>NZ_FNKB01000001.1 GCF_900102345.1 Leucobacter chromiiresistens | reverse complement strand
GCTGCTGCAGGAGACCGCCGAGGGCGCGTTCGTGCTGCGCTCGGAGCGGTACTACCGCGAGTTCTGGCAGCGCTTCTCGCAAGCCGGCGTCGGGCAGATGTTCCTCGCGCACCGCGACGGTGCGCTCGTCGCCGGAGCGTACGCGATGGCGCTCGGCGCGAAGACGACGTACAAGGACGGTGCCTCCATGCGGGCGAAGACGGCCTACGGGGCCTCGCACGCGCTGCAGTGGGAGGTCATGCGCTGGGCGAACGAGCGCGGCGCCCTCGTGCACGACCTGTGCGGCGCGCCGCCCTCGGATCGCGCCGACGATCGCGAGCACCCGCTGTTCGGCGTGGGGCAGTTCAAGCGCTCGTTCTCGCCGCAGATCGTCGACTACGCCGGTGCGTTCGACCTGCCGCTGCGCCCGCTGGCGTACCGCATCTGGGAGGTCGGGCGATCGGATCGCGCGACGCGTCTCACTCGCCGTTCGGAAGGACCCCTACTACTGATGGCCGCCGGACTCATCCGCGCGAGCGCCGTCATGGGCGTCGGGCACGATCGTCTCGCGCGTGCTCGGCCTCGCGAAGGCCATGCTGCTCGCCTACGCCATCGGCTCGGTCGGGGCGCGCTCGGCCGACGCGTTCGCGAACGGCAACCTGCTGCCGAACACCGTCTACATGATCCTCATCGGCGGCGTGCTCAACGCCGTGCTGGTGCCGCAGATCGTCAAGCCGCTCAGAACAGCGACGGGGAGCGGGGTACATCCAACAAGATCCTCACCCTCGTCACGACCGCGCTCGTGGTGATCACGGGCCTCGCGATGGCGGGCCCCGTGGATCGTGCGGATCACCGTGGAGGGCTGGGCGAGGATCAGCTCGCGCTCCCACGGCGTTCGCGTACTGGTGCATGCCCCAGGTCGTCTTCTACGGCATCTACACCGTCATGGGCGAGGTGCTGAATGCCCGCAGCCGGTTCGGCCCCTTCACGTGGGCTCCCGTGCTCAACAACCTGATCGCGATCGGCGGCATTCTCGTTTCATCGCGATGTTCGGCGCCGACCCTGAGGGCGTCTCGCGTGACGGGTGGACGCCCGAATGATCGCCGTGCTGGCGGCAGCGCGACGCTCGGCATCGTGGCGCAGCGCTCATCCTCTTCGTGTCGTGGCGCAACGCGGGCATCCGCTTCCGGCCAGACTTCCCTGGCGCGGCGTGGGCCTCGGCCACACCGCCGCCTCGCGACGTGGACGCTCGCAATGGTCGTGGTGATGCAGGTCGGCGGCATCGTGACGAACCGCATCGTCGCGATCGGCTCGGGGAGGGCCGTCCACGAGCGCGATGCAGAACGTCTGGCTCATCTTCATGATGCCGCACTCCGTGATCGCGGTATCGCTCGCGACCGCCTACTTCACCCGGTTGGCGGAGTGGGGGCAGTCCGGCCGCATGACCGAGTTCCGGAGCGACCTCTCGGCGTCGCTGCGGCAGATCGCCTCGTCATGGTCTACGCCGCCGTGATCCTCGTCACCGCGGCGCCCTTCGTCGGCCGCATCATCAACTTCGGGGCGCTGCCCGAGCAGGTCGACATGTTCGCCGAGGCCCTCGTCGCCTACGCGGCGAGCCTCGCGGCCTACAGCTTCCTGTTCGTCGTGCAGCGCGCCTTCTACCGCTCTCCGACACGCGGACGCCGTTCGTGTTCACCACGATCCAGATGGTGCTCGTCATGGCGCTCTCCCTGCTGCTGCCCGTGCTCGTCGCCCCCGCCACATCGGCGTCTCGTTCGCGGTGATCTGGTCGTTCGCCACGATCGTCGAGGCGCTGATCGCGACCTGGCTGCTCCGGCGCAAGATCGGCTCCATCGACGGGCGGCGAGTGGCGCAGAGCCTGACGAAGTACCTCATCGCCGCCGTTCCCGCCCTCGCCGTCGGCCTGCTCGCGACGCACCTCGGGCGCCTCATCGCGCCGAGTTCGGCGTCTGGCAGGCGCTCCCGTTCGCGGTCGTCGAGGCCGTCGTCGTCGGCGTCGTCTATCTGCTGGTGCTCCGCCTGCTCCGATCCTCTGAGGTGTCGGACATCGTCGGCACGCTCACCCGAACTCTCGGAAGGACCCGTTCGTGACCTCCCTCACCGTGACCCCCTGCACCGACCGCGCCGAGTGGGATGCCACCGTCGAGCGGCTCGGCGGCCACCCGCTGCAGCTGTGGGGCTGGGGCGACGTGAAGTCGGCCCACCGATGGTCGGCCGAGCGCGTGCTCGTGCGCTCGGGCGCCGGCGCCGACGCGCCCGTGGTGGGCGCCTGCCAGCTCCTCACCCGAACGCTGCCCGGCCCGATCGGCGACTTCGTCTACGCGCCTCGCGGCCCCGTGCTCGCGCGCGACGCCGAGGCGCCGGAGCGGCCCGCCGCCGCGCCGGCACCTTCCGCCGTCGCCGATGCCGTCGCCGACTACGTGCACGGCTCTCGGCGTGCGGTGGCGCTCTCGGTGGAGCCCGACGAGGACGCGGGCGCGTTCGCCCTCACGCCCCGCTGGCGCCGCGCCGAGACGCCCGTGCTGCCGGCGCGCACGCTGATCCTGGATCTGCGGCGGTCGGAGGAGGAACTGCTCGCGGACATGTCGAAGAAGCACCGGCAGTACATCCGGAAGTCGGGCCGGGAGGACGCCCTGCAGATCCGCCCGGTCGAGACGCTCGAGCAGCTCGACGCCTGCCTCGAGGTGTACCGCGAGACGAGCGAGCGCGCCGATTTCGGGCTGCACGAGGACTCCTACTACCAAGACGTGTTCACCATGCTCGGAGACGACGCCCCGGTCTGGGCGGCGTACGCCGAGGGCCGCCCGGTGGCGTTCCTCTTCATGGCGAAGTCGCGCCGCACGCGTTCGAGCTGTACGGCGGGATGGACGAGACGGGGCAGCGCCTGCGCGCCAACTACGCGCTCAAGTGGCACGTCATCAGGCTCATGAAGTCGATCGGGATCGAGCGGTACGACTTCGGCGGCCTCATCAACGACGGCGTGACCACCTTCAAGACGGGCTTCGCGTCGCACGAGAACCTGCTCGCGGGCAGCTGGGACCGCCCGGGCCCGGGGTACGCGCTGTGGTCGAAGGGCCTGCCGCTCGCGAAGCGCGCGGTTCGGGCGCTGCGCCGACGCTAGGGGCTCCGCCGGTCGCCTCCGGGCCCGGCGATTCGCGCGGGCGCGGAGCGTCAACTCGCCATTGTCGGCGGTCGAACGTACCTCGTACCATGGCCAGTAAAGCTTCGTCGCGCCAGCACACGGGAAAGGCCGCGACTCGGGTTCCCGTTCAGCGGATACCCGAGCGACCGCGAAAACGAAGGTGCTCGCCGAACCGGAGGCTACGGACGGCGTCGTCGTGCGCGCCTGGAACGGATTGGCGCACGCCGTCGGGGCCGCGGCCCGCGCCTTCCGCGTCGAGCCGCTCGCGCCCGAGGATCGTCGTGACGGCGTGCCCCTGCTCCTCGTGCTGCTCGCGATCGCCGGAGCGGTGATCGAGTGGTTCTTCATCGGGCAGACGTTCGCCGTGACCCTCGATGCGTGGTCGTTCGGCGGGCTCTTCGGGCGGGTCGCCTTCGGTCTGCCGATCATCATGGCGGGCTTCGCGCTCTGGCTCTTCAACCATCCGTCGAGCGTGCACGACAACCGGCGCATCGCGACGGGGCTCACGCTCGCCGTGCTCTCGGCAGCCGGTCTGTGCCACCTGTACGGCGGCATGCCGAACCCCTGGGAGAACCCGGAGCAGCTGAGCGCTGCGGGCGGCGTCTTCGGCTGGCTGGTGGGTGGGGCGCTCAAGTACCTCACGATGTGGGTCGCGGTGCCGCTGCTCTCGATCCTGATCCTCATGTCGCTGCTCATCGTCTTGAAGACGCCGCCCTCGCGCATCGCCCGACGCGTGCGCGAGGCGTACGCGTTCCTCTTCGGCGTGAGTGCGGAGGGCGAGCATGATGCCGCGCCCGCGACCGCGCCGAAGCGCAGCCGCAAGCAGGAGCGGGCCGAGCAGCAGGCGCTCTTCGACCTTGAGCAGCAGGAGGGCGACGGCGACGCGGTGCCCTGGTGGCGTCGCAACGCCTCCGGCCGGGAGGAGGACCCGGAGTACGCGGCCGACCGCTCCGGCCTCGATGCCGCACTCGGCGGCTCCGCACTCGGCGGCACCGCGCCTGAGGCGGAGAAGAACGGCGCGTTCGAATCCGCGCTCGCCCCCGAGCCGGCGACCGGCGTGTTCCCCTCAGACCTCTTCGACGAGCTCGAGCAGGCCGAAGCAGCCGTGCAGGCGACGGCGACCGGACCGGCGTCGGGGCTCGGCGACGACTCCTGGGACGACTTCGCGGCCGCCGCTCCCGAACCGCCCGCGGAGGAGCCGGCCGCACCTGCGGCGGCCTCGGAGCCCTTCGTCGTCGCGCCGCCGCACAGCCCCGCCGACCAGGCCGCGTACCGCCTGCCCGACCAGAACGCGCTCTCGGCCGGCGACGCCCCGAAGACGCATACGGAGGCGAACGACCTCATCACGGCCGCGATCGCGCGGGTCTTCGAGGAGTTCAAGGTCGATGCCCGGGTCTCGGGCTTCTCACGCGGCCCGACCGTGACGCAGTACGAAGTCGAGCTCGGCCCCGGCGTCAAGGTGGAGAAGGTCACCGCGCTCTCGAAGAATCTCTCCTACGCCGTCGCCTCGAACGAGGTGCGCATCCTCTCCCCGATCCCCGGGCGGAGCGCAATCGGCATCGAGATTCCGAACCAGGACCGCGAGAACGTCGCGCTGGGCGACGTGCTGCGTTCGAGCAAGGCGCAGCGCAGCCCGCACCCGATGACCATCGGCGTGGGCAAGGACGTCAAGGGCGGCTTCGTCGTGGCGAACCTCGCGAAGATGCCCCACCTGCTCGTCGCCGGTGCCACCGGCTCGGGCAAGTCGAGCTTCATCAACTCCATGATCACCAGCATCCTCATGCGGGCGACGCCCTCCGAGGTGCGCATGGTGCTCGTCGACCCGAAGCGCGTCGAGCTCACCGTCTACCAGGGCGTGCCGCACCTCATCACGCCCATCATCACGAACCCCAAGAAGGCGGCCGAAGCGCTGCAGTGGGTCGTGAAGGAGATGGACATGCGCTACGACGACCTCGCGAGCTTCGGCTTCCGCCACATCGACGACTTCAACGAGGCCGTGCGGTCGGGCGGCATCGTGCTCCCCGAGGGCAGCCAGCGCGTGCTGAAGCCCTACCCCTACCTGCTCGTGGTGGTCGACGAGCTGGCGGACCTCATGCTCATCGCCCCCGGGACGTCGAGGACTCGATCCAGCGCATCACGCAGCTGGCCCGCGCCGCCGGCATCCACCTGGTGCTCGCGACGCAGCGTCCCTCGGTGAACGTTGTGACCGGCGTGATCAAGTCGAACGTGCCGAGCCGCTACGCGTTCGCCGTCGCGTCCGGCACGGACTCGCGCGTCATCCTCGACGAGGTGGGCGCGGAGCGGCTCATCGGGCAGGGCGACGGCCTGCTCCTGCTGAACGGCGAATCGTCGCCGGTGCGCGTGCAGGGCGCGTGGGTCGGGGAGGCGGAGATCGCGCAGGTGGTCGCACACGTCAAGGCTCAAGCGCAGCCCGAGTACCGCGCGGACGTGGCGCAGGCGGTCGAGAAGAAGGAGATCGACGAAGACATCGGCGACGATCTCGAGGTGCTGATCGCGGCCATCGAACTCGTCGTCTCCTCGCAGTTCGGCTCGACCTCGATGCTGCAGCGCAAGCTGCGCGTCGGCTTCGCGAAGGCGGGCAGGTTGATGGACCTGATGGAGTCGCGCGACATCGTCGGACCGTCGGAGGGATCGAAAGCCCGCGACGTGCTCGTCAGCCCTGAGCAGCTGCCCGAAGTGCTCGCGCGCATCGGCGGCGGCCCGGCCCCCGCCGCACCCGCGTTCGAGTCCCCGCGCCCGCAGCCGCCGAGCGCCGGCGCACCGGGCTCCTCCGCATCCGTGGCGAGCGGCGCGGCGGGCCTCGCCTCCGGAGGCGCCGCCTCCGCTCCGAGCACCGGCGGCGACGCGGAGACGGACGTCATCGATCCGTTCGACGCATCGCTCGGAACCGCCGACCCCCGGTACGACGACCCGATCGCCCAGCACCAGGCGAGCCTCGAAGAGGTCGAGAGCGACGGCGACGAGGACGCGTGGCAGCTCACCGGGCGGGACTGACCCGAAACGCTTCGGACCGATGCCGGACCGAAATCCGAGTGGCGCGGAGCCCCCGCGCCGATGAAAAGAGGAGACGACGGTGACGCATCCCGACGCGCAGGTGGCCCCCGGTCCGCACGAGCCGCAGGAGCACGACCGCCGGCAGCGCGGCGCCTGGATCTGGGGAGTGACCGCCGCGCTCGCCGTGGTGGTGCTCGGCGCCGCCGGCACGGTGATCGCCGTCGACGCGCAGTCGAATAATCGCGGTGAGGTGCGTGCGATCGCGGCGCAGTACCTCGACGCGGTCGCGGCGGGGCGTCTCGCCGACGCGGAGCAACTCTTCGACGGAGCACCGTCGGCAGGCTCGGGCGAGGCCCCGAGCGCCGACGTGTTCGCCGAGGCGGAGCACATCGCGCACCCCGAGCTCGGGCGCTTCCGCGTCGACTTCGACGCCGGCCGGGCCACCGGCGAGGTCGTCTACGAACTCGACGGCTACCCGTACACCGACCACCTCGAGCTGCGTCGCGACGAGGACGACTCGTGGAGCGTCACCTCGGGGCTGCGATACGACGTGATGCTCGACACGGCCGGAGGCGGAGCGCTCGGGTTGCGCGGAGCCGACGAGCCGTTCCCCGCGGGGGCCGACGTCGTGACCCTTTACGCGGGCCAGTACGCGCTCGAATCGCACAATCCCTACTTCACGACCCTCGACGGGGCCCGATTCCCCGTCACCTCCGCGGGCGACGCGCTCTTCGCCTCCGACTGGGTCGCTCCCGGGCCCGACTACGCCGACGAGGTGCAGCGGAAGGTCGCCGAGGCCTACCGCGAGTGCGCCACGTCGACGGACGTCTGGGAGTTGCAGTCATGCGGCATCGACGTGATGGAGCCGAGCCCGAGGTTCGACCCCGCCGCCCAGGTGGCCGTATCGGTGGAAATGGTGACGCCGCCGCTGGTGAGCAGCGTCGACGAGACCTCGATCTGGATGCAGATCGAGGATCGCGGGGCATTCACGGCGACGTACACCGGCCGCGGCGCCGACGGCCGACCGCTCACCGAAGAGCTCGAGGTGGGCGCCTCCGACGCGGACGTTGAGGTGACGCCGACGACGGACGGGCTCGACGTCGAGATCTACGCCTACTAGGAGCGGGCGGCGGCGCCTCAAGTAGGCTGCTGACATGACCGCCAACGCCCCCGCGCCCGCGGCGCCCAGCAACTGGAACGCCCCCAACGTCATCACGGGGGCGCGCATCCTCGCCACGCCGTTCTTCCTGTGGATGCTGCTCGCCGATGGCGGCACCGACGGCCCCTGGCGGTGGGCGGCGGCCGTGTTCTTCGTGCTCGCGATCGCGACGGACGCGTGGGACGGGCACATCGCACGGTCCCGAGGGCTCATCACGGATCTCGGCAAGCTGCTCGACCCGATCGCCGACAAATTCCTGACCGGCGCAGCGCTGGTCGGCCTCTCGATCCTGGCCGAGCTGCCCTGGTGGGTCACCGTGCTCATCCTCGTGCGCGAGGTCGGCATCACCGTGCACCGTCTGCTCGTCGCCCACGACGTCGTGCTCGCCGCCGCCTGGGCGGGCAAGGTGAAAACCGTGGCGCAGTCCGTCGCGATCACCCTCGCACTGCTGCCGCTCGCCGGTGTCGTGGGATCCGCCGCGCCCCTCGTCGAATGGGTCAACATCATCACGATGACCATCGCCTTCATCCTCACTATCACGAGCGGGCTCGACTACATCGTGGGGTACGCGCGGGCGAGGCGGGCGGCACGGTGACCGCGTCCCGCCGAGCGGAGCTCGCCCGGCGCGTCATCGAGGAGGCGGGCGCGCGCGGGCTCACCCTCGCCGTCGCCGAGTCGCTCACCGGCGGTCTGCTCGCCGATGCCTTCGTCTCGATTCCGGGGGCCTCGCGCGTGCTCGTCGGGGGCATCGTCGCCTACGACACCGCGCTCAAGCACTCGCTCCTCGGAGTCGACGACGAGCTCCTGCGCCGGAGCGGCCCCGTCGACGGCGACGTCGCGCGACAGATGGCCGCCGGGGTGCGTCGAGCGTGCGCCGTGCCGCGCAGGGGCTCCGCCGAGGCTCCCACGGCAATCGGCGTCGCCACGACGGGCGTCGCCGGGCCCGATCCCGATCCGCAGACCGGTCAACCCGCCGGAACGGTCTGGGTCGCGGTGAGCGCGGGCGCCGTCGAGCGGCAGCGGCTGCTCGACCTCGACGGCGACCGCGCGACCATTCGCGCGGCAGCCGTCACCGCGGCGATCGAGCTGCTGGTCGAGTGCCTCGAGCCCGGATCGGCCTCATCCGCTCCGTGACCTCGGTACGCTGGGGGCGAATCGATCATCGCAGATCGCGGCGATCCAACTCCGCGAAGGGGAATTGAGAGTGCAGAAGAACAGACGTTGGACTCGCGTGCGCGCCGGTCTCGCGGCAGGATTCGCAGCGACGCTGCTGCTGGGAACCGGAGCGGCGACTGCGGTCATGCCGGCTCAGGCGGAGGGGGAGACGTACGTCATCGCGACGGACACCACCTTCGCGCCGTTCGAGTTCCGCGATCCGTCGACCGGAGACCTCGTCGGCATCGACATGGACCTGATGAACACGATCGCGGAGCGGGAGGGGTTCAGCGTCGACATCCGCTCGCTGGGCTTCCAGGCCGCGCTCTCGGCCGTGCAGTCGGGGCAGGCCGACGGCGTCATCGCCGGCATGTCCATCACGGACGAGCGCAAGGAGATCTTCGACTTCTCCGAGCCGTACTTCGAGTCGGGCGTGCAGATGGCGGTCGCCGCGAACGACGACTCGATCGAGGGCTATGACGACCTCGCGGGTGAGACCGTGGTCGCGAAGTCGGGTTCCGAGGGGCTCGCCGAGGCCGAGAAGCTCGCCGAGGAGTACGGCTTCACGGTGAAGGCGCTCGATCAGTCGGCGACCATGTACGAGTCGGTGAAGAACCAATCGGCGGTCGCAGTGTTCGACGACTACCCGGTGCTGGCCTACGGCATCGACCAGGGCAACGGACTCAAGGTCGTCACCGAGAAGATCCCGGGCGGCGAGTACGGCTTCGCCGTGGCGAAGGGCGAGAACTCGGAGCTGCTGGCGGCGTTCAACGACGGGCTGGCGAAGCTGCAGGCCGACGGCACCTACGACGAGATCCTCGACACGTACCTCGGCGATTCCGAGACCACGCAGGGCGGCGGCAACATCTTCGAGCTCGTGGTCGAGAGCTGGCCGGCGCTCTCCAAGGGCCTCTGGAACACGGTGTCGATCACCGTCGTCTCCTTCATCATCGCCCTCGCGCTCGGGCTCGTGTTCGGGTTCATGAAGATCTCGTCCTCGCGCGTCGTGCGCGGAATCGCCACGGTGTACGTCTCGATCTTCCGCGGCACGCCGATCCTCGTCTGGGCCTTCCTCTTCTACTTCGGGCTGCCGCAGCTCACCGGGGCGCCCGGAAACGTCTTCCTCGCCGGTGTCGCCACGCTCGCGCTCAATGCCGGTGCCTACCTGACCGAGATCGTGCGCGGCGGACTGCAGGCCGTGGATCCGGGGCAGATGGAGGCGGCGCGGTCGCTCGGCCTCGGGTGGGGGCGCTCGATGCAGCGCGTCGTCGTGCCGCAGGCAGCCAAGATCTCGATGCCCTCCGTCATCAACCAGCTCGTCATCACGCTGAAGGACTCGTCGCTGCTCCTGACCATCGGCTTCGCGGAGCTCCTCTACCAGGCGCAGCAGATCTATGCGGCGAACTTCCGCACGACGGAGATGCTCATCATCGTCGGAGTGATGTACTTCATCGTCATCACCCTGCTGACCTGGCTTGCGAACATCGTGGATAAGAAGGTGAACAAGTGACCGAGAACACGGCAACGCACACGGGCACTCCGGCGATCGAGGTCGCGGGACTGCGCAAGTCGTTCGGCAGCAACGAGGTGCTCACGGGCATCGACCTCGTCGTGGCGGAGGGGGAGGTGGTCTCCGTGATCGGACCCTCGGGATCGGGCAAGTCGACCCTGCTCCGGTGCCTCAACCGCCTCGAGGAGCCGAGCGGGGGCTCGGTCGTGGTGAGCGGCATGGAGCTCACCTCGCAGCAGGCCGACATCAACGTGGTGCGGCAGAACATCGGCATGGTGTTCCAGCACTTCAACCTGTTCCCGAACATGACGGTGCTCGAGAACATCATGCTCGCCCCGGTCGACCTGAAGAAGAAGTCGAAGAACGAGGCCCGCGATGCGGCGCTGTCGCTGCTCGAGCGCGTCGGGCTCTCCGAGAAGGGGGACGCCCGACCGGCGTCGCTCTCGGGCGGGCAGAAGCAGCGCGTCGCGATTGCGCGTGCGCTCGCGATGGAGCCGAAGATCATGCTGTTCGACGAGGCGACGTCGGCGCTCGACCCCGAGATGGTGGGGGAGGTGCTGCAGGTGATCCGCGATCTCGCGGCCTCGGGCATGACGATGGTGCTGGTCACCCACGAGATGGGCTTCGCGCGCGAGGTGTGCGATCGCGTCGTGTTCATGGACGGGGGCGCCGTGGTGGAGGAGGGCGCACCCGAGCAGGTGTTCGGCGATCCGCAGCAGGCGCGCACGCGGGAGTTCCTCTCGAAGGTGCTGTGAGCGCCTCGGCAGCGCATTCCTGATATTTCGCTGAACCTGAGTCAGGCAGACTCAACTTCAGTGAGATTTCAGGAATACAGCGGTTAAGCTCGGGGTTGTTCACAGTACGGCGATCCGAAAATGGTCGGCGTCCCCGCAGCGACAGCCCGTCGCGGAGCGGGTATGGTGGAGGCACGACTCGGGTTGTGCACGTGAAGGAGGGTTCACATGGTGCTCATGCGTCAGGAGATCGGCGATGTGCTGCGTGACTTCCGGCTGCAGAAGGGTCGTACGCTGCGGCAGGTCGCCGGTGAGGCGAGCGTCGCGCTCGGATATCTGAGCGAGGTCGAGCGCGGTCAGAAGGAGGCGTCGAGTGAGATCCTCGCCGCCGTCGCCGATGCGCTCGACACCCCGCTCTCCGTGATCATGGGAGAGGTGAGCGAGCGACTCTCCGTGGTCGAGGGCTTGTCGCTCCCGATGGCTCACCGGGTTCCCGACACGGTGCCTGCGGAGCTGGTGTCGGGGTTCACCCCCGAGCTGGTCTCGTAGGCATCTCGAGAGGTGCGCCGTGCGAGCGGCGCTGAAGCGCCCGGCCGTTTCCGGTTCGGGCGCTTCGACGTGTCGGGGCGGAAGACAGGAACGGGTGTGAATGATGCGGTTGAGTGAGTTCCGGCGCGCGTGCGTCTCGGAGTTCGGCGAGGACTACGCCCCCGTGCTGCTGCGCGACCACTGGTTGGCCCCGCTCGGAGGTACTGCGAACGAGGCGATCGAGCGCGGAGTGGCGCCGCGTCACGTGTGGGAGGCGCTCTGCGATGACCTCGCCGTGCCGGTGGCGCGGCGTCACGGGCGCGGGCTGCCGGATCCCCGCGAGTAGCGGGAGCGACGGGTGCGCGGCGCGCGCCGCGACAGACACGCCGTCGCATTCTTCGAAACTGTGTTCGAATGGTGTTATCTTCGTCTACAGGTGGTGAGTCGCCCTTCGCATTCACAGTTCTCCGCCTCCGGCCATGAATGTCGGTGGCTGATCCTAGGGTGAGAAGCGCACGACCACCGATGCCTTGTCTGCCCCATCCGGGGCCGAGACAGTATGCAGGCAGCACACCCAGCGGCACGCCGCGCACGTGATGAGGAGCACACCATGGCTGTAGCCAAAGACCGCGAGAAGGCCCTCGAAGCCGCTCTCGCGCAGATCGACCGCAACTTCGGCAAGGGCGCGGTCATGCGCATGGGGAGCCAGGATCGGCCCCCCGTCGAGGTGATCCCCACGGGCTCGGTGGCGCTCGACGTCGCGCTGGGCATCGGCGGCCTGCCGCGCGGCCGCATCATCGAGATCTACGGCCCCGAGTCGTCGGGCAAGACGACGCTGACGCTCCACGCGATCGCGAACGCGCAGCGCGCCGGCGGCATCGCGGCCTTCATCGATGCCGAGCACGCGCTCGACCCCGAGTACGCGCAAAAGCTCGGTGTCGACATCGACGCGCTGCTCGTCGCGCAGCCCGACACCGGGGAGCAGGCGCTCGAGATCGCCGACATGCTGATCCGCTCCGGTTCCGTCGACCTCGTGGTCATCGACTCGGTCGCGGCGCTCGTGCCGAAGGCCGAGATCGAGGGCGAGATGGGCGACAGCCACGTCGGTCTGCAGGCCCGCCTCATGTCGCAGGCGCTGCGCAAGATCACGGGCAGCCTGAACTCGACCAAGACCACGGCCATCTTCATCAATCAGCTGCGCGAGAAGATCGGCGTCTTCTTCGGAAGCCCGGAGACGACCGCCGGCGGCAAGGCCCTCAAGTTCTACGCCTCGGTGCGACTCGACATCCGTCGCATTCAGACGTTGAAGGACGGCGCCGACGCGGTGGGAAACCGCACGCGCGTGAAGGTCGTCAAGAACAAGATGGCGCCGCCGTTCAAGCAGGCCGAGTTCGACATCCTGTACGGCATCGGCATCTCCCGCGAGGGCTCGCTCATCGATTACGGTGTGGAGCAGGGGCTGATCAAGAAGAGCGGTGCGTGGTTCACCTACGACGGCGACCAGCTCGGCCAGGGCATGGAGAACGCGCGTCGGTTCTTGATCAACCACCCCGATGTCGCGCTGGAGATCGAGGAGAAGATTCTGACGAAGCTCGGCGTGAACGGGCGCAAGGAGGCGGGGGCTGAGGAGACGGCTCCTTCGGCGCCCGCAGCCAAGGGGGCGTCAGCGGCCAAGGCGTCGGCGAAGTCGGCGCCCGCAGAGCCCGAGAAGCGCGCGAGCGCCTGAGATGGTGGTGCGGTTTCTCCCTCCGCCCGATGAGGAGTCGCGGTCGGAGGATCGCGGCGACCTGGCCGAAGTCATCGAGCTGCGCTCTCAGCTGAACCGGCCGCGCGTGCGCGGAGCGGTCGGCTTCGGCGATCGCATTGAAGAGGGCGATGGGGCTGATGAGGTCGATCGCATTGATGAGGTCGATCGCATTGATGAGGTCGATCGCACTGATGAGGTCGATGAGGTCGATGCGGTCGATCATCCCGAGGGGGAGGCCGGCTCCGCAGCGCGTCAGGCGACCCGTGAGGAGCTCGCCAGGCTCATCGACTCGGGCGTCGCGTCGATGATCGAGACCGGCGTCCGGCCCGTCGTGCAGGGCGACTTCGCTGCGCGGGTATCGCCGACGAGTGGACCGCTCGAGGGCGGCGCCGATACGGCAGAGCCCGACCAGCAGGAGATCGACGACCCCGAATCGGATCCCGCCGACGAGGCGCCCGGGCGCACCGCCCACGAAGACGGAGTGCGCATCCTGGGTCGCCGCGCCCGGACGAGCGGCGAGCTCCGGGAGGAGCTCGCCCGCCTCGACCACGGGGCCGATGAGATCGAGACGGTCGTCGACGAGTTCACCCGCAGCCTCTATCTCGACGATCTCGGGCTCGCCCGCACGCTCACCGAGAAGCTGCGCCACACGAAGCGGGCGAGTCGGTCGCAGATCCGCGTGAAACTGCAGGCCCGCAGGCTTCCGGGCGACGTGATCGAGACCGCGATCGGCGAGCTCGACTCCGATGAGGAGTTCGAACTGCTGCGGCAGACCGCGCGCGACCGCGCGGCGAAGCTCGGCGGGCTCGAGCGTCAGGTCGCCGAACGCCGGTTGCTCGGCTTTCTCGCCCGGCGGGGCTGGTCCGGCGAACCCGCGATGCGCGCGGCGCGGGACGCGCTCGACGGGGCGACCCGAGGCTCGCGCGGCGGCCGCGGCGGTTCGGGCGTCCGCTTCGAGTAGCAGCGCCCGCCGCCGGCGCGCCCGCCGTCGCCGGTAGACTGGAGACCATGAGTCTCACCGCTGTCGAACCCCCTGAGATCCAGCTGTCGCCCGCATCGGTGCGTCGCGACGGCACCCCCCGCAGCTACTCCGTGCGCACGCTCGGCTGCCAGATGAACGTGCACGACTCAGAGCGCCTCTCGGGGTCGCTCGAAGCCGCCGGATACGTGCCGGCCGACTCGGCGGAGGCCGCCGACGTCATCGTGATCAACACCTGCGCCGTGCGCGAGAACGCGGCCAACAAGCTGTACGGCAACCTCGGCCACCTCGCGGGCGTCAAGCGCGAGCGCGAAGGCATGCAGATCGCCGTCGGCGGGTGCCTCGCGCAGAAGGATCAGGGCGCCATCGTCGAGAAGGCGCCCTGGGTCGACGTGGTCTTCGGCACCCACAACATGGGGTCGCTGCCCGCCCTCCTCGAACGCGCCCGGCACAACGCCGAAGCGCAGGTAGAGATCCTCGAATCGCTCGAGGTCTTCCCCTCCACGCTGCCGACCAAGCGCGACTCCGCCTCCAGCGGGTGGGTGTCGATCTCCGTCGGCTGCAACAACACGTGCACGTTCTGCATCGTCCCGGCGCTCCGCGGCAAGGAGAAGGACCGACGCCCCGGCGACATCCTCGCCGAAGTCCAGGCGCTCGTCGACGACGGAGCGATCGAGGTGACGCTCCTCGGCCAGAACGTCAACACCTACGGCGTCGAATTCGGCGACCGGCAGGCGTTCGGCAAGCTCCTGCGCGCCATGGGCGGCATCGACGGGCTCGAGCGGGTGCGGTTCACGAGCCCGCACCCGGCCGCCTTCACCGAGGACGTTATCGCCGCGATGGCCGAGACGCCGAACGTGATGCCGGTGCTCCACATGCCGCTGCAGTCGGGCTCCGACACCGTGCTGAAGGCCATGCGCCGCTCGTACCGGTCGAAGAAGTTCCTCGGCATTCTCGAGGCCGTGCGCGAGCGCATCCCGCACGCCGCGATCACCACCGACATCATCGTCGGCTTCCCCGGCGAGACCGAGGAGGACTTCGCCGACACCCTCCGCGTGGTCGAGGCCTCGAGATTCGCGAGCGCGTTCACGTTCCAGTACTCGATCCGACCCGGCACCCCCGCAGCCGACATGGACGGGCAGCTGCCGAAGGCGGTCGTGCAGGAGCGCTACGAGCGTCTGCAGGCGCTGCAGGAGCGCATCTCCCTGGAGGAGAACCACGCGCAGATCGGTCGCACCGTCGAGGTGCTCGTCTCCGCAGGCGAGGGCAAGAAGGACGCGACCACCCGCCGCCTCTCGGGGCGCGGCGAGGACAACCGACTCGTGCACTTCGCAGTGCCCGAGCACGGCGACGAACCCCGCCCGGGCGATGTCGTCACGGTCGCCATCACGGCGGCGGCCCCGCACTTCCTCATCGCCGACTCGGCGATCGACCCGTCGGAAGCCGCGCGCCGGTTCGTCGTGCGACGCACCCGAGCGGGCGACGCCTGGGATCGGCGCCAGGCCGAGAGCTGCGGCGTCCCCGCGCCCGCCGAGGCCGCCGCTCCGGCGCCGCGCGTCGTCAACCTCGGGCTGCCGACCCTGCGCACCCGATGACACCGAGGGCCGCGCAGCCGGCCGACACCGAGCAGCGTGCCCGCCCGCGCCTCTGGGCCGTGGTGGGCGCGACCGGCACGGGCAAATCGGCGCTCTCCCTCGATCTCGCCGAGCGGCTGATCGCGACCGGCCGACCCACCGAGATCGTGAACGCCGATGCGATGCAGGTCTATCGCGGCATGGACATCGGCACGGCGAAACTGCCGGAGGCGGAGCGGCGGGGGATCGCGCACCACCTCTTCGACGTGCTCGACCCCGGCGACGAAGCAACGGTGGCGTGGTACCAGGAGGCGGCCCGCGCCGCCATCGGAGGCATTCACGCCCGCGGGGCCGACGCGATCCTCGTCGGGGGATCGGGACTCTACGTCTCGAGCGTGCTCTTCGACTTCCAGTTCCCGCCCCGCGACGACGCGCTGCGCGCAGAGCTCGAGGCGGCGCTCGAGCGCGACGGGGTGGACACGCTGCTCGAGCGACTGCGCGCGCGCGACCCGGCGACCGCCGAGGCCGTCGACGCGCGAAACCCGCGCCGGGTGGTGCGGGCGCTCGAAGTGGCCCTGCTCGGGGGCGACGCGCAGGTGACGCTGCCGGCCGAGCCGCGGCTGTGGCACGGCGCGCAGGCGGGCGGAACGCGCCTCCTCGGTGTGCGGGCCGATCGCGCGGAGCTCGTCGAGCGGCTCGACCGGCGCGTCGAGCAGATGTGGCGGGCGGGCCTCCTCGACGAGGTGCGGTCGCTGGTGCCGCGGGGCATCGCATCGGGACCGACGGCCTCCCGCGCCATCGGGTACGCCCAGGCGCTCGCGCAGCTCGACCGGCGACTCACCGAGGCCGAGGCGATCGCGGAGACCCAGGTGCTCACCCGTCGCTACGCCCGCAGACAGGTGAGCTGGTTCAAGCGCTACGCCGGGGTGGAGTGGCTGCGGGCCGGCGAATCGCCCGCGTAAACTGGGGGCCATGACGACCCTCGCGTTCACCAAGGGCCATGGCACGGGCAACGATTTCGTGCTGTTCACCGACCCCGACGGCGAGCGCGAGCTGACTCCCGAGCAGATCCGCTTCCTCTGCGACCGCCGGTTCGGCGTCGGCGCCGACGGCGTGATCCGGGCGGTGCGCTCGCGCTCCATTCCGGAGGGGGCGGCGTGCCTCGCCGAGGAGCCGGACGCCGAGTGGTTCATGGATTACTGGAACGCCGACGGCACGCCGGCCGAGATGTGCGGCAACGGCGTGCGGGTGTACGCGCACTATCTGATCACTCGCGGCCTCGTCGCCCCGGAGCGGCGCGACACGCTGCCGATCGCGACGCGCGCCGGCGTGAAGGACGTGCTCGCCGGCGTCTCCGGGTACACCGTCGATCTCGGGCGCTGGCGCCTCGCCGAGGAGCGACTCGTCGCCGCGCAGGGCCTCGATGTGGCTCGACCGGGGCTCGGCATCGATCTCGGCAACCCGCACGTCGTCACCGCGCTGGCGGACCCCGCAGAGCTCGACGGCCTCGACCTGCACCGCGAGCCCGCGCTCGAACCCGTCGCCGAGAACGGCGCGAACATCGAGTTCGTCGTGCCCGAGGATCCGCTGGTCAAGGACGGGGTGGCGCGCATCCGCATGCGCGTGCACGAGCGCGGTGTCGGCGAGACCCTGTCGTGCGGCACGGGCACGGCTGCGGCCGCGCTCGCGTTCCGGCACTGGGGCGGCGCGGGCATGCCGAACCACTGGCGCGTCGACGTGCCCGGGGGCCGGCTCGCCGTGCGCATGTTCCCCACCGAGGAGGGCGAGCACGTGTCGCTGAACGGCCCCGCCGAGCTGGTCTACACGGGGGAGATCGAGCTTCCCGACGCCTGACGGCCCTCGCCCGATGCTTGACGGCCCTCGCCCGACAGCTGTCGGCCCCGCCTGACGCCTGACGGCCCCCGACCGGTGCGGCCCCGACCGGTGCGGCGCCCGCTCGGCGCCGAGCCCGACCGGCGCCGCGCCTACCGCTCCGGGCGACTCGCTCGGATGATGTGGAAGCCCTTGTCGCGAGACGGGCGGTCGACGACGAGATCGGCGAACTCCGCCGCGATCCAGCGCTGCAGCGAGTCCGCGCCCAGGTGCTTCGCGACCACGAGGTGCGCGACGCCCCCCGCCTGCAACCGGGGGAGCCACTGGCGCAGGATCGCGTGCAGCGCGTCCTTGCCCACGCGGATCGGCGGATTCGAGCGGATCTCGCCGAACTCGAGCCCGTCGGACACCTCGTCGGGCGACGCGACCCGCACGTGCGCGAGGCCGAGCCGCTCCGCGTTCATCCGGGTCAACTCGCGCGACCGCTCGTTGACATCGATCGCCCAGATCTCGCGCTCGGGCTGCGCGAGCGCAGCGTCGAGCGCGATCGCGCCCCAGCCGCAGCCCACGTCGAGCAGCGGGGCGCCTCCAGCGGGTCCGAGATCGTCGGCTTCCGGGAGTGCGCGCAACAGGATCGCGGTGCCGCGATCGAGCTGATCGGGGCTGAACACGCCGCCCGCCGTCACGACGGTGCGCGGAGCGCCGGCGAGCTCCACCTCGACCTCGCGGGGCCGGAGCTCGCCGCCGGGGGATTCGGAGAAGTAGTGCTGGGTCACCGCACCAGTATCCCAGGCCTCCGCCCGCGCGGCGGGCTGCGCCCACGGCGAACGGCCGACGCGCCCGGGCGCGCGCCGCGTAGACTGGCCTCCAGATGAAGAAGCAGAACGCAGACGATGCAGTGATCGCCGT
This sequence comes from Leucobacter chromiiresistens, assembly GCF_900102345.1. NCBI lineage: Bacteria > Bacillati > Actinomycetota > Actinomycetes > Micrococcales > Microbacteriaceae > Leucobacter > Leucobacter chromiiresistens. The sequence goes on along the minus strand of NZ_FNKB01000001.1, from coordinate 2,805,058 downwards.
CGAGGACGCTGTCGGGGAAGACGCACTCGATCGCGCAGCCACGACCCCAGGCACGACCTCCCCGGCGAACTCGGACCCCGCTCCCGCGGACCCCCTCGACCGGGTGCTCGCCCGCGCCGCAGGCGCCGGCTCGGCGACCGTGATCCGCGATCTGACGAGCGGCGCGCAGGCGCTCGGCGACGCCGACCACGACCGGCTCGAGGGCGATCTCGACGCGATCCGCATGGAGCGCGAGGATCGCGCGTCGCTGAAGCGCGTCGTCGGGCTCTCGACCGAGCTCGAAGACGTCACCGAGGTGGAGTACCGGCAGCTGCGGCTCGAGAACGTCGTGCTCATCGGCGTCTACTCGCAGCGGAGCGCCGAGGACGCCGAGAACTCGTTGCGCGAGCTCTCCGCGCTCGCGGAGACCGCGGGCGCGCGCGTGCTCGACGGCCTGCTGCAGCGGCGCGCGCACCCCGACCCGGCGACGTACCTGGGCAAGGGCAAGGCGCAGGAGCTCGCCGAGCTCGTGGCCGCGGTGGGCGCCGACACGGTGATCGCCGACACCGAGCTCGCGCCGAGCCAGCGCCGTGCGCTGGAGGACGTGGTGAAGGTGAAGGTGATCGACCGCACGGCGGTGATCCTCGACATCTTCAGCCAGCACGCGAAGAGTCGCGAGGGCAAGGCGCAGGTCGAGCTCGCGCAGCTGCAGTACCTGCTGCCGCGCCTCCGCGGCTGGGGCGAGTCCATGTCGCGTCAGGCGGGCGGCCAGGTCGGCTCCGGCGGCGCGGGAATGGGATCGCGCGGCCCCGGCGAGACGAAGATGGAGCTCGACCGCCGCAAGATCCACATCCGCATGTCGAAGCTGCGCAAGCAGATCGCCGGCTTCGCCCCGGCGCGCGAGGCGAAGCGCGCGAATCGCAAGCGCGGCGAAGTGCCCTCGGTCGCGATCGCCGGGTACACGAACGCCGGCAAGTCGAGTCTGCTGAACCGCCTCACGGGGACGCAGGAGCTGGTGCAGAACCAGCTGTTCGCAACGCTCGACACGGCGATCAGGCACGGCGAGACCGACGACGGCCGCCGCTTCACGTACGCCGACACGGTCGGTTTCGTGCGCAACCTGCCGCATCAGCTGGTCGAGGCGTTCCGCTCGACGTTCGAGGAGGTGGGCGACGCCTCGGTGATCCTGCACGTGGTCGACGGATCGCACCCGGATCCCGAGGCGCAGCTGCGCACGGTGCGCGACGTGATCGCCGAGGTCGAGGCGCAGGACATCACGGAGCTGGTGGCGTTCAACAAGGCCGATCTGCTCGACGATTCGCAGCGGCTGATGCTGCACGGGCTCGTGCCCGACGCCGTGTTCGTCTCCGCGCGCACGGGCGAGGGCATCGAGGAGCTGAAGCGGCGGATCGACGCCGCGCTGCCGGTGCCGGATCGCGAGATCACGGTCGTGGTGCCCTACGACCGCGGCGAGCTCGTCGCCGAGCTGCACGAGCGCAACCGCGTGCTGGAGACGGAGTACGTTGAGACCGGCACCCGCGTGCGCGCGTACGTGACGGCGGAGACGGCATCGAAGCTGGAGCAATACGTGTCATAAGCGCTGCTGAGGCGTCCGGGTAACAGGGAGCAACATCGCACCGCGAATGCGCACCGCTGGATACCTTGGGGGAGTTCCACGGGGAGCAGCGCCTGCTGCGATCCTTGAGTTCCCACGAAAAGGACGGCCATGACCGCAACGACGCATCTGCCCACCGCGACGATTCTCGGATACCCGCGACTCGGGCGCCGCCGCGAGCTGAAGCGGGCGATCGAATCCTATTGGAAGGGGCAGAGCGACGAGGCGGCTCTGCAGCAGACCGCGCGCGAGCTGCGCGCGAGCACCCGTGCGCACCTCGTCGAGCTCGGCCTCCCCGCGGCCGGCGGCGCGGTGCCCGAGAGCTTCAGCTTCTACGACCAGGTGCTCGACGCGACGCTGGCGCTCGGCGCCATCCCGCAGCGCTTCGCCGACATCGCCGGCAGCGATCTCGTCACCTACTTCGCGCTCGCCCGCGGCGACCGCGACCACCAGCCGCTCGAGATGACCAAGTGGTTCGACACGAACTACCACTACAGCGTGCCCGAGATCGACGAGCGCACCCCGTTCGCGGCGAACCCCGCGCAGCTCGTCGCCCAGCTCTCCGAGGCCGCCGAGCAGGGCATCGAATCGCGCCCCGTGATCGTCGGGCCCGTCACCTACCTGCTGCTCGCCAAGGCCTCCGACGCAGCCGCCGCCGGCTTCCAGCCGATCGACCGCCTCGACGAGGTCGTCGCCGCGTACGGCGAGCTGCTCGCCGCGCTGGCGGGAGCGGGGGCGCAGTGGGTGCAGCTCGACGAGCCCGCACTCGTCTCCGACTCCCTGCCGGTTCCGCGCGAGCAGACGCTCGAACTCGTCGAGCGGGCCTACACGGCGCTCGGCGCGACCGCCGAACGCCCCCGCATCCTGCTGACCGCGCCCTACGGCGACGCCTCGTCGGCGCTCGCGCGGCTCGGCGCGCTGCCGGTCGAAGCGGTGCAGGCCGACCTCGTGCGCGGCTCGCTCCCCGAGGCGGAGCTCGCCTCGGGCGAGCTCACCGCGGCCTTCGCCGACACGCAGCTCGTCGCGGGCGTCGTCGACGGGCGCAACATCTGGAAGACCGATCTGCGCGCGGCGTTCGGCGCGCTCGAGCGCCTGCAGCGCGCCGGGATCGCGACGGTCGCCGCCACCTCCAACAGCCTGCAGCACGTTCCCCACAACGTGCGCGACGAGACGCGGCTCGACGCCGAGCTCGCCTCCTGGCTCGCCTTCGCCGACCAGAAGGTCGAGCAGGTCGTGATCCTCGCCCGGGGGCTCGCCGAGGGCGCCGCCGCGATCGAGGGAGAGCTCGCTGCAGTCGACGCGATCCTCGCATCGCGCGCTCAGACCGCCGGCGTGCGGGTGGACGAGGTGCGCGCCCGCGTCGACGCCGTCGCGGGGGAGGATCGCGAGCGGGCCGACGAGGAGGAGCGCCGCGCCGCGCAGCAGGCCCTCGACATCCCCGAGCTCGCCACGACCACGATCGGCTCGTTCCCGCAGACCGCCGAGATCCGACGCGCCCGCGCCGCCTTCGGCCGGGGCGAACTCGGCCAGGAGGAGTACGACGAGTTCCTGCGCGCCGAGATCGCCCGCGTGATCCGTCTGCAGGAGGAGATCGGCCTGGACGTGCTGGTGCACGGCGAAGCCGAGCGCAACGACATGGTCCAGTACTTCGCCGAGCTGCTCGACGGGTTCGCGGTCACGGAGCACGGCTGGGTGCAGTCGTACGGCACGCGGGCGACCCGCCCGTCGATCCTGTGGGGCGACGTCTCCCGCCCGGCGCCGATGACGGTCGCCTGGTCGGCGTACGCCCAGTCGCTCACCGACCGACCGGTGAAGGGAATGCTCACCGGGCCCGTCACGATCCTCGCCTGGTCCTTCGTGCGAGATGATCAGCCGCTGGCCGATACGGCGTCGCAGGTCGCCCTCGCCCTGCGCGACGAGATCGACGACCTCGTCGAGGCGGGCATCCGCATCGTGCAGGTGGACGAGCCGGCCCTCCGGGAGCTGCTGCCCCTCGACGCCGACCGGCAGGCGGCGTACCTCGACTGGTCGGTGGGCGCGTTCCGCCTCGCGACGAGCGGCGCGGCGCCCGGCGTGCAGATCCACACGCACCTCTGCTACTCGGAGTTCGGCGAGATCATCGACGCCGTCGACGGGCTCGACGCCGATGTCACGAGCATCGAGGCGGCCCGCAGCCGGATGGACGTCGTCGAGCCACTGGGCGAGCACGGATACTCGCGCGGCATCGGCCCGGGCGTCTACGACATCCACTCGCCCCGCGTGCCGAGCGTCGAGGAGCAGCAGGAGCTGATCCGGATCGCGGCAGCGCGCATTCCAGGCGAGCAGCTCTGGGTGAACCCCGACTGCGGCCTGAAGACCCGCGGGTACGAGGAGACCGTGGCGAGCCTCACGAACCTGGTGCACGCGGCCCGTGCGGTGCGCGCGGGCGCGTGAGCGCGCCGGACGTCCGTGGGGCGGGGGCGGCGGGAGCGGCGGAAGCCGCCCTCCCCGCCGAGCACGCCGAGGCGTGGCGCGGCGGCGAGCTGCCGACCGAGGCCGTGGGCAGCCTGCCGCGCCCCGCGAGTCTGCAGCGCGCGGTGCTCGATGCGGAGGCCGGCCTGGTCGACGCGGAGACGCTGCGCGGCGAGCAGGATCGCGCCGTGCGCGACACCCTCGAGAGGTTCGCGGAGACCGGCTCGCCCCTCGTGAGCGACGGGGAGCAGCGGCGGCAGAGCTTCTCGAGCTACCCGCTCGGCACCTCGTTCGCGGGCGACGTGCGCGAGGGGCCGGTGTTCGCGGTCTTCGCCGACGGGCACCACCGGGTGATCCCGAGCCTCGCCCGCGGCCCGTTCCGGTTCCGCTCCTGGGCGGCGGACGACGTGGCGGCCGCGCGGCCGCTCACCCGCCTCCCGCTCAAGCAGGCGGTCGTCTCGCCGTCGATGCTGTCGCTCATGGTGCCCGCGGAGGGGCTCGGAGACTACTCCCGAGACGCGTTCCTCGACGATGTGGTGGCCGGGTGCGCGGAGGACATCCGGCGCAGCTTCGCCGCCGGCGCCTCCCGCGTCACCATCGACTTCACGGAGGGGCGGCTCGCGCTGCGCCGCGATCTCCGCGCGCCGTGGGCGGGCCCGGAGGCGCTGGGCGGCTTCATCGACCTCATCAACCGCGTGCTCGCGGAGCTCGCCCCCGAGCACCGCGCCGCGGTCGGCGTGCACACGTGCCCCGGCAACGATCACGACTCGGCCCACAGCGCCGACGTCGACTACGCCGCGCTGATCCCCGAGCTCTTCCAGATCGAGGCCGGGTACTTCCTGGTGCAAGCCGCGAGCGAGAAGGAGCCGGATCGGGTGGCCCGGCTGGTGGGCCGGCAGCTGCGCCAGCGCGCGCGCACCGCGGCGGCGCCGAGGGTGCTGCTCGGCGTCACCGATCCGACCAGCCCGAAGCTCGAGACCGCGCCGGAGGTGCGGGATCAGCTGGTGCGCGCCGCGCGGTTCATCCCGGCCGAGCTGCTCGGATCGACGGACGACTGCGGATTCTCCCCGTACCTCATCGACGAGAAGCCGAAGCACGGCTCGCCCGACTTCGCGCGCGACGTGGCGTTCGCGAAGATCGCCGCACGGGTGCGCGGCACCCGCCTCGCGCAGGAGGAGCTGAGCGGCGCATGAACTCCTTCCTGCTCCCCGCCCGCGCCGCGACGCGCGCCCGCTTCTCGTTCGAGGTGTTCCCCGCACGCTCGGGTGCGGCCGCACTGGCCCTCGGGCACGCCGTGCAGCATCTGTCGGCGGCGGATCCCGACTTCATCTCGGTCACCTACGGCGCGAACGGATCGAACCGCGACGCCTCGCTCGATCTGGTCGCGTACCTCCGCGATCACACCGACGCGCTTCCGCTCGCGCACCTCACCACCGTGGGCGAGACGCCCGACGCCGTGCGCGCCGCCATCCACGCCATCATGGACGCGGGCGTGCACGACTTCCTCGCACTCCGCGGCGACCCCCCGCGCGGGCTCGACGAGCGCGATGCGCGGGTCGCGGGTTCGATGAGCTCGTGGGAGCTCGTGCGCCTCATCTCGCAGGCGCGGGCGGAGCGGCCGCCGCTCACCAGTGTGGGGCGCACCGCCGTCGCCGCCTACCCGAACGGCCATCCGCTCTCCCGCTCGCGCGCCGAGGACGTCGACTGGCTCGTCGCGAAGCAGGAGGCCGGCGCGAATCTCGCGATCACGCAGCTCTTCTTCCGCGCCGAGGAGTACCTGTCGTTCGTCGAGGATGCGCGTGCGGCCGGGCTCACGATCCCCGTGCTCCCGGGCCTCATGCCGGTCTCCACGAGCGCCCAGCTGCGCAAGGTCGCCTCGCTCGCGGGCCGGCCCGCTCCCGTGGAGCTCGCCCGCGCATTGGACGCCGAGGGCGGCTATGCGCCGGAGCTGGGCGTCGAGCACACGGTCTCGTTGGCGCGAGAGCTGCTCGACGGCGGCGCCCCCTCGGTGCACCTGTACACCTTCAACCGGCACGAGCAGGTGCTCGCCGTGCTGCGGGAGCTCGGCCTGCTCACCCCCGATCCGGTGTAGGGGTCACCGGGCGGCCCGGCCGCCCGCGCCGCTGCCCGCGCCGGTCGCCTGCGCCCACAGGCGACCGGCGCGGTAGGAGGAGCGCACGAGCGGGCCGGCGAGCACGCCCGAGAACCCGAGCTCCTCGGCCTCCAGCTGCATCTCCGCGAACTCGTCGGGGTGCACCCACCGGTCGATCGGGTGGTGCAGCGCCGAGGGGCGCAGGTACTGGGTGAGGGTGAGGATGCGGCACCCAGCGTCGCGCAGCTGCGCCATCGTCTCGCTGACCTCGGCGCGGGTCTCGCCCATGCCGAGGATGAGGTTCGACTTCGTGATCATGCCGGCGTCGCGGGCGCGCTCGATGATGCCGAGCGAGCGCTCGTACCGGAACCCGGGCCGGATGCGTCGGAAGATGCGCGGCACCGTCTCGAGGTTGTGCGCGAACACCTCCGGGGCCGCCGCGAACACCTCGGCGAGCCCCTCGGGGCGGCCGCCGAGATCGTCGACGAGCACCTCGACCCCGGCGCCCGGGTTCAGCTCGTGGATCTGGCGGACGGTCTCCGCGTAGAGCCACGCGCCCGTGTCGGGGAGGTCGTCGCGCGTGACCCCCGTGATGGTCGCGTACTTCAGCCCCATCGTGCGCACCGACTCCGCGACGCGGCGCGGCTCGTCGCGGTCGAGCGGGAGCGGCTTGCCCGTCGAGATCATGCAGAAGTCGCAGCGGCGCGTGCAGATCGAGCCGCCGATGAGGAAGGTCGCCTCGCGGTCCTCCCAGCACTCGAACACGTTCGGGCACCCCGCCTCCTGGCACACGGTGTGCAGCCCCTCGCGCTCGACGAGATCGCGCACCTCGCGATATTCGGGACCGAGCCTCGCCCGCGTCTTGATCCATGCGGGCTTCCGCTCGATCGGGGTCTCGGCGTTGCGCGCCTCTATGCGGAGGAGGGGTCGGCCCTCGGGTGCGGGTCGCTCTCCCGTCGACGGCAGTCGCCGGGCGCTCATGCGACGAGCTCCGCGATCGCGGCGGCGAGCCGGCCGTCGAGGAAGGGGGCGAGCTCTGCCGGTGCGATCCGGCGCCCCGCCATCGCGCTCAGCGTGGTCACCCCGGCGTCGCGGATGCCGCACGGCACGATCGCGGCGAAAGGGGCCGGATCGTTGCAGCAGTTCACGGCGATGCCGTGGGTGATGATGCCGGCTCGCGCGTGGAGGCCGATCTGGGCCACCTTGGCCGGGACGTCGTGGTGCTGCACCCAGACCCCGGAGCGCCCCTCGATGCGGGCGCCCGCCAGCCCGAGGTCGGACATGGCGGCGATGATCGCGGTCTCGAGCGCCCGCACGAGATCGACGACGCCCGCGCCGCCGCGCAGTCGGATCACGGGGTAGCAGACGAGCTGGCCCGGCCCGTGCCAGGTGACCCGCCCGCCGCGGTCGACGGGAACGACCGGGCTCCCATCCGCGGGGTACTCCTCGGGATCGGCTCGGCGACCGGCCGTGTACACCGACTCGTGCTCGAGCATGATGACGGTGCCGCGGTCGGCTCCGCGCTCGATGCGCGCGACGGCGGCGGCCTGCAGGTCGAGGCCGCGCGCATACGGCACCAGGTCGGGCGCTAAACCCGCGACGGTGGTTGCGGGATGGGGGAGCGCACGGGAGGCGGCTGACGTGGTCGCGGTCATGCGACCACCTTAGATGGACTCGGTGCAACAAATCAAACGGCGGCCGAAGCCGCGCGCCGCCGGGGGCGCGCGTCGGCGGGCGCGCTCAGACGGACCGGAACACGGCCACGACGCGGCCGAGCACCTCGGCGTGGTCGCCGAGGATCGGCTCGAACGCGCTGTTACGCGGCAGGAGCCAGGTGTGGCCATCGCGCCGCCGGAACACCTTGACCGTGGCCTCGCCGTCGAGCATCGCCGCCACGATGTCGCCGTTCTCGGCCTCGCGCTGCTGGCGGATCACCACGAAGTCGCCGTCGCAGATCGCGGCGTCGACCATCGAGTCGCCGACCACGCGCAGCATGAACAGCTGGCCGTCGCCGACGATGGTGCGGGGGAGCGGCACGATCTCCTCCACCTGCTGGTCGGCGGTGATCGGCACGCCGGCCGCGATCTGACCGACGAGGGGCACGTAGGCGGCCTCCTCGGGGCGCTCGGCCGGGGCCTCGGCGATCGCCGCCGAGGTGGAGGCGAGCTCGACCAGGATCTCGAGCGCGCGGGGACGATTCGGGTCGCGCCGGATGTAGCCGCCCAGCTCGAGGCGACTGAGCTGGTGGGTGACGCTCGACAGCGATGAGAGGCCGACCGCGTCGCCGATCTCGCGCATGCTCGGGGGGTACCCGCGGCTCTCCACGGAGCGCGCGATGCACTCGAGGATGGCCTGCTGCTTCTCGCTCAGCGGCTTGGCGGATCGGGGCGCGGCTGCGTCGCTCATCGCTGTCCTTTCTGGCCCTGTGGGCGATGCGGATGGGGCGCGATCCATGAATGTCGGTGGGTGCTGATTCAGTGATCCCGTTGATCGAAACCTTAGTCGTGCCGTTCGAACACGGGCAAACATACGTTCGAGTGTCGCCGAAAATAAGGGAACATGCGTTCGAACCACCGGTTGCGGTTTCGCTTCATCGAATAAATATTCGAAACAGATGTTCGGTGCGGGCGGCGCTCGCAGCGGCCTCGCATCAGGAAGGGATGTCATCATGAGCGCAGCAGCGGTTCAGGGTCAGGATTCACGGGAGACGATCGACGCTTCGGGCGCACTCCGCCTGACGCGGCGCGGGCGCATCGTGCTCGGCGCCCTCGCGACGATCCTCGTCGCGGGCGTGCTCGCCCTCCTCGCGTCGCTCGCCGCTCCCGAGGCGATGGCGTCGGGCGAGGGGCCGAACGGCGAGCAGTTCGAATACGTCGTGGTGCAGCCCGGCAGTTCGCTCTGGTCGCTCGCGAGCGATCTCGACCCCGCGGCCGACCCCCGCGACCTCATCACCGAGATCGTCCAGCTGAATCAGCTCGACGACTCGTCGGTGCAGGCGGGCGAGGCGATCGCGGTTCCCCTGCGCTACTCCGACAACCCCCTGGTGGTGTCGGGCGACGAACTGGGCGCGTGAAGGCGGTGCCCGGCCGTCGGGTGCACGAGCGCCTGGCGGGCTCGCCCCTCGCATGAGGTGCGACGGTCGTAGAATTGCCGGGTGACCAGTTTGAGCGACCTCCCTCTCCGTGACAACCTCGTGGGGCAGCAGCCCTACGGCGCACCGCAAGACGCGGTTCGAGTGAGCTTGAACGTGAACGAGAACACGCATCCGATCCCCGAGAACGTCGCTATCGACATCGTGCAGTCGCTCGCGCGCGCGGTGACCGGTGTGAACCGATATCCGGATCGCGAGTTCACCGAGCTCCGCGGCGCACTGGCAGGCTATCTCGGTTACGGCCTCGTCGCTGAGCAGGTGTGGGCGGCCAACGGGTCGAACGAGGTGCTGCAGCAGGTGCTGCAGGCGTTCGCCGGCCCCGGGCGCTCGCTGCTGAGCTTCACCCCGACATACTCGATGTATCCGCTGCTCGCGGCCGGTACGGACACGGCCTGGATCGGGGTCGAGCGCCCCGCCGACTACGCGCTCACCCCGGAGGCGGTCGTCGCCGCGCTGCGCGAGCACCGGCCGGACGTCGCGATCCTCTGCGGTCCGAACAACCCGACCGGCACGACGCTCGACCGCGAGGTGATCGTCGCCGCCTACGACGCCTTCGACGGCATGCTCGTCATCGACGAGGCCTACCAGGAGTTCGACACCGAGCGCGAGAGCGCCGTCGCACTGCTGCCCGGTCGGCACCGGCTCATCGTGTCGCGCACCATGAGCAAGGCGTTCGCCTTCGCGGGAGTGCGACTCGGCTACCTCGCGGCCGACCCCGCCGTGATCGATGCGCTGCGCCTCGTGCGGCTGCCCTACCACCTCTCCGCGCTCACCCAGGCGGCGGCCACCGCCGCCATCCGGCACGCGGACGCGATGCTCGCGACCGTCGCCGACATCAGCGCGCAGCGGGATCGGCTCGCCGGCGCCCTGACCGAGCTGGGCTACACCGTGCACCCCTCGGGCGCCAACTTCCTGCTCGTCGGCGGCTTCGCCGATCCGGAGGCGACGTTCGAGGAGCTGCGTGCACAGGGGATCCTCATCCGCAATCTCAGCATCCCCGGCCACCTGCGCATCACCGCGGGCACCGCGGCCGAGACCGGCGCCGTGATCGACGCGATCGCGGCACTCGGCCCGGGAGGAGCGCGGGGCTGACGCAGCGCCCGTCGCGAGACGCGACGCCGATAGACTGGTGACCATGACTGCCGCACCCCGCACCGCATCGCTCGAGCGCTCCACCAGCGAGTCGCAGATCAGCGTGCGCGTCGACCTCGATGGAACCGGAACGTCGCAGATCGAGACGGGCGTGCCGTTCTTCGATCACATGCTCACCGCGTTCGCGCGCCACTCGCTGACGGACCTCACCGTCAACGCGGTCGGCGATGTGCACATCGACGTCCACCACACGGTCGAGGACACGGGGATTCTGCTCGGCCAGGCCATTCTGGCGGCGCTCGGCGACAAGGCGGGCATCTCCCGCTACGGCGACGCGCTGGTGCCGCTCGACGAATCCCTCGCGCAGGCCGTCGTCGACATCTCGGGGCGGCCGTACCTCGTGCACTCCGGGGAGCCCGCCGGCTTCGAACTGCACCTCATCGGCGGCCACTTCACGGGCTCCATGGTGCGGCACTTCTTCGAGGCGCTGACCCTGAACGCGCGGCTCACCGTGCACCTGAAGCTGCTCGAGGGGCGGGATCCGCACCACATCGCCGAGGCGGAGTTCAAAGCCTTCGCCCGCGCCTTCCGCGAGGCCAAGGCGCTCGACCCCCTCGTGCAGGGCGTCCCCTCCACCAAGGGCGCGCTGTGAGCGATCAGCAGGCGGGCGTCGGCGCCCCCGCGAGCTCCGATGCAGCTGCGGCTGGCGCCACCGCCAAGCGGGTCGTCGTGCTCGACTACGGCTCGGGCAACGTGCACTCCGCCGTGAAGGCGCTCGCCCACGCGGGAGCCGACGTCGAACTGACGCGAGACCCCGCCGCGGTGATGGCGGCCGACGGTCTCCTGGTGCCCGGAGTCGGGGCCTTCGATGCGGTGATGCAGCAGCTGCGCGCCGTGCGGGGCGACGAGCTCATCGACCGGCGGCTCGCCGGCGGCCGCCCCGTGCTCGGCATCTGCGTCGGCGAGCAGGTCATGTTCTCCCGCGGCATCGAGCGCGGCGTCGAGACCGAGGGGCTCGGCCAGTGGCCCGGCACCGTGCGCGAGATCGACGCCCCCGTGCTGCCGCACATGGGCTGGAACACCGTCCAGGTGCCCGAGGGATCCCGGCTCTTCGCCGGCCTCGAGAACGAGCGCTTCTACTTCGTGCACAGCAACGCGGCGACGGAGTGGTCCATCGAGGGGCGCACCGCGGCGACCCGCCCGCTCGTGACCTGGGCGGAGCACGGCGAGCGCTTCATCGCCGCGGTGGAGAACGGGCCGCTGAGCGCGACCCAGTTCCACCCCGAGAAGTCGGGCGACGCCGGCATCCGACTGCTGCGCAACTGGATCGACACCCTGTAAGCACGCTCGCGAGCGCACATCGGAGGCACCCCGCACCCGGCCCGGCGGCGCTCGCGAGCCCGCGTCTCGAAGACCCGACCCGCACCCCGAGAAGGAGATAACACTCATGAGCGAACTCGCCGAACGTCCGAGGCTGCAGCTGCTTCCGGCGATCGACATGGTCGACGGCAAGGCCGTGCGGCTCACCCAGGGTGAGGCCGGCACCGAGACGAACTACGGCAGTCCCGTGGACGCCGCGCTCGACTGGATCCATCAGGGCGCGGAGTGGATCCACCTCGTCGACCTGGACGCCGCGTTCGGCCGGGGCAGCAACGTCTCCGTCGCCCGCAAGATCATCAAGCGCGCCGGTGACGTGAAGATCGAGTTCTCCGGCGGCATCCGCGACGACGCCTCGCTCGAGGCGGCGCTCGAGATGGGCGCGACGCGCGTCAACCTCGGCACGGCAGCGCTCGAGAACCCCGAGTGGACGGAGGCCGTCATCGCGCGCTTCGGCGACCGGGTCGCGGTGGGGCTGGACGTGCGCGGCGAGACCCTCGCCGCTCGCGGGTGGACGCAGGAGGGCGGCAATCTCTGGGACGTGCTCGACCGGCTCGAAGCGGCCGGCTGCTCCCGCTACGTCGTCACCGACGTCACGAAGGACGGGACCCTGCGGGGGCCCAACATCGACCTGCTCGCGCAGGTGTGCTCGCGCACCAACCGGCCGGTCGTCGCATCGGGCGGCGTCTCGAGCCTCGACGACATCGCTGCGCTGCGCGACCTCGTCGACGACGGTCTGGAGGGCGCGATCGTCGGCAAGGCGCTGTACGACGGGGCGTTCTCGCTGCCCGCCGCGCTCGACGTCGCGGGCCGGTAGGCGGGGACGCCGCGCGCATGGCGATCAAGAAGCTCCCGTCGACGGGCGACGCCCCGCGCAGCACGGGCGTGCCCGACAGCCTGAGCGCCGGCGGGCCGTCCGACTCCGCGGGGTTCCCGTGGGCCGGGCGCACGTTCGATCACCACGACACCGCGTTCGCGGACGACGACGGCCGCGCTTCGGAGCACGTCACGGCGCTCATCCGCGCGGTGCGCGACGCCGCCGATGCGGCGAGGACGGCCGCCGCGGCCGCCGAGTACTGGTCCGCCGTGAGTCGCGTCGCGCAGGCGCAGTCGGAGGCGATCGCCGGATTCGCGGCCGAGCGCTTCCTGGTGCCGATGCTCGCGGAGGCGGGGGAGCTCGGGCAGACGCCCGACGGGCGCACGGTCGAGAAGTCGCAGGAGCTGTCGATCGTGTCCGTCGCGGCGCCCGATGGACGGCGCGTGCTGCCCGTATTCACCTCCGTGGAGACCTTGCGGCGCTGGAACCCCGAGGCGCGGCCGATTCCCGTGCCCGGCTCGCAGGCGGCCCTGGCCGCGGCGCAGGACGGCACGGAGCTGATCATCATCGATCCCGGCACGCCGGAGCGGGAGTTCGGCGTGCGACGCACGGCGCTCGAGGCGCTGGCGCTGGGCGAGCGGGTGCTGCCCGCATGGGCGGACGCGGCGGTGCAGGAGGAGTTCCGTGAGCTGGGAGCGGCGGATCCGCGGATCGCGGCGCTCTGGATCGCTCCGGGCGAGCTCGAGAACCGCCTGCTGCAGCCGGAGGTGACGGTGATGCTCCGCATGTCGGAGTCGGTCGGCGACGCGCACCGGGAGGTGCTGCAGGCGCTCCAGGCCCGCATCGCCGCATCGGAGATCGTTGCGCGGAGGGTCGACTCCTTGACGCTACGGCCCGTTGCGGCGGCGTGACCGGACGTCGCCGGGGGCGCCGTTTCAGAAGAGGTTGATCAGCAGGATGTAGCAGGCGGTGCCCGCCGCCACGCTGAGGACGGCGCGCCGACGGCCCGCCAGGTGCACGATGATCGTCACCGCAGTGGCGGCGAGCACCGCCCACCAGTGATCGGCGCGTGCGACGAGCTCGTCGCGCAGGATCACGATGGCGAGGATGCAGAGGATCCCCGCCGGCATCCACCGCCCGAGCGCGGCGACGAACTTCGAGCGCCGCAGCGGTTTCAGGATCGCGAACGGCAGTGCGCGCAGGGCGATCGTGACGACGGAGCCGATCGCGACGGCCGCGAGGAGGTAACCGAGCTCAGGCACGATCGGTCTCCTCGCGGGGCGGATCGGCCGGGTCGCCGAGCTCCGAGGCCCCGAGCTCCGCGGCGCGCTCCGGCGCCGGGCGCAGTCGCGAGACTGCGTAGCGGCCAGTCAGCAGAGCGGTAAAGACGAGCAGCGCGACGAGGAGCGCGTTGTCGGGAGCGGCCAGGATCGCGATCGCCGCGGCGAGGGCGGCGAGCAGCGCCGATGGCACCTCTCTGCGGCTTCGCACCGCGTCGAGCGTCATGACGACGAAGAGCGCGACGAGCGCGAACTCGAAGCCCTCGATCGGCTCGGGCAGCGCGGACGCGAGCGCGACGCCGATGAGCCCGCCGATCACCCAGTAGGCCTGCATCGCGAGCTGCCCCGAGACCATGCGGGCGGAGGAGAGCCGGTCGCTCTCCATGAGCACGTACGTCGCGTAGGCCTCGTCGATCATCGCGTAGACGGAGTAGGCGCGGGGGATGCCGGGTGAGACGCGCGAGATCGGGAACGAGAAGGCGTAGAACACGTGCCGGAAGTTGACGGCGAACACGGTGACGGCGATGGTCACGAGCGGAGTCGCCGCCGCGATCATGCTGACGAGGAGCAGCTCGACCGATCCCGCGAAGATGCCGATCGACAGGGCGGGCGCGAGCCACCAGGGGAGCCCCGCCTGCACGACGAGCACGCCGAGGGCGACGCCGAGCGGGAGGATGCCGATGCCGACGCCGAGGGAATCGCCGAGGCCGACGGTCACCTCCGCGAGCCGCGCCGAGCGGGGCGAGCGCTCGGCGGGGCCTGCGGCGGACGGGCGGGGCACGGCGCGCCGCTAGTTGACGGGACCGGTGTACTTCTCGCCCGGGCCCTGGCCGATGGGATCGGGGATCACCGACGCCTCGCGGAACGCGAGCTGCACCGAGCGCAGTCCGTCGCGCAGGCTGCGGGCGTGCATGTCGCTCACCTCGGGGGCCCCGGCGGTGATGAGGCCGGCGAGCGCGTTGATCAGCTTGCGCGCCTCGTCCAGGTCGATCTGCGTCTCGGGGTCGTCGGCGAGCCCGACCTTCACCGCGGCTGCGCTGAGCAGGTGCACCGCGGCGGTGGTGATCACCTCGACCGCGGCGACGTCCGCGATGTCGCGCGTGGCCTGCGAGACGTCTGCCTGCTCCGACTCCGCGGCGTCGGTGGGGGTGGATGCCGGTTCGGCGGTGTGCTCGGTCATGAGATCCTGTCTGCTCCTGCGGTAAGTGTGCTACGATGTTGTCGGTTCTCGGCGTTCTGCCGAGATCACGGAAGTGGAGATTCTCCCACCCGGCACCGATTCCAGGTTACCGGGTAGTTGACACCCCGCCGATCATTCGGCAGCTGCACAAGGGTGTGGGACGGCGCGTGCGCGGTCCTGATCTCGATGTCCGTGGCTCCCGCGAGGAGCGCCCACCATTGAGATCAGAGGAGCCGGCGATCAGCGATCCCCGTACGAATGACAGAATCCGCGTCCCCGAGGTGCGACTGGTAGGACCCAGTGGCGAGCAGGTCGGTGTCGTGCCGATCGAGACTGCGCTCCGCATGGCTGTGGACGCCGATCTCGATCTCGTCGAGGTTGCCCCGAACTCGAAGCCTCCCGTCGCCAAGATCATGGACTTCGGGAAGTTCAAGTACGAGGCAGCTCAGAAGCAGAAGGAAGCCCGCCGCAACCAGGCGAACACCGTGCTCAAAGAGGTGCGCTTCCGACTCAAGATCGACACGCACGACTACGAGACCAAGATGAAGCGCGCCGTCGGCTTCCTGTCGCAGGGCGACAAGGTGAAGGCGATGATCCTGTTCCGAGGCCGCGAGCAGTCGCGACCGGAGATGGGCGTGCGCCTGCTGCAGCAGTTCTCCGAGGACATCGCTGAGTACGGAGTCGTCGAGTCGAACCCCCGCATCGACGGCCGCAACATGGTGATGGTCGTCGCGCCGCTCAAGAACAAGTCCGAGGCGAAGGCCGAGCTGAACGCTCGTCGCGCCGAGGAGAAGGCCACTCGTCGGGCCGACAAGTCCAGCAGCACGGAGTCGGACGGCGAATGAACTGCGGTGCGCTGCCGTGCGCAGCGCCACCCTGCAATCCGCGGCCGAGAGGCTCGCACACAACAAGGAGAAATCGATGCCCAAGCAGAAGACCCACTCGGGGGCCAAGAAGCGCTTCAAGCTCACCGGTTCCGGCAAGCTGATGAAGCAGCAGGCCGGCATGCGCCACAACCTCGAGGTCAAGGCCTCGAAGCGCAAGCGCCGTCTGAACGCCGAGCAGGTGCTCGCCAAGGGCGACGCCAAGCAGGCCATGAAGCTCCTCGGTCACTGACCGGCGCGAGCGCATAGCTTTCATCTGAGAACTTTCTAAGGAAGAACCGAAATGGCAAGAGTCAAAAGGGCCGTCAACGCCCACAAGAAGCGTCGCGTCATCCTCGAGCGCGCCGAGGGCTACCGCGGACAGCGTTCGCGCCTGTACCGCAAGGCCAAAGAGCAGGTCATCCACTCGCTCGTCTACTCGTACAACGATCGCCGCAAGAAGAAGGGCGACTTCCGTCGCCTGTGGATCCAGCGCATCAACGCGGGTGCACGCGCAAACGGCCTGACCTACAACCGCTTCATCCAGGGCCTCGGCCTCGCGGGTGTCGAGGTCGACCGCCGCATGCTCTCGGAGCTCGCCACCAACGAGCCCGCCGCGTTCGCCGCGCTCGTCGAGGTCGCGAAGTCGGCTCTCCCCGAGGACACCTCGGCTCCGAAGGCCGCGTAAGCAGTTCTTCCCCGCGAAGACCCCCGTTTCTCAGGAAGCGGGGGTCTTCGCGCATCCCGGGCGGTGCGGCGGGCGCGCAGAGGCGCGCCCGCCGGCGCCGTTAGGCTGAACGCATGACCGACGCGATCCTGAGCAGCACCAAGTCCGAGCGCGTGCGGAGGATCGCCTCCCTCGCGCGCAAGAAGGAGCGTCGCGCCCACGGCCGGTTCCTCGTCGAGGGTCCGCAGGCCGTGCGGGAGCTGCTCGTGCACCGGCCCGAACTCGTGGAGACGGTCTACACGACCCTCGGCGGCGAGAACTGGCAGGCCGAGGTCGATCGGCTGGCCTCCGACGCCGGGGTGCGGCTCGAGCGCGCGACCGACGAGGTGATCGCCGCCATGTCGGAGACCGTGAACCCGCAGGGCGTCGTCGCCGTCGCGCGGAGCTGGGAGGGGAGCGCGGCGGATGCGGTCGCGGGCGCCCGGCTCGTGGCGATCCTGCACGAGATCCGCGACCCGGGCAACGCGGGAACCGTGCTGCGCGCCGCCGACGCGGCCGGCGCCGATGCGGTGATCTTCGCCGGTGAGAGCATCGATCCGTTCCACCCGAAGGTCGTGCGGTCGACGACCGGTTCGCTGTTCCATCTGCCGGTGGCCGTCGCGCCGACGCTCAGCGACGCCGTCGACGCCGTGCGCGCCGCGGGCCTCAGTACGTTCGCCGCCGATGTGCGGGGAGCCGACGTGCTCGAGGCCCGGGGGGCGGGCGAGCTCGACGGGCCCGTCGCGTGGGTGTTCGGCAATGAGGCGCGCGGGCTGAGCGAGGCCGAGCGTGCGCTCGCCGATCGCTCCGTGCGGCTGCCGATCTACGGCGCCGCCGAATCGTTGAATCTCGCGACGGCGGCGAGCGTGCTGCTGTACGAGACCGCCTTCGCCCAGCGGAGCCGCTGACGGGCCGCGCCCGCGCCTGAGAGAATGGGCGGATGCTGCGCATCGACCTGAACTGCGACCTCGGCGAGTCGTTCGGAAACTACGCGTTCGGCGACGACGCCGCCGTGCTCGCCTCGGTGTCGAGCACCAACGTGGCCTGCGGCTTCCACGCGGGCGACCCGAGCGGCATCCGCGCGACGTGCGCCGCCGCGGCTGCTGCCGGGGCGACCATCGGCGCGCACCCCGGGTACCGCGATCTCGCGGGGTTCGGCAGGCGCTTCATCGACTACGACCCCGCCGAGCTCGCCGACGAGATCATCTACCAGATCGGCGCCGTGCAGGCGCTCGCGCGGAGCGTCGGCGCGCGCGTGCGGTACGTGAAGCCCCACGGCGGGCTCTACAACGCCATCGTGCACCACGAGCCGCAGGCGCGAGCGGTCGTCGACGCCGTGCGCGCCGTGGGCGATGAGCTCGCCCTGCTCGTGCCGAGCGGCTCCGCAGTCGAGCGGATCGCGCACGACGAGGGCGTGCGCACGTTCGCCGAGGCGTTCGCCGATCGGGCCTATGCCCGTGACGGCACGCTGGTGCCCCGCACCGCGCCGGGCGCGATGCTCGATCCTGCAGCCGCCGTAGCGCAGGCGGTGAGGATCGCGACGACGGGGCGCGCGGTCGCCGTCGACGGCACGGAGATCGCGGTGCCCGCCGACAGCCTGTGCCTGCACGGCGACAGCCCTGCAGCCGTGCAGCTGGCGCGCGAGGTACGCGCCGCCCTCGACGAGCGCGGCGTTCGGATCGCGAGCTTCGCGTAGATGCGCGCTCGGAATCGCTCGCACGCCGCCGCTGCGCCCCGCGCGGGGGCCTTCGCGGTGCGCCCCGTCGGCGACCGCGCGTGCATCATCGATCTGCCCGACCTCGATTCGGTGCTCGCACTCGCGGCGATCCTCAGAGAGCGCCGCTTCCCCGGAGTGATCGACATCGTGCCGGCCGCGCGCACCGTGCTCGTCAGGTGCGCGGATCGGGCCAGCGCGCGCCGCATCTCAGCTGAGGTGGCGGGGCTGCCCGCCGGGATCGCCGGGTTCGCGCGCACCATGCTCGGCGAGACGGCGCGGGTCGCAGTGATCGACGTCGTGTACGACGGCCCCGACCTCGATGTCGTCGGCGCGCACACCGGGCTGGGGGCGGCCGGGGTGATCGCCGCGCACACGGGTGCCCGCTGGACGGCGGCCTTCGGCGGCTTCGCGCCGGGCTTCCTGTATCTCACCGGCGGCGATGGCGCGCTCGACGCTCCTCGGCGCGACACCCCGCGCGAACGCGTCGAGGCGGGGTCGGTGGCGCTCGCGGGAGGCTTCTCCGCGGTCTACCCGGGAGCCTCGCCGGGCGGGTGGCAGGTGATCGGACGCACGAGTGCGCGGATCTGGGATGCGGAGCGGGAGCCGGCCGCGCTGCTGGCCCCGGGCGACACCGTGACCTTCCGCGCCGTTCGGGAGCAGATCGCGCTCCCCGGCGTGGCGGTCGGCGCCGCGGCTCGGCTCGCGGGGGAGCCCCCGGCCGGCGCGGGGGTCGTGCTCACGGTGCTCGACCCCGGCCTCCAGACGCTCGTGCAGGATGCCGGCCGGCCGGGGCACGCGGCGATCGGGGTGAGCCCCTCCGGGGCGGCCGATCGCCGTGCGCTCGCCGCGGCGAACCTGGCGGTGGGGAACGCGGCGGGCGCCCCCGCGCTCGAGACGCTTAACGCCGCGCTGTCGCTGCGCGCGGAGGCCGACGCCGTCATCGCGCTCGCGGGCACGGATGCCGAGGCGGTGATCGACGACGCGCACGGCGAGCGACGCCCCGCGCCGCACGACGCGACCGCGTTCGACGTGCACCGCGGGGAGACGCTGCACGTCGGGCCCGCGGCGCGCGGGTTGCGGGGCGTGCTGGCGGTGCGCGGCGGCATCGCGACGCCCGGAGCGCTCGGAAGCGCGAGCCGAGACATCCTGTCGGGTCTGGGGCCGGCGCCTCTCGCCGCAGGCGACATCCTCGCACGGGGAGCGGCGTGCGCGCCGGAGGCGGCGGACTCCGCAGAACGTTCGTCCGAACACGGAGCCCCGACGGCGCGAAGCGGACCCGCCCGCCCGCCCGGAGACCGTGCCGTGCTCCGCTTCGTGCCCGGCCCCCGCGACGACTGGTTCGACGCGACCGCCCGCGAAGCGCTGACCGCCCGGGAGTGGCGCCTCGCGCCGGCCTCGAACCGGGTGGGGCTGCGGTTCGACGGCGCGCCCCTCGTGCGCTCGCAATCCGGCGAGCTGCCGAGCGAGGGCACGGTGCGCGGGTCCATCCAGGTTCCGCCGGACGGGCTTCCCGTGCTCTTCCTCGCCGACCACCCCGTGACCGGCGGGTACCCGGTGATCGGCACGGTGGTCGACGCCGACACGGATGTCGCCGCGCAGCTCCGCCCGGGAGCGCGGGTGCGCTTCCTCCCCGTCGACGCCGACGACGGCGGCCTCGACCAGGCGCTCGCAGGAGGGGAGGACCCGGGCGCGGCGATCCCAGAGACCGTCCGCGTGTCGCTGGAGGTCGACGGCAGGCGCATCGCCGTCGCCGTTCCCCGCGCGCTCGCCGCCGCTCTGGATCGGCTGGCCGATGCGCCGGGAGGCGATGGGCCGGACGTCGATGCGGTGCGCGCGGCGCTCATCGCGGAGATTCTCGCCGCGCACGGCTCCCGGTAAGATAAGGACTCGTGTCAGACAGCGCCCCGAATTCGAATCCGATCACCGCTGCCGCGGCCGACGCCGCCGTCGCGGCCGCGCTCGCCGCATTCGCCGCAGCAGCGTCCGTCGCCGAGCTGAAGGCCGCGCGCACCGCCCACGCGGGCGAGGGCTCCGCGATCGCGCAGCTCAACGCGCAGATGCGCGCGGTGCCGAAGGACGAGAAGGCGGCCACCGGCAAGCTCATGGGGCAGGCCCGCGGTCGCATCGAGGGCGCCTACCAGGGGCGCGAGGCCGAGCTCGTCGCCCAGGAGGCCGCCGCACGGCTGGTCGCCGAGACCGTCGACGTGACCACCGCGCCGGTGCGCCGCACCGCCGGCACCCGGCACCCGCTCGCGCAGCTGCAGGACGAGGTCTCTGACGTCTTCATCGGCATGGGGTGGGAGATCGCGGAGGGCCCCGAGGTCGAGCACGAGTGGTTCAACTTCGACGCGCTCGGCTTCGATCCCGATCATCCGGCGCGCGCCATGCAGGACACCTTCTTCGTCGAACCCGCCGATCGCCACCTGGTGCTGCGCACGCACACCTCGCCCGTGCAGATCCGCTCCCTGCTCGACCGCGAGCTGCCGGTCTACGTCGTCGCCCCCGGGCGCACGTACCGCACCGACGAGCTCGACGCCACGCACACCCCCGTGTTCAGCCAGATCGAGGGGATCGCGATCGACCGCGGTCTGACGATGGCGCACCTGCGCGGCACCCTCGAGCACTTCGCGCGGCAGATGTTCGGGGCGGAGGCCGAGATCCGGTTGCGGCCCAACTTCTTCCCGTTCACCGAGCCGTCGGCCGAGATGGACGTCTGGCAGCCGCACGCCAAGGGCGGCGCGCGCTGGGTCGAGTGGGGCGGCTGCGGCATGGTCGACCCGAAGCTGCTCGCCGCCGCCGGGATCGATCCCGACGAGTACCAGGGCTTCGCCTTCGGCATGGGCATCGAGCGCACGCTGCAGTTCCGCCACGACATCAACGACATGCGAGACATGGTCGAGGGCGATGTCCGATTCAACCGTCAGTTCGGAGGACTGGTATAATGCGCGTTCCGCTCAGCTGGCTCGGCGAGGTCGTCTCGCTGCCCGAAGACGTCACCCCCGAGGCGGTGCACGCCGACCTCGTGCGCGTGGGCTTCGAGGAGGAGTCGATCCGCCGCTTCGACGTGACCGGACCCGTGGTAGTCGGCGAGGTGCTCTCCCGCGAACCCGAGGAGCACTCGAACGGCAAGACGGTGAACTGGTGCCAGGTGCGCGTCGCCCCCGAGGGGCGGACGGCAGCGGACGGCGGGGCCGGCGTGCGCGGCATCGTCTGCGGCGCGCACAACTTCGACGCGGGCGACAAGGTCGTCGTGTCGCTGCCGGGCGCGGTGCTGCCCGGCGGGTTCGAGATCTCGGCGCGCAAGACGTACGGGCACGTGTCGGACGGCATGATCGCCTCGGCGCGCGAGCTCTCGCTCGGCGAGGATCACGACGGCATCATCGTGCTCTCCCGTCTGGGCCTCGACCCCGCCGTCGGCGACGACGCCCGTGCGCTGCTCGGGCTCTCCGACACGGCGGTCGAGATCAACGTCACCCCGGATCGCGGGTACGCGTTCTCCATTCGCGGCGTCGGCCGCGAATACGCGCATGCGACGGGGGCGACCTTCAGCGATCCGGCGCAGGCGGTGACGCCGGCCATCGGCGCCGGGTTCCAGGTCTCGATCGACGACCGCGCGCCGATCCGAGGCCGCGCGGGAGCCACCGGGTTCGTGACGCGCGTCGTCCGCGGCATCGACCCGTCGCGGCCGACCCCCGCCTGGATGGCGGCCCGGCTGCAGCTCGCCGGCATCCGCTCGCTGTCGCTCGAGGTCGACATTTCGAACTACGTGATGCTCGAGCTCGGCCAGCCGCTGCACGCATACGACCTCTCGAAGCTCACCGGCGGCATCACCGTGCGCCGTGCCGCGGCGGGGGAGACGCTCGTCACTCTCGATGGTCAGGAGCGCGAGCTGCACGCCGAGGATCTCGTGATCGCCGACGAATCAGGCGCGATCGGCCTGGCCGGGGTCATGGGCGGCGAATCGACGAAGGCCGACGACGGCACCGTCGACGTGCTCATCGAGGCGGCCACCTTCGATCCCGTGTCGATCGCGCGCACCGCGCGCCGGCACAAGCTGCCGAGCGAGGCGTCGAAGCGCTTCGAGCGCGGCGTCGATCCGCTCGTCTCGCGGGCCGCGGCGCAGCGCATGGTCGACCTGCTCGTCGACCTCGCGGGCGGCACCGCCGACGCGCTGGGCTCCGACCTCGTCGCGCCCTGGGAGTCGGAAGAGGTGCGTCTGCCCGTGGCGCGCGTCAACGGACTGCTCGGCACGGACTACAGCGATGCCGAGATCCGCGGCGCGATCGAGACGATCGGGTGCCGCATCGTCGCCGACGAGAACGATGAACTGCGCGTCGCCCCTCCGAGCTGGCGCTCCGACCTCAGCCGCGGCGCCGACCTCGTCGAGGAGGTCGCCCGCATCGTCGGCTACGACCGCATCCCCTCGGTGCTGCCCGTGGCTCCCGCCGGTCGCGGCCTGACGCGCAGCCAGCGGCTGCGTCGCCGCGTCGCCGACGTGGTGACCGCTGCCGGACTCGACGAGGTGCAGAGCTACCCGTTCGTGTCGCGGGCGCAGCTGGATGCCTTCGGCGCGGGCGCCGAGCAGTCGGGGCCCGACGCGGCGGAGGCCGACGCCGCCGCAGCTGCGGCTGGTGCGGTGCGCGGGGCGGCGCCCGTCGAGGCCGTCGCCCTCGCGAACGCCCTCGACGCGCAATCGCCGTTCCTGCGCCGGTCGCTGCTGCCGGGGCTGGTGGTCGCGGCGCAGCGCAACGTGTCGCGCGGTCTCACCGACCTCGCGCTCCTGGAGCTCGGCCTCGTGTTCGAGCCCCGCGCCGACGGTGTGCGGATCGGCACCGAGACGGTGCCCCCGCTCGCCGAGCGGCCCGACGACGCGGTGCTCGCGCAGCTCAACGCGTCGATCCC
This sequence comes from Leucobacter chromiiresistens, assembly GCF_900102345.1. Classification (NCBI taxonomy): domain Bacteria; kingdom Bacillati; phylum Actinomycetota; class Actinomycetes; order Micrococcales; family Microbacteriaceae; genus Leucobacter; species Leucobacter chromiiresistens. The sequence continues at coordinate 2,781,836 of NZ_FNKB01000001.1, read as the reverse complement.
GCGCCAGCCGCGCCGCATCGCCGGGCTGCTGCTCGGAGACGCCGTGGCGAAGCAGGTCGGCGAGCCGGCTCGCGCCGCCGACTGGGCGGATGCGCTGGACGCCGCGCGCACCGTCGCCGGCGCCGTCTCGGCCGAGCTGGTCGTCTCGCAGGGCTCCCACCGCGCCTTCCACCCGGGCCGCACCGCCGAACTCGCGATCCGCGTCGGCGGAGCGGGCGCGGACGCCGACGGTGACGAGGGCGGACTCGTGGTGGTGGGGGTGGCCGGCGAGCTGCTCCCCGAGCTGGTCGCCGAGCACCACCTGCCGGGCCGAGCGGCCGCGTTCGAGCTCGACCTGGATCGTCTGATCGAGCTCGCCCCGCGGCAGCCGGAGACCGCGCAGCTCTCCACCTACCCCGCCGCGACGCAGGACCTCACCCTCGTCGTCGCCGACGACGTGCCCGCGGGCGACCTGCTCGCCGTGGTCGTGGCCGGCGCGGGCGAGCTGCTCGAGGCCGCGAGGATCGTTGACGACTACCGCGGGGCGGGCATCGAGCCGGGCACGAAGGCGCTCACGTTCGCGTTGCGATTCCGCGCCGTCGATCGCACGCTGACCGCCGAGGAGGCGAGCGCCGCGAAGCTCGACGGGGTCTCGGCGGCGGCACTCGCCTTCGCAGCCCGACTGCGCGACTGAACCTGCGGAACGGCGCGCCGACGGAACAGCGCTCCGACGGAACACCGAACCGACGAAAGGGAGCCCGCCGATGACCGGAATCACGCCCTATCTCCTCTTCCCCGGAACCGCGGGAGAGGCGCTGGAGTTCTACAGATCCGTGTTCGGGGGCGCGATTGAGCTGCACACGTTCGGCGAATTCGGTCGCGCCGACGGGCCCGCGGACGCGATCGCCCACGGCACGCTCGTGGGGCCGGTCGCTATCTACGGGGCTGACGCGGGTGCCGACGAGGACGCGCTGCACATGGGCGGCATGTTCTTCTCGCTGCTCGGGGCGGCCGCGCCGGCGACGCTGCACCGCTGGTTCGACGCCCTCGCGGTCGCGGGCCGCGTGCTGCAGCCGCTCGAGCGCCGCGAGTGGGAGGCGAGCGACGGGCAGGTCGTCGATCGGTACGGGGTGCGCTGGCTCATCGGCTACGAGGGCGAATCCGCGCCCGCCTGAGGCGCGAGGCTGAACATCCACGGCACCCCGAACCGGTCGGCCAGCATGCCGAACGTGTCGCCCCAGGGGGCGGTCTCGAACGGCTCCCGGATCTGCGCGCCCTGCGAGAGCCCCTCCCACAGCGCGCGGATGCGGTCGGCGTCGTCACCCGAGACGCACACCGAGTGCCCGGAGGCGGCCGCATCCGGCGCATCGGCCATCGACGACGGATAGTCCGCGGCCATGATGGTGAGCCTGTCGGGGGTATCGATCTGCCCGTGCATGATCTTCTCCGCCTCGGCGGGGTCGCCCATCATCCCGGGAATCGAGTCGTACTGCATGAGGCGGATCTCGCCGCCGAGCACGGAGTGGTAGAACTCGAGCGCGTCGCTCGCCGTGCCGTGGAAGTTGAGGTAGGGGTTCAGGCTGATCGACATGAGGTCTCCTCGGAGCTCGCGGGGCCCCGGCAGACCCCTCTGCTCACATTGTGCCCCCGATCGGCGAGATTGTCACCGATCCGGGTCTTGCCGCCGCCGAGCCCGCGGCGGATACTGAGAGCGGGCCGCGCGGGTGGCCGCATCCGGCATTCGCGCCCCCGGCATCGACGCCTCGCCCGCCTGTGAAAGGAACGGCCATGACCCACCAGTACATCGTGCCCAACATCTGGTGCCGGGGAAACGCGGAGGAGGTCGGCCGCTTCTACGCGAGCGTGCTCCCCGACACCACGGCGACGGTCGAGTCCCGGTACCCCGAGACCGGCCTCCTCGACTTCCAGCAGCCGCTGGCCGGGGCGCCGCTGACGGTCGCCGTCAGCGTGTCGGGCTACCGGATCACGCTGATCAACGCGGGCGAGGAGTTCGCACCGAATCCGTCGATCTCGATGTTCCTCATGTTCACGGGCGCGCGGTTCGGCGGAGGCGACGCGGCGCGCGAGGCCCTCGACCGGGTGTGGGAGGGGCTGCAGGACGGGGGCACGGTGCTGATGCCGCTCGACGCGTACCCCTTCAGCCCGCGCTACGGCTGGGTGCAGGATCGCTACGGCATGACCTGGCAGCTCAGCGTGAACGACGGCGGAGACCCGGACGCCCCGTTCGTGATGCCGTCGCTCATGTTCGGCGGAGCCGCGCAGAACCGCGCGGCCGCGGCGCGCGACCGATACATCGAGGTGTTCGACGACGCCTCGCTCGTCGGATCCTTCCCCTACGGCGAGCCGACCGGGCCGGCGACGGCCGATGCACTCATGTACAGCGACTTCCGCATCCGCGACCAGATGTTCGCCGTGATGGATTCGGGCGTGGAGCAGGATTTCACGTTCAGCTCGGGGGTGTCGCTCGAGGTGCACTGCGCGGACCAGGCGGAGATCGACCGGTTGTGGGCCGCGCTCTCGGCCGTGCCGGAGGCGGAGCAGTGCGGCTGGCTGGTCGACGAGTTCGGGGTGAGCTGGCAGATCGTGCCCGCCGACATGGGGAGGCTCATGGAGCGCCCGCACGCCTTCGAGCACCTGCTCGGCATGCACAAAATCGTCATCGACGACCTCTGACGTCGAACGCCCGTTCACCTGCCCGCGCACTCAGGGAGCGGAGGACTACACTCGCAGGGTTGGAGAACGAGTAGGGCGGGGATGGACTCATGCGGGTGCGGGCGACGGCGGTCAGCAAAGGACCGGGCGGGCGGGCGCTCCCGCCGATCGACGTGTCGATGCACTCGGGAACCGCGGTGTTCGTCGAGGCGGAGACCGCGCAGCGGCCCACCGTTCTCGGGCTCATCGTGTCGGGCCGCATGAAGCCCGACTCCGGCGAGGTCGCGATCGACGATGCCCCCGATGCGCGGGCGCTGCGCCGCCGCGTCGCGCTCGTCGACGCCCCCGACGTGAGCGAGCCGCACGGCGACGTGCTGCTCGCCGACGTCGTCGCGGAGGAGCTGATGTTCGCGGGACGGTTCGGCGGGCCCGTGGCCGTGCGCCAGGAGCTCGAGCGCCTGGGGCTGCGGGAGTTCGCGCGGATGCCGATCGGCAATCTCGCGCCCGAGGCCCGGGTGCGCGCGCTCTGCGAGCTCGCGCTGCAGCGGCCCGGCGTCGAGGGACTGGTGCTGGTCTCGCCGGACCGGCACGGCGGCGCGCCCGAGGGCTGGTGGCGGATCGCCTGCGAACTCGCGGACGACGGGGCCGCCGTGCTCGTCATCGCGGGCCAGGCGGCGCGAGCGGCGATCGCCGCCCACCCGGAGGGGTGGGGGACCGGTGAGGTCATGCCGCTGCGCGAGTGGCCCGGTGAACAGTCGCCGGGAGTCGCCGGCGCGAACGATGCGGAGGAGGAGCGCGCATGAAGATCCCGCAGATGATCCGCGCCGAGTTCGCCCGTCTCTGGGCGACCAAGATGGCACGACTCGCGTTCGTCGCGCTCATGTGCGTGCCGCTGCTCTACGGCGGCCTGTACCTGTGGGCGAACCAGGATCCGTACGCCCGGCTCGACCAGGTGCCCGTCGCACTCGTGGTCGCCGACACCGGCGTGGACGAGGGAGACGACGTGCGGGTGATCGGCGACGAGGTCGCCGAGAATCTGATCGAGGACGGCAGCTTCGACTGGCACCGGGTGAGTGCGGCGGATGCCGAGCGCGGCATCGCGAACGGCGTCTACGACTTCACGGTGACGCTGCCCGAGGACTTCTCCGAAGCCCTGCAGTCGTCGCAGACCGACGACCCGCACCGCGCAGACGTGGTGCTCACGACGAACGATGCGAACAGCTACCTCGCGACCACGATCGGCGAGCAGGCGGTGCAGCGCATCCAGAAGCAGGTCGTGCAATCGGTGAACCGCGAGGCCGCGAAGTCGCTGCTCGACGGCATATCGCAGGTGCGCGGCTCCCTCGTCGAGGCGACCGACGGCGCGAGTGCACTGACCGACGGCTCCGCGACGGCGCGCGACGGTGCGGGGAAGCTGCACGCCGGGTCCCAGCAGGCCGCCGAGGGCTCGGGGCGGCTGGCCTCCGGGCTCGGCGAGCTGCGCGACGCGACCGCCGGGCTGCCGCAGAGCACCGAGACGCTGGCCGACGGGGCGTCGCAGGTCGCCGCGGGCAACGCGACGGTGGCGCAGTACGGCAGGGAGGCCGCGGGCGCGAGCCAGCGCGCCCTCGACGCGCTCGCGCAGGACCGCGCGGCGATCCTGGAGGATCTCGCGAGCGCGCACGTGGACCAGGCCGTGATCGACCGGGTGAGCGCGGCGATGGACCGCGCGGGGGGCGACCTCTCGGCCGTGAACGGGCAGGTGCAGGACGCCAGTGCGCAGCTCGACACGCTCGCGAGCGGCTCCCAGCAGGTGGCCGACGGGTCGCGGCGACTCGCGGACGCGACGCCGCAGCTCGCGAACGGCATCGCGACGGCGGCGGACGGCGCCCGCGCACTCGACGACGGACTGGCGCAGCTCGTCGACGGATCGGGCAGCCTGCAGAGCGGCCTCGGCGACCTCACCACCGGGGCGGGGCAGCTGCGCGACGGCCTCGCCGACGGCGTCGCGCAGCTCCCCGACAGCTCCGACGAGCTGCGCGCGGCGCAGGCCGACAACATCGCGAGCCCCGTCGACGTGCAGACGAGCCGCGTCACCTCCGCGGGCAGCTACGGCGCCGGGCTGGCGCCGTTCTTCATGAGCCTCGCCGCGTGGATCGGCATCTACGCGCTCTTCCTCATCTTGAAGCCCGTCTCGCGCCGCGCCGTGACCGCGCTGCACACGCCGTTGCGCGTGACGCTCGCCGGCTGGGCGACTCCGGCGCTGCTCGGGGCGACGCAGATGCTGGGGCTCTTCGCCATCGTCGCATTCGCGCTCAGATTCGACTTCGCGCATCCCGTCGCCGCATACGGCACGATCGCGCTCGCGTCGGCGACGTTCGCCGCCATCATCCTCGCCCTGAACGTCTGGCTGGGCAGTGTGGGGCAGTTCCTCGGCCTCGTGCTCATGGTGGTGCAGCTCGTCACCGCCGGAGGCACGTTCCCCTGGCAGACGCTGCCGCCGTCGCTCGCGACGCTGCACCACTACCTGCCGATGTCGTTCGCGGTCGACGGCCTGCGCCAGCTCATGTACGGCGGCGACCTCGCCGATGCCGCGAGCGAGGCGCTCAAGCTCGCGCTCGTGCTCGTCATCGCCGTGCTGGTCGCGGCGCTCGGCGTCGCGAAGACGATGCGGTCGCGCACCCTGAAGGATCTGCAGCCGAGCCTGATCGGGTAGCCGTTCGTATACGCAGTGAGCGGTTTTCGCGGCTCCCCTTGCGCTTTCGGAGGTCAGTGGATACGTTAGCCCCATGGCGACGGCGACAGCGGCGAAGAGCGAGCGCACGGGCGAACGCGTCTACCGGGCGCTGCTCGAGCAGATTCAGACGGGTGCGCTCGCGCCCGGCACCGCCATCGGCGAGGTGGAGCAGTCGCTGCGCTGGGGCGTCAGCCGCACGCCGATGCGGGAAGCGATCGGGCGCCTCGTCGCAGACGGGCTGATCACGCAGCAATCCGCCCGCGTGCTCGTCGTCTCCGGCTTCGACGTCGCAGACGTGCGCGCGCTGTTCGAGACGCGCCGAGCCCTCGAGGAGACGGCGGCGCGCCTCGCTGCCGAGCGCGGCGACCGGCAGACCTTCGCGGAGATCGCGTCCGCGTTCGAGACGGCGCACCCCGACCCCACCGCATCGAGCGCCGACGCGTACTACGCCCTCATCGCGCGCTTCGACGAGGCGATCGACGTCGCCGTCGCGAACCCCTACCTCGTGCAGGCCCTCCGTCCCGTCCGCACCCACCTGGCCCGCGCCCGCGCCCTCGCGCGCGACCACCACGAGCGCCTCGTCGCCTCAGTCGGCGAGCACGCCCTGATCGCCCGAGCCATCGCCGACGGCGACCCCGAGCTCGCCGCGCACGCCACCCACGTCCATCTGCATCGCGCGCTCGCGTCGATCCTCGCCGCCATCGCCGACACCGAAGAGAGAGCCTCCGCATGACCGTCACCCACCACGTCCGAGTGCACCGCAGCGAGGAGTCGCTGCCGCGCGAGCAGCAGCTCGCCTGGAAGATCGCCGAGGTCGCGGCGGACCCGGTCGGGGTCGACCCCGACGTGGTCGACATGATCGTCAACCGCATCATCGACAACGCGTCCGTCGCCGCGGCATCGCTCACGCGAGCGCCGATCGTCGCGGCTCGCGCGCAGGCGCTCGCGCACCCCGTGTCGCGCGGAGGCCGGGGGAGCGCGATCCTCGGGCTCCCGTCGAGAGGCGACGACGCGCTCCGATCGAGCCCCGAATGGGCGGCCTGGGCGAACGGCGTCGCCGTGCGCGAGCTCGATTACCACGACACGTTCCTGGCGGCCGAGTACTCGCACCCCGGCGACAACATCCCGCCGATCCTCGCCGTCGCCCAGCACGTCGGCGCCGACGGCCGGGCGCTGGTGCGCGGCATCGCCACGGGGTACGAGATCCAGATGGACCTCGTGCGCGCGATCTGCCTGCACCGCCACAAGATCGACCACGTCGCGCACCTCGGCCCCTCCGCGGCCGCGGGCATCGGCACCCTGCTCGGCCTCGACGCCGCGACCATCGCGCAGGCCGTCGCGCAGGCGCTGCACACGACGACGGCGACGCGTCAGAGCCGCAAGGGCGAGATCTCGACGTGGAAGGCCCACGCCCCGGCGTTCGCCGGCAAGATGGCCGTCGAGGCCGTCGACCGGGCGATGCGCGGCCAGACCGCGCCGGCGCCCATCTACGAGGGCGAGGACGGCGTGGTCGCCTGGATGCTCGACGGCCCCTCCGCCGCCTACGAGGTGCCGCTGCCCGCCGCGGGGGAGCCGAAGCGCGCCATCCTCGACAGCTACACGAAGGAGCACTCGGCCGAGTACCAGGCGCAGGCGTGGATCGACCTCGCTCGTCGCCTCCACCATGCGCACCCCGAACTCGCGGACCCCGAGCGGATCGCGCGCATCGTGCTCCACTCCAGCCACCACACCCACACCGTGATCGGCTCGGGCGCGAACGATCCTCAGAAGTACGATCCGACCGCGTCGCGGGAGACCCTCGACCACTCCATCCCGTACATCTTCGCCGTCGCCCTGCAGGACGGCGGCTGGCACCACGTCGACTCGTACACCCCCGAGCGCGCCGGCCGCGCCGACACGGTCGCGCTCTGGCAGAAGGTGACCACGGCGGAGGATGCGGAGTGGACGCGGCGGTACCACTCCGAAGACCCCGACGAGAAGGCCTTCGGCGGGCGCGTCGAGATCGAGCTCGTCGACGGCGGCACCATCGTCGAGGAGATCGCGGTCGCCGACGCCCACCCGCTCGGCGCCCGGCCCTTCGCGCGCGAGCAGTACATCGCGAAGTTCCGGCTGCTCGCCGAGCCCGTGCTCGAACCGCACGAGATCGAGCGCTTCCTCGACCTCGTGCAGCGACTCCCCGAACTCACCGCCGACGAGGTCGCCGACCTCAACCTCACGGCCCGCCCCGGCGTCATCGCACTCGACGCCGCACCGAAGGGACTCTTCTGATGCTGTACGCCCAGACCCCTGCCCACGAGAAGCGACGCCGGTTCCGGGAGCGGCTCGCGACCGGCGAGCTGCTGCGGTTCCCGGGAGCCTTCAACCCGCTCTCGGCGCGACTCATCGAGCGGAAAGGCTTCGACGGCGCGTACATCTCGGGCGCGGTGCTCGCAGCCGACCTCGGGCTGCCCGACATCGGCCTGACCACGCTCACCGAGGTCGCCGGTCGCGCGCAGCAGATCGCGCGCATGACCGAGCTGCCCGCGATCGTCGACGCCGACACCGGATTCGGCGAGCCGATGAACGTCGCGCGCACCATCCAGACGCTCGAAGACGCCGGCCTCGCCGGTGCGCACATCGAGGATCAGGTGAACCCCAAGCGCTGCGGGCACCTCGACGGCAAATCGGTCGTCGACGAGGGGAGCGCGGTGCAGCGCATCCGCGCAGCTGCGGACGCGCGGCGCGATCCGAACTTCCTCATCATGGCGCGCACCGACATCCGCGCGGTCGACGGTCTCGACGCGGCCATCGACCGCGCCCGGGCGCTCATGGACGCGGGCGCCGACGCCGTCTTCCCGGAGGCGATGCGCACGCTCGAGGAGTTCGCCGCGATGCGGTCCGCTCTCGACGTACCGATCCTCGCGAACATGACCGAGTTCGGCAAGAGCGAACTCTTTTCCGTGCAGCAGCTCGCCGACGTCGGCGTGAACATCGTCATCTGGCCGGTCTCCATGCTGCGGATCGCGATGGGCGCGACCGGCCGCGCCCTCGACGAGCTGCATCAGGCCGGGCACCTCCGCGGCAAGCTCGACGAGATGCAGCACCGGGCCGACCTGTACGACCTCGTCGACTACGAGGGGTACACCCGCTTCGACGCGAGCGTGTTCGACTTCACCGTCGAGCGGTAGACCCGCCGCCGTGCGTGCATCGCGGCCGCACCGCATCGCCGCACCGCATCGCCGCACCGCATCACCCCACCTCACCACCGCATCACCGCACATCATCACCGCAGGTCATCGCAAAGGAGCGCACCACGTGAACCAGGAGATCAAGAAGGGGCTCGCGGGCGTCGTCGTCGACACGACGGCGATCTCGAAGGTCAACCCCGAGACCAACAGCCTCCTGTACCGGGGCTACCCCGTGCAGGAGCTCGCCGAATCGCAGCCGTTCGAGGCGGTCGCGCATCTGCTCTGGCGCGGCGAGCTGCCGAGCGCCGCCGAGCTGGCGCAGCTGCGGCGCACGGAGCGCGAGCACCGACCGCTCGCCGCGTCCGTCCGCGCCGCGATCGACCTGCTGCCGCTCGACGCGCACCCGATGGACGAGGTGCGCACGGCGGTGAGCGCGCTCGGAGCGATCGACCTCGCGGGGTCGGGATCCGTGCTCGACGCCTCGGGGGATGCGGAGGAGAATCTCGCGCGATCCATCCGGCTGTTCGCCGCGCTTCCGGCGATCGTCGCCTACGGGCAGCGCCGGCGGCGGGGCGCGCCGATCGTGGAGCCCCGCGACGACCTCGACTACGCCGCGAACTTCCTCTGGATGACGTTCGGCGAGGAGCCCCACGGGATCGTCGCGGAGGCGTTCAACCGCTCGATGATTCTGTACGCCGAGCACTCCTTCAACGCCTCGACCTTCACCGCCCGCGTGATCACCTCGACCCTCTCCGACCTGTATTCGGCGGTGGTGGGCGCCATCGGAGCCCTCAAGGGGCCGCTCCACGGCGGCGCGAACGAGGCGGTGATGCACGTCTTCGACGAGATCGGCTCCGCCGACCGCGTCGAGGAGTGGCTCGACGCCGCCCTCGCCGAGAAGCGCAAGGTGATGGGATTCGGCCATCGCGTCTATAAGAACGGCGACTCGCGCGTGCCCACCATGCGGGCCGCGCTCGAATCGCTGATCGCGCACTACGACCGCCCCGAGCTCGGGCGACTCTCGGAGACCCTCGAGCGCGCCTTCACGGAGCGCACCGGCATCTACCCCAACCTCGACTACCCGTCGGGCCCCGCCTATCACCTCATGGGCTTCGATACGCCGATCTTCACGCCGCTCTTCGTGGCCGCCCGCGTCACGGGGTGGACCGCCCACATCATGGAGCAGGCGGCGGCGAACACACTGATCCGGCCGCTCTCGGCGTACGACGGCCCCGACGAGCGACACGTGACAGACTGGACGGCATGAGCGACTACACGACGATCATCGCCGAGACGCAGGGACGCGTCGCCACGATCACCCTCAACCGGCCCGACGCGCTGAACGCACTGAACGGCGCGCTCGTGCGCGAGCTCATCGACGCGGTGCAGCGCTTCGACGACGACCCCGGCATCGGAGCGATCGTGCTCACCGGGTCGGCGAAGGCGTTCGCCGCGGGGGCCGACATCAAGGAGATGGCGGAACTCGGCTACGCCGACATGTACCTCGACGGCCCGTTCCCCGGCTGGGGCGGATTCGAGCGCACCCGCACCCCGCTCATCGCGGCGGTCGGCGGTTTCGCCCTCGGCGGCGGCTGCGAGCTCGCCATGATGTGCGATCTCATCATCGCCGCCGACACCGCGAAGTTCGGTCAGCCGGAGATCACGCTCGGGATCCTGCCCGGCTTCGGAGGCTCGCAGCGCCTGCCGCGCGCCATCGGCAAGGCCAAGGCCGCCGATCTCGTGCTCACCGGGCGCATGATGGACGCCGACGAGGCCGAGCGCTCGGGGCTCGTCTCCCGCGTGGTGCCCGCCGCCGATCTGCTCGCCGAGGCCGCGAAGGTCGCGGAGACGATCGCGTCGAAGTCGCTGCCCGCGGTGTACGCCGCGAAGGACGCGCTGCAGGCCGCGCAGGAGATGCCGCTCGCCGAGGGGCTTCGGTTCGAGCGCCAGGCGTTCGCCGCCGCGTTCGCCACCGACGACCAGAAGGAGGGGATGCGCGCGTTCGCCGAGAAGCGCGCTCCCGAATTCCGCCACCGCTAGGTCGGGCGCCGCGCGTTCGCGGTCGGCGCCGCGCCGGCGCAGCCCGCGCCCTCACTCGTGAGCGGCGTCTCCCGCGATCTTGAGCTCGCCCATCTCCTCCCACCCGTCGCCGTCGACCCGACGCGACACGATCTTCGGGGTGGCCACGAGATGCGGCCGCATCGACTCGAGGCCCGCGGCGAAGTGCGCCGAGGTGACGTGGGGTTCGGCTCCCGCGTCGGTGAAGGCCTCGACCAGTACGAACTCGTTCGGATCCTCGAGGCTCCGCGACCACTCGAAGCAGAGGTTACCCGCCTCTGCGCGGGTCGCCTCGGTGAACTCGCGCACGATCTCGGGCCACTGGGCGACGCTCTCGGGCTTGACGGGGAACTTGACGACGATGAAGTACATGCGTTCGAGCCTATCGGCAGGCCCGGGTCAGGCCCGTACTGCGCCCCCGAGCCACACGCCGCGCGGCTCGCGCCAGCGGATGCGGATCTCGGAGGGGCGCCCCATGGCGCGCCCCTGCTGCACGCGGATCGGCGCGGCGGTCGCGGCGTCCGCGGCGGCGCCGAGGCCGTCGGCGGGGCCGTCGACCAGTCCGTCGGCGAGCAACCCGTAGGCGAGCGCTGCGGCGGCGACGCCGGTCGCGGCGTCCTCGGGGTAGCCGGAGGAGCGGGGGAACTGCCGGGCCTCGAACAGGCGCGCGCCCCGGTCGCGCACGACCCAGGGGTAGAGTCCGGTCGACTCGGCGAGGGCGCAGACCGCCGCGACGCGTGGCGGATCCGGCGCCAGCGCATCGAGCACGTCGGGCGATGCGAGGGGGATCAGCGTCTTGGTGCGGCTGGTCGATGCGTTGCGGATCGGAAGGCCCGCGAGATCCTCGGCCGTGAGGCCCAGTGCCGCGACGACCTCCGCGGCCAGGGAGGAGTCGAGGCACTCGAGGGCGCCCGCCGGCTGGGCGATCTCGACCTCGCCGTCGCCGCTGACGCGCGCCCGGACGACTCCGCTCGCCGTGCCGATGCGGAGGTCGCGAGATCGGAGCAATCCGAGCCGGTGCATCAGCCAGACGGTGCCGACGGTCACGTGTCCGCACATGGACACCTCTTGGCTGGGCATCCATAAGCGGAGACGGAAGTCCACGTCGTCGTCGTCGTCGGACGGAACGACGAAGCCGCTCTCGTGACCGTGCTGCTGCGCCACCCGCTGCATCTCGGCGGCGGTCATATCGCTCGCGTCGAGCACGATCGGCGCCGGGTTGCCGCCGCCTGGTCCGTCGGTGAACACGTGCACCGTATGCACTGGGGGTCGTGTCATGGCCGGGCGTCTCTCGGTTTCTGCTCGCTCACAGTCGATCCTAGCCCCGCAGTCTCCCCAGATCGGTGTCGTCACCGCGGCCCTGGCGAGCGGGCGCGCCCCCGGGTGGTTGAATAGTGGTACGCGCGCGGGCCGCCCGCGGGGAAGAGGGAGATGATGACTTACAGCGTCGCTGTTGCGGGAGCCAGCGGATACGCGGGGGGCGAGCTGCTCCGCCTCCTCAGCCAGCATCCGCAGTTCGAGATCCGCACCGTCACGGGCCACTCCACGGCGGGTCAACCGCTCGTGCAGTCGCAGCCGCACCTCCGCGCGCTCGCGCATCTCACGCTGCAGGCCACGACTCCCGAGGTGCTCGACGGGCACGACATCGTGTTCTTCGCCCTGCCCCACGGCGCATCGGGGGCCCTCACGGAGCAGCTCGCGAATGTGCGGCTCGCGGTCGACTGCGGTGCCGACCATCGTTTGACGAGCGCAGCGGACTGGGCGTCCTTCTACGGCGGCGAGCACCACGAGGCGTGGACCTACGGGGTGCCCGAACTCATCGCGGTGCGGGAGGACGGCACGAGCGGCCGTCAGCGCGAGGCGCTCGTCGGGGCGACGCGGATCGCGGCTCCGGGCTGCAACGCCTCCACTGTCGCGCTGTCGCTCGCTCCCGGCGTCGCCGCCGGAGTGATCGAGGCGCGAGACATCGTCTCGGTGCTCGCCGTCGGGCCGTCGGGCGCGGGCAAGGCCGCCAAGACGCATCTGCTCGGCGCTGAGCTGATGGGCACCGCCAATCCGTACGCGGTCGGCGGCTCGCATCGCCACATCCCAGAGATCAGGCAGGCGCTCCGCGGCGCCGGCGCGCGCGATGAGCCGACCATCAGTTTCACCCCGGTGCTCGTGCCGATGAGTCGCGGCATCCTGGCCACGACCACCGCACGCATCGCGGAGGGCGTGAGCGCCGCAGAAGTGCGCGAGGCCTGGGAGCGCGCGTACGCCGACGAGCCCTTCGTGCAGCTGCTCCCCGACGGCGTTCTGCCGCGCACCGCCGACACGCTCGGAGCCAACACCTGCCTGATGAGCATCGCGATCGACGAGAGCGCCGGTCGCGCCGTGATCGTCGCCGCGCTCGACAACCTCGCCAAGGGCACCGCAGGGGCGGCCATCCAGTCCGCCAACATCGCCCTAGGCCTGCCCGAGACCACCGGCCTTCCCGTGAATGGAGTCGCACCGTGACCGTAACCGCACCGAAGGGCTTCCGCTCCGCGAGCATCCCCGTCGGCCTGAAGAGCACCGGCAAACCCGACCTCGCGCTCGTCGTGAACGACGGGCCCGAGCGCGCGAGCGCCGCGGTGTTCACCTCGAACCGGGCGCAGGCGAACCCCATCCTCTGGAGTCGCTCCGCGATCGCCGGCGGGGCCGCGCACGCGATCGTGCTGAACTCGGGCGGAGCGAATTGCTTCACGGGAGACTTCGGGTACGCGACCACGCGGCTCACCGCGGAGGCGGTCGCCCGCGAGATCGGTTCTGACGACGCCGCACGCATCCTCGTCTGCTCGACCGGGCTCATCGGCACGGGCGACCAGACGTTCCGCGACAAGATCGTCGGAGGCGTTCCCGCGCTCGTCGCCGCGCTCGCCGCCGACGACCGCACGGCGGCGAGCGCGATCCTCACCACGGACTCCGTGGAGAAGACCGTGGTGCACCACGGCGACGGGTGGACGATCGGCGCGATCGCGAAGGGCGCGGGCATGCTCGCGCCCGGCCTGGCGACGATGCTCGTCGTGATCACCACCGACGCGCGGCTCGACGACGCAGCGCTCGACCGCTCGCTGCGCGCCGCGACCTCCGCGAGCTTCGACCGACTCGACTCCGACGGCTGCATGTCGACGAACGACCAGGTGACCCTGCTCGCGAGCGGCGCGTCGGGGGTCGCCCCCGAAGAAGCCGACTTCGCGGCGGCGCTTGCAGCGGTCTGCGACAGCCTCGCCGCTCAGCTGCAGGCGGACGCCGAGGGATCGAGCCACGACATCGACATCGAGGTGCGCGGCGCGGCATCGGTCGCCGACGCCCTCGAGGTCGGCCGATCGGTGGCGCGCAACAATCTCTTCAAGGCCGCCATCTTCGGCAACGACCCGAATTGGGGCCGGGTGCTCGCCGCCATCGGCACCACGGAGGCGGCGTTCGACCCGTACTCGGTCGACGTGGCGTTCAACGGGGTGCGCCTGTGCCACGCGGGTGCGCCGGACCGGCCGGTCGAGGAGTGCGACCTCACGCCGCGCCGCACGCACGTCGAGATCGACCTCTTCGCGGGGAATGAGACGGCGACCATCCGCACCAACGACCTCACGCACGAGTACGTGCACGAGAACAGCGCGTACTCGAGCTAGGAGCCCGATGTCCACCACTGAGAAGCCGCTCGACCACGAGCACGCGGCCGCGCGTGCCGAAGTGCTCATCGATTCGCTGCCCTGGCTGAAGAAGTTCCGCGGCGCGATCATGGTGATCAAGTTCGGAGGGAACGCCATGATCGACGATCAGCTGATGGAGGCGTTCGCCGAAGACATCGTCTATCTGCGCCACACCGGCATCCGCCCGGTCGTGGTGCACGGCGGCGGACCGCAGATCAACGCGATGCTCGCCCGTCTCGGCATCGAGAGCGAGTTCCGCGGCGGCTACCGCGTCACGACCCCCGAGACGATGGACGTCGTGCGCATGGTGCTCACCGGCAAGGTGAACCCCGAGCTCGTCGACCAGATCAATGCGCACGGACCGCTCGCCGCGGGAACGACGGGGGAGGACGCCGGGCTCTTCGTCGGCCGACGCCGCCCGCCGATCGAAGTCGACGGCGAACTGATCGACCTGGGGCTCGTGGGAGACGTGATCGACGTGCGCACCGAGCCCGTGCTCGCGCTGCTCGACGCCGGCCTCATCCCGGTGGTGTCGTCGATCGCGCCCGACGTCGACCGGCCCGGCGACTCGCTCAACGTGAACGCCGACGCTGCGGCGAGCGCGCTCGCCGGCGCCCTCGGGGCCGAGAAGCTCGTCATCCTCACCGATGTCGCGGGGCTCTACGCCGACTGGCCCGACCGGGACTCGCTGGTCTCGTCGATCACGGCGTCCGAGCTCGAAGAACTGCTGCCGAGCCTCGAATCGGGCATGATCCCCAAGATGCACGCCTGCCTCGACGCCGTGCGCGCGGGGGTCTCGAAAGCGGCGATCATCGACGGCCGCGAGCCCCATTCGGTGCTGCTGGAAATATTCACCGAGCGCGGCATCGGAACGGAAGTCACGCCCTAGGGCGCACCGGGCGGGCACCGCAAACCGGCAGCGGAAACCGGCAGCGGGAACGAGCAGCGGGAACAGGCGGTGAGACGATGCACGGGCCGCCGCTCGCCGCCGCCCTCGCGAGTGCCGCGTTCGCGCTGTTCGCGGTGTGGACCCCGGTGCTCTCCGCCGTCGACATCCGCGAGCGACGCCTTCCGAACCTCCTGCTGCTGCTCTCCACGAGCACGACCCTGCCGGTGCTGCTCGCCAGCGCGGCTGCGAGTGCGCTCGCCCCGGCCTCCGCGGGCGGAGCGGCGGCAGCGGCATCGACGGCGGGGGCGCCCGGCGAACGATCCGCGATCCGGCTGATCCTCGACACGCTGGGCCCCGGTGCCGCCGCCGGCGTGCTGCTGGCCGCTCTCTGGTGGTGGGCACCCGCCGGCATCGGCGGCGGCGACGTGAAGCTCGCGCCCCTCATCGGCGCGGTGACCGGGTTCGCGGCGGGGTGGGTTGGCGCGGCGCTCGCGCTGACCGCGGCGTTCGGGTTCGCAGCACTGTCGGGCGCCCTGCTGCGGCTCCGCCGATCGCGGGCGCGCAGAGCCGACGACCGTGGCGTGCCGTTCGCGCCGTGCCTCTTCGCGGGGGCCTGGGCGGTCGTGTGGCCCGCCGTCGCATGCGTCTAGTCCCTGCGACCGCGGCGGCGCAAGGCCTTTCGACCGGCGGGGCGAATCGATAGGTTCAGACTGGAGGCTCCGACGCGCCAGGCGCAGCGGCGCGCTCCTCGGAACGGGAGGTGCCCGCTCCGGCTTCGGATCGGTTGGATGGAGTATTCATGCACACCACACGATTCGCGCGGTCTCGGATCACCCGCGCGACGACCGGACTCGCCGCAGCAGCACTGCTGCTGACGGCGTGCGCAGGCGGCGGCTCAGGCGACGGCGGCGACGGAAGCAGCGAAGCTCCGGCCGGCGACGAGTTCGCCGGCGAATCGCTCACGGTGGCGGCCGCATGGTCGGGTGCCGAGCAGGAGAACTTCGAGGCCGTGCTCGACGAGTTCGAGCGGCGCACCGGCGCGTCGGTCTCGTACACGAGCTTCGGCGACAACGGGCCCACCTACATCAGCGGTCAGCTCGAGGGCGGTTCGCCGCCCAACGTCGCAGTGCTGGGCCAGCCCGCACTCATGGAGTCGCTCGCGACCAACGGCGATATCATGCCGGTCGCCGAAGACGTGCAGCAGACGGTGAGCGACAACTACTCCGAGGACTGGGTCGACCTCGGTACGGTCGACGGCGAGCTCTACGGCGTGTGGTTCAAGGCGGCGAATAAGTCGACCGTCTGGTACAACGCCGACATCTACGACGAGGCGGGAGCCGAGGCTCCGGAGGACTGGGACGGCTTCATGGAGCAGCTCGAGCTCGTCTCCGATTCGGGCTACGCCGGCATCTCGGTGGGCGCCGACGTGGGCTGGCCGCTGACGGACTGGTTCGAGAACGTCTACCTCCGCACCGCGGGAGCCGAGAAGTACGATCAGCTCACGAACCATGAGATCCCCTGGACCGATGACTCCGTGAAGGAGGCACTCACAGTGCTCGGCGAGCTCTGGGGCAGCGACCTCTTGCAGCCGGGCGGCGACCAGCGGGACTTCCCGACCAGCGTGACCGAGGTCTTCGGCGCCGACCCGCAGGCGGGCACCGTCTTCGAGGGCGACTTCGTGGCGGGCAACATCACCGCCGACGGCACCTCGACCGTCGGCGAGAACGCGCTGTTCTACGATTTCCCCGCCATCAACGATTCGGCTCCGGCGGTCGTCGGCGGCGGCGACGTCGCCGTGCAGTTCGACGACGACCCCGCGACCACCGCGCTGATGGCGTACCTCGCCTCCCCGGATGCGGCCGAGGTCTGGGTGCCGAACGGCGGCCTCACCTCGCCGAACACCGGTGTGGACACCTCGCTGTACCCCGACGACATCTCCCGTCAGATCGCCGAGGCGCTCACCGGGGCCGAGACGTTCCGCTTCGATCTCTCCGACCTGGCGCCGAGCGCATTCGGCGGAACCCCGGGGCAGGGCTTCTGGCAGGAGATGATCTCCTTCTACCAGAACCCCGATGACGTCGACGGGGCGGCGCAGCGACTCGAAGACGCGGCAGCCGCCGCCTACGACGGGTAGCGCGCGGTGACCCGCACGCAGACGGTCCCGATCGCGCTCCGCAGCGGCAGCGTGCGCCATCGGGGCCGTCTGCGCCAGTGGCTGCTCGTGGGGTCGTTCCTCGGCCCCGCGCTCCTGGCGCTCGGCGCTCTCGTGGTGTACCCCATCGTGTACACCGTGATCCGCTCGTTCTTCGACCGCTCCGGCTCCGACTTCGTGGGCTGGGAGAACTACGTGACGATGTTCACGAACGACACGACCTTCACAGCCATCCGCAACAATCTGGTGTGGGTCGTCGTGGCGCCGGTCACGGTGACCATCATCGGGCTGCTGCTCGCGGTGCTCGTCGACAAGATCGGCTGGAAGACCGCCTTCCGGCTCATCGTGTTCATGCCGATGGCGATCTCGATGCTCGCCGCCGGCGTGATCTTCCGCGGCATGTTCCAGGAGAGCCCGCAGCTCGGCGTCGTCAACGCGGCGATCACGAGCGTGCAGAGCATCTTCTCCGACCAGGCGAGCTATCCGGGCGCGAAACCGCGCGAGGGCGTGGGCATCGAGGCCGATCAGGGCATCATCGCGTCGACGGACGAGGTCGCGGCGGGTGGCACGCAGAACTTCCCGCTGATCGGCGTCAAGCGCAGCGCGCTGCCGGAGGGCGCGACCGAGGCGAAGCCGGCCGCCGCAGCGGGCGACACGGAGATCTCGGGCACCGTCTTCCTCGACGTCATCCGCGGCGGCGGAGGCACCGATGGCGAGCTCGAGGCGGGCAAGACGGGGCTCGAGGGGGTGCGCGTCGACGCGGTCGGCGTCGACGGCTCGATCCGCGGCTTCGCGACGACGGGCGCGGGCGGCACCTACACCATCGAGGGGCTCGAGGCGGGCGAGTCGTATCGCATCGCGCTGCCCGCCTCGAACTTCGGCGACGGTGCGGCAGGCGTCTCCTGGCTGAGCGCGTCGTGGATCAACGTCGTCGTCATCCTCGCCTACGTCTGGATATGGGCGGGCTTTGCGATGGTGATGATCGCCTCGGGACTCTCGGCGATGGACCGCTCCCTCCAGGAGGCGGCCCGAACCGACGGAGCGAACGAGTGGCAGATCTTCTCGAAGATCACCGCGCCGCTGCTCGCGCCCGTGCTGCTCGTGGTGTTCGTGACCCTGATCATCAACGTGCTGAAGATCTTCGACCTCGTGTACGTGATCCCGCCGGGCGCCTCGAAACCGGCGGCGAACGTGATCGCCGTGGAGATGTGGACGGTCTCGTTCGGCGGCGGCAACAACCAGGGGCTCGGATCCGCTCTCGCGATCCTGCTGCTGATTCTCGTGCTGCCCTCGATGATCGTGAATGTACGCCGATTCAGAGCGGAGCGCGGACGATGACCACGCAGGTGCAGACGAAGACCACCCCGACCGGGCCGGGAGCGACCGGGGGGACGAAGCCTCCCGGTCCGGTTCGGGGTCGCAAGCAGAGTGCGGGGGCGCGGATCGCGCGAGTGGCGAGCAGCGGCATCGTGCACGCGGTGCTGGTGATCGTCGCGATCTTCTGGCTCGTGCCCACCATCGGGCTGCTGCTCACGTCGTTCCGCACCGCGGGCGACAACGCGTCGAGCGGGTGGTGGACGGTGCTGACGAAGCCCGCCGAGCTCACCCTCGAGAACTATGCGAATCTGCTGACGAACCCGACGATCACGGGATCGTTCTGGAACACGATCATCATCACGGTGCCGACGACGCTGCTCGTCGTCATCATCGGCGCGCTCGCCGCGTACGCGTTCGCGTGGATGCGGTTCCCGGGCCGCGACTGGCTGTTCATCGCCGTGATCGTGCTGCTGGCGGTGCCCCTGCAGGTCGCGCTGATCCCGCTGGCGCGCCTGTTCGGCACGATGGGCATCTTCGGCAGCGTCGTGGGGGTGATCCTCTTCCACACGGCCTTCGGCCTTCCGTTCGCCATCTTCCTGCTGCGCAACTTCTTCTCGCAGGTGCCGGAGGAGCTGCTGGAGGCGGCGAGGATCGACGGCGCGCGCGACTGGCTGATCTTCTTCAAGATCATGCTGCCGCTCGGCCTGCCCGCGATCGCGTCGCTCGCGATCTTCCAGTTCCTGTGGACCTGGAACGACATGCTCGTGGCGCTGATCTTCACGAACACCGACTCGCAGCCGCTCACGGTGGCGATCCAGTCGCAGCTCAGGCAATTCGGAGCGAATATCGACGTGCTCTCGGCGGGAGCCTTCCTGTCGATGATCGTTCCGCTGATAGTGTTTTTCGCGTTCCAGAGGTATTTCGTGCAGGCGCTTCTGGCCGGTTCGCAAAAGTAGCAACGGGAAGGAACTACCGGGTGATCGATCGGTACGACGCGTATCTCTTCGACCTCGACGGGGTGATCACACCGACCGTCGAACTCCACAAACGGGCCTGGCAGGAGACGTTCGACGCCTTCTTCGCGTCGCGGGGGGAAGCGCCGTACGAGGGTCGCGAGTACTTCGCGTTCCTCGACGGCCGCCCCCGCTTCGCGGGCGTCGCGGCTCTGCTCACGGGTCGCGGCGTCGCCCTGCCCGAGGGGGAGGACCTCGATGAGGGCTTCACCTCGGTGCGCGGCGTCGGCAATCGCAAGAACGCCGCGTTCGTCGAGGTGCTCGACCGCGACGGGATCGCGGCGTACCCGGGTTCGGTGCGCCTGCTGGATCACCTGGCGGAGCGCGCCGCGCCGCTCGCGGTGGTGTCGAGCTCGCGCAACGCCGAGCCGGTGCTGCGGGCGGCCGGGCTGACCGACCGCTTCCGCGCTGTCGTGGACGGCGTCGTCGCGGCCCGCGAGGGGCTCCCGGGCAAACCCGCGCCCGACACCTTCCTGCGCGGAGCGGAACTGCTGGGCGCCGACCCGGCGCGCACCGTGGTCTTCGAGGATGCGGCGTCGGGAGTCGCCGCGGGCCGCGCGGGCGGCTTCGGCCTCGTCGTGGGCGTCGACCGCGGCGCCGGGCGCGAGGCGCTGCTCGCCGCTGGAGCGGATACCGTCGTCTCCGACCTCGAGGAGCTGCTGCCATGAGCCCTGAATCCTTCGACGGCCCCGTGAAGGAGCTGCGGCGCGACTTCGGCGACGACCCGTGGCGGATCGTGGTCGGCGGCATCGACGCGAAGCGCGCGGGCGAGGACGAGACCGTGTTCTCACTGGGCAACGGCTACCTCGGCATGCGTGGCAACCACGAGGAGGGGCTGCCCCTCGGCAGCCACGGCACCTTCCTGAACGGCCTGCACGAGACGTGGCGGATCAGGCACGCGGAGAACGCGTACGGGTTCGCGGAGCACGGGCAGACCATTGTCAACGTGCCCGATGCGAAGACGATCCGCATCTACGTCGACGACGAGCGCCTCAACCTCGAGTCCTCCGACATCCTCGACGTGCACCGGATCCTCGATCTGAAGGAGGGCACGCTGACGCGGTCGCTCCTGTGGCTGACGCCCACGGGCAAGCGGGTGCGCGTGGAGACCCGCCGCATGGTGTCGTTCGCGGCGCGCCACCTCGCCACGATCGAGATGCGGATCACCGTGCTCGACGCGGACGCCGACCTGACGGTCAGCAGCCTCATCGTGAACCGGCAGGATCTGGGCCGCGTGCACACTGAGACCCCCACGCGGGGCGCGGGCGACTCGGGCACGGTCGATCCGAGGCGCGCGGAGCAGTTCACCGAGCGCATCCTCGATCCCGGGCAGACGCTGCACGACGGCGGCCGCTCCGTGCTGACGTATCGGGTGCACGATTCGCAGATGACCCTCGGGGTCGGGGTCGACCACCACTTCGACGGCGGCGACGGCGAGGAGCGCGCGCGGAGCGAGTGGCGGCATCGCATCGACAAGTCCCAGGATCGGGTGCGACACGTCTACCAGGGCACCGCGCGCGAGGGCCGCACGGTGCATCTCGTGAAGACCGTCGCCTACCACTACTCGTCGACCGCGGTGCTCTCGGAGATGATCGACCGGTGCATCCACTCGCTGAACAGCGCGGACGCGGAGCCGCGCGAGGCGCGGTGGGAGAAGCAGCGCGAGTACCTCGAGGCCTTTTGGGAGCGGAGCGATGTGCGCGTCGACGCCGACCCGGGGGTGCAGCAGGCGATCCGCTGGAACCTGTTCCAGGTCGCGCAAGCGTCGGCGCGGGCCGACGGCCGCGGCATCGCGGCCAAGGGTCTCACGGGATCCGGCTACGGCGGCCACTACTTCTGGGACACGGAGATCTACGTGCTGCCCTTCCTGACGTACACGTCGCCGCTCTGGGCGCGCAACGCGCTGCGGGCGCGGGAGCGGATGCTGCCGCAGGCCCGCATGCGCGCGGCGATGCTGAACGAGGACGGCGCGCTGTTCCCCTGGCGCACGATCAACGGCGAGGAGGCGAGCGCCTACTACGCGGCCGGCACCGCGGGGTACCACATCAATGCCGACATCACGTACGCGATCGCCCGGTACGTGGCGGCGACGGGCGACCTGGAGTACGTGCTCTCCGGCGCGTCCGACGTCGTGGTCGAGACGGCCCGGCTCTGGGCGAGTCTCGGTTTCTGGCGGCGCGACGCCGAGGGCGTGGAGCGCTTCCACATCCACGGCGTGACCGGCCCCGACGAGTACACCACCGTGGTGAACGACAACCTCTTCACGAACGTGATGGCGCGGTTCAACCTGCGCTTCGCGGTCGAGGTGGCGCGGCGCATCCAGGCGGAGGCGCCGTCGCACTACAGCGTGCTGGTCGACCGTCTCGGCCTCACCGCCGATGAGATCGAGGCGTGGGAGCGCGCGGCCGAGGGCATGACCGTGCCGTACTCGCCGGAGCTCGGCATCCATCCGCAGGATGCGCACTTCCTCGACCGCGAGGTCTGGGATCTCGCGGCGACGCCCCCCGAGCAGAAGCCGCTGCTGCTCCACTTCCACCCGCTGGTGATCTACCGCTTCCAGGTGCTCAAGCAGGCGGACGTGGTGCTCGCACTGCTGCTCGCGAGCAACGAGTTCGCGCAGGATGAGAAGCGGCGCGACTTCGACTACTACGACGCCCTCACCACAGGCGATTCGACGCTCTCGGCCGTCGTGCAGTCGATCATCGCCGCCGAGGTGGGGTACCGCGACCTCGCGTACCAGTACTTCGATCACGCGCTGCGAGTCGACCTCGACGACCTGCACGGGAACGCGGCCGACGGCGTCCACATCGCCTCCACCGGCGGGGTGTGGATGATGCTGGTGCAGGGCTTCGCCGGGATGCGCGACGTCGGCCGCCAGCTCACCTTCGACCCGAGGCTGCCGGAGCACTGGGGATGCCTGGAGTTCCGACTCGAGTGGCGGGGCCGGCGGTTCGAGGTGCGGCTCGAGCGCGACCGGATGAGCTTCGAGCTCATCGAGGGGGAGGGGCCCGTGGTCGTGCGGGTCCGCGACCGGGATGTGCGGATCGTCGCGGGCGAGACCGCCGAGGTGCCCCTCGCGGATCAGGGGCCCGACCTCGGGTCGTTCACGGGGCTCTCCGCCGGCATGCTGCCCCGCGAGGGCGACACCGGCGTCGTGCCCGAGCTGGGCGTCGAGGTGCCCGTCGTCACCACGTCGATTCCGACGCGCCCGTTCGAGGGGTGACCCCGGTGACCCCGGCGGCCTGAGGGCCGCGCGCCGACCGGCTCCCCGGTGGGGCGCGAGTAGAATGGGGGGAGCCGGAGGCCTCCGGCCCCTCCCGAGCGAAAGGCGGTTCCCGTGACGTACGTGATCGCTCTTCCGTGCGTCGACGTGAAAGATCGCGCGTGCGTGGACGAGTGCCCTGTCGACTGCATCTACGAGGGGGAGCGCTCCCTCTACATCCACCCGGACGAGTGCGTCGACTGCGGAGCCTGCGAACCGGTCTGCCCGGTTGAGGCGATCTACTACGAGGACGATCTGCCGGAGGAGTGGGCCGACTACTACAAGGCGAACGTCGAGTTCTTCGACGAGATCGGTTCGCCGGGCGGTGCCGCGAAGACCGGCGAATACGCCTTCGACCACCCGATCATCGCCGCGCTGCCGCCGCAGGCCGGGTAGCGCGCGCATGCGCCAGGCACTTCCCGAGTACCCCTGGGACGCGATGGAGCCGTACGCGGCTCGGGCGTCGCGTCATCCCGAGGGGGTGCTGAACCTCTCGGTCGGGTCGCCGGTCGATCCCAGTCCGAGCGCGGTGCGCGAGGCGCTGGCCGCGGCGACCGACGCGCACGCGTACCCCGCGACCGCCGGTGCCCCGGCGCTGCGCGAGGCGATCGCGGAGTGGTACGGGCGCCGCCGCGGCGTGAGCGTCGCGGCCGATGCGGTGCTCCCCACCGTGGGCTCCAAGGAGCTCGTGGCGCTGCTGCCCTTCCTCCTCGGCATCGGGGCGGAGGAGGCCGTGGTGCATCCGACGATCGCGTATCCGAGCTACACGATGGGGGCGGCGCTCGTCGGCGCCGACGCGGTCGCGGCGGACGACCCGGCGACGTGGCCCGAGCACACGAGGCTCGTGTGGGTGAACTCGCCGTCGAACCCCGACGGCCGGGTGCTCGACGCGGAGGCGCTGCGCGCCGCGGTCGAACGCGCCCGGGAGCTGGGGGCCGTGATCGCGGGAGACGAGTGCTACGCAGAGTTCGGGTGGGAGGCGCCGTGGGACGAGCAGCGCATTCCGTCGATCCTCGACCCCCGGGTGGTGGGCGACGACCATCGGGGCGTGCTGAGCGTCTACTCCCTCAGCAAGCAGTCGAATCTGGCCGGCTACCGCGCGGCGTTCCTGGCGGGCGACCCCGCACTGGTCTCACGGCTCCTGACCGTGCGGAAGCACGCGGGGCTGATGCTGCCCGCGCCGGTGCAGGCGGCGATGCAGGTCGCCCTCGCCGATGAGCAGCACGTCGACGAGCAGCGGGCCCGGTACCGCGCGCGGCGCGATGTGCTGCGGCCCGCCCTCGAAGGGGCCGGCTTCACGATCGAGGGCAGCGAGGCCGGGCTCTACCTCTGGGCGACCCGCGACGCGGACGCGTGGGAGTCCGTGGCGCAGTTCGCGGATCTCGGCATCATCGTCGGTCCCGGCCACTTCTACGGGGATCGATCCCCGCGCCACGTGCGCCTCGCGCTCACCGCGCCCGATGCGGATATCGCGGCGGCGGCGGCGCGCATCGCCGCTGCGGCGGGCGCTCCCGACTGACGGTTCTCGAATCGACATTTCGCTTCACATCGAGATATTCTGAGCCGAGCGCGGCATGCTCGTGCCGCGGACCCCGGTTCCCTTCCGAGCCGATAGGGTGTTAGGAATGGCCGTGTCATATCCGACGCAGCGCCAGCATTGAGACCTCACGAGGAGACGACGTGACCGAATCGACGCAGGGCCCGGCCACCGCCAAGTTGACCTTCCCCGGTGGATCAGCCGAATTCCCGATCGTCGATGCGGTCGACGGGCACCCCGCCATCGACGTCAGCACCTTCACGAAGCAGAGCGGCCACACCGCGCTCGACTACGGATTCGTGAACACCGCTTCGACGAAGTCGAAGATCACCTACATCGACGGCGACGAGGGCATCCTCAGGTACCGCGGGTACCCGATCGAGGAGCTCGCCCGGCACTCCACCTTCCTCGAGGTCGCCTACCTGCTCATCTACGGCGAGCTGCCTACCGCCGATCAGCTGGGCGCGTTCGATGAGGAGATCCGCCGCCACACGCTGCTGCACGAGGACATGCGGTACTACTTCGAGGGAGTGCCGCACACGGCGCACCCCATGGCGGTGCTCTCGGGCGGCCTGCAGACGATGTCGACCTATTACGAGTCGTCGCTCGACACCGCGGTGCCCGAGTTCGTCGAGGTGAACACGATCCGGCTGCTCGCGAAGCTGCCCGTGCTCGCCGCGTACGCGCACAAGAAGAGCATCGGCCAGGCCTTCCTCTACCCCGACAACAACCTCAACTTCGTCGAGAACTTCCTGCGTCTCAACTTCGGCAACAAGGCCGAGAAGTACGAGATGAACCCCGTGCTGGTCGACGCGCTCGACAAGCTCCTCATTCTGCACGCCGACCACGAGCAGAACGCGTCGACCTCGACGGTGCGCCTCGTGGGCTCGACCGGCGCCAATATGTTCTCCTCGGTCTCCGCGGGCATCAACGCCCTCTCGGGGCCGCTCCACGGCGGGGCGAACGAGGCGGTGCTCGACATGCTCGCCCGCATCCGCGACTCGGGGCAGAGCGTCGAGACCTTCGTGGAG
Source organism: Leucobacter chromiiresistens (assembly GCF_900102345.1). Taxonomy (NCBI): domain Bacteria; kingdom Bacillati; phylum Actinomycetota; class Actinomycetes; order Micrococcales; family Microbacteriaceae; genus Leucobacter; species Leucobacter chromiiresistens. Next base: position 2,756,371 of record NZ_FNKB01000001.1, on the reverse strand, counting down.
AAGGTCAAGAACAAGGAGGACGGGGTGAAGCTCATGGGCTTCGGCCACCGCGTCTACAAGAACTACGACCCGCGTGCGCGCATCGTGAAGGAGAGCGCCGCCCGCGTGCTCGAGGAGCTCGGCGTGAACGACCCCTTGCTCGGTCTCGCACAGGAGCTCGAGCAGATCGCGCTCGAGGACGACTACTTCAAGGAGCGCAAGCTCTACCCGAACGTCGACTTCTACACGGGCGTGATCTACAAGGCGATGGGGTTCCCGACCCGCATGTTCACGGTGCTGTTCGCCATCGGGCGCCTGCCCGGCTGGATCGCCCAGTGGCGCGAGGCCCGCGAGGACGCGCAGACGAAGATCGGGCGCCCGCAGCAGCTCTACGTCGGGTCGGGGGAGCGCCACCTGGAGCGGTGAGCCGACCGCCGGCGCGCTGGCCCCGTTCGATAGGCTTGCGGCATGGACTCGACTACGCCTGTGCCCGCCCTCGAGATCCGCGGCCTCGCCAAGCGCTTCGGTGAGAAGATCGCCGTGAACGGGATCTCGCTCGACATTCCCACCGGCTCCTGCTTCGGACTCGTCGGTCCGAACGGAGCCGGGAAGACGACGACGCTGTCGATGGCGACCGGGCTGCTGCGGCCCGACGCGGGGCACGTGCGCATCGCCGGGGTCGATGTGTGGGAGCACCCCGCCGAGGCGAAGCAGCTGGTGGGCGTGCTCGCCGACGGCGTGAAGCTGTTCGACCGTCTCACCGGCGAGCAGCTCATCACCTACACCGGCCTGCTGGGCGGGCTGGATCGCGAGACGGTCGCGCAGCGCGCCGCCGATCTCCTGTCGATGCTCGACCTGAACTCCGCGGCGCAGACCCTGGTCGTCGACTACTCGGCCGGCATGACGAAGAAGATCGCGCTCGCGTGCGCGCTGGTGCACGCCCCTCGGCTGCTGGTGCTCGACGAGCCCTTCGAGTCGGTCGACCCCGTCTCCGCCGCCAACATCCGCGACATCCTGCAGAGCTTCGTGCGCGGCGGGGGCACGGTGATCGTGTCGAGCCATTCCATGGATCTGGTCGAGCGGATGTGCGACCACGTCGCCGTCATCGCGGGCGGTCGCGTGCTGGCCGCCGGCAGCGTCGCCGAGGTGCGCGGCACCTCCACCCTGGAGGAGCGCTTCGTGGAACTCGTGGGCGGGCGCGCGCATGTGGAGGGGCCGTCATGGCTGAGCCGCTCCTGACGCCGGGCGCACTCGCGGCTCCGTCGCCGCGCGCGGGTGCGCTCCCGCGCATCCGCGCGCTCGTGCAGCTGCGGTTCGTCGTGATGTGGAACACGCTGCGGCGGCACCCCTGGCAGCTGGTCGGCGCCATCATCGGCGCCCTGTACGGGCTCGGCGTGCTCGGGCTCGTCTCGGCAGGGCTCGTGGCGCTCGCGCTCGGGAGCGCCGAGCTCGCGAGAACCGTGCTGATCCTCGCCGGGTCCGCCCTGATCGTCGGTTGGGCGATCGCCCCGATCCTCTCGACGGGAATGGATCGCACGCTCGATCCCGCACGACTCGCGATGATGCCGATGCGAGAATCCGTGCAGCTCGCCGGCATCTCGATCGCGAGCCTCCTCGGCATTCCGGGCATTGTGACGCTCCTCCTCTCGGCGGGCACCGCGATCGCCTGGTTCCGCTCGCCGGGGGCGATGATCGCCGCCATCGTGCTCGCACCCGTCGCCGCGGCGACCTGCGTGCTGGCGTGCCAGCTCACCGTGACGGCGCTGTCGCGCGCCGCCGGCCACCGGCGGTTCCGCGAGATCATCGGGGGCCTGGTACTGCTCGTGCTCGTGCTCGTCGGCCCGCTCGTCTCCGTCGCGGGCGCGGGCGTCGCATCGATCGCCGATCGCCTGCCCGCCCTCGCGAACGGGCTGTCGTGGTCGCCGCTCGGCGCCGTGTGGGCGGTGCCCGCGGAGATCGCCGCGGGATCCGGACTCAGCGCCGCGGCGAAGCTGCTCGTCGCGCTGGCGACCCCCGTCGTGCTGCTCCTCGCCTGGGCGGCCCTGTACCGGGCGAACCAGGGCGCCGTGGCCGCCGGATCGCGCACCAGCGCGCGGGCGGGGCTCGGCTGGCTCGGCCGCTTCCCGGCGTCGCCGCGCGGGGCGGTCGCCGCGCGCGCCCTGATCTACTGGCTGCGCGACCCCCGGTACCTGCAGAGCCTCATCGTGGTGCTCGTCATGCCCGTCGTCTTCGGGTTCGTCTCCGCCTCGACGAGCGCGCCCATCATGCTTCCCGGCTCCACGGTGATCGTGGCCGCGCTGCTCGCGCTCAGCACGTTCACCGATATCTCCTACGACGGCACCGCCTTCAGCGTGCACGTGCTGCGCGGCGTCCGGGGCATCGACGATCGTCTCGGTCGCATCTGGGCGAACGCGATCATCGCCGTGCCGCTGATCGCGATCGTCGCGGTCGTGACGACGGCGCTGGTCGGCCGCTTCGATCAGCTGCCCACGCTCGCCGGCCTCACCGCCGTGATCACCCTCGCGGGGTTCGGCGTGGCGAGCGTCTGCTCCGCGATCTTCGTGATGCCCGTTCCCCAGGCGGGGGAGAACCCCTTCGCGTCGAAGCCCGGTGCGGGCATGCTCAGCCTCATCGGCATGGCCGGATCGTACGGCGCGCTGACCGTGATCGCACTCCCCACGATCGCCTGCACCATCGCGGCCGGAGTGACCGGTCGGCCGTTCTGGGCCTGGTTGACCCTGGCGGTCGGCGTGGTGACCGGCCTCGTCGCGTGCTGGGGCGGTGTGCGCTGGGGGGCGGCGATCTTCGACCGCAAGGCTCCCGACCTGTTCGCCCGGGTGAGCGCGCAGGGGTAGCGGGCGCCTCCGCACGCACGGCGCCCGCTCCCGGCGCGGCTCAGCCGCCGACCTCGACCGGGCGGGGCTCGCTCGTCTCGGCGATGGGCCGCGGCTTGGGAATCATCGCGGCCGCCAGGAGGCCGACGACGGCGACGCCCGCGAACAGGTAGAAGCCTCCCGGGTACGCGAGGCCCGCGGTGACGAGCGCACCGGTGATCCACGGCCCCGCGATCGCGCCCAACCGCCCGACGCCCGCGGTGAAGCCCATGCCGGTGGCGACGAGCGAACGGGGGTAGGTGTACCCGACGAAGGCGTAGACGAGCACCTGGGCGCAGAACACGAAGACCCCGGTGACCAGGATGACGAGGTTGAGGGCGAGCACGCTGGACATCGGCACGCTGAGCAGCCCGAGCAGCACCGCCGAGGCGCCGAACCAGACGAGCGTCGTGCCCTTGACTCCGCGCGCGTCGCCGATCCGTCCGCCGACGAGCAGACCGAGCACCGCGCCCGCGTTGAGCACGAAGAGCATGATGAGCGAGCTGGAGACCGGGTATCCGGCGAGCTCCATGATCTTGGGCATCCAGGTGTTCAGGCCGTAGACGAGCAGCAGCCCCATGAACGCCGCGATCCAGAGCCCGATGGTGGCGCGGCTGCGGCCCTCGGTGAAGAGGTCGCGCACGCCGGAGCGGTGCTCCGCCACCGTCGATGGCCGGTCGACCGCGGTCGGGCGCGTCTCGGGCAGGCGGAACCACATGATCGGCAGTGTGGCGAGCCCGAGCACGCCGCCCAGGTAGAAGAGCCACGCCCAGTGCTCGTGCGCCCAGTACGCGGCCAGCGAGGCGATCACCGCGCCGACGTGGTACCCGGTCATGGTGAAGGTCGACGCGCCGGCTTTGCGGCCGGCCGGGGCCGACTCCTGCATCATCGTGAGCGCGATGGGCATGCAGCCTCCGAGCCCGATGCCCGCGATGAGCCGCACGACGCCCATGAGTGCGACGCTCGGCATGAGGGGGAACAGCAGCGTGAAGGCCGAGAAGACCAGCAGGCAGAGCATGAGGGCCATGCGCCGTCCGATGCGTTCGGAGATCGGCCCGATGAGCACGGCGCCGAGCCCGACGCCCACGAGAGAGATCGTCGAGACGAACGTCATGTCGGCGACCGTGGCGCCGAGGTGACCGTGCGCCGCACCGGTGATGATGGGGATCGTCGCGCCGAGGGCGACGATGTCGAAGCCGTCGAACATGACGGTGAGCCAGCAGAGACCGATGATCCATCGGCGTGAAGAGGTTCTCAAGGGTGCACTCCGTTGTGAGGTGGGGGAACGAGCGCCGCCCGCGGCCCCGGAGGGTGCGCGACGACACCGGAACAGTGTGCGGGTGCTGACGCGCCCTCGGAGTGCATTTCGCCCGAATTAGGTGTCTCGGGAGCGGAAAATCGGTAGTGGCCGGGTGGAAATGAAGTAGCCGCGCCCCTCCATTGCTGAAGGAGCGCGGCCGGAAGTGCGCAGGATCAGGCGTGCAGCGCCGCGTTGAGCTCGATGCCCGCGCCCTCGCGCGGGAGCACCTCGACCGCGCCCGTGCGCGAATTGCGGCGGAACAGCAGCTTCGCGATCCCCGAGAGCTCGACGGCCTTCACCTCGACCTCCGCATCGGGCGACTCCGCGGTGCCGTGCGGCAGCACCACCTTCGTGCCGGCGGTGACGTAGAGCCCGGCCTCGACCACGCAGTCGTCGCCGATCGAGATGCCGATGCCCGAGTTCGCGCCCAGCAGGGCGCGCTCGCCGACCGAGATGCGCTCGGTGCCGCCGCCGGAGAGCGTCCCCATGATCGACGCGCCGCCGCCGATGTCGGAGCCGTCGCCGATCACGACGCCCTGCGAGATGCGGCCCTCGACCATGGAGGCGCCCAGGGTGCCGGCGTTGAAGTTGACGAATCCCTCGTGCATCACGGTCGTGCCGGGAGCGAGGTGCGCCCCGAGGCGCACGCGCGAGGCGTCGGCGATGCGCACCCCCTGCGGCACGACGTAGTCGGTGAGGCGCGGGAACTTGTCGACGCCGACTGCGGTGATGCCCGCGCGCTTGAGCTGCGGCAGGCGGGCGGCGTACGCCTCGGGCAGCATGGGGCCCGCCGTCGTCCACGCGATGTTGGGGAGCCGGCCGAAGATGCCGTCGAGGTTGATCGTGTTGGGCCGCACGAGGCAGTGGGAGAGCAGGTGGAGCCTGAGGTACGCGTCCTCCGTCGACGCGGGCGCGGCGTCGAGGTCGATCTCGACGTCGACGAAGCGCAGTTCGACCCCGCGCAGGTCGTCGGAGCCCGTGAGCCCGGCGAGCTCGGCGGGCGCGATCCAGGGCTCGCGGTCATCTGGTCGGGCGCCGAGCGCGGGTGAGGGGTACCAGGCGTCGAGGACGGTGCCGTCGGTCGCGATCGTGGCGATGCCGGCGGCCCATGCGGAGCGAGAAGCAGTCATGGGCATCATCGTATCGCCGACGGGGCCGCGCACGCCGCCCGTGTCGGCGAGGCAATAGGCTGGATCGGGTGAGCAGTGATTCGAACCCGACGCCCCCGCCAGCCTCCCGCCCCGCGCGCGCAGCCGTGCTCGACCCGTCGCGCGGCCCGGTGGAGCTGACGCGGCAGCTCTGCGACATCCCGTCGGTCTCGGGCGACGAGCGCGCGATCGCCGACGCCGTCGAGGCGGCGCTCATCGTGCACGCTCCCCACCTGAGCGTGGTGCGCGACGGCGACACGCTGGTCGCCCGCACCGACCTGGGGCGGGCGCGCCGGGTTGCGATCGCCGGGCATCTCGACACGGTGCCGATCAACGACAACCTGCCGGTGCGCGACCTGCGCGACGAGACGACGGGGGAGCCCGTGATCTGGGGCCGCGGCACCGTCGACATGAAGGCGGGAGTGGCGGTGCAGCTCGCGCTCGCGATCGAGCTCGCCGAACCGTCGGTCGACCTGACGTGGATCTGGTACGACCACGAGGAGGTGTCGTCGGAGCTGAGCGGACTCGGGCGGGCGATGCGGCACCACCCGCACCTGTTCGCGGCCGACTTCGCGATCCTCGGCGAGCCGTCGAACGGCACCATCGAGGGAGGGTGCAACGGCACCCTGCGGGCGCGGGTGAGCGTGAGCGGCAAGCGGGCGCACTCGGCGCGCAGCTGGATGGGCGTGAACGCGATCCACCGCGCGGGTGCGCTGCTCGAGCGCCTCTCCGCCTACGAGCCCGAGCGCATCACGGTCGACGGGCTCGAGTACCGCGAGGGGCTGAACGCGGTGCGCATCGAGGGCGGGGTCGCCGGCAACGTGATCCCGGATCGCTGCTCGTTCGAGGTCAACTACCGCTTCGCGCCGAGCCGCAGCGGCGAGGAGGCCGCCGCCTTCGTGCGCGGGTTCTTCGACGACGCCGACGAGGTCGAGATCGTCGACCTCGCCCCCGGTGCGCGCCCCGGACTCGACGCCCCGCTGGCGAAGCGCTTCATCGACGCCGTCGGAGAGGAGCCGCGGGCCAAATTCGGCTGGACGGACGTCTCGCGGTTCTCCGCGCTCGGCATCCCCGCCGTGAACTTCGGGCCGGGGGATCCGCTGCTCGCCCACGCAGATGACGAGCGGGTGCCCGTCGCGCAGATCGAATCGTGCGCCGCCGCCCTGCGCGACTGGCTCACCCACGAGCTCTGATCGTCGCCCGCGGGAGCCGGCGCTCGTGATCGAGGGGCGAGAAATTAGCCCAGCCTGGGTGGAACCCGATAAAATGGAATCCGTGCATCAAACCTGCAAGGAGGCGTCATGGCTGCAATGAAACCGAGGACCGGAGACGGACCCATGGAAGCGGTGCGCGAGAGCCGCTTGATCGTGGTTCGTGTGCCGCTCGAGGGCGGCGGGCGTCTGGTCGTTTCGGTGAACGATCACGAAGCGGCCGAGCTCCGCGACGTGCTCGCCGGAGTGCTCGACGGCTGAACCCGGCACGGCCCGCCTCGACGGCGGGCGCCGGGAACGACCCCCTGCGGCTAGCGCCGCGGGGGGTTCTCTGCGTCGGGCGTCTGGCCGTCGAGACGCACCAGGGTGAGCAGCCCGTCGCCCGCGGGGGAGAGGATCGGTGCGATCGCGGGCGACTCGGCGACGAGCGCCAGGAGATCGCGCATCGCCTGCACGTCCTCGCCGCGAGAGGCGGGGTCGGGAACCCGCCCGTGCGCGAACGCGCCGGGCACCACGACGCACCCGCCCGGGCGCACGATGCCGAGCGCGTTCTCGAAGTGCTCGAGCAGCTGGGCCGGCTCGGCGTCGAGCAGCACGAGATCGTACGCGCCGAGGTTCATGCGCGGCATGACATGACGGGCGTCGCCCTCGATGAGGCGGAGGCGGGCTGCGGCGACGCCGGCGTCCGCGAAGACGGCGCGGGCCTCCCGCAGGTGCTCCGGCTCGATCTCGATCGACGTGAGCGTGGCCGCCGGAGCGTGGCGCAGCAGCGAGAGGCCGCTCACGCCGACGCCGGTGCCGACCTCGCAGATGGCCTGAGCGCGCGCGAGCACCGTCAGGCCCGAGAGCTGCGCCCCGACCGATCGACTCACCGGCTCGATGCCGAGCTCGAGCGACAGACGGCGGGCGCGCACGAGTGCCTCCGTCTCGCCGGGGTACTGCTCGGCGTACTGCCAATTGCGTTCGAGCTTGCTCACGTTCTCCTCCGGGGGTGTTCCGCTCAGCGGCGCCGGGGAAGCCGGGCGCCGGGGCGATCCTCGAAGACCAGCGTAGAGCCGACGGCCCCGAGCCCTCTCCGCACACGCGGACATGCTGCGAAAGCGGTACCGCGCATCCGCCCGTTTCGCCTCGCGGGCAGCGGTCGGGCGGTACGATAGCGGTCATGGGCCTGACGATCGACAAGATCCTGGTGATCCTCGTGATCGCCATGTTCGTGCTGGGTCCGCAGCGCCTGCCGATCTACGCCCAGAAGCTCGGCGAGCTCGTGCGCAACGTCAAGCGCATGGCCGACGGAGCGAAGACCCGGCTGCGCGACGAGATGGGCCCCGAGTTCGACGACGTCGACTGGCGTCAGCTCGACCCCCGCCAGTACGACCCGCGGCGCATCATCCGCGACGCGCTGCTGGAGGACGAGCGGGAGGCCCGCGCCGCCACCCGGCGCGCCAGCATGGCGGAGGCCGAGGCGCGCCGCGGGATCAGCCCGGATTCCGAGGGCGGCGCGGACCGCACGCTGCACTACGACGAGGAAGCGACGTGATGGACGGGATCATCGGGTGACCGCCGACGGGATCGGCCGCAAGGGGGCGGCCTCGGAGATCTCGCACGCACAGCGCATGATGCACGAGCGGCTCTCGCGGCCGGGCCACGCCTACGACACGATCCTGCTCGCCCTCAACGAGCACTCGATCGTCGCGGTGACCGACGCCGGTGGGCGCATCACCTACGTCAACGACCGATTCTGCGACGTGTCGCAGTTTCCGCGCGAGGAGCTGATCGGCCGCACCCACCGGGTCGTGAACTCCGGCCACCACCCGCCCGCCTTCTTCGACGATCTCTGGGGCACGATCACCACGGGCCGCGTGTGGCAGAGCGAGATCTGCAACCGGGCTCGCGACGGCTCGGAGTACTGGCTCGACACCACCATCATCCCCCTGATCGGGCCCGACGGCGCCCCGACGAACTACGTCGCCCTGCGCACGGAGGAGACGCAGCGGCACGCGGCGGAGGCCGCGGTGCGCCGCCTCGCCTACATCGACCCGGTCACGGGGCTCGACAACCGCGGCGCACTGCTGCGGTCGATCGAGGAGATCACCGCGGACGTCGATGCGCCGCCCGGCTTCTCGGTGTTCTGCACGCTGAGCGTCGACCAGCTCTCCATCGTGAACGACGCCTTCGGATTCGACGCGGGGGATCGCCTGCTGCTCGACGCGGGGCGGCGCCTGCGGATCCTGCTCGACGAGAGCGTGCGCGTGGGGCGGATCGGCTCGAACACCTTCGGAGTGCTGGCGACGGGCCTCGGAGCCGATCTCGATGCGGCCGAGCGGTTGGTCGAGCGCACCGTGGACGAGGTGCTCGAGGCGCTCATCGAAGCGCAGGAGCTCGAATCGGGGGTCGCCGTCGGAGCGGGGGTGAGCCTGGGCCACGTGCTCTGGGTACCGCGACAGCCCGCCGAGCCCGCGGCCGACCTCTCGCGCGCGGAGGAGGAGTCGAGCCGCTTCATCGTGTCGAGCGACGCGAACGACATCGTGAAGTGCGCCGAAATCGCGCGCAAGCGCGCCAAGCAGTCGCGCGGGCAGCGGCGTGCGCAGCGCTTCGAGCAGCGCATGCTCGACGAGGTGCACGATCGCATGCTGCTCGTCTCGGAGCTGCGCGGGGGCATCGCGCGAGGCGAGCTCCGGCTCTACGCGCAGCCCATCGTCGACGCCGAGCGGCGCGTGATCGGCAAGGAGGCGCTGCTGCGCTGGCACCACGGCTCGCGCGGGGTCGTCGGGCCCGACGAGTTCATCCCGGTCGCCGAGCAGACCGGCCTGATCGTGCAGATCGGCGACTGGGTGCTCGACGAGGCCTGCCGAGTGCTCGCGGACTGGGCGCACGACGAGGCGGCCCGCGAGCTGACGCTCTCGGTGAACCTTAGCGAGCGCCAGCTGCAGGTCAGCGACTTCGCGGAGCGCGTGCACGAGACGATCTCCCGCCACGGCGTCGCCCCGGGGCGGCTGCACCTCGAACTCACCGAGAGCGTGCTCCACAGCGATCTCACGCGCACGGTCGAACTGCTCGAGCGGCTCCGCGACGACGGCGTGCACGCCTCGCTCGACGACTTCGGCACCGGCTACTCCTCGCTCAGCTACCTGCGCCGGCTCCCGGTGCAGCAGCTCAAGATCGATCGCTCCTTCGTGTCGTCCATCGTGGGCGAACCGCAGGGGGCCGCAGTGGCCGAGACCATCGTGCGGCTCGCCCGCATCTTCGGCCTGCAGGTGGTCGGCGAGGGAGTCGAGACGGAGGAGCAGTTCGCGCACCTGCGCGCGCTCGGCGTCGACGCCTTCCAGGGATACCTCTTCGGTCGGCCCGAGCCGATCGAGCGGCGGGCGATCAGCCCTCTCGCACCCTGATGCCGAGCGGTCGGCCGGCGAGCCCGCGGCCGCCGCGCGTCAGCGCCGCGGCGATGCGGATCACCTCGGCCGCGGAGGGGTCGGCGGGATCGGCGAGCACGGTCGGCACCCCGGCGTCTCCGCCTGCGCGGAAGGCCGGGCTCAGCGGCACACTCCCCAGCAGCGGCACCGCTCCGTGCTCGGCGTCGCTCAACCGCTCCGCGACGAGCTCCCCGCCGCCCGAGCCGAACAGGTCGAGCACGCTCCCGTCGGGCTGCGTCAGGCCCGCCATGTTCTCCACGACCCCGATGACGCGCTGGCCGGTCTGACGCGCCACGAGGGCGCTCCGCACGGCGACGTCTGCGGCGGCCTCCTGCGGAGTCGTGACGACGAGCACCTCGGCCTGCGGCAGGAGCTGTCCGATGCTGATGGCGATGTCGCCGGTGCCCGGCGGCAGATCGAGCAGCAGCACATCGAGGTCGCCGAACCACACGTCGCGCAGGAACTGCTCGATCGTGCGGTGCAGCATCGGCCCCCGCCACGACACGGCGGTGCTCCTCGGGTCGGCGTCGCCGAGGAACATGCCGATCGAGACGACCTTCACGCCGTGCGCCACGGGCGGCAGGATCATGTCGTCGACGCGCGTGGGCTGCACCGTTCGCCCGTCGCGGCTCAGCCCGAGCAGCCCCGGGATGGAGAACCCGAAGACGTCGGCGTCGATCAGGCCGACGGAGAGCCCCTGCTCGGCGAGGGCGACGGCGAGCCCCGTCGTCAGCGACGACTTGCCCACGCCGCCCTTGCCGCTCGTCACGGCGATGACGCGGGTCAGGGAATCGGGGCCGAACTGCTGGGGGCGGGCACCGCGGTCGCCGCGCACCCGTTCGATGAAGCTCTGCCGTTCCGCGGGGGTCATCACTCCGACGTCGACGGCCACCCCGGTAACGCCGGGAGCCGAAGCCGCTGCGGCGCGCACATCGGCCTCGATGCGCCGCGCCGCGGGGCACCCCGCGATGGTGAGGAGGATCGAGACCTCGGCCCGCCCCGCCGCATCGACGGCGACGCCCCGCACCATGCCGAGCTCGGTGATCGGGCGCAGGATCTCGGGGTCGGAGACGCCGTCGAGGGCGCGCCACACGGCGCCCTCCGCGCCGGAGTCGGAACGTTCAGTCATGCCGCCGGCCCGGCGCGCCGTCTCGGGCGGAGGAATCGCGCGGCGTCTGCGCCCGCGCGGACGGCTCGTGGCCCCCGTCGCCCGCCGCCTCGTCGTCGGCGAGCTCCGCGAGCAGAGCGCGGAGCTCGGCGCGCACGAAGTCGCGGTCGGGGAGCTCCTTCATCGCGAGGCGCAGCGCCACGACCTCGCGGGCGAGGAACTCCGTGTCCGCGAGATTGCGCTCGGCGCGCTGGCGATCCTGCTCGATCTGCACCCGGTCGCGGTCGTCCTGCCGGTTCTGGGCGAGCAGCAGCAGGGGAGCGGCGTAGGAGGCCTGCAGCGAGAGGATCAGCGTGAGCGCCGTGAAGCCGAGCGCCGCCGAATCGAACCGGAACGGCTCGGGGCCGTAGGTGTTCCAGATCAGCCACGCGACGCAGACGATCGTGAGGGCGAAGAGGAACCACGGCGTTCCCATGCCGCGCGCGATGCTCTCCGTCCACCGGCCGAAGCGCTCGCTCTTGCCCGCGCCATCGCCGCGCGCCGAGCCGCGACCGGTCGCCGCGCGCGGGGCGTCGAGGCCGTTGCCCCGCCTGAACGGGCTCATCCGGCGGCCCCCGCACCGGCGCGGCCCTCGGCCGACGGAGCGTCGTCGTCAGCGTGACGCCAATCATCGGGGAGCAGGTGATCGAGCACGTCGTCGACGGTCACCACCCCGACCAGGCGCTGCTGGTCGTCGACCACGGGGAGAGCCACGAGATTGTAGCTCGCCAGGCGGCGCGACACCTCGGCGGCGCTCGCGTGCACGGTGACCGGTTCGATCTCGGCGTCGAGCAGCGATGCCATGCGCTCGTGCGGGGGGAACCGCAGCATGCGCTGGAAGTGCGCGAGGCCGATGTACTCGCCCGTGGGCGTCTCGTACGGCGGGTGGGTCACGTACACGGCCGACGCCATCGCCGGCGAGATCTCGGCGCGGCGGATCATCGCCAGCCCCTCGGCGACGCTCGACTCGGCCGCGAGCACGATCGGTGCGGGGCTCATCAGCCCGCCCGCGGTGTCGGCGTCGTACTCGAGGAGGCGGCGCACGTCCTCCGCCTCCTCCGGCTCCATCAGATCGAGCAGCTCGGCGCCCTGGGCCGCGGGCAGCGCCGAGATGAGGTCGGCAGCGTCGTCGGCCTCCATGCGGTCGAGCACATCGGCAGTGCGGCCGGAGGGCAGCAGCGCGAGCAGGGCGAGCTGATCCTGCTCGCTCATCTCCTCGAGCGCGTCGGCGACCCGCTCGTCGGGCAGCTCCTCGACGACCTCGATCATGCGCGGCTGCGGAAGCTCGAGCAGGGCCTCGGCCAGGTCGGTCGGCTTCAGATCGACGAGGGTCTGGATCAGCAGCTCCGCGCTGCGGGTGCCCTCCGATGCACTCGGCAGCCGCAGATCGCCCCAGCTCACGATGCGCGCGTCGCCGCGGCTGAACGGCGCCGCCGGCTTCGGCATCCGCACGAAGACCTCGGTCACGAGCCATTCGCCTGTGCGGCTGCGCTCGATCGCCGCGTCCTCGATCCGCGCGCTCGTCGAGGGCCCCGCGGCCGACTGCGCCAACTGCACGTCGCGCCCGATCAGCTCCGCGATCATGCGCGTCTCGCCGCCGCGCTGCTCGAAGCGGCGCACGTTGATGAGCCCCGTCGTGATCACCTGGCCGGAGCCGATCGATGTGACCCGCCCGATGGGCACGAAGACCCGGCGCTTACCGGGGATCTCCACGATGAGCCCGACCACGCGCGGCGCGCTCGCCGCACGGAACACGACCAGCACATCGCGCACCTTGCCGATGCGGTCGCCGGCCGGATCGAACACGCCGCGCCCGGCGAGCCGACCGACGAAGACCCTCGAAGTACTCACCCCACTACGGTACCGCTCAGCGACCGGCCGCGATACTTGAGGCATGCACCCCGAGCGTCGCACCCCGGTCTCGCGCAGAGCCGTCGTCGGGCTCGCCGCGTGGAGCGGGCTCGCCGCCGCCGGAGCACTGCTCTCCGGCTGCGCGCCGGAGCCGGGGTCGAACGCCGGCCGGGGCTCGACCGCGCCGAAATCGGCGCCAAAGCCCGACACCGAGCCGTCGCCGTCCGCCGAGCCGCCCGAGGCGCCCGAGCCCGCCATGCTGCTGCTCGCATCGCTCGCGCAGTCCGACGCCGTCGCGATCATCGACCCTGCCGCACCCGATGCGGAGGCCGTGCGGCGCGTGACGGTCGGCGCCGCCCCGTGGGGCGTCGGCGTCGGAGCCGGCATCGGAGCCGGAGCCGGAGCAGGAGTCGACGCGGGGGGCCGCATCGGCTACGCGGCCACCGCCGAGGGGCTCGCCGTGATCGACCTCGCCGAGGCGACCAGGCGGGCGCTCGTGCCCTATCAGCACCCCGCGAACCGGTTCGAGTGGGGCGAGTACCGGCCCGGCGGTCTGGGACTCGCCGTGGCGCCCGACGGAAGCCGGGTCTACGTGGCCACGACGTCGGGCGACGGGGCGTACGCGCTCGAAGTGTACGACACCGCCGCGGGGCGGTTCGTCGGCTCGGCCCCCGTCGGCGCGCGACCCTTCGACGTCGTCGTCGCACCGGACGGCTCGTGGGCGGCGACCATCGACCACGACTCCTTCACGGTGACCGTCGTCGACGCGGCCACGCTCGCGCCGACGACCCGCACGGTCGCCCCGTTCGGCACCGAGGGCGGGCTCGCATCGTGGGAGAAGCCGCACTACGCCGCGGTCGACGCCGACGGCCGCATCCTGCTCCCGTACCAGGGCCGCGTTGTCGTCGCCCTCGACGCGCGCACCGGCGCCACGTCGACCATCGCCAGCACGGCGAACTCGCACGCGCACGGCACCGCGCTCGCCGGCGACCTCCTGCTGACGGTCGGCACCGGCGCCTTCGGCAACGCCGACGGGGCGCCGAACCTCTCGCTGCTCGACGTCTCCGGTGCTCCGAGCGCGGCGGCGGAGCGCGTCGTGCCGATGGATGCGCCGCACGAGACCGTCGCGGTGTGGCGGGACGCCGAGGGAGCGGACTTCGCCGCCCTCGCGGGCGGCAACACCCGGGGCGAGGGGTGGGAGGGCATCACCCTCGTCGCGCTCGACTCGCTCGAGACGCGCAGGCTGGCCGTAGCAGGCTACCCGCAGGCGATCGTCGCGTACGCTCGGAGCTGAATCGCGGCCGGTTCGCCGGCCCGATCCAGCGCCTTCCGCGCCGGAGGTGGGAGAATCGAACCATGAGCACTCCTGGTGGACCCATGCGGTCATCGCGCCTCCCGCTGGTTCCCGAGCTTCCGAAGGGCGACATCGTCTCGACCTACGATCGGTACGAGGATGCGAAGCACGCGGTCGACGTGCTCGCGCGCGCCAGCTTCCCGGTGCGGCAGATCAGCATCGTCGGCAACGACGTGCGCAGCGTCGAACGCGTCACGGGACGCCTCACCTACGGCCGCGTGGCGCTCATGGGCGCCCTCTCGGGCGCGTACCTCGGCCTCTTCCTCGGCCTGCTGCTCTTCATCTTCCAGCCCGACAACCGCGCCATCCTCGGCGTGTTCGCGGCGGCCATCGCCATCGGTGCCGGCTTCGGCATGCTCTTCGGCGTGCTGTCGTACGCGATGAACCGCAACCGGCGTGACTTCTCGTCGGTCATGCAGATGATCGCGACCCGGTACGACCTGATCACCGAGCCCGAGCTCGTGCACGAGGCGCGTCGGGTGCTCACGGAGTCGGTGCAGCAGGAGCCGCGGGGGCAGTAGCCGCGGGCGAGGATCGCGCACCCGCGCGCGCTCCCCGCCTCCCGCGCGCGCACTCCGTCTCCCGCGCGCGCTCCGTCTCCTGCGTGCCCCCCGTCTCTCGCGCCCTGACGCGCTACCGCTCGAGCGAGTTCAGCGCGCGGATCCCCGCGTTCTCGAGTGCTCCGAGGGGCGTGCCGTCGGCGAGCTCCGTCTCCACGCGCACCGTCGACATGCGCATGCGGGTCGACTCGGGGGTGCTCTGAGCGAGCGGCGCGCTCGCGAACTCCGCGAGGTTGTCGATGGAGTGCTCGGAGAGCCAGTCGCGCGTCTCCGTCTCCGACAGCGAGGCGTCGTACACGACCTTCGCGATGCCCTCCTCCACCGTCACCGACGAGAAGGCCCGCGCCGCGAGCGCGCCCTCCTCGGCACGGGTCGCGTGGTACTCGCGGATCGCGTCCTCGATCTCCTGATCCGATGCGGGCGTCTCGTTCACGGGGCACTCTCCAATGCTCGATCGGTTCGCGGCGGCGGGCGCCGCCCGGCCCGGGCCGTCGCCGACCCGTCGTCGTCAGTCTACGAGCGGGCCGCCGCGCGGTCGCGGGGTTGACGCGGCCCGAGCCCTGCCGCAAGGCCCATCTGCAGACGCGCGGAAGCGACGCGCATCCCGGGCGCCTACCCGTCGCGCAGCGCCTTCTGCACGCGCTGCAGCGACACCGGCTCCGCCGTGCGCAACTGCTGCGCGAACAGGCTGACGCGCAGCTCCTCGATCAGCCACCGCGCGCGCTCGAGCCGCGCCGGCGCGTCGGGGGGAAGCGGGATCGCGCCGCCCGCTTCGGCGTACAGCGCGGCAGCGCGGTCGACCTCGTTCTGCCAGGCGCGATCGCGCCCGGCGTTCTCGACGAGTCCGCGCATGCGCAGCTGCACCGCCTCCAGGTACACGGGCACGCGCTCCAACCGGGCGAGCCCGGTGCGCGATACGAACCCGTCGAACACGAGTCCGTCGATCTGCCGCGCCGCGTCAGACACCTGGCCGAGCACCTGCATCGACTTCGCGCCGTCGATCGCCTTCCGGGCCAGCCGCGCACCGTCGAGCACGCGGGCGGTGAGCGAGATCGCGCCGTAGATCTCGTCGATCAGCGATCGGGCGTAGTCGTCGGCGAGGGCCTCGAAATCGGCCGCGCGCCAGATGAGGCCGTCGGGGGCGTGGCGGCGGATCACCCGGTCGGCCACCGCGAGCGACACGTCGGCGATCGCCTGGTCCAGGGTGCGGTACGGGCCCGCACCGAGCAGCAGCTTCTCCTGATTCGAGAGGTGGTCGCGCACGTACGACGCCGGCGACGGCGAGCTCAGCACGACGAGGCGCCGGAGGCCGCGGCGGGAGAGCCGCTCCTGCTCCGCCTGATCGGCGACGAGCACGAGATCGACCGCGGTGCGCCGGTCGACGATCGCGGGGTACGCGCGCACCACGCCCGCCCCCGCCGATCCGCGTCCCTTCGCGTACGCCGAATCGACGTGCCGGGGCAGGTCGCCGAACGTCCACGAGGTCGCCCCGGTGCGTTCGAGGTCGCTCTTCGGCAGCGCGGCGGCCGCAACCTTCGCCACGCCCTGCGTCGCGCGATCGCGGTGCGCGGTCTGCAGCTCGGCGAGATTCTTGCCCGACCCGACCGTGCGCCCCCGCCCGTCCACGACCCGGAAGGTGGGGGTGAGGTGCGCGGGGAGCCGGTCGGGATCGAAGTCGGTGGACGAGACCGGCACGCTCGTGCGCCGCCTGATCTCATCGGCGAGCAGCCGCGTCAGCGACGGCGGCGCCTCACCGGCGGTGACGGGGGCGTCGAGCTGCGGCCCCACCGCGGCGAGCAGCGTGCGCGCCCAGTCGGCGGCCGGCACGACGTGCTTGCGGATCGCCTTCGGCAGCGTCTTGATGAGCGCCGTCACGAGCTCCTGGCGGAGGCCCGGCACCAGCTTCTCGAAGTCGGAGCCCTCGAGCCGGGGCAGGAGCGGCAGGGGAACGTTCACCGTCACGCCGTCGTCGTCGGCCGTCGGGTCGAACCGGTACTTCAGCCGCAGCGTCTGGTCGCCGTGCGACCACTGCCTCGGGAACTCCTGCTCGTCGACCGTCTCGGCTTCGTCCTCCACGAGGTCCTCGCGCCGCAGATGCAGGAACTGCGGCTCCGCGGCGCGCTTCTCCTTCCACCACCCCTCGAAGCTGCGCGTCGAGACGACGTCGGCGGGGATGCGCGCGTCGTAGAACTCGAAGATCGCCTCGTCGTCGCCGACGATGTCGCGGCGGCGCGTCCGCTCCTCGAGCTGCTCCAGCTCCCGCCGCAGCTGCCGGTTCGCGCGGTCGAACGCCTGCGGGGAATCCCACTCCCCGTCGACGAGCGCGTGCCTGATGAAGAGCTCCCGGGCGTGCTCCTGGTCGTAGCGCGCGAGCTGCACCCGGCGGCGGTCGACGATGGGCACCCCGAAGAGCGTGACCCGCTCGTACGCGACGGCGGCGCCCTGGTGCTTCTCCCATCGAGGCTCCGAGATCTGGCGCTTCGCGAGCGGCCCCGCGAGTTCCTCGGCCCAGGCCGGGTCGACGACCGCGTTCGAGCGCGCGAAGAGCCGCGAGGTCTCGACGAGCTCGACGCTCATCACCACCTCGGGCGGCTTCTTCGCGAGCACCGAGCCGGGGTAGAGCACGAATCGCGTGCCCCGGGAGCCGAGGTACTCCTGCGCGGGCTTGCGGCGCACCGCACCCGCCGCTGCGCGCCCCCGCGTCGGCGCCGCGCGATCCTGCCGGTCGTCGCGCACTCCGAGCTGCGACAGGAGCCCCGCGAGCACGGACCGGTGGATGGCCTCGCCCGCGCCGCCTGCAGCGCTCTGCGCGGCGGAGTCGCGCGGGGCCTTCGCGATCCTCGCGAGTTGACGGTACAGGTCCATCCACTCGCGCACCCGCAAGAAGTTCAGGTACTCGGCCTTGCAGAGCCGGCGGAAGGCGCTCGACGAGAGCTCGCGCTGCTGCTCCTGCAGGTAGTTCCACAGATTGAGCAGCGTCGCGAGATCGCCCTGCGGATCCGCGAAGCGCGCGTGCAGCTCGTCGGCGCGGCCGCGCTCCGCCTGCGGGCGCTCCCGCACGTCCTGCACGGTCAGCCCGGCGACGATCGCGAGCACCGCCGGCACGACGTCGTGCGCGCGGGCCTCCACCACCATGCGCGCGAAGCGGGGCTCGATGGGCAGGCGGGAGAGCTCTCGGCCGATCCTCGTGATCCGATGGCTCCCGCCGCGCCCGCCGCCCCGCCGGCCGGTCTTCCCGCCCGCACCCTTCGCCGGCGCCGCCTCCACCGCGCCGAGCTCGGCGAGCAGCCCCAGCCCGTCGGCGATGCCGCGCTGGTCGGGCGGGGTGAGGAACGGGAACCGCGAGATGTCGCCGAGACCGAGCGCGAGCATCTGCAGAATCACGGAGGCGAGCCCCGTGCGGCGGATCTCCGGTTCGGTGAACTCGGGGCGCGACGCGAAGTCCTCCTCCGAGTACAGGCGGATCGCGATGCCCGGGCTCGTGCGCCCCGAGCGCCCCGAGCGCTGATTCGCGCTCGCCTGCGACACCGCCTCGATGGGGAGGCGCTGCACCTTGCTGCGGGCGCTGTAGCGGGAGATGCGCGCCGTGCCCGCATCGATCACATAGCGGATGCCGGGCACCGTCAGCGAGGTCTCGGCCACGTTCGTCGCGAGCACGATGCGCCGCGCACCGCCCGATCCCCGCTCGAAGACGCGATGCTGCTCCGCGCTGCTCAGGCGACCGTACAGGGGCAGGATCTCGGTGCGCGCCGAACGCGCCGACGCCCGGAGCCTGCCGTGCAGCGCATCGGCCGCATCCCTGATCTCGGCCTCGCCCGAGAGGAACACGAGCATATCGCCCGGCGCCTCCTTCGCGAGCTCGTCGACCGCGTCGCCGATCCCGTCGAACAGATCGCGCTCGATCGTCGTCGCCTTCGCGGCGCCCGTCTTCGGGTCCGTCCGCTCGACGCGCTCGACCAGCGGGCGGTAGCGCAGCTCGACCGGGAACGTGCGCCCCGACACCTCGATCACCGGCGCCGGCCGCTGCGTCGTCGCGTCGGCGAAGTGCTTCGCGAACGACTCGGGATCGATGGTCGCCGACGTGATGATGACCTTCAGGTCGGGCCGCCGGGGGAGCAGGGTCTTCAGATAGCCGAGGAGGAAGTCGATGTTGAGGCTGCGCTCGTGCGCCTCGTCGATGATGATGGTGTCGTACGCCGACAGGTCGCGATCCCGGTGGATCGCGTTCAGCAGGATGCCGTCGGTCATCAGGCGCACCCGGGTCTCCGCCGACACCTGGTCGGTGAACCGCACCTGGTAGCCGACCAGGCCGCCGAGCTCGGAGCCCAGCTCCTCCGCGACGCGCTCCGCGATCGTGCGCGCCGCGATGCGCCGCGGCTGAGTGTGCGCGATGCGCTCCCGGCCGAGCGACAGGGCGATCTTCGGCAGCTGCGTCGTCTTGCCCGAACCGGTCTCGCCGGCCACGATGACGACCTGGTGCGACCGGATCGCCTCCGCGATCTCATCGCGCATCCGCGATACGGGGAGCTCCTCGGGAAACGTGATCTGGAGCGGGGGGAGCGTCATGATGCACCTATTATCCCGCGTCGCGGCGCCCGCGCGTAGACTGGCGACGACCGCGCCGATCGCAGGGTCGGCGGCCGCTCCGCACGACGACTCGAAAGGGCATGATGTCTGCACTCCCGATCCCGAACCTCCCCCTCAACAACGGCACCGCGATCCCGCAACTCGGATCGGGCGTCTTCCTCGTGGAGCCCGGCGAAGCGGAGGGCGTCGTCGCCACCGCGCTCGAAGTCGGCTACCGCCACATCGACACGGCGAGCGTGTACGGCAACGAGGCCGAGGTCGGCCGGGCCCTCGCGAGCAGCGGCATCGCGCGCGACGAGCTGTTCGTCACCACCAAGCTCTGGAACTCGGACCAGACGGGCGCAGCCGACGCGTTCGCCGAGAGCCTCGACCGCCTCGCCCTCGACCGGGTCGACCTGTACCTCATCCACTGGCCGCAGCCGATGTTCGGCGAGGCGCTCGGCGCCTGGAAGTCGCTCATCGAGATCGCCGAATCGGGCCGCGCATCGGCCATCGGCGTCTCGAACTTCGAGATCGCCGACCTGCAGCAGCTCATCGACGAGACGGGCGTGGTGCCCGCGGTCAACCAGATCGAGCTGCACCCGCTGCACCAGCGTCGCGAACTCGTCGAGTTCTGCACGCAGCACGGCATCGCCATCGAGGCCTGGGGCCCGCTCGCGCAGGGCAAGTCCGACCTCTTCGAGCGGCCCGAACTGCTCGAGATCGCGCAGAAGCACGGCAAGAGCCCCGCGCAGGTGGTGCTCCGCTGGCACGTGCAGCAGGATCGCATCGTCTTCCCGAAGACGGTGCGCCGCGAGCGCATGATCGAGAACGCCGAGCTGTTCGACTTCACGCTCGACGCCGACGAGCTGGCCGCGATCGACGCCTACGAGGCGGGCACGAACTTCGGCCCCGATCCGCGCACCTTCGACGCGCGATAAGGAGAGTGGCATGACCCACGCACCCGTCACCATCACCCTCACCGGCGCCGGGGGCCAGATCGGCTACGCGGCCCTGTTCCGGATCGCGGCCGGCGACCTCTTCGGCCCCGACCAGCCCGTCAGCCTGAGACTCCTCGAGATCCCGCAGGGCATGCGCGCCGCTGAGGGGGCCGCCCTCGAACTCGCCGACTGCGCGTTCCCGACCCTCGCCGATGTCGACATCACCGACGACGCGAACGTCGCCTTCGCCGGGGCGAACGTCGCGCTGCTCATCGGCTCGCGCCCGCGCACCGCAGGCATGGAGCGCGGCGACCTGCTCGCCGCGAACGGGGCCATCTTCGGGCCGCAGGGGAGCGCCATCAACGCCCACGCCGACGACGACGTGCGCGTCGTCGTCGTGGGCAACCCCGCGAACACCAATGCGCTCATCGCCCAGCAGCACGCGCCCGACGTGCCGGCCGAGCGCTTCACCGCGCTCACCCGCCTCGACCACAACCGCGCCGTCGGGCTGCTCGCCGCCGAGGCCGGCGCGCCGGTGGCCGACATCGCCGGCGTGACCATCTGGGGCAACCACTCCGCCACCCAGTACCCCGACCTCAGCCACGCCACCGTGCGGGGCGACGCCGCGCTCGCCGCCGTCGACCCGGCGTGGGCGCGCGGCGCGTACATCGAGCGCGTCGCCCAGCGCGGCGCCGAGATCATCGAGGTGCGCGGCGGATCCTCCGTCGCGTCGGCGGCGAACGCCGCGATCGAGCACACCCGCGACTGGGTGCTCGGCACCGGGCCGCGCGCGGCGGGCCGCTGGACGAGCGCCGCGATCGTCTCCCGCGGCGAGTACGGCGTGCCCGAGGGTCTCATCTCGTCGTTCCCCGTCACCTCCTCCGACGGGGCCTGGAGCATCGTCGACGGACTCGAGATCGACGAGTTCTCGCGCGAGCGGATCGACGCCTCGGTCGCGGAGCTCTCCGCGGAGCGCGACGCCGTGCGCGAGCTCGGACTGATGCCCTAGCGCAATCGCGAGCCCGCGGGGAGCCCTAGGATAGAGAGCATGTCCAAGGTTCTATCTTCCCTCCCCGTGGGCGAGCGCGTCGGCATCGCCTTCTCCGGAGGTCTCGACACCTCCTGTGCAGTCGCGTGGATGCGCGAGAAGGGCGCAGTGCCCTGCACCTACACCGCAGATATCGGCCAGTACGACGAGCCCGACATCGACGGCGTCGCCGACCGCGCCAAGGAGTACGGCGCCGAGATCGCGCGCCACGTCGACGCGAAGCGCCCGCTCGTCGAAGAAGGGTTCGTCGCGCTGCAGACCGGAGCGTTCAACGTGCGCTCGGGCGGCAAGACCTACTTCAACACGACGCCCCTCGGCCGCGCCGTCACCGGTACGCTGCTCGTGCGCGCGATGAAGGAGGACGGCGTCGACATCTGGGGCGACGGCTCCACCTACAAGGGCAACGACATCGAGCGCTTCTACCGGTACGGCCTCATGGCCAACCCGGCGCTGCGCATCTACAAGCCCTGGCTCGACCACCAGTTCGTCGAAGAGCTCGGCGGGCGGCACGAGATGAGCGAGTGGCTCGTCGCCCACGGCTACCCCTACCGCGACGCCACCGAGAAGGCGTACTCGACCGACGCCAACATCTGGGGCGCGACGCACGAGGCCAAGAAGCTCGAGTTCCTCGACGCCGGGCTCGACATCGTGGAACCGATCATGGGCGTCGCCGCGTGGCGCGACGACGTGGAGGTCGCCACCGAGGAGGTGTCGGTGCGATTCGAGGCGGGTCGCCCGGTGGCGATCAACGGCGTCGAGTACGACGACCCGGTGGCGCTCGTGCTGGAGGCCAACGCGATCGGCGGCCGGCACGGCCTCGGCGTCTCCGACCAGATCGAGAACCGCATCATCGAGGCGAAATCGCGCGGCATCTACGAGGCGCCGGGCATGGCGCTGCTGCACATCACCTACGAGCGGCTCGTCAACGCGATCCACAACGAGAACACGCTCGCGAGCTACCACACCGACGGGCGCAAGCTCGGGCGCCTCATGTACGAGGGCCGGTGGCTCGACCCCGAGTCGCTCATGCTGCGCGAATCGCTGCAGCGCTGGGTCGGTTCCGCCGTCACGGGCGAGGTCACGCTGCGTCTGCGCCGCGGCGACGACTACACGATCCTCAACACCGAGGGCGACAACCTGAGCTACCACCCCGAGAAGCTCTCGATGGAGCGCACGGTCGGGGCCGCCTTCGGGCCGGTCGACCGCATCGGTCAGCTCACCATGCGCAACCTCGACATCGCCGACTCCCGTCAGCGCCTCGAGCAGTACGCGCAGCTCGGCATCGTCGGCGGGTCGATCGCGGAGCTCGTCGGCCAGCTCGAGCAGGGCGGCGCCGCCGAGATCGCCAACGCGGTGGGCGGCATCGACGAGGACGCCGACGTGCTCGGCCTCTCGGCTGCATTCGACGCCGGCACCGACTGACGCGCCGGTGCGCCGCTTCGGCGGTGTGACACGACGGGCCCATCCATGCGGATGGGCCCGTCGTCGTTTCGGTGGGTGGTGCGGTCGCGTTCAGACAGGGGATCCGGCGGAACGCGGACGGATCAGGGGTGAGCCTCCTGTGCGAACGCGGATCCCCTGCGCGAAGGACGGCCCGCGGGGCCGGGGGCGAGCGGCGAGAGGCGAGAGGTGAGAGGCGAGAGGCGAGAGGTGAGGGCGGGGGCGAGGGTGAGGGCGAGAGGCGAGCGGCGGGGTGAGGCGGGCCGCGGGGCTCCGAAATGCGGAACGGCCCGCCCCTCCGAAGAGGAACGGGCCGTCGGTGCGCTCAACGAACGCTCAGGAGGCGCGGCGCGCGCGAGCCGCGCGACGCTTGAGCGCGCGGCGCTCATCCTCGCTCAGGCCGCCCCAGACGCCCGAATCCTGGCCGGTGTCCATCGCGTACTGCAAGCACATCTCGGTGACCGTGCACCGTGCGCAGACCGACTTCGCACGCTCGATCTGCTCGACGGCCGGTCCGGTGTTGCCGACCGGGAAGAAAAGCTCCGGGTCTACGGTGAGGCATGCTGCCTGTTCACGCCAATCCATGTGTCCTCCTCTGTAACGCACGCGCGCGAACAACCCGGAGACCGGATAGCCTAGAATTCGCGCCGTAACTACCTAATACGTGGCTGAGAATGCTCACGTCGGCGTGCGCGAAACTCGACGGGTTATATAGTTCCACGGATACAGATGCAAATCAATAGGTAACCTGCAATTGATTGGAAAGCGAGCCGCAATGCCCCCGACACCTCCCGATCACCCTCGTTCACGTGCGGGATGGGCGGTGCTCCGCGTGCTGCTGGTGCTCGAGAGCCTGCTGCTGGTCGGCGTGCTGATCTTCTCGGTCTCCGCCGCACTCGGTTCGGTGGGGCCGGTTGCGCAGAACGTGAGCATCGTCGCGATGGCACTGCTCGCGCTGGTGTGGGTGGCCGTCACGGCCGTCGCCGCGCTGCGCGGCAGGCCCAGCTGGGTGCGCGGATCCGCCCTCACGATCCACGTGCTGCTCTTCGCCGCGGGCACCGGCTGCCTGCAGCTCGGCATCGGCTCCTGGCAGTTCGGCTTCTCCCTCGTCGCGGGCGCGCTGGTGGGCTTCGCCGCCGCAGTGCTCGCGCGGCCTGACGAGCGGCCCGTGTACGACGAGGAGGGTCGCGCGGTCTAGGCTCGCGCGGCGGCGAGACGGCCGCGACGGCCGCGACGGCCGCGACGGCGAGACGTCTCGGCTCCCGCGACGTCCCCGCCGTCCGCTCCCGCGACGCGCGGAGGGTCAGACCTCGAGCAGCTTGCGGAGGCGTGCGACGTGCCCGGTGGCCTTCACGTTGGTGAGTGCGTGCGCGATCCGGCCCGACTCGTCGATGACGAAGGTCGATCGGATCACGCCCTCGACGATGCGCCCGTAGTTGTTCTTCTCGCCGAATGCGCCGTAGGCGCGGTGCACGGCGGCGTCGGGGTCGCTGAGGAGCGGGAACTCGAGGGCGTCGCGATCGGCGAATCTGCGGAGCTTCTCGACCGAGTCGCGCGAGACGCCGAGCACGTGGTAGCCGGCGGCCTCGAGTGGCAGCGTGGAGTCGCGGAAGTCGCAGGCCTCTTTCGTGCAGCCGGGCGTCATGGCCTCGGGGTAGAAGAAGAGGATCACACGCTTGCCGCGGTACTGCGCGAGCGCGCGCGTGTTGCCGTCCTGGTCGAGGAGGGTGAATTCGGGGGCTTCGTGGCCGGGTTCGAGCACTGCGCGATCAGTCATACGGTCAGCCTAGCGCCGCGCGGAGGCCGGAGCTGAAGCGCGACCCGAAGCCGAGCCCGACCGAGCTCCGCCCAGCCCGCCCCAGCCCGCTCGAGCCCGCACCGCGGCTACGCGAGCAGGCGTCGAAGCGATTCGACGCGGGCGGCGCCGGCAGCGTCGAGGCGGCCGTCGGCGATCGCCGCGTCGAGCTCGCAGTCGGGGGCGTCGTGCTGGTGGGTGCAGCCGCGCGGGCAGCTCTCGATGATCCGGGCGAGATCGGTGAACCCGCTCAGGATGCCCTCCGGGGTGACGTGGCCCAACCCGAAGGAGCGCACGCCGGGGGTGTCGATCACCCAGCCGGAGGGCCCGTTCTCGGCCCCCGGCGTCGCGGCCCGCAGGGCGACGGACGACGACGAGGTGTGGCGGCCGCGGCCGGTGACCTCGTTGACGTGGCCGATCGCGCGCTCCGCCTCGGGCACGAGCGCGTTGATGAGGGTCGACTTGCCCACGCCGGAGTGCCCGACGAAGACGGTGGTGCGGCCGGCCAGCGCTGCGCGGATCTCGGCGAGCGGCCACGCGTCGGGTGCGGAGCGGAACACGGGCACCTCGAGCGCGGCGAAGTGCGACAGGAACGGCTCCGGGTCGGCGAGGTCGACCTTCGTGATGCAGATGAGCGGCGTGATGCCGGCGTCGTAGGCGGCGACGAGGTAGCGGTCGACGAGGCGGACGCGGGGTTCGGGGTTGGCCGCGGCGACGACGATGAGCATCTGGTCGGCGTTCGCGACCATCACGCGTTCGACGCGGTCGCTGTCGTCGGCGCTGCGCCGCAGCAGGGTGCGGCGGTCGGCCACGGCGACGATGCGCGCAAGCGATCCGGCGTCTCCGCTCGTGTCGCCGACGAGCTGCACGCGGTCGCCGATGACGATGGGGGTGCGGCGCAGCTCGCGGGCCCGCGAGGCGAGCACGGTGCGCTCCCGTGGATCGGCGGGGTCGTCGGCGGCGGCGACGAGCGCCGTGTAGCGGCCGCGGTCGACGGCGGTGACCATGCCCGTCACCGCATCGGCGTGCTCGGGGCGCCGCTTGGTGCGCGGCCTATTGGCCTTCGGGTTCGGGCGCTGCCGCACCTCGTGGTCGGCGTATGCGGCGTACGGGTCGTCGACGTCGTCGTCGGGGGTCAGCCAGCTCACGTGCTCACAGCCCCGTGAGGAAGCCGCGGGCGGCGCGGCCGAGCGCAGATTCGTCGTCCGGGGCGTCGTCCGCAGCGCCGGCGGCGGCATGGCCGAGGCCGACGGTGTGCTCCCAGAGCTCGGTGAAGCGGGGGAGGGTCTTCGAAGTCGACGCCACGTCCTCGACCTGGATGCCGGGGATGCGCAGCCCGATCAGGGCGCCGGTGGTCGCCATGCGGTGGTCGGCGTAGCTGTGCCAGACGCCGCCGTGCAGCCGCGCGGGGTGCACGGCGATGCCGTCGTCGAGTTCGATCGCGTCGCCTCCCAGCGCGTTGATCTCGGCGACGAGGGCGGCGATGCGGTCGGTCTCGTGGTGGCGGATGTGCCCGATGCCGGTGATGCGGCTCGGCCGGCCGTCGGCCCCGTCGGACCCGTGAGCGGCGAGCGCGGCGAGGCCGACGAGCGTCGGCGCGAGCTCGCCCGCCTCGGGCACGTGCAGGTCGAGGCCCGAGAGGTCGCCGCTCGCGGTGACGGTGAGGTCGCCGGTGGGGTCGAGGCGGATCGCTGCCCCGTACTCGGGCAGCAGCGTGCGCAGCAGGTCGCCCACCTGCGTGGTCGCGGCCGGCCAGTTCGGCACCGTCACCCGGCCGCCGACGACCATCGCGGCGGCGAGGAACGGGGCTGCGTTGGAGAGGTCGGGCTCGATCGCGACGTCGGCGGCGCGGATCGGGCCGGGCTCGACCCGCCACTCGCCGACCGCCGGCGCATCCACCTGCACGCCGCGGGCCCGCAGGCAGGCGATGGTCATCTCGATGTGCGGCAGGCTGGGCAGCCGTTCGCCGGTGTGCACCACGTGCACGCCGTGCTCGAATCGAGCCCCGGCCAGCAGGAGGGCGGAGACGAACTGGCTCGAGAGCGAGGCGTCGAGTTCGACGCGGCCGCCGCGCAGCGCGCCCGTGCCGTGCACGGTGAAGGGCAGTGCGCCGCGCCCCTCGTCCGCGATGTCGGCGCCGAGGGCGCGCAGCGCGTCGAGTACGGGGCGCATGGGGCGCTTGCGCGCGTAGGGGTCGCCGTCGAATGCGACGGGCCCGAGTGCGAGCGCGGCGATCGGCGGCACGAACCGCATCACCGTGCCGGCGAGCCCGCACTCGACGGTGGTCGACCCGGTGAGCTCGTCGGCGGGCGTGATGCGGAGGTCGGGGTCTGCGAGCTCACCGCGGGGCAGCTCCTCGATGGAGGCGCCGAGGGCCCGCAGCGCCTCGGTCATGAGCGCGGCGTCGCGCGAGCGCAGCGGAGCGCGGAGCACACCGGGCCCGTCGGCCAGCGCGGCGAGCACGAGTTCGCGGCCGGTCAGCGACTTCGATCCGGGCAGCTGCACGGTCGCGTCGATGGGCTGCTCGGGGCGGGGAGCCGGCCACAGCGCTTCGGCCGCCTCGACGCCCTCGCCGGTGCCGGTCTCGTCGCCGTCTTTGCCCTGGTTCATCTTCGCGATCAGCATCGGAGTCGATTCTACCCGCAGCTGTCGCCAGTAGGATCGAGAGCGTGAGTGATACCGCAGCACAGGCGAAGCTGGAACAGCGCTTCACGTCGGAGGCGCTTCCGATGCTCGATCAGCTGTACGGCGCAGCGATGAAGATGACTCGGAACCCGCAGGATGCGCAGGATCTGGTGCAGGAGACGTTTTTGAAGGCGTTCTCGGCCTTCGCCTCGTTCCAGGAGGGCACGAATCTGAAGGCGTGGCTCTACCGGATCATGACGAACAGCTACATCAACACGTACCGCAAGCGGCAGCGGGAACCCCATATGGGCGCCGTCGACGAGCTCGAGGACTGGCAGCTCGGCGGTGCGGAGTCGACCACGGCGATGTCCTCCCGTTCGGCGGAGGCGGAGGCGATCGACCGCACGCCGGATTCGGTGGTGACGACCGCGCTCAACGCGCTGCCCGAGGACTTCCGCATCGCGGTGTACCTGGCTGACGTCGAGGGGTTCAGCTACCAGGAGATCGCCGACATCGCGGAGGTGCCCATCGGCACGGTGATGAGCCGCTTGCACCGGGGCCGCGCCCGTTTGCGGAAGGCGCTCGGGGAATACGCGAACGAGCAGGGCGTTGGACTGAATGCGGGAGCGAAGCAGACGAAGAAGGGAGCAGCGCGATGAACGAGTGCGAGCAGGCTAAGGCGAATGTGTACGAGCTGCTCCGGGGCGAGCTCTGCGCCGAGGAGTCGGCGCCGATCCGGGCGCACATCGCGGAGTGCCCGTCGTGTCAGGACGAGCGGAACGCGTGCGAGAAGCTCACGAACGTGGTGAAGCGGGCGTGCGAGGAGGAGCGGGACAGCAACTGCCCGCCCGAGGCGCTGCGCGACGCGATTCTTCGCAGCCTCCGTGCCGAGGGGCCGGGCGCCGTCGTCTGACCCGGCGGCGGGTGCCGTCTCCGAAGGGCGGCGGGATCACCGAGCGGGGGAGCGGTCGTCCGCGAGCAGGCGGTCGATGGCGTCGGCGAGCGCTGCGGGCGCAGCTTCGTGCAGATTGTGGGGGCCGGCGATCGTGACGACCGGACTCCCGGGCAGTCGCTCGCGCCACTCCGCGACGAGTTCGGCGTCGAGCATGCCGGCGTCGGCGGCGATCAGGGAGCTCGGCACGCCCGCCCGACTCGACTCGGCGAGGGCGCGCCAGATGGCGGCGTACGGGTGCGGCTCGTCGCCGCCGGGCGGGGCGTCGAGGTGGGCGAAGTGATGCGCCCATTCGAGGCGGCCGTCGGCGCGCACCCTCGTGTTCAGCGCGATCCCGCGCGCGATCGCGGCTTGATCGCGGCCGATGCCGAAGCGCCGAGCCCGATCCACGATCTCGTCGATGCTGCCGAAGTGGCGCTGCCCGCGGATGAACTCGTGCACCGCCCCGGCGTCGCGCCGCGGCGAGACCCCGGGCGTGATGTCGATGAGGATCACGCGACGCACGAGGTGCGGTCGCGCCGCTGCGACGAGCGCCGCGGTCAGCCCGCCGAGGGAGTGCCCCACGAGGGCGACGGGATCGGTCGCCCGCGCATCGAGCACCTCGGCGACGTCGGCGGCGAGGGCGGCGGGCCGGTAGTCTGCGTCGCTCCTCCAGTCGCTGCGGCCGTGGCCCGGCAGATCGAGGGCGAGCGCCGGCCGGCCGAGGGCGAGGAGCGTCGGATCGAAGCTGTGCGCGTTGAGCCCGGCGCCGTGGAGCGCGACGAGCTGCGGCGGCTGCTCGCCGTCGAAGGCGAGGCCGCGCACGGTGCGGCGATCCGCCAGCACATCAGACGTGCGCGCGACCGGCGGCAGTGGGCCGCCGCGCCCCACGCGCTCCGCGTCGCTCCGGAGGAAGCGGAACTCGTCGTCGGTCTGCGGGCCCGAGCCGGCGGCGCTCACCGCGCCCGCTTCGGGTCGGCGGCGGCGTCGGCACCGGTCACGTATCCGCCGTCGCGCAGGCCCGCCTCGATCTCGAACCGGTTGCGCAGCGGTTCGCGGCCGGCGAGGGCGTACAACACGGGAAGCGCCATGCCGTAGTGCCGCCACTGCTCGCGGTGCACCCGCTCGTGCCTCAGCACCCGTTCCGAGACGTTGCGATTCGTCAGGTAGCACGAGCCGACGCAGCTGCCGCCCCGCCCGAACGTCCACTTCGGCATACCGCGGAACACCCACAGCCCCTCGTGCCGCTCGATGCGACCCCGGCTCCAGATGGCGCCCCACACGAAGCCGACGACGGTGGCGTACACGTACCCCGCCTGCGCGAACGGCCAGCGCCGCCCCCGCGGGCTCACGACCGCCCGCCCGAGGTCAGCGCCGCGAGCGTGCGGAGCACGGTCGGGAGGTCTTCTGCGGCGCGATTCCGATCGGCCGGGGCGAACTCGCAGATCGCGGCCCCCGCGAGCGGCACCGCGGCGACGGCAGCGCGAATGGCGCCGGTCAGCTGCGCGACCGAGAGCCCGAACGGCACGGGGGCGTGCACCGAGCCGAAGTCGGCGGGGTCGAGCACGTCGAGATCGATGTGGATGTAGAGGCCGTCGGCCCCCGAGATGCGGTCGAGGATCGCGGAGCGCAGCGCATCGGAGTCGGCGTCGGCCGCGCCGGCGCGCACCACGGCGATGCCGCGGCGCTGCAGTTCGTCGTCCTCCTCCGGGTCGACCTCCCGCACGCCGACGAGGGTGAGGCGATCCGCGGCGATGGCCGGTCTCGCCATGAGGTCGTCGCTCCCGTCGCCCAGGGCGTGGCGCAGCGTCATGCCCGATGCGCTCCCCGACGGCGAGGTGCTGGGGTGCTGCATGTCGGCGTGGGCGTCGAACCACAGCACCGCGAGCCGCTCGACCGAGCGGGCGGCAGCTTCGAGCCCCGCGAGGGAGGTCGCGCAGTCGCCGCCCACGATGATCGGCGTGCGGCCGTCGGCGAGGGCCGGCTCGAGGGCGGTGCGGGCCGACTCCCGGGCGCGGATCAGGCTGCTCAGCCGGGCGACGGGCGTGCCCATCGCGTCGCCGGCTTCGAGGGGCACCGGCACCTCCCGGAGCGCGGACGCCGGGAGGTCCTCCCGCAGCAGCTCAGCGCCCTCGGCGAGCTGCATCGCGCGCGCCGAGGGCGATCCCTGCCACTGGGGCATCAGAAAGAACATCGGGCTTGCCACTTCGGCCTCCTCGCAGATCCACTGCAGTTCAGAATACGCCCGCCTGTTCGAGCGGGAGGCTCGGTTCCGCGGAGCGAGAACAGACGGGGAGAGGAGAGGAGGGCTGGGGCAGGGCCGCCGTGCTCACGCGGCCGTGCTCACGCCGTGCTTACGCGGCCGTGCTCACTCGACCGTGACGAAGTCGATGAGGTGCTCGACGCGGCCGACGAGCTCGGGCTCGAGGTCTCGGAAGTCGCGCACCCGCGATCGGATCCGCGACCAGGCGTCGGCGATGTCTGCCTGCTCGTCGCCCGGCCAGCCGAGCGCCCGGCAGATGCCCCGCTTCCACTCGATGCTCCGGGGAATGGTCGGCCACTCCTGCAGGCCGACCCGCGCCGGCTTCACCGCCTGCCAGATGTCGACGAACGGGTGACCGACGATGAGCACGTGCGCGCCGTGCGGGCCGCGCGCGATCGCCTCCGCGATCCGGGACTCCTTGCTGCGCGGCACGAGATGGTCGAGCAGCACTCCGGCGCGGCGGTCGGGCGCCGGCCCGAACTCCGCGAGCACCTGCTCGAGGTTGTCGGCGCCCTGCAGCATCTCGACCACGACCCCCTCGACGCGCAGATCGTCTCCCCAGACCTGCTCGACGAGTTCTGCGTCGTGCTTGCCCTCGACGAAGATGCGACTCGGCATCGCCACCCGGGCGCGCTGCTGCGGGGCTGCGAAGGATCCGGAGGCCGTGCGTCTGCGGGCCGCCGGGGCCGCTGCGGGCCGCACCAGGCGCACGGGTTCGCCGTCGATGAGGAACCCGTCGGTCAGCGGGAAGGCGCGCACCTTGCCGCGGTAGTCCTCGAGCTGCACGAGGCCCTCGCGCGCGCCGACGACGGCGCCGCACCACTCCGACTCGGTGTGCTCGATCACGAGGCCCTTCGCGAGGGGCACCTCGCGTCGTTCGACCGGACCCCGGCGGGGTTTCATCGCTGCCACCGGGTCGAGGTCGTATCGGTCGTCGAACATACGGACGAGCCTATCGCTGCGCGTACCCGCGAATGCGGATGAGCGCGCGGTGCCGGGTGCGGGGCCGCGCGCGGAGCCGGGTGCGGAGCCGGGCCGGGTGCGCGCGGACGGCTCGGAATCCCGTCAGCCGAGCGCGCAGTCGGTGCGGAAGCCGGCATCGGCGAGCGCCGCCCGCCCGGCATCGCCCAGCACGAGCGCGCGCCCGCCGCCGAGCTTCTCGCCGGGCAGCTCGTGCACGTCGAGGTCGGCGCGCGCGAGTCGCGCCAGCTCGAACGGGTGAAGCCCGCCGCCGATGCTCAGCGATCCGCTGCCCGCCCATACGGCGCCGGCCAGTGCTCCCGGGTGCGCGTCGGCGAGCGCCACCCGCACGCCGTCGAGCACGCGCGCCGACCAGAGCGCGCGCTGCTGGGCGCCCGCGTCGTCCGAGACGCGCACCCAGGTCCCGTCGACGAGCTGCTCCGGGTGGCGCGAGCGCACGAGTCCGAGGGCGGTCGCGCCGTCGACGCGCTGCGGGCCGGCCCGGTCGATGCCGAGCTCGGCGGCCGGATCGCGCACGGGGAGCTCGACGTCGACCTCGATGCCGCCGAGTGCGTCGATCGCCTCGACGAACCCGGGTGCGTCGATCGACACGTAGCGGTCGACGGCGACTCCGGTCGCCGAGCAGACGCTCTGCATGAGCGCCTCGGGACCCTCGAGCAGGGAGAGTGCGATCGGGCCGATGGCGTCGCCCGTCGCGACCAGGTCTCTCGGGATCGACATCGCCGATGCATCGCCGTTCGGTGCGAGCCGCACGAGCACCAGGGCATCTGCGCGGGCCTGCCCCTCCGGAGTGCTGCGCTGCACGTCGGAGGGGGCCCGCTCGATGCCGGAGTCGGCCCCGACGAACAGGTACACGGTGCCGTCGGCGTCAGCCTGCTGCGAGCTGCCGAGTTCCGGCATCGTCACGGCATCGATGCGGCTCGCGAGCACGGCCGTCAGCCCGCCGAGTGCGAGCACGAGCACGAGGGCGGCGACGGCGACGGCCCGCATGGCACGGCGAAACGCCCCTGGTCGGGAACGGGGTCTCCCGTACCGGCCAGGGGCGTCGCGCGATGCAGACTTACGCAGCTGGATTACTCCGCGGCGTGCGCCTTGCGGCGACCGAGTGCGAGCGCACCGGCGCCGAGTGCGAGGGCTGCGACGCCGCCCGCGATCGCGAACGGAGCGAAGTTCTCGCCGCCGGTGTTCGCGAGCTTCGCGCCGGGCGCGTAGTTGATCGGCTCAGCCGGGGGCGTCACTCCGCCGCCGACGTTGCCCGGATCACCGGGAGCCGGGGCGACGGTGCCGTCGGTCACGGTCAGCGGAGCCGAGTACTCGGTGCCGCTGGTCTCGCCGATGAAGTAGACATCGTACTCGCCGTAGGCGAGGGTGTTGCCGAGGGTGATGTCGCCCACGATCTCGCCGACCGCGTTCGCCTGGACGGTGCCGAGCGACTCGACGACCTCGCCATTCTGGCGGAACTCGACGCGCACGTTCTCGTCGGGCGCGTACCCGGCGCCCGAGAAGCCGAACGACTCGAAGTGATCGGCCTGGGCCACGTCGAGCTGCACGCCCGCTGCTGCGCTGACGAGCAGGTCGGCCGAGGCGTACTCGGTGATGCCGGCGTAGAGGTCGCATGCGGCGACGACCTCGTACACGCCGCTCTCAGCGGGGGTCGGGAGCGTCGCGGTCCACGAGCCGTCCTCGCCCGCGACGTCGGAGACGATCTCGGGCTCTTCGCCGTCGGCCGGAGCGATCGCGACGAGGTACGTGCCGGGCGTGCCGGCCTCGTCGATGCAGGTTGCGCCGGTGACGGTGAACGACTCGGCGCCGAGCGTGATCTCCGGGCTGAGGGTGATGGGGTCGCCGGGCTCGACCGCCGTCGCAGCGGTGCCGCCGAACGCCAGAGCAGCGATCGCACCGATCGCGGCCGCTCCGGCGAGCTTCTTCGAGAACTTCATGTTGCCTCCGTGCTGGATGTGGAAAGGGGAGTTCGCGACTGCGGCCGTGCGAGGTTCGTGATCCCGACACCGCTCCGTGCACTCATGGCAGAACTTCGCCGCTCATGCGCCGTGATCCGCTGCAGAAGCACTTCTGGAGCGTCAGCCGAGAACAACGCTAGACGGTGCGTAAAAATTGAGCAAGCACTCAGGCAAGGATTTACTTTTCATACTGCATGTGCAAGCTATCAATACTCAAAAACGGGCTGATCGATACTGCATTTCGGCGAAAGTCGTGCAGTACGACCGCTCAACGTGGAGAGCGATAGATTGATGCGGTGAGATCCGAGGCCGGCGAGCGGCGCACCCGACTGCGCGCACTCCTCGTCGATACCGCTCCGCTGCGCGCGAGCCCCGCATTCGCGAAGCTGTGGACGGGAACCTCGATCGCGCAGATCGGCGCTCAGGTGACCATCGTGGCCGTCGGCCTCCACATCTTCGAGATCACGCGATCGACCTTCGCCGTCTCGCTCGTCGCCCTCTGGGCGCTCGGGCCGATGATTCTCGCAGGCTTCGTGGGCGGCGCCCTCGCCGACGCCTTCGACCGGCGCCTCGTCGCGCTGGCGACCGCGATCGCGGCGTGGTGCAGCATCGGCGTGATGACCGTCATCGCCTTCCTCGACGTGCAGGCGACGTGGCCGTACTACGCGCTCGCCGCCGTCAACGCCGCATCGGCGACCATCATGGGGGCGACGCGCGGCGCGATCCTGCCCCGCCTGCTCCCGGCCCAGCTGCTGCCCGCCGCGGCTGCGCTGAGCGGCATCACCATGGGCCTCGCGATCACCGTCGGGCCCGCGGTGGCCGGCGTGCTCGTCGCGAGCGTCGGCGTGCCCTGGACCTACCTGCTCGACGCAGTGCTCTTCACCGGCGCCTTCCTCGGCATTCTCAGCCTGCCGCGCATGGCGCCGGACGGCGACCGCACCGCACCCGGCTTCGGCTCGGTGCTCGAGAGCCTCCGGTTTCTGCGTCGCGCCCCCAACGTGCGGGCCACCTTCATCTGGGACCTCATCGCGATGATCTTCGGCACGCCCCGGGTCGTGTTCCCCGCAGCCGGGGCGCTCGTGCTGGGCGGGGGGCCGGTCACCGTGGGAGCGCTGACCGCCGCGTTCGCCCTCGGCGCGCTGGTGAGCGGCCTCCTCTCCGGGCCGCTCGGAGCGGTGCGGCGCCAGGGGCGCGCCGTCACCCTCGCGATCGCGGCGTTCGGCGCCTGCACGGCGCTCTTCGGGCTCGTGCTGCTCGTCACCGCCTCGACCGCCGGCGTGACCGAGCGCAGCGACGCCCCCATCGTCCCCGCCATCGTTCTGGCGGGCCTCGCACTCGCGGGCACGGGCGCCGCCGACAACGTCAGCGCCGTGTTCCGCACCACGATCCTGCAGACCGCGGCCCCCGACGACGTGCGGGGGCGCATGCAGGGGATCTTCTACGTCGTCGTCGCGGGCGGCCCGCGCGTCGGGGATCTGCTCGCGGGTGCCGTCGCCACGCTCGTCGCGCTGTGGGCGCCGGCGCTGCTCGGCGGCATCGTGATCCTCGGCATCATGCTGGTGCTGCTGCGCACCGCGACAGGGTTCCAGCGCTACGACGCGCATCACCCCAGCCCGTGAGCGCGGCGCTCAGCGGCGGTGATACGGTGCTGAGATGAGCGCCACACCGCAGTCGCAGCCGATCGATTCCGCCGATGCACCGCTCGTGCTCGTACGCCGGGACGGGGCGATCACGCACATCACGCTGAACCGGCCCCGCGCCATCAACGCCCTGAACAGCGAGATGTTCGCGCGTCTCGCCGAGGCGATCGCGACCGCCCAGAGCGACGGAACGCAGGCGGTGCTGCTCGACGGCGCCGGCGACCGCGGCTTCTGCGGGGGCGGCGACATCAAGGAGCTCTCCCGCGGGTCGGCCGACGCCATTCTCTCCGAGGAGTACCGTCTCGATCACGCGATCAGCGTCTCCGAGCCGCCCGTCGTCGGCATCATGGACGGCATCGCGATGGGCGGCGGCATCGGGCTCGGCGGGCACGCGGCGGTCCGCGTGGTGACCGAGCGCAGCCGTCTCGCAATGCCGGAGGCCCGGATCGGCATCGTGCCCGACGTGGGCGGGCACCTGCTGCTCGCGGGCGCGCCCGAGCGGCTCGGCGAGCTGCTCGCCGTCTCGGCGGGCGACATGACCGCGGGTGACGCCATCGCGCTCGGATTCGCCGATGTCTTCGTGCCGACGGAGCGGCTCCCCGAGCTGCGCGAGGCGCTCGCCGCGGGGGAGGAGCCGCGATCCGCCGCCGAACGTCTCGCAGAGGCCGCGCCCGCCTCGGATCTGCTGCGCGCCCGCGACTGGTGGTCGCCGATCGCCGCGTCCGTGTTCGGAGCGCAGGAGCCGCCGGCCGCGGAGGATCCGGCCGGCGCCGCGCTCCGACTGATCCGAGCGCTCGAGGGGAGCGGCGCCCCCGAGGCGACCCGCCTCGCCTCGACCGTGCGCGCCATGAGCCCGACCTCGGTCGCGGTGACGCTCGCGCAGCTCGACCGCACGCGCCGTCTCGCTCTGGATCTCGCCGCGGTGCTGACCGACGACCTGCGCACCCTCGGGCGACTCACCGCGCGGCCCGACTTCGCCGAGGGCGTGCGCGCCCAGGTCATCGACAAGGATCGCTCGCCGCGCTGGACGCCGGCGCGCATCGAGGATCTCGACGCGGCGGAGCTCGCCGAGATCCTCGACCCTGCGCCTCGGCCGGGGGAGGAGCCGCTCGACCTCGGGCGCCCCGCCTCACGCGCCGCCGACGCGTGAGGCCGCCGCGCGGATGACCTCGGCGAGGTCGCCCGGGCGGCTCCACATCGGCCAGTGCCCGGTCGGCAGGTCGACGACCTCGAGGTCGGCGAGCACCGCCGTCTCGGCGAACATCGGGTGCCCCGCCCGCGCGAGCTCCAGCACCTGCGCGCCGGGGATGGAGCAGCAGACGAGCGTCGTCGCGATGCCCCGCCGCGCGTCGTTCGAGAGGTCGATGCGCTCGCGCAGCACCGGGCCGGGAACGGGAACGGCCCGGTCGCGGAAGCGCGCGAGATCGGCGGGGCTCAGCCCGTCGAGGCTCGCCTGCCGGGCGAGCTCGTCGAACGCGGGCAGGGGGAGCTCCGCGACGTCCTCGGGCAGGTCGGGGGCGAAGACGCTGCCCGAGGCGATGGGGCCGGAGTCGACCCAGACGATCCGCTCGACGAGCTCGGGGTGCCGATCCGCGAACAGGCTCACGGGCGCGTTCGCGCCGCTGTGGGCGACGATCACGGACCGTCGGGGAGGCGCGCCCGCGTGACTCGCGAGGTGCGCGCGGATGGCGGCGGCCTGGTCTGCGAGCGTGGCGCGCCGGCGGTCGGGGTCGTGGGGGTCGAACCCCGGCAGGGTGAGTGCGGTCGCCCGCAGGCCGGTCGAGCTGAGCTGTTCGAGCAACGCCTCCCACGCCCAGGAGCCGAGCCAGTGGCCGGCGATGAGCACGATGGGCGGACGGCTGAGATGTGCGGTCATGCCAGCAGTCTCGAGCACGCCTCGGGCGACGGTGTGTCACTATTCATGTCATGAACCGATTTCGGCACCGGCCGTGAAGCGAGCGGAGCGGCTCCACGCGCTCTCGGAGATGCTGCGCCGCAGCGGCACGCGCGGCATCACCGCGGATCGGCTCGCGCGCGAGTTCGACGTGTCGGTGCGCACCGTGAAGCGCGACCTCGCGGCGCTCGAGCGGAGCGGCGCCCCGCTCTGGTCGCGGCCCGGGCCGGGAGGCGGCTACGGGTTCGCTCCCGGATCGTCGCTGCCGCCGGTCTCCCTCTCCCCGGCTCAGGCCGTCGCGCTGCTCGCGGCCGTCTCCGCCGCACCCGACGCGCCCTTCGCCGATCTGGCAGCCGCAGGCGTGCGCAAGATCGTCGACGTGCTCGACCCGCGCACGCGAGCCAGGGCCGAAGACCTCGCCCAGCGGGTGTGGGTGGACGCTCCGCAGGCGCGCTCCCGCGCCATCGCCTCGGCGCTGGAGGAGGCGATGACGGATCAGCGCGCGCTCCGCATCCGCTACACGGCCGGCGACGGCGCCGTCACCTCGCGCGACGTCGAACCGGTGCTCTTCGCCTCGACGAACGGCCGGTGGTACCTCGTGGGGTGGTGCCGCCTGCGCGACGCGATGCGCTGGTTCGCCGTGTCGCGCATCGAACGGGCGAGCGTCACCGCCTCGCCGTGCAGCGGGCACACCGTCGCGGAGGCGGGCACCCCGCCCGCGACGGCGCGCCCCGTGCACGAGCCGCGCGGGTGAGCGGCGACTAGTGCGGGTCTCCGATGCAGAACTCGTTGCCGTCGGGATCGGAGAACGTGTCCCAGGCGAGCCCGCCCTCGCCCCGGCGACCGAGGTGCGTCGCGCCCGCGGCCACCCACTCGGCGACGAGATGCGAGCGGTCCGCCGAGGCGTCGACCTCGAAGTCGAGATGCAGTCGGTTCTTGCCCGGGCCCGGATCGTCGACCTTCTGGAAGCCGAGGGCCGCCGGCAGCTGCGGCGCGCGCACCACGCAGAACCAGCCGTCCGCCTCGTGCACGATCTCGCCGCCGAGCCGCTCCGCCCACCAGCCCGCGAGCGACCGCGGATCCGTCGTGTCCATCGTGATCATTCCCAGCCCGATCATGCCCGCCCCGTTCGTCGTCGTACGCCGGCTTCCACGCTACGGGGTTCCGCGGCGAGCCGGTAGCCCGAGCGGCGGGCCGGTAGCCTGAGACGGTGAGTGAGCCCTGGAACGCGAGCGGGCCGAGCCGAGTGATGCTGGGCGACAATCTGCCGATCCTGCGCGCGCTGCCGTCGGCGGCGTTCGCCGTCGCCTACCTCGATCCGCCGTTCAACACCGGACGGCTGCGGCGCGCCGAACGGGTGCGCGGCGCGCGCGTCGACGGCCCGCTCACGGGGGCGGCGGGCGACCGGCTCGGGTTCCGCGGGCAGGGATACCGCGTGACCCGGGAGACGACGCTCGGCTACGACGACCGGTTCGGCGACTACTGGGACTTCCTGGAGCCGCGCCTCGAGGAGACCTGGCGGCTGCTCTCGCCCGACGGGCTGCTCTACCTGCACCTCGACTACCGCGAGGTGCACTACGCCAAGGTGCTGCTCGACGCGCTCTTCGGCCCCGAGTGCTTCATCAACGAGATCATCTGGGCGTACGACTACGGCGCGCGGGCGAAGCGGCGCTGGCCCGCGAAGCACGACAACATCCTCGTCTACGCGAAGCACCCCGACTGGTACCACTTCGACGCCGAGGCGGTGGATCGCGAGCCCTACATGGCGCCCGGCCTCGTGACGCCCGAGAAGGCCGCGCTCGGCAAACTCCCCACCGACACGTGGTGGCACACCATCGTGTCGCCCACCGGCAAGGAGCGCACCGGGTACCCCACGCAGAAGCCCGCCGGCATCCTCCGCCGCATCGTGCAGGCGTCGACACGGCCCGGCGACTGGGTGCTCGACCCCTTCGCCGGGAGCGGCACCGCCGGGGCCGTCGCGCATCAGCTCGGCCGGGAGTTCCTGCTCATCGACGACAACCCCGAGGCC
The DNA here is from genome assembly GCF_900102345.1 of Leucobacter chromiiresistens. Classification (NCBI taxonomy): domain Bacteria; kingdom Bacillati; phylum Actinomycetota; class Actinomycetes; order Micrococcales; family Microbacteriaceae; genus Leucobacter; species Leucobacter chromiiresistens. The sequence continues at coordinate 2,717,424 of NZ_FNKB01000001.1, read as the reverse complement.
GTCGCCGTGATGCGCGAACGCCTCGACGGCACCGGGGCGGTCTTCGCATGAGCGCGCGCACCCGCGCGGTGAGCGGCCTCCCCGTGCACATCGACCGCTCCTCGAGCTCGCCGCTACCGGTGCAGATCGCCGCAGCCCTGCGCGAGGCGATCGACGCATCGCTGATCCGCCCGGGGGAGGCGGTGCCCGCGACCCGCGACCTCAGCCGCAGGCTCGGCGTCGCGCGCGGCGTCGTCGTCGCGGCGTACGAGCAGCTCATCGCCGAGGGCTATCTGGCCGCCGCGCAGGGGCGCGGCACCCTGGTGCACCCCGACCTGGCGCGCACGAGCCCCGGTGCCGGAGCGGGTGCCGGCGTCGATCCCGCGCGCCCGGCGATCCCCGTCGACGCGCGACCGGACGGGGAGGGGCGAGCGCCGACGGACGAATCGCTCCTCGGCGCCGAGCGCCCGGCGCCCCTCGCGCCCGGAGCGCCGATCACGGAGGGCGTGGTCAGCTCGGCGTGGCGCTCCGCGTGGCGCGAGGCCGCCGCCAGCCTCGAGGTCGCCGCGACGGTGGCGCCGCCGCTCGGCGATCCATCTCTGCGGCGCGAGATCGCGGAGCACCTGCGCCGGATGCGCGGCACGCCGCGCGCCGCCGCCGACGTGCTCGTCACGGCCGGCACGCGCGACGGGCTCTGGCTGCTCCTCACCGCGCTCGGCGCCACGCGCGGCCGCACCCTCGCGGTCGGGGTCGAAGACCCCGGGCTGCCGTCGCTGCGGGGCGCGGTATCGCGAGCCGGCGCGAGCATCATCGCCCTGCCCGCCGACGCGCTGGGCCTCGACACCGCCCGACTGCCCGACGGCATGCTCGACGCCGTCATCGTGACGCCGAGCCACCAGTACCCGCTGGGAGGATCGCTGCCGCTCGCGCGACGGCGGGAGCTCCTCGCGTGGGCGCACCGCAACGGCGTCGTGATCATCGAGGACGACTTCGACTCCGAGCTGCGCTACACGGGCACGCCGCTCCCCACGCTCGCCGCGCTCGACGACGCGGAGCGCGGCGTCGTCGTGCTGCTCGGCACGTTCTCGCGCACGATCACCCCTGCGCTCTCGGCCGGCTACCTGCTCGCCCCGGCAGGGCTGCGGGCCCTCATCGAACCCGTGCGCCGAGACCTCGGCGGCCCCGTCTCGAGCGTCGTGCAGTCCGCGCTCGCCGCCTACCTCGCGAGCGGCGAGCTGCGACGGCACACGGTGCGCATGCTGCGCCGCTACGCCGTGCGCCGCGACCTCGTGTCCGAGCGCCTCGCAGGGGCCGAGCGCGCCCGGGTGCGCCCGATGGACGGCGGGCTGCACGCCGTCATCGAGTTCTCGGGAGACCCCGAGCGCGCCCGCCGCCGGGAGGCGGACGTGATCGCGGAGGCCGAGCCGATGCGACTCGGCGTGCAGGCGCTGGGCCGGTACTGGCAGCGCACGGATCGCGATGCGGGCATGGCGGGACTCGTGATCGGCGTGGGCGGCGACGACGACGCCGCGTTCGACGCCGCGCTGCGCGAGCTGCGCGGGATCCTCGACCGCGTCTGACGCGGCGGCGAGACGCGGGGCCGGATATCCTGGGCGGGTGAGTGTCGACGATCTGTCTCCGAGCGTCCAGAACTACCTGAAGGTGATCTGGGGGCTGCAGGAGTGGTCCGACGCCCCGGTATCGAATTCGGCGATCGCCGAGGTCGCCGGGGTGCGGCTCTCGACCGTCTCCGACGCCCTGCGCAAGCTCTCCGACCTCGGCCTCATCGGCCATGCGCGGTACGGCAGCGTCACCCTCACCGATCTCGGGCGCGGGCACGCGGTCGCGATGATCCGGCGGCACCGCCTGCTCGAGACCTTCCTCGTGCGGCACCTCGAGTACGAGTGGGACGAGGTGCACGACGAGGCCGACCGGCTGGAGCACGCCGTCTCCGACGAGTTCATCGACCGCATGGACCGGGTGCTCGGCTACCCGACGCGCGACCCCCACGGCGACCCGATCCCGAGCGCCGCGGGCGCCGTGCACCGGCCCGACGCGGTGCAGCTGCTCACCGCCCCGGCCCCGAGCCGCACGCGCGTCGAGCGCATCTCCGACGCCGACAACGGCATGCTCCAGTTCTTCGCGGGCCGCGGCATCGTGGTCGACGCCGTGCTCCACGTGCTCCCCGGCGAGCCCTACTCCGAGACGGTGACGGTGCGCATCGGCGACGAGCCCGCAGACGCCGCCGCGGTGAGCCTCGGACCGGCCGCGGCGGCGTCGGTGTGGGTGTCGCTCGAGGCTACGCCGGATCCTTCACGAACTTGAGCCCGATCACGCACCCGATGATGCCCGCGAGGAACAACAGCTTGAGCACCGAGAGCGACTCGGTGCCGAGCACCAGCGAGACGCCGACGGTCAGCGCCGCACCGAGACCGGTCCAGATCGCGTAGGCGGTGCTCACGGGGATGCCGCGCATCGCGTACCCCAGCCCGATCATGCTCAGCGGGTTCGCGATGCAGAAGACGATCGTCGGCACGACAACCGTGAACCCCTGCGACTCGTGCAGCGCGAGCGCCCAGATCGATTCGAGGATCGCGCTGGCGAGCAGAACGAGCCAGTGCGAGCGCCCGGCCACCTTCGGGGCGCGTGCGGGCAGGTCGGCGGACGACGCCGTGCGGATCGCGCGCATCACGTCAGCTCACCGCCTTCAGGCCGACGACGCAGGCGATGAGCCCGGCGAGCAGCACGACGCGCATGACACTCGCCCGGTCGGCGCCGGTCAGCATCGCCCACGCCGCCGTCAGCACCGCGCCGATGCCGACCCACACGGCGTAGGCCGTGCCGACCGGGATCTGGGTCATGCCGTAGGCGAGACCCGCCAGACTGGCGAGGTAGCTCAGCACGAAGACGGCGCTGGGCCAGAACCTGCGGAACCCCTTCGACGCGTCGAGCGCGGTGGCCCACACCGCCTCCAGCATTCCGCTCAGAATCAACAGTATCCATGCCAGTGACATGAGTTCGGTCTTCCTGGCAGTCGTCGATATGCGGGTACTGCTCCCTCGTCCGCACCCCGGCACTGCGGGGTCTCCTCCAGTCTCGCACACCGCAGCGGCCGTGCGCCCAGGAGCTGCACAGGCGGCCCGGATCGCGGCCGCCGCCTGTCGCGGAGCGCCACGGATCGCCGAATCGGCCTGTGCGAGCGCGAGCGATAGGAGATAATGGGGGAGTGCCCGCGAGGGCGGGGAAGGAGTGCGGTGTTCGGCTGGTTGCAGAAGCGCAAGCGGGGTTCGGCGCGCCCGCCCCGGCGCCTTCCCCGGCGAGTACTGGCTCCGGTCGAGGAGATCACCGAGCAGGGCCTGCTCGTCGCCGACGTGGCGGTGCGCATGACGGTGAAGAACGCCATCATCATGAACGCGCTGAAGCGGCACGTCGATTACGACGCCCAGCAGATCATCGACATGGTGCGGGAGACCACCATCGACCTCGCCGAGGAGCGCGAGCGCGACGCGAAGCACATCTCGCGGATGCGCGGCGAGATCCGCGACACCGGGCGGAGCTCGTGGAGCGAATCCGACTACGGCAATGAGGACAACCGCACGCTGCGCCACCGACAGGAGGTGTACGAGAAGGTCGCCGAGGAGCTGCGCAACCGCGCCGCCGACGAGGCGTACCTGAACGCCGCCGCCGAGCGCGCGCGAGAGATGGCCTGGGCCGAGATCGGCACCTCGCTGGCCGACCGCGCCGAGCATCCGTACTACAGCGGCGGCAACAACGACGAGTACCGCGAGGAGCGCGAGGGGCGCATCCAGCAGCTCATCGAGAAGGACCTGACCGCGCTGATGCAGCAGCAGACGCAGGCCCCGTCGAAGGTGCGCAAGTTCAAGCGCAAGGAGAAGAGCAAGGCGGGCGACGCCGAGCACTGAGCTGCCGCGCACTGAGCCGGGCTCGGTGCGGGATCCTGCTGCCGTTTCGGTGAGGGATTCGGGCTCGGTGAGACCGTTCTGGCGCCTCCGGTCTCACCGAAGCCGAATCGCTGACGGGCGAAGCCGAATCACCGACGCCCGCTGGCGGGCGCGAGCCCCGGCGATCTAGCCGCGCAGCAGTTCTGGGTGCCGCTGCAGGTAGCCGTCGATGAACCAGCACGACGCCTCGACGCGGCGCTCGCCCACAGCCTCGCCCGTTACGGCGCGCTGGGCGAGCAGGCCCGAAAGGCCCGTGCCGCGCAGCTCGGGTGCGACCACCGTGTGGTCGAAGTCGATGATGTCGTCGCCGCGCAACGAGTAGTGGGCCTCGCCTACGACGCGGCCCCCGTCGGGGCCGCTCGCGGTGATGACGTAGCGGCTGCGTTCGGGCTCGTGGGAGATGGTGAACCCGTCCGCAGCGGCCGCAGCTTCATTCTCGTATCTCGCCATGCGCCCAGCCTAACCGGCCGCTGAGGCGCGCGGGGAGGAGCAGCGGTATTCTCGAAGGATGCGTCGAGCCCGCCGAATCCTGCTGCTGGCGAGCGCGGGGGCGCTCGCGCTCGCCGCCGCCGGGTGCGCGGAACCGGTGCCCGACCCCGAGCCGCTGTCGGTGACGCGCGCCGCCGAGGTCTACCTCGAGGCGATCTGCCCCGTGAACGAGGCCTGGGACGCGGCGGATGTCGAGCTCGACCGGCTCAGACTCGCCGCGACCCGGGAGGGGGCGAGCAGCACGGCGGCGTTCGCCGAGGCGATGGGCGTCGTCGCGGAGCGCAGCGGCGACGCCGCGTCGACGCTCGGCTCCGAGGAGCGATCGTGGCCAGAGGCAGCGGAGGGGCCGGTCGCCGCCGTCGCCGAGACGCTCGCGGCCGACCGCGAGCAGGCGTCGCGGGTGGCCGAACTGCCCGTCGAAGACGTCGTGGACTACCAGTGGGACGGGGCCGACGACATCGGTGCGACCGCAGCCGAGGCCCGAGCAGCGCTCGATCTCCCGGCTGACGCCGATGAGGCGTGCGCCGCCTGGCGGGCGAGCCGCGAAGCGGCCGAGAAGACCGAGGAGGACGCTCAGTGACCGATTCGACAGAGTGCGAAGCCGGTGCGGCTCGGGGCCTCGCGGTGGAGCGCGCGATACGAGCAGCCGCTCGCGCGGGCAACCGCCTGATCTCGGGCGCGACGGTCTCGGTCGATCTCGAACGCCCGGAGATGCGGGACCACCTCGCCGAGGCGCTCCGCCGCATGGGCGCTCGGCTGCGGCCGGCCGGGGAGGCCGTCGACTTCGCGTTCGTCGACCGGGCGATCCCCGACGGGCGATCCGTCGACGGCGCACTCCACGAATGCGCCGCCGCCGACCGCTCGCCCGCCGGCGGGCTGCCCGGCATCGTCGTGGGGCTCGACGGCGGCGTGCGGCCGCTTCGGGGCGCGAGCGCCGCATCGCGCATCGCCTGGGCCGCCGCCGGCATGCCCGCGACGGCGGAGCTCGCCGGCCGGCTCGGCGCCGCGAGCGCGCATCGGGGGGTGCGCGTCGGCGTGAGCCTCGTGCTCGAGCCCAAGACGGCCGCGTTCGCCCGGCTCCTCGCCGACGCGGGCTGCTCCGTGGCCGTGTTCAGCGCCGTGTCCGAGACGGATGCCGAGATCGCGGAGGAGCTCGCCCGCGACGAGCGGATCGCGGTGTTCGCTCCGCGAGCCGCCGATCCCGCGCGGCCGGCCGCCGATGTGGACGCCGCTCACGCCGCGGCGATCCTCGACTGGGCCCCCGAGTACCTCATCGACGACGGCGCGCATCTCATCCGCTTGGCGCACAGCGAGCGATCGGCGGCGCTGGCGCGGCTGCGGGGCGCGGCCGAGGAGACGACGAGCGGGGTGCGGCCGGTGCGCGAGATGGCGGCGCTCGATGCACTGCGGCTCCCGGTGATCGCCGTGAACGACGCCCGCACCAAGACGGACTTCGACAACCTCATCGGCACCGGCCAGTCGTGCGTGTTCGCCATTGCCGACGTGCTCGACGCCGCGAGCGACGCGCGGCCGTACGCGGGCGTCGCGGGAACCCGGTGGGCGGTGATCGGGTACGGACCGGTCGGACGGGGGGTCGCGCGCTTCGCGGCGGCGCTCGGCGCCGAGGTGGTGGTGGTGGAGCGCGATCCGGTGCGAGCCCTGGCAGCCCTCCACGACGGTCACGAGGCGGAGGCGTCCCCGACCGGGCTCTCCCGGGCCGATGTCGTGGTCAGCGCGACCGGGGTGTGGCACACGCTCGACGCGCGCGCCGTCTCATCGCTGCAAGACGGCGCCGTCGTGGCGGTGGCGGGGGGAATCGATGACGAGATCGCCCTCGACGAGCTGCGCGAGGAGGGATGGGAGGATCGCGGGGTCGCCCGCGGGGTCGCCGAGTGGCGCGCCCCGGCGCAGCGCGGAGGGCGCGCAGTGCTCGTGCTCGCCGACGGGGGCGGGGTCAACTACACGGCCGCCGAGGGCAATCCGATCGAGGTGATGGACCTCTCGTTCGCCACGCAGCTCGCCGCGCTCGCGCAGCTCACCGAGTCGGAGCCCCGGGCGGGCGTGCACCGGCTCTCGGAGGCGGATGAGCGGCGCGTCGCCGCCGCAGCGCTCGCCGCGCGCGGCGGCGCCGTCGATCCCTCTCCCGACTCGCCCCGCGCCGGGGGAGCCGCGCAGCCGTGGACGGTGCACCGGTACCGCTCGGCGAGGGGCGAGCGGCCGGAGGGCGACGGCGCCCCGACGCTCTAGACTCGTGCGAGTGAACCCCGCAGCTCCCGTCGTCGTCTACAGCGCCGCACTCGTCTTCCCCGTCACCAGCCCGCGCATCGTCGACGGGGCGGTCGCGGTGCAGGGCGAGTACATTCTGCACGTCGGGGATCGCCGCTGGGTGCTCGACGTGCTCGCGCAGCGCGGCATGGCGTTCCGCGAGGAGCACTGGGACGGCGTGCTCGCGCCCGGCCTCGTCAACGCGCACACGCACCTGCAGTACACCGGGATGCGCGAGGTCGCCAGCCGCAACTACACCGGCTTCGACCACTGGGGCGACGCCTTCGACGCCGTGTACGCCCGCGAGTCGCACGACTGGGAGTCGGCGGCCGCGGAGGGCGCGCAGCTCTCGCTCGCGGCGGGAGTGACGGCCGCCGCAGACGTGGTCACCGACCGTGAAGCGCTCGGCGCGCTGCACGATTCGGGGATGCACGGGATCGCGTACTGGGAGGTCTACGGCGCGAGCAACACCGACTGGACGCCGGAAGCCAAGGACGCCGTTCGCGAGCAGATCCGCCGCATCCCGACGCCCCCGGGGGCGGGCGTCTCCCCGCACGCCCCCTACTCGCTCGAGGTGCAGCCGCTGCTCGAGCTGCCCGACATCGTGCGCGAGGAGGGGCTCCGGCTGCACATCCACCTCGCTGAGGCCCACATGGAGCGCGAGTTCGACGGGATCGACGGCTACGTCGGCGCGGGGCCGGGCGGGCACGGCGCGTGGCCGGAGCTCGAAGCCGACAGCTTCCGCGCGCTGCGCTCGCACGGCATCGGCGTGTCATCCACCCAGTTCGTCGACCACCTCGGCGTGCTCGGCCCCGACTGCCACATCGCGCACGGGGTGTACGTGAGCGCCGAGGATCGCGCCCTGCTGCGCGCTCGCGGCACCAGCGTGGCGCTCTGCCCGCGCTCGAACGAGGTGATCGGGCTCGACATGCCGCCGGTCGCGGCCTACCTGCGCGAGGGCAACGCGATCGCCGTGGGCACCGACTCGCTGTCGTCATCGCCCTCGCTCGACCTGCTGGCCGACGTCGCCAAGCTCTACCGGGTGGCGCGCGAGCAGGGCTACCGCGCCGACGATCTGCATCAGCGGCTGCTGGGCGCCGCCACGCTCGGCGGGGCGACGGCGCTCGGGCTCAACGTCGGCAAGCGACGCATCGGCCAGCTCGGCGTCGGGGCGCTCGCCGACCTCGCGTTCTTCGACCTGCCCGTGCACGACCCGGATGCGTCGCTGGCCGAGCTCGTCGAGGCCGGGGCCGGCCGCGCGCGCCGCACGATCGTCGGCGGCGTCGAGAAATTCCGGCGCTGAGGCCGCCTGCACGATCCTCGTGACGCCGCGTGACGACCGACGAATCGGCCGCGGCGTTGTCTCATATAATGAACGTCGTTCGACGGTGCATGACCCAGCGCCCTCGCCCCGAAGCTTAGGAGTCCTCATGCCTCGTCAGTTCCGCTGTGCCACGGCCGTCGCCGTCGGAGCCGCAGCACTTCTCGCGCTCTCCGCATGCAGCGGCGGCGGTGGCGAAGCCGGCGACGACGACGGGGTCGGTCCCGTCGCCGAGGGCAAGCTCACCATCGCCACCGGCGAGCCCGCATACGCCCCCTGGGTGATCGACGACGCCCCGGAGAGCGGCGAGGGCTTCGAAGCCGCAGTCGCGTACGCCGTGGCCGAGGAGCTCGGGTTCGCGAAGGACGACGTCGAGTGGGTGCGCACGAGCTTCGACGCCGCGATCGCGCCGGGGCCGAAGGACTTCGATCTCAACATCCAGCAGTTCTCGGTGAGCGAGGAGCGCGAGCGCGCCGTCGACTTCTCCGCCCCGTACTACGAGACCACGCAGGCCGTCGTCGCCGCCGGCGGCACGGATGCGGCGAAGGCCACGAGCATCGCCGACCTCAAGGATGCGGCGCTCGGCGTCGCCTCGGGCACGACCTCGCTGACCGTCGCGGAGGACGTCATCGCGCCCACCACCGATCTGCAGGTCTTCAACAGCGTCGACGACGCCGTCGCCGCCCTGCAGAACGGCACGATCGACGCGCTCGTCACCGACCTCCCCGGCGCGTTCTACGTGCGCGACGCCCAGCTCGACGACGGCGTGATCGTCGGCCAGCTCGACTCGGCCGAGGGCGGCGACGAGTTCGCATTCGTGCTGCCGAAGGACTCGTCGCTGACCGACGAGGTCTCCGACGCGGTCGAGGCGCTCCGCGAGAACGGCACCCTCGACGATCTCGCCGCAGAGTGGATCGCCGACCAGGGCGCGCCGGTACTGGAGTAGCCCCGACGTGAGTCAAGCCCCGCACTCCGCAGGCGCGCGGCACCCGGAACCGGAGTTCGCCCCGAGCGCCATCGAGCTCGAACGGCGCGGCTACCGGCGCGCCCGTAAACGCCAATCGGTGCTGATCAGCATCGCCAGCACGCTGGTGTTCGCCGCCGTACTCGTCCTCGTGCTCGTGAACAGCCCCGGCTGGGATGCGGTGCGCGAGACCTTCTTCGACCCCGCGATCGCGGTCGAGGCGTTCCCGCGCGTCATCAAGGGTCTCTGGCTCAACATCCAGGTGCTCTTCGTCGCCGCGATCGGCGTCGCCGTTCTCGGCACGCTGCTCGCGATCGCGCGCACCCTGAAGGGCCCGGTGTTCACGCCGCTTCGGCTGATCGCCGCGGGGTACACCGATCTCTTCCGCGGCATCCCCGTGCTGCTCGTGCTCTACCTGGTCGGGTTCGGCATCCCGGGGCTCGAACTTACGGGCCGCCTGCCGGCGCAGTTCTGGGGCACCATCGCGCTGATCCTCTGCTACTCGGCGTATGTGTCGGAGGTGCTCCGCGCCGGCATCGACGCCGTGCACCCCTCGCAGCGCCTCGCTGCCCGTTCCCTCGGACTCAGTCACGCGAAGACGCTGCGACTCGTCGTGATGCCGCAGGCGGTGCGCAAGGTCACCCCGGCTCTCATGAACGACTTCGTGTCGATGCAGAAGGACGTCGGGCTGATCTCCGTGCTCGGCGCGGTCGATGCGATCCGGGCCGCGCAGATCGAGGTGGCCTCGAGCTACAACTTCACGCCGTACGTGCTCGCGGGCGTGCTCTTCGTGCTGCTCTCGTTGCCCTTCATCAGGTTGACGGACTGGCTGACGGCGCGCGCCCAGCGGCGCGAGCAGATCGGAGGCGCGGTATGAGCGCGCAGAATTCTTCGCCGCAGCCGGTGCTCGACGTGCAGGGCGTGCACAAGCGCTTCGCCGCGCAGCACGTGCTGCGCGGCATCGACCTGACCGTGCACCGGCACGAGGCGGTCGTGCTGATCGGCGCCTCCGGATCGGGCAAGTCGACCCTGCTGAAAACCGTCAACCTGCTGGAGCAGATCGACGACGGCCGCATCGTGCTCGCCGGCGACGACATCACCGACCCGCGAGCGGACGTCGACGCGGTGCGGGCGAGGATCGGCGTCGTCTTCCAGCACTACAACCTGTTCCCGCACATGACGGTGCTCGCGAACGTCGTGCTCGCCATGCGCAAGGTCTTCGGAGCGCCGCGGGCGGAGGCGGAGCGGCGCGGGCTCGAACTGCTCGCGCGCATCGGCCTCGGCGACAAGGCGGGGGAGTACCCCGACCGGCTCTCGGGCGGTCAGCAGCAGCGCGTCGCGATCGTGCGCGCGATCGCGACGAACCCGGAGCTGCTGCTGCTCGACGAGATCACGAGCGCGCTCGACCCGCAGCTCGTGGGCGAGGTGCTCGATCTCGTGAGCGAGCTCAAGGCGTCGGGCTCGACCATCGTCATGGCGACCCACGAGATGTCGTTCGCGCGCCGCGTCGCCGACCGCGTCGTCTACCTCAAAGACGGCGTGATCATCGAGTCGGGCACCCCCGAGCAGATCTTCGAGCACCCGCAGCGCGCGGAGACGCGGGAGTTCCTCGCGCGGCTGAGCGACCCGTTCACCGCGTGAACGATTCCCGAACGGGGGAATGGAAGCGCCGCGCGCTCGGTTAGACTCGTATGTCTGCCTACGAGGAGCCGCGCGAGCTCCTGGCCAGGGGCAGTCTTCCGTCTTCTCGAGGAGTCTCCGCTCGTGACATCCGACACCGCATCCATTCGGCTGCCCAAGCCCGCCGACGACCCGATCGATCCCGCAGGCATGCGCGTGATCTGGTTGCTGCTGGTCGCCGCATTCGTGGCCATCCTCAACGAGACCACGATGGCGATCGCCATCCCCGAGCTCAACCGCACGCTCGGCATCCCGCCCGAGCTCGGGCAGTGGCTGACGAGCGCATTCATGCTCACGATGGCCGTGGTGATTCCCACGACCGGCTTCCTGTTGCAGCGCTTCACCACGCGGCAGGTCTTCCTCGCCGCGATCGGCACGTTCGTGCTGGGTACCGCCATCTGCCTCATCGCGCCGGGCTTCCCGGCGCTTCTCGCCGGGCGCGTCGTGCAGGCCGCCGGCACCGGCATCATGATGCCGCTGCTCATGACCACGGTGATGAACGTCGTTCCGGCGCGCTCGCGCGGCCGCATGATGGGCCGCGTCGGCCTCGTGATCAGCCTGGCGCCGGCGCTCGGGCCGACCCTGTCGGGCGTCGTGCTCGACACGCTCGGCTGGCGCTGGCTCTTCGGCATCATCCTGCCGATCGCCGTCATCGCGCTGCTGCTGGGGGCGAAGTGGATGACCAACCTGGGCGAGACGACTCACGCACCGATCGACGTGCTCTCGATCGTGCTCTCGGCCTTCGCGTTCGGCGGCATCGTGTTCGGGCTCAGCCAGATCGGCGGGCACGGGGGCTCCGCCGGCGGCCGCGGCGTGCCGCCCGCGCTGATCGTGGGGGTCGGCGTGGTCTTCCTGGCCGTGTTCGTCTGGCGGCAGCTGGTGCTGCAGCGACGGGACGACGCGCTGCTCGACCTCCGCGTCTTCACCTCGCGCAACTACGTGCTCGCCGTCGTGATCATGGCGATCATCTCTCTGGCGATGTTCGGCACGTTCTCGCTGCTGCCCCTCTACCTGCAGAACGTCGCGGGCCTCGATCCGACCGCGGCCGGTCTCGTGCTGCTGCCGGGCTCGGTGCTCATGGGCGTGCTGGGGCCGGTGATGGGCCGCGTGTACGACGCCCGCGGCCCGCGCGTGCTGCTGATCCCGGGGACGATGCTCATCGCGGCGGCCATGTTCGTCTACTCGACGGTCGGCACGCACACCCCGATGTGGTTCCTCATGCTCGTGCAGATCGCGATGTCGCTCGGACTCGCGGGCTCGTTCACGCCGCTCTTCTCGGCATCGCTCGGGTCGCTGCAGCGCTCGCTCTACTCGCACGGCTCGGCGGTGCTGAATACGCTGCAGCAGGTGGGCGGCGCCGCGGGCACCGCGGTGCTGATCTCGATCTACTCGAGCGCGCTGCACGCGGGCGAGGCCGAGGGCCTCTCGGTGGCGGATGCGGGCGCGCCGGGCGCGAACATGGCGTTCTTCACCGCGGCGTGCATCGCGCTCGTGCCGGTGGCGCTGTCGTTCTTCGTCTCGAAGCCCGTGGAGGGCGACGCGCCGGTGCACGCCGGGCACTGACCGGTCGGCGGCGCAGCCCGGGCGGTGCCCGGGGCTGCGCCGCCGCGCGCCTAGCCCAGCGCGCTGATCGACCGCCGCACGGCTTCGGCGAGCTGTCGCACGGCGGCCGAGGGGCCTCCCGGCCCCGCCGGGGCGGCGAGCAGCAGCTCGCGCGCGAACATCGGATCGTCGATGGGGCGCAGGGCGACGCCGTCGGGAGGGTTGAAGCTCACGAGGCTCGGCACGAGGGCGACCGCCATGCCCGCGGCGATGAGTCCGAGCACCACCGAGTAGTCGTCCGTGCGGATGGCGACGTTGACCTGCAGACCCTCCGACGCGAAGACCTCGCGCACGAGATCGTCGAGCGTGTCGCCCGGGGTGGAGCCCATCACCCAGCTGTCGCTGGACAGCGCGAGCAGGCTGCGGCGGTCGAACGACGACTGCGCCGCCGCCGGGTGCGAGGCGGGCAGGGCGAGCAGCATCGGGTCCGTGAACAGGTGCGTGGTGTGCACCTCCGAGCGGAAGGGGAGCCGGTACCCCCCGGCGGCGTACACGAGCGCCGCGTCGAGGGTGTGCTGGTTGATGCGGGTGATGAGGGGCGCGAGCTCCTCGAGCGTCGCGTCGAGTTCGATGCCGAGCTCGGCGACGCGCGTGGCGATGCCCGGCAGCAGACGGGACGCGGCGGTGGGAAACGTGCCGAAGCGGAGGCGGATCTTTCCGAGCTGCGCGAGGTCGCGCACATCGGTCAGGGCTCGGTCGGCCAGGCTCAGCATCTCGTCGCCGCGCTCGAGCATGAGCGCGCCCGCCGTCGTGAGCTTGCTGCCCCGCGTGCTGCGCGTGGTGAGGTCGGTGCCGACGAGCCGGTCGAGGTTGCGCAGGTGGTAGTCGACCGTGGGCTGGCTCCACCCCAGCCGCTTCGCCGCGCGGGCCACCGACCCCTCGGAGGCGACGGCGCTGAGCGCCTGCAGCTGTCTGAAGTCGAGCACGTGCACCTCGGAAATACTGGATCGAACGGGCGGCATCGCCCCGGGGAGTTCCATACAGTATATGACTCCCGGGAGCGGAGTCAGGGTTCCTCCGAGACCCGCGCCCCGCCACTCTGGAGGAATGCTGGATCAGGAATCACGTATCGACCCCCGTCAGTCGCCCCTCGGGGGCGAATCGCCGAGCGCGATCGTCGCGGGGGGAGCCGCGGCGGAGGTCGCGGCGCCGAACGACGGCGAGCGGATCGCCGACGCCCAGCGCAGCGCGCCCTATGCGGAGGCGCTGCAGCGCTTCGCGGAGGCGCGCCCCATGTCGCTCATGGTGCCGGGGCACGGCACCGGCGCGAAGCACGGCGGCGAGCACCTCTTCGAACTCATCGGAGAGCGCGCCGCCGCGGTCGACATCCCGCTCATGCTCGACGGCATCGACCTCGGCGAGCACTCGCCCCTCGCGCAGGCGCAGCAGCTCGCCGCCGAAGCGTGGGGCGCGCGCCGCACCTGGTTCCTGACGAACGGGGCGTCGCAGGCGAACCGCACCGCCGCGATCTCGGTGCGCGGGCTCGGAGAGCGCGTGCTCGTGCAGCGCAGCATGCACTCGAGCTTCACCGACGGCGTGCTGCTTGCCGGGCTCGTGCCCGCCTTCGTGCAGCCCGCGATCGACTCCCGCCACGGCATCGCGCACGGGCTGACGCCCGAGGCCCTCGACGCGGCGCTGACCCGCGAGGCGGCCGCGGGCCGTGCCGTGGCGAGCGTCTACGTCGTGTCGCCGAGCTACTTCGGGTCGACGGCCGATGTCGCCGGGCTCGCCGAGGTCGCGCACGCGCACGATGCCGCGCTCATCGTGGACGGCGCCTGGGGCGCCCACTTCGGCTTCCATCCCGGGCTGCCCGATTCGCCGGCGCGGCTGGGGGCCGACCTGGTGGTCTCGAGCACGCACAAGCTCGCGGGCTCGCTCACGCAGTCGGCGATGCTGCATCTCGGCGACGGTCCGTTCGCCGAGCGTCTCGAATCGCTCGTGGAGCGCGCCTACTCGATGACGGCGTCGACCTCGATGAGCAGCCTCCTCATGGGATCGCTCGATGAGACCCGGCGCGCGCTCGTGCTCGGGGAGCGCCGTATCGGCGAGGCACTGCGGGCGTCGGACGCCCTGCGGGATCGACTGCGCGCCGACGCGCGATTCGCCGTCGTCAGCGACGGCTTCGACGCCTTCCCCGACATCGTGGATGTCGATCGGCTGCGGGTGCCGATCGACGTCTCGGCGCTCGGGCGCAGCGGGCACTGGGTGCGGGCGCGCCTGAGCGCCGAACACGGCATCTACGTCGAGATGTCGACGGCGACGGCCATCGTCGCGGTCATCGGGGCGCTCACGGTTCCCGATGTAGATCGCGTCATGAGCGCGCTCCACGAGGTCGCCGACGCGGCGCTCGCCGATCCCGATCCCCACGCGGCGGCGGACGCATTCCCGGAGCTCCCGGCTCCGGGCGAACTCCGTGCCCTGCCGCGCGACGCCTTCTTCGGCTCCAGCGAGGTCGTCGCGGCCGAGGCCGCGGTCGGGCGCATCTCCGCGGACACCCTAGCGGCGTACCCGCCGGGCATTCCGAACCTGCTGCCCGGCGAGGAGATCACCGCTGAGACCGTCGCGTTCCTGCGTGCGGTCGCGGCGTCGCCGACGGGCTACGTGCGCGGCGCCGTCGACGCGGAGGTCTCGGGGATCCGCGTCGTCACGGCCTGAGCGTGCGGGTCAGGACTTCTTCTCGAAGAGGTCGCCCACGAGCTTGGAGCTCACGAGCACGATGAGCAGCAGCACGATGCCCACTGCGGCGATCCCGGCGTAATTGAGCGGATCGCCCGCGCTCGACAGCGTCGAGTCGGCGTTGTCGCCGCCGCCGCTCGCGAACGCGGGAGCGGCGATGAAGACCGAGGCGAGCGCGACGGTCACGGCGGTGGCGATGCGGGTGCGGATCTTCACGGAACACTCCTCAAGCGTGCGGGTGCGCGACTGCGCAGCGGATGCCTCCAGTCTAGCGGGCGGCGAGTTCGCCTCCGCACGCCGCGTCGCACGGGGCGAGCCGAGGTTGAGGCCGTAGCTTAGGAGCATGATGGAACAGCGCGAGCAGACCGCGATCGACCGCATCGCCGAGGCCTGGGTGGACACCCTCGTGGAGCACGACCCGACAATCGGCACGTACATCGGGCGCACGGGCGGCGGGCTGCCCGATCTCTCGCCCGCGGGGCACGAGGCCCTCGCGGCGGACCAGCGGCGGATGCTCACCGAGCTCGTGGCCGTCGCTCCCGCCGACGAGGTCGACGCCGTAACCCGCGCCGACCTGGAGGCCGAGCTGCGCCTCTCGCTCGCGCAGCACGACGCGGGGGAGCACCTGCGAGACCTCAACGTCATCGCGTCGCCGACGCAGAACCTCCGCGACGTGTTCGACCTCATGCCGACCGACACGGAGGCGGACTGGTCGCAGGTCTCCGACCGGCTGCGCGCGGTGCCCGCCGCACTCGCCGGATACCGGGAGACCCTCGCCGACGGCGTGCGGCAGGGGCTCGTTCCGGCGATCCGCCAGGTCGAGGAGGTCGCGCAGCAGGCGCGCCGCACCGCGGGCACCCCCGAGGAGCCGGGGTTCTTCGGCCGACTCGCGGGATCGTCGGGGATCGCGGCCGAGTCCGCCATCGAGCTGGCCGCGGCGGCGGCCTCCGCTTCGAGCGCCTACGCCGAGCTCGCCGACTTCCTGGAGCGCGACGTCGCCCCGCATGCGCCCTCCGCCGACGCCTTCGGGCGCGACCGGTACGCGCTCGCATCCGAGGCATTCCTCGGGGCGAAGATCGATCTCGACGAGACGTACGAATGGGGCCTCGAAGAGCTCGCGCGCATGGTCGCCGAGCAGGAGCGGACCGCCGCCGAGATCGTCGGAGGACGGCCGCGGCCCGGCATCGTCGCGGAGGCGATCGCGAAGCTCGATCGCGACCCCTCGCGCAAGCTGCACGGCACCGACGCCCTGCAGCGGTGGATGCAGGAGACGAGCGATCGCGCGGTCGCGGAGCTCGCCGGCACGCAGTTCGAGATCCCGCAGGAGATCCGATCGCTCGAGTGCCGCATCGCCCCGACCCAGGAGGGCGGCATCTACTACACGGGCCCGAGCGACGACTTCTCCCGACCCGGTCGCATGTGGTGGTCGGTGCCCGAGGGCGTCACGGAGTTCGACACCTGGCGCGAGCTGACGACGGTCTACCACGAGGGGGTTCCCGGCCACCACCTGCAGATCGGGCAGGCCGTCGTGAACCGCGGCTCCCTGAACGAGTGGCGGCGCCAGCTCGCGGGCACCTCGGGGCACGCCGAGGGCTGGGCGCTGTACGCGGAGCGGCTGATGGAGCAGCTGGGGTACCTCGACGACCCCGCCGATCGCCTCGGGATGCTCGACGGGCAGCGCATGCGCGCCGCCCGCGTCGTGCTCGACATCGGCGTGCACCTCGGCAAGCGCCGCCCCGACGGCGGGGTGTGGGACGGCGAGTACGCCTTCGGATTCCTGGCGGAGAACGTGAACATGAACGACGGCTTCGTGCGCTTCGAGGTGCTGCGGTACCTGGGCTGGGCGGGGCAGGCGCCCTCCTACAAGGTCGGGCAGCGCATCTGGGAGGGGCTCCGCGATCAGGCGGCGGCGCGCGCGGGCGAGTCGTTCGACATCCGCTCCTTCCACCGCGAGGCCCTCGCGCTCGGCGGCGTGCGTCTCGACACGCTCGAGCGCGCGCTGAACGGCGGGCTCGGGGCGTGACCGCCGGGCTCTGCCCGTGCGGGCGGGGGATGGGCTACGCGTCGTGCTGTGGCCCGCTGCACGCGGGCGGGGCCGCGCCCTCCGCGGAGCGCCTGATGCGGTCGCGCTTCAGCGCATTCGCGCTCGGCGACGCCCCCTATCTGCTCGCGACGTGGGATCCCGAGACGCGGCCGGATTCGGTCGAGCTCGACGCCGACACCGAGTGGAAGCGGCTGTTCGTCGAGGAGACGGAGGCGGGCGGCCCGTTCAACGCCGTCGGAATGGTGACCTTCACCGCGATCGCTCGCGGCCCGGAGGGTCGCATCGAGCTCAGGGAGCGCAGTCGGTTCCGCAGGTCCGACGCGGGCGGGCGCTGGGTGTACGTCGACGGCGAGGCCCCGCAGTAGCGGCTGGGAGCCGGAGCGCCGGAGCACCTTCGGTGCTCGGGCCCCGCGACATCGTCACTCGATGTAGACGTCGAGGTGGTTGCCGAACGTGCCGCGATCGTAGATCTTTCCCCGATACCCGAAGGGGGTCTCGAACACGGTGCCCTTCGGCGCATCGCCGGCGAGCACGATGTAGCCGTCGGCGTCGCTGACGTACCCGTCGTCGTTGACGTGCCGACCCGGGATCTGGAGCCCCGCGCCGGGGAGCACCTGCTGGCTGTAGAACGTGAAGCGGTAGCCGCCCCAGTTGACGACGCCGCTGAACAGGAACTGCTCCAGCGTGTAGAGCGCGGTGCGCGGCGCCTTCCGCGGCGGCTCCGGCGCGGTCGCCGCGCTCTGGGCCGCGGCAACCGCGACGCCGGCCGCGCCGGGTGCGGAGGGGCCGTCCGTCGCCGTGAGCGTCTGCCGCGGTGCGGCGGTCGACGCGCCCGCCGCTTCCCGCGGTCCGGCGTCGGCGAAGGCCGCCGTCATCGAGAGCGGGGCGAGCGCGGTCGTGCCGAGCAGCAGTGCGGCGGTCGCGGTCGCGCCCGCCGCGCGGGCGAGCGGGCGCCGAGCCTCTGACGGGCGCGCAGAACCGGGAACCATGGGCACAGAGTCTAGCCCCCGGAGCTGCGGGGTTCGCAGCTCCGGGGGCCCTCCCTCACGCGCCCGCGCTCACCCGGCCGCGTTCACCGCCGATGCGCGAGACTCGCGCAGCCGCTGCACCCACGCCTCGACGTCGCTCGCGGTGCGGGGGATTCCGGCAGAGAGGTTGACGCAGCCGCCCTCCGTCACCACGATGTCGTCCTCGATGCGCACCCCGATGCCGCGGTACTCGGCGGGCACGGTGAGATCGTCGGGCTGGAAGTACAGGCCGGGCTCGATGGTGAACACCATTCCCGGCTCCACCACGCCGTCCATGTACATGTCGCGACGCGCCTGTGCGCAGTCGTGGACGTCCATGCCGAGGTGGTGGCTGGTGCCGTGCACCATGTACCTGCGGTAGTAGGCCGTGCCGTCGTCCTCGGGGAGAAGGCCCCACTCGCGGGTGCGGCGCTCGATGACCTCCATCGCGGCGGCGTGCACGTCGCGGAAGCGGATGCCGGGCCGCACGATCGCGCGTGCGGCGTCCGCGGCTTCGAGCACGGCGTCGTACACGCGGCGCTGCACCTCGGTGAAGGTGCCCGAGACGGGCACGGTGCGGGTGATGTCGGCGGTGTAGAGACTGTCGAGCTCGACCCCGGCGTCGAGCAGCAGCAGGTCGCCCTCGCGCACGGCGCCGTCGTTCTGGATCCAGTGCAGCGTGCACGCGTGCGGGCCGGAGGCGGCGATCGTCTCGTAGCCGACCGTGTTGCCCTCGAGGCGCGCCCGCTGGTTGAACACGCCCTCGACCACGCGTTCGCCGCGCGGGTGCCCGCTCGCCTGGGGCAGCGCGGCGAGCACGTCGTCGAAGCCCTGCGCGGTCGCGTCGACCGCGGCCTGCATCTCCGCCAGCTCGAAGGCGTCCTTCACCAGGCGCAGTTCGGAGGCGACGCGGGCCACATCGGGGTCGTCGAGCGTGCGGTCGCCGTCGCCCGCGATGAACGCGGCGAGCGGGGCCGTGGCCACGCCGAGAGCGGCCGAGACCTGCTCGAGCGACGGACGGGGGCCGATCCAGAACTCCCCGATCTCGGGGTTCGCGAAGAACTCGTCGCTGTCGCGACCCGCCCGCTCGCGGAAGTACACGGTCGCGTCGTGCCCGCCGTCGCGCGGCTCGAAGACGAGCACGGCACCCGGTTCGCTCGCCGAGCCCCACCCCGTGAGGTGCGCGAAGGCGCTGTGCGCGCGGTAGGGGTAGAAGGTGTCGTTCGAGCGCTGCTTCATGGCGCCGGCGGCGACCACGACCCGTTCGCCGGGGAAGTGCGCCGAGAAGGCCCGTCGTCGCGCCTCCGCGTGGGCCGCGACGGGAGACGGCTGGGGGAGCACGTCGGGGCGGTCGGCCCACTGCGTCGAGAGGTACTCCACGAACGCGTCGGTCTGCGGAGTCGTGCTCCGGTTGCTGTTGTCGATCTCCACCTCGTGAGTGGTCTTGCTGCTCTCGGTCATGGGTCCATCCTCTCATCCCCGTGCGGCGCCGTCGCGGGGCGGCGGCCACCCGTGCACTGCGAGCCGCGGCCCCCGGGCGGCGCGCCCTAAGATGGCAGGATGAGCGATTCCGCGGAGACTGCGGCGGGCTTCGACCTGCACACCCACTCGGTGTTCTCCGATGGAACGACCCGCCCGGCCGATATCGCGCGCGAGGCGGCAGCGCTGGGGCTCGCGGGCTTCGCGCTGACCGACCACGACACGGTGGACGGGTGGGACGAGGCGCGCAGCGCCGCCGCCGAGGCGGGCGTCGACTTCCTGCCCGGCATCGAGATCACGACGAAGCATCGGGGCAAGTCGCGCCACCTGCTCGGGTACGGGATCGCGCCGCTCGCCGGCGAGCTGCTTGACGCGCTCGCCTCCGTGCGCCGGTCGCGGCTCACGCGCGCTCGGGAGATGGTGCGGCTCGTCGCCGTCGATTACGCGATCACCTGGGAGGCCGTGCTCGGGGACGAGGATGCGCGCACGGTGGGCCGACCGCACATCGCCGACGCGCTCGTCGCCGCGGGATACTTCCCGGATCGCAGCACCGTGTTCGCCGAACTGCTGCATCCGCGATCGCCCTACTACCTGGGAACCGAGGCGATCGAGACGGTCGACGCGATCCGCATGGTGCGCTCCGCGGGCGGTGCGGCGGTGCTCGCGCACCCCGCCGCCTTCCGCCAGCGCACGCCGGTGACGCCTGGCGAACTGGCGGAGCTCGCGGGCGCCGGCCTGCTCGGCGTCGAACTGCGGCATCCCGAGCACCGGGAGGACTGGCTGCCGCCGATCATCGCCGCGGCATCGAGACTCGGCCTCATCGCCACCGGGTCGAGCGACTACCACGGCGCGGGCAAGCCGAATCTGCTGGGTCAGCAGGTGACCGACCCCGCCACCGTGCAGCGCCTTCGAGCGGGACTCGCGCAACCGCGCTGACCCCGCCCGAAGCGCGGCGGCTCGGGCTACTCGGCCGTCGCGGACGCGGGCTCGCCGCGATCGCCCGTGCCGGCGTCGGCGCCCGAGGCGGGTGCGGCGACGGTCCCGGCCTCCGCTGCGCCCGATCCGCCCGAGCCGCCCGATCCGCCGCGACGGCGACGGCGACGGCGCTTAGGCGGAGCCGTCTCGCCCGAGGCCGCCAGGGCGTCGGCGGGCGTCAGCGGAGCCCCCGGTTCGCCGCCGCCCGCGGCGTCGTGACCGTGCTGCTCGTGGCCGTGCGACTCGTGGCGCCCCTGGCCGAGCGGGTTCGCGCTGCGGGTGCGGCGGCGCGTGCGCGTGCGCTTGCCGTCGCCGCTGCCGTCGCCCCCGTCGCCCTCGCCGCTCGAAGCGGCACGGCCCGATCCCGCACCGCCGCTGCGGTCGGACGCGCCCGACCGGCCTCCGCGGGCGTCCGAGCGCTCGCGCGGCGCGCGCTCCTTCACCGGCGTAGCCTTCAGCCGGCCCTTCGT
The DNA here is from genome assembly GCF_900102345.1 of Leucobacter chromiiresistens. Classification (NCBI taxonomy): domain Bacteria; kingdom Bacillati; phylum Actinomycetota; class Actinomycetes; order Micrococcales; family Microbacteriaceae; genus Leucobacter; species Leucobacter chromiiresistens. The sequence goes on along the minus strand of NZ_FNKB01000001.1, from coordinate 2,696,511 downwards.
GCCCTCCGGGATCTTGAGATCGGCGAAGAGGTGCGGGGAGGAGGAGTACGTCTCGACTGGTTCGGCGATATCGAACTCGAGCGCCTTGTTGATGAGCGCCCACTTGTGCATGTCGTCCCAGTCGACGAACGTCACCGCGATGCCGGTGCGCCCCGCGCGGCCCGTGCGCCCGGCACGGTGGAGATACGTCTTCTCGTCGTCGGGTACGGTGTGGTTGATGACGTGGGTGACGTCGTCGACATCGATGCCGCGGGCGGCGACGTCGGTGGCGATCAGGATGTCCTTCTTGCCCGCCTTGAACGACGTCATCGCGCGCTCGCGCTGCTCCTGGTTGAGGTCGCCGTGCACCGACACCGCGGAGAAGCCGCGGTCCACGAGCTCCTCCTGCAGCTTCGCGGCGGCGCGCTTCGTGCGCATGAAGATGACGGTCTTGCCGCGGCCCTCCGCCTGCAGGATGCGGCCGATCACCTCGTCCTTGTCGAGCGAGTGCGCGCGGTACACGATGTGCTCGATGTTCGCCTGCGCGACTCCCTCGTCGGGATCGGTCGCGCGGATGTGGATCGGATTCCTCATGAAGCGGCGCGCGAGCGTCACGATCGTGCCGGGCATCGTGGCGGAGAAGAGCATCGTGTGGCGCGCCGGCGGCGTCAGCGAGAACAGCTTCTCGATGTCGGCGAGGAACCCGAGATCGAGCATCTTGTCGGCCTCGTCGAGCACCATCTCGCGCACCTTTCCGAGGTCGAGGAGCCGCTGGTTCGCGAGATCGAGCAGACGCCCCGGCGTGCCGACGACGACCTGCGCCCCGGCCCTGAGCTGCTCGATCTGGCCCTCGTACGCCTTGCCGCCGTAGATCGGCACGACGGTGGCCGCACGATTCTTCGCGGCCAGCTCGAGATCCTCGTAGACCTGCACGGCGAGCTCGCGGGTCGGCACGACCACGAGCGCCTGCACGCCGGGTGCCGGATCGGCTCCGACGCGCTGCAGCAGCGGGAGGCCGAAGCCGAAGGTCTTGCCGGTGCCGGTCTTCGCCTGGCCGATGATGTCCTGCCCCGAGAGCGCGAGCGGGATCGTCTGCTCCTGGATCGGGAAGGCTTCCGCGATACCGCGATCCAGCAGGGAGTCGACCATGTCCTGGTCGACGCCGAGTTCGAGGAATGTCGTCATAGTGCGTCCTTTTCGATGAGTGCGATGCTGCGCGCACAGGTCGACAGGCGCAGCGGCCGGTGCTCCGATGGCCCCGGCGGTGTGTGACGTTCGGCGCCAGTCTATTCCAAGGCCGCCTCCCTGCGGCGGTAAGCTGTCAGGGTGTTCGAGTGGATCAAGGGCCTGCGCCGGAAGAGCGCACCCGCGCGCAAGATGCGCTCGCGCGGCGACTCCGCCGAGGCGGAGCGGGTCGAGCTCGCCGAGTTCGCGCCCGGCATCATGCCGTTCCTCGGGCTCACCGCGTACCTGCAGCTCGAGCTCTACGAGGCCGCGACCCGCGCCGTGTCGGGGGCGCCGTCGCTCGAGGCGAAGGATGTGCTGGCGCGCGTCGCCGGGCAGACGCTGGCGAAGCACCAGCAGCTGACGGGCGAGATCCGCTCGCGCGGACACGAGCCGCACGTCGTGATGGAGCCGTTCTCGCCCGTCATCGACTCGTACGTCGAGCGCATCGACACGGGCGACTGGCACCAGCACGTGCTCTCGCTGTACCTCGTCGGCGGGCTCTTCGACGACTTCTTCGCGAGTCTCGCCGGCGGGCTGAAAGACGGGTACCGCGGCGAGGCGGTGGCGATCCTGCGCAACGACACGGGCCGGCCCGAGCTCAAGACGCTGCTGCAGGACGCGCTCGCGTCGGACGAGCTGCTCTCCAGCTGGCTCGCCGTGTGGGGGCGCCGGCTCGTCGGCGACACGCTGCTGGTCTCCCGCGCCGTGCTGTCGCTGAGCGAGCACCGCGCCTTCGATGCGAGCGAGGTCGAGCCCGTGTTCACCGAGCTGATCGCCGATCACATCCGGCGCATGGACGGGCTGGGACTCACCGCCTGAGGCCGCCCATGCCGACTTCGACTCTGCCGCACTGCGCGTACTTCGAAGCGGGGCGCTGCCGGTCGTGCGTCCTGCTCGAGACGCCGTACCCCGAGCAGCTCGGCGAGAAGGAGCGGCGGTGCCGAGACCTGCTGCCGCAGGTGCCCGAGGCGCTGTGGCTGCCCACGGTGCGGGGCGGCACCGCCGACTTCCGCAACAAGGCGAAGCTCGTGGTGGGCGGGCGCCCGGGCGCCGTCACGCTCGGCATCCTCGACCGCGGCGGCGCCGGCGTCGACCTGCGCGACTGCGTGATCCAGGAGCCGGGCATCCGCGACGCGATCCCGCAGCTCGCGGCCTTCATCGAGTCGACGGCGCTGGCCCCGTACGACGTGCCGCGGCGGCGCGGCGAGCTCAAATTCGTGCACATCACGCTGGCGCCCTCGGGCGACCTCATGCTGCGCTTCGTCACGCGCTCGGAGCAGGGCCTGCACGTGCTGCGGAAGGCGCTGCCGGCACTGCTCCAGCGCGTGCCCCGGGCGGTCGTCGTCTCGGTGAACCTGCTGCCCGAGCACAAGGCGGTGCTCGAGGGGGAGCGCGAGGAGCTGCTGCTCGGCTCCTCGCTCGAGATGGGTCTCGGCGACATCTCGCTGCATCTGCGACCCCAGAGCTTCTTCCAGACCAACACCGCCGTCGCCCGGGCGCTCTACGCGCAGGCCGCGGAGTGGGTGACCGCCGAGCGACCCGACTCGATCTGGGATCTGTACTGCGGAGTCGGCGGCTTCGCGCTGCACTGCGCGGTAGCGGTTCGCGCGGAGCCCCCGCGCGTGCTCGGGGTCGAGATCAGCGCCGCGGCCGTCGAGTCGGCCCGGCGCAGCGCGAGCGAGGCGGGGATCGCGGCCGAGTTCGTCGCCGCCGACGCCACGGCGTTCGCGCTCGCGGCGCCCGCCGCCGACGCCCCGCACACCGTCATCGTCAACCCGCCCCGGCGCGGCATCGGCGCCGAGCTGTCGGCGTGGATCGAGCGCGCCCCGGCCCAGCGGGTCATCTACTCCAGCTGCAACCCCGAGAGCCTCGCGACCGACCTCGCCGCGATGCCCTCGTGGCGGGTGCGCGGTGCCCGGGTGTTCGACATGTTCCCCCACACGCGCCACCTCGAGGTGATGGTGCTGCTCGAGCGGCACGGCTGAGCGGGTCGGAGCGCGCCGCCGCGTGCGGATCGACACCGGGTGATGGGAGGATGGCCCCATGAACATCGTGCTCGGAGTGACCGGCGGCATCGCCGCCTACAAAGCGGTGCAGCTCGCCCGCACCCTCGTCGAGGACGGCCACGACGTGCACGTCGTCCCGACCGAGGAGGCGCTGCGCTTCGTCGGCCGGCCGACCTGGGAGGCGATCAGCCGCAACCCCGTCACGACGTCGGTGCACGAGGATGTGCCCGAGGTGCGCCACGTCGGCCTCGGGCAGCGCGCCGACCTCGTGATCGTCGCCCCCGCGACGGCGCACACCCTCGCCCGCATGACCGCCGGTCTCGCGGACGACCTGCTCGGCACGACCCTGCTCGCGACCCGTGCTCCGGTGCTCGTCGCCCCGGCGATGCACACGGAGATGTGGCAGCACCCCGCCACGCAGGACAACGTCGCGATCCTGCGCTCGCGGGGCGTGCACTTCGCCGGCCCCGAGTCGGGCCGGCTCACGGGCGCCGATACCGGCCCGGGGCGCATGAGCGAACCCGATGCGATCGCGGAGCGCGCCCGCGCGCTGCTCGCGGAGGTCGAGCAGGAGCTCGACGCGGTCGGGGCCGAGGCGGCCGTCGCGCCGCGCGCAGAGGAAGCCGTCGCCGAGGTGCCGCTCGAGACCGCTGCGGCCGATGCGCTCGACTCGGTGCGGGCGGATGCGGAGGGATCGGGCCGCGACCACGACCTCGCGGGGCTGCGGATCATGGTGACCGCGGGCGGCACGCGCGAACCGATCGACCCCGTGCGCTACCTGGGCAACCGGTCGAGCGGGCGGCAGGGCGTCGCCATCGCGGCCGCGGCGGCCGACCGCGGCGCGAAGGTGGTGCTCTTCGCCGCCAACGTGGACGCCGCAGTGCTCGCCGAGGTGCAGGATCGCGCCGCCGTGCGCGTGGTGCCCGTCAGCACGACCGCCGAGCTGGAGCGGGCCGCACGGGCCGCCGCTGCGCGCGCGGAGGTCGTCATCATGGCCGCGGCGGTCGCCGATTACCGCGTGGCCGAGGTCGCCGAGCGCAAGATCCGCAAGGAGGACGGGGACGGCCGGGCGCCGGTGCTGGAGCTCGTGGAGAACCCCGACATCCTCGTCGGCCTCGTGGAGGAGCGCCGACCGGGGCAGGTGATCGTCGGGTTCGCGGCGGAGACGGTCGAGAACGAGGAGGAGCTCCGCGAGCGGGGGCTGCGGAAGCTCGCCCGCAAGGGAGCGGATCTGCTCGCGGTGAACGCCGTGAGCTGGTCGGAGGGCTTCGAATCGGCGGAGAACACCCTGCACGTGCTCGCACGCGACGGCCGGCCGGAGACGGTGGCGACCGGTACGAAGCGCGCCGTCGCCGACGCGCTGCTCGACGCGGTCCGCGACGCGCGCGACGCGTAGACGACGCGGCCCCGCGCTCCGATGGGGAGCGCGGGGCCGCGTCGTGTGGCGCCGTTCAGCTGATGAAGCCGACCTTCCGGCCGCCCTCGCCGCCGAGCTCGACGTACAGGATCGCGTCGGTGTGCACGAGGTACTGGTGGCCCTTCACGTCGGAGAGCGTGATGAGCGCGGCGCCGTTCGAGACGGCTTCTTCGACGACGCCGCGCACCTCTGCAGCGCTCGAATCGGTGTCGAACGCGAGCTCGCGGGGCGAATGCTTGATGCCGATGCGGATTTCCACGGGGCCTCCTGAAGTCGGTGGCGCTGGGCCACGGGTCGAGTCGGTGTCGAGTCTACGGCTGCTGCCTGCCCGCCCGTCGGCGGGAGCGGCTCCGTTCGCCAGCAGCGCACGGGGCGAGGGTCGCTCCGCCGCGCGAGCTGCCGTGTCGGCGGCCGTCAGTAGGCTGACGGCATGAGCTCATTCGACCGATCGCAAGAGGGGGCCCTCGCCCTCGACGTCGACGCGCACGGCCGCGTGCTCGGGGCGCCGGGGAGCGGCAAGACCCGCGTGCTCGTCGAGACGTTCCGACGCGCGATCGACCGGCCCGGCTGGGGCGAGCAGGACGTGATCGCGCTCGCCCCGAATCGTCTGGCCGCGGCCGACCTGCGCGCACGGATCGAGCGGGCGATCGGGCGGGCGATCGGCGGCACGCCGGTGCGCACGGCGGCGTCGCTCGGCTTCGCGATCCTCTCGCGGGAGCGAGCCCTGGTGGGCGCCGACGCCCCGCGACTGCTCACGGGCACCGTGCAGGACGAGCTCCTCGCCGATGTGATCGCCGAGGAGGGCGCGACTGCGCTCGCCCGAGACGCCGGCATCACACCCGAGGTGCTGGCGACGGCGGCGTTCCGCGCCGAGCTGCGCGATCTCTGGCGCGTCGTCGACGACTTCGGTCGTTCGCCGCAGGGCCTCGCGGGCGAGGTCGCGGAGGCGCGCGCGGAGGCTGCGGCCCGTGCTGCGGCGGAGGGGCCCTCCGACCCGCTCGTCGCCCACTGGATCGCGGCGCTCACGATCGTCGATGCGGCTGCGGCGCGTGCCGCAGCCGTGCGTCCGGGCGAACTCAGCCCGAGCGCGATCCTGCGCGCCGCGGGTGACGCCGTGCGTGAGCACGGGGCCCGCTCGGACGCCGTGCCGGGCGACGGGTTCGCGGTGCCGCGGCTCATCCTCGTCGACGACGCCCAAGAGCTGGGCGAGGGGGCGCTGGCCCTCCTCGCGGCGTGCGCCGCGGTGGGGAGCCGCATCCGGGTGTTCGGCGATCCCGACATCGCGACGGGGTCCTTCCAGGGTGAGCGCACCGGCGTGCTCTCGGGCGTCGTGCGCGAGTTGGTGCGCCGTCTGCCCGCCTCGGCGGGTCGACGCGTCGAAGCGGCGGGGGAGGCGCTCGTCACGCTCGAGGAGGTGCACCGGTACGGCGCCGAGGTGCGCGGCCTCGTGCACGACCTCACCCGGCGCATCGGGGCGTCGGGCACCGGCGCGCACCGAGCCGCGCAGGCGTCGGCCGAGCGCGCTGCGGTCGCGGCGCGCGGCGAGGCCGTGCAGTTCGCCCGCGTGACGTCGTCGGCCGAGCAGCTGGGCGTCATCGCCCACCGCTTCCGCGCCCGCAACCTCGGCCTCGGCGGAGGAGAGCCCGTGGCCTGGGACCGGATGGCGGTGATCTGCCGTAGTCGCGGGGAGGCCGTGCGCATCGCGCGCGCCCTCGCCGTGCACCAGGTGCCCACCGGTGTGGCGGCGGGCGGCATCGTGCTGCGCGAGCACCGGGTCGTGCGCGAGCTGATCCGCATGCTGCAGCACGCGCTCGGCATCGCGCCGCTCTCGGCGCAGGAGATTCTGCAGATCGCCGGAGGGGCGGTGGGCCGGCTCGACCCCGTCGCGGTGCGCCGGCTTCGCGGCGCGCTCGTGCTGCACGAGCGGCGCGCCGCCGCCGCCGCGGAGCGCGACCCGGTGAGCATCGACGAGCTCGTGGTCGAGGCCGTCGCCTTCCCCGGCGCGACCCCGGTGATCGACAGCGCCGGCGGCCGGGTGCTGCGCCGGATCGGTGTGGTGCTGCAGGCGGCGGAGCGCGCGCGTGCCGCGGGAGGCACCCCGCGCGAAACCCTCTGGGCGCTCTGGGACGGCACGCGTCTCGCCGCGCACTGGCAGGAGGAGGCGCTGTCGGGTCGAGGAGCGCGCGCCGACGAGGCGAGTCGCTCGCTCGACGCCGTGATGGGGCTGTTCTTCGCCCTGCAGCGTCATGAGGAGCAGGACAGCGCGCAGACGATCGAGGCGCTGCTCGCCGACCTGCTCGAGAGCGCCGTGCCCGAGGACTCGCTGGCGCGTCGCGGCGCGCGGTCGACCGTCACCGTGACGACGCCCCAGGGAGCGCTCGGCCGCGAGTTCGAGGTGGTGGCGATCGTCGGCGTGCAAGACGGCGCCTGGCCGAACCTGCGCTCGCGCGGCTCGCTCGTCGGCACCACAGCGCTCGAGCGCTGGCTGCGCGGCGGCTCGGCGCAACCGCCCTCCCGGCGCGACACGCTGCACGACGAGCTGCGGCTCTTCGCGCAGAGCTGCTCGCGAGCCCGCGAGGAGCTGCTCGTCGTGGCCGTCGCCGACGAGCAGCAGCACCCCAGCGCCTTCTTCGGGCTCGGCCGCGAGCACGCCGTCGCCTCGCTTCCGAGTGCGAGGCTCACCCTGCGCGGCCAGGTCGCCGCCATGCGGCGCCGAGCGGTGCGCGACCCCGGCGACGCGGGCGCCGTAGCGGCGCTCGTCGCCCTGGCCCGGGCGAACGTGCCCGGAGCCCACCCCGACGACTGGTACGGCGTGCTGCCGCCGAGCACCTCCGCTCCGCTCATCGATCTCGCGGGCGACCCGGAGGCGCGGGTCAGCGTGAGCCCCTCGCAGCTCGAGCGAGCGGTGAACTGCCCCCTCGACTGGGTCGTGTCGAGTCTCGGCGGCGGCGCCGGGAGCGTGCAGGCGAGCCTCGGCACGCTGCTTCACCACGCGTTCGAGACGGCGACGCGCCCCGACCCCGAGCACCTCCTCTCGATCGTGGAGCAGGAGTGGGGCAAGCTGCCGTTCGCCGCCGACTGGGAGGCCGAGCGGACCCGCAGGCTCGCCCGCGCGATGGCCGCGGGCCTCGCCGACTACCTGCGAGAATTCGACGGCTCCGATCGCACGCTGCTCGGCCGGGAGGCGGTGTTCCGCGCGACCGTCGACCGAGCCGAGCTGCGCGGCGTCGCCGATCGACTCGAGCAGCGCACGAACCGATCCGGGGAGCAGGAGGTGACCGTGCTCGACCTCAAGACGGGGCGCACTCCGCCGAGCAAGGCGGCGGCCGAGGAGCACGCCCAGCTGCAGGCCTACCAGATCGGAGTGATGCTCGGGGCGTTCGACATCGCGTCGCAGGAGTCGGGCGGCCCGCGGGGCCACTCGCAGCCCGAACCGCAGCGCGACCCGGCGCCCGCCGACGAACACGGCGAGACCGGGCGGACGAGCGGCGGCGCGCGTCTGCTCTACGTGCACCCCGACGCGGTGAAGGGCGCGGGGTTCGTCGAGCGCGTGCAGCAGCCGCTCTCCGACGAGGCGCGCGAGGCGTTCCTCGCACGCGTGTCGAAGGTCGCGGCGGTGATGGCCGGCGGGGCGTTCACTGCGCGCATCGAGCACCACTGCTCCGACCCCCACCAGCCGGGCGACTGCCGCCTGCACGTGATCCCGCCGGTGAGCGTCGCATGAGCGGCGCGCAGCCCGAGCCGCGACCGCGCCGACCGATCTTCTCGGCGGCCCGCATCGCGGAGATCCTCGCCGTGCCGCCCGCCGCTCCGCTCACCCCCACGGCGGAGCAGCGGGCCGTCATCGAGCACCCGCTCGGCAGCACCGCGCTCGTCGTCGCGGGTGCGGGGAGCGGCAAGACCGAGACCATGGCGAACCGGGTCGTCTGGCTCGTCGCCAACGGGCTCGCGGCGCCCGACGAGGTGCTCGGGCTCACGTTCACCCGCAAGGCCGCCGGCGAGCTGCGCGAACGCATCTCGGGCCGGCTCTCCGACTTCGCCGACCGGCTCGGCGACGCCGCCGAGCGCGGGGCGCTCGAGCAGGCGGAGCTGCGGCGCTCGGAGGAGCTGCGCGAGATGCTCTCCGACGGTCTCGACGTGCCCGATGTGAGCACGTACAACGCATTCGCCGCCGGCGTGCTCCAGGAGTTCGGCATCGCCGCCGGCGTCGCCCCCGGAGCGGCCGTCATCGACACCGCGACCGCATGGCGCATCGCTCGCGAGGTGCTCCTCGCGAGCGACGATCCCGGCCTCGTCGAGAGCGAACTGCGCGTTCCCGAGCTGATCCGGCACATGCTCGGGCTCGATCACGCGGTCTCCGACCATCTGACCTCGCTCGACCGCGTCGACCGCATCGTCTCCGAGTTCTCGCGCGTGCAGCACCTGCCCTACAACGAGAAGGAACTCGGAGGAACGCCGAGCGGCAAGCAGTACGCGCCCGTGCGCGACGCCGTGGCGAGCCTCGCCGAGACGCCGCTGATCACCCGCCTCGCCCGCGCCTACGCGCAGGAGAAGCAGCGTCGAGGGGTCATCGAGTTCCCCGACCAGCTCGCGCTCGCGACGTCGGCGCTCGATGCGTCGCCGAACGCCCGCAACGCGCTGCGCCGCAGACATCGCGTCGTGCTGCTCGACGAGGTGCAGGACACGTCCGTCGGGCAGACGCGGTTCCTCTCGCGCATCTTCGCTGGGGGGTCCGTGATGGCGGTGGGGGATCCGCACCAGTCGATCTACGGCTGGCGCGGTGCCTCTGCGGAGGGGCTGCAGTCGTTCCACGCGGACTTCGCCGGGCGCCGGCGCGACTCGGGCGGGGGCTCGGACGCCGCCGCGGGTGCGGGCCGCACCGCGAACGGGCCCGGCACGCCGCCCGCGACGCTGACCCTGTCGACGAGCTGGCGCAACCCCGGCAGCGTGCTCGCCGCGGCGAACACCATCGCGGCGCCGCTCGCCGCGGACGCCGCCATCGACGTTCCGCAGCTGTCGCCGCGCCCCGGAGCGCTCGCCGGGAGCGTGGAGTGGTGCTACCCCGAGACCGTGCACGAGGAGCGCATCGCCGTGGCGGAGTGGATGCGCGAGGCGCGGGAGCGGTTCCGCGCCGAACGCGGGGAGCTGCCGACCGCCGCCGTGATCTTCCGCACCCGGGGCCAGATGGCCGCGTTCGCGGCGGCCCTCGCAGATGCCGGGGTGCCCGCACGCATCGTGGGGCTCGGCGGCCTCCTCACGACCCCCGAGGTGACCGACGTCGTGAGCGCGCTCCGGTGCCTCTGGTATGCCGATGCGGGCGGCGACCTCATCCGGCTGCTCGCCGGTCCGCGCTTCCGCCTCGGCGTCGCCGACATCTCGGGCCTGCGCGACGCCGCTCGCTGGTTCGGGGAGCGGGACGTCGCGCAGCGCCCGCTCTCGGCGGAGGATCGGGCGCCCGACCGCGTGCTGCCCGACCCCGACCGCAGGGTCACGCTGATCGACGCGCTCGATCAGCTCGCGGGAATGCGCGATCTCGGGCACCGCGCGCTCGCCTCGATCTCGGAGACGGGCCGGCACCGGCTCCGCGAAGCGGGACGCATGCTCGCCGGTCTGCGGCAGGGGGTGGGCGGGAGCATCCCCGAGCTCATCGGCGCGACGGTGCAGGCTCTGCGCATCGACATCGAGCTCGACGCCAACGAGGCGCGCGAGCTCGCGGGAAGCTCGGCCGCTCACGCCAATCTCGATGCCTTCACCGACCTGGTGGAGTCGTATCTCGCCGTCGACGCCGAGGGCACCCTGCCCTCGCTGCTCGAATGGATCGAGCGCGCCATGGAGGCCGACGAAGCGGCCGAGCACGTGGCCGAACCCGCCCCGGGCACGGTGCAGCTGATCACCGCGCACGGGTCGAAGGGGCTCGAATGGGACCTCGTCGTCGTGCCGAGACTCGTGGCCGGGGAGTTCCCCGGACAGGCGCGCGCCGGCGCCGGCTGGCTGCGCACGGGGCAGCTGCCCGACGAGCTCCGCGGCGACGCGGCCTCGCGCCCCGCGCTCAACTGGCGCATCGCCGAGACCCAGCAGGAGCTGCGGGATCGCATCGCCGAGTATCGCGCGGCGCTGCAGGCCCGGCACCAGGAGGAGGAGCGGCGGCTCGCGTACGTCGCCGTGACGCGATCGGCCGGCCGGCTCCTGCTGACCGGGTCGTTCTGGGGCGGCCAGACGCGGGCTCGCGTGCCCTCGGTGTTCCTGACCGAGCTCGAGGAGGCGGGCGTCATCTCCGGGCTGCCCGGGGTGAGCGCCCACGACGCCGACCCGTCGGAGCGCGACGAGCTCACGCTCGAGTGGCCGCTCGACCCGCTCGGCGCGCGCTCGAAGGCCGTGCTGCGGGCGGCCGAGACCGTGCGACGGGCGATCGACGCGCGCGAAGAGGCCGAAGCGCGCGACGGGGCCGACGCGCGCGACGAGGCCGCCCCGCTCGACGAGGCCGTGCGCCTGCTGCTCGCCGAGCGCAGCGCACGCTCGGGCGAGGCGGGTGCGGCCGCTGGCGCGCCCGGCGACCTGCCCGATCGGCTCACCGCGTCGACGTTCCACGAGTTCGTCGAAGATCCGGTCGCCGCCGAGCGCGCGCGTCTGCGGCCGGTGCCGCAGCGTCCCTTCCGCCGCACCCGAGTGGGCAACCGCTTCCACGAGTGGGTGGAACGACGGGCGACGACCGCCCGCGGCACCGAGCTGCCGCTCGCCGCGTTCGACGATCCCCAGTGGGCGGGCTCCCCGGAGGCGGTCGACGCGACTCCGCACGACGACCTCGCGTCGGATGCTGCCGAGCTCGCGCCGCTCATCGAGCGCTTCGAGCGCTCCCGGTGGGCGGACCGTCAGCCGATCGCGGTGGAGCAGGAGGTGACGCTGCCGTTCGCCGGCCGCACCCTCGTCTGCAAACTCGATGCCGTCTACCGCGGCGGCGACGGCAGGTTCGAGATCGTCGACTGGAAATCAGGCCGCGCCCCGCGCACCGACGCGGAACGCGAGTCGCGGTTCTTCCAGCTCGACCTCTACCGGCACGCCTACTCGCAGTGGGCGGGCGTTCCGGCCGACCGCATCGACGTGTCGCTGTTCTACGTCGCCGAGGGAGTCGAGCTCGCGGGTCGTGCGCCGCGCAGCCTCCACGAACTCGAGGAGGTGTGGCGATCCGCCGCAGCGAGACTCACCGGCGCGGGTGCGGAGGGAGGTCCTCCTCCGCGATCGGCTCGGTGAGCTGCTCCGCGCGGTCCGGCCGGCCCCCGCGGTCGTCGGCGGCAGCCCCGACGTCATCGGTCAGCGGGTCGATGACGTCGGTCGCCTCCGCATCGGTGGGCGCACCCGGGGCGTCCCGTCCCGTGTCGTGCGCGCCATTATTTCCATCGGCACCTCCGGCGCTCTCGGGAAGGGGCTCGATGAAGTCGGTGTCCACCCCGAACATGCGATCCTCGTCGAGTCCCTCGAACGCGGCGGTGTCGGACTGCACGTCGTCGATCTGCGGCGTCTGCTCGAGCAGCGCGACGACCTCGGCCGAGCTCAGCGGCGCGGCCGCCACCGCCTCGGTGAACGCCGCGCCGAGGGCGCCGCCCGTGCCCACCATGCGGTCGAGCATCGCGACCGCATCGTCGATGACGGCCTGGTCGTGCGTCTCGGTGCCGTGCAGCAGCCACCGAGCCACCTCGAGCTCGTGGTACAGCGCCGCCCGCGCGCGCAGGTGCGAGAGGGATTCGCTGTTGCGCGCCCGGGCGTACCGCGCGATCACGCCGTCGAGCACCTCCGTGCCGGCGGCGAGGAGCCAGGCGAGATCAGCGGCCGGGTCGCCGATGCCGAACTCCGACCAGCCCAGGACGGCGGTGATCGCGCCCTCCTCCACGCGGATCTGCTCGGCGTCGAGCGAGCCGTGCACCATCGTCGGGGAGAAATCCCAGAGGTCCGCCGTCTCGAGCACGTGCGTCCAGCGACGGCGCACCGTCTCGGGGAGGAGTCGCGTCGCATCGGCGCGATCGACGAGGCGGGTCGCCAGCACCCGCAGATCCTGCGCGGATCGCACCGGCAGCCCGCCGTGCTGCGCGACGGTGAGGGGAAGGTCGTGGATGGCCGCGATCGCCTCCGCGAGCGGCTGCAGCAGAATCGCATCGTCGGTGAGATCGGACGCCTCGAACCGGGCTCCGTCGAGGAACGTGGTGACCACGGCTCGCGTCTCGCCCGCACGGGTCATGCCGAGTGCGGTCGGCGCGGTGAAGGGGAGGCGGCTCCGCGGCCCCTCGGTGAGGGCGGCGAGCCCGAGCAGCTCCGCCGACTGCTGCACCTCGGCCTGCTGGGTGCGCGGAACCCGGACGAGCAGGTCGTCGCCCTCCGCGGCGATCACTGCCGACACGAACGCATCGTCGCTCTCGTGTTCGCGGACTCCGAACACGACCAGCCCGGGCACCGCGGAGGTCGAGAGCGCGGCTAAGGTGAAAGGAATGCTGGCCATGTACTCAGGGTATGCATGCGCGTCGACTCGGTCGATTCGCCACGCGCACCGCGGTGCAGCCCGCCGGCAACTCCAAGCAGCGCCGCGTCCGGGCGTACGCTTCGGTCGCCATTGAACAGGGGAATGCATGACCTCGAACCCGACCAGGCCGCCGCTCGCGAGCGGAGCGCTCGATCGCGACGCGTCGACCCGCATGAGCGAGGAGCGGCTGCGCGACGCGTGGCGCGACCCGGCGGCGCGTCTCCTCCGGCTCCGCGGCGTCGAGATCCCGGTCGTTTCGAGCGGCAATGGGGTGCGGCTCGCGTGGCGCCCCGCCTCCGGCGACCGAGCGGCGACCGACGTGTACCTCGGACGCATCGACGGCGCCCCGGCGTTCGCCCGGAGCGAGCCCGCCGCGGTCGACGGCGCTCCCGCGGTCGACGGCGCGCCCGCGGCCGACGGCGCAGCGCCCGCAGGGGAGCGTGAGCGGGCCGGTGCGGCCGACGAGCGCTGGACGCACCCCTTCCAGGTCGGTGCGGGCCTCCCGGAGGTGGAGCGGGAGGCGATCGGCGTCGCCTCGGCGCTGCTGCGCTGGCAGGAGGCGGCCGGATTCTCGCCGCGCGACGGCGGGCCCACAGAGCCGATCCAGGGCGGTTGGGCGCGTCTGGACGCGCACGGGGGAGAGCACTTCCCGCGCACCGATCCCGCCGTGATCGTGCTGATCGAGCACGACGACCGCGTACTGCTCGGCTCGAATGCGCTCTGGGAGTCCGGCCGCTTCTCGCTGCTCGCCGGATTCGTCGAGGCCGGCGAATCGCTCGAGCAGGCCGTCGAGCGCGAGGTGTTCGAGGAATCCGGGGTGCGCCTGGAGGAGATCGCCTACGTCACGTCCCAGCCCTGGCCGTTCCCGAGATCGTTGATGCTCGGCTTCCGGGCGCGCCTGGCGGCGGGATCCGACCCCGATGCGCTCGTCGCCGATCCGACCGAGATCTCCGAGCTCCGATGGTTCACCCGCGATGAGCTCCGCGAGCCCCACGAGAGCCTGACACTCCCCATGCCGCTGTCGATCGCGCGGTGGATGATCGACCGCTGGGTCGCGGAGGGCAACACCGCAGCGGGCGACGTGCGGGCGACGCGGTGAGTGAGGACGCGGAGGCGATCCTCGCGGCGCTCGATCCCGAGCAGCGGGAGATCGCGGAGAGCCTGCGTGGGCCCGTGGCCGTGCTCGCGGGCGCCGGTACGGGCAAGACGCGGGCCATCACCCACCGGATCGCCTACGGCGTGCGCACGGGCGTGTACGACCCCGCGCGCGTGCTCGCCGTGACCTTCACGCGGAAGGCGGCCGGTGAGCTGCAGGGGCGTCTGCGAGCGCTCGGAGCCGACGGCGTGCGGGCGCAGACCTTCCACGGCGCGGCGCTCGCCCAGCTGAACCACTTCTGGCCGGAGCTCGTCGGCGGGCCCGCCCCGAAGATGCTCCCCGGCAAGGTGGCGGCGCTGTCGCAGGCCGTCGAATCGCTCGGGTTCAGGCTCGGGGGCGAGGCGCTGCGCGACGCCGCGGCCGAGATCGAGTGGCGCAAGACGCGCATGCTCAGCATCGACGCCTACGCCGACCAGATCGAGAGCCGCCCCGTGCCGCAGGGCCTCACTCCTGAGCGACTCGTGGACCTGCACCGCGCCTACACCGCACTGCTCGAGGAGCGCCGCCAGATCGACTTCGAAGACGTGCTCGTGCTGATGACCGGGATGCTCGAGGCCGAGCCCCGCGCCGCCCTGCAGGTGCGGGAGCGCTATCGCTTCTTCACCGTCGACGAGTACCAGGACGTCTCGCCGCTGCAGCACTCGCTGCTGCGGATGTGGCTGGGGGATCGCGACGACCTCTGCGTGGTGGGGGATGCGAGCCAGACCATCTACTCGTTCGCGGGGGCGTCGAGTGCCTACCTGCTCCGGTTCGGGGCGGAGTATCCCCGCGCGCGCGAGATTCGGCTCGAGCGCAACTACCGGTCGACCGAGCCCGTGGTGCGCGTCTCGAACCGGCTGATGCGGGATCGGCCGGGGGCGTTGACGCTGCGCGCGGCGCGCGCGGACGCGACCGCGGCGCCGGCCCCGACGTTCGAGTGGTTCGCCTCCGATCACGACGAGGCGGCGGCCGTCGCCGATTCGGTCGCGGCTGCGGTGCGGGCGGGAACCCGCGCGTCGGAGATCGCGATCCTCTACCGCACCAACGCCCAGTCGGCGCGATTCGAGGAGGCGCTGCGGCAGCGCGGGCTGAGCACCCGGGTGCACGGCGCGCAGCGCTTCTTCGATCGTGCGGACGTGCGTCAGGCGGTCATGCTCATCCGCGGAGAGGCGAAGGTGGCCGACACGCGCCCGTTGTTCCAGATCGTGAGCGACGTGCTGCGGGCCGGAGGCTGGTCTGCGAAAGCGCCCGAGGGTGCCGCGCAGCGGGAGAAGTGGGAGGCGCTCGGCGCCCTCCTCGGGCTCGTCGACGAGATGCCGCCCGGAACCGGCATCCGGGAGTTCAGCGAGGAGCTGCTGGCGCGGCAGCGGATGCAGCACGAGCCCACGCTCGAGGCGGTGACGCTGAGCGCGATCCACGCGGCGAAGGGCCTCGAATGGTCGATGGTGCACGTCGTCGGGCTGAGCGAGGGGCTGCTGCCGATCACGCACGCCGCCGATGAGGCGGCGATCGACGAGGAGCGCCGCCTCTGCTACGTGGCGTTCACCCGCGCGAAGGACACGCTGCGGCTCTCAGGTGTCTCGGGCGGCGGGCGCACCCCGCGGGAGCCGTCACGGTTCATCAGCGAGGCCGGGATGGTCGCCGCCGGGCGCTGATCACCGGTGCTCGGCGACGACGTCCCCGCAGGCGCACTCCGGGTGCGGGTCGACGCGCGAGACCCGCGGGGCGCGGAACGGAGACCGCTCCGAGACGCTCGGCGCATCGAGCTCGACCCGGAGGCGGTGCGCGGTCGGGTCTCCCGAAATCCACGCGCCGATGAGGCCGGCCGCGTGGGCGCCCGCGAGCACCGCGAGCTCCGGCGTCTCGCTCGCGACCGCGGCCCCGGCGAGCTGCGCGGCGAGCGCGGCGGTCGCGGCGTCCCGCTCGATGCGGTCGAGTGAGACGCAGGTGTGGCACGGGTACCCGTCTCGGCCGACGATCGGTCCGACGTGCACGGCCCCATCGGTGAACCGGACGAGCAGGTGCGGCACGCCCGCCATGAGCCATCGTTGCGCGCGCTCGAGCGGCTCCCAGTAGCGCTCGACGTACACCACCAGTTCGGGATCGGCCGGATCCTCGAAGGCGCCGGCGGCCGGGAAGCGGCACAGCCCGGTGGCGGCGAGCGCTTGGGCGAGCGCGGGGATCGGGCGTCCGCCGTCGCAGATGACGGTCGCGAGTGCGCCGGGCTCGCCGGCGCGGATCGCGGGGGAGCCGTCGCGCAGCGCCGGCCCGAGCTGCGCGATCACGTCGTGCGCCTCGGCGAGGGTCGCGCCCACCCTTCGCGCCTCCTCCGGCAGGCGATCCGCATCGATGCCGCGCCGGAGCGCGCCGACGAAGCGCTGCATGCCCGCCGTGGGGGATGCCAGGCAGGCGATGGGGCGCTCGAACCCGGCTCTCAGGGTGTCGGGATCCTCCCAGCAGACGGGGAGGGCGGGGTCGAGGCGCATCGGTGCGGGAGCGCGTGCGGGCTCGGCTCGCGGACCGGGCTCGGGCTCGGGCTCGGGCTCGGCTGAGCGTCGCGCTGCTGCGGGCGGATGACTCGACGGTGCAGGTTCCATAGCAGCAGTGTGCGCATGTTGCGCCGCTCCCGCACGTTATCCACAGGGGGCGCCGCACACCGGCCTCGAAGCGAAGTCGGCGACGGCTGTGGGCGAAGATGCGCGGCGGCGCGTCGACGCGCTCAGCCGCGCTCGCCGCCGCGATCCTCGTCGCCGCGGTCCGCGTCGCCCGGACCCTCGCCGCCGCGATCTGCATCGTGCGGCGGCAGCTCGCCGTCGAGCAGCTGCGCGAGCGCCGCGTCGAACTCGTCGGCCTCGGCGTCGGGCGAGGCCCCGGCCAGCCCGAGCCGCTCCAGCAGTCGAGCGGGGTGGTCCAGCTCCTCCGCGGTGGGGAGCAGATCGGGGTGCGCCCAGAGCCCATCGCGCGTCGCGGTGTCGCCGCGCTCTCCGACGAGCCGCCACACGGCTGCGGCTTCCCGCAGGCGACGCGGCCGCAGTTCGAGGCCGGCGAGGGCGGCGAACGCGTGCTCGGCGGGGCCCCCGGTGGCGCGGCGGCGGCGCACCATCTCGGCCACGGCGTCGGCCCCGGGGATGCGCTTCGCGGCATCCGCCGTCACCACGTCGACCCAGCCCTCGATCAGGGCGAGCATGGTCTCGAGCCGTGCGTGGGCGGCCTCCTGCGCCTCCGTCTTCGGCGGAATCAGCGCGCCGTTCGAGATGGCCTCCTGAATCTGCTCCGGATGCTGCGGATCGATGTCCCGGGCCAGTTCCTCGATGCGGCCCGTGTCGATGCTGATGCCGCGGGCGTAGTCGCCGATCGCCGTGAGCAGATGCAGCCTGAGCCACTTGGAGTGCCGGAAGAGCCGGGCGTGCGCCAGCTCTCGGATGGCGAGGTACAGGGTGACCGTCTCGGCGTCCTGATCCAGGCCCTCGGCGAAGGCCGCCACCCCCGCGGGCAGCAGGGCGCCGCCCTCGCGGCCGGGGCCCGAGAGCAGCGGGATCCCGATGTCGCCCGCCGACACGACCTCGCCCGACAGCCGCCCCACGATCGTTCCCAGCTGCACCGCGAAGAGCGCGCCGCCGACGCTGCGGAGCATGGGCGTCGCCCCCTGCAGCGCCGATCCCAGCTCCTCGGGCATCTGGCTCTCGAGCGCGTGCATCAGGGCGCGCGTGATGGACTCCGCGACGGGCTCGGCGAGCCCCACCCACGTGTCGATCGACTGCTGCACCCACTCGATGCGCGACAGCGTCTTGGGCGCGTCGGGCGTGGGGCCGAGCTCGGTGGCCTCGTCGAGCCACAGCGCGGCCACCGGGAACGCCCTGAGGGCCGCAGCGGAGTCGCCCGCGCCGGCGTCGCCGCTCGCGACCTCGATCGCCGTCTTCCGTGCGACCGACCAGTCGATCTCGGCCGACGGATTCTGCATCGCGCCCTGCAGGGTGCCGAAGAGCGCCTGCAGCGCCTGCGGATCGACGTTGATGCCGGCCGCCTTCGCGAACTGCTCGGGATCGAACCCGTTCGCCGGCATCGCTCCGCTGCCCGACAGCATCTCGCGCAGGATGCGCTGCAGCTCTTCGAAATCGCCGCCGGAATCGGGGCGCTCGGCGCCGTCGTGGTCGTTCGCGCTCATTGCCGCTCCTTCGTGATCGCCTGTCGAACAACGCTACGGCACCGTGCTCAGATGCGCCTGCTAGATTGACCGACGCCCGGCGATTCCCATTGCGCCGACTGCGAACAGGCGCGAGCGCACGAGGAGAGATTTGAGCGAGCACATCGGCGAGAGGCGTTCGCTCGAGGCGCCGGGTGCGGCGCCGGATCGCCGGAGCCGACGGCTGTGGATCGCGGGGGCCATCGCGGTGCCCGTGCTGCTCGCGGGCGCGATCCCGTCGCCCTACGTTTTGGAGCGGCCGGGGCCCGTGGTCGACACGCTGGGCGATGTCACGGTCGACGACGCCGTCGAACCCGTCGTGTCCTTCCCCGACGCGAAGACGTACCCCACGAGCGGCACGCTGAACCTGCTCACGGTGCAGGTGCTCGGCAGCCCCGACGATCGCCGCAGCTGGCTGTCGCTCGTGCCGGGGCTCGTCGACCCCTCGCAACGGATCGCCCCGCTCACCGACTTCTTCCGGGAGGGGGAGACCTCCGACGACCGCGAGGCGCAGAACACCGCGCTCATGGCGGGATCGCAGACGACCGCGGCCGCCGCGGCCTTCCGCGCCACCGGGGCCGAGGTCGGAGTCGTGCTCACCGTCGCCGAGGTCGCGCCGGGCAGCGCGGCCGACGGGGTGCTGCAGGCGGGGGATCGGCTGATCGCACTCGACGGCGACGAGATCGAGAGCTTCGCCATGCTGCGGGAGCGCACCGTTGCGGCCGGGGACGGCGGGCTCCTGCGGCTCGGGATCGAGCGCGACGGCGACCGCCTCGACGTCGAGCTCTCGCCGACGGTCCCCGAAGGAGGCGAGGAGCCCCTCATCGGGGCGACCATCGCCACCGACTTCGAGCTTCCCAGCGAGGTCGACATCTCGCTCGACGACATCGGCGGGCCGAGCGCGGGCATGGTCTTCTCGCTCGCCATGTACGACCGGCTCACCCCCGGGGAGCTGCTCGGCGGGATGACGGTCAGCGGAACGGGCACGATGAGCGATGGCGGAGAGGTCGGGCCAATCGGCGGTCTCGAGCAGAAGATGTGGGCGGCGTCGCGCGCGGGGAGCGACCTCTTCCTCATGCCGCTCGGCAACTGCGCCGACCTTCCCGAGCATGTGCCCGGCGAGATGCCGGTCGCCCCGGTCGCGACGCTCGACGAGGCGATCGACGCGGTCGAGACGGCCGCCGCCGGGGGAACGCCGGCGGGGCTGGAGCGATGCGGCGCGGACGTCTCCGCGCGCACCGCCTCCGAGTAGTCGGATACGGCCCCCGGGTTTTACCAGCGCGGCCCGGTAGGGTGAGGTGACCCACCCCGCCCAGCACCCTCGCGTGCCCACTGGACAGGAAAGTGAACGAAGACGTGACCGACCCGAACGCCCCGGCTCAGGCCACCCGTCAACGCCGGCTCTCGCCGCTTGCGATCACCATCGTGCTGGTGGTGATCCTGATCCTCGGCTTCCTCGCGGTCGCAGCGGTGCTCACCGAGGTGCTGTGGTACCGCCAGACCGGCTTCCTGCCGGTGCTCACCACCCAGTGGCTCGCCGCAGGTGCGATGTTCCTCATCGGATTCGTGGGCATCGCGGTTCCGGTCTTCTTCGCGATCGACATCGCCTACCGCAAGCGCCCGGTGTACGCGCGGCTCACCGCCCAGCTCGACCGCTACCAGGAGCTCTTCGAACCGCTCCGCCGTCTGGTGAAGTGGGGCCTGCCCGCCGTGGTCGGTCTCTTCGGCGGATTCAGCACCGCCGCGCAGTGGCAGAGCGTGCTGCTGTGGATCAACGGGGAGCGCACCGGCGAGACCGACGCGCAGTTCGGCCTCGACATCTCCTTCTTCCTGTTCGACCTGCCCATGCTGCAGGGCATCGTGACGTTCGCCTCGGCGGCGACCCTCCTGGCCCTCATCGCCGGCGTCGCGACCAGCTACCTCTACGGCGGCATCGCGTTCTCCGGTCGCGACGTGCGCGTGTCGAAGGCGACCCGCATCCAGGCGGCCGTGCTCGCCACGCTGTACCTCGTGCTCCAGGCGGCGAGCCTCTGGCTCGACCAGTACCGCACCCTCACGGGCACCGCCGGTATTCGCACGGGCGCCATGTTCTCCGACGTCAACGCCGTGATCCCGGGCAAGCAGATCCTCGCCGGCATCGCGATCATCGTCGCAGTCCTCTTCATCGTGACCGCGTTCACCGGGAAGTGGCGGCTGCCCGTGATCGGCACCGCCCTCCTCATCGCCTCGAGCCTCGTGCTCGGCGTCGGGTACCCGTGGGCGATCCAGCAGTTCCAGGTCGGCCCCGACGAGAAGAGCCTGGAATCCGAGTACATCGAGCGCAACATCGCCGCGACGCGAGCGGCGTACGGCATCGAAGACGTGGAGAAGGAGCGGTACGACGCCGTCACCGACGCGGAGCCCGGCGCGCTGCGCAACGACGCGACGACCACCGCGAACATCCGCATCATCGATCCCGAGATCGTCTCGCCGACGTTCGCGCAGCTCGAGCAGATCCGCCAGTACTACCAGTTCCCGAGCTCGCTGAACGTCGACCGCTACGAGATCGACGGCCAGGTCGAGGACACCGTGTCAGCCGTGCGCGACATCAACATCGAGGAGCAGACCGGCTGGTACAACCGCACGCTCGTGTACACCCATGGCTACGGCCTCGTCGCCGCCTTCGGCAACCAGCGCTCGCCCGGCGGCGAGCCGGTCTTCCTGGAGAACGGCATCCCGACGAGCGGCAAGCTCGGCACGTTCGAGCCGCGCATCTACTTCGGCATGGACTCGCCCGAGTACTCCATCGTCGGCGGCGATCGCTCGAAGGCGATCGAGCTCGACTTCCCGGCCGACGCGGAGAGCACGGCCGAGGCCTCCGCCGAGAACGCGGACGACGCCCAGCCCGCCGAGCCCGGCGCCGAGTCGCCTGCGGGCGACGAGGAGACGACCGAGCAGGCCGTCGAGGGCGAGGAGGCCGGCGAGGACGGCGGGCGTCAGAACATGACGACGTTCTCGGGCGACGGCGGCCCCGTGCTCGACAACATCTTCACGAAGCTCATCTACGCGCTGAAGTTCCAGGACATGGAGGTGCTCCTCTCGGGCGCGGTCGTCGACGGATCGCAGATCCTCTACGATCGCAACCCTGTCGATCGCGTGCAGAAGGTCGCCCCCTACCTCACGATCGACAAGGCGCCCTACGCGTCGGTCGTCGACGGGCGCGTCGTGTGGATCGTCGACGGATACACGACCTCCGACGACTACCCGTACTCCGAGGCCTCGGATATGAACGCCCTGACGGTGGATGCCGACGCGTCCGAGCGCGACCCGCTCGGCAAGCCGATCAACTACATCCGCAACTCGGTGAAGGCGACCGTGGACGCGTACGACGGCTCCGTCTCGCTGTACGCCTGGGACACGGAGGATCCGCTGCTCAAGTCGTGGAGCAAGATCTTCCCGGACACCCTGAAAGACGTCTCGGAGATGAGCGGCGATCTGCTCAGCCACGTGCGCTACCCCAGCGACCTCTTCAAGGTGCAGCGCGCGATGCTCGGCGAGTACCACGTCACCGACGCCGACGCCTTCTACTCGGCGGAGGACAAGTGGCGCACGCCGGACGACCCGGTGTCGACCGCGACCGCGGGAGCGGCGAAGCTCGCTCAGCCCCCGTACTACCTCACGCTCGCGGCGGGAGCCGACGCCGACCCGAACTACTCGATCTACTCGACGTACATCCCGGACCAGTCCGGCGAGGGTTCGCGAGACATCCTGACCGGGTACCTCGCGGCGAACTCCAACGCCGGCTCCGAGGACGGCACCGTCTCCGAGGACTACGGCAAGCTGAAGCTGCTGACCCTGCCGAAGGGCGACCCGATTCCCGGGCCGGGTCAGGTGCAGAACAGCTTCACGACGGACTCCAACGTCTCCAACCTGCTCAACATCCTCAGGCAGGGCGAGAGCCAGGTGATCAGCGGCAACCTGCTGACGCTGCCAGTCGGCGGCGGCCTGCTCTACGTGCAGCCGGTCTACGTGCAGGCGAAATCCGGCACGAGCTTCCCGATCCTGCAGAAGGTGTTGGTCGCCTTCGGCGATCAGATCGCATTCGAGGACACGCTCGACGAGGCCCTCGACGCGCTCTTCGGAGGCAACTCGGGCGCCGACGCCGGCGATACCGGCACGACGCCGACCACCGAGGACCCCGAGACCGGCGACGCGGAGGCGGGCGATTCGGGCGACGGCGGCTCCGGCGGCGGTGCGACCGGAACGCTCCGGGAGACGCTGACGGAGATGCAGGACGCCCTGAAGGCGCGCGACACCGCGATGCAGGAGGGCGACTGGGCGGCCTACGGCGAGGCCGACGAGCGCCTCAAGCAGGCCATCGAGGCGGCACTCGAAGCGCAGTAGCGCCGCGCTGAGCAGCACGGCGGGCCGCAGCACAGCGGGCCGGGACGACTGAGTCGCTCCGGCCCGCTGTGCTGTGCTGTGTTGTGTGCTGTGACGCACTGGAGCGCGCTGCGCTGTGCTGCGGCGCGCTATGCTCACCGAGCGGCCCGCCGTGCGGATCTTCGCTCACAAGCGACACTCGCAGTCGCCGCCGAGACGCATCTCGGTCACCACGGGAACAGCAAAAGGCCCGTGATTCGGAATCGAATCACGGGCCTTTCTTCGTTGCGGGGGCGGGATTTGAACCCACGACCTCCGGGTTATGAGCCCGGCGAGCTACCGAACTGCTCCACCCCGCGGCACGAGAACTCACTCTAGCACGCCTCTGCTCCGCATGCAACGGCGGGCGCTCCGAGGCCTGTGGAGAGCCGCTCCACGGCACCCGCTCGGCACGGCACGATCGCTGCACGCCGCCCGAACCGCGCCGGGCCGGCGCGATGCGAGCGCGGTGTCGAAAGGAGCAAGGCATGACCATGGTGAATCGGCCGCGCGGAGGGCGCTTCAGGGGGCGCGCCTCCCGGCCTCGAACGCTGCGGCGGCGCGTCGCCGCTGCGCTGACCGGGTTCGTCGTCGGCGCGCTCGCCCTGAGCGGATCGATTGCGCTGACGCCGACGCCGGCTCACGCTCTGTCGCGCGGAGAGGAGATGACGTTCCCGGGCGGGCTCACCATCTCGAACTTCGTGCTCCCCACCGGCGAACGCGCCTACTGCATCGAAGTGGGGCAGCACGAGCCGTCGGGGCACCTCGCGTCCATCGGACGCATGGCCTACCTGCCCGGCATCAGCGGCAGGTTTCCCTCGTGGGAGGATCCGCACGGAATGCGGCAGATGAACTACCTCATCGACCGTCACGGCCAGAGCGGAGATGCCTGGACGGCCGCTGCGGTGCAGGTGACGATCTGGCGGATGCGCGAGAACTTCCACTCCGGCAACGCGGCGCTCGACCGCAAGATCGGCGTCCTCATGAGCTCGGCCCGGGGCCGCGCGCTCATCGCGGAGTCCGACCGGCTCTACGCCGACGCGAAGACGAACGCGCAGCCGCCGGTCGCTCCCCGGGCCGTCACGGGCGCGCTCCGGGTGACGCCCGACGCGTCGGGGGGCGCCGGTCGCTACCGGGTGGCGTACCCGAAGGGCGCCACATCGTTGAGCGTCGACGGCGGAGTGTTCGTGCGCAACGGCGCGGCCGCGATCTCGGTGTCGAGCACGGAGGCGTCGGCGCGATACGTGCAGGCGCACCCGGGCTCGCCGCGGATCACGGTCACCGGCACGTGGGCGGCGAGCGGGGCCCGGGGGTGGGAGTCGGCGCTCACCGTGCACAACACCGTCGCTCCCACCGGGGAGCGCGGCCAGCGCATCGCCGTCGCGGTCGGCAGTTCGCAGATCGCGGATCTGACGGGGCGCTTCTCGGCGGCGACCCACGACGTTCCGCCGCCGCCCGCGCCACCCGCCGCCTCCTCGCAGGCGCAACCCGACGCAACCGTGGGCGGCACCATGTCGGACCGACTGATCATCGCCGAGGCCCCCGGCACGGCTCTCGAGATGTGGCCCGACGCGACAGCCGACTTCACCGCGTATCTCGAACCGACCCCGGGCGCCCCGAAGTACGACGAGCACTGGAACCCCGTGCTCGGCGATCCGTACGAGGTGCAGCTCGAAGACCCGGAGACGGGCGCCCTCGTCTGGGACGAGTGGTGGACCGACGCCGCCGGCGCCCCGCTTCTGGATGAGAACGGCGACCGGATCCCGGTCGTCGACGATCAGGGTGCGCTGACATCGGGTCGCGCCGCCGACGGCACCCCGTACCCGGTGCTCGAGCGCGCGGCGGACGGTGCTCCGAAGCTCGACGCGACCGGACGGCCCCGTGCGCTCAGCGCCCGGGAGGCGGTGATGGAGGAGCGCCGCGACCCGCAGACCTGGACCGAGACGGAACTCGACGCGATGACGGAGGAGGAGCGATGCGTGGCGCAGCCGGTGCACCGCACGGGCGGCATCCCCGTGCCGGGGCCGGGCGAATACGTCTCGCCCGACACGCGGGTGAGATCCGGCGGCACGATCCACTGGGTCGAGCGCGTCGAATCAGAGGGCGCGTCGGTGCATGCGGGCACGTGCGGTCTCGCGAACGAGACGACGAGGATCGATCAGCCCGCCGTCGTGACGCGGGCCCCGTCCGAGGCGGCACTCGGCGACGAGCTCTTCGACGTGGCGACGGTCTCGGGCAAGCTCGCCGATGACGCCGTCTACTCCCTGCGCTTCGAGGCGTACCGGGCTCCGGATGCGGCGCCCGGAGATGCAGCTGGCGCCGTCGCGGCCGAGCCGACCTGCACCGCGGAGAACATCGTCTTCCGCTTTGCCGCGCAGCCGGTCGCGGGGCCGGGCGAGATCCGCTCACCCGGGTTCAATGCCCGGCCCGAGCACGGCACCACCATCTGGTGGGTCGAGACGCTCTACCTCGAGACGCCGGAGGGGCCGCGCGTGCTGCATCGCGGCGAGTGCGGGCTCGCCCACGAGACCACCACGGTGGGGAGACCCTCGGTCGAGACGATCGCGACGGAGACGGCGCCGGTCGGCGGCGAGATCTCGGACACCGCGGAGCTCTCGGGCGTGCTTGCGGAGAACGCGGGGGCGCGATGGGAGATGACGTTCGCCGGGTATCGCGCCACGACCGCGACCGATGCGTCTGCGGCAGGCGAGGCCGGCGGAGCACCGGAAGCGACGGACGGCCCGCCCCAGCCGGTGTGCGCGCAGGAGAATCGCGTGTTCGAGACCGAACCGGTGGCGGTCACCGGCCCCGGCCGGGTCTCTTCACCGGTCGTCGTCGCCGAGCCGGGGTGGGCGGGCGCGCTCTGGTGGGTGGAGACGCTCTGGCTCATCCAGGGCGACTCGCGCGTCGCACTGCACACCGGGGCCTGCGGCGTCGCCACCGAGACCACGACGATCACGACGCCGCAGGTCACCACCGAGGCGGCGGGCTTCGTCGCCGTCGGCGACCGCATCGCCGACTCGGCCACGATCACGGGTGCCCTCGCCGAGCGGGCGGGCGCCGAGCATCGGATCGTCTTCCGCGGATACCGCGGCGACCCCTCCGCGACCGGCACCTCGGCGGCGCAGTGCGCGGACCGGAACCTGCTGTTCGAACTGGACCCCGTGCCGGTGAACGCGCCCGGAACGGTGCGATCGCCGCAGGTCACCGCGCTTCCCGAGTACGGCGGCACCATCTGGTGGGTGGAGACGCTCTCGCAGTGGGAAGGCGACGTCGAACGCGTACTCCATCGCGGAGAATGCGGGGTGCCCGGCGAGACGACGACCGTGCAGACGCCCGACGTACGGACGGAATCTGCGGGATCGGTCGAGGTGGGGCAGCCGATGTTCGACACCGCCTTCGTCGCAGGGACCGTCACCGAGCGAGACGACGTCGAGTTCCGCCTGCGTTTCGCCGCGTACGCGCGGAGCGCGTCCGGGGAGCTCGTCTGCACGCCGGAGACGGAGATCCTCGAGCTCGGCGATGCTGCGGGAGTCGTCGTCGACGAGGCGGGGGAGTACCGGTCGCGGCCGGTGGAGACGCTGCCCCGGCATGCGGGGCTCGGCGGCTTCGTGGAGACGCTCGTCATGATCGAGAGCGGTGCCGAGCACGTGGTCGCTCGCGGCGACTGCGGTGCACCGGGTGAGAGCTTCGAGATCCGGCGCACTGGGGCTCCCGCACTCGCCCGCACCGGAGGCGACCCCACCCTCGCATGGCTCGTCGGAGGGAGCGCGCTGCTGCTCGTCGGCGCCGCCGCGGCGACCTGGGGAATCCGGCGGCGCCGCGCCGCGCCTCGGGTCTTCCGCGAGTGCCGGGACCTCGCGACCCGGGAGTGAAGACCAGACGTCGGCACTGCACGCCGGGCGCTCCGCTGACTCCGGTCATGCGAGCGCCCGGCGCGCGGTCGCGCTGGAGGGCAGGCCGCGCGCCTGCGCGAGCGGGCCGGAAGACAGCCCGCGGCACGGCATCCGCAGATGCTGTGCAGGTGCTCCAAGTGAAATTCATAGGAAGGATCGTCAAGCTGGACCCACACGAAGGGAGCCCCCATGAGCACCACACCCGAGTACGGCCCGGACGGCCGACTCATCACCCCCTCCTCAGCGGCGGCCGCGGGCGAGTCGACGCCGACTCCCGAGCAGACGACGATGCTTCCGGCGGTGCCGGGAGAGGCTGCGCACCCCGTGCCGCAACCGCACCTGCCGCAACCGCACGCCGAGCAGCCGTCGCAGCCGGTTCAGCAGACCCGCGCGACCGAGCCCGCGCAGGCCACGCAGCCGCTGCAGCCGTCGCAGCCCGCGGCGTACGCCTCCGATCAGCGGTTCCCAGCCGCCGCAGGGCCCGCCGATCCGCAGCAGCACCTGCCGCACCCCGATCAGGCGGGAGCGCGCCCCGAGCACCCCACCGTCCAGCTTCCGGCGGCGCACCACGCGACGGCTGCTTCCGCCGCGACCGCGACCGCCGTGGCACCCGAGACCCACCCGGGATCGCATGCCTCGGGCGGGTTCGGAGGGGGCTCCTCCGACGGCCCGCACGACGGTCACCGCGCGGCGAAATCGGGCGACGGCCGGCAGCGCACCGGCATGCTCCTCGCCGGGCTCGCGGTCGGAGCGCTCCTCGGCGGAGTCGCGGGCGGCGGCGTCGCCGCAGTCGTCTCGGCGAATGCTCCGCAGACCAGCTCCACGTCGGCGAGCGGCAACAGCGCGATCACGCTGAACAACGCGGAGAACGCCACCGCGATCTCCGGGGTGGCCGCGGTCGCCACGCCCAGCGTCGTGACGCTCGAAGTCGCCGGCGGCAGCTCCAGCGGCTCGGGGTCGGGTGTGATCTACTCCGAGGACGGGTACATCATCACGAACGCGCACGTCGTCACGCTCGACGGCGCCGCGATGAGCGACGCGTCCATCAGGGTGAAGCTCAGCGACGGGCGCATCTTCGATGGCAGCCTCGTCGGCGTGGACCCGTACGCCGACCTGGCGGTGGTGAAGGTCGACGCCTCCGACCTCCCCGCCATCGAGGTCGCGGACTCCGACAAGATCGACGTCGGCGACCTGACCGTCGCGATCGGCGCGCCGCTGAACCTGGCCAACACGGTGACGAGCGGCGTCGTGAGCGCGCTCAACCGGGGCATCTCGGTCGGCAGCCCGCTCCTCGAGAACCAGCCGACGCCTGATGACGAGAGCGGCGACGACGGCTCCGGCGGTGGCGGCCTCCCCTGGGACTTCCGCTTCGGCCTGCCCGACGACCAGGGCCAGCAGCCGCAGCAGCAGCAGACGTCGTCGGGCAGCGTCACGCTCCCCGTCATTCAGACGGACGCGTCCATCAACCCCGGAAATTCGGGCGGCGCTCTGCTCAACGGCAACGGCGAGCTCATCGGCATCAACGTCGCGATCGCATCGACCTCCACCACGGGGGAGACCGCGGGCAGTGTCGGGCTCGGTTTCGCGATCCCCGCGAACCTCGCCTCCCGCGTCGCCGACGCGATCATCGCGGGCGAGCAGCCGTCGCACGGCCTCCTCGGCGCCTCGGTGGCGGACTCGTCGCAGGACACCGACGCGGACGCGAACTACGCGGGCGGCCTGCTCGTGGAAGTCGTGCCCGACGGGGCGGCCGCGAAAGCCGGCCTGCAGGCCGGCGACGTGATCACCGCCGTCGACGGCGTCTCCGCGGTCGACGGGACCTCGGTCTCGGCGCTGATCCGCTACCACGAGGGCGGCAGCAAGGTGCGCATCGACTACATGCGCAACGGAGAAGCCGGTCAGACCGAGGCGACCCTCGGCACCCTCGAGTGGTGACCGCGGGCCGCTGAGCCCGCACGACCGCGCATGCGCCGCGGGAGCTCCGGAACGGAGCCCCGCGGCGCATGCGCGTACCCGCCCGCCGACCGTTCCCGATGCCCTACAGTGGTACCGATGAGTACCGCCGGATTCGACTTCGCGAGCGGCAACCTCTCGAAGCTCCTCGCCATCCCGAAGTACGTGCTGTCGTTCGTGCTCGCGTGGTTCGTGCCGCGCGTCCGCGAACGGTGGGTGTTCGGAAGCGCCGCAGGCGTGGGGGAGGGCGCGCTCGCCGTCGCACGCGCGCTGCTCGCCGAGCAGCCGAACGCCCGCATCGCCTGGATGGTGGCCGACGAGGCCGAAGCCGAGCACGCACGTCGCGAGGGGTTCGAACCGGTCGCGCGACGCGGACGCGCCGGGTTCTGGGCGACGCTGCGCGCCGGACACATCGTCGTCACCCACGGGCTCGGCGACGTGAACCGATTCGGCGTCGTCGGCGGCTTCATCGTGCAGCTCTGGCACGGAGCGCCGCTCAAGCGACTCCACTTCGACTCGCCGGTCACAACCTCCGTCGCCGGTCCGCCCGTCGTCAGAGCGCTGCTGACCCGCATGTACCGAGCCGGGGCGCAGCAGGTCGACCTGTACGTCGCGGGATCCCCGACCGCCGCCGATCGCCTGCGCTCGGCGTTCCGCGTGGACCTGGGAAAAGTGCGGGTGCTCGGCGACCCCCGCGACGACGCGCTCGACCGGTCAGCGGCCGCGGAGGGTGGCGCAGACGCCGCCCGCGACGAGGTGCGCGACATCCTGCACCGAGACGGAGCGAGCGTGCCGGCCGGGCGCTCGCTCGTGCTCTACGCCCCGACGTGGCGGGACGGCGCAGTCGATCCGGCGATCCCGTCGGCGGCTGAAGCCGACCTCATCCGCGAAGTCTGCGAACGGACGGGAAGCCACCTCGTGATCCGACCGCACCCGCTCGGGCGAGGCGCGTACGACGGGTTGATCGGCGAACGCGTGCACGTGCTCGGCTCCGACTCGCTCCGAGACATCACCCCCGTGCTCGGGGCGTTCGACGCGGTGATCACCGACTACTCGTCCATCGCACTGGACTTCTCGGTGCTCGGCCGGCCCATCATCTGGTTCGCTCCCGACCTCGAGGAGTACGGCAGCACGCGCGGTCTGTACGAGCCGCTCGCGGTCACGGCTTCGGGGCGCGTCTTCCGCGACTGGGCGGGCGTCGTGCAGGCATGGGCCTCCCTCTCCGCGCCGGCCGCGCGCCAGGCGTTCGCCCGTGAGGCGCGCGTCATCGCCGATCGGTTCCACGTCCACCGCGACGGCCGGTCTGC
This sequence comes from Leucobacter chromiiresistens, assembly GCF_900102345.1. Taxonomy (NCBI): domain Bacteria; kingdom Bacillati; phylum Actinomycetota; class Actinomycetes; order Micrococcales; family Microbacteriaceae; genus Leucobacter; species Leucobacter chromiiresistens. The sequence continues at coordinate 2,666,498 of NZ_FNKB01000001.1, read as the reverse complement.
CGAGCGGGTCCTCGCCGAGATCCGGCGGCTCCGCACCCCGACAGCCGAACTCATCGACCCCGAGGGCGTCTTCTTCGAGAGCTTCTACGGCCGGCAGGTCAGCTGCAATCCCCTCGCACTCGACCGCGAGATCGCCCGGCGGTTCCCGGATCGCACCCGCTACTGGAGCGTCACCAGCGAGCGCCAGTCGGTGCCGAGCGGCGCGGTCCCCCTGCTCGTCGGCGGACGGGAGTGGTTCGCGGCGCGGCGCGGCGCGCGACTCCTGATCGTGAATGACTGGCTGCGCTACGGGTTCCGCCGTCGGCGCGGGCAGGTCGTGCTGCAGACCTGGCACGGCACAATGCTGAAGCATCTCGCGCTGGGCCGCCCCCGGGTGAGCCTGCGCACCCGGATCGCGATCCGCAGGGAGAGCCGGCGGTGGAGCCTCATGCTGTCCCAGAACCCGCACTCGACGGAGCAGTTCCGCGCGAGCTACGCGTTCACCGGCGAGATCCTCGAGACGGGCTACCCGCGCGACGATCGCCTGGCTCAGGCGCTCGCCGGGGAGACCGTGAATCCCGTGGCAGTCCGGCTCGCGCGCGCCGAGCTCGGTGTGCCCGCCGACGCACGGGTGCTCGTGTACGCCCCGACCTGGCGCGACCGCGGGGTCACGCTCGTCGACGATCTCGACGTGGGCCGCCTCGCGGAGGAGCTCGGGGAGGAGTGGGTCGTCGTGGCGCGCGGGCACACGCGCACCCACGCATTCGGCACCTATTCGGGCGCCGGCGGCCGCGTCGTCGACGCCTCGCACCACCCCGACGTCTCGACCGTCATCCTCGCCGCCGACGTGCTCGTCACCGACTACTCGTCGATCATGTTCGACGCCGCGGTATCCCGTACGCCCATGCTGTTCTTCGTGCCCGATCTCGCCGCCTACCGCGATCGGGAGCGCGGGTTCACCTTCGACTTCGAGCGGGAGGCGCCCGGCCCGCTGCTCGACACCCGCGATGCCGTCGTCGCGCACGCCCGCGCCTGGGCGACGGCCGGGCGCGACGCGGAATGGGTGCGCGGCTACGCCGCTGCGGCGGAGGCCTGGCGCGAGCGCTTCGCACCGCACGACGACGGCAGCGCCGCGGTGCGCGTCGTCGACGCGCTGATCGCGCGCGGCGCCCTGCCCCAGTCGGGGGCACCCGCAGCGCGCGAATAGCCGCGCCCGCTAGACGCGCGAGCGATCCACCACGCGGCCCCGCCCGAACACCCGACCGCCGCCGAAGACGATGCCGCGCAGGAATCCCGCGCCCCAGGTGAGATGCATCGTCACCAGCGTCGCGGCCGTCAGCATCCGATCGCGCGGCCCGTGCTGCGCCGGAATGCGCGCCACCGCGACGCCGATGCCGACGAGGTACGCCGCCATCGGCGCGAGGAGCACCGGCCAGCCCGACGCCCAGGGCAGCACCCCGGCGAGGAGGAGCGCGAGCGCGAGGGCGCTCACGGCGAGGCCGAGCACCAGTGCGCCCGGCGCGAAGAACCGCCAAGGGTTCGCGCGCCCGTACTTGCGCACGAGCACGGCGCGCCAGGTGCCGGTCGCGAAGAACTGACGCGCCAGGTCGGCGAAGCTCGCGCGCGGCCAGTAGGTGACGCCGAGCGCCGGTGAGAACCACACCCGACCGCCGGCCCTCCGGATCCGGAGGTTGAGCTCCCAGTCCTCGCCGCGCAGGATCTCGCGATCGTAGCCGCCGACGGCCTCGATGGCCTCGCGCCTGAAGATGCCGAGGTAGGCGGACTCCGCCTCGCCCGCCGCGCCGTCGCCGTGATAGGCGCCGCCGCCGAGCCCGTACGGGCTGTTGTAGCCGCGCGCGATGGCGCGCTGCACGTCGCCGTCGCCGGCCGCGCGCATGACGCCGCCGACGTTCGCCGCGCGCTCCCGGCCGAGGATCTCGACTCCGAGGCGCGTGTAATCGGGGGTCAGCTCGGAGTGCGCGTCGACGCGCACGACGATCGGATGGCGGCTCACGGCGATGGCGCGATTGAGGCCGGCAGGGATGTCGCGATCCGGGTTCCCCACGAGGCGCACGCGGGGATCCTCCTCCGCGAGCGCTGCGGCGATCGCATCGCTCCGATCCGTCGAGGGCCCGAGCGCGAGCACGATCTCCTTCGCGCCCACGTAATCCTGGGCGAGGATCGTGCGGACGGCGCGTTCGAGGAACCCCTCCTCGTTCAGCACGGGCATGACGTAGCTCACAGCCGGGAGGTCGGGCAGGGCGGGGAGATGCACGCGTCGATCCTCGCACATTCCGCGCTCGCGCCCCGCGGCTCAGGCGCTTCTGCGGCGCATCGGGTTAGGCTTGCAGGATGCAGTTGGCGAAAGATGTGAGTCGCGCTCTCCGGCTCGGCAAGCGCGTGCTCAAGAGGCGTCAGGCATACTCGCAGTTGCGCCGGCTGGTCGAGGAGCGCGGGCCCCTGCCGGAGGGCGGGTTCAGGATCGGCGTCTACTTCGCCGACAGCGACGTGAACATCTACCAGATGCGGCAGTGGTACGCGCCGCTGCAGAAGCTCTCGGAGCGGTGGCCGGTGCTCGTGCTGTCGCGCAACGCGTCGGGGGCGCGGCAGCTCATGCGCGAGAGCGGGCTCGCGGTGGAGTTCGTGCGTCGCGTCACGGAGATCGAGCAGGTGCTCGAGCAGCAGCGGCTCGACGTCATCCTCTACGTCAATCAGAACACCCGCAATTTCCAGATGATGCGGTACGGCCAGCGGTGGCACGTCTTCATCAATCACGGCGAGAGCGACAAGATGTACATGACGAGCAACCAGCACCAGGCGTACGACTTCGCGTTCGTCGCCGGTGACGCGGCCCGCGAGCGGCTCGCGCGCGCACTGTGGAACTTCGACGTCGACGCCCGCACCATGTCGATCGGCCGACCGCAGACCGACCACCTGGAGGGCGCGCCGCCGTTCACGCCCGATGAGCGCACCGTCGTGCTCTACGCCCCGACCTGGGAGGGCGACCGACCCGCGGCGAGCTACGGGTCCGTCGCCAGCCACGGAGAGGCGCTCGTGCGCACCCTCATCGGCACGGGCCGGCATCGGGTGGTGTATCGACCGCACCCGCGCAGCGGCGTCGTCGACGCCGAGTTCGGGGCGGCGAACGAGCGGATCATCGCCATGATCGACGCCGCCAATCGGGCGGACCCGTCGGCGCAGCACGTCTACGACACGAGCGCGCGCATCGGGTGGCAGCTGAGTCTCCCGGATGTGGCGATCTGCGACATCTCCGCGATGGTCTACGACCGACTCGCGACCGGCCGTCCGCTGATGGTCACGCGTCCAGTCTCTGCTGAGGCCGCGGTCGACGAGCAGGGGTATCTCGGGGTGTGCGAGTGGCTCGACGCGGCCGAGACGCCGCGGATCGCCGCGGTGCTGGATCGCGTCATCGGCGACGACGAGGCCCGCGAGCGCCTCGACACCTGGTCGGCGCACTACTTCGGCGACACCACTCCCGGGGCGCCCACGCGCAGATTCCACGGGGCGATCGCCGACCTGCTCGAGCGCGCCGACGCCGAGCGGGCCCGCCGCGGCCTCGCCTGAAGCTCCCGTGCCGCCGGCCCGCGCTCAGCCGAGCCGGGGCGGGGGCGGGGGCGGGACGCTCGGCAGCGGCGGGCCCGACGCCGACTCACACGGGGTGATCGGCGTTGTATCGCTCGAGCACCGCTTCGATATCGTCGTCGAGCACGAGCCGGCCGCGATCCAGGTACAGCCCGCGTGAGCAGAACCGGCGGAGGTCGCGCTCGTTGTGCGAGACGAGGAAGAGCGTCTTCCCCTCCGCGAGGATCTGCTCGATGCGCGCGTAGCACTTCGCCCGGAAGGCCTTGTCGCCCACCGCGAGCACCTCGTCGACGAGCAGCACCGGCTCGTCGAGCTGCGAGATGACCGAGAACGCGACGCGCACCTTCATCCCGCTCGAGAGATGCTTGAACGGCGTATCGATGACGTCCTCGGCCCCCGCGAACTCGATGATCGAGTCGAAGCGCGCCGCGATGGTGCGCTTGCTCAGCCCGTGGAGACCCGCGGTGAGCCACACGTTGTCGCGCACGGTCAGGTCGCCGACGAAGCCGCCCGTGATCTCGATGAGGGGCGCCACCCCGGCGTTGACCTCGACGCGGCCCTCGTCGGGGAAGAGCACGCGGGCCACCAGCTTGAGCAGCGTCGACTTGCCCTGACCGTTGCGTCCGACGACACCGATGGCCTCGCCGGCGCGGACGTCGAACGAGACGTCGCGCAGCGCCCAGAAGTCGCCGGGCCGCTCGCGGCGGGAGCGGCCCGAGAGCAGGTCCTTGAAGCTGCGGCGCGATCCGCGGTTGCGGCGGAAGCGGACCCCGAGACCGGTCACCGAGATGATCCGCTCGGCGGTCTGCGGGGCTCCGGGGGTGCCCTGGTGCGTTGCGTTCACGTTACAGCTCCTTCAGCACGCCGCCGATGGTGCGGCGGAAGACGAGGATCCCGATCCCGAGGAACAGGAGCGTCATACCGGTCGAGGCCGCGATGAGCGGCCAGTCGATCTGATCCGGGAAGAATCCGGCGCGGAAGAGCGCGAAGATGCCCGAGAGCGGGTTGAACCACGCGAGCGGCCGCGCGAACTCCGGCAGGTCCTGCGCGCCGTAGATGATCGGCGAGGCGTAGAAGAGCACGCGCAGGATGAGTTTGGTGGCCCGCTCCAGGTCGCGGAAGAAGACGACGAGCGGCGCGACGATCAGGCCGACGCCGAGCGTCAGCGCGGCGAGCAGCAGCACCGCCACCGGCATGAGGAGGACGCCCCAGCCGACGTGCGCCCCGCTGAAGATCGCGAACGCGACGAGCACGGGCAGGCTGAGCAGGAACTCGATGCCCTTCGAGCACACGATGCGGCCGACCCAGATCCAGTGGGGGAGCGCCACTGACCGCACGAGCTTGACGTCGCGCAGGAAGGCGCGCGTCGAGTCGGAGATCGCTCCGTTGACCCACACCCACGGCAGCAGGGCGGTGAGCAGGAAGACGATGTACGGCTGCTCGCCGACCGTGCGCTGGAAGACCTGGGTGAAGACGAACCAGTAGATGAGGCTCATCAGCAGCGGATCGAGGATGGACCAGAGGTACCCGAGCAGCGATGTCGCGTAGCGCACCTTGAGGTCGCGGCGCGTCAGCAGCCACAGCGACGACCATGCGCTGGCGCGCCGGTTACGGGAGGGAGGTGAAAGGGTCACGCTGCTATTCTGCCGTCTTCCGGCGGACGGCGAGGCCAGACGAGTGCACGGCGAACCTTTGCTAAATTAGTAGCCGTGCCGCCCGTGACCTCGTCTGCCCTGCCCGAGCCCGAACCCCAGAGGGGGTCGATGCCGAGTGAAGCGACGGTGATCGGCGAGATGTCGAGCGGAACGGGGGCGGGATCGCGCCTGCGTCCGAGCCGCACGGCCGGCGGGCAGCCGGTGCCCGCTCGACCTGCGGAACCCGCAGGGACGGCGCCCGCGCAGCCCTCCGCCCCCGCCGAAGCGCCCCCGACTGCGCCCGTGCCGGAGCCGACCGCGGACGAGACCGCTGCCCCGTCCGGCGAAGCGACCTCCACCCGGAGTGCGCCGCGGACGCCCCGCACCGGCCGCATCGAGGTGCCGGTGCCCTCGGTGGTGCGCGCCCGCGAGCGCGGGCGCATCGCCGAGCAGAACCCGATCGTGCTGCGCACGGAGATGCTGACGAAGACCTACGGCTCGCTCGTCGCCGCCGGCGACGTGTCGATCGACGTGCACGCCGGGTCGTTCACCGGGTTCGTCGGGCCGAACGGCGCCGGGAAGACCACGACGCTCTCCATGATCAGCGGGCTGCTGCGCCCCACATCGGGCCGGGTGACGGTGAGCGGGGTCGACGTCTGGGCCGATGGCCCGGCGGCGAAGCGACTCATCGGCACGCTGCCCGACCGACTGCGGCTGTTCGATCGTCTCACCGGCGCGCAGCTGCTGTACTACAGCGGTGTGCTGCACGGCGTGCCCGAGGCGGCGGTCGCCACGCGCTCAGCCGAGCTCGCCGAGGCGTTCGGCCTCGAATCGGCGCTCGGGCGGCTCGTCTCCGACTACTCCGCCGGCATGCAGAAGAAGATCGCACTCGCCTGCTCCATGATCCACGCCCCCGAGGTGCTGGTGCTCGACGAGCCGTTCGAGGCCATCGATCCGGTCTCGGCCTCCAACGTGACCGAGATCCTCGAGCGCTACGTGTCGGGCGGCGGCAGCGTGGTGATGTCGAGCCACAGCCTCGACCTCATCCAGCGGGTCTGCGACCACGTGTCGATCATCGTCGACGGCAGCGTCATCGCCCAGGGCACCGTCGACGCCGTGCGCGACGGTCTGAGCCTGGAGGAGCGCTTCGTGCAGCTCACCGGTGCGAGCGAGACGAGGAAGGGACTCGAGTGGCTTTCCGGCTCTTCCGACTCCGAGTAGCGCTGCTCGGCGGCGGCTTCCGCGGTTCGTTCGGCCGGGCATTCCGCACCGCGCTGCGCCTGCTGCTCCTCGCAGCCGCGGCGGTGCTCCTCGCGATCGCGCCTCGCATGCTGCTGGACGACGCGCACGAGCGGTCGGTGGTCGATCTCATCATCGGCACCGCGATCCTGCTCGGTGCGTTCCTGGTGCCCTTCTTCGAGAACCGTCGCATGCTCGAGCCACGCCAATTCGCGCAGTACCCAGCGAGGTCCGGCGCGATTGCCGCCGCGCTGCTCGCGTCGACCGTGGTGACCTGGCCCTGCTTCCTCCTCGTCATCTGGCTCGCGACGCTCGGCGTCGCGCGCCCCGAGTGGCACGACGCCCCCGGGGTGCTCGTTCTGGCGTTCGCGCTGGCGGCGCTCCTCGCCGTCACGGGCGCGCGCGTCACGTCGCTGCTGTCGCGCCTGCTCGCGGGGCAGCGCTTCGCAGGGGCGCTCCGCACCGCCGGGGTCGTGCTCGTCGTGGCCGCGCTGCCGCTCGCCGTCTTCGCCGGTGCAACCGTGATGGCGCCCGGCGGCTTCGACACGGCCGACCGCGTCGCGGAGCGGCTCGCTTGGACGCCGTTCGGGGCCCCCTTCGCCGCCGTCCAGGCCGCCGCCGCGGGCGACCTCGACGCCGCAGGCGGCTTCCTCGCCATCGTCGCGGGGGCGATCGCTCTGCTCCTCGTGATCTGGTTCCCGACCGTCGCCGCGTCGAACCAGCGCATCGAACGCCCGCTGTCGCCCGGCGTGGCGCGCAGCGGGCTCGGCTGGTTCGAGCGGTTCTCCGCGCGCCCCGCTCAGGTGATCGCAGCTCGTCAGCTCACCTACTGGGCCCGCGACCCGCGTTACCGCGTCGCGCTGTTCGCCATCCCGCTCGCCCCCGTGTTCATGCTGCTGGCGTTCTGGGTGGCCGGCGCACCGCTCACCGCGCTCGCGCTCGTGCCGCTGCCCGTCATGCTGCTGCTGCTCGGATGGTCGCAGCACAACGACATCGCCATGGACTCTACGGCGATCTGGGAGCACGTCGCGAGCGGTACCCGCGGTCGCTCGGACCGGGCCGGGCGCCTCGCGCCGGTGCTCATGATCGGCCTGCCGCTCGCCGTCATCGGATCGAGCGTGACGGTCACCATCGTGGGCGACTGGCGCATCCTCCCGGCGGTCATCGGGATGAACATCGGCGTGCTCCTCGTCGCGTGCGCCGTCTCCTGCATCTTCTCGGTGCTGACGCCGTACCCCGCCACACGTCCCGGGGACAGTCCGTTCGTGCAGCCGCAGGGTGCCGGCAACGGTTCGGGGCTCGCGCAGACCCTCGCGATGATCCTCGCGCTGGTGCTCGCCGTGCCGCCGGTATGGTTCGCCGTGGCGGCCGTCGTCGACGTGGAGTTCGCCGCGAATCTGTGGGCGCTCGGCTTCGGGATCGGCTACGGGCTCGTCGTGCTGGTGCTCGGCGTGCTCGTCGGCGGATGGCTCTTCGACCGCAGCGGCCCCGAGCTCATCGCCGTCACCCAGGTCTTCGATTGAGGCCCGTGCGCGCGGAGTAGACTGTGCGCATGGGCATCTTCACGCGCAACGATTCGGAACCCGCAGGGGGCACGGATGTGCTCGATCGCGAACTCGAGAAATTGCTCGAGGATTCGCAGATCGAGGATGGGGACCACGAGCGGTTCTCGCACTATGTGCCCAAGGACAAGATCATGGAGTCGGCGATGACCGGGAAGCCGGTGCGCGCGCTCTGCGGCAAGAAGTGGACGCCCTCGCGCGATCCCGAGAAGTTCCCCGTCTGCCCCGACTGCAAGCGGGTCTACGAGCGCATGCGCAAGTAGCGCTCCCGGTTCAGCGGTACTCGGTCGGGATCGCCGGGTCGCCCCGCGTCAGGCTCATCGCGACGAGCGGCAGCTCGGAGACGCTCACCCGGTGCCGTTCGCGCGCCGCGGCGATGCCGTCGCGACCGGTGAAGCCGGGCTGCACGGCGCCGTCCACGATGAGCGGCACGAGCACCTCGCGGCCCGCTGCATCGTCCGCCTCCGGTGCGCCGCCCGGCCCGTCGCCGAGCAGAATGAGCTCCTTGGCGGCGGCGCCATCCGCGCCGAATGCGCGCCGAACGCTCTTCCGGCCGCCGACGGACGCCTTCTCCGCCGACTTCTTCGCGACCGACACCCAGGCGCCCGTCGCATCCTCGTGGGCGACGAGCTTGTAGACCATCCCCATCGTGGGGGTGCCCGAGCCCACTACCACCGACGTTCCCACGCCGAAGCTGTCGACGGGCGCCGCGGCGAGCGCCGCGACGGTGTGCTCATCGAGGTCGTTCGTCACCGTGATACGGGTGCGGGTCGCGCCGAGTTCGTCGAGCAGGTGCCGCACGCGGCGCACGACGACGGGAAGATCCCCTGAATCGATGCGCACGGCGCCGAGATCGACGCCCGCGACGTCGATCGCGGTGCGCACGCCCTGGTCGATGTCGTAGGTGTCGACGAGCAGCGTCGTGTCGGTGCCGAGCGCGGCGACCTGAGCCGCGAACGCCTCCCGCTCGGTGTCGTGCAGCAGGGTGAAGCTGTGCGCAGCAGTGCCCATCGTGGGGATCCCGTGACTGCGACCCGCCTCCAGATTCGACGTCGCGGTGAATCCGGCGATGTAGGCGGCCCGCGCCGCGGCGACGGCGCTGTACTCGCCCGTCCGTCGCGACCCCATCTCGGCGAGCGGCTTGCCCGCCGCGGCGTGCACCATCCGCGACGCCGCGGTACCCACCGCTGAGTCGGCGTTCAGGATGCTCAGTGCGAGCGTCTCGAGGAGCACGCCCTCGGCGAAGCTGGACTCGACGGTGAGCAGCGGCGAACCGGGGAAGAAGACCTCGCCCTCGGGATACCCCCAGATGTGACCGCTGAACCGGAAGTCGGCGAGCCAGTCGAGGGTCCGATCGCTGACGACTCGCTGCTCGCGCAGGAACGATAGCTCGGCATCGGTGAAGCGGAAGCGCTCGATCGCTTCGAGGAGCCGGCCGGTGCCCACGACGACGCCGTAGCGCCGGGCGCCCGAGAGCCGTCGGGCGAAGATCTCGAACACGCTGCGACGATGAGCGGTGCCGGCTTGCAGCGCCGCATCGACCATCGTGAGTTCGTAGTGGTCGGTGAGCAGCGCCGTCGAGGTATGCACCCCGTCAGCTTAGCCGGTCGTCGCGGAGCGGCGCCGCACCACTGAATCACCGGAAATCGCGCGAATTCACGCCGATGGGGGCCGCGAGCGGCTCGAACGTCTGCGCGATCACGTTGACGACGCCCTCGGGCGAGCGCTCGAGCACGCCGCGGATGATGAGCGCGGGAGAGGCGCGGGCGACGAGACGGTTGCGCGTCCAGACCTTCGCCCACGTCACGATGTTGACGGTGCCCGCCTCGTCTTCGAGCGTGAGGAACGTGATCCCGCTCGCAGTGCCGGGTCGCTGCCGGTGCGTGACGAGGCCCGCCACCTCGACGACCGATCCGGGCTGGGTGTGCCGCGTGCGATCCGAGCGCACGACGCCGCGCGCGTCGAGCCCGTCGCGCAGGAGGGCGAGCGGATGCGTGCCGGTGGCGACGCCGGTCGTCCAGAGATCGAGAGCGGTCTGCTCCGCCGTGTTGAGCACGGGGAGCAGCGGCGGTTGCACATGCACCGCGATGCCGGGCAGGAACCGCTCACGGTTGTCGGAGGCGGGGGCGGCCGCCCACAGCGCCTCCCGCCGGTCGAGCCCCAGGCTCTCGCAGGCGCCGGAGGCGGCGAGCGCCTCCAGCCGGGTGCGGTCGAGATCGGCCCTCCGTGCGAGGTCGGCGAGATCTGCGAACGGCGCCTCCGCGCGGGCGCGTGCGATGCGCTCCGCGGTGTCGCGCTCGATCCCGCGGATCTCGGTGAGGCCGAGCCGCACCGCGAAGGCGCCGTCTCGTCGGTGGAGCGCGCTCGTGTCGGGGGAGTCCCGCACGAATGGGCCGGGGGCGGGGTGATGCGGGGCCAAGCAGTCGTCGGAGCCGGTCGGCGGCCGGCGATCCTCGACCTCTTCGGTGCCGTGCGCGCGGGGCGCGAGCGGCTCGAGGGTCGACAGCGCTGCGGAGTGCTGCACATCGGGCGGGCGCACCTCGACGCCGTGCCGGCGCGCATCCTCCGTGAGGGAGCGCGCGTTGTAGAACCCCATGGGCTGCGCGCGCAGCAGGCCAGCGAGAAACGCGCCCGGGTAGTGCAGCTTGCACCAGGAGCTGACGTACACGATCAGCGCGAAGCTGATGGAGTGGCTCTCGGCGAACCCGAAGCCGGCGAACGCCTCGATCTGCTCGTACATGCGAGTCGCCTCGTCGCCCGTGATGCCGTTCGCGGCCATGCCCTCGAAGAGCTTGGCCTTGAGGCTGTCGATGCGCTCCTGGCCGCGCTTCGAACCCATGGAGCGGCGCAGCAGATCCGCGTCTTCACCGCTGCACCCGCCGACGGTCATCGCCATCTGCATGAGCTGCTCCTGGAAGAGGGGCACCCCGAGCGTGCGCTCCAGCACCGGCACGAGCTTCGGGTGCGGGTAGACCACGTCCTCCTGCCCGTTCTTGCGCCGCAGGTACGGGTGCACCGCGCCGCCCTGAATGGGGCCGGGTCTGATCAGCGCGATCTCGATGACGAGGTCGTAGAACTTGCGGGGCAGCAGGCGGGGGAGCGTGTTGAGCTGGGCGCGGCTCTCGACCTGGAAGACGCCGATGGCATCGGCCCTGCAGAGCATGTCGTACACCCCGCCCTCCTCCTTCGGCACGGTGTCGAAGGTCCACCGCTCGCCGGTCGACTGCGCGATGATGTCGAAGGTGTGCCGCAGTGCGCTGAGGATGCCGAGCCCGAGCATGTCGAACTTCACGAGCCCCATCGTCTCGCAGCCCTCCTTGTCCCATTGCAGCACGGTGCGGTGCTCCATGCGCGCGTGCTCGATGGGGCAGACCTCTCCCACTGGGCGCTCCGTGAGCACCATGCCGCCCGAGTGGATGCCGAGGTGGCGCGGCGCCGTCTGGAAGGCCTGCGCCAGCCGCTGCACGGACATCGGGATCGGGCTCTCCGGATCCTCCTCGATGGTGCGTCGGCGCTCGAGGGCGCGCGTCCACGCGCGCTGCTGCCCCGCGCTGTAGCCGAGCGCTTTCGCCGCATCGCGGATCGACGCCTTCGGCTGGTAGGTGATGACGTTGGCGACCTGCGCCGCATTGCGCCGCCCGTAGCGCTCGTAGACGTACTGGATGATCTCCTCGCGCCGCTCGGAGTCGAAATCCACGTCGATGTCGGGCTCCTCGTCGCGGAGGCTCGAGAGGAAGCGCTCGAACGGGAGGTCGTAGAAGATCGAATCCACCGACGTGATGCCGAGCACGAAGCAGACGGCGGAGTTCGCCGCCGACCCGCGCCCCTGGCAGAGGATCTCCCGGTTGCGCGCCTCGCGCACGAGGTCGTGCACGATCAGGAAGTAGCCGGGGAAGTTCTTCTGCTCGATCACCTCCAGCTCCCGCTCGATGCGTGTGCGGTGACCGTCGGGCAGCGCGATGCCGTAGCGCCGCTCGGCGCCCTCCCAGACGAGTGCGCGCAACCAGCTCATCTGCGTGTGCCCCTCGGGCACGTCGAGTCGTGGCAAGCGGGGGCGGGCGGCGCGCAACGGGAATGCGAGCTCCTCGGCGAGCGGCACCGTGCGGGCGATGGCGTCGGGGTGCCGTGCGAAGCGCCGCAGCATCGCGGAACCGCTGCGCAGGTGCGCGGCACCGGAGGCCGGCAGGTGCGGATCGAGTTCCGCAAGGCTGCGCCGGGCCCGCACCGCCGCCATCGATTCGGCGAGCGGCGCATCGGCGGCGGTCGCGTAGTGCACGTTGCCGGTCGCGATCGTCGGCAGGCCGCGTGCGGCTGCCAGCTCGGCGAGGCGGTCGTTGCGCGGATCGTCTCCCGGATGCCCGTGATGGCTGAGCTCGACGTGCACGTTGTCGCGGCCGAAGAGCGCGGTCAACCGGTCGAGCTCGACGAGCGCCTGCGCGTCGCCCGCTGAGCGGGTCGAGGCACTGTCGAGTGCGCGGCGCACGGAGCCCTTGCGGCAGCCGGTCAGGATCGCCCATTCGCCCCCGCCCGCAGCTGCGAGGGCTTCGAGATCGTAGACCGGCCGTCCCTTCTCTCCGCCGCCGAGCTGCGCCTCGGTGATGGCCGCCGCGAGCCGGTGATATCCGCTCGCGCCGCGGGCGAGGACGAGCAGGTGGGCGCCCATGGGGTCGGCGGCTCCCAACTGGGGCGCGTCGAGGCCGAGGGAGAGCTCGGCGCCGTACACGGTGAGGAGGGCCATCTCGGGCGAGCGCCGCACGTGCGCGTCTGCGGCGTCGGCGAATGCCGCCGCGCCGTAGAAGCCGTCGTGGTCGGTGAGGGCGATGCCGGCGAGCTGCAGGCGGGAGGCCTCGGCGATGAGATGCTCGGGGGAGGAGGCCCCGTCGAGAAAGCTGAAGTGCGAGTGGGCGTGGAGCTCTGCGTAGGGAACGACCGGCCCCGGGGGTGCGGGGGGCGGGGCGCCGCGATCCTCGGTCGCAGCGCGTGCGCGCTCATCGGCGCCCGAGCCCTCGGGGGCGCGGCCCGAGAGGCGGCGTTCGAACTCGTTCCACGAGAGCGAGGAGTTGCTCCAGCGCATGCGGCCTCCAATGAGCGGGCGAACGGGGGAATGGAATGGGCGGGGCGATGCGGTGCGTCAGTCGTATCTCCCCTCGGCGGCCCAGGCGCCGGTGCGGAAGATCAGCAACCAGGCGTCGCCGTCGGCCAGCTGCACCTGCAGGCGGAAGCGCGCGGGAGCCCCCTCCCACCATCGCTCCCGCACGGCCCAGGGCGGCGACCACGCCGCGACGGGGGCGTCGAACCGGGTCGCGGCAACGAGCAGCTGAGCGGGATCCTCGGTCAGCAGATCATCGGCATCGATCCCGACCGGGGAGCCGGAGGCGCCCAGCAGCACGGCGGGGATCGGTTCGGGGAACACCTGGCTGGGCGCCGGGCCGGTGAGCGCGCCGGGCCACGGCCCGGAGGCCGATGCGCGCGCGGTGGCGCGCTCGACGCGCGTGGTGCTCCACGGCACGAATCGCTGCCGATCGGCGAGCAGGCGACCGCCCGCGAGCGCGACCGTTCCGACGCCCGTGTGCCCGAGACGGCTCTGCGCGCGACTGAGGTGGTGGTGCACGCGCTCGTCGGGTTCCGTGCTCCACAGGCCGGGTTCGTGCGATGCGGCGTGATCGGTGTGCACCGGGGTGATGCGCACGTTCGTGACCCCCGCTCCGCCGCGCTCGGTCTCCCGCGTCGCCGAAGCGGCCTGCCAGCGGATGCGGCCGACGGTGTCGGCCGCGGTGAAGTGCCTCGGGTGCGCCCATTCGCGCTCGTGCCGCGCGCCGACATCATCGGTGAGCTCGATGCGCAGTGCGGTGCACACCAGGCGATCTTCGGTGAGGCCCCCGATGAACCGCTCCGCGAGCGCGCTGCACGCGAACGCCAACTGGTCGGCCGCGTCGATGGGGGTGTCGAACGACAGCTCCACCGACAGCTCGCGCACCGGCTGCCGCGGGCGCACTTCGGCGCCGGGGCCGGCGCCGAACGCCGTCGCCCGCCGATGCGCGGTCAGCCCCTGCGGGCCGAAACGCTGCCGAACCGCATCTTCGGGGAGGGCCGCCAGCGCCCCGAGGGTGCGGATGCCGAGCCCCTGCAGGGTCTCTGCGAGGCCGGCGTCCACGGCGCGGGAGACCGGTAGCGGGGAGAGGAACGCGGGGGACCCGCCGGGTTCGACGATGCGCAGCCCCTCGAGCGGTGCGGAGACGCCGAGGTCGGTCGACGCGGCGCGGGCCGCCTGCTCGGCGGCGAACCGCCCGTCGGCGATGCCCACGCGCGCATCCGGCAGGCCCAACTCCGCCGCGAGCCGAAGCACCGCCTCCCCGGCGGGGGCCTCTCCGTCGTAGTAGCGCGACGGGCCGCGCGCCCGCATGGCGCAGAGGCCCGCGCGCACCACCTCGACGCCGGGCACGAGCTGTTCGAGGGCTGCCGCGACGGGTGCGAACCTCCGATCGTCGGTCTCGGGGTCGTGCGGGTACACGGCGAGCTCCGGGCAGCGCGTCTGAGCCTCGCGTTCGCGGATGCCGGTGCGCACGCCCTCGCGGCGGGCGGCGGGCGAGCACGCGACGACGAGGTGATTCGCGATGAGCGCCAGGGGCGCATCGGGGGAGAGGCCGTCGGCTCCGTCATCGCGCAGCAGCGCGTGCACGGGCCAATCGGGCACCCAGACTACGAGCGTGCGTTCTGCGATCATCGTGCCCCCAAGCGCCTGACCGGGGCGGTATCGGGGGCGACGACGGCTCCGTCCGCAAAGCGCACGGTGTGCCTCCTCGCACCGAGGCGATCCTGCGATTGCACCACCAGTTCGCGATTCGCGAGCAGGCCGTGGCCGCGCCCCAGACCATCCCAGCGCGACCCCGTGACGTGCAGCGTGGACTCGGGGCGCGGCCACTCGCCGGCCACCACCAGCGCGGCGTCGTGCTCCCGCAGACGAGCGGAGATGCGCTCCGCCTCGCCGGGGCTCGGCGGAGACGGCGAGGCCAGGAGCAGCACGGTGAGGATCTCGGCGAGCGCCCCCGTGAGGCCCAGCGCGTCCTCGCCCGGATGCGGGATCACGACGCAGCGCTCGAGCGCGATGCCGAGTGCTGCGGCGGCCTCCGCCCCGAACGATGCGTCGCCGATCACGCCGCACCAGGCGCCGGACGCCGATGCCTCGGCGAGCAGCGCGAGAGCCAGCTGCCGCGACCCCTGCACGGCGTAGCTCGCCCCCATGCGCAGCGCGCCGCCGGGGAGGAGCGGCCGCAATCCCTCGGGCGTCGGGAGCACGCGGGCGTCGAGGCGCACCGGCTGCATCTCGGAGATGCGCTGCTGGAGCGAGCGGACGGTCGCGAGGGAATTCATGCAGGTATATTCGAACATATGTTCGAATAAGTCAATCCCGCGACCGCTGGCGCGTCGCGCGCGAACGGCGCTCGAATCGCGCCGCGCGAACGGCGTAGGATGGACGGGATGAACGAGGACGAGCTAGACGATTACGAGCGCGAAGCCGAACTGTCGCTGTTTCGCGAGTACCGCGATATCGCGAGTCAATTCCGTTACGTCGTCGAGACCGAGCGGCGCTTCTATCTCGCGAACGATGTCGAGCTCACCCGGCAGGACGCGGGAAGCGATTTCTACTTCGAGCTCTCCATGACCGATGTGTGGGTGTGGGACGTCTATCGGGCGGATCGCTTCGTGAAGTCCGTCCGCGTGCTCACGTTCAAGGACGTCAACGTCGAGGAGCTGTCGGCCCGCGAGTTCTCGCTGCCGCAGGAGCTCGCGCTCGACGAGTAGCGCCCGCGCCGGCGCTGTCGGCGCCGGCGTTCGGGCCCGTGCCCGGCGGCGTCGCTCACACCTTCGACGTTGCTGGGGAACCGGCAACTTCTCCACATCATGGCGCACCGCCGCCGCGCGCCCTCCCCGTCCCGCCCATGCTGGGATGCCAGGAGGTGCATCATGGAGCGCACGGCAGGACGCACGAGCGGTACGGGGCGGGGCGCCCCCAGCGGAGCCCCGCCCCGCAATCGCACGCTCGGGGCGCAGGGCGAGACGATCGCGGCGGCGTACATCGAAGGGCTCGGGTGCCGCGTCCTCGACCGGAACTGGCGAAACCGCTACGGTGAGCTCGACCTCGTCGTGGCCGACCGCGGCGTCGTCGTCGCGGTGGAGGTGAAGACCCGCAGCGGCAGCGGCTACGGCAGCCCGCTCGAAGCCATCACCGCGCGGAAGGCGGCGCGGCTGCGTCGGCTGCTCCTGGACTGGGTGCGGGCGCACGCGCGATCCGCCACCGGTCTCCGCGTCGATGCGATCGCCATCATCCTCCGCTCGGGGGCGGAGCCGAGCATCGACCACCTGCGGGGGATCGCATGAGCGGGGTCGTGTGCCGAGCGGCGTCGATCGCCCTCACCGGGCTTCAGGGCACCCCCGTGATGGTCGAATCCGCGATCTCGCAGCAGCTCCCGGGAATCGCGATCATCGGTCTGCCCGACGCGTCACTCGCCGAGGCGAAGCTGCGCGTGCGCACGGCGACCGCGCAGAGCGGACTGCCGCTCTCCGACCGATTCATCACCGTGAACCTCGCGCCGGCTTCCCTTCCCAAGCACGGGTCGGGGTTCGACCTCGCGATCGCGCTCGCCGCGCTCGCCGCCTCCGGGCACCTCCCCGCATCGGCTCTGGCGGAGGTCGCCCATCTGGGGGAGCTGGCGCTCGACGGGGCGCTGCGCCGGCCGGCCGGGCTGCTCTCCTCGGTGGCGGCGGCGCGGAACCAGGGCTTCCCCCGAGTGATGGTGCCCGAGTCGTGCGCGGCGGAGGCCGCGCTGGTGCCGGGCATCGAAGTCGTCGCAGTGCCCGATCTCGCGAGCGCCGTCGCCTGGTACCGCGGCGAGCGAGACCGGGGGCGCGTCGTGTCCACGGAGACCGCGGCCGAACCCGCGGCCGAATCCGGCGCTCCCGGCTCGGGAATCGACATCTCCGACGTGGTGGGGCAACCGGAGGCGGTCGAGGCCATGGTGATCGCCGCCGCAGGCCGGCATCACGTGTCGCTGCTCGGGCCCCCGGGCGCCGGCAAGACGCTGCTGGCGACGCGTCTGCCGACCCTGCTCCCCGAGCTCGACGACGACGCGGCGCTCGAGGTCAGCAGCATCGCCTCTCTCGGGGGCTCTCCGCTGCTGCGACTCGTGCGTCGACCGCCGTTCGAGAGCCCGCATCACACCGCGTCGGCGGCATCCATCATCGGGGGCGGCCAGGGGATCGAAGTGCGGCCGGGCGCGATCACGCGCGCATGCCACGGCGTGCTCTTCCTCGATGAGGCGCCCGAGTTCCCGCGGTCCGTGCTCGATGCGCTGCGGCAGCCGCTCGAGACGGGGAGGATCGAGATCCACCGCTCGCGCATCCGCACGGTGCTCCCGGCTCGGGTGCAGCTCGTGCTGGCCGCGAATCCCTGCCCGTGCGGCAACGCGGGCTCGCCCGATACGGTCGCGAGCTGCACCTGCACCCCTCGGGTCAGAGTGGGGTACCGGCAGCGCATCTCCGGCCCTCTCGCGGATCGCATCGACCTGCGATTGACGCTGCACCGCGTCTCGAAGGTGCTGCTCGACGATCCGCACGAGCGCCGCCCCACCAGCGACCAGCTGCGCGCACGCGTGGTCGAGGCCCGTGCTCGCGCCGCGGAGCGGTGGGCGGGCATGCCCTGGTCCGTCAACGCGGAAGTACCCGGAAGCTGGTTACGCAGCCGCGACCTGCGGCTTCCCCGCGCCGATACGGCGGTGCTCGATCACGCGCTGGCCCGAGGCGCGCTGACGCTGCGCGGCTACGACCGGGTGCTGCGCGTGGCGTGGACGGTGAGCGACCTCGCCGGCGCGGAGCGGCCGCGGCGTGCGGAGGTCGCCCGGGCGCTGGCGCTGCGCGGGGGTGATCCGGCGTGAGCGAGCATCGACTTCGCGTGCGCGCCGATGCGGGGGAGCGCGCGGCGATCGGGCAGCTCGCCCCCGATGCCGGAGGCACGAACGGCACCTCGCATCGAAACCGGTCGGAGGAGTCGACCGCGGTGGATGCGGTGCTCGCCCGAATCGTCTGGTGCCGGCTCATCGAGCCCGGCGATGCGGTGGCCGGTGCGCTCATCGAGGCGCTGGGCGCGGTGCCGGCACTGGAGATGCTCGCAGACGCCGATGCGGTGCGGCGACTCTCCGAGGCCGCGCAATCGGCGGGGATCGACGTGACCCGGCGGGCTCTCAGCGCGGCGATCTCGCGCTGGCTCCCACGACTCGACCGCGCGGCCACGGGCGGCGACCTGTCGCGAGCGACTGCGGCGGGCCTTCGGGTCGTCACCCCGGAATCGCCGGAGTGGCCGGCGTCGCTGAACGATCTCGGCGTGCATGCTCCGCAGCTGCTCTGGGTGCGGGGCGACGCGAGCACGCTCGCGCGCGCCGGGCTCGCCGTCGTCGGCGCGCGTGCCTGCACGGGATACGGTGCGAGCGTGACCGCCGACCTGGTCGACTCGGCGGCTTCCGCGGGGGTCTCGATCGTCTCGGGGGCCGCCTACGGGATCGATGCGGTGGCGCACCGAACGGCGCTCGCCGCAGGTGCCGTGACCATCGCGGTGCTCGCCGGGGGCGCCGACCGTGCGTATCCCGCTGCGCACGCGCAGCTGCTCGATCGCATCGCAGCGGACGGGGTGGTGTGCTCGGAGATGGTGCCGGGGGCCGCGCCGACGCGGTGGCGCTTCCTGCAGCGCAACCGCTCGATCGCGGCCCTCGCCTCGGCGGCCCTCGTGACGGAGGCGGGCACGCGGTCGGGATCGCTCAACACGGCGGGCCACGCCGCAGAGCTGGGGCGCGATCTGGGGGCCGTTCCCGGACCCGTCACGAGCGCTGCGTCAGCCGGCTGCCATCGCCTCATCCGCGAATACGGGGCGACGCTCGTCTCGAACGCTGAGGAGCTCCGAGAATTCCTGAGGGTCGAGAGTGCGAGCGGCCAGCTCGTGAACGAGCTCTCGACCCGGCAGTCCGCAGCGCACCTCCGAGTGCTGGACGCGCTCCCGCTGCGCGGCAGCCGGAGCGCCGAAGACGTCGCGCTCGCCGCAGGCCTCGACGTCAGCGAGACTCGAGCGGTGCTCGCGGAGTTGGAGCTGCTGGGGTTCGCCGTGGCTGCGCATGCCGCTTCAGGCCGTGCGCACTGGCGTCTGGTGCGACGCGCATGAGTGCGCACCCCCCGGAGCGGGGCACCCCGGCGTCAGGCGGCGAGGAGCGGGTTGCGCTGCGCCCATTTGGTCGCCTCGGTCTCCGACAGCGCCACGAGTCCGCGCGGTGTGTAGGAGACCGCCAGCAGAGCTTTGATCCACGCGGGGTTGAGCTGAGGGGCCTTGCCTCCGCTGAACCGGAAGGCGATGGGGGAGTGCTCCGAGATCCACACCTCGTGCCGGCCGCTTCCCCGGTTCGCATCGACCGACCAGCTCAAGAAGAATCCCTCGCGCTTCGAGAGCTTCATGCCCATCACCGTCTTCAGGTGCGCGAGCGTGCGATCTTCGAACTCGTATTCACGGCCACCGTGCAGCATGTATCCCATACAGCAAGTGTCACATAATTTAAGCAAGTGAGAAAGCAACTAAGTGACAATTTCACCCCCCACCCGCGCCACGGTGCGCCAGCGGCGCCGAAAACGAGGCGGCGAGTCGCGAGTGTCGCGCCGCTCCGCTCGCCGTCGCGACGCCTCCGTGCCCGCTCTCGGGTGCGACGCCGGGCCGGCGAGCCGCGCGAGCGGGTGGACGTACAATCGCAGAGGGGATCGACGGCTGCGGCACTTGCAGCTGCGCGCAGAGGGGGTCGGCGACTGCAACACCTGCAGCCGCCGTGGAGAGACCGGTGGGGCGGTCGCAACGACATCGGAGAGGCCGCAATGAACAGCGATGCCGAAATGTTCCGCTACCTCGTCGAGGCGGTGCAGGACTACTCGATCTACCTGCTGTCGCCGAGTGGGACCGTGACCACCTGGAACGCCGGCGCGGAGCGCATCAAGGGATACCGACCGGACGAGATCATCGGGAAGTCCTTCGAGTCGTTCTTCACCGGCGAGGATCGCGCCGACGGGCTCCCCGGCCGCGTTCTCGCGGTCGCGAGACGCGACGGCCGCTTCGAGACCGAGGGGTGGCGGATCCGCAAAGACGGATCGCGGTTCTGGGCGCACGTCACGGTGAATGCGGTGCGCGACGACCGGGACGAGGTGATCGGCTTCGCGAAGATCACGCGCGACGTGACCGTGGCGCGCGAGGCGTCGAATGCGCTCAGGCGGGCGGCATCGACCGACCCGCTCACCGGGATGTGGAACCGGTCGGCGTTCCTCTCGGAGCTCGGTCAATGGTCCGCCGACGCCGCGCCGTTCGCCGTCGCACTCATCGATCTCAACGACTTCAAGCGGATCAACGACACGCTCGGACACGCGGCCGGCGACGAACTGCTGCGCGGCACCGCCGCCAACCTCCACCGCAGACAGGAGCTCGGCATCGTCACCGCGCGGCTCGGCGGCGATGAGTTCGCCGCCGCAGCGCTGACCCCCGACGCCCGAGCCGTCGACGACTTCATCGACGGGGTCGCCGCCGCGATGCACGAGCCGGTGCTCTTCCACGGAAAGTCGAGCAGCGTTCCCGCCAGCATCGGAGTCGCCCGGTTCCCGGCGGATGCGAGCGACATCTCAGAGCTACTGGTGCGGGCGGACGCCGCGATGTACGACGCCAAGGAGCGCGGGGCCACCGAGGCGATGCGGTACCGCGAGGGGCTGCTCGAGCACTCCGCATCCCGCCGCTTCCTCGGACGGCAGATCCTGGGAGCGATCGCGCGCGACGAGTTCACGCTCCTGTATCAGCCCCAATCGTCGCTGAAAGACGAAGTCGTCGTCGGGTGGGAGGCGCTCATCCGGTGGCAGCATCCGGTGCTCGGGCTGCTGCATCCCGGCGAGTTCATCCCCATCGCCGAGACGAACGGCACCATCGTGCAACTGGGCGAATGGGTGCTGCGACGCGCGTGCTCGGACGCGGCGAGCTGGCAGGATCAGGCCCGTATCGCCGTCAACGTCTCCGCTGCGCAACTCACGGACGACCATTTCCTCGCCTCCGTGACGCGCGCGCTCGACGAGAGCGGGCTCGAGCCCGGCCGGCTGGAACTGGAGATCACCGAATCGACGCTGATCTCGCATCGACGAGAGGTCATCGCGACGTTCGCGCACCTGCAGAAGACCGGCGTGCTCATCGCCCTCGACGACTTCGGCACCGGGTTCTCCTCCCTCGACACGCTGCTGTCGTTCGGGTTCGACCGTGTGAAGATCGACCGCTCCGTGCTGTACGAGAGCCTGCAGCCCTCCCGCACCCGCGACGTGCTCCGCGCGATACTGGCGCTCGGCCATGCGCTCACGGCCACGGTGCTCGTGGAGGGGGTCGAGACCGAGCAGCAGCGCGAGATTCTGAGAACCGAGGGCTTCGACGAGATCCAGGGATTCCTGACGGGGCGGCCCGGCGCCGGACCGATGCGCCCGGGAGCGGGCGAACCGCCTCGCCAGGCGGAGACTCCGTTCCCGGAGGCGGCTGAGCCGGCCCTCGCGGCGGGCGAAGCGCTGCTCGCAGAGCTGGCTGCGCGCGATGCCGAACGAGCCGGGCCGGAAACCGGCCAGATTCGGCTCGCGCTCCCCTGACCTCCGCGGTGCGGGCGGCGAGGCGGACACTCCGCCGGCCCGACGCCCCACCGGCGACCGGAGCGACGAGAATGGAACCGTGCGATTGTCAGCAGCCGTCGAGCGGTTCCTCACCGCTGCGCAGCTCGAGTACGGCTACTCCGAGCACACGGTGCGCGCCTACCAGCGCGACCTCGGGGCATTCGCCGCCTTCGCCGAATCGGCGGGTCATGCGGACCTCGCCGCGTGCGATCTCGAGCTCATGCGCGACTGGCTGTGGCAGCGACAGCAGCAGGGCCTGGCCGCGACGACCCTCGCGCGGAACGTCGCCACGCTGAAATCGTTCGGCGCATGGCTCGAACGCTCCCGGCTCGTTCCGGGAAGCCCGGCATCCCGGCTCCGAGCCCCCAAAGCGGGGAGAGACCTCCCGCGGGTGCTCGCGGACGAGCAGATGCGACGCCTGCTCGAACGGGTCGAAGCGCGGGCAGACCTGGAGCGCCCCGAATCGCTGCGAGACCACGCGGTGCTCGAACTCCTGTACGCCGCCGCGCTCCGCGTGTCCGAATTGTGCTCGCTGCCGCTGACCGGCGTCGATGCCGGCGCGCGCACCGTGCGCGTGCTGGGCAAGGGCGGCAAGGAGCGCGTCGTGCCTTACGGCCGCCCCGCGGCCCGCGCCATCGAGACCTACGTGCGCGACGCGCGCCCCGCACTGCTCCTGCGCGCCGAGTCGGCCGGCCGGGGTCGCCCGCCGGAGCCCGCACGCGATGCTCTGTTCGTGGGCAACCGGGGCGGGCGCTTGAGCACCAACGCCGTCTATCGAACGGTGGCGCGCGAGCTGGCGGACGAGCCGGGGGGAGGGCCGCGCGGCCCGCATACCCTCCGACACACCGCGGCGACCCATCTGCTCAACGGGGGCGCGGACCTGCGCGTGGTGCAGGAGATGCTGGGGCACTCGAGCCTATCGAGCACGCAGGTGTACACGCATGTGTCGACCGAGAGGCTCGCGCAGAGCTACCGTCAGGCGCACCCGCGGGCGTGAGGCCCCTCGGCACGGCTGGCCGTCAGCGGCGTCACCACGGCAGCAGCACGGGCCGAGCGACGAAGTAGCGCATCGGATTCACGTACGCGTCGTCGACGCGGATGCCGAGGTGCAGGCAGCGCGCATCGCAGTGCCCGCCGGCGGCCACCGCGCCGATCGGCGATCCGATGCCCACGGCGTCGCCCTGCTGCAGGTCGCTCGTGACGGGCTCCATCGAGTACACCGTCTGCTCGTCGACCTGCACGGAGACCACCGGGCGATCGACGACGAGCCCCGCAAAGCTGACCGTGCCCGCGGCAGGCGCCCGCACCGTCGCTCCCGGGGGTGCTGCGAGATCGATGCCGCGGTGTCCTGGACCGTACTCGTGCGGAGGCGCGCGGAAGGCCTCGATCAGCTCGAACGGCGTCGCCTCGAGGGGCGGAAGCCAGCGCGACCCGTCGGCGCGGATCGCCGGCGTCGTCGCAGAAGGTGCAGGAGAAGGTGCAGGAGTCGTAGGAAGTGCGAGCGGAGCCCAGAGGGCGAGTGCGCACAGCGTGACGCGTACGAGTGCGCCCGGTAACCTTCGATGTCTCATGCCGGGATTCTGCCGGTCGTCGCGCCGCAGTTCCCGGTGCGGTGCGCGGAGTGTGCAGAGGTCGCATGATTCCGCGCGAAGCCCGGGGTGTGAGCGGAGGAAACCGCGACCGTGCTGGTGTACACTGGTCCAGCACCTCGCGAGAGGTGACTTCGCGTGCCCACGCATCGGAGTGAAGCCGACGGTCCGCGTTCTTCTGGAACGCGGTGGCGGATCCCGAGGGCACCAGGATCTGGTCGCACCCGCGACCGATGACAACCGTGATGCGCGCGCCCGCGAGGGCGCGCAGAACAGGAGAACGGCAATGGCCGTCGTAACCATGCGCCAGCTGCTCGACAGCGGCGTCCACTTCGGACACCAGACCCGCCGCTGGAACCCGAAGATGAAGCGCTTCATCTTCACCGAGCGCTCGGGCATCTACATCATCGACCTGCAGCAGTCGCTCGGGTACATCGATGCCGCGTACGACTTCGTGAAGCAGACGGTCGCCCGCGGCGGCAACATCCTCTTCGTCGGCACGAAGAAGCAGGCCCAGGAGGCCATCGCCGAGCAGGCGACCCGCGTCAACCAGCCGTACGTCAACCAGCGCTGGCTCGGCGGTCTGCTCACGAACTTCCAGACGGTCACCGGCCGCCTGGAGCGCATGAAGGAGCTCGAGCAGCTCGACTTCGAGGGCACGACGAGCGGCTTCACCAAGAAGGAGCTGCTGCTCAAGAAGCGCGAGCTCGAGAAGCTGCAGAAGTCGCTCGGCGGCATCCGCCACATGGGCAAGACCCCTTCGGCTCTCTGGGTGGTCGACACCAAGAAGGAGCACCTCGCGATCGACGAGGCCAAGAAGCTGGGCATCCCGGTGATCGCGATCCTCGACACCAACTGCGATCCCGACGAGGTCACCTACCCGATCCCGGGCAACGATGACGCGATCCGCTCGGTCGCACTGCTGACCCGCGTCATCGCCGATGCCGCCGCCGAGGGTCTCATGGAGCGCCACCAGAAGCCCTCGGAGGGTTCCGAGCAGGCCGCTGAGCCGCTCGCCGAGTGGGAGGTCGAGCTGCTCGGTAGCGACGCTTCGGCTCCCGCCGCCGAGGCTCCGGCTGCTGAAGAGGCTCCGGCTGCCGAGGCTCCCGCCGCGGAGGAGGCTCCGGCCGAGGCCGCTGCCGAAACCCCGGCCGCAGAGTAAGTTTCTGACCGTTCACCGAACGACCACTGTAAGGAGTCACACATGGCTGCAGTAAGCATGGCCGCTGTGAAGGAGCTGCGCGACCGCCTCGGCGCCGGCATGCTCGACAGCAAGAACGCGCTCATCGAGGCCGACGGAGACGTCGAGAAGGCCATCGAGATCCTGCGTCTCAAGGGCCTCAAGGGCGTCGCCAAGCGCGGCGACCGCGAGGCGAGCGAGGGCCTCGTCGCCGTCCGTCAGTCCGAGGGCGCTGCGACGATGATCGAGCTCGTCTGCGAGACCGACTTCGTCGCGAAGAACGAGAAGTTCATCGCGCTCGCCGAGCGGGTGCTCGATGCGGCCGTCGCCGCCGGGGCGTCTTCGGCCGAGGAGGCCCTCGCGGCCCCCGCCGAGGGCAAGACCGTCGCCGACGTCATCACCGAGGAAGCCGCCATCATCGGCGAGCGCATCGAGGTGCGCAAGCTGTCGCGCGTCGAGGCGCCCGCCACGTCGGTCTACCTGCACCAGACCTCGAAGGATCTGCCCCCGCAGATCGGCGTGGTCGTGGGCTACGAGGGCGACGACGCCGAGGCTGCGCTCAGCATCGCGCGTCACATCTCGTTCGCGGATCCGCTCTACCTGAGCCGCGAGGACGTTCCCGAGGCGGACGTCGAGAAGGAGCGCGCACTCGTCACGGAGATCTCCAAGAACGAGGGCAAGCCCGAGGCCGCACTGCCGAAGATCGTCGAGGGTCGCCTCACCGCGTTCTTCAAGCAGGTCGCACTCAACGAGCAGGTCCACGCGCTCGACGCGGACAAGCGCGAGGTGAAGAAGGTGGCGGAAGCCGCAGGCATCACCGTCACCGGCTTCGCTCGCAGCAAGGTCGGCGCCTAGCCACTCGCACCGGGACCCGGGCCTCACGGCTCGGGTCCCATGCTGTGTCCGCACTAATATGGGCTCCGGGTTCGACCGGGCCCCACGGCGCTTCGGCGTCCACGTTCGAATCAAGGAGACACCTCACATGACGAAGACCGCCGATCGCAAGCGTCGAGTACTGCTCAAGCTCTCGGGGGAGGCCTTCGGGGGAGGGACGCTCGGGGTGAACCCCGACGTGGTCAGCCAGATCGCCCGTGAGATCGCCGCCGCGATGCAGGAGGCGGAGGTCGCCGTGGTCGTCGGCGGCGGAAACTTCTTCCGCGGAGCGGAGCTCTCGCAGCGGGGCATGGATCGCGCTCGCGCCGACTACATGGGGATGCTCGGCACCGTGATGAACGCCCTCGCCCTCCAGGATTTCCTCGAGCAGGCGGGCGTCGAGACCCGTGTGCAATCGGCCATCACGATGACGCAGGTCGCGGAGACGTACATCCCGCTGCGCGCCATCCGCCACCTCGAGAAGGGCCGCGTCGTCATCTTCGGCGCCGGGGCGGGACTGCCGTACTTCTCGACCGACACGGTGGCCGCGCAGCGCGCGCTGGAGATCCAGGCCGATCAGGTGCTCGTCGCGAAGAACGGCGTCGACGGGGTCTACACGGCAGACCCGCGCCACGATCCCGAGGCGACGCTGATCGAGCAGATCACGTACAACGATGCGCTGGTGCGGGGGCTCAAGGTGGTCGATTCGACCTCGTTCAGCCTCTGCATGGACAACGGCATGCCGATGAGGGTCTTCGGGATGGAGCCGGCGGGCAACGTCACGGCGGCGCTTCGCGGCGCACCGCTCGGCACACTCGTACACGCCTGACGGCGGCGTCGGGGGTGGCGCCCGCTAAGCTGGAATTCCGAGCGTTTTCACTAAGGAGTACACCGTGATCGAAGAAGTCTTCGCCGACGTCAAGGACCGCATGAGCCGCGCGGTCGAATCCGCCAAGGAGAGCTTCGCCACGGTTCGCACGGGTCGCGCGAACCCGTCGCTGCTGCAGAACGTGCAGGTCGACTACTACGGCACGCCCACGCCGCTGTCGCAGCTCGCGTCGGTGCAGAACCAGGACGCTCGCAGCCTCCTCGTGACGCCCTACGACAAGGGCGCGATGAAGGACATCGAGCAGGCGATTCGCGACATGCCGAATCTGGGCGCCAACCCCTCGAACGACGGCTCGGTGATCCGCCTGTCGCTTCCCGAGCTCACGACCGAGCGTCGCAAGGAGTTCGTGAAGATCGTGAAGGGCAAGGCTGAGGATGCGCGCGTCGCTGTGCGCAACGTGCGCCGCTCGGGCAAGGACGATCTCGAGGCCCTGAAGAGCGAGGTCGGCGAGGACGAGATCGCCCGCGCCGAGAAGGAGCTCGAGAGCGTGACGAAGCAGTTCATCGAGCAGATCGACGAGGCCGCCAAGCGCAAAGAAGCCGAGCTGCTGGAGGTCTGACCCGGATGGCCGGCTCGGAGAAACGCGAAGAGATTCGCAGCGCGCTCGAATCGACTCGCGCGCAGCTCGAGGCGACGAATGCTCGCATCGAGGCTCGGGCCGGCCGTAATCTCGCCTTCGCCATCGCGTCGGGGGTCATTCTCGGCGGAGTGTTCCTGGCGAGTCTGCTGCTGGTGAAGCAGGTGTTCGTCGTGCTCGTGGCGATTCTGGTCGGGATCGCGCTCGTCGAGCTCGCGTCCGCGTTCCGCGTCGCCGGCCGCCGCGTGCCGCGCGTGGGCGTGGTGCTCGCGGGGCTGGTCGTCGTCGCGGGGGCGACCTTCTGGGGTGCCGAGGGCATGCTGCTCGGCCTCTTCGCCGGATCGCTGCTGCTCATCGTGTGGCGGCTGATCGAGGGTCTCGTGCCGCGCTGGGAGGCTCCGGCGCGGACGCTCGTGCGGGATGTGTTCTCGGGCTGGTTCACGCTGGTGTACGTCGGCTTTCTGGCATCATTCACGATTCTGCTGGTGCTCGCGGAGCAGGGCGAGTGGTGGGTGTTCGCGCTCGTGCTCGTGGTGGTCTCGGTGGACATCGGGGCCTACGCCGCCGGAGTGACGCTCGGCAAGCACAAGATGACGCCCCGCATCAGCCCGAACAAGACGTGGGAGGGCTTCGCCGGAGCCGCGGTGGTGGCCACGGGCGCCGGCGTGCTGGTGTCGATGCTGGCGCTCGGCCAGCCGTGGTGGGTCGGCGTCGTCATCGGCATCGTCGTGCTCTTCACGGCCACGGGGGGAGATCTCACGGAGTCTCTCATCAAACGCAACTTAGGGGTGAAAGACATGAGTTCCTGGATTCCTGGTCACGGCGGTTTTCTGGACCGCCTCGACTCGCTGCTGCCGTCGGCGGTCGGCGTGTACGGCGTGGCCCTCGCTCTGGGAGTCGTGTGATGACGCGCTCCACTCAGCGGTCGAGCACGGAGCCGGTGCAGAATGGTCGCGTGCACACCTCCTTCCCCCTCGCGACCGGATCGCAGCTCGGCTATCAGCAGGAGCAGGTCGACCGGTTCTTGGAGGAGGCCCGCTCGGCCTACGAAGGCGCCGCAGAGGGCAGTGCGATGACGTCGGAGACGGTGCGCAGGCGGGCGTTCGCGGTGAAGCGCGGCGGCTATGCGCCGAGGTACGTGGACGCCGCGATGGATCGCCTCGAAGAGGTCTTCTACGAGCGGGAGCGTCGCGCGCGCGTGCGCGCCGCGGGCGAGGAGGCCTGGTGGGAGGAGACCCGGCAGCTGCTCTCCGAAGTGCGGGGCAGGATCAACCGGCCGCGGGGCAAGCGCTTTCGCCGACGGGGGCTGTTCGCGACGGGCTACCGCCGCTCGCAGGTCGACGCCTTTCTCGATCGCGTCTCGGAGATGTTCGAGCGTCGCGAGCTCGCGCTGCAGCCGGCGGAGGTGCGCGATGTCGTGTTCCACTCACAGTGGCGGGGCTACGACGAGGAGCAGGTCGATGCGCTGCTGGATGCCGTGGTCGAGCTGATCCTCGCGACCAGATGATCGCCCGTGCTGGGCTGGCCGGCCCGCGGCGGCGAGTTCCGGTTGTCCATTCCACCCTCCCGAGATAGAATCGTTACATTGTGGCTATCGTGAAGTTTGCTCCCGTCTCCCGCTGGTCGAAGCTCCGGGCTCCGATCGCGGTGCTCGCGGTATCCGGGTTCCTGGGTGCCGCGGTCATCGCTCCGTTCGCGATGCCCAGCGCTCCGGCTGATGCCGAGACGCTCGCGTTCCAAGAGCGAATCCATCAGGAGTTCACTCCTGCCGCGACGGATGAGGCCGACCTGGTCTACACCGAGGTCGGCGTCGTCGAGCTTCCCGACCCCGCCGAGGTGAAGCGGAAGCAGGAGGCGAAGCGCGCTGCAGAAGCGGCGAAATCCGCCAAGGCCGCGGAGGAGGCCGAGGAAGCGGAGGGCGCCGAGGGCGAGCCCGCTCAGGAGGAGGGCCCCGAGGCGCCGCCGAAGTACTCGGGCGGAGGCTCGCCCGCGGAGTGGATGGCGGCCGCCGGGATCCCCGAATCCGACTGGGGCTACGTCGACTACATCGCTTCGCGCGAGAGCTCCTGGAACCCGAACGCTACGAACGCCAGCTCGGGCGCGTGCGGGCTGATCCAGGCGCTGCCGTGCAGCAAGGTGCCGGGCAGCGGCTACGATCCGGTCGACAACCTGCGTTGGGCGAACGGGTACGCGATCGACCGCTACGGCAGCTGGAAGGCCGCCCACGCGTTCTGGACCGCGAACCACTGGTGGTGACCCGGCGTCGTGGCGAAGAGCCGGCGTCTGAACAAGTACCAGCGCGCTGCGCTCTCGCCGCAGCCCGACGTCACGAGGCTCGCCCACGGCGGGGCGCGGTCTGAGACCCGCTCCGGCGCGGCGTGGTTCGTGCGCGACATTCCCGCGCATCGCGCCGAGAAGGCCTATGTCTGCCCCTCGTGCAGCACCGATATTCCCATCGGCCAGGCGCATGTGGTCGCGTGGCGCGCAGACGATCTCTTCGGAGATGAGGCAGCGGTGCGCAATCGTCGCCACTACCATCTGCACTGCTGGCGTCTGAAATAGCCGACGCTCCTCCGCGGCGAGCGGTCGAGCGGAGCGAGCGCGCACCCGGCTCTCGCGCGGGCCGTAGACGCTCTCGCGCGAAGCCGCTCAGAACAGGGTCGGCGGCACCGGCGCGGTCGGTGCCGCGATTTCGAGCGTCGGCGATCCCTCCCCGGCGAGCCCGGGGCCCCGCTCGGGCTCGCGACCGGCCTGGAACGCGGTCGCCGCCGCGCGAGCCCGCAGATCCGCAGCCTCGTTGAGCGCGTGCCCGGCATGGCCCTTCACCCACTCGAACTGCACGTCCCGACCGACCATCGCCGCGTCCAAGCGCTCGAGCAGTTCGCGGTTCAGCACCGGCTTGCCGTCGGCCTTCCGCCAGCCTCTGCGCTTCCACCCCGCCATCCACTGCGTCACGGAGTTGATCACGTACTGGCTGTCGCACAGGATCCGCAGCGGTTCATCGGCTCGATCCTCGGTGGCGAGCAGCAGGTCGAGCACCGCCATCAGCTCGCCCTGATTGTTCGTGGCGCGCGGCCACCCGCCGGCCCGCCACTGATCGTCGTCGACGTACCAGGCCCAGCCCGCCGGTCCGGGGTTGCCGAGTGCTGAGCCGTCAGCTGCTGCAGTGAGTGCCATGGAGTCCATCCTGCCAGAGCCGGGACGGGGTTCCGGATAGGCTGGTCGGGTCGGCTGAAGGGAAGCGGAGGATGCGGGCGATGGTGGAGATCTCGAGCAATACGGTGCTGCGGTCGCGCCGGGAGGACGTCGAACTGCGCACTGCGGACGGGCTCACGCTCTACGGCGAGCTGGCGCTGCCGTTCGACCGGGAGCCGCGGGCCACGCTCGTGACCCTGCATCCGCTGCCCACCGCCGGCGGGTTCATGGAGTCGCACATTCTGAGAAAGGCGGCCAATCGGCTGCCCGAGCTCGCGGACCTCGCGGTGCTGCGGTTCAATACGCGCGGCACCTCGTCGCCCCGGGGCACGAGCGAGGGCGAGTTCGGCGAGGGGGTCGCGGAGGAGCACGATGTCGCCGCCGCGATGGCGTTCGTCGCCGAGCGTGCGCTGCCGAACCCTTGGCTGCTGGGATGGTCGTTCGGTACCGAGCTCGCGCTGAAGTACGGCCTCGATCACGACATCGTGGGCGCGATCCTGCTCTCGCCGCCGCTCCATCGGGCGACGGCCGACGACGTCGCCGCGTGGCAGCAGGCGACTCCCGAGCTCGTCGCCCTCATTCCGGAGTTCGACGACTATCTGCGCCCGGCGGAGGCGGCGGAGCGGTTCGCGAGCGTGCCGCGCATGACGCTCATCGACGTGGAAGGCGGGCGTCACCTCTGGGTGGGGGAGAAGCAGACTCGTCGGGTGCTCGACGAGATCGTCGCCGCGGTGGGCACCGCAGCGACTCCGCTGCCCGTCGAGGTGGAAGCGGAGCGGCTGCAGCGCTAGCGGTTCTCCTGCCCCGGCGCGCGGGGAGCCTCACCCGGCGTCTCGCGCGGCTCCTCCGCCGGCGCCGGCGCGTTCGGTGCCTGCGCGTCCGGTACCGGCGCGACGGTCGCCTGGGCGGTCTCGTCGAGGTCTCGAGGCACGGCCTCGGCGACGGGCTGCGCGACGAGTCGACCCGCCACGGTGCTCATCTTCTGGGCATTCGTGATGACCTCGCCGAGGCTCTCGAAATAGCGGGCGACGGCTCCGCGCTCCACCTTCAACTGCGCCATGCGATCCTCGGCCGCGGCGAGCACCTTGGTCGCCCGGTCCTCCGCGGCCGCGAAGGTCGTCTGGGCGCGCTGCTCGGCCTCCATGACGATCTCGGCTGCCTGGCGCTCGGCGTTCGCGCGCACGTTGCGCGCGTCCTGCGTCGCCTCCGAGCTGAGTCGTTCGTACTCCGCACGAGCCGATTCCAGCTGCGCCTTGAGCTCTGCGAGCTCCGTGCGCGTGGCGTCGAGCTCGCGCTGCGCGGTCTCCGAGGCGACGCGCTGGCGCTCCGCCAGGTCGCGCTCGAACGCCTCGCGCTGCTCCGCGGTGTCGGTGCTGAACGCGGCGCTCTCGCGCTCGATCCGCTCCGTCATCTGCCGCACGGCGTCCTCGGTGCGCTCGCGAAGCTCCGCGAGGCGGGCCTCTTCGGCGGCGCGATGCTCGGCCAGCTCGGCCACCGTGTCGGCACGCAGCAGATCCGTCTCTTCGGTGACGGCCGCGCGCTTCGCCGCGACCTCGCGCTCGATCGCCGCGGTGTGCTCCTCCCGCTCGCGCCGCAGGTCCGCCTCGTGCTGAGCGACCTCCGCCGCGATGGCGCGGTCGTGCTCCTCTCGTTCTCGCGTCAGGTCATCGGTCAGGCGGGCGCGCTCCCGCTCCATCTCGAGCTCGAGGGTCTCGCGCGCGAGACCCAGCGCCTCGGCGGCCTCATCCCGCTGGATCCGCAGACGCTCGGACTCAGCGGCCCGCTCGTCGGCGATGCGCTGCTCGTGCTCCCGCGCCTGGGCGGCGAGCCGCTCCTCGTGCACCGTGGTCTCATCGGAGATGCGGGCGGCGTGCACCTGCTGCTCGCGCTCCTGCTGGCGGGCGAACGACTCGCGCGCTTCGATCATCTCGCGCTCGTGGGCGGTGCGCTCGGCGGCGATCCGCGCACGATGCTCGTCCCACTCGGAGATCACGCGATCCTGATGGGACGCGAGTTCTGCTCCCAGCCGCTCCTCGTGAGCGGCGACCTCGCCGGCGAGGCGGGTGTCGTGCGCGTGCCGCTCTTCGACGAGCTCCGTGTGCAGGGCGGCGCGCTGCGCCTCCTGCTCCTCTGCGAGCTCGGCGCGGGCCGATGCGATGCTCATCTCGTGCTCGGCTCGCTCGCTCTCGATGCGCGTGCGGTGCTCGTGCAGCTCAGCGGCGAGAGCCGTGTCGTGGGCGTCGCGCTCGCTCGAGATCGCCGTGCGGTGAGCCTCCAGCTCCTCGGCGATGCGCGCCTCGTGCGCGCTGCGCTCCGATGCGATCGCCGCGTCGTGGGCGTCCCGCTCCGACGCGATCGCGGCTTCGTGCTCCGCGCGCTCCCGCGAGATCGAGGTCTCGTGCGCGTCGCGCTCCTGGGCCAGGCGGGAGACGTGGGCGGCGAGCTCGTCGGAGAGCCGCACCTCCTGCCGGTGCCGCTCGTCGGCGAGCCGCATCTCCTGCGCCGCGCGCTCCTCGTCGAGTGCCGCGTCGTGCGCTGCCCGCTCCTCGTGCAGGCGGGCGTCGTGCTCGGCGCGCTCGGTCGCGATGCTCGTGTCGTGCTCGCGGCGCTCGCGGGCGATGGTGTCGCGGTGCTCGGCGAGCTCTGCGGCGATGGCCGCGTCGTGCGCGTCGCGCTCCTGCGACAGCGATTCGCGTTGCGCGGCCGTCTCGCCGGCGAGCACCTGATCGTGATCCTCCCGCTGGGCGGCGAGCTGGGATTCGAGGCGGGCGGCTGCCGCTGCGCGGTCCTCGGCCGCCAGGGCGTCCTCGCGCTCGCGCTCCCGGTCCGCCTGCGCGGCGCGGGTCGCCAGCTCCTGATCGAGCGCCTCGCGGTCGCGCGCGATCCCCGCCTCGTGCTCGGCGCGCTCCTGCGCGATGCGGTCCGTGTGGGCCTGCAGCTCGGCGTGCAGGCGCCGGTCGTGGGCGTCGCGCTCCTGCTGCAGCGCGGTGTCGTGCTCGGCGCGCTCCTGCGCGATGCGCCCGCGGAGCGTCTCGACCTCGGTCGTGAGTGCTCGGCGCTGCGCGTCGATGTCGGCCTCGAGGGTGCGCTGCTGCTCCGTGTAGCGCTCTTCGAGCTCGGCCTCCTCCCGCTGGCGCCGAGCCTCGAACTCGGCGCGCGCGCGTTCGCCCTCCTGCACGAGGCGAGCCCGCTCCAGCTCCGCCTCCCGTTCGTTCTCGGCCCGCTGGCGCTCGAAGGCCTCCGCCTGCATCTCGGTCTGCGCCCGCAGTTCGTTCGCGGCGGCGCGGGATTCGGCGGTCAGGCGCTCCGCCTGCGCTTCCGCGGCGGCGATCGCGGCCTGTGCATCGCGGTGGGCGGTCTCCCGTTCGGCGAGCGCCGCGCGCTCCGCGCTGCTCCTCGTCAGCTCGGCCTCGCGGCGCGCCTCGTCGAGCAGTCGCTCGCGCTCGGCGTTGGCCTCGGCGCTCTGCGTCGCGACGTCGTTGCGCGCTCCCGTGAGAATGATCTCGGCCTGCTCGGAGGCGGAGGTGAGGAGCGCATCGGCCCGCTGCTGCGCCTGCGTCAGCACGCGGCGGCTCTCCTCCTCCGAGGATCGGCGCAGCTTCTCGGCGTCGAGGTCCGCCTGCGCCATCAACCGCTGCGCGTGATCCTCGGCGACCTGGAGGCTCTTCTCGACGCGGAGGCCGAGGCCCGAGTAGCCCGAGGCGCCGAGCTCGGCGACCTGCTCCTGCAGATCCGCGATCAGCTGCCGCTGCTCGTTCCCGACCTGCGCGGCCTGCTGGTGGGCCTGCTGCAGCGATTCGAGGTGCGATTGCAGCGTGGCGATGTGGCCGGTGAGCGCGCTGACTCGTTCGTCGACCTCTTCGCGGTTGTAGCCGCGGAACGCGGGTGAGAACTGCTGGGCTGGTTCGGACACGGGCCCTCCGGTAACTGAAAGTCGTCGCGCACACACGGGCCGCGACGAGAACACGATTGCCCACCAACGATAGCGCAACGGTCTGATCGGGTCGGGGGAGCGCTCCCGCTCTCCGGGCCCGCTCGAAACGGCTCGAAATCGGCGTCTTCATGTCACACCCGGGAAGCTCCGGTACCGTGGGAGGTCGAAGAATCGTGTCCGGGCGCAGGGGCCTCCGCCGCTCGCCCCCGGACCGTCGCGAATGTAGAGGAGATCCCGTGCGACATGCGCTTGCGATCGCAGTGCTCGTGCTGTCCGGAGTGCTACTGCTCCTCGGGCTCGGGCAGCGCACCTTTCTCGCCGGCCCCGCAGAGATCAGTCTGCCGGTCGACACCCAGTCGGAGGCGGCGTTCGCCGTCGTGGACGGAGCGGAATTCGCCAAGCTGCCCGGGCAGGCGAACGTCGTGGTGCAGGGCGCGGATGCGTTCGTCGCGACGGCGATGACTCGTGACGTGGACGCGTGGCTGGAGCCGTTCCCGCACGCCGAGCTCACCGTCGATCAGCGTCAGGAGCGGCTGCTGACGGCGCTCATCCCAGGCGCCCCGGCGGAGGCTCCGGCCGCGGGCTCCGCGTCTGAGCCGGCCGACGCCGAGGCGGGCCTCGACCCCCGCGGCAGCGACCTCTGGCTCGACTCGAGGTACGTCGACGGCGTGGGCGACGCGGCATCCGCGACGGAGACGGAGACGCTGCGCGTGCCGGTGTCGATCGCGGTCGATCAGTCGGTGCTCATCGCGACCAACGGCACGGATCCGATTCCGAGCGAGCTGACCCTCGTCTGGGCGCAGGATCGCAGCACCCCGTGGGCCGGGCCCCTGCTCGCGGCGGGCGGGCTCCTCGCCGTCGTCGGCGCGGTGCTCTACCTGCTCGCCATCGACCACGATCGCCGCGGCCTCGGCCCGCGCCGCGGGCGCCGCGGACCCCTGCAGGGCCTGCGCAACGCATTCGCACGGCCGAACCGCCCGAGTCGCCGAACGTCAGCGCCGGTCGACTCCGACGGCGCGGCCGTCGCACCCCGAGGAGACCGCATGTCCATCACGAGGCACGACCGATCGTCGAACGACCGAGGCGGGGTGCGCGCGATGCGCATCGGGCGCCGCGCGCGCCGCGCGATCCCGGTGCTCGGGATCGCCACGGTGCTCGGTCTCACCGGCTGCTCGGCCGAGTACTGGCCGCAGGTCGGCCCGAAGCAGGTGGAGGAGACGCCGACCGCGCAGCCGTCGTCGATCGCGCCGGTGCCCGTCACCGAGGCGCAGCTGCATCGCATCGTCGAGCAGATCTCCGCCGCGGCGAACCGCGGCGACGATGAGCTCGACCCCGCGGCTCTCGAGGAGCGCTTCGTCGGCGACGCACTCGCGCAGCGCACCGCGAACTATCAGATCCGCGCCGCGGTGCCCGACTACGCGGTGGTTCCGCCGCGGATCACCGATGAGGAGCTCGACTACGCCCTGGTGCAGAGCACCGAGTCGTGGCCGCGCACCGCGTTCATCACGGTGGCGTCGCAGTCGGGCAAGACCGATGCCGACGCGGCGGCCGACGGCACCGCCGACGGGTCGGAGGATTCGGGCGCGGCGGAGGACGAGTCCGCTGCCGGCGAAGACGCGGCGGAGCAGCAGACCTCGCCCTCGCTCGCGCTGATCCTCACCCAGCAGTCGCCGCAGGAGAACTTCGAGGTCTCGCGGGTCATCGCCCTGCGGGGCGGCATCTCGATGCCGCAGGCCGCGCCGGCCGAAGACGGCACCGCGCTGCTCTCCAACGACATCGAGACGCTCGTGCTCCCGCCGGGGCAGGTCGGCGACGCCTACGCCGCGCTGCTCCAGAACGGCACGGAGGCGCCGGAGGCGGACCTGTTCGATCTCGAGAGCGACACGCTGCTCGAGAATTACGGCCGGGCGCGCGCCGCCGCCGCGCAGCAGCAGTCGGACGACAAGGACCAGACGATGAAGTACAGCGCGACCGCGCGCCAGGGCGATGCGCCCGCCGTTGCGCTCTCCACGGGAGCCGGCGGCGCACTCGTCGCGACGACGGTCATCGACGAGCAGATCGTCGACGCCGCGGGCGGGCGCTTCAAGCCGCAGGCGCAGGGCGCGATCACCGCACTGTCCGGCCTCGAGGGCGAGCAGGAGCGGCTCGTGCAGCAGGTCGCCCACCAGATGCTCTTCTTCGTTCCGAGCAAGTCCGACGGGGCCAAGATCGAACTGCTCGGCGTGACGAGCGAGCTCGTCGGCGTCTCGAACTGATTCACCAGCACCCCGTCGGCGCGTCGGCGGCGGCGCAGTCGAGCGACTCGCCCCGCCCCGCAGCCGCGACCACCGAACACGAGAGAGGACCCGACCGATGAGTCAGCAGTTCCCGGAGCGCATTCCCGGCGGAGGCGTGGACCTCAGCCACCTCGCCGCGCGAGCCGCGTCCCCGCAGCCCGGCGCCGCCGCGCCGACGGCGAGCGGTGCGCCCGGAGTTTCGGGAGCGCCGGTCGTCGACGTGCCGTCCCTCGTACTGGACGTGACCGACGCGACCTTCGAGCAGGCGGCGCAGCTCTCGAGCGTCGTCCCCGTCGTCGCGCTGCTGTGGTCCACGCGGAGCGAGCCGTCGACGGCGCTCGGAGCGGTGCTCGAGCGGGTGACGCGCGAGCTCGACGGGCGCGTGCTCCTGGCGCGGATCGACGCGGACGGCAACCCGGGCCTCGCCCAGGCGTTCCAGGCGCAGGCGGTTCCGACGGTCGTCGCGCTCGTCGGGGGCCGGCCCGTGCCGCTGTTCCAGGGCCCCGTTCCGGAGGAGCAGGTGCGCGAGTTCTTCGGTCAGCTGCTGCAGCTGGCCGAGCAGCACGGCGTCGCCGGCCGGGTGAATGCTCCCGACGACGGGGGCGCCGACGCGAGCGAGGCCCCGGCGGAGCCCGAGATCCCCGCTGCGCACCTCGCCGCGATCGAGGCCGCGGAGCGGGGCGACTACGCCCGGGCGATCTCGGAGT
Organism: Leucobacter chromiiresistens; assembly: GCF_900102345.1. NCBI lineage: Bacteria > Bacillati > Actinomycetota > Actinomycetes > Micrococcales > Microbacteriaceae > Leucobacter > Leucobacter chromiiresistens. The sequence goes on along the minus strand of NZ_FNKB01000001.1, from coordinate 2,629,554 downwards.
GGGAGGCGGTGCTGACCCGCTCCCCGGCGGACGCCGACGCGCGGGCGGCGCTCGTGCAGGTGAAGCTGCTGCACCGTCTGCAGGGGCTGACCGCCGACGAGATCCGCAGCGGCGCAGCCGCGGCCCCGACCGACATCGAGGCGCAGCTCCGCGTCGCGGATCTCGACGTGTCGGGCGGGCACGTGGAGGATGCCTTCCTGCGTCTGCTCGACCTCTTCGCCGCGGAGGATGCCGAGGGCCGCGCGGTGATCCGGGAGCGCCTGCTCGAGCTGTTCGAGGTCGTCGGCGTCGGCGATCCTCGCGTGGCCGCGGCGCGCGGCCGGCTCGCGAACCTCCTCTACTGAGCGGTGCACCGATGATGGTCGGCGGGAACGCGTATCTCGATCACGCCGCGACGTCGCCGATGCCCGAGGCCGTGCTCGAGGCCTACGTCGAGGCGCTGCGCACCGTCGGCAACCCCGCGTCGACGCACGGCCACGGGCAGCGGGCGAGCCTCGTGCTCGAGTCGGCGCGCGACCGCATCGCCCGGCTGGTCGGCTGCGATCACGCCGAGCTCATCTTCACGGCGGGCGGTACCGAGTCGATCAATCTCGCGCTGAAGGGGCTGTACTGGTCGCGCCGGCGCGCCGGGGCGGGCCCGGTCGTGCTGGTGGCCGCGGGCGAGCATCACGCGACGGTGGAGGCGGCGGAGTGGCTGCGCGACACGCAGGGCGCCGAGCTCGTCTGGGTGCCGATCGACGCGCACGGGCTGCTCGCGCCGGACGCGCTCGCGCACGCGATCGCCGCGGCGGGGGCGGAGCGGGTCGCCGTCGTCTCGTTCCTCTGGGCGAACAACGAGGTCGGCACCGTGCAGTCCGTCCGCGAGCTGTGCCGGATCGCCGCCGACCACGGCATCCCGGCGCATGTCGACGCGGTGTCCGCGCTCGGCCAGGTGCCGATCGACTTCGCGGGTTCCGGCGCCGCCGCCCTCAGCCTCTCGGCGCACAAGGTCGGCGGCCCGGTGGGCGTGGGAGCGCTGATTCTCGGGCGCAGGGTGACGGCCGACGCGCTGCTGCACGGAGGCAGCCAGCAGCGGTCGCGATCCGGCACCCAGGACGTCGCCGGCGCAGTGGCCTTCGCCGCCGCCCTCGCACTCGTGCTCGACGATGACGGGAGCCCGCGAGCGAGCGGGATCGAGCACCTCGAGGCCCTGCGCCGGCGACTCGTCGACGGCGTGCGCGCGGCCGATCCGACCGCCGTGCTCCGCGGCGCGCCGGTCGGCCCGGGCCGTCTCCCCGGCAACGCGCACTTCACATTCCCGGGGTGCCAGGGGGACTCTCTGGTCTTCCTGCTCGACGCCGCGGGCGTCTCCGTCTCGGTGGGATCCGCCTGCCGGGCGGGCGTCGCGGAGATCTCGCACGTGCTGCTCGCGATGGGCGTCACGCCCGAGGAGGCCGCCGGAGCACTGCGATTCACTCTGGGCCACGCGACCCGTGCCGCCGAGGTGGACGCCCTCGTGGAGGCGCTGCCGGAGGCGGTGCGCGCCGCTCGAGCGGCCGGGTTGAGCTGACGCTGCCCGCCGCGGGCCGGGGGCGCCGCTGCCGACCGCGTCTCGTCATCGACGCGCACCCGCGCAGCGACTAGAATGCTCTGGTGAAGATTTTGGCAGCGATGAGCGGCGGCGTCGATTCGGCCGTCGCCGCCGCTCGCGCCGTCGAGGCGGGCCACGACGTCGTCGGAGTGCACCTGGCGCTGAGCCGGATGCCGGGCACGATACGCACCGGGTCGCGCGGGTGCTGCACCATCGAGGACGCGATGGACGCCCGTCGCGCGGCGAACCTGCTCGGCATCCCCTTCTACGTGTGGGATCTGAGCGAGCGGTTCAAGGAGGACGTGGTCGACGACTTCATCGCCGAGTACGCCGCGGGCCGAACCCCGAACCCGTGCATGCGCTGCAACGAGAAGATCAAGTTCGCCGCACTGCTCGACAAGGCCACGGCGCTCGGGTTCGACGCCGTCGCGACGGGCCATTACGCCACGCTCATGCCCGGCCCGAACGGCCCGGAGCTGCATCGTGCGAGCGCATGGGCGAAGGATCAGTCGTACGTGCTCGGGGTGCTGACCGATCGGCAGCTCGCGCACTGCTACTTCCCGCTGGGAGACACGCCGTCGAAGCAGCTCATCCGAGCGGAGGCGGCCGAGCGCGGCCTGCAGGTGGCGCAGAAGCCCGACAGCCACGACATCTGCTTCATCCCCGACGGGGACACGCGCGGCTGGCTCTCGGGTCATGTCGACCGCTCCCCGGGGGACATCCTCGACGAGTCCGGCGCGGTCGTCGGGAGCCACGACGGCGCGCACGGCTACACGGTGGGCCAGCGCCGCGGGCTGCAGCTCGGCCGCCCCGCCGCCGACGGGAAGCCGCGGTACGTGCTGTCGATCCGTCCGGTCTCGAACCAGGTCGTCGTCGGGCCGAAGGAGCAGCTCGAGATCTCGCGGATCGCGGGCGGACGGTACAGCTGGGCGGGCGAGCCCGGGTTCGATCCGGCGGAGCCGTTCGCCTGCGACGTGCAGATCCGCGCGCATGCCGACCCGGTTCCCGCTCTGGCGCGGCTCGAGCCCATCCACGACGACGAGCGCACCGAGTCGCATCGCGCGGATGCCACGCACGAGGTGGTCGTCGACATCGATCTGGAGCACGCGGAGCCGCTGGTCGGGGTCGCCCCCGGGCAGACCGCGGTGCTCTACGTCGGCACGCGCGTGCTGGGGCAGTTCACCATCGATCGCGCAGTGCCGCTCGAGGCGGCCGCAACCCGCTCCTGAATGTCCGTCGGCGCTCATACACTGGAGTCGTGAGCACGAACGCGCAGCAGATCCCCGAAGATTTCGACGCCGCCCGCGAGGAGTCGGAACGCCTCGCCGAGCAGATCGAACGCCTGCGCGTGGCCTACTACTCCGAGGCCGCGAGCCTCGTCTCCGACGCCGAGTACGACGAGATGTTCCACCGGCTGGAGGCGATCGAGCGCGCGTTCCCCGAGCTCGCGAGCCAGGACAGCCCCACGCGCGAGGTGGGCGCCGCCGTCGTCTCGGCGGGGTTCCCCGAGCACGAGCACGCGGAGCGGATGCTCAGTCTCGACAACGTGTTCTCCGTCGAGGAGTTCCGCGACTGGGCGGCCAAGACGGCTGCCGCGGCGGGGCGCCCCGTGCGGTGGCTGTCCGAGTTGAAGATCGACGGCCTGGCGATCAGCCTGGCCTACCGCGACGGGGTGCTGGAGACGGCGACGACGCGGGGCGACGGGCGCGTGGGGGAGGACATCACGGAGAACGTGGATCTCATCCCGGTCATCCCGCGCACCCTCTCGGGCAGCGGATTCCCGGCGTTCTTCGAGGCGCGCGGCGAGGTCTTCCTGACCGGGGAGAACTTCGTCGCGCTCAACGAACGGCAGCACGAGTTGCAGCAGGCGTTCGCCGCCGAGCAGCTCGGGAAGGGGCGCGCCGCCGAGCAGATCCCGGTGCGGTATCCGGAGTTCGCGAACGCGCGGAACACGGCGGCGGGCAGCCTGCGGCAGCGGGCGGAGAAGAAGACGGAGTCGGAGCTCGCGCTGATGCGGGATCGACTCGGCCGCCTGTCGCTGTACGTGCACGGAATCGGCGCGTGGCCCGACCCCGCGATCGAGAATCAGTCGGAGGTGTACGAGCTGCTGGCCGGATGGGGGCTTCCGGTCTCGCCGCACTCGCGCGTCTTCGACGCCGTCGACGAGGTGGTGCACTTCATCGAGGACCGGGGCGAGCACCGCCACGATGTCGAGCACGAGATCGACGGCATCGTGGTGAAGGTCGACGAGCTCTCGCTGCACGGGGAGCTCGGCGAGACGAGTCGCGCTCCCCGGTGGGCGATCGCCTACAAGTACCCGCCGGAGGAGGTGCACACGCGGCTGCTCGACATCCGCGTCGGGGTGGGCCGCACCGGGCGCGCCACTCCCTACGCGGTGATGGAGCCGGTCAAGGTCGCGGGGTCGACGGTGCGCCAGGCGACGCTGCACAATCAGCAGGTCGTGCAGGCGAAGGGAGTGCGCATCGGCGACACCGTGGTGCTGCGCAAGGCCGGCGACGTGATCCCCGAGGTGCTCGGAGCGGTCGTCGAGCTGCGCGACGGCGATGAGCGGGAGTGGCAGATGCCCGACACCTGCCCGGGGTGCGGCACCACGCTGCGCCCGATGAAGGAGGGCGACATCGACCTGCGCTGCCCGAATGCGCGGGACTGCCCGGCGCAGGTGCGCGGCCGCGTCGAGCACATCGGCTCGCGCGGGGCGCTCGACATCGAGGTGCTCGGCGAGATCACGGCGGCGGCCCTGACGCAGCCCGAGACCCCGTCGGTGCCGCCGCTCGAAACGGAGGCGGGCCTCTTCGATCTCACGCTGGAGCAGATCGTGCCGATCGTCGTGATCGTGCGCGACAGCGAGACCGGCGAGCAGCGGATCGACGAGACGACGGGCGACTTCGTGCGACGCGCACCGTTCCAGCGCGTCACGCTCGAGTACCCGCCCGCCGCTGCGGGGCTCAGCCCCGCCGAGCGGCGCAAGGCGGGACTGCGCAAGGACCACCGCGTGGTGCACCCCTCGCGAGACGCCGAGACCTTCCTCGCCGAATTGGAGAAGGCGAAGACGAAGCCGCTGTGGCGGCTGCTGGTCGCGTTGAACATTCGGCACGTGGGCCCGGTCGCGGCGCGCGCGCTCGCCGACTGGTTCGGGTCGCTCGACGCGATCCGAGCGGCGTCGCAGGAGGCGCTCGCGGAGGTCGACGGTGTGGGGAGCATCATCGCCGAATCGCTGACGGCCTGGTTCGAGGTCGACTGGCACCGCGAGATCGTCGAGCGATGGACGGCCGCGGGGGTGCAGTGGTCGACGCCGGGGCATCCGGGGCCCGGCGCCGCGTCGGCCGAAGGGGTGCTCTCGGGCCTGACCGTCGTCGCGACGGGGTCGCTCGACGGCTTCACCCGGGAGGGCGCCACCGAGGCCATCATCGCCGCGGGGGGCAAGGCGGCGTCGAGCGTATCGAAGAAGACCGACTTCGTCGCAGCCGGACCAGGCGCCGGTTCGAAGCTCGCGAAGGCCGAAGAGCTCGGGATCCCCGTGCTCGATGCGGCTCAGTTCGCGCTCCTCGTCACGGAGGGGCCGCAGGCGGTCACGGACGGCGCACGTTCGTCCACAGATGACGAATAGGGCCAGAATCGCGAATCTATCCACAGTTTGTGCGTGAGCGGAGCCGCGGGGTCGCCCTGCGCCTACGGTGGGAGCACGCGGTGCCGTTCCGCGTTGATTCTTGTGAAGGAGTGCCGATGGCAGAGGACGCCGAAACCCCGATACGAGCCGGCTGGGCCGCTCAGAACCCGCTGTTGACCGAGTACTACGACACCGAGTGGGGGATGCCGGTGTTCGACGACGACGGCGTATTCGAGCGGCTCTCGCTCGAAGCCTTCCAGTCGGGGCTGTCGTGGCTCACCATTCTGCGCAGGCGCGACGCCTTCAGGCTGGCGTTCGACGGCTTCTCCATCGAACGCGTGGCCCGCTTCGGAGAGGCGGAGGTCGAACGTCTGCTGCACGACGAGGGCATCATTCGTAATCGGCGGAAGATCGTGGCGACCGTCGCGAACGCTCAGGCGGCGCTGCGGCTGCGCGACGGCGGCGGGCTCGCCGCACTCGTCTGGTCGTTCCGGCCGGAGCGCTCGCCCGCTCCGGCGAACGACGCCGAAGTGCCGGCGACGTCGGACGAGTCGCGCGCGCTCGCCCAAGAGCTGAAGCGGCGGGGCTTCGCGTTCGTCGGCCCGACGACGGTATTCGCCCTCATGACCGCGATCGGCGTCGTCGACACCCACGTGGTGACGAGCCATCGTCGCGGCTGCTCGGGGCTCTGGACCCGCGATGGCGCCCGCACCGCTGCGGCGCTGCCGTTCGCGGACGCCGAGCCCGGTTGAGCGACGGCGCGCCGAGCGGCGAACCGCCGGGCGGCGACGGGACGAGCTTCGCGCTGAGCGCCGCAGAGTTCTCCCCGCGCCCCGCAGATAAGATGGTGGGCGATCCCAGACGACCCCTCCCGATGGAGCAGCATGCCTGAAGCCAGCGCGGCGAGCACCGAGATCACGGCGGATACCGTCGCACATCTCGCGGGCCTCGCACGAATCGCCCTCACCCCAGACGAGATCGGCGCGCTCACGAGCGACCTCGACTCGATCCTGACCCATATCGCGAAGGTCGGCGAGGTGGCGACACCCGACGTTCCCGCGACCAGCCACCCCATTCCGCTGAGCAACGTGACGCGACCCGACGTCGTCTCCGACGTGCTGACCCGCGAGCAGGCGCTCGCGAACGCACCGGAGTCGACGGACGGCATGTTCCGCGTCTCGTCGATCCTCGGCGAAGAGCAGTGAGCGCGGGCATGAGCGATCTGACCCGCCTGACCGCCGCCGACCTCGCCGCACGCCTCGCCTCGGGGGAGGTCTCCTCCGAGGAGGCGACGCGCGCGCACCTCGACCGCATCGCCGAGGTCGACGGTGCGCTCAACGCCTTCCTCGCGACCGACGCCGAGGTGTCCCTCGCCGCGGCCCGCGACATCGACGCCCGGCGAGCTGCGGGCGAATCGCTCGGCGAACTCGCCGGCGTGCCGCTCGCGATCAAGGACGTGCTCGTCACGACCGACATGCCCGCCACGTCGGGCTCCAAGATTCTCGAGGGCTACCGATCGCCGTTCGACGCGACCGCCGTCGCCCGCGCACGAGCCGCCGGCCTCGTGTCGATCGGCAAGACGAACATGGACGAGTTCGCCATGGGGTCGTCCACGGAGAACTCCGCCTACGGCCCGACGCTCAACCCCTGGAAGCTCGGGAACGTGCCGGGCGGCTCGGGCGGCGGATCGGCCGTGGCCGTGAGCGCGTTCGAAGCTCCGCTGGCGCTCGGCTCCGATACCGGCGGCTCGATCCGTCAGCCCGCAGCGCTGACGGGCTCCGTCGGCGTCAAGCCGACGTACGGTGGCGTGAGCCGCTACGGCGCCATCGCGCTCGCCTCCTCGCTCGACCAGATCGGCCCCTGCGCCCGCACCGTACTCGACACGGCGCTGCTCCACGACGTCATCGCGGGGCACGATCGGCACGATTCCACGTCGCTCGACTTCTCCTGGCCGTCGATGGCCCGCGCGGCGCGCGACGGCGCCGACCCGGCGTCGCTGCGCGGTCTGCGCGTCGGCGTGGTCAAGCAGCTCATGATCGACGGGGTGCAGCCCGGGGTGCAGACCCGCTTCGAGCAGGCCCTCGAACTGCTCACGGCCCAGGGCGCGGAGATCGTCGAGATCGACGCCCCCCACTTCGAGTACGCGGTGGCGGCCTACTACCTCATCCTCCCCGCGGAGGCGTCGAGCAACCTCGCGAAGTACGACTCCGTGCGCTTCGGTCTGCGCGTCTCCCCGCAGGGCGGCGGCACCGTCGAGAGCGTGATGAGCGAGACGCGTGCGGCAGGTTTCGGCGCCGAGGTGAAGCGACGCATCATCCTGGGAACCTACGCGCTCTCCGCCGGCTACTACGACGCGTACTACGGCAGCGCGCAGCAGGTCCGCACCCTGATCCAGCGCGACTTCGCGGCGGCGTTCGAGCGCGTCGACGTCATCGCGTCGCCGACGGCGCCGACGACGGCATGGGCCCTCGGCGCGCACAGCGGAGACCCGATGCGCGACTACCTGAACGACGCCACCACCATTCCCGCGAATCTCGCCGGCATCCCCGGGATCAGCCTGCCGATCGGCACGGCGAGCGAAGACGGGCTGCCGGTCGGGCTGCAGCTCATGGCTCCGGCATTCGAAGACGCGCGGTTGTACCGCGCCGGGAGCGCGATCGAGCAGCTGATCGCCGAACGCGACGATGCTCCCTTCTGGGCGCAGGCCCCCGAACTCGACGCGGCGCTCCTTGCGACGGCCCCGACCGGAAAGGCGGCGAACTGATGGCCAAGATCAAGCTAATGGACTTCGATCGCGCGCTCGAACTCTTCGAACCGGTGATCGGGCTCGAGGTGCACGTCGAGCTCAACACGAAGACCAAGATGTTCTCGACGGCGCCCAATGTGTTCGGCTCCGACCCCAACACCAACCTGGCTCCGGTATGCCTCGGCCTCCCGGGTTCGCTCCCCGTGCTCAACCACGAGGCCGTGCGGTACTCGATCAGCCTCGGCCTGGCGCTCGGATGCGAGATCGCGGAGATCTCGGGGTTTGCGCGGAAGAACTACTTCTACCCCGACATGGGCAAGAACTACCAGATCTCCCAGTACGACGATCCCATCGCGCACGACGGCTCGGTGGAGATCGAGCTCGCCTCCGGCCGGATCGTCCACGTGCCGATCGAACGCGCGCACATGGAGGAGGACGCCGGCAAGCTGAACCACGTGGGCGGCTCGACCGGGCGCATCCAAGGCGCCGAGTACTCGCTGGTCGACTACAACCGCGCCGGTGTGCCGCTCGTCGAGATCGTCACGCGACCGATCTTCGGCGGCGAGGCGGACACGCCGGAGATCGCGTCCGCCTACGTGTCGACCATCCGCGACCTGGTCGTGGCGCTCGGCATCTCGGATGCGCGGATGGAGCGCGGCAACATCCGCTGCGACGCGAACGTCTCGCTGCGCCCGCGCGGCAACGAGGATGCCGGGATGTCGGTGCTCGGCACGCGCACGGAGACCAAGAACGTGAACTCCCTGCGATCGATCGAGCGGGCCGTCCGGTTCGAGATCCAGCGCCAGGCGCACATTCTCGATGCCGGCGGTTCCATCACCCAGGAGACGCGCCACTGGCACGAGGACACGGGGGAGACCTCGCCGGGGCGCCCGAAGAGCGACGCCGACGACTACCGGTACTTCCCCGAGCCCGACCTCGCGCCGCTCACCCCCGAGCGCGAACTGGTCGAGGAGCTGCGCGCGCAGCTGCCGGAGCATCCGACGCTCCGCCGCCGCCGCCTGCGCAGCGAGTGGCAGTTCTCGGCCCTCGAGTTCCAGGACCTCGTCAACGCCGGTCTGCTGTCGACCATCGAGGAGACCGTGGCGGTCGGAGTGCCGCCGCAGACCGCCCGCAAGTGGTGGACGGGTGAGATCGCGCGCATCGCGAACGAGCGGTCGACGCCGTCGGCCGACCTGATCACGCCCGAGCAGGTCGCATCCGTCGTGGAGCTCGTCGATGCGGGCACCCTCAACGACAAGCTCGCACGACAGGTCATCGCCGGCATCATCGACGGCGAGGGCACCGCCTCCGAGATCGTCGAGGCGCGCGGGCTCGCGATCGTCTCGGACGACGGCGCGCTCATCGAAGCCGTCGACGCGGCACTCGCGCAGCAGCCCGACGTGCTCGCGAAGATCCGCGACGGCAAGGTGCAGGCGGCGGGAGCGATCATCGGTGCCGTGATGAAGGCGATGCGGGGATCCGCAGACGCCGCTCGCGTCCGCGAGCTCGTGCTCGAACGGGCCGCGAGCGCCGAGTAGGGCGCCCGACGCGCCGCGAGATCGCGAGCGCCGGGTCGGGCGCCCGGCGCTCCGATCCGCCCGCAGAGACGCCGACGGGCGGCAGTTCACTCGAACTGCCGCCCGCTGACGTTCACGGAGAGCGCGCTCAGCGCACGTCCTCGTCCACCCAGTCCATCGACTTGGTGACCGCCTTGCGCCACTGACGCAGCAGACGCTCCTGCTCCGCCGAGTCGAGCTTCGGCTCCCACCGGCGGTCCTCCTGCCAGTTCGCGGAGAGATCGTCGAGACCCGACCAGAAGCCGACCGCGAGACCGGCCGCGTAGGCCGCTCCGAGCGCCGTCGTCTCCGCCACCACCGGTCGCACCACGGGCACCCCGAGGATGTCGGCCTGGAACTGCATGAGCATGTCGTTCGCGACCATGCCGCCGTCGACCTTCAGCTCCGTCAGGTCGACGCCCGCATCCGCGTTGACAGCGTCGAGCACGTCGCGCGTCTGGTACGCGACGGCCTCCAGCGCCGCGCGCGACAGGTGGCCCTTGTTCGCGTACCGGGTGAGCCCCACGATCGCGCCGCGGGCGTCAGGGCGCCAGTACGGCGCGTACAGCCCCGAGAACGCCGGCACGATGTAGACGCCGCCGTTGTCGGGCACGCTGTCGGCGAGCTGCTCGACCTCGGGGGCGTCCGAGATGATCCCGAGCTGATCCCGCAGCCACTGGATGAGGGAGCCCGTCACCGCGATGGATCCCTCGAGCGCGTAGTGCGTCGGACCGTCGCCGAGCTTGTATCCGACGGTCGTCAGCAGACCGTTCTTCGAGTGGATGATCTCCTCGCCCGTGTTGAAGATCAGGAAGCAGCCGGTGCCGTAGGTGTTCTTCGACTCGCCGGCGGTGAAGGCCGCCTGGCCGAACGTCGCGGCCTGCTGGTCGCCGAGGATGCCTGCGATCGGCGTCTCCCGCAGCAGCGACGAATCCTCGGCGGTGCCGTAGATCTCGGAGGACGACTTGATCTCGGGCAGCATCGAGCGCGGCACGCCGAACGCCTCGAGGATGTCGTCGCGCCATTCGAGCGTCTGCAGATCCATGAACAGCGTGCGCGACGCGTTCGTGACGTCGGTGACGTGCACGCCCTGCTCCGAGCCGCCAGTGAGGTTCCAGATGACCCAGCTGTCGGTGGTGCCGAAGAGCAGATCGCCCGCGTCCGCGGCCTCGCGCGCGCCCTCGACGTTCTCGAGGATCCAGGCGACCTTCGTGCCCGAGAAGTAGGTCGCGAGGGGCAGCCCCACGATGTCCTTGAACCGGTCGGTTCCGCCGTCGGCCGCGAGGCGGTCGACGATGTCCTGCGTGCGCGTGTCCTGCCAGACGATCGCGTTGTAGACCGGCTTGCCCGTCTTGCGGTTCCAGACCACTGCCGTCTCGCGCTGGTTGGTGATCCCGATCGCGGAGATGTCGTGCCGCGTCAGGTCGGCGCGTCCGAGCGCGATGCCGATGACCTCCTGCACGTTGCGCCAGATCTCGAGGGCGTCGTGCTCGACCCAGCCGGCCTGCGGCATGATCTGCTCGTGCTCCTTCTGGCCGACGGAGATGATGCTGCCGCTCCGGTCGAAGATGATCGCCCTGCTCGAGGTCGTGCCCTGGTCGATCGCGATGATGTATTCGGACATGGTGTTCCTTTCGTGTCAGCTTCGTTGCTTCGGGGCGCTCAGGCCGCCGCTGCGAGTCCCAGCACCAGGGGCGCGAGGAGGGCGGCGATCACGCCGCCGACGAGCGGGCCGACGACGGGCACCCACGCGTAGCCCCAGTCGCTGCCGCCCTTGCCCTTGATGGGGAGGATCGCGTGCGCGATGCGGGGCCCGAGGTCTCGGGCCGGGTTGATCGCGTAACCGGTGGGGCCGCCGAGGGACGCGCCGATGCTCACGACGACGAGCGCGACGGGGAGCGCGGTGAGGGGCCCGAGGCCTCCGGGCACGCCGACCTGGATGTCGCCGTAATCGGCGAACGCGAAGACGGCGAAGACGAGAACGAAGGTGCCGATGACCTCGGTGATGAAGTTGCCGAAGGGAGTGCGGATCGCAGGGCCGGTCGAGAACACGCCGAGTTTCGCGGCGGCGTCGGGTTCGGCGTCGAAGTGCGAGCGGTAGGCGAGCCAGCAGAGCACGGCGCCGACGATGGCTCCGAGCAGTTCGGCCGCGGTCGCGACCAGGAACTGGGTCACGCTGATCTTGCCGGCGATGGCGAGACCGATGCCCACGGCGGGGTTCAGAATCGCGCCCGAGTAGGCGGAGCCGAGCACGCCGACGAAGACGGCGAGGCCCCATCCCCAGTTGACGAGCAGGAAGCCGCCGCCGTTCCCCTTCGTCTTCGCGAGGGCTACGTTGGCGACCACGCCGCAGCCCAGCAGGATGAGGAGACCCGTACCGACGAACTCGGAGAGGAAGTAGAGACCGAGATTGACATCTGGCATGTCGTCGTTGACCTTTCAGGAATGCGAGACGAATGGCTCGCGGTGGGTGTTGAGTGCGGGTGCGGAGCTCGCGCGCCGCACCCGCCGGGTCGCCCCGCTTAGATATCGACGGCGGCGCCTCCGCGCTCGACGTCGATGCGGTGGGCGGTGCGAAGCAGGTGGGCGGTGCGGGCGACCTCCTCGTCGACGCGGGCGTCGTCCCAGCCGAGCGCGGGGGCGATCGCCTCGGCCGCGGCACGCACGCGCTCGAGGGTGAGCCCGCCGAGGAACGCGATCGCGGTGCGCCGGAGCAGCAGGTCGTCGAGGTGCACGACCTGCTCGGATGCCGCGAGATGCGCGAGCTCGGCCGCGGTGTACGCGGGGAGCAGCTCGAGTGCCGCGTCGTGCTCGGGCGTCGCCGCCAGCACTTCGTCGGCGCGCGTGCCGTAGCGGTCGAGCAGCGCTTCGACTCGTGCCCGGTGGTTGCCGTCCGCGCGCTCGGCCACCCAGCGGGTGCGCGCCGCCCGGCCCTTCGGGAAGCCCTTGCCGCCCCCGATGTCGAGGCTCTCGGTGCCGACGGTGCGGGCCACGCCGAGCAGCTCCATCGTGTCGTTCGCGAGGTGGGCCGCGAGGGCGCGGAAGGTGGTCCACTTGCCGCCGACGAGGCTGAGCAGGGGCACGCCGGCGCGCTCGGTCGACTCGATGCGGTAGTCGCGGGAGACGAATCCGGGCGCCGTGTCGTCGTGCCGGGGCAGGGGGCGGATTCCCGAGAACGTGTACACGATCTGCGAACGGTCGACCGCGATGTCGGGGAAGACGTGGGAGATGAGATCGAAGAAGTAGTCGACCTCATCGCTCGTGCAGGCGGTCGGGGTGCTGGGATCCGCGTCGATGTCGGTGGTGCCCACCAGCACGCGGTCCTTCAGGGGGTAGATCAGCACGATGCGGCCGTCGGAGTGCTCGAAGAAGATCTCCCGGCCGGCGGTCGCGGCGAGCAGCTCGGGGTGGTCGAGCACGATGTGCGAGCCCTTCGTGCCGCCCATGAACCGGGTGCCCTGACCGAGCGCCTCGTTCGTGAGGTCGGTCCAGGGGCCGCTCGTGTTGAGGATCACCTTGGCGGTGACGTCGAAGACGTCGCCCGTGAGCTCGTCGCGCACCTGCACCGCGCCGTTCTCGAAGCCGACGGCCGGCAGGTAGTTCGCGGCGCGAGCGCGGTCGCCTCCTGCGACGAGGCCGTCGTGCAGCACGTCGAGCGCGAGCCGCTCGGGGTCGTGCATCGACGCGTCGTAGTAGGTGGCGGTGTACTTCACGTCGCTGTTGAGGCGGGGCAGCTCGCCGAGCGAACGGCGCCGCCCGAGGAACTTGTGCCGAGGCACCTGCCCGCCGTCGCGGGAGAAGGTGTCGTAAAGCGTCAGGCCGATCTTGATGAGCGCGGCGCCGCGCTCGCGCGCCTTTCCGCGGCCGTGGGTGACGAGCAGGCGGAAGGGCGCCGACAGGATGCCGGAGAACGTGGAGAAGATGGGGATCGTCGTCTGGAGCGGGCGCACGTAGTGCGGTGCGGTGCGGAGGAGCCGGTTGCGCTCCGCGACCGCCTCCTGCACCAGCCGGAACTCGCCGTTCTCGAGGTAGCGGACGCCGCCGTGCACCATGTGGCTCGATGCGGAGGAGGCGCCGGAGACGAAGTCGCCGCGCTCGACGAGGGCGACGTCGATGCCCTGGAGCGCGAGCTCGCGGAAGGTGGCGATGCCATTGATGCCGCCGCCGATGATGAGGACATCGGCGTGGGGGCGATCCCGCAGGCTGCGAACCGCGGGTCGGGTGGTCGGCGTGCGATCATTCATGGCTTCAACCTTTCGACGTTCGAGGTCAGCTTCCACCCGCCTGCACCGAGTTGCAACCTCATTGCACGTATGTGCATGATGTGTTCATCGAACCGAGCGAAGGGGGCAGCGGTGACGGCGAGTGGGTCCAGGTCGCGGGAGGCTCTGCGAGCCGCGCAACTGTACTACCTGCAGCATCTCACGATGGAGGCGATCGCGCAGGAGATGCGCGTGTCGCGCTCCTCCGTCTCGCGGCTGCTAGCATACGCGCGCGACTCCGGCCTCGTCGAGATCCAGGTCCACTCGCCGCAGGAGGCCCGGTCGCAGCTCGAGCTGCGCATCGCCGAGCGGTACGGCATCACCGCGCACGTGGTGCCCTCGCCCGCCCGCGCCTCGGAGGCCGACCGGCTCAAGCGCACCGCCCGCACGGCGGCCCACCGCGTCGCCGCCGCCGTGGGAGATCGCTCGACGATCGGCGTCGCCTGGGGCGCGACGATGAGCGCCGTCGCGCGGCACCTGCCCTCGAAGACCGTGCACGAGACGCGGGTCGTGCAGATGAACGGGGCGGCGAACGTGCGCACCACCGGCGTCTCCTACGCGGCGGAGCTGCTCGGCGGCTTCGGCAACGCCTTCGCCGCCTCCGTCTACCAGTTCTCCGTGCCCGCGATCTTCGACAACCCCGACACGCGCCGCGCGCTCTGGCGGGAGCGCTCGGTGAGCCGCGTGCTCGAACTGCAGGCGTCGAGCGACCTCTACGTATTCGGGCTCGGGTCGCGGATCGGCGATCCCCGCTCCCGCATCTACTCCGGCGGCTACCTGGATCGCGACGATCTGCAGGAGCTCGTGCGAGCGGGCGTCGTCGGCGACTGCGGCACCGTCTTCTACCGGAGCGACGGGAGCACCGATGGAGTAGCGCTGAACGAGCGGTCGAGCGGACCATCGCTCGACACGGTGCGGCGCATTCCGCACCGGCTGTGCGTCGTATCGGGAGCCGCGAAGCGCGACAGCCTGCGCGGCGCGCTCTCCGCCCGCATCATCACGGAGCTCGTGGTCGACGAGGAACTCGCGCGGCTCGTCGTCGAAGCTGGCGGCTGAGCCCGGAGCATGATGGAATAGTACACATGTTCGAGTCGCCGCGTGACATCGCCTCCGTGCTGCACGTCGACATGGACTCGTTCTTCGTGTCGGTCGAGCTGCTCGACCGCCCCGAGCTCGTGGGGCTCCCCGTGGCGGCCGCGCACGACACGGCCCGATCGGTGGTGTCGAGCGCGAGCTACGAGGCGCGGCGGTTCGGCGTGCGCTCCGCCATGCCGGTGGCCCGCGCGAAGCAGCTCTGCCCGCAGCTCGTGCTCGTCGAGCCCGTGTATGCGAAGTACCGCAGTGCGTCGAAAGCGGTGATGGCGGTCTTCCAAGAGTTCACGCCGCTCGTCGAGCCGCTGAGCATCGACGAGGCGTTCCTCGATGTCGCCGGCACGGTACGGCTCTTCGGCCCGCCCGTGGAGATCGCCCGCGCGATCCGGGAGCGCGTGCGGGAGCGCACGGGCCTGCCCGCCTCCGTGGGCCTCGCCGGAACGAAGTTCGTCGCCAAGCTCGCCTCGCAGCGCGCGAAGCCCGACGGCATTCTCGAGGTGCCGCCCCAGCGCACCATCGAGTTCCTGCATCCGCTGCCGATCGGTGCGATGTGGGGAGTCGGCCAGGCCACCGAGCGCGCTCTGCACGCCCGCGCGATTCGCACCGTCGGAGAGCTGGCGCGCGAGCCGCTGCCGTCGCTGGAGCGCATCGTCGGCGCTGCGAGCGCACGGCGGCTGCACGAGCTCGCGAACGGCCGGGACGCGCGCCGGGTCGAGACCTCGCGCACCGAGAAGAGCATCGGGCACGAGGAGACGTTCGCCCACGACGTCTCCGACACGGGCGTGCTGCAGCGGGAGCTGCTGCGCTTGGCGACGCGCACGGGGGAGCGGCTGCGCGCGGCGGGCGCCGAGGCCCGCACGGTCTCCATCAAGGTGCGGTGGGGCAACTTCGAGACGATCACTCGGTCGCGCACGCTTCCCGAGGCGACGGATGCAACGCAGCGGATCTACCACACGGCGCGCGATCTCTTCTCGGCGCTGGACCGCGGGGGCCGCGCGGTACGTCTCATCGGCGTGCGCGCCGAGCAGCTCATGCCCGCCGGCTCCGACATCGCGGCGCTCTGGAGCGAAGACGACGGCTGGCGCGCCGTCGACCAGGCCGTCGACGACGTGCGCGAGCGCTTCGGCGCGGCAGGGGTGACGTCGGCGAGCCTGCTGCACGGGCGCGGAACGGTGGTCGACCCGCGTTCGCTGGAGGAGCCGGGCTAACGCGACCGCCCGCCTCAGCCGTTCCGGTTCGCCGCGCCAGGATCGGGGCGAGGGCCGGAGTCGGGGTCGGGGGCGTCGTCGGTCTCGTCGTCGGGCTCGCCCGACTCGACGATCGCCAGCACCGATTCGAGGATCGCGGCCAGCCAGTCGAACACGAGCACCGTACCGCGCGTCTCCTCGTCATCCAGGAGGCGCGGCCGATCCTCGGAGCCGTCGAGCCCGATGCGAGCGGCGATCGCGAGGCGCAGCGCCGTGACGGTGCGCACCCAGGCGGGGAGCGTCGACTGCGAGATGTCGACCTCGACCAGCGTCCCGTCCGCGGGCGCCCCGCCGCCGAGCCCGAGCGCAGCCGTCACATCCATGGCGTCCTGCAGCTTGCGATTGAGCAGGCCCTGCTCGGTCACGCTGCGGAACTCGCCCGACCGCGCACCCTCTGCGTACGCGTCCGGGAAGAGACGGGCGAGAGCGGGGTCGTCGGGAGTCTCATCGGAGCCCCCGACCTCGAGGCTCGCGAAGAGCGGGTCGGGATCGAGCGCCGTGCTGCTGTGACTCTGCAGCAGTTGGATGAGCTGCGCGATCAGCTGGTCGAGCATCGCGGCCTCGTCGTGGTCGAGCAGGAGCCGGAGCCCGCGGCCGGGCAGGGGAAGGAGCTTCACAGCTCGCCCGCCTGACGCACCGTCGCCCAGAGTCCGTATCCGTGCATCGCCTCGACGTGCATCTCCATCGCCTCCTGCGACCCCTCCGCGACGACCGCGCTGCCCGAGTGGTGCACCTGCAGCATCAGCTCCTCGGCGCGATCCCGGCTGAACCCGAAGTGCCGCTGGAAGACGAAGGCGACGTACGACATGAGATTGACCGGGTCATCCCACACGACCGTCTGCCAGACGGGGGATTCGAGGCTGGTGGTCTCCGCGACCCGGCGCGTGCGCGCCTCAGGATGCGCCGCCTGCATCAGCCCCACCCGAGTTCGTGGATGCGCTCCTCGGTGATGCCGTAGAAGTGCGCGATCTCGTGCACGAGCGTCACCCGGATCTCGTCCACGAGCTCCTGCTGGTCCGAGCAGTGCTCGAGCAGGTTCTCGCGGAAGAGGATGATGCGATCCGGCTCCTCCCCGTAGCCGTACGCGCCGCGCTCGGCGAGTGAGAACCCCTCGTACACCCCGAGAACCTCGCTGCCGTCGGCGGGTCGATCCTCGACCAGGAAGATGACGTTGTCGAGCTGCGCGAGCATGTCGTCGTGCAGCGAGTCGAGGCCATCCGCGACCAGCGATTCGAACTCCTCGTGTGAGATGTCGAGCATGTCTTCACCCTACACAGTACGACTCCGCGCCGTCGGGGAGAATTGCGCGAAGCCCGGGGGTGCGCCCATGTCATAATGAGCTGCTGCGTTCACGCATCGCAGATGGGGAATGCGCGGAGGCATGGGGGAGAAGGGGGTCGCAGTGCAGCGCGTCGGTGTAGCGAAGGGGGACGCGGTGTTCGCCGCACCCTTCATCCTCTTCGCGCTCGTCACCATCGGCACCGGCGTCGCCCACCTCGTCGTGCACCCGCCCACATCGTGGACGCTGGTGCTGGCCGTGATCGCGAGCGTGATCATCTGCGGGCCGTTCCACATCCGCATCGGCCGCGACCGGGGATTCCCGCGAGCGGGCGTCTCGATCGTCATGCTCTCCATCGATCCGCTGCAGCACGCGCCGTTCATCGGCGTGTGCATCTGGGCGGTGGGCGTCGTGATCGCGCAGGCCTGGCTGCGGCGCAACGTCTGGTTGGCGCTCTACACGACCGGGCTCGCCGCCGTCGGCGCCGTCGGCTTCGTCGCCGTGCGCCTCGGCGGGGAAGCGCTCGGCATCTGGTCGGTCCCGACCTTCGTGGTCGCAACCGCGGTGTTCTACGGCGTCGTGCTGCTCGCCGAGTTCGCCCGGCAGTGGGGCCGGGCCGAGGTGGACCGCGGCGTGAGCGCCGCCTCGGTCAAGCCGAGCCGCGTCGGTTTCCTCATCGCCGTGGTCGCCTGCACTGCGACGCTGATCCACTACATGGATGCGACCGTCATCTCCTGGCTGGAGAGCGATCCCGAGGTGAGCCTCACCCCGTTCGTGGTGCTGCTCGCCGGTTCGCTCTTCTACGTGCTCGCCCAGCGCTCGCGCTCCGACGATATCGAGGCGCGGCTCTCGGCGGTCGTGGACGCCGCGATCGAGCTGCCGCGCGAGAGCGGTGCGTCCCTCGGCGCGGCGCTGCTCAACCGCGCGCGAGGGGTGGTGCGCGCCAACAGCGTCGAGTTGCGCGACTCCGCGCCGTCGACCTCCGAGATCGGAGCACCCGTGAGCCTGGAGGCGGGGGCGTGGCAGTACGTGGTCGCCTCCCGCAAGCTCGGCGGCGGCGCCTTCACCCGCGACGACCAGCGCGCCATCGAGTCGCTCGCGCACCTCGCCAGCGAGGCCGCGCGCATGCAGTACGAGGTCGATTCACTCGAGCAGCGCGCCAACACCGACCCTCTGACGGGGCTGCCGAACTACGGCGCGTTCCAGGAGGCGCTGATCGAGGCGAACGAGCATCGCGCCTATCACGAGGGCATCGCCCTGCTCTTCATCGACCTCGACAACTTCAAGAAACTGAACGACAACTTCGGCCACCGAGCCGGCGACGCGCTGCTGCGCGCGCTCGCCGGCCGACTCGAACGCGCTGCGGGCGGCGGCGACTTCGTCTCGCGGGTCGGCGGCGACGAATTCGTCGTGATCTTCACGGGGCTCGTCTCCATCGACCAGGCCAAGGAGTCGGCGGATCGCGTGATCGCCGCGCTGAGCGAGCGCATGGACCTCGAGGGGCACGATCTCAGGCCCCTCGTGAGCGCGGGGCTCGCCTTCTCGAGCCACCGCGAGATCGACGCCCAGTCCCTCGTCGAGGACGCGGATCGCACGATGCTGCAGGCCAAGCGCTCCAGGCGGCAGGGGACCGACCCCGTCGGCAGCACGGTGAGCATCTCGTCGCACCGCTCCACCCGCCTCAACGACATCGTCGCCCGCGCCATCGAGGGCAACCGGCTGATGCTCGCCTTCCAGCCCATCGTCGACATCTCGACGGGGAAGATCTGGGCGTTCGAAGCGCTCACACGCTACGTCGATCCCGAGCTCGGCCCGATCTCCGCGCCCTCGCTGATCGCGCGGGCCAAGAGCCTGGGGCTGATGAACGCGCTGACCGAGCAGGTCATCACGAAGGCGCTCCATGCCGCCGAGCAGTTCCGCGCGCTGGAGCCGAGCGTGAACTGCGTGACCGTGAACCTCGACCTCGGCCAGATCAGCGATGCCGAGCTCGGCCCCTTCCTGCGCGACGCGGCACGAGCGCACCCCGACGTCACCCTCTGTATCGAGCTCAACGAGCGATCACTGCGATCCGTCACCGACGAGCTGCGGCGCGACGCCGAGAACCTGCAGACCGCGGGGCTCATCATCGCCCTCGACGATTACGGCTCCGACGACTCCTCGGTGGGGGCCCTCGTGCACTTCCCCATGAACATCCTGAAGATCGACAAGAGCCTGATCGGCAACCTCGACGATTCCCGGCAGCGCGAGCTGATCAAGGCCCTGCAGGGGTTCGGCGACAACCTCGGGCACACAGTGGTCGTCGAGGGGATCGAGAGCGCCGCGGTTGCGGAGACGCTGCGGGAGCTCGGCGTGCGCAGCGTGCAGGGCTACTACTTCGGCCGGCCGCAGTCGTTCGCGCTCACGCGCGACCGGCTGCGGCGCTTCGGCACGCGCGCGGAGATCGCCTGATCCCCGTCCTCAGTAGGAGGTGTCGGCTCCGGGCGACTGCGGCGTGACGTCGACCCCCGAGCTGAGCCGCGAGATGGCCTCGGCCGCGACGAACTCCGGGTCGGGCTCGATGAACGCGTCGACGACGCCCATGAACGCGAGCGCCGAGACCGACCAGGTCTCGTCGGGCGCCGCCTCGCGGCCCTCGCCCTCCAGTACCGCGCCCGGCGCGCTGAAATGCGCCCCCACGAGAGCAGGGACCGTCGCGCGCACGATGCCGAGGCCCTCGATCACCGAAGCCGCCGCGACGACGAAGGGCTGGTAGTCGTTGTGGAACATCGGCTTCAGCCGATAGCCGACCGTGGGGAGCACGTTGCGGTAGAAGCTCTCCATCGTCTCGACGAACGAGAGCTCGCTCGCCTGCAGCGCGTCGAGCATCCGAGAGCGATCCGCCTCGTCGGGCCACGCCATGATCGTGGTCGAGAGCGCCGCGTACGTGCGCCACTTGCTCGAAGCGGTGACCACCTCGAAGTTGTACTCCGCCGCGGTGCGGATGATGTCGATGAGCACGCTGCGACGGCCCGCGGGCGTCCGCAGATCCTCCGTGCGCATGCTCAGGTACTGCCACGTCGTCAGCAGGGTCTCCGTATCCGCGCGATCGATCTGCGCCTGATTCGCGAGCTCGCAGAACAGGTCGGCCATGAACGCGTTCGCGCTCGGCCACACCTGCCCGAACTGCTTCGCCGAGACGCCCGCTTCGAGGCAGATCCGGTCGATGAGGTCCTGCGAGACCCCGAGGGAGATCCCTACGGTCTCCACGTGCTGCACCGCGGTGAGCAGCACTTTCATGCGGGCGTCATCGAGCGCCGGTCGGGAACGAACACTGTTCCCGCGGTTCCAACCGTCTCCCTGCACCTTTCCCCCAATTTCGACGTCAGTAGTGCACATATGCTAGCATCCCGCTTTTGCTGTCTCCCACCACCGCGCCGCCGTCGCGCTGCGTTCGGAGGCGTCCGGCGGCCCGGACAGGCGCGGCGCGACTCGCCGTGCGAAGCCCGCGCTGCGCGATGAACCGCGATTCGGGCACAATGAGACCTGCAGGAGTCGTTCGAGGTCACACCCGGGCATTCATGACGTATCCGCGGCGCATGCAGCCGCTCCAACAGGAGGATCCTCGGCGTTGTCCCATATCGATCGTTCCGTGACGAATCACGACGTCATCCCCGTCATCGGCTCCGCCCTCTTCGCGGAGCAGCCGACCGCGCGCATGTGCATCGGCATCATCGCGGAGAACGACGTGCCGCGACCCGGGCTCGAGTCGGAGTACCGTGCGCACTTCGAGCTGCGGAGGAACGTCTACGTCGATCAGACGGGCCAGCTCGACGAGAGCGAGATCCAGCCCGACGGCACCGACCGCGACGCCGACGACGCCCGCTCGATCACCTTCGCAGTCTTCGAGAACCACATCGACGGCGTGCGCGTCGTCGGGGTCTCGCGCCTCATCGTGCGCGGCGACGAGCTGCCGCTCCCGGTGGAGGAGTTCTGCCCCGACTCGTTCGTCGACGGCGACCTGTCGCCGCGGAGCGTCGAGGTCTCGCGGGTGATCGCCCGCCACGAGCACGCCGTCATGCAGGAACTGGTGCAGTGGCACCTGTTCGCCGTCATGCTCGCCTACGAGGCGAACCACGGCCTCGAGCGCACCTTCGCCATCATCGAGCCCTGGCTCGAGCGTCATCTGCGGGGCACCATCGCGATCTCGCGCATCGGCGAGCCGCGCTACGTCGAGCACTACCTCGACTACAACCTGCCGATCGAGATCGACATCCCGCTCTCGACGGAACGCGTGAACGACCGCCAGAGCGGAATCATCGATCAGTACCGCGCCGACGACGGCGCCATGACCTATGTGGGCCGCGCCCCGAAGCGCGCGCTGAGCGAGCAGCTGCAATGACCGCTCTGGGCGTCGACGCTCCCCAGTTCTCGAGGAACTACGGGTTCTGGAGCGAAGACGAGCAGCGCGCCCTCACCGCTGCGCGCGTCGCCATCGCGGGTGTCGGCGGCGACGGCTTCCAGCTCGGCCTGAAGCTCGCGCGCATGGGCGTGGCCGCGTTCAGCGTGGCGGATCCCGAGGTCTTCGAGCTCGAGAACGTGAATCGGGTCGAGGGCGCGAGCAGCGCCACGATCGGCAGGCGCAAGGCCGACGTCTTCCGCGAGCGCGTGATCGACATCAACCCCGAAGCCGAGGTGCGCACGTTCTTCGACGGCGTCACCCCCGAGAACGTCGCCGACTTCATGCAGGGGGCGTCTCTCGTGCTCGACGAGTCGGAGCTCACGAAGCCCGAGATCGGATCGCTCATCGCCCGCCGGGCGCGGCTGCAGGGCATCCCCGATCTGCTCGTGATGAACGTCGGCTTCGCCGCCCAGGTCACCTCCTTCGCGCCGGCATCGGCCTGGACGTTCGAGCGCTTCATGGGATTCGACGCGGAGATGCCGCTCGACGAGATCGCCGACGCGGGAGTCGACTTCGCCCGCTGCCTGCCCTACATCCCGTCGTACACCGACCTCCGCTCGCTGCGAGCCGTCGAGGGGGAGGGGGGCGAGGAGCCCGCCTCGCTCCCGTCGATCTCGATCGGCGTCGACGCGGCGTCCGCGATCGGCAGTGCGCAGGCGTTCCTGCACCTCACGACAGCGGTGTCGAATCGGCGCCGCTCGCCCGTATGGGCGCCCCGCGTCGCCTACACCGACGCCTATCTGCTCCGCACGCGCATCGTGCGGGCCGGACGCGCGCAGCACCTCCGCGGGCTGCTCGTCGCCGCGGCGCGCCAGCAGCTGCGCCTCAATCCGCTCGGCAGCTACACGCTCGCCGACATCGCGCGGCACCGCGGGTAGGCGGGGCGCGAGGCGCGGTCGGCCCCAGGCCGGGCCGAACGCGGTGCTCACACGAACGAGGCCCGCCGCGCACCGGATCTGCATCCGTGTGCGAGGCGGGCCTCGATTCACTTGGGGTGGCTAACGGGACTTGAACCCGCGACCACCGGCACCACAAGCCGGTGCTCTACCGACTGAGCTATAGCCACCATGCTGACCTGACTCGCGTGAGCTCGCCGGGCAACCTGATCATCATAACCCACCCACCGGCGCCAATGCCAAACCGACTGGAACGGCGCGCGCGTCGCGCGCCGGTGCCGCGACTACTCGGCGGCGTCTCCGTGCACCAGCGCCGCGAACCGCTCCGTCGCGCGCTTCGCGTGCGATCCGGCCGTCTCCTTGTCGGGGCCGGGCATCGAGACCATCACCGCGTCGCGGAAGTACGCGAGCTCCTGGATGGACTCGGCGATGTCGGCCAGGGCGCGGTGCCCGCCCGTCTTCTCCGGCGCCCCCGAGTACGCCGCCGGGTACCAGCGGCGGCTCAGCTCCTTGATCGTGGAGACGTCGATGCTGCGGTAGTGCAGGCGCTCCTCCAGCACGGGCAGGTATTTCGCGATGAAGCGGCGATCCATGCCGATCGTGTTCCCCGCCACGAGCGGGCGCCGCCCCGCGGTGACGAAGCGCTCCAGGTAGGCGATGACCTGGCGCTCGGCCTCCTCGAGGCTCGCGCCCTCCGCGATCCGGGGCAGCAGCCCCGATTTCTCGTGCATCGTGCGCACGAAGTCGTTCATGTGCTCCAGCGCCTCCGCACCCGGGTCGATGACGATCTCGAAGCCGGCGTCGAGGGGGGTGAGATCGAAGTCGGTGACGATGACCGCGATCTCGCACAGCCCGTCGCGGTCGACATCGAGCCCCGTCATCTCGCAGTCGATCCAGACGATCTGGTCAGCCGGCGTATTCGCCACAGTTGCTCCTCGGGTGCCGTGTCGTGGTGCGGGCGCGCGCCCGCAATCGGTTCAGTCTACTGGGCGGGGTGCGGCCGGCCGGAGGGGTGCGGGCGGGCGGCGGCGTCAGCCGCGCCGGGGCACGCCCTAAACTGGAGACCATGGCTGTTCTTCCCATCGTGATCTCCGGCGAACCCGTGCTGCATCGCCCCGCCGCCCCCGTCACCGAGTTCGACGCGGAGCTGCGCACGCTCGTCGACGACATGTTCGAGACGACGGTCGCGGCGCCCGGCGTCGGGCTCGCCGCCCCGCAGGTGGGCATCGGCAAGCGCGTCTTCGTGTGGATGTACGACGAGCAGGAGGAGGCGGCGCCGCGCGGCGTCGCCATCAATCCGGAGCTGTGGATCTCGCCGCCCGAGCCCGGCATCCCCGGCGAGGACGAGGTGGAGGGGTGCCTCTCCTTCCCCGGCGAGCGCTTCGCGCTCCGGCGCTCCCCGCGCGCCCTGCTGCGGGCGCAGGACATCGATGGGAAGCCGTTCGAGATCACGGCGAGCGGCTGGTTCGCGCGCATTCTGCAGCACGAGTACGACCACCTCAGCGGGCTGCTCTACGTCGACCGGCTCGTGCACCCCGAGCACCGGGGCGCGCAGAAGGCGCAGCGCAAGAACGGCTGGGGGCGGCCCGGCCTCAGCTGGATGCCCGGCGTCGACGACCTAGAGGGCTGACGGCCGCGGCGGTGCCGGCGTCGCCTCGGGCGGCCGAGACGCCGGGGTGAGCGTCCAGGCGAGCGCGGCGACGCCGATGAGTGCGGCGGTCGCGCCGAACGCCCATCCGAACCCGGCGAGGTCGACGATCGCCCCGGCGATGAGCGGCCCGAGCACACCCCCGAGATCGCTCGTCATCGAGTACGCGGCGACCACCGATCCGCCGCGGCGCTGGGCGAGGACGTCGGCGAGCACTGCCTGCTGCCCCGGGTTCACGAGCGCCGACCCGGCGCCCGCGGCGAACATGACGGCGAGCGCGACCCAGAGCACGGGGGAGAACGGGAATGCGGCGTAGGCCGCGGTGAGGATGATGGAGCCGGTGATGAGCAGCGGCTTGCGGCCGATCGTGTCGTTCCACCGCCCCGACGGGAAGATGAGGATCGCGTTGCCCGCCGCGTAGGCTGCGAGCACCCAGGCGGCCATCGTCGCGTCGCCGTGGAACGTCGCGGCGACGAGCAGCGGGATCACGGAGACGCGCACGCCGAACGACGACCAACCGAAGGCGAACACCGAGAGCAGCAGGGTGCGGTACTGCGGAACGCGGAGCGCCGCGCCCAACGTCATCTCGCCGCCGTCGTCGGCCGACCCGCGGGGAGCGCGTCCCGCGAGCGCCGAACGACGCAGTGCGACGGCGACGACGGTCGCCGCTGCGACGAGCGTGAAGAAGTAGAACACGAAGGGCGCGCGGAGGCCGAAGATCGCGACGGCGCCGCCGAGCACCGGCCCGAGGAGGCCGCCGAGCAGGAACCCGGCGGCGTTCACGCTGGCGACGCGACCGCGCGCGGCGGGCGGACTGACCTTGATGAGCAGCGCCGTCGCGGCGACCGTGAACATCGCGGACCCGATGCCGCCGACGCCGCGCAGCACGACGAACTGGGTGTAGTCGGCGGCCAGCGCGGCGGCACCCGTGGAGACGGCGACGATGAGGATGCCGATGATGTACGTGCGTCGCTCGCCGAGCCGGCCGACGACCCAGCCCGCGAGCGGCGCGGAGACGAGGCGCATGAGGGCGAACGCGCTGACGATCGCCGACGCGGCGAAGTTGGAGACGTCGAACTCGAGCCCGAACTGCGGGATCGCGGGCGCGACGACCCCGTACCCGAGCGCGACGGTGAAACCGCCGGCGACGAGCGCCCAGACCTCGAAGGGCAGCTTCGCCTGCGCCGGCTTGGGGGTGGGCACGCGTTCAGATCCCTTCGATGACGCCGCAGCGATCGCGGAACTCCGAGTGCCTCCGGCAGGATTCGAACCTGCGACCGACGGATTAGAAGGCCGTTGCTCTATCCACTGAGCTACGGAGGCAACTCTACGAGCGTACACCGAGTTCGCTGCCGTCGCAGTCGGGTCAGTGGTGCTCCTCGACTTTGCGCGCGTACATCGCGCGGTCGGCCTCCGCGACGGCTTCGGCGAGCGTCGCGAGCCCCGGAACGGCGGCTGCCACGCCCATCGCAGCCGAGACGCCGGCGCGCTCCAGCTCCGCTGAGAACGGGGCGAAATGGTCGTCGGCGCCTCGCGCGGTCACGCCGTTGGCGAGGATCGCGAACTCGTCGCCGCCGATGCGGGCGAGGCGGTGGACGTGCGTCGCGGCCGCCGACAGCGCCTGAGCTGCGCTCACGAGCAGCCGGTCGCCCGCGAGATGGCCCTGCGTGTCGTTGACGCACTTGAGGCCGTTCAGGTCGATGATCGCGACGGCGACCGGATCGCCGAACGCGTCCACGCGCTCCTGCGCATCGGCGAGCACGCGATCCCAGCCGCGCCGGTTGAGCAGGCCGGTGAGGGCGTCGGTGTGCGCGAGTGCGTCCGCGATGGCGATGCTGCGGCGCTCGCGGTCGATGCCGCGTGAGAGTTCGAGCTGCGAGGAGAGCAGGTCGCTGAGCAGGCGGATGAGCTCCTCGTCGATGGTCTCGCCATCGGCGAGCGGAGTCTCGCGCACGCCGCAGAGCACGCCGAACAGCGCTCCGTCGTCATCGCGGATGGTGTACCCGGCGTACGACCCGACGCGCTCGGCGGCGCGGAGGTCGGAGTACTGCGGATCGCGGCGCGAATCGGGCACCACGTGGGCCGCTCCCGCCGACATCCGGCTGCAGAACGACTCGTTCCAGTCGACGCGGTCGCCGACGGAGATCACCTGATCGTGGTGCACGTGCACGTGGATCTGCTCGCCGTTCGTCACCCGCGAGACCGACCAGTCGGTGAGGGGAGTGTGCTCGTTGAGGTAGGCGACGACGCGCTCCGCCGATCGGGTGAACGCGGCGGCTCCGTTGAGGGGATCCGCCATCACCGTCCCCGCTCGACAGCGCGACGGCGCGTCTGCGGCAGCAGGACGCGGCTCATCGTGCGCGCTCGGCCTTCACGGCCGCCTTCGCGGCCCGCTTCGTCTCGCGCACGCGCTGGAGCGCCTCCGGGGAGGTGATGTCGGCCACGCTCCGATACGAACCGGGCTCGCCGTAGGCACCTGCGGCCTCCTGCCAGCCCGCGCCGTCGAAGCCGAGCTGCTTGCCGAGCAGGGCGAGGAAGATGCGGGCCTTCTGGTCGCCGAAGCCGGGGAGCGCTTTCAGCCGCTTGAGCACCGTCTTTCCGTCCGGGGAGTCCGACGTCCAGATCGCGGCGGCGTCGCCGCCCCACTCCTCGACGATGGTCTGGCACAGCGTCTGCACGCGGGTGGCCATGGATCCCGGGAAGCGGTGCACGGCCGGGGTCTCCGTGAAGACGGCGACGAGGCGATCGGGATCGACTGCCGCGATCGCCGCGGCGTCGATCTCGCCGAACCGCTGCTGGATCTTGAGCGGCCCGGTGAACGCGACCTCCATGGCGATCTGCTGGTCGAGCAGCATGCCGATGAGCAGTGCGAGCGGGTTGTTCGTCAGCAGCTCGTCGGCCGCTGCGTCGTCGGTGAGGTGCAGACTCATGGTGTCAGTGTACTGAGCGCGCGAGCTACTCGAAGCGGTTGACCATCGCGAGCGCGGCGCGCTCCACGTAGTCGCGGAAGGCGGCGTCGTGCATGGGCGGGAGCTCAGCGGCGTCGAGGGCAGCGTGCATGTGCCGCAGCCACCGGTCGCGGGCGTCGGGGGTCACGGCGAAGGGCTGATGGCGCATGCGGAGGCGCGGATGCCCGCGCTGCTCGGAGTACGTCGTGGGCCCGCCCCAGTACTGCTCGAGGAAGGCGCGGAGGCGCCAGGTGGCGCCCTCCCAGTCGTCGTCGGGGTACATCGGAGCGAGCACGGAGTCTTCGCGGACGCCGCGGTAGAACTCGGCGGCGATGCGCTCGAAGGTGGGGGTGCCCCCCACCTGTGACCAGAGCGTCTCGGTCACGGCCTCGCCGCTCTCGCCCGCGCGGAGCGTGAGGCGCGGGCCCGGCTGCGGGCCGGGCTCCGGGACGGGCTGCGGTGATTCGTTCATGCGGGCCCTCCGGGCTGTTTCGGCAGTTCATCGGCGAGGGTGATGTCGTGCTCGGCGAACTTGCGCCGCAGCTCGGCGCGCACGCCGCGCTGCACCTCCCACTGCGCCTCCGGGCGCGTCTTCACGAGCAGGCGCAGCGTGGCGCGGTCGCCGAAGATGCTCTCGAGGCCGAGGAGCTCGGGGGAGCCGGTGACCTTGCGGGCGTACTTCTCGGACCGCAGCAGCGTGCGCGCCGCGTCGAGCGCGACGTCGGAGACCCGCGACATGTCCTGCCGCGCGTCGACGGTGAAGTCGATCACGGCCTGGCCCCAGCCCTGCGAAGCGTTGCCGAGCGTCAGCACCTCGCCGTTGCGGATGAACCAGAGGGTGCCGTCGATCGCGCGCACCTGGGTGACGCGGATGCCGACGTCTTCGACCGTGCCCGTGATCGCGCCGATCGTCACGATGTCGCCGACGCCGAGCTGATCCTCGAACACCATGAAGATGCCGTTCAGCAGATCTTTGACGACGTTCTGCGCGCCGAACGCGAGGCCCGCCGCCACGATTCCCGCCGAGGTGAGCAGCGCGCCGAGATTGACGCCCAGCTGGCCGAGGATCAGGATCAGCGCGATGACGACGATGGTCCACGTGATGACGGCCCGGCCCACGGTGCCGAGGGTGCGCGTGCGCTGCACCGCTCGTGCGCTGACGTAGGGGGCCGCGCGCATCTCGGAGGTCGTGTCGACGTCCTGCGCCTTCTTCACCCCGCGCACCACGTGCGTCACCGTGCGCATGAGCAGCTTGCGCAGGAGCCAGTTGAGCAGGAGCGCCGCGATCACGATGACCGCGATCGCGAGCGGCACGTGGTAGGTGGTCAGGAAGGTCTGGAAGGCGTTGCCGACCACCTGCTCCACGTCATCGACGCCGTCCATTCACACCTCCCGGTCCGCCGCCTGCACGCGCAGCGCGCGCTCGACCCCGGCGAGATGCTCGGAGACCATGCGGCGGAGCGCCGCCGGAGCGTCGGGGTGGCCGTCGAGCCAAGCGCGCGTCGCCTCGGCGAGGGGCTCGCTCGCGAGCTCGGCGGGGTAGAAGCCCTCGACGAGCTCCTCCGCGATCGCGTAGCTGCGCGACTCCCACACCGGCAGCAGGGCGTCGAAGAAGCGCTCCACGTAGGGCTCGAGCAGCGCGAGGTCGTGCGCACGGGTGAAGCCGGCTGCCGTGGCGCGCACGATCGCGTTCGGCTGGTCGTCGGCGTCGAACACGGAGGCCCAGGCGCGAGCCTTGTCGTCGGCGCCGGGCAGCGCTGCGCGCGCGTGCGCCGCAGCCTGGTTGCCGTTCGCGGTGCGATCCCCGGCGAGGCGCTCGTCGATCCGGGCCGACGTCGCGCGGCCCCCAGCGGCGAGCGCGAACAGCAGCTCCCAGCCGAGGTCGGTGTCGATCGCGAGGCCCGTGAGCTCGCGGGTGCCGTCGAGGAGCGACTGCACGGTGTCGAGCTGCGCGTCGGTCGCGGCGAGGTGCGCGAACGACTTCACGAACTGGAACTGACGATCCGACCCGGCGTCGGCCTGCTCGGCGAGCGCCCACAGTGCGTCGGCGACCCGCTCGAGCGTCGCGGCGCGGCGGTCGCGCGCGACGTAGCTCGCCGACGCCAGCGACAGCTGCCCGAGCAGCGTGCGCAACGTGGTCGAACCGGTCTCGTGGCGCACGTGGGCGAGCACGATGTCGATGAACCGGCTGGCCGGGAACTCGCCGTCGCGGGTCGCATCCCACAGCGTTCCCCAGAGGAGGGCCCGCGTCAGCGAGTCCTCCGCGGCGCCGAGATGCCGAGCCGCGGTGTCGAGCGAGCGCTCGTCGAGGCGGATCTTCGCGTAGGTGAGGTCGTCGTCGTTGAGCAGCAGCAGGTCGGGCTGCGCCGCGCCGACGAGCTCGGCCACCTCGGTGCGCGCGCCGTCGACGTCGAGCTCGATGCGCTGCGTGCGCCGCAGGGCATCGCCCTCGAGCGCGTAGAGGCCGATCGCGATGCGGTGGGGGCGGATCGTCGGGTGATCGGGGGCGGCCGACTGCTCGACCGCGAAGCTCGCGTAGCGGCCCTCGGCGTCGAGCTCGAAGGCGGGGCGCAGCGTATTGACGCCGGCCGTCTCCAGCCACAGTCGCGACCATTCCGAGAGATCGCGGCCGCTCCGCGCCTCGAGTTCGGCGAGCAGATCGGGCAGCTCGGTGTTGGAGTGGTGGTGCTTGACGAAATAGTCGTGCACGCCCTGCATGAACGGTTCGCGGCCCACCCAGGCGACCAGCTGCTTCAGCACCGACGCGCCCTTCGCGTAGGTGATGCCGTCGAAGTTGACGAGCACGTCTTCGAGGTCGCGGATGGGGGCGACGATCGGGTGCGTCGAGGGCAGCTGATCCTGCCGGTACGCCCACGACTTCTCGGAGGCGGCGAACGTGGTCCAGCACTCCGTCCACTCCGTGGCCTCGGCGACGCCGAGCGTCGACATGTACTCGGCGAACGACTCGTTGAGCCACAGGTCGTTCCACCACCGCATGGTGACGAGATCGCCGAACCACATGTGCGCGAGCTCGTGGAGGATCGTGACGACGCGGCGCTCGCGCATGGCGTCGGTGACCTGGCTGCGGAAGACGTACGCCTCGGTGAAGGTCACCGCCCCGACGTTCTCCATCGCACCCATGTTGTACTCGGGCACGAAGAGCTGGTCGTACTTGTCGAACGGGTAGGCGTAGTCGAACTGCTCCTCGAAGAAGCCGAACCCCTCGCGGGTCTTCTCGAAGATGTAGTCGGCGTCGAGGTGCGGCGCGAGCGACTCGCGGCAGAAGACGCCGAGCGGAATCGTGCGGCCGTCACGGCTCGTCAGCTCGGAGCGCACGACGTGGTACGGGCCGGCGATGAGGGCGGTGACGTAGCTCGACATGACGGGCGTCGGTTCGAACGACCAGGTGGCGATCGCCTGCTCGGGCCAGTCGCCGCCCTGCGCGCCCGCCCGCGCTCCGGCGTCGACCGGCTCGGGCGTGGGCTGGTTGCTCACGACCTGCCAGCGCGCGGGCGCCGTGATGGTGAACGCGAACGTCGCCTTGAGGTCGGGCTGCTCGAACACCGGGAACATGCGGCGGGAGTCGGGCACCTCGAACTGGGAGTAGAGGTACACCTCGCCGTCGGCGGGGTCGACGAAGCGGTGCAGGCCCTCTCCGGTGTTGGTGTACCGCTGCGTCGACGCGATCCGCAGCACGTTCCGCTCGGCGAGGCGCGGCAGGCGCACGCGCGAGTCGGCGAAGACCTCGGCGGGATCGAGCGCATCGCCGTTGAGCTCGACGCTCTCGACCGAGTCGGCGATGAGATCGATGAAGGTGTCGGCTCCGGGGGTGCCGCTGAAGTGCACGGTGGTGACCGCCGAGAACTGCTCGGCTCCGGTGGTGAGGTCGAGCGCCACCTCGTAGCGCTCCGTCGAGACGACGGCCGCGCGCTCCTGGGCCTCTGCGCGGGTGAGATTCGTTCCTGGCACTGATGCTCCTGACGACGGTGGACAACGTATGGGGTCCAGCCTAGGCCCGCCCGCCGACGCCGGTGATGAATCCGCTGAGTGCGCCGTGTGAAGCGGCGGTGCGGGGCTGCCGGGCGCCGGTCTGGCCCCTCTACAGTGGAGCGCATGGATCGCACGCTCGGCACCTCCGACCTCCTCGTCTCCGCTGTCGGCCTCGGCTGCAACAACTTCGGGCGACCGGGCGCTTACACGGAGGACCAGCGCGGAACCGATGCCGTCGTCGGCGCGGCGATCGACGCAGGCATCACCCTCTTCGACACGGCGGATCTCTACGGGTACGCCTTCGGGCGCAGCGAGGAGATGATGGGGCGCGCGCTCGGTGCGCGCCGCGACGCCATCGTGCTCGCGACCAAGTTCGGCCACCCCGACGCCGATGCGCCGTACTCGGGGCGTCGCGGATCGCGCGAGTTCATCCGCGCCTCCGTCGAGGGCTCGCTCGCGCGCCTGCGCACCGACCGCATCGACCTCTACCAGATGCATGTGCCGGATCCCGAGACCCCGATCGCCGACACGCTCGTCGCGCTCGACGAGCTCGTGCGCGAGGGGAAGGTGCGGTGCATCGGGCACTCGAACTTCTCGGCCGAGCAGATGCGGGAGGCCGCCCGGGTCGCGGCGGAACTCGGTACGACGGCGTTCGTCTCGGCGCAGAACGAGCTCAGCCTCGTGCAGCGGGAGGCTGACCGGGCGGAGGTGCCGGCGGCGCGCGACCTCGGCCTCGGCTTCCTCCCGTTCTTCCCGCTCGCGAACGGTCTGCTGACCGGCAAGTTCGCCCGCGACCGGTTTCCCGAGGACACCCGCATCATGCGCCAGCGCCCCCACGTGGCGCAGAACGCCGACTGGGATGCGCTCGACGCCTACCGCGAGCACTGCGCCGACTGGGGCGTCACGATGCTCGAGGCGACCTTCGGCTGGCTGCTCGCCCACGAGCCGGTCTCCAGCGTGATCGCCGGCGCGTCGACGCCCGAGCAGGCGCGCCAGAACGCGCTCGCGGGGGAGCGGTGGCGCCCCGACGAGGCGCAGCGCGCGCGCATCGAAGCGCTCTTCCCGGTGCCGGGCCGGTGAAGAGTAGGCTGAACCGCATGAGCATCGAGCGCAGCGATTCCGCACAGCCCTCCGTCGAGTTCTGGTTCGACCCGATCTGCCCGTGGTGCTGGATGACCAGCCGGTGGATCTCGGATGTGGCCGCGCAGCGCGGGTTCGACATCGCCTGGCACCCGGTGAGTCTGCAGATCATCAACGAGGGCAACGATCCGGGCGAGCACGCGGAGGGCATGCGGCAGGGGCACCGGCTCGGCCGGGCCGCGGTGGCCGCTGGGCGCACGCACGATGCGACGGTCGTGGGGCGCCTGTACACCGAGCTCGGCACCGCGATCCACCCCGGCGGACGCACCGATTTTGACGCGATCCTCGCCGACGGGCTGGAGGCGGCGGGGCTCGACGCCGTGCTCGCCGCAGCCGCCGACGACGAGCAGTACGACGCGGAGCTGCGCGCGAACACCGCGCATGCGCTCGACATCGCCGGCCCCGACGTGGGCGTGCCGGTGATCTCGGTGGACGGCGTCGCGTTCTTCGGCCCCGTCGTCACCCCGGCGCCGCAGGGCGAGCAGGCGCTGCAGCTCTGGGACGGCATCGTCGCGGCGGCGAGCGTGCCCGGCTTCTACGAGCTGAAGCGCGGCCGCACCGCCGGTCCGCAGTTCTGACCCCGCCGCACCGGTAGAATCGGGCCCATGCGCATCCACGTCGCCACAGATCACGCCGGACTCGAATTCAGCCAGCAGCTGCAGGATCACCTGCGCGCCCAGGGCCACCAGGTCATCGACCACGGCCCCGCCGAATACGACGCACTCGACGACTACCCGTCGTTCTGCATCAACGCGGCGATCGGCGTCGCGCGCGACGAGCGCGACGGCGTCGAGGCGCTCGGCGTGGTCTTCGGCGGCTCGGGCAACGGCGAGCAGATGGCCGCGAACAAGGTCGCGGGCATCCGCGCCGCGCTCGTGTGGAACGACGCGACGGCGACGCTGGCGCGCGAGCACAACAACGCCAACGTGATCTCGATCGGAGCGCGGCAGCACGACGTCGCCGATGCGATCCGCTTCATCGAGATCTTCATCGACACCCCCTTCACGGGTGAGGAGCGCCATGTGCGCCGCATCGCGCAGCTCGGCGAGTACGAGCGCACGGGGGCGATCGACGGCAAGCACGTCGACAGCCTCTGATGCCCGAGGGGCACAGCGTCCACCGCATCGCGCGTCAGTTCGCGGTGAACTTCGTCGGCACCGCTCCCGAGGTGACGAGCCCCCAGGGGCGTTTCGCGCAGGGGGCGGCGCAGCTCAGCGGCCGCGAGATGCTCGATGCGCGCGCCGTCGGCAAGCAGATGTTCCTCGAGTTCGCGGGGGATCGCTGGCTCCGCGTGCATCTCGGCATCTACGGCGCGTGGGACTTCGCAGGCGACGTGCGCGTCGATCCGTCGATCCAGATCCACGGGCAGGCCGCGGGGCGCACGAAGCTCGGGCAGACGGGGGAGTACTCCCGGCCCGAGAGCGCGCGGCCGCTCGACCGCGACGGCGAGGACTCGGTGGCGTCGATCGGCGCTCCCCGACGCACTCGGGTGCGCATGGCCGAGTCGGATCGCGAGACGGCCGCCCCTGCGGCGTTCCCACCGGAGCCCGTCGGGCAGGTGCGGGTGCGGCTGCTGAACGAGCTCGTCTGCGCCGACCTGCGCGGGCCGACCGCCTGCGAGGTGCTGACGCCCGGCGAGGTCGATGCCGTGATCCAGCGACTCGGGCCCGACCCCGCGAACGTCAACACTCCGGCGGAGCGCGACCGGTTCGTGGAGCGCGCCCTCCGCAAGCGGACGCCCATCGGACTCGTGCTGATGGACCAGTCGGTGATCGCCGGGATCGGCAACGTGTACCGCGCCGAGATGCTCTTCCGCGCCGAGCTGAACCCGCACACGCCGGCGAACACCATCGATCGCTCGGTGCTGGAGGCGCTCTGGGACGACTGGGCGCACCTGCTCGAGATCGGCATCACCGTCGGGCAGATGATGACGATCGACGGCTTGAGCGGCGAGGAGTACCAGCGCGCGCTCGTCGACCGCGACGAGCGGCACTCGGTCTACAAGCTCGAGGGCACGCCCTGCAAGCGCTGCGGCACGAACATCGTGCTCGAGGAGTTCGGCGCCCGCAAGCTGTACTGGTGCCCGGGCTGCCAGACCTGACGGCGTCGCGCCGACCAGATGCGACGGCGAGGCGCCGACCAGACGCGACGGCGTCGCGCCGAACCCGAGGGTTCGCGCCGAGACGGAGGGATATCCGCCCGCATCTTCCGTCGCGCTCGGCGCGAACCCTCGGGCTCGCGCAGGGAGGCGCAGCGGGCTGGGCGGGCGCGCTCGCGGAGGATCGCGAGAGCCGCGAGCACTGCGCGTTCGCCGCGGAGCAGAAGTGTGACATAATTGATCCTTGTGCCACGGTGCGGTACTGCCGCGAGGGTCCGCACGGACCGTGAGCCGAACACCTCAGTACTTTTCGATATCCGCGTTCCCGACTTGCGGCGGGCGCAGAGAGTAGACAATCATGCAGAAGCTCGACCTGGTCGATGCCGCGTCGCTCAAGAGCGACATCCCCGAATTCCGCGCCGGCGACACCGTCAAGGTGCACGTGAACATCGTCGAGGGCAACCGCTCGCGCGTGCAGGTGTTCCAGGGCGTCGTGATCTCCCGCCACGGCGAGGGCGTTCGCGAGACCTTCACCGTGCGCAAGATCAGCTTCCAGGTGGGCGTGGAGCGCAAGTTCCCCGTGCACTCGCCCGCGATCGAGAAGATCGAGGTCGTCAGCCGCGGTGACGTGCGTCGTGCGAAGCTCTACTACCTGCGCGGCCTCACCGGCAAGAAGGCGAAGATCAAGGAGAAGCGCGACCGCTAGTCGCGTTTCGCGGGCCGTTCGTCGCGAGCCCGCCGCGCTCTCAGGCTCCCCCCTGGAATAGGGTGGGAGCCTGAAGTGTCTCACCGGGGCGGGTGGGGCCAGGAGCGTCAGTTCCATCGCAGTACCGCTCCCATCGACAGGGGAACCCACATGAGTGAAGCCGAGGCAACGACCTCTCCGCAACGTGCGCGTCGAGGCGGGGTGCTCGGGTTCCTGCGAGACCTGCTCGTCATCCTCGTGGTCGCCTTCCTCGTCTCCTTCCTGCTGAAGACGTTCCTCGTGCGCAGCTTCTTCATCCCCTCCGAGTCGATGCAGAACACGCTGCAGATCGACGACCGCATCCTGGTGAATCAGCTCGTGCCCGACCTCATCGACGTGCAGCGCGGCGACATCGTCGTATTCAAGGATCCGGGCGGGTGGCTGTACCCCCGCAGCACGGAGCCCCCGCGCGGCTTCGAGCGCGTGCTCCAGGCGGTCGGGCTCGCCGCCGATACGAGCAACGAGTACGTCGTGAAGCGTGTGATCGGCGTCGGCGGCGACCGCGTCGAGTGCTGCGACGCGCAGGGGCGCGTCATGGTGAACGGCGTGCCGATCGACGAGCCGTACGTCGTGATCCCCCCGGGCGAGACCCGGGCCTCCGCCATCGACTTCGACGTGACGGTGCCCGAGAACTCGCTCTGGGTGATGGGCGACAACCGCTACCAGAGCAAGGATTCACGGTACAACCAGGATCAGCCCGGCAAGGGGTTCGTGCCCGAGGACGAGGTGGTGGGGCGCGCGTTCGTGCTGAACTGGCCGCTCAACCGCTTCACCTGGCTCGGCACGCCCGAGGGGACCTTCACCGGCGTCGACGCCGCGAAGGAGAACTGAGCGGTGGCGGTCGCGGCAGCCGCGGTCGCGAAGGATCCGACGCTCGTCGTCGAGCAGGAGTACTTCGCGGCGGGCGCCGAGATCGTCATCGGCGTCGACGAGGTGGGGCGCGGCGCGATCGCCGGGCCGGTCGCGGTCGGAGTGCACGCCGTCGTCGCCGGCACCGACGCGTTTCCCGAGGGGCTGCGCGATTCGAAGCTGCTGAGCGAGAAGCGGCGCGACGGGGTCGCCCCGCTCGTGCACGCCTGGGGTTCTGGCGCCGTGGGGTTCGCGAGCGCCGAGGAGATCGACGCTCACGGCATCACGACGATGCTCGGCCAGGCGGCGCGCCGTGCGCTGCTCGAGCTGCGGGCGGCGGGAGTGCCGGTGGAGCGCTCGGTGATCCTGCTCGACGGCGCGCACGACTGGCTCTCGACGGTGCTCCGCGCCCCGCTCGACGTCCGCACCCGCGTGGGGGCGGATCGCGCCTGCGCGAGCGTGGCCGCGGCGTCGGTGCGGGCGAAGGTCGCGCGCGACGCGCTGATGCGGGAGGCCGACGAGGCGCACCCCGAGTACGCGTGGGCGTCGAACAAGGGGTACGGGGCGAAGGCGCACTTCGCGGGCATCGCGGCGCACGGCCTCACCGAACTGCACCGGCACACCTGGATCAAGCTCTCG
Organism: Leucobacter chromiiresistens; assembly: GCF_900102345.1. Classification (NCBI taxonomy): domain Bacteria; kingdom Bacillati; phylum Actinomycetota; class Actinomycetes; order Micrococcales; family Microbacteriaceae; genus Leucobacter; species Leucobacter chromiiresistens. The sequence continues at coordinate 2,592,783 of NZ_FNKB01000001.1, read as the reverse complement.
GCGGTCGGCTCCGCTAGTCTGGAAGCGTGAGTTCGCAGCAGCCCGACGCGTTCGCCCCGATCGGGGTGTTCGATTCCGGAGTCGGCGGTCTGACCGTGGCGCGCGCGATCCGGGACCAGTTGCCCGGCGAGGCGATGATCTACGTCGGCGACACGGCGCGCGCGCCCTACGGCCCTCGCCCGATCGCCGAGGTGCGCCGATTCGCCCTCGAGATTCTCGACGGCCTCGTGGAGCAGGGCGTGAAGATGCTGGTGATCGCCTGCAACACCGCGTCGGCGGCGGTGCTGCGAGACGCGCGCGAGCGCTACGACGTGCCCGTCGTGGAGGTCATCGGCCCCACGGTGCGCAGCGCCGCCGCCATCACGCGCACCGGCCGGGTCGGGCTGATCGGCACGCGGGGCACGATCCAGTCGCGCGCCTACGACGATCTCTTCGCCATGCGGCCCGAGATCGAGTTGAGCTCCGCCGCGTGCCCCCGCTTCGTCGAACTCGTCGAGGCCGGCGAGACGAGCGGCCCCGCCGTGCACGAGGTCGCTCGCGAGTACCTCGCGCCGCTCGTCGCCGAGGGCATCGACACGCTGGTGCTCGGCTGCACGCACTACCCGTTCCTGCGCGGGGCGATCCGGCAGGTGGTCGGCCCCGACGTCGCGCTCGTGTCGAGCGATATCGAGACGGCGAACGTCGTGTTCCAGGAGCTCACCGAACTGCAGCTGCTGCGCCCGGCGGGCGCGCCCGATCCCGAGCTGCGCTACGAGGCCACCGGCCCCGACACGGCGGGCTTCGTCGAACTGGCGCGCCGCATGCTCGGGATCGGCATCGACAGCGTCGACCACCTCGAGACCGGCGCGATCCGCCTCCCGCGCTGACGCGGGCCCGACCCGCAGCCGACATCCGAATCCCGCAACGTCTGGAGACCTGAATGACCGAGACACTCCGCGCCGACGGGCGCACCCCGCAGCAGACCCGTCCGGTCGCGATCGAGCGCGGGTGGAGCGCGCAGGCCGAGGGCAGTGCGCTCATCTCGTTCGGCGGCACGAAGGTGCTCTGCACCGCCTCCTTCACGCCGGGAGTGCCGCGCTGGCTCACAGGCAAGGGCACCGGGTGGGTGACCGCCGAGTACTCGATGCTGCCCCGCTCCACGAACGAGCGCATGCAGCGCGAGTCGATCAAGGGCAGGGTCGGCGGTCGCACGCACGAGATCTCGCGCCTGATCGGCCGGAGCCTCCGCGCGGTCATCGACACGAAGGCCCTCGGCGAGAACACGATCGTCATCGACTGCGATGTGCTGCAGGCCGACGGCGGCACCCGCACCGCATCGATCACCGGCGCCTACGTCGCGCTCGTCGACGCGATCGAGTGGGCGCGCGAGCGCGGCTTCATCGCGAAGCGGGCCCAGCCGCTCACCGACAGCGTCGCCGCGATCTCCGTCGGCATCGTCGACGGCGTGCCGCTCACCGACCTCGCGTACGTCGAGGATTCGCGCGCCGAGACCGACATGAACGTCGTCGTGACCGGATCGGGCGACTTCGTCGAGGTGCAGGGCACCGCCGAGGGCGCGCCGTTCAAGCGCACCGAGCTCGACGCGCTGCTCGATCTCGCGCTCGTGAGCACGACCGAGCTCGCCGAGCTGCAGCGCACCGCGCTCGCGGAGGGCCGCTGATCATGACGACCGTGGTCCTCGCCTCGCACAACGCGCACAAGCTGGAGGAGCTGCGCCGCGTCCTCGGCCCGCTGATCCCCGGGATCGAGCTGGTCGGATACGACGGGCCGGAGCCCGTGGAGAACGGGCTGAGCTTCGAGGAGAACGCGTTCATCAAGGCCCGCGCCGCTGCCGCCCACACCGGGCTTCCCGCGATCGCCGACGACTCGGGCATCGCCGTCGACGTGCTCGGCGGCTGCCCCGGCATCTTCTCGGCGCGCTGGGGCGGCCCCGCACGCAACGATCGCGCGAACCTCGAACTGCTGCTCTGGCAGCTCACCGATGTCGGAGACGACCACCGCGACGCGGGATTCGTGTGCGCCGCGGCGCTCGCCCTGCCGGGGGAGTCGCGCGAGGGCGACATCTGCGAACTCGGGGTCTGGCCGGGGCGCGTGCTCCGGCAGCCCGCCGGCGCGCACGGCTTCGGCTACGACCCGATCTTCCAGCCCGAGGGGGAGACCCGCTCGGCCGCGGAACTCGCCTCCGCTGAGAAGGACGCCCTGTCGCACCGCACCCGCGCGTTCACCGCGCTCGCTCCGGCGATCCGGGCGCTCTTCGACTGACTCCGCCCCGCTGCAGACGTCGGCTTGTGCGGCCCCATGGCCCGAGCCCGAGTGCCCCGCCTTCCGCACCATCGGCCGGTGCGGGGGCGACGCGGCACCCAACACACGAGTGACATCACTTCGACATCAGAGATGGAGATCGCACGATGAGTGACGCTTCACCGGGTGGATTGGTGCGCCCGGATGTGACCGAGGCCGACGCCCGAACGATTGCACGCGACTGCTACGGGTTGGAGGTGACCGCAGCCGAACTCGGCAGCAACCAGGACCGCAACTTCGCGCTCACCGCCGCCGACGGCTCGCGCAGCGTGCTGCGGATCGACAACCCCGTGTTCGCCGACGACGCGCGTGAGGCGCAGCACGCCGCGCTCGACGCGTACCGCGCCGCCGGTGTGCCCGCGGCGGCCGTGCTGCCGGGACTGGACGGCCGACTGACCCAGCGCTGGCGAGGGTTCGCCGTGCGCCGCAGCGAGTTCGCGCCGGGGGAGCCGATGGTCGACCTCGGCTACTTCGCGCCGGCCGTGCTCGAGAGCTTCGGCGCCCTGTCGGCCGCGTCGGCGAACGCGCTCGCCGACCTCTCCCACCCGGGCCTCGACCGCTCCCACATGTGGGACATGCGGGTCGCCTACGACGAGACCGAGCGGCTCGCCGACTCGATCGACGACGAGGATCTGCGCGAGCGCGTGCTGCGCGCGGCCCGGTCGGCGCACGCAGCGCTGGCACCGCTCGTCGAGGCGCTGCCCGTGCAGGCCGTCCACGGCGATCTGACCGACGACAACGTGATGGGGGTGCGCGGCGCCGACGCCCGCGTGCACCCGCAGACCGTGCTCGACCTGGGCGATCTCTCCTACGGGTGGCGCGTCGCGGAGCTCGCGGTCACCGCGAGCTCGCTGCTGCAGCACGACCCCGATCGCCCGCTCAGGGTGCTCGACGCGATCGCCGCGTTCCACCGCGCGGCGCCCCTCTCGGCGTCGGAGGCGCGGGCCGTCTGGCCCCTCGTCGTGCTGCGCGCGGCGCTGCTGGTGACGAGCGGATACCGGCAGCTCGAGATCGACGGCGACAACGCGTACGCTCGCGACCGCGTCGCGGGTGAGCAGGCCATGCTCGACGCGGCCACCGCGCTGCCGCTCGCCGAGGCGACGGAGCACGTGCTCGCCGGACTCGGGTTCGCGGGCGTCGCGCACGGCACCGGCCTGCGACTGCTGGCCGTTCCGCAGGTTCCCGCCGCGAAGTCGGGCGGCGTCGAACCGCTGCGCGCGCTGCTCCCGGAACTCGACGGCGAGGCCGCCGTGCTCGACCCCGGGGTCGAATCCGATGCGCTCGCATCGGGCGCGTGGCTCGATCCCGACGCCGAGGAGCGTCTCGTGCGGGACGCCCTCGTGGCGGGGCGCGCGGCCGCGGTGCTCCCGTACGGCGTCTTCCGGCTGACGCGCACCCTGATCGACGCGCAGGAGTCGGGAGCGACGTGGCCGATCGCGACCGAGATCCACCTCGCCGCAGGTGGGGCTCAGCCGGTCGCGAGCCCCGTCCCGGGCACCGTCGCCTCGGCGACGAGCCGGGGCGTGCTGCTCGAACTGGAGGGCGGCTGGCATCTCGCGATCGACGGCGCCGCCGCGGAGGCGGCCGAGGGCGGCTCGGTCTCCGCAGGGGCCGTGATCGCGCGCATCGACGCCTCGGCTGACACCCGCGCGATCTCGGTGACGTTGATCCGCGCCGACGCCGTCGATGGCGACGAGCCGCCGATCCTCGCCGTCGACGAACCCGAGGTCGGCCTGGCCCCGCTCGTCACTCCCGACCGGGTGCCGGCCTGGCGCCGGTTCACCGGGGACCCGGCGGCGCTGCTCGGGCTGCCGCACCTCGCCCAGCGCGACGAGTCGGGCGACGAACTCGCCCGACGCTCCGAGATCTTCGCGAGCGCGCAGGAGCGGTACTACGAGCGGCCGATGCAGATCGAGCGGGGCTGGCGCCACCACCTGATCGACACCACCGGCCGGGCCTACATCGACATGGTGAACAACGTCACCGGGCTCGGCCACGGCCACCCGGGCGTCGCCGACGCGGTGAACCGGCAGATCCGCCGACTCAACACGAACTCCCGCTTCCTCTACCGAGAGCTGGCGGAGTACAGCGAGCGCCTGCTCGCGCTGCTGCCCGACCGGTCGGAGCTCGACACCGTGCTCCTCGTGAACAGCGGCTCCGAAGCGGTCGACCTCGCCCTGCGGCTGGCCCAGGCCGCGACCGGGCGCAAGACGGTTGTCGCGCTGCGCGAGGCGTATCACGGCTGGACCATGGCGTCGGATGCGGTCACGACGAGCGCGTACGACAACCCGTACGCGCTGCAGAATCGTCCCGACTGGGTCGAGGTCGCCGATGTTCCCAACCGCTTCCGCGGCACCTACCGCGGCGAGGCGACGGGATCGCGGTACGCGGCCGATCTCGGGGACGACCTGCGGCGCCTCGCCGCCGAGGGGCGCGACGCCGCAGCGTTCATCTGCGAGTCGGTGCTCGGCAACGCCGGCGGCGTGCTGCTCCCCGACGGCTACCTCGCCGATGTCTACGCGCGGGTGCGCGCGGCAGGCGGGCTCTGCATCGCCGATGAGGTGCAGGTCGGGTTCGGGCGGATGGGCTCGAGCTTCTGGGGGTTCGAGCAGTCGGGCGTGACGCCCGACATCATCACGATCGCGAAGCCGATGGGCAACGGATTCCCGATCGGCGGCGTCATCACCTCGAAGCGGATCGCCGACGCGCTCGCGACGCAGGGCCAGTTCTTCTCCTCCGCCGGCGGCAACCCCCTGAGCTGCCGCGTCGGCATCGCGGTGCTCGACGCGATGGAGCAGGAGGGCCTGCAGCAGAACGCGCTCCACGTCGGATCGCGTCTCGCCGACGGCTTCCGCGCGCTCGCCGAGCGCCACGAGATCATCGGGCCGATCCACGGCGAGGGGCTCTACCTCGGCGTCGAACTGGTGCGCGATCGGCAGAGCCTCGAACCCGCGACCGCCGAGGCGGCCGCCGTCTGCGAGCGGCTCAAAGAGCTCGGCGTGATCGTGCTCACCACCTCCGAGCGCTCGAACGTGCTCAAGGTGAAGCCGCCGCTCTGCCTCACCGCCGAGAGCGCAGACGCGGTGCTCGCGGCGCTCGATCGCGCGCTCTCCGAGGGCTGGTAACGCCGCGATCCGGCGCCGAGTCCCTGCCCCCCCCCCCGCCGAGTCCCTGCCCGCGCGCCGAGTCCCTGCGGGATTCGCGCTCCGCGGGCGGGGGCTCGGCGATCGGGCGGGGGCTCGGCGATCGGGCGGGGGCTCGGCGCGCGGGCAGGCGCCGAAGGCTCAGAGCCCGAGCACCGCCGAAGCGATCGCGAAGTAGACGAGCAGACCGGTGGCATCGACGAACGTTGAGATGAACGGGTTCGAGAAGACCGCCGGATCGACGCGCACCGCGCGCGCCAGCAGCGGCATGCACCCGCCCACCACGGCGGCCACCGTGCACACGGCGAGCAGCGTCAGGCCGATGACGGCCCCGATCGGCAGGGAGTAGAGCGCTCCCGCGATCCCGAACCCGAGGGCTCCTAGCAGCAGGCCGAGCAGCGCGCCGGTACGCGATTCGCGGGCGAGTACGCGGAAGATGTCGCGGGGCCGCACGTCGCCCAGGGCGAGCGCGCGCGTCACCGTCGTCGCCGCCTGGTTGCCGGTGTTGCCGCCGGTGCCGATGAGGAGCGGCACGAACAGCGCGAGCACGGTCACCTGCTCGATCGTCGCCTCGAAGATCTCGAGCACCTGCACCGTCAGCGTCGCGCCCACGGCGAGCACGAGCAGCCACACCACGCGCGAGCGCACGAGGGTGCGCACGGGAGTCGACAGGTAGGGGCGGCGCAACGGCTCGGATCCGCCTTGGCGCGCGGCGTCCTCGCTCTCCACGTGCTCGAGGATGCGGATGGCGTCATCGATCGTGAGCATTCCGACCAGGCGCTCTTCGCTGTCGACGATCGGGAGCGCCAGCAGCGAGAGATCGGCGCAGCGGCGCGCGGCGAACTCGTCGGTCTCGGTCGCGAGGGCGGTGTGCGCCGGCCGCATGAGCGCCTCGATCGCGTCCTCGGCTCGGGCGGCCAGCAGCTCGCGCAGGCTGACGATGCCGACCACGACCCGCGTCGCGTCGAGCACCGGGATCGTGTACACCGTCTCGGCGTCATCGATGTGGGCCTGCACGCGCTCGAGCGTCTGCCCGACGGTGAGCGATGCGCGCGTCGACACGTACTCCGGCGTCATGCGGCGCCCCACGCTGCCCTGCGGGTATCCGAGCAGTGCGGCGGTCTGCAGGCGATCCTGCTCGGGGAGGCCGCGCAGCATCTGCGTCGCGAGCACCGACGGCACCTCGTCGAGGAGCCAGAGCCGGTCGTCGGGGTCGAGCTCTGCGAACAGGCGGCTCACCTCGGCGTGCTGCAGGCCGTCGAGCAGATCGCTCTGCAGGGTGGGCGGGAGCGCTTCGAACACCTCCATCGCGCGCTGTTTGGAGAGCAGGCGGAAGAGCACGGCGCGCTGCCGCAGGTCGACCCGGGCGAACAGCGGCACGAGCTCGGCGGCCGTGTGGGGTGCGAGGTCGCGGGTGAGGGCCGGCAGATCGCCGGCGGAGAGATGCTGCATGATGCCGTCGTACGAGGCCTCGATGATCGGGATCTGCTGAGTGGTCATGACGGGTCTCCTCGCGTGCGCGACGAAGCGCGGCTCGGCGGCGCCGTGGCGCCGGGGTACGTGGGAACGTGCGAGCCGGGCGTGCGCGCCGCGACGACGAGGTCGACCTACGGGGCGGGGGGAGTCGCGAGCGCGGAGCCCGGCTGATGACTGCAACTGTCACTGGGCATCGGGCTCACCTCGCTTCGGTTCTTGTCGTACGGGATCACGACACGTCGGGTCGTGTTGCGCGAACAGGGGAACCCTAACAGCAGCGGGCAGCGCGGGCCAAACCGCGTGCGCGGTGTGCCGGGGCGTTGCGACGACCGCCGTGGTGCGCGAGGGGGGACTTGAACCCCCACGTCCGAGGACACTGGAACCTAAATCCAGCGCGTCTGCCGATTCCGCCACTCGCGCGCGGGCCGGCGGCGCCGGCGAGAACCACCTTAGCGGTCGTTCGGCACCACTTCGGCGCCCTCGGGGAGCCGGGATCCTGCCGGCAGGCGCACGGTGACGAACTCCTCGCCGGCGGTGGCCGAGCCCTCGGCGCGCGCCTCGTCGCCGCGCAGCCCCGACTCGATCCTCCCGACGCTCAGCCCGCCGGTGGCGCCGGTTGCGTGGTGCTGGCTCATGCGGTCGATCCAGGCGAGGGCGATGGCCGAGACGATGAACGCGAGGTGGATGACGACCTCCCACATCACGCCGTCCCACGAGTAGAGCACGCTGCCGTCGGCGTTGCGCACGACCCCGTTCTCCATGCGCCCCACCTCGATGAAGGTCTTGAGCAGGTGGATCGACGAGATCGAGATGATCGAGACGGCGAGCTTGACCTTGAGCAGGTTGGTGTTGACGTGCGACAGCCACTCGGGCTCGTCGTGGTGCCCCTGCACGCGGATCTTCGAGACGAACGTCTCGTAGCCCCCGATGATGACCATGATCAAGAGATTCGCGATCATGACGATGTCGATGAGCGCGAGCACGCTGAGCATCACGTCGGTCTCGCTGATGTGCCCCGACGCGACGACGTTCTCGACGAGGTGCCAGAGCTCGACGAAGAAGAGCACGACGTAGACCGCCTGCGCGATGATGAGCCCGAGGTAGAGGGGGGCCTGCAGCCACCGGCTCGCGAAGATGAAGGCGGCGAGGGTCCGCGAGGCGGGGCCCGGGCCGGCCTGCGCGCTGCGTTCGGTCATACTGGGTCGATTGCTCACGTGGTGGGCCCTCTCGTGCTGGTGAAGTGCACCACATGCTAGCGCAGCGCCGCGGGCGGAGAATGAACGGCGCGTGAGCGGTGCACGCGGCGACTAGTATGGCGGGAGCGAAAAGGAAGGTCGTGCCGTTGACTTCAGTGCTCCCGCTCTGGTTCGAGATCGGATCGATGATCGCGCTCGTCGTGATCCTCGTCATCGATCTCGCGCTGATCATCCGACGCCCGCACGTGCCCTCCATGCGCGAGGCGAGTCTCTGGGTCGGCTTCTACGTGCTGCTGGCGCTCGTCTTCGCCGGGGCCATCTTCCTGCTCGGCGACGTGCAGCACGGCACCGAGTTCCTGGCGGGCTGGCTGACGGAGTACAGCCTCTCGATCGACAACCTGTTCGTGTTCGTGCTGATCCTGGCCAGCTTCAAGGTGCCGAGCGCGTACCAGCAGCGGGCGCTGATGATCGGCATCGTGCTCGCCCTCGTGTTCCGAGGCGCGTTCATCCTGGTCGGCGCCGCGATCATCGAGCGCTTCATCGCGATCTTCTTCGTGTTCGGCGCCTGGCTGATCTGGACGGCCTGGCAGCAGGTGAAGCCGGGCGGCGACGACGAGCACGGCGAGAACTGGATCATCCGTCAGATCAAGAAGGTGCTGCCGTTCAGCGACCACTACGACGGGGGCAGGCTCCGCACGACGGTCGACGGCAAGCGCATGTTCACGCCGTTCCTGCTCGTGCTCATCTCGCTCGGCGTCACCGATCTGCTCTTCGCGCTCGACTCGATCCCCGCCATCTTCGGCATCACGCAGAGCGCCTTCATCGTGTTCACGGCCAACGTGTTCGCGCTCATGGGCCTGCGGCAGCTGTACTTCCTGCTCGGCGGTCTGCTCGAGCGCCTGGAGTACCTGAAGTACGGCATCGCCGCGATCCTCGCGTTCATCGGCGTGAAGCTCATCCTGCACGCGCTGCACGAGAACGAGCTCCCCTTCATCAACGGCGGCGAGCACGTTCCCGTGCCCGAGATCAACACGTGGGTGTCGCTGGGCTTCATCGTCGTCTCGATGCTGATCGCGACGGTCGCGAGCCTCGTCAAGGCGAACCGCGAGGCCCGGGCCCGCGGCGAGCACCTCCATCTGGGCGCCGCGGAGGGGTCCGATCAGCAGGGGCAGGATCACCAGCGCGCCAACCGGCACTAGCGTCTCGAGGCGCTCCGCCGGTCGGTGCCACGCCTCGCCCGGGCGCCCGTGCGGGCACTCTGCACGACGCGATGGTAGACTCGCGCCATGCGTTCGCGGGCTCTGCTTCTTCACAGCCGCGACGGGGTCTAGTCCATCGGCCGCCCGTCGCGGAGTTCTCGCATGGTCGATCCGCCGCGTCGATGCTCGCGAAATACTTTCGCGCCGCGCGGTGTTGAACAGCACAGTGCTGAGTGCACGGAACCGGGAAGAGAAGCACACATGAGCGAGCAGTTTGCGTCGGAGGCGGCCGCACGGCCCCGCACCCTGGCGGAGAAACTCTGGGATGACCACGTGGTCGTCAAGGGCGAGAACGGGCAGCCGGATCTCATCTACATCGACCTCCACCTCATCCACGAGGTCACGAGCCCGCAGGCGTTCGACGGGCTGCGCGTCGCCGGCCGCCCGCTGCGACGCGTCGATCTGATGATCGCGACCGAGGATCACAACACGCCGACGGTCAACATCACGCGCCAGATCGAGGACCCGACGAGCCGGCTGCAGATCGAGACGCTGCGGCAGAACGTCGCCGAGTTCGGCGTGCGCGCCCACCCGCTGGGCGACCGCGAGCAGGGCATCGTGCACGTGGTCGGCCCGCAGCTCGGCCTCTCGATGCCGGGCATCACGGTGGTGTGCGGCGACAGCCACACCTCCACCCACGGCGCCTTCGGCGCGCTCGCCTTCGGCATCGGCACGAGCGAGGTCGAGCACGTGATGGCGACCCAGACGCTGCCGCTGAAGCCGTTCAAGACGATGGCGATCAACGTCGAGGGCGAGCTCCGCCCGGGCGTCACGGCCAAGGACATCATTCTGGCGGTCATCGCGAAGATCGGCACGGGCGGGGGTCAGGGCTACGTGCTCGAGTACCGCGGATCCGCGATCCGCAGCCTGTCGATGGACGGTCGCATGACGATGTGCAACATGTCCATCGAGGCCGGTGCGCGAGCCGGCATGGTCGCCCCCGACGAGACGACGTTCGAGTACGTGAAGGGCCGCCCGCACGCTCCCCGGGGCGCCGACTGGGACGCGGCAGTGGAGTACTGGAAGACGCTGCCCACCGACGAGGGCGCGGTCTTCGACAAGGAGGTGTTCATCGACGCGAATGCGTTGGAGCCCTTCGTCACGTGGGGCACGAACCCCGGCCAGGGCGTGCTGCTCAGCGAGACCGTGCCCGACCCGGCCGCCATCGCCGACGCCGACGAGCGCGCCGCGGCCGAGCGCGCGCTCGAGTACATGGACCTCGCCGCCGGCACTCCGATGAAGGAGATCCCGGTCGACGCCGTCTTCATGGGGTCGTGCACGAACAGCCGTCTCGACGATCTGCGCACCTTCGCCGAGCTCATCAAGGGCAAGCAGAAGGCTGAGGGGGTGCGCCTCATGGTGGTGCCGGGCTCGGCGCGCGTGCGCGCGGAGGCGGAGGCCGAGGGGATCGACCGCATCGTCGAGGCCTTCGGCGGCGAGTGGCGGTTCGCGGGCTGCTCGATGTGCCTCGGCATGAACCCGGACCAGCTGGCCCCGGGGGAGCGCTGCGCGTCGACCTCGAACCGCAACTTCGAGGGCCGCCAGGGCAAGGGCGGCCGTACGCACCTCGTCTCGCCGCTCGTCGCCGCTGCGACCGCGATCCGCGGAACGCTGTCGAGCCCGTGGGATTTGCAGGCCGACCTGGAGCGGGGCATCACGCATGATGCGCCGGAGGGCGCCGAGCTCCCCGTGCGGCGACGCATTCCGATCATGCCCGTCAGCGAGAAGGCGGGAGCCTGAGCCATGCAGAAGTTCACGACTTTCACGGGCGTCGCCGCTCCGCTGCAGCGGACCAACGTCGACACCGACCAGATCATCCCGGCCGTCTTCCTGAAGCGCGTCACCAAGACCGGCTTCGACGACGCGCTGTTCTCGCACTGGCGGCAGGATGAGAGCTTCGTGCTGAATCAGCCCGCGTTCCAGGGCGCCGAGATTCTCGTCGCCGGCGCCGATTTCGGAACGGGATCGTCGCGCGAGCACGCGGTGTGGGCGCTCCGGGACTACGGGTTCCGCGTCGTCATCTCGCCGCGCTTCGCCGACATCTTCCGCGGCAACTCGGGCAAGCAGGGGTTGCTCGCCGCCCAGGTGACCGAGGACGACGTGAAGCGGATCTGGGCCGCGATCGACGCGAACCCGGGCATGGCGCTCACCGTCAGCCTGGAGGATCGCACCATCACCGCCGGCGACCTCGTGATCCCCTTCGAGGTCGACGACTACACGCGTTGGCGCCTCATGGAGGGGCACGACGATATCTCTTTGACGCTCCGCGAGGCGGACGCCATCACCAGATTCGAGGCGAATCGCCCGAGCTGGATGCCGACAACGACCCCCGTGGAGGCCGAATGACCAAGCACACCGTGACCGAGGCCGAGTTGGAGTCGAACGAGCAGGTGCCGGAGGAGACCGGCGCTTCGGTCGAGGATTCCGAGGCGGCGGGCCGCAAGCTCGACGCGCAGAAGGCGGGCGCCCGAGTCGGGCTGACCTCCGACGAGATCATCATCAACGGCGGCCGTCCGCTGCGCGGTCGCATCGAGGTGCGCGGCGCGAAGAACCTCGCGACCAAGGCCATGGTGGCGGCGCTGCTCGGCAAGACGCCGAGCGTGCTGCGCAACGTGCCGAACATTTCCGACGTTCGCGTCGTCGCCGGGCTGCTGGCCCTGCACGGCGTGCTCATCACCCGGGGCGAGCAGGCCGGGGAGTGGCGTCTCGATCCGTCGAACGTCGAGGTCGCGCATCAGGCCGACATCGACGCGCACGCCGGCTCCTCGCGCATCCCGATCCTCTTCTGCGGCCCGCTGCTGCACCGCCTCGGCGAAGCCTTCATCCCCGACCTCGGCGGGTGCCGGATCGGCGATCGCCCGATCGACTTCCACCTCGACGCGCTGCGCAACTTCGGGGCGGTCATCGAGAAGCTGCCGAGCGGCATCAGCCTGACGGCGCCGAACGGCCTCCACGGGGCGAACATCGAGCTGCCGTACCCGTCGGTGGGCGCCACGGAGCAGGTGCTGCTCACGGCCGTGCTCGCCGAGGGGCAGACCGAGTTGCGGAACGCCGCCATCGAGCCGGAGATCGTCGACCTCATCTGCATCCTGCAGAAGATGGGCGCGATCATCTCGATGGAGCCCAACCGCGTCATCTTCATCGAGGGCGTGCCCGAGCTGCGCGGCTACGACCACCGCGCGATCTTCGACCGCAACGAGGCCGCCAGCTGGGCGGCGGCGGCGCTCGCCACGAAGGGCGACGTGTTCGTCGGCGGCGTGGAGCAGGAGGAGATGATGACCTTCCTCAACGTCTTCCGCAAGGTCGGCGGCGACTTCGACGTGCACGACGACGGCATCCGCTTCTGGCACCCGGGCGGCCCGCTGAAGCCCGTCACCATCGAGACCGATGTGCACCCGGGCTTCATGACGGACTGGCAGCAGCCGCTCGTCGTGGCGCTCACCCAGGCCGAGGGGCAGTCGACCATCCACGAGACGGTCTACGAGAACCGCTTCGGGTTCACCGACGCCCTGGTGAAGATGGGGGCCGACATCGTGGTCTACAAGGATGGCCTGCACGACGAGACCCGCCGCGTGAAGCGCCGCGAGTTCGAGCAGGCGGCCGTCATCACGGGGCCGACGCCGCTGCACGGCGCCGACATCGAGGTGCCCGACCTGCGCGGCGGCTTCAGCCACCTCATCGCGGCGCTGACCGCGGAGGGGCAGTCGAAGGTCACGAACCTCGGCATCATCTCGCGCGGCTACGAGAACTTCATCGAGAAGCTGCGGCTGCTCGGCGCCGATTTCGTCTACGAGAGCTGAACCGGCGACTCACCTGCGAATGGGGCGGCTGCCCGCGGCGTATGCCGTCGGGCAGCCGCCGCATTCGAGATAATGGACGTATGACTGACACCGTGAAGTTCCGCAGCCGATTGTCGCCGGAGAAGCGTCGGCCGTCGGTGTTCTGGGTGCTGGCCGCGCTGATTCTGCCGATCTGGTCGCTCATGGTGCGCTACCGCTTCACCCCGCAGTCCAAGCTTCCCGAGCGCGGGCCGTTCATCCTCGCCCCGAACCACTACAGCGAGGTCGATCCGATCGCGGTGGGGGCCGCCGTCTGGCACCTCGGCCGCCTGCCCCGATTCATGGCGAAGGCGAGCCTCTTCAAGGTTCCGGTGCTCGGCGGGCTCATGCGGGCGTCCGGCCAGGTGCCCGTGCAGCGCGACGGCGTCGCGCGCTCGGCGCACCGCGACGGCAATCCGATGAGCGCCGCCGCACAGATCATCGAACGGCAGGACGGCGTGATCGTGTACCCCGAGGGCACGCTGACCCGCGATCCCGATCTCTGGCCGATGCGGGGCAAGAGCGGGGCCGTGCGCCTCGCCCTCGAAGCGGGAATCCCGCTGATCCCGGTCGCGCACTGGGGCACCCACCGGCTCATGCCGCGCTACGCGAAGCGGCTGCACCCGTTTCCGCGGAAGACCATCGAGGTCGCCATCGGCGAACCGATCGACCTGAGCCGCTTCGACGGCAAGCCCGTCGATCAGCGCGTCATCAACGAGGCGACCCGCGAGCTCATGGACGCCATCACCGCGCTCCTGTCGGAGCTTCGCGGGGAGGCGGCTCCGGCTGAACGCTGGGATCCGAGCAAGCATCAGCAGAGCGAGACGGGGCGCTTTTGAGCATCCGAGCCGGGGCGGCCGCAGCGCCGCACGCCGAACGCAACCGCGGGCGCACCGTCGCCGTCATCGGCGCCGGAAGCTGGGGCACGACGTTCGCCAGGGTGCTCGCCGACGCGGGGTGCGATGTCACCATCTGGGCGCGGCGGCCCGAGGTCGCGCACGAGATCCAGGTGGCGCGGCGCAACAGTCAGTACCTGCCCGGCGTCAACCTGCCGAAGACGCTCTCGGCGACCGACGACCTCGCGACGGCGCTCCGGGGCGCGCGGCTGGTCTTTCTCGCCGTGCCCAGCCAGACGCTGCGGCAGAACCTCATCGACCTCGAGCCGTTCCTCGACCGCCGGTCGGTGCTCGTGAGCCTGGTGAAGGGGGTCGAGAAGACCACCACCATGCGCATGTCGGAGGTGATCGCCGACACCCTCGACCTCGAGCCCGACCGCATCGCAGTGGTCTCGGGCCCGAACATCGCCCTCGAGATCGCGAAGGAGCAGCCGACCGGCGCCGTCGCGTCGTGCGCCGACCTCGGCGTGGCGCAGGAAGTCGCGATGGCGGCGAATGCGCCGTACTTCAGGACGTACGTCAACACCGACGTGATCGGCACCGAGCTCGGCGGAGTGCTGAAGAACCTCATCGCCCTCGCCATCGGCATCGTCGACGGCGTCGGCTACGGCGAGAACACGAAGGCCGCGATCATCACGCGCGGGCTCGCCGAGATGACAGAGTTCTCGGTCGCCTCGGGCGCCGATCCGGCGACGCTCTCGGGTCTCGCCGGCCTCGGCGACCTCATCGCCACCTGCCAGTCGCCGCTCTCGCGCAACAACACCGCGGGCCGGCTCATCGGGCAGGGGTACACGCAGGAGGAGACCCGCGAGCAGATGCAGCAGGTCGCCGAGGGCATCACCTCGGTGCCCCCCGTGCTCGAGCTCGCGCGCGAGCGCGGGGTGGGCATGCCGATCGTGGAGCAGGTGCAGATGGTGCTCACGGGCAAGATGCAGCCCAAGCACCTCGGCCCGCATCTCGCCACCGAAGACGAAGTGCCGCAGGCGGAGCTCAGCCTGGGCGCGCCCCCGATCGGTCGACTGAAGCGACTGTTCGACCGGATGAAGGGAACCCGCGCGTGACCGCGACCTCAGCCCGCCAGGACGCCCCCGCGAAGCGCACGGTCGTGCTGCTGTTCGGCGGGCGCTCGAGCGAGCACGGCATCAGCTGCGTCACCGCGGCGGGCGTGCTCCGAGCCATCGATCGCGCGAAGTTCGACGTGATCCCCGTGGGTATCACGAAGCAGGGCGCCACCGTGCTCATGCGCGAGGCAGATCTCGCCGAGTACCGACTCGACGCCGACGCGCTTCCCGAGGTCGCCGACAACGGCACGCGCGTGCTGTGGCCCGCCTCGACCGCGACGCGCGAGCTCAGCGTGATCGAGGAGGGCGGCGTGCTGCGCGGTCTCGGACGCGCCGACGCGGTGCTGCCGATGCTGCACGGCCCCTACGGCGAAGACGGCACCGTGCAGGGCATGCTCGACCTCATCGACCTGCCGTACGTCGGCAGCGGCGTGCTCGGCTCGGCGCTGTGCATGGACAAGCACGCGGTGAAGACCGTGCTCGCCGACGCCGGGATCGCGGTGGCGCCGTGGAACACCGTGACGCGGTCGCAGCTGGATGCCGATCCCTCGCTCGCGTCGCGCCTCGACGCGGGGCTGCAGTACCCGCTCTTCGTGAAGCCGGCCCGGGCGGGGTCGAGCGTCGGCGTCACCAAGGTGACGGCCGCGGCGGAACTGCCCGAGGCGCTCGACATCGCCTTCGCCGAGGATCGCACGGTGCTCGTCGAGTCGGGCGTCATCGGCAGAGAGGTGGAGATAGCGGTGCTCGAAGGGCGGGGCGACGCGCGCCCGCGCACGAGCAGCGTCATCGGGGAGATCGTGATCTCGGGAGGCGGGTTCTACGACTTCGCATCGAAGTACCTGGACGGGTCGGGGGTGCGCCTCGATCTGCCGGCCGAGGTGACCGCCGACGAGTTCGCCGCGCTGCAGCGGGACGCCGTGCTGGCCTTCGAGATCGCGCAGTGCGCGGGGCTGGCCCGCGTCGACTTCTTCCTGACCGACGACGGCCCGGTGCTGAACGAGATCAACACCCTGCCGGGGTTCACGCCGATCTCGATGTACCCGCGCCTCTGGGAGGCGTCGGGCATGAGCTACACGGACCTCATCACCGAGCTCGTCGAGCTCGCCGTGGAGCGGCGCCCCGCCTACTGAGGGAGGGGCTTCTGCTGCGCGGGGCTCCTGCTGCGCGGGGCTACTGCTGTGCGCCGGGCACGTCGAACGTGTCTGACAGGGTGGTGCACTGGCGCTCCTGCGGCAGCTGCTGCACGACCGCGCCGAGGTCGACCGCGGTCTCGGTGCCGCTGACCTGGTCGGAGTCGACGTAGACGGCGAGACCGGGGGAGCGGCCGTAGGGCTCGAACCGGTAGATGGGCGCAGCCGATTCGTCGATCACCCAGTCGACGCCGTTGACATTGACGCAGGTGTCGGTCGTGGGGCCGGTCGGCTCCACGCCGCACACGAGCTGCACGGCGCCATCCCCCCAGGCGCCCGTCGCCTGCGCGTTCGTATAGCGTCGCTCCTCGCCCGCGACGACCTCGGGCAGCCGAACGATCACGTTCGCGCACGCGGGGTCGTTGGCGTTCTCCGCAGCCTCCATCGGCACGATCGGCGCGCAGGCGGTGAGAAGGGTCGCCGTGCTCGCGAGTGCTGCGGACAGTGCGGCGATCTTCAGGGCGCGAGACTTCACCGCTCCAGCCTACTCGTCGGCGGCTGGTCGCATGCTGCGGGCCGGCGGGCGGTTGCGGCGGTAGCGTGGGGATGTGAACGCACGAGAGATGCCCGGAGTCACCGTCGGCGAGCTGGGGGAGCCGGGGGTGCTCGCCCGTGTGCTCGCGCAGCTCTCGGGCGCGCGCGCCGCTCTGCTCGGGCCGGGTGACGACTGCGCGGTGCTCGGTCGCGCGGGCGACGTGGTGGTGACGACGGACACGATGATCGAGGGCCCCGACTTCAGGCTCCCGTGGCACGACGGGTTCGAGCTGGGGTGGAAGCTCGCGGCCACGAACCTCTCCGACGTCGCCGCGATGGGTGCGCGCCCGACCGCGCTGACCGTGGCGCTGGCGGTGCCCCGTGACACGCCCGTGGTGCTGCTCGAACGCATCGCTGAGGGGCTCGACGCCGCGTGCCGAGCGCTGGCCCCGGGCTGCGGGGTCGTCGGCGGCGACCTCGGTCGCGCACCGGTGGTGGTCGCCGCGGTGACGGCGCTGGGCGACCTGGAGGGTCGCCCACCCGTGGTGCGCTCCGGCGCGCGCGCGGGCGACGTCGTGGCGTACGCGGGTGACCTGGGGCTTGCCGGGCTCGGGCTGTCGCTGCTCTTCAGCGAGGCTGTCGATGCGGAGGGGAACGCGAGCGCGGACGAGGTGCCGCGACTGCGCGCGAGCCACCCCGACGCCATCGCCGCTCAGCTCGCTCCCACTCCGCCCATTCCGCTGGGGGTCGAGGCCGCCGAGGCGGGGGCGACCGCGATGATGGACGTCTCCGATTCGCTCTCCATCGATGCCGAGCGGTTGGCGCGGGCGAGCGGCGTGCGCGTCGATTTCTCCGCCGAACTGCTGGTGTCGGGCTTCGGGCGCCGGGGATCCGGCGTGCGCGGCGGTGGGCTCGAACCCGCGGAGCCCGGCTCGCAGGGGCAGCCCGCGGTCGAGATGCCGATCGACGCCATGCTCTTCGGCGGCGAGGATCACGGTCTGCTCGCGACGTTCCCGGCCGGCGCTGCGCTGCCCGACGGGTTCCGTCCGATCGGTGCGGTGCTGGCCGGGGAAGCGGCGCCCGGGACGGGCGGCGCGCCCGGAGCGCTCGTGGCGCTCGACGGTGCGCCGCTCACGGTTCGCGGGTGGGATCCGTACACGGTGCAGGTGCCGGGTGTCGTGTAGCGCTCGCCGCCTCCGCCGCCCTCGCGCTCCGGCTCCTCGCGGTCAGGGCTGCGCCTTCGGCACCTTTCCGTCGGGGCCGAAGCCGAGCTGCAGGTCGCGCAGCAGGAAGGTCTCGGGCGGGCGGTCGTGCTCGAAGTAGTGGAGGAAGGCGTCTGCGGCTTCCGCATACGTGAAGACCTCGTGCTCGTGCACGGAGATGCGGTTCTCGCCGAGGCGGATCTCCCGATTCGGCGCGCTCGCCTGCGATCCGTCACGGGGACGCCCCAGCGCGTACTGGCGATACGCGCCGTCGCGGTTCGTCTTCCATTCGATGGCCATCGCGTCTCGGGTGCCGCCGGCCTGGAGAAACGTGAGCGGATACCGCGTCGTGTCGACGTCCCAGAAATCGACGCCCTCCGGGCCGGGCCATAACACGAAGCCTCACTCGTCCACGCCATCGAGCAGCCAGAGGCAGCGTTCCAACTGGTCATGATGGGACATGAACCAGTCGGTGAACTCTGATCGTTGCAGATCAGGGCCGATGGAAGTCATGTAGTGCGGGGGCGTCACGGCAAGGTCCTTCTGTCGGAAGCGAGGCGTGGCGGGCGGTCAAGGGAAGCGATCCTCTTCCGCGAATCACGTCCAGAGCTGGTACACGGCTGATTCGGTGTTGCAGAGTGTCTCGGTGGCTGCGTTCGCCCCGTTCACCACCTGAAGAGCGACGTGCCGCATTGCGTCCATGTGCTCTCGCCACTGTGCATGGGCATGGGCATGGGCGGCCTGCGCCTCTCCCGACCACGCTTGGTGAAGAACGTCGACTCGGGCGTCGAGCTGCTGCAAAGTTGCGTCCATGGCTGATAGTCGCGCGGAGATTTCGGCGGTTTTCTCCTGCGCCCCCGCCTCGTCGAGCGTGATCACGATCCGCGCACCTTGCCGTCCGGTCCGAAGCCGAGTTGCAGGTCGCGCAGCTCGTACGTCGCCGGCGGACTGTCGTGCAGAAAGTAGTGATGGAAGATGTCCGCCGCCTCCTCGTACGAGAAGACCTCGTGCTCGTACGCGAAGATGCGATTCTCGCCCAGGCGGATCTCGTGATCGGGCTGCGTCGCATCTTTGCCTGGGTTACTGCCGGGATGCCCAACGGCGTATTGCCGAAACTCGCCGTCGCGGTTCGTCTTCCATTCGATGGCCATGCCGTCCCGGGTACCGCCGGCCTGCAGAAACGTCATCGGATATATCGTCATGTCGACGTCCCAGAAATCTACTCCGTCTGGTCCGCGCCACAATGCCAATGCGCGATGATCGCCGCTGTCCAGCAAAGACAACAATCTCGTCAGCTGCTCAAGCGCAGGTATGACGATCTCATTGAGCTCTGAGCGGCTCGCATATTTTTCGATTTTTGTCAGGTAGTACACGGTCATCTACAGCACTGTCTCCTGATGTATGAAGCGGGCCAACGTGCCTCCAGCGGCTCAACCGGCCCCCAGCTGATGCCCACGCTAGCAGAAATGTCGACGATCAGTCACATTGAGTGAAGCTCAGGCGTGCGCACGCGGCGCGGCGAGTCGCAGCGCGGCCCAGAGGTCGGCTCGCACGTCGGGGGAATCGAGGTCGACCTCCAGCAGGTGCGCGGCCGTCTGCACGCGCGACTTCAGCGTGTGGCGGTGCAGGGCGAGCTCGGTCGCAGCGGCACTGGTCTGGCCGTGGTGGGCGAGCCACGCGGTCAGGGCCTCCTCGATGCGGTCGCCGTGACGCTCATCGTGGTGCCGCACGGGAGCCAGCAGCAGTTCGGCACGCCGCCTGGCCTCGGGCTGGCCGTCGAGCAGGTGGATGACCCCCTCGTGGGTCGCGGGCGAGTACTCGACAGGGGCGTGCACCGCGGTCGAGATCGCCCGGTGCAGTGCGAGATCCGCCTGCATCGCGGCCTCCTGCAGATCGGCGAGCGGCACGCGGTCGGAGATCCCGGCGGCGAGCCCGTGAGCGGCGAAGAGGCGCCGGATCGCCGGCAGGTGGCGCGACTCGGCGACGATGGTCGGAGTCGCGCTCGCGGTGGCGGTGAAGAGGCCCGGGCTGCCCGCGTCGAGCGACTGCAGATCTTCGGCGAAGGTCGGGTCGAGGTGATCCGGCCCCGGGTAGCGCACCAGCACAACCTGCCCCTGCGGAAACCGGGCGAGCACCCCCGCGGAGAGGCGCTCGGCGAGTGGGAGCTGCCCCGCGAGCAGCAGCTCCAGGATCGCGTCGCGCAGCACCGCCTGAGCCGACCGGATGCCACTGCGGTGCTCCAGCTGCACCGTGGCGAGTGCACCGACCAGCCCGTGCA
Source organism: Leucobacter chromiiresistens (assembly GCF_900102345.1). Lineage (NCBI taxonomy): Bacteria > Bacillati > Actinomycetota > Actinomycetes > Micrococcales > Microbacteriaceae > Leucobacter > Leucobacter chromiiresistens. The sequence continues at coordinate 2,572,489 of NZ_FNKB01000001.1, read as the reverse complement.
GTGCGCGCTCAGCCGTATCGGGCACCCCGCGCTCTTCGACCGCGAGCACGCCGAGCACGTGCTCGCGGCGGCCGAGCGCCTGCAGGTGCATTCCCGTGCCGGTCTCCGTCTCGATGCGCCCGGCGCTCGCGCCGCGCTCGATGAGCCGCCGCGCCTCGCGCCGCACCCAGTCGACCGGGAAGTCGGGTCGGGCGTGCTCGGGCGCGAATTCGACGATGCGGCCGAAGCGGTCGGTGATGCAGACCCAGTGGCCGAGGCGCGACGCCGCCTCCCGCACCGCGGCGCCGAGACCGTCGCGGTGCAGAGATGCGTTCGCCACGGCGCGCTGCGACTCCAGCGACCAGATGTCGCGATCCCGCGTCTTGGCCTCGAGCAGCCGGGCGGCGGTCTGCACGATCTCGATGAACGCCGTGTCGTAGGGCACCCGGAAGAGCGGGAAGTCGAGCCGGTCGCAGGCCGCGACGACGAGCGCGGGCACCCGGTCCCAGTGCAGCCCGACGGCGACGCCGAGGGCCGTCACCCCGGCGTCGATGAGCCGCTGGATGTAATCGGCGGCATCGGCATCCGAGTGCAGGGAGCCGAACCGGGCTCCCGTGGTGAGGAGCACGGTGCGGGGGGTGAGGAACGGCGCCGGATCCTCGAGCTCGCTGACGTGCACCCACTGCACGGGCCGCCGCGACGCTGCGCGGCTCGCGCCGGCGATCAGCGCGAGCTCGAGCTGGTACTGGTGGAGCAGCTCGCCGAGCTCGATCGTCGGGCCGGTCGAGGCGTCCATCGATCCTCCGCTTCCACTCCTGCCAGAATGGTGAAAGTGGGCGGGAGCAAACTCCATTCTGGCACAGGGCAATCTGCTCGCCAGGCCGTAGGCTGAAGCAGCACCCAACGGAGCCCGCGACCGCGGGTTCCCCGAGACTCACAAGGAGAATCAGTCATGACAGCAGTCACCGGCGGTCCCTCGCTCCCGCAGGAGCGCAAGCTCGTCACCAGCATCCCCGGCCCGAAGTCGCAGGAGATGCTCGCACGCAAGAACGCCGCCGTCGCCTCGGGCGTGGGCGTCGCGCTCCCCGTCTCGATCGTCGCTGCCGGCGGAGGCGTCATGGTCGACGTCGACGGCAACTCCCTCATCGACCTGGGCTCGGGCATCGCCGTCACCGGCGTCGGCAACGCCGCCCCCGCAGTCGTCGAAGCCGTGACCAACCAGGTGCAGCAGTTCACGCACACCTGCTTCACCGTCACCCCCTATGAGGGCTACGTCGCCGTCGCCGAGAAGCTCAACGAGCTCACTCCGGGCGATCACGAGAAGCGCTCGGCGCTCTTCAACTCGGGCGCCGAGGCCGTGGAGAACGCGATCAAGATCGCTCGTCACTACACGAAGAAGAACGCCGTCGTCGTCTTCGACCACGCCTACCACGGCCGCACCAACCTCACCATGGGCATGACCGCCAAGAACATCCCCTACAAGGACGGGTTCGGCCCCTTCGCCCCCGAGGTCTACCGCGTTCCCACGTCGTACCCGTTCCGCGACGGCCTCTCGGGCGCCGACGCGGCGGCAGTCGCGCTGAGCCAGATCGAGAAGCAGGTCGGCGCGGGCAACCTCGCAGCGATCATCATCGAGCCCATCCAGGGCGAGGGCGGCTTCATCGCCCCCGCCGAGGGCTTCCTCCCCGCGCTGCAGGAGTGGGCGACCGCGAACAACGTCGTCTTCATCCTCGACGAGGTGCAGACCGGCTTCGCGCGCACCGGCGACCTCTTCGCCGCGAACCACGAGGGCGTCGTGCCCGACCTGGTCACCACCGCGAAGGGCATCGCGGGCGGTCTGCCGCTTTCGGCCGTCACCGGCCGCGCCGAGATCATGGACTCCGCTCACGCGGGCGGCCTGGGCGGCACCTACGCGGGCAGCCCCATCGCCTGCGCCGCGGCGCTCGCGACGATCGACACCTACGAGCGCGAGAACCTCACCGAGCGCGCCCGCGAGATCGGCGCGATCATCGACGAGTTCTTCGGCGAGCTGCAGAAGACCGACGACCGCATCGGCGACATCCGCGGGCGCGGTGCGATGAAGGCCATCGAGCTGGTCGAGTCGGGTTCGCAGAAGCCCGCCGCCGCGCTCACCGGGGCGATCGCCAAGGCAGCCGGCGAGCAGGCCGTCGTCGTGCTCACCTGCGGCACCTACGGTAACGTCATCCGCTTCCTCCCGCCGCTCTCGATCTCGGACGAGCTGCTGCGCGAGGGCCTGCAGGTCGTCGCAGACGCGCTCGCAGCGAACTGACCCGCGTCCCGCGATCCAGAGTTCTCTGAAAGGACACGAAACATGGCATTGAAGCCCAACGAGCAGGAGCTGCTCGACCGCGTCGCCTCCGGCCTCGGCATCGGCGGCACCTGGGAGCCGTCGACCTCCGGCGCCACCCTCGACGTGCACGACCCCGCGACCGGTGAAGTCATCAAGACGATCGCCGACGCGACCGTCGAGGACGCCGTGCGCGCACTCGACGCCGCCGTCGACGCTCAGGAGCAGTGGGCGGCGACTTCGAGCCGCGAGCGCTCGAACATCCTGCGCCGCGCCTTCGACCTGCTGATGGAGCGCAAGGAGGAGTTCGCGCTCCTCATGAGCATGGAGATGGGCAAGCCCATCGCCGAGGCCCGTGGAGAGGTCGTCTACGGCGGCGAGTTCCTCCGCTGGTTCTCGGAGGAGGCCGTGCGGGTTCCCGGCGACTACCGCCAGAACCCCGAGGGCACCGGCACCATGATCGTCTCGCAGATGCCGGTCGGGCCGTGCTACTTCATCACGCCCTGGAACTTCCCGCTCGCGATGGCCACCCGCAAGATCGCACCCGCGCTCGCCGCGGGCTGCACGGTCGTCATCAAGCCGGCGGCGCTCACCCCGCTGACCACGATCTTCTTCGCGCAGCTGCTCGAAGAGGCCGGCCTCCCCGCCGGCGTGGTCAACGTCGTCGCCACCTCGAAGTCGAGCGCGCAGTCGAGCGCGCTCCTCTCCGATCCGCGCCTGCGCAAGCTCTCCTTCACCGGTTCGACGCCCGTCGGCGTCAAGCTGCTGCAGGCCGCAGCGCAGAACGTGCTCCGCACCTCGATGGAGCTCGGCGGCAACGCCCCGTTCATCGTGTTCGAGGACGCGGATCTCGATAAGGCCGTCGAAGGCGCGATGCTCGCGAAGTTCCGCAACATCGGCCAGGCCTGCACCGCTGCGAACCGCATCATCGTGCACGAGTCGGTCGCCGACGAGTTCGCGCGTCGCGTCGGCGAGAAGGTCGCCGCCATGACGATCGGCCGCGGCGCCGACGAGGGCAACGACATCGGAGCGCTCGTCGAGGAGAAGGCCGTGACGAACACGGCGCGTCTCGTCGCCGATGCCGTCGAGACCGGAGCGAAGATCGTGACGGGCGGCGAAGCCGTCGACGGGCCGGGGCACTTCTTCCAGCCCACCGTCATCGATCACATCAGCCCGCAGGCTGCGATCATGCGCGAGGAGATCTTCGGGCCCGTGCTCGGCATCATCCGCTTCTCGACCGAGGAGGAGGCGGTCGAGATCGCCAACAACACCGAGTACGGCCTCGTGAGCTACGTGTTCACCGAGAACATTGGTCGCGGCCACCGCATGATCGAGAAGCTCGAGACCGGCATGATGGGCCTGAACACCGGCCTCGTCTCGAACGCCGCGGCGCCCTTCGGCGGCGTGAAGCAGTCGGGCATCGGCCGCGAGGGCGGCTTCGAGGGGATCCACGAGTTCCTCTCGTCGAAGTACACCCTGCTGCCGCGCTCCTGAGCATCGCAGTGAGCTGAACGGGCTCGGGATCGCAAGATCCCGGGCCCGTTTGCCTTTCTGACACCCCGGCATCGTGCAGTGGATTCGGTGTCGTGCAGTGCCGGATGCGCGATGTCATCCGTCTACAGCCGGATTTCCTGCGCGAGCATCACGCGAAGTTCGAAGATGGCTCCGTGATCCGCGGCTACTCCGCGGGCTCGGCCCACCACAGCGCGGTCTCGCCGTAGCGCTTCTCGCGCACCGGCTGCAGCCCGGCCGGCCACGTCGGCTCGGGCGAACGCGTGCTGCGCTCGACGAGCACCGCGCCGCCGTCGACGACCATCGGCGCCAGCGTCTCGAGCACCTCGGCGATCTCCGCCTCGGAGTGGTCGTACGGCGGATCGATCATCACGACGTCCCACCGCGGCGTCACTGATCGTTCGCGCTCCGCCGCGAGAAACGTCTGCACCGACTGCCGCACGACCTCGATCCGCGGAGCCTCGGCCGACGAGCGGCCGAACGCGTCGAGCACTGTGCGCGTGTTCCGCTTCGCGACCTCCGCGGCCTGCGGGTGCTTCTCGACGAGCACGATGCTCGCCGCGCCCCGGCTCGCCGCCTCGAGGCCGAGCGCGCCCGATCCCGCGTAGAGATCGAGCACGCTCACGTCGTCGATCAGGTCCCACGACGTGAGCGTGGAGAAGACCGCCTCGCGCACCCGGTCGCTGGTCGGGCGCGTGCCCGACTTGGGAACGTCGAGCCGCAGTGAACCGGCTGCTCCGGCGATGATTCTCGTCACGATTCGAGCGTAGCGCGTCGGCGGTCGGCGATACGCTGGAGGAATGACCCGGGCGACCCTCGACACCCCCCTCGCCGGAGTGGTCGGCGATCGCACCGCGAAGCCGCTCGAGCGCGCCTTCGAGATGCGCACGGTCGGCGATCTGCTGCACCACTTCCCCCGTCGCTACTCGCGCCGCGGTGAACTGACCCCGTTGAACGACCTGCCCGTGGGGGAGCAGATCGCGGTGGTCGCCCAGGTGCTCGACGTGCGCGAGCGCCAGATGCAGCGGCGCAACGGGAAGCTGCTGGAGGCCCGCATCACCGACGGCACGGGCACGCTCACGCTCACGTTCTTCAACCAGCAGTGGCGCGTTCGCGAGCTGCTGCCCGGCAAGCGCGGCCTCTTCGCGGGCAAGGTCAGCGAGTACCGCGGCCAGCTGCAGTTGCAGCACCCCGAGTACGAGCTCTTCGAGCACCGCGACGACGCGCCCGGTGGCGACCGACTCGACGAGGCGGCCGCGAAGGCGTGGTCGGAGACGCCGGTGCCGATCTATCCGGCGACGGCGCAGGTGCCCACCTGGACGCTGCAGCGGGCCGTCGAGCTCGCACTTGACGCCCTCGGCGATGTGCCCGATCCGCTGCCCGATGAGATCCGAACGGCGGAGGGCGTCGAGCGGCTCGGCCGCGCCCTCGAGCACATCCACCGACCGCAGACCGACGCCGACTGGCGCGCGGCCCGCGACAGCTTCCGCTTCCGCGAGGCGTTCGAGCTGCAGCTCGCGCTGCTCGACCGGCGGCGCCGTGCCGGCCTGCAGTCGAGCACCCCGAGGCCGGGCGCCGCCGACGGCGTGGCCGCACGGTTCGACGCGGCGCTGCCGTTCGAGCTGACCGGCGATCAGCGGCGATCCGGGGCGACCATCTCGGCGGAGCTCGCGCAGCCGCACCCGATGCACCGCCTGCTGCAGGGCGAGGTCGGATCGGGCAAGACGCTCGTGGCCCTGCGCGCCATGCTGCAGGTCGCCGACAGCGAGGGGCAGAGCGCCCTGCTCGCGCCCACGGAGGTGCTCGCCGCGCAGCACTACCGCTCCATCGTCGACTCGCTCGGCCCCGAGCTCACGGAGGAGCTGCGGCCGGTGCTGCTCACCGGTCGCATGCCGGTCGCCGAGCGCAAGCGCGTGCTGCTCGCGCTGGTATCGGGCGCCTCGCGCATCGCCGTCGGCACGCACGCGCTGATCAGCGAGGGGGTGTCGTTCCTCGACCTCGGTCTGATCGTGGTCGACGAGCAGCACCGCTTCGGCGTCGAGCAGCGGGAGGCGCTGCGGCAGAAGGGCAACCAGCCGCACGTGCTCGCGATGACCGCGACGCCGATTCCGAGAACCGTCGCCCTCACGGCGTTCGGCGACCTCGAGGTGTCGACGATTCGGGAGCTGCCCCCCGGCCGACAGGGGATCTCGACGTTCGCGGTGCCCGAGATCGAGATGCCGAACCGAGCGGCCCGCGTCTGGGCGAGGGCGGGGGAGGATCTCGCGGCGGGGCGTCAGGTGTACGTGGTCTGCCCGGCGATCGCACCCGGCGAGATCGAGGACGGGTTCGAGAGCCCGGACGAGGCGGCAGACCCCGCCGCGCGACGAGGATCGGACGCCGCGGACGATGCGGCGGCGGCACGTCGGCTCGCGAACGTCGAGGAGACCGTCGAGGAGCTGCGCCGCCATCCGGCGTTCGCCGGAGCGGAGATCGCCGGCCTGCACGGCGGCATGCCGTCTGATGAGAAGGACCGGGTGATGCGCGGCTTCGCTTCGGGCGCCATCGGTGTGCTCGTGGCGACGACGGTCATCGAGGTGGGCGTCAACGTGCCGAACGCGTCGATCATGATCGTGCGCGACGCCGACCGCTTCGGCATCTCCCAGCTGCATCAGCTCCGGGGCCGGGTCGGTCGCGGGGAGCACGCGGGGCTCTGCCTCCTGATGACGGCGGCGGCCGCGGGCACCGTGGCCCGGGAGCGCATCGAGGCGGTCGCCGCGACGTCGGACGGGTTCGCGCTCGCCGAGATCGACCTCGAGCTGCGGCGCGAGGGCGACATTCTGGGAACCGCGCAGTCGGGCGGCCGCTCGACCCTCCGGCTCCTCCGCGTCGCGGAGCACGGGCCCCTCATCGCGCACGCCCGCGAGGTGGCGGGTGCGCTGCTCGAACGCGATCCCGAGCTCGCCGACGCACCGGGTCTCGCCGAACTCGTCGCGAAGGATCACGAGGCCGGTCTGCTCGACAACCTCGCGAAGTCGTAACGCCAGAAGGCGGAGCGGGAGCCCGTGCGCGGCGCCCCTGCGCGGCGTCCGGTCCGCTCGCCCGCGCTCCGCGCCCGCGCACCGCACGTACGCACCGCGGCACCGACCCCCGGTACTCGAGTACTACGCGGGTCGGCACCCGCGACCGATGCGCCGACGGCCGCCCGAATCTACCGTTGAAGCAACGTCGCGCACACTGCGGCGAAGAAACGGAGACATCATGATCGAAGCGCGCGGGCTCACCAAGCACTACGGCAGCAAGACGGCGGTCGACGACGTCACGTTCAGCATCAAGCCCGGGCAGGTGACTGGCTTTCTCGGCCCGAACGGCGCCGGAAAGTCGACGAGCATGCGGCTGATGCTCGGCCTCGACCGGCCGACCTCGGGCACGGTGACGGTGAACGGCGGGCGCTACGCCGACGCGGCGGCGCCGCTCTCCGAGGTCGGGGCGCTGCTCGACGCGAAGGGCGTGCACCCGGGCCGCAGCGCTCGCAGCCACCTGCGGGCGCTCGCGGCGACGCACGGCATTCCGGATCGCAGGGTCTCGGAGGTGCTCGAGCAGACGGGCCTGTCGGGCGTCGCGAATCGGCGCGTCGGCGGGTTCTCGCTCGGCATGGGGCAGCGTCTCGGCATCGCGGCGGCGCTGCTCGGCGATCCGCGGATCCTGATCCTGGACGAGCCCGTGAACGGGCTCGATCCCGACGGAGTGCTATGGGTGCGCCAGCTGCTGCGCCACCTCGCATCCGAGGGGCGCACGGTGCTGCTGTCGAGCCACCTCATGAGCGAGATGGCGCAGACCGCCGACCACGTCATCGTGCTCGGGCGCGGACGCGTGGTCGCCGACGCGCCCATCGGTGAGTTCATCGGGGGCGGGCGCACCTCGAGCGTCGCCGTTCGCAGCCCGCAGGCGACGAAGCTCGCGTCGCTGCTGATGAGCGCGCAGCGCGAGGGCGTCACCCTCGAACCGCGGGGCGACGAGGGGTTCACCGTGCGCGGCCTCGCCGCTGCCGACATCGGCGCCGTCGCGGCGGCCCACCAGATCGCGCTGCACGAGCTGAGCCCGCAGCAGGCGAGCCTCGAAGACGCCTACCTCGAGCTCACCCGCGGCGAGGTCGAGTACTCGACCTCGTGAACCCGCGGCGCGCCAGCGCCCCGCCCTCGTCCGCTGTGACCTTCGACTGAGAAAAGAGAATTCCATGACCTCCACCATCGTGATCGACGCCGGCTCGGCGCCGACGCCACCCGCGACCCCGCAGCGCTCGTCGGCGGGCGCCGCCCCCGGCCGGGTGACCTTCGGCGGCGTCCTGCGCTCGGAGCGCATCAAGCTCACGTCGCTCCGGAGCATCAAGCTCACGCTGCTGATCACCGTGATCGTCGGAATCGGGCTGAGCACCGCCATCGCACTGCTCTTCAGCAACGAGATGCGCGATGCGGGCAGCGTCGCGGGCGACAGCGATCTGCAGTTCTACCTGCTGGTCGTCTCGACGTTCGCATCGCCGTTCCTCGCACTCATCTTCGGGGTGCTCGGCGTGTTCGCCATCTCGAGCGAGTACTCGAGCGGCATGATCCTCTCGACGCTCACCGCGGTGCCGAAGCGCACTCCGGTGTTCCTGGGGAAGGCGCTCGTGCTCGCCGCGGTGTCTGCGCTCACCGCTCTCGTGCTCGTCGCGGGCGGCCTCGCGGCGGCCGTGATCTGCTACCCGCAGAGTGCCGCGGAGATCGGCAGCTCCATGGTGATCACCGGAGTGCTCGGCACGATCGCCTACCTGGTGCTGATCTCGCTCTTCGCGTTCGGCGTCTCGGTGCTGCTGCGGTCGACCGCGGGCGGCATCGCCGTGGTGGCGGGCGTGACCTTCGTGCTGCCGATCGCCTTCCAGATGCTGACCATGACCGGCTGGGAGTGGGTGACCACGGTCAGCGCGTATCTTCCGGCGCAGCTCGGGTCGGTGCTGTCGGCCGGTGCGGTGGAGGTCGCGAGCGGCCCCACCTTCGCGGTCGCGATGCTCGCGATGGCGGTCTGGGTCGTCGCGGTGATGCTCCCGGCGGCGGCGGCGTTCAAGCGTCGGGACGCCCGCTGACGCACATCTCGACAGGGAGGCGTGCCAGTACAGTGAACGGTATGACGCCGGATGCCGAGGTGCGCCTCCCTCGCCCGCCCGGAGTGATCCGGCGGGCCTTCGCCGCGCATCCCCGAGCCGTCGACATCACGATCGTCGTCTGGTACTTCATCGGCAGCGCCCTCGGGTTCACCCTCGACATCGCGACGTCGACGACGTGGGACGAGGCGACCGGGTCGAGCACCTGGGAGGGCGTGCCCGCGCACCTGATGTGGCCCTGGGTGCTCATCGCGATCCTGCGCGTACTGATCATCGCGGCGGCCCTGCTCTTCCGCCGTCGCTTCCCGCTGGTCGGGCTCATCGTCATCGTGGTGGTGACGTTCGGCGAGCAGGGCATCCAGGCGCTCGCCAACGGCGTGGCGCTCATGTTCCTGCTGTACGCCGTGCCGGTGTATCGCAGCGTCGCGGCGGGATGGGTCGCCTACGGAATCGCGGTGGCGGCGTCCCTGCTGCAGTCCGCACTGTCGTTCTGGCGGGGATCGGCGAATTTCGAGGCGACGAGCCCGGCGAATCTGCTCGCGGCCGAGTCGACCTCGGTGCAGAGCATCGGCGAGCTGATCACGATCTCGATCATCAGCGCGGTCTGGCTGCTGGCGATCCTCATGCTCGGGATCAACCTCGGGAACCGTCGCCGGTACATCGCGGCCGTGATCGATCGCGCGCACCAGCTGGCGCGTGAGCGCGACCAGCTCGCGCAGCTCGCGGTGGCGGAGGAGCGATCGCGCATCGCACGGGAGATGCACGACATCGTCGCGCACTCGGTCTCGGTGATGATCGCGCTGTCGGAGGGCGCGGCGCGCGCCTCGGAGCGGGCGCCCGAGGCCGCCGCGGACGCCATGCGCCGGAGCGCCGAGACGGGGCGCACGGCGCTCGCCGAGATGCGGCGCCTGCTCGGTGCCCTGCACTCGAGCGGGGAGGAAGCCGATCTGCTCCCGCAGCCGGGCGTCGAGGATCTGCCGCAGCTGGTCGAGGGGTTCTCGAAGGCGGGCCTGCTCGTCACGCTCGACGTGCAGGGCAGCGCGGCCGGGGATCGCGGGCAGGATCTCGCCGTCTACCGCGTGGTGCAGGAGGGTCTGACCAACGTGCTGCGCTACGCCGGCACCGGGGCGCGCGTGCGCGTGACCCTCGATCGTGAGGCGGATCGCACGACGGTGCTGGTGCGCGACTACGGGCCGGCACCGGGCGCGCCCCCGCCCGTCGCCGGCCTGGGGTCGGGGCGCGGCCTCGCGGGGCTCGCCGAACGCGCGCGCGTCTTCGGTGGCAAGATCGAGTCGGGCCCCGTACCGGCCGGCTCCGGCGGCGGGTGGCGCCTGTGGGCGGTGCTCCCGGTGAGCGCTGCGGCCAGCGGTGCCGACGAGCCGTCGACGCCGCCCCGAGATTCGAGCGAGAGGAGCCCCGATGGCAACCGATGAGATTCGCGTCATGCTGGTCGACGATCAGGAGCTGATCCGCACCGGCTTCAAGCTGGTGCTGCTGGGGGAGCCCGACATCGACGTCGTGGCGGAGGCCTCGGACGGGGCCGCGGCCCTGCAGCGGCTCGAGGACCTCGGGCCCGGGGGGTGCGATCTGGTGCTCATAGATGTGCGCATGCCCGGCATGAACGGCATCGACGCGACCGCCGAGATCGCGCGCCGCTTCCCCGACGTGCGGGTGCTGGTGCTGACCACGTTCGATCTCGACGAGTACGCGACGGGAGCGATCCGCGCCGGGGCGAGCGGCTTCCTCCTGAAGGACGCGCGGCCGACCGAGCTGGTCGACGCCATCCACCGCGTCGCCGCCGGGGATGCGGCGATGGCGCCGAGCGTCACCCGCCGCATGCTCGAGCAGATGCGCGCCGGCGGCGGGCTGGAGTTCGCCGCCGCAGGCGCCGAGGCCCCACCCGCGGCCGACGCGGCGCTCGACGCGCTCACCGAGCGCGAGCTCGACGTGCTGCGGCTCATCGCCGAGGGCAGGAACAACGCGGAGATCAGCGGCGAGCTGTACCTCTCGGAGTCGACGGTGAAGACCCATGTGGGCCGGGTGCTCGCCAAGCTGCAGCTGCGCGACCGCGTGCACGCGGTGATCTTCGCCAAGCAGCACGGACTCTGACCGATCCGCCCGAGCGCGCCCCGCCCGGAGCGCGCCCCGCCCGCGCACGCCCCCAGACCTTTCAGGGAGATTCTCGTGAGTACATCCGCCTACCGCCTGTTCGACGTCGTGGTGACGGAGATGCATCGGCCGTCGCCCGGCTTCGTGCGCGTGGTGCTCACCGGCCCGGGGCTCGAGCGATTCCGCTTCATCGGCACGGATCAACGCGTCAAGATCCTGCTCCCGAACGATCGCGGCGTCATCCCGCCGCTCGGAGACGGCGACGGCTGGTATCAGGCGTGGTGCGCGCTCGCCGACGAGGATCGGCCGCCCATGCGCACCTACACGCCGCGTGCGTTCCATCGCGATGCGGCGGGCGCGCGGCTGACGGTCGACTTCGCGCGGCACGCGGCCGACCCCGGTCCGGCCTCCGCCTGGGCGGAGCAGGCGGTGGTCGGCGACGCGATGGCGATCCTCGGCCCCGACGCCGAATACTCGGGCGCGAACACGGCCGTCGGGTGGATTCCGCCGCGCGACGCGCGCCGCTTCCTCATCGTCGGCGACGACACGGCCCTTCCGGCGATCGCGGGCATTCTCGCGTCGCTCGATCGGAGCGCGTGCGCTCGGGTGATCCTCGAAGTCGGCGATGCCGCGGACGCCGCCCTGCTCGACGCCGACGAGATGCTCGCCGACGGTCGGCTGGAGCTGACGGTGCTCGAGCGCGACGAGTCAGATCGCGGCGCTGCGCTCGTCGCGGCGGTGCGCGCGCTCGGCGAGGTCTTCCCCGGTACGGCCGCCGCGACCCTCGAAACGTCGCGTGATGGGGCCGGGCGCGCGCCGAGCGCCGACCTGCAGGAGATCGACATCGATCGGGAGATCCTCTGGGAGGTGCCGGGCATGGACGCGGCGACGGGCGCACCGCTCGCGAGCGATGCGCGGCGTTCGGAGGGGTACGCCTGGCTGGCGGGGGAGGCCGGGGCGATCAAGGCGATACGCCGCCACCTGGTGAGCGAACGCGGCATCGACCGGCAATCCGTCGCCTTCATGGGGTACTGGCGCCGCGGGCGCGCCGAGAACTGACGTCGCGCTCCTTTGCGCGGGGCGCGTCTCGGTGCATTCTCAAGAAATCATCCGGCGGCGAACCCTAGGCTGAAGCCATGACGAAAATCGCTGTGGTTCCCGGCTCCTTCGACCCGGTGACGATGGGGCACCTCGATGTCATCCTCCGCGCCGCGGGCATCTTCGACGAGGTGCACGTACTGGTGGTGCACAACCCCAACAAGCACGCGATGCTGCCGATCTCGGAGCGGATGACGCTGATTCAGAAGTCGCTCGACGAGGCCGGCGCGCCGCAGAACATCACGGTCGCCTCCTGGTCGGTCGGCCTCCTCGTCGACTACTGCACCGAGGTCGGCGCATCGGTGCTCGTGAAGGGCATCCGGTCGCAGATCGACGTATCGTACGAGACCCCGATGGCGATCATGAACCGCAGCCTCGCCGACGTCGAGACGGTGTTCATGCTCCCGGATCCCGCTCACGCGCACGTGTCGAGCACGCTCGTGCGGCAGGTGTCGGAGATGGGCGGCGATGTGAGCCCGTACGTGCCCGCAGCCGTCGCGCGCTTCCTCGACACGCGACGCCCGGCGTAGGGCTCGACCGATCCGCGATCGCGAAGCCCGGCGCGCCGGGTGTTTCGCGGCCCGCGAAGAGAGCGGATCCTCCGCCGCGCCGCGGTAGAATGGGTCGGTGAGCAACAGCCGAGTCTACGAGGAGAACGTCCGCGACATCATCAACCGCCCGGGGGAGATGCGGGAGCGGGGTCGCACACTGACGGTTCCGGAGAAGTTCGGCGAGGGCCTCGCCGAGATCCGGGAGGGCGCCGAGCTCGATCTCGACGTGCGCTTGGAGTCGGTGCACGAGGGGATTCTCGTCTCCGCCGAGGTGGCGACGACGATGCACGCCGAGTGCGGTCGGTGCCTGAAAGCGTTCACCACGCCGTTCGAAGTCGAGTTCCAGGAACTTTTCGCGTATACTCCTACGGAGGCCGACGAGTACGAGGTTCACGGTGATCACGTGGATCTTGAACCTCCGCTCCGAGACGCGGTAGTGCTTGCACTGCCGTTCCAGCCTGTGTGTCGTCCGGACTGCCCGGGTCTCGATCCCGAGTCCGGTGAGTTGCGCGACACCGAGGCTGCAGTGCCGAACAGTGCGGATATCGATCCGCGGTGGGCGGCGCTGGCGGGTTTCGCTCCGGAAGGTGCGGCTGCCCCTGAACACGCAGGAGCACCCCACGAAGTGAAGACCAATGCAGTCGAGGCTGAAGTAGACCACGGCTCGGGTGAGACTCCCGAGTCCGCAAGCAAGTAGGAAAGAGAGCATCATGGCTGTTCCCAAGCGGAAGATGTCGCGATCGAACACCCGTCACCGTCGTTCGGCGTGGAAGGCTTCGGCACCCACCCTGGTGAAGACCGAAGAGAACGGTCGCACCGTGTACAGCCTGCCGCACCGCGCCCGCGTGGTCGAGGATTCGCAGGGCAACGCCCTCTTCCTCGAGTACAAGGGCCGCAAGGTCGCCGACGCCTGAGTTGACCCAGAGCGTTGCAGAGCCGTCGGGCTCCCCGGAAGGGGACCCCGGCGGCTTTCTCCATGCATTCGGCGTGCAGGCCGACCCCGAACTGGTGCAGCTCGCGCTGACGCATCGCTCGTGGGCGTACGAGCACGGCGGCGCGCCGCACAACGAGCGGCTCGAGTTCCTCGGCGACGCGGTGCTCGGCCAAGCCGTCACCGTCGAGCTCTTCACGACGTTCCCCGACCTCAGCGAGGGCGAGCTCGCGAAGCGCCGCGCCGCCCTCGTCTCCACCGTCGCGCTGGCCTCGGTCGCGCGTCGGCTCGGTCTCGGCGATCTGCTGCGCCTCGGCAGGGGCGAGGAGCTGACGGGAGGGCGCGACAAGGACTCGCTGCTGGCGGACGCCGTGGAGGCGATCATCGGCGCCGTGTACCTGTCGACGGGGCCCGCGACCGCCACGGCGTTCGTGCTCGATCTCGTCGCGCCGTTGCTCGACGACGCCGACCGCTTCCTCGACGCGCTCGAAGCGCTCGATCCGAAGACGTCGCTGCAGCAGGAGGCGTCGCGCCGCGGACTGGCCCACCCGCCCTACGAGACCACGGGGGCGGGCCCCGATCACGATCGCCGGTACACCTCCCGCGTGACGCTCGACGGCGTGACGGGTCGCGGCGAGGGCACGAGCAAGAAGGCGGCCGAGCTCGCCGCCGCGCGCGATGCGGTGGCGCGGCTGCGCACGCCCGCGAAGCGCCGACGTGCCTGAGCTTCCCGAAGTCGAGGTCGTGCGCGCGGGGCTCGCCCCCGCGGTGACGGGCGCGCGCGTCGCCGCCGTCGAGGTGCGCGATGCGCGCGCGCTCAAGCGGCACCTGCCCACGAGCGGCGACGACGGGCTCGGCGGGCACGGCGTCACCCTCAGCGAGGCCGCCGCCGCGGCCCGGAGCGCAGACTTCGAGCGGCGCACCACCGGGATCCGGCTCGGCGCGCCCGAGCGGCGCGGCAAGTTCCTGTGGATACCGACGTCGGGAGCGTCGGCGGACGGCTCGCCGCTCGCGCTGCTCGCCCACCTGGGCATGAGCGGGCAGCTGCTCCTGCGCGCGCACGACGCCGTCGATGACCGCCACGTGCGGATTCGCATGTGGATCGAGCACGCGCAGCACGGCGAGCTGCGCGTCGACTTCGCCGATCAGCGACTGTTCGGCTCGCTGGCCCTCGACGCGCTGCGGGCCGCGCCCGACGGCGTGGGCGCGGTGCCGGCGCAGGCCGCGCACATCGCACGGGATCCGCTCGACCCGGCCTTCGACGACGCCCGGTTCATCGCCGCGCTGCGCAGCCGCGCGACGGGCGTGAAGAAGCTGCTGCTCGATCAGACGCTCATCAGCGGGGTCGGCAACATCTACGCGGATGAGGCGCTGTGGCGCGCGCGGCTGCACCCGGACACGCGGGGCTCTGCGATCGGCCCGCGCAAGGCCGCCGAGCTGCTGGCGGTGCTGCGCGCGGTGTTCGCGCAGGCCCTCAGCGAGGGCGGCACCAGCTTCGACGCGCAGTACGTCAACGTCAACGGCCAGGCCGGGTACTTCGCGCACTCGCTGAATGCGTACGGGCGGGCGGGGGAGCCGTGCGCCAGATGCGGCACGCCGATCCGGCGCGTGCCCTTCGGCGGGCGGTCGTCGCACTTCTGCCCGCGGTGCCAGCGCAAGCGCTGACGCCCTCCAGCGCCGCCGTCGTCGCGGGGCGAAGCGGGCCCGCGCGCCGTCAGTGCGGCTCGGCGTCGCCGCGATCCACCGCGAAGGCCAGATGCGGCATGTCGACGCCGCGATAGTGCTTCGTGAAGCGCCCGCGGACGGTCATGCCGAGCCGGATCGCGACGTTCATCGAAGCGATGTTGGTGTCGCGCACCTGCGCCCAGAGGCGGTCTGCGCCGAGCTCAGCGAAGGCGTACCGCTGCGCTGCTCGTGCGGCTTCGACGGCGTACCCCCGGTGCCAGTGCGCACGATTGAAGAGGTAGCCGACCTCGAGCACCTCCGCGTCCATGATGCGCTGCGTCGTGAGCCCGCACTGGCCGATCATCGCGCCGGTGCTGCGCAGGTCGACGGCCCAGAGCCCGAAGCCGTCCTCCCGGTAGCGTCTCTGCATCCCGTCGAGCCAGCTCAGCGTCATCGCCTCGTCGAAGGCGCCCTCGTACGCGGTCATCGCCTCGTCGTCCTGCAGGATGGTGCGAAGCGACGGCAGGTCGGCGGAGGTCATATCGCGGAGGCGGAGTCGGGGTGTCTCGAGGTGCACCAGACCATTCTCCGGCATCAATTACTTCGTGCACGAGTTAGGCTGAGGCCGTGCGTGAACGAAAGCGGCGACTCTGGCATGCGACTCCCTGGGACGGCCAGCCCGGATTCTGGGCGGCCTGGCGGCGCTTCTTCTACCAGTTCGAAGGCACTGCGCAGCTCGGCGACCCGAACGAGCCCGCGTACGTCGCGCCGGCCGACCCGTCGTGCCCGATCTGCGGGAAGCCGATGAGCGACCACCGCATCGACCGCGGCGGCCCGGGCAAGCCGACCTACCTGCAGTGCCCCAAGGAGGCGGCCGCGACCGGCTAGCGGCGGACGTGGTCCAGCAGATCGCGCACGCGCTCCAGCTCGGCCGCGTCCACGTCGTCGAGATCCTCCGCGGCCTCCGCACCGCTCGCAGCGGTGGCGAGCACCAGCTCGGCCTCAGCAGATCGACCGGAGGCGATCAGCAGCTCGCCGAGCACGACCGCGGCGCGCAGCCGCAGGGACAGGTCGGAGGCGGTGTCGAGCAGGCGGATGAGCTCGCTCGTCGCGACAGCCGCGTCGCCCCGCTCCGCCGAGGAGAGCGCGCGCTGCAGCAGGAGCTCGGGGTTCTCCGCCTCGACCACCGCCGCACCGGACCCCGCTGCGCCCGTCTCCGCAGCCGCCCCGCGGTGCACATCGAGCTCCAGCGAGATGAACGCACCGATCAGCGCGCGGTACGTCGCCTCGACCACGTCGGGCGACGCCCCCTGCTCGACGGCGAGCGCGCGCACCCGCGCGATCACCTGCTCGACGCGGGCGGGCGCTCGCACGGCCGCCGCATCGGCCTTCAGCGATCCCGCTCGAACCACGCACGCCTGCCGCTCCGCGATCAGTGCGACCATGCGCCGGTCGATCGCGTCGATACGGCGGCGAACGTCGGCGAGGGCATCGGGTGCGGTCATGCCTCCAGGGTACTGGGCCGGGCCCCGGCCGTGAACGGGGCGTGCGCGGCGACGCCGTAGACTCGGGGGCATGAACTTCATGCGTCTGAGCTGGGGAATGGGCGCCGCCGTCTGGTTCGCGGTGATCGTGCTGGTGTGCGTCGCGCTCGGCCCCGCCGCGGTGATCGTCGCGCTCGTCTTCGGGCTCGGCCCCGATCTCTCGCTCATCGGAGCGTTCGCGGAGCGCGGCCGCCTGAAGCCGTCGCGCGTGCGCCTGTACAACACCGTGCACACGATGACGGTGCCGATCGCGCTCCTCGTCATCGGGGTGGCGACGTTCTTCATCACCGGCGGGGTCGATGGCGGCTTCGTGTACATCGCGCTCGCCGGAGCCGCCTGGTTCGTGCACATCGCGGCGGATCGGGCCTTCGGCTACGGGTTCCGCGATGCCGACGGCACGATCATCCCGGTCGGCTTCGTCGTCTAGGCGCCCGACGCGAATCCTCCGCTCGGGGGAGCGCCACGCTCCCCGCACTGCGGCGGTGCCATACAGTAGGCCTCAGCACTCGCGCGGGTGAACGGGAGGGAGACGGCGTGCATCTGAAGAGCCTCACGCTCAAGGGCTTCAAATCGTTCGCGCAGCCGACCACCTTCCAGTTCGAGCCCGGCGTCACCGCGATCGTCGGGCCGAACGGCTCGGGCAAGTCGAACGTCGTCGACGCGCTCGCCTGGGTCATGGGGGAGCAGGGCGCGAAGACCCTGCGCGGCGGCAAGATGGAGGACGTCATCTTCGCGGGCACGTCGACGCGCGGCCCCCTCGGTCGCGCGGAGGTGCGCCTCACGATCGACAACTCCGATGGGGCGCTGCCCATCGAGTACACCGAGGTCACGATCAGTCGCACGCTGTTCCGCAACGGATCGAGCGAGTACGCGATCAACGGGGAGTCGTGCCGGCTGCTCGACGTGCAGGAGCTGCTGAGCGACTCGGGTCTCGGCCGGGAGATGCACGTGATCGTCGGCCAGGGCCAGCTCGACGCCGTGCTCCGTGCGACCGCCGAGGATCGCCGGGGGTTCATCGAGGAGGCCGCCGGGATTCTCAAGCACCGGCGGCGCAAGGAGCGCACGCTGCGCAAGCTCGAGGCGATGGAGACGAACCTCACGCGGTTGGGCGATCTCGCCGGCGAGATCCGTCGTCAGTTGAAGCCGCTCGGGCGGCAGGCCGAGGTCGCGCGCGCCGCGCAGGGCATCGCGGCGGAGGTGCGGGATGCGAAGGCGCGGCTGCTCGCCGATGACGTGCATCGTCTGCGCACCGAGCTCGATGCTCTCGCCCGCGATGAGTCGGAGCAGCACTCCGAGCGCATCGTGCTGCAGGAGCAGATCGAGCAGAAGCAGCTGCGCATCCAGCGGCTGGAGCAGGCCCAGCAGAGCGACGAGCTCGATGCGGCGCGGCGCGTCACGATCGGTCTCGAGTCGGTGCAGTCGAAGCTGCGCGGGCTCTCGGCTCAGGCCCAGCAGCGGCTCGCGTTCCTCGCGACGCAGGCGGAGGCGCCCGAGCAGATGCATCGCGTGACGCGATCCGCGCTGGACGAGGCCGCAGCGGAGGCGGTGCGGCTCGAAGCCCTCATCCCGGAGGCCGAACTCGCGTGGCAGCGGGCCGGCGAGACGACGCGGGCGGCGCAGCGGGAGCTCGACGCGATCGACGACCACATCGCGGCGCAGAGCGCGCTCGTCTCGAAGCACGACCTGCAGCTCTCGCAGTTGCGCGGGCGCGCCGAGGCGGCGGAGCAGAAGCGCGCCACCGTAGCGCAGGAGGTGGATCGGCGCGAGCAGGCCGTTGCGCAGGCGGAATCGCGCGCCGAGGAGGCGCGTCTGGCGCTCGATGCGTTCACCGAGCGCGAGGAGCTCGGCGATGCGGGCGACGGCGAGGCCGGAGTGTCGGGCGAGGATCAGGATCAGGCGTACCGCGCCGCGCGCGAGCGGCAGGCCGCCGCCGAGCAGCGCCGCGACGAGGTGCGCGAGCGGGTGCACGAGCTCGCCCAGGAGCTGGCGGGCCTCGAAGCGCATGTCAGTGCGCTGACGCGGTCGCTGGATCAGCGGGACGCGTCGGCCGCGCTGCTCGCCGAGGCGCCTCCGGGCATCGACGGCCGGGTGGCCGACCACGTGCGCGTCGCAGAAGGATCGGAGGCCGCGATCGCGGCCGCACTCGGGGCGTTCGCCGATGCCCTGCTCGCGCAGGACGCCGGCGCTGCGGGCGCCACCGTCGAGCGGGCGCGCGCGGAGGATCTGGGCCGGCTGCGGGCGGTGATCGCCGGAGCCGCGGAGCGGGCGGCTGTCGCGGGCGCGCAGGCGGCTCCGCCGACGGCCGCCGGGGCGACCCGAGCGCTCGACGTCGTGCTCGAGGCCCCGCCCGGGGTGCGGGCGCTGCTCGAGCGCAGCTACATCGCGCCCGATCTCGACGCCGCCATCGCCGCCGCAGCCGAATTGGGCGAGCACTGGCCGAGCGAGAGCTTCACCGTGGTGACGCACGACGGCGACGTCGCGACGGCGCACACCCTCAGCGGCGGGTCGAGCCTCGCGCCCTCCCGCATCGAGCTGACGGCGGAGCTCGAGCAGGCCGAGCAGCGCCGCACCGAGGTCGCCGCCGCCGTCGCGGAGCACGAGGCGGAGCTCGCCGACCTGCGCACGGCGTCGGCCTCGGCGAAGGCGGAGGCCGAGCGCGCTCTCGCCGAGCTGCGCGCAGGGGACGCCCGGCTCGCCGAGGTCGCTCAAGAGCGCAACCGCCTGTCGACGCGCGCGGAGGCGGCGACGGCCGAGGCCGAGCGCGCGCGGCAGGCGTTGACCGCCGTCGCCGCATCGGCGGCGGAAGCGACGAGCGACGCGGAGCGCGCAGCCCAGGCGCTCGAGGAGGCGTCATCGCAGCCGCGCCCCATCCTCGACGCGAGCCAGCGCGACGGCCTCGCGAGCGAGGTGGAGCAGGCCCGGGCGGCCGAACTGGAGGCCCGCCTCGCGCTCGAGACCGCGCGCGAGCGCGCGCGAGCCGCGGCGGCCCACCGCACGATGCTCGGCGAGCAGTTCGAGGCCGAGCGCCGCGCCGCCGAGGAGGCGGCCCGGCGTGCCGTGCTGCGCGCGCGCCAGGTGGCGCAGGCAGAGCGCGTGGGGGGAATGCTCCCCGCGATCCTCGACGCCTGCGACCGTTCGCTCGTCGAGGCCCGACTCGCCCAGCAGCAGGCCGAGCGCGAGCGCGCCAAGCACAGTCAGGAGCTCACGCTGCTGCGCTCCGAGGAGTCGGCCCTGCGGCAGCAGCTGCAGACGCTCGCCGAGCGGGTGCACGGCGCCGAGCTCAAGAGCTACGAGCGCAAACTGCAGCTCTCGGCGCTGCTCGAGCGCTCGGGCAACGAGCTGGGGCTCGTCGAAGACGTGCTGATCGCCGAGTACGGGCCGCACGTGCCGATTCCCGAGGCCGGTACCGACGGCGCCGCAGCAGCACCGCGGGGGCGCCGGGTGCCCAGCGCGGCAGATGACTCGGCTGCCGAAGTCGGCGAGCCCGAGGCGCCGCAGTACGCGAACGACCTCGAAGCGCAGCTCGCGGCCGAGCTCGGGCTCGATGCGCGCGCGTCGGGTGCCGCCGGCGGCGCGGAGGCACCCGACGCCGATGCCGGCGCCCGCACCGAGGCCGCGGAGGCCACCGCCGCAGACGCCCCGGGGCGCCCCTTCGTGCGCGCCGAGCAGGAGCGTCGACTCGCGAAGGCCGAGCGGCGGCTCGCCGAGCTCGGGCGCATCAACCCGCTCGCCCTCGAGGAGTTCGCCGCACTCGAGCAGCGGCACGCCTTCCTCAGCGAGCAGCTGCAAGACCTCACCCGCACCCGAGCCGATCTCCTCTCGATCATCGAGGAGCTCGACCAGAAGATGCAGGGCATCTTCGCGGCCGCCTTCGCCGACACGCGGGCGGCGTTCGCCGAGGTCTTCCCGATCCTCTTCCCGGGCGGCTCGGGCGAGATCGCGCTGAGCGACCCCGACGACCTGCTGCGCACCGGCATCGACATCGCGGTGCGGCCCGCCGGCAAGAAGGTGGAGCGCATGTCGCTCCTCTCCGGCGGCGAGCGCTCGCTCGCGGCGGTCGCGTGGCTCATGGCGATCTTCCAGGCGCGCCCGAGCCCGTTCTACATCGTCGACGAGGTGGAGGCCGCCCTCGACGACGCCAACCTGGGGCGGCTGCTGCAGGTGTTCGAGCGTCTGCGCGAGAACTCGCAGCTCATCATCATCACCCACCAGAAGCGCACGATGGAGATCGCCGACGCGCTCTACGGCGTGTCGATGCGCCACGACGGCATCTCGGCGGTCGTCGGGCAGCGCGTCGGCCGAGAGGTGGCCTGAGCGCACCGCATCGCGGCATGATGGAGCGATGACGCCGGGAGAATTGCTGGAGGGGCCGCGCGGGCGGCGCCTGTGCCTCGAACTCGCACGCGCATCGATCGCGGCGCTCCCGGAGGGCCACCCCGACGGCGAGCGCTGGCAGTACGGCCTGTTCATGGCGCCGATGCGGCTCGCGGACGAAGCGAGCTCCTCGCGCGTCGTCTGGTACTCCTCGAATGCGGACGCGGCCTCGACCGCCCCGCCGCAACCGTACGGGCCGGGTCGACCCGGAGCCGTGTCCTCAGCGATCGACGCGTTCGAGCGGGTGCCCCTACCCGACCTCACTGCTGCGCTGCTGCTGGAGGCCCTCGTCGCCACCGTCGACGGCGCGCGGTACTGGCAGCCGCCCGAAGGCTACGATGCGCTCGCCTCGCTTCCGGAGGCCCGGCGGGGGATGCTGCGCTTCGCCGAAGTCGTCATTCGGTCGCCGCACGCGGCATGGTGGTCGCGCGACGATCCCGCCGCGGCGCAGTACGCGGTGATTCCGGATGTCGACCCCGAGGTCGACCCGAACGCGACGCGCGGCGACGCGGGCGCCGGCCCGCCCGAGTTGCAGCTGGAAGACGTGAGCTCGCGGTACGCGGGCGCCACGTTGGGGGCGTGGAGGGCCGATCGACGCATCATCGAACAGCGCAGCCTCCGCGATCTCGAGGAGTACCCGGAGGGCGGCTCGGGCGAATGGTGGTCGTTTCCGCCCCACGGCGTGCTCGCGACGACGGGCGCGATTCCGGGGTTCGGGCCCGTCGCACTGCACCTGGAGGAGGACGGGCGCGGCCCGGAGGGGGCGACCGTCGTGCCGATCGGAGCCGCAGCGCACGCGCGCACCTGCACCATCAGGGAAGCGTCGGACTGGGCGGCGCTCTGCGCAGCGCACCCGCTCGACGTCTCCGCGCAGATGCTGCACGACTGGGGCGAGACGACCGGGCGGTCGGGCGCGTGGGTGATGCCCGACTGGTCGCGGGTCGCGGAGCACTGGGACGGGGTGCACCTCGGTACGAGCGCGTACCTGCGGCTCGCAGGGCGGGCGATCGACTGCGGCCGCGATCGGGCCGGCGTGATCGCCGGGTGGTCTCCCGACACGACCTTCTGGCTCCGCGATGTGGTCGGACCCGTGGGCGCCGCCGAGCGCTGGGTCCGCTCCGAACCGAACACCCACGTCAACGTCCACGCGTGGAGCCGCGGTGTTACGAGTTGATGACGCCTCGGCGGCCCCCGTTCTCGCCCGGCGCACCGGCAGACTATGCTCGGAGCAACGCCCCAGCGTCGGGGCGTCATTTCTGCTTCAGAAAGGTGCACCAATGAAGGTTCACTCCAAGACATCAGTGGGCGTGCTCGCGCTGGTCGCCAGCGCCGCGCTCGTGCTCTCGGGCTGCTCGTCGAGCGGCGAGAGCGAGCCGACGGAGTCGGGCGGCGACGGCGGAGGGGGCAGCAGCGAGGCGCTGCAGATCGCGACGCTCCTCCCGCAGACCGGGTCGCTCGGCTTCCTCATGCCTCCCGTGCAGGCCGGCATCGCGCAGGCGCTCGCCGACATCAACGGGGCGGGAGGCGTGCTCGGGCAGGATGTCGAGGTCGTCGCCGAGGCGAACGAGGGCGACGCGAGCGATCTCACCGTCGTGGAATCCGGAGCCGACGACGTGATCGCGAGCGGTGCGTCGTTCGTGCTCGGCGCGATGGGCTCGGGCCGCAGCCAGCACGTGGTGGACCGGATCGCGGAGGCGGGCATCCTGATGGGATCCCCGTCGAACACGTCGGCCGACCTGAGCGGCATCAGCCCCAACTACTTCCGCACCGCGCCGCCCGACACGGTGCAGGGCGACGCGCTCGGCAACCAGATCGTCTCCGACGGCGTCACGAGCGTCGCGTTCCTCACGTTCAACGACCCGTACGGTCTCGGCCTCCGCGACGTGATCCAGGAGACCGTCGAGGCGGCGGGCGCCGAGGTGGTCTACGGCGGCAAGGGCGACGGCAACGAGTTCCCGGTCGAGCAGACCTCGTTCGCATCCGAGATCACGGCCGCGAAGGATTCGGGCGCCGAGGCGATCGTCGTCGTGACGTACGACCAGTTCAAGCAGATCGTGCCCGAGGCCGTGAACCAGGGCCTCGACCTCTCCACGTTCTACCTGGTCGACGGCAACGCCAACGGCTACGAGAGCGACTTCGAGGCCGGCACGCTGGAGGGCGCGCAGGCGTCCATCCCGGGCGCCCAGTCGAACGAGGAGTTCCAGCAGCAGCTGCAGGACATCTACGCGACCGAGTACGACGGCGAGCTGGAGAGCTTCACGTACGCCCCCGAGGCGTACGATCTCGTGACGCTGGTGGCGCTCGCCGCCGAGAAGGCCGAATCGACCGACTCCGCGGCGATCCAGGAGAACCTGGCGGCGGTCTCGGGAGCCGACGGCGGCGAGGAGTGCTCGACGTTCGAGGAGTGCGCGAAGCTCATCCAGGACGGCTCCGACATCCAGTACGTCGGCAAGGCCGGCACCGGGCCGTTGAACGAGAACAACGACCCCTCGTCGGCGTTCATCGGCATCTACCAGTACGACGACTCGAACAACCCGGTCTTCCAGAAGGCCGTGGAGGGGGAGACCGAGTAATCCCACCGGGGCGGATCGCACGACAGAGCCCCCGGCGCACGTTTCGGCGCCGGGGGCTCTGTCGTGCCTCGACTACTCGCGGCGGGCGGATTTCTGCTCCACATCGGCCGCGAGCGTGCCGAGGTAGAGCTCGATAACCTTGGGATCGTTCGCGAGCTCCCTGCCCGGGCCCTCGTAGGAGTTGCGCCCCTGGTCGAGCACGTAGGCGCGGTCGCAGATCTGGAGGCACCGGCGGGCGTTCTGCTCCACCATGATGATGGTGACGCCGGTCTTGTTGATCTGGCGCGTGCGGATGAACGTCTCGTCCTGGCGCACGGGGGAGAGCCCGGCGCTCGGCTCGTCGAGCAGCAGCACCTTCGGCTGCATCATGAGCGCCCGTGCCATGGCCACGGACTGCCGCTCGCCGCCCGACAGGGACCCCGCGCGCTGCTTGCGGCGATCCGCCAGCATCGGGAAGAGCTCCCACATCTCCGCGGCCCTCGCGGTGAACTCCCGGGGCTTGAGGAAGAGGCCCATCTGCAGGTTCTCCTCGATGCTCAGCGACGGGAAGACGTTGTTCGTCTGCGGTACGAAGCCGATGCCCTTGCGCACGAGGTGGTTCGTCGACGTCGTCGTGATGTCCTCTCCTTCGAGGGTGACGGCGCCCTCGCGGATGTTGACGAGGCCGAACAGGGCTTTGAGCAGCGTCGACTTGCCGGCGCCGTTCGGGCCGATGATGCCGATGAGTTCGCCGGCGTACGCCTCGAGCGTGCACCCGTTCAGGATGTTGATGCCGGGGAGGTACCCGGCGGTGAGGTTGTCGGCCTTGATCACCAGTGGAGGCTGCGCGTTCATCGGGTCTCCTTCTCGACCTCGGTGGCGATGGCCCGGATCACTCCGGTGGTGAGCACGTCGTCGTCGCCGAGGTCGCGATCGTGGTGCGCTCCGAGGTAGGCGTCGACGACGGCCTCGCTCGCCATGACGCGCTCGGGTTCCCCCTCGGCGATGATGGTGCCCTGCGCCATCACGACGACCCAGTCGGAGATGTGGCGCACCATGTGCATATCGTGCTCGACGAACAGCACGGTGGTGCCCTCATCGCGCAGGGCCTGGATGTGGTCGAGGAGGCTCTGGGTGAGCGCGGGATTGACGCCCGCCATCGGCTCGTCGAGCATGATCATCGCGGGGTTCGACATGAGCGCCCGCGCCATCTCGAGCAGCTTCTTCTGCCCGCCCGAGAGGTCGCCCGCCATGTCGTCGCGCTTGGCGTCGAGCTTGAACCGGGCGAGCAGCTCGTCGGCGCGGGCGATGTTCTCCCGCTCCCGCTTCGCCCACAGCGGGCCGATGAGCCCGACGAACAGGTTCTCGCCCGGCTGGTCGTTGGCGCCGATGAGCATGTTCTCGAGCACGGTCATGCGCGAGAGGGCCTTGGTGAGCTGGAAGGTGCGCACCATTCCGGATCGCGCCACCTGCGAGGCGCCGGTGCGGTTCAGCGCCTTCCCGTCGAACGTCCACCGCGCGTCGCCGCCGCCGAGGAGCCGCTTGCCGTTCGACGGGCGGTCGAAGCCGGTGATGAGGTTGAAGAACGTGGTCTTGCCGGCGCCGTTCGGGCCGATGAGCGCGGTGATGGCGCCGCGCTGCACTTCGAGGTGCTCGACGTTCACCGCCTGCAGCCCGCCGAACTGCCGTTCGATGCGGTCGACCGTCAGAATCGGGTCGGGCTTCGGCACGCCGGGGGTCTGGTCGAGGCCGGCGAGCGTCGCACGGAGCGCGGCGCGGTCGGTGGGGTAGCTCTGCGCGTCAGACATTGAACGACAGCTCCTTCTTGTTGCCGAGTATGCCCTGCGGTCGGAAGACCACCAGCAGGATGAGCGAGATGCCGATGAGGATCCAGGCGAGCTGCTCGGTCTGCTGGGCGCTGAGCACCGATGCGGGCACGAACTCGCCGGCGAGGCTGGTGAGCACGAGTCGGATGACGAAGAACAGGATGCTGCCGAGCAGCGGCCCGAAGATGGTGGCGGCCCCGCCGAGCAGCATGATCATCCAGAGGTTGAAGGTGGTGGGGCGGCCCATCGAGTCGGGCTGCATGGCGGCGGGGAGCGCCATCACGATGCCGCCGAACGCGCCCATGACGCCGCCGAGGATCAGGGCCTGCAGCTTGTACGAGAACGAGCTCTTGCCGAGGCTCCGCACCGCGTCCTCGTCCTCGCGGATCCCCTTGAGCACGCGGCCCCACGGGCTCCGCACCAGCGCCCAGGTGATGAGGATGAACACGGCGACGAGGCCCCAGGCGACGAGGCGCGTCCACCAGTCGTCGACGCCGGTGTTCGCGTAGGTCAAACCGAGGATCGTGGTCTTGCCCTCGGGGAGCGGGGAGAGCTCCGTGAAGACGTGGCGGTACTTCTGGCCGGGGATGCCGGTCGGTCCGCCGGTCACGTCTTGCAGCGCGGCGAGCTTCACGACCATTCGGATGATCTCGGCCGCGCTGATGGTGACGATCGCGAGATAGTCGCCGCGCAGTTTGAGGGTGGGGATGCCGAGGATCAGGGCGAAGAGCACCGCGGCGAGGATCGCGATCAGCATCGCCGTCCAGAAGCCCGCCCCGAGCACCACCGACACGCCGAAGCCGTAGGCGCCGACGAGCATGAAGCCCGCCTGCCCCATGTTCATGAGGCCGGTGAAGCCGAAGTGCACGTTCAGGCCGATCGCGGCGAGCACGAAGGCGGCGGTGGTGGGGGAGAGCGCGGTCTGCAGGATGCTCTGCAGGAGTCCAGTCCAGAATTCCATGATTGTTCCTAGCCGATCCGCTCTTTGCGTCCGAATATGCCCTGCGGTCGCACCAGCAGGATCAGGATGAGGAGGAGCAATGCGCTCGCATACTTGAGGTCGCCGGGGAGCCAGATGTTCGTGAGCTCGACGATCATGCCGATGATCATCGAGCCGACGAAGGCCCCGAAGGCGGTGCCGAGACCGCCGAGCGTGACCGCGGCGAAGAACATGAGCAGCATCGTGCCGCCCGTGAACCAGTTGAGGCCGTTGAAGATCAGCCCGAAGAACACTCCCGCGAGGCCCGCGAGCCCGCCGCCGACGATCCACACGATGTTGATGACGCGATCCACGTCGATGCCGGAGGCCCGGGCGAGGGCGGGGTTGTCGGAGATGGCCCGGGTCGCCCGGCCGAAGCGGGTGTACATGAGCCCGAGGCCCACCGCGATGATCGCGAGCAGCGAGACTCCCATGGCAATGTACGACTGCACCGTGAGCGTGACGCCCGCGATCGTGAGCGTCGCGGCGGTGCTCGTGTCGATGCGCACCACGCCGGAGCCGAAGAAGAACTGGAAGGTGTACTGCAGGGTGATCGACAGGCCGATCGAGACGATCATGAGCTGCATGAGGCTCAGCCGGCGTTTGCGCAGCGGCTTCCAGAGCACCTTGTCCTGCACCCATCCGAACCCGGCGCACGCGATCACGGCGCAGAGTCCCGCGAGCCACAGGTTGCCCGTCACCCCCATGAACGCCGCCGCGAGCAGCCCGCCCATCGTGACCATCTCGCCCTGCGCGAAGTTGCTGAGGCCGGTCGTGCCGAAGACGAGCGAGAGCCCGAGCGACGCCAGAGCGATGAGAAGGCCCATGCGGATGCCCGAGACGAACTGCTGCCAGAACCGCGGCCACGAGAACGAATCGCCGGAGGAGGCCGACGACGCCGGCTTCGTCTCGGTCGTGTCGCCGCCGGTCTCGGGGGTAGTGGTCGCCGCTTCGGGATCGTCGGTCAGCGGGAACAGCGCGCTCGCCGTGCTGTGCAGCTCGACGTCGACCTCGCGCTCGCCGGCGGACTTGAAGAACTGCCCGTCGGGCAGCGTCTCCTCGTCGACGGCCACGGTGTAGGCGCCGGCCTCCGTCGCGCTGAACACCCAGCGCCCGGCCTCGTCCGTCTCAGTCGTGCTCTCGGCCCCCGCGCCGCTGAGCGTCACGGCGATGCCCGGCGCGGGCTCCCCGCTGCTCAGCTTGATCACGCCCTGCACGCAGCCGGTCGACGGATCGGGCTCGCAGGCTTCCGCCGCGTGGGCCGGTGCTGCGGAGAACGCCGCGGCGAAGATCGCGAGCAGGGCGACGATCACCAGCATCAGGATCCCCCTGATGGGCACTCGTCTGCGGTGCAGAGTCGGGTTCACCGGACCTCCATTGGTCGTTGAACAGTCGAGACGTCGGGTGCGCCCAGACAACAGTGTCGCCCAAATATATACCGACAATCCGTCTTCGCGTGCGCATGGGGCGGCCGGAATGCGAATTCGCGCGAGCACCGCGCTCCGAGGAGGGGCCGCGGGCGGCGGTAGTCTGGGGGCATGGCAGAGCGATCCTGGTCTTTCTCGAAAGCATTCCGCAATCTCTTCAGCGGGCCCGAGCTCATCACCGAGGAGACCTGGGACGATCTCGAGACCGCGCTCATCACGGCCGATTTCGGCCCCGATGTGACCGAGTCGATCCTCGACGGGCTGCGCGCCGACGTCGAGCGCCACCGCGTCACGGAGGTCGCGGAGATGCGCCGCATGCTCCGCGACGCCATCGAGGAGCGACTCGCTGCGTACGATCCGACGCTCCGCCTCTCGGAGCGGCCGGCGGTCATCCTCGTGGTGGGGGTGAACGGCGTCGGCAAGACGACGACGATCGGCAAGTTCGCGAAGTACCTGACCGCGTTCGACAAGCGCGTGCTCGTCGGTGCGGCCGACACGTTCCGCGCGGCCGCGGTCGAGCAGCTCGCGACGTGGGCCGAGCGCGCGGGCGTCGACATCGTGAAGCCCCAGCAGGCCGGGCAGGACCCGGCATCCGTGGCGTTCCAGACGGTGCAGCGCGCCATCGACGCCGAGTACGAGATCGCCATCATCGACACCGCCGGCCGCCTGCAGACGAAGGGCGGCCTCATGGACGAGCTCGGCAAGGTGCGGCGCGTCATCGAGAAGCAGGCGCCGGTCTCCGAGGTGCTCCTCGTGCTCGACGCGACGACCGGCCAGAACGGGCTCGCGCAAGCCGAGGCGTTCATCCAGCACGCCGGCGTGACCGGGCTCGTGCTCACGAAGCTCGACGGATCGGCGAAGGGCGGGTTCGTGCTCTCCGTGCAGGAGAAGACCGGCCTTCCCGTCAAGCTCGTCGGGCAGGGCGAGGGCATCGGCGACCTCACCGGCTTCACGCCGCACGTGTTCGCCCAGCAGCTCATCGGCTGATCGCCGTGCGCGTAATCCGCAGCGGGATCGCGCGAGGAGGAGTAGACCGGTGATGGAGCGGACCTCACCCGGGCCCGCACATCGAGAAAGGGTCATCATGCAGCGTCTCACCGTACTCGGCACCGGAGTACTCGGCTCCCAGATCGCCTTCCAGGCGGCCTACTTCGGCAAGGACGTCGTCGCCTACGACATCGACGACGCGGCGATCGGCAAGCTCGCCGAGCGCTGGGCGTACCTGAAGCCGCTCTACCTGCGCGACCTGCCCGACGCGACCCCCGAGAAGCTCGACGCGGCGGTCGGCCGGATCCGCGCCACCACCGACCTGGGCGAGGCGCTCGCGCAGGCCGAGCTCGTGATCGAGGCCGTGCCCGAGAATCTCGAGATCAAGCGCGACACGTGGCGCCGCGTCGGCGAGCTCGCGCCCGCCGAGACGATCTTCGCCACGAACTCCTCCACGCTGCTGCCGAGCGACATCGCGCCCGCGTCGGGCCACCCCGAGCGGTTCCTCGCGCTGCACTTCGCGAACGAGGTGTGGAAGAACAACACCGGAGAAGTGATGGGGCACGCGGGCACCGACCCCCAGGCCTTCGAGGCCGTGGCCCGGTTCGCCGAGGAGATCGGGATGGTGCCGATCCGCGTGCTCAAGGAGCAGCCGGGCTACGTGCTGAACTCGCTCCTCGTGCCTCTGCTCGACGCGGCGAGCGGGCTGCTCATGGGCGGCGTCGCGACCCCCGAGGACATCGACCGCACGTGGCGCATCGGCACCGGGGCTCCGCTCGGCCCGTTCCAGATCTTCGACGTGATCGGCATGATGACTCCCTACATGCTGAACAAGGACAGCGAGAAGCCGGGCGCACGCGCCTTCGCCGAGTACCTGAAGCGCGAGTACATCGACAAGGGGTACCTCGGCAAGGGGAGCGGCCGCGGGTTCTACACCTACGAGTAGGCGGCTCCGGCCCCGCACGTCGCTCGGGTCGGCATGCGGCCCCGTGAGCCCCCTCCCGGAGGATCCGCTCACGAGGGCCGAGCCCCGGCCCGATGCGGGCTAGAATGAACCCGCTATGGCTACTTTCGGAAACCTCTCGGCGCGACTGACCGACACCCTCAAGAACCTCCGGTCGAAGGGCAAGCTCTCCGCGTCCGACGTCGACAGCACGGTCCGCGAGATCCGTCGCGCCCTGCTCGAGGCCGACGTCGCGCTCGACGTCGTCAAGGAGTTCACCGCGAAGGTGCGGGAGCGCGCGCTCGGCGACGAGGTGAATCAGGCGCTCAACCCGGCGCAGCAGGTCGTGCAGATCGTCAACGAGGAGCTCGTCGCCATTCTCGGCGGCGAGCAGCGGCGGCTGCAGTTCGCGAAGAACCCTCCCACCGTCATTATGCTGGCGGGCCTGCAGGGCGCCGGCAAGACGACGCTCGCCGGCAAGCTCGCGAAGTGGCTCCGCGACCAAGGGCACACCCCGCTGCTCGTCGCCTGCGACCTGCAGCGCCCGAATGCGGTGACGCAGCTCGGCGTCGTCGCCGAGCAGGCCGGAGCCGAGATCTTCGCGCCCGAGCCGGGCAACGGCGTCGGCGATCCGGTGCAGGTCGCGAAGCGCGGCGTCGCAGAGGCGCGCTCCAAGCACTACGACTTCGTCATCATCGACACCGCGGGCCGCCTCGGCGTCGACGCCGAGCTCATGCGTCAGGCATCCGACATCCGCAAGGCGACCGACCCCGACGAGGTGCTCTTCGTCATCGACGCGATGATCGGCCAGGACGCCGTCGCCACGGCCCAGGCCTTCCAGGAGGGCGTCGACTTCACCGGCGTCGTGCTCACGAAGCTCGACGGCGATGCGCGCGGCGGCGCCGCGCTCTCCATCCGCAGCGTCACCGGCCGGCCGATCCTCTTCGCCTCCACCGGCGAAGGGCTGAAGGACTTCGAGCCGTTCCACCCCGACCGCATGGCGAGCCGCATCCTCGACCTCGGCGACATCCTCACCCTCATCGAGCAGGCGCAGTCCGCGTTCGACGAGGAGGAGGCGCGCAAGGTCGCCGAGAAGATCGCGAAGGACGCGTTCACCCTCGACGACTTCCTCGGGCAGATGCAGCAGCTGCGCAAGGCTGGATCGCTGAAGAAGATGATGGGCATGCTGCCCGGCATGGGCAAGATGCAGTCGCAGCTCGACAACTTCGACGAGCGCGAGATCGTGCGCACCGAGGCGATCATCCAGTCGATGACGAAGGCCGAGCGCGAGAACCCGAAGCTGCTCAACGGTTCGCGACGGCTGCGCATCGCCAAGGGCTCGGGCATGACCGTCACCGACGTGAACCAGCTCGTGCAGCGCTTCGAGCAGGCGGCGAAGATGATGAAGACCGTGGCTCGCGGCGGCGTGCCGCAGATCCCCGGCATGGGCCCGGTGCCCGGAATGGGCGGCGGCCGCAAGAAGCAGCAGCCGGCGAAGGGCAAGGGCAAGCGGCAGTCGGGCAACCCGGCGAAGCGCGCGCAGGAGGCCGCGGGCATCGCCGCGAAGCCGGCCGGCGGCGGTCAGAGCGGCACCGGCTTCGGGCTCGGTGCGGGCGGCGCGGGGCAGCCGAGCGAAGAGGATCTCGCGAAGCTGCAGCAGATGCTCGGCAAGGGCATGCGATAAAAAGCCCGGTCGCAGCAAAAATTGCAATGCTGCCCCAGGTGTGGCAGTATTGACGGGTTCGCGCAATTCGCGCGCCCACGCTTCCGCGATCCGGCCAATCGGCACGAGACGCGGCGTCGTTCATCGATTCAAGGAGTCATCATGGCTGTCAAGATCCGTCTCAAGCGCCTCGGCAAGATCCGCGCGCCCTACTACCGCATCGTCGTCGCCGACTCGCGCACCAAGCGCGACGGCCGCGTCATCGAGGAGATCGGCAAGTACCACCCGACCGAGAACCCCTCGTTCATCGAGGTCGACTCCGACCGCGCGCAGTACTGGCTGAGCGTCGGCGCGCAGCCGACCGAGCAGGTCGCCGCCATCCTCAAGCTCTCGGGCGACTGGGGCAAGTTCACCGGCACCGGCGAGACCGAGTCGAAGATCCTCGCCCCCGAGGCGAAGGTTCCGTTCGAGGCCGACGCCGCGAAGAAGCCCGTGCTGCGCCCCAAGGCCGAGAAGGCCGCCCCTGCAGCAGATGAGGCCCCGGCCGCGGAATCCGCTGACGAGTCGACCGAGGCCTGACGCCTGTGACTCAGCAGGCTCTCGCGGAGGCGCTCGCGCACCTCGTTCGCGGCATCGTCGATCACCCTGAGCGGGTGCGCGTCGATGCCCGCGACGGGAGCCGCGGCGACGTGCTCGAGGTGCGCGTGCATCCGAGCGACCTCGGCCGCGTCATCGGTCGCGGCGGTCGCACGGCGTCGTCACTGCGCACGCTCGTGCTGTCGCTCGCCGACGGCGCGCGCGTCCGCGTCGACGTCGTCGACACGGACGGCGCCGAGGGTGCGGAGCCTGAAGCCTGATGGCAGAGCCGAATGGGCGCGTGCACGCTCCCCGTCCCGCGAGCGGGGCGGGGAGTTTGCGCGTCGGGCGCCTCACGAAACCGCACGGGCTGAAGGGCGGCCTCAAGGTCGAGCTCTTCACCGACAATCCCGAGCTCCGGTTCGTTCCCGGGGCCGAGTTCCACCTGCAGGTGCCAGAGGGCTCGCCCTGGTTCGGTCGCACGATCACGATGCGCGAACTCCGGTGGTTCAACGAGTCGCCCGTCGCGTTCTTCGCCGAGGTCGCCGATCGCACGGCTGCCGAGAGCATCGTGCGCGCGATCCTCTGGATCGACGAGCAGGCCGTCGCCGAGGGCGAGGAGGAGGACGCGTGGTACCACCACCAGCTCGTGGGGCTGGACGTGGTGCGCGACGCCGACGAACCCGGAGGGGCGCCCGTGAAGCTCGGGGTCGTCGCCGAGGTGCAGCACCTCCCGGCGCAGGATCTGCTGGTGGTCACGACCGACGCCGGCCCGGTGCTCGTGCCGTTCGTCACCGCCATCGTGCCGAGCGTCGATATCGAGGCGGGCGTCGTGCGCGTCACGCCGCCGGCGGGTCTCTTCGACGCGTCGGAGGCCGAATCCGACGGCACGGACGGCTCCGCGCGCGCTGATGGGGATCGCGGTTCGGAGCACGACGACACGGCCGAACCGGAGCCGGGCGGCGCGACGGGGCCGTCGGCATGAGGATCGACGTCGTCTCGATCTTCCCCGGCTACTTCGACGCACTCGAGCTCTCGCTGCTCGGCAAGGCGCGCCAGCGCCGACTCATCGACGTGCACGTGCACGACCTGCGCGACTCGGCGCACGACAAGCACCGCACCGTCGACGACACGCCCGCGGGCGGCGGAGCCGGCATGGTGATGAAGCCGGAGCCGTGGGGCGAGGCGCTCGACGGCATCCTGGGCGACGCCGAGGCGGGCGCCGAGCCGCTCATCATCTTCCCGTCGCCGGCCGGCGAGGTCTTCACGCAGGCGATGGCCCGCGAGCTCGCAGACGAGCGCCACCTCGTGTTCGGCTGCGGCCGTTACGAGGGCATCGACCAGCGCGTGTTCGACGAGTACGCGAGCCGGGGGCGCGTGCGGCTCGTCAGCATCGGCGACTACGTGCTCAACGGGGGAGAGGTCGCCGCGATCGCGATGATCGAGGCGATCGGAAGGCTCGTGCCCGGCGTGGTGGGCAACCCGGAGAGCCTCGTCGAGGAGTCTCACGAAGCGGATGGGCTGCTCGAGTACCCGAGCTTCACGAAGCCCGCCAACTGGCGCGAGCGCGCGATCCCCGACGTGCTGCTGAGCGGCAACCACGCGGCGATCGACGCGTGGCGCCGCGAGCAGCGCATCGAGCGGACGGGCCGCGTACGGCCAGAGCTGCTCACCCGGGAGCTCCGGGGCCGGCCTCCGGGGCGGCACGCCGCCGAGTGACGGGAGGCGGCTGCCCCGGCGTGCGCGTTCGGCGGCGCCGGGCGCTGCCTCTAGGCTGGACGCATGCGTGATGTGCTTTCGGCCGTCGTCGGCAAGACGGTGCGCCAGGTCGCCCGGCTCCGCGGCGGCGGCTCAGCCCTGCCCGGTCTCGTCATCGAGAAGCTCGACCCCGGGTTCCTCGGGCGCGTGCTGGGGCGGTTGCCCTACGGCGTGGTCGCCGTCAGCGGAACGAACGGCAAGACGACCACCACGAAGATGGTCGTCGAGCTGCTCGAGGCTCGGGGCCTGCGGGTCTTCACCAACCGCACCGGATCCAACTTCTCCCGCGGAGTCGTCGCCGCGGCGATCCAGGAGAGCGACGTGCGCGGCCGCCTCGACGCCGATATCGCCGTGCTCGAACTCGACGAGGCGCACGCGATGTACTTCATCGACCGCGTGCCGCCGCGCTTCACGCTGCTGCTGAACGTGCTCCGCGACCAGCTCGACCGCTTCGGCGAGATCGACACCACGGCGAAGCTGCTGCAGCGCATCGCCGACGCGACGACCGAGGGGCTCGTCGTGAACCGGGAGGACCGGCTGATCGCCGCGATCGGCGAGCTGACGCGCGCCCGCGCCGGCGACCGGGTCGACGTGCGGGAGTTCGGTCTGTCGAACGCCCTGCTCGCGACGTTCCCGAGCGACGACGACTTCCATCTCTCAGCCGAACCCGGCGTGACGGTGGAGGCCGGGGAGGAGCCGCGCGACGTGCGGCCCGCCGCCGATGTGATGCTGCTCGAGATCGGCGACCACGAGGCGCGGTTCGGCATCGACGGCGAGGAGCACCGCACCTCGTTGAAGCTCGAGGGGCTCTACAACACGTTCAACGCCGCCGCGGCGCTCGCGCTCGTGCGCCAGATCCTCGAGGCCGGTCCGCTCGCGGCGGACGGCGGCGCGGCGCGCGCGGCCGCGACGAACGCCGAGCTCATCGAGGCGCTCGCCGGCATCCGCCCAGCGTTCGGGCGGGGGGAGCAACTGGTGCTCGACGGCGAGCCGCTCGAACTCGTGCTGGTGAAGAACCCGGCCGGCTTCCGGCTCGGGCTCGCCTCGTTCACGGCCGACGGCGTCGCAGCCATGATCGCCATCAACGACCAGTACGCCGACGGGCGCGACATGTCGTGGCTCTGGGACGTCGATTTCACGTCGCTCTCCGCGGCGGGCGTCGACACCGTCGCGGGCACGCGCGCCTGGGACATGGCGCTCCGCCTCGAGCACGACGACGTCGCCGTCGGGCACGTCGAGGAGGACCTGCGGCGCGCGCTCACCGCGTTCCGCGAGCGGACCGTCGGCCGCCCGCGGCGCATCTACTGCACCTACACCGCGATGCTCGAGCTGAGGCGGGCGCTCGCGGACCTGACCGATGTGGAGGACGTCTGGTGAACGACATCGAGCGCGAACTCGTCATCGTCTCGCTCTACCCGCGAGACATGAACATCTACGGCGACCGCGGCAACGTGCTCTCCCTGGCCCGCCGTACGGCGGCGCACGGCTTCACGCCGCGCATCGTCGACGTGAACCCCGGCGACGCGCTGCCCGAGACCGTCGACATCGTGATCGGCGGCGGCGGGCAGGATTCGGGTCAGGGCCGCGTCGCGCTCGACCTCGCGCAGCGGGCCGACGGCATCCGCGCGCTCGCCGTGGACGGCGTGCCCATGCTGATGATCTGCGGGCTCTACCAGCTGTTCGGCCACCGCTTCGTCACGCACGCGGGCGACGAGCTCACCGGCATCGGGGTGCTCGACGTCGAGACGCTCGGCGGCACGGAGCGGATGATCGGCAATGTGGTGCTCGACACCGACGCGTTCGGCGAGGTGATCGGGTACGAGAACCACAGCGGCAGCACGCGCCTCGGGCCGGGGTCGGCGCCGCTCGGGCGGGTGGTGCAGGGCGCGGGCAACGCCCCCGACGCGGGAGTCGAGGGCGCGCGCACGGCGAACGTCATCGGCAGCTATCTGCACGGGTCGCTGCTTCCGAAGAATCCGGCGATCAGCGATTTCCTCATCGGGGAGGCGGCTCGGCGCCGATACGGCTCGTTCGATCCGGTCGCCGAGACGCATGAGGCGGTGCACCGCGCCCGCGAGAGTGCGAAGCGACGACCGCGCTAGGGGCGCCGAAAGTTTTTTCGCGGCCCGGGAATATTCGTTTGCATGTAATAGTTGTGCTCAGCAGACCCAGCACCGCTACACGAAAGGCACGATATGTCCATCACTGCAGAGCAGATCCCCGGGTACCGCGTCGGAACCTGGACCATCGACCCCACGCACTCCGAGGTCGGCTTCTCGGTTCGCCACCTGGCCATCAGCAAGGTCAAGGGCAAGTTCGAGAGCTTCGAAGCGACCTTCACGACGGCTGAGAACCCGCTCGAGTCGAGCGTCACGGCGAGCGCCGACGTCGCCTCGGTGAACACGAACGAGAAGAACCGCGACGGCCACCTCGCCACGGGCGACTTCTTCGCCGCCGACGAGTTCCCGAAGCTCACCTTCGTGTCGACCGGCGTGCGCGAGGAGAACGGCTCCTTCTTCGTCGACGGCGACCTCACGCTCCGCGGTGTCACGAAGCCCGTCACGTTCGACTTCGAGTTCGGCGGATTCGGCGAGGACGCCTACGGCAACTACAAGGCCGGCTTCACCGCGACGACGCAGGTCAAGCGCGAGGACTTCGGCCTGACGTGGAACGCTCCGCTCGAGAAGGGCGGCCTGCTGCTCGGCTCCGACGTGACGATCACGCTCGACGTGCAGGCAGCGCTGCAGCAGTAGCCCGCGCGCCGATCATGCGAAACCGCCGTCCCGCGTCCGCGGGGCGGCGGTTCGCCGTATCAGTCGAGCTCACCGGTGATGCGGCCGCGCACGCGGCGCAGATCCTCCATGAGCGACCCGATGAGCACCCAGTGCCGCTCGTTCGGCCGGGGAATGGTGAGGGGCGTGGTCAGCGCGAGCGGCTCCGGCGCCGCCTCGGCACCGGGATCGGCCGGCACGAGGAGTTCGAGATCGTGCGCCGCACGGCGCATCTCCTCGGCCATGCCGATCACGAACGGATCCTCGGTCAGCTCGGGGTCGTAGAGGTCCGCGAGCGCCCGCGCCATGCCGATGATCTGCGTGACGATGCGCTGCAGGCGCTGGAACTGCGCGTCGTCGTCGGCGAGCCCCTCGCGGTAGCGCCGGCTGCGCGGGTTGAAGCGGAGGCTCTCGCGGGCCTCGCGCAGCAGCGCATGCACCCGGGTGCGCTCGTCTTGCAGCCCCCGGGCGTCGGCGAGCATCTCCGCGAGCCACGGCCGATCGCGGGGCTCGTCGAGGGCGTCGGCGATGCGGCGCAGCACCTCCGCCGAGTGCTCGGTGAGGTCGACGATCGCGAGGTGCACCGAGGAGGTGCGCACCGGCGCCACGATCAGAGCATTCAGCAGCACACCGATGGCCGCGCCGATCGCGGTCTCGATGAGTCGCTCGGCCCCGTAGTGCAGTTGCAGACCTCCGAGCGCGATCATCAGGAGCGCGCTGATCGCGACCTGGTTCGCGGCCGACGGGGTCATGCGCAGCAGCCACCCCACGCCCATCGCGACGATGATGGCCGCGATGAAGAGCCAGGACTGCGGGCCGAAGAGCGCCCCGGCCCCGATCGCGACGCCCACGCCCACGAGCACGCCCACGACCCGCTCGATGCCGCGGGTGAGCGACTGGTCGACATTGTCCTGCATCACGATCAGCGCCGCGATCGCGCCGAAGATGGGCAGCTGCGCGGGGAAGATCGCGAGGCAGATGAACCACGTCAGGATCGCCGCGGCCGCTCCCTTGGCGAGCTGCCACCAGGCGGGGCGCACCGACACGGTGAAGCGGCCCGTGAGGTCGCGCTCGAACCGGCGCCACGGCCGGGTGACCGGACCGGTCACAGCAGTCCCAGCTTGCGCAGCTCCTCGCGCAGCGTGGCGCCGTCGGGGCCGTACACCCAGGGCACGCCGCTCGTGCTCCGGTGCAGGCGCGCCTTCGAGCGGCCGCCGGCCAGCACCGCCTCTCCGATGGAGAGCTGGCGGATGAGCACGGCGGCGACGTTCTCGGGGTGGACCGTCGCGAACTCGTGGTACAGCGCCTCGTCGTGCTGGCCGTCGTCGCCGATGAGGATCCAGCGGACCCCCGGGAACTCCTGCACGATGCGGCGCAGCTCGCGTCGCTTGTGATCCCGCCCGCTCCGGAACCACCGATCGTGGGTCGGGCCCCAGTCGGTGAGCAGCAGCGGCCCCATCGGGTAGAGGTTGCGGGCGAGGAAGCGGCTGAGGGCGGGGGCGGCGTTCCAGGCCCCCGTCGAGAGGTAGATCACGGGGGAGCCGGGGTGCTCCGCCATGAGGTGGTCGAGCATCACGGCCATGCCCGGGGTGGCGGAGCGCGCGTGCTCGTCGAGCACGAAGCTGTTCCAGGCCGCGACGAACGGCCGGGGGAGGGCGGTGAGCAGGATCGTGTCGTCGATGTCGGAGATGACGCCGAACTCCACCTCGGGGTCGACGATGTTCACGGGGGCGTCCGCCGCTTCGCTGTCGCCGGCCTGCAGCGTGACGGTGTGCCACCCCGGCTCGAGCTGCACGGGCACCATGGCGTCGATCACGCCGCCGCGATCCGCGGTCACCTCGGTGACCGGCTCGCCGTCGATGAGCACGCGCACGGTCTGATGGGGAACGGAGAGGCTGGTGAAGGTGCGCCACCCGCGCACGCGGGACACCTCGGCCACGTCGGGCCGGAACCGCGTGTGCTCGCGACTCTCGGGGCGCAGGTAGAGCACGCGGCCCAGCACCCGCATCCACTCGGTCGTGCCGTACCCGATGTAGGGGATGACGGAGGGCTTCTTGCCGTGCGCGATCGCCCGCCGCGCTCGGCGGCTGTGCAGCCAATCCTCCAGTCGAGCCGCGAAGCGGGGTCGGGGGTCTGGCTGAGGCGGCGAAGTCACCCGCCCAGTCTAGGGCGTCGGCGGGTGCGGATCCTCAGGCGATGCACTGGTTGCCGCCAGGTCGAGATGGCGCTGCTCGCGGCGCAGGAACCACTTCTTCGCCCCCCAGATCGAGAGCGCGACGAGCGCCGCGAACCCGGCGAACACGAACCCGGCGCCCTTCACGCGATCGGCCAGTCGATCGAACCCGGCGGCGGCGCCGAACCCGAGGGTGACGACGATCAGCGCCCACACCACGCTCGCCGATGCCGTCCAGCCGAGGAATCGCAGGTACCGCATGCCCGCCATCCCCGCGGTGAGCGGAACCAGCGAGTGCAGCACCGGCAGGAATCGGGAGAGGAACACCGCGATCCCGCCGCGCTCCCCGAGGTAGTGCTCGGCGATCCGCCAGTTGCGCTCTCCGAGCCGTCTCCCGGCGCGGCTCGCGCGGATGCGCGGGCCGGCCCAGCGGCCGAGGAGGAAGCCGAGGCTCTCGCCCGCGATGGCCCCGAGCACCAGGGCGATCACGAGCCAGACGAACTCGGTGGACGAGGTCACTCCGATCGCGGAGACGAGGGCGATGGTGTCGCCGGGCACGACGAGCCCGACGAAGATGGAGGTCTCGAGCATCATGCCGACGCCCGCGAGCAGGGTGCGCAGCACCGGGTCCAGGTCGCGGAGCCACTCGATCACTGCGCTCAGGAAGTCGGTCACGCTCCCGAGTGTAACGACGGCGGCGGGGCCGACCCTCAGCCGGGCCCGCCGGTCGACCGCTCGACGTCGAGAGATATTCCGTTCGGCGTCGAGTGAAATATGGCTCGAAGCCGAAGCGCATTCGCAGGAGATTCACAGAAACGCTAAAATTGAGCCAGTCGGCATCCAGCCGATGGCTCCGGCGAGAATGACATCTCGTGGCGGATCTCACTAAGGGAGTGCACCCTCGGTGGGGCGCGCGACCTTCGTTCGGGAGCAGTACATGAACGAGTTCTTCGATCCTCTGACGTTATCGCGGTGGCAGTTCGGCCTGACGACGCTGTACCACTTCATCTTCGTCCCGCTGACGATCGGCATGTGCCTGCTCGTCGCCATTCTGCAGACCGCATGGGTGAAGACCGGCAAGGTCAAGTACCTGCGGCTCACGCGCCTCTTCGGCAAGATCTTCCTCATCAACTTCGCCATGGGCGTCGTCACCGGCATCGTGCAGGAGTTCCAGTTCGGCATGAACTGGTCGAATTACTCCCGCTTCGTCGGCGACATCTTCGGCGCGCCGCTCGCGATGGAGGGCCTCATCGCGTTCTTCTTCGAGGCGACCTTCATCGGCCTGTGGATCTTCGGGTGGGACAAGCTGCCGAAGAAGATCCACCTGATGACCATCTGGTCCGTGTGGCTCGGCACCGTGGCCTCCGCCTACTTCATCCTCGCGGCGAACGCCTTCATGCAGAACCCCGACGGCTTCACCATCAACGAGGAGCGCGGTCGCGCCGAGCTCGAGAGCATCGGCGCGGTGCTCACGAACCCGGTCGCGGTGACGCAGTTCCCGCACACCATCTTCGCCGCGGTGATGTTCGCCGGGGTCGTCGTCGTCTCGACGGCCGCCTGGCACCTGCGCCGCGGTCAGTACCTCGACGAGATGCGCACGGGGCTGCGCTTCGGCGCATGGACCAATCTCATCGCCTTCATGGGCGTCGGCCTCACCGGGCACTCGCTCGGCATGGTGATGACCCAGACCCAGCCGATGAAGATGGCCGCCGCCGAGGCGCACTACGAGACGTCCTCCGGAGCCGACGCCTCCTTCTCCCTGTTCAGCCTCGGCACCCCCGACGGAGCGCACGAGATCTTCTCGATCCGCATCCCCTACCTCCTCTCGTTCCTCTCTAACGGCACGTTCGACGGGTCGGTCGAGGGCATCCGCGACCTGCAGGCGGAGTACACCGCGCAGTACTGCGGCGCCGACTCGCTGCTGACGTGCCCGACCGACGGGCAGTTCGCGCCCATCATCTGGGTCACCTACTGGGCCTTCCGCTGGATGATCGGGCTCGGCGCACTCGCGGCCCTCGTCTCCGCGGTCGGGCTCTGGATCACCCGCAAGAACATGGACCTGCCCGACTGGGCGTGGAAGGTCGCCATCTGGACCGCCCCGCTCCCGATGCTCGCGTCGCTCGTCGGCTGGGTCTTCACCGAGATGGGCCGGCAGCCCTGGATCGTGTTCGGGGTGATGACGACCGAGCAGGGCGTATCGCCGGGAGTGCCGGGCTGGGCGGTGCTGATCTCGATGCTCGTCTTCACCATCGTGTACGGGGCGCTTGCGGTCGTCGAGTTCAAGCTCATCACGAAAGCCGCGAAGGAGGGCCCGCCCGAGATCGCCCTTAGCACGGACGCCGACGGCAAGCCGGGCGATGCCGACCACCAGCAGCTCGCCACGGTCTACTAGGAGACGGACATGGAACTCACCACACTCTGGTTCTTCATCGTCGGGGCCATGCTCATCGGGTACTTCGTGCTCGACGGATTCGACTTCGGCGTCGGCATGTCACTGCCGTTCCTGGGCCGCGACAACACCGACCGCCGCCTCATCATCAACACCATCGGACCCGTCTGGGACTTGAACGAGACCTGGCTGATCGTCGCGGGCGCCTCGCTCTTCGCCGCCTTCCCCGAGTGGTACGCGACGATGTTCTCGGGCTTCTACCTCGCGCTCCTCGTGATCCTCGTCGCGCTCATCCTGCGCGGCGTCTCCTTCGAGTACCGGCACCAGGGCAAGGGGCGCGCCTGGACCCGCTGGTTCGACCAGTTCATCTTCTGGGGATCGGTCGTGCCGCCGCTGCTCTGGGGCGTCGCATTCGCGAACCTCGCCCAGGGGCTGCCGATCGAGCCCATGGAGAACGGCGGCTGGATCTACCAGGGCACGCTCCTCACCCTGCTCAACCCGTACGGACTGCTGGGCGGGATCACGATGCTGCTCATCACCTTCACGCACGGCCTCGTGTTCATCTCGCTGAAGACCGCAGGCGACATGCGCGATCGAGCTCGCGACCTCGCCAAGAAGGTCGGCGCTGCAGCCATCCTCGCGGGCGCCGTCTTTCTCGGATGGACGATCATGCAGCACACCAGCAGCCCCACGCTGTGGGTCGTGGTGCTCTGCTCCGCGGTGGCCGCCGTCGCTCTCATCGTCGCATGGGTGGCGAACGTGCTCGGGCGCGAGGGCTGGGCCTTCACCGGCAACGCGATCGCGATCGCGTTCGCACTGCTGGCGATCTTCATGTCGATGTTCCCGAACCTCATGGCGTCGAGCATCGACCCCGCCTACTCCATGTCGGTGGAGGGGGCTGCGAGCTCCGAGAAGACGCTCGAGCTCATGACGTGGGTCGCCGTCTTCACGCTGCCGCTCGTGCTCGCCTACCAGGCCTGGACGTACTGGGTGTTCCGGAGGCGACTCACGCGGGAGGCGATTCCGGCGGACGCGCACTAGGCCCGCACGCGGCCCGCTCCGCGAGGCCCGGGGTTTCATCTGATGTGAAGCCCCGGGCTCCCGTAGACTGCCTCGGGCGCAGGAGACGCCCGCCGCCCACCGACCCTCAGGAACCTCGTGAAACCCTTCGACCCGAGACTGCTCCGATACGCGCGCGCCGCGCGGGGAGTGCTGCTGATCGGCGCCGGTCTCGGACTGCTGCGCACCTGCGCGGTGCTCGCTTGGTCCTGGTGCCTCGCGAACGCCATCACGGCGCTCGCGCTCCCCGTGATGGACGGCATCCCCGGCGTGCGCGGACGCATCGACGAGGGCGCGTACGGCACGGCGCAGCTCACCTGGCTCCTGCTGGGCGCCCTCGCCGCCGTGCTCGTGCGCTCGCTCGCCGGCTGGGGAATGGACGTCGTCGCCGCCCGCGGCGCGGTGCGGGTGAAGGCGCAGCTGCGATCCGCCGCGCTCGACGCGCTCGACGCGCGCTCGCCGCAGCGCGACTCCGGCCCCGGAGACGCCGAGCTGGCCACGTCGCTCGGTCGCGGGCTCGACGCGCTCGACGGGTACTTCTCCGGCTACATCCCGCAGCTGCTGCTCACGGGCGTCGCGACGCCCATCCTCGTCCTCGCGGTGCTGCTCGCCGACCCCCTGAGCGGGCTCATCGTGATCGTGGTGTTCCCGATCATCCCCGTCTTCATGATCCTCATCGGTCTCGCCACGCAGGCGGTGCAGGATCGGCAGTGGAGCCAGCTGCAGCGCCTCTCGTCGTCGTTCCTCGACGTCGTGGCCGGACTCGCGACGCTCCGCATCTTCGGGCGGCAGGATCGGCAGATCGCCCGCATCTCGCGGGAGACCGAGGAATACCGCTCGCGCACGATGAGCGTGCTGCGCGTCACCTTCCTCTCGGGGTTCGTGCTCGATCTCGCCGGAACGTTCTCGATCGCGCTCGTCGCGGTCACCGTCGGCACGCGTCTCGTGAGCGGCGAGTTCCCCCTCGGGCTCGGCCTCTTCGTGCTGCTGCTGCTCCCCGAGACCTTCGTGCCGATCCGCCAGGTCGGCGCCGCGTTCCACGCGTCCACGGAGGGTCTCGCGGCGGCGGGCCGCGTCTTCGAGATCATCGAGTCGGCGGATGCGCCGCGCGGCGCCGCGGGCCACTCGCGGCGGACGGCATCGACGGACGGCGGGCCCGGAGTCGCGGAGGGTGCGGCGGTGGGTGCGGCGGCCGA
This sequence comes from Leucobacter chromiiresistens, assembly GCF_900102345.1. Taxonomy (NCBI): domain Bacteria; kingdom Bacillati; phylum Actinomycetota; class Actinomycetes; order Micrococcales; family Microbacteriaceae; genus Leucobacter; species Leucobacter chromiiresistens. Next base: position 2,529,003 of record NZ_FNKB01000001.1, on the reverse strand, counting down.
TGCGGCGCAGCCGGCTCTCGTCTTCGACGAGGTGAGCGTCGCCCGGAGCGGCCGCCGCGTCGTGGGCCCCACGTCGTTCGCGGTGGGGCGGGGCGAACTCGTCGCCATGGCCGGCCCGTCCGGGGCCGGGAAGTCCACGCTCGTCGCGGCGCTGCTCGGCTTCGTCGAGCCCATCCGCGGCCGCATCGTCGCGCCCGAACGCATCGCTTGGGCCGGCCAGCGTCCGGGGCTGCTGCACGGCAGCATCGCCGCGAACGTCGCACTCGGAGACCGGGCACCCGACGACGGGCTCGTGCGGCGCGCGCTCGACTCCGTCGGCCTCCAGCACCTCGACGGCGGCGCCGAACTGGGCGTCGCCGGCGCCGGAGTCTCGGGCGGGCAGGCGCAGCGCATCGCGGTGGCGCGCGCGCTCTACCGGGCGTGGAACCGCGACTGCGCAGTCCTGGTGCTCGACGAGCCGACCTCCGCGCTCGACCCCGAGAGCGAGGCCGTCGTCTGCGCAGCGCTCCGCCGAGAGGCCGATGGCGGGCGCGCGGTGCTCGTGGTGAGTCACCGCGAAGCCGTGCACCGCGCCGCCGACCGCGTGGTGCGCGTCGCCGCGGCGCGCCCCGAACCGCAGATCGCCGAGGTGGACGCATGACCCGCACGGAGACCGCTCTCGAGCAGCGGGCACGGCACCGGAGCTCGGTGCTCGCACGGGCCCTCCCGAGCCGGGCCCGCCGCTTCCCGGGCATCGCGCTCGGCGTGCTCGCCGATGCCAGCATCGTGGGCCTGCTCGGGTTGAGCATGTGGCTCATCGTTCGGGCCGGAGAGCAGCCGCCGATCCTGCACCTCACCTTCGCGATCGTGGGCGTGCGCGCCCTCGCGATCGGGCGCGCGGCCTTCCGCTACGCGGAGCGGCTCGCGAGCCACGACGCGGCGCTCGCCCAGCTCGCGGTGCTCCGCTCGCGCACCTTCGCCGCACTCGTGCCGCGCGTGCCCGGCGGGCTCGAATCGCATCGCCGCGGCGAGGTGCTCGCCGCATTCGTCGACGACGTCGACCAGCTGCAGGATGAGGCGCTCCGCGTGCGGCAGCCGCTGCTCGTGAGCGGCATCGTGACCGCCCTGAGCCTCGTCGTCGTCGCGCTGATCTCAGTGCCCGCCGCGCTCGTGCTGCTCGGTGCGCTGGCGCTCGGCGGCGGGGCGGCGATCGTGCTCTCCCGCCGCATCTCGGGCGCGCAGGACCGCGAGGTGAGCGCGGCGCGGGCGGCCGTGGTCGACGCGCTGCTCGAGCGGTTCGCCGCGGGCGAGGTGCTGACGGCCTTCGGCGCGATCGAGATGCAGCGCGAACGGATCGCCGCCGCCGAACGCCGACTCTCGGCACTGCAGCTGCGACGCGCGCGCTCGGCGGGTCTCACCGCCGCGGTGCTGGGCTGCGCCGCCGGAGCCGCCTCGCTGCTCGCGATCCTCGTCATGCTCCCGAGTCTCGGCGACGGGCTGTCGGCGCCGCTCTTCGCCGCGGCGGCGGTGGTGCCCGCGGCGGTCTTCGAGGTCTTCGCGCAGGTGCCCGCCGCGCTCGCGGCGAGGCGCGCGGTGGAGGCGAGCGCCGACCGCGTCGCCGAACTGACCGAGGGCGACCTGCCGGCCGAGCTGGTCGGGGAGGCGGGCCGCGACGGCGCACCGGCCCCCGCCATCGCCGCCGCCAGCGGCGGCGCCTCCGATCCCGTTCCAGGGGCGCCGCTGCTCGAGGTGCGCGGTCTCGCCGCCCGGTATCCCGGCGCGTCGCGCGACGCCATCAGCGGCGTCGACTTCGCCCTGGCTCCCGGCGACACCCTCGTCGTGCGGGGCGCGAGCGGGGCGGGCAAGAGCACCCTCGCGCTCGCCCTCGTCCGATTCCTCGAATCGCGCGGCGAGTACCGTTTGCGCGGTCTCGATGCGCGCGCGATGGACCCCGACGCCGTGCGCGAGATCGTGGGGCTGTGCGAGCAGCGGCCGTACCTCTTCGACTCCGACCTGCGCCAGAACCTGAGATTCGCCCGCGACAGCGAAGAGCGCGGCACGGCGAGCGACGACGACCTCTGGCAGGTGCTCGACCGCGTCGGCCTCGCCGATTGGGCGCTCGAACGCGGCGGACTCGACGCGCGCCTGGGGGCGGACGGCGCCTGGATCTCGGGCGGCCAGGCGCAGCGCATCGCGCTCGCCCGCGCGATCCTCGCCGACTTCCCGGTCGTCGTGCTCGACGAGCCGACCGCCGGAGTCGACCGCGAACTCGCCGATCGCCTCGTCCTCGACCTGCTCGGGGCGGTGCCCGACGACCGCGCCGTCGTGCTCATCACGCACACCGAGCTGCCCGAGGGGATCAGCGCACGGCTCGTGGAGCTGTGACCGTCTCCCAGCGGCGGTCGAGCATCTCGCGGAACCGGGCGAGCCGCTGAGCGTCGGGCGGCGCGCAGGGCATGTCGTCGATGCGGCTGACCCATCGGATGCCGTGCAGCGCGTTCACGGCCCACACCTCGCACTCCGCCAGCCGCTCGGCAGTCGCGAATCGGGGGTCGAGCTGGGCGCCCTCGCGCAGCAGCGCCTCCGTCACCGATGGCACGCGGTGGTGCAGCGCCGATACCGCGCCGCGGTGGGATGCCGGATCCCACCAGATCAGGCTCGTGGTCGCTCCCTCGAGAACGCGGCCCGAGGCGTCGAGCAGCAGCGGCTCCGCCGCGAGCTCCCGGCTCAACGCGCGATAGGCCTCGATGTTCGGCCCCTTCCGATGCGCCAGAGGCCGGTCGCCGCGGGGCGCCGAGCGCAGCTCGACCGACTCGCGGAGGGCGGGGAGCGGGCGAAGCGCGAGCTCGAGCTGCGGAGCCGGGGCGGCGCTCGGCTGATCCGTCGCCCACAGTTCGAGGCGGGGGAAGCCCTCGCCGCCCGATGCGAGGCGCTCGGGCACCTGTTCGAGGAACGCCGCGATGCGCCGGCCCGCGCTCACGGCGTGCGCGCCGACCTCGACGCCCTGCTGCAGGAGCCGTTCGTGCCAGGCCTCGCGGGCGGCTCGCGAGAACCGCTCGAGGTGCCGTGCGAAACCCCGCACGGCGATGCGGCCCGAATGCGCGCGCACTCGGAACGAGTCCGCCGCGAGCAGCGTGCGCGGCGCGCGGCCCGTCAACGCCTCAGCAACCGCCTGCGCCGTCTCCGCCTGCGCCGTCTCCGGCTCCGGGGTGAGCGCCCCGGCTGCCGCGTCGGCGTCGCCCGTCGCGTCGGCGTCACCCGTCGCGTCGGCGTCGCCCGTCGCGTTGGCCGCCCGCCCCGCGTCCGCCTGATGCATGCCGCGAGCGTATCACCGGCAGTACGCTGAGACGATGCCCGACCCGATGCCCGCGCAGGTGACGCGCCCCGTGCCGCCGCTCGGCCCCGGAGCCGAGGTGGTCGCAGCCGAACTCGCCCGCCGCTTCTCCGCTGACGGCGCCCCCTGGTTCTGGTGGGATGGCGGCGGGGCCGCAGCGGGGGAGGAACGGGTCTCGATCCTCGGAATCGCGAGCGAGGTGCGACGGGCCGCTCCCGGGGAGGAGCACGAGTTCCTGGAGCGCATGCGGCGCGAGTCGGGTGCGGTCGCTGCGGACGAGGCGCACGGCGGTGCGAGCGGCGCATTCCCGCAGCGGCGCGGCTTCGGTGGCGGATGGGCGATCGCGCTCGCCTACGAATTCGGGGCGGCCCTCCTCGGCATCGCGCCCGATCCCGCGCCCGGCTTCGCGCCCGGCCCCGTGCTCGGCGTCGCGCGCGACCCCGCGCCCGGCGTCGCGCCCGATCCCGAGCCGCATCCCGGCTTCGCGCCCGATGTCGCCTCGCCCGTCGCCGTTGCGCTGCGGTGCGAGGTGGTGGTCGCCGTCGATCATGACGCGAACGCGGTCGAGCTGCGCGGGCCGAGCCGCGAGGCGATCGACGCGTGGCTCGATCGGCACGGTCGGCACCTGCGCCCCGTCGCGGCCGAGGGAGTCGCCGAGCCGGAGTCGGCTCCGGCGCGCCGCCACGACCCCGGCGACGCGCCCCGCTGGCGCCGCAGCGACGCGGAGTACGCCGAAGCGGTCGAGCAGTGCCGGGCGGCGATCCGCGCGGGCGAGGCGTACGTGCTGTGTCTCACCGACACCGCCGAGGTGCCGGGCGCGTGCGATCCGGTCGAGATCTACGAGCGCCTGCGGGCGGCCGGGCCGCCGATGCGGGGCGGCATCCTCGACGCCGGTTCCCATGCGCTCGTGAGCGCGAGCCCCGAGCGCTTCCTCTCCGTGCGCGGCCGTCGCGTCGCGACGCATCCGATCAAGGGCACCCGCAGGCGGGGCGGCTCCGGCCGGGCGGACCGGGAGCTCGCCGCGCGGCTCGCCGCCGATCCGAAGGAGCGGGCGGAGAACCTCATGATCGTCGATCTGATGCGCAACGATCTCAGCCGGGTGTGCGAGCCCGGGTCGGTGCGCGTCGATCGTTTCCTCGATGTCGAGACGCACCCGCACGTGCTGCAGCTCGTCAGCACCGTCTCGGGCGCGCTCGCGCGCGGTGCAGGGGTCTGGGATGCGATCGCGGCGGCGTTCCCCGGGGGGTCGATGACTGGCGCGCCCAAGCGTCGTGCCGTGGAGCTGCTGCAGCGGATCGAGGGCGGGCCCCGCGGGTTCTACTCGGGGTGCTTCGGTTGGATCGATCGCGGGGGAGACGCCGAGCTGGCCATGACGATCCGCACGGTCGAGCTGCACCGCGGCGATCGCCCGGTGGCCCGGGCTGCGGCCGGCGGCGGCATCACGATCGACTCGGTCGCCGCGTCCGAGGTCTCGGAGAAGCACGTGAAGGCCGCGGCGCTGCTCGAAGCGCTGTGCTGCTCCGCGCGCTGAGCGGTCATCATCCTCCGCCCGCGAACCCGGTATTCTGGTCGGAAGTGTGCGCTCGCGAACGCGGGCGATTCGAACCGAGATCGAGGTATGTGTGACCGAGCAGCAGGGGCGCGACGCCGAGGGCTACGACTTCCAGGCGATTCAGGATCGCTGGCTCCCCGTCTGGGATGAGCTGAAGCCGTTCGAGGTCGACACCGAGGGGGCGGCCGCGCAGTCGGGCGAGCGCCCCAAGAAGTACGTGCTCGACATGTTCCCCTACCCGTCGGGCGACCTGCACATGGGCCACGCGGAGGCGTTCTGCTTCGGCGACGTGCTCGCTCGGTACTGGCGAGGCCAGGGGTACGACGTGCTGCACCCGATCGGGTGGGACTCGTTCGGGCTGCCCGCGGAGAACGCCGCGATCAAGCGCGGCGTCGACCCCCGCGAGTGGACGTATGCGAACATTGCGCAGCAGAAGGCGTCGTTCCGCATCTACGCGCCCTCGTTCGACTGGAGCCGTGTGCTCCACACGAGCGATCCCGAGTACTACCGGTGGAATCAGTGGCTGTTCCTCAAGATGTACGAGAAGGGCCTCGCTTACCGCAAGGCCAGCTGGGTCAACTGGGACCCGGTGGATCAGACGGTGCTCGCCAACGAGCAGGTGCTCGCCGACGGCACGTCCGAGCGATCGGGCGCCATGGTCGTCAAGAAGAAGCTGACGCAGTGGTACTTCCGCATTACCGACTACGCGGATCGCCTGCTCGACGACCTCGACGCCCTCGAAGGGCAGTGGCCAGCCAAGGTGCTCAACATGCAGCGCAACTGGATCGGGCGATCCCGCGGGGCCGAGGTCGAGTTCGAGATCGAGGGGCGCGAGCAGAAGGTGCCCGTCTTCACCACGCGACCCGACACGCTGCACGGTGCGACGTTTATGGTCGTCGCTCCCGATTCCGATCTCGCGGCCGAGCTCGCGGAGGGGGCTTCCGAGGAGTCGCGCGCCGCCTTCCGCGACTACCTGGCCGCCGCGCAGAAGCAGACCGAGATCGAGCGCCAGAGCGCCGATCGCGAGAAGACCGGCGTCTTCCTCGACCACTTCGCGGTGAACCCCGTGAACGGCGAGCGGATTCCGGTATGGGCCTCCGACTACGTGCTCGCCGACTACGGCCATGGCGCGATCATGGCCGTCCCGGCGCACGATCAGCGCGACCTCGACTTCGCGCTGAAGTTCGAGCTGCCGGTGCGCGTCGTCGTCGACGTGCGCGACGCCGACGGCGCCCCCCTGCCCGACCCCGCGGAGAGCGGCGTCGCGACGGCGGGCGAGGGCGTGCTCGTCAACTCGGGCGAGCTCGACGGATTGCCGAAGGCCGAGGCGATCGCCCGCGCCGTCGAAGTGCTCGAGGAGCGCGGCACCGGTCGGTCCGCCACCACCTACCGGCTGCGCGACTGGCTGATCTCGCGCCAGCGCTACTGGGGTACGCCGATCCCGATCCTGCACCACGAGAACGGGGAGATGCGGCCGGTCGACGCCGACGCGCTGCCCGTCGAGCTGCCGGCCTCCGAGGGCCTCGACCTCAAGCCGAAGGGCGCCTCGCCGCTGGGCGCAGCGACGGAGTGGGCGACCGTGGTCGACCCCGAGACGGGCGACACCTGGACGCGCGACCCCGACACGATGGACACGTTCGTCGACAGCTCCTGGTACTACCTGCGATTCCTGTCGTCGAACGATGCGACGCAGGCGTTCGATCCCGCGGCCGTCAACGCGTGGGGCCCGATCGACCAGTACGCGGGCGGCGTCGAGCACGCCATTCTGCACCTCCTCTACTCGCGGTTCATCACGAAGGTGCTGCACGACCTCGGCTACCTCGAGTTCGACGAGCCGTTCACCGCGCTCCTCAACCAGGGCATGGTGCTGCAGGACGGCGCGAAGATGTCGAAGTCGAAGGGCAATCTCGTCGAGTTCGCGAGCGAGCTGAAGGCGCACGGCGCCGATGCCCTGCGCGTGACCCTCGCGTTCGCCGGCCCGCCCGAGGACGACATCGACTGGGCCGACGTGTCGGTGCAGGGTTCCGCGAAGTTCCTCGCGCGGGCGTGGCGGATCGCCGACGACGTGCAGGGGTCGGGCGCCGCCCGCGGCGTCTCGTTCGCCGATGGCGACACCGCGCTGCGCCGCGCCACCCATCGCCTCCTCGCCGACGCGCCGGGGCTCGTCGAGGCGTACAAGTTCAACGTCGTCGTCGCGCGGCTCATGGAGCAGGTGAACGTGACCCGCAAGGCGATCGACTCGGGCGCCGGTGTCGCCGACCCCGCCGTGCGCGAGTCGGCGGAGGCGATCGCGGTCATCCTGTCGCTGTTCGCGCCGTACGCCGCGGAGGACATGTGGGCGAAGCTCGGGTACGAGCCCAGCGTCGCCCTCGTGGAGTGGCCGAAGGCCGATGAGTCGCTGCTGGTCGAGGACGAGGTGACGATGGTCGTGCAGGTCGACGGCAAGGTGCGGGATCGCCTCACCCTCCCGGCGTCCGTGTCGGAGGCGGATGCCGAGGCGGCCGCCCGCACGTCGGCCGCGGTGCAGCGGGCGATCGGCGATCGGCAGATCGTGAACGTGATCGTGCGCGTGCCGAAGATCGTCAGCATCGCCACGAAGCCCGCCGCCTAGCCCGGCGGCTGCGGCCGCCGGGCGTCGGCTGCGTCGCCGCCTCCTGCGCCTCCTGCGCGAGCGGGGTCACTTTCGGAGCGTGTCGCATGCCCGACACGCTCCGAAAACGACCCCGCTCGCTCGAGCGGCGGCGGGCGCCTCCGTGGTCCGCGCTCGCCGCTCACATCGGAGCGGCGAGCGCCGAGGATCTTCGGTTCTCCACAGTCGGTTCGAGACCGGCCGTGCGCGCCGATCAGCGCTCTACCGTGGGCGCATGCGCAAGCACGAAGCACCAGAGAGCGCCGCCGCGGGAGCCGTGAGCCCCGCGGGCGAAGAGACCCGCGCGGGCGTCGAGAGCCGCGCGGGTGAGGGCGACGGCGCGACCCGCACGCGGCCCATCCTCACCAGCGAGTCCGTTCTCTCGAGTGGGCACTGGCGCACGAGCGACCCTCCTGGTGGGCGCGGCGCCCCGTCGCTGGAGTGGGCGCCGCGCACGGGCATCGGGGAATGGCTTCGCCGCGGCATCGCGGCACCCGCGATGGCGGGGCTGCTCGTGTTCGCCGTGGCTGTTGCGATCGCGATCGGCATCACCCTGGCGCGCGGGCACGGCGTCGACGCAGCGGCAGCAGCCGACCCGGCGTCGGCGGCAGGGTCGGCTGTCGAACCCGGAGCAGACGCCGACGCGGCGGGGGAGACTGCTGCGACCGGCGCCGGGGCGACCGGCGGAGGGGCCTCGGCGGCCGCGGACCAGTCGGGCGCCGGCTCAGGCGACACCGGAGCTCTGGACTCGACGGTGCAAGTGCACGTCGTCGGGGAGGTGCGCGCCCCGGGCGTCGTGGAGCTCGAGGCGGGGGCGCGGGTCGCCGATGCGATCAAGGCCGCGGGAGGCGCGACCGAAGCCGCGGTGCTCGACGCCGTGAACCTGGCGCGAACGGCGACGGACGGCGAACAGGTGGTGGTGCCCGACGCGGCCCTCGCCGAAACCTGGCGGGCCGACCCCTCGCTCGCCGCGAACGGCGAGCACGCGGAGAATCGGTCGGGTGCGGCCAGCGCCGGTGGCGCTGCAGGCGCAGGCGCAGGTGCAGGTGGCAAGGTCGCACTGAACGCCGCGACGGTCGACGAACTCGACACGCTGCCGCGCATCGGGCCGGCGCTCGCGCAGCGGATCATCGACTGGCGCGACGCGAACGGCGGTTTCACGTCGGTGGATCAGCTGCTCGACGTTCCCGGTATCGGCGCCAAGACGCTCGACGGGCTCAGAGAACTCGTGACTCCGTGACCCGCGCATCGACATCTGCGCCCGGCAGCGGCCGTCTGCTCGCACCCGCGCTCCTCGCCTGGGGCCTCGTCGCTGCCGCCGTGGTGCACCCGGGAGCCGGGCGATGGCTCGGAATCACGGCTTTCGTCCTGGGAATCGTCGCCGTCGTCGCACGGCACTCCCGCTGCGGCGCGGTGCTGCTGCCGTACGCGGCGATCGCGTGCGCGATGATCGTACTGCTCGGGGCTCGAATCGACGGGCTCGAGGCGGTGCGAGCCGACGCCGGGTTCGCGGAGGTCGCATCGAGCGGGCAGCATACTGCGCTCGACGTCGAGCTGCGCGGCTTCCCGAAAGCGGCAGCGGCGAGCTCCGATGGCGGACCGTCGGCGTGGGTGCCCGCCGCGGCGCGCTCGGCGCGCGGCTCCCTGCCCGTCGTGCTCTGGTTCGACGATGACGCGCTGCCCGGCGACGAATCAGCACCCGGCCGTCAAGCGGGCCCACTTGAGACATGGGGCCCCGGCACCGCGCTCCGCGTGGAAGGCGCGCTCGCCGAACTCGATCACGGGTCGTCGGCGCAGTACGGCGTTCGGGTCACCGCATTCGCGGCGGGCGAGGAGCCGGAGTCGCCGGGACCGTGGCGCACGCTCCGGGCGGCGCTCACGGGGGTCGCTGCGCACATGCGCGCCGACCTGCGAGCGGCCGCGCAGTCGGTGCCGGGAGCAGAGCTCGTGCCGGGCCTCGCCGTGGGAGACACGTCGCTGCTGCCGGAGCGCCTCGAACAGCAGATGCAGGTCAGCTCGCTCACGCACCTCACCGCCGTCTCCGGGGCGAACTGCGCGCTCGTGATCGCCGCGATCACGACGCTCGCCGGGTGGCTGCGCATTCCTCGTCGAGCCCGACTGAGTGCCGCTGCGCTCGGACTGGCCGGCTTCGTGATCGTCGTGGGCCCCGATCCGAGCCTGCAGCGCGCCGCCGTAATGGCCGCGGTCGTGCTCGCCTCATCGTTCGGAGGGAAGCGGGCAGTCGCACTTCCCGGCCTCGGCATCGCGACCTTCGCGCTGCTCATGAGCGATCCGTGGCAGGCGCTGCAACCCGGTTTCGCGCTCTCCGTCGCCGCCACCGCCGGCATACTGCTCTGGACCCCGGGCATCGCCGCGGCCCTGGGGCGGATCGCACCGGGCCCTGCCTGGCTGAGAACACCGATCGCAGTCGCCATCGCAGCGCAATGCGCCTGCGGGCCGCTGCTGCTGCTCGTGCAGCCCGGGTTTCCCGCCGCCGGGCTCATCGCGAACGTGCTCGCGGCGCCGGCCGCACCCTGGGGCACGGGGCTGGGGCTGCTCGCCATGCTCGCGGCCCAGCTCGTTCCATCGGCAGGCACGGTGCTCGTCCATCTGTCCGGTCTTCCCGCCGGGTGGATCGCCGCCACCGCAGAGGTCACGTCATCCCTGCCCGGCGCGCGCTGGCAGTGGCCCGGCGGCTGGGGCGGGGCGCTGCTGCTCGCTCTCGTGGAGGGGGCGGTGCTCATCGCGTGGGGGCTGCTCGACCGGCGCTTCGGCGAGGGGCGTGATCGGGCCGAGGTGGATTGCCGGGGGCGGGTCGCAGGCGAGCACGACACGATTCCCCCCATCACGAGCGGGCGCGTGCCGTGGGGTCGCACGCGCCCCCGTCCGCGACCAGTGACGGTGTGGGTGGCGGCGCTGCTGTGCGGATCGGTCGGGGTCTTCCTCGGCCCGACGCTGATCGTGCCGACCACCATCCGTCTCACCGCCCCGCGCGACTGGAACGTCGTCGCGTGCGACGTCGGCCAGGGCGACGCGCTGCTGCTGCGCGATGCGAACGCCCCCGAGCGGGTCATGCTCGTCGACACCGGAGATGACCCCGAGCGGCTGACGTCGTGCCTCGAGCGTTTCGGCGTGCAGCGCATCGCGCTTCTCGTGCTCACCCATGACGACCGGGACCACGTGGGAGCACTGGGAGCAGTCGTGGACCGGGCGGAGCGCGCAATCGTCGCCCCGAGCAACCGCGAAGACGGCGACGCCCGACCGGTGCTCGAGCAACTCAGTGCAGCGGGCGTGCCCACTCGCATCGGTGCGTCGGGCACGCGCGAAGCGCTCGGCGATCTCGTCTGGGAAGTACTCGCCCCCGCGCCGGGCGCCGTGCCTGCAGATACCAACAGTGCGAGCCTCGTGCTGCGCGTGCAGGCCGGCGAGACTTCGGTGCTCATGCTCGCCGACACGGGCGAGGACGAGCAGCGGGCGCTGCAGCGCTCCGGCGCAGACCTCGACGTCGACGTGCTCAAGGTCGCGCACCACGGGTCCGCGGATCACGACCCGCTCCTGTTCACCCGCGCATCGGCCGAGGTCGCGCTCATCTCGGTCGGTGCCGAGAACTCGTACGGGCACCCCGCGCCGATGGTGACGAATGAGCTCGCGCGCCTCCAGACCACGGTGCTGCGCACGGACCTGATGGGGTCGGTCGCGGTCGGCGGCGCTCCCGGCGCACTCGACCTGTGGGTCGAACGCGACGCACCGGGTATGGCGCGCGGTATGGGGCGCCGCATGCCGGGCGCGCCCGAACCCCCGGCACCCCGCACGCAGCGCGCGTCGAGTGTCGCGACGCACGACGGGTAGTCTGGGGGAGTGGCACAGGCACGGAAGGCAGCTCCCCGCGCGGCGTCTGCGAAGACGAAGATTCCCCAGGTCGATTGGAGCGAGGCCCGCCCCGCCCCGGTCGTGCTCGTCTCGGGCCCCGAGAGCTTCCTCGCCGACCGAGCGGGCCAGGCGATCCGCACCGCGCTGAGCGAGACGAATGCCGACCTCGAGGTCCACGATGTCGATGCCGCCGCATACACGGCGGGCGAGCTGTTCACCATCGCGAGCCCATCGCTGTTCGCCGAGCCCCGGCTGATCCGCGTCGACGGGGTCGAGAAGTGCTCCGATGCGTTCCTCGAAGACACGAAGCGCTACGTCGCCGAGCCCGCCGACGGCACGACGCTCGTGCTGCGACACGCCGGCGGGCAGCGCGGCAAGGTACTGCTCGACCTCGTCCGCGGCGGAGCCGGCGGCGGCATCGAGGTCGTCTGCGCCGAAGTGAAGAAAGACCAGGATCGACTTGCGTTCGTGCAGGCCGAGTTCCGACGCCTGGGCGCTCAAGCGACGCCCGGAGCCGCGCGCCAGCTCGCCGCGGCCTACTCGGGCGGCATCGGCGAGCTCGCCGGGGCCATCGGTCAGCTCGTCTCCGATGTCGGCACCCGCATCTCCGAGGATCAGGTGTCGCGCGCGACCGAGGGTCGGGTCGAGACGAACGCGTTCCGGGTTGCAGACGCCGCGACGGCGGGGCGCGCGGCCGACGCGCTCGTGCTGCTGCGCCAGGCCTTCGCGACGGGCACCGACCCGATTCCGATGCTCGCGGCGCTCAACATGAAGGTGCGCGCGATGGCGCGCGTCTACGGCGCCGGCGGATCGGGCGGTCAGCTCGCGAAGGAGCTCGGCATGGCCCCCTGGCAGGTCGATCGGGCACTGCGAGAGGTGCGCGGGTGGCGGGAGGAGGATCTCGCGCGCGCGATCGACCTCGCAGCGGACACCGAGTGGATGCTGAAGGGCGGCAGCCGCGACCCCGAGTACGCGCTCGAGAAGTACCTGCTGTTCGTCGCCAAGCGCGGGCGGATCGCCTAACCCGTCGCGGCACCGGCGATCGGGCGCGACGCCCGACCCGCGGTCTGCAGCGAGGGCTCCGGGCGAGCGCACGCCGTCCCCGGGGAAACGAAAGAGGCCCCGCCGAAGCGGGGCCTCTTTCGTACGCGAGCGCGAGTTAGAGCGCTGCCGCCTGTGCGGCGAGCTTCGACTTGCGGTTCGCAGCCTGGTTCTTGTGGATGACGCCCTTCGAGGCGGCCTTGTCGAGCTTGCGGCCGGCGACCTTCAGCTTCGCCTCGGCAGCCGACTTGTCGCCCGAAGCGATCGCCTCGCGTGCCGCGCGCACCACGGTGCGGAGCTCGCTCTTGTACGCCTTGTTGCGCTCAGTCGCCTTGCGGTTGGTCTTGATGCGCTTGATCTGCGACTTGATGTTTGCCACGTTGAGATGTGTCCTTTAGATCCGGTTGACGGTTTGTTTCCGCACGGTGAGAGAGGGCACCTTACGGGTGGTGTGGTGAAAAACCACACGCAAGCCAAGACCCGAGTCTAGCAGAACCGACGTGCGGTTCCCAGTGCCCCCGCCTTGCGTGTGCGCCGGCGGGAGGGGGAGCGACGCTCACGTCGCCGCGTCCAGCAGCTCGACCGTGTCGCCGACGCCGATGTCGCCCCACGGCGCGCTTCCCTGCTCGGTGCCCGCGCGCACCGGCGCCGGCAGAGCGGCGGGCAGCAGCAGGGTGCCGAGGGTCGGCTCCGACTGTCCGACGCGCTGGGTGAGCGTGGTGAGCACCCGGGCATCGCGTTCGCCGGTCTCGGGGTTCGCATGCGTCGCGAGGCAGCGCACGATCGGCTCGGCGACGCGGAACTCGAGCTCGCCGATGCGCACACGTCCGCTCCAGTCGAGCTCCTCCCAGGCGTCGACGCCGTCGATCACGATGTTCGAGCGGAAGCGACGGTCGTCGAGCAGGGCCCCCGGGGCGAGGCCGTGGGTGGAGTCGGACGCGACCGCATCGACGCCGGCGGGCCGCTCGTCGCCGGCCGGCCGCTCGATGACTGCGCTGAGCGCGAGTACGCTCGCTCGGCCGTGCAGCGACACGTATCCCTGTTCGCGATCCTGGAAGCGCGCGTGCGCGCCGTCCCCGACGAGTTCGAGGGGGAGTCGCCCGGGGCGCTGCAGACGCCTGCCCTCGGGGGTGCCGAGCACGAACTCGGCGACGGCGTCGGCGAGGTGCCTCCGGCCCGCGTCGTCGAGCGCTTCCGACGCCCAGACGGCGCCGTCGCGGAAGATGGTGACGCGGTGCTCGGCCGCGTCGTATGCGAGGCGCAGCGCGGCGAGCGCCGGGAAATCCTGCAGCGCGAGGCCGCGCGCCTTCGGCCAGTAGTCGAGGCCGTCCCGCTGCTCGGGGAGCGCCGCATCGGCGAACCGGAATGCGAGCACGCGGTCGCCGACGATGCGGCCGTCGCGCTGCACCGTGATCCGGTCGCAGGGCTCGGGGGTGAATCCCTTGACGGGGTGGCGATACAGGGCGACGACGCGGGGCATCTGCTCATTCTCGCAGGAGCGCCGGCGCACGGGAACGGGTTTGCGTCGCCGTGCTGCTCGCAGGGGCGCGGCGGCGTGCGATAATTGCGGACAATGTCTCCACGCAGCCTGAACCCTCCAGTCCCGGCGTCGACCGACCCCGCGAAGATCCGCAACTTCTGCATCATCGCGCACATCGACCACGGCAAGTCGACCCTCGCCGACCGCATGCTTCAGGTGACGGGCACCGTGCCCGACCGCGAGATGCGCGCCCAGTACCTCGACCGCATGGACATCGAGCGCGAGCGCGGCATCACGATCAAGTCGCAGGCGGTGCGCATGCACTGGCAGGTCGCTGGTGGCGACTTCGCCCTCAACATGATCGACACCCCGGGCCACGTGGACTTCAGCTACGAGGTCTCCCGCTCCCTCGCGGCGTGCGAGGGAGCGATCCTGCTCGTCGACGCGGCGCAGGGCATCGAAGCCCAGACGCTCGCGAACCTCTACCTCGCGATGGAGAACGATCTCGAGATCATTCCCGTGCTCAACAAGATCGACCTGCCCGCGGCCGATCCCGAGCGCGTCTCGCGGGAGATCGCCGACCTGATCGGCGGCGATCCCGAGGACATCCTCAAGGTGTCGGGCAAGACGGGCGCGGGGGTCGAGGAGCTGCTCGATCGCGTGGTCGAGCGCATCCCGGCGCCGGTCGGCCTCGCCGACGCGCCGCCGCGGGCGATGATCTTCGACTCGGTCTACGACCCGTACCGCGGCGTGGTCACGTACGTACGCATGATCGACGGCAGGCTGTCGCCGCGCGAGAAGATCCAGATGATGTCGACCGGATCCGACCACGAGGCGCTCGAGGTCGGCGTGTCGGCGCCGGAGCCGCAGCCGACGCAGGGGCTCGCCGTGGGCGAGGTGGGCTACCTCATCACGGGCGTGAAGGACGTGCGCCTGTCGAAGGTCGGCGACACGGTGACCGCGAAGCGCAATCCGGCGACGGAGGCGCTGCCGGGCTACACCGATCCGAAGCCGATGGTGTTCTCCGGCCTGTACCCGCTCGACGGCTCCGACTACCCGGTGCTGCGCGAGGCGCTCGACAAGCTCAAGCTCGAGGACGCGGCGCTGCAGTACGAGCCCGAGACCTCGGTCGCGCTCGGATTCGGCTTCCGCTGCGGGTTCCTCGGGCTGCTGCACCTCGAGATCATCTCGGAGCGTCTGCGCCGCGAGTTCGACCTCGACCTCATCGCCACGGCGCCGAGCGTCGTCTACCAGGTCACCGCCGAGGACGGCCGCGAGATCACGGTCACGAACCCGTCGGAGTACCCCGACGGCAAGATCGCTTCGGTGCGCGAGCCGGTCGTCAAGACCGCGATTCTGGCGCCGAAGGACTACGTCGGCGCGATCATGGAGCTCTGCCAGAGCCGTCGCGGCAGGCTGCTGGGCATGGAGTACCTCGGCGAGCGCGTCGAGCTGCGGTACAGCATTCCGCTCGGCGAGATCGTCTTCGACTTCTTCGACCACCTGAAGAGCCGCACGCAGGGCTACGCGAGCCTCGACTACGAGCCGATGGGCGAGCAGGAGGCGGACCTCGTGAAGGTCGACATCCTGCTGCAGGGCGAGGCGGTCGACGCGTTCAGCGCGATCGTGCACCGCGACAACGCCTACTCGTACGGCACGATGATGACGGAGCGCCTGCGCAAGCTCATCCCGCGCCAGCAGTTCGAGGTGCCCATCCAGGCGGCGATCGGCGCCCGCGTGATCGCTCGCGAGAACATCCGCGCGATCCGCAAGGACGTGCTGGCGAAGTGCTACGGCGGAGACATCAGCCGCAAGCGCAAGCTGCTCGAGAAGCAGAAAGAGGGCAAGAAGCGCATGAAGATGGTCGGCCGCGTCGAAGTGCCGCAGGAGGCGTTCATCGCCGCACTCTCGGGTGATGTGGAGGGCAAGGAGGGCGGCAAGCGATGAGTCAGGATCAGCCGCCCCGGCGCAGCAGCCACGTCGAGATGCCGGTCGCGTACGCCGCGGTCGGCGCCTCGAAGGATCCCGACGTCGTGAAGTATCCGCCGGAGGGCACGACGCCCTATGAAGAGGAGCTGCGTCTCGGCAGCGGCCAGGACCGGTTCCTGATCGCGTCGAGCCTGCTCATGACCTGGGGCGCGCAGCGCGGTTCGGGTGTGCGCGTCACCGACATCGTGCGCGGCACCGGATCCGAGTACGTGGGCCCGAGCTTCGACGGCGACGGGAAGCCGGAGGCGGCGGGCGACGTCGAGGAGCAGTTCGGGCCCGACGGGGAGCCGTACATCGTGGCCGGCACCACCGCGGTGCTGCATGCGGAGGGCCAGGATCCCCGGAGCGTGCTCGTCGTCTACACGGTCGACGAGGAGCGGCGCGTGGGCTTCGCCTGGGGCACCGGTGACGAGGCGGGCGCCGTGGGGGAGCAGCTCTTCGTCATCGAGCACCGGGCCGACGACACCGTCTGGGCGGTCGCGCGCGGCTTCGTCGCGGCACCGAAGAACGGTCTGCTCGGCCTGCGCGGCCGGGCCGACGTGCGCACGGCACTCGATGCGGTGAAGCGCGGGATCGCGGCACTCGCACCGGGTGCGCAGCCCGCCCCCGACCTCGGGCCGAGCGCCGGCGAGCAACCGGTGGCGGTCGAGCCCGCGGCCGAGCCGGAGCCGGACCCCGCGGCAGCGCCGGCGCCGCAGCGCGAGCCAGCGCCCGACGAGGCCCCGGCTCCCGAGGCGGCGCCCGCAGGCGAGCCAGAGGCCGATTCCGGTGACGCGGCGACCGGCCCCACCCACCAGCGGCGGCCGAGCAAGCGCACGTGATCGTGCGACGACTCGCGACTCGCCGCGCTGCATCCGAGGGGGAGCTCCGTGCCGAGCGCGCTGCCTGACGGCGATCCCGCTCCCGAAGACGGCTCGCTGCCGGGCGGGGTGGAGATCGGGGCCGAGGGGCGCCGATTCGGCGTCTACGTGCACGTGCCCTACTGCCGCGTGCGCTGCGGGTACTGCGATTTCAACACGTACACCGCGAGCGAGCTCGGCGGCACCTCGCGCGGCGACTACGCGGCGCAGGTCGGGCGCGAGCTGGCGCTGGGCGGCCGGGTGCTGCGCGACGCGGGGCTCCCCGAGCGCCCTGCCTCGACGGTCTTCTTCGGCGGCGGCACCCCGACGCTGCTCCCGGCCTCCGACCTCGCCGCCATGCTCGGCCGCATCCGCGACGAGTGGGGGCTCGCGGGCGGCGCCGAGGTGACGACGGAGGCGAACCCCGACTCGGTCGACGCGGCGTACCTGCAGACGCTGGCCGATGCGGGGTTCACCCGGGTGAGCTTCGGCATGCAGTCGGCGGTGCCGCACGTGCTCGCGACGCTCGACCGCACGCACTCGCCCGAGCGCGTGCCGCTGGTCACGCGGTGGGCTCGCGATGCGGGCCTGCAGGTGAGCGTCGATCTCATCTACGGAACGCCGGGGGAGAGCCTGGGCGACTGGGAGCGGTCGATCGACGCGGCCCTGGCGTGCGAGCCCGACCACATCTCCGCGTATGCGCTCATCATCGAGCGCGGCACGAAGCTGGCCGCGCAGATCCGACGCGGCGAGGTCGCCGCGCCCGACGAGGATCTGCACGCGGAGATGTACGAGCTCGCCGATGCGCGCTTCGCGGAGGCGGGGTTCTCCTGGTACGAGATCAGCAACTGGTCGCGCTCGCCGGAGACGCGTTCGCGGCACAACCTGGCCTACTGGACGGGTGAGGACTGGTGGGCGGCGGGCCCCGGTGCGCACAGCCACGTGGGCGGCGTGCGCTGGTGGAACGTGAAGCATCCGGGCGCGTACGCGCAGCGCATCGAGCGGGGCGTGTCGCCGGCGCATTCGCGGGAGTCGCTCACCGACGAGTCGCGGCGCGAGGAGCGCATTCTGCTGGAGACGAGGATCGTCGACGGTCTGCCCGCCGACGTGCTGAGCGCCGGTGAGCGCCGCGCGATCCCGCAGTTGATCGCCGACGGGCTCATCGAGGGGCGGGCGGCGATCGCGGGCCGCGTCGTGCCGACCCTGCGGGGGCGCCTGCTCGCCGATACCGTCGTGCACCGGCTGCTCGGCGCCTGATGCGGGCGGGCGTCCGCGCCCTGCGGGCACGGGATGCCCGCGGCGTGTTCGCTGCGAGCGGGAACCGCCGGAGAGCGCGCGCCCTGCGCTAGACTTGGCACTCGGAGCAAGTGAGTGCCAGGGTCAGGAGGGGCGATGGTTTCGGAGCGCAGCCTCGCGGTGCTGCACGCGATCGTCGGCGATTACGTGTCGTCGAACGAACCCGTCGGGTCGAAGGCGATCGTCGAGCGCCACAGCTTCGGCGTCTCCGCCGCGACGATCCGCAACGACATGGCGCTGCTCGAGGAGGACGAGCTGATCGCGCAGCCGCACACCTCGTCGGGCCGGGTGCCGACCGACAAGGGCTATCGCCTGTACGTCGACACGCTCGCGCGCATCCGCCCGCTGACCTCGGCGCAGCGCTCCGCCATCGAGCGGTTCCTGGGCGAGTCCTCCGACCTCGACGACGTGATGGCGCGCACCGTGCGCCTGCTCTCTCAGCTCACCAATCAGGTCGCGGTCGCGCAGTATCCCTCGCTGCGCCGCACCGTCGTGCGCCACATCGATCTCGTGGCGCTCGGCGAGGATCGGGTGCTCAGCGTGCTCATTCTGGGAAGCGGCGTAGTCGAGCAGCAGGTGGCCCTGCTGCCGGCGTCGCGCGTGACGGAGGCGTGGGTGCACGGGCTGCGCCAGCGGATCGCCGAGGCGGCGGTCGGCAGCGACGTCGAGTCTGCGGCGCGGGCGGTGGCCCGGCTCGACGAGGATCTGCTGCAGTGGTCGCAGCCCGACGAGGCCGAACTCGTGAAGCGCGTGCTCGCGGTCGTGCTCGGGCAGCTGCAGGCGAACCGCAACGACCGGATCGCGGTGGCGGGTGCGGCGAACCTGTCGCGGCCGGGCGGCGAGTTCGCCGGTTCGCTCCCCGTCGTGCTCGAGGCGATCGAGGAGCAGGTGACGCTGCTCCGGCTCTTCGGCGAGCTGGCGCACGACGACCGCGAGGTCTCGGCGTCGATCGGACGCGAGAACGAGGCGTACGGCCTCTCCGAGACCTCGATCATCGCGTCGAAGTACGAGGACGGCGTTGCGATCTCGAAGCTCGGCGTGCTCGGCCCGCTGCGCATGGACTACGCGGGCAACATCGCCACGGTGCGTGCCGTCGCACGCTATCTCAATAGATTCCTGGGGGAGGAGCGGTAGCGTCCGCCCACCCCGCCCATCATTTTCATCCCCGACCCTGAGGAGCAGAACAGCGTGGCCGATCATTACGAGACTCTCGGTGTCTCCCGCGAAGCGAGCCCCGAAGAGATCAAGAAGGCCTACCGGCGACTCGCCCGGCAGCTGCACCCGGATGTGAATCCGAGCGAGGAGGCGGCTGATCAGTTCAAGAACGTGACGCACGCCTACGACGTGCTCAGCGATCCCGAGCAGCGCCAGCGGTACGACATGGGCGGCTCGCAGGGCGGCGCCGCCGGCTTCGGCGACATCTTCGAGACGTTCTTCGGCGGCGGGGGCTTCGGCGGCGCCGGCCAGCGCGGGCCGCGATCCCGCTCGGAGCGCGGGGACGACGCGATGATCCGCGTCGACGTCTCGCTCGAGGACGTCATCTTCGGCACGCAGCGTGAGATATCGGTGAACACTGCAGTGCTGTGCGAGGTGTGCCAGGGGAGCTGCACGCAGCCGGGCACGCACCCGGTCACGTGCGACGTGTGCGGCGGCCAGGGGCAGGTGCAGCGTCAGGTGCGCTCGCTGTTCGGCAACGTCGTCACGATGCATCCGTGCGGCAGCTGCCAGGGGTACGGCACGATCATCGAGCACCCCTGCGTGGAGTGCGCGGGCAAGGGCCGGGTGCGCGAGCGTCGCACCTTCCCGATCGAGGTGCCCTCGGGCATCGATACGGGCACGCGCCTGCAGATGCGCGGCGGCGGCGAGGTCGGGCCGGGCGGCGGGCCGAACGGCGACCTGTTCATCGAGTTCCGGGTGATGCACCACGACACCTTCAGCCGCGACGGCAACGATCTGCTCTGCACGATGCAGCTCTCCATGACCGACGCGATCCTCGGGGCGCAGGCGAAGCTCGCCGGTCTCGACGGCGAGGTCGAGGTGGCGGTCGAGCCCGGTGTGCAGTCGGGCGACATGCTCACGATCCGCGGCCGCGGCATCCAGGGGCTGCGCAGCACGACGCGCGGCGATCTGAAGATCGCGGTGCAGGTCACGACGCCCACGAAGCTGTCGAACCGCGAGAAGGATCTGGTGCGGCAGCTCGCCTCGCTGCGGAAGGACGACGCCCCGCATCTCGGCGAGTTCCATCAGGGGTTCTTCGGCAAGATCCGCGATCGCTTCTTCCGTCAGGGCTGAGGGTGGCGAACCTCTACTACCGCGAGGATCTCGACGACGCGGGCCTCGCTCCGGGGTCGCTCGTGGAGATCGGCGGTGAGGAGGGCCGCCACGCCGTGCGCGTGAGTCGGCTGCGCGTGGGGGAGCGCATCCTGATCGGCAACGGGGCGGGAGCGCTCGGCGAGGGAGTCGTCGATGCGGTCGAGAAGGATCGCTGCACGGTGCGCATCGATCGGGAGGTCTCCCGGCCCGCACCACCCGGCCCCCGAGTCGTGCTCGTGCAGGCCCTCGCGAAGGGGGATCGCGACGAGCGCGCCGTCGAGCAGGCCACGGAGTTCGGCGCCGACGCGATCGTGCCGTGGCAGGCCGCCCGCTCGGTCTCGCGTTGGGATGGCGCCGGGGGCGAGGAGAAGACCGCAAAGGGTCTCGCGAAGTGGCGGCGCATCGCCCGCGAGGCGTCGAAGCAGTCGCTCCGAGCCGCTGTTCCCGAGATTCGGGAGCCCACGACGCTCGATGCGCTGTGCGGCATCGCGGCGTGCGAGGATCGCGCGGTGATCGTGCTGCACCCGCGGGGTGCCGCCCGTCTGTCGGAGTGGGCGCGCACCGCGGCCGCGTCAACTGACGAGCTGCAGGAGGCGGTGCTCGTCGTCGGGCCGGAGGGCGGGTTCGCGGATGCGGAGCTCGACGCGTTGGAGGCGGCGGGGGCCGCGGTGCTGCTGCTGGGGGACACGGTGCTCCGCACCTCCTCCGCGGGCCCCGCGGCGATCGCGGTGCTCAATGCGGCGTTCGCCCGGTGGTGAGCTCGTTCGCCGCGTTCCCGTGAGCGTCGCCGCTCAGGGTCGATTCGTCGAACGGCACCTCGCCGCGCAGCACCCGTCGCACGCGTGCGATGTCGATCTGGCGCGTCCATGTACCGAGCAGGAGCGTCGCGACCGCGTTGCCGGTGAAGTTGGTGAGCGCGCGCCCCTCCGACATGAAGCGGTCGATCCCCACGATCACGCCGACCCCGTCGACGAGCTCCGGGCGGTAGGCCTGCAGTCCGCCGGCGAGAGTCGCGAGCCCGGCGCCTGTGACTCCGGCGGCCCCCTTCGAGGCGATGATCATGAAGACGAGCAGCCCGATCTGCTCGCCGATGCTCATCGGGTCGCCCATGCCGGCGGCGATGAAGAGCGAGGCCATCGTAAGGTAGATGGCGGTGCCGTCGAGGTTGAACGAGTACCCCGTGGGTACGGTGATGCCGACGACGGGTGTCGAGACGCCCGCGTGCTCCATCTTGGCGATCAGCCGCGGCAGTGCCGATTCGGAGGAGGAGGTGCCGACGATCAGCAGGTACTCGCGCCCGAGGTACTTCATGAGCGCGAAGATGTTGAGGCGGGTGACCGCGTAGAGCAGCGTGCCGAGCACGCCGACGATGAAGACGATGCAGGTGAGGTAGAACCCCGCCATGAGCACCCCGAGGCTCCAGATGGCTGAGGCTCCCGTCTTGCCGACGACCGCGGCGATCGCCCCGAATGCCCCGATCGGGGCGAGCCAGAGGATCATGCCGAGCACCCGGAAGACGAGCGTCTGCAGGTGCCGCACCGCGTGCATGACGGGGGCGGCGCGATCGCCGAGGCCCTGGAGCGCGAATCCGGTGAGCAGCGCGATGAAGAGCACCTGGAGCACGCTCTCGCCGGTGAGGGCCGAGAAGAACGTCGTCGGGATGATGCCGAGCACGAACTCCTGTGTACTGCTGCTCTCGCCCTCGACCGCGTACTCCGCTCCCTGCATGTCGAGCCCGGTGCCCGGGTGGAGCAGATTTCCCACCACGAGTCCGATCGCGAGGGCGAACGTCGACATGAGCATGAAGTACGCGAGGGCGAGCCCGCCGATCTTGCCGACGGTCGCGGCCTTCGCGATGGAGCCGACCCCGAGCACGATGGTGCAGAAGATGATGGGCGCGATCATCATCTTGATGAGCGCGACGAACGCCTTGCCGAGCGGTTCGAGCCGGACGGCGAGGTCGGGCAGCACGAGCCCGATGATCGCGCCGAGCGCGACGGCGGCGATGACCGCGACGTAGAGCCAGGTGTGCTTGTCCCAGGTCGTCCGGCGCCGTTTCCGCGTCGACGATCCGGTGTCGTGGGTGGTTGCCGTCGCCATGCTGCTCCTCCTGAGAACGCCGTTGTCGAGATGTCGCGCGGGCGCTGCGAGGCAGGGCCGCGGTGCGCTGATCACGTTAAGGCGCTCGCGCGCTCCGGGCGCTTTTCGGGCTTATCGGACCTCGAACGATGGGGATCGGTCGTCGCCGCGCGAGGCGACATGGCATGATATGACTCATGCGTCACCAGCGACGACGGAGCGCGACCTCCCGGGTATTCGTGGTGCTAATGTGCGGGGTGCTCGCCGTCAGCGTGATCGTCACCGCGCTCCTCCTGTGGGACAGTCGGCGCGCAGAGTACCGGCACTCCGAGCGCACGACGCGCGCTCTCGCCATCGCCCTGGCCTCGGCGCCGCATACCGCCCGCGCGTTGACCGAGCCGCCCGGATCCGCCGCCGCGATGGACGCGCAGGAGCGCGTCTCCCGACTCAGGCGGGATATCGGCGTCAGCTACATCACCGTGATGGATGCCTTCGGAACGCGCCTCACCCACCCCGACCCGACGCAGATCGGGAGGCACTACCGCGGTACGATCCCCGACGAAGCCGAGCCCTTCACGGAGCGGTGGACCGGTACGCTCGGCCCCTCCATCCGCACGATCGCTCCCGTCGCGGATGCCTCCGGTCGCACCATCGGGTGGGTCTCCGTCGGCATCACCGTCAGCTCGATCGCCCAGGAGATCTCGCGCGAGATCCCGCTCGTACTCGCGGTGAGCGGCGCGTTCGCGGCCGTGGGAGCGGTCGCCGCGCTCGCCGGGCGGAGGATCACACGGCGGATCACCGGCGATCTCTCAGCCGAAGCCGTGCGAGAGGCGCTGGTCTCGCACGACTCGTTGCGCACGCTCAGCGAGTCGCTGCGGGCGCAGACCCACGAGCACGCGAACCGTCTGCACGCGGCGATCGCCCTCCTCGAACTCGGCAGGCCGGACGAGGCAATCGAGATGCTCGCTGCCACCGCCTCTCGAAGCCAGGCGCTCGCCGATCTGGTCGACGCTCCCGAGGAGCTCGATCCCGTCGTTCGCGCCGTGATCGTGGGGAAGACCGCGCAGGCGTCCGAGCGCGGCGTCTCCGTAGCCGTCGACATCGCCCCGGCGCTCCCGCAGCTTCCGCTCGGCACGATGGAGCTCGTCTCCGTCGTCGGCAACCTCATGGACAACGCGATCGACGCCGCGGCTGCGAGCAGCGTCACGCCCCGCGCGGTCGATCTGCGCATGGCGGGTGGAGCGCCGGGCGAGGTGCTCATCGAAGTGTCGGATTCCGGCGACGGATTCGGCGCCGAAGCCCGGAGGTCGATGTTCGACTGGGGCGTCTCGACGAAGCGGGTCGCCCCGCACCGAGCGGGCGAGGGGCGGGGAGTCGGCCTCGCGCTCGTCGACCGCATCGTGCGCGAGGGCGGCGGATCGATCGCAGTCGGCGAAGCCCCGACGACCTTCTCGGTCCGGCTGCCGCTCCGCAGGCCCCGGGGCGGCGTTCCGACGGAGCCGTCGGCCGTCGAGCGTGCAGTGCCGTCGACGCGGTCGACGTCGGGGGCGCGGTGATCAGGCTTGCGCGCGCGGCGGACGATCCGATCCGCGTCATCACCGTCGACGACGATGCGCTCGCGCTCGAACTGCATCGCGCCCACCTGGCACGGATCGGAGGGTTCCGGGTGGTCGCCGAGTGCACCGGTGCGCATGCCGCGGTCGCCGCGCTCACCCGAACGGCGCACCGGGCCGATCTGGTGCTGCTCGACGTGACGATGCCGGACGGGACGGGCATCGACGTGCTGCGTCACGTGCGCGCTCGAGGGGTGTGCGCCGGCGTCATCGCAGTCAGCGGGGTGCGCGACATCGAGGTGGTGCGCGAGATGGTAACGCTCGGTGCCGTGCAGTATCTGATCAAGCCCTACACGTTCGCGACGTTCCGGGACCGCATCGAGGCGTTCAGGGAGTATCACCTCCGATCTCTCGCGGCCGCCGGAGCGGCGACGCAGCACGACGTCGACCGGATGTTCGCGTCGCTGCGCGCCATCCGCACCGCGGCGCTGCCGAAAGGGCTCGCCGCGCTCACCCTGGAGCGCGTCACGGCGATCCTGCGCGAGCGCGGGCCGAGCACCGCGAACGAGATCGCCCCGCGTCTCGGTATCTCGCGGGAGGTCAGTCGCCGCTACCTGGAGTACCTCGCCGACACCCGCCGTGCGGATCGGCGCGCCCGATACGGAGCACGGGGTCGTCCGCAGACCGAGTACGCCTGGAACGCGCGCAGCGGTCCGCTCTGACCGGCTCGCGCGCCACCGTCTAGACTGGACGCATGGCAGCAGACACCGTATTCGCGAAGATCGTGTCCGGCGAGATCCCCGTCGAGATCCTCGCGGAGACCGACCGGGTGCTCGCGTTCCCCGACATCAGCCCGCAGGCGCCGGTGCACATCCTCGTCATCCCGAAGTCGACGGCGTACGAGAACGTCGCGGAGCTCGCCGCCGCCGAGCCCGAGACCCTCGCCGAGATGGTCGCCGTCGCGAAGCGTCTCGCGGAGACCCACGCGAACGGCGATTACCGTCTCATCTTCAACAGCGGTGCCACGGCGGGGCAGACCGTGTTCCACGTGCACGCCCACGTGCTGGCGGGCGACCTCGAGGAGCGATCGCTCGGTGCCTCCTGAAGATTCGGCGAACGGCCCTCAGCTGCAGCGCACCATTCTGCTCTCGGGCGTCGACCTCGCCTCGTTCCTCGGGCATCGCGACCAGCTGCTCGCCGACCTCGAGGCGCAGCACCCGAGCGTAGCCTTCCACGCGCGCGACCAGGTGCTCACGCTCCGCGGGCCAGCGACGAGCGTGCGCGCGGCGGAGGAAGTGGTCAATGAGATCCTCGAACTCGCGAGGCGCAGCGGTGCGGTATCGCGACGAGATGTCCAGGAGGTGACGCGCATGGTGCACGACGGCCAGGGCCCGACGGCGGCGCAGATGCTGAGCGAACCGATCGTGAGCGTGCGCGGCCACGCGGTGCGCGCGCAGACGAGAGGGCAGCGCGCGTACGTCGACGCCATCGACGCGCACACGATCGTGTTCGGCATCGGCCCCGCCGGTACGGGCAAGACGTATCTCGCGATGGCCAAGGCGGTGCAGGCGCTGCAGCGCCGCGAGGTGGCGAAGATCATCCTCACGCGCCCCGCCGTCGAAGCGGGCGAGCGTCTCGGCTACCTTCCGGGCACGCTCGAAGACAAGATCGACCCCTACCTCCGGCCGCTCTTCGACGCCATCGGCTCCATGATGGATGCGGACGTCGTGCCGAAGCTGCTGGCGAGCGGCACGATCGAGGTGGCGCCGCTCGCGTACATGCGCGGGCGCACGCTCAACGAGTCGTTCGTCGTGCTCGACGAGGCGCAGAACACCACGCCCGAGCAGATGAAGATGTTCCTCACTCGTCTGGGCTACGGGTCGAAGATGGTCGTCACCGGCGACATCACGCAGGTCGACCTCCCGATCGCGACCAGCGGTCTCCGCGTGGTCAACCGGATTCTGCGCGACGTCGACGACATCCACTTCGCCGAGCTCGGGTCCGACGACATCGTGCGGCACAACCTGGTGAGCCGCATCGTCGACGCCTACAGCGCCTTCGACCAGACCGCGCAGCGGCAGAAGGGAGACGCCTCGTGAGCGTCGAGATCAACAACGAGTCGGGCATCGACGTCGAGGTGGGCCGCGTGCAGCGACTCGCCGCTTTCGTGCTCGAATCGCTCTTCGTGCACCCCGACACCGAGGTGGGCGTGATGTTCGTCGACGAGACGACCATCGAACGGCTCCACGTCCAGTGGATGGACGAGCCGGGGCCGACCGACGTGCTGAGCTTCCCCATGGACGAGCTGCGCCCGGGTCGCGTCGACGCCCAGACGCCCGCCGGCCTGCTCGGCGACATCGTGATCTGCCCGCAGGTCGCGGAGGTGCAGGCGGAGGCCGCCGGCCACGATCTGCAGCAGGAGATCTCCGTGCTGCTGACGCACGGCATGCTGCACGTGCTCGGGTACGACCACGCGACGCCGGAGGAGGAGGCCGAGATGTTCGGCCTGCAGCGCGACCTGCTGCTCTCCTTCGCCATGCGCGAGCGCTCTCGATGAGCCTGCCCCTCGCACTGCTCTTCCTCGCCGCAGCCGCGGTGCTGCTCGCCGTCGGCGGGCTGCTCGCCGCGGCCGATGCGGCGCTCGGCGTCCGGTCCCGAGCCGAACTCATGGCGCTCGCCGACGAGTCGCCGCGTTCCGGCCGCGCAATCCGGGCGATCGCCGAAGACGAGGGGCGGCATGCGAACGCGCTGGGCTTCGCGCGCGTGTTCGCCGAGACGCTCTCGGCCGTGCTCATCACGCTGGTGCTCGCCTACTCGCTCGAGACGCTCTGGCTCGAACTCGTGCTCGCGACGCTCGTGATGACGGCAGTGACGTTCGTGCTCGTCGGGTCGAGCCCGCGCACCGTCGGCTCGCACCACCCCGACGCCGTGATCCGGTTCGCCGCGCCGCTCCTGCGCGGGCTGCGCCTGCTGCTCGGGCCGCTCGCGTCGGGCCTGATGCGGTTCGGGGATCGCGTGACGCCGGGCCGCGGCGCGAACCGCCGCATCCGCGACGAGCAGCAGTTGCTGTCGATGGTCGATCAGGCCGCCGAGCAGGCGGTGCTCGAGAGCGACGACCGCGACTACATCCACTCGCTCGTGGAGTTCGGCGAGACGCTCGTGCGGGAGATCATGGTTCCGCGCATCGACATGGTGACGGTCGACGCCGAGCGCAGCGTGCGCGAGGCACTCGAGCAGCTGCTCGCGTCGCGCCACTCGCGGGTCCCCGTGGTGGGCGGCGACGTCGACGACGTCGTCGGCATCGCCTATCTGCGCGACGCGAGCGGATTCGCGCTGCGCCGGCCGGAGGAATCGGAGCAGGCTCCCGTCACGCGCATCGCGAAGCCCGCGATGTTCGTACCGGAGGTGCAGCGCGCCGACGATCTGCTGCGGCAGATGCAGCGGGAGTCGAACCATCTCGCGCTCGTGGTCGACGAGTACGGCGGCATCTCGGGCCTCGTCACCCTCGAGGATCTGATCGAGGAGCTGCTCGGAGACATCTCCGACGAGCACGATCGCGA
Organism: Leucobacter chromiiresistens; assembly: GCF_900102345.1. NCBI lineage: Bacteria > Bacillati > Actinomycetota > Actinomycetes > Micrococcales > Microbacteriaceae > Leucobacter > Leucobacter chromiiresistens. Next base: position 2,501,489 of record NZ_FNKB01000001.1, on the reverse strand, counting down.
CGTGCCCGAGATGACCCTGCGCGAGGACGGCTCGTTCGTCGTCGGCGCTCGGCTCTCCGTGGGCGAGCTGGGCGAGCTCTTCGGCTTGGAGCTCGAGGACGAGGACGTGGATACGGTGGGAGGGCTCGTCGCGAAGTCGCTCGGGCGCCTGCCGGAGCCGGGCGACGCGGTGGTCGTGGCCGGCATCGAATTGACCGCGATCGACACCGAGCGCCGGCGTCAGCGCCTGCTCACGGTGGAGGCGCGCTGGATCGGGGAGACCGAGGGAGAGGACGGCGCATGAGCCAGGAGCAGCAGCGAGGGCCGGAGACGGGCGACGGGGGAGCGGAGCGCGACTATCGCGCGGGATTCGTCTCGTTCGTCGGGCGGCCGAACGTGGGCAAGTCGACGCTCACGAACGCGCTCGTGGGCGAGAAGATCGCCATCACCAGCCCGAAGCCGCAGACCACGCGCCGGGCGATACGCGGCATCGCCCATCGCGAGAGCGGTCAGCTGATCATCGTCGACACGCCGGGCCTGCACCGCCCGCGCACGCTGCTCGGCGAGCGGCTCAACGCGCTCGTGGAGGCGACGCTCGGCGACGTCGACGTGATCGGCTTCTGCATTCCCGCGAACGAGAAGCTCGGGCCGGGCGACCGCTTCATCAACGAGCGGCTGAACGACTTTCCGCGCGCCAAGAAGGTGGCGGTGCTCACGAAGGTCGACGAGGCCTCGAAGAGCGAGATCATCGATCAGTTGACGCGCCTCGGCGAGCTGCGGGAGTGGGACGCGGTGGTGCCGATCTCGTCGGTCACCCGCGAGCAGCTCGACGTGCTCGCCGACGTGCTGCTGGAGCTCATGCCGGTGTCGCCTCCGCTGTACGAGGCAGAGCAGACGACCGACGAGGGCGAGGACGATCGCATCGCCGAGCTCATCCGCGAGGCGGCCCTCGACGGTGTGCGCGACGAGCTGCCGCACTCGCTCGCGGCGACGGTCGAGGATCGCGAGGAGCGCGAAGACGGCCTGCTCGAGATCTACGCGAATCTGTACGTGGAGCGCGACAGCCAGAAGGGCATCGTCATCGGGCACCGCGGTTCGCGGCTCCGCGACGTGGGGGAGCGGGCCCGCAAGGAGATCGAGGCGCTCCTCGGGCGTCGCGTCTACCTCTCCCTGCGCGTCAAGGTGCTGAAGGAGTGGCAGCGCGACCCGAAGGCGCTCGGCAAGCTCGGCTTCAACTGACGCGGGCGCTCGACGCGGGCGCTCACCTGCCGCCCGAGAATCCGCCGCCCCCGCCGCCTCCGGCGAAGCCGCCGCCGGTCGATCCGCCCGAGCTGCTGGACGTGTAGCTCACCGACGAGCTCAGGGAGTCGGTGAACTGCGAGATGGTGTCGCCGAACGACGACATGCTCGAAGCCCCGAGGCCGGCGTACCAGAGCGGCACGTACCCGCCGTGCTGCTCGTAGGCGACCTGCAGCACGCGGGTCCACTCCTTCTCGAGCCCGAAGATCATCGCGTACGGCAGCAGGCTCTCGTACAGGTGCACGACGTCGACGCCGCCCGCGTCGCGGCGCTCGGCGCCGCTGCGCGACTGCAGCGCGCGCAGGCGATCCGCCTCGGCGACCTCGATGAACTCGCGCACGCCGAGGAGGTACTCGCGCGTCTCGGCGCCGAGCGGCGTGTACACCCGCTGCTTCACCACCGACGCGAACGCGGCGACCAGGGCCACGACGCCCATCACGAGGAAGATCGCGGGGAGCGCGTTCGCGCGCTGCGCCAGCGCCAGCCCGGTGAGTACCCCGAGCACCACGACGAGTCCGATCGCGATCCAGCCCCACAGGCGGGCGCGCGGGCTGTGCACTCGTTCGAGGTAGCCCCGCTCCGTCGCGGCAGCGGTGCCCGCCGCCTCGAGCTTCTGCATCCGCTCGGCGAACTCCTCGTCGCTCTCGGGAAGCTCGACGGCCGCGCCGGGCTCCGCGCCTGCGAACAGCGCGTGCAGGGCGCGCTCGTCGAGCGGGTCCGCGGCGCGGGTCGGATCGACGAGGCGCAGCATCGGTCGGGCGCTCTTCGGTCCGAACCACCCCTGCTCGGGCTCGCCGTCCTCGATGCGGATCGCACCGCGCACCGCGAGGTGCACGAGCTGCGCCGGCACCGTCTTCGCGGAGACCCCGGCGACCGGGCCGGCCACGAGCGGCGGCAGCGAATCGGGGACGTCGTACTGGGCGACCACCGTGCCGCGCGCGGTCTTGCGCCGGCTGCGGAGCCGGATCGCCGACCCGGCGGCGATGCCGGCCGCCCCGAGCGCGCCTCCGCCGACGATGAGCGGCAGCGTGTCGAGCGCGAAGTTCGGCAGCCGGCTGGGCGGCTGCACCACCGATCCCGCGTCCATCCCGATGGCGACGGTCACCCCCTGCTGCGGTCCGAGCGGGAGCCCCGCGACCGAGAACGTCGCGCCGTTCTCCGCCGCCGTGATCTCGCACTCGTCGGTCGACCCGGCGCCGCCGACGTAGCAGCGCGCGTTGCCGTTCACGCGATCCTCGAGGCCGGGGCCGAACGACACGGTGGCCCCGAAGCGGTCGATCGGCTGCTCGTGCTCGAAATCGACGAGATCCCAGTTGAACTCGTCGGCGGAGCCGTCATCCCGTGCGAGCACGACGTCCCGCAGCGTGTACGAGATCACGTAGGTCTGCACGCCGCGCACGTACCGGTCGTCGCCGGTGAGCACCGCGACGAAGCCGTCCTCCTCCTCGATCTCGAACGGAACGGCCGCCCCAGACTCGTCGGTCACCGAGAAGTTCGACGGCTCCGTCGAGCTCCCCTCGTACTCCTCCGGCAGGCCGCGCACGATGCCGCGGTTCTGGTCGAAGTCGGGGAACTCGGCGACGAGCGTCTCGGTCACCTCCGCGACCGCGCGGCCGTCGGCGTCGGTGCCGACCTCGTACGCCACGTCCCAGCTGCGATACGAGAAATCGGAGACGTCCGCGGCCGCGGGCGCGGGCGCCTGCAGGCCGGCCCATGCGGTCGCCGCGGCGATGATCGACAGCGCGACGGCGACGCCGCGGGTGCTGCGCATGCGTGTGGTCATATTCTCCAGGCTATGGCACGTGGGGCACTCAGGTGGGGAACGGTCGGAATCGGCGCGGGGCGACCGGTGCGGATGCTAGAGTGAGCGACATGCTGTTCGGCTCGCTTCTCCTTAGCCGCCGCGACGAGTCCTCGACTTCGAACTGAATCAGTCTCTGGCCTCCCTCGTCGCGGTGTTCGTGTTTGGCTGAGCAAGACCACGACGAGAAAGACGAGTCCATGCAGAACCTGCAGCAGCCTTCCGGGATGCCGACCCACCGGTACCGCCCCTTCCACGAGATCATCGACGTCGACCTCCCCGATCGCACCTGGCCCTCGCGGCGCATCACCGAGGCGCCGCGCTGGTGCGCGGTCGATCTGCGCGACGGCAACCAGGCGCTCATCGATCCGATGAGCCCCGAGCGCAAGCGGATCATGTTCGATCTGCTCGTCAAGATGGGGTACAAGGAGATCGAAGTCGGCTTCCCCTCGGCCAGCCAGACCGATTTCGACTTCGTGCGGCACCTCATCGAAGACGGCGCGATTCCCGACGACGTGACGATCCAGGTGCTGACGCAGGCGCGCGAGCACCTCATCACGCGCACCTACGAGTCGCTCATCGGCGCGAAGCGCGCGATCGTGCACCTCTACAACTCGACGAGCATTCTGCAGCGCGACGTGGTGTTCCGGTCGGATCGCGAGGGCATCAAGCAGATCGCGGTCTCGGGCGCGAAGCTGTGCCGGGCGAGCGAGCACATCTGCCCCGATACGGAGATCTTCTACGAGTACTCGCCGGAGTCGTTCACCGGAACCGAGCTCGAGTACGCGGTCGAGGTCTGCAACGACGTGCTCGAGGTGCTCGAGCCGACGCCCGAGCGCAAGGTGATCATCAACCTGCCGGCCACCGTCGAGATGGCGACGCCCAATGTCTACGCCGATTCGATCGAGTGGATGAGCCGCCATCTCGACCACCGCGAGAACGTGATCCTGTCGCTCCACCCGCACAACGACCGCGGAACCGCGGTCGCGGCGGCCGAGCTCGGCTACCAGGCGGGGGCGGATCGCATCGAGGGATGCCTCTTCGGCAACGGCGAGCGCACCGGCAACGTCGACCTCGTCGCGCTCGGCATCAACCTCTTCACCCAGGGCATCGACCCGCAGATCGACTTCTCGCGCCTCGACGAGGTGCGCCGCACGGCCGAGTACTGCAACCAGCTGCGCGTGCCCGAGCGCAGCCCGTGGGCGGGCGACCTGGTGTACACCGCGTTCTCGGGGTCGCATCAGGACGCCATCAAGAAGGGCTTCGAGCGGATGGCGCAGGACGCCGAGGCCGCGGGCACGAGCGTCGACGAGATCGAGTGGGCCGTGCCGTACCTGCCGGTCGACCCGAAGGACCTCGGCCGCTCCTACGAGGCCGTGATCCGCGTGAACTCGCAGTCGGGCAAGGGGGGCGTCGCCTACCTGCTGAAGACCGATCACCACCTCGATCTGCCGCGCCGCCTGCAGATCGAGTTCAGCTCGGTCGTGCAGGGCGTCACCGACTCGGAGGGCGGCGAGATGTCGAGCGACGAGATCTGGCGCATCTTCCAGGACGAGTACCTGCCCGCCCAGGTGGAGGACGCCGAGACGTGGGGCCGGTACAAGCTGTTCCGCACGTCGGCGACGAGCGCCGGCGACGGGATCACCGAACTGGCGGTCGACTGCCGCGTCGGCGCCGAGGATCAGCGGCTCACGGCGCGCGGCAACGGCCCGGTCGACGCCTTCCTCAACGCCCTCAACGAGACGGGCCACTCGGTGACGCTGTTCGACTACGTCGAGCACGCCATGAGCTCGGGCGGCGACGCCGTGGCGGCCGCCTACGTCGATCTCGAGGTCGACGGGCAGCGGCTCTGGGGCGTGGGCATCGACGCGGACACGAGCCGCGCGACGCTCGAGGCGATCGTGAGCTCCGTCAACCGGGCGGTGCGCAATCGCAGCCGCGAGGACGTCGCGGAGGCGGCCAACGCCTGACGCGCCTGCCGCCGCGCCGCGCGCGGGCCGGGCCGGCGCCCGGGGCTTTCGTAGATATGTTCGAGAACGCGGTGTGGCGGCGGGTGCGATCGCCGCGCTTCTTCTAGGGTGAACGTGTGATTGCTTCGATTCGCGGGCCCGTGCTCGCCGCCGGTGCCGGATGGGTCGTCGTCGAGCTGGGCGGACTCGGCATGCGCGTCGAGGTGCCGAGCGGGCGCGTCTCCGCCGCGCAGCCGGGCGAAGAGCTGCGCCTGCACACCTCGCTCGTGGTGCGCGAGGACTCGTTGACGCTGTTCGGCTTCGCCTCGGAGGCGGAGCTCGACGTCTTCGGCCACCTCATCGCCGTCTCGGGCGTGGGGCCGCGGAGTGCGCTGGGCGTGCTCTCGGCGCTGACGCCCGGCGAGATCGCGGCGGCAGTGGCGCTCGACGACGAGAAGCCGTTCCGCAAGGTCTCGGGGATCGGCCCGAAGACGGCGAAGCTCATCACCCTCTCGCTCGCGGGGAAGCTCGCGCATCTGTCGCTCGGCGCCGACGCCGAGCGCGAAGCCACCGCCGCTCCGCAGGATGCAGTGGCCGCCGGCGTGCGCGAGGGGCTCGTCGGGCTGGGCTGGAGCGAGGCCGAGGCGGGCCAGGCCGTGCAGGATGCGCGCGATGCGGGCGCCCCCGACGAGAGCGCCGGGCTGCTGCGCGCCGCGTTGGCGCTGCTGCAGGCGGGCCGCGGGGGAGCACGCGGATCGCGAGGCGCCCGGTGAGCGGTGAGCTCTCGGCCCAGGCGTCGGCCTCGGAGCAGGGCTACGAGGGGGCGCTCCGGCCGTCGAGCCTCGCGGAGTTCGTCGGCCAGTCGAAGGTGCGGCGGCAGCTCGGGCTGCTGCTCGACGCCGCCACGATGCGCCGCCACACCCCGGACCACATCCTGCTCGCCGGCCCTCCGGGGCTCGGCAAGACGACGCTGTCGATGATCGTCGCATCCGAACTCGACAAGCCGCTCCACCAGACGTCGGGCCCCGCCATCCAGCACGCGGGCGACCTCGCCGCCGTGCTGTCGGCGCTCACGCCCGGCGAGGTGCTCTTCATCGACGAGATCCACCGCATGGCGCGCAGCGCCGAGGAGATGCTGTATCTCGCGATGGAGGATTTCAAGGTCGACATCATGGTGGGCAAGGGCGCCGGCGCGACGTCGGTGCCGCTCGAGCTCTCGCCGTTCACGCTCGTGGGCGCGACTACGCGCGCGGGTCTGCTGCCCAATCCGCTGCGCGACCGCTTCGGCTTCACGGCGCACCTGGAGTTCTACTCCGACGACGAGCTCTCGCAGGTGGTGAGCCGCGCTTCGGGCCTCATCGAGTTCGCACTCTCGGAGAACGGCGTCGACGAGATCGCGCGTCGCTCGCGGGGCACGCCCCGAATCGCCAACCGGTTGCTGAGGCGGGTGCGCGACTACGGGCTGGTGCACGATCTCCCGGGCGATGCGTCGACCGTGCAGGCGGCGCTCGCGCTTTACGACGTCGACGACCACGGGCTGGATCGGCTCGACCGCGAGGTGCTGCGCGCCGTGGTCGAGCGCTTCAACGGCGGCCCGGTCGGGCTCTCGACGCTCGCGGTGTCGGTGGGAGAGGAATCGGAGACGATCGAGGCGGTCGTGGAGCCCTTCCTCGTGCGCACCGGTCTGCTCTCGCGCACGCCGCGCGGCCGCGTGGCGACCCGGCTCGGGTGGGAGCACGTGGGGCTGGAGCCGCCGACCGCTCCGTGAGAAGAGTAGGGGCGTTCACAGCGGCGACCGGCTAAACTGATGCAATCTGTGCCTCAGGAGAGGCATGGGTTCGTCTGCCGAAAGGACCGTTGTGCCTCTGGATCCGATCACCCTGGTGATGTTCGCGCTGATCGCGCTGTTGATCTTCTTCATGTTCCGGAACGGGAAGAAGCGCCAGGCCGCGCAGCTCGAACTGCAGAACAACCTCCGTCCGGGTGCAGAGGTCATGCTCCAGTCCGGCATCTTCGGCACGATCGACGCCGTCGATGAGGAGGAGAACAAGGTCACGCTGCACAGCGGCACCTCGACCTTCGTCGTGCACCGCAACGCGGTCGCCCAGGTCGTGGCGCCGGTCGACGCGGTCGTGGAGGAGGAGGGCTCCGCGCTCGCTCCCGACGACGATCCGGCGTTCGGCGAGCGGTTCGGCGCCACCGACGCGACGCCCGCAGGGGCGGCTCCGGTCGCGGATGACGCGCCGATCGCCCCCGAGACCGAGCCCCGTCGCGATCGCGACAACGACACCGACGTCGATGAGCAGGGGAACGGTTCGGCGCCGAAGGCCTGAACCGGTGGCCGCGGATTCTCCGCGGCCACCCCTGTCCACGTTTAGAGAAAGCAGTCTGCCTTGGCGTCATCACCCGCCGTTCGGAGGGCGCGTCGCTCCCTCGTTCTTCTCCTGGTATTCATCGTCGGCCTCACCGGCTTGATCGCATACGGCGTGTTCAACAGCAACGCCACCTGGACCCCGAAGCTCGCGCTCGACCTGCAGGGCGGCACCCAGGTGCTGCTCGCCGCGGAGCAGACGGGCGGCGAGGCGGTCGCCGGCGACCAGCTGCAGCAGGCCGTCTCGATCATCCGCCAGCGCGTCGACGCCGCGGGCGTCTCCGAGGCGGAGATCACGACCCAGGGCAACCAGCACATCTCCGTGTCCATCCCGGGCAAGGCGGATGAGGCGACGATGCAGCGCATCGAGGCGTCGGCGAACCTCGACTTCCGCCCGGTGCTGACGTACGGCATCGGAGCGGGCTCCGAGCAGGCCGGCGCGGAGGAGAGCGCCGAGGCCGGCGCCGCGACGGGCGAGGCGGAGACCGCCGATCCGGCGGCCGACGACACCGCCGCCGCGGAGGACGGCTCAGCCGAGGGCGAGGGCGCCGAGGGTGAGGAGGCCGAGGCCTACGACGAGACCCTCGATCCCGAGACGATTCCCGAGAGCGCCGGCGACACCGCCTGGATCACCCCGGCCCTGCAGGAGAAGTTCGACGCCTTCACCTGCGACTCCGACGCCGCGCTCGACGCGGGCAACGCTCCGGCCGACCGGCCGCTCATCACGTGCGACGACACCGGCGCCGTCAAGTACATCCTCGGCCCAGTCGAGCTCGACGGTTCGGTCATCACCGACGCGGTCGCGCAGGTCGGCACGACCTCCACGGGCGCCTCCACCGGCGAGTGGGTCGTGCAGATCACGATGGACAAGAAGGGCACCGAGGCCTTCGGCAAGATCAGCACGCGACTCTTCGGAGCTGCGGAGCCGCAGAACCAGTTCGCGTTCGTGCTCGACGGGCGCGTGCTCTCGGCTCCGACGATGCAGGCGCAGATCCTCGACGGCCGCCCCTCCATCAGCGGGCAGTTCACGCAGGAGTCCGCAGCCGCTCTGGCGGACCAGCTGAAGTTCGGCGCGCTCCCGATCGACTTCTCGGTGCAGAGCCAGGAGGACATCTCGGCGACGCTCGGCACGAGCCAGCTCGCCGCGGGTCTGCTCGCGGGGCTTATCGGCCTGCTGCTGGTCGTCGTCTACTCGGCGTTCCAGTACCGCGCGCTCGGGTCGCTCACCATCGCGTCGCTCGTCGTCGCCGGCATTCTGACCTACCTGCTGCTCACGTTCTTCTCGTGGCGGCAGGGGTACCGGTTGTCGCTCGCCGGCGTCGCGGGCATCATCGTCGCGGTCGGCTTCACCGCGGACTCCTTCATCGTGTACTTCGAACGCATCCGAGACGCGCTGCGCGACGGGTTCTCGATCGAGAGCGCTGTGGAGCACGGGTGGAAGCGGGCGTTCCGCACGGTGCTCGCCTCCGACGGCGTGAACTTCCTCGCCGCGGTCATCCTGTTCATCCTCGCCGTCGGCAATGTGAAGGGCTTCGCGTTCACGCTCGGCCTCACGACGCTCGTCGACGTGATCGTGATCGCATTCTTCACGCACCCGATCATGACGCTGCTCGCGCGCACGCGGTTCTACCAGGGCGGTCACCCGTTCTCGGGCCTCGATCCGCAGAAGCTGGGCGCGGTCTACCGGGGGCGCATGCAGTTCCGCGAACCCGTGGTCGTCTCGCAGGGCGGCAAGAAGAACGCCCGCAGTCAGGCGGAGGCCGCTCGACGACAGACCATCGCCGAACGCAAGGCCCTCATGGCCGATGCGTCAGCCGGAAAGGAGAGCTGACCATGGCTCGCTCATTCGCCGAGTTCGGCAACGCGCTCTACACGGGCGAGAAGTCGATCGACTTCGTCGGCCGTCGCAAGACGTGGTACGTGATCTCCATCGTGCTGATCATCATCTCCATCGCCGGTCCGCTGCTGCGCGGCGGCTTCACCTTCGGCATCGAGTTCACGGGCGGCAGCCAGTTCCAGGTGCACCTCTCGGAGTCGCAGGATCGCGATCCCGCGATCGCGGAGTCGGCGGTGCAGGAGGCGCTCCCGGGGAGCGCGCCCCGCGTGTCGCAGGTCGGCCCGACCGACATCCGCGTGCAGACCGAGGCGCTCTCCGACGCCGAGAACCGCGAAGTCGCGGAGGCGATCGCCGAGAGCTACGACGTGCCCGTCGCCGAGGTGACGACGTCGTACATCGGGCCGGCCTGGGGGCAGGACATCACGCGTCAGGCGATCATCGCGCTGATCGTGTTCATCCTCTTCGCCGCGCTCGTGATGGCGATCTACTTCAGAACCTGGAAGATGTCGCTGGCGGCGATCATCGCGCTGCTGCACGACCTCGTGATCACCGCGGGCATCTACGGCATCTCGGGCTTCGAGATCACCCCGGCGGCCATGATCGGCTTCCTGACCATCCTCGGCTACTCCCTCTACGACACCGTCGTGGTGTTCGACAAGATCCGCGAGAACACGGCGCCGGGCGAGCTGAACGACCGGCGCACCTTCGCGGAGTCCGTGAATCTGGGCGTCAACCAGACGCTGGTTCGGTCGATCAACACCTCGGTCGTGGCGCTGCTGCCGGTCGCGTCGATCCTCTTCATCGGAGCATTCGTGCTCGGCGCAGGCACGCTGCGTGACATCTCGCTGGCGCTCTTCATCGGCATCTTCGTCGGGGCGTACTCGACGATCTTCATCGCGTCGCCCGCGTACGCGCACCTGCGCGAGCGCGAGCCCGGCATCCGCAAGCACGACGCCAAGGTGCTCCGCACGCGTGAGCGCGGCGACGCTTCGGCGGCGGTATCGGAAGACGACGCGGCGGTCGACGGGGCCGACGCGGCGCGGCTCCGCTAGGGATCGAGAGCGCTGGTGAGCGGGCCGGGGGATGCAGTGGGCGGCGCAGTGCGCACGCCCGGGCGGCCTCCGGCCCGCTTCGCCGTTGCCGCCGGTGCCGCTCGCTTTGCTCCGAGCATCGCCGCGGGTGTAGCGTTCAATCATTCGAGGAGGTGATCCGTGGCAAGTCAAGATACGACGACCGGCGGAACGACTGCGCTTCGGCGCCTGGTGCCGCGTATCTTCTCCCGCGGAAGCGCCCCCGGCGCCGTTGATCAGCTGATCCGCACGGTGCGCGGCAACCACCCGCGCGCGGACCTCACGGTCATCGAGCGCGCGTACGCGGTGGCGGAGCGCGCGCACCGCGGCCAGAAGCGCCGCAGCGGTGAGCCGTACATCACCCACCCCATCGCGGTGGCGCAGATCCTCGCCGACCTCGGCATCGCTCCGGGCGTCATCGCGGCGGCGCTGCTGCACGACACGGTGGAGGACACGGAGTACACCCTCGATCAGCTGACGCAGGAGTTCGGCGAAGAGATCGCGATGCTCGTCGACGGGGTCACGAAGCTCGACAAGGTCAAGTACGGCGATTCGGCCCAGGCCGAGACCGTGCGCAAGATGGTCGTCGCGATGGCGAAAGACATCAGGGTGCTGGTGATCAAGCTCGCCGACCGGCTGCACAATGCGCGCACCTGGGGGTTCGTCTCGGGCGACTCCGCGAAGCGCAAGGCGCAGGAGACGATCGAGATCTACGCCCCGCTCGCGCATCGCCTGGGCATCCAGTCGATGAAGACGGAGCTCGAGGATCTCTCGTTCGCAGTGCTCAAGCCGAAGCTCTACGCCGAGATTCAGAACCTCGTCGAGCAGCGCAATCCGCAGCGCGACGAGCTCGTCGGCCGGGTGATCGGAGCGATCGAGGGCGACCTTCGGGAGTCGAAGATCCGCGGCGAGGTGACCGGCCGTCCGAAGGAGCTCTACTCGATCTATCAGAAGATGATCGTGCGCGGCCGGGAGTTCGACGACATCTACGATCTCGTCGGCATCCGCGTGCTCGTGAACTCGATCCGCGACTGCTACGCGGTTCTCGGCGCGGTGCACGCGCGATGGACGCCGATCCCGGGCCGCTTCAAGGACTACATCGCGACGCCGAAGTTCAACCTCTACCAGTCGCTCCACACCACGGTGATCGGGCCCGACGGCCGCGCCGTCGAGATCCAGATCCGCACGGTCGAGATGCACCAGCGCGCGGAGTACGGCGTCGCAGCGCACTGGAAGTACAAGCAGCGCCAGCAGAATCAGAGCCAGGCGTCGAACGACATGGCCTGGCTCGCGCACATCTCGGACTGGCAGGCGGAGACCGAGGATCCGAGCGAGTTCCTCGACGCGCTCCGATACGAGATCGGTGCGAAGGAGGTGTACGTCTTCACGCCGAAGGGTCGGGTGATCGGACTGCCCGACGGCGGCACAACGGTCGACTTCGCCTACGCCGTGCACACCGAGGTCGGCCACCGCACGATGGGCGCGCGCGTCAACGGCCGTCTGGTGCCGCTCGAAACCGCGCTGCAGAACGGCGACGTCGTCGAGGTGTTCACCTCGAAGGATCCGAACGCCGGCCCGAACCAGGACTGGCTCGGCTTCGTGCAGAGCAAGCGCGCCCAGAACAAGATCAAGCAGTGGTTCACGAAGGAGCGGCGCGAGGAGGCCGCCGAGACCGGCAAGATCGAGATCACGAAGGCGCTGCGCAAGCAGGGCCTGCCGCTGCACCGCGTCATGAACTCCTCGGCGCTGCAGCAGATCGCCCTCCAGCTCAGGTACCTGGATGTCACGACGCTCTACGCGGCGGTCGGCGAGGGGCACGTCTCCGCGCAGTCGGTCGTGGAGAAGGTGACGGCGCTCGTCTTCGACGAGCAGACGTCCACCGAGCCGGCGCTCGCGACGCTCCCGATCATCGAGGCGCCGCGCGCGCCGAAGACGACCGACTCGAGCGGCGTGGTGGTGGCCGGCGCCTCCGATGTCCTCGCCAAGCTCGCGAAGTGCTGCACCCCGGTGCCGGGCGACGAGATTCTCGGGTACGTGACGAAGGGGCAGGGCGTCTCCGTGCACCGCGTCGACTGCCACAACTTCATGACGCTGCGCGCTCAGGAGGATCGCGTGGTGGGCGTGGAATGGGCGCCCACGTCGAAGAGCGTCTTCCTCGTGCAGATCCAGGTGGAGGCGTTGGATCGAGCCGGCCTGCTCTCGGATGTGACGCGCACGCTCTCGGAGCACCACGTGAACATCCTCTCCGCGTCGGTGAACACGTCGAGCTCCCGTCTCGCGATCAGCAAGTTCGTGTTCGAGATGGCGAATGCGACGCACCTCGAGCATGTGCTGAACGCCGTGCGTCGCATCGACGGCGTCTACGACGTGTACCGCATCACCAACTAACCGCCTCGCGCCGCCACCCGCATCCCCGCCGCTGCCGGTCAGAGTGAGGCGAGGCGGGCCGTCGCGATGCGCCGGTGGCGAGACGAGCCGGCGTCGAGCGCGGCCTGCACCGTCCGTCTGCCGCCGGGCTCGCGCGCGAGCAGGATGCGGCAGGCGACGCGCGACTCGACGCCGAACGTGCCCGCCGAGCGGAGCAGGTCGCACAGCGTGCGCATCTGCGTGGTGACGGACTCCCGGCCGATGCGCACGAAGTCGGCTGCCGCGAGCGCGTGCTCGTGCACGGCGACGCCGGGCGCGCGCCGCGCGGGCGGCCGCTTCCGCCCGACGGTCGAGCACTGGAGGGGGTCGCCCGGGCTCCGCGCCGCCCCCCAGACCCACGCGGCGGTCAGGCCGATCGCGACGTACCGCTCCTCCAGCCACGGGGCGAGCGCCGAGAGGCGCACGCGGGGCGTCTCGGGCCAGGCCACGGGCCGCATTCCGGGTCCGCACGGAACGAGCGTGCCGCGCAGCCGCTCCGCAGAGCGCACGGCCGGCGGCCACTCGTGGATGCGCGGCACCTCGAGTCGCGGTCGGCGTCGCGTCGCCATCGGCAGCGAGTCGTGGACCGCGAAGGAACGCGACTCCGGCGCGCGTGCGTCGTGCGCCGGTTCTGCGGTATCGGCCGAGCGGGGGGCGTGCACGTGAGGAAGCGTCATCCCCTCATGGTGCAGCACCGGGCGGCTCGCACGCGGACTCCGAACCGAGGGCTGTGGAGAACTCGCGCGATCCGTGACGGCACCGAGGGGTGGGCGGAAGTCAGTCGCCGATGGCGGCGAGCCACGACTGCTGCGTGGCGAGCTTCTCCTCTGCGTCCTTCACCTTCCCCGCGTCGCCCGCTGCGCGGGCCGCTTCGAGTTCGGCGGTGAGATCGGCGATCGACGCCTCGAGCTGGCCTCGGAGGCCCTCGCTGCGCGCCTTCGTCTCGGGGTTCGTCTTGCTCCAGTGCTCGTCTTCCAGCTGCTTGACGTGATCCTCGATCTTCCGCAGACGGCCCTCGATGTCGCGCAGAGCTTCGCGCGGCACCCGGCCGAGCTCGTCCCAGCGCAGCTGGATCGCGGTGAGCTGCTTGCGCGCGGCCGCGTGATCGCGCACCTCCAGAATCGGCGACGCCTCGTCGAGGAGCGCCTGCTTCGCCGTCAGGTTCTCGGCGTACTCCTCGTTCGTCTGCGCGGCCTCCGCGGCCTTCGCCTCGTACAGCACGTCTCCCGCCGCCTTGAACCGGGCCCAGAGCTGATCGTCGAGCTTGCGGCTCGCCCGCCCGGCGGCCTTCCAGTCGTCGAGGAGGGCCCGGTACGCGGGAATGCCGTCGACGCCGCGAGGCGCCAGCGCTTCCGCTGCGGCGATGATGCGCTCCTTGCGCTGCTTCACGTCCTTGTTGGTCGCGTCCATCTGCGCGAAGTGCGCGCGCCGCGCCGAGTCGAACGACTGCCGGGCGGAGCGGAACCGCTTCCAGAGCGCATCCGCCTGCGACTTCGGAATCTGGGGGCCGCTGCGCTGGGCGGTCTGCCAGTCGGTGAAGAGTTGCTCGAAGGCCTGGCTCGTGTCCTTCCAGCGGATCGACGCCGCGGGCTGCCCTGCGAGGCGCTCGGCCTCGGCGGCGATGGCCTCGCGCTTCGCGACGGCCTCCGCGCGAGCGGCTTCGCGCTCGGCGTTCTGCTTCTCGCTCAGCTCGGCCGTCTTCGATGCGAGCTTCTCGACGCGCGCGCGCAGGCCGGCGATGTCGCCGACGGCGGCCGGCTCGACGAGCTGCTCGCGGAGCTTGGCGACGGTGTCGGCGGCCGAGGCGTCGGCGGTGCCGCGGGCAATGCGCGCCTCGAGCAGGGTCACCTGCCCCTCGAGGTCGGCGAACTTGCGGGTGAAGTACGAGAGCGCCTCCTCCGGGGTGCCGTCGGGGAATGAGCCGACGACGCGTTCGGCGTCGCCCTCGCGCACGTAGACGGTACGGTCTTCGTCGACTCGTCCCCAGGACGTCTCGTTGCTCGCTTCGCTCACGATTGTGCTCACCTGTCGTGTGTGGGGCCGGGCTACCGACCGGACGGAATAGTCACCACCACTATGCCACAGTGCCGGGCTGAGGTCTCGGGGTGCGCGGTCGATACGATGGAGGCGTGGATTCGAGACCTGTGCCCGCGCAGACGGCGCCGCTCGCGGTGCGGATGCGTCCGCGATCGCTCGACGAGGTCGTCGGCCAGCAGCACCTGCTGAAGCCGGGATCGCCGCTGCGCACGCTCGCGTCGGACGCGGCGGGCGGCGGGGGAGCCGTCTCCGTGATCCTCTGGGGCCCGCCCGGCACCGGGAAGACGACGCTCGCCCAGGCGATCGCGCACTCGAGCGGGCGGCGCTTCGTGGAGCTGTCGGCGGTGACGGCGGGGATCAAGGACGTGCGCACGGTGATGGAGCGGGCGCTCAACGATCGCGACCTCTACGACATCGCGACCGTGCTCTTCCTCGACGAGATCCACCGGTTCACGAAGGCGCAGCAGGATGCGCTCCTGCCGGGTGTCGAGAACGGCTGGGTGACCCTCGTGGCCGCGACGACCGAGAACCCGTCGTTCTCGGTGATCAGCCCGCTGCTCTCGCGCTCGCTGCTGCTCACGCTGGAGCCGCTGGCGGATCCCGACCTCAGAAACCTGCTGGAGCGCGCGGTCACCGATCCGCGCGGGCTGGCAGGCGCGGTCGAGGTGACCGACGAGGCGTTCGAGGCGCTCGTGCAGGTGGCCTCGGGCGACGCCCGTCGCGCGCTCACGGGCCTCGAGGCCGCCGGAGCGTCGGCGGTCGCGAGCGCCGAGGGCGACGGGACTCCGGTGGTCACGGGCGAGACCGTCGCCATCTCGATCGATCGCGCGCTGCTGCGCTACGACAAGAACGGCGATCAGCACTACGACGTCATCAGCGCCTTCATCAAGTCGCTGCGCGGATCGGATCCCGACGCGGCGATCCACTATCTCGCGCGCATGATCGAGGCGGGGGAGGATCCGCGGTTCATCGCCCGCAGGCTCATGGTGCACGCCGCCGAGGATGTCGGCATGGCGGATCCCCAGGCGCTCCCGATCGCCGTCGCCGCCGCGGAGGCGACGCAGTTGATCGGGCTCCCGGAGGCGCGCATCCCGCTCGCCGAGGCGACGATCTACATCGCGACCGCGCCCAAGTCGAATGCGGTCATCACCGCGATCGACGCCGCGATCGCCGACGTCAAAGCCGGTCGGTTCGGCCTGGTGCCGAAGCATCTGCGCGACGCCCACTACCCGGGAGCGAAGCGGATGGGGCACGGCAAGGGCTACCGCTACCCCCACAGCGACCCGCGCGGGGTGTCGCAGCAGCAGTATCTGCCCGACGAGCTGCGGGGCCGCGTGTACTACGAGCCGACGCAGCACGGCAACGAGCGCGGGGTGGGGGAGCGGCTCGAGAAGATCCGTCGGATCACCCGGGGGTCGAGCGACTCCTCCCCGTGAGGTCCGGGCGCGCGGAACCGGCAATCGCGGCGAGAAGGTGATAAGCTGGTCGACGGCCAACACCGCTCCCGTTGCAGGCTGCACTCGGGAAGCGGTCGGCAGTCGCCCTGTAGCCGGGTTTCTGCACTGGTCGTTCCCTCACCGAACAACGGTTCGCTGCGTCGCGTGCATCACCTGCTGATGCGGGCGCAGCCTGGCCGAGAGAACCTGAGCGATCCGCATCCGGATCGCCTGCATTCATCAGAAACCCGAAAGGATCCACGTGTCGACTACGTCGCGTACCCGTTCCCAGACCCGCCTGTCGCGCTCGCTCGGCATCGCGCTGACCCCGAAGGCCGCGCGCTACCTCGAGAAGCGCCCCTACGGCCCCGGCCAGCACGGCCGCACCAAGCGCAAGAGCGACAGCGACTACGCCGTCCGACTGCGCGAGAAGCAGCGTCTCCGCGCCCAGTACGGCATCCGCGAGAAGCAGCTCACCATCGCCTTCAAGGAGGCGCGTCGTCAGGACGGCCTGACCGGTGAGAACCTCGTCGAGCTGCTCGAGATGCGTCTCGACGCCCTCGTGCTGCGCGCGGGCTTCGCGCGCACCACGGCGCAGGCTCGCCAGATGGTCGTGCACCGTCACATCCTCGTCGACGGCAAGATCGTCGACCGCCCCTCGTTCCGCGTGAAGCCGGGTCAGCTCATCCACGTGAAGGCCCGCTCCGAGGCGATGGAGCCCTTCCAGGTCGCCGCTGCCGGCGGCCACGCCGAGGTGCTCCCGAACGTTCCGGGCTACCTCGAGGTCGAGCTCGACAAGCTCCAGGCCCGCCTGGTGCGCCGCCCCAAGCGCGTCGAGGTCCCCGTGACCTGCGAAGTGCAGCTCGTCGTCGAGTACTACTCGGGCCGCTAAGCACTCGCACCCGCGAATGGAACGGGGCGCCGGATCGAATCCGGCGCCCCGTTCGTCGTATCCGCCCCGCTCCGCCTGCTCGGGGCCACCCGCTAAGCTTGTCGAGTGCTCGAGCACGCGCGGCCGCGCGGTCGCGCACCGACGCCGACGGGAGGACCGAAACATGGGCAAGCTGTTCTGGCTGATCACCGGAGTCGCGCTGGGATTCGTGGGGGCGCACTTCGTGAACCAGACGACCGAGGGCCGGAGATTCTTCGCCCGCGTCAACCGCGGCATGGACGAGCTGGGACGTGCGTTCGCGTCGGGCTACCGCGAGGGCGACGCCGACGACGAGGATGCGGATGCCGAGGCGCTGAGCGCCGCCATCCGCGAGCGCGGCTGATCCGCAGACCTCCCGCTTCGCACGCAACCGACCGACTTCCACAGAAAGACCCCCGATGCAGACCGCCGAAATCCATCGCCGCTGGCTCGACTTCTTCGAGAAGAAGGGGCACACCGTGGTCCCGTCCGCGTCGCTCGTCAGCGACGACCCGAGCCTCATGTTCACGGTCGCCGGCATGGTGCCCTTCGTGCCCTACCTGAGCGGTCTCGTGCCGGCTCCCTTCGACCGCGCGACGAGCGTGCAGAAGTGCATCCGCACGAACGACATCGAGGAGGTCGGCAAGACCCCGCGTCATGGCACCTTCTTCCAGATGTGCGGCAACTTCTCGTTCGGCGACTACTTCAAAGAGGGCGCGATCCGCTTCGCCTGGGAGCTGCTGACGACGAGCGAGGCCGACGGCGGCCTCGGCTTCGCGCCGGAGGACCTCTGGGTGACGGTGTACGAGGAGGACGAGGAGGCGATCGCGCTGTGGCGCGAGCACTCGACCCTCCCCGACGAGCGCATCCAGCGGCTCGGCAAGGACACGAACTACTGGTCGACGGGCCAGCCGGGCCCCGCGGGCCCCTGCTCCGAGATCTTCTACGACCTCGGCCCGGAGTACGGCGTCGACGGCGGTCCGGCGACCGACGACGACCGCTACGTCGAGATCTGGAACCTGGTCTTCATGCAGTACGAGGTCGCCGACGTGCGGTCGAAGACCGACTTCACCATTCTGGGCGAGCTGCCCCGCAAGAACATCGACACGGGCATGGGCCTGGAGCGCGTCGCGTTCATCAAGCAGGGCGTGCAGAACATGTACGAGATCGATCAGGTGCGCCCGGTGCTCGATCGCGCGGCCGAGATCGCGGGCAAGACGTACGGCGCGGATCACGCCGACGACGTGCGGCTGAGAGTCATCGCCGATCACGTGCGCAGCGGCCTCATGCTCATCGCCGACGGCGTGACCCCGTCGAACGAGGGGCGCGGCTACATTCTGCGGCGCCTGCTTCGCCGCGTCACGCTGTCGATGCGCCTGCTCGGCGTGGAGGGGCCCTGCTTCGCCGAGCTCTTCCCCGTCTCGCGCGACGCCATGCGGGCGGCGTACCCGGCCGTCGCCGAGGACTTCGCATTCATCGAGCGCGCCGCGTACGCGGAGGAGAAGACCTTCCTGCGCACCCTCGCCTCCGGCATTCAGATCCTCGACTCGGCGGTCGACGCCGCGAAGTCGGCGAATGCTGCGGTGCCGGGCGACACCGCCTTCCTGCTGCACGACACCCACGGATTCCCGATCGAGCTCACGCTCGAGATCGCGGAGGAGGCCGGCGTGCCCGTCGACGCCGAGGTCTTCACATCGCTGATGCAGGAGCAGCGCGATCGTGCGAAGGCCGACGCGAAGGCGAAGAAGGGCCAGCGCGCCGATCTGTCGATCTACAAGGAGCTGCGCGGGCTGGGCGAGACCCTCTTCACCGGGTACGACGAGCTCGTGCACGAGGGCCGGGTGCTCGGGATCGTGGTCGACGGCGCCCCGGTTCGCGAGGCGCACGAGGGCGATATCGCCGAACTCGTGCTCTCCGAGACCTCGCTGTTCGCCGAGTCCGGGGGACAGGACGCCGATCAGGGGCGGATCATCGGCGACGGCTTCGAAGCCGAGGTGCTCGATGTGCAGAAGCCCGTCGCCGGGCTGATCGTGCACACCGTCCGCGTGGTCATCGGCACGATCGGCATCGATGCGCGGGCGGAGACCCGAGTCGATGCCGATTACCGGCGCGGTGCGACGCAGGCGCACTCGGGCACCCACATCGTGCACGCGGCGCTGCGCGACGTCATCGGCCAGAGCGCGCACCAGACCGGTTCGTACAACAAGGCCGGGTACCTGCGCCTCGACTTCGCGCACACCGAGGCCCTGTCGGCGGAGACGAAGAGCGAGATCGAGGAGATCTCGAACCTCGCGATCCGCTCCGATTACGATGTGGTGACCCGCGAGATGCCCCTCGACGAAGCCAAGGCGCTCGGGGCGATGGCGCTCTTCGGCGAGAAGTACGGCGACCGCGTGCGCGTGGTCGACATCGGAGGCCCCTGGTCGCGCGAGCTCTGCGCCGGAACGCACGTGACGAGTTCGGCCGAGATCGGCATGATCAACCTCATCTCCGAGAGTTCGGTCGGTTCCACCAACCGGCGCGTGGAGTCGCTGGTCGGCATCGAGGCGTTCCGCAACTTCGCCGCGGAGCGCGCGATCGTGCAGCAGCTCACCGGGGGCCTCAAGGTGCCCCGCGGAGAGCTCGTCACCAAGGTGCAGGATCTGGGCGCGCAGCTGCGCGCCGCCGAGAAGAAGATCGCGGCGCTCGAGGCGGAGAAGCTGCGCGAGCGAGTTCCGCAGCTGCTCGCGGGAGCGGAGCAGCTCGGCGGGGTGCGCGCGGTGCTCGCGTCGCTCGGCGCGGTGGGCTCGGCGGACGACATCCGCTCCCTCGCGCTCACCGTTCGCGAGCAGCTCGGCTCGCAGCCCGGCGTCGTGGTGCTCGCGGGTGAGGCGGGCGGCAAGCCCGTGGTCATCGCTGCGACCACGCCCGCGGGCCGCGAGGCCGGTGCCCGGGCCGGCGCCCTGGTGCGCACCGGGGCGCAGATCCTCGGCGGAGGCGGCGGCGGCAAGGACGACCTCGCGCAGGGCGGCGGAACCGACGCCGCGCAGATCGACGCGGCGCTCGCCGAGATCCGCCGTTCCCTGGGCGGCTGAGCGTGCGCACCGGTGTACGCATCGGCGTCGACGTGGGCAAGGCCCGAATCGGCGTGGCGCAGAGCGACCCGCACGGCATGCTCGCGACGCCCGTGGAGACGGTTCCCCGCGCCGCGAGCGGCGATGCCGACCTCGTGCGGATCGCCGCGATCGCAGCCGAGCTCGGCGCGTTCGAAGCGGTGGTCGGGCTGCCGCTCAACCTGCGCGGTGAGCGCACCCCGTCGACGGAGGATGCGGAGCGGTTCGCGCACGCGCTCGCCGCGCATCCCGCTGCAGCCGACATCGCGGTGCGCCTCGTCGACGAGCGGCTCTCGACCGTGTCGGCGCAGGGTCAGCTGCGGGCTGCGGGCAAGCGCACGAAGCAGAGCAGATCCATCATCGATCAGGCCGCGGCGGTCGTGATCCTGCAGCACGCCCTCGATATCGAGCGATCGACCGGTGCGGTGCCGGGTCACGCGGTAGAGGCGACAACGACGGTGACCGAGGAGGCCACGGAGTGAACGCACGCACGCGCGAGGATCGGCGACGGACGGGCAGGCGGATCCTCATCTCGCTGCTCGTCGCGGTACTGCTGCTCGGGGGTCTCGCCGGCGCCGGCGCCTATCTCTGGTCGCACTACGGCGACGGCATCTCGCAGGCGCTCGGCTGGACGTCGAACGACTACGAGGGCGAGGGCACGGGCGAGGTCGTCGTGGTCATCACCGAGGGCGAGATCGGCGAGGACATCGCCGCGTCGCTCGAAGAGGCCGGCGTGGTGAAGACCGCGGAGGCGTTCTACAGCCTGCTGCTCGAACAGCCCGAGGAGGTCGCCTTCCTGCCCGGCTCCTACCGCGTCAAGTCGCAGATGAGCGCCCAGGCGGCGCTCGACGCGCTGGAGAACCCCGAGAACCGCATGGCGTTCACCGCGATCATCCCGGAGGGCAACACCGTCGAGAAGACGCTCGAACTCGTCTCCGCCGGTGCGAGCATTCCGCTGGAGGAGCTCCAGGCGGCCGCAGCGGACGTGAGCGCCTACGGCCTGCCCGCCGGAGTCGACTCCCTCGAGGGGTGGCTGTTCCCCGCCACCTACGAATTCGAGGAGGACACGACGGGGGCCGAGGCGATCGCCAAGATGGTCGACACGCAGATCCAAGTGCTCGACGAGATGGGCGTCGCACCGGAGTCGCGCGAGGAGGTGCTCACGAAGGCGTCCATCGTGCAGCGCGAGGGCGGCCGCATCGAGGACTTCCCGAAGGTCGCGCGCGTGATCGAGAACCGGCTGGCGGAGGGAATGCTGCTGCAGATGGACTCGACGGCGCAGTACGGCTACGGTCAGCACGCCGACGGCAGCGTGTGGTCGACGGACGAGGCCCTCGCCGATGACAACCCCTGGAACACGTACGTCAACAAGGGGCTGCCGAAGGGTCCGATCGCGAACCCGGGCCGGGACGCCATCTCGGCGGTGCTGAACCCTCCGGCGGGCGACTGGGTCTACTTCGTCGCCGTGAACCTCGAGACGGGGGAGTCGGTCTTCTCGACGACGCAGGAGGAGCACGAGGCCGCTATCGGGCAGTTCCGCGAGTGGTGCGCCGCGAATCCCGATCAGGGCTGCTGAGTGACCGCGAGACTCGCGGTGCTCGGGTTCCCGATCGCCCACTCACGATCGCCGCGCATCCACGCGGCGGCCTACCGCGAGCTCGGGCTCGACTGGCACTACTCCGCGGTGCGATGCGGCGAGGAGGGTCTCGCCCCGTTCCTGCAGGGCCGCGGCGCCGAGTGGCGCGGCTTCTCGGTCACGATGCCGCTCAAGGTCGAGGCGCACCGGATCGCCGGCGAGCTCGACGCGGTCGCCGCTGAGAGCGGCGTCGTGAACACGCTGCTGCGCCGGGGCGACGGCGGTTGGTTCGGGGCGAACACCGACGTGCCCGGATTGTCCGCGGCGATCGCACGCGCCCGCCTCGACGTGCGGTGCACCGTGGTGCTCGGCTCCGGCGCCACGGCGGTGTCGGCGATCCTCGCGGCGCGCCGGCTCGGCGCGGAGCGCATCACCCTGCTCGCTCGCAACGCGGATGCCGGGCGGACGCTCGTCGATCGCTTCACGGGGACGCGAGCCGCGCCCGACGCCGCGCCGATGGAGCTCGTGTACGGCGGCGACGGGACGGAGCCCCCGAGCGAGCCCGACGCGCGCACGCTGGTGATCTCCGCCCTGCCCGGACCCGCGGCCGCCCGCGTCCCGCTCCCGCAGGGCCTCACCGGCACCCCGCTCTTCGACGTCGCCTACGATCCGTGGCCCTCGCCCCTCGCGGCGCGATGGCGCGAAGCCGGCGGTGAGGCGCACCCGGGCACGGAGATGCTCGTGGAGCAGGCCCTCGTGCAGGTGCGCATCTTCGTGCACGGCGATCCGACCCGACCGCTCGACGACGACGAGGCGGCGGTGCGCAGCGCAATGCGCCGCGCTGTCTGACGCAGGCGGCCGGGTGTGGGAGGATAGCGGGTATGCTGCGTTGGCTGACCGCCGGAGAATCTCACGGCCCCGAACTGATCGCTGTTCTCGAGGGGCTGCCTGCCGGCGTCCCGGTATCGCTCGACGGGATCCGCGCGGATCTCGCGCGCCGCAAGCTGGGGTACGGCCGCGGCTCGCGCATGAAGTTCGAGCAGGATGAGCTGAACCTCTCGGGGGGAGTGGTGCAGGGCGTGTCCATCGGCGGCCCCGTCGCGATCCGCATCGGCAACACGGAGTGGCCGAAGTGGACCGAGGTGATGTCGGCCGAGGCGACCGAACTCTCGGAGAAGTCCCGCGGACGCGGGGCGCCGCTCACCCGCCCGCGGCCCGGGCACGCCGATCTCGCCGGAATGCAGAAGTACGGCTTCGACGAGGCCCGCCCCGTGCTCGAACGGGCGAGCGCGCGCGAGACCGCCGCGCGCGTCGCGCTCGGCGCCGTCGCCCGCGCCTTCCTCGCAGAGCTCGGCATCAGGCTCGTCAGCCACACCATCTCGATGGGCGACGTGCAGGTTCCCGCAGGTTACGCCCTGCCCCGGCCCGACGACGTCGATGCGCTCGACGCGGACCCGCTGCGCTGCTTCGACGCCGAGACCAGCGCCCGCATGGTCGCCGAGGTCGACGACACGAAGAAGTCGGGCGACACGCTCGGCGGCATCGTCGAGGTGCTCGCGTACGGCCTCCCGCCCGGGCTCGGCTCCTACGTGCACTGGGATCGACGACTGGATTCGCGGCTCGCCGGAGCGCTCATGGGCATTCAGGCGATCAAGGGGGTCGAGGTCGGCGATGGATTCGAGACGACGCGACGCCGTGGATCGGCGGCGCACGACGAATTGCATCTCGACTCGGGCCGGATCGCGCGCGAGACGTCTCGCGCGGGAGGCATCGAGGGCGGGATGACGACGGGTCAGGTGCTCCGGGTGCGCGCGGGCATGAAGCCGATCGCGACCGTGCCGCACGCGCTGCCGACCGTCGACATCGCGACCGGCGAGGAGTCGAAGGCGCATCACCAGCGCAGCGACGTCTCGGCGGTGCCCGCCGCCGGCGTCGTGGCCGAAGCGATGACCGCGCTCGTGCTCGCAGACGCGGTCACCGAGAAGTTCGGCGGAGACAGCGTCTCCGAGACCCGTCGCAACCTCGAGGCGTACATCGCGGCGATTCCGGAGCGCCTGTCGACCGTCATCGAGTCGTGAGGCGGCGCAGACGATGAGCGGTCACCGCAGGGTGGCCCGGGATGCGGGGCCGCCGGAGCACAAGCCGAAGCCGTCGCCCCCGACCAGCCCGCTGCAGGTGATCCCGACCGTCGCGGAAGAGCCCCTCGAGTCTCCGTCGAAGGGCGCGAAGGCCGCACGGTCGAAGCGCAGACGGCGGCGCCGCCGGCCGGGCGCGCAGCTCCCCGATCGCGCCATCGTGTTCGTCGGGCCCATGGCCGCGGGGAAGACGAGCCTCGGCAAGCGGGTCGCCCGCGAGCTCGGCGTGCCGTTCGTCGACACCGACGCCGTCATCGTGCGCCGGCACGGGCCGATCAACGACTTCTTCGCGTCGCAGGGCGAAGCGGAGTTCCGACGGGTCGAGGCCGAGGTCATCGCCGAGGAGCTCGGCGCCGAGGGGTGCCGCATCGTCGCACTCGGCGGCGGCGCCGTGCTCACGGAGTCGACCCGCGCGCTCCTGGCCCGGCATCCGGTCGTGCTGCTCATGACGACGCAGGAGGCGGTGCTGCGCACGGCGAACCTCGCGCGTCGACCGCTGCTGCGCGACGACCCCCAGGCATGGGGCCGCATTCTGCAGGAGCGCAGGCCTCTGTACGAGGCCGTCGCAGACGTCACGTACCGCACCGACCGTGCGACCCAAGAACAGCTCGTCCGTCGCGTCGCCCAGTGGGCCCGCAACGGCGGACGCCATCAGCGCACCGCCCGTCGGGGCGAGAAGGAGCAGTCATGACCGATGCAGCGACGGAGATCGCGATCACGGGGGAGACCTCGTACACGGTGACCATCGGCCGCGGCGTGCTCGATCGCGTGCCGGAGGCGCTCGGCGATCGCGTGGCGAAGGTGCTGATCGTCCACACGCCCACGGTCGGCAAGTTCGCGAACGACCTGCGCGAGCAGTTGCAGGAGCGGTACACCCAGGTGCTGCTCGCCGAGGTGCCCGACGCCGAGTCCGCGAAGCGCGTCGAGGTCGCGGCGTTCTGCTGGCAGATCCTCGGCCAGTCGGATTTCACGCGCACCGACGCCGTGATCGGCCTCGGCGGCGGGGCGGTCACCGACCTCGCCGGGTTCGTCGCGGCGACCTGGCTCCGCGGCGTGCGACTCGTGCAGATCCCCACGACGGTGCTCGGCATGGTCGACGCTTCGGTCGGCGGCAAGACGGGAATCAACACGAGCGAGGGCAAGAACCTCGTCGGCAGCTTCTACGCCCCCGCCGCGGTCATCTGCGACCTCGACCTGCTCGAGACGCTGCCGCGCAACGAGATTCTCGCGGGCTTCGCCGAGGTCGCTAAGTGCGGATTCATCGCTGAGCCCGAGATCCTCGACATCCTCGAACGCGATGTGGATCGCGCCACCGATCCGACGACCCCCGAGTTCCAGCGCGTGGTCGAGCTGGCGGTCGGCGTGAAGGCGCGGGTCGTCTCCGAGGACTTCCGGGAGGGCGGAGTGCGCGAGATCCTGAACTACGGGCACACCCTGGGCCACGCCATCGAGCACGCCGAGCGCTACCAGTGGCGACACGGCGTCGCGATCTCGATCGGCATGATGTACGCGGCGGAGCTCGGCCGGCTCGCCGGCGCACTCTCGGATGAGGCCGTGGATCGGCACCGCCGGATCCTCACCTCGCTGACGCTCCCGCTCGCGTACCCGGCAGGGCGGTGGCCGGGGCTCCTCGCGACGATGCAGCGCGACAAGAAGGCGCGCGCCGGGATGCTGCGCTTCATCGTGCTCGACGAGATCGGCAAGCCCCGCGTGCTCGCGGGCGTCGACGAGTCGATGCTGCAGTTCGCCTATCAGGAGATCGCGAGCTAGGAGCCCGCTGGCCGGCGGATCGCGCGTGCGGCGGTACGCGCGGGCGTCGGTACAGCAGCCGGGCCGCCGCGGGGCACGCGACGGCCCGCGTCAGCGGATCCGGAACCCCTGGCCCTCCAGAATGAGCGCGAGCACGCGCCGGTCCTCGCGGTGCATCACACCCTCGACGAAGCGGGAGAACGCGCGATCGAGCCCGATCTCGCCGGCGCTCCCCGCGACCTTCTGCAGGATCGCTACGAGGGTGCGCGGTGCGATGACGGACTCCTCGAGGCCGGGCCGCCCGTCGATCTCCCGCTCCGCACTCACGTAATCCGAGAAGCCCGCCCCGTGCTCGCCCGCGAACACCTGCTGGCTGATGAACGCCGCGCGCGCCGCGCGGATCAGCGCGTCGGACGGCAGATGCTCGGGGAGCGCGCCGTGACGATCGGCCACCGCCGCGACCGCGAGCAGGCCGTTCTCCGCGGGGAACGCCGCGTAATCGCAGCCGGTGTCGGGGTAGTGCACCCGGTACGCGTTCGCCCCGAAGCGGTTCACCAGCTCGGCGCTCAGACGATCGAGCCCCCGGTAGCGGTGAGGGGTCTGCTCGTTGGCTGTGGCGAGGATCGCGAATCCGGCCGCGATGGTGACGGGCCGCCCCGCATCCTCCTGCACGTTCAGGGTGTCTCCCGGCCGCAACTGCAGAATGCGATTGAGGCGCTTCAAGAACTCGGGCGGCATCGCGTTCACCTCATCGAGGATCACCGGTCGGCCCTCGCGCATGGCGCGCAGCAGCGGCCCCGGCGTGAACACGCTCACCGTCGCGCCGTTCTCGGCGCGCAGCTCGTGAGTGCCGACGACCTGCGCGCTCGTGATGTCGCCGTACCCGGAGATCAGTTCGGGCTCCCGGCCGAGCACGACGCGGCCGAGGTGCTCGGCCAGCGCGGTCTTCGCCCCGCCGGTCTCGCCGACGAGCAGCACCGGGTCGCCCCGGCGCAGCGCCGGGCCAGCCTCCGCGATGATGCCCCGCATCTGCTCGGTCTGCAGCAGCCCCTCCCGCAACTCGCGTCGCGCGTCTCGGATACGCAGCGTGCCCAGCGCCTCGAGTACGGTGTCCCGGCGCTCGACGCTGTCGATCGCCG
This sequence comes from Leucobacter chromiiresistens, assembly GCF_900102345.1. Classification (NCBI taxonomy): domain Bacteria; kingdom Bacillati; phylum Actinomycetota; class Actinomycetes; order Micrococcales; family Microbacteriaceae; genus Leucobacter; species Leucobacter chromiiresistens. The sequence continues at coordinate 2,474,703 of NZ_FNKB01000001.1, read as the reverse complement.
ACTGCCAGGAGTCTTCGGGCCGTCGAGCCCGCAGCTCGCGCACCCGCTCCGATTCCGTTCCCGTCAGCTCGCGCCCGCCGCGCACCGCGCGCGCCACGATCGCATCCGCGACGGCGCGGTCGCGACGCGCTTCCGTCTCCGCACGGCGCGCGGCGATGGCGATGCGCAGGGACGCGGCGCGGGACTGCAGCGCCGCATCGATCACTCGGCGGTGCGCCGGGTCGTCGATCAAGGCGCCGAGGCGCTGCGAGACGCGAGCGAGGTCTCGGGCGTGCGATCGGGCGGCGCCGTCTGCGACGTCGGTGCCCGTATCAGCGCGGGCTTCGGCGCGGGTCTCCGCGCGGGCGTCGATCGCCATGGCGCGGCGGATGCGATGCGTCTCCGCGCGCAGCGCGGCGGCCTCTCCGAGCACGGGGTCTGAGTCGACGGGCAGCATGGCGTCACGCTACCACGCGGCACGAAAGGGCGCTGAGCGGCCCGGAGAGGCGCCGGGCGGCCCGGATAGGCGCCGGGCGGCCCGGATAGGGTGAGGGCATGACGGAGACGGGCGACGCGCGACGGGCGCAGCTGCGCGCACGCGTCGAGGCGACCGGCGCGATCCTCGGCATCCCCGTGCGCGTGACCGACGACGACGCATGGGAGCTCACGGAAGCCGGGCTGCGCGTGGGGCTCGGGTGGTACGGGGTGCGCGGGCACCCGGAGCCCGAGGCGATCGCGCTCGCGCTGCTGCATCTCTGGGAGGGGCCGCGCAACGCCCGCGTCGAGCGCGCACGTGCGCGTCGACGCGAGTCGTTCGCGCGGGTGCGCCCCGAGGCGGCGCCCCTCTTCGACGCCGTGTATCGCGTGCAGTCGACGCTCGAGCTGCTCAGCGCCATGCCGGGCCTCCGCCCGGCGCTCCGCGCCGCGCAGCAGCGCAGCATCCCGAGCGACGTGTCGGCCTGGCCGCGGCACCTGCAGTGGGTGGCTGTGATCGTGCACGCGGGTCTCGCCGGAGCCGCTGACGCCGGTTCGCCGCTCGTCGGCACCGTTCCCGAGGTGCACTCGGAGTGGCACGGACTGCTCGATCCGGTCTCGGACGAGGGAGCGGGCGGGCCCGATGCGGAGGCCGACGGATCGCTCGGTGTGTTCCGACGCGTTCTGGGTCCCGATCCGACTCGCGCGGCGGTGCGCCGGTACGAGCGCGCGGTCGCCTGGCTGCTTCCCGCCTACGACCGGTTGGCGGCGCGTGACGCGCTCGACCGCGGGCTCGACGCCGGCGGGGGCGGCGCCGACCCGGCGGGGGGCGACGCCGATGCATTCAGCGAGCTGGCGTCGAGTCGGGGCGCTTCGGGCGACTCCGATGCCGCCGGGGACGACGACTCGGGCGGCGAGGCTGAGACCTCCGATGGGGGCGACGCGAACGCCGAGTCGGATGACGAGCGCGCGCGGGCCGGAGACGGCCGCGAGACGGCCGAGGGCGCCGACCTCTTCGCCGCGCAGCAGGCGGGATTCATGGACCGCGTGCTCGCGACCCCGATGCCCGGCGGCGGACGCACCGATTCGAGCGCCCCGCTGCCCGAAGACGTCTCGGCGGGGTCCGAGGGGAACCCCCCGGACCCCGCCGAGGGTGCGGGCGGCGGTACCGGCGGCGGCGCCGCCCGCACCGATCTCGCCGACTACCTGAGACGCGCCGCGGAGCTCGCCGACGCGATCGAGCGCATGCGCGCGGTCTGGGCGCGCGTGATCGTCGAGCGCGCCGCACCGCGCCGGGTGGCGAGCGCGCGCCCGAGCGCTGCCGGCGACGACCTCGCCGCCGAATCGCTCGCGCAGGCCGTCGCGGAATCGCTGGCCGGCGTTCCGCGCCCGCGCGCCTTCCGCGACCGCGCCCTGCGCATGCGGCGCACCCGAAGATCGGGAAGCACCGACTACGTGCTGCTCGTCGACCGATCCGCCTCGATGCAGGGCGCGGCGGCCGAGGCGGCGGCCGATGCGATGCTCATCATGACCGAGGCGCTCGCCGGAGCGGCCCGCGACGTCGAGGCCGCCGAGCGGGCGAGCGGAGCGCCGCTCGAACTCGACATCCGCACCGCGCTCATCGTCTTCGACTCGGCGGTCGACGCGGTGAAGCCGCTCTCCGCGGGCCTCGACGACCAGGTGCGGCGCGCGGTGCACGGCGCGATCCGCTCCCCGCGGGGGTCTACGAACGACGGCGCGGCGCTCCGGGCGGCGGCGCTTGAGCTCGGCGTGATCGCCGCCGACGGAGCGTCGACCGTGCCACGGGCGGACGGCGGGCTCGCGCGCAGACGGGTGGTGATCCTCGTCAGCGACGGCGGCTCGAACGACCCCGTGGCGGCGGAGCATGCGCTGCGGCGACTGCGGCGGAGCGGCGTGGAGGTGCACGGCATCGGGATCGGGACGGCCGACCTCGCCGACCGATACGCGCCGCAGGGGCGCACCCTGCGCGACGCCCGCGCGCTGCCCGAGATGCTCCACGGTCTGCTGCTCGACGACGTCGAGCGGACGATCCGATAGCGTGAGGGTGGACGGTCGCAGGCGGCTCGGGCCGGCCGTCTCAGCGGTCGACAGCGGTCGGCGGCGGTCGGCGGCGATGACGAGGGCGGGGGAAGCGGTGTCGGGAGATCCGAGGTCGAGAGATGCGGCTGCCGGAGATGCAGCTGCGAGAGATGCGGTGTCGAGAGATGCGGTGGCGTGGGGTGGCGAAGCGTCGAGCCACGGGGCGTGGCGCGGCGATCGGGGGCGTGTGAGCGCGCGGCTCGAACTCATTCGCGCGCTGTTCCCCGATCTCGCGAGTGATCTCGACGCAGCTGCTGCGCGCCATGCGGCGCCCGGAGCTGCGGCGTCGCTGGACGACCGTCTCGACGCCGCGGCGGCGCGCCTGCTGCCGCAGGCCGCCTTCGCCGACATCGACGACCGGGGTGCCAGGAGCCGGGTGGAGCGCAGCTTCGCCGCTGCCCGCGCGGCGTGCGCCTGGATGTCCGTGGACCCGCCCGAGCCCGAGGCGTTCGCCGCCGCCGGCGTCGATTTCGCACGGCTCGGTGCGGAGCTGGCGTCAGACCCGTCGTTGACCGCAGTGCCGGCGCCCTTCGGGTGCGGCGCCGACGTTTGGCGAGCGGCCGTCGCCGCGGCGACCGATGCATCGCCGGACGCCGTGCGGGAGACGCACGGCGCATATGCTCTCGTGCTCGCATCCGAGGCCGAGCACGAATTCGGCGTGCTCGATGCGGCTCCGGCCGGGGCGCCCGTCGCGACCTCGTCGGGGGTCCCGTGGACCCTGCGGCTGATTCCCGCCGGAGTGCGCCCGCCGGTGCTGGGCCTCGGGTTCGCGCACGGGCCGCACGTCACGCTGCCCGAGATGCTCATGCTGCAGCTGATGCTGCTCGCGGAGGGGGAGCAGCCCGTCGACTCGGCGAGCTTCACCTGGCTCGCGGGTGCACTCGCCGACGGGCGTCTCGCGGCGCGCCACGTGTACGACGAGAGCGAGCGGACCATTCGGATCACCTGCCGGGAGATCGGCAACCAGGGCCCGCACCTCGGCGCGCGCACCCCGCGCGGCTGACTTGTTGCGGGCGAGCAGTTTTGGTGGCGGATCGCGTCAACTCGACGTGGTCGTGTGGGAGCCGGGATCCGGGCGTGGAGCAGCCGACGCGGCTCCCGGCGGGGCGAATGCTTCGGGCGGCGACACGAAGGGATCGGGCAGCGCGTACGACGCGAAGCCCGCGTCGCGCGCGGCCGCGTAGCCGTTCAGCGATCCCGCGAGCCACCCGTCTCGCATGCGCGCATCGACGGTGAGCAGTCCGGTCGCGTTGGCCGTGACGGCGACGGAGATGGCCGCGAGGAATGCCTGGACCACGGGGAACACGAGCACGAGCGTCCAATGCTCGAAGGGTCCGAACACTTCGAAGTAGACGGCCCCCATCACGGCAGCGGCGGCGAAGATGCACACGATGAGCGCGAGCAGCGAGACGATCATGTGCGCAGAGCCGAGCGCGAAGAACACGCCGAAGACGCGCCAGCCCCTTCCACGGGTCAACCTACAATACTCGCGAATCGCCGCTCCGAGGCGCATGCGGTCGAGCACGATGACTGCCGGGGTGAGGGCCACTCGGATCGAAAGCCAGACCACGGGGATGCAGATCAGCGCCAGCAGGATCACGAGGCCGGGCCACACCGCGGAGGGCGCGGAGGAGCTGGACGCGTCTCCGGAGAAGACCACCGTTGCGAGAAGGAACAGGAACACGAGCACAACCGCCACGATGGCGACCACCACTCCTGCGCCGGCGAGGATGAGCACCCAGAGGATCAAGCCGCCGCACACTTCGCGCAGCCCGGAGAAGATGGTGGAGTTCGACGCGCGATTGCCGAGCACGGCCTCTCGGAAGCTCATGAGTACGTAGGCCTGAGCGACCGTGGGGACGACCAGCGAGAGCACCAGCTCGACCATCGTTACGACGAACGAGAGGAGCAGGAGCGACAGGTGCTCGGGCCTGTACTCGGCGTGCTCTGCAGCGACCAGCGCGAGCTGCGAGGCGACGGCAGCCGTCCCGCTGATGAGGAATGGGATCAGCACGCCTGCGATCAGCACCCGTCGAGGATTGGAGGCGAGGAGGCCGAACGATCGGCCGATGATCTGCCACGCGCCCATCGGCGCGAAGCGAGCCGGCGCGGGAGGCGCGGCGTCCGCGATGGCCTGCGGCGTGGAGGAGGAGCTCCATTCCGCGCCCTCCGACATCGGGGGAGCGGAGTCGTCGTTTTGCTGCGCAGCGTGAAAGTCGGGGTCGGCCATCTCATACACCTTCTCGTTCGGCCACCCCCCGCGCACACCCTACACCAACTCGTACGCTCGGTTCATTCTTGCGGTCTCAACGTGCCGTTCCGGGTGAGCAGTTTCTGCGATCGGACGGGCGCCGCTCAGCAGATAGTGCTCACCCGCGGGGAAGGGGGGAGGGAGCCGGAGGGGTTCGGGAGGAGCGGGGGAGAGCGCGGCGAGCGGAGGGCTCGGAAGAACGCGGATCACTCCCACTCGCTGAACGCGTCGACGCGCGTCGAGGGGAGGCGCGTCGAGCGGCCCCACGCGAGCACGTCGTCGGGCACCACGAGCGCGCTCGGGTCGGCGCCGCTCTTCTCGATGATCTCGGCCACGGGAACGACGCCGCCCGATCGGCGCAGAATGCGGGCGCGCACGACGGCTCGGGCGTGCAGATCGGGTCGGCGCTGCCCGTCGGGGCGCACGAACCGCTGCTCCATGTAGACGGCCTGGTCGTCGAACCCGAGGATGCGCGACTCGATCCAGAACCGCTGCCAGGGGTTCAACGACTTGCGATACGAGATCGTCTGCCCGACGACGACCGGGTACCAGCGCTCGCGCGCGAAGAGCTCCCACACGCCGTTGCGCTGGATGAGGTCGAACCGCGCGACGTCCATGATCGACAGGTACTTGCCGTTGTTCATGTGCCGCAGAATGTCGAGGTCGGTGGGCCAGACGCGGAAGCGGGATCGGGAGACGCCCTCGAACCCCAGCTTCGGGCCCCGACGGCCGACGAACCACTGGTGCCAGAGCGTGCGGAAGAGCATGTGCATGGGGGAGAGCCTAGGGGGATCGCCGCATGCGGCGGCGGCCGTTGTGCCGAACCTGCAAAACACCCGCCGTGTATGCTGGTGCGGCGCGTATTCGGCGCCCGAACATTACAGAATCCTGGAGAACCACTGCATGGCCAGCACGAATGACATCAAGAACGGCACCGTCATCAAGGAGAACGGCCAGCTCTGGAGCGTGGTGGAGTTTCAGCACGTGAAGCCGGGCAAGGGCGGCGCCTTCGTCCGCACGAAGCAGAAGAACGTCGTCTCGGGCAAGATCATCGACAAGACCTACAACGCGGGCGCGAAGATCGAGACCGCCAACGTCGATCGTCGCGACTACCAGTACCTCTACCAGGACGGCGCGGACTTCGTCTTCATGGACCAGTCCGACTACGACCAGCTGACCGTCTCCGGCGCTGTGGTGGGCGACGCGGCGAAGTTCATGCTCGAGAACCTCCAGGTGCAGATCGCCCTCCACGAGGGCGAGCCGCTCTACCTGGAGCTCCCCGCATCGGTGGTGCTCGAGGTGACCTACACCGAGCCGGGCCTGCAGGGCGACCGCTCGACCGGCGGCACGAAGCCCGCCACCGTCGAGACCGGCGCCGAGATCCAGGTTCCGCTCTTCCTCGAGACCGGCACGAAGGTCAAGGTCGACACCCGCACGGGTGACTACCTCGGCCGCGTCAACGATTAATCCTCGGTGTCGGCACGAACCAAGGCGCGCAAGCGCGCCCTCGACATGCTGTACCAGGCGGATCTCCGCGAGGTCCCGATCGCGACGATCGTGAACTCCGAGGCGCAGCGCGCCTCGAGCGAACCCGACCGCGCCGCGTCCTGGCTGTACGCGCGGGAGATCGTCGACGGGGTCACGGATCACCGCGACCGCATCGACGAGCTCATCATGAGCTACGCGCAGGGCTGGACGCTCGAGCGCATGCCCCACGTGGATCGAGCGCTGCTGCGTCTCGCCTCCTGGGAGATCCTGTTCAACGAGGAGGTGCCCGCCGCCGTCGCGATCGACGAGGCGGTGGAGCTCGCCAAGGAGTACTCGACCGATGATTCGGGCCGCTTCGTCAACGGCGTGCTGGGCAAGATCGCGGATCACGCCAGCGCGTGACGTTCCCCGGGCGTCGCGGCGGGTCGGTGGGACCCGCCGCGCGCGCCGGGGCTCGCGCACGGCGCGAGCGCCGCATGCGATAGACTGGAGCGGTTGCAAGCTTTTCTTTTAATTCCGTCCCGTGAGGCGGGGAAGGGGGGCTCGGTTATGGGAACGCGAACAGTACTCGAACGTGCTGAGATCTCGCGCGCGCTGACCCGAATCTCGCACGAAATCATCGAAGCGAACAAGGGTGTCGACGGCCTCGTGCTCGTGGGCATTCCGACCCGAGGCAGTCTGCTGGCCCGTCGCATCGGCGACATCATCTCGCGCATCGAAGGCCGCGAGGTGCCCGTGGGCAGCCTCGACGTCACCATGTATCGCGACGACCTCGCCCAGCATCCGACGCGTGCGCCGCAGCCCACCGACATGCCCGCCTCGGGCATCGACGGCGCGACCGTGGTGCTCGTCGACGACGTGCTCTACTCGGGCCGCACGGTGCGAGCCGCGCTCGACGCGCTGAACGATCACGGCAGGCCGCAGGCGGTGCGCCTGGCCGCGCTCATCGATCGGGGCCACCGCGAGCTGCCCATCCGCGCCGACTACATCGGCAAGAATCTGCCGAGCGCGAAGCACGAGCGCATCGCGGTGCGTCTGGAGGAGCACGACGGCGCCGACGAGGTCACGATCACCTCGGAGCACGGCGACGCGGGCGACGGGCGACGGAGCACGTCCGCCCACGACGACGCGCACGCGAGCGCAGAGCCGGGCGCGAGCACGGAGCCCATCGCATGAGACACCTGCTCGACACGCGCAGCCTCTCGCGCGACGAGGCGATCCTCATCCTCGACACCGCCGAGGAGATGGCGGCGACGCAGCAGCGCGAGATCAAGAAGCTGCCGACCCTGCGCGGCAAGACGGTCGTCAATCTCTTCTTCGAGGACTCGACGCGCACCCGCATCTCGTTCGAGGCGGCGGCGAAGCGCCTGAGCGCCGACGTCATCAACTTCAGCGCCAAGGGATCCTCGGTGTCGAAGGGCGAGTCGCTGAAAGACACGGCGCAGACCCTGCAGGCGATCGGCGCAGATGGCGTCGTGATCCGGCACCCCGCGTCGGGCGCTCCGGCGAAGCTCGCCGCGAGCAACTGGATCGACGCGGGCGTGCTGAACGCGGGCGACGGCACCCACGAGCACCCCACGCAGGCGCTGCTCGACGCGTTCACGATGCGTCGCCGGCTCTTCGGCGGGTCGGGGAGCGCCGGGCAGAGCGGCGATGCGAGTCGCGGCCGCGACCTCGACGGCGTGTCGGTGGTCATCGTGGGGGACATCGCGCACTCGCGCGTCGCCCGCTCGAATCTCTGGCTGCTGAACGCGCTGGGCGCGCATGTGACCTTCGTCGCTCCCGAGACGCTGCTGCCGTACGGGGCGCGAACCTGGCCGGTGACGGTGCATCACTCGTTCGACGCCGCGCTCCGCGAGGAGCAGCCGGACGTCGTCATGATGCTCCGCATCCAGAGCGAGCGCATGCACGCCGCCTTCTTCCCGAACGAGCGCGAGTACGCGCGCGTCTGGGGTCTCGACGGGGCGCGACTGGCCGGCCTGGGGGATCGCGCGATCGTGATGCATCCCGGCCCGATGAACCGCGGGCTCGAGATCTCCTCGGGCGCTGCCGACTCCGATCGCTCGACCGTGCTCGAGCAGGTCGCGAACGGCGTCTCGGTGCGAATGTCGGCACTCTATCTTCTACTGTCGGGCGAGCGAACGGAGCAGGCATGACGAACACGACGACCACGAACGGGCTCCTCATCCGCGGGGCCCGGCTCGCCGCTGCGCTGACCGAGCGCGGCCAGCAGGTGGCGGACGCCGCGGCGGTCGACCTGCGCATCGCTTACGGCGTCGTCGTCGAGCGCGCGACGCAGGCGGCGGGCGGGTTGGAGCCGCGCGACGGGGAGCGGATCATCGAGGGCGACGGCCTCGTCGCGATGACCGGGCTCGTCGACCTGCACACGCACCTGCGCGAGCCGGGCTTCGAGCAGTCGGAGACGGTGCTCACCGGCACGCGGGCCGCCGCTGCTGGCGGGTTCACGAGCGTGTTCGCGATGGCGAACACGCTGCCCGTGCAGGATACGGCCGGTGTGGTGGAGCAGGTGCAGGCCCTCGGCGATGCCGCAGGCTACGCGACCGTGCGGCCCATCGGGGCGGTCACGGAGGATCTTGCGGGCGAGCGCCTCAGCGAGATCGGCGCGATGGCGGAGTCGCGGGCGGCGGTGCGCGTCTTCTCGGACGACGGCAAGTGCGTGCACGACGCCCTGCTCATGCGCCGGGCGCTCGAGTACGTGAAGACCTTCGACGGCGTCATCGCCCAGCACGCTCAGGATCCGCGGCTCACCGAGGGCGCGCAGATGAACGAGGGCGCACTGTCGAGCGAGCTCGGCCTGAAGGGCTGGCCCGCAGTGGCCGAGGAGTCGATCATCGCCCGCGACGTGCTCCTCGCCGAGCACGTCGGCGCCCGACTGCACATCTGCCACCTGTCGACCGCGGGCTCCGTCGAGGTGATCCGCTGGGCGAAGGCTCGCGGGGTGCAGGTGACGGCGGAGGTCACCCCGCACCACCTGATCCTCACCGAGGAGCTCGCGCGCACGTACGACCCGCGGTTCAAGGTGAACCCGCCGCTGCGCCGGGAGGACGATGTGCGCGCGCTGCGGGCCGCGGTCGCGGAGGGCGTCATCGACATCATCGCGACCGACCACGCGCCGCACCCGGTGGAGGCGAAGGACTGCGAGTGGGATGCGGCGGCGTTCGGCATGGTCGGTCTCGAATCGGCGCTGCCCATCGCGCTGCTCACCCTCGTGCAGGAGGGGCACGCCAGCTGGTCGGAGCTCGAGGCGCTGCTCTCGCAGCGCCCGGCCGAGATCGGCCGCCTCGCGGGGCACCCGACGGCGATCGAGGCCGGTCAGCCAGCCGATCTCGTGCTCGTCGATCCGACGGGCACGAGCACGTTCTCGACCGACCGGCTGCGCGGCCGCAGCGCGAACTCGCCGTTCCTCGGCATGGAGCTGCCGGGCCGCGTGGCGTACACCGTGCGACGCGGGTTCCTGACGGTGGACGACGGCGAGCTGGTCGCCCCCGAGACCGTCGCGGCGTCTGCGCGGAGCACGGGAGGCGAGCGATGACCCGCACCGCCTTCGCGCTCGTCATGGTCGCCATCGCCGCCGTCGTGCTGCTCGCGATGTGGATCGGCTGGCGCGGCCGGGCACGGCGCCACAGCGCCTTCGCGGAGCACGGCGACGCGCTCGTCGGCGCCGTGGTCGCCGCCTTCCCGCGCGTCGGCTACGTGTCGACGACGCGCATCGGCGCCCCCCTCGACCGCCTGTCGATCCCCGGCCTGCAGTTCAAGGGCTTCGCCGATGTCACGCTGCGCGCCGACGGCGCGACGATCGCCGTCACCGGCGAACCCGAGATCCACCTGCCCGTCGACCGGCTGCTCGGCACCGACGTCGCGAGCCGACGGGTGGGCAAGGCGGTCGAGCGCGACGGCCTCTCCGTGCTGCAGTGGCGGGCCGCCGACGGCTCGGCAGTCGAGTCGAGCTTCAGGTTCTCCCTCCCCGCCGATCAGCTGCGGTTCGCCGACGCGGTCGCGCAGATCATCCCCGCCGGAGCGGCGCACGCCCCCGGCCCCCAGACCCATTCCACTCCCCACACCACCCAGGAGGATGCGTGACTACGAACCCGACCGAAGAGACGGCGAACGACGCCGTGGCGCCGCAGGGCGTCACCGCGCCCCCGGCCTCCGCTGTGCCCGCGGGCCGTGCGGTGCTGGTGCTCGAAGACGGACGACGATACGTAGGGCGCGCATACGGGGCGACCGGCCGAACGCTCGGCGAGGTCGTCTTCTCGACGGGCATGACGGGCTACCAGGAGACCCTGACCGATCCGTCGTACGCCGGTCAGATCGTGCTCATGACCGCCCCGCACATCGGCAACACCGGTGCGAACGCCGACGACATGGAGTCGCGCAAGATCTGGGTGGCGGGCTTCATCGTGCGCGACCCCGCGCGCCGCGTATCGAACTTCCGCGCCCAGCGCTCCCTCGACGAGGACCTCGTGGAGGACGGCGTGGTCGGCATCTCCGGCGTCGACACGCGTGCGATCACCCGCCACATCCGCTCCGCCGGAGCGATGCGCGCCGGCGTGTTCTCGGGCGCCGACTTCGAGCTCTCCGACGAGGAGCAGCTCGCCCTCGTGCGCGCGCAGGAGCCGATGGCCGGGAAGAACCTGTCGGAACTCGTGACGACGCCGGAGCGCTACGACGTGCCGGCCGCCGAGGGCGTCGAGCGCGTCGGCTCGATCGCCGTGCTCGATCTGGGCATCAAGCGCGCGACGGTGCACTACCTGTCGGAGCACGGGTTCGACGTCATCGTGCTGCCCGCGTCGACCCCGCTCGACGAGATCCGCGCCATCGCCCCCGATGCGCTCTTCTACTCGAACGGCCCCGGCGATCCGGCGGCGAGCGACCTGCAGGTCGACGTGCTCCGCGAGCTGCTGCGCGACGGGGTGCCCTACTTCGGCATCTGCTTCGGCAACCAGCTGCTCGGCCGCGCGCTCGGCTTCGGCACCTACAAGCTGCCCTTCGGGCACCGCGGCATCAACCAGCCGGTGCTCGACAAGCGCACGGGCCGCGTCGAGATCACCGCGCAGAACCACGGCTTCGCCGTCGACGCGCCGATCGAGGGCGAGATCGACGCCCCCGAGGGGTTCGGCCGCGTGCAGGTGAGCCACTTCAGCCTGAACGACCAGGTGGTCGAAGGGCTTGAGTGCCTCGACATCCCGGCGTTCTCGGTGCAGTACCACCCGGAGGCGGCCGCAGGGCCGCACGACGCGTTCTATCTCTTCAACCGTTTCCGCGAGCTGGTCTCGAACCGCTCCACCCGTTCGACCGGCGCACACGCCCAGGAGGCCTGACCCGATGCCCAAGCGTTCAGACATCAATTCAGTACTCGTCATCGGCTCGGGTCCGATCGTCATTGGCCAGGCCGTCGAGTTCGACTACTCGGGAACCCAGGCGTGCCGCGTGCTCCGCGAGGAGGGCGTGCGCGTCATCCTCGTCAACTCGAACCCCGCCACGATCATGACCGACCCCGACTTCGCCGATGCGACGTACGTCGAGCCGATCACCCCCGAGGTCATCGAATCGATCATCGTTAAGGAGCGGCCCGACGCGATCCTCCCCACGCTGGGCGGTCAGACCGCGCTCAACGCGGCGATCGAGCTCCACGACCGCGGCATCCTCGAGAAGCACGGCGTCGAGCTCATCGGCGCGAAGGTCGAGGCGATCCAGCGCGGCGAGGATCGCCAGATCTTCAAGGATCTCGTGATCGAGTCGGGAGCGGACGTGGCGCGTTCGCACATCGCTCACACGCTCGAGGAGGCGAAGGAGTTCGCGAAGGATCTCGGCTATCCGCTGGTCGTGCGCCCCTCGTTCACGATGGGCGGCCTCGGCTCGGGCTTCGCGTACACGGAGGAGGAGCTGGTCCGGATCGCGGGCGACGGGCTGCACTACAGCCCGACCAGCGAGGTGCTGCTCGAGGAGTCGATCCTCGGGTGGAAGGAGTACGAGCTCGAGCTGATGCGCGACACCGCGGACAACACCGTGGTCGTCTGCTCCATCGAGAACGTCGACGCCGTCGGCGTGCACACCGGCGACTCCATCACCGTGGCGCCGGCCTTGACGCTCACCGACCGCGAGTACCAGAAGCTGCGCGACATCGGCATCGACATCATCCGCCGCGTGGGCGTCGACACCGGCGGCTGCAACATCCAGTACGCCGTCGATCCCGCGACGGGGCGCATCATCGTCATCGAGATGAACCCGCGCGTCTCGCGCTCGTCGGCGCTCGCCTCGAAGGCGACCGGCTTCCCGATCGCGAAGATCGCCGCGAAGCTCGCACTCGGGTACCGGCTCGACGAGATCCCGAACGACATCACGCAGAAGACGCCGGCGAGCTTCGAGCCGTCGATCGACTACATCGTCGTGAAGACTCCGCGATTCGCGTTCGAGAAGTTCCCGGCGGCCGACGACACGCTGACGACCACCATGAAGTCGGTGGGCGAGTCGATGGCGATCGGGCGCAACTTCACGACCGCGCTGCAGAAGTCGCTGCGCTCGCTGGAGAAGCAGGGCTCCTCCTTCCACTGGGGCGACGAGTCGCGCTCGGTCGAGCAGATCCTCGAGACCATCAAGCGCCCCACCGACGGGCGCATCGTCGACGTGCAGCAGGCACTGCGGCTCGGCGCGACCATCGAGCAGGTCTTCGAATCCACGTCGATCGACCCCTGGTTCCTCGATCAGATCCAGCTGATCAACGAGGTCGCCGAGACGGTGCAGCGCGCGGGTCAGCTCACGCTCGACGTGCTGCGCGAGGCGAAGGATCACGGGTTCTCCGACGTGCAGATCGCGGCGCTCCGCGGGGTGTCCGAATCGGAGATCCGCGGCCTGCGCCACGGGCTCGGCCTGCGCCCCGTGTACAAGACCGTCGACACGTGCGCCGGCGAATTCCCGGCGCTCACGCCCTACCACTACTCCTCGTACGACTCCGAGACGGAGGTCGCCGCGAGCGACCGCAAGAAGATCGTCATCCTCGGCTCCGGCCCGAACCGCATCGGTCAGGGCGTCGAGTTCGACTACTCCTGCGTCCACGCCTCGTTCGCGCTCTCCGACGCGGGGTACGAGACCATCATGATCAACTGCAACCCCGAGACGGTGTCGACGGACTACGACACGTCGGATCGCCTCTACTTCGAGCCGCTCACGCTCGAGGACGTGCTGGAGGTCATCCACGCCGAGCAGGCGTCGGGCGAGCTGCTCGGCGTCGTCGTGCAGCTCGGCGGCCAGACGGCGCTCGGCCTCGCCCAGCCGCTGAAGGACGCGGGCGTGCCGATCCTGGGCACCACTCCGGAGGCGATCGACCTCGCCGAGGAGCGCGGCGCATTCTCGCGCATCCTCGACCGCGCGGGCCTGCTCGCTCCGCGCAACGGCACGGCGATCGACGAGGAGGGTGCGATCCGCATCGCGGAGGAGATCGGCTACCCCGTGCTCGTGCGCCCCTCCTTCGTGCTCGGCGGGCGCGGCATGGAGATCGTGTACGACACCGAGTCGCTGCACGGCTACTTCGGCCGCATCGAGGGCCACGCCCTCGTCGGGCCGGGCCATCCGCTGCTCGTCGACCGCTTCCTCGACGACGCGATCGAGATCGACGTCGACGCGCTCTACGACGGCGAGCAGCTCTACGTCGGCGGCGTCATGGAGCACATCGAGGAGGCGGGCGTGCACTCGGGCGACTCGAGCTGCACGCTGCCCCCGGTCACCCTCGGGCACGATCAGATCGCCCGGGTGCGCGAGGCGACGCTCGGCATCGCCGAGGGCATCGGCGTCCGCGGCCTGCTGAACGTGCAGTTCGCGATCGGACAGGGCGTGCTCTATGTGCTCGAGGCGAATCCGCGCGCATCGCGCACGGTGCCCTTCGTGTCGAAGGCGCTCGGGATCCCGCTCGCGAAGGCGGCCTCGCGCATCATGGCGGGGGAGACGATCTCCGAGCTCATCGAGAGCGGGCTGCTGCCCGAGCGCGACGGCTCGCGGGCGCCCATCGACGCGCCGATCGCCGTCAAGGAGGCCGTGCTGCCGTTCAAGCGGTTCCGCACGCACGAGGGTTTCGTCGTGGATTCGCTGCTCGGACCCGAGATGCGCTCGACCGGCGAGGTGATGGGCATGGATCGCGACTTCCCGACCGCCTTCGCGAAGAGCCAGTCGGCGGCCGGCAGCGAGCTGCCGGAGAGCGGCACGGTGTTCCTCTCGGTCGCCGACCGCGACAAGCGGTCGATCGTTCTGCCCGCACTCCGCCTGCAGGAGCTGGGCTACCGCATCCTCGCGACGCAGGGCACGCAGGTGGTGCTCGGCCGCAACGGCATCGCGTCGGAGGTGGTGCGCAAGCACAGCGCCGGGGCCGAGGGAGACACGATCGTCGACCTCATCAACCGGGGCGACATCGACATGATCATCAACACGCCGTCGGGCAGCTCGGCGCGTGCGGACGGGTACGAGATCCGCGCCGCTGCCGTGGCCGCCGGCAAGCCGATCTTCACCACGGTGTCGGAGCTGTCGGCGGCGGTCGGGGCGATCTCGGCGCAGCGGAGCGGGTTCGACGTGAAGTCGCTCCAGGAGTACCAGGCCGACCGCGACGCGGCGCTGGCCGGGCGATGACCCGACCGGGGTTCGGAGACCGGCTCGCGGCGGAGTTCGCCGCGGGCCGGCACCTCTGCGCGGGCATCGACCCGCACGGGCCGCTGCTCGCCGGCTGGGGGGTCGCAGATGACGCCGACGGCGCCGAGCGGATGGGGCGCGACGTGGTTGCCGCCGCAGCGGGCGTCGCCGCCTGCGTCAAACCGCAGATCGCCTTCTTCGAGCGCTTCGGCGCCGCCGGGTTCGCCGCGCTCGAGCGGGTGCTCGCCGACGCGCGGGAGGCGGGGCTCCTCGTCGTCGCCGACGTGAAGCGCGGCGACATCGGCTCGAGCTTCGCGGCGTACGCCGACACCTGGCTGGCTCCGGGCTCCCCGCTCGAGGCGGACGCGATGACGGTCGTCGCGTATCAGGGCTTCGGCACGCTCGCCGGTGCGCTGGAGCGCGTGCAGCGCGACGGCAAGGGGCTGTTCGTGCTCGCCGCGACGTCGAATCCCGAGGCCGCCGAGGTGCAGCAGGCGCGCCGCGCCGACGGTCGCACCGTCGCCGCCGCGATGGTGGAGGACGCGGCGGCGTGGAACGCCGCGCACGCGAGCGCGCCGGTCGGCGGCGTCGGCGTCGTGCTTGGCGCGACGCTCGATCTGTCGGCGTTCGGCATCGACGTCGCCGTGCGGCCCGCCGGCCCCGCCCTGCCGGTGCTTGCACCGGGGTTCGGCCATCAGGGCGCCCGCATCGAGGATGCGGGCCGGGTGTTCGGCGGCATCGGTCACGCGCTGCTCGCGAACGAATCCCGCAGCATTCTGAACGGCGGGCCCGCGGGGCTGCGCGACCGGATTCGGGAGCGCGCAGCAGCGGTTCGCTTCGCGTTGAGCGGCGAACCGGCCTAGGCTATGACGCATTGCGCACAGCTCGCGCACGGAGACCATGAAGGAGTGACACGGTGACGACTGCTCGGACGATGCCTGAGGTGGATCGTGTGGCGGCGAACCGCGCCGCGATCGCGGCGCGACAGACGCGCGCGGATCTCAAGCGGCGTCTGCGATCGGGCGAGGTGTCGCCGTTCCGCGTGCTCGAGCAGTCGCGGCTGCCCGATACGCCGGCCGCGTCGCTGAGGATCACCGACTTCCTCCTGTCGTTCCCCGCAATCGGTGCGGTGAAGGCGGAGCGCGTGCGCGAAGACCTGGGCATCTCCGAGCGCAAGCGGCTCGGCGGCCTCGGCAAGCTGCAGCGCGACCGGCTCGAGGCCTTCGTGCGCGAGCGCACGGGCGGCGGCCGGGTCGGCCCCCGCCCGCCGCTGACGGTGCTCGCCGGCCCGACCGCGGTGGGCAAGGGGACGGTCGCGACGTACATCCGCGAGCACTACCCCGAGGTGCAGCTCTCCGTGTCGGCGACGACCCGCGCCCCGCGACCGGGGGAGGAGCACGGACGCCACTACTTCTTCGTCGACGACGAGGGCTTCGACCGCATGCTGGCGGCGGACGAGCTGCTGGAGTGGGCGACCGTGCACAACAAGTCGCGCTACGGCACGCCGCGTCGCCCGGTGCTGGAGGCCGCAGAGCGCGGGGCGCTCATGCTGCTCGAGATCGACCTCCAGGGGGCGCGCCAGGTGCGGGCGAGCATGCCCGAGGCGCGACTCGTGTTCCTCGCTCCGCCGAGCTGGGACGAACTCGTCGACCGCCTCGTGGGGCGCGGCACCGAGGACGAGGAGGAGCGCACGCGCCGCCTCGAGACCGCGAAGGTCGAACTCGCCGCCGCCGACGAATTCGACGAGGTGATCGTGAACGACGAGGTGCCCCGCGCTGCGGCGCGACTCGTCGAGCTCATGCGCGGCGACGACGCCTGAACGATCGGGGCGCGAGCGAGGCGGACGGGAGTTCGCCGGGGCGACGACCCCTCCACGCGCTAGGGTGGTGCTGTGCATGCGAGCCTGATTGACGCCGCCCGGCTCACGGGAGACCTCGGTCTCTCCGAAGCGGTCACCGAGATGACCGCGCTCGACCCGAAGCAGTTCATCGGCATTCCGCTCGCCCTGATCGGCGCCGCGCTGCTCGCGTTCGGCGCGCAGTACCAGTCGCGCGGCCTCAACAAGGTCGAGCGCATCACGGGCCAGAGCGCGGGCGCGGGCCTGTCGCTCCGTCACATCGCGAGTCTGCTGCGGCGTCCCTCCTGGGTGGTCGGCACCCTCTTCCTCGGCCTCGCCGTCGTGTTCCAGATCGGATCGCTCTCGCTCTCGCCGCTCATCATCGTGCAGCCGATCGGCGTGGTCGGGCTCGTGATCACCTCCATTCTCAACTCTCGCGTGAGCGGGGTGCGACTCGGCAAGCGTGTGCAATCATCGATCGGGCTCGCCGTGCTCGGCATCGTGGTGTTCGTGAGCGTGGCGGCGTTCACGGCCTCCGATCAGCCGGTCACCGATGCCAAGTTGATCGAGATCCTCATCACGTTCGGCGTCGTGTTCGCCGTCATCTCGGTGCTCACCCTCGTCTTCCGCCACCGCGGCGTCGCGCTCATCTACATCATCGGCGCCGGCGTGCTCTACGGCTTCGTCGCGACCTTCGCGAAGTCGGTGATCGGGCGACTGCAGCAGGGCGAGTTCGAATGGCTCACCTGGGCGTGCGTCGCGGCGCTCATCGCCGGCGCGCTGCTCGGCCTCGTCTTCGTGCAGAACGCCTACTCGTCGGGCCCGCCCGACCTCGTGGTGGCGGGTCTCACGGTGGTCGACCCGATCGTCGCGGTGCTCATCGGCATCACCGTGCTCGACGAGGCTGCGGGCGCACCCGCGTGGGCGATCCTCGCATTCGTCGCATCGGGAGCCGTGGCGATCATCGGCGTCGTCGGGCTGGCGAAGTTCCATCCGCAGACCGGTGCATCGGCCCTCGCCGTGGAGGACGCGCGCTAGCTGCGGCGCACGGGGCGCGGCGCGCCCCGGCCCGGCCGGAACGCGGACACCGACGGCTCGCCCGGGATCCAGAACCTCCACGGGAACTCGGGGCCGCCCGCGACGCCGGCGACGCCGACTCGGGGCCCGGAGGCGATCGTCGGCACCGCCCGATCGGGCAGCTGCAGGGAGAACGGCTCCGCGAAGAGGGAGCGCCCGTCGTGCGTCTCCCGACGGATGCCGAGGGCCTGCGCGACGTTGCCGGGCCCGCGGGCGAGATGGTCGGCCGGAACGTCGGTGCCCGCTCGCCGCGCGCTGCGGCGTTCGCGCGCCACGTCGGCGCCGGCGACGACCTCGCCGGCGCGCACGAGCACACCGGAGGCGGAGCCCTCGGGCGAGCACACGAGGTTCACGGCGAAGTGCATGCCGTAGCTGAAGTAGACGTAGGCGTGGCCCGGCGGGCCGAACATCGACGCGTTGCGCTCCGTGCGCCCGTTCCGGGCGTGCGAGCCGGCATCGCGCACGCCGGGCACACCGACTCCGTGATACGCCTCGACCTCGGTGATGCGGATGGTCACCCGGCCGCCGGGAGCGTCGACCGACAGGAGCGAGCCGAGCAGGTGCGGAGCCACCTCGAGGGCCGGGCGGAGGAAGTCGTCGCGTTGCATCGTCTCCATTGTGCCCGTGCCGATCGCTCCGGTGCGACGGGTTGCGCCGCTGGCGATCATGCCTCGGGTTGCCGGTGAGTTCGAAGGCGGGCGTCGTACAGTAGCTGCACGGCCGCCCGAACCGAGGCTCGGACGGTTCCGTGCGATCCGTCCGCCGAACCCGGAGGTCTCCGTGTCCCTGCCCCACATGCCCGTACCGATGCGCGGCGGCTCCGACGGGGCCGACCGTGCTCAGCCCGCGTTCCCGAAGGGCACGGTGATCGCGGTCGGCGCGATCGTCGCCGTGATCGGACTGGGCCTCGTCGTATGGCCGTTCTTCTCGGCGAGCTGGATCCTGGTGGTGCTGTTCGCCTCGGCCCTCATCGCGAACGGCGCGGTGCTGCTCGCTCGCGGCAGATCGATCGGCGGCATCCTGCTCGTCGTCGCAGGAGTCATCGCCCTCGCCTTCACTGGCGCCACTGCACGCGCGCTGGTGAGCTTCGCCGGGTTCGGGCTGATCGCGTTCGGCGCGCTCTGGCTCGCCGTCGGTCTGCGATTCGCCCGGCACCGGCCGAGCATCGGGATCGTGCCGGGAGCGGTGCTGCTCGCGGGCGGCATTCTCGCGCTCCTCTGGCCGGGGGTGGCGCTGTCGATCGCCGCGGTCGTCGCGGGCCTCGTGCTCACCGCCGTCGGCGTCGCGATCATCTGGGGGGCGACGCGCCCGCGCCGGGTCGACCCGGGCGCGACGACGATCATCCTCTGAACGCTAGGCGCTCGGCTCCGCGATGCGGTGCTCCGCGAGCGCACCCGACAGGTTCGCCCCGTTCAGGTCGAGGTACAGCTGGCCCTCGGTGCGCGAGACGGAGAGCGCGTTGCGCCGCTCGAGGGCGTCGGCCGCGCCCGCGACGAGGGCGGGATCGACCGCGAAGAGCGGTATCTGCGACGCGCGATGAATCGTCTTGCCCCGCCAGTTCGCCAGCACCTTCTCGGGGTCGCGGTGGGTGTACACGACGGCGCGCTCCGCCGACTTGCTCCCGGAGTGCAGACGGGCGGCGTCGGGTGCTCCGACCTCGATCCAGGCCGACAGCGAGCCGGTCAGGTCGCGCACCATCACCGCCGGTTCGTCGACGGTCGACACGCCACCGCCGAACGCGACGCCCTCGGTGTACTCGAGGCAGTAGGCGAGCACGCGCGTGATCATGAAGGGGGCCGTTTCAGAGGGGTGCCGGGCGACGCGCAGCGTGAACTGCTCGTACACCCCGCGATCCACGTCTGCCAGGTCCACTTCGAAGGTGTGCATCGTCGATCCCATTGCCATGATGCACGAGTCTACGGGCCGCCGAGGAACTCGGAGACATCCCGGTCGGGCCGCCACCCGCGCCACGCGGCGTGACGGAGCCGCCCCTCCGGCGTGCGCTCGCGGAACGTCACCTCGCCCACGCGGCGCGGTGCGACCCAGTGCGCCTCGCGCCGCGCCTCGCTCGGCACGTCGAAGGCGGGCTCGGCCCGCTCGTCCGCCGCGAGCACGCGCCGCACCTGTCGCCGCACCGACGCGCTGAACCCGCTCGCGACGCGGCCGGCGTACTGCAGCCCGCGCTCTCCGGGGATCGCGATGAGCAGCGACGCGAAGCCCGACGGGTCGGCGTCGCTCGCCCGCCACCCGATCACGACCGCCTCGGTCGTCTCGGCGAGCGGCACCTTCAGCCACTCGCTCGATCGCGTGCCGGCCCGATACGGGCTCGTGCGGCGCTTCGCGACGACGCCCTCCAGGCCCAGCTCGCGACTCGCGGCGAGCGCGGCCGCGGCATCGCCCGCGAACGCGGGCGGCACCGCCACCGCGCCCCGCCCGGCTGCGGCACCGCCGCCGCCTGCTTCGCCGCTCCCGCCGCCTGCTTCGCCGCGCCCGTCGTCGCCGTCGCTGTCGTCGCCGTCATCGAAGCTCTCGAGCAGCAGCTCGCGTCTCGCGTCGTACGGCAGCGCGCGGCAGTCGGTGCCGTTGAGTGCGAGCACGTCGAAGGCGAAGAAGCGCACCGGGGCCGATCGCCGAGCGCGCGCGACCTCGCGAGCACCGGTGAGGCCCATGCGATCCTGCAGCCGCGAGAAGCTGGGGGCGCCGCCGGGCCCGAGCGCCACGATCTCGCCGTCGAGCACCGCGGAGTCGGCGAGGACCGCCTGCGCCGTGTCGCGCAGCTCGGGGAAGCTCGCGGTGACGTCGCGCCCCGACCGGCTGGTGACCGTCACGCGGTCGCCGTCGAGCGCGACGATCGCGCGCATGCCGTCCCACTTCATCTCGAACGACCAGTCGCCGGCGTCGAGATGCTCGAGGGAGGCGGCTGAGGATCGCGTCGCGAGCATGGGCCGCGCGGCGTCGGGCAGCGGCTCGCCGGGCGATGGGCGCCCGGCGCGGGCTCCCGTCGACGCCGCGGGCTGCTCGGCCCGGTCTGCGCGGTCTGCCCGATCCGCCCGGTCTGCGCGGTCTGCCCGGCCTGCCCGGTCGGCCCGGTCTGCCTTGAGATGGATCATCCACTGCGGCGGATCCTCCTGCGTGCGGAAGAGCACGTAGGTGCGGGTGCCGCCGATGCCGCCGTCGACGGTGCCGGTGAGCGTCGCGATGACCTCGTCGTCGCGCCACTTCTCGAGCGCGAACGTGCCGGCGTCCCAGATGCGCACCGTGCCTGCTCCGTACTCGCCCTTCGGGATCTCGCCCTCGAAGGTGCGGTACTCCATCGGGTGATCCTCGGTGGGCACCGCCAGGTGATTGCGGCGGGGATCGGTGGGCACCCCCTTCGGGAGGGCCCAGCTGACGAGCACCCCGTCGTGCTCGAGCCGGAAGTCGTAGTGCAGGCGACGGGCCTCGTGCCGCTGGATGACGAAGACCGGGCCTTCCGCCGCGTCGCCCTCATGGGCGGCGACTGCACGCCCTCGGGCCGCCGCGGTCCGATTGCCGCCGGTGCGTCGGTGCGCTTCGGGCACGGGCTCGGGGGTGCGCTGCGCATCGCGCTTCGAGCGATACACCTCCAGTCGCTCCGACGTGCGCGCGGCCGCGCTCTCGCGGGTCAGCTCGGCCAGCGGATCGCCGCGTCGCTCGACGCGCTCCAGCACCTCGCGGAACTCGAGGTGGCGCAGGTGCGGGGAGGCGAGCTCGCGCCAGGTCCGCGGCGCCGCGACGGTCGGGCGTGCGCGACCGCGAAGCGAGTAGGGAGCGATCGTGGTCTTGCTGCCGTTGTTCTGGCTCCAGTCGATGAAGACCTTGCCGGCGCGCAGACTCCGCTGCATGCTGCTGATGATCTCACCGGGGTGATCCTTCTCCAATGCGCGGGCGAGCTCGCGCGCGACCGCGGAGACCTGCTCGGACGACTGCCCGCCGTCGAGCGGGGCGTAGACGTGGATGCCCGCACTGCCGCTCGTCACCGGTACGGAGTCGAGGCCCATGCCGTCGAGGAGGTCGCGGACGAGAAAGGCGACGCGCGCGCACTGCCGCAGGTCGACCCCGGGGCCCGGATCGAGGTCGAGCACGAGGCGATCCGGCGCCCGTCTCGGGTCTGCCGCCCCCTCGACCCCGCCGTGCTCGCCGGGCGGCTCGGCCGCCGCCCGATCGAACCGCCACTGCGGCACATGGATTTCGAGCGCCGCGAGTTGCGTGAGCCAGACGAGCGTCGACTCGTCGTTCACCATCGGGTACGCGTTGAGATGATCGCGGTGCGCGATGCGGCCGCGGGCGACCCATGACGGCGCATCATCTCCGATGTCCTTCTGGAAGAAGCTCGGGCCCTCGCCGCTCTCGCCCACGCCGTCGGGCCAGCGCTTGCGCGTGGCGGCGCGGTCGCGGCAGTAGGGGAGCATGGTCTCGGCGATGGCGCTCACGTAGCCGAGCACCTCGCCCTTCGTCGTCCCGGTTGCGGGGTACAGCACCTTGTCGAGGTTCGACAAACGGAGGGCGCGCCCGTCGATGCGCACCGCGTGCTGTGCACCGGCCATGGCTACAGCATGTTCGCGTCGGCGCACAAGGCGTAGCCCGTTGACACCCTATTCGGCTCTACTGTACGTATGAGAGCCATATGGACCGGGGCGATCACCTTCGGGCTCGTCAATGTGCCGGTGAAGCTGTTCAGCGCGACCGAGGATCACGACGTGGAGCTGCACCAGGTGCACGCGCGCGACGGCGGGCGCATCCGGTACCAGCGGCGCTGCGAGGTGTGCGGCGAAGCCGTGGAGTACGCCGACATCGATCGCGCGTACGTGGAGGACGACGAGACCGTCGTGCTCACGAAGGAGGAGCTCGAAGCCATTCCGCAGGAGCGCAACCGCGAGATCTCCGTGGTCGAGTTCGTTCCCACCGATCAGCTCGACCCGATCATGTTCGAGAAGAGCTACTTCCTGCGCCCCGCGGGCAAGTCGGCGAAGGCGTACGTGCTGCTGCGGCGCACGCTCGAGCAGACCGACCGCACGGCCATCGTGCAGTTCGCGCTGCGGCAGAAAACGCGGATCGCGGCCCTCCGCGTGCGCGACGACGTGCTCGTCGTGCAGAATCTGCTGTGGCCCGACGAGGTGCGCGAAGCGGAGTTCCCCGAACTCGACGAGCGGGTGCGCATCACGGCGAAGGAGCTGCAGCTCTCGGCGGCGCTCGTGAAGAGCTTCAGCGGCGACTTCGACGCGACCGACTTCCACGACGAATACCAGGAGGAGCTGCGCCAACTGGTGCGCGCCAAACTCGCAGCGGGTGACGCGCTCGATACGGAGGCCACGTTCGGCGACGCCGAGGAGGAGGACGGGTCGGACGCAGAGGTGATCGACCTCATGGCGGCGCTGAAGGAGAGCGTGCAGCGTTCTCGGGCGGCGAAGAAGGCCGGAGGCAGGCGTGGGGCCGGGGGCGCGTCCTCGGCGAAGGGCGCCGCCCGCTCGGGCTCCGCGGGGAAGCGGACTGCCGCGAAGAAATCCTCGGCGAAGAAGCCCGCGGCGAAGAAGGCCTCGGCGAAGAAGCCCGCGGCGAAGAAGGCTGAGCCGAAGAAGCCCGCGGCGAAACGGGCCTCCGCGAAGCGGAGCACGGCGAAGTCGGATCGCCGGGCCAGCTGACTGCGACGGCCGCTCCCGTATCCGCGATCCTCACCTATCGCTCAGGGTGTCGGCGTATATTGCCGACTATCGCTCACCAGTCGCTCGCGAGTCACGAAGGAAGCCATGCAACAGTCGTTCAATTCATTCGGGTTCGGTGCCGGCGCAGCCGGCGAGTCGCTGTGGGAGGCGATGGACCAGCTGCGCACCGGCTTCGAGAAGCGGGCCGGATCGCGGATGGCGCGCGGCGACGTGCGCGCCGCGGTGCTGGCGCTGCTCGCCGAGGAGCCCATGCACGGGTATCAGATCATCCGGGAGATCGAGCGCCGCAGCGGGGGCGAGTGGAAGCCGAGCGCGGGGTCGGTCTACCCGGCGCTCCAGATGCTCGCCGACGAGGGCTTGATCTCGGCGGAGGAGTCGAACGGGCGGAAGACCTACGCGCTCACCGACGCCGGTGGCGAGGCCGTGGCCGCCGGAGAGGCGAACGCTCCGTGGGAGGCGTCCGCCCAGCGGGCGCCGAAGCGGCACGGCGCACTCGCGCAGGCGGGCTTCGAACTGGCCCAGGCCGCGGCGCAGGTGGGCCGGACGGGGAGCGCGGAGCAGGTCGCGGAAGCGGTCGAGGTGCTGGAGGACGCCCGCCGTCGCCTGTACAGCATTCTCGCTCAGGGCTGAGCCGGGTGTCGCCTGACGTCGCGTCGAGCGGCGCCCTTCCGACCGAGATCGACCGCGCCAGGTACCGGCGCATCCTCCGGTTCGCATCGCGGCACCTCGCGCACGCCTGGTGGTTCGAGCTCGTGCTGCCGAGATTCGGGCTGCAGCGTATCACCGAGCGCACGCGCCCGCGGCGGATGCGGAAGTTCGCGCGGGCGTTCCACGGACTCGCCGTCGAGCTCGGCGGGCTCATGATCAAGGTGGGGCAGTTCATGTCGTCGCGCCTCGACGTGCTGCCGCCCGAGATCACCGCAGAACTCGAGGGCCTGCAGGACGAGGTGCCCCCGGAGCCGTTCGCCGACATCCGGCGCCTCGCGGAGGCGGAGCTCGGGGTGCCGCTCACGACCGTGTTCGCGCACGTGGAGCACGAGCCGCTCGCGGCCGCCTCGCTCGGTCAGGCCCACGCGGCGATCCTCGCCCCGTCGCTGGCGGAGGACGTCGGCTTCTCGAACGCCGTGCTGAAGGTGCAGCGGCCCGGCATCGACGGGATCGTGGCGGTCGATCTCGCCGCGCTGCGCAAGGTGGGTCGCTGGCTGAGCCACGTGCGCCTCGTATCGCGCCGCGTCGACATGCCGTCGCTCGTCGAGGAGTTCGCGGTGACGAGCCTCGAGGAGATCGACTACCTGCAGGAGGCGGCCAATGCGGAGCGCTTCCGCGAGAACTTCGCGGGAAGCGCGGGGGTCGCCGTGCCCGAGATCGTCTGGGAGCGCACCAGCCGCCGCGTGCTCACGCTGCAAGACGTCTCGGCGATCAAGGTGACCGACATCGACGCCCTGCGGGCCGCAGGAGTCGACCCGCACGACGTCGCGCTGCGGTTCGCGGCCGTCATGTTCGACCAGCTGTTCACGCACGCCTTCTTCCACGCCGACCCGCACCCCGGCAACGTCTTCGTCACCCCCGACGACGACGCTCCGGAGGGGTGGCGGCTCACCTTCATCGACTTCGGGATGATGGGGGAGGTGCCGGCGGGCACCCGTGGGGCACTCCGCTCCATGCTGATCGCCGCTGCGACGCGGGACGGCAGGGGCCTCGTCGCCGCGATGCGAGAGGTCGGCGTACTGCTGCCCACCGCCGACGCCACTGAGCTCGAGCGGGCGATGACGCAGCTCTTCGCGCGATTCGGGGGCATGGGGTTCGCCGACCTCCGGGAGGTCGACCCGCGCGAGTTCCGCGACTTCGGGCACGAGTTCAGCGACGTGATCCGCACCCTTCCGTTCCAGCTGCCCGAGAACTTCCTGCTCATCATCCGGGCGATCTCCCTCACCTCCGGGGTGTGCAGCTCCCTCGACCCGAAGTTCAACCTGTGGGATGCGATCGAGCCCTACGCGCAGCAGCTCATCCGGGAGGAGCGCGGCAACGTGGTGGGGGACGCGGCCCGTCGCGCTCTCGACGCGGCTCGGGCCTTCGCACTCCTGCCGGGGCGGATCGGATCGACGCTCGACCGCATCGACGGCGGTGAACTCGAAGTGCGCTCGCCGCAGCTCGAGCAGCGCGTGCGACGCGCCGAGGCGAGACGCCGGAATCAGACCCCGGCGATCCTCTTCGGATCGCTGCTCATCAGCGGTGCGCTGATCCGCGACGCCGACGCGGCGCTCAGCACCGCCTTCATGCTCGGCTCGCTCGCCCCGCTCGGAGCGGTCGTGGTCAACGCCCTGCGGGGCCGGTAGCGACGCTGCGAGATCGGAGGTCGTGGGCCGTCGGGCGACCGGAGTCGGGCTGCTGACGAGTGCGCGTCACGCCGCCGGCGCCTCCGCCCGACGTTCGACGCTCCGCCGCTCGGCCACGTAGGGCGCGAGGAGGATCGCGACCGCCATGAGCGCGAGCGGTGCGAGCAGGGCGGAGCGCAGCCCGGCGTGCTCGCCGATGAAGCCGAGGAGCGGCGGGCCGACGAGGAACGCGACGTAGCCGAGGGTAGCGACGATCGCCACGCGGGTGGCGGGGTCGGGCCCCGAAGCCCCCGCGACCGACAGTGCGACGGGGAGGCCCAGGGAGGCGCCGAGCCCCCAGAGGATCACCGCGGCACCGGCGGCGACCTGATGATCGACGAAGATGACGATGGCGAGCCCGACGACGCCCGATACGGCGCTCGCGCAGAGCACGGCGGGCCGGCCGAAGCGCTCGATGAACGGTCCGCCCGCGAACCGGCCGATCGTCATCGCAGCCGCGAACACCGCGTAGACCGCCGATCCGAGGGCCGGATCGAAGCCGTGCCCGTCGACCATGACGAGCGGCAGCCAGTCGTTCGCCGTTCCCTCGGCGAACGCCATCGCGAGCACGACGACGCCGATGATAATCAGGCGACCGTCGAGCACCGAGCGCAACCGGCCGCCCCTGCTCGGCTTCGCGGTATCGCGCGGCGCGATGCCGACGCCGGGCGCCACGTGCGGGATCGCGGCGATGAGCCCCGCGGTGGCGATCGCGCCGACGGCGCCGAGATGCCAGACCACCGGAACCGCGAGCGCGGTGAACCCGATGCCGGCCGTCGCGCCGACGACCGTTCCCAGGCTGAAGCAGCCGTGCAGGGCCGGCAGCACCGGCCGGCCGAAGCCGCGCTCGATGTCGGCCCCCTCCACGTTCATCGCGATCTCGCTTCCGCCCATGCCGAGACCGAAGACGAACAGTCCGGCGGTCACTGCGAGGGGTGCCCCGGTCGCCGAGCCCCAGCCGATCGTGGGCATGCTGAGAATCACTCCGAGGGTGCCGGCGAGGATGAGCGGGCGCGCACCGAGACGAGCCACGAGCGGGCCCGATGCGAGGATGCCGATCATGGAGCCCGCCGACAGGCCGAAGAGCACGAGCCCCATCTCCGCGGTCGAGAGCTGCAGCAGGTCCCGGATCGCCGGGGTGCGCGTGACCCATGACGCGATGGTGAGGCCGGGGATGAAGAACAGCGCGAACAGCGCGAGGCGGCGCCGGGGGAGAGTTGCGTGCACGGTGGCTCCTGAGTACGGGGATGCGGAGTGGCGCGCAGCGCAGGCGCCTCTCGGTGTGTACAAATGTACAAGACCGTCTCTCAATCTACCCGAGGAGCGCGATGGCCCGCGACACCCCCGACCGACGCGCGCAGATCGTGCACGCTGCGATCGACGACATCATCGAGCTCGGCGTGCACCGCGCCACGCACCGATCCATCGCCGCCCGCGCGGCGGTGCCGCCCGGTTCGCTGACCTACTACTTCGGAGGGCTGCACGAGATCTTCGAGGCGGCGTTCCGCGATATGTACACCGATATGTCGCGGGAGTACCGGGCGCGACTCGAGCGGGCGACGACCGTCGATGCGGCGATCGACGCCGTCGTCGATCTCATCGCGGGCGACTATGTGGACGATCGGCAGATGCGGGCGCTCTTCGAGATGTACTCCTTCGGCAGCGTCAACGCCACCGTGCGCGAGTACTGCCACGACTGGATGCGGCTCAGCCGATCCTCGCTCGCGATGCACTTCCCCGAGCGCACGGCCCGCGCTCTCGACGCGCTGATCGAGGGGTGGCCGATGCATCGGTACTTCGAGCGCCGCGACCTCGACCGGACGTACGTGCGCGATGTGGTGCAGGCCGTCGTGCGCCTCGGCTGAACGAGCGCGAGCGATCCTCGCAGACTCGCGTCACGCGCCCGATGCGCCATCGGTCGGCGGCGCGCCAGCGCCGCTTCTGAGCGCGGCATCGATCTCGCCCATCACCTGCGCGAGCCGCGTGCGCCCCTCCGGGGCGGGCGGATACCGGCGCAGGATCGCCGGCACGGACTGCCCGGCGAGGGCGATCAGGGCGCGCACCTCGCTCCCGGGCTCAGCTCCCGGCCGCGACTCGTGCACGATCGCGGCGCACGCCGCGGCGCGCAGGATGTGGCCGACCTGTGACGCCCGCGCGATCGGATGGAGATAGGCCGCGGCCGCGGCGTCTCCGCAGGCGAGCGCCGCCAGCCGAGCTCGCTCGTCCGGGGCCTCCCGAGCAGCGCGGTGCGCCGCGAACGCCGCAGTGCGCTGCCGATTCGAGCGGGGAGCGCCCTCCGCGAAGACGCGTGCCGCGTCGAGCGCCTCCCGCGGTCGCGAATCGTGCGGCGCGACGGCCTCGAAGTCGGGCAGCACGCGCGACGCGCACGAAGCGGCGAACCGGGCCACCGCGCGCAACTCCTCGGGAGCGAGCACGAAGTCGTCTGCAGCCATAGCGGTATTCTCGGCCACGGCTCGCGGTGAGCGCCAGCCGTACACCCCGGAGCGGGCCCGCCGCCACCCCGTGAGCCGGCCGCCCTGCGCCGCCTATGATGAAGGAACTTGGTCGAGAGGGCGGCGGAGGAGAATGCATGTTCACTGAGGAGCGACGACTTGCAGCGCTCGAAGAGATGGGGGTGCTCGACACGCCCCCCCCGACGAGCGCGTGGACCGGGTGGCACGGCTCGCGAAAGAGATGTTCGGCGTGCCGATGGTGAGCGTCTCGCTCGTCGACCGCGACCGCCAGTGGCGCAAATCCCAGATCGGTCTCGGCGCGACCGAGGCTCCGCGCGAGGATTCGTTCTGCGACTACACGGTGCGGCAGAACCGCATGGTCGTCGTCGAAGACGCGAGCGCGGCCGAGGAGTTCGCCGACAACCCGTTCGTCGCGGGCGATCCGCACCTCCGCTTCTACGCGGGGCATCCGCTCTACGCGCCGGGCGGAGAACCGGTCGGCACCCTCTGCGTGATCGACACGCAGCCGCGCGACTTCACCGAGAGCCAGAGCGCGCTGCTGCGCGACCTCGCCGGATGGGTGCAGGCGGAACTCACGCGAGACGACGAGCTCGACCACGCGGCGATCATTTAGCGCGCGCTCGAGCCCAAGCGGCTGCCCCGCGTGCCCGGACTCGAGATCGCCGCCGCCGCCGTCGCGCGAGGCCACCTGTCGGGCGACTTCTACGATCTCATGCCTCGGGAGGGCGCGCTGCGGTTGACCCTGGCCGACGCCATGGGCAAGGGCGCCGGCCCGGCGATCGTCGCCGCGGGCGTGCGCGCCGCTCTGCGCACGGCCCCCGAGCGCGGGATCGCCGCGGCCACGGCCGGCGCCGACCGCCTCGTCGAAGAGGATCTCGGCGATACCGGCATGTTCGTCACCGCCGTGCACGCCGACATCGACACCCGCACCGGGGCGATCGATCTCGTCGACGCCGGGCACGGGCTCGGCCTCTTGGTGCGCGCCGACGGCACCTGGGAGCACCTGCGCTCCGCCGGCCTGCCCCTCGGCATGGGCGCGGGCGAGGTGGCCGAGCGCGAACCGGTGCGCACGGTTCTCGGCCAGGGCGATTGCTTCGCCTGCAGCAGCGACGGCCTGCTCGACGTGCTCGACCCGGAGGCGCCGTTCGCGCAGTTCGCGCAGATCGTCGGCGAGCACGGACCCGAGGGCGCGGTGCGCGCCGTGGTCGGCCTCGCGCGCGACGCGAAGGCGTCGGACGACATCACGGTGCTCGTCGTCAGGCGCACGGCATGACCGCCCGCTTCGCTGCCATCCGCATCCTCGCCGTGCTGTCGGTGCTGCTCGGCACGAACTACGTGGTGTGGCGCTGGCTCGACTCGATCAACTGGGCGGCCTGGTGGATCGCCGTGCCGCTCGTCATCGCCGAGACCTACAGCCTCATCGACACCTGGTTCTTCTGCCTGACGATGTGGCGGGCGCGGGAGCGGCCGGGCCCGGCCTCGCCGCCGCAGGGAACGGTCGACGTGCTGATCACGACGTACAACGAGCCGATCGAGCTCGTGATGGAGACCGCGCTCGCCGCGCAGCGGATCGCCTATCCGCACGAGACCTGGATCCTCGACGACGGCGGGCGAGCCGACGTCGAGCGGGCGGCCCGCGAGGCGGGCATCGGCTACCTCACCCGCTCCGACGACTGGACGGGCAAGCCGCGACACGCGAAGGCGGGCAACCTCAACAACGCCCTCTTCCAGACCGACGGCGAGTTCCTGCTCATCCTCGACGCCGATCAGATTCCCGACCCGCTGATCCTCCACCGCACGCTCGGCTACTTCGCCGACGACCCCGAGGTCGCGCTCGTGCAGACGCCGCAGTGGTTCTCGAACGTGGACGAGGCGGATCCGCTCGGCAGCCAGGCGCCGCTGTTCTACGGACCGATCCAGCAGGGCAAGGACGGCTGGAACGCGGCCTTCTTCTGCGGATCGAACGCGGTGCTGCGGCGCGAGGCGCTCATGCAGCTCGGCATCGTCGGCTACGTGCGCGATATCGCCACGTCGACGAAGCGTGCGCTGCGCGTCGCCGAATCGCTCATCAGTCGCGAAGCCCGGCGTGCAGATGACGCGGCGCTCGCGGCCGAACTCGTCGGTCTGCGCACCGCGATACGCAGCGCACGAGACGACATCGCTGCCGGCTCGCCCATCGCCGACGCGACCTTCGCGGTGCGCGACGCGGTGGATCGGGCCGCGCGCTCGCTCGTCGCCGACGATGTCGCCGCCATGCGCTCCGACCTCGAGATCATCGCCTCGGTGCCGATCGAGCGCGACGCGGAGCTCGACGGGGTCGTCGTCGACGAGGTGCGCCTCGACCGCCTGGCGACCGCCGAGCTCTCGCCGCTCGGCGCCGTCGAAGCCGTGCGCGGGCTGCTCGACGCGCTCCGCATCGACCGCGGTCACGAGGCGCAGCCGCTGCAGCCGCTCGCGACGATCTCGGTGACCGAGGACATGGCGACGGCGATGCACCTTCACGCCCTCGGCTGGCGGAGCGTCTACCACCACGAGATTCTCGCGCGCGGCCTCGCCCCGGAGGATCTGCGGACCATGCTCACGCAGCGACTGCGCTGGGCGCAGGGCACGCTGCAGGTGATGCTGCGCGACAACCCGCTCGTCAAGCGCGGGCTGTCGGCAGGCCAGCGGCTGATGTACTTCGCCACCATGTGGAGCTACCTCTCCGGGTTCACGGCCGTCGTCTATCTGGCGGCGCCCGTCATCTACCTCGTCTTCGGCGTGATGCCGGTCACTGCGTGGAGCGTCGACTTCTTCGCCCGCTTCCTCCCGTACTTCCTCGTCAATCAGGCGCTCTTCCTCGTCGTCGCCCGCGGCATGCGCACGTGGCGCGGGCAGCAGTACTCGCTCGCGCTCTTCCCCGTCTGGATTCGTGCGTGCTGCACGGCGCTCGCGAACGTGTGGTTCGGCCGGTCGCTGAGCTTCGCCGTCACCCGCAAGGACGGGCGCGACCCCAGAGGGGTGCCGTGGCGGGAGATTTGGCCTCAGCTGACCGCCATGGCGGTGCTCGCGGTCGGGCTGATCCTCGGCCTCGTGCGACTCGGCATCGGCACGGCCGACGGCACCGGCACGCTCGTCAACACCGCCTGGGTGCTCTACGACCTCGTCGTGCTCAGCGTCATCATCCAAGCCGCGCGCTACCGCGGGCCGGCAGCCACACCCGTCGACACGACCCCTGAAGGAGCGGCATGAACCTCGCAACGACCGAACACGGCGACTACACGGTGATCTCGATCGCGGGGCGTCTCACCGCGACCGGAGCGCCGCTGCTGCGCAACGCGGTGAGCGATCTCGTCGATGCCGGAGCAGCCCGCATCGTGGTCGACCTCGCGCAGACCGAGTTCGTCGACTCGTCAGGGCTCGGCGCGCTCATCGGCGGCCTCAAGCGCGCGCGGGTCGCGGGCGGTGATCTGCGGATCGCCTCGGTTCCGGAGCAGGTGCACGCCGTGCTGCGGCTCACGAACCTCGATCGCGTGCTCAGCCTTCACCCGACGCCGGAGACGGCGTTCGATGGGCGCTGAGCAGGCGGATCGCGGTGGGCCCGGCCTCGACCTCCGAGGCCGTGCCGAGCTCGCGTACGTCGAACGCGCGCTCGACGAGCTCGACGCATTCTGGGAGGCGCTCGCCCACGCCGTCGAGCCGCTCGATCGGACCCTGTTCACGCTCGCGA
This sequence comes from Leucobacter chromiiresistens, assembly GCF_900102345.1. Classification (NCBI taxonomy): domain Bacteria; kingdom Bacillati; phylum Actinomycetota; class Actinomycetes; order Micrococcales; family Microbacteriaceae; genus Leucobacter; species Leucobacter chromiiresistens. Next base: position 2,442,621 of record NZ_FNKB01000001.1, on the reverse strand, counting down.
TCAGTGAAGTGCTGACGAACATCGTGCAGCACGGAGCGGCGGGCGCGGGCGCGGGCGCGGGCGCGGGTGCGGCGCCCGGGCCGGCGGAGATCCGTATGACGATCTCGGCGGGCCGCGATGAGCTGCGAGCCGTGATCGCCGACACCGCTCCGCCCGCCGCCATCGACTGGGAGGCGGTGGCGATGCCCGACGCCGACGCGGAATCGGGCCGGGGTCTCGCGCTCGCGCGTTCGTCGCTCGACGAGTTCGCGCACACGAGCGGAGACGACGGCAACACCTGGACGCTCCGCCGCCGCATCTCGACCGCCGATGCGGGGGAGTGACTCGCGACGCGCGCAGCTCGGCGCCGGCTAGCCGAGTACTCGCACCATCTGGATGCGCGGCCCGTACCGATCGAGGCCGAGCCGCCGCTCTGATTCGGCCAGCCGACGGTGGAACGGGGTCGCCGGGGCCTCCTCGACGAATCCGAGGCGCGCGTAGAGAGGCGCGTTCCAGGGCACCGCGGTGTAGGTGCGGAGGGTGAGGCGGTCGTACCCCCGCTGCGCCGCCTCGGCCGCCGCGGCTTCGACGAGCGCGGAGCCGACGCCGCGCCGGCCGTGCTCCGGCAGCACCGACAGCTGCTCGAGGTGTGCGACCCCGCCCGCTTCGCGCACGTGCACGAAGCCGATCACTCGGCGGGCGGCGCCGCGCGCGTGCGCTTCGGCGCTGGGTTCCACGGGGACCGCGTCACCCTCGGCGACGAGCACGAACCCGGCATCGGCGCGGCGCGCGTGCCCCGATGGTGCGGCCTCCCAGGTCGCGGGTTGGAGCTGCTCGACGAGAAGCCGGTCGGCGGCGTTCTCGATCGCCTCCAGAGCCTCCCACGCCGCATCGCACCCGGCATCGCCGTCTTGCCCGCGCAGGGCACGGATGTTCACGCTCATCCCTCGAGTCTACGAGCGACGCGTTCTGCTACATTCCTCACCATGACGCCCCGCCGCCGTGCGCTCCCGGCACCCTCGCCGTCCGCGCCTCCCATGCCGTCCACCCGGTCCTCGCCGTCCGGGCGAGCGCATCGCGGCCGCCGGTGGATGATCGGGGCCGGCGTCGCAGCCGTCGCGCTTATCGTCGTGTACCTGCTCGCCGTCTGGACGGTCGCGGGCCAGCTCCTCGAGAACGCGGCGCTGCGCGGCGCCGACCAGGTGCGAGCCGACGAACGGACCCAGGCCGATGAGGCCCTCGGAGCGATCACGATCTGGTCGCTCGGCATCGCCGCGATCCTCGTGGCCGCCATCGCACTGCTGCGCCGGCGCATCGATCTCGCGATCGCCGGCGTCGGGGTGATCGTGCTGGGCCAGGTCGTCACGCAGTCGCTCAAGCGATTCATCCTGCCGCGACCGCCCCTCGTCGAGGTCGTCGGCGACTACGCCGGCAACAGTTTTCCGAGCGGGCACACCACCATCGCGATGACCGTGCTCTTCGCCCTGCTCATCGTCGTGCCCTACCGGTGGCGCGGCCTCGCCATGTTCCTCGTGCTCAGCTGGGCGATCGGCATCGGCGCCTACACGGTCACGGCGAAGTGGCACCGCTTCAGCGACACGCTCGGCGCCGACGCGGTGGCGCTGCTGTGCGCGTGCCTCGCGACGTAGTGGCTCGCTCGGCGCGGCGCGATCACGCGCGTCGAGGGCCCGCCGCGTCGTCTGCGCGTCGTGCTCGTCGCCTTCTGGGCGCTGCTCGGCGCAGTGCTGCTCGCCGCGGGAGGCGTACTCTGGGGCATCCCGCTCCTTCGGGGAGTTGATCTCGCGCTGCGCGACCCCGTGCAGGACTTCACCGCGTACCTCGGCGCGCACGCGCTCGCGGGCGGGGCATCGGCAGCGGCGGCGCTCACCTTCTGGGGGCTCTGGCATCGCCGGGAGGTTCGGACGCCCGCGTCGGCGGCTCCCGCTCCGGGTTGAGGAAGTGGCGGGAAATCGCGGGCGCGGCGTCAGTCACCCCGGCCGAGAGCGGCGTCGACAACCACTGCACCGGCTCGTCGGTGGCCACGAGCGCTCGCTCCCAGGCGTAGCGGTGCACCGCTCCGGGGCGCGAGGGATCGGCCAGGTCGTTCACCACGATGGCGTCCGCGACGATCTCCGGGGAGCTCCCGTCGAACCCCCTCGCCAGGGAGGGGTAGTGGAAGCATCGGCCTAGAAGTCTTCCGCCGGCCTCCTCGCGGTAGACGACGATCGCGACGTCGCCATCGACGACCGCCGTCGCCTCCGCAAGGAACGGGAAGTGCTCCTGCATACGGGACAGACGCACGATCTCCGTCAGAAACCGCGCGATGTGCCGCGAATCGTCGCCCATCGTGCTCACTCCTCTCCGCGCTGCTCGTACTGAGGGCCAACCTACCGGGTGGTGCAATCCGTGCGGAAGCGGTGCGGTCGTGCGATGATTCCCGGAGAGACCGTATCGCTGCAGGGCCTCAGCGCATGGGCCTGGTTGCCGGCGGCGGGATTCGCCGTTCAGGCGTGCCTCGTGCTCGCCCATCACGTGCTCCCGCGCCTCCTCCCGATCGACGGCGGTGCGAGCGTCGTCTGGGACGCATTCTTCTCGGTCTCGGCCGCGGCGGCGGTGCTGCCCTCGGCGAGTATCGGCGCGCTCACGCTCGTCTACGCCGTCCGCATGCGCGGCGAGGCGTAGGGTCGCCGCCGAGAACGACGAGACCTCTTCCGGCGCGGGGTGGAAGCGGTGATCCAATCCGCCGAGAGCCGCGTGGCGTCGCGGTGACGTTGTTCGTGACGACGCGATCCCGGCATTCCCCCTGCGGCCGAGCCGGCGCAGGTGTAGCCCAGTTCGCTGCTGCGGTTTGGGGGCACAGGGGCGGAACTGGGCTACGCAGATGAGACGGGTGGCGGAGGGGATTCGTCACAAAAGACCCGTTGCGGCGGGAGCCCTCCAGCTCGCGAGCAGTGCGAGGCGCTCCTCGTGAGCGGTGCCCGGCTCGGCCGTGTACAGGGAGAGCTCGTGGCGCACGCGGCCGGGCGTGGGCAGCGCCATCGATTGATAGGTCAGCTCGCACTCGCCGACGACCGGGTGCTGCAGCCGTTTGATGCCGTCGTGACGAATGCGGATGTCGTGGGATGCCCAGAACGCGCTGAACTCCGCACTGGCCGTTGACAGCTCGCCGATCAGTTCGCACAGCGCCGTGTCTTGCGGCTCGCGACCGGCCTCCGCCCGCAGCAGTGCGACGGTCGTCGCAGCCCCTGCGTCCCAGTCGATGAAGAAGTCCTTCGACGTCTCGTCGAGGAAGTGATACCGGGCGAAGTTCGCCCGTCCGTGCTCGGTGGTGGGGCTGTCGAACATCGGAGCGTGCAACGCGCGGCCGAGCGAGTTCGATCCGATGACATCCAGTCGACCGTTGCGCGCGAACGCCGCGGACATCGAGATCGAGTCGAGCATCCACTGCACCTGGGGAGCGAGCGGCACCTCGCGCCCCCGGGCCCGCCTGCGGTGAGCGGGTTTCGCGGCGCGAGCGAGATCGTGCAGATAGGTCCGCTCGTCGTCGTCGAGCCGCAGGGCCTCGGCGACCGCGTCGAGCACCTCCGCCGAGACCTCGCCGATGTGGCCCTTCTCGAGCCGGGTGTACCACTCGGTGCTCACGCCCGCGAGCACGGCGACCTCCTCGCGACGCAGTCCGGGAACCCGCCGGCGACTGCTGGCCGGCAGGCCGACCATGCCGGGTGTGAGCTTCGCGCGACGGGTCGCGAGGAAGCCCTTGATGTCGTCCCGATTATCCATACCCCTACGATACGAGCGAGCTCCCGTCGCAGAGGGGTCGGAGCTCTCCCCCCGATAGACGCGACCTGTTGCGGCCGAGCCGGAGCGGGTGTGATGGTCTTCGAACCCATCAATCTCCGACTCCTCCGAGGTGCTCATGCAGAACGAAGCCTCCACGGCTTCCGATACCGGCCGGACGGCGCCGCACAGGCCCACCCGTGCTCGCCTTCCCCTCGTCGTGTACGTGCTCGCTCTGGGCACGTTCCTCATGCTCACGACCGAATTCGTCGTCGCAGGGATCCTCCCCGAGATTTCTCGGGACCTGCAGATCTCCCTCGCCCAGGCGGGTTCCCTGATCACCGTCTTCGCCATCGGCATGGTGATCGGCGCGCCCCTGCTGCCCCTGCTGACGATCCGCGTGTCGAAGCGGCGCACCCTGCTCATCGCCCTCGTCGTGTTCATCGGCGGCCACGTCGTCGTGGCGCTCAGCTCCGACTTCACCACCATCATGGCGGCGCGCTGGGTCACGGCCCTCGCCACCGGGGCCTTCTGGGCGGTGTCCGCAGTGGTCGCCGCGAACGTCGCCGGCGCCTCGATGCAGTCGGCGGCCGTAGGCGTCGTGGCCGCCGGGGGATCCCTCGCCACCGTGCTCGGCGTGCCGATCGGGGCGTTCATCGCGCAGCACCTCGGCTGGCGCGGCACGTTCTGGGCGCTCGCCGTCGCGGCCGTCGTCGCCGTCGTCTGCATCGCCCGGCTCGTGCCGCGCGATCCTCCCCGGCCTGCGAGCGCATCCATCCGCGCCGACCTCGCCGACCTCCGCTCAGTGCGGCTCTGGCTGGTGCTGGCCGCCTGCACGACGACCACCGGCGGCGTGCTCGCCGCGTACTCGTTCATCGCGCCGATTCTGACCGACCGGGCCGGGGTGCCCGCCGCTCTCGTGCCGGCGGTGCTCGCGGGGTTCGGCATCTGCTCCTTCGTCGGCACCCTCCTCGGCGGGCGTCTGGGCGACCGGCACGCGCACGCCGTGATCCTCATCGCGCCGGCGGCCTCCGCCCTCGTCCTGCTCGCGTTGGCGATGTTCTCCGGCTACGCCGGGGTCGCCGTCGCCCTCGTCGCGCTGCTTGGAGCGTTCGGTCTCAGTGCGAACAGCGTGCTGATCCACCTGGCCGTGAGGCACGCCGGCCGGGCCGCAACACTGGGCTCCGGGCTCGCGGTCGCCGCGTTCAACACCGGTACGGCGATCGGAACCACCAGTGCCGGGGCCGCCCTCACCAGCTCGCTCGGGCTCGCGGGCCCCGCGGCCGTCGGATCGGGGATCGCCGCGCTGACGCTGATTCCTGCCGCACTGCTCGCCGCGAGTCGTCTCCGCCGCTCGCCGCTCCCGACGTCGTCCCATTAGCCTCGATACACACACCACCAAGGAGAACCGCTCATGCGCGCAGCACTCATGTACCAGGCCGGCGACGTCCGGATCGAGAACGTTCCGGATTCGGCCCTCAAGCACCCCTCGGATGCGCTGGTGCGGATCACCGCCTCCTGCATCTGCGGGTCGGACCTGCACCCCTACCACCGGATGACCGGGGAGAACGGCCCGGCCCGCATGGGCCATGAGCTGATCGGCGTCGTGGAGGAGACCGGCGCGGAGGTGCAGACCCTCAAGGTCGGCGACCTCGTGGTGTCGCCGTTCGCGATCTCCGACAACACCTGCGACTTCTGCCGCGAGCAGCTGCACACCTCTTGCACTCACCGTGAGGCCGGGTTCTGGGACGGCATCGCCGACGAGGGCGGGCAGGCCGAAGCGATCCGCGTACCGCTCGCCGACGGAACGCTCGTGAAGCTGCCCGTGGCACCCGACTCGGCCCTCATCCCGTCGCTCCTGACGCTCGCCGACGTGCTCGGCACCGGCTACCACGCCGCGAAGACGGCAGGCGTGCGGCCCGGTCAGCGGGTCACCGTGATCGGTGACGGCGCTGTCGGACTCATGGCGGTGCTCTCCGCACGGCGCCTCGGGGCCGAGCAGATCATCCTCATGGGGCGTCACCAGCACCGCACCGATCTCGGGCGCGAGTTCGGTGCGACCGACGTCGTCGCCGAACGCGGCGAGGAGGGCATCGCCCGCGTGCGCGAACTCACCGGCGGGCACGGTACTCACGCCGTGCTCGAAGCGGTCGGGCACATGCCGGCCTACGAGCAGGCTGTGGGCGTCGTACGCCCAGGCGGCGTCATCAGTCGCGTGGGCGTGCCCCAGTACGAGAGCGCCCCGGTCGGCTTCGGCAGCCTGTTCCGCCACAATATCCGCCTCGCGGGTGGCCCCGCGCCCGTGCGCGCCTACATCGAGGAGCTCATGCCCGACATCCTCGACGGCACGATCGTACCCGGCAAGGTCTTCGACGCGTTCACGGACCTCGATGGCGTGCCCGCCGGCTACCGGGACATGGACGAGCGCCGCAGCCTCAAGGTGCTCGTCCGGCCGTAGCGGGTGCGGGCCCGGCCTTCGCGCGGAGCGGGGGCCGGGCCCAGCGGCACCGAGCCCGGCCCTGCCGCGAGGGCGCTCCACGCGGTATGGGATCCCGCGTCCGGACTCGCGAGGGAGCTGAGCGGTCTGACCTCGCTCATGATGGAACCGAGTGCCAGAATAGTGGCATGACTTCCTCGCGCGCCGGCATTGCGGTGCGCGGTGTCGCCGCAGCAGCGCTGGCGACATTCGTCGCGCTGCTCTCCCATGTGGCAGGCGGAGGCGATCCTCCCGGTATCATCGGCCTCGCGGCTCCGCTCATTCTGTCCGCCTTCGTGTGCGTGGGGCTCGCGGGGCGCAAGCTGTCTCTGCTGCGACTCGCGATCGGGGTCGCGATCAGTCAGTTCCTGTTCCACGCCCTCTTCGTTCTGGGGGCCCCGCATTCCCCGAACTCCGCTGCGCTCGCTCAGCCGCATCATGCGCACGCACTGGCGCCCGGCTGGGACACGCCGGGTGCGCAGAGCCTGCACCTCGCCCAGGCGAGCTCCGATATGTGGGGCGCCCACACGCTCGCCTGCGCGCTGACGGTGATCGCTCTGCACCGTGCAGAAACCGTGCTGGCCTCGCTGGCGAATCTCACGCAGTTGCTCCTCGCGCGAATCGTTCCCGCAACTCCGATCGCGGTCCTCTGCACGGCCCCGGCGACGGGCGCCACCGTTGTCCCTCGGATCGACGTGCCGACGCTTCCCATCGGTGTCTACGCCTCCGTCACCGCGCACCGGGGGCCGCCCGCCCCGGGCCCGCTCTCGTAACGTCTCCCGCCTCCGCGGAGCGCTCACGCCCGAGTGCGCTCAGTCGCGCGCATTCCGCCATCGGAGGAGGGAGCGCCGCGCCTGTCTGCCTCCCCGTTGCTCGGAACCCCCGATGCGCGCGGGGGAGACGTGCGCGCTCTCGCACCAGCGCCCGCGCACGGAGCACTCTGCGCCGAGCGAGCAGCGCTGATGCCTTCGATGATCCGGATTCTCTTGAGAGGCCAACATCATGGGGCGACCTCTGCCCACCCCTGCATCCGCACACCTATTTCGTCTCACCGCAGTCCTGATCGGGGCGAGCGCCCTCGTGCTGGGACCGGCACACCCTGCATTCGCGCACGATCAGCTGCTCTCGAGCGAGCCGGCGGCGTCTGCCGAGCTCTCCGCGTCACCGTCGGAGGTCTCGCTCGAGTTCTCCGACAAGGTGCTGACCGTCGGGGCCGTCATCCTGCTCGTCGACGAGAGCAACACCGAGTGGATCTCCGCCGAGCCCACGCTCGACGGGCCGGCGGTGACCGCGCCGACCGATGCCGAACTCCCGGACGGCTCGTACGAGGTGCGATGGCGAGTCGTGTCATCGGACGGACACCCGATCAGCGGGATCATTCCGTTCACCGTCGGCGATGCCGCCCCTGTCGGGGAGGCGTCAGCGGCGGGTGATGCGCCCGTGTCGGCGCAAGATCCAGGAGAGGCTGCCGAGACCGGCGCGATCGATGCCGCGCGCGGTGCGGAGCACGAAGCGGCCGGAGGTTCCGATCTCTGGAGAACGGTCGCGATCGGCGCTGCCGGGGCTTCGAGTGCGCTGCTGCTCTTCATCGCCTGGTCCTTCAGAAGGCGCAACCCGAAACAAGCGCCGAACTCATCGAAGTGAACCGATGCGAAACACCACACATTGTGAATTCTTGAAAGGCAACACCATGAACGTACGTACCACCGCAATTCCCTCCCCCGCCCTGACCGCTATCGCGGTGTTCGCGCTCGCAGGATGCAGCACGCCCGCATCCGGCCCGGAGGCCACCGCTGCACCCGCCGGCGACTCCGTCGAGATGGAGAACGGCTGGGTGAAGGCTGCAGAGAGCGGCATGTCAGCAGCCTTCGGCGAGCTCGAGAACTCGGGCTCGAACGAGATCTCCTTCGTCTCCGTCGAGACAGAGGCGTCGAGTGCACTCGAACTGCACGAAACCGTCGAGAACGAAGCCGGCGAGATGATGATGCGCGAGAAGACCGGAGGGTTCACGATTCCCGCGGGTGACAGCCTCGTGCTCGAGCCGGGGGGCAACCACATCATGCTCATGGACCTCACGAACCCGATCGCAGCGGGCGACGAGATCACCTTCACGCTGACCTTCTCCGACGACTCGACCTACGAGTTCACCGTACCGGCCAAGGACTACGCCGGAGCGAACGAGAACTACGCAGACGGTGACGGCATGCACATGAGCGAAGACATGGATATGGGCGGCCACTCGGAATGACCTCCGAGCAGACCTACCCAACGGGACGGTCTGGCGTCAGCCGGCGAGGGCTCCTCTTCGGGGGAGCCGTCGCCGGTCTCGGCGCGGCCGCCGCAGTCGGCGCAGACGTGCTCCTGAACCGTCCGCAACCCGGCACCGCGACCGCGCGGGGCGGCGAAGCGATGCCCGCGCTCCACGGATCCGACACCGTGCCCTTCTACGGCGCCCACCAGGCGGGGATCGCGACGACGCCGCAGGCGCATGCCACCTTCATCGCGCTCGATCTGCGCGCCGAGATCGATCGATCAGCACTGCGGCGAATGATGCAGATTCTCACCGAAGACGCCGCCAGGCTCACCCAGGGCGAGCCCGCGTTGGCGGATTCCGAGCCCGAACTCGGCACCGTGCCCGCGAGACTGACGGTGACGTTCGGTTTCGGGCCCGAACTCGTGATGCGTGCGGCCGGGCCGGGCGCCCTGCCCGACTGGCTCGGACCACTGCCCGCGTTCTCGATCGATCGACTCGATCCGGCTTGGAGCGACGGAGACCTGCTGCTCCAGATCGCCTCTGATGACGCGTTCACCGTCGCCCACGCAACCCGAATGCTCCTCAAAGACTCGCGGAGCTTCGCCACCGTGCGATGGACGCAGCACGGGTTCCGCCGCGCGCTGGGGTCGGAGAAGCCGGGCACGACGATGCGCAACCTCTTCGGGCAGGTCGACGGAACGACCAACCCCTCACCGAAGGAGGAGGACTTCGCGCGTGTGGTCTGGGCGGCCGACGGCTGGTTGGCGGGCGGAACGAGTTTCGTGCTGCGCCGCACCCGCATGGACCTCGACAAGTGGGATCGACTCGATCGGAGCGGGCGTGAGCAATCGGTCGGACGCACACTGGCGAACGGTGCCCCGCTGACCGGAGTGAACGAGCACGACGAACCCGACTTCGACGCGAAGACGAGCATCGGGTTCCCCGTGATTCCGGAGTTCTCGCACATTCGACGGGCCCGTTCGGAGAACACGGATGAACGCATCTACCGGCGCGCCTACAACTACGATCACGCCCCGTCCGGTGCAGAGATCTCCGACAGCGGGCTGCTGTTCGTGTCGTTCCAGGCCGACGTGCTGCAGCAGTTCGTGCCGATCCAGCGCCGCCTCGATGAACTCGACCTGCTCAACGAGTGGACGACGCCCATCGGTTCCGCGGTGTTCGCGATACCGCCGGGCTGCGTCGCAGGCGGCTACATCGGCGACACCCTTCTCGACTGACGCTCGGTCGCAGGGAGCGAGGGCACAGGCGTGCGATGGGAGCGCGGGGGAGCACCCGGTGCCTGACGGGGCGCTCTCCCGCGCGTCATCGGGTCACGAGCGGTTCAACGTTCCGATCTGGGTCTCCGAATCGTCGAAGATGGTCAGCGTGTCGGCCGACAGGGTCGCCTCGTCGAGTCGCCCCAGCCACGGCTCCATCCCGATGCACTCCTTCTGCGTGATCGCGACGTCGTCGAACTCGATCCTCGTGTCATCTGCTTCCCAGCGCCCCGTGAGCGTGTTGCATCCGTCTGAGCCCGTCAGAGCCCCGCCGCTCTCGAACGTGAGCTCTGCAGCGACGTCCCCGGCTTCCTCGGCCTTCCACGTGCCGACCACCTCTGACGCAATCGTCGTTTCGGCCGCGTCATCGCGAGCATCCTCCGCAGTGTCCATCGATACGCAACCGGAGAGCGCGGTGGCGATCGCCCCGGCGATCGCAAGCCCGATGGCGCCCCGACCGATCCTCCCGACTGTCCGCATGCTGCCCCCTCGCTCATGTGACACCTGGTCTCGCGATCAGCGTACGTGCAGCGTGGGGCCCACGCAATGGCGCACGAGCGCCCACTGGCGCACTCACGGGCGTTCGAGGTGTTCCGAGGGCCCCCTCCCGCGTCGCACGAGGATCAACCCGGCCCCGAGCCCGACGGCGATCATCGCGCCCCGTCCCGGTCGTCGCGTCGAGTGGGAGACTGTCGGGGAGCGTCCCTGCAGTGCCGTCATTCCCACCCGCGTACATAGGAAGCGCACAGTGCGGGTGTCGCGCACGGGCGGGAGGGCGGCGAGTTGACGAGGGCTCGCGAGCGCGGAGCGCTGCGCTCACACCCCCGTGAGGCGCAGACCCTCCGGGGCCGCGAGTTCGCCCGGTTCGATGAGCGCATCCATGGTGATCGCGCCGCGCAGGCCCCGATCGACGAGACGTTCTGCAGCGAGCGCTGCGATTCGACCGGTCGCCCGCGACTGCCCCCGTCCCGAGGCGGAGAGTGTGCGACCCGAACCGCGGTGGATTGCGGTCACGCTCCATGCGTCGGCACCGATGTGCGGTGCTCGGCTGAGTGCCGGAGCGAGAGCAGGCACGGCTCCCACGGCACGGAGTACCCACGTCGCTATTCGACTATCGAGAGCCAGCCAGCTGCGCACCGCTGCGCCGGTCGACCGACCGACGAGGAGGTCGTCTGGAAAGTCGGCGCGCAAGAACAGCCGGTCGGCTCCCGACTGGGAGGAGAAGCGCCGGACCGATCGAAGATTCATGACGGGCGAGCTTTCCGGGGCGCAGTGCACCGGAGTTCCGGCGAGACCCATGGTCCAGCGCACGGCCGCCGCGCCGTGGGCCTCGCCGGCTCCCAGCATGACGCCGATGTCGAACTCGTCGCCCGGCGCGGGGTCGAGGGCGCGCACGAGTACGGTGCTCACGCCGGGGGCGATTCCTGCTCCGAGCAGCACCGCGCCCCCGTGAGGGACGTTCATCGCGAGGTGCTCCAAGTGCGTGCTGCTGGCGGAGACGTCGACGAGTGGAGTGGTGCCGACGGCCCGCTGCACCTCAGCGCGTTCGAGCCCGCTCAGATCGAGGACCACGTCCGCCCAGCGGGATGCCTCGGCGAGGCGGGATAGTCCGGTCCTGGTCGCCGCGTCGAGCACGATTCCCTGAGCGCCGGCTCGTCTGCCGGCGACCAGCGCTTCGTGGCCGCGCTCACGGAGCGCCTCGACTGCAGCGGTTCCGACCGCTCCGGTGCCGCCGAGCACGAGTGTCTTCATCGCGACCCCCCGCGACCATCAGTGCCGCTGCGAGGAGTCGGGGGGTTCGCGGTGCACGTCTGGGGTGAGCCGTCGTGCGGGTTTCCGAGGCCGGGTGCCGGGCATGCGTCTGCGATCACCGTTGCCGGCGTGCCTCGCAACCGCTGGATGACGCGGACGAGTATCGGCACGGCTGCGAAGACGGCGACGGGCACCACGATGGTGATCACCAGAGCGGTGCGCACTGGGTCGGGCCATCCCGTGGTGAAGGGTTCGACCGCGGCCGAGGTGCCGAGTACGAGCGGAAGAATCGCCACCCAGGTGGCGAGTGCTTGCAATGGCCGGGGGAGTGGGCGCATCAAATCTCCAAACGTTTGGTTGGATTCTGAATATATCACTTTCCAACCGAAGGGTTGGAGTATGATCCTCCTGTGGCTTGGAACACGCGGGAGACGCGGCAGAAACTGCTCGCGGCGGCCTCGACGCACTTCGCGAGATCGGGTTTCGCCGGCGGGCGGGTCGAGGCAATCGCTCGCGAGGCGGGCATCAACAAAGAGCGCATCTATCAGTACTTCGGGAACAAAGAGGGCCTGTTCGCGGCGGTGCTCGAAAGCGAAGTCGAGCGGCTGCTCGACGGGATCGACATCACAGGCGCAGGAGCCGACGCTCTCGGTGCGCTCGCCGGCGATCTCTTCGATCGAGCCGCTCAGCACCCTCGCCTCGTGCGCCTCCTGCTCTGGGAGAGCCTGGAACTCGCCGAACCCGTATCGGCTTCCACTCGCGGGGCCGGCTGCGCCCGGATGGTCGCCGCACTGGAGCAGGCTGTGCCGCTCAGCGATGCCCGAAGGGGAGCGGATACGCTCCTCAGCGTCATCGGGATCGCTTTCGCCGACACCTGCCTGCCTCATCTGAGCCGGCTCATCTCGGGCAGCTCGCCCCAGGAAGACCGCCGGAAGGCAGTCGTGCAGCAGGCGCGTCGTCTTGCGTGAGCAGCCGGCTGGGCCCGGAGGCGTCTACCGCAATGGTCGGTTCGGGCGCCGGCGCTCCGGCCAGATCCCGGACTTGCCCGGGTTCAGAATGCCCATCGGGTCGAGCGCATCCTTGATGCGTTCCGCGAAGGTCCGCTGTATGCGGCCGTTGAAGCGGTATGTCTCGACGATCTGCTCAACGTGAGACGCCACTGACTCGTCGGCCTGAATCCCGCCGTCCCGTTCGCGCGGGCTCCGTCAAGGCGCGTGCCGTCGCGAGGGGGCGTGCGTCATGTTCATGTAGACGCCGCCCCGCGAGAGTTCGTCGATCATCTGCGCGATGCGACGCGAGCGGGTCTCGGCGCTCTTGGCGCGCGAGATCCAGCCGATATAGTCGTTGCGCTGGTATGCGGGCCTGGCATCGTAGTCGGAGGGTGTGTTCGAGGTGCGGAGGGCATTCTCGACATCGGCGGGCATGCTGTGGCGGGCGCGTTGAGCCATGCGCTGATGATAGTCGGCGACCGGATTCACTGCACGCATTGCTCACGGACGAGGGAGACGACCCGGTCGGTCGCTGCGGGTGCCACCCTCCGGGCACCCGCAGCGACAAGCGTCTGCACACGTCGGTCGAGCTGCGCCCAACGGATCAGGACGCGCGGCGACGCCGCAGCACGAGCAGCCCGCCGGCGGCGAAGAGCGCGCCCATGAGCGCGATCGTCACCGGCCACTGGAGGTCGGAGGCGCCGGTGTCGGCGAGCTCGCGCCTTCCTGCGGAGTCCGTACCGGCGGCACCCGCTGCACTGCCGTCGGCACCGGAGGCGGCCCCGGTCCCGTCATCTGCTCCGTCGTTGGGGCCGTCTGCCGGTTCGCCCGGTGCTCCGGGGACGCCCGGCTCGGCCGGAGCGCTGGGGTCGCCCGGGCCGCCCGGATCCCCCGGGCCACCCGGATCGCCCGGGCCGCCCGGATCGCCCGGGCTACCCGGATCGCCCGGCTCGCCCGGATCGATCGGGCTGGTCGCGTCGTCGGCGACGGTGATGGTGTGCTCGCGCACCACCCCGTTCACGGTCACGGTGAGTGTCGCCTCTCCGACCCCGGTGGCGGTCAGCGCTCCAGTCGACGGGTTGAAGCGGACCACGCTTTCACCGGCTGCCTCGCTCGCGCTCGCGCTCACGGCGCGGCCGCGCTGATCCGTCTCGACCGATCCGTCGTCGACGATCACTCCGTCGCCTCCCCAGACCGCGCTCATCGGCCACTGCACCGGCACGATGCGCCCGCCGTCCTGCGAAATGGTGGCGTCGACGGTGACGGCCTCACCGACGGTCATCGCCGCTGGCGCTGCTGCTGTCGCGCCGAGCGTGAGCTCGTCGACGCGGGGCTTCACCTCGGTGCGGAGCCAGTTCGTGCGGCTCGTCACGGGCGTCGGGTTGTGACCGACGACACCCGAGTTCGGGTTGATACCGAGCATCGCCCAGCCGGTGAACCCGCCCTGATCGGGCGCGCCCGACGGCCCCTTGCCGCTGTTGCCGCTGAGGAACGTCGATACGCCCTCATGGCTCGTCGCGTGGAATACCCCGGCGTGGCCGTTGATCGAGGCGATCGACTTGCCCGTGTCGGCGCGGAACTCCGCGAGCCGGTCCTGATACCGCTGCGCTTCGATGCGGTCGGAGAGTTGGCTGTCCTTGCTGCTCTTCGGATCGTCGACCGGATGGTGCGCGAACACCAGCACGCCCGTGATCGTCGAGTCCTGCTCAGCCTGGGCGAGCGCCTCCTCGAGGAAGCGCATCTGCTGCTTGTCGGAGCCGTTGAACGAGCCGTTCGCAGTGTTCAGCGTGACGAGAAGCGTGCCGCCCACTTGCTGCTTCGTCTTGGTCGGCCCGAACTCGGCGATGAAGTTCTCGATGGGGCCGCCCATCACCTCGTGGTTGCCCGGCACGTAGACCCACGGCAGCTGGTCGCCGATCTCCTCGTCGAGAATTCTCCGCGCGAGTGCGAAGTCCTCGGGGGCGGCCTCGTCGACGAAGTCGCCGGTGATCACGAACATGTCGGGCTTCGCGGCGAGGATCTCGCGCAGCGTCTGCCGCGCCCCTTGCACGTTCGGCCCCTCGGGGTTGCGTGCGACGAATTGCGCGTCGCTCATCACGGCGATGCGTTGCGCGCGCTGATCGACGGTCCCGTTCGTGATGACGAGCGGATCGTGCACGACGGGTGCCTGCGGCTGCGCCACGTCGGGCGCCACGACAGCGCGGATGCCGGCGAAGCTGGTCTCGCCCTGGTACTGCTTCGCCGCCGAGGTCTCCATCATGCGCACCCGCTCGAGCTGCAGCGGGAAGGCGGTGCCGACCGGCACGGGGAATGTGAGTTCCCGCCAGCCCGACCAGTTCGTGTGCGGGCCGTCGAGGTTGATCGTCGTGCCGGCGCCGGTCTTCATCTGGAGGCGGGGCCAGGTGCTCTTGCCGTCTCCGTGCATCCACATCGTGATCGCCTTCGGCTGCCCCGCGATCTCGATGGGTTCGGGTGCCACCGCGTACGCGCCGCGCGTGCCCGTGGACGAAGCGAAGTCGTAGGTGAGTTTCAGTCCCGCCTCGCCGTTCGGTCCAGTCGCCTCCGAGATGGCACCGGTCGCCCGGTCCGAGCGGAAGGTCCAGTCCTTCCCGTTCGCGAGGTCCGACACCGGAGTCTCCTCCAGGCCGATGGTCACCGCGACGTCGACGCGGCGGTCTCCGGCGGCGAACGACACGGTCGCCGCCCCGGATGCCGTGCGCGGGGTGATGGTGAAGGTGTTGCCGTCGAGCGATTCGACAGCGACATCCGCACCCGCGGAAACCGTGAGATCTGCGGCCTCGATGGGTGCTCCGAAACCGTCACGGTCGAGCCCCGTGATCGTCACCGTCTCGCTGCCGTTCTGGTCGACCAGCGCGATGACGCTTCGGCTGGCACGGAGCCTGTCGAGCTCGCCGAGCACGCGCATCTCGCTCGTCGCCGACTTGCCGGCAGCGGTGAACGTGACGGGTGCGGTGCCCGGGGTCGCTCCGGTGACCTTCGCGGTGTCTCCGTCGATCGCAGTCAACGTCGCGTGTCCTCCTGCCACGGAGAACTCGCCCGTCGTAGCGAGCGCTCCGCGGTTCGCATCGAGGCCGATGCCCGAGACGGTGCGCGAGAAGCCGGGGAACACCGCGTCGGCGTCGTCGAGCTTCGACTCGGGGCCGACGCTCACGTCGGTGACGCCGGCGTCCGGCGCGGTCGACGAGAACACGAGGCTGTTGGGTACGCTGCGCAGATGCCCGTCGGAGGGCGCATTGCCGACGCTCAGCTCGCTGGTGCCCGGCTCCCGCATGAGCAGGGTGCTGGATCCGCCGCCGTCGAGGTTGACCGCGTTGTGCGCGCCGAGTTCGACCATGAATTCCCCGAGCTCGTCGAGGGCCATGCCGCGCGAGTGGCTCTGCCGGCCGTCGAGGGAGACGACGATGACCTCGCTGCCGTCTTCGCTCACGCCGACGGCGGTGCGCGGCTCGCCCGGGGTAGGCTCACCGACGACCGCTCCATCGTCGACGAGGCGCTGGTTTCCGCTGATCGCGAGATCCACGTCGGCGCTCGCGGCAACCGTGACGGGCAGTCGATCGCCGGGCTCCACGTCCGCGAAGAGGTCGACGGCCGATCCGCGCGCCAGCACGACGCCCGTTCCCGCGTCGATCGCGGTCGGCCCCGTGATCTCGGCGAGGTCGGCCGAGGTGCGTGTCACGACTCCGTCGGCGACCTCCACTCGCAGGAACTCGGGATCGATGTTCGCAGGTCCGCCGATCGCGCGCGCCATCGGGTACTCGCCCCACATCGGAGTGAAGTACCCGATGCCGTCAAGCGGAATTCCGATGTTGTTGACGGTGCTCACCTGGTGCGCGGTACCCGAGATCTCGACGGTGGCGGCCGAGGTGAGCGCTTGGATGGCGGCGATGCCCTCGCTCATCGTGAAGCTCTCGACGGGCGACGCGCTCGTGGTCTTCACGCCCTCGCTCGACGAGACGTTGGTGCCCTGTGCGACACCCGAGTTGTTGATGTCGAAGAACGAGCCGTTGACCGCGGCGACGGCATGATCGCCGAGGGAGTGCTCGGTGACGGGAGCAGGCTTCGTCAGGCTGCCCGAGTCGCGCACGTCCATCGACAGCGTCGGGGTGGAGAGGTCTGCGACGAGCACGTCGCCCGTCACCCACCCCTCGCTCTGCAACCGGTCGAAGCTCGTAGCCTTCAGGCCCGGGGCGAGCTGCCGCGTCTCAGCGCGGAGCAGGCTCGAATCGCGGCCGCCGAGATCGAGGCCTCCGGTGTCGGGCGACGCGTAGCTCGCCGTCAGGGTGTGCTGGGGTACGAGAGCGATGCCGCTCACTGCGATGCCGAGGCCGAGCCCGGCTGCGAGCGCTGTTCTCAGGGGTGATCGTCGAGATGAAGACACGAGTTGCCGCAGACCTTTCTTGAGGTGGGAAGCGCGTGCGGCAGCTCGATCCGAAGTATCGGGCCGCCGGGCGCCCAGGTCAGCGTAGGGAAGTAAAGTAGCGCGAAGATTGCCCGCGGGTGGACGGGAGGATCGCCGGAGGCGCTGGCAGCGCATCGTCCGATTACGCACAGCGCGGGAACGTGGGTCTCGGCCGGCATGCGCCGGAGTGATCGCCCGGTTGTCGAGAGCGTATGCACGGCTTGTGCCGATCCTGATTCCAGAGGGCGGGGAACCTGGAGCTCATCGCCCGGAACCCGCCATAGTGACGCGATCAATCGTCTCCTCGTCCGGCGGGTCCAGCCGCGGTAGAGTGCAGGCAACAGGCCAGAGTGAAGCCCGCGGTCCTCGGCGCCGTGGACCGCAGAAGAGTGAGGAACGTCGCAGTGTCGAATGCACGATCACAGCGGACACGGTCAGCGCTGGCCGCCGGTGCAGCGATCGCTGCATCCCTGGTGTTGAGCGGATGCGGATTGCTCCCGAGTTTCACGACCGGCAACAGTGCTCCGGGCGCTCCGCCTGAATCCAGCGGCTCAGACGCGCGTGGTGACGCGGCAGCTCAGCAGCAGTTCTTCGACAATGTCATGCTGATGGCCCCGATGGTCGCAAGCTTCGATCCCTCGTCATCCTGGGCTTCCGTCGAGCCGACCGCGTGGGACGATGCCGATCCGACGATGCGGGAGACCGTCGTGGGCATGGGGCTCGACGCCTGCGAGCGGGCGGATGACGCGGCTGGCGCATCGGAACTCGAGGATCCGGGCATCACCTGGGTCGCCGCACGGTTCCTCTGCGAAGAGCACCGCGAGGTCGCCGACGAGTTCCTCTCCAACGACGCGAGCATCTCGCCCACGCACACCATGGCTGATCTCTTCGAGTTGGCGCTGGTGCACGAGGACGCTACGGTCAATGAGCTCCTCGATGCCAATACCGTCTGCATCGGTGCGCTTGCACTCGCGTGGGAAGTTCACGCGGGCTTCACTCCGGACGCAACGTGTTGGCTCATCCGCGTGCAGTCGGTCGAGGAGACCGGGGGCGACGCCGAGTACCTGTCGCTCTTCACCAACGCGGGCGATGCTGAGACGGCGACCGTTGATGCCCGCTTCGGCGAACTCGCGAAGGCATCCGGCGCGACGCCGAACGATCTCTCGAAGTTGCTCGAAGGTATGGAATAGCGTCGCTCGACCGGGCGGCCACGAATGCACCGCTTCAGCGCGCAACCCAGCTGCCGTAGCGTCTGAATCGCGCGCTCGTACTCCGCCAGGCTGATTACCGGAAGCAGTGAATGAAGATCATCGAAGTCCCCATGCTCCCGATCGTGATTCCGCTGGGGATCGTGACGTTCCTCGTGCTGCTCCGTGTCCTCCATTCTCGCGGTCGTGTCACCCTCGCGAGGGCGTCGGTCGCTGCCGCTCTCGCGATCTATGCGGGGGGAGTGCTCGCGAACACGGTGTTCCCGATCCTCCTCCGCGTTGGACCGGGATTGTATGACGGACCACGGCCAATACCTCTCTACCTCGTACCGTTCGTGGACTATGAGCTCCAGGACGCTCTCATCAACATCACAGTGTTCATTCCGCTCGGAGGGCTCATCCCTCTGCTGGCCGTGCGTGCGAGGTGGTGGAAGGTGCTGGCGATCGTCGCCGGCGCGAGCCTCGCTATCGAGCTGGCGCAGATGGTCACCGCCCGAATTGCGCTGGGCGGTCACCTTGCAGATGTCAACGACTGGTTGACGAACATCTTGGGCGGCATGATCGGCTTCGGATTGTTCGCCCTCCTCACCCGCTCGACGAGGGCCGCCGCGTTCGTCGACCGCTTCCGATGGCCGGCGCGGCAGGATCCGGCAGCCGCGGAGATCATGTCACGCCCGACTCCCATCCCGGCTTCTCAGAACCAACACCAGACCCATCCTGCGGGGCCGACGTATCGTGCTGCTTCGCGGAGCGCGCCACCCGCCCCTTGATGATGCTGATCGCGCTCGTCGCGATCGCGACGAGCGCGAGAATGAGCACGACTGTGAGATAGAAGGGGTGCACCGGGGCGCCGTGATACTGCGCGAGGATGACGACGCCTGCAGCACCGACCCCGGGCACCCAGATCCATCGGCGAGACCCCGACTGCCCGTACAGAAACGCCCCCGCGATGAGACACACCAGGGTCAGGATCGTGGCACCGCTGCATGGGCCGCCATAGGTGCCGGGCCCACACGTACTCTGAAAGTCGGGCGATGCGCCGGATCGGACCCCGACAACGATCAGGATCGCGCCCGAGGCCGCGCCGGGGAGACGAAGCACGCGCCGGAGGGAGCCTCGCGGGGAGTTCTGCGATGAGCTAAGCGTCGGCATCTTCGTTCAGTTCCTTTCTCTGACAACCAACGGCCCGCACCATCTGCGTGAGAGCCCTCTACGTAGACGCGGCACGGCCACTCTCCATCTTCCATCGTCCGCGAAAGCAGATGCTGTGCCCCTGGCGCACCGATCGTTTCCAGCCCCTGCTCGTTCAGGCGTTTCTCGACGCGTTCGCCCAGATACCGAGGCTGCAGGACATCGACTTGGGCCTCCCCGCGAATCCACCGGTGCTTACGCCCATCGCCGTCGCGCCGAGTCGGTTCGAACCCGATTTCGCGCAGCGCTTCAGTGAGCCGACGCGCAGCGCCGGGATCTGCGCGAAGGTCGATCACGAGGTCAGCATCGGTGCTGGGGCGGTCGGGTACTCTCCCACGGAGCGCTGTCTGCACGAACACTGCTTGGCCGCCTGCTAGTGACCAACCCTCGGCGCACACAGCAGCGAGATCGAGCACCCCCTCCCATGCGGCTTTCGATTCGTGAGCCAGGCCGGTCAGATCGAGGTGCTTCATCACTTCTCCTGGAGCAGCGCGCGAATGAGCCGGTCGGCCTCACGCATCTCCCGTGCACGGCCCCAGTCGGCCAGGTCGGCAGCCAGCGCAGCCTTTCCCGGAGAGTGGACGTCAGCGACGCGCAACCGGACATTCCCATCAGCCTGTTCGTGGAGCAGGTAGTCGCTCTTTACCTGCTCGATCACCGACGGATCGACGTACCCCTCGACCACGTCACCAGCCATCATTCCTGAGCCTGGAGCGCCCACTCCTGAGAGTGCGATCCGATCGTCGCGACGCAGGTCCCCTGCGTCTTCAGGGTGAGCGAAGAAGGCCCGCAGGTGAGCGCGAGCAGACACCTTCTGCGCGAGCAGCTGAGCCGGCGCCTCGGATTCACGCAGCCCTTGAACGTGGCCTTTCAGGCGAGAGCGTTCAGCATCGCGGACGCCGGCAGGGGCTTCGCCGTCGAGCATACGCAGCAGCAGCCACGCCATGCGAGATGACAGTGGGCGTGCTCGCCGCGGCTGCCATGCAAGGGCCGAGTCCTCGAGGATGATGCTGCCATCGCTCAACTCGCGCGCCGGAAGCGCACCGGAGCGGACCAGCCGGTACGCCCGCCCGCGGCTGATCCCTTTCGCTCTCGCAAACTCACTCACACGCTGCATAACACAAGCGTACACAGGTGCTACCAGAAGTGTTAGGGGCGTGACCGATGCGAACGGCGTTCAGAGCGCCGCTTATTCGCGCCGCAGGGGCGTTCGAGCCGGGAGGGGTTAGGTTGCAGGGGCTTCACCATGTTCTGCGGATGCTGCTTGAACGGGCGCGTGAGCCCTATGTGACGAAAGCGATGGAGTCTGCCGCTGACTTCGCTAAGGCCATCGGACGGAGACTTCAGAGGTCTCCAGTGATGGTCGACGATCGGACTAAGGCCTGTCGAGTTCTCTCGACGCGACGGCGAGATTCGAACTCGCTACTCGGCGGTATGAGCCGCTTACCGGAGCCATCCGGGTCGCCGCGATGCTTCCAGCCTACGAAGGCCCTTCATGTAGTGCGGTGGCATTACCCTTGATGTCCGTTCGTTACTTTGAGTGACCTCAATCGTTCTTCTTCGAGCTTTTAACGACTCTCCGTGACCGAAGCCATTGCCGTGATGATCGTCCTGCGTCTCGGAGTGCAGGAGTCAGAGCGGATCGAAGCACGCGAATCGTGCACTGCCTGTGCTGATGCGATGCTCGCCATGCGCTACTGGACGGTGATCTCCTTGCGTCCATCCGCTCCACGAATCAACGTATAAGTCGATTGACTGGCCGATGAGTGCTGCTGCGAAGACGATCAGTGAACTTGCCACCCCGCCGTTGCAGTATGCCGCCACATGGTGCGAGCCGATGGCGTTGTGTTCGAGCATCCAGCGACGTACGGCAGCAGGTCGAAGCAGAGCGCCTTCGCTGTCGAGAAGCTCGCTTGCCGGCGCTGATGCAGCGCCCGGCACATGTCCTGAACGTGGATCATCTGCGAAGCCGGCGTACTCGGCGGGCGGTCGGCCGTCGAGTAGCGTGCCGCGAGGTCCGACGTCAGCGAGCTCCTCTGCGGAAATGGCTCGGACGGGCCAGGGCGCACCGCGTTGGGCACCGAGCGAACGCGCATTCGCTTCCTCCTGTGCTTCGTCAGTCGGTGCATGCGAATCGCCGATAGGCCCGCCTGCTGCAATCCATCCGTCGAGGCCGCCGAGGAGCAGGCACACGTCGCTGAATCCCGCCCATGACAGCGTGAACCAGGCGCGCGTCGCGGACGCAGTATCGCGAGGATTTCGCGTGAACAGAACGAACGGAGAGCGTTCGCGACCTTCAAGCCAGGAAAATACGCGCCGACGCAGAGTTCGAGCATCCGGTAGGGGTAAATGCCCCTCGCCAGGCTGAGGCGTGCCGGCGAAGACTTCTCGGACCCCAGCACGGTGCGCGCCCGGTATGGTCGGCACGATGGTACTGGCAGGGTCGCCTGATCTCCACGGCACAACCTCGACAAACACAAGGTCGTGACGGGTTGCAATTGCGGTTTCAGCGCGCAGCAGGAGCTGCTGGGCAGGCGCTGTGGTCACCAATCGAAATCGTCTTTCGGGCCATGAATGACGAACTCAACGGGCAGATCATCCTTGAGGGCGTTGTATATGCGGCATCGACGCTTGTACTCGGAGACAAGGCGTTCCGGATCGACCGGCGCACTTTCGTCGGTATCGATGAAGCACTCCATCACGAGCGAGCCAAGGTGTTTGGCCCCTAAGCGGCGCTCAACACGAGCGAAGATCTCGACATTCCGATCTGCTTCACCGTACTTGAGAAGATCTTGACGGAATGCGTTGAGGGCGCATGAGACGAGAGATGCGACGAGCAAGTCGAGTGCGCTCGCCGCTTCGCCCGGGCCGCCGGTCAAGGGCGACCCGTCGGAGGTGATCTCGAACCCGTCTCCGGCGAGCGTGTACCGGCCGCGAGTGTCGGTAAATGTTCCATGCAGTCGGCTGGCTACGACGATGTCTTCCATGTAGTCTCCTGGTCGGATCGCGCGCATCTGCATTGCGGTCGCCGATCATGCCCTGCACAGTGGTGAATAGGCGCTCGCACACCTTAGCAAGCCGCAGGACCGCCTCGCGCGGGTGTTGAGAAGTCTTACGCGGGCGTGGTGGGACGCACCTGGTCGGCGAACATAGCGACGACTCTGGTGAGGCTTCGATTGTCTGCTTCGAGTACATCGACGCGCTGCTGAAGGACAGCGATTTGCGCGAGTAGCTCCTCGCGGCTCGGCTCGGTTTCGCCTGTCGTGCTCTCTTCGGAGCCCTCGAAATCGTAGCTGCCGTCGTCGAAGCGAGCGAGCCATTGGCGCAGTGACTGATAGCCGACGGAATACTCCTCGGCAACCTCTCGAATGATGGAGCGGTTACGAGGCTCAGCTCGTCGCCGTCTGAGGGCCTCCTCGACGGCTGCCGTGCGCACTTCATCGCTGTACTTGCGCTCAAATGCCATGACCCCTCCAAGGGCTACGAGCCGGCGTCCATCTGTATATAAGTTATACCGCAAGCGCCGTTCGCCGTTTGCTCCATTCCGACCACGAGCCGATGTACACCGGCGCTGAGATGCCCGCTTGCGCGAGTGCCAGAGCTTGCACGCTGGCAGAGATTCCGCTGCCGCACGAGACCACCAGCGGCTGCGCACCCGGATCGAGGTCGAGAATTTCGCGGTAGACGCGGTGCAGCTCATCAGTATCGGTGAGCGCTCCCGCTTCGAGCAAAGTCGCTGTGGGAAGGTTCACCGAACCCGCTATATGGGCGTCTGCGCCCCCGAATGCATCGGGTGAACGAGCATCGATCAACACCACGTCCTTTTCGCGCCGGGAAACCCCGGCGGCATCCGTGACCCCCGTATTGTTTTGCCTGAATGGCGTAGGGTTGTCGTCTACGCCGGACGCGGCCGCCCACGCGATGAGCGCCTCAAGCTGAGCTTCGAAGCCGATGCTCGGACTGTCAGCGAGCACGATGACGTTGCCGACTCCTGCCCACCGCAGTGTGACCCATCCTCTGGCGGCAATGCTGAATGCATCGGGCGTAGTCGGCGCGAGGACCAGCGTGGTGCCTGGACTGATACCGGCTGCTGCGAGCGTCGCGACGAGACTGGCGTGATCCGGGAGCGGGTGCCG
Organism: Leucobacter chromiiresistens; assembly: GCF_900102345.1. Lineage (NCBI taxonomy): Bacteria > Bacillati > Actinomycetota > Actinomycetes > Micrococcales > Microbacteriaceae > Leucobacter > Leucobacter chromiiresistens. Next base: position 2,419,162 of record NZ_FNKB01000001.1, on the reverse strand, counting down.
ACCCGTCGTCGGGCTCTCGGGGCCGGCGAAGTCTGCAAGGCTGAGGCGCAAGCTGCCAGCCGCTGACACTCCCGCGCGAGCGCCTCGCGCAAGCGGGGAGGGGAGTATCTCAGCGATGCGCGTTGGGCACCGCGCTGGAGCAGAGAGGAGATCGGCGATACGAAGCACGGGTGTGCTGGGGGTGTGCGAAGGCGCCGTCGAGAGGGCCTCTTCCTGCGAGAAGGCGTCGATCATGCGGTCACCACTTGACCGGGGCCGCCCGTGAGAGTGCCTGGCAGAATGTCCCGCAGCTCACGCTCTTCGTCGATTGAGGGTACCCATCGAGATGCCACGAGATTCTCATCGAGCTGCTGAGGAACAGTGACTCCGGCAACGACGCTCGAGACGGTTGGCTGCTTCAATAGCCAGCCGAGCGCTACGGCAGACGGTGTGATGTCGCGTTGGCGGGCGAACTGCTCGAAAGCTCCGAGCGCGTCCCATGGGGCTTCGCGCAACAAGTTCCGCTTCAGATTCGTGATCTTGGCGCCCTCGGGAGCGTGAGATGCAGAGTACTTTCCGGTGAGGAGCCCATTTTGCAGCGGAAAATAGGGGATGAAGCCGAGCCCGAATCGCTGCAGAGCGGGAATCAATTCTTCTTCCGGTCGGCGCCATAGCAGGTTGTATTCATCGGTGGTCGAGATGAATCGGGTGTGCCCCGCTGCCGCTGCAAGGTGCTGTGCATCTGCGATCTGCCACGCGGCGAAGTTGGACGCGCCCACATAGCGAACTTTTCCAGAGCGGACGAGATCAGTCAGCGCCGAGAGTGTCTCGTCGATTGGAGTGCAGGCGTCGGGAAAGTGTATCTGGTAGAGGTCGATGTAGTCGGTGTTGAGGCGTTTCAGGGATTCTTCGACCGACGCGAAGATGTACTTGCGCGACCCAGTGAGCGCGTATGCCGGCCCGCGTGACTCTTGCAGAGAGCGACCGAACTTCGTACCGATGACGACTTGCTCGCGCCGGCTGCCGAGGGCATCGCCGAACAGCTGCTCGCTGAGACCGATCTCATCGCCATACCCTTCTGCGAGATCGAAATAGGTGATGCCTAGGTCGAGAGCGCGATCTACGATCGCCTGCACCTGCTCGGCGCCCGCGGCACGCATGCCGGATCGGCCGAAGGTGCTTGCCCCGACACCAAGCTCAGAGACGACGAGGCCGGAATCACCGACCGTTCGGTGGCCGCTTGGCAATGCGACCTCTGGGGTGAGTGGCACGACTGTCTCCTTCTTCTTCGCGAGGTTTTATATAAGGCGTGAATAGAAAGATATAGCGCTAGCCTCGCGAATCGCACGGCGTAGAGCGCGCTTTTGAAATATGTCGTCACATTATCTAATTGGCTGTCTTATGGCAGCCATAATCATTTCTGCGGGAACGGAGTAGCCCCGCGGCCTGTTTCGATGCAGTACACGACCCCTGAAAGGACGCCCATGCCCCAAACAACGCTCGGTGAGCTCGAATACCGTGGCATGCCGTACCGCCGGGCAGGGCAGTCGGGCCTCCTGCTGCCGGTGTTCGCCCTCGGGATGTGGCACTCGTTTGGCGAGCACCAGGATAGGCGCACACAGGCAGCTCTCATCACCGGCGCATTCGAACGCGGCGTCACCCATTTCGACAACGCGAACCGATATGAACCCCGCACGGCCATGCCGAGACCGTGCTTGGCGATGTGCTGGCACGAGAGCTTCGTGCGTATCGCGACGAGGTCACCGTGAGCACGAAGGCCGGTAACCAGGTCGCGCCGCATCCATACGGGTCGGGCTCGTCCCGTCGGCATCTCTTCGCGGAGATCGACCGTAGTCTGACTCGTCTGGGCCTCGATCATGTCGACGTCTTCTACTCGCATCGTCACGACCCGGCGACTCCGCTCGACGAAACCGCTGAGGCTCTCGCCGATATCGTCCGTCAGGGAAAGGCACGCTACATAGGGCTCTCGAACTATGCTCCGAACGCATTGCACACCATCGCCGAGATGTTGGCCGAGCTCGGCACTCCAGTAGCGCTCGTGCAGCCGCGCTACTCCCTGCTCGACCGCGCAATCGAACGACCGGGCGATCTGCTCGATCTCTCGGATCGGCATCGATTCGGAATCGTGGTCTACTCGCCGCTGGCACAAGGACTTTTGACCGACAAGTATCTCGCGGGTGAGATTCCCGAGGATGCGCGCGCCGGTCGAAGCGAGTTCCTCGGCACCGACTTCTTGACCGAGGAATACAGAGAGAGCGCGCGCGCCCTCGCATCCGTCGCTGCATCGATCGGTTCCACCACTCCGCAGCTCGCACTGCGTTGGATCCTGCGCAAGCACGCCGTCACCAGCGTCCTGCTCGGCGTATCGAAGCCCGAACAGCTCGACGTCAACCTGGCATCTGCACAACTCCCCGAACTGTCGGCCGAGCTTCTCGCACGGCTTGACGAACTCTATTCCGACACCCGAAAGGACTAAACCATGTACAGCCCGAGAACCAGAAGGCACCGCGTTCGCCTCGCCCTCGCAGCCGTCGTTGCCGGCGCATTCGCACTGACTGCCTGTTCCACGGGCGGCGCCTCGAACGAAGATGCAGCTGCAGCAGTCAGCCCCGAGGACCGCTTCGGAGGAACCCTCACGATCGGCCTCGAGGCCGACCCGCAGGGCGTTGACGCAGCGGTTGTGAACCAGGTGTGGCGCCACGTCGCTCGCGAGCTCTCTGACTCGCTGGTGTTCCGAAACCCTGAAACCAACGAGATCGAGCCCTGGCTCGCCACAGAATGGACTGTCAGCTCGGACGCGCGCACGTACGAGTTCACGCTTCGCGACGACGTCACGTTCAACGACGGCACGAAGCTAACCGGCGACGTGGTGAAGGCCAACTTCGAGAGCTTGCAGCGAGAGGGCATCCACTCCAGTGCGAAGACGATCGTGCAGGGCATCTCATCGATCACCGTGCCCGCCGAGAATCAGGTGACCGTCGAATTCGCCGAACCGAACGCAGCATTCCTGCCAAGCCTTTCCCGCGCCCACGCCGGCATCGTCTCGGCTGCGACGGCGGCGTTGCCTGTCGAGGAGCGCCAGAAAACGGTCGATGGCAGCGGTCCGTTCCAGCTCCAGTCCTACACCGAGAACCAGGAGATCGTGCTCGAAGCCCGGGAAGACTACGACTGGGCCCCGACGTACTTCGAGCATGAGGGCCGCGCGTACCTCGACGAGGTCGTGTACAAGATCATCCCCGAGGATTCGGTGCGAAATGGCGCGATCAAGTCGGACGAGATTCAGTTCATCTACTGGGTCGATGGCAGCTACGTGCCGGAACTGGAGGCAGCCGGTCTTACGGTGACCTCCGATGTCGTAAACCCCGCTACGGGGGAGGAATGGCCGCTCAATACCTCCTCGAAGTTCTTGCGCGACGTGAAGGTCCGCCAGGCGCTTCAGCACGGTATCGACCGTGAAGCACTCGTCCAGTTCACCTCGAACGGATACGACGTACCGGCCCAGGGGCCGCTAAGCCCCGAGAACCCCTACTTCTCGGATCAGAGCGAACACCTGACCTATGATCCCGACCAATCGATTCAACTGCTCGAGGAGGCCGGCTGGGACACTGTGGGTGAAGACGGCATCCGCACCAACGCGGCTGGCGAACGGCTTTCACTGCGATTCCCCAGCGACCGGGCGGCGGCCAGCGCAGTTCAAGATCAGTGGAAGAAGATCGGCGTCGAGCTCGTCATCGATGTGCCGCTGGCGGCTGAGGCGAATGAGAAGTTGCTCTCCGGCGAGTACGACATCGCCTACTGGTATCACTCCTCACCGGACGCGGATGTGCTGCGCGCGAATTACGGTGTGGAGACCGGTTCCAACCGCTCCTTCATCGCGGCAGACGATGCGCGGGGTCAAGAGCTCGATGAGCTGCTGCAGTTGCAGAATACGATCCTCGACTCTGACGAACGTCAAGAAGTCGTCGATCAGGCTGCGCAGATCATCGATGAGGACGCGTACGTGCTCAATCTGTCGGTGGACACCGACATTTGGGTCGCCTCACCACGTCTTCATGACATCAAGCACAACGGTCTCGATCAGCTGCTCTTCGACGCGTGGCTCACGCCTGCCGAGTAGGGAACCCCGAGAAGCAAAATGGCAACTCTCACCATCCGGGGGCCGGGCGAAAGTCACGCCGGCCCCCGGACCCCAAAACGCTCGGCCGGTGCCTCCTTCGCGCTGTACCTCGGCAAGCGTCTCCTGTACGGAGTGATCGTGCTCTGGGGTGCGTTCACGGCCAGCTTCTTTCTGCTCTACATCCTGCCCGGTGACGCGGCAGGCGGGCTCACCTTCGGTGCGGAGGGCGAAGACATCGAGGCACTGCTGGCCGAGCAGCGAAGCCTGCTCGGCCTCGACCGACCGGTGCTCGTGCAGTACTTCGACGCCCTTTGGGGAGCGATACGAGGAGATTTCGGCGACAGCATCTATCAACGGCGCCCGGCCACTGAACTGTACTTCGAATCATTCGGTCATACCCTTGAACTGGCAGCGACGGGCCTCCTGCTCGCCGTCGTTATCGGAGTCGGCATCGCCGTGCTCATCGAGCTCGTCGACTGGAAGTGGGCTCGTGAGCTGCTTCTATCGCTCCCCGCAATCGCTGTCGCAGTGCCGCCGTTTTGGATCGGTCTGCTATTGCTGCAACTCTTCGCGTTCAAACTCGGCATCATCTCGTCGACGGGCAATGACAGCTTCGCTGGCCTATTGGTCGCGTCACTCGGACTCGCAATTCCTGGCGCCGGAGCCATCGGGCAACTGCTCACCGCGAATCTGCGCGGAGCCCTCACGTCGCCGTACATCGAGACAGTGAGAAATTGGGGTCTGGGTCGTCGAGCGGTGGTGCTGCGACATGCGCTGCGCAATTCGTTGCTCCCGGTAGTCACCTCATTCGGCACCACTGTCGGACTCATGTTCGGTGGCACCGTGCTGACGGAGACGGTGTTCTCACGTCTCGGGGTCGGCAGAGTGATCGTCGACGCGGTCGACGGGCGCGACACTCCGGTGGTGCTCGTGTGCGTTACCGTCAGCGCGGCGATCTTCGTCGTCGTGAACTTCGTCGTAGACGCGCTCTACCCGCTGATCGACACACGAATCGCACTGGAGGAGCGATGACCGATATCGCCACGCACACCCACTCGACCGCCGGGTCCGAGCCCGACCCGGGTTTTCCGGGCGACTCTCCGCGATCCAGCACCGGATCCCGCACGAGTGCCGAGCATACCTGGGCTCGCCGCCTCGCCAGAACGTTGTTCGGACAGCCCACGTTGACGGCCTCGTGGCTCTGGATCGTTCTCGTAGTGCTCGCCGCCGTCGCGCCCCAGGTTTTCACGGACTTCGACCCGCTTGCGCAGGACGCGTATTCTCGCTTTCTCCCGCCCAGCCTCGAGCACCTCTTCGGAACCGACGATTACGGCCGCGACCAGTTCGCACGTACCGTATATGGCACTGTCGAATCACTGCAGGCGGCAGTCGTCGCCGTGCTCATCGGGCTGCTCTTCGGATCACTCATCGGATTGATCGGCGGCGCACTGCGAGGCGTGGTCGACACCGTACTCATGCGCGTCATCGACGTCATGCTCGCCGTTCCCAGCCTCATCATCGCTCTCGCTATCGTCACGGCGCTCGGGCGCGGCACTCTCAACATCGCGATCGCAATCGGCATCACCAGCGTTGCGACCTTCGCGCGCCTCATGCGTTCCGAGGTGCTGCGTGTGCGCGGGCTGCCCTACGTCGAGGCGGCCGCATTCGCCGGGCACGGCGCCCTATATCGGCTCTTCCGCCATATTGTGCCGAACGCCTCGGGGTCCGTACTTGCTGCGGCGACGCTCGAAATCGGAACCGCGATCCTCGGTGTCGCGGCCCTCAGCTTCCTCGGTTTCGGTGCCCCGCCGCCCACGCCCGAATGGGGTGCGCTCGTCGCCGCCGGCCGCTCGTTCCTCACCGGCCAGTGGTGGCTGAGCACGCTGCCTGGTTTTGTCATCGTCGCGTCGGTGCTGGCGGTCTATCGAATCGGACGTTCCATGAACCAGGGGAGGACCAGCGTTGTCGCATGATTCTGACGCAAAGCGACCAGCGAACATCCTGGAGTTCTCGCGCCTTTCTCTCGAGTACCGGTCGCGCGCACGCCCTCCGGTCTCGGTGATCACCGACATCAGCTTCTCGCTGCGGCGCGGAGAAGTGCTCGCTCTTGTGGGCGAGTCCGGATCGGGCAAGAGCACCATCGCCCGCGCCGTCACCGGCACACTCGCGCCGAACGCGCGCATCACCCAGGGCTCTGTCGTCCTCGACAGTACCAATCTCGTCGACCTTCCAGCGAAGCAGTACGAACGTCTCCGGGGGCGCACCATCGGCTACGTGCCGCAAGACGCCCTGTTGGGATTGAACCCGCTGCTCACCGTCGGCAAGCAAGCTGCCGAGCCGCTTCGAGTGCACACTCGTCTCGATCGAGCCGCGCGGAAACGGCGCGTGCTCGAACTCTTCGAACGGGTCGGTCTGCGCCGCGTCGAGCAGGTCTACAACAGCTACCCCCACGAGCTCTCCGGCGGCATGTGCCAACGCGTGCTCATCGCCGCGGCCATCGCAGCAGAACCAGCGCTCATCGTCGCCGACGAGCCCACCACAGCACTCGACGTGACAGTGCAGAAGCGCATACTCGATCTGCTCGGCGACCTCACCCGAGACAATGGACTCAGCGTGTTGCTCGTCACCCACGACCTCGGTGTCGCAGCGGAGCGGGCGCAGCGCATCGCAGTGCTGCAGCACGGTCGCCTCGTCGAGACAGGTCCGTCGGAGCTCATCGTGTCGAAACCGATCGAAGCATACACGCGCCGTCTCATCGACGCCTCTCACCTCGCGCGGCCGACCGTCGCCATCGCGGAAGCCCGTGCTGCGCAGCGCGAGGATGCTCAGACCTCTTCACTCGGCACACGCGGCGGTGCGGTTCCCATGGTGCTCGCGAGCAGGATCAGCAAGACGTTCTCCAACCGAACAGGTGCACCGGTGGCCGCGCTCGACGACGTCTCCTTGAGCATTGCGCGCGGACGCACGCTGGGTATCGTCGGGGAGTCGGGGTCGGGGAAAACCACGCTCATGCGCACCCTTGCGGGTCTCACTCAGCCGGACGAGGGCGACGTCTGCATCGGAGGCCAGCCTTTAAGTCACGACCCTGTCGCCAAGCGCGCTCGCCGTGAGCTCTACCGCACACTGCAGATCGTCTACCAGAATCCGTACGCTGCGCTGAATCCGCGGCTTACGGCAGGGAGAATTCTGGAAGAGCCACTCACCGGCTTCGGCTTCGGCGGTCGAGCCGAGAGGCGCCGCCGCATCGCAGAGCTGCTCGACCTCACCGAGTTGCCGGCGAGCGTCGCGGGCCGGTACACAGCCGAACTATCCGGCGGACAGAGACAACGCATTGCGATTGCGCGAGCACTCGCAGTACGACCCGAGGTGCTGATCTGCGATGAGCCGGTCTCTGCGCTCGATGTGACCGTCCAGCGGCAGATCCTCGATCTCCTCGACGGCCTCCAGCGCGAGCTTGGCCTCACCTACCTCGTCATCTCCCACGATCTCGGCGTCATCAGTGAGATCTCAGACGAGATTCTCGTGCTGCAGCACGGTCAGGTCGTCGAGAGCGGCACCGCGCTCGACGTGCTCCGGGACGCCCGCACCGACTACGTACGGGAGCTCATAGCGGCCATCCCGCAATACCGAACGCCCTGGAATCAACGGCGCAATTGAATCACTCACACTCCACAGACACCACCTCGAAAGGCGAAAATGAGCGACACCGCGACTCGACACATCCATCTCGGCTACATGTACTGGGTCAACGGAACCCACTGGGGCGGCTGGCGACAGCCCGAAGCCCCAAAAGATGGGGCCTTCGACTACGAGTACGCCCTGCGCGCCGCCAAGACGGTCGAGCGGGCCAAATTCGACTTCTTCTTCCTCGGCGATACCCTGCCCGGAGACCTGGTGCAGGAGCAGTGGATCACCACGCACAACACCGGTCGTCTTGAACCGTTCACGCTCGGATCGCAGCTCGCGCTCGGCACGACCAAGATCGGCATCGTCGTCACCGCGCACCCGACGTACTACGATCCATACATTCTCGCCCGCATGTCCGCATCGCTGGACCACCTGAGCGGTGGGCGGTTCGCCTGGAATGTCGTGCTCGGGGCGAACGACGTAGCTGCGCGTAACTTCAGCCTTCCCGATCTCGGGGGTGAAACCCGGTATGAGCGGGCCGACGAGTTCATCGAGATCGTGAAGCGCCTGTGGGACAGCGTCGAAGAGGGGGCCTACATCCAAGACAAAGAAGCGGGAACCTTCATCGACAACAGCAAGTTCCACCGTCTCGGCTGGAAGGGCAAGCACTTCAGCGTCGACGGCACGTTGCCGCTTCTGCGACCTCCGCAGGGACACCCGCCCCTCCTCTACGCTGGCGCTAGCGAACTGTCGCGTCAGCTCACCTCGAAGTGGTGCGACGTGAATTTCACCGGCCCCAAGTCGATCAACGACTCGGCCGCCTTCAACGCAGATGTGCGGGCGCGTGCGGCAGCCCTCGGTCGCGATCCCGATGAGGTGCTCTTTTTGCCCGGCATCACTCCGATCGTCGCGGACTCCCGGGAAGCCGCAATTGGGATCTACGACCGGCTCAACGCTTCGTTGCCGCTCGATGAAGATCCGGTGACGGGAGGCCATGACCTCGACTACTGGCGGAACCTTGCGGCCAACCCGCGTTCGGGCGGTCCGCTGAAGTATGGAAGCCGTAACTTGGGAATCGTCTCCGCACGCATCGGCGCCGATCTGACTCCGCTCGGACTCGATGGTGAAGTCGGCGCGGCGTTTGCGGCGACTTTCAATTCGGAGGGGGAGCGACTCCTCGCGCAGATCGCACAGCGCACTGATCGCACGCCGGGCGGTACGCAGCCCCTGCGCGCACGGGACCTTCTCTACTCTGCGATCATCGACGGGTTCCCCATCATCAACGGCACGGCGGAGCAGGTCGCTGACTTCCTCGAGGAATGGTTCGAAAGCGGCGCAGCCGATGGTTTCAATATCCAGTCACCGTACCTCTGGTCTCAGCTCGATCGTTTCGTCGACGAGGTCGTCCCCATCTTGCAGAGGCGCGGGCTGCACCGCACCGAGTACGAGACCCGTACATTCCGCGAGCATCTTGGGCTGTCGAAGCCGAGAAGCTACTACGGACCCGGCGGCATCGACGAACAGCGCGCAGCGCTGGGATCGTCAGATGCACAGTAGCGTTCATCGATTTCTCCACAGGACGTCAAGAGAGATGAGGGTAAAAGCATGAGTGGATTTCCGGCGCGAAGAATCGCCGACAGCGTCGCCGATCTCGTTGGCGGCACCCCCCTCGTTCGCATCAACCGAGTGATCGCCCCCGGCGGCGCTCAGGTGCTGGGAAAGCTCGAGTCGGCTAATCCGGCTTTCAGCGTAAAAGACCGAACGGCCCTCTCGATCGTCGAAGCAGCCGAGAACGAGGGGCGATTGCGGGCGGGCGGAACGATCATCGAAGCGACGAGTGGCAACACCGGAATCGCCCTGGCATGGATAGGTGCGGTGAAAAGCTACCGAGTGATCATCGTCATGCCAGATGACGTCTCCGAAGAACGTCGTACCCTGTTGCGTGCTCTCGGAGCACAGCTCGTGTTGACGCCCGGCCAGGAGGCGATGGCTGGAGCGAACCAGGAGGCAGAACGCATCCTCGACCGAACCCCCGGTGCCTTCCTGTCGGGCCAGGGAGGCAACCATGCGAACCCCGCGGTGCACGAGCGCACAACTGGTCCCGAAATCTGGGCCGACACAGCTGGCGACATCGATGCATTCGTCGCCACGGTCGGCACCGGCGGTACCCTCACCGGCGCAGGGCGGTATCTCAAGGCGCAGAATCCTCATATCCGCGTGATCGCCGTTCAGCCCGCCGAAGCGCCGGTACTCTCGGGCGGTGAGTTCCAGCCCCACAAGATTCAGGGCATTATCGGCGGCAACGGTTTTCCACCGGTGCTGAACACAGAGATCGCCGACGAAATCATCAGCATCTCTGGTGACGAGGCGATTCGCACCGCGCGAGACGCACTTGCTCGAGAAGGGCTCTTGGTCGGAGTTTCCTCAGGTGCCGCACTCGCCGCTGCGCGCGAACTCGCGCTTCGGTCAGAGTACGAAGGGAAGACCATCGTCGCGCTACTCCCGGATACCGGGGAGCGCTATCTCTCCTCGGAACTTTTCGATCACGCAAGAGGCGCTTCCATGGCACCACCGAGCTTGCACCACGATGCGACCGCACTGTCCGTATGAACCCGACAACTACGCCAAGCCCCAAAACACGAACGCCGGGTTCGGTCGACACAACGGAATCTCACGGGCGTTCCGGTGGCGCGACCGTATGCCGCGCTATGAAGATTCCTTCCCGTCAACCACACCCCTTGGAGAATCATGAGCCATACAAAAGCCGATGCACTTCTGAATGATGGGCAGGCGTTAGCGCATGAGTTCGACGCTCGTCGATACCGAGACGTCATGGGGTCGTTCCCGTCTGGAGTCACGATCATCACCACCTTGGGCGTTGACGGACCGGTAGGTTTTACGTGTCAATCGTTCTACAGCGTTTCGATCGATCCGCCACTCGTGTCGTTCTCGATCGCGCGAACATCTCGAAGTCTGCACTCGGTGCGCTCGCACGAGCGCCTCGTCGTCAATTTCCTCAGTTCAAAACAGCGTTACCTCAGCTCGCAGTTCGCCCGCTCAGGCACGGACAAGTGGCGCGGTGTCGAGTGGAGCCCGGCCGGAGAGAATGGCGCGCCCGTACTCGCGGACGTTACCGGCTGGGTATCTGGAGTCGTTGAACGCGAGATAGAGGCCGGAGACCACCTGATCTTCCTGGTGCGCGTCACCGCAGTATATGCAGCCCCTGAAGTCGAACCCCTCGTGTTCCATCGCGGAAACTACCGAGAACTGGAGTACGTGATCTGACTCAACCGTTTGCGCTCTTCATTAGAACGCGAAAGCGGGGGTCGCGCCCGTAGGCGCGACCCCCGCTCGGAGACGTGGATTAGGAGACGGCGCGAGCAGCCTCCATCTGCTGCTGATGGTCGTGCTGTTGGCGTTGCTGTGCGCTGGGGCCCGTGTACCCATCCGGGCTGAACGCGCGAACGTACGCGCTGGACTCCGCCCAGGTCTCCGGCCGGCGACCCTCGGGAGTCTCCACCGCCGAAGACACGTACCGGTGCTCGACCGCGTTCATGAGGTGCGGGCCGCCGTAGTTCAGACGCGTCTTGAACTCGCGGAGGTCCGTGGAGTCCTGCGCCATGTCCTGCAGCTTCGACTCCGCCACGAGACTGATGCGCCACGATTCTCAACACGAGTGTCGGTTTTCTGATGGGGGAAACCGACGACGACCGTCGTCCAGTGCACCTTGAGAATGTACGAAAGGCTCCCGCCGCGAGTGCGGCGGGAACCGATGGAGTAGGGCGTGCGGGACTTGAACCCGCGACCGATGGATTACGAGTTTGGGACAACATTGTTCGCTTCCCGCTTAGTGCTGAGCGGGGCGGGATTTATGCTGCAAATGACACCGAGCGGTACCCAATTTGCGCTGATTTCAACGTAATTTCTTTGATTTCGCGAGCTCAGCGGTAAGCCGAGAACAAGCTTCACCCGTGTGAACAGTACAGAGCTTCTGGCGGAATACCGACTTCATCTTCTTCGGCTCGGGCGATCGCCCGGAACCTTGAAACAACGGCTCGGCGATCTCAGCCGATTGCATGCTCACGCCGGTCCGCTGGAAAACATCACCAAGACGGTCCTCGAGCAGCATCTCGACCTGCACTCGGCAGAGTGGTCGCCCGCTTACCGGAAGAAGGTATACGCCTCGTATCGATCCTTCTTCCAGTGGGCGCGAAAACGGAAGCTCATCGCTCAGAATCCGAGTAGAGGGCTGGAAACGGTACGAGTGCCACGGTACCTGCCGCGCCCAGCACCCGAAGACGTCGTACTCGACGCGTTCGACAAAGCGTCGACGGTCGAAGCAGCCATGCTGTGCCTCGGCGCAACTCAGGGTCTCAGGCGAAGCGAGATTGCCACTGCTCACCCTGCTCAGCGGGACGGTATGTCCCTCCGTGTGCTCGGCAAAGGATCGAAGGAGCGGGTGGTCCCGCTCGACTCTCTAACGCTGAGCCTTCTCGAGCAATTGGAGTCGGAGCAAGGGTGTGACGACTACTACTTCCGTGGGCGCTTCGGTGGCCATGTGCATCCGGCTACGGTGTACAAGTGGTTGAAGAAGCACCTTGGTACGGGGTGGAGTACGCATAACCTGAGGCATCGCGCGGCGTCGCACGGCCTGCGCGAAACGCACGACTTGCGAGGTGTGCAGGAACTGCTGGGCCATGCCTCTCTTGCAACCACTCAGATATACACCGAGGTGTCCACAGAACAGCTGGCATCGATCGTGACGGCGAACTCACTGCGCACCAAGGTAATTGAGCGTCGCTTGAGTCAAACGTTACTCAACACGAACGTGCCTGCCACAATCACCGATGCAGAAGTCCAGCAAGCGATGAGAGTCCTCGCGCACCACCTGAGCCTTGTCCAAAGTGGATGAGCGATTGGGGCGGTCACGCGCTTCGAGCAAGCCCTTTATCGGCTAGCAAATTCAAAAGTGCGTGCACGCAACGCGCGATTTTAGCTATAGCGAAACGTTAGACGCTTAAACGCAATGCCACAGGTATGTGGCGCCAACAAAGTGCAAGTCAGAAGGTGGGAGAACGCTCCTCGCATTTTTGATCGACTGTCCCCTAAGGGTGTATTAGCTAAAACAGGTGAAACGTGTTTAGCTAATGCTCATGAGAATGGGGGCGGAGATCGAACCAGCGGACGTGATGACGGCCTTCGGGTTTCGTGTGCACTCCACCGCGTCCAACCGTCTACACGCGGTCCGCGATGACCATCATTTCGACATGCGAATTTTTCGCATGAACCGCGTACCGAGCCCCTCGAAGATTCGTGCGCTTCGGGACACCGTAGACCCGGGGGAGATCGTCACCTTCGTGGTCCCCAAAGCCACTGCACGAGCCCAAGAGGTTGTCGCGGACATACCAGGAGTTGGACTCGTCTCCGGTGACGGCCTCATATTCCTTCCCGGCCTCACGCTCATCGACACGATCGAGCCCCTACCCAAGCCACGAGGTCGGGTTCCGTGGGGGACCTACGCAGTGATTCGAGCACTAATCCGCACCAAGCAGGGACGCTCTCAGTCAGCCCTCGCGCGGGAAACAGGGCTGACGCAGGGCGCGGTGTCCATGGCGTTGTCGAAGATCGCTGCAGAACACCACCGGGATGTCGACGGCTGGTCGACAATTTCCCCGAGTGAATTGTGGGACGAGTTCATGGAGACCTATCCGGGGCCGGGCGGGACACGAACCTTCTGGTATTCGATGGCGCCATTCAATGAGCAGGTACGTGTTCTGCGAAAGCGAGCGCTTCTCTCGGCAGATGGCGCGGCGGATCTCATCGCGCCTTGGCGCACGCCCGTAAAGATTGTCGCTTACGCTGCGGAAGGCGTTTCACTCGAGAAGCTCGGCTTTTCCCCGGCGACACGAGAAGAGTCAAACGTCGAATTCGTCATCCCGGCTGATCGCACTATCTTCGCCACTGCAGAATCTTGGGGACTTGGGTGCGCGGACCCTGTGCTCGCCGCCTGGGATGTACTGCAGATCGGTGGGAACGATGCCGAAGAAGCGCTCGAGATCATCAGAAGGACAGTTTTGAAACGGTGGGGCACTTGATCACTCGCGACTATGCGACATTTACGACCTCCGCCGCCGACGATAACGCCTATCTTGCTCTGAAAGACGTTGCAGAGGTGACGGCAGACCTCGAAGACACGCGGGTTGTCGGAGGGGTTATGGTGTCTCTGCTCTGTGAAGCCTTCCCAGTGCCGGGCAACATCTCTCGACGCACTGCTGACGTCGACACCGCGTTGTCGGTCAGGATCGCAGATAGTGGAGAGCTTCACTCTCGGCTTATCGCAGCGGGATACCAAGCCGAGAAAGCGAACCGGTATCGTGCAGGCCTTCGGGTGGTAGACCTGCTTGTTCCTTCGGGGAACGAGAAGTTTGAAACATCCGAGCACGCGGAACGCGTCTTTGACAGCGCGCCTGGACTTATGCTCGCCTTGGATGCAGCCCCGATCGAACATCACCTCGATGTCACGATGATTGACGGCAGTATAATCCGCCTCACCGTGCGGACCCCGTCGGTCGAGCATGCCGTGATCTTGAAGGCCTACGCGACGAAGTCGCGGACGGCGGGTAAAGACTATGTCGATCTCTACAATCTTCTGCTCATCGCCCATGCCTATGAGGCGCACGAAATAGGCGGATGGCGGCTCGATGAAGCAGAAGCGAAGGGGGCCCGCAAAGACGCCCGTCGAAATCTGCTCCAGCTCGCTGACAGCCATACCCTCAGAACTGTTCTTAACGGAACGGGGGTACCGGTCCCGCAATTCACACAGCTCATCCGAAGATATGTGGGCGAGTGACCTTGGAAGTTTGATATTCCGAGAATTGCGCATCACACCAAACCGCCATCGTCTAACATGTTGATGCTGCCTGGACGGGGGAGAATCCATCTTGGATCGATCGATCATCACCTCTGCCCAGGCAGCACTTTCATAGTGCTCGCATACAGAGGCCCCGACAATCGGCCCGGATGGGCGGGGCTTCTGCATTGAACTGGCGATGCTACTGGCTCACTGGTGCAGTGTGCCTCAAGGACCAGTCTGTGTAGTTTCCTGTTTAGGAGTCAGTTATTTACGTATCTTCTTCCTTTGCCACCAAGATTTGCGACGATCTCCTTCATCGCTTGAAGGACTCGGCAACGAGCTACTGAGGCGTGGCTGCTGAGTTTTTGGCTCTGCCCATTCCTCGGGCACAGAATCCTCATTCACCGCCATTAGTCCAGTGATTGTCCCGCCGAACATGGAGTGCCCCAGACGGAAGAGCTTGCGTACGAGATTCTGAAAATCAGGGGTTCCTGCAACGGTGCCCATCAACCAGGCTTCTCCATCCCGCTCGATGATGTCACACCATTCGGTGACTACTGCGCGTTGTTCAGCTCCGGGAATCACTCGCACATGCATAGGCTTATCTGTGAGTTCAGCTCTGGCATAGAGCTGAAATTCCACTCCGTACGGTTTCGGAGTTAGAAACAACTCGACAGTTTTGTATGCAGGGCTAACGTTCCCCTCCGCCTCGGCTGAAGGGAACGACAGTGTGAGCCCTTGTCCTTCTTTAACAATGTCGGCATTCAAGAACTCGCCTCTGACGGACAAATCAGGCTGGATCTCTAAGCGGAGTGCGTCGAAGTACCCGGTTGCTGCACTTTTTAGGCGGATCTTAAAACCACCGTCCCGATCGTAAGTCCAGGAGAGGCCGGCATCGTCGATTAAGCCTCGCAGTTGGTTGTGAGTGAGGTTAGTCAATTCCATAGTTTTTGTGCCTTCTTCTGGAAATTGGTTTCGAGGCCATGATTGCTGTTCAGCATGAGCTGCGCGCGAGAACCGGTGGAGCAGTCGTGGGCGGATATATCGCGTCTACCTACGCATATCCGAGAGCTTCTTCATGCCGATTGATAAAGCAGAACTGAGGTTGACGGACGTGGTAGTCAAAAGCCAGGAGCTCTGGGGTGGGCTACGGACGCGGTAACCAATCGATCAGACGCGTCGTTTCTGAAACGTAGAGCGGATGCTTTGGGTGTCCGGTCCCGTTGATCTTTAGCGCTTTCATGTTGGGGTGCATTGACCTAACGAAATTGGCTCGGGCAAAGTCTGCGTTGTTGCCCCAGCCGCCGACGATGGTTCCAGTTGCGGCTGCGAGGAATTGATCGTTCTCGGGCCCTATCGGGTCAGCTGCAGCTTTCATGACTTTGGGCTCAGTGGCTCGATACGCATATAAGTTGAGAATCAGCAGGCCTCCGAAGCCATTGAACTTCGATATTTTGACGCATTGCTTCAGAGTGTTGTCGAGCTTGGTCGCATCAGCAGTGCTGGGGTTCAACAGTATGTACGTCAGCTTGGGCAGGGTTTCGTCCCAAACCCGCGTAAGTGAGTAACGATAGTCGCCTCGAATGTCTGCTGTGGCTGTGATGAACTCCGTCAAGTCGCCTCCTTGAGAATCGTCGATACAGCCGCTTTAGCATCAACCTTTGAATACATCACACGTTGAATGGCTCGGGATAAGACTACCTACTCGAGCAATATGACTTCCGATACGCACTGATCCATCGGCGGAAAGCACCCGGCGTGCAGAGGAAAAACGATCGCGACGTAGCCAGCGGCAACCACCATGCCGACTGCGATCAGTAAGCGCGCGAACTTCTTCACATTCACCCCTCTCGGATCGGAGGGAGCCTGCCTTTTGCTGATTTGTTTCGGGCGTGTTCTCGCCTGAATGGAAACGCAGTACGGCCGATGGATTACGAGTTCCGGACAACATCGTGCGCTTCCCGCTCAGTGCTGAGTGAGGCGGAGTTCATGCTGCAAATGACGCCGAGCGGTACATAATTTGCGCTAGTCTCAACGTAATTTCTTTGATTTCGCGAGCTCAGCGGTAAGACGCCAACGAGCTTCACCCGTGTGAACAGTACAGAGCTTCTAGTGGAATACCGACTTCATTTTCTGCGGCTCGGGCGATCGCCTGGAACCTTGAAACAGAGGCTCGGCGATCTCAGCCGGTTGCATGCTCACGCCGGTCCGCTGGATGACATCACCAAGACGGTCCTCGAGCAGCATCTCGACCTGCACTCGGCAGAGTGGTCGCCCGCTTGCCGGAAGAAAGTACGCGCCTCGTATCGATCCTTCTTCCAGTGGGCGCGAAAACGGAAGCTCATAGCTCAGAATCCGAGCAGAGGGGCTGGAAACGGCACGAGTGCCACGGTACCTACCGACCTAGGGCTATCTGCTTGCGCGGGACTTCTCCCACGGGAGAACATCTGGAATCGCGCGGAGAATGCGCACGACATTGCAGTCATCATCGAGACATCGCACCGTGTCGGCGTAGCGGAACGCTGGGCCCCCACACGCGATGCACACGAACATGAAGCCACCGTAGGTCACCCGGATGTCTGGTCGCACGACTCGTCCCAAGCGGCGGGACGGCCTACGCTCGCGCTTCGCAGAGCTCTTCCCAGTGCGTCGTTGCGCGGCGCGAGAGCATTTCCCTCTTCATCGTCCACACCGGTGCTCCACGCAGGCCACCACGGCCGATGCCGATCGCGTGCGGGCCGAGCTTCTGCGTGATGCTGTCCAGCGTCTCTCCGATTCGGCGCCCCTCGTACTCCGGCTCGAACAGCGCGAGCGGTGCGACGCTCTGCTTCTTCCGCAGCCCGGACAGCACTACCCCGGCGCGCACGTAATCCGAGCCGGGTCGGATGCGGGGGAGCGCCGCGAACGCGGCCTTCGCGATCCCGATCGGATCATCCGTCTCAGTCGGCATCCCCACGGCGACGTGTGCGGTATGGAACTCGCCTTCCCGGAACCGGCTCGTCGACGCCCAGGTGGACACCACGCCCGCAACCAGGCCGTGCTCCCGGAGTCGCGTGCTCGCGCGCTGGGCATAGATCGAGAACACCTGCTGCATACCCTCCCGGGTCGACACCGGCTGGGAGAACGAGCGAGAGAAGATGAGCTGGTCCTTGTGCGGCGGCTGCTCCTCGAGCGGGATGCATGAGATGCCCCGCAGCTCGAACACGGTGCGCTCCATCACGACCGAGAACTTCTTGCGGATCCACTTCGTCTCCGCATCGCGGAGATCCTTCGCGGTGAAGATGCTCATCCCGGCGAGCCGCTTCCCGGTGCGCCCGGCGATGCCCCACAGGTCCGTCGTACTCGTGCCGGCGAGGATGCGATCCATCCAGTCGGGGGAGTAGGAGCCCAGGTGGCAGACGCCGCCGAGCGAGAGGTCGGCCTTCGCGCCCCGCGAGGCGAGCTTCGCCTGCGTCTTCGACGGAGCGATACCCACCCGGACGGGAATCCCGGTGCAGCGGAGCACCTCGGCGCGAATCTCGTGCCCGATCGCGGTGAGCTCGTCGACCGTGCCGTGCAGGCCGATGAAGGACTCGTCGATCGAGTACACCTCCTGCCAGGCGGAGTACCTGCCGATGATCTCTACTGGTAGGTCCGATTGTTGAAGAGTGCACTTTTCATGCACTGTTCGTCGATGATGCGGAGGTCACGCGCGAAGGGCGTTGGCAGCCCTGCCTGAGCACGGTAGGTGAACATCCGGTGACAAAGCCGGCATGGGCTCGCGAACTGATTCGATAGATGTCAATATAAAAGTATGTCGAATCAAGAAGTCGAACTGGTCATCGTCGGGTCCGGTCCCGCCGGATACACCGCGGCGGTCTACGCGGCCCGCGCGGGTCTTGCGCCGAACGTGATCGCGGGCTCGGTCACCGCGGGCGGTGCGCTGATGACGACGACCGAGGTGGAGAACTTCCCCGGCTTCGTCGATGGCGTGCAGGGGCCGGAGCTGATGGAGTCGATGCGGGCGCAGGCTGAGCGGTTCGGCGCTCGGATCGTCTACGACGACGCGATTCGCCTCGAGCTCGACGGCGACGTGAAGACCATCGAGACGGGTGCCGGGATGACGTACCGGGCGCGGGCGGTGATCCTGACGATGGGTTCCGCGTACCGCAAGCTCGGCCTCCCCGAGGAAGAGCGCCTGTCGGGGCACGGAGTGTCCTGGTGCGCGACCTGCGACGGGTTCTTCTTCCGCGACAAGGAGATCGCCGTGATCGGTGGCGGGGATTCCGCGATGGAGGAGGCGCTGTTCCTCACCCGGTTCGCATCGAAAGTCACCGTCGTGCACCGCCGGGACGAGTTCCGAGCGTCGAGAATCATGGCACAGCGCGTGCTGGACGATCCGAAGATCGAGGTCGCCTGGAACAGCGAGGTCGCCGCGATCCTCGGCGACGAGCAGGTCACCGGGCTCACGCTGCGCGACACGATCACCGGGGCCGAGCGGAGGCTCGACGCGACGGGGGTGTTCGTCGCGATCGGGCACGACCCGCGCTCCGAGCTCGTGACTGGGCAGGTCGACACCGACGCGGACGGGTACGTGCGGGTCGCGCACCCGTCGACGCGGACGAATCTGGCCGGGGTGTTCGCGGCCGGGGATCTCGTCGACCACACGTATCGGCAGGCGATCACCGCCGCGGGCACCGGCTGCGCGGCCGCGCAGGACGCCCAGCACTACCTGTCGCACCTCGCACCCGCCACCGTTTCCGAGCCTGTTCTGGAGGTCTCCGTATGAGCACCGTCACCCCCGTCACCGACGCCACCTTCCAGGCCGAGGTGCTCGAGTCCGAGCTGCCCGTCGTGGTCGACATCTGGGCGACCTGGTGCGGCCCGTGCAGGGCGATCGCCCCGATCCTGGACCAGCTCGCCGGCGAGTACGAGGGCCGGGTGAAGATCGTGAAGATCGACGCCGACCAGAACCCCGAGACCGTGACCGCGGCCGGCGTGACCTCGATCCCGACCCTCGGCTTCTACCGGAACGGGGAACGTGTCGACGTGCTGATCGGCGCGCACCCGAAACCCGTCTACGTCGCGAAGCTCGAGGAGCTGCTCGCATGACCGACGCCCTGACCCGCACCACCCCGAAACGGCTCTCCACCCTCGACAAGTGGCTGCCGCTCTGGATCGGCCTCGCGATGGTCGCCGGCCTCGTGCTCGGCCGGTTCGTGCCGGCGCTCTCCGACGCGCTGTCTGCGATGGAGGTCGGCGGGATCTCGGTCCCGATCGGGCTGGGCCTGCTGGTGATGATGTACCCCGTGCTCGCGAAGGTCCGCTACGACAAGGTCGCAGCCGTCACGGGTGACAAGAAGCTCCTGGTCTCCTCGCTCGTGCTGAACTGGCTCGTCGGGCCCGCGGTGATGTTCGCGCTCGCGTGGATCTTCCTGCCGGACCTGCCCGAGTACCGGACCGGGCTGATCATCGTCGGCCTCGCCCGATGCATCGCTATGGTCGTGATCTGGAACGACCTCGCCTGCGGCGACCGCGAGGCGACCGCGGTGCTCGTCGCGATCAACTCGGTCTTCCAGGTCGTGATGTTCTCGGTGCTGGGCTGGTTCTACCTGACTGTGCTGCCGGGCTGGCTGGGCCTGGACGCACAGGGACTGGAGATCTCGGTCTGGCAGATCGCGCTGAACGTGCTCGTGTTCCTCGGGATCCCGCTCATCGCGGGCTTCGCGTCCCGCTTCATCGGCGAGAAGCGCAAGGGGCGCGACTGGTACGAAGAGAAGTTCCTCCCGAGGATCGGGCCGTGGGCGCTCTACGGGCTGCTGTTCACGATCGTGCTGCTGTTCGCACTGCAGGGCAACGCGGTGCTGGCGAAGCCTCTCGACGTGGCGCGCATCGCGCTGCCGCTGCTGGTCTACTTCGGCCTGATGTGGTTCGCGGGGCTGCTGCTCGGCAAGGGCATCGGCCTCGGCTACGCGCGGTCGACGACGCTGGCGTTCACCGCGGCGGGCAACAACTTCGAGCTCGCGATCGCCGTCGCCATCGGGACCTTCGGGGCCGCCTCCGGCCAGGCGCTGGCCGGCGTCGTGGGTCCGCTCATCGAGGTCCCTGTGCTCGTCGGCCTCGTCTACGTCTCCCTCTGGGCCGCCAGAGCCTGGTTCCGCACGGATCCGTATACCGCTGAATCGAGGACGTCATGACCGACGCTGCCACCATCCCCGACGCCGAGGCATGCTCGCCGTCGACGACCCACGCAATCGGCGCGGAGGCGGCGAGCACGGTCGCCAGTGCGCTGAAGGCGCTGGCGGACCCGCTGCGGCTGCGGATGCTCTCCGCGATCGCGGCCGACCCGCGCGGCGAGTCCTGCGTGTGCGACCTCGCCGAGCTGGCAGAGGTCTCCCAGCCGACGGTCTCGCACCACCTGAAGGTGCTCAAGGAGACCGGGATGCTGGCCTCCGAGCGGCGCGGCACCTGGGTCTGGTACCGCATCGCGCCGGGCAAGCAGCGCGCCGTCGCGTCCCTCCTCGACGCGTTCGCTCCCGCCGCGGCCGTCACCGACGAACCCGAAGACGCCGCAGCACGGGCCGAGGCCCTGCAGCAGATGGACGCCCGCGTGACCCGCCTCGCCGAAGAGCTCGCGGACGAGCTCACCGGGCTGAACCGGGACCTCGTGATCGCGATCGTGCGCGAGTCCTACGCCGGCCTGGTGCGTTCAGCGAAGCTGACGGCGCACATGATCCCGCTGACCGAACGGTTCGCCCGGCAGCGCCTCGCCGACCTGGCCAGGGACCGCTCGGCCGGGGTGCCGCAGGTGCTGTTTGTGTGCGTGCAGAACGCGGGCCGCTCCCAGCTCGCCGCCGCGATCGTCAACCAGCTCGCAGGCGGTGCCGTGATCGCCCGCTCAGCAGGCTCCGCCCCTGCCTCGGACATGCACCCGCACGTGCGCTCCCTGCTCACGGAGATCGAGGGCGAGCAGGAAGCCGAGACGGCGTTCCCGAAGCCGCTCACCGACGACGCCGTGCGCGCGGCCGACGTGGTGGTCACCATGGGCTGCGGCGACGTCTGCCCGATCATCCCCGGCGTCCGCTACGAGGACTGGGCCGTGGGCGACCCGGCTCTCGCTTCCCCGGACGGGGTCGACGCGATCCGCCACGATATCGAGGGCCGCGTCCGCGAGCTCCTCGCCACGCTCACCGACTGAACGAAAGCGAACAACAATGACTGACCAGAAGCCTTCCGTCCTCTTCGTCTGCGTCCACAACGCCGGGCGCTCCCAGATGGCCGCCGGCTGGCTCCGCGAGCTCGCAGGCGACCGCGTCGAGGTCCGCTCCGCCGGATCCATACCCGCCGACCAGATCAACTCCGTCGCCGTCGAGGCGATGCGCGAAGTCGGCATCGACATCACCGCCGAACAGCCGAAAGTGCTCACCACCGAAGCGGTGCAGGACTCCGACGTGGTGATCACCATGGGCTGCGGCGACGCGTGCCCGTTCTTCCCCGGCAAGCGCTACGAGGACTGGAAGCTCGACGACCCGGCCGGACAGGGCATCGATGCCGTGCGCCCGATCCGGGACGAGATCAAAGGTCGCGTCGAAACGCTGCTGGCGGAACTGCTCGTCTGAGGGACTGCGAGGGACTGCGAGCACGGGAGGGGCAGCGGCCAATGGCCCTGCCTCTCCGCTGTGTTTCCGGGTTTCCTGGTCCCTGCGGCGAACACCGATGTGCCGTGAGGCGTGCGCCATCGATCGCGCTACAGCCCGTTCTTGCTCTACCGGGACGCGCCTCGCAGCGCTGCTTCGATCTGCTCCTGCGTAGGCGCTCCGGCGAACCCGTTCCTCGTCGCATAGACGCGGCACGCGAGCGAGCGGACCGGTGCTGTCGGGAACAGGTCGACGCCGTCGACGAGGATCGTGGGCGAGCCTCCGAACCGGGTGCTTACCGCCTCGGCCTCGGTCCGGATCGTGACCAGCTCGACAGGCACGGCCCTGAATCCAAGAGCGTCCAGTGCTGCGCGCGCGTTGGCTTCGGCCACGTCCGTGTTCGGGCAACCGACAATGTGCAGCAGCTCGACCTTCATGCGGCATCCTCGAATCGCGCGTCGTTCGACGCCCGGTCCGGGCCTGGCGGGAGAAGGATCAGGCAGAGCAGGCCGACACCGGCGACGACGAAGACATCGGCGACGTTCCCGACGAACAGGTCGCCGTAGGCGAGGAAGTCCGTGACCTGCCCCTGTCCGAAGGAGGGCGGGTTCAGGAGCCGGTCGACGAGGTTGCCGACCGCGCCGCCGAGGACCAGGCCCAACGCGGCACCCCACCGCGCGCCACGCAGCCGCACAGCGAACACAACTACCGCGATGGCGGCGAGGAGGCCGACGAGGGTGAAGATCCAGGTGGACCCGGAGCCGAGCGAGAACGCGGCTCCGGGGTTGTAGACCAGGGACAGGCCGAACAGGTCGCCGACCAGCGGAACCCGCTCGCCAGAAGTCAACTGCGCCACAGCGAGGGCCTTCGACCCCTGATCGAGGGCCACGGCGAGCACGGCGACCGCGAGGGCGACGCCGAGTGCCCTCCGACCTTTCGGGGAGGGCGGGCTCGTCCCCTCGGCGACGACGGTGCCCTGCGCGGTCACGCGATCGACTTCCTGGTGCGCGCGGCGCGCAGCCCGTTGAGGATCACGATCACCTCGGCGATCTCGTGCACCAGCACCACCGCGGCCAGCCCCAGCACGCCGAACAGGGCCAGCGGCAGCAGGGCGGTGATGATCAGCAGCGACAGGATGATGTTCTGATTGATAATGCGCCGTCCGCGACGGGCGTGGTCGAACGCCCGCGGGAGGAGCCGCAGGTCGTGGCCGGTGAAGGCGACGTCGGCGGACTCGATCGCGGCGTCGGAGCCGGTCGCGCCCATCGCGATGCCGATGTCCGCGGCGGAGAGGGCGGGGGCGTCGTTGATGCCGTCGCCGATCATCGCGACCGAGCCGTGCCTGCCCAGCTCGCCGATCGCGGCGGCCTTGTCCTCCGGGCGCAGCTCGGCGCGCACATCCTCGATCCCGGCCTGCGCGGCCAGCGCCCGGGCGGTGCGGGCGTTGTCGCCGGTGAGCATGGTCATCCCGACGCCCTGGGCGGCGAGGGTGCGGACCACCTCGGGGACTTCGGGTCGCAGCTCGTCGCGGACCCCGATCGCGGCGACCGGGACGCCGTCGCGGTGCACGATCACGACGGTCATGCCCTGCTCCTCCAGGCCCGCCACCTGGTCCTTGAGCGTCCCGGCGTCCAGCCATCGAGGGCTGCCGACGGTGACCCGGGCCCCGTCGAGGGTGCCCTCGATGCCGTGCCCGGCCTGCTCGGTCACGTCCAGGGCGGCGGGGGCTCCGGGCGAGGCGGCGGTGATCGCGGCGGCCAGCGGGTGGGTGCTGTGCTGCTCCAGGGATGCCGCCCAGGCCAGGGCCTGCGCCTCGGTCACGCCGTCGGCGGTGAGGATGGCGGTGACGGCGGGCTCGTTGCGGGTGAGGGTGCCGGTCTTGTCGACGGCGACGTGGCGGATCACGCCGAACCGTTCGAACACGGCACCGGACTTGATGATCACGCCGAACCTGCTCGCTGAGCCGATCGCGGCGACGACGGTCAGCGGGACGGAGATCGCCAGCGCGCACGGCGACGCGGCGACGAGCACCACGAGGGCGCGGGTGATCCACAGCTCCGGGTCGCCCAGCAGCGAGCCGATGACCGCGACGAGGGCGGCGAGGATCAGCACGCCGGGCACGAGCGGACGGGCGATGCGGTCGGCCAGGCGGGCGCGGTCGCCCTTCTCGGCCTGCGCCTGCTCCACCAGCTCCACGATCGTGGTCAGCGAGTTGTCGGTGCCCGCTGCGGTCGTCTCGACCTCCAGGGCACCGGCGGTGTTGATCGCCCCGGCCGACACCGCGTCGCCGGGCTCGACCTCCACCGGGATCGACTCCCCGGTGATCGCCGAGGTGTCCAGGCTCGACCGGCCCGTCCGGACGATCCCGTCGGTCGCGATCCGCTCACCCGGACGCACGAGCATCAGCTGACCAACGGCCAGATCCTTCGCGGCGACCTCCACGGGCGCGCCGTCCTGCCGGATGGTCGCGGTCTCCGGGACCAGCTTGAGCAGCGCCCGCAGCCCGCCGCGGGCGCGGTCCATGGCCTTGTCCTCCAGCGCTTCGGCGATGGAGTACAGGAACGCCAGCGCCGCGGCCTCCTCGACGTAGCCGAGGATGACCGCGCCGACCGCGCTGATCGTCATCAGCAGCCCGATGCCCAGCTTGCCCGTGAACAGCTTGCGGATCGCGCCGGGCGTGAACGTCGACGCACCCAGCAGCAGGCCGATCCAGAACGCCACCAGCGCCGGGATCTCCGCACCCGTCCATTCCAGGACCAGGCCCGTACCGAACGCTACGCCGGAGAGCACCGGGACCATGATCCCGCGGTCACGCCACCACGGACGCTCCCGCTCCTCCTCGGCCTCCTCGCCGACCCGGGTCTCCGGCTCGTCGCAGCCGCACGCCGCGCTCACGCGCCCGCTCCCGTCCCACAGCAGCCCGGCACCGTGCACTCGGCGTCCACGCACGGCGCGTGCTCGTCCACGGCCAGCGTCACGTCCACCAGCGCCGTGAGCGCCGCCGCGAGGTGCGGGTCGGCGATCTCGTAGCGCGTCTGCCGACCCTCGGGCTCGGCGACTACGATCCCGCAGTCGCGAAGACAGGTCAGGTGGTTCGACACGTTGGAGCGCGTCAGCTCCAGCTCGCGCGAGAGCACGGCCGGGTAGCTCGGCCCGTCCAACAGGGTCATCAGGATCCGGGAGCGCGTCGGGTCCGCCATGGCCCGGCCCAGCCGGTTCATGACGTCGAGGCGAGAAGCAATGGTCAGCATGCACTGAACTATACAGCAGGCACTGACCTGAAACCAATGGGTAGTGAACCTAGGATGCCGAACCCACGCCGAGTTGGATGAGCTGCGGGGCCGGCGCGCAGCACGATCCCGCGCTGGCGGACTCGTCCGGCGCATCGAAGAGCCCCGAGCCGCCGCACACGCCCGTGTCGGGCAGAACGAGGTCCACCCGTTCCGCGGCCTCGCGGTCCCCGGCGATCGCGGCGACGACGCTGCGCACCTGCTCGAACCCGGTCAGGGCGAGGAACGTCGGCGCACGGCCGTAGGACTTCGCTCCCACGATGTAGAACCCCGGCTCGGGCTGCTCGAGGTCGGCCGCGCCGGTGGCCCGGACGGAGCCGCAGGAGTGCACGTTCGGGTCGACCTCCGCAGCGATCTTCGACGGGGCCTGCAGGCGCATGTCGAGGTCGAGACGGATCTCGGAGAGGAAGGACAGGTCGGGACGGAAGCCGGTGGCGACGAAGACCCGAGCGGCAGGCGCGAGCCGGCGGCCGTCCTCTGCCACCAGCACCGCCTCGCCGGCGGCGAGGGCGACCTGCTCGGTGCGGAACCCGGTCACGAGGTCCACGAGGCCGTCCTCGACGGCCTTCTTCGCGCGCTGACCCAGCGCTCCGCGCTGCGGCAGTTCGTCGGCGCTGCCGCCGCCGAAGGTGTTGCCGACCGTGCCGCGGCGCAGCACCCAGGTGATCCGCGTCCCCGGCTCGCGCCTGGCCACCCGCGACAGGATCCCGATCGTGGTCGCGGCGGAATGGCCGTTGCCAACGACCACGACGTGCTGGCCAGCCAGGGCACTGGCGTCCTCGATCGCGGGCATGCGGTGCTCCAGGAGGCCTGCGTCTGTCGCTGCGCTCTCGCCGAGGGCAGGGAGCCCGTCAGCTCCGGCGGGGCTCGGTGTGCGCCAGGTGCCCGAGGCGTCGATCACGGCGCTCGCTTCGATCCGCTCCTCGGTGCCGTCCGCGCGCTCGACGTGGACGACGAAGGGCTGCTCGGCGCGGCCGTCGTCGACGGAGAGGTCGCGGCCCTTGCGGCCTACGCCGACGACCCCCGCTCCGTAGCGCACGCGGTCGCCGAGGGCCTCTGCGAGGGGTGCGAGGTACTGCTCGATCCACTGCGCGCCGGTCGGGTAGCCCTGCGTCGGGGCCGACCATCCGGTCGGCTCCAGTAGGTGTCGCGAGGCAGCATCAGTGAGCTCGGTCCACGGCGAGAACAGGCGCACGTGGCCCCACTCGACCACGGCCGAGGCGGTGGCGTCGCCGGACTCCAGGACGATTGTGTCGAGCCCGCGCTCGATCAGGTGGGCTGCGGCGGCCAGTCCCTGCGGACCGGCACCGATGACGACGACGGGATTCACTGCGACCTCCATGCATTGACGTTCTTCGATGTGAGACAGGAACGATCTTGAGGCTCATATCGACAGATGTCAATACGTCGGGCAGAATGGAGCCATGAACGCACTGCCCGTCACTATCGACACCAGCGCAGGCTCCTGCTGCGCCCCCGGCCAGGCGATGGACGACGGCACGGCTCACGACCTCGCGAAGGTCTTCAAAGCGCTCGGCGACCCGACGCGGGTGAAGCTGCTCTCCATGATCGTCGGCAGCAGTGCCGGCGAGATGTGCGTCTGCGACCTCACCGACCCAGTGGGCCTGTCGCAGCCGACGGTCTCCCACCACATGAAGCTGCTCGTCGAGGCGGGCCTGGTCACCCGCGAGCAGCGCGGGAAATGGGCCTACTACCAGCCCAGCACCGGGACGCTCGCCGACGCGGCGAAGGCGCTGCTGGGCTGAGCTTCGTTATCAATCGGACGCCGAGCGGATCTTTGGGTAGTCGGACCAGTCCCCACTGGCGAGGCGCGACCACGCGGCGGCCGACGCCGGTGTTATGCCGAGCAAGTCGGACACGATCCGCGGGTGCATCTGCCGGGTGAGTTCGATGAGGGCGGTTGTCCGTGCGCTTCCGGAGCGGAGCCCTTCGGCGCGGAGGCGGCGACTGATCGGCCCCGGGGTGAGGTGGAGTCCCGGGTTTCTGCCGGGGAATAGCCATCCTTCGGGATGGCGCATCGACGCGTCGACGAGGTCGATGATCGCGTCTCCGAGAACCTTGGGGAGCTCGATCGGTTCCGCCCCGATAGTGAGCTTCACGGGCTGGGATGTCGCGTCGACCTGATCGCGGGTGAGGGTGATGATGCGGGTGAGCTGGATGCCGTAGAGGAGCACGAGCAGGCCCGCAGCCCGGGTCTTGGAGTCCATGTCCGTGTCCGTGAGGAATCGGCGGGCCATCTGCCATCGGTGGTCGGACTCGTAGTGCCGGCCCTCGAGGCGACTCGGCCGGAACTCGACGCGGAGGGTGCTCAGATGGTGGCGTCGCAGCCAGCGGGTGAAGGGTGCCAACGCGTCTCGCTGGCTTGGAGAGTCCGTGAGAAACGCGTCGAGGCGACGCTGGGGGAAGGTGGCGAGCGTCTCGTGTTGCGATCTGATCTCGTGCAGGAGCGCGGCGCAGTGTTTGAGCGCTGCGCGTTGCCGCTGGAACCCAGCCGCAGGGTTCGATGGGCCGCGAGACACCGCCCGGAATGCGCGCGTCGAACGGAGCAACTCCCAGGTGCAGTACCGGCGCAGGACAAGCCGGTCTTCGGCGTGCCCAACCTCTGATAACCATTTCTCGAACCAGTGGTCGAAGCGCGCGGCCTCGACGTCAAGCTCCGGCAGTACGCCGGAGCGAACCAGCAGCGAGAGGAGGAATGCCACGGACTGCCCCGACTGGGCTCTGGTGATGATCGCATCGGCGGCGAGAGGCAGGGTTCCCTCGGCAAGTTCGCGGAGCACGGCGGCGCACTTGCTCTTGTGATGCCATCGCTCCAGAGAATTTGCTTTGCCATGGTGCGTGAGCAGGTAATCCGCAAGAGGCTGAAGTTCAGGGCGAATGTCGTCTGTCTCGTCGCAGAGAAGCCGCTGGATGGTGATCGGCCGCCGACACTCGGCGCAGAGGCGGTGTTTGCGCACTTCTTCGATCGAGCCGCAGCCGGGGCACGCCATCGTGATCGGCGCGCCGGCGCAGTCTGCGCAGACCTTCTGGGCGTTCATGAACCCGGTGAGGAACACCTTGCGACCGCATTCAGGGCAGGGCTGCGGGGTACGCATTGCGTAGTAGCAGCGGGCACAGACGCGCCGTCCATCGAGGTGGGATGCAACCCGGCCGGGTTCTCCGCAGAGCCCGCAGGTTTTGATCGGAGCGGTGTAGCAGGCCAGGCAGACGAGCCCGGGACGACGGACAACGATGGTCGCGCGCTGACCGCACCGTGAGCAGTGGTCGAAGGAACGCGGATCAGCACGCCAGCATTCACGGCAGTATCGCTTCCCATCGATGGTGCGCTGCACCGGCCTCACCCGGTCGCAGGTCGCGCATGCGACGGATCTGGCGTTCCGCTCGCAGCGGGAGCAGCGACGCCCGCCGCTCGGCGTCTTGTGCGGCATGCGGACGGCGCGACCGCACGACTCGCACGTCGGCAGGACGACCCGACTCGCGCCCTCAGCGACGAGCGCGTGCGCGAGGTCCTGGACTGTCACCGGCACATTCGAGTGACGTCCTTCGAGGACTCCGGGTTGCTTGAGGAGAGCGAGCTCGAGTAGGCGTTGCGTGAGCGGTACCGGAGCGACCGTGTTCACGATCTCAGCGAGACGTTCCGTCGGGATCTCGATCGCGACCCACTGGATGAGCATCACGACTTCTGCGACGCGCGGCTCCTGCGGCGGTTTGGCCACGATGGTCTACTTGGTGCGTGGACGACGGATGGTGGCGCGAACGGGCCTGAGATCGCCGATCGACCCGCGCGTCGCTTCTTCGCCCACGGCGATCGGGGCCGCGGCCTCGCGGCGGGTGATTGTCACAAGATCGTCGAGGGAGCACTCCAGCGAGTCGCAGAGCGCGGCGAGGACGTCGAGACGCACCCGTTGCGGCGGTTGCGTCACCAGCCGATAGACCTGCTCGCGGGAGAGGTCGATGCCGCGCTCCTCAAGCAGAGGTTTCAGCTTGGAGGTCTGGAAGATGCCGCGTGACGCCATCACGCTGCGCAGGTTCCATCCGGTCTCAAGTTCAACGGTCATCCGCTTCTCCTTCGATGAGGGCCTTCAACGCCTCTGCGAGCACCCGGTTCTTATAGTCCGAGCTGACGGAGGCGTAGATCGACGTCGTCGACGCGTGCATGTGCCCGACCTGCTCCTGCACGAATCGCTCGGCGTAGCCGAACTCGAGCAGGTGCGTGACGTAGGAATGACGGAGGCTATGCAGCGTCAGATCCTTCGACAGGCCGGCCTCGTCGCGCAGTTCCGCGAACCTCCGGTCGAGGTAGCCGGCGGACAGGCGGGTGCGTCGCTCGGTCACCCAGAGCGCGTCGAGGTCGTCACCGGGCGCAAACCGCTCCCGGGCCTGCTCGAGCCACTGCTGCATGCCCGGCACCCACCAGTCGAACTCCGGCACCAGCAGCACCGTGCGACGACGAGGAGCGCCGCCTCCCGCCGCCTTCGCCCAGCGCACGTGGATCGCACCGTAACGTCCCCATTGGCGCATCTTGGCGTTGTGGTGCAGGTCGACGGTGTCGAGCATCACAGCCTCAGTGCGGCGCAGCCCGAACGCGTAGACCGTCTTCAGCAGCTGCGCGTCCCGAAGCGCCCCGAGCGCGCCTTTTCGTCCCGAGCTCACGAGCAGCTCGACCCGGGCGTCAGCGGTGTCGAACAGGTCCTCCACCTCGTCGTAGGTGAACGGCCGGCGCTTTCCATCGCCCTCGAACTCAAACCGATGCGCGACCGTGTTCCACGGCAAGCACACCTGCGACGGGATCTCGCCGAACTCCCGATCGCAGATCTCCATCCAGTCGTACAACGGATTCGTCAGGTAGTCGCAGAACCCACGGATTGCGCCATGGTGGTGACGCAGGGTGGACAGCGTCAGAGTGCGATCGGTGGCTTCTCTCGTGAACTCGTCAACGTCCGCGACCGTCCACCTCCACGGCGGCTTGTCCACGAAATCCCGGAAGCGGGCCACCGTCGCCGTGCGGTTCTGGATGGTCTGCTCACGGAGCCCTCGCGACAGCTGCTGATTCCGCCAGCCGTCCATCATCGCGTCGAAGACCTGCTGCTCCGGGTTCGCCAAAGCGACGTTCGACGCCGAGGTGACCAGTCGAAGTGCAGCTGGAGCGCTCCCAAAATCTTGCATTAGATGCAACAAAGTATGGGACAGTGCATCACCGAGTCAAGTCGGATCTTGGGAGACGCGTGATCTCGCAGTTAGAGTCAGAGCGGACCAGCCCAACCGAGACCAATAGTCCTCGTTTGCGAGCGTCAACAGTTGCATCCGCTGCAACATTCGACGGTTCATCACTCGCGCAGAGAGCGAGCCGTAGAGCTCATAGTTACTCGAACGGGCGACGACGCCGGCACTGGCAGCCCAGTCCTTAATCTTGAACCACGGGGCACCCATCTCGACCTGCAGCGCCTTCGCCTCACGCGACATCGCCACGACGCAGCCGTCGTTGTTCGAGAGGACCACCACGGGCCGGCCGTACAAGGAGGGTTCGAAGACCCGCTCGCAGCTCGCATAGAAGGACTCGCAGTCCACGAGCGCGATCATCCGTCTACGCTCGGAGCACACGGTGCAGGCTCCTCGTGACGACACCCCAGATGTGCAGCTCCGATAGCTCGGCGACCTCGATGTCGGGATGCTGGCGGTTCTCGGCCGAGAGGATCACGCCGGCGCGCGTCACACGGAGCCGTTTCACCGTCATCTCGCCGTCGACAACGGCGACGACGACATGCCCGTCTTCTGGGCGGATCGAGCGGTCCACAATCAGCTCGTCGCCGTCGTAGATCCCAGCACGGGTCATGCTGTTGCCGCGCGCGCGAATCAGAAAGGTGGAGACCCGGTTCGGCATGAGGTGCTCGTTCAGGTCGATCTCGGTGGTCTCGTAGTCCTGTGCGGGGGAGGGGAAGCCGCACGCAGCCTCGACGTCCGCGAAGGGGACGGTGCCGGCGGGCGCGTCAGGATCGAGCGCCCGCACCTCTTCCACCCACATAACCGCCCCCGCAATCATCGAACATATGTTCGAGTGCCCATTATGCTTCGCGCTCCCGACAACGCGCCAATCTACTGGCGTGTCGAAGGACGCGACGTCGTAAAGCCGGCGGGGAGCTAGCGAGCATTGTCTGGTTACGGGGGGAAGCCGACGTGAGAAGCCGTCCTGCTCGGCTTCTCAAGCGACGGAGGCTGCGCCGTTCTCGAGCAGCCTCTGCTCACCGATCAGGAATCCTGCCAATCATTTGGCAGATCCAGCGTTGCTTCTTCAGGCAACGACGATTCCACAGAAAAAGGGAGCCAGTGGCGTTCTTGACGAGCTCGAAGGGATGAGCTAGCGCTATTCAGCTTCCGCAGCTTCTCAACATCTCTTCGCAGCTCGTCAAGCTCTGATTGAAGTGAGGCCCGCACCTTCGTAATTTCAAACAATCTATCTGCTTCACGACGGGTAAGGTTCTCGGAGGACGCGAGGTCTTGGAGCTCAGCGTCCAACATGCGGACCTTAGTTCTAAGTGTCTGTTCCCTCGTCAGCACTTCAAGTCGCTGATCTCGCAATCCCTTGCGTCGGCGGCCCTCTCTTGCAGCGGCCTGCTTTTGCGCCTCGTACTCGGATATCGATGCGATCTCGTTCACCGCGTCCGCCGCGGCGCTCCCGCCAACTCCGCTGCGAATCTCCTGCACAAACCGATCAGGAGTGTAAAAGTGCACGCGTTTACCGACCTCCCTGTCGAATTCGTGGACGAGCTCAGGTCGTGCGCTGACTTTCTTGGCCCCTTCGATAAGCCACCAGTCTTCCTTCGTGTCATCGGTGACGAATATCACATGTTTCGCGACATCTCTAGCCTTATCGAGTATTTGCTTCCAAATGATCAAATCGCCGTATCGTCGCGGCTCCGGTTTCTGAATATCCTTGTAGCCGGGCGGAATCTTGGCCTCGTATCGAGCTTCGCCTTCCTTGTAAAACGCATCCAGTTCCGACTGAGTCGGCTCGGGTCCGATTTTTCCCTGGTAAAGCGCAGCGATCGTCTCAGTTGTCTTTTCGTGAACCTTCGGTTCGATAACGGATTTCTTATACTCACCTTCGAGTCGAACCACTTCGTTTGTGAATCGCTTCAGGGAGCCTTTCACCGTGTCCTGCAGCTTGGCGCGATCGACCGCCGGGTGGTTTCGGAAGCGATTTATCTCACCGAGGATCTGCTTTTCTGCTGTTCCAACAGTGTCCTTAAGTGTGGTGAAGTGATCTTCGAGCGCCCTAATCTCTCCGCGTCGATTTCGGTGAAACTCTACGCCGACTTGAAAGGGCAACCAAAGCTGATCCTTCTTGCTGTCGAGTGCTGCGAAAAACTCTGCACGCGTATTCTTCGAGTACTTGAACAGATTGAGAAGAGCATTGGTATTAAGAACGATCAGGCCCTCTGACCACATTGCAGATCGTTCTTCGTCATTCGGGGGGTAATGCCCGGGGAATGCATCTCGCATACGTTCAACTCAATTCTCGACATTGGGATCGTTCTTCCATTGTGCATCCTCGCAAACGTCTTCCTCGGTACGGCGCACTCTGTATTCGCTCCCCAAAACACGTTCCCGTATGCAGTCGCGTACCGCGAAAGCGACTCCCGCCTAATCGCGGCATCACCGCTCGAGAACATCTGCAAAAACCACGGGGAGTGCTCCAGCGGTCCGACTGATTGCGGTTGAGCTATCTCACGCCCGGGTTCTCGCGAAGATATCGAGCCGCCTCCTCTTCGCCAACCGCGATCAGACCACGAGGTGAGTACGAGATCGCGTTCAGCGCGACGAGCCACGCCTTGCTGGTCTTCGGGTGACGGCTCCCGGAGTAGCGGAATCCGAGGTGAACGTGTGGCGATACCCAGATCGTCATCTCGTTGTCCGGGCGGCCGCTCGGGTGCCATGTGAAGAAGAAGTGCTCCTGCTTCGCGAGCTTCTGCTGGATGACGATCTGCAAATGCACGAGCAGACGATCCTCGAATTCGTACGATCTTCCGTCGTAAACCAAGTGACCCATCAGGGTGCTCTCTCCTCTCGAATCGGCTCACACACCCCTCTCGCGAGCGTATCGCAGCTCGTCGCTCGGACCGTAGCAGGTGGTAACATGCTCGACGCCGACGCCGCTGCAGGCCTCGGCACGTCGTGCGGCAGGCGCGACCGGATCGATCAGCGGCGGAGCGGGCGGAGAAATACAGAGCGGCTTCCGGTCGGGCCAGCCTGCCCGCTGCGCATGCATTCTGGCCGCGGGCGCAGAGCGCCCTTTGGAAAGGCTTGGTGACGGTGGATCGGCCTAACGTATTTCCGAAGGCGCTGGGAAACCGCCAGCTCGAAACCATTGCGGGGATGCCTTGCGCATAGCCAGAAACCGGGAGAGCAGGAACGAAGCATCATCGTGATAGAAACCCGGAACAGCGCGCCCCACCGCATCTAGGCGCGAGGAAGCGTCACGAGTGCCGACTTCAGCAACTCATCGAACCGTCACTTACGCTCCGTCGCGGGCGACTCTCCAACGAGGAACCATGAACAAGCGCACTGCCAACCGCATCACCAAGCTCGCCATCACACTCGCAGCCGCGGCGATCGCCGCCGTCATCGCCGCACAGAACATCGACATCGACACCCCTACCACGAGCCCTGAGCGCCCCGGGGACTCGACGACACAGCAGGTGACGGCCGTGGTCGACGGCGACACGATCAAGACCGTCGACGCCGCCGGCACCGTAAACCGCATCCGGGTCATCGGGATCGACACCCCCGAGATCGGGCGAGGCAAGACCCCAGACGAGTGCTGGGCCCAAGAAGCCCGCACCGCGCTCGTCGACCTCCTCGACGGGAAGGACGTCGAACTCGTCAGCGACCCGTCCCAAGGCGACGTGGACCGGTACGGGCGGCTGCTCCGCCACCTGTACACCGACACCGGAAACGTGGCCGAGCAGCTCCTGCAGCAAGGCGCCGGATACGAATACACCTACTCCAAGCCGTACGCGGGGCAGGCAGACTTCCGCAGCGCGGAGAACGCCGCGCGCGCTGCCGGCGCCGGGCTGTGGGGAGCTTGCGACCTCGCCAACTGAGGCGTCGCGGCGCCCTCGGATATGGCATGTGAACGTTGCGAGCTGTACTGAACCGCTCGAGGTGGACCTGGAACCGAAAGGTGCGCTGAGCCCTGCGTCTATACGGTGAGCCCCGAGATTCCGAACGGATCACGAACGGGGGAGTACCACCAGCAAGGAGACGCTGATGCCCACGAACCTGAATCCCTATGACACCGGAGGGCGGCTCGAGCCCAAACCCTGGCCGACCGACGCCGGCACCGACTCCGACGACTACGGCAAAGTCGATCTCACCGACGAATTCGGTGAGACGGTCTTCACCGGATGGATGCAGAAGACCGAGGCCGGCTACATCCTCCGCGTCGACGAGCACCAGGACGTCGAACTCGCCTTCGAAACCAGCAGCCAACGCCACGCGCGCGAAGCCGCGATGATGCAGCTCGATCAGGCGCTGCGCACTATCACCGCGCGGCATGACGAAGCCGTCTGGTGCTACGACGGCGATCCCGACGCGTTCGCACCCGGCCATTTCGTCATCGAGAACAACGCCGGGGGGCACCGCTTCGCCGTCACCGAGCAGTACGTCGGCACCGACTCTTCAGACGTCGACCGCGTTCCCAACTCGTGGGACATCGACATCGCCCGGCGCTCGCAGAACGGCTCATGGGAGTCCGCGGAGACCCGCAACTACGAGCCCGCGAAGATCAAAGAACTCATCGAGCTCGCGACCGACTGGGTGAACGCACGCGTCCGCGAACAGGCCACCCAGGAAGCGCTGCGAGCCCCCTCGGTCGCGCAGCATCACCACCAGGCGCCCACGGCGTCGCCGTCGTACTGAGCACAGCACTCGGTAGCCGCACAGCGCCCCGGCACGGTTCACACCGTGCCGGGGCGCTGTGGTCTATGGGCACGCATCTATCCTGAGCGTATGCGCGCTGCAGCTCTCATCTACCCGAATGCCACCAACATCCCCGGTGACCAACGCCATCTCCGCAAGGCCGGCGATCTCGTCAGCGAACTCATCAAGGGGGCCGAAGCATACACCTGGGATGCCGCGAAAATCGCCTGCCCGATACCGAAAGGCGCGATGATCCTGAGCTGGCAGCGCATCGACTAGCAGCCCCGGGACAACTCGAGAGCGCCCTGCCACGGTCACCACCGCGGCAGGACGCTCTGTCTCTCAGGATGAGGCTCAGCCCGCTAGAACGGGTTCTCCGTATCGATGTTCTGATCGCCGGGGTCTGTGAGGTCCAGGAGGAAGTCGTCGACCGACGACTCTTTGTGGTCGATCCAGAACTTCGCCCGGTTGATGCGGCGAGCTAGCGTGATGACCTGCTCGTCGTAGTCGTACTCCGTCATGCGCTCGGACTGCACGAGCTCCACGTACAGGTTCCGCAGCGCGTCGTAGCGAAGATCGGTACCCCACCCCACCTGCTTCTCCGAGCCCTGCAGCGGCGGCAGATCCAGCCGTCGAGCGTCCTCGAGCGCGGCCTGACGGTGCGCCGCGTGCTCGGCCTTCCGCTCCTTCGAGAGCGGCTTCGCCCGCTGCTTCGCCTTCCACGTCTCGGCGGCGCAGGCTTTACACTCCTGCGTCGACCACCACTCTGCCTTCTTAGCGCGTTGGGAAGCCGCGGTGTCGGAGAGGTCACGCGCGTGCGCGTGACCGCACTTGTGCATGACGATGGTGCCGGTCATCGTGCTCACCGTCACGCCGCCCCATCCTGGGCGGCGACAGCGCGCTTGCGGCGACCGAACGCGAACAGGCCCGCGCCCGCGGCCAGGGCCGCAGCCGCTCCCGCGCCGATGCCGAACGTGGTCTCTCCGCCGGCCGTCGCCAGAGCGCCCGGGCCGCCCACCTGCTGCACACCCTGACCCGGCAGGTATGGCGTCTCGGTCCAGGCCACCGGGTAGACGGTCTCGTCGGTGGTGACGCCCGGATCGAACGGCCCTGCTTCGACCTGGCCGCCGGGAGTCTCCGGGCCGACCGGCTCGACCGGCGCCGTCGGCTCCACCGGAGTAGTGGGATCGGTCGGTGTCACCGGATCGACCGGATCGGTCGGCGTCACCGGGTCGGTGGGAGTCACCGGGTCGACCGGATCGACGGGATCGGTGGGCGTCACCGGGTCGACGGGATCGGTGGGCTCGACCGGGTCGATGATCGCGTCCCTCGGGAGCCAGGGCGTCATCGACGGTTCGCAGTCTAGCGGGACGCTAACGGCCTCGGCGCTCACGACGCCGGGATCGGTGGCGGAGATCTCGGCCGCCGAATCGGCCGGCCCCGGCACCGGCTCGCAGTTCGACGGGATCGCCGTTGTCTCAGCCGCGACGTGGTCGGTCGCGGGGGAGGGAGCTTCGGGGGTGTCGTCCGCGATCGCCGCGGTCGGGACGAGGACGATTCCTGCAGCGCCTGCTGCGGTGATGAGGGTTCTGGTCTTCACAGTGTTCTTCTTCCGTAGGTGGGGTGGTTTGGTCGCAGGCCGCGTGGGAGGTCCACGAGCTCGGCCGCGCTTCACGAGAGAGATCACGACGTCTGCACTCCCGCGTTCTTGCTGTCCGGGCTGAGGGAGGCGATCGTGTCGCCGGTGTCGACGACGAGGTCGCCGTCGGGTGACATGGCCAGCAGGGTCACGGTGTCGCCTTCCAGCGGTGTCGCCCCTCCGGCCGGGTTGACGAGGGACAGCGGATCGTGGGTTACGAACCGCCCACCGACGGCGTCGTCGATGTCGCGGCTGGTCTCGATGAAGGCACCTGTCGTCGCATCGATCAGCAGACCGGCGTATGCGACATGAGCCCCGTCCCGGGTCGCTGTCGCTGCCGCATCTCGGTCTGCTGCGAGGGGGTGGCTGGATACGGCGTCGCCGGTGTCCAGCGCGTGGACGGCGACAGTGTCGGTGTCGCCGTCACTCCACACGACATAGACGTGCTTCGCGTCGCCGCTGATCCATCGCGACACGGTCGCCGTGTCGCTCGGCGCAGTGAGGGGGACGTCGCGCTTGTCGCTCCCGTCGCATCCGGTGAGGTAGGCGACACCCTTGTTCGTGCCCCAGGTGATCGTGTCGCCCGTCGCGGCGACCGGGACGGCGCCCGGGGTCGGGACGGCGACAGCGGTGCGTGTCGCGTCCGCGCCCATGATGTCGTACTTCGCGCCAACCTCCGCGACAGCGAAGATCGCGTCGCCCCGCACCGACAAGGTCGCGTCGCCGAGCTCCGCTGTCGCCCACGCAGTGTCGCTGTCGCCTGTCTCGGTTGTCGGG
Source organism: Leucobacter chromiiresistens (assembly GCF_900102345.1). Taxonomy (NCBI): domain Bacteria; kingdom Bacillati; phylum Actinomycetota; class Actinomycetes; order Micrococcales; family Microbacteriaceae; genus Leucobacter; species Leucobacter chromiiresistens. The sequence goes on along the minus strand of NZ_FNKB01000001.1, from coordinate 2,381,304 downwards.
CCCCAGAGGTGCAGGGTGTCGCCGTCGACGACGAGCGCCGTGTCGTCGGCCCAGTACGTGAGCGGTGTCGCGTCGCCGGTGAGGTCGTGCGTCGCGATCGTGTCGCCGGTTTCCGTGTCCACGATGGTCGCCTGTGTCGTGGTGGCGATAAGGAGTGTCGCGCCGTCGGCGCGCTCGGCTGTCGCTTCGGCTGTCGCGTCGATCGACCAGTTGGGTGTCGCGTTCCAGCCTGCGAGGTTGATCGGTATCTCCTCCTGCTGCTGTGCTGCTGCCGGTGTCGCGACATTCGCGGGCGCGGAGAGCACGACCCATGTCGTGATGGTGGCGCCCAGGATCGCGACGCCAAACGCGCCGGCGATGACCCACGGGTGGATCGCCGCCCGCCGCTTCGGCGACTCCTTCGGCTTCGCTGTCGCGTCGTGATCGCGAAGGCGAGCGGACATAGCGGCCGCCGGCGCGGGCTCCGTCGTGCCCGCGGGTGCCGGTCGCTCCGCTGCTGCGTCGCCGAGTAATTCCTTGATCGGGTCGACGTCGGTACCGGCATCGTTCAGCGGTGCGACCGGCTCAGGGGCCGCGTCCTGGTCGGCCGTCTCGGCGCGATGTTCCGTCGACGCCAGGCGGGTGAGGTCGAGCCCGCAGTTCTTGCACAGCGCGTCCTGCTCGTCGGCGCCGAGGATGTTCGGGAAGTAGCAGAACGTGCACTGCACGATCGCGGCTCCTGCTGGGGTGTGGTGATCGCTCATGCCCCGTAGAAGGGGACGGGCGCGCACCTCGGAGGGGGAGAGCTACGCGCCGCAGCCGCCCCGATCCACGCTCGCCGTCACACCCCCTTCCTCCCTCGACCGTCGACATCGCCGTCACCTATGCGTCCCGCTCGTTCCCTGCCTGCCTGTCATCGCTCGCAGCGCCCGCGCTGCTCTGTCCGGCTCCATTGCATTTCGCCGCACTTTCTCCATACACCACTGGCATTCGAGGGGTAACGCGTCCCGCGTTCCGTGACACGAGCTGCGCGCGACCCCGCATCTTCTCCGTGAAAGCCACCCTGAAAACTGACGCGGAGGTCCCCCATGCCGTGCCCACTCACCCTGATTCATATCGAAGCTCGACCAGTCGAGTCCCCCGCCTGAGATGAAGACGAGGAGTCAGCGAGAGTTCGAATCGCGGGTCCGCCGCTCGCGCGGACTCGCGCATCCCGCCGCTCCGCAAGACGAGGGCAGCGGTTGGCGGACCCGGTGCGCGCGGCCTGGGTGCGAGAAGACGTTCATCACTCCGACCAAGCAGCGTAAGTTCTGCAGCGACCGATGCCGGCGGCTCGTCGCCGAAGCGCGCGAGCGCCGCGAAGTCACGCTCTCCGGGATGCTGCTGTACTCGTGCGCCGCGGCGAAGTGCAACAACGTGTTCCTGCCCGAACCGCGCAATCCACGCCACATGTACTGCTCCGCCCGATGCAGAAAACGGGCATACCGCGAGAACGGAGATCTCTCGTCATCGTTCTGCGCCTGGTGCGAGCACCCACTCTCACCGACCAAGACCAAACGCCGCACCTACTGCGATGCGACGTGTCGCAAGCGCGCGCAACGAGCAACCACGAGAAACGAGAACTGACCATGTTGACCGTCACCCTGATCGGTGCGAGCCGCGACGCGTGGGGCTACCTCCTGAACACTGTCGCCGACGAGCACACCATCGACCGCGCCGAAGGGAAGGCCGCGTACTACATGGCGAACGGCACTCCGCCCGGGACATGGGCGGGCGCCGGCCTCGCCGGCCTCGGCCTCAACCCCCGCAGCGAGGTCGGCGAGACGCACCTGGTCGCGCTCTTCGGCGACGGCGTGCACCCCATCACCGGGGGGCGACTCGGCCGCAAGTACAACACGCTCGCCCCGCTCGAGCAGCGCATCGCGGAGAAGATCAAGGAGGCGGCCGCCGCCCCGGAGAACCGCGACCTCACCCCGGCCGAGTTCGAAGAGCTCAGCGATCGCATCCGGCAAGAAGTCATCGAGACGCCCGAACGGCAGTCGGTTGCCGGCTTCGAGTTCGTGTTCGCCCCGCCAAAGAGCGTGTCGTCGTGGTGGGCGCTCGCGGACCCCGAGCTGAAGGACCAGATTCGGCAGGCCCATCACGCCGCGATCCAGGCGACGATCGAGAAGCTCGAAACCGACATCATCCGCACCCGAACCGGAACCGACGGCGTTGCTCAGGCGCACGTGCTCGGGATCTCCGCCGCGATGTTCGACCACTGGGACTCCCGGGAGGGAGACCCCCAGCTGCACACCCACATGCTCGTCTCCAACCGGGTCCAGGGCGAGGACGGGCGCTGGCGCACCATCGACTCCCGCTGGTCGCTCATGCCCGTCGTCGCGACCGCGAGCGCCTTCTACGACGGGGTGCTCATGGACGAGCTCTCCGCACGCTTCGGCGTCAGTTGGACGGTGGAGGACGTGCTGGAGCGGCCCGAGCAGTACCGGGAATGGCTCGCAGAGCGCGGACGGGCGGATACGCCGGCCGCACGCCACCAGTTCGCGATCGACAACGGCACCGGGACGGGGTCAGTGAAGTGGCAGATCGACGGCGTCCCCAAGACGCTCGTGGACGAATATTCGACCCGTTCGAAGCACATCAACGAGCACGTCGACCGCGAGATCGCGAAGTACGTCGAGAAGCACGGACGCCGCCCCTCGGACCGGACCATCGTGAAGATGCGGCAGCACTCTACGCTGCGCACCCGTGCCGCGAAGCGTGTCCGCTCGCTGCGCGACCTCACGCAGAACTGGCGGCACCGGGCGCGCCCGCACGTCGGCGACTCCTTCCTGTTCGCAGACCGTCTCGTTGACAGCGCCGCGGCGCAGAAGGCTGACTACCCGCTGTGGTCGTTTCGGCAGGACGACGTCGACGACGACGCAGCGCGTGACGCGGCAGAGTTCGTGCTGAACACCCTCGCCATCAAACGAGCGACGTGGGGGAGACGCAACGCCGAGACGGAGGCGCTGCGCGCGATCGACGGCTGGAGGTTCCGGTCACCGGCAGACCGGGACCAAGTCGCCAAGCGCGTCGTCGACCTCGTGATCTCGCAAGCCATTCCGCTCACCCCGAAGAACGAACTGCACACCCCGCACCGGTTCCGCACGGCCGACGGCGAGGACATGTTCCAGCCCGAAGCGCGCGACCTCTTCACCACCCGCGAGGTGTGGGACGCCGAAGACCGCCTCCTCGAGGCCGGCCGATCCCGCGGCGGGCCCTCGGTCGACCAGGTCGTCGTCGACGAGCACATCGGTCAGCCCACAGGGGGCGAGGGCCGCATCCTCTCCACCGACCAGGCGGCCGCGGTCGCGAACGTCGCCACGAGCGGTCGCCCGGTCGACCTGCTCGTCGGGCCCGCGGGAGCCGGCAAGACCACGAGCCTCGAAAAGCTCCTCGAGCTGTGGGAGCTCACGCACGGCGCCGGCACCGTGCGCGGACTCGCCCCCACCGCCCGGGCGGCAGAAGTGCTCGCGGAATCGCTCGGCATTCAGACCGAGAACACCGCGAAGTGGCTCCACGAAACCGCGCGCGGCACCGACACCAAAGACGGCATCGACTACCAGCTGCGTGCGGGCGAGCTGATGATCGTCGATGAAGCCTCCATCGGGGGCACGATCGCGCTCGACGCGATCCGCGCCCAGGTGCAGGCAGCCGGCGCGAAACTGCTGCTCGTGGGCGACTGGGCGCAGCTGGCGGCCATCGACGCCGGCGGCGCGTTCGGGCTCCTCGCCACCGACCGACAAGACGTCGCCGAGCTCGTGAACCTGCACCGCTTCGCCGCCGACTGGGAAGCAGACGCCTCCAAGCTGCTCCGGCTCGGGAAGACAGCCGGCCTCGACGCCTACATCGAGCACGACCGCGTCACCGCGGCCCTCGAAGAAACGATCATCAACCAGGCCGTTGACGCCTGGCAACGGGACGAGGCAATACTGAACGATGTCGGCGAACCGCTCGTGTCGCTCCTGATCGCCCCCACGAACGAGATGGTGGAGCGCCTCAACACCATCGCCCGCAATCTGCGCATCGAGCAGGGCTCCGTCGACGCGGCGCAGGCGGCCGTGATCGCATCCGGTGTCGCCTCCCCGGGGGATCGGATCGTGACACGACAGAACGCGAGAACCCTGCGCACCGACCACGACCGGTGGGTCAAGAACAACGACGAATGGGTCGTCGCCGGCATCAACCCCGACACGGGCGACATCGTCGCTGTCGCAGGCGACGAGTACGTCACGCTGCCCGCCGACTACTGCCGCGAGCACGTGCAGCTCGCCTACGCCACCACCGCGCACCGCTCTCAGGGCCGCACCGTCGACACCGCCCACACGATCGTGGATTCCAGCGCCTCCGGGGAGACGTTCTACGTCGCCATGACGCGCGGGAAGTGATCAAACAAGGCCTATGTCGTGGTCGACGAGAACGGCGGCGTGGGCGACCCCGGCGCGCTCGGGATGATGCGCACCTGGCGAGAGACCCTGGAGTACGTCGTCACCCGGAAGGGAGGCGACATCGCCGCCCACACCACGCTCCGGGAAGAGGCCGAACGCATCGGCTCGATCCGGCAGCTCGCGGCCGAGTACCAGACCCTCAGCGCGGACCAGCTCGAACGCGAATACCTTCCCATGCTCGCGCGGCTCGGCGTCGTCGATCCCGAGTCGCCGGACTCCCCGTATCTCGGGCCCGTGCTCGCGAGCATCGGCCGCCTCGACAGCCGCGGCCACGACGTCCCGAGCACGATCACCTCACTACTGGCCAGTCGCGAGGTCGACAGCGCCCGCGACGTGCTCGCCGTGCTGCACAACCGGCTCACCACCCACCTCGAAGACCTGCGCGAGCACGGCGCCTACGCCCGGTTCGCACCCCTCCTGAACACCTTCGGTATCGACACCGAAGCCACCCGGTCAGACCTGCGACTCGGGCGCATGCTCTCCGCGCTGGAAGGCGCGGCCGACACGTCGCTAGAAGAGGCGGTGCGCGGCGCCCTGGAGCGCATGGACCGGGGGAGCACCCGTGGCGTCACCGCCCGCCTCGCGCACCTGCTGCGCACCGAGTACGACATCGACCCCGACGCGCTCGACGCTCCCGAGCAGCTGCGCGGCGTCACCACGGCGCATCACATCGCGGGCCTCATCGAACCGGCCCCCGACTTCGGAGATCCCGACGTCGGGGAAGCGCTGAAGGACCGCGAGCTCGCGATCCAGCTCCGCGCTGAGCTGCTCGTCGACCGGGCGATCGCAGACAGCGAGCCGTGGCTGCAAGCGCTCGGTGAACAGCTGCCCGGCGCAGAAGCTGAATGGCGCAGACGCGCCGTCACCGTGGCGTGCTACCGCGACCTCTACAGGGTCGACACCGTCGAACCGCTCGGCCGCGAGCACGCGCATTCCCGGAACCGTCAGCGCGATCGCGAGCTCGCCGCAGCGGCACTCCGTACCGAACCTGCACTCTGCTCGCCCGAACGGCACATCACCGCTCAGCGTGGACCAGTCAGGACTACGACTACTCCATCCCTGGGTCTATAGACGTCAAAGGCTGGGGCCAGACCAGGGCCGCGGCGATTCCCATTCGGCGTGGCCTCTGCTCTCGTTCTGGGCATAGAACACCGGATTGCCGGGCGGCCAGCGCCGCGTTGACTCCGGAAGCGTCGTTGGCTGGCATCGCATGACCAAGTCTCTTTGCCACATGATCAACGTCGTTGCGAAACTAGAAGCTCAGTTTCTCCCGATGGCAGAGGGGCGAACCGGGTTGCCATCAGGTAGCCGCGAGAGCCTTGGAAACTTGTTCACCGCTGCTAGTCCGAACCGTTCAGCCCAAGACTCTACGAACTCATCGGGTGAACCGGGGTCGAGGCGCTTTACGCCCCAAGCAAGTTGGTAACTCGCCATCGTGGGAAGTAACGCCAACAACCCTTCCTTCGGAGGCAACTCGCGAGGTTCGCTGTCGAAATCCGCGTTGAACGTGTTCATAAAGCCGAGTTCGAACCACGCGTAACGGCCATGACTTTCGAAGTCAGCGAAGTATAGTGAGTGACTGCGGGACGGACTTCCAATCGCGACGCGAACACTCGATTGCGCAATCACGTCCCAGGGCTGATCGGCTTTACGCACAGGCCGGAGCGGAGCGAGCGTCAGTCGCGCATTATTTAGGGTGAGGTCGATCCCGCTTTTGCGCGTAACTTCGGTGTCTGGGGCAGAATCGGCGATGAACTCGACCAACTCCTGGCTGAGAGCCTCATAACCGGACTCTGCTGCTAGGAGAAGTAGCCCGCGTCGTTCCTCTTCACTTGCTTCTGCTTGGACGCGCGCTTCCTCGGTTGCGCGCGCTGAGATGAGAGCGCTTTGGGCCTGTTGGAGCGCCCTTGCCGCTTTAGATGTTGCTTCACTTTCTGCGCTGTCTAACCGAACGACGAGAGCCGCTGCTGTAGGTCTTGCCTGAGGCGCTTTTGCTAAACACTCTGAAATGGTCCAAGCGAGCTTGCGAGGCCCTTCGATTCCCGGGGGAACCCGTGTGAGATGGGCGTCCCTGAGCTCGTCGAGTGTGCCAGAAAAAGGGCGCTCGCCAGCGATAAGTTCATGCGCCAGAACGCCGAAAGCGTAAACGTCGGTTGCACCGGTTGCTCGCTCGTATCGCCATTGCTCGGGTGCAGCGTAGGGGGCACTGAGGGAACCTTTATGGGTTTCCAAAGAAGTGGTCGCTTCAGCGAATCGTGCAATCCCAAAGTCACACAGTGCCCAGGCACCGTTTACTAGAAGTACGTTCTCTGGCTTCAAATCGCGATGCACGATTGCGTCATCAAGTATTTCCAGAGCGCGAGCGATATCGCCGAGGATTTTGAGCGCTTCTGTCAGAGTAAGAGGCTCACTCATTCTTGCGCGCAGAGACGTAGTAGCTCTCGGCATGTACAACACGAAGGACCCCGGCGTCTCCTCCACGTGAAGTACCGGCACAATGTGGGGTGACTCGGGGAGCCCAGATACGACGAGTTGCTCGCGAGACGAGCCGCTAACTCTCTTCACCACTTTCGCTGCAAGGGGTTCGCCCTTAGGTCCTGTTGCGCCGTACACGGCGCCAAAGCCTCCGCTGCCCAAAAGGACACGTTCGTCGTAGCTCCAGGTGCTCATGATCGATATGTTAGCGAGAGGTGACGTGTGAAGACCGCCACGTCGTGACTATCGTTTCTGCACCTAGTAGTTATTGATTGAAGTCATCGAGTGAGACGTGGTGAAAGAATGTTAGCGCGAGCGTTGAATTGTCCGCGCGCTCGATTGGGGGCCGCGGCCGAAGGCGCGACCCCCGCTCGGAGACGTGGATCAGGAGACGGCGCGAGCAGCCTCCATCTGCTGCTGGTCCTGCTGCTGGCGTTGCTGAGCGCTGGGGGCCGTGTACCCATCCGTGCCGAACGCGCGAACGTACGCGCTGGACTCCGCCCAGGTCTCCGGCCGACGACCCTCGGGCGTCTCCACCGCCGACGACACGTACCGGTGCTCGACCGCGTCCATGAGGTGCGGGCCGCCGTAGTTCAGACGCGTCTTGAACTCGCGGAGGTCCGTGGAGTCCTGCGCCATGTCCTGCAGCTTCGACTCCGCCACGAGACTGATGCGCCCCGCCTCGCGCAGCTCGGCGACCCGCTTCCAGAACTCGAGATGCTCGAGCTCGGCGAACACGTCGACTTCCGGCGCCGGCGGCTCCACCTGCCGCGGATCGAGACGGGTAGCGATGAACTCCGCCCACGGCATCGCCGGAGCGCCGCCGAAGTGGGTGTCCGCCGCGTTCGAGACGTACTTCACCACTGCGTCGTGCGTGCCGAGATCGCGCAGAACGCGCGCCGACTCCGCCCCGATCTCGCTCACCTGGAGCTTCGGATCGTGCCAGACCGACCGCACGATCCTGGACGCATCGCTGCTCAGGAACACGTGCTCCTCGAGGTCGGACAGACGCTCCTGCAGGTCCGCGAGCGCGATCGGGAAGTGCTCTGCCTCCCACTCGATGTCTCGTCGCATGCTCGGCTCCGAAACGGTTGCTGGTGCTGCCATGTGCTTCTTTCCCTTCATCGGTTATTTCGTCCCCCGATGGGTAGAAGCGCTGTGGCGCGCACAAGCGATGCGGGATAGCTCCGCCCGCTTGGAGCGCCTTCAACGTTGCATCGCCTTGCCTGGTTCCCGAAGAAAGAAAGTGTGCTGGGCGGCGTCTGCCCAACCTCACCTTCGCGACAACACTCTGGTGTTCTCCTGCCAGTAAACGCGTATCTTGACGGCCCACGCGTTGCAAAGATGAACTCCCTTGCTTCGGCGTGCTCAGCACGCGGCGCATGTAAGTCGCGAAGACATCTACCGGACACCTCCGTTCCAGCTTGCGCGGCTCTTGGCCGCTTTTGCAGGCAGCACGGCTGCTATAAGTCAGCGCCGCCGTATGTTCTCATCCGCGGGGCACCGGGGGGGCCGACCCACAGCAGGGTTATGAACAGTACGGTGACGAGAACGATCAGCAGGACGATCGAGAGAAGCACATTCCGCAACACCCAGGCCTGGACGTGCTCGACGAAACCGTGAGGTGTCTCACCTCCGGGCGCGAGCCGCCAATCGCCGGCCAGCAGCCCTTTGCGATCAACGACAATTTCGAACGGCACCGTAGCGAACGGCACGATCGCCAGCAGCAGGCCCGTGATGCCAAGGCGAATACGCCATCGCTGGTTCACCCAGACAAAAATCGTGCTTGCTGAGTAGCAGAGGAAGACAAACCCGTGGATACCTCCCGCGATCGGAACGATGTTCGTGACTTCAAATGCCCGGAGAATGAGCGCGATGATGAGACCGGCCCAGGTGAACATTTCAGCGACGGCGAAGCCTCTGAAGAGCATTCGCGGACTGACGGGTCGGAGTTTTTCTGTCGTAGTCATGACGGTAGAACCTCTTCTGGTGCTGACGAGTTGATGTGAGTAGAAACCGATGCTTGGCGCAGCCGTAGGGCACCGATGAATCCGAGCGCGAGAAATACAGTCGCGATCAGGAGTGCCCAGCGGGTCGCATTGGCGATTCCGATCGTGAGGGCGTCGGCAGCCGTCACGGTTTGATCGTGGAGACTGCTACTGCGCGCCTGTTCGCGGAGCTGGATGATCGTGGTGCCTGCCGACTGGCGTGTAGCATCCGCGAGCGAGTCCGCCTCTGCGCCGGTGATCCCGGCATGGGTGAGGGCGGTGGGGAGGGTTAGCGCAAGGGAGATCGAGAGCGTCGCTCCGGCAAATGCGGTCCCGAGGGCGGAGCCGATCTGTCGGACGGTGCTCTGTGTGGCCGATCCTTGTCCGGAGACATTGACGGGAATGTCCCGGAGGACGGTGCCGGTGAGCTGTGCGGAGGCGAGCCCGAGGCCGAGGCCGTAGACGGTAAGTGGGATCGCGATGAGCCAACCCGGGGTCGCAGGCCCGAGGAGCAGTGCTAGAGCGAGAACGCCGGCGACTTCGAGGCCCAAGCCGATGAGCACGGTTCCGGGCGCGCCGAACTTCGTGGCGAGGTGCCGGGCTGCGGCGCCGGAGAGGAACGCGCCAACAGCCATCGCTGCGAGCACGAGCCCGGCGCCCATTACGTCGAGGCCGAGTGCGTTGATGAAGTAGAGCGGGAGGACGAAAATGGTCGCGAACTCGCCGACGGCGACCATCGCGGCAGTGAGGTTCCCCCAGGAGAACGTGGAGAACGAGAACAGCCCGAGATCGAGCAGGGCGGCGCGCTGCACCTTCTCGCGATGCCGCTCCCAGACCACGAACAAAACCAGAGCGATCGCGGCGATCCCGAAGGCGACGGGCACGGCAGATATTGCTGCATCTTTCGACCACACCCATCCGAAGACCGTGAGATTGTTCTTCGGGGTCCACCAGCCCAGATCAGGGCCTTCGATCACGGCGAACACGAGCGCGCCGAAGCCGATGGCGCTGAGCAGCGCGCCGTCGACATCGACACCGGGGCGCGTCTTTTTGCCGCGGGACTCGGGCACGGTAAAGATCGCTCCGACGAACACGAGGGCGCCGAGTGGGAGGTTCACCAGAAAGATCCAGTGCCACGAGGTCCACTGGGTGAGCGCGCCGCCGGCGAGTGGGCCGACGGCGGCTGCACCGGAAATCACCGCACCCCACACGCCGAACGCTGCAGCGCGGTACTTGCCCCGGAAGACAGCGTTGACGGTGGAGAGGGTGGAGGGCATGATGAATGCTGCCCCGACCGCCTGCACGGCGCGTGCACCGATCAGCATCGCCGTGGTCGACCCGGCGGCTGCGAGCAAGCTGCCTGCGACGAACACGATGAGGCCGACGAGAAATAGTCGCTTGCGCCCCCACCTGTCCGCGACATTTCCGGTGGAGAGCAGTAAAGCGGCGAGCAACACAGCGTAGAGACTGTTCACCCATTGCGCCTCGGTGAGGTCGAGATGCAAGTCAACGATGATTGTCGGCAGCGCGACGCCGACGATCGTGCCGTCGAGCACGATAAGGCCGAGCCCGATGGATAGGACTGCGAGGCCGAGCCAATCCCTTCGGGTCGGCGCGCTCTCCTGCACGGTCGGTGCGACAACCATCGTCAGGCCGTTGCGAACTCAGCAGGTGCGGGCGTGCGGCCAGTGACTGCGCGGCGGAGAGCGACGAAGAACACGATCATGCCCGCCGTGATCGCGATGTGCCCCAATCCCGCGATTCCCGCGATCATCGCGTTCGACTCCCGGCCGAGAACGGTGAGGCTGCCGTGCCAGATGAGCGTGGCAGAGGTGATGAACACACCGGCGTTGTAGAGCCAGAAGAACCAGGCGAACAGCTTCGGACTGCGGGAGATCGCGAAGACTCTCTCAACGACGAGCACGATCAGCAGCAACATGAACCCCAGGGTCAGCAGGTGCGTGTGAGCGAGACCGAGCTGGGTGAACTGCCCCTCGGGGAAGTCGTTGAGTTTCGTGAACTCACGATAGAACAGGCCCGAGGCGACGCCTACCAGCATATAAATGAAGGCGGCGTTGAGGAGCTTATTCAAGAGTGGTGATTCCTTTCGAACAGAGGATGAAACCTGCGGGCTTAGATGAGGCCGGTTTCCTGGGCGAGGTGGATTGCGCGGGAGCGGCTGTCGACGTTGAGCTTCGTGAAGATGTGCGCGATATGGCTCTTCACGGTCGCTTCAGTGACGAACAGGGCGCGGGCTATGTCCTTGTTCGCCGCGCCCGTCGACATGAGCCGCAACACCTCGAGCTCCCTTTCGGTGAGGCGCGGCAGCGGGTTCCGCATGCCCTGCAAGACACGGCACGCGATGCCGGGGGCGAGGAACATGTCTCCCTTGGCAGCGCGGTGGATACCCTCGATGATTACTTCGGGCGCGACATCTTTGAGGAGGTAGCCGGCGGCTCCGGCTTCGATCGCGCCAAGGACCTCGGCGTCGCGGTCGAAGGTGGTGAGGATGAGCACGGACGGGGCCGGGTCGAGAGCGCGAAGCGCCGCGGTGGTCTGGATTCCGTCCATGCCTGCACCGAGGCGCAAGTCACAAAGCACGACGTCGGGGTGCACGTGGGCGGCGAGGGTGAGAGCTTCTTCACCGGTGGCAGCTTCACCAACGATTTGCACCGTGACCGTGTCGAGGACAGCGCGGAGTCCGCTGCGGACGACCGGGTGGTCATCGACGAGCAGCACGGTCGTAGTCATAGCGTCTCCTCTGCGGTCGGCTCACTGGAAGCCTGTGTCGTGGTGATGGGGTGGAGCGGCAGGTGGACCGAGATCGCGGTTCCCACACCTGGCGTACTTTCGATGTCGAGGCCGCCACCGAGTTCCCGAAGCCGCGCTCGCATGAATCTGAGACCATAGCTCGACGTACCCGACCCAGATTCCATGGTCTGTTCCCATTTGTGGACGTTGAATCCGGAGCCGTCGTCGATGAGATCGAGCCGCACCGTGGACCCCGAATCGATCAGACTCATCACGACCCGGCTTGCCCCTGCGTGCAGGCGCACGTTCGCGAGCGCGGACTGTGCAGTGCGCAGCAGTGCGACCTCAACTTCGGTAGAGAGCGCGGGGAGAGCCTCATCGACGTGCAACTCCGTGCGGAGGCCTATTTCCTTCTCCGCGCGGTCAAGCATGCGGCGAAGCGCCACCGCGAGAGCGTTGTCCTCGAGCTCAGCGGGCGCGAGCGCGGCGACAATGCGCCGCACATCGGAGAGGCTGTCTCCCGCCAATGTCTCAACCTGTTCGAGGGTTCGCACAGCATCGGCGTCCTCTGAGCGGGCCGCACCGGCATGGGCGAGAAGCCGAATCGAGGAAAGCGCCTGAGCGATCGTGTCGTGGATATCGCGGGAGATGCGGGTGCGCTCGGCGACCGCACCCGATTCGCGCTGAACGAGTGCGAGCTCGTCCTGCAGATCGGCCATTTCCTGCTGCGCTCTCGTGAGCGAGGCCACCAGGCGCTCGCGTTCAGCCGCATCTCGCAGAAGCTGGAGATAACCGCGCGATATCCCATACGCGAAGATACCGCCGATGAGCGGCCCGAACACGTTCGCGTAGCTCGTCATGCCGTGATGCAATATTGGGGCGATGATCACCACCGTGAGTACCAGTCCGGAGAACAACACCCCCCACGGGACGGGCAGCAGATGGCCGGCGAGCAGCCATAGCAGGAATGCGATCCACACGAACTCGGGGGAGACCGCGACAGCTGCGATCCAGATCACTGCGAAGCTGACCAGCCACCACACAGCGATTCGCCCGGAGCGGGTCCGAGACGGCAGGATCGTGCCGGCCGTATGCCAGGCGAGGACCGCCAGTCCCGCGACTATCGCAGCCGGAATCGGGCTACCGTCGCCGATGGCGCGGATCACTCCGATCAGCGTGAGGATGGCTGCGATGAGGTACTGGCCGATTTCCATCGCCCGCACGGTGGCGCCGGCGGCTACCGGTCCCGCCTGGTCAGTGCGCATCAGCGGCGCATTCACGATGCTCATGCGTCAATTCTCCCCGGCCCGGTTTTCCTGGCCACCAAATGCGGTCGCCGACGAGTGTGAAGATCGCGGGAACGATCACCGTGCGCACCACCAGCGTGTCGACCACCACACCGACCCCGACGATTAAGCCGAGCTGTCCGAGTGTGACCAGTGGCAGCACGCCCAGCGCTGCGAACACCGCCGCGAGAACGATGCCGGCGCTCGTTATCACGCTGCCGGTATGGGCGACTGCTTCAACCATCCCTTCTCGCGTGCCACGGAGCGCGGCCTCGGCGCGGGCGCGGTGCACGAGGAAGATCGTGTAGTCGATGCCGAGGGCGATGAGGAACAGGAACGCCAGTAGCGGTACCTGTAGATCGAGCGCCTGCTGACCGAACAGTACCCGGCTCAGCCACGCACCGGCGCCGATCGCAGCGAGCGCGCTGGCGAGGTTCACCAGGAGCAGCAACACAGGGGCGACGATCGAGCGCAGTAGGATCAGGAGTACGAGGAAGCTCACCGCGAGTACGAGCGGTGCGACGCGCCAGACGTCCCGCTGGTTCCCGGTACGCGCGTCGAGATCGGTGGCTACCGCGCCGCCCACGACCGCATCCGCACGCGGCACCGCGTGCACTGCGTCGCGTAGCTCCGCGATCTGGGTGAGACTGTCCTCAGTGCTCGGTGCGTATTCGCTGGTCACCATGATTTTCGTGAGTGACCTGTCATCGGTCGTGCCGATCGGGTGGACGCGGACTACGCCTTCCACTTCGCTCGCAGTCGAGACCACGGTCTCGGCCTCTGCGCTGTCGGCGACGATGAAGATCGGTTGCGCCTCTCCAGGCGGGAAGTGACCCGACAGAACCTCCAGCCCGGCCGCGGACTCCGACTGGACACGGAACTTCTCGATCTGATCGAGCCCCACCGAGGTCCCGAACAGGCCGGTCGCCATCACCGCGAGCAGCGCGACGCCTGCGAGGAGACTCGCCACGGGACGCTTCACGACACTCCTCGCGATTTTCCGCCATGCGCCGCCGTGCTTGCGGGCGACGCCCGGCTTGGGTACGAACGGCCAGAACACTTTCCGCCCGCACACTGCCAGCAACGGCGGCAGCAGCAATAGAACAGCACCGAGCGCGATCAGCAGCCCGATCGCGGATGCGATCCCAAGTCCGTGCGTGCCGGGGATCACTGCGAGCACAAGTGTCAGCAGCGCGAGCACGACTGTCACGTTCGATGCGAGGATCGCGGGAAGGGTTTTCGCCCATGCCGTGCTGAGCGCATGGCGATGGTTCTCGTCCGACTGGAGCTGTTCCCGATAGCGCGAGATCAGCAGCAACGCGTAGTTGGTGCCTGCGCCGAACACGAGCACGCTGATGATGCCCGCGTCGAACTGCAGATCCCACGCCGCGCCTGCCGCGGCGGTCAGGCGGCCCGCGAGCCCGTCGGCGAGCCCGACCGCAATGATGGGGAGCAGCCACAGCACCGGCGACCGATACGTGACGATGAGAAGGACCGCGACGATCAGGATCGTCACCAGCAGCAGCGTGAAGTCTGCGCCTTCGAACGCAGCCGCGATATCCGCCCCGAACGCCGGGCCGCCGGTCAACAACAATGACATTTCGGTCGGAGTGTGTCCGGCGATGTCAGTGCGCAGTTCTTCAATCACCTCCGCCGTGTCCGTATTGGTCACACCGACCTTGATCGGTGCGATCAGGACCGCGGCCTTCCCGTCATCGCTCACCATTGGCCCGGTCGGCTCCGCATCGGCATCGGCGTGGGCGTCGAGCACGGGGAGGAGGTCCTCGAGACCTTCGACCTCGCCTTCGGAGAGCTTCGCGCCGTCATCGCGGGACGCGACGACGAGAACGGACTGACGGTCCGCGTTCGGGAACTTGGCCATCAGCTCGCTTGTGCGCGTTGACTCCGCACCCGCCGGCGCCTGATCGTTTCGCGCAGGCGCTTTCGCCGACCCGAATGCGCCGAATAAGGTGACCATGATCAACAAGACAAGGCCGAGCGAGATCCACGCGCCTCCGCGCGAAGTCAGCCGGTCGGAGAAAGCTCTACGAGCACGAGAATCTGCCATGCCATCAACTCCACCAGCAAGTTGCTCGTGCGGCATCGAGAACAATATTGAACTGAAGCTCAACCTTTTGGATGATGAAAAGCCGATCCTGTCTGATGCGACTCCTCTCAGCGGATAGTGGCTGCTACTTGCTGTTCGCCCGGGACGAGCAATAAGCGACCATCGTGCGTAAGCGATTCAACGTAGCCCGCAGCTCGTGCCCGGAAGGTGCAGATCCACCGCAGCCATAGGCATTGTGAATCTCCGATCTGTGGTCGTAGAGTGCTAAACCGTCCACCTAGCCGGGTAGATAGCGCCGCGAGCGCTGGGCAAGTCAGAGCGCGCGGATGCCCCAGACGCATATTCACCGGGTCAGAGGTACCTGCCCAAGGCGCGAGGCGACACTGCGGTGCCGCGGTGCGTGAGTACCGCGATCGCCTGCCGGTTCGCTTGCCGCTTCGGTAGCCTCCTCCAGGAGCGCGACGATTCGAGCAGGTCGTGCAGCTGCGTGTGACAGGTTCGGCACATCGCCCAGAGATCCTCATGCGCCTCATCTCCGAGGCTCCGGTAGTCGCAGTGATGCAGATCGTCACGGTCCACGCGCCACGGCTTCCCGCACCCGCCCCGGCACATGATCTGCGCCGGGGCGATGCGGGCCTCCTCGTCCTTCGCCCACTGCTCGCGCCTTCGATACCAGGCCGCGGACGTGATGTAGCCGGCGTAGAACGCGCGGTGCGCGTTCTGGCCCTGCGACTTCCGCGCCCACGGACTCAGTTCACGCATCAGGCAGCGCACGCTCCTTCAGATGCTCCGTGTACCGCGAATTCTCCCGGAACGACGCGTCGACCTGCTCGGCGTCCCGAATGCACTCGGCGAATCGGGGATGCTCGGAGAACGGCTTGGTGCGGATCACGACGGGGGAGAGGTTGCGGTAGAACACGAACGCGTAGTCGAGCTCCATCTCGCGGATCTCCTTCTTCGAGAACGCGGCCCGCTGCTCCGTGCTGTACTGAGCGGAGGGGTCGCCGCTTCCGAGGGTCTGCGACTGCCGCTCCACCCACACGTCACCGATCAGGTTCGAGATCTCCTCGAGCGCCTTCGTGTCACCACCGCCGGGGAGGATGATCTTCGTCGGCGCCGCATCCCAGAGCGTCGCCCCGACCTGGTTGTCGCCGAACTGCTCGAGCTGGTTCTTCGACTGGAACGCGGCCACGACCACGCGCCCGTACCCGCCGCCGGCGGTGATGATCTCGTACATGCCCTGGTACTCGATGTTGCCCGCCTCATCGAGCACGTACGTCACCGGAGGGTCGAGACGCGATCCCGGGGAAGCCGCGGCGAGCCCCTTGGTGATGTAGTCGAACTCGGCCAGCAGGCCGTCGTTCATCCGCGTGTACTCCGGCGCCGCCATCTTGTCGCCCACGATGAACACCGAGCCGCGGCGCAGAATGAAATCGACCAGGTCGACCGTCTCACCCTCCCCGGACTTCATCCACCAACGTGCAGCCCGCGAGCCCATGAACGCGAGCACCGTGGGGAGCACGCCCCAGCTCGTCGCGCGCTGCTCCGCCGGCATCCCGAGCACGTACTCGAGGTGGTCGGCGTGCTCCGGCATCCCCTCGGGGTGCTCCCGGATCATGCGGGCGGCCTCCTGCGCCTTCGTCGGGGACATCACCCACGACCAGATTTCGTCGACGCCGACACCGCCGCACGCGGCCGCATGGAACAGGTGGCCGGCGAGCTGCTTGCCGAGCGCATCCCAGTGTCCGCCGTTCGACGTCGACCCGCCGAACGCGCCGGCCGGGATCAGCGCGTTGATGCGCCGCACGAGCGTCTCTTCCTCGATGCACCCGTCCACGGGATCCCACTTCAGGGTGCGGCCGGTCTCCTTGCAGCCCTCCACACCAGGTGCCCAGATCAGGGTGGGGGAGCCGTCGCGTTCGCGGGCGCGCATCGTGATCTTCGCGTTGTCCAGGCGCACGCTCGTGGTGATGACCGCGCCGGGAGCATCCAGGATCATGCGCAGCAGGAACCGGAACCCCTTACCGGACCGGGACGGGCCGATGAGGATGATCGCGTCCTCGACCCGCGACCACACATCCATGCCCCGGAACTGGCCGAGCCAGTACCCCACCCACTCGGGCCGTATGAGCTTCCCCGCGAGCGACGGCCGCAGCTTCGGACCCCGCTTCTCGACGAGCTGCTTCGTGCCCAGCTCCCGGCGCACGTCTTTCTCCGTTGCGAGGCCGGCCCGAAGCTGCGGGTTCTTGCCCCGCTTCCACGACCACCACACGACCGCGCCGACGGCCGCACCGAACAGGGCCAGCAGCAGCCCGGAGACCACCCAGTGCAGCACGACGGCGCCCGGCATCCCGTACGCCTCTGCCGGGTTCGCGCGCCCCCACTGGGCGACGTACTGCAGCACGCCGAGCACCTGGAAGTCGCCGTAGCCGTTCACGGCGAGCACGATCGCCTGCGTGAGTGCCTGCACGGCTCCGAGCAGGATCGCGGGGAGCATCACGAACACGACGACGCGCTGCCAGACGCCCATCATGCGCACGACGCGGCCGAACTCGGACGCGGGAGCGACGCGATCAGGAGAATTCATCAGGGATACCTTTCGGTCAGTTCAGAGGGCAGGGACGGCTCGGGTGAGGCTGTCCCGGTAGACGCTTCCCGCGCGGACGGCGAGTTCGAGCACATCGAGCGCCGGCCGTGCTGGGCGGCCCGCGGTGCGGGTCAGGTAGGAGGCGTAGCCGGCGATGATGTGCGGCATTGCGAGCAGCAGCTGGCACACCTCGTCGCGGTGCGGGGAGTGCTCCACGAACCGGCCCGCAGCTCGCAGCGGCCGCAGCGCGATCGCGGGCACCCGGAACGGCGCCTCCCGCGTGACCTGGGAGACGCGCTCGAGCTGTCCTAGGTACAGCGCCACCTCGTCGGCCGCGCTGATCAGTCCGCCGAAGCGGCGCTCCATGAGCCGGGCCCCGGCCATCTGCACCAGGTCGACGAGCAGCGCCCACGCCTCCTCGAGGTAGGGGTCGGTGATCCCCGGATCGCATTCCGCGAACAATGTGAGGGACTCGTCGACGAGCGAATCCACCCCGTGAGCCGTGTTCATGCTGCAACCTCCTGCGCTTCGTGCTGCACCTCGCGGGCGCGCATCGCCCGGTCCGTGTCGAACAGCTCCCGCTCCCACGCCGTCGACGTCGCGCGGCCGTCGATCACGAACGACTGCTCGTCGGCCTGCAACAGGCACAAGCCCTGCTGCCCCGAGAAGCTCCCGAGCATCGCCGCCTCACCCGGGGTGAGGTTCCCGGACTCGACCGCGCGCCTGCGCGTGCGATCACCCTGATGGAACGTGAACGAGACGGCGTACTGGCGCAGCAGTTTCTGCGCGAGCTCGCGCTCTTTCGAGCCCTGCGTGCCGACCGAATCGAAGTCGCCGTCCTCGTGAACGGCCATCATCAGGGAGATGCCGTACTCGCGGGAGAGCTTCAACTGCATCTCGTGCGCTTCGAGGCCCTGCAGCGTCTTCATATCGCGCCACCCCTCCTCTCGGATGACCTGAATCATGCGGCCGGCCGACTTGTTGGAGACCACGTTCATCACCCACGAATTCGTGATCGTCTGCGTGAGGGCGAGTGCGAGATCTCCGCGCTTCTGCATCGCGTACGTGTCGAACACCGTGTACGGGGAATCCGGGTTGAAACGCACGGTGCCCTCGTCCTCGAACATGCCGGCGAGATTGCCGGTGAGCATCGGATCGAACAAGAACCGCAGCCGGCGTTCCTCACCGGGCTCGAACCGGTTCCCGCGGGCCGTGCGGAGCGCTTCTGCATCGTCGATCTTCTGCACGAGCTTCCTGATCGTCGGGTGGTCGTTCGTCTCTCGAACGACCTCTTCGAGCGCCCACGCCAGGATCGACTTCTCGATCGTGGTCAGCGGGTCTTCGTCCTCGAGGAGAAGCCCCGCGAGCTGCCGGGCGACCAACTGACGCGACGCATGAATGCGCTGCTCGTGCTCGATCGCGGTCTCCTTGAAGTGCCGCTCGCCCTTCTCAAACGGGTTCACCCGCACATCCGTGCCGAACGCGCCGACCCGATACCACTGGCCGCCGAGGGCCGCGGCGACGACCCCGTGCTCGCCCTTCACGTCGCTCGTGTTGATCGAATGCACGCCGAACAGCGTCCCGAGGGTGACCATGCGTTTCATGAAGTAGCTCTTGCCGCGCCCGATCCCACCCTTGAACAGGACGTTGGGCGACGTGATGATGTCGTTGTTGTACATGTGCCACGCCTGGAACGAGAACGGCTGCCCACCGGAGGTGAGCTCCAGCCCGATCACCGGCCCCTCGACCACGGGCACGTCGGAGAACGGGAACGGGTTCAGGCCCGCCCACTCCCATCCCGTGCCCGTGTGCCGGGGAAGCTTGAGGTCGGGGACGTGACCGCGCGCGAGACGCCCAAGCCGGGACATCGACGGTGCCTCCTCGACCTCCACAGCCTCTGTGGTGTCGTTCTCGGTGGGGGCGTGCAGCTCTTTGAGAAGGCGGCGTTCTTTGCGGGACAGCTTCGGTGGGATGAACGCGACTTGCTGGTGGTGAGTCATCACATGCCTGTTCCGGCCGGGTACGCCACAGTCATGAGCGCGGCGGCCTGCTGATAGGTGAGGGGAACGAGTTCGATCGAGGCCGTGCTGCCGGCGAGCTCCATCGACGTGCAGCTCTGCAGCAGGGCCTCGTGGCTCAGCGCGGACACCACCACGAACCCCGTCCAGGCGAGCTCGCCCTGACCGTTGATGAGGTCCTGCTCGCGGGCGTCGAGGTTCTGCCAGTCCGCGTTGTCCGCGATCGTCATGTCGTTGCCGCGGCGAGCCTTCAGCGCCGCGTTCTGCTTCCACGAGTCGCGCTGCTTACGGATGCCTCTCAGCGCCTGCTCGATCGGGACCGGTGTGCCCACGATCTGCAGCGTGTGCCGCACCGGGACGCCCGCTGAAGTCTCCGCGCTCGCGATCTCGCCCATGAACCCCGGCAGCGTCTCCAGGCGCGGGTACTCGGCGATCCAGTAGACGCGGTGGAACGCGGAATCCGTCTCAACGTAGTCCTTCTCGTCGATGCAGGACATGGGGCCGGCGAGCTCCGGGGCGATCCCTTCGAACGCGGTCCCGAGGCGGATGTCGATCTTGCCCTCCGCGACCGGGTCGACGATGCCGCGCCCCCACGCTCCCCACTCGCGCGGCGAGGTCCACATCACCCTCGTGAAGCCGGCCACGCGCAGCGACTCGGTCGTCGCGGCTATCTCCTGCTCGACCATGCCGAGGATCCCGGCCTTGCCGCCGCCGAGGTCTTTCGCGGCCGCGCGCCCCGCACCGCCGCCCGCGTCGATGGTGAGCGTGATCGACTGCGGGTGCAGCACGCTCTCGTCAGCGATGCGCATCAGGGCCTCCTGATACGACGCGGCCAGGTCGCCGGTCGCGCCGAGCTCGTCGAAGGTACGCTGCTCGCGGACGATCGTCCCCGGCCGGGTGCGTTCCTGCATCGAGACCCGCATGATCTGACGACGCCGCGTCCACGACCCGGCAACCTGCATGAGCGCACCCGTCAGCCGTTCCCGGTCGTGAGCGGTCATCACCTGCGTGCGGTGCCGGGCCATGCCCGGAGACGTCACCATGCACGTGATCGACGCCGTCTGGCGCGCCTTGTCCCACACCACGGCGACCCCGGACGGCGACTCCCAGATTTGGAAGCGGTCTTCGAGTCCGGGGAGCTGCAGCTCCCCGCGAATGATCGGCTCTGCGCGCTTCACGCGACGCTTGAACATGGTCCTCCCCATCATCTTTCTCAATCGAAAACGTGCCGCCCAGACGAGCCACTGCGTGAGCGCGATCCCGTGCCGCTTGATCAGCCCGGTGATCGCGAGCGGCGACATCAGAACCGCCACGGACAGCGCGGCGAATGGCCCCTGGGTGACGACGGTTGCCATCACCGGTGCGACAGCGATTCCCAGCGACCAGATGCCCGGCTTGTCGATTCCCATGACGACACCCTGGGAGGCGCGGCGCGAATAGCGCACCGTCGAATGGTCTTCGTACGTCACCGTCGATCACCACTTCGGGATCGAGGGCCGTCGGAACTTCGACTGCGGGCGCTGACCACCGTCGGGCTGGGGAGTGGGGGAGGGAGGCTGCCGTATCTCCGGGTTCGAGCCAACGCCACCACCCCGGTTTCCGCCCGGGCGACCTCCGCCGCTGCCGCCCTTCCCGCCGTTCTGGCCGCCGCCCTTGCCGGCGCCTTGGCCGCCACCGTTCTGGCCGCTGCTGCCCTTTCCGCCGCCCTTGCCTGAAGACTGGTCCTTCTTGTTGCCCGCGTCGTCCGGTTTCCCCTTCGAATCCTGCGGAGGGGTCGGTACCCGAGGGCCGGTCGACCCCGAACCCTTCGACTTGCCGAAGATCGAACCCGCGAACCCGGCGGCGCCGGCGCCGATCTTGCCGGTCACCATTCCGCCGATGCGCTGCATCGGGGCGGAAGCCTTCTGTCCGGCCTGGCCGGCCATTCCCTGTCCGGCCATGTTCTCGTTGTTCGACCCGAGGAACGCGAAGAATGAGTACGCCATCATCGGCATGAACGACACCACGAACAGGCCGGTAACTACCGTCAGCGTCTGAGACGAGAACAGCGCCATCCCCTCCGACGATTTCAACAGCATCGCGAGAATGCCGAACATCAATGGCTTGGAGAGCAGCAGCGCGATTCCGGCCATCGCCCACTTCTTCGCGATACCCCAGCCGCCGCGCATGGGGACTGCCATGAACGCGAGCGGTGAGAACGCGATGAGCACCATCAGGCCCAGATTGCGGAACGCGAGCGCGAACGACATCACCACGAGGCCCGCGAGGATCATGATCAGCATGAAGAGCAGACCGGGGGCCGAACTCAGCCCTGCCGCCGTGGACACCGCCCCGAATAAATCTGACCCGGTGCCGTTCTGCACGGCGGCGCGGAACAGGTTTTCGAACCCGTCCGCGCCGCCGATGCGTGTGAGCGCGAGGTCGCTGAGCTGATCGCTGATCTTTAGCAGCTCACCGCCGAGCATGAGCGAGAGGAACGTGGACGGGATCGCTGCGGCGATGCCCGCCAAGGATATCCACAGGCGGCGCCCCTTCATCGACAACATGCCGGTCGACACCCCGATGATGCCCGTGCAGAGCATCACGACGATCGCGATCGCGAACCAGTTCGAGGCTTCGCCGATCGCGCTGTCCCACAGCGTCGTCCCGGGCGCAAATTTCTGCGAACCCAGCACGATCTGCGCGAGCCAGCCGATGAAATCGCCAAAGCCACGCGCAGTCGATTCTGCGCTGACGCACAGGGGGTATTCGAGACCCGGCGTGCAGCCGAGTTCGAGCTTGTCTTCCAGCACGTACACGATGAATCCTGGCTCTTAAAACAGGTCGATGTTGCCGAAGAACGTCATCATCGCGACGATGGAGCCGAGCACTGCGGCGCCGACGCCGGCGACGCCCAGGGCCACCCAGGCGCGCGTCTTGTTGCGGCTGTCTAGGCCGGCGAACATGAGCAGGCACGCCGCGGCGATGAACGCGACGATGCCGATGATGGTTCCGATGCCGAGGATCTGGTTCACGAGCGTCATGCCCGCCTTCGCGGGTCCGGTGCTGAAGTCCGGTTTGATGTCGGGGACTTCGAGCATCTTGCGGGCAACCGCGTCGGCGATGGTCGAGATGGTCATGGATGTGTCCTTTCGAGAGGTGACTGGGTCGCCTGGTAGAAGGCGAACCCTGCGCACTCGACACACGCAAAAAGGTGGGGTGCTCCGA
Organism: Leucobacter chromiiresistens; assembly: GCF_900102345.1. Taxonomy (NCBI): domain Bacteria; kingdom Bacillati; phylum Actinomycetota; class Actinomycetes; order Micrococcales; family Microbacteriaceae; genus Leucobacter; species Leucobacter chromiiresistens. The sequence continues at coordinate 2,358,458 of NZ_FNKB01000001.1, read as the reverse complement.
TCTCGGAACACCCCACCTCTCAGACCCTCAGATCACATCGGGTACAGATCGCACCCGGTCGTGCATGGACCCATCGTGATTCCCTGCTCTCGCATGAACTTGTAGGCGGGTGTAAACGTGCCCCAGGCGGTCGGGTCGGGCCCCACACGAACCTCGAAGTGCAAGTGAGCACCGTCAACGCACGATCCCGAAGCGCCGGAGTATCCGATGAGCTGGCCCCCCTTCACGTGTTCCCCCGGGGCAACCGCGAACGAGGACATGTGCGCGAACGCCGTGGTGTACTGCACGTCGTGCTGCACCCCGATGACCTTGCCGCCGCAGCCTTCGGACAGGTCGAAGACCTTGCCCGCCGCCGGGGCGTACACGGGAGTGCCGACGTCGACGTGAACGTCCATCGCACCCCCGGCATGGTTCTCGTACGTCCCCCACGACTGCATCCCGATCGGGTTCGCCCAGCCACCCACCACCTTCGGAGGTGCGCCTCCGCCGGCGCCGCTCTCGCATCCGGTCGTGGTGTCGCCGAGCGCGGCGAGCACCGCGTCGGCGTCCGCCGCTCGCTCCTCGTAGCGGTCGGGAAACGCGCTGACCTGCACCGCTTGCGCGGCGGCACCCAACTTCATCGACTCCCACCCGGGAATGTCGAGCAGCCCGCGCGGGCTCCCGCCGTTCGGGCCGCTCGGGCCGCCGAAGAACGCGCGCGCGGCGAACTCCGGCTTCATCAGCTCTGACGGCGTTCCCCACCCCGCTGAGGGGCGCTGCTGCATGATGCCGACCGAATCGTGGTCTGACCCGGGCGTCCCCTGGTTGGGGGCCATGAGCGACTCCGGGACGCCCGTGTTCGCCAGGTTCGTCAGGTTTGACTCCACCAGAGCCACCATGATCGCGATCTTCACGCCTGAGGCTGGCACTTCCATGTCGGCTGCGACCGTCCGAATCGCCACTGCGTTTCCGAGCTGCTCGGCCGAGAATCCGCCGGCGGCCTCGCCGGTGGTGCAGGTCTCGACATTCTCGGTAGCTGCCGTAGTGAGCGCCATCGCCGCGCCCCCGATGAGGATCACCGGCAGCATCACGATCACGAGAACGAGCGCGAGCACACCCAGGATAATGCGGCGCCCAGTCTTGGACTGGGCGACCTGCACCGCTACTTTCGCGACGATCGGGGCAGCCATCAGTAGCTTGTTTTCCAGCCGTCCGGATAGCCCGTCATGAGCCCGGTCACGCCGCACACCCCGCCCTTAGCGGGTGGGTCGCAGTACACCGATAGTGCTACCGGGTAGCGCTGCGTGCTCGTGCCTTCACCGGCGTCGGTCTCGGTCTCCACGCGCACCCAGTAGAGCTCAAACGAGGCTTCAGGGTCGATGTCGACCGTGATCTGATCAGACGGCTCCGTCCAATACGCTCCCCCGGAGTAGACGTCCATCTCTTCCTGGTCGTACACCTCGATAGCTCGCGACGTCAGCTTCGCGCCGTAGGACGCGAACCCGCCGAAACTCTGATTCCCTCCCAGCAGCCACCAGTAACCATCGGGCGAATACTCCTCTGTGGCGAGCATCTGCGGGGCGCGGTCGATCAGCTCGTCACCGGAGAGTGTGTCGCCGCCGAACTCCTTCACCTGGAATCCGTCCCCGGGCCCGACGTAGTCGGGGCTCGGCCGCATGACCCTGGCGAGGGTCTCCTCACGGAAGTCCTCGACCCACTCGACCTTCGTCGTATCGACCGACATCAGCACCTGCGCTGCAGACGCCGCGGCCACGCGTGGGTCCGTGGTGACTTCCATCTCCACCATCCCGTCCTTTCCGAGCTTCGGCGCCGGAGCAAGCTCACCAGCAGGCTCAGCCTCCTTCTCTCGCTCCTCGGGCGACGTCCCGCCGTCGACGACGGCCGAATCCCCGTCCGCCTGCGGGGTCTCCTCCTGCTTGGCGGTCTCGCCGGGGCCGACGATGACGGCTACCAGCACCGCCACTACGGCGATCGCGAACCCTACGGCGCCGGCTGCGATCAGTCGCGGTTTCCACTTCTTCCAGATCGACTGCAATTTACTCATGACACTTCTCCGTTCCTCGGGACAGGTGATTCAGCCGCGTCGGATTCTTCAAACGCGACCAGCTCCAGAGTGAACTCCTCCAGGTCGACAGACCACAGCGCGAATTCAGTAGCGGATGGGTCCGCCCACCGTGGTCGGTGCTGCGAGAAATGCTGGCTAGCGGTGCAGCCAGCCTCACTCGTGAGCGTTCGCATTCTCTGACGCCACAGACCGAACTGGTAAAGAAAATCGATAGATGCAGTAGGCGGAGGGCCAAGTTCAGTATTGAACTGCTGCTGTTGTCGGTATTGGAACAGCGCTAACAGTTCGTGAATCATCGCGGGATGCCGAAACCAGCACCGCGGCACCACCTGCTCAGTCAAGCCGAACTCGCACACGACCTTCGGCACCCACACCCCGAGCACATCCCGCAGCGTTTCGCTCTGCTCCTCGGCATCGAACGCCATCCAGTCGATCGGGAGAGCCGGAACACCCCGCTCCGCTGGCAGCGGCGGGGGCCCGGTTGGCAGCTCCGGCCGTTCCCCCCGCTCACGCACCACTAAGGACCATCTGCACTACAAAATGAAGTTTGCTCATACCTGCAGATGTGCGGGGGAGCGCACCTCCAAAAGCGTGAACAGGGGTTCAGTCCGCCCCTGGCTCCGTAATGCACAGGTGGCCCTGGCCGGGAAGAACCCGGCCAGGGCCACCTGTGCATCTAGAGGTAGGTGATCAGCCGTTCAGCGCGGCATCACCTCCCTGTAGGGCTGCTGCGGCCTTGCGGCGACGCAGCTGGTAGATCGCCAGCGCCGCACCGCCCACGAGCAGCAGCGTGCCCGCAGCGGCCACGCCCGCCATGCCCATGCCACCGGTGAGCGCGAGGACCGACTTCGGGGTGATCTCAAAGTTCTCGGACTCCTCACCGCACTTACCGACATGCACCACGGTCTCCTCGCCGTCCTCAATGCGCACGAGCGTCTCGACGTAGCCGCCGAGACCGACGTGCTCTTCACGAGTGATGACCTTCTTCGATTCGTACGAGCCGGCCCCGGTCACCTGCACCCCGGTCGCGTCCTCGAAGTCAGCGAGCTCGGTGTCGGCCGAGCACACCATCTGCTCACCTTCCACACGCTCGTACGCCTTGAACGTGACCTTGTACTCGACCTTGGGACGATCCGACAGCGGGCCGTCGACGATCGCGGTATCGAACATCTCCTCACCGACGCTCACGGTGCCGGCGGACTCGGTGTGCACGGTCGGCTCCTCCACCACGGTGGTCTCGTTCGGGAGGCCGCACATACCGCGGTGCACGCTCTCCGGCGGCTCGTCACCGTCGATCACCTTGAGATCCTCCACCCAGTAGGTGGTGCCTGCGGAGTTCGCGATCACGGCCGGCGACTTCACCTTCCCGGCACCCTTCACCGCGACCGGCTTCGTATGGGCGACTGGCTGCGCGTCGCAGACCGCATCCGGGTTCTTCACCTCGGCCTCCGTCCACAGCACCGGGTTACCGGCCTTGTCGACGATCGGGTTCCAGTTCTCGTCGTACTTCGGCTGCCCGGCCTCGGGCTTGAGGTACAGCGTGAAATCGACTTCGTACTTTACCTCGGGGCGCTCGGAGAGCGGACCCTCGACCTTCGCGACATCGTGGATGTTGCCGCGCACGGCACCCTTCTCGATTGCCTGCGTGGTGACCTTGGGAGGCACGATCTCGGTGGTCTCGTTCGGCAGACCGCACTCGCCGGTATGCATCACGGTCTCATCCCCGCCGCCCTCCGGCGTCGCGGTGAGCTGCTCGACCCAGTACACGGTCCCCTCGGTTTCCGCCCTGATGCTGGGCGACTTCACGTCGCCGAGCTTCGTGACTGCGACCTTGTCGGTGCGGCCGACGGGCTGCGCATCGCAGACCGCCTTCGGGTCACTCACCTCGGCCTCGGTCCACAGCACCGGCTTGCCGGCCTCGTCGAGGATCGGCTTCCAGTTCTCGTCGTACTTCGGCTGCCCCGCTTCCGGCTTCAGGAACGCGGTGAAATCGACTGCGAGATCCCACTTCGAGGCGCTCGGCAGTCCGCCCGTGATGGTGGCGACGTCGTTGATGTCGCCCTTGACCGCGCCGGTCTCCTGCGCCTGCGTGGTGACCTCGGGGCGGATCACCTTCGCGGTCTCCGACGGCACACCGTAGTCGTCGCAGGTCTCCTCGAACTTGCCCTTGCTCGCTTCGGACTGATCCTCGTCGAACACGCACCACTGGACCGTGATGTAGTTCGCCTTCGTGTCGATCGGGAGCGACAGGACGTCGGAGGTGAGCTTCTGACCCGGAGTATCGGTAACCAGCTTCGTGGTCTGCAGCACCTCGGCGCCCTTCGGCGCGGTCTGCTGCTGCTTCGGCTTCGTGTCGGACGCGTACACGGTGCCGCGAACGGTCGCGGGGGTGCGCTTACCGTCCGTCTGGAGCCATCCGCCGCCGCCGGCGAGCTTCACCTCGAGGTCGTCGGTGTAGTCGTCACCGACGGTGATCTCGGACGCGGAAAGCTCGCTCTTGAACACGAGCTCGGTCGGCACCCACTGCGACTCCGTCGCCACACCGTAACCATCCGTGAAGTGATAGTTCTCGGGCAGAGACGATGCGGTCTTGCCGTTCACTGGCTTGGGCGCGATGATGCTAGGCAGCTGATCCCGGGCATCGATTTCCCACACCCAGGTGACGTAGCCGGTTTCCTGTGCGACTTCGTTCGAGTCGATTGCGTAGTCCTTGTTCGGACCTTCCTCCGTCGACGTCGTGACTTCCGCCGTCGCCGCGATCGGTGCGTTCTTCGGCACGATACCCGAAGGGTTATCGGCCGGGTCCTGCAGGAACGGGCCATACGCGGTGCCCTTAGCCTTGATCGGCGCATAAGAACTCTTGCCGCCAATGACCTGGTAACGCCAGATTCCAGAGCCGATGCTCGGGTCAGCAGCGAACGTGAGGACGTCCGAGTACTTCTGCCCCTTCTTCACCTTCTTCGTAACCGTCATCGAGGTCAGCGTGGGCGCCCAGATGGTGTCGGGGTCAACGTACTGCGCCTCGAACTCGCCCGAACGGGTCTCGGTCGTCGACGGGCGACCGATGCCGATCTTCTGGTTGAGACCACCCAGGTCAGAGACGACGAGCTCGCCCTCCTTCGACACGGTGTACTCGAACCGGCCGTTGAACGTCACCCGGTAGTAGCGGCCGAACTCGTACCCCTCCGGCGGTACGCCCTCCCACGCGATCGTGTGCGCGGCACCATCCGTGATCGTCGCCCGCTTCCCATCCGCCGACACCTCAACGCCCGGCTGCGCGATGAGCTTCGCGTTGTCGACCGTCAGGTACGTCGAACCCGCCTGCGTGGTGGCCGTGCCCCTGTATGCCCCCGTAGCCCGAATAACCGGGGCTCCGGGCTGCGTGACGGGACCGCCGTTGCCGGCGTCCGGTGCGGCCGCGTGAGCACGGCCCTGGGCGATCATCGACGCGGCCTGGTCAACGACGCCCTGCTGGCCCTTCGAGGCGAGGGCCTGCTTGATCTGATTGATGGTCGCGTTGTAGCCGGCGTCCCCGGAGGCGGAGCGCAGGTCCCACACCGCCAGCTGCACCGCGGCGGCCTGGATGTTGTTCGACGTCGTTCCCCAGTTCCCGAGGATGTACTTCAGCGCGCTCGTGTCCGCCGCGCTGAGCGCGCCGACCGAGCCGGACGCGCCGCTGAGGCCGAGGTAGCCGTTGAACCAGCCCTGGAAGCTGTACCCGTCGACGCCGGACACCGGCACGAGCGGCGCGTCGTTGCCTTCGGGAACGATCTTGCCCATCTCGAGGCAGTACACGATCGTCCCATCCGAATGCACGAGCGCACCAATGCCGACTCCGGCACCGTCGTAGAGCCCGGCGCCGGGAGTGGCTGCCTGCGCTTCCTGCGCAGGGATGAGCACCGTGCCAGCACTGATACCGCTCGCAGCGAGCAGCCCAGTGAGCATCAGCGCTCCCGCGCGACGAGAGGTACCCCGCCGCTTTCGGCGCTCACGTCGGGTGAGCGCCTCCTTACCAAGCGATGACATGAAAGGCCTTTCCTGTCTGAACACACAGACGGAATGCCGCCTGCACACACAAGAAGGGCAACCCCGCGCAGTAGAAACGCCGAAGGGGTGCAACGCTCGCGCGCTACACCCCCTCGGTCTTTCTAGGCTTACCCCCAGCCACCTTCCTCGCCGTCAGCGAAGCAGTGGACTCCGGTGATGTTGTCCCACGAACCGGACGGGTACGTTCCCGGAGGGCATGAAGTAGCCGGAGGCGTGACGCCGCCACCACCGCCCCCAGCAGGAGCACCACCCCCGCCGCCGCCACCACCGCCGACAGGAGCACCGCCACCGGATCCGCCACCAGCAGGAGCGCCACCCCCGGCGCCACCGGAACCGCCACCAGAAGACGAGCCTCCGCCCGCGGGAGCACTCCCGCCACCCGTGCCTTCACCGCCAGTCCAACCGCCATCGCCGGCCTCGACCGGCGCCCAGCCGCCACCCGCGTCGTAGCCGCCTTCGCCCGTGTACGTGCCGTCGTCCGCGATGTACTCGCCGCCGGCTGCGGCTTCCTCTGCTGCCGCTGCGGCCTTCTCCTCAGCAACGGTCTTCGCGTGCGCCTTCTGAGCGTTCTGCGCCGCAGCGACATACGCCGCGACCTCCGCACGCAGCCGCACCGCGGTCACCGTGTCGTCAGCCGCAGACGCCTGCGCGGTCTCCGCGGCCGCCGTCATCTTGCCCGCCGCGTTACCCGCCTTCGCAGCCGACTTCAGCACCGCCTTCGCCTGCGCGGGAGCCCCGTCCGCAGCCGCGACGAGCGCCGGCAACGTGTCAGCAACCGCCGCCGTGTACGTCGACGACAGCGCACCCTCGGCGTCGACCGCGCCCTGCACCTCCTTGAGCTCGGCTTTCGCCCACTTCAGCTCGGCACGAGCGGCCGCCACGACGTCGCCGTCCTTCGGCGCCCGCACGTCCGGCTCGGCATGAGCCGCGCCGGAATCCTCACCGATCATCCCGCGAACGTCCTCCACTGTCACGGCGAGGAACGACGCGGGCGCAGTCGCTTCAGGAACGTCCTCCTTGGCCTTCTCCGCGGCTGCCGCGGCGTCCGCGTCCGCAGCCTGCATCTCGGCCACCTTCGACTCCACCAGCGCCACCGCAGCCGACCGCTCCTCGGACTTCTCCGGCGCGTCACCGAGCGCTTCGCCCGCAGTCGCCGCGGCGTCCGCGAGACCCTTCGCCTGCGCCTTCGAGAGGATCGGCTCGGTGATCTTCCCCAACTCGCCCAGCTTCTGCACGAAACCCACGGCCTCGGCGTGGTGGAAGCTGCTCAGAGCGAGCGCCGCTTCACGGTCCGCGCTCGTCTCGTCGATTCGGCCGTACGTGTGCCCGATCTCTGCCTTGAGCTCCGCGAGCTCGCGATCGCGAATGCTCTGCAGGATCAACGGGGTAGCAACGGCCCCGCCGAGAACCAGGGCGCCGGCGACAGCGCCCGCGATCCACAGGTTGCGCTTCTTCTTCGACCGGGAGGTGGAACCCTCAACCGGTACCGAATTGGTCCTTCTGCGGGGCTTCATGTGTAGATCCTTTCCTCGGCCCCCCAGCCAATTTCTAACGTAGCGGACACCACGGACACTTGGTTCAGTCATCCCTACTCAACCTGCGAGGTAGGACGATATGACTCCGCCCAGTCTCAACTGATCCCCACGGGTTCGGGTTCTTCACGACCGATGGACCACCGATTTAGAACCGTGAGGTCAAATGTCATTTCGAATGCAAGGGGACGGGACCATTTCAGGGCGAATGGATGCGCCTATTGCGCGAAGGCTTGCCACTCCAGTTAGCCCGCGAAAGTCGATTGCGCTTGCAAAGACGTCAATGAGCAAGTTTGACCTTGCCTGACTTCCACCGTGGGTACGCTCGGCTAGAGTCTGGCACGGTGCTTACCCTTCAATGGCCTTGTACACGAAGTAGCCGATCAGCGTCGAGACGAGAAAGGTCAACAGTCCAGTTAGGAGAACATTTCTAGTAACACGTCTCGGATCCACGGCTCGCGCTGTGGACCAAAAACCGTAGGCAAAGAAGGACGCGGAGAGGCCTACAGTGAGCGAAGCAAGCAGCAGCCAAAAGACCTCGAACGCGGGGCTGCTGAAGTAGTGCGTAAACCCGAGAACACCACACACGAGCATCGTCACTACACCAACAAGCGCGCCACGATTGAATTTCGTTGTCGGCTCTCGATCTGATCCCATGTTCTCCTCCTTTCATGGTTAGCAATACAATCCAGCGATGCCGACGATGAGAGAAGTAGCTGCTCCGCCTATAGCTGGGGCGTGCCCTCCTGTGGGTATCGTAGCGAGAGCTGCAACGGACCAGAAAACACCGGAGGTTCAGCCCTAGGCGGGTGCGGGCGACGAGGCCGGTCTCGGAGATCAATTCTTGGGTCACCCTGCGGACTCTGCGAGGGTGCCGAAGTGGCCGGCCTCTTCCATCTTCTTCAGAAACCGTTGCCCGGTCTTCGGGGTCTTATCGCCCAACCATTCGCCCACGAGCTTCCCTGTTGGACGCTTCGACTCCGCTGACACGTACTCGAGCACGCGCGCTCGAACCTCCTTCTCAGCGACAGGGGCGTCCTCATCGGTCACGAGTCGAAGCGACGCGCCCGCTGAGCGGTCAGGAGCGGCCGACTCCTCCGAGTCTCGCGCCGGCACGGCAGGAGAAGCCGGAGCATGCGCCGCCTGACTGGCGCTCCGGGTCTCGGCCGCCACCGGCTTCTCCTGCACCCGCCGCTGCGGCGACGGCTCGCCGCGGTCGCGGATCGCCTGCAGCTTGGCGCGCTCCTTCTCGTCGGGGATGAGCATCATCACGAGATGCGTGATCGCGAGCAGCGCAGCGGGCGGCGTGGACGCCAGGATCGCAGCGGCCCACGGGCTTGTCAGCGAGAGGTCTGCCGCACGCCACGCATGCGTAGCGTTTGCCACGATCGACACCCCAGACAGCAGCACGAACGTGGTGTACGCGAGCCACCGGCCAGAAACCCCTCGCAGGCGGAACTGAGCGGCGGCGATCATCGTGGCCACGGTGCCGACGTCGACCAAGACCGGGAACAGCTCGGGCAGGGGCAGCCCGTTCACCCGCGCCACGTCGATGAGGGTCGCGTACGAGATCGCCATCGCCGACGCTCCCACGATCGCCAGCGGGATCCCGAGCGACGTCACCATCGCCCAGCTGCGGCTCGGCTTCTTCACCATCAGAGATTCCCTCCCTCGGTCGCCTGCTGGCGCTTCCTCAGTGAGGCGAGGCCGGCCGCGAGCGGGATCGCAGCCCAAACGACGACGATGCTCAGCAGCGAGCTCGTGAGTGCCCACATCAGGGCGGGGTATTCGAAGTAGTCGTTCATGTTCAGACCCAATCTGTGAGCATCCGAGAGCCGGCCTCGCCGGCCCGGAAGGCGTTCTTGAACGCCGTGAGCGCTCGGTAGTGCGATCCCGAATCCGAGATGCGAAACGACGCGTCGAGCAAGAACTGCCCCATGAGGCTCGTCGCCGTCGTGTTCGGTCGAGAACCGCGCGCGATCTTGATAACCGCGACGACCTGATCGATGGTCAGCGACGGGCAGTGACGGTGCGCTGCGACACGATCATCCGCGTCGTAGGAGAGCCGCTGCGGCGGGTTCGCAGCGATCCAGTACAGCAGCTCCCGGACGACGGCGTGATGGCGGGGATCGACGACCTGAGCGATGGACCCGAAGGTGAGATTCACGACGTCCTCCAGCGGCGTCAGATCGTGCTCGTCTCGGTCGGTGGCGCTGAGGTTCGTGTACTCCGCGTAGCCCACGTTCTCCAGCGGCGCCCCGCGGACACCCCACTCCTTCTGCAACCAGCCGATCGCGGTGGTGTGGAAGTAGGCCCAGGGCTCTGCTGCGGCCGCGATGTACCGGGCCGGGCAACTGTCGGGGTTCTTCCTGGTGGTCAGCAGGTTCGTGATGATGATCTGCACCACCTCCTCGGCACAGATGGCGTAGCCCCAACCGCGGGCGGCTTCCCGCAGTTGCCCCACCTGGTAGGCGTGCAACTGCTCGATGAACGCAGCACCCTCAGCACTTTCGAACACGTCAACGCCGTGGTCCGCGATCTCGGTGAAGATCGCTCGCGTACGCCAGTCGGAGAACTTCTCGACCTCAGCCACGACGGTCCTCCAATCCGAGCTGACGGAGCGTCTGCGACGAGAACAGATGCGTGACTTCGACACCGATCCGCTGCAAGCTCTGAGACACCTCACCGTCGACCGTGCACTCGACGACCACGACCGAGGAGAGCGCGTTCACGAGCGCCACACGCACCGCTCGCAACGATTCGCGATGCCACTCGCCCATCCGGCCGGCGAGCACCAGAACGTCCCGGAAATCGCTGCTCTCCAGCTTCTCCTGCAGGAGTGTCGTGCTGCGGACCACCTCGTCCAGACGTTGCTCTGCAGCGCGCTTCTTCACCATTTCGGGATCCTCCGACTGCCGGAGCACCGCATCGTGAGTCTTCTGGACCGCCTTGAAGATGGGATCCACCTTCGCCATGGAGGTCTTGAGCTTCTCGTAACCTCGCTGCGCGACCTCCCGCACCTCGTCCGGTACGTCCTCCGCCTGCGCAAGGTTCCGCACCGCAGCAACCTTCGCCAGGTACTCCGGCTCGTGACCGGTCTTCTCGATCGCCACCTCGCGCACGCTCACCGAGGGTTGCACCTCCCCGTTATTCCCGGCAGGAATAACGGGGATCGCCTGCCCTTGTCGAAGCCCCGACAGTTGCCGCTCTTTCGCCTGCAGCTGATAGAGCGGCAAGTCGAACGTCTCCCACGCTTCGAGGATCTCGGCGGGTGAGAGATCCTTGCGGGCACGATTCGTGACGAACTCGAGCACGCTCTCCTGATCCTCGGCGAGGTTCGTGTACACCTCCGCCCGAATCGTGGTTCGACCGTCCTGCTTCGCCGCTTCGAGACGGTGTGCCCCGTCGATGAGCACGAGCTTGCCGTCTGCGCGTTCAGAGACCGCAATCGGGACGATCTGTTTGCCGGTATCACGGATCGAGTTGCGCAGCAGCGTTACGTGGGCGGCGTCGACACCTCGTTGACGCTCGCGCACGATGATCGACGCGATGTCGAGCTCAGCCGGACGAATAGTGACGTTGTCGGGAAGGATTGCGGTGCTCATGACACGACCTCCAAGAAGGCGGATACTTCGATCGGGGTCTGATCTGCGTCCCAGATCAGTTCGGCGGCTTCCAGCGTGTGAACCACGCACAGATGCCGGCGAGACGGGTTCGTGCGGCAGGTGCAGTCGCGCGCCCGCTCGGCGTGCTCCGGGCAGTACGTCCGGAACTTGGGTGTGAGAACGATCGACCAGCCCTGCGCCACCAACTCCGTCAGCTGTGCGGCGTGATCGTGCCAGGTGGTCTCCTGAGGGATGGACGGGAACAGGGGGTCGGTCGCATCGCAGGAGCGGACCTCGCACTTGATCGCGATGACTTCGCGGCGCAATACCCGGCCCATCAATCTGCGCCCCCTATCGAGAGCATCTCCCGTTCGAGCTCGGCAAACACGGGATCCACGTTCCGACGCGGTTCTGCGCACTCGACGCAGTGTGACCGGTCGATTTCCGGGAGGCGTTCGCTGCCCCACCAGTGCTCACCTCGCAGGCACGCAGCGACGGACGATTCGCTGAAGGAAGCTTCCCGTGCCGGGGCAGGATCGAATGGCACTGGCGCATCCCCACCGATTGGCCACTTCTCCGGGTGACGGACGATTACCGCGGCGATGTAGCTTGCCGGCTTGTTCACCCGACTGCTGGCTCGCAGCAGGGTGTCGCGCGCCGCCTGAACCACGTCTACGCCCTCGAGGTCGACACGGCCCGACACCTCTCGTTCGATGGCGGCGAGCGTGAGGCCGCAACCTGGCGCGAGCGCTTCGAGCTCAGCGTCGATTCCGGCCTCGCGCGTGGGCAGGTTGGTCGGTTCGTTGAAATCCTGAGAACCAACCAACCAATCAGTTTTGGTTTTCTCTTCCTTAAAGGACTGCGGATTTTCCACCGTGTGCGGATTATCAGCACTGGGAGATGAAGCCAGTGCGGAAAATCCGCTGTCAGGCTGACCTGGAGTTCTTCCGGCCAATGCGGATAAACCGTACTGGTTGTTCTCGGCCGCAGCGAGATACTCCTCATAAGGCTCTTCGAGCTCGATAAGCGCCTCTGCGGCATCGGCCACGTAGTCCGGGTCGGGGTCCTGCATGAACAATCGAAAGCGGCGCTGACCGCCGCGCGGTCGTCCGGCAGCGTCCACGTAACCCCGTGGGTAGCGGTCCCTCACCTCAATGAGGAACCCGGCTTCGAGAAGCTTGCGCTTACCAGACTGCCAAGCTGCCGCGCCGAGCTGAAGGTCATCACGAGCCTGGGTTTGCGTTGGCATCCTCCGGGGGTCGTGCGACAACAGATAGAGCAAAATCGATAGAGGGTTGCCTGTTAGACGTGGATCGCGGGCCCACCAATTGCGATATTGGCCGAACTCACTCTCAAATGCGAGTCGCGGACGCACAATCTGGGGGGAAGTGATACTGCTTTTCTCCGTCGGACTACTCAAAATGCCGCCAGCTCGGTGAGAGTGCCGTACCCGACGTGCACGGTAGTGGCATGCGTAAAATCTCTAAACGAAAACTGCATACTGTGCCCCATCACGAGCTGCCAGTGGGTGCTCACTTGCTCGAAGTGCGCCGTCAGATGTATTCCGGCCCTAAAGGGGTGAGCGTGCGCGTCCGCTATCACCAAGGGAGCAGCCCGCTTAGCGCGATTTGGTACTCCTGGCAGGGAACGGAATACCCTGCGTTCGAGAAGGGGCAGTGGTTGCTGGCCTACGGACATGTTGGGCCCGGCCGTTATGGTGATCCGATCGTTCTCTTCGTCGACAACTTCGAGTGGTGGCAGCGAGACCCGATTCTCGAGTTTCTCTAGAGCGCAGATGATGCAAGTGTGAGAATTAACGTGCTCGCGCGCTGCGGGACGACTGCCAGGTTCTTCAACTGCGCGCGAGACCGTGTCGTTTTGGTGTGACACGAATTGATGTTCCTTTCTGGAAGGTCACCGAACCCCTGAGGCTGCAACCTCAGGGGTTCATCTATTTAAAGAGCATTTCCTTCGGCGCAACGGACTGAATGACTTTCAGCAGCAAGTTGTAGTCGTCGATCGTGAGCGGCACTTTGCCGGTCAGCTTCCTCGAGACCCACATTTCGCTCCGTCCGACCCGCCGAGCAATCCACGCCCGCGTCAAATCGCGTTCGTTTCGTAGGCGATCGAGGTCGCGGGCCGCTTGATCATTAGAGGTTGGCACGATTTGAAGTTAACGCATACCGTTGCAAATCGCAACGCCTGGTGATGGTGGGCGTTTGTTTATGCAATCGTTCCCGTAGAATCGCAAACATGCCGAAGAGTGAAGCGCAAGATCCGATTACTCCTGACGTTACGGGCGAGCGAATTGCGATGCTGCTGTGGCGTGCACATATGTCCGTCGCTTCTCTGGCACGTCAGATCGGTCGGGATCGGTCGGCGTTCAGTCTGAAATTGAATGGCCATCGACGCTGGTATCTCGATGAGCTGATCGAAATTGCGGCCGAACTGGATACATCCGTCGGTTTTCTTTTGGGGGAGACTGACGACGATCGTCGACCGGAACATCTCCAAAGCACGCAAAAGGCTCCCACCGCGAGTGCGGTGGGAGCCGATGGAGTAGGGCGTGCGGGACTTGAACCCGCGACCGATGGATTATGAGTCCAGTGCTCTAACCGACTGAGCTAACGCCCCTTGGGCGACTGTCTCATCTTAGCGACGGGGTGCGTCGATTTCGAGCTCGCCGGTTCCGGCGGCTTCGACCTCGTGCTCGTCTGCGGTCAGCGTTGCATCGGCGACGTCTTCGGCCCTGGTGCCAGACTCGGGCGCGGCCTCCGCGAACGCCTGCTCGATGGCGACGCCCGGATCGTATCCGGCGCCGATGAGGGATGCGGCCCGCTCGGTGTGCCGGCTGAAGTCGAGCATGTCGGTTCTCAGGCCGAGATCGCGGTCGACGTGCAGCGCCATGGAGTGCGCGGCGCTCCGCACGTCGCGCGCCTCGATGGCGCGCAGCACGGCCCCGTGGTCGAGGTGCATCGTCTCGAGCGTGGTGCCCAGGATGACGCGTCCCTGAGCGCGGGCGCGCTGCAGCACCGAGATCACGCCGAGGTAGAGGTCGAGCAGCAGCTTGCTGCCGCTCGCCTCGACGACGAGCAGGTGGAAGGAGCCGGGCGTCGTGCTCTGCTCGCAGGTGATGACTTCGTCACGGTCGGCCTGCTCGTCTCGCCGCACGGCGTCGCGCAGCGCCTCGAGCTGCGCCTCGCTGCGGTGCACGGCCGCGTGCTGCGCCGCCTCGTTCTCGAGCGAGCGCCGGTACACGAGCACCTCTTCGAGGTCGTGGTCGGCGAGGAACTCCGTGAGCAGCGTGCTCACCGGCGTGCGGGAGCGCACGAAGGTGCCGACGCCGGGCACGGTCTCCAGCATGCCGAAGGCAGCCAGCGAGCGCACCGCTTCGCGCACCGTCGACTTGCCGACGCCGATGAGCTCCATGAGCTCCGGCTCTTTCGGGATCAGGTCGCCGACCGCCCACGCGCTCGAAGAGATCTTCTCGCGCAGGTACTCGAGCGTGTCGCGCGCCTTCTGCGAACCCCGCAGGGGAGTGGACATAGCGAACCTCAGGGCCAGGGGAGTGGATGGTCCTCCCATGGTATCGGACGAGCGGCGGCGGATCTGAGGCCGCGTCGTCGGGGTGGGCGCGGTGCCCCGCGATCCCTGACGCCGTGGCACATCAGATGTACAGGCGGGGCAGTGGTAGCGTGCTGGTGCACCCGTTTTCGGGCCCGCAGGAGGCCCGCTGCTGCGCGTCACGATCGCGGTTCCGGGGTGCCGACCGAGAAAGGGAAGCTGCATGAACGAGGGAGAGCGGCCGCAGGTCGATCACCGGCATGTCGCCGAGCAGATCAACGCTGCAACGAACTTCACGATGTACGCCGTGTTCGCGGAGCGCCGCGGTGCCGAGAACGGGCGAGGCGCGAGCGGGCCCGGCGATGTCGCCGAGCTGCTTGCCGCACTCGAGCGCATCGAGGGCCTGCAGACCCGCGGGTGGTACGACATCTCGGGCTTCCGCGCCGACGCGGATCTGCTGGTGTGGTGGTTCGCGCCCACCACGGATGCGCTGCAGCGCGCCTACCGCACGCTCTGGGAGTGGGGCGGCGGTCGGCTCGCGCCGGTCTGGTCGAACATCGGCGTGCACCGCGCGGCCGAGTTCAATCGCGGCCACGTTCCCGCCTTCCTCGCAGGTGACGCGCCGAAGGAGTTCCTCTGCGTGTACCCGTTCGTGCGCGGGCGCGACTGGTACCTCCTCCCTGATGCGGAGCGCGGCAAGCTGCTGCGCGAGCACGGCATGGCGGCGCGCGATTACGGCGACGTGCTCGCCAACACCGTCGCATCGTTCGCGCTCGGCGATTACGAGTGGCTGCTCGCGTTCGAAGCCGACGACCTCGTGCGCATCGTCGACCTGATGCGCGAGCTGCGCGCCACCGAGGCCCGCCGCCATGTGATCGAGGAGACGCCGTTCTTCACCGGGCCCCGTCGCCCGGCCGAGGAGCTGCTGCAACGCATCGCCCGATAATATTCCTGCGCGTCATCTGGGAATTCTCGCGATTTATGCGAGCCTTGCCTTCCTTGCGCCCCGCTGAAATCGGCGTAGTGTGAAGGTACTCAGTCACACGAACGAAAGGGATCCACTCGATGTCTACCAAGCAGATCACTGTTCCCGCAGCTCAGGGCGACCTGCACCGCCCGTCCGGTGTGGCGCAGTACCTGACCCCCGTCGTACACGACCTCATCGCCCTCGCGGTGAATGGCAAGCAGGCGCACTGGCACGTGCGCGGTGAGAACTTCATCGGCGTCCACGAGTACCTCGACACCGTGGTGTCGAATGCGCAGAACGCGGCCGACACGGTCGCGGAGCGCATCGTCGCTCTGGGCCTGCCGATCGACGCCCGCATCGGCACTGTTGCGGCGCGCACCACGACTCCCGACCTGAGCGACGGCTTCCAGCAGTCCAAGGTGACGGTGCGCGAGGTCGTCGCGCAGATCGACGCCACCCTCGCGACCGTCTACGCGGCCGTGAAGGGGCTCGACGACATCGACCTCGTCAGCCAGGACGTCGTCATCGCAATCGCGCAGGAGCTCGACAAGGACCGCTGGTTCCTGTCGTCGCACTTCGCGGAGTAAGCGGAGTAATTCGCCGTCACCGCTCCGGCGGTCGATGAACGGGCGCGATCCTCAATGGGGATCGCGCCCGTTTCTCGTTGCTGCGCCGCGTGCGGGCCTGATCTCGTCGTCCGTGCAAGCCGTCAGATCGCGTGCGCGATCGGTTCGCTCGTCGGCCCCGCGCTGCGGTCGCCGCGGCGAGAATCCAGGTACTCCTCGACGAACCGCGCGAGCACCATGTGCGACGCGCGCACGTCCGCGGCTTCCGCCGTGGCGATGATCGAGTCGACCTGCGAGGGCTCGAAGTAGCCGTGGCCGGCGTACGAGCGCACGCGAGCGGTGAAGGCCGCGGTGTCGAGCTCGGGGTGGAACTGCGTCGCGTACACGTTCTCGCCGACGCGGAACGCCTGAACCGGGCACGTGGGGGAGCTGGCCAGCACGGTGATGCTCGGCGGCACATCGCTGATGGCCTCTTTGTGTCCGACGAAGGCGTCGAACGAGGCGGGGAGCTCGCGCAGCAGCGGATCGGAGGTGCCTGCTCGAGTCAGGCTGATGCGCACCGCCTGCGACGGCTCGCCGTAGGTGCGGTCGACGCGGGCCCCCTGGTGCGAGCCGATGGTGCCGACCCCGTAGCAGACGCCGAGGAACGGGAAGTCGCGGCGCACGACTTCGTCGAGCAGGCCGCTGAGCTCGCGTTCGACGCGCCGCTCCACGGCCGACTTGCGCTCGGGAGGCTCGCTCACGGTGAACGGGCTTCCGGCGAGGATGATTCCCGAATATCGCGCGAACGCGATGTCGCCGATCGTCGCCCGGTCGGCGCGGATCCATTCGAGTTCGTCGGGCAGCAGACCGGTCAGTCTGCAGTACGCCGCGTGCTCGTGCGCGGCGACGTCGTCCTCACCACGGGTGGTGATGAGCAGGAACGGCTTCATCCTTCTACCGTACCCCGGGCCACCGCACCCGCGGGCCCGCCGCGTCATCTTCGGTCACGCGCACGGGCCCGGCGTGTGAGGCGGGCTACTCGTACGAGCGAACCGCGAGCACGGCGTTGTGGCCGCCGAACCCGAACGAGTTCGAGATGGCGAGCTGCGGGGCGTCGCCCAGCGACTGCTGCTCGCTCGACACGGTCAACGGGATCTCGGGATCCTGCGACACGAGATTGATGGTCGGCGGCGCGATGCGCTGCTGCACCGCGAGCACCGTGAAGATGGCCTCGAGTGCTCCGGTGCCGCCGAGCAGGTGGCCGGTGGCGGCCTTGGTGGCCGAGACGGGGATCTCGGTCATCCGCTCGCCGAACACGTTGCGCAGAGCGGTGTACTCGGCGATGTCGCCGACGGGGGTGGACGTCGCGTGCGCGTTGATGTGCGTCACCTCGTCGGCCGTCGCCCCGGCCTGGGCGAGCGCCAGCTCGACGGCGCGGCTTGCGCCCTTGCCCTCGGGGTCGTTCGCCGTGATGTGGTACGAATCGGCGGTAACTCCGCCGCCCGCGATCTCGGCGTAGATCTTAGCGCCGCGCGCGAGCGCGTGCTCTTCGGTCTCGAGCACGAGCGCGCCCGCTCCTTCGCCCATGACGAATCCGTCGCGGTCGATGTTGTAGGGCCGCGAGGCCGTCTCGGGGGAGTCGTTGCGCTTCGACAGCGCCTGGGCGGAGTTGAACGACGCGAGGGTGATGGGGTGGATCGCGGCCTCCGCACCGCCCGCGATGACCACGTCGGCCAGCCCGAGCTGGAGATGCTCGAACGCGTTGGCGATCGACTCGGTACTGGAGGCGCATGCGGACGCGACCGTGCGCGCGAAGGCGCGGGCTTCCAGGTGCATCGATACGGCCGCTGCGGGCGCGTTCGGCATGAGCATCGGCACGGTCAGCGGCATGACGCGACGCGGGCCCTTCTCGCGCAGCGTGTCCCACGCATCGAGCAGCGTCCAGAGGCCGCCGATGCCGGTCGCCCAGTCGACGCCGAGCCGCTCGGGCGCGACCTCGGGGCTGCCCGCGTCGGCCCACGCCTCGAGGGCGGCGACCAGCGCGAAGCGGCTCGAGGGGTCCAGACGCTTCGCGACGGGCCGTTCGAGCACCTCGGCCGGGTCGACCTTGGCGGTGCCGGCGAAGCCGACGGCGAGGCCGTACTCCTCGACCCAGTCGTTCGCGAGCGTGCGAACACCGGATTCACCGGCGAGCAGCGCGCGCCAGCTCTCGGGGGCCGTTCCGCCGATGGGCGAGGAGGCTCCGATGCCGGTAACGACAATCTTCTTCGTCATGTTGTTCGTGCTCCGCGTTCTCAGAAGGGCTGCAGCCGAGGGAATGTCGGGGGGGGGGGGGAGTGAGCGAGCGCGGCGGGCCCGGACGGCCGATGCCGTCCGCGGCCGCCGCGCGTCGCTCAGCCGTGTGCTTAGGCCTGAGCCTTCACGATGAAGTCGACGGCGTCGCCGACGGTCTTGAGGTTCTTGACTTCCTCGTCGGGGATCTTGACGTCGAACTTCTCCTCCGCGTTGACGACGATGGTCATCATCGAGATGGAGTCGATGTCGAGGTCGTCCGTGAACGACTTGTCGAGAGCGACGACGTCTGCCGCGATGCCGGTCTCGTCGTTGACGAGCTCGGCAAGACCTGCGAGGACCTCTTCATTGCTGAATGCCATGGTGTGTTTCTCCTTGATCGGGGTTTCGGTCGGTGAAAAGTGTATGTCGCGCACTGGCGAGCGCCGGGCCGACGCGCGAGTGTCGCGCGGCGCGGGCGGTCAGGGGATCTCGATGACCTGCGCGCCGTACACGAGGCCGGCGCCGAAGCCGATGGTGAGCGCCAGCCCGCCCGAGAGCTCCGGCCGCTCCTCGAGCAGCGCATGCAGGGCGAGCGGGATCGACGCGGCCGAGGTGTTGCCCTGCATCTCGATGTCGCGGGCGATCGCGACGGTGTCGGGCAGCTTCAACTGCTTCGCGAACTCGTCGACGATGCGCATATTCGCCTGGTGCGGGATGAAGGCGGCCAGGTCGGACGCCTCGATGCCCGAGGCCTCGAGGGTCTCGCGGGCGACCTTCGCCATCTCCCAGACGGCCCAGCGGAAGACGGTCTGCCCGTCCTGACGCAGCGTCGGCCAGGCGACGGTGCCGGGGTTGTTGCGGTACTCCTCGAAGGTCGACGTCACGCGGATGGCGTCCCACTTCTCGCCGTCCGACCCCCACACGGTAGGGCCGATGCCAGTGTGATCGCTCGGGCCGACGACCACGGCGCCCGCGCCGTCGGCGAGCAGGAAGGAGATGCTGCGATCCGTCGGGTCGACGATGTCGGAGAGCTTCTCGGCGCCGATCACGACCACGTTGCGGCACACCCCGGCGCGCACGAGCGCGTCGGCCTGAGCGACCCCGTAGACGTAGCCGGCGCAGGCGGCGGAGATGTCGAAGGCGGCGGCGGGGGTGAGTCCGAGGCGGTGAGCGGCGAGCGACGCCATCGACGGGGTCACGGCGACGTTCGAGATGGTCGCGATGATCACGCCGTCGATGTCGGATCGCTCGAGGCCCGAGCGCACGATGGCCTGCTCGGCGGCTTCCACTGCGAGGTCGACCGCACCGATCGAGCGGCTCGCGCGGCGGCGCTGCACGATGCCGGTGCGCTGCCGGATCCATTCGTCTGAGGAGTCGATCGGTCCGACGAGGTCGTCGTTCGGCACGTCGAGGTCGCCGCGAGCGGCGCCGATCGAGAGGATGCGGGTGTGAGCAGGGCCCGAGGGCTGCACGAGAGCAGGCATGTGCACGGTTCCGTTTCGGTCAGGCAGCGGGGCCGGTGATCAGCGCCACGGCCGCGTCGAGGTCTTCTGGGGTCTTGATGGCGACGGCCGGCGTGCCCTTGAGCGCGCGCTTGGCGATGCCGGTGAGCGCGCCGGCGGGCGCCAGTTCGACGAGCCCGGTGATGCCCGCTTCGGTGAAGCCGGCCATGCAGGCGTCCCAGCGCACGGGGCTCGCGATCTGGGAGATGAGGAGCTCGACGAAGCGCGAACCGTCGGTGACGCGCGAGCCGTCTGCATTCGTCCACAGCGGGTGGCGGGGATCGTTCGGGGTGAGTCCGTCGGCGGCGTCGCGCAGGCGCGGGATCGCGGACCCCATCGCCTCGGTGTGGAACGCCCCGGCGACCTGCAGGGGCACGACGCGGGCACCGCGCGGTGCATCGCCCGCGAGCGCATCGAGCGCCGCGCGCTCGCCTGCTGCGACGATCTGCCCGCCGCCGTTGCGGTTCGCCGGGGTGAGTTCGTGCTCTGCGATCTTCGCGAGCACGTCGGCCTCGACGCCTCCCACGACCGCAGCCATGCCGGTGTCGACCGCGGCGGCGGCCTCCGCCATCGCGCGCCCGCGGACGGCGACGAGGCGGAGCGCCTCGGCCTCGGTGAGCACACCGGCCGCGGCGGCCGCGGCGAACTCGCCGACGGAGTGGCCGGCGATGCCCGCGTCCGCGATGGAGACGCGCGCCGAGAGCTCGCGCCAGGCGAGCAGGCTCGCGGCGACGATGAGCGGCTGGGCGATCGCGGTATCGCGGATCGCGTCGGCGTCGCTCTCCGTGCCGTGGGCGATCAGATCGACGCCCGCGTGCTCCGAGGCCTCTCCGAGGAAGTCGCGGGCGCCGGGCAGCTCGAGCCAGGGCGCGAGGAATCCGGGGGTTTGGGAGCCCTGTCCAGGGCAGGCGATGACAATCACGTGTTCCAGTTTCTCAGATCAGGGGCAGATGGCCTGCATATTTCCGACCACACTTTGCGTGTTTCTTTGTGGAACCCCTGCAGGGAGCGGGGGAGAGCCCGCTCCCCGCGGGGGTCAGCGGGCCGCGTCGCGCTTCGGCGCCGGCGGCCGACGACCGTGCTGCGCGATCGATCCCGCGATGAGGGCGGACTGCAGAATCAGCGCCTCCCGCGCTCCCGTCGCGTTCCAGCCGATCACATCGGAGACCTTCTTGAGCCGGTAGCGCACCGTGTTCGGGTGCACGAACAGCTCCCGCGCGGTCGCCTCCAGCGATCGCCCGTTGTCGAGATAGCACCAGAGCGTCTCGAGCAGCTCGCCCGAATGCGCGGCCAGTGGTTCGTAGATCTGCTCAATGAGGGTGCGCCGCGCGAGCCCGTCACCGGCGAGCGCGCGCTCCGGGAGCAGGTCGTCGGCCGGCACGGGTCTCGGGGCGTGCCGCCAGGAGCGCGCCACGGCGACACCCGCCAGCGCGGCCCGAGCGCTCCGCGACGCGTCGACGAGGTTGTCGACGGTGGGCCCCAGCACGAGCGGCCCGTCCGAGAACCCGTCGGCGAGGCGCTGGGCGATCTCGAGGAAGGAGAGCGGCTCGGACGCACCGGCCGCACCCGAGCCCGCCGCCCCCGAGCCCGCGGCGGGCTCCGGCTGCGACGCGTCGAGCCGGCCCAGCACGAGCACGAGGCGCGTGCCCTGCAGCCCGATCAGCACGTCCGCTCCGGCGTGGCGCGCGGATCGCCGCAGCTGATCGACGTCCACGAAGCGCTCGGCGGTGCCGACGAGCACCGCCGCCTCGCCGTCACCGTGCCAGCCGAGCGCCGCGATGCGGCTGGGCAGCTCGTCATCGCTCTCGCCGGTCAGGATCGAATCGACGACGAGCGCCTCGAGGCGGGCGTCCCACAACCCGCGCGCCTCTGCGGCTCGGGCGTAGACGTCGGCGGCGGCGAAGGCGACGTCGCGCGAGTAGTGCAGCACGGCCTCGCGCAGCGCCTCGCTCTTCGGCGCCACGCGATCCTCGACGACGGAGACGACGACGCGGATGAGCTGCAGCGTCTCCTGCAGGCTGATCGATCGCAGCAGCTCGCGCGGCGCGGCGCTGAAGACGTCGGACGCGATCCAGGGGGTCGAGGTCGGATCCTCATACCACTGGATGAACGAGCTGATACCCGTCTGCGCGACGAGACCGATCGCCGAGCGACGGCTCGGCGGCATGTTCCCGTACCAGGGGAGCGTGTCGTCGAGCCTCGTGATGGTGCGCGTCGACAGCTCCCCCGTGATCGTCCGGAGCCACGCGAGCTCCTGCGACTTCGTGCGATCCATGGGCGTGGATTCGGGCTGCATCGGGGTCTCCGTTCAGGACTCCCCGCCCGCGCCGCCGGTCGAACCCGCGTTCACGTCGTCGAGCCGGTACTGCTCCGCTGCGCGCCGCGGAATGTCGGCGTCGATCTCGCCCTGCAGGGCGAGCCGCTGCAGCACCTTCACCACGACCGACTCGCGGTCGATGCCGAAGTAGCGGCGGGCCGCAGCACGGGTATCCGAGAACCCGAAGCCGTCGGCGCCCAGCACCGAGTAGTCGCCCGGCACGAAGGCGCGGATCTGCTCGGGCACCTGCGTCGCCCAGTCGCTCACCGCCACCACGGGGCCCTCCGAGCCCTGCAGCTTCTCGGTGAGATACGGCACGCGGGGCTCGGCGCCGAAGTTGCGGAAGTTGTGATCCTCGGCCGCGACGCCGTCGCGTCCGAGCTCGGTCCAGCTCGTGACGCTCCAGACGTCGGCCGCGACGTCCCAGTCGCGCTCGAGGAGCTTCTGCGCCTGCAGCGCCCACGGCACCGCCACGCCCGATGCGAGGATCTGCGCGCGATGCGTGCCGCCCTCCGCCGGCCGCACCTTGTGGATGCCGCGGACGATGCCGTCGACGTCCACGTTCTCGGGCTCCGCCGGGTGCACGATCGGCTCGTTGTAGACCGTCAGGTAGTACATGACGTTGGGGTCCGGGTGCTCGCCGCCGTACATGCGCTCGATGCCGGATCGGACGATGTGCCCGAGCTCGTACCCGTACGCCGCGTCGTAGGCGACGACCGCCGGGTTCGTCGCGGCCAGGGCGATCGAGTGCCCGTCGGCGTGCTGCAGACCCTCGCCGGTCAGCGTCGTGCGACCCGCGGTGGCGCCGATCACGAAGCCGCGCGCCATCTGGTCGCCGGCGGCCCAGAAGGCGTCGCCCGTGCGCTGGAAGCCGAACATCGAGTAGAAGATGTAGACCGGAATGAGGGGCTCGCCCTGCGTCGAGTAGGAGGTGCCCACCGCGGTGAAGGCGGCAGCGGCGCCCGCCTCGTTGATGCCGACGTGCAGCAGCACGCCCTGCGGGCTCTCCTTGTAGGCGAGCAGCAGCTCGCGGTCGACCGAGACGTAGTTCTGCCCGTTGGGGTTGTAGATCTTCGAGGTCGGGAAGTACGAGTCCATGCCGAACGTGCGGGCCTCGTCAGGGATGATCGGCACGATGCGCGGGCCGAACGTCTTGTCGCGCATCAGGTCCTTGAGGAGGCGCACGAAGACCATCGTGGTCGCCGCCTCCTGCGTGCCCGAGCCCTTCGCGGCGATCGCGTAGGTCTTCTTCTCGGGGAGCGCGAGCTCGGCGTGCTTCGTGCGGCGCTCCGGCAGGTAGCCGCCGAGCGCGCGACGGCGCTCGTGGATGTACTGGATCGCCTCGTCGTCGTCGCCCGGGAAGTAGTAGGGCGGGCGGTACGGATCGGCTTCGAGCTGCGCGTCGGAGATCGGGATGCGCATCGTGTCGCGGAACGTCTTGATGTCGTCCAGCGTCATCTTCTTCATCTGGTGCGTTGCGTTGCGGCCCTCGAAGTGCGGGCCGAGACCGTAGCCCTTGACCGTCTTCGCGAGGATGACGGTCGGGCGGCCCTTGTGGGCGAGCGCGGCCGCGTACGCGGCGTACACCTTGCGGTAATCGTGGCCGCCGCGGCGCAGCTGCCAGATCTGGTCGTCGGTGTAGTCGTCGACGAGGTGCATCGCCCGCTCGTCCTTGCCGAAGAAGTGGTTGCGGATGTACGCGCCGTTCTCCGCCTTGTACGTCTGGTAGTCGCCGTCGGGCGTCGTGTTCATGATGTTGAGCAGGGCGCCGTCGACGTCGCGCTCGAGCAGGTCGTCCCACTCTCGGCCCCAGATGACCTTGATGACGTTCCAGCCCGCGCCGCGGAAGAAGCTCTCGAGCTCCTGGATGATCTTGCCGTTGCCGCGCACCGGTCCGTCGAGGCGCTGCAGGTTGCAGTTGATCACGAAGGTCAGGTTGTCGAGCCCCTCGTTGGCGGCGACCTGCAGCTGGCCGCGGCTCTCGACCTCGTCCATCTCGCCGTCGCCGAGGAACGCCCATACGTGCTGATCCGAGGCGTCCTTGATGCCGCGGTTCGTGAGGTACTTGTTGAGCTGCGCCTGGTAGATGGCGTTGATGGGGCCGAGGCCCATCGAGACGGTGGGGAACTGCCAGAACTCGGGCGCCAGGCGCGGGTGCGGGTAGCTCGGGAGGCCGCCACCGGCGTGCGACTTCTCCTGACGGAAGCCGTCGAGCTGGTCGGCGCTCAGGCGCCCCTCGAGGAAGGCGCGCGCGTACATGCCGGGGGAGGCGTGCCCCTGGGCGAAGATCTGGTCGCCGCCGCCGGGGTGATCCTGGCCGCGGAAGAAGTGGTTGAAGCCGACCTCGTAGAGCGACGCCGCCGAGGCGTACGACGAGATGTGGCCGCCCACGCCGATGCCGGGGGCCTGCGCGCGGTGCACCGTCATCGCGGCGTTCCAGCGGATCCACGAGCGGTACTTGCGCTCGAGCTCCTCGTTGCCGGGGAAGTCGGGCTCGTCGTTCGACGCGATCGTGTTCACGTAATCCGTGGTGGGCACCTGCGGCACGTTCAGGTGCAGCTGGCGCGAGCGGTCGAGCAGGCTCGTCATGATCTCGCGGCCGCGGCCGGCGCCGCGCTCCTCCACGACCGCATCGAGGGACTCGCGCCATTCGGCGGTCTCCTGCGGATCCTGATCTTCGTTCCCGCGTGCGTAGGGATCCTGCGTGTTGACAGCCAAGATTGTGCTCCATTCACCATGAGGCGTGCAGGAGCCGGGACCGCTGGTTGATGCGTCGGCGCACTGCACGAAAGGCGCCCGCTGGATTCGCGGGTGTGCCTCCACACTATCGAATTTGTACGAAGGATCACCCCGACGTCGCGCGTCGTGTGTCATTCAGGCACAATCGGCGCGGGTGGTGCGGCTTGGCTAGGGTGGATCGCGTCGCATCACGAGGGGGCCCTCCGGCCCGGAACAGGAGGTCGCATGGTGCTCGCCGCGGGAGCCGCAGCGCCCGATTTCGCGCTGTCGGATCAGTACGGATCGGAGACCGTGCTCTCCGACCTGTTGCAGGACGGCCCGGTGGCGCTGGTGTTCGTGCCGTTCGCCTTCTCGCGCATCTGCACGTCGGAGTTCGCCGAGCTCTCGGCGCACGCCGACCTGTTCGCCGAGCGCTCGGTGCAGCTCGTCGGCATCACGGTCGATTCGGTGTGGACCCTGCGCGCCTGGGCGGAGCAGGAGGGCTTCTCGTTCCCGATCCTCTCCGACTTCTGGCCGCACGGCGAGGTCGCCCGGGCGTGCGGCGCACTCGACGAGCGCATGGGGGCGGCCGCGCGGGCGACGGTGGTGGTCGGCCGGGACGGGCGCGTGGCCGCCTCGTTCTCGAGCGGCGCGGGTGAGGCCCGCCCGCTCGCCGCCTACCGGGAGGCCGTCTCGGCGCTGCCGCGCGCGTGAGCGGGGCCGATTTCTTCGCGCGACGGCGTTTCCTCTAAGCTATGGATGCCGCTCGGCGGCGTGGGGCCTGTAGCTCAGTTGGTTAGAGCATCTCGTTTACACCGAGAGGGTCGGGGGTTCGAGTCCCTCCGGGCCCACCCTCACCGTCGTCACTCCGGCAGCGCCGCTTCGATCGCCTCGATGACGGCGGGGTCGTCGGGCTCGACCGTCGGCCGGAAGCGCGACACCGAGCCGTCGGGCGCGACGAGGAACTTCTCGAAGTTCCACTTCACCCGCCCCGCCTTGCCGTCCGCGTCGGGCACCTCGCGCAGCTGCTCGTAGAGCGGATGCTTCTTGCGGCCGTTGACCTTGATCTTCTCCATGAGCGGGAAGGTGACGCCGTACGACGTCGAGCAGAACGTCTTGATCTCCTCGCCGTCGCCGGGCTCCTGACCCATGAACTGGTTGCACGGGAAGCCGAGCACCGTGAGACCCCGATCGCCGTAGGTGCGCTGCAGCGCCTCGAGCTTCTCGTACTGCGGCGTGAGACCGCACTTCGAGGCCACGTTCACGATGAGTACGGCCCGGTCGGCGTAATCGGCGAGCGAGGCCGGCTCGCCGTCGATCGTGGTGAAGGGGATGTCGCGAAGCTCCATGCCCACAGCCTAGGCCAGCGGGGCGTCGGAATGAACGCGCCGCACGATACGTTGGGGTCGATGTCGGGGCGCGTTCCGCGCTCCGCAGAGACGGAAGGGTACGGTGCGCATGAGTTCGGCTCCGGAGAGTGCAGCGGTGGGGTTCGACGCGAGCGGGGTGAGCGGCGCCGATGCGCTGAAGCAAGCGTTTCGGGAGCACCCCTCGGGGGTGGCGCTGATCACCGCGATGACGGACGAGGGGCCGGTCGGGCTGACGGCCTCCAGCGTCGCCTCGGTCGGCATCGACCCGCCCGCGCTCGCGTTCTCGGTGACGCGTGCGACCGGCAGTGCGGGCGGCGTGCTGGGCGCGGAGACGCACCTCGTACACCTCCTCGATTCGCGGCATGCCGACGTCGCGCAGGCCTTCGCGGTCTCGGGCGCGGAGCGCTTCACCCCCGAGCAGGGGTGGGCGTCGCTCGCGACGGGCGAGCCCTACCTCCCCGCCTCGCGCGTGGCGCTGCGCTGCCGCCCGCTGCACACGCTCGGCGTCGGCTCGTCGGTCGTCGTCGTCGCAGAAGTGCTCGGCGCCGTCTTCGGCGAGGCCGCGGAGCCGATGGTGTACGTGGATCGCCGTTTCCACACGCTGCCCGCAGCCGATCGGGCCTAGCATCGGAATCACGAGTCGACATCTCCGCGAGCGGAGATCCGCACGATCAGAGGAGACCGGATGACCGAATCGTCAGACACCGCGATGGGGAGCTACGTGACCGGGGGTGCGTTCGAGCGCGATACGCAGTACATCGAGGATCGCATCGTCGCCGATCCCGATGCGGTGCGCGCGCTGCCCGCGCCGCCGGCGTCGAAGATCGGCTCGCTCGGGTTCGGGCTCTCCGAGGGCGCCGAGGCGTGGCCGGTCGAGCCGGGGCGCTACCGGCTCGTCGCCGCTGCCGCCTGCCCCTGGGCGAACCGGACGCTGATCGTGCGGCGGCTGCTCGGCCTGGAAGACGTGATCTCGCTCGGCCAGCCCGGTCCGGTGCACGACGCGCGATCCTGGACCTTCGATCTCGACCCGGACGGCCGCGACCCCGTGCTCGGCACGGAGCGGCTGCAGGAGAACTACTTCGCCCGGTTCCCGGGGTACCCGCGCGGCATCACCGTGCCCGCGATCGTCGATGTTGCGAGCGGCGGGGTGGTCACGAACGACTACCCGCAGATCACGCTCGACTTCTCGACGCAGTGGCGGGAGTTCCATCGCGACGGCGCCCCCGACCTGCTGCCGAGCGACCAGGTGGACGAGATGTGGCCGATCATCGAGCGCATCTTCACGGAGGTCAACAACGGTGTCTACCGGTGCGGGTTCGCGGGGAGCCAGGAGGCGTACGACGCCGCCTACGAGCGGCTGTGGACGGCGATGGACTGGCTCGAGGAGCGGCTCGCGACGCGCCGCTTCGTGATGGGCGACACGATCACGGAGGCCGATGTGCGGCTCTTCACCACGCTCGCCCGATTCGACCCCGTCTACCACGGTCACTTCAAGGCGAACCGCAACAAGCTGAGCGAGATGGAGCACCTCTGGGGGTACGCTCGCGATCTCTACCAGACGCCCGGGTTCGGCGACACGATCGACTTCGCGCAGATCAAACAGCACTACTACGCCACCCACGCCGACATCAACCCGACGCGGATCGTGCCGCTCGGGCCGGACCTCGCGAACTGGCGCACGCCGCACGGCCGCGAGCGGCTGGGCGGAGCGCCCTTCGGCGACGGGACCCCGCCGCAGCCGAAGCGCTAACGCGGAACCGTGATGCCCACGGTGTCGCGGTTGCGCGCCTTGTCCCGGCGCTCGACCGCGATGCCGGAGAGCGCGAGGGCCATGCCGATGCAGCCGAGCACCACGCCGACCCAGCCGGGGGCGAGGTACCCGAACCCGCCGGCGATCGCGAGCCCGCCGAGCCAGGCGCCGAGGCTGTTGCCGACGTTGAACGCGGCGTGGTTCACGGCGGCGCCGAAGAGCGCGGCCTCGCCGGATACGCGGATCAGACGCGACTGGATGGAGGGCATCAGCACCGACGAGGTGACGCCGAGCAGGAACGTCGTGACGATGAGCCCCGCGGGGGTGCTGGCGAGCAGCGCGTAGGCGACCAGCACGGCGATGAACGAGGTGAAGCCGAAGACGATGGTGCGCGTCAGATCCTTGTCGCTCGCCCACCCTCCGGCGAGGTTGCCGATCGTCATGCCGAGGCCGAGCCCCGCGAGCACCCACGGCACCGCGGACTCGGGGAGCCCGGTCGACCGCGTCGTCACCTCGGCGATGTACGAGTAGACGGCGAAGAAGCCGCCGAACCCGATCGCGCCCACGCCGATCATGATCCAGAGGCGGTAGTTGCGGAGCGCTGAGAGCTCGAGCAGCGCACTGCGCTCGGGGTTGCCGGGATAGCGGGGGAGGAAGGCGAGGCAGAGGAGCAGCGTCGCGGTGAAGATGACGGCGACGAGCACGTAGGCCCAGCGCCAGCCGGCGACCTGGCCGATCCACGTCGCGATCGGCACTCCCACCACGTTCGCGACGGTGAGCCCCGAGAGCGCCAGGGCGATGCCCCGGCCCTGCATGCCCGGGCCCATGATGCGCGCGGCGAGCAGGGAGGCGACGCCGAAGTAGGCCCCGTGCGGCAGCGCTGCGACGAAACGGGCCACCGCGAGCGAACCGAAGGTCGGCATGCACACCGACGCGATGGTGCCGAGGATGAAGAGGCCGAGGAGCAGGAAGGCGAGCTTCGTCTGCGACATGCGCGCGGCGAGCACCGCGAACGTCGGGGCGCCCACGACGACCCCGAGCGCGTACGCCGTGATGAGCCAGCCGGCCTGGGCGATGACCGTGTCGGGTGACGCTGCGAAGCCGGGGAGCAGGTCGCTCGCGATCTCGGGCAGGAAGCCCATCGTCGCGAACTCCGTCACCCCGATGCCGAAGCCGCCGAGTGCGAGCGCGAAGAGCGCGAAGCCGCGCTGCACAGGAGTCAGGCGGGCGGTCACCAGCCGCGCGCGATCCACGCGTCGAGGTCGGGCTGCTCGGCGGCGATCGTCGTCCGCTCGCCGTGCCCGGTGAGGGCGGCGGTGTCGCCGGGCAGCGCGAAGAGCTGCGTGCGGATCGAGTCGATGATCTGCGGGAAGCTGGAGTACTCCCAGCGGGTCGCTCCGGGGCCGCCCTGGAACAGGGTGTCGCCGCTGAAGACCGCGCCGAGCGACGGCGCGGCGAAGCAGACGGACCCCGGAGTGTGGCCGGGCGTGTGCAAAGTCGTGAGATCGACTCCCGCCACCCAGAACGACGCCCCGTGCGCGAGCTCGATGTCGGGCACCGCATCGCCGTGCGTCTCGCGCCAGACGAAGAGGTCGTCGGGGTGCAGATGGATCAGCGCGTCGAGTCGACTCGCGAGCTCGACGGCGGCGTTCACATGATCGTTGTGCCCGTGCGTCAGCAGAATGCCGAGCGTCTCGCGATCGCCGACCGCCCGCTCGATCGCTGCCGCGTCGTGGCTCGCATCGATCACGACGACCTGCTCGTCGTCGCCGACGATCCAGACGTTGTTCTCGATCGGGATCTCCTCGAACCGGCCCGACGCGGGCTCGATCGGGAGCGCGCCTCGGGTGACGACGCGTTCGATGCGGGGTTCGCTCATTCGGGAGCTCCTGTTCGGGGGAGGCGGATCAGCCGCGCGTGACGACGACGGGGCACGGGAGGGCCTGCAGCACGCCGTGGCTGACGGAGCCGAGGAGCAGGCGGGAGATGCCGCCGCGCCCGCGGCTGCCGACGACCAGCAGTTCGGCGTGCTCGGCCGCCTGCACCAGGGCCGCGACGGGGGACGACTGCACGATCTCCCGGCGCACCTCCAGGTCGGGGTAGCGATGCGCGATGCCCGCGACGCCGATCGCAATCGCCTCCTCGGCGGCGGCGCGCTGCGACTCGACGAGCTCCTCGCTCCACAGGTACTCGAGCCCCGGGGTCAGCGGCGGCATCCAGGCGTAGACCGCGACGAGCGGCACCTCGCGCAGCGACGCCTGCTCGGCGGCGAACGCGATCGCGCGCTTCGACGCCTCGGATCCGTCGACGCCGACCACGACGGGCGCGTTGGGCCGCGCTTCGACCTGCGGGATCACTGCGACGGGGCAGTGGGCGGTCGCGGCGACCTTCACGGCGCGAGTGCCGAAGAAGGAGCCCGAGAACCGGCCGCCCTGATGGGCGCCGAGCACCACGAGATCGGCGTGCTTCGATGCGGTCTCGATCTCCGCGATGGGGTGGCCGACGACCGCGGTGCCCGTGATGGCGCCGGCGAAGCCGAGCTCCCGCGCGTACGCCGTCTCGACTTGCAGCATCTGCTCCGAGGCCAGCTGCGCCTCCGAGAGGAACGCGACGCTCTCGGAGAGGAACGAGTCGTCGGCGACATGGATGAGCTCGACGGAGGCGCCGCGCTCGGTGGCGCGCGCGAGGCCCCAGGCCAGGGCGACCCTGCTCGGCTCGGATCCATCTACTCCAATGAGGTACTTCTCAGACATGATCTGTCCTTTCTCTTCGGTGAGGTGTCGAGTGAGCAGGGCCGCCGGCGCCTCAGTTCGCGAGCGCCGGGAGGTGGACCGGGTGGCCGCCGGCGAGATGCTCGATGATGCGCACGACCTGGCAGCTGTAGCCGTACTCGTTGTCGTACCAGACGTACACGACGGCGCTGTCGCCGGTGACGATGGTGGCGAGTCCGTCGACGATGCCCGCGCGGTTCGAGCCGACGAAGTCGGTCGATACGATCTCATCCGATTCGACGTAGTCGATCTGCGTGCGGAGGGCGCCGGTCAGCGAGACCTCCTGCAGCACCGCGTTGACCTCGTCGCGCGTGGTCTCGCGTTCGAGCTGCAGGTTCAGCACGGCCATCGAGACGTCGGGCGTGGGAACGCGGATCGCGTTGCCCGTCAGCTTGCCCGCGAACTCGGGCAGCGCCTTCGCGACGGCCTTCGCCGCACCCGTCTCGGCGAGCACCATGTTCAGCGCCGCCGAGCGGCCGCGGCGCGCGCCCTTGTGGAAGTTGTCGGTGAGGTTCTGGTCGTTGGTGTACGAGTGCACGGTCTCGACGTGGCCCCGCTCGACGCCGAAGCGGTCGTTCAGCACCTTCAGCACCGGAGTGATCGCGTTCGTCGTGCACGAGGCGGCGCTGAGGATCTGCTGGTCGTCGGTGATGGCGTCGTGGTTCACGCCGTACACCACGTTGAGCAGGTCGCCCTTGCCGGGCGCGGTGAGCAGCACGCGGTCGATGCCCGGGTTCTCCAGGTGCTTCGCGAGGCCCTCGGCGTCGCGCCAGCGACCGGTGTTGTCGACGAGGATCGCGTGCTCGATGCCGTACTGCGCGTAGTCGACGCTCGCGGGGTCGTCGGAGTAGATGACCTGGATGCGCACGCCGTTGGCGAGGATCACGTTCTCGTCCTCGAGCACCTTGATGGTGCCGTTGAACGGGCCGTGCACGGAGTCGCGCTTCAGCAGGTTGGCGCGCTTCTCGAGGTCGTTGTCCGACCCGCGGCGCACGACGATCGCGCGCAGGTTCAGGCCGTTGCCGCTACCGGTGTGCTCGATGATGATGCGCGCGAGCAGGCGACCGATGCGGCCGAAGCCGTAGAGCACGACGTCGGTGCCCCGCCCGGGGGCCGCCGCGTCGGCTGCGGGGAGCGTCTCCCGCAGGTACGCGTCGAGGTCGTCGCTCCCCGAATCGCGGAACGCCTTCGCGAGCAGCGCGAGGTCGACGGACGCGGGACCGGGCTGGATGCGCGCGAGCGCGGAGACGATCGCCGACGTCTCGTCGAGCGGCAGCTCCACGTCATCGATCTTGCGGGCGAAGCTGTGGGCTCGGATGATGTCGATCGGCGAGCGGCCGACGAGACTGCGCCCGTGCACCGACATGACGACGTCGTGATCCCGGTAGAGCTGGCCGATGAGCGGGATCATGCGCTCCGCGAGCTCCTGCTTCGACTTCCACGCTTCGAGGTGATCGTCAGCACGCTGGTTCATGTGAACGGAGGGTTCCTTCCTGAGGTGTACACGAGGGATCGGCCTGCCCGCCGGAGACGCACGGCGTCTCGCTCCCAGTATCCCATGGGCGCGGCCGGAGCGCGCCCGGCGCGCGCACGAGCGCGCGCGCCGGGCGCATGACGCCGTGTGACAGCCGGATTTCGGCGAGCGGCGGCCGTCTTACATGCTGGTGGGCGACCCCGCGGGCGCCGAGCCCGCATCCCCAATCACGACATTGAGGAACACTATGACGTTCACGAAGCGCGGCATCCTCGCCGCCTCACTCACCGCCTGCGCGCTGGCCGCCGCGACGGTGCTCGCCGGCTGCTCGACC
The DNA here is from genome assembly GCF_900102345.1 of Leucobacter chromiiresistens. NCBI lineage: Bacteria > Bacillati > Actinomycetota > Actinomycetes > Micrococcales > Microbacteriaceae > Leucobacter > Leucobacter chromiiresistens. Next base: position 2,325,620 of record NZ_FNKB01000001.1, on the reverse strand, counting down.
GACGCCGGCGGCGCCGAGGGCTCCGACGGCGGCTCCGAGACGGTCCGCATCGGCGTCGTCGGCGCGAGCGATGCGTACTGGCAGACGTTCACCGATGCCGCCGCCGATGAGGGCATCACCGTCGAGCTGGTCGACTTCACCGACTACAACCAGCCGAACCCGGCGCTCTCCGAGGGCGAGCTCGATCTCAACCAGTTCCAGCACATCCAGTACCTCGCCGACTACAACGTCTCGAACGACGACGACCTCGTGACGATCGGCGCGACGGCGATCTACCCGCTCGGCGTCTTCTCGACGAAGCACGACGCGCTCGAGGACATCCCCGAGGGCGGCACCGTCGCGGTTCCCTCGGACCCCAGCAATCGCGCGCGGGCGCTGAACGTGCTCCAGGCGGCGAAACTCATCGAGCTCACCGACGGCGGCACCCTGTTCTCGACCCCCGACGACGTCGACACGGCGAAGTCGAAGGTGCAGGTCACCGAGATGGACGCGTCGTTCACGGCGACCTCGCTCGCCGATGTCGACGCCGCCGTCGTCAACAACGACTTCGTCACCGACGCAGGGCTCGAGTTCTCGGAGGCCCTCTACCAGGACGATCCGAGCGATGAGGGCGCGAAGTACTTCATCAACATCTTCGCCGCGCGCGCCGACGACGCCGACGACGAGACGTACGCGAAGCTGGTCGAGATCTACCAGACCAACGAGGAGGTGCAGGCGGGCGTCGCCGAGAACTCCGGCGATTCCGCGATCCTGCTCGACACCCCCGCGGCCGAGCTCCAGGAGATCCAGGCCGACGCCGAGGCGCAGATCGCCGAGAGCAAGGGCTGATTCGACGCTGGTACCCCATAGGATCGGGGCGTTCGGTTTTCCGAGCGCCCCGTTGCTGTGAGACCCGAAAGGAGGCGCGATGACCCGCGTCCAGATGATCGGCGTGTCGAAGCGCTACCCGGGCCGGGGGAAGAGCGCGTCGCCCGTCGTCGCGGTCGATGACGTCACGATCGACGTGGCCTCCGGCGAGATCCACGCCATCATCGGGTACTCCGGCGCCGGCAAGAGCACGCTGCTGCGGCTCGTGAACGGTCTGGAGCACGCGAGCGACGGGCGGATCCTCGTCGGCGACGACGAGATCACCGCGCTCCCCGAATCCCAGCTGCGCCGGGTGCGCGGCCGGATCGGCATGATCTTCCAGCAGTTCAACCTCTTCCACGCGAAGAAGGTCGCGAAGAACGTCGAGTACCCCCTCGTCGTCGCCGGCATGCCGGCAGCCGAGCGCCGGCGCCGCGTCGCCGAGCTGCTCGAGTTCGTCGGCCTGTCTGAGAAGAGCGGCGCCTACACGGATCAGCTCTCGGGCGGCCAGAAGCAGCGAGTCGGCATCGCCCGCGCCCTCGCGACGAACCCGGGCGTGCTGCTCGCCGACGAGGCGACGAGCGCCCTCGACCCCCAGACGTCGCGCGAGGTGCTCGCGCTGCTGAAGCGGGTGAACGCCGAGTTCGGCATCACCATCATCCTCATCACGCACGAGATGGAGGTGGTGCGCGAGATCGCCGACCGCGTCACCGTCATGGACTCGGGGCGCGCGGTGGAGCAGGGCGACGTCTTCGACGTGTTCTCGGATCCCCAGTCGCAGACGACGAAGCGGTTCGTGGCGACGGCGCTGCCCACCGAGCCGCGCGCCGAACGGCTCGACGGCCTGCGCGAGCGGCATCGCGGCAGGCTGGTGTCGCTCACCTTCCGCGACGGGGACGTGGACCAGCCGGTCGTATTCCGCACGCTCGCCGAGCGCGGCGTGGGCGTCAGCATCGTCCACGGCGGCATCACCGACGTCGGCGGCCGGAGCTTCGGCAAACTCACACTGGAACTGATCGGCGACGATCTCAAGGTCGAGCACGCCATCGCGGCGCTCGCGCAGGAGACGGCCCTGGAGGTGCTCGCCTGATGGACAACCTCATCGAACTGCTGTCGAACGGCAAATTCCTCGAAGCGACGGTGCAGACCCTCACCTACGTCGTCATCGCGATGGGGCTCGGCGGAGCCCTCGGGCTCGTGCTCGGCGTGCTGCTCACCGTCACGCGTCAGGGCGGGGTGCTGCAGAGCCGCGGCGTGTACGTGGTGCTCAACTTCCTCGTCAACTTCTTCCGGCCGATTCCGTTCGTGATCCTCATCGCCGCGATCCAGCCCCTGGCGCGCGTCGTCGTCGGCACCGGCATCGGGGATCGGGCGCTCATCTTCGTGCTCACCTTCGCGGCGACGTTCGGCATCGCCCGCCTCGTCGAGCAGAATCTGCTGACGGTGCCCCCCGGGGTGATCGAGGCGTCGCGCGCGATGGGAGCCGGGCCGCTGCGCACCATCCTCACGGTGCTCATCCCCGAGGGGCTCGGACCCGTGGTGCTCGGCTACACGTTCGCCTTCATCGCGGTCGTCGACATGACCGCGATGGCCGGCGTCATCGGCGGCGGCGGGCTCGGCAACCTGGCCCTCCAGTACGGCTACCGGCAGTTCAACCCCTGGGTGACCTGGGCGGCGGTGCTGCTCATCATCGTCATCGTGCAGCTCGTGCAGCTGCTCGGCAACGTGATCGCCCGCAGGCTGCTGAGGAGGTAGACGGTGGACCGCTCCCGAGAGGCGTACGCACTCGCAGATCTGCGCGAGGCAGCGGAGGCGCTCTGGCCCGGCGCGATCGCGGAGTCGTGGGATCGCGTCGGGCTCGTCGCGGGCGCCGACTCCGCGCCGCTGCGCCGCGTGCTGCTCGCCGTCGACGCGGTGGGGGAGACGGTGGCGGAGGCGCTCGAGTGGGGCGCCGACGCACTGCTCACGCACCATCCGCTGCTGCTGCGCGGCGTGCACACGGTGGCGGAGGATACGGCGAAGGGCGCGCTGCTCGCGCGGTTGATCCGCGGCGGGTGCGCCCTGCTCGCGGCGCACACCAACGCGGATCAGCCCGCCGGCGGCGTCTCCGACGTGATCGCCGAGCGCCTGGGCCTCATCGGCGCCGCTCCCATCGTGCCCCACGCCTCCGATCCGGTGATCGGCATCGGGCGCGTCGGGCGGCTCCCGGCCCCCGAGTCGCTCCGGGCGTTCGCGAAGCGGGTCGCCGCCGAGATGCCGGCGACGGTCTCGGGAGTGCGGGTCGCCGGTGATCCGGAGCGGCTGGTGCAGCGCATCGCCCTCCTCGGCGGCGCGGGCGACAGCCTGCTCGATCACGCGTCGGTGCGCGGCGCCGACGTGTATCTCACCTCCGATCTGCGGCATCACCCCGCCCAGGAGGCGCTCGAGTCGTCCGCGGTCGCGGGTGGGCCGGCTTTGGTCGACGTCGCGCACTGGGCGAGCGAATCGCTCTGGCTCGCGGGCGCGGCCGACCGGCTCTGGGCGCGCCTGCCCGGCGTCGAGTTCCGGGTGAGCGCGCGCCGCACCGATCCGTGGACGTTCTCCGTCGGCGCGCTGCCGGCGTGAGGCCGGGCGAGCGGGCGGTGGCGGTAGGCTGGCGTCCATGAAGGCCAGCCCCCGGCAGCAGCGACTGCTGCTCGATCTCCAAGACCTCGACAACACGATCGCGCGGCTCCGCCGGCGTCGCGCGACGCTTCCCGAGCGCGCGGAGCTCACCGGACTGAGCGGCGACGCCGCCGAGGCGCGGACGAAGTTCATGGCGGCGCAGCGCGAGCTCGACACGCAGAATGCCGACCTCGAGCGCATCGAGGCGGACGTCGCGCTCGTGCAGCAGCGCCGCGACCGCGACGAGCAGCTGCTCTCGGCGAGCACCTCGAGCAAGGAGGCGCAGGCGCTGCAGGCCGAACTCGAGACCCTGACGCGGCGCCAGTCGGAGCTCGAGGATCGCGAGCTCGAACTGATGGAGGCCCAGGAGCGGGCGCTGCAGGCCTTCTCGACCGCCGAAGAGCTGTTCGCCGGAGTCGACGCCCGCCGCGCCGAGATCGACGCCCGCATCGCCGAGGCCGAGCAGCGCATCGACCGCGAGCTGGCCTCCAACGCCGAAGAGCGCGCCGGCGTCGCGGCCGAACTGCAGCGCGACGTGCTCGGACTCTACGAGGAGATCCGCGCTCGGATCGGCATCGGCGCCGCACGACTGCGCGGCAATGTCTCGGAGGCGAGCAACATGGCGCTCGCACCGGCCGAGCTCAGCGACATCCGGGCCGCCGCGCCCGATGAGATCGTGTTCTGCCCGGGTACGGGGGCGATTCTCGTGCGCGTCGAGGAGGACGAGGCGCGTCCAGTAAGCTGATTCCCGGAATGGGTCGGTAAGACGATCGCGTCGGTTCCGCTGCTCCGGCGGCGGGATCGCCGAGGAACGTCCGGGCTCCGCAGGGGAGAACGGTGGGTAACGCCCACCCGGGGCAACCCGCGAGAAAGTGCAACAGAGAGTAGACCGCCTGGCGTGGTTCGCCGCGCCCGGTAAGGCTGAAAGGGTGGTGTAAGAGACCACCGGCGTCCGTGGTGACACGGGCGGCCAGGTAAACCTCGTTCGGAGCAAGGCCAGACAGAGGATGACGACGCGCCCCGCCGAGTCCTCGGGTAGGCCGCTGGAGGGTGCCGGCAACGGTACTCCGAGAGAGATGGTCGTCGCCGGCCGGTTCGCCGGCCGGAACAGAACCCGGCGTATGATCCGGCCCATTCCACTTCCGTAGGCCCCGGCCCCGCGGAGAGCCGGGAGTGGCGGCCGCGGCGCGATCCGCCGGCACTCCGCTCCTCGAGCGTGCGCGCGCTGCGCCTACGCGGAGTCGGACACCGTGAGCAGCTCGAAGCCGTCCTCGCGGATGAGCACCGTGTGCTCGAACTGCGCGGTGACGCTGCGGTCGCGGGTGACCACGGTCCAGTCGTCGTCCCACTGCTCCCACTCGTGCGTGCCGAGCGTGAGCATCGGCTCCACCGTGAAGACCATGCCCGGCTTGATCACGTCGTCGTACGCCGGGTCGGAGTCGTAGTGCGGGATGATGAGCCCCGTGTGGAACGACGCGCCGACCCCGTGGCCGGTGAAGTCGCGCACCACGCCGTAGCCGAAGCGCTTGGCGTACGTCTCGATGACGCGGCCGATCACGTTGACCACCCGGCCCGGCTTCGCCGCCCGGATGCCGCGCATCATCGCCTCGCGGGTCCGCTCGACGAGCAGGTCGACCTCCTCCGACACGCGCCCGACTCGATAGGTGCGGTTCGTGTCGCCGTGGAACCCGTCGAGGTACGCGGTGACGTCGACGTTCACGATGTCGCCCTCGCGCAGCACGGTGTCGTCGGGGATGCCGTGGCAGATCACCTCGTTCACCGAGGTGCACGAGGATGCGGGGAAGCCGCGATAGCCGAGCGTCGACGGGTAGGCGCCCCGCGCGATCACGTACTCGTGCGCCACGCGATCCAGCTCCGCCGTCGTGACCCCGGGGCGCACCGCCGCACCGACGGCGTCCAGCGCACCGGAGGCGATGCGGCCCGCGGCCCGGATGCGATCGACCTCCGCCGGCGTGTAGGTGTTGTCGCCCGTGTACGCCGGCGGCTTCGCCAGGCCGACGTAGGGCGGCCGATCGATCGCCGCGGGCACCGCGCGGGGCGCGGGCACCGCGCGGGGCGCGGGCCGGGTACCGGGAATCAGGTGTCCGTGTGCGTCGAGGGGCATGCCTCTAGTGTAGAAGCGCGTGCGGAAGCGCCGGGCGCGGAAGTCAACGAGGGCGCGCGAGCGCCGAGTGGAGGCCGACATGAGCAAGCAGGAGTGGGGCATCGAGGATCCCGCCGAGACGTACTGGTTCAACTCGCGCACGGGGCAGGTCGAGGAGGGCCCCCAGTCGCTGTCCGTGGATCGCATCGGCCCGTTCGCGACGCGCGAGGAGGCCGCACGGGCCGAGGACATCGTCGCGGAGCGCGCCCGGAAATGGCGCGAGGAGGAGGCAGCCGAGGACTGACTCCGACGTAACACGATTGTCACGGTCAGGAGATAGTCTGAGCCCACCGGCGGAGGCGGTGCGCGCGTGCGGCGCGTGCCGTGTCCGCATGCAGCAACGACGAACGGAGTAGGCGTGAGCAAGCAACGCGATTTTGTTCTGCGCACCATCGAGGAGCGCGGTGTCAGGTTCGTCCGACTCTGGTTCAGCGATGTCTCGGGCACGCTGAAGTCGGTCGCGCTCGCGCCCGCCGAGGTCGAGGGCGCCTTCAGCGAGGGCATCGGATTCGACGGCTCCGCCATCGAAGGCCTGACGCGCGCGTACGAGTCCGACCTGCTCGCCGTGCCCGATCCGTCGACATTCCAGCTGCTGCCCTGGCGCAGTCAGACCTCTCCGACGGCGCGAATGTTCTGCGACATCACGACCCCGAACGGCGAGCCGGCCGTGGCCGACCCGCGCAACGTGCTCAAGCGCACGCTCGCCACCGCCGCCGAGCAGGGGTTCAGCTTCTACACGCACCCCGAGATCGAGTTCTACCTGCTGAAGTCGAAGGACTTCGACGGCCGCGGCCCCGTTCCGGTCGACCGCGCCGGGTACTTCGACAACGTTCCGGGCGGAACCGCGCACGACTTCCGCCGCGAGAGCGTCAACATGCTCGAGGAGCTCGGCATCTCCGTGGAGTTCAGCCATCACGAGGCCGGCCCCGGGCAGAACGAGATCGACCTCCGGTACGCGGATGCGCTCACGACGGCCGACAACATCATGACCTTCCGCACCGTCGTGAAGGAGGTCGCGATCGCGCAGGGCGTGCACGCGACCTTCATGCCGAAGCCGCTCGCCGGCCAGCCGGGGTCGGGCATGCACACGCACCTCTCGCTGCTCGAGGGCGACACGAACGCCTTCTACGATGCCGGTGCGCGGTACCAGATCTCGCAGACCGGTCGGCGGTTCATCGCCGGCCTGCTGCGGCACGCGCCGGAGATCACCGCCGTCACGAATCAGTACATCAACTCGTACAAGCGCCTCTGGGGCGGTGACGAGGCGCCCTCGTTCGTGAGCTGGGGGCACAACAACCGCTCGGCGCTCGTGCGCGTGCCGATGTACAAGCCGGGCAAGGGCGACGCCGCGCGAGTCGAGTACCGCGGTATGGACAGCGCCGTGAACCCGTACCTCGGCTTCTCGATGCTGCTCGCCGCGGGCCTGAAGGGCATCCGCGAGGAGTACGAGCTCCCGCCCGAGGCCGAGAACAACGTGTGGGCGCTGAGCGACGGCGAGCGTCGCGCGATGGGCTTCGATCCGCTGCCCGCAAGCCTTGACCACGCACTCGCGGTGATGGAGCGCTCCGAGCTCGTCGCCGAGACGCTGGGGGAGCAGGTCTTCGCCTACTTCATCCGCGACAAGCGTCGGGAGGTCGCCGAGTACCACAGTCAGGTGACGCCGTACGAGCTCTCCTCGATGCTCGACACCATCTGATCCGATTACGCTGGTCGAATGGCGCGCGAGCATTCCACGGTCACCCTCTCCGAGATCGCACGAGCCGGGTTCCAGGACCTGGCCGACGCCCGAGAGTCCCTGACGGAGCTCGCGGACCGGCTGGAGCAGCCCATCGGCCCGCTGCTCGGCGGTCTCGCGATGGCGGCCGATCCGGATGCGGCGCTCCACCGCGTGCGCCAGCTCTCCGAGCAGCATCGCGACGTGCTCGCGGCCATCGACTTCGACGACTTCGAGCGATTGTGCGTGCTCGTGGGCGCCTCGCCCGCGCTGGGCGACTTCTTCACCCGCCACCCGGCCCGGCTCCCCGAGATTCTGCGTCAGGGGGGAGCCGTGGTGCCCGCCGAGGAGGCGCGGAGCGAGCTGCTCCGCGCAGTCGTCGACGCGTCGGGTGAGACGCTCGTCGCCGAAGCCGGGTGGATCGCGCTGCGCACGCGCTACCGCGAGCTGCTGGCGCAGCTCATGCTCTTCGACCTCTTCCAGGGTCGAGCAGGCAACGCGGAGGACGTATTCGAAGACGTCGCCGAGTCGCTCTCCGGGCTCGCCGCCGCGGCGATCGACGCATCGCTGCGGGTGGCGCGGGCGACGCTCGCAGCGGGCACCTCCGGGCCGCCCATCGCGGCCGAGCGGCTGGAGGCGGTGCGGCTCGGGATCGTCGCGATGGGCAAGTGCGGCGCCGAAGAGCTCAACGTGGTCTCCGACGTGGACGTCATCTTCGCGGTGGAGAGCGCCGACGCCGAGGCGCTCGACGACGATCGGCTGATCCGCGTCGGCACTCGACTCGCGAGCGAGGTGATGCGCGGCATCCACGACCCCGCCCTCGAACCGCCGCTCTGGCAGCTCGACGCGAATCTCAGACCCGAGGGCCGCCACGGCCCGCTCGTGCGCACGCTCGGATCCATGCGCAGCTACTACGAGCGGTGGGCCAAGGCGTGGGAGTTCCAAGCGCTGCTCAAGGCGCGCCCGCTCGCCGGCGACCTGGAGCTGGCCGCGGAGTTCGTCGCCGCAACGCGCGACTCGGTGTGGGCGTCGTCGTCGCGCGAAGACTTCGTCGGCTCCGTGCAGCGGATGCGCGAGCGCGTCACCGAGCACATCGCCGACGACGAGCTCGAGGTGCAGCTGAAACTCGGGCCGGGCGGGCTGCGCGACATCGAGTTCAGCGTGCAACTGCTGCAGCTCGTGCACGGGCAGTACGACGAGTCCCTGCATCGCGCGGGCACGCTGCCGGCCCTCCGCGCCCTCGTCGACGGCGGGTACATCGCCCGGAGCGACGGCGAGTGCCTCGCCTCCGACTACCGCTTCCTGCGCGTGCTCGAGCATCGTCTGCAGCTCCGCGACCTGCGCCGCACGGCCATCATGCCCACGGAGGAGCAGGAGCTGCGCGTGCTCGCCCGCGCGACCGGTCTCGCGACCTCAGCCGCGCAGCTGTACGACCGATGGACCGCGCGGAAGCGCGAGGTGCGGCAGCTGCACCTGAAGATCTTCTACGCCCCGCTGCTCAGCGCCGTCGCCGCCCTGCCCGAGGAGGAGCTGGTGCTCGGGAGCGACGCCGCGAGAGCGCGTCTCGCGAGCGTCGGATTCCGGGATCCGGACGGGGCCATGCGGCACATGGCCGCCCTCACTCGCGGCACCTCGCGGCGCGCCATGATCCAGCGCAACCTCATGCCGGTTCTGCTGCAGTGGCTCTCCGACGGCACCGACCCCGACTTCGGTCTCCTCGCATTCCGTCGGGTGAGCGAGGCCAACCGGGAGACGCCGTGGTATCTGCGCCTGCTGCGCGACGGCACCGAGGCCGCGGAGCGTCTGACGCGGGTGCTCGCGAACTCCCGCTATGCCGCCGAACTGCTCGAATCGATTCCCGAGGCCGTCGCCTGGCTCGAACGCGACGCCTCCCTGCAGCCCATGCATTTGCAGGTGCTGTTCGACGAAATGCGGGCGATCGCCTCGCGCCGCGCTGGCATCGACTCGGCCGCCGTGGCCCTCCGCGCCGTGCACCGGCGCGAGGTGCTGCGGCTCGCGATGGGGAGGCTGGTCGGAGTGATCGACGACGACGCGGTGTCTGCGGGGCTCGACGCGGCCCACACCGCGCTGCTCGACGCACTCCTGCTCGCCGTGCGCGGAGGGACGGCGCCGTACGGCGCCACCACGGGATCACAGGCTTCGGGCGGAGCGCACGTGCCCATCGAACTCGCGCTCATCGGCATGGGCCGGTACGGCGGCCGGGAGCTGGGATTCGCCTCGGACATCGACCTCATCGCCGTGTTCCGCGCCCCGGCGCACATCGCGAGCGACCGCGCCGCCCGTGAGGCGACGCGGCTCGTCTCGGAACTGCGCCGCGCCGTCGCCGATCCCCGATTCCCCGTGGACCTGGACTTCGATCTGCGCCCCGAGGGCAAGAACGGACCGCTCGTGCGCAGCCTCGACGCGTACCGCGCCTACTACGACCGCTGGTCGGTGACGTGGGAGGCGCAGGCGCTGCTCCGCGCCCGCCCCGTCGCCGGCGACGCGCAGCTCGGCGCCGACTTCGCCGCACTCGCCGACGAGATCCGCTACCCCGAGCAGTTCGACGAGGAGCGCGTCAGAGAGGTGCGGCGTATCAAGGCCCGCGTCGAGTCGGAGCGCCTGCCGCGCGGGGCCGATCCGAAGCGGCACCTGAAGCTCGGCCCGGGCGGCATCAGCGATGTCGAGTGGCTCGTGCAGCTTCTGCAACTGCGATCCGGCGCCGAGCACGACTCGCTGCGGACGGTGTCGACGGTCGCGGCGCTCGAAGCCGCCCGCGATGGGCAACTGCTCGCCCCGGAGGACGTCGACCACTTGCTCGACTCGTGGCGCTTCGCGAGCAGCGTGCGCTCGGCGCTCAAACTGTGGACCGGACGATCCTCCGACTCCCTGCCGGCGGGGTGGAGCGATCTCGCTGGCATCGCGGGCGTGCTGGGCCTCTCGAGAGCGCACACCTCGGAGCTCGAAGAGCGCTGGTTCGCGGTGTCGCGTCGGGCCCGAGCCGTGTTCGAGCGCGAGTTCTTCGGGTACGCGGAGGATACGAGGTTCCCGCTCCGGTGATTCCGGTCTGCATCACCCGGCACACCGGTCGTCCGCGTGCGCGACACCCGCGGTTTTGCAGGTGTTCATGGAAAACGCTCGCAGAAAACGCTCAGCAAGCGTAATCTGATTGTTATGCAGTATTTGCAGAGGTTCCTCGAAGCGCTCCTCACCGAAGAGGGCGCCGACTACGAGGACGAACTCGAGTCCTAGTCCCTTCGACGCGGTGCGACGAAGCCGTCGCATCGCAGCTCCGTGCCGTTCTCGGCGATGCCGCCGCGGTCGGAGCGCAGCAGTTCGGGTGGCGTTTCAGCAGTGCGCGTCGAGGTACTCGCGCACTGCGGAGGCGGGCGCATCCAGCTCCTCGACGATCTCGAAGATGCGAGGATCGGAGACCACGCCGCCCGCAGGAGCCGCCTCGGCGAGGCCGAGCGCCTCGTCGTAGAGGTCGCGAAGATCGGCCCACGGCGCCGCGATGTCTTCGGGAGGGGTCGCCGCGTCGAGCACTCGCATGCGCTCCGCGAGATCGGCGGCAGTCGTCTCCGCCGGCATGCCGACCTGGAACAGCCCGGGCGTCGCGAGCGTGCCGCCGGCCGCATCGTACTCGTCGCAGAAGCTCCCCGCCGCTCCGCCGCTGCTCGCGGTGAGGGTGAGGGGCGCGGCGGTGAAGAGGGCTCCGAGGGCGGTGAGACGGGCGCGCTGCATGGGGACGATCTCCTTCGTGATGCGGCCCCGACGTTCTCGGGGCACGCCCTTATGCTTCCATACCGCGCGCACGTGCGTGCGGACAGTGCCACTCGCGCGCGACTCGTGCTGAAACGAGCCTCGCGACTACTGAGCATGCACGAACGAGTGCGTACAAATCGGCGTGGAAGTGCGTAGAAGTCGGCGTGGAGATACCTAAAAGTCGGCGTGGAGGTGCGTAAAAGTGCTGCGTGAGGATCGAGCCTCGTCGGGAGGTGGGAGAGTGTCAGAGCTGGTTGCCGGGCACGCGCGCGCCAAATGCGATCTTCCGAAATGAGAGACGGCGGGGTATGTTGAGAGCGAATTCGGTCTGGCCGCGGCCAGAAGTCGAGGGGGACGAAGCGGCTTCGGGGGCGACGCAGAGTGGAGCGATCGAGCTGAGGATCGGTGCGCAGCCGAGTTTCGGCACCGCGCACCGTCGTACCCGAAGGAGCAGCGACATGCAGTGGAGAACTCTCGTGACAGGAGTCGCGGCGGCGATCGTCGCCGCGACCGGGATCGCTTTCACCGGTTCCGCGGCGCAGGCGGCGCCCGACCCGGAGCTCTTTCCGACCGTCATCGAAGTGCCTTCGGTGCCGGCGACCTGGACCGCGCCCGGAACTGCGAGCAGCGCCGGGAGCAGCAACATCACCCTCCCGGTCGGAGCGCTCCCCGAAGGCACCGCGAAGGTGCTGAACGGCGAGGTGGTCAACGGCTCGGGCACCGATCTCTGCGTCTTCGCCTCGTCCCGCTCACCGCTGTTGACCTCGTCGCCCACGACGATCGGCGCGAACGCCACGATCCTCGAGTCGGCGGGCCTGCCCGAAGTCGTCGACACGCTCCTGCCAGCGCCCGCGTACCCGTCGATTCGGCGCGTCGATCAGGTGGTGACGACCTCCACGACGACCGCAGACGGGTGGGTCTGCGACTTCGGCACGCTCGTGGCACCGGGCGAGAGCTTCGACTACAGCGTCACCATCGGCGTTCCCCTCGGTGGAACGCCGATCACGAACGAGAACTATCTCATTCGGCTGGTGCTCGAGGCGGCAGCTCCGGTGGAGGGGGAGTGGGATGACTCCCGGTTCTACACGGGCGCGCTCCTCAACACCCCGGAGGAGCCGCTGGTCATCAACGCCTCGTCGCCGACGACCGACTGGGGCTTCACGGAGGGCCTCGGCGCAGGCATCGCGTACCCCGGTCGGGCGCTCGGCGCCTACGGGCAGATCGTGAACGACACCGACCAGCCCGTGACACTGACCTATGCCGGCTTCGCATCCGAGGGGTCGCTCACGAGATTCCTCCTCTCCGATGTCGACGACTGGGCAGAGCCCGTCACGCTGCAGCCGGGTGCATCGACCGACACGTTCTTCATGAAGCTCGGCTCTCCCGACAGCGTCGGCAACGAATCGCAGCAGACGACCGCCTCGATCCGGTTCGGCTGGAACGCGGCAGCGGTCGCCGTCGAGCACACCGTCACGTTCGACCCCAATGCGGGCGAAGGGACGATGGACCCCCAGACGGCTGCAGAACCGACGGGCCTCACCCCGAACGCGTTCACCCGGGAGGGGTACGAGTTCGTCGGGTGGAACACCGAGGCCGACGGAACCGGCACGGCCTTCGCCGACGGAGCGACCTTCGCCTTCGATCGTTCGCTCACCCTGTATGCGCAGTGGGAGGCCGTCGCGGAGCCCGGTCCGGGGCCGACGCCTGATCCGACCCCGGATCCCACTCCGAGCCCGACCCCGCCGCCGAGCGCCGGGCCGACGCAGCCCCCCGCCGCCGGGCAGACGCAGCACCCAGGGCTCGCCTCGACGGGCAGCGGCGCACCCTTCGGCTTCGCCGGGGCTGCCTCTCTCGCACTGCTGCTCGCCGGAGGCGCACTGCTCGCACTGCGCAGGCGCCGGGGCACGGCCTAGGCGGCGCCTCGCGCGAGTACGGGCGGCTCCGATTGACGAAAGACGGGCCGAGCTTTCCCTTGATGCGCCGCCGTCGTTGCAACGGGAAGCACATCAGTGCGTTGCACCCCTCCACCTTCAGTGCCCGTTGCGTATTCTGGTCACGACCGATCACGCAGTAGTGATCTCGATGAGCGAGGAGGCTCGACGATGGAGGATCATCTCTGGGTACTGAAGGACAGGGAGCGCGACCTCATCCGCGAACTCGAACCCGATCGGATGCATGCGCTTGACGAAGACGACCTGCTCGCGCTGCACCGCCGGATTCGACGAGCGCGGAACAAGCACACCATGAACTACCGCAGGAAGGCAGCCGCCGACGTCGTCGAGGTCGGGGCGCGCGGAGCCGCCCACCCGAAAGGCAGCAAGTCGCGGCTGCGGGCCGAGGTGTTCGAGGAGGCGCTGTCGCTGGTCTCCGCCCGGCTCGCTTCGGTGGCGCATGAGCAGGCGGAGGAGCTGAAGCGCGAGCGTTTGGAACGTGCTCGGAGCGGCAAGAGTACCGGGCCGGAGCCTCACGGACCGGACTCGGAGGGGAAGGTGCCCGATCCGGGGCGGCTGCGAGAGCATTCGAAGCACAGCGGGCAGCTCAAGCGCGACGCGTCGAGCATCGCGCAGGGAGCTCGGCGGCAGGCGAAACGCGACTCGTAAGACGCGCTCCTCCTGCGTGCGATCTCCTGTCGAGGCGACTGCAGCGAGCCGGATCCGTCAGAGGACGCTGCCCGGAGACAGCGAAGTGCCCCTCTCCGCGCTGCGGGGAGGGGCACTTCACGGGAGGAGCTCGGCCGTCATTCGGACGTCACGGGGCCGCCGAAGGACGCGCGTGCGTCATACGCCGTAGTACAGCTCGAACTCGAAGGGGTGCGGGCGCAGGGCCATCGGCGCGATCTCGGCCTCGCGCTTGAACGCGATCCAGGTCTCGACGAGCTCCTCCGTGAACACATCGCCCTCGAGGAGGAACTGGTGATCGGCTTCGAGAGCGTCGAGCGCCTCCTCGAGCGAGCCGGGCACCTGAGGGATGTTCTTCGCCTCCTCCGGGGGCAGCTCGTACAGGTCCTTGTCGATGGGGTCCATCGGCTCGATGCGGTTGCGGATGCCGTCCAGCCCCGCCATCATCTGAGCCGCGAATGCGAGGTAGGGGTTGCCCGAGGCGTCGGGTGCGCGGAACTCGATGCGCTTCGCCTTCGGATTCGAACCGGTGAGCGGAATGCGCACGGCCGCCGAGCGGTTGCCCGCCGAGTAGGCGAGGTTCACCGGCGCTTCGTAGCCCTTCACGAGGCGGCGGTAGCTGTTGATCGTGGGGTTCGTGAACGCCAGCAGTGCGGGGGCGTGGTGCAGGATGCCGCCGATGTACCAGCGGGCGATGTCGGAGAGCTGCGCGTAGCCGTTCTCGTCGTAGAACAGCGGCTCGCCGCCCTTCCAGAGCGACATGTGCGTGTGCATGCCCGACCCGTTGTCGCCGAAGACGGGCTTCGGCATGAAGGTCGCCGTCTTGCCCCACAGCTCAGCGGTGTTCTTCACCACGTACTTGAACTTCAGCACGTCGTCGGCGGCCTTTACCAGCGTGTCGAAGCGGTAGTTGATCTCCGCCTGGCCGGGTGCGCCGACCTCGTGGTGCGAGCGCTCGAGCTGCAGCCCGGCCTCGATGAGTCGCAGCGAGATGTCGTCGCGCAGATCCGCCTGCTTGTCGACGGGGGAGACGGGGAAGTAGCCGCCCTTCTCGCGGGTGGTGTTGCCGAGGTTGCCGCCCTCGATCTCACGAGCGGAGTTCCAGCTCGCCTCTTCCGAGTCGATCTCGAACATCGTGCGGCGGGGTGTCGTCTCGTAGCGGACGGAGTCGAGGATGTAGAACTCCGCCTCGGGGGCGAAGAACGCGGTGTCGGCGACGCCCGTCGACGCGAGGTACTGCTCGGCCTTCTTCGCCACCTGACGCGGATCCTTCGAGTAGATCTCGCCCGTGCGCGGGTTGAAGATGTCGCAGATGACGATCAGCGTGCGCTCGGCGCGGAACTGATCGAGATACGCCGTCGTCACGTCGGGGATGAGCTGCATGTCGGACTCCGCGATGCCAGCGAACCCGCGGATCGACGAACCGTCGAACATCTGCCCGATCTCGAAGAAGTCCTCGTCCACCGTCGCCGCGGGGATGTTGAAGTGCTGCTGCACCCCGGGGAGATCGGTGAAGCGGATGTCGACGAACTTCACATCGGTTTCCTTGATGAAGTCCATGACTTCCTGCGGGGTGGTGAACATTCTGCTCCTCGGGTTGATTCCGGCCGCGGATATCGGATCTTCACCGCGCCGATCGTGTGCCTCCACCTTACGCGAGCATGGTTTCAAAACCGTGAGTCGCGTGTTTCGCGAGTGTTACGCGGCGTTCACGGGCGCAACCTGCGACTGCGGCGCGGTCAGCCCCGGATGAGCACGGTGCCGGCGATCTTGTCGTGGAAGGCCCGCTGATCCGAATCCCACACGAGCACCGGAATGACGAGGCAGAGCAGCACCGTGCGCACGATCGGCCGCCACGGACCGACCCACCCTCCGGAGATCGGCACGACCCTGAGCCCCATGATGCGGTGGCCGAGCGAGCCGCCGATGGTCGGGATGAAGACGATCTGCAGCAGAGCGAAGATCAGGACGTTCCAGAGCTCCGGGTGGAGCCCCCCGATGAGCAGGTACGCGGGGAGGGCGGCGAGCCCCCAGTCGATGAGGATCGCGACGACGCGGCGCCCGACGCGCGCCACCGAGCGCGGACCCTCGTCGGGGAGGCCGAGTCGCTCGCCGGGCCACTGACTCGGTTCGAGCTCGCCGAAGCGCTGCGGAGCTGGGGCGGGCATGGGTCAGCGCGGGCGCTGCGAGCGAACGCGGTTCGGGTCCATGCCCTTGGGGATGCCCACGGGCGAGCTCTGCAGCGACGACAGCCGCGTGTAGACCGCACCGACCTCGGCGCGACTCATGACGGGCTTCAGCTTGATGAGGGTGCGCGACAGCTTGGCGAGCGGAATGCCGTCGCCGTCCGGGCCGACGTAGAGGTGCACGACCTCGACGTTGCGCAGCGCGCGCTTCACCTTGCGCTCCTCGTCGGCCGCCATGCGCTGTGTGCGCTGACGCGACCCCTCGGAGATGAGCACGACCCCGCCCCGCCCCACGACGCGGTACACCGCGTCCTGGTTGCGGTTGATGGCGATCGGCGTCTCCGACCCGCGCCAGGAGCGGCGCAGCGCGCTCTGCACGACGGCTCCGACCGCCCCGGGACGGCCTTCGATCTGCTCGTACGCGGTGCGTTCGGCGCGGCGGCCGAGCACGATCATGACGAGCAGGATGCCGACGAGCACGCCGGTGATGGGCCAGAGCACCCATGACAGCCAGCTCCCCGGGAGCAGCCAGGCGAGGAGCACGGCGACGACGACGGGCGCGATGAAGCAGAGGAGCAGGATCCACGGCAGATTCGTATCGTGCACCTTGGTGGTGCGATAGATCTCGAACATCTGCCGAATACGTCCGTTGCGCTTCGCCTTCTCTGCTGCCATGCCTCCAGGATACCGTGGCACGCGCGCGAAGAATGACGCTGCGCGGGCATCCCGCTGGGCGTGTTCGCTCACAGCCGCGTGATCCACGAGCGAAGATGCATCGCTCCACAGGTCGCGACCTCTAGCCGCGCAGCGCGGCGACGCGTGCCAGACTCGCTCCAATCGTTCCCGTCTGCTCTCCGGCAGAGGGGCGTCGACGGGAGGGAGCAGTGGATGACCGGCGGATCGCAGCTCGTGCATCACCGGGCGGGAGCCGCGGCTCGGCTCGCTCGCCGCGCGCTCGAATGGACCGAGCAGGGCCTCGAGCGCCGATGGAGGGGCCGCTGCGGCGTACCCGACGGCGCGGAACGGCGCCACCGGAAGCACGGGCACGACGCGGGGTGCGCAGCCCTCGGCCTTCCTCGGCACGAGCTCACCCGTATGATCGCTCGGGCCGACGCGGTGGGAGCAGCACCGCTGATCGAAGCCGCGCTGGGTGAGGCGATCGACGAGTTGTGCCATCGCGGTGCGTCCTGGTGCCTGCACGCCGCCCGCGAGGCGGTGTACGAGGCGGTGGAGCGCCGCATCACGCCCGCGGTCGCTGCGACGCGGGAGTCCGCCACCGACGGGAGGCGGTGGCAGGGGTCCCCCGAAAACGGGAAGAGCCGCGGGCATCACGAATGATGGCCGCGGCTCTGCGCCGACGACCGACTAGATGCCGAGGTTCGCCTCGAACTGGCCGCCCTCCAGGCGCTCGCGCACCTGGGTCAGGAACCGGGCCGCATCCGCGCCGTCGACGATCCGGTGATCGTACGAGAGCGCCAGGTACACCGTCGAGCGGACGGCGATGGAGTCGCCCTCCGGTCCCGAGATGACGACCGGCTTCTTCACGACCGCGCCGGTCCCCAGGATCGCGACCTGCGGCAGGAAGACGAGCGGCGTATCGAAGAGCGCGCCGCGCGAACCGGTGTTCGTGAGCGTGAACGTGCCTCCGCTGAGCTCGTCGGGGGTCAATTTGTTGTCGCGCGTGCGAGCGGCGAGGTCCGCAATCTCGCCCGAGATCTCGCTGAGGTTCTTCGTACCCGCATCGCGCAGCACGGGAGTGAGCAGACCGCGCTCCGTATCGACGGCGATGCTGATGTTCTCGGTCGAGGGGTAGGTGATGGAATCCCCGTCGACCGTCGCGTTGATGATCGGGTACGTGCGGAGCGCCTCCGCGGCGGCGAGCGCGAAGAAGGGCAGGAACGAGAGCTTCGAACCCGTCTTCTCCAGGAACTCGTCCTTCTTCGCCTGACGCAGCTGCGCGATGCGCGTGACATCGACCTCGACGACGGTGGTCAGCTGAGCCGTGCTCTGCAGCGACGCGACCGCGCGCTCGGCGATGACCTTGCGCAGGCGGCTCATCTTCTGCGAGGTGCCGCGGAGCTCCGAGACCTCCGGCGCCGGAGCGGACTGCGCGGCGGGCACGCTCGCGGTGGGCTGAGCGGACGAGGCGCGCTCTGCGGCCGCCAGCACGTCCTCCTTGCGGATGCGCCCGCCGACCCCCGAACCGGTCAGGGAGGAGAGGTCCACCCCGCGCTCATGGGCGAGCTTGCGGACGATGGGCGTGACGTACCCGGCGTTCGACTCGGCGCTCGGCGCGGTCGACGCTGCAGGCGCCTCGGCGGCGGGTGCCTGCGCGGCGGGCTGAGCCGGCGCACCGGCCTGCTCGTCGGCAGGTGCCGGCTGCTCGTAGCCCGCTGCCCCACTCGTCGCCGGGGCTGCGGGCTGCTGCTCCTGCTGCGCCGGCGCCTCGCTCGGAGCCGCCGCCTCCTGCTGCGGTGCCTCGGTCGACTCGGCCTGCTCCTGCTCGGGCTCCGCCTGCTGAGGCTCGGCGGGAGCGCTCTCGCCGCTGGAAGCGGGTGCGCCGCTGCCGATGCGGGCGAGTTCGCCGCCGACCTCGACGGTGTCGTCCTCCTGCACGAGAATCTCCTGCAGCACGCCCGCGAACGGCGACGGAACCTCGGTGTCGACCTTATCCGTCGACACCTCGAGCAGCGGCTCGTCGACCTCGACCGAATCTCCCACGCTCTTCAACCAGCGCGTCACCGTGCCCTCGGTGATGCTCTCACCGAGCGAGGGGAGCTTGACGCTCTGGGAATCGCCGCCGGCTGATCCCGCGTCGTCTCCACCGGACTGCGCGGCGGGCTGCGCCTGCGGTTCGGGCGCGGACTGCGCCTCGGGTTGCTGGGCCGGTGCGGGCTGCTGAGCCGGCTCGGCCTGCGCAGCAGCGGGCTCGGCCTCCGCCGTGGCGGGCTCATCGGCGGGGGCGGAGTCGGTCGAGCCGCTGCCGTCGCCGACCTTGGCGAGCACCGCGCCGACCTCCGCCGTCTCGTCCTCCTGCACGAGGATCTCCTCGACGACGCCGGCGACCGGCGACGGAATCTCGGTATCGACCTTGTCGGTCGATACCTCGAGGAGGGGCTCGTCGACCTCGACGGAGTCGCCGACGTTCTTGAGCCAGCGCGTCACCGTCCCTTCGGTCACACTCTCGCCCAGTGCGGGGAGGACCACCGATTCACTCATCGTGCATTTCTCCGTTCGTTGTTCAGTCTGTGTGCCGCGCTCAGATGGCGTGCAGCGGCTTGCCGGCGAGCTTCAGCATGGTCTCGCCGATGGTTTCGTTCTGGGTCGGGTGCGCGTGCACGAGCGGCGCCACATCCTCCGGGTAGGCCTCCCAGTTGACGATGAGCTGAGCCTCGCCGACGAGTTCGCCGACGCGGGCGCCGATCATGTGAACGCCCACGACGGGGCCGTCGTTGACACGAACCGCCTTGACGCTGCCCGCGGTGCCGAGGATGGAGCTCTTCGCGTTGCCCGCGAGGTTGTACTCGTAGGTCGAGACCTGATCCTCGCCGTACTGCTCCTTCGCCTTGGCCTCCGTGAGACCGACCGAAGCGACCTCGGGGTCGCAGTAGGTGATCTTCGGGATGTTGGCGTCCTGCACCGTCACCGGGTTGAGGCCCGCGATCTGCTCGGCGACGAAGATACCCTGCTGGTAGCTGCGGTGCGCGAGCTGCAGTCCGGGAACGATGTCGCCGATCGCGTACACGCCGGGAACGTTCGTCTCGAGACGCTCGTTCGCGAGCACGAAGCCGCGATCCATCTGCACGCCGACCTCCTCGAAACCGAGCCCCTGCGTCGCGGGGCCGCGGCCCACGGCGACGAGCAGGTAGTCGGCCTCGACCGTGGCGCCGTCCTCGAGCGTGATCGTGACGCCGTCAGCAGTCTGCGAGACCTCCTTGAACCGCACCCCGAGCTTGAAGTCGATGCCGCGCTTGCGGAAGGCGCGCTCGAGCTGCTTCGAGATCGACTCCTCCTCGTTGGGCACCAGGTGGGGGAGACCCTCGATGATGGTCACCTCCGCGCCGAACGACTTCCACACGCTCGCGAACTCGACGCCGATGACGCCGCCGCCGAGGATGGCGACGCGCTTCGGGATCTCCTGGAGCTCGAGCGCCTGCTCGCTGGTGATGACGCGCCCCTCGATGTCGAGGCCGGGGAGCGACCGCGAGAAGGAGCCGGTCGCGAGCACGATGTGCTTGCCGACGATGCGGTCCGAGCCCACCTGCACGGCATCTGCGGCGACGAGCTTGCCCTCGCCCTCGATGACGGTGATCTTGTTCGCCTTGAGCAGGCCCTGCAGACCCTTGTACTTGCTCGCGACGAGCTTCTCGCGGAACCGCGTGACGCCCGCGATGTCGATGCCCGCGACGCTCGAGTTCACGCCGTACGCCTCGCCCTCTCGCGCGACATCCGCGATCTCCGCGGAGTGCAGGAGCGCCTTCGTCGGCACGCAGCCGCGATGCAGGCAGGTGCCGCCGAGCTTGTCCTTCTCGATGACGGCGGCGCTGTATCCCAACTGCGTCGCGCGGATCGCTGCCGCATAGCCGGCGCTGCCGCCGCCGAGTACTACGATGTCAAACTGCTGATCGGCCAAGTGGGGTCTCCCTCGGAAAGCTCGCAATGTGAAGCGCGGCCATGAGATGCCGGCAGCGCTTCGACCAGACTACACCTGCGGGTGCGGGGGAGGACGTGGCGCGTTTTCGCTCTGGGCGTGACCGAATCCGGCGATGAGCCGCGCGGCGTTCGTAGGATGGAGGTGTGACCGATTCGATCTTCTCCGCAGACTACGCCGAGCGCCGCGCACGGGTGCCGCGTGGGCTTCCGCTCGTCGTCGCGATGCAGGGTCTGACCGATGCCGGCGGCGCGATATCTCAGCTGGAGGAGTACCTCTGGAAGCACGGATCGCCCGAGGAGCTCGTGCGGTTCAACGCCGATCTGCTGCTCGACTACCGCGCCCGCCGCCCGGTGATCACGTTCGACGAGGATCACTTCGTCGACTACGCGCCCGAGGAGCTGACGCTCTCCGTGCTCCACGACGAGCTCGGCGCTCCCTTCCTCCTGCTCAGCGGTTACGAGCCCGACTTCCGCTGGGAGCAGTTCATCGACACGGTGCTGCTGCTCGTGCACGAGTTCGAGGTGTCGATCACGGTGTGGTCGCACGCGATCCCGATGCCCGTGCCCCACACCCGACCCATCTCGACGACGGTGAGCGGCACGCGCGACGACCTGATCGAGGCCCGGTCGGTGTGGAAGCCCACGACGAAGCTGTCGGCGTCGGCCTCCCATGTGTTGGAGTACCGGCTGCACAGTCTGGGCGAGGAGGTCGCGGGCTTCGCGCTCCTGATTCCCCACTATCTCGCGAACACCGAGTACCCGGATGCGCTCTTCGCCGCGCTCGACGGCATCATGGCGGCGACCGGGCTCATCCTGCCGACGGACGAGGTGCGGCTGCAGGCTCGCCAGTTCAACGCGCAGGTCGATTCGCAGATCGCGGAGAACGAGGAGTCCGCCGAGATGGTGCGCACGCTCGAGCAGCGGTACGACGCTTACATGGAGGATCAGAGCCCGCGTTCGCCGCTCGTCTCCGAGGACGGCTCCATTCCGACCGCGGATCAGTTGGCGAGCGAACTGGAGCGCTATCTGGCCGAGCACCGGCGACGCGGCAACGGCGACGAGGCCGATCGGGGCTGAGGGCGGCGAATCGCGGGGAAAAATAGCATCTCGCGCGTCCGCTGGCAAGAAGTGCCGCGCAGACGTGCAATAATTGAGGTGCTGCCCATGCAATCCGGTCGCGCTTTCCGTTCCGCGGGAATACGCCGGGCTTGACATGGGTTTTCATGCTGTGAGCACTCGTCGGCGAACGCTGTCGGCGGCACAGGCCGAAATCTGAAACGAGAGAGGCGGCTGCGTGGCAACTGCAACCACCACCACAACTCGCGCATCTTCTGCAGATGCCAAGAAGAAGGCTGTCGAGACCGAGGAGGCCGGTGAGATGACCGAGACCGCGGCGACTCCGCGCAAGAAGGCGGCCGCGAAGAAGACGACGGCGAAGAAGCCGACGGCGACCAAGCAGGCCGCGGCGGCCAAGAAGCCTGCGGCGGCGAAGACGAAGCGCGGGGCCAAGAAGAGCGCGGAGGACGAGATCGATCTCGACGCCCCCGAGGTCGATGAGGAGGCGGAGGCTCCCGAGGAGGAGAAGCCGGCTCCCGCGGTGGTCGAGCCGCTGCCGACGGGCGCCATCGTGCTGAAGGCCCGCGACGAGGAAGACGTCCCGACGATCACGACGGCGATTCCCGGTGCGACCGCCGACCCGGTGAAGGACTACCTCAAGCAGATCGGCAAGGTCGCTCTGCTGAACGCTGCCGAGGAGGTCGAGCTCGCCATGCGCATCGAGGCGGGGCTCTTCGCCGAGGAGAAGCTCTCCACGGAGAAGGGTCTCCCGAAGAAGCTCGAGCGCGAGCTGAAGTGGGTCGCCCGCGACGGTCAGCGCGCGAAGAGCCACCTGCTCGGCGCGAACCTGCGTCTCGTCGTGTCGCTCGCCAAGCGCTACACGGGCCGCGGAATGCAGTTCCTGGATCTCATCCAGGAGGGCAACCTCGGCCTCATCCGCGCGGTGGAGAAGTTCGACTACACCAAGGGCTTCAAGTTCTCGACGTACGCGACGTGGTGGATTCGTCAGGCGATCACCCGTGCGATGGCGGATCAGGCGCGCACCATCCGCATCCCCGTCCACATGGTCGAAGTGATCAACAAGCTCGCTCGTGTGCAGCGCCAGATGCTGCAGGACCTCGGTCGCGAGCCGACGCCCGAGGAGCTCAGCCGCGAACTCGACATGACCCCCGAGAAGGTCGTCGAGGTGCAGAAGTACGGGCGCGAGCCCATCTCGCTGCACACGCCGCTCGGCGAGGACGGCGACAGCGAGTTCGGCGACCTGATCGAGGACACCGAGGCGGTCGTGCCGGCCGATGCCGTGGGCTTCACGATGCTCCAGCAGCAGCTCGAGCAGCTGCTGGACTCGCTGTCGGAGCGCGAAGCCGGAGTGATCCGCATGCGCTTCGGCCTCGGAGACGGCATGCCGAAGACGCTCGATCAGATCGGCGACACCTTCGGAGTGACCCGCGAGCGCATCCGCCAGATCGAGTCGAAGACGATGGCGAAGCTGCGCCACCCGTCGCGCAGTCAGCAGTTGCGGGATTACCTCGACTGATCGGCACAACGAAAGGCCCCCGGCGATGATGATCATCGCCGGGGGCCTTCTCGTGTAACGCGCGCTACGCGTTGAGCTTGTGGGTCTCGTCGTGCCAGGCCTCCGCCATCGGACGGAGCTTCGACTCGTGCTTGTTCGCGTGGTGCGCGCAGAACAGCAGCTCGCTTCCGCCCAGCAGCACTCGGACGTATGCCTGCGCGCCGCAGCTGTCGCAGCGATCCAGCGCGCTCAGGGGACGATCCGCGGATTCGACCTCATCGGTCCGTTCCTGCTCGAGTGTCGTCATGGCAACCTCCTCTTCATCTTCATTCACTACGCACCCATCCAAGCACGGTCTCCTCCGAATGCCATCATCGAGGATCCGCGGTTCGCTGACCGCGTATCGCCGCTCGCGGCTCGGCCACTCGCCGGGCCCCTTCCGCTCCAGTGTCAGCGGCGTGCCCTAGTGTGGATCCGTCATCAACCTGAGGAGATCTGAGCAGTGGCAGATTCCACCTATTCCGCGCGGCACCTCACGGTGCTCGAGGGGCTCGAGGCCGTTCGCAAGCGTCCTGGAATGTACATCGGCACGACCGATTCGCGCGGGCTCATGCACTGCCTCTGGGAGATCATCGACAACTCCGTCGACGAGGCCCTCGGCGGCCACGGCGATCACATCGGGATCACCCTGCACGACGACGGCAGCGTCACGGTCACGGACAACGGGCGCGGGGTGCCGGTCGACATCGAGCCGAAGAGCGGGCTGAGCGGCGTCGAGCTCGTCTACACGAAGCTGCACGCGGGCGGCAAGTTCGGCGGCGGCGGCTACGCCTCGTCGGGCGGCCTGCACGGCGTCGGCGCCTCGGTCGTCAACGCCCTGTCGTCGCGCCTCGACGTCGAGGTCGATCGCGACGGGAAGACCTGGGCGATGTCGTTCCGCCACGGCGAGCCCGGCGTGTTCGCGGGGGACGGCCCCGACAGCGCGTTCACCCCCTTCGAGGAGTCGTCGGAGCTGCGCGTCGTGGGCAAGGTCAAGCGGGGCGTCACCGGCACGCGAGTGCGGTACTGGGCGGACCCGCAGATCTTCCTCTCGACGGCGCGGTTCGAACCCGATGCGCTGGTCGCACGCGCGCGGCAGACCGCCTTTCTGGTGCCCGGTCTCGCGATCGAGATCACGGACGAGCGCGCGGAGTCGCTGAGCGAGGACGGCGTCGCGCCGGTGCATCGGTTCGCGTACGAGGGCGGCATCTCGGAGTTCGTCGACTTCCTCGCCGTCGACCCGCCGCTGACCGATACCTGGCGCATCACGGATTCGGGTTCGTTCACCGAGACGGTTCCCGTGATGGACGAGCAGAGCGGGCACCTGGTGTCGCGCGAGGTCGAACGGACGTGCGAAGTCGACATCGCGCTGCGCTGGGGCACGGGATACGAGACCGAGATCCAGAGCTTCGTCAACATCATCGCGACGCCGAAGGGCGGCACGCACCTTACCGGCTTCGAGCAGGGGCTGACGCGGTTCTTCCGGAAGCAGATCGAGCTGAACGCTCGGAAGCTCAAGGTGGGGAGCGACAAGCCCGACAAGGACGACATTCTCACCGGTCTCACCGCCGTCGTCACCGTGCGCGTACCGGAGCCGCAGTTCGAGGGCCAGACGAAGGAGGTGCTCGGAACGGCCGCCGTGCGGGCGATCGTCGCGAAGGCGATCGTCCAGGGCATGACGGAGCGCTACGAGTCGACGAAGAAGCCCGACAAGGTGCAGACGGGCGCGCTGCTCGAGAAGATGGTCTCCGAGATGAAGGCGCGTATCGCGCTGCGTGCGCAGCGCGATACGGCTCGTCGGAAGAGCTCGCTCGAGAGCTCGTCGCTGCCCGCGAAGCTCATCGACTGCCGCTCCAAGACGGTCGCCGAGACGGAACTGTTCATCGTGGAGGGCGACAGCGCGCTCGGCACTGCCCGCCCCGCGCGCGACAGCGAGTTCCAGGCGCTCCTCCCGATCCGCGGCAAGATCTTGAATGTGCAGAAGGCCTCGGTGGCCGAGATGCTCAACAACGCCGAGTGCGGTGCGATCATCAAGGTGATCGGAGCCGGATCGGGGCGCGACTTCGAGCTGGGGTCGGCCCGGTACGGCAAGGTGATTCTGATGAGCGACGCCGACGTGGACGGCGCGCACATTCGCACGCTGCTGCTGACGCTGTTCTTCCGCTACATGCGGCCGATGCTCGAGGCGGGGCGGGTGTACGCCGCGGTACCGCCGCTGCACCGGGTGATCGTGCAGAACGCGGGGCGCAAGGCGAACGACGTCGTGTACACGTACAGCGAGCGGGAGCTGAACGCTCTGCTGGCCGACCTGAAGAAGCGCGGCAAGCGGTATCTCGAGCCGATCCAGCGGTACAAGGGCCTCGGCGAGATGGATGCGGACCAGCTCGCGGAGACGACGATGGATCGCGAGCACCGCACGCTGCGGCGTGTGAGGGTCGAGGACGCGCACGCCGCCTCGCAGGTCTTCGAACTGCTGATGGGCAATGAGGTCGCCCCGCGCAAGGAGTTCATCATCGAGAACGCGGACGACCTCGATCCGGAGCGCATCGACGCGTAGCGCCGCGGATCATGGACGCGTAGCGCCGAGGATCATCGTCGCGTAGCGCAGCGGATCATCGTCGCGTAGCGCCGAGGATCGCCGTCGCGTAACGCCGAGGATCGCCGTCGCGTAGCGCACCGGATCGTGCCCATCGCGGCGATGAGCCCTCCCCGCCATCCGGGCGGGGAGGGCTCATCTCGTGGGGGCGCGCCTCCGTCAGGGGGCGACGCCGACGAACGCCGCGGAGCCGTCGATGGGCTGCCCGGATCCGTCGCGCTTGCCGAGTTCGCTCGGGAGCTTGCGCGCAGCGCCGTCGGATGCCAGAGCGCGCGGCTCACCCGTGCCGACCCAGGCGCAGGCGATCTGATCCTCCCACTTCAGGAACCGCTGGGCGCGAACGCCTCCCGTGCCGCGGCCCTTCGCGGGGAACTCGCTCCAGGCGGAGACCTTCGCGGTCGCCACGTCGGTGCCTGGCAGCGTGATGGAGCTGTCGGCGACGGTCACCACGCGAGCGTCTGCTCCCTCGGGCACGGCCCCCGCGAAGACGATCCGGGCCTCGGCGGAGAGCCGCATGCCCGCCATGCCCGCAGCCGGGCGCCCCTGGGGGCGCACTGCCGAGGCGGGGAAGCGCAGCAGCTGCGCATCGCTCGAGACGGCGGCGATCTCGTGCCCGTCGGGCGCCGCGAACGCTGCGACGAGCGCATCGCCGCTCTTCAGTCCGATCACCTCGAACGACGGCTTCGCCGGAAGATCGGTGAGCAGTACGCGCTTCACGATGCCCTGCTGTGTGAAGAGCCCCACGGGGGTGTCGGTGTCGAGGGGGAGCACGCCCACGATGCGCAGTCGCTTATCGGTGACGCCGATGTAGTCGAGCAGTTTCGCGCCCGCCGAGAACGCGATGCTCGCGGCGGGAACGAGTGGGAGGTCGACCGGGGTGAACCGGTGCAGGGTGCCGTCTGAGAGGACGGCGCCCATCTCGCCGCGCACCGTGCCCTCGACGGTCGCGAGCACCGCGCCGTGCTTCGTCGCTCGCGGGGCCGGCCGAGTACTGGTCGGCGCCTCCGGATCCCGATCGATGCGCAGCGCGCGCCCGGTGACCGACAGCAGAACGGAGCACGGGGAATCGGCGACCTCGAGGGACGCCGCCGCCGACGCCGACCGGGCGGGCCTCAGCACAGCACCGGTCAGCACGGTGCGTCGAGGCGTGCCGAACGCCTCGGCTGCGTCGTCCATCTCCTGGGCGACGACCTCGCGAAGCCGGTGCTCGTCGCCGAGAATGGCGAGCAGGCGATCGATCTCCGCCTGCAGCTCGTCGCGCTCGGCCTCGAGCTCGACCCGCGAGAACTTCGTGAGGCGGCGCAGCCGCAGCTCGAGGATGTACTCGGCCTGGGCCTCCGACAGGTCGAAGACCTGCATCAGTCGGCTGCGCGCGGTCTCCGCATCGTCGCTCGTGCGGATCAGCTGGATGACCTCATCGATGTCGAGGATCGCGATGAGCATGCCTTCGACCAGGTGCAGGCGCTCGCGCCGCTTCGCCAGCCTGAACTCGGATCTGCGGGTGACGACCGAGATGCGGTGGTCGAGGAAGACGCGCAGCATCTCGCGCAAGCCGAGCGTCTGCGGCTGCCCCTGCACGAGGGCGACCGAGTTGATGCTGAACGAATCCTCGAGCGGGGTGTACCGGTACAGCTGTTCGAGCACCGCCTCCGGCGAGAACCCGGTCTTCAGAGTGATAACGAGGCGGAGCCCGTTCTTGCGGTCGGTGAGGTCGGCGACATCCGAGATGCCGGAGAGCTTCTTCGCCTCCACGCCCTGCTTGATCTTCTCGATCACGCGTTCGGGGCCGACCAGGTACGGCAGCTCGGTGACCACGAGGCCGGTGCGCCGCGGCCCGAGCTGCTCTACGGCCACCTTCGCGCGGGTGCGGAACGCCCCGCGGCCGGTCCGGTACGCGTCTTTCACACCGTCGAGCCCGACGATGGTGCCGCCGCCCGGCAGGTCGGGGCCGGGGATGAACTCCATGAGCTCGTCGACCGTGGCCCCCGGGTTGCGCAGCAGATGCTTCGCGCCGTCGACCACCTCGATGAGGTTGTGCGGCGCCAGGTTGGTGGCCATGCCGACGGCGATGCCGCTCGCTCCGTTGACGAGCAGGTTCGGCACGGCGGAGGGGAGCACCTCGGGCTGCAGCAGCTGGCTGTCGTAGTTCGGGACGAAGTCGACCACGTTCTCGTCGAGCGACTCGGTCATGGCGAGCGCCGCGCCGGCGAGGCGGGCCTCGGTGTAGCGCGAGGCGGCGGGGCCGTCGTCGAGCGAGCCGAAGTTGCCGTGGCCGTCCACGAGCGGCAGCCGCATGGCGAACCCCTGCGCCAGTCTCACGAGCGCGTCGTAGATCGACGAGTCGCCGTGCGGGTGCAGCTTGCCCATCACCTCGCCGACGACGCGCGCGGACTTGACGTGCCCCTTCTCGGGGCGCAGTCCCATGTCTTGCATCATGTACAGGATGCGCCGCTGCACGGGCTTCAACCCGTCGCGGGCGTCGGGAAGCGCGCGCGAGTAGATCACGGAGTAGGCGTACTCGAGGAACGAGCCCTCCATCTCCTGCAGAATGTCGATGTCTTCGATGCGCTCGCCGGCGAGTTCGTGGGGGGCGTCCGGTGCTGCTTCGGACGCACTGCGAGGGTCGGTCATAATGGATTTCATGCTACCGACGACCGCCGACAACGGCGCGAGGCTTGCCGCGATTCTGCCGAGCGGCATCGCGGCGGTCGCGCGGGGCCTCGGCACTCCGCCTCCCGACGAGCTGGCCTTCGCCGACTCGGACTCCCTTCCGCCGCTGCGGTCCTTCGTCATGATCGTGGTGGACGGGCTCGGGAGCGCGAACCTCTCGGCGCGCGCGGGGCACGCCCCGGCGCTCACCCGCCTCCCGCGGAAGCGGATCGAGACCGTCGCGCCGTCGACGACCGGCGCGGCGCTCACCACGCTGCTCACCGGCCGCCTCCCCGGATCGCACGGACTGATCGGGTACCGCATCCGCCACCCCGAGCTCGGGCTCGTGACGACGCTCCGCGACTGGGACGGCATCGGGGATCAGCGCACCTGGCAGCGCGCGACACCGCTGCTCACTCGGGTCTCCTCGATCGGCGCACGAGCCGTCGCGATCGGCCGCCCCGCGCACGCAGCCGGCGGACTGACCGAGGCGATCCTCTCGGGCGCCGAGTATCTGGGCGGCCAGCGGATCGAGGATCGGTTCGCCCTGGCCTCCCGGGTGGTGCGCGAGCCGACGCCCGCCGTCGTCTACCTCTACATCGACGAACTCGACAAGGCGGGGCACGAGCACGGGTGGCAGAGCGAGCACTGGGCGCGTCGTCTCGAGCAGTTCGACGCGTCGCTCGACGGGTTCCTGCGGGGGCTGCCCGGAGGCGTGGGAGTGGTGATCACCGCGGACCATGGAATGGTCGACATCGCGCCGCATCAGCGGGTCATGCTCGAATCGCACGCGGGCCTGCTCGACGACGTCGCCGAGATCGGCGGCGAACCGCGCCTCCGCTCGCTGTATCTGCGCGACGGCGCCGATGCGGCGGCGGTCGCCGCAGCGTGGGAGCGCGCGGAGGGCGCACGCGCCTGGGTCGGCACGCGCGAGGCGGCCCTGGCCCAGGGGAGTTTCGGTCGGGTGCGGCCGGAGGTCGCGGAGCGCCTCGGCGACGTGCTGATCGCCGCCCGCAAGCAGATCGCCTACTTCACGAACACCGAAGACCCGCGAGTGCTCGAGATGGTCGGCCAGCACGGGTCGTTCACCGACGAGGAGCGGGGAGTGCCGCTGGTGCTCGGCGGGGCCCTCGACGGCTCCTCGTTCGCGGCCGCAGTGCAGGCCGCAGCGCGCCGCATCCCCGATTAGCGGAGCGGCGGCAGCGGCATCGGCGCAGCAGCCGGAGCGCGCGGCGCCCCCGGCTCCGCGCGGGCGCCGCAGCTTCACCCGACCACGGCACGGATCGCCGAGGTCAGTTCGCGGGGTCCTCGTCGCTCCGCGTACCGAAGAGGATGTCGTCCCAACTCGGAATCGAGGCGCGCCCCTTCTTGGGTGCGCGCTCGCTCGCGTCGGGCGCTGCGGCGGGCGGCTGCGCGGGCCCCTCGGCGCGTTCGGGCGACGGGTCGGGGCCGCTCTTCGGCGCCCCCGTCACACCGGCGCTGCTCCAGATGCTCCGCGGCGCGGCGGGCGCATCGGCCGGCGGCTCGCGGCGGAGCGACGGGTGCGGGCTGTCGGAACGCGGCGCGTCGACGACGTCTCGCGATCCTGCAGGCGTGTCGGAGTCCGTCTCGGCGAGCGCCGCGAGGTCGAGCTCCTGGGGCTGCAGCTCTGCACCGGCATCGCTCTGGCGCTTGCCCTGATCGCGTTCTCCGCGGCGCTTGCGGAGCGCGTCGAGCAGGTCGGCGGTCTGGCTGAGATCCGCCGGCGCGTCGGCGTCCGAGGAGATGGCGCGCTGGTCGATCTCGCGGCGGCGCGCGAACTCGGCGTTGGGATCCGACGACGACGTGGGCGCCTCCTGCGCAGGTTCATCGACCGTCGCGCTCGGCGCCTCGGCCCCGGTCTCCTCCACCGCGCCGCCCTCGGCGTCGAACGCGCCCGAGTCGAAGCGGCCCGAGCGCTCGGCGGAGTCGACCGCGCGCAGCTTCGGGATCAGCCGCTCGCCGACATCGCCCTGCTTCGAGAGGTTCACGGCGTCGGGGTTGATGGGGGAGAGCATCGACTTGCGGTGGTCGAACGTCCACACGGCGCGGTGGCCGACATCGTGCGACGCGAACTCGAGGCTGATCATCCAGCCGCGCTCCTCGTCCCTCCAGGCCGCCCACTCGCTCGTCTCCGCTCCGAGCCCGGCGAGGCGCTCCGAGATGACGGCGCCGAAACGCTGGTCGCCGTCGTCGTGCGCCTCCGTGCGCACCGGAACCGCGTGCGCTCGCTCGAGAATGTAGCGGCGCTCCGCGAGCACGGGCTCCTCGTACCGCTCGATATCGGCGTCGTCCAGGCCCGTCTCGGAGGCCACCTGAGCGCGAGACTTTCCCGCGCGGATGAGCGCCTGGATCTCACGCGGACCCGGCTTCCCCGGCTGGCGCTCGCGCCGCGACAAATGGCGCAGCTCGCTGAGCGCGGCCTCGTCGACGACGAAGCGGAACTCGTCGCCGGCGTCGTTCGCGACGATCAGCGACCGGTCATCTCGGCGCACAAAGCGCAGTTCGTCCATCGGCGCATCCCTTCGTGAGTCGCGACCCAGAGTGTCACACGCACCCCGGGACGCTCCGCATTGAAGCGGCGCGTGGCGAAACCCGGGGGAGTCGCGCTTCGCGCTCAGAGAACTTTCGGCGGGAGGGTTTGCGCGCGGGCCGCCTCGTACGTCAGACTATGGCCGCTCGAAGGATAAGGTGCCGGCATACCGGCCCGGGAACGCAGGAGAGAATGGCCACGGATTACGACGCCCCGCGCAAGACTGAAGAAGACGCCGAGTCGATCGAGGCGCTGAAGGAGCGCGGGCCGGCAAAGGGCGCGTCGGGGCTCGACTCCGACGATGCCGACAACCCGAGTTTCGATCTCGGCGGCAACGATCTCTCCGATGTCGAGCTCGATGTCATCGTGCTTCCGCAGCAGGACGACGAGTTCACCTGCGTGAGCTGCTTCCTGGTGCGCCACCGCTCGCAGGTCGATCACGAGACGGAGCTCGGGCCGGTGTGCCGCGAATGCTCCAACTGACTCGCGCAGCGAGGCAGGCATTCGCGGCTGGCGCCACTGCGTCAGAATGCTCCAACTGACTCGCGCAGCGAGGCAGGCATTCGCGGCTGGCGCCACTGCGTCAGAATGCTCGAACTGACTCGCGCAGCGAGGCAGGCATTCGCGGCTGACGCCACTGCGTCAGAATGCTCCAACTGACTCGCGTCCGCTCGCGAGGCGCATGAGAACGGCCGCTCCCAAGGGAGCGGCCGTTCTCATGCGCGGGGGCTTCAGAAGCCCGAGCGGGTCACGCGGCGACGCGCGCCGCTGCGATGGCCTCGGCGAGCTTCTTCGGGTGACGCGTCGTCAGAATCCACTGCGGTGCCGGATCGGCCGGGTCGACGTTCGCGATCCTCACCCCGCGGTGAATCCATCCCCGCAGCAGCAGATAGTTGCGGGCGTCGCAGCCGGGCCCGATCGCCGCCTTCAGCCCCTCCGCACCGAGCAGCTCGACGTCTCCGAGCAGTGACACGGGGATCTCGGCGCGACCCGCCGTCAGCCGGCCGTCGGCGACCTCGATCGACGGGCTGCTGAGCAGGAAGGTCGCCGCCAGAATGGCGTACACGATGACCCCGGTCGGGATGGCCCACTGCGCGTTGATCGGCGTGAGCACGAGCGCGACCGCGGGGATGACCAGCACGAGGGCGACGAACAGGCTCGCCCCCGGGAGGAGTCGTTCCCGATACGTCGAGTGCGGAGGGGCGGAACTGGCGATTCGGGTCATGCCGACCATTATCCCGCGGCTCACTCGGAGGTCGCCGTGCGGCACCCCTCTCTGCAGGTGCACGGCCGAATCCGCTAGCCTGAGCGGGTGACTGATGTCGTGGAGATTCCGATCGTGGCCGAGCATCCTCCCCAGTACGCCCATGCGGGGGATGCGGGAGCCGACCTGCGCGCTGCCGAGGCGGTCGAGCTCGGGCCGGGGGAGCGCGCCCTCATCGGCACCGGGGTCGCCATCGCGCTGCCCGACGGGTACGCGGCGTTCGTGGTGCCCCGCAGCGGGCTCGCGGCGAAGCACGGCATCACCGTCGTCAACGCTCCCGGCACCGTCGACGCCGGGTACCGCGGCGAGATCAAGGTGACGCTGCTCAACACGGATCGATCCGAGAGCTTCGCGGTCGCTGCGGGCGACCGGATCGCCCAGCTCATCGTGATGCCCGTGACCCGTGCGGTCTTCGTACCGGTGCCCGAGTTGCCCGACAGCGCGCGCGGCGCCGGCGGCTTCGGTTCGACCGGTGTGAGCAGTTGACGGCATCGCCCGGGTCGGCGGGCGATCGAGCGAGTTCGACCCTCTGGGTCAAGACGAAGGAGTAGCGAAGATGAGCGAAGATCAGAAGCCGGGCCAGCCCGGGGCCGACGCCGTCGAACTGAGCGACGGCGCGCCCGCCGCGATCGACGACGCGAAGTCGGCGCCGGAGGACCGGGCGACGTCGGGGCCGTTCGACGCGTCGGAGGTGCCCTCGATGCGGCCCTACGTCGATCTCGGCGGCATCAAGGTGGCCCCCCGGGAGGGGCTGCAGCTGCGGCTCGAGGTCGACGAGCGCGCGAACCGGGTGATCGCCGTGTCGCTCGAGTACGCCGAATCGCTGCTGCAGGTGCAGGCCTTCGCCGCTCCGAAGACGACGGGCCTCTGGGGCCCGGTGCGGGCCAAGCTGACGCAGCAGATGACCGCTCAGGGCGGCACCGTCGCCGAGGAGCCGGGCGTGCTCGGCCCCGAGCTGCTCGTCGAGACGCCTGCTCCGGGCGACCAGGGCGGAACGCGCGTGGCCCGCTTCATCGCGGTCGACGGGCCGCGTTGGATGCTCCGCGGCGTGATCATGGGCAAAGCCGCACGTGACGCCGAGGCTCGCGACCGGGTGATCGAGCTCTTCCGCGAGCTGGTGGTGGTGCGCGGCGAGCAGCCGATGCCGCCGAGCGAGCTGCTGCAGCTCAAGGTGCCCGCCGGCGTGCAGGGGCAGCGGCAAGCGCCTCCCGCCGGAACGCTGCCGGTGTGATCGAAGTGGACGACGGCTCGGCGCGCGACCCGCGCGACTCGCGCGATCCGCGCGATGGGGAGGCGGCTCGCCGGACGCCGCTCACCCCTCCGGCGCCCCAGGCGGCCCCGGAGAGCGGCGCAGCCGACGGGGCGCGGCCCTTCGGGGGCGCGATCGGGCGCACGGTGCGCGCCGGGATGTCGGGGGAGGCGATCTCCGGTCGCGGCGTGCTCGACGCGATCGGCGGATGGCGCGGCGTCGCCGAGACGCTCGTTCCCGGGCTCCTCTTCCTCGTCATCTTCACGTTCACGCGCGACGCGCGGGTGTCGGCGATCGCCCCCGCAGCGCTCGCGATCCTCGCCGTGATCGTCCGGCTGGTGCGGCGCGAGCCGCTGGTCTCGGTGTTCTCGGGCGCCGCGGGCGTCGCAGTCGCGGTCATCGCGACGCTGTTCACCGGGCGCGGCGCGGACTACTACGTGCCGGGCTTCATCACGAACATCGTCTGGTCGGCGGGTCTGCTGATCTCCGTCGCGGTCGGGTGGCCGCTCGTCGGCGTCGCTCTCGGTGCACTGCGCGGCGACCTCACGGGGTGGCGCCGCGACCGATCGCTGAAGCGGGTGGCGACCTGGCTGACGCTGCTCTGGAGCGGCCTCTTCATCGCCCGACTCGCCGTGCAGGTTCCGCTCTACTTCGCGGCCCGCGAGCCGGATGGGATCGCGGCGACCGATGCCCTCGGCATCGCCCGTCTGGTGATGGGCGTTCCCCTCTTCGCCCTCGTCGTGGTCTTCACGTGGATGGTGCTCAGCAGGCTGTCCGGATCATCAGATGATTCGGCGGGGGAATCCCTTACGGATACTGGGCACAACACCCCATCGACGTGACACCCGAGCGAGCCTGCTCGGGTGTAGAATTATCTCGACATCGAGACACATTGGAGGAGCTCAATGGGAGCCGTCAACAGCTTCGAAGCGAAGAGCACCCTCGCCGTCGGCGAGAAGGAATACGGGATCTACCGAATCGACCGCGTCCCCGGTCATGAGCGGCTGCCCTACAGCCTCAAGGTGCTGCTGGAGAACCTGCTCCGCACCGAGGACGGCGCCAACGTCACCCGCGCGCACATCGAGGCGCTCGGCAACTGGGATCCCTCCGCCCAGCCCGACACCGAGATCCAGTTCTCGCCGGCCCGCGTGATCATGCAGGACTTCACCGGCGTGCCCTGCGTCGTCGACCTCGCCACGATGCGCGAGGCCGTCGTCGAGCTCGGCGGCACGCCCGACAAGATCAACCCGCTCGCCCCCGCCGAGATGGTGATCGACCACTCCGTCATCTCCGATGTGTACGGCTCGCCCGATGCGGCGGCTCGCAACGTCGAGATCGAGTACCAGCGCAACGGAGAGCGCTACCAGTTCCTGCGGTGGGGCCAGGGCGCCTTCGACGAGTTCAAGGTCGTGCCCCCGGGCACCGGCATCGTGCACCAGGTCAACATCGAGTACCTCGCGCGCGTCACCTTCACCCGTGAGATCGACGGCCAGCTGTTCGCGTACCCCGACACCTGCGTCGGCACCGACTCGCACACCACGATGGAGAACGGACTCGGCGTGCTCGGCTGGGGCGTCGGCGGCATCGAGGCCGAGGCCGCCATGCTCGGCCAGCCGATCTCGATGCTCATCCCCCGCGTGGTCGGGTTCAAGCTCTCGGGCGAGATCCCGGCGGGCGTCACCGCGACCGACGTCGTACTCACCATCACCCAGATGCTGCGCAAGCACGGCGTCGTCGGCAAGTTCGTGGAGTTCTACGGCGAGGGAGTGGGCTCCGTGCCGCTCGCGAACCGCGCGACCATCGGCAACATGAGCCCCGAGTTCGGCTCGACCGCCGCGATGTTCCCGGTCGACGACGTCACGCTCGACTACATGCGCCTCACCGGGCGGCCGGAGGAGCAGATCGAGCTCGTCAAGGCGTACACGCAGGCGCAGGGCATGTGGCACGATCCGTCGCGCGAGCCGGAGTTCAGCGAGTACCTGGAGCTCGACCTCGGCACGGTGGTCTCGTCCATCGCCGGCCCGAAGCGCCCGCAGGATCGCATCGAGCTTTCGCGGTCGAAGTCGCAGTTCGAGACCGACCTGAAGAACTACGCGCAGGCGGCCAACCCCGCGAAGGTCGAGGACGAGCAGGGGCGCGAGTTCGAGATCGATCACGGCGCCGTCACGCTCGCGTCCATCACCTCGTGCACGAACACCTCCAACCCGTCGGTGATGCTCGCCGCCGGCGTGCTCGCCCGCAACGCGGCGGCGCGGGGGCTGCGCGCGAAGCCGTGGGTCAAGACCACGCTGGCCCCGGGCTCGAAGGTCGTCACCGACTACTACGAGAAGTCGGGTCTCAACCGCGATCTCGAGAAGCTCGGCTTCTACACCGTCGGCTACGGTTGCGTCACGTGCATCGGCAACTCGGGGCCCCTCAACCAGGAGATCTCCGACGCCGTCAATGAGCACGATCTCGCCGTGACCGCGGTGCTCTCGGGCAACCGCAACTTCGAGGGCCGCATCAACCCCGACATCAAGATGAACTACCTCGCGAGCCCGCCGCTCGTCATCGCGTACTCGCTCGCGGGCACGATGGACTTCGACTTCGACACCGACGCGCTCGGCCAGGACGAAGCGGGCAACGACGTGTTCCTCCGCGACATCTGGCCCGACCCCGTCGAGGTGCAGAAGATCGCGGATGCGTCGATCGACTCCGACATGTTCACCCAGAAGTACGCGACGGTGTTCGACGGCGATGAGCACTGGACCTCGCTGCCGACACCCGACGGCGACACCTTCGCGTGGGACGAGCAGTCGACGTACGTGCGCAAGGCGCCCTACTTCGACGGGATGCAGCTGGAGCCCACCCCGGTCACCGACATCTCGGGCGCGCGCGTGCTCGCGAAGCTCGGCGACTCGGTGACGACCGACCACATCAGCCCCGCGGGCAGCTTCCGCGCCGAGACCCCGGCCGGCCAGTACCTCGTCGCCAACGGCATCTCGCCGCGAGACTTCAACACGTACGGCTCGCGTCGCGGCAACCACGAGGTGATGATCCGCGGCACCTTCGCCAACATCCGTCTGCGCAACCAGCTGCTCGCCGACGAGAACGACGGCGCCGGTGTCGAGGGCGGCTTCACGCGCGACTTCACGCAGAAGGGCGCGCCGAAGTCGTACATCTACGACGCATCGCAGAACTACCAGGCGGCAGGCATCCCCCTCGTCGTGCTGGGCGGCAAGGAGTACGGGTCGGGATCGTCGCGCGACTGGGCCGCGAAGGGCACCAGGCTGCTGGGCGTGAAGGCGGTCATCACCGAGAGCTTCGAGCGCATCCACCGTTCGAACCTCATCGGCATGGGCGTGCTGCCGCTCCAGTTCCCCGAGGGCGAGAACGCGGAGAGCCTGAGCCTCGACGGCACGGAGACCTTCGACATCTCGGGCATCACGGCGCTCAACGACGGGGTGACCCCGCGCACGGTATCCGTGACGGCGACCCGCGGCGACGGCTCCACGGTCGAGTTCGACGCGGTCGTGCGCATCGACACCCCGGGCGAGGCGGACTACTACCGCAACGGCGGCATCCTGCAGTACGTGCTGCGCTCGCTCGTCTGAGTCGACGCGATACGGGTGGGCCCGGGCGCGCTGCGCCCGGGCCCACCCGTCTGTTCGCGCGCCGGCGGGGGAGCGGCCCCGAGTAGACTGTGGGGATGCTCGCACCCTCCCGGTCGGGCGGAACGGAGGTCGGCGGGTGGCGATCCTGGATCGAATCCGAGAACCACGTGATCTCGATGCGCTGACGATCGCGGAGTGCGAGCAGCTCGCCGCGGAGATTCGCGAGTTCTTGATCGCAGCGGTGTCGCGCACCGGCGGTCATCTCGGCCCGAACCTCGGCGTCGTCGAGCTGACGATCGCCCTGCACCGCGTGTTCCAATCGCCGCGCGATCCGATCGTCTTCGACACCGGGCACCAGAGCTATGTGCACAAACTGCTCACCGGTCGGCGAGACTTCTCGGCGCTCCGAAGCCGCGGCGGCCTCGCCGGCTACCCGCAGCGCTCGGAGTCGGAGCACGACATCGTCGAGAGTTCGCACGCGTCGAGCTCGCTGAGCTGGGCCGACGGCATCTCGCGCGCCTTCGCGCGGCGCGCGCAGAGCGACCCGTCCCAGCAGCACCGGCACGTGGTGGCGGTCGTCGGGGACGGCGCGCTCACCGGAGGCATGACCTGGGAGGCGCTCAACAACATCACCGACGACAACGACCGCAACCTCGTGCTCGTCGTGAACGACAACGGCAGATCGTACGCTCCCACTATCGGCGGCATGGCCCGGTTCCTGAACTCGGTGCGGTCGAAGGACGCGTACCGCGATCTGCAGGAGGGCAGCGAGAAGCTGTTCTCGCGCCTCGGCACGCCGGGCCGCACCGTGTACCGCGCGGCGCGCGGAGCGATGCGCGGTCTCGCGAGTCGCGCATCCGACAACCAGGATCTCTACTCGAACCTCGACATCAAGTATCTGGGCCCCGTCGACGGCCATGATCTGCACGCGGTCGAGGAGGTGCTGCGGCAGGCGAAGGGATACGGGCGCCCGACGCTCGTTCACGTCATCACGGAGAAGGGCCGCGGGTACGCACCCGCGGAGAACGACGTCGCCGACCAGTTCCACGCCATCGGGCAGATCGATCCGGGCAGCGGCGAGCCGGTGGAGGCTGTGGCGGGGCGCAGCTGGACCTCGGTGTTCCGGGAGCGCATCGTCGAGCTCGCCGACGCCGACGAGCGCATCATCGGCATCACCGCCGCCATGCTCGTGCCGACCGGCCTCGACGCCCTCGCGGCCCGGCATCCGGGTCGCGTCATCGACGTCGGGATCGCCGAGCAGCACGCGGTGACGAGTGCCGCCGGACTCGCCTACGGCGGGCTGCACCCGGTGGTGGCCGTGTACGCGACGTTCATGAATCGCGCCTTCGATCAGCTCCTCATGGATGTCGCCCTGCACCGCGCCGGTGTCACCTTCGTGCTCGATCGCGCCGGAATCACGGGCCCCGACGGCGCGAGTCACAACGGCGTCTGGGATCTGGCCACACTGCAGGTGGTCCCCGGGATCCGGATCGCCGCGCCGCGCGACGCCGCAACGCTGTCTGAAGCGCTCGGGGAGGCCGTGGCGATCGACGATGCTCCGACGGTGCTGCGCTATCCCAAGGGCGCGGTCGGGGCCGACATCGCCGCGCTCCGCCGCTCGGACGACGGAGTCGACGTGCTGCACGAATCGGAGGCCGACGGGGGCGGGCAGCGCGATGTGCTGTTCGTCGCCGTGGGTCCTATGGCGGTCGTCGCCATCGACGCCGCGCAGCGTCTGGAGGCCGCGGGCATCACGTCGACGGTGATCGACCCGCGCTGGGTCGTGCCGGTCGCCGATTCCGTGGTCGCGGCGGCGGAGCGCCATCGCCTCGTCATCACGATCGAGGACGGGATCCGGGTCGGCGGCGTCGGCACGCGCATCCGCCAGGCGCTTCGGGATGCCGGAGTCGACACGGCGGTCAGCGAACTCGGCACGCCCGACGAGTTCCCTGATCACGCCTCCCGCGGCCAGCTCCTCGCCGATGCCGGCCTCACCGCCGATCGCATCGCGGCCTCCGTGAGCGAGCAGGTGCGCGGGACGCGGGTCCCGGTCGCACGGCCGCACGAGCGCCCCTGAGGGCTGCGAGCATCGACGCGGGAGCGGACAATGCGGCGGGCCGCGACGCAGCTCTGCGCAGCGCAGCGGGGCGGCCGGGGAGTACCCCGGGCCGCCCCGCTGCGCTCTGTCGGACGCCCGATCAGGCCCCGGCGATGCGGGGCTCGTGGAACGCGCCGCCGAACGCCCGCTCGCTCGCGCCCGAGCGATCGAGGTACGGGGTCGCGCCGCCCGCCTGGAACGGCCAGCCCGCGCCCAGGATCAGGCACAGATCGATGTCCTCCGCAGCGGCGACGACGTGCTCATCGAGCATGATCTTGATTTCTCGGGCGAGCTCGTCTTCGACGCGATGCAGAATCTCCTCCTCGCCGACCGCGGTCTTGCCGAGCGTCACCGCCTTCTTCCCGGCCTTCGAGAGGTCTTCGACCTTGCCGTGCTTCGTCTTGACGAGGGGTTCGTCGACGTCGGCGAGCCGGTGCAGGTTCTCCGACGCGTAGAAGCGGCCGGGGAAGGCGGCGACCATCGTGTCCTGCACGTGCGCGGCGACCTTCCAGCCCACGAGGTCGATGAGCTCGAACGGCCCCATCGGCAGCCCGATCGGTGCGAACGCCCGTTCCACGACCGGCAGCGGGGTGCCGGCGTCGAGGGCGCGCGCGGCCTCGCCCATCACCTTCGCCAGCAGGCGGTTGACGACGAAGCCGGGGCGGTCGGCCGTGATGACCGCGCTCTTGCCGAGCTTCTTCGCGACCACCATGGCCGTGGCCAGCGTTTCGTCATCGGTCGTCGGGGTGCGCACCACCTCGATGAGCGGCATCACGGCGACGGGGTTGAAGAAGTGGAAGCCCACGAGCCGCTCGGGGTGCTCGAGCCGTTCGCCGATCTCCTCCACCGACAGCGAGGACGTGTTCGTCGCGAGCACCGCGGTCTCGGAGACGATCGCTTCGATCTCGGCGAACACCTGCTGCTTCACGCCGAGTTCCTCGAACACGGCCTCGATCACCCAGTCGCAGTCGGCGTACCGGGTCTTGTCGGTGGTGCCCTGCACGAGCGCCGTGATCTGGTTCGCGTCGTCGGCGGAGAGCCGGCCCTTCTCGAGCATCTTGTCGATCTCGCCGCGGATGTAGGCGAGGCCCTTGTCGACCCGCGACTGGTCGAGGTCAGTGATGAGCACGGGCACGCGCAGCTTCCGGGCGAAGAGCAGCGCGAACTGGCTCGCCATGAGCCCGGCGCCGATCACGCCGACCTTGCGCACCGGCTTCGCGAGCTGCTTGTCGGGGGCGCCCGCAGGGCGTTTCGCACGTTTCTGCACGAGGTCGAAGGCGTAGACGGACGCTGCGAACTGGTCACCCGAGATCAGCTCTGCGAGCGCCTCGTCCTCCCGCTCGAATCCGCGCGCGAGGTCGTTGTCCTTCGCTGCGCTGAGCAGGTCGAGCGCGACGTAGGGGGCGCGAGCGGCCGTGCCGATGCGCGCCTTGAGGGTCTCGCGGGCGATCTTGATGGCGGCGGGCCACTTCGTGAGCCGCTCGAGCTTGCCCGGTGCGTGCTTGCGCTCCACCTTCTCCGAGCCCGCGATGACGGCATCGGCCCACGCGATCGATCGCTCGAGGAAGCTGGCGGAGCCGAACATCGCGTCGAAGAGGCCCATCTCGAACGCCTGCTTCGGCTTCAGCATGCGGTTGTTCTTCAGCGGATTCGTGACGATGATCTCGAGGGCCTGCTCGATGCCGATGAGGTTCGGCACGATCGTCGCGCCGCCCCATCCCGGGATGATGCCGAGGAAGACCTCGGGGAAGGCGAGGGCGGCGGTCGACGAATCGAGCGTGCGGTAGTCGCAGTGCAGCGCGATCTCCATGGCGCCGCCGAGTGCGAGGCCGTTGACGAAGGCGAACGACGGCACGCCCAGCTCGCCGAGCTTGCCGAGCACGAAGTGGCCGAACTGCGCCATCAGCCGCGCGTTCTGCTCGGTGGCGAGCGTGGAGACCTTGGAGAGGTCGGCACCCGCGGCGAAGATGAACGGCTTGCCCGTCACCGCGACGGCCTGGATGTCGCCGGAGGCGGCCCGCGCTCTGAGCGCATCGAGCACGTCGCCGAGCTCCTGCAGGGTGCGCGGGCCCAGCGTGTTGGGGCGGGTGTGGTCGCGGCCGTTGTCGAGGGTGATGAGTGCGAGCGTGCCGCCCGAGGGGAGCGCTACGTCGCGGACGAGCGATCGGGTGACGACCTCGTCCTCGGACGCGGCGATCAGGGGCGAGAAGTCGATGCTGCGGTAGTCGGTCATGGCTTACTTGCCCTTCTTTCCATCGAAATGCGGGTTCTCCCAGATGGCCGTGCCGCCCTGCCCGAGGCCGACGCACATGGCGGTGACGCCGTAGCGCACGTCGGGCCGCTGAGCGAACTGGCGGGCGAGCTGCGTCATGAGGCGCACGCCCGACGCGGCGAGCGGATGGCCGAACGCGATGGAGCCGCCCCACGGGTTCACCCGCGGATCGTCGTCGGCGATCCCGAAGTGGTCGGTGAAGGAGAGCACCTGCACAGCGAAGGCCTCATTCAACTCGAAGAGTCCGATGTCGTCGACGCTGAGCCCCGCTCGTCTGAGCGCCTTCTCGGTCGACGGAACCGGCCCGAGGCCCATGACCTCGGGTTCGACGCCCGCGAACGCGAAGCCGACCAGTCGCATCTTCGCGGTGAGCCCGAGCTCTTTCGCGGTGTCGGCGCCGGCGAGCAGCGAGACGGTCGCCCCGTCGGTCAGCGGTGATGCGTTGCCGGCGGTCACGCGGCCGTGCGGCCGGAACGGGGTCTTCAGCGTGGCGAGCCCCTCCATGGTGGTCTCGGGGCGACGCCCCTGATCCTCCGTGGCGAGTCCCCAGCCGGTCTCGGAGCGGGTTGCGACCGGGATCAGATCGGCCTGGATGTCGCCGCGGTCGTACGCAGCTTGCACCTTCTGCTGGCTCAGCATGCCGAAGCGGTCGGCGCGCTCCTTGGTGAGCTCCGGGAACCGGTCGTGCAGGCGCTCCGCCGTGATGCCCATGTTCAGCGCATCGGGGCTCACCAGCTTCTCGGCGACGAATCGCGGGTTCGGATCGGCGTCGAGCCCGATCGGGTGCCGGCCCATGTGCTCGACGCCGCCCGCGACCGCGAGGTCGTACTGGCCCGAGCCGATCGCGGCACCCATGAACGAGGCCACGGTGAGCGCACCGGCGCACATGCGGTCGAGCGCGAAGCCCGGCACGGTCACCGGGATGCCCGCGAGCATCGACACCGTGCGACCGAGTGTCAGACCCTGGTCGCCCTGTTGCGTCGTCGCCGCGATGCCCACGTCGTCGATTCGCTCGAGGGGCAGCTGCGGGTTGCGCTCCAGGAGCCCCTGCAGCGCCTTCACAGCCAGGTCGTCGGCACGCGTCCCCGCGTATATCCCCTTGTCGCCCGCTCGACCGAACGGGGTGCGGACACCGTCCACGAACACGACTTCTCTCATTGCGGCCACTTCGCCTCCATCAGCATTGGTGATCTGCGTCCTTCCCATACTAGAGAGACGCAGTGTCACGGGGAACCGGACCCGCTCCGGCCACTGATCCAACGCCGCGACGATGCGCCTGAGTTATGGGAGGTCTACAAATGCGGACGCGATGATTGGTGCAGTGATACCAACCTGCCAGTCCCGCGCGCCGAGCTCGGACAACCGCCGCGCCACGTTCTCCGCGGTCGGGTCGGCCGGCGGGCGCCAGACGAGTCGGCGCAGCGTGTCCGGGGTGAGCAGGTTCTCGACCGGGATGCGTCGGGCCGCGGCCTCCGCGTCGATCGCCGACCGCACGGCCTCGAGCCGCGCAGCCGCCGCCGGGTCGCGCTGCGCCCAGAATCGATGATGCGGAATCGAATCGGGGTCCCGCGGCTTCTGCCCGGGAAGATCCTCGGTCGTCTTCGCCCGCAGGATCGCCGCCCACCAGCGCTTCAGCTCCGAGCGGCTCGCCCGCCCCTTGAAGTCGCGCAGGCGCGCGAGGTCGCCGGGAGAGCGCGGGTTCGCGATCGAGGCTGCGACGATCGAGGAGTCCGGGATCAGCCGCCCCGGCGCGGTGTCGCGCTCACGGGCCAGTGCATCCCGGGCCTCCCAGAGCTCCCGCGCGAGCGCCAGCGCGCGCGGAGTCTTGAGGGCGTGGCTGCCGGAGAGCTTGCGCCACGGCTCCTCCGGCCGCGGCTTCTCGGGGCGCAGTCGGACCGCCTCGAACTCCTGGGCGGCGAATTCCGTCTTGCCCTGCTCGTCCAGCTGCTCGGCGATCACCGACCGCAGCTCGGGCAGGAGCACGACGTCGAGCGCCGCGTACTCCAGCCACTCGGCGGGAAGCGGGCGCTGCGACCAGTCCGCGGCCGAGTGCGCCTTTTCGAGAGCGATTCCGAGGAGCATCTCGACGATCGCGCCGAGGCCGACCCGCTCGAAGCCGAGCAGGCGCGCCGCGAGCTCGGTGTCGAAGATGCGCGAGGGCACGAGGCCGATCGATGCGAGGCAGGGGAGATCCTGCGACGCCGCGTGGAAGATCCACTCCGCATCGCCGATCGCGCGCTGCAGCGGCGAGAAGTCGGGAATGCCGATGGGATCGATGAGGAACGTGCCGGCCTCGGCGCGATGCACCTGCACGAGGTACGCCTCACCGCCGTACCGGAAGCCGGAGGCGCGCTCGGCGTCGACCGCGACGGGCCCCGATCCCGCTGCGAGCGCGGCGGCCGCGGCCGCCAGACCCTCGTCGTCGACGACCATCGTCCAATCGATGTCGAGCTCCGACTGAGAGACCGTCATACCTGTTCACCCACCTTCCGCGGCCTGGCGGGATCGCCGTGCCGCGATGGAGTCTATGCCCTCCGCGTGCGGGAGGCCGGCCAGCAGGCACAGCAGCTCCGACCAGGCCTCCGCGTGCACGCCGAATTCCGAGCCCGTCGGAGACCACGAGGCGCGCAGTTCGATCTGCGCGGAATCGCCGCGGGCCTCGAGCGCGCCGAAGCTGCTCGAGAGCGTCTTCGTGGCGGTGCCCGAGAGGTAGACGTACTGCGCCCCGCGCGAGTCGAGCGCATCGACGAGCCACGACCACGCCACGTCGGAGATGAACGGGTCCACGCCGATCTCCAACTCGAGGGGCGCCTGCGCGAAGCAGACGATGCGGAACGGGCCGCCCCACTCGTCGACCGCCGAGGCGTCGTGCATGAGCACGATGCGACCCGCGCCGTACGGGGAGTCGAGCGCGTCATCGGCGGCGTCGACGGAGCGGCCGCCCCGAGTGACACCCGCGGCGAAGGCGATGGACTGGGGCGCGATGCGCTCCGGGGCGGGAATCTCCTGCGACACCAGCTCGTCGCGCAGCCGCGCGCCGCG
This sequence comes from Leucobacter chromiiresistens, assembly GCF_900102345.1. NCBI lineage: Bacteria > Bacillati > Actinomycetota > Actinomycetes > Micrococcales > Microbacteriaceae > Leucobacter > Leucobacter chromiiresistens. The sequence continues at coordinate 2,281,106 of NZ_FNKB01000001.1, read as the reverse complement.
AAGCTGCTCGGCCGCCGTGCCGAAGTCGACCGGGGTCCCATTGATGCGTGCCATCACAGTGGCGACACTAGAGTTTGCTGTGAACAACGCGCCGGTGCCACGCCGGGATGCGATGAACAGGGGGAGGAGCCGCGATGCAGGCACCGGGATGGACCCGCGGGCTCGTGCTCGGAGCAGTGAGTGCGGTCGGGGGAGCGGCGCTCATCGGCGGCATCGGATCGCTGCTCGGCGGGGTCGCCCTGGCGCGGCGCGCCGTCACCCCGGCCGCGGTTCCCGAGTCGCCGGTGACCGTGACGCACGTCGTCGATCGCCCGAACGGCGGCGTGCTCGTGCGGCTTCGCGGCGTCGACGCCGATCTCCCCGGGCGGTACTCGTTCATCTTCGACGGCGGCCGCGGGCACGCGCGTTTCGGAGAGGTCGTCGAAGCATCGGGAAACGAGGTGCTGCGGGAGCTCGTCTCGGTCGACCGGGGCACCCTCGCCCCGGAGACGCGCGGGCGGGTGACCGGCTGGTGGTACACCGATCCCGAGCAGCTCGGCTATCGCGTCGAGCGCACCGCGTACGCCACCGAGCTCGGCGACGCCGAGGCCTGGATCATCCGCCCCCGCATTCCGCGGAAGCGCCGCTGGGCGGTGCACGTGCACGGGCGGGGCGCGCTCCCGGAGGAGACGCTGCGAGGCGTTCGCTCGCTCGCTCGCTGCGGCATCACGAGTCTCGTGATCTCGTACCGCAACGACCCCGGCGCCCCTCCGGGGCTGCGGGGGAGATACGGGGTCGGGTTCTCGGAGAGCCGCGACGTCGACGCCGCGATCGCCGCTGCCCGACGCCTGGGCGCCGAGCGGGTGACGCTCTTCGGCTGGTCGATGGGCGGCACCGCCTGCCTCGTCGCGGCGACCCGCGGCGAGTACCGGCACCTCGTCGACGGGCTCATCCTCGATTCCCCCGCCGTCGACTGGAACGCGCTGCTGCGGTATCACGCCGCAGCCCAGTCGGCTCCCGCCGCGATCGCCGGTCTCGGCATCGAGCTGCTGGCGCGCGGCGTCGTCGCGGGAGGCGAGGCCGGCGGCATCCCCATCGACGACCTCCACCCCGAGACGTTCGCCCGCGCGCTCGCCGTGCCAGTGCTCATCCACGCGAGCCCCGACGACACGTTCGTGCCCCCGGCGGGCGCCGAACGGCTCGCGCAGCTGCGCCCCGACCTCGTGCAGCTGCGCCTGCAGCCCGGTGCCGAGCACGTGAAGCTGTGGAACGTCGATCAGCGCGGCTGGGAGGCCGTCACCCGGGCGTTCGCCCGAGCGCTTCCGCGACCGCCCTGGCGCGGGTGACCGGCTGCTCGACGGTAGGATGGCGGCGATGGTCTCCGACTCACAGCACAGCACAGCCAGTCTCGTCGATCGGCGCCCCACGATCAGTGGGAGCGAGCTCGTCGCGACTCTGGTTCCCCCGCCCCAGTTCGACCACGCGTCGTTCGACTCGTATCGGCCCGATCCCGACTACCCGTCGCAGGAGGAGGCGCGCGAGCTGCTGCGCGCGTTCGCGGCTCCGGCACCCGCCGTCTCGCGGGGCGGCTTCTTCGGATTCGGGCGGAAGAAGGCGGAGCCCGTCGCCAACGCCCCCACCAAGCCGGGCATCTACCTCGACGGCGGATTCGGCGTAGGAAAGACCCACCTGCTCGCCGCGACGTGGCACGCGACCACGGGGCGGAAGTACTTCGGCACCTTCATCGAGTACACGGCGCTCGTCGGCGCGCTCGGCTACAACGGCGCCGTGTCGGTGCTGCAGGGCGCGCGTCTCATCTGCATCGACGAGTTCGAGCTCGACGATCCCGGCGACACCATGCTCATGACGCGACTCATCGGCGACCTGACCTCGACGGGCACTCGGTTCGTGGCGACCTCGAACACGCCGCCGAACGCACTCGGCGAGGGTCGGTTCGCCGCCGCCGACTTCATGCGCGAGATCCAGGCGATGTCGGCCCGCTTCACGACCATCCGCATCGACGGCGTCGACTACCGCCAGCGCGATCTCGAAGGAGACGCGGTGCCGCTCTCCGACGAGGAGTACCGGTTCGCCCTCGCCGACGTCGCCGCGGCGCACGAGCGGATGACCGACGACGACTTCTCCGCGCTCATCGAGCACCTCTCCACGGTCCATCCGTCGAGCTACAGCGGGTTGCTCACCGGCGTGCAGTGCATCGGACTGCGCGATGTGCAGGTGCTCACCGATCAGTCCTCCGCACTGCGCTTCGTCGCCTTCATCGACCGTGTGTACGACGCGCAGATTCCGATCCGCGCGACCGGAGCGCCGATCACCACGATCTTCGGCGGCGGCATGCTCGACGGCGGCTACCGCAAGAAGTACCTCCGGTGCATGTCGCGGCTCAACGCGCTCTCCGCGAGCGAGATCGTCTAACGCCCATGGCGCGCCGCACGGTCTCGCAGGCGGTCGTCGGTCTGCTGCGCTCGCTCGCCGCATCCGTTGCGCCGCCGCAGCGCCGCAGCGGCCCCGTCGCTCCGCGCACCACGAGCAGCCGCAGTGATCTCGGCGTGCAAGACGGAATCATCGACCTCACGAACGCCGAGATCCGCGCACTCGAACCGGGGTACGAACCCGACCCCGACGGCAGCCCGGACCCGGGCGAGATCGTCTGGGCCTGGGTGCCGTACGCCGAGCACGACGGCCGGGGAAAGGACCGCCCGGTGCTCATCATCGCGCGCATCGACGCGCGCACCACCGCCGGCTGCGCCCTCAGCACCAAGCAGCACCGCGGCTTCGTCTCGGTCGGTTCGGGCGGCTGGGACGCCGAGGGGCGCGAGAGCTTCCTGGCGACGGATCGCGTGCTGCGCGTGCCGGAGGACGCCATGCGCCGCGAGGGGCACGTGCTCCCGAGAGACAGGTTCGTCGACGCCCTCGCTGCGGTGATGCGCGCCCACGGCGTCCGCCGTCAGATCTAGCCCCCCCTTCGCAGTCGACCGTCGCGCCGCAGGCGTTCGTCGGCTCCGTCTCGCGCACGTCCACCGCATCGGCACGGGCCGCACGGGCGTTCGGCGATCCCGCGCCTATGCGACGGTGCAGAACGGATGGCCGACGGGGTCGAGATACACCCGGAATGAGTCGTGCGACTCGAGATGCCGAGCGCCGAGCGCGAGCACGTCATCGTGCGCCGCAGCCAGGCTCGCGACGCGGATGTCGAGGTGCGCCTGCTGATCGCCGTCGTCGCTCGGCCAGGTGGGCGCGACGTACCCGGGCGACTGCTGGAACGCCAGCTTCGCCCCCTGCCCGTCGATCACGAGATCGACCCAGTCCTCGTCGTCCTCCTGGATCTCGCCGCCGAGCAGCCCGCGGTAGAACTCGGCGAGCGCCCGCGGATCGGGACAGTCGAGGACGTAGCTGTGCAGGGTGCCGCTGTGTGCCATGTGCTGTTCCCATCTCGACGCTGATGCTTCGGGTCTCCTCCAGTGTGCGACCCGCCGCGCCTCATCGCAACGGTTCGCCTCATCGCAGCGGTGCGTCGGTGCGGCGGGCCTCGAGCGTGCACTGCGGTCTCGCGTGCTCGGGCGTGCGCTCGCGGACCCGCAGCACCTCGAACCCCGCCCCCTCCAGGCGCTGTGCGAGCGCGTGCGGCGGCCATCGATACGCGGTGACCACCGCATGGGGGAACGCCTCCAGCGTCGGCCAGGAGAACGCACCGAGCAGCAGCCGGCCGCCGGGCGCCGCGCAGCGCGCGAATTCGGCGAGCACGGCGTCGAGCTCCTGCGGCGGGGTGTGGATGATCGAGAACCACGAGAGGATGCCGCCGGCCGACGCGGTCGGGAGGCCGCTGCGAGCGAGCTCGGCGACCCGATACCGGGTACGCGGAAATCGTTCGCGCGCGATGGCGATGCTCGCGGGGGAGAGGTCGAACCCGGAGATCTCGGAGCCGCGCCTCCGCAGATCGTCCGTCCAGTGGCCGGGTCCGCAGCCGGCGTCGACGATTGCCCCCGAGCAGCAGGCAGCCCAGGCGCGAATCTCCGCGACGTCGGCCGGCGGCGCCGCCGCGATGGAGGCGAACCGATCAGCGTATTCCGCCGCTCGAGCGTCGTACGAGGTGCGGATCGCGTGCAGCGGCATGGCTCCACCCTAGACGCGCCCCGTCGGCTCGTGCTGCCGCCGCAGCGGCGGTCTCGGGACGGCGAGGATCTCGGGCCGACGAGATCGCGGGGCGAACGCACCGCGTTCGCGATCCCCGCGAGGTCACTGGTGGGCGGGGGCGCACAAAAAAAGACCCGGCCGAAGCCGGGTCTGTCCGTGCGCGATACTGGGATCGAACCAGCGCGGGGATCGCGGGGCGAACGCACCGCGTTCGCGATCCCCGCGAGGTCACTGGTGCGCGGGGGCGCACAAAAAAGACCCGGCCGAAGCCGGGTCTGTCCGTGCGCGATACTGGGATCGAACCAGTGACCTCTTCCGTGTCAGGGAAGCGCGCTACCGCTGCGCCAATCGCGCCTGTTCAGGCTATTCAGTTGTGAAGCGAGGTGGCGACGGGATTCGAACCCGTGTATACGGCTTTGCAGGCCGCTGCCTCGCCTCTCGGCCACGCCACCGTAGTTTTGTTACCATAAGTTACCGGGCGGGCCCGGTACCAGAGCGGATGACGAGACTCGAACTCGCGACCCTCACCTTGGCAAGGTGATGCGCTACCAACTGCGCTACATCCGCATTCCGCCGCATTGCCGCGACCTGAATAACTATAGGGAAGCCTTGCCGGGGGTGCAAATCGGGGCGTTACTCCCGGGCGCGCCGCCCTCTGCAGCCGCGTATCGAAGCGGATCTCGTAACTTTTCTCCCCGGCGCAGACGGGCGCGGATACTGTTGTCCCATGGCTGAAGGGGCGGCGGCGGTCGCGAAGCGATGGATCGGCTTCACCGTGTTCCTCGCCGTGGTCGCCGTCGCCGTCGCCGCCGTCATGTTCCGGCAGGAGATCAGCGACCATCTTGCGGGGGCGAACTACGAGATGACGCCTCGGGTGAGCGCACTGGCCGACGATCTCGACCTGACCGATGCGGGTCGGCGCATCTTCCTCGCGACGCACCCCACGGTCGACGGCAGTCAGCACTTCAACGAGCAGTGCGCGGAGGTCGATCACTCCGAGCAGGGTCACGTGCTCGGCTGCTACACGGCCGACCGCATCCACCTCTTCGACGTCACGGACGAGCGGGTGAGCGGGGTGGTCGAGATCACCGCCGCGCACGAGCTCCTGCACGCCGCCTTCCATCGCATGGGGGAGGGCGACCGCTCGCTGCTCGCCTCGCGCCTGCGCGGCGTGTACGAGGATCTCGCGCCGTCGCACCCCGACCTCGAGGAGCGGATGAGCGTGTACGAGCACCTCCCGGAGACCTCATTCGCCAACGAGCTCCACTCCGTGCTCGGCACCGAGATGCGCGATCTGCCGCCCTGGCTGGAGGAGCACTACAGGCAGTGGTTCGCCGACCGAGCGGCCGTCGTCGACGACTTCGAGCGGTACGTCACCGTGTTCAACGACCTGCAGAGCCAGGTCGATGCGCTGCAGCAGGAGATGGCCGAGTTGCGCGACGACGTGGAGGAGCGGAAGTCGACATACGTCGGTGCGGTGGAGGCCTTCAACGCCGATGCCAGCTCGTACAAGGCCCGCATCGAGCGCGACGAGTATCGCGACGATCCGGATCGCCTGCAGCGCGACTCGGACGGCCTGCAGCAGCGGCGCGCGGCCATCGACGCGGAGCTCGCGGCGCTGCAGGCGGACATCGATCAGTACAACGAGCTGCGCAGCGAGCTCGAAGCGCTCGGCGAATTGAGCGCGGAGCTCGACGAGCATCTCGACAGCGATCTCGCCCCGATCACGACACGCCCGGACGAGTGACCGACGATCGGCGAAAACCCGCCGCTGCTCGCCGGAGGTGCGCGAGGGGGTGCGCGATCCGTGTATGATCATTCAGGTTGGCACGGACGCGGAACTCTCGGGTTCGCGGGCGTGCAGACGGGCGATTGGCGCAGTTGGTAGCGCGCTTCCTTCACACGGAAGAGGTCATCAGTTCGAGTCTGGTATCGCCCACTTCATCTCCTCCGATCCTCCCATCCGCTGCGCAGCGGGCGCGGATCGCCGCCTCCGGCTTTCGGGGTCGTCCGCGCTCTCCCGCCGGGAGCCGACGACGGCGTGCGACGGCGACTCGGGTCGCCGCCGCACGCCGTGCACTCACACGGCCGTCAGTGCGGCCGTGGGGGAGAGGAGCGATGCACGAATGGCGGGGTAGAGCCCCGCGATCGCTCCGATGAGTGCGGTGCCGCCGATGGCCGCGGCGAACAGCGCGGGCGGCACGGACATGGGCCAGTCGTTCGACCATGCGACGATCCACGTCACGACGCCCCCGATGACGGCTCCCGCCGCCCCTCCGAGCGATGACAGGATCAGCGCCTCCAGAAGGAACTGCACCCGGATGTGCGTGCGCGTCGCTCCGAGCGCGCGCCGCAGCCCGATCTCGTGGCGGCGCTCGATGACCGAGATGATCATCGTGTTCGCGACGCCGATTCCGCCCACGAGCAGCGCGATCGAGCCGAGGCCCACCAGGAGACCGGTGAAGGTCTGATCGGCGGCGTAGCGGGCGGCGAGCGAGTCGGAGGGGCGGCTCACCGCGACGCCGGCCGGGTTCTCGGGGTTCACGGCAGACGGCAGCAGCTCGCGCAGGCGCGGCACTTCCGCATCCGTCGAGCGCTCGTAGAGCGCCGTCGGGGATCCCTGCCACCCGAGTTCGGCCGACGCCTGGTGCCCGCCCATCAGGGCGAGCGAATCGATGTCGGGAACGAGCGGGACCGGATCGAGCACGCCGACGACCGTGTAGGAGCTTCCGCCGATGTGCACCTGCAAGCCGACGGATACGATGCCGAGGCGCTCCGCGGCGACGGCACCCAGCACGACGGCTGGGAAGCGCGCGGTCGCCTCGTTCAGCCAGCGCCCCTTCCGCACCTCCCCTCCGACCGCGGAGAGCAGCCCGAGGTCGGCCGCCGCCACGCCGAGCCCCTTCGACTCGGCGGCGTCGACGAGGGCGTTGCGGTAGACCGTCACTCCGGTCAGCCGCGCCAGCGCCGACACGTCGGTGACCCCGGGCAGGCGCTCGACGGCCTCGACTGCGCTCCCCGGGAGCTCGGTCTCGGCCCCGAAGAGGTCCTCCCCGGCGGTGACCGTCAGCAGGTTCGTGCCGAGGCGGTCGAACTCCGCGTTCAGGCGCGCCTGGCTCGACGACGATATGCCGACGACCGCGACCATCGCCGCGATGCCGATCGCAATGCCGAGCGCCGAGAGCACCGCTCGCAGCGGTCGGGCCCGCAGCCCCGTGCCGCCCAGCCGCAGCGCGTCGGCCGAGCGCAGCCGCGAGGCGATCACGAGACGTCTCCGGTCTCGTCGCTCACGATCTCGCCGTCGACGATGCGGATGCGGCGCGGAAAACGCCGTGCCAGCTCCGCATCGTGCGTGATGATGATCACCGTGGTGCCCGCGTCGTTGAGCTCGCGGAGCAATGCGACGATGCCCGCGCCCGAGCGCGAATCGAGGGCGCCGGTCGGCTCGTCGGCGAGGAACACCGTCGGGTTCCCGACGATCGCGCGCGCGATGGCCACGCGCTGCCGTTCGCCGCCCGACAGCTGGTGGGGCATGTTCGCCTGGCGGTGCCCGAGGCCGACGGAGGCGAGGGCGCCGGCGGCGCGGCGCAGCCGTTCGCCGCGTGCGACCCCCTGGTAGAGCAGGCCGTCCGACACGTTCTCGACGGCCGTGCGCCCCGGGGAGAGGTGGAACTGCTGGAAGACGAAGCCGAGCTCGTAGGCCCGCATCGCCGCCAGCTGGTCGTCGCTCAGCGCCGCGATGTCGACGCTGCCGATCACCGCGCTTCCCGTGGTCGGGCGGTCGAGCGATCCGAGGATGTTGAGCAGCGTCGACTTGCCGGAACCGCTCGGGCCCACGATCGCGATCAGCTCGCCTCGGGAGACGCGCAGAGACACGCCGCGGAGAGCCTGCACGGGCGGCGAACCGTACGTGCGCGTCACGTCTGCGAGTTCGATCACGGTGCTCATTCGGCGATCACCACTTCGTCGCCCTCGTGGAGGTCGCCGCCCACGATCTCGACCTTGCCGTCGGCGAACCGGCCGAGTTCGACGGGAACGGAGCGCACGCCGTCATCACCCGCGACCTCGACCGCGTACGCTCCCGCATCGACGGCGAGCAGCGCCGAGACGGGCACCTGCAGCACGGACTCCTCGGTGCTGCGCGAGAACGTGACCTGCGCCGGCAGCGAGGCGTGCGGCAGTGCGGCGCTCTGGTCGACCGGCGTGACGACCACCGGCACCACGATGTGCGACTTGCCCGACGAGTCCTCCTCGCTGCGCGGTTCTCCGACCGAGGCGACCCTCCCCGTCACGGACTCCCCGCCGGGGAGCACGACGGCGACCTCCGAGCCGACGACCACCGCCTCCCGGTCGGCGACGGGAACCGTCGTGGAGACCACGACGGTGTCGCGACTCGCCGCGTAGACGACCGTGCCGGGGGCGAGATCAGCGCCGAGCCCCACCTTCCGGTCGCCGACGCGCACGGCGTGCGGCAGGAACACGATCCGGCCCCGCGGCACGACGGCATCCTGCGCGAGGCCCACGCTCTTCTGCCAGGCCATCACCGCCTGCTGCGCGTGCCATGAGTAGGTGCCATCGATGTCGCCGTCGAAGAAGCCGAGATCCGCGAGATTGCGCTTGAGCTGCTCGACGTCGGCGCCGTCGGTCATGCCGGGTGCGAAGTCCCTCCACATCGGCAGGTCGCCGAGCAGCAGCACCACGGGGCGATCGGCGACGCGGAAGAGCTGCTGGCCCTGCTCCACGATCTCCCCGGTATCGGGAATGCCGTTGAGCACCCCGGCGAGCTCCGAGCGCACCTCGCGCGGGTCGGCGAACTCGACCTTGCCGTTGGAACGCGTGGTGAACGTCAGCGGCCCGGAGACGACGGGCGCGGTCGCCGCGCTCGACGCCTGCGCCGGTGTCTCGGCGGACACCGGCGCGGACGACAGTGCTTTCGCAGCCACCAGCCCTCCGGCCAGAACCGCGAGGAACGACAGACCGATGGCTGCGGATCGCAGGCGGGGCTTCCGGGGCATCACGCGGCCCCCGCCTCGGCGAAGCACTTCTCGAGCAGCTCGCCGGGAGCCGACTCCGGGATCTGCACGGGCTCGCCGACCGCCGGATCGTCGACGCGCACGCCGTTCTCCCTCAGGCAGGCCACCAGGGCGACGTCGCGCTCGTGCACCTCCTTCGGATCCTGACCGGTGGCCGACGGGGGTGCGCCGAGATCGCCGATGCACCGCTCGGACGCGGCTTCGTAGGCGTCGAGATCGTCGGGGATGGACAGCGATTCGCTCGACGAGCCGCTGGGGTCGGGGACGTCGAACCCCTGCTCGCGCATGCACGACGCGTACTGCAGCTGCCACTCGACGAATGCGCGCTCCGCGTGCTCGGCGGTGCGGCCCTCGGGCGCTGTCTCGGATGCGGATCGGGATGCCGCGGCGTCGGTTTCGGGGTCGGCTGCGGAGCAGCCGGGGAGCAGCCAGGCGCCGGCCACCGTCATCACCGCGGCGAGCGCCGCGATCCGTCGACTGGGCGTGGATTTCGTGAACATGGATTCCTCCTTCGTGAACGGGTGACTCCATTCCGCCGCACGCCGCATTGCCAGAGCGTAAGTTTCACTTTTACCCTCCCTTTAACCGCCGTCTGGTTGACTCGGGTCAGGAGGTATGGAATGCGGGTACTGCTGGTGGAGGACGACGCCGCGCTGGGCCGGGTGCTGCGCCAGGGGCTCTCGCTCGAGGGCTTCGTCGTCGATCTCGTCACCGACGGCATCGACGCGGTGCACGCGACCGAGGTCACCGAGTACGACGCGCTCGTGCTCGACCGAGACCTTCCGGGAATGCACGGCGACGACGTGTGCGCGCGCCTCGTCGACCGCACCCCGACCCCGGGCATTCTCATGCTGACGGCCTCGGACACGCTGGCGGATCGCATCACGGGGTTCGAGAAGGGCGCCGACGACTACCTCCCGAAGCCCTTCGAGTTCGGCGAGCTCGTCGCCCGCCTGCGCGCGCTCGGCCGTCGCCGCGCCGATGCGGTGCCGCCGACGCTGACCGCCGGCGATGTGGAGCTCGACATCTTCCGCCGCACGGTGCGGCGCCGCGGCGTTCCGATCCGCGTCACGCCGAAGGAGTTCGCCGTGCTCGAGGTGCTTATGAAATCGCGCGGCGGCGTGATCAGCGCCGAGAGGCTGCTGGAGAAGGCGTGGGACGAGAACGCGAACCCATTCACGAATTCGGTGCGTGTGACGGTCTCCACGCTGCGGAGGAAGCTCGGGTCGCCCGACGCGATCGTGACGGTGCTGGGAGGCGGATACCGGATGCGTGATGCCGAGGAGTGAGCGGCGGAGTGCGCCGCGCTTGCCGTTCCGCGCCCGGCTCACGGTCGCGTTCGGAGCGATCGGGTTCGGCTCGGGCGCACTGATGCTGGCGCTCATCTGGCTGTTCATGACCTACGTGCCGTATTACGACATCCCGATCCCGGACGGCGCCGACACGAGCCTCCCCGCCGATGAGCAGAGCATGCTGTTCGTGATCGCGAGCCCCGCCGATGTCACCGAGTTCATTCTGCGCGTCGGACTCCTGGCCCTCGTCGCGCTCACCGCGATCGCCGCGTGGGCCGGATGGATGATCTCGGGGCGGATGCTGCAACCGCTGAGCCGCATCAACGAGGCCGCGCGTCGCGCGGGGGAGGGCGATCTCGGGTACCGCATCCGGTTGCAGGGCCCGCGCGACGAGGTGTCGGATCTGGCGCAGACCTTCGACCTGACCCTCGACCGCCTGCAGCGCGTCTTCGAGGCCCACACCCGGTTCACCGCGAACGCCGCGCACGAGCTCCGCACCCCGCTGACGGCGACGAAGACGATGCTGGAGATCGCGGATGCGCACCCGGCTGCGATCTCGGAGGCCGAGCTGATCGCGGGCGTCCGCAGCAACAACGATCGGAGCATCGAGCTCGTGCAGGCGCTCCTCACGCTCACGGCGCTGGAGACGGCGACGGCGAAGCTCGGCGCCGTCGATCTGGCGCAGCTCGCCGGCGAGGCGATCGCGCGGCGGTCGGCAGCGGGAGCAGGGTTCGCTCCCGTCACCGAGCTCCTCCCCGCGCCCGCGCTGGCCGAGGCCCCGCTGATGGCTCTCCTGCTCGACAATCTGCTGCAGAACGCGCACCGCCACAACGACTCGCGCGGGTACATCCGAGTGCGCACCGGGGAGGACGCGGACGGGTCGTGGGTGGAGGTCGAGAATTCCGGGGGCCGGATCGACGAGTCGGATCTGGCGAAGCTGACCGAACCGCTCTTCCGTCCGCGGCGCACGTCGGCCGAGGGCCACGGGCTCGGCCTCGCGATCGTGAAATCCATCGTCGATCGCCACGGCGCCGAGTTGCGCGTCGCCCAGCGCGACGCGGGCGGCCTCGCGGTCACGGTCGTGCTCCCGCAGCGCCGTGACCAGCGATGAGGGAGGCGCCGCACCGCGCGCAGAGGCACCGGGCGCGGGTGCTCGGCGCCCGATCGGATCGCGTCCCACCACTGCGGTAGTCTGGCCCGCATGCACGATCCGGCCGCCATCGCACTCGCCGTCCTGCCGGGTCTTCTCGCCCTCGCCCACGCCGTGCTCGGGCTCTGCGCGATCCTCTCCCTCGCGAAGGTCGGGCCGCAGCTCAGCTGGCCGAAGATGATCGCCTGGATCTTCTTCATCGCTGCGGTTCCCCTCGTCGGCTCGACGGTGTGGTTCGCAGCGGGGCGCCGCCGATTCGCCCGCGCCGCCGGCGACGCGCGCCCGGGCGCCGCGCAGCCGCACTCCGCGGGAACGCAGTAGGATCGTACGGTGGTCGGCACCCGCGCCGGCCGAGCGCGTGCGCACCCGCACCCGCCGTTTCCGACCTCCACAGCGAAGGAGTTCACCCGTGGCCGATGGCTTCTCCCGTTTCACCGACCGTTCGATCGTCGCGATGCGCGTCAACGGAGAACTCCGCGACCTCGCAGCTGAGATCACGGATGCGGACACGGTGGAGCCGGTCGCGATCGACTCGGAGGACGGGCTCGGCATTCTGCGGCACTCCGCTGCGCATGTGCTCGCCCAGGCGGTGCAGCGCATCAACCCCGAGGCGCGCCTCGGCATCGGCCCGCCCATCACCGACGGGTTCTACTACGACTTCGATCCGGCCGAGCCCTTCACCCCCGAAGACCTCAAGGCCATCTCCGCGGAGATGCAGAAGATCGTGAAGCAGGGCCAGCGCTTCGTGCGCCGCGTGGTGACCGAGGACGAGGCGCGCGCTGAGCTCGCGGACGAGCCCTACAAGCTCGAGCTCATCGGACTCAAGGGCGGGTCGGCCGGCGACGAGAACGGCGAGAGCGTCGAGGTCGGCGGCTCCGAGCTCACCATCTACGACAACGTCGATCCGAAGACGGGCGAGCTCTGCTGGAAGGATCTCTGCCGCGGCCCGCACGTGCCGAGCACGCGCATGCTCGGCAACGGCTGGGCGCTGATGCGCTCGGCGGGCGCATACTGGCGCGGCAGCGAGAAGAATCCGATGCTGCAGCGCATCTACGGCACCGCCTGGCCGTCGAAGGACGAGCTGCGGGCGTACCAGACGCGCCTCGAGGAGGCCGCGAAGCGCGACCACCGCAAGCTGGGCGTCGAACTCGACCTCTTCAGCTTCCCCGACGAGATCGGATCGGGTCTCGCGGTGTTCCACCCGAAGGGCGGCATCATCCGCCACGAGATCGAGAACTTCATGCGGTCGGAGCTGCTGAAGAACGGCTACGAGGTCGTCAACAGCCCGCATATCACCAAGGGCACGCTGTTCGAGACCAGCCAGCACCTGAACTGGTACAAGGACGGCATGTTCCCGGCCATGCACCTCGACGAGCAGACCGACGCCGACGGCAATGTGGTGAAGCCCGGGCAGGACTACTACCTCAAGCCGATGAACTGCCCGTTCCACAACCTCATCTTCCGCGCCCGCGCCCGCAGCTACCGCGAGCTGCCGCTGCGACTCGCCGAGTTCGGCACCGTCTACCGCTACGAGAAGAGCGGCACGCTCTCGGGCCTCACCCGCGTGCGCGGCCTGACGCAGGACGATGCGCACATCTACGTCACCGACGAGCAGGTCAAGGACGAGATCAAGCGGCAGCTCGAGTTCGTCTTCGCGACGCTGCGCGCGTACGGCCTCGACGACTTCTACCTGGAGCTCTCGACGCGGGATCCCGAGAAGTCGGTCGGCTCCGACGAGCAGTGGAAGATCGCCACCGAAACGCTGCGCGAGGTCGGCGAGGAGTCGGGCCTCGAGCTCGTCGCGGATCCCGGCGGCGCTGCGTTCTACGGGCCCAAGATCTCGGTGCAGGCGCGCGACGCGATCGGCCGCACCTGGCAGCTCTCCACCGTGCAGCTCGACTTCAACCAGCCCGAGCTCTTCGAGCTCGAGTACGCGGCCGCCGACGGCACGCGCAAGCAGCCGATCATGATCCACCGGGCGCTGCTCGGTTCGGTGGAGCGGTTCTTCGCGATCCTGCTCGAGCACTACGCCGGTGCGTTCCCGGTGTGGCTGTCGCCGACGCAGGTCGTGGGCATCCCGGTCGCCGACCAGTACGGCGAGTACCTCGACGGCGTGATCGCCCGGCTGCGGGAGCACGGCGTGCGCGCCGAGGTCGACCACAGCGACGACCGCATGCCGAAGAAGATCCGCACCCACACCAAGGCGAAGATCCCGTTCCAGCTCATCGCCGGCGAGGAGGATCGGGCCGCGGGCGCGGTGAGCTTCCGCTTCCGCGACGGCACGCAGCTGAACGGCGTTCCCGTCGATGAGGCGATCGAGCGGATCACCGCGGCGATCCGCTCACACGAACAGGTCGACACGGCATGGTCGGAGTAGCGGGGGGCGACGGCACCGACCTCCCGCCGGCCCACGAACGAACGGAGTCGCTCGACGAGAGCGGCGCCGTGGGAGTCGCGGACGACCTGCGACGCCTCTGGGTGCCGCATCGCATGGTCTACGTGTCGGATCATCACCAGCCGACGCAGCACGACTGCCCGTTCTGCGCCGCTCCCGAGCGATCCGACGCGGACGCGCTGATCGTCGCCCGCGGCGAGCACGCCTATGTGCTGTTGAACCTGTTCCCGTACAACAGCGGGCACCTGCTCGTGTGCCCCTACCGGCACATATCGAGCTACGACGAGGCCTCTGCGGCCGAGACCGCTGAGATCGCCGCGCTCACGCAGACGGCCATGCGCGTGGCTCGCGCGACGCTCTCCTGCGACGGGTTCAACATCGGCATGAACCAGGGCGAGATCGCGGGGGCGGGCATCGCGGCGCACCTGCACCAGCACGTGGTGCCGCGCTGGGCGTCCGACGCGAACTTCTTCCCGATCATCGCGAAGACGAAGGCGATGCCGCAGCTGCTCGGCGAGGTGCGCGAGCTCTTCGCCGACGCCTGGCCGCGTCCGTGAGCGTCGGCCCCGGCCCCATAGACTGAATGCAGACCACCCCACCACCTAACGATCGAAGAGGAGCCCCCGTGTCCGGACACTCCAAGTGGGCGACGACCAAGCACAAGAAGGCGATCATCGATTCGCGCCGTGCGAAGGCGTTCGCCAAGTACATCAAGAACATCGAGGTCGCCGCCCGCATCGGCGGAGCCGACCTCTCGGGCAACCCGACGCTCGTCGACGCCGTGCAGAAGGCCAAGAAGAACTCGGTGCCCGGCGACAACATCGATCGCGCGATCAAGCGCGGGGCGGGCCTCGACGGCGATGCCGTCGAGTACATGACGATCGTGTACGAAGGCTACGGCCCGAACGGCGTCGCCCTCATGATCGAGTGCCTGACGGACAACAAGAACCGTGCAGCGGCCGAGGTGCGCACCGCGCTCAGCCGCAACGGGGGCACGCTCGCCGACCCGGGGAGCGTCGCCTACAACTTCGGACGCAAGGGCGTCATCGTGGTGCCCGCGGAGGGCACGACGGAGGACGACGTGCTCACCGCCGTGCTCGAGGCCGGCGCGGAAGAGGTCAACGCGGCTCCCCACGGCGAGTCCTTCGACGTCATCACCGACGCGTCGCAGCTCGTCGCCGCGCGCACCGCCCTCGTCGACTCCGGCATCGATTACGACTCGGCCGATGTCGAGTTCGTGCCGAACCTGAAGGTGGAGGTGGACGCCGACACCGCTCGCAAGGTGTTCCGGCTGATCGACGCGCTCGAAGACAGCGACGATGTGCAGAACGTCTTCTCGAATGTCGACCTGACGCCCGAGGTGCAGGCCGAGCTCGCCGACGACGAGTGAGTCGCCGGCCGCGATGACCCGCATCATCGGCATCGACCCTGGCCTCACCCGCTGCGGCATCGGCGTGGTGACGGCCGGGGCGGGTCGGCGCGTGACGTTCGAGCATGTCGAGGTGCTGGGTTCGCCTGCGACGGCGGAGCTTCCCGCCCGCCTCCATCAGCTGGGTTCGGCGATCGAGCGCCTGCTCGACGGCGAGAAGCCGGCCGCGATCGCGCTCGAGCGCGTGTTCGCGCAGCAGAACCTGCCGAGCGTGATGGGAGTCGCCCAGATCAGCGGCGTCGTGATGTTCCTCGCCGAGCGGCGCGGGATCCCGGTCGCGCTCTACACCCCCAACGAGGTGAAGGCGCAGGTGACGGGGTACGGCAGCGCCGACAAGACCCAGGTGACCACCATGGTGACGCGTCTGCTGCGCCTCGGCGCGCCTCCGAAGCCGGCGGACGCGGCGGACGCTCTCGCGCTCGCCATCACGCATGCGTGGCACCTGTCGCGCGGCGGATCGGCGGATCGCTCCGCCCGCGGCCGGGCTCCAGCGGGCGAAACGCCGGCGCAGCGGGCCTGGCGCGAGGCCGAGGCGCGCGCCGGTCGGCGCCGCAGCGGGCCCCGCGCCTGACAGCGGGAGAGGCGAGCGCGAGGGGTTCAGCGCCCGTCGCGGGGCGGCTCGGGATCGGCGCCGCGATCCGGCGCATCGGGGCCACGCAGCGGGCCGTCGCCGTCCTCGGCACCGGGAATCGTCGTCGGGAGCGTGATCGCGCCAGTGTGCAGCGCCTCTTCGATGGCCTGCTCCACTTGGCGTTGGCGCCGCAGGCGGATGCGGCTGAGGGCGCGCTGCTCGGGCAGGCTCCAGCCGAAGCGCACGGCGAGGAGCCGCACGAGGGCGGTGACCACGACGCAGACGATGCTCGCGGGGATCACGGCGACGCCGAGCGCGAGGAGCGCGAGCAGCACGGTGACGCCGACGAGGCTCGCGACCGCGTACAGGGAGCCGACGTGCATGAGCGCGATCGGGATGTTGAGCATGAGGTCGCGGAGCACGCCGCCGCCCACGGCCGAGACGGTGCCGATGAAGAGGGCGGGCACCACCGGCATGCCGAACGCGAGCGCCTTCGTCGCGCCGATGGCGCCGAACATGCCGATGCTGATGGCGTCGAGCACGGTGATGACGGGGTCGACCTTCTCGAGGAGCCGCTGCAGCAGCATGCCGATGAACGCGGCGCCGGTCGCGACCACCAGATACCAGTTGTCGGCGAACGCGGCGGGCGTGGTGCCGAGGAAGACATCGCGGAGGAAGCCGCCGCCCACGCCGGAGAAGATGCCGATGATCGCCACGCCGAGCAGGTCGAGTCGTTTGAAGCCGGCCGCGAAGAGCGCGCCCTGCAGACTGCCCACGCCGACCGCGGCGAGGTCGGCGTAGAGCGGGATGCGGAAGGTCTCGTCGAGCACGGATCCATTGTCGCGCACCCGCCCGCATCGGCCCGAGCACTGCCGGGGGCGTTGCGCCGCGGGCGGAATCCTGGCAGGGCTCTCGCCCGGGTGGAGGATACTGGAGCGGTGCCCCTGTACCGCGAACAAGGCGTCGTGCTCCGCACCCACAAGCTGGGCGAGGCCGACCGCATCGTCACGATGCTCGCCCGCGAGCGCGGGCTGCTGCGGGCGGTGGCGAAGGGAGTGCGCCGCACGTCGTCGAAGTTCGGCGCACGGCTCGAGCCGTTCATGGTCGCCGACGTGCAGTGCTTCGAGGGCCGGTCGCTCGACACGATCACCCAGGCGGAGACGCTCGGCGCGTACGGGCCGTCGATCAGCGCCGACTACGACCGGTATCGGGCGGGCAGCGTGATCGTGGAGACGGCGGAGCGGCTCGCCGAGGGGGATCCGTCGCGCCGCTTGTACGAGCTGCTCGTCGGAGCGCTCCGCACGCTCGCGGCGGCGCGCATCCCGCCGGATCTCGTCAGGGACGGCTACCTGCTGCGCGCGCTCTCCATCGCGGGCTGGACGCCCGGGTTCGTCGACTGCGTGCGGTGCGGCGCACCGGGGCCGCACACCGCGGTCGTCGTGCAGCTCGGGGGAGTGGTGTGCGAGGACTGCCGCACGCCCGGCTCGCCGCGCCTCGATCCGGGCAGCATCGGTCTGCTCGGCTCGCTGCTCTCGGGAGACTGGGAGTCGGCGCTCGCTGCGTCGGATCGCGAGCGCGGGCAGGCGGCCGGGATCGCCGCCGCGTACACGCAGTGGCACCTGGAGCGCGGGCTGCGGTCGTTCAGCGCGCCGCGCCGCTGACCCCGGCTGCAGCCGACGGTTCGGCGCCGCCTCTACACTGGCAGGCATGCATCGCGCCCCGTCCTCGCTCGTGCCGGTCGACTGGACCGGCGAGCACCCCCCGGTATTCGCCGGCCAGCCCCCGCAGCACGTCGCGATCGTGATGGACGGCAACGGGCGCTGGGCGAACCGACGGGGGCTGCCGCGCGTGGAGGGGCACCGCATGGGCGAGCAGGCCCTGCTCGATGTCGTCGCGGGCGCGATCCAGGCCGGCGTCTCGCACCTGAGCGTATACGCCTTCTCGACCGAGAACTGGCGCCGCTCGCCCGACGAGGTGCGGTTTCTCATGGGGTTCAATCGCGATGTGCTGCGCCGCCGCCGCGCGCAGCTCGACGCATGGAACGTGCGGATGCGCTGGGCGGGCCGGCGCCCGAAGCTCTGGGGGTCGGTGATCAACGAGTTGCAGGCCTCCGAGCGCGCGACCCGGCACAACACGGGGCTCACGCTCACCATGTGCGTGAACTACGGCGGCCGCAACGAGATCACCGATGCGGTGCGCGCCATCGCATCGGAGGTGCGCGCGGGCCGCCTCTCGCCGAACGGCATCACGGAGCGCACGATCGAGCGCCACCTGTACGTTCCCGAGCTGCCGAACGTCGATCTCTTCCTCCGCAGCTCCGGCGAGCAGCGCACGAGCAACTTCATGCTCTGGCAGTCGGCGTACGCGGAGATGGTCTTCCTCGACACGCTGTGGCCCGACTTCGGCCGGCAGCAGTTGTGGGAGGCGATCGGCATCTACCACGAGCGCGATCGCCGCTTCGGCGGTGCGGTCGACACGCCCACGCGATCCTGATCTGCGAGAATGGACGCGATATGACTTCCCAGACTCTCGACGACACCCGTCTGCGCATCGGGCCGCTCGCGCTCGACGTGCCCGTCGTGCTCGCCCCCATGGCCGGCATCACGAACACCGCGTTCCGGCGTCTCTGCCGCGAGTACGGCGCAGGGCTCTACGTGAGCGAGATGATCACGAGTCGCGCCCTCGTCGAGCGCACCCCTGCGTCGCTCCGCCTCATCAAGCATCACGAGAGCGAGACTCCGCGCTCGATCCAGCTCTACGGCGTCGACCCGAAGACCGTCTCGGAGGCCGTACGGTTCCTGGTGGATCAGGATCTCGCCGACCACATCGACTTGAACTTCGGCTGCCCCGTGCCGAAGGTCACGCGCAAGGGCGGCGGCTCGGCGCTGCCGTGGAAGAGCGACCTCTTCCGCGCGATCGTCGAGGGCGCGGTGCGCGCAGCCGGCGACATTCCGCTGACGGTGAAGATGCGCAAGGGCATCGATGAGGATCACCTGACGTACCTCGACGCGGCGCGTGCCGCGGAGGGAGCCGGGGTGGCGGCGATCGCGCTGCACGGGCGCACGGCGAACCAGTTCTACTCGGGGCACGCCGACTGGAGCTCGATCGCGACCCTCAAGGAGACGGTGACGAGTGTGCCGGTGCTGGGCAACGGCGACATCTGGTCTGCGGAGGACGCGATCCGCATGGTGCGCGAGACCGGCTGCGACGGCGTCGTCGTGGGTCGCGGCTGCCTGGGCCGCCCATGGCTCTTCGGCGATCTCGCCGCGGCGTTCCGCGCGGAGGCCGGCGAGATCTCGGCGGAGGAGGCCGCCGCCGCGATCGCGAAGCCGGCGCTCGGCTTCGTCATGGAGGCGATGCGGCGTCATACCGAGCTGCTGGTCGAGTTCTACGACGACGATGAGGCGCACGCCTGCCGCGACATCAGGAAGCACGTCGCCTGGTACTTCAAGGGCTACGGCGTCGGCGGCGATACGCGCCGGGCGCTGGCGGCGGTCGAGTCGATCGAGCAGATGGACGAGATCTTCGCCACGATGGATGGTTCGCTGCCGTACCCGGGCGAGGGCGCCGAGGGCCAGCGCGGGCGCGCAGGCAGCCCGAAGCGGGTCGTGCTCCCGGATCGCTGGCTCGAGAGCCGCACGAGCGAGAGCATCGACTACGCCGATCTGGCGCAGGCCGAGCGAGACGACTCGGGTGGCTGAGGCCGGGCTCCCCGCCGGGTACGGGCCGGAGGACGCCGAGCGCTTCGTCGCCGAGTCGCACTCGGGTTCGCGCAGCGATTTCGCGCGCGACCGCGCCCGTGTGCTGCACTCGAGCGGCTGGCGGCGCCTCGCCGCCAAGACCCAGGTGCTCAGCCCCACGGCGGGCATCGACTTCGCGCGCAATCGGCTCACACACTCCCTCGAGGTGGCGCAGATCGGCCGGGAACTCGCAGTCTCGCTGCGGCTCGCGCAGGATGTCGTCGATACGGCGTGCCTGGCCCACGACCTCGGGCACCCGCCGTTCGGGCACAACGGCGAGAAGGCGCTCAACGAGTGGGCGGCCGACGCCGGCGGCTTCGAGGGGAACGCGCAGACGCTGCGAGTGCTCGCCAGACTCGAGCCGAAGCGCTTCACGCCCGACGGCACGAGCGTCGGCCTGAACCTCACGCGCGCCACGCTCGATGCGAGCTGCAAGTACCCGTGGAGCCTGGACGAGGCCGAGCCGGGCAGCATGAAGTTCGGCTACTTCGCCGATGACGCACCCGTGTTCGCCTGGTTGCGCGCCGGAGCGCCGGAGCGCCGGAAGTGCGCCGAGGCGCAGGTGATGGATCTCTCCGACGACATCGCCTACTCGGTGCACGACTTCGAGGACGCGGTGGTCAGCGGCTTCATCGATCCCGAGATTCTGACGTCGCGCTCGGGCCACGACTCCCTGATCCGCGCGGTGTCGGAGTGGGCGGGGGGTTCGTTCTCGAGCGACGAGCTCGGCGCCGCGTACGATCGCATCGCCGAGTCCGAGACGTGGCTGACGCGCTGGGACGAGAGCCGTGCGCACCAGGCGCAGCTCAAGAACTTCACCAGCGAGATGATCGGTCGCTTCGCCCGCGCGTCGATCGGCGCGACGCTGGAGGCCGCAGATGGCGCGCCGCTGGCCCGCTACGGTGCATCGATCATCGTGCCGCGCGGCATTCGCGCCGAGATCGCCGTGCTGAAGGGGATCGTGGCGGCGTTCGTCATGGCGAGCGGCCGACGGCAGCCCACGTACCGCAGGCAGCGCGAGCTGCTCGCCGAACTGCTCGAGGTGCTCTGGGATTCGGGCGAGCGCGAGCTCGAGCCCGCGTTCGCCGCCGACTTCCGCGCCGCGAGCAGCGATGCCGACCGTCGCCGGGCGGTCGTCGACCAGGTCGCCTCGCTCACCGATCAGTCGGCGATCGCGTGGCACAAGCGGCTCTGCGATGTGCCGCTGGTGTAGGCGAAACGCATCGCGTTTCGCGCCAGCGGCAGCGACGCCACCGCGTCGCCTGGTTTAGGCGAAACGCATCGCGTTTCGCGCCAGCGGCAGCGGCGCCACCGCGTCGCTCGACCGACGGGGGTCGGTAGACTGTGCAGCTATGGCAGGTCGAATTCGTGCGAGCGACATCGAGGAGGTGAAGCGTCGCACGAACCTCGCCGACCTCGTGGGCGATTACGTCACGCTCAAGAACGCCGGGATCGACTCGATGAAGGGGCTGTGCCCGTTCCACGACGAGCGGAGCCCGAGCTTCCACGTGCGGCCGGCGCTCGGCTACTACCACTGCTTCGGGTGCGGGGAGTCGGGCGACGCGTTCACCTTCCTGCAGCGCATGGACCATCTCACCTTCGCGGAGTCGGTGGAGCGCCTCGCGGCCCGGATCCACTACGCCCTCACCTACGAGGAGGGGAGCTTCTCGCGCGAGGAGGGGCCGAATCGAGCGCGCCTGCTCGCGGCGAACACCGCGGCGGCCGAGTTCTTCGTCGCGCAACTCGCGGGAGCGGAGGCGGCCCCCGCTCGCGAGTTCCTCACGCAGCGCGGCTTCGACGAGGCCGCCTGCGAGCGCTTCGGCGTGGGCTACGCGCCGCGCGGGTGGGATGGGATGACGGGTCACCTGCGCGGCCTGGGGTACACGCCGCAGGAGCTGGTGCAGTCGGGGCTCGCGTCCGAGGGCCAGCGGGGCGCCTACGATCGCTTCCGCGGCCGCATCGTCTGGCCGATCCGCGATACGAGCGGGCAGACGCTGGGCTTCGGCGCGCGCAAGCTGTACGACGACGACAACGGGCCCAAGTACCTGAACACGCCCGAGTCGCCCGTCTATCACAAGTCGCAGGTGCTCTACGGTCTCGATCTCGCGAAGCGCGCGATCTCGCGGGGCAAGCGCGCCGTGGTGGTGGAGGGCTACACCGATGTGATGGCGTGCCACCTGGCAGGGGTGGAGGCGGCGGTCGCGACCTGCGGCACCGCGTTCGGCAAGGACCACATCGCGGTGCTGCGGCGCGTGATGGGCGACGACTCCGCGGCGGAGGTCGTCTTCACGTTCGACCCCGATGAGGCGGGCCAGAAGGCGGCGCTGCGGGCCTTCAGCGAGGAGAAGCGCTTCACGGCGCAGACGTACGTCGCGATCGCGCCCGAGGGGTTCGACCCCTCCGACCTCCGCCAGCATCGGGGCGATGAGGCGGTGCGGGAGCTCTTCACTCGCAAGGTGCCGCTCTTCGAGTTCGCTCTGCGGCAGTCGATCGCGCGGTTCGACCTCAACAGCGTGGAGGGGCGGGTCGCGGCACTGCGGGAGGCGGCGCCGATCATCGCCCAGATCAAGGATCCGTCGCTGCGCCCGGGCTACACGCGTGAACTGGCGCGCATGCTCGGGTCGGAGCTCGCGGAGGTGCAGCAGGCGGTGCGAGCGGCCGAACGCGCTCCGCGCGGCGAGCAGCGCGGGGGGCGCCAGGCACCCGGCCAGCCGAGCGAACCGACGCGCTCGCCCGAGGTCGGCCGTGGCCACCCGGGCCCCTCGGGGGAGCCGTCGCCGGCCCGCCGCATCGGGTTGTCGACGCTGCGCAACACCCCGACGACCTGGCTGGAGCGCGACGCGCTCATGGCCATGCTGCAGCAGGGAGCGTCGGTGGGCGCGGAACTGCTGGAGCAGGCCGTGACGGCGCAGGTGATGGATCCCGATCTCCGCGTCGTGCGCGATGCGATCGGCGCGGCCCTGCCGACGCTCGGCGCGCCGACGTGGTGGGATGCGGTGCTGGGGGCTGCGCCGGAGACGCACCACGGGCTCATCCGCGAGCTCGGGATGGCGCCCATGCCGCAGCGCAATCCCGATCAGCTCGCCGCGTACGCGCGCGACGTGGTGGTCTCCCTGCTCGACCGCGATCTCGTGGAGCTCAAGCGCGAGCTGCTCGCCCGGCATCAGCGCATCGGCGACTCCGCCGACCCCCGCGCGCGCCAGATTCAGCAGCAGCTCGTCGCGCTCGAGTCTGCCCGACGCAGTCTGCGCACCGAATGAGCGCCGTGCCGGGCGCGCTCCTTCGGCGGCGATGCCGATGCCCTAGGCTGCTGGTCAGCCGGAGCGCCCCACGAGCCACCGAGGAGTTTTCAGGATGCCCCACCCCGTAGTCGACGCCGATCCCATGATCCGCGTCTCCGATCTCTCGCTCTCGTATCCGGCGCACGCGGGCGGGCGCGAGTTCGAAGCGGTGGAGGGGCTCTCCTTCGAGGTGGCGCGCGGCGACGTCTTCGCCCTGCTGGGCGAGAGCGGCTCGGGCAAGTCGACACTGGCGAAGTTCCTCGCCGGGCGCGGCCCGGACGCGACGGAGAAGTCGAGCCGGATCCGCCTCACCGGGGGCGAGGCGACGGTGATGGATGTTCCGATGCGGCGCCTGTGGCGGCGCAGTCGTGCGCGCCTGACCGCGTACGTCGGGCACCTCGCGCAGGACGCCGGGGCGACCCTCACCCCCGAGCTCAACGTCGGCGACATCCTGTTCGAGCCGATCGTGGAGCGGAGCAAGCACTTCGATCGCGACGAGCTCGGCGAGCGCATCGCCGAGATGATGGACATCGTCGCCCTGCCGCTCGCGAAGCTGCAGGAGTATCCGTACGAGCTGTCGAAGGGGCAGCGCCAGCGGGTCGCGGTGATGCGCTCGTTGATGCTCGATCCCCGGCTGCTCATCGCCGACGAGCCCACCCTGGGCGTCGACGCGAACAATCGGCCGAAGATCGTAGAGCTGCTGCGCTGGTACCGGGAGCGCAGCGGGGCGACGATGCTGCTCATCAGCCACGACATCGGCATGCTCGAGGCGCTCGTGGAGGAGGTGCTCGTCATGCAGCAGGGTCGACTGGTCGGCCGGGGCGACATCAATGAGATCTTCCGCAACGCGGATCACGGGTACGTGCAGCGTCTGGCGCAGGCGCTGCGGGCCACGGCGTACGACGAAATCGCGGAGGAATAGTCGCGCGCGGGTGGAGAATCACCGGAATCGCGCCGATTTGCACACGCCCTTCGGAGCTTGCTAACCTAAGTGCGTTGCAATCGCAATGATCCCCTGTAGCTCAGTTGGCAGAGCGCTTGACTGTTAATCAGGATGTCGCTGGTTCGAGCCCAGCCGGGGGAGCGAGTGAAGCCCTTACCCTTGCGGTAGGGGCTTTTTCGTTTCCCCGCCCACGATCGCAGGAGGCGCTATGACGACGAATGACGTACCGTACTTCGAGGGAGCGCGCGTGATCGACGTGCCGCCGTACGGCGCCCCGCAGATCGACGCCAGCGCGTGGATCGCCCCCGGCGCCGTCGTGGCCGGCGATGTGCGCATCGGGGCGCAGTCGAGCGTCTGGTACAACGCGGTGCTGCGCGGCGACTCCGACTCCGTCAGGGTGGGGGAGCGCAGCAACATTCAGGACGGCGCGGTCGTGCACACTCAGCGGGGCGACGCCGCGGTGATCGGGGACGACGTGTCGGTGGGCCACCTCGCGATGATCCATGGCGCGACGATCGAGCGCGGCTGCCTGATCGGCATGCACGCCACCGTGCTCACCGGCGCTGTCGTAGGGGCGGGGAGCCTCGTCGCGGCGGGTGCCGTGGTTCCGCAGGGCATGGTCGTGCCCCCGCATTCGCTCGTCGTCGGCGTACCGGGGCGGGTGGTCAGGGAACTGCGCGACGAGGATCGGGAAGCCGTGCGCATGAACTCCGCGCGCTACCTCGAGACCACTGCGCGTCATCGTGAGGCGACACGCGCCGAATGACCGCCGGTTCGTACGGCCGCGGTCGATGCAGTATGATCGACGAGGTGCTTCGGCACCGCGCGCTGCACGCAGTTCGGGGATGTAGCTCAATGGTAGAGCCTCAGTCTTCCAAACTGATTACGCGGGTTCGATTCCCGTCATCCCCTCCGAATACAGGCCCCGCTCCGGCGGGGCCTGTTGCGTTGTCGGCGGTCGCCGCGGCGGTCGACACGGTTTCGCGCCTCCGCCGAGTCTGCAGCGCGGCGGTGCGCACATCGGCTAGACTTGCTCGGGTTGTGCGCGTGCTCGCGCCACCGTGACGGAATTCCCGGTCTTCCGGGGCGTAGCTCAGCTTGGCTAGAGCGCCCGCTTTGGGAGCGGGAGGTCGCAGGTTCGAATCCTGTCGCCCCGACCAGGGTCCGCCGGCCCGAAACCGGCATCCGAACGACATCCAGATGATGAGAGGCCAAATTGCCGAAGACGACAGCTGAGAAGCTCACTCCGACCCGCGCCAAGCTGAGCGTGGAAGTCACGCTCGACGAGCTGGAGCCCTACCTCAAGCGGGCGTACCAGACCATCTCCGAGCAGGTGTCGGTGCCCGGCTTCCGCAAGGGCAAGGTTCCGGCCCCGATCATCGATCAGCGCGTCGGCCGCGAGGCCGTCATCCAGGAAGCGGTCAACAGCTCGCTCGACGACTTCTACCAGGCGGCTCTCGCCGAAGCGGACGAGCGCCCGATGGGCCGCCCCACCGCCGACGTCGAGCAGTGGCCCGAGGCGAAGGATCCGAAGAGCACGCTCGTGCTCGCGTTCGAGGTCGAGGTGCGCCCCGAGTTCACGCTGCCCAAGTACGCGGGCCTCAAGCTGACCGTCGACAACGTCGACGTCGACGATGACGCCGTCGAGGCCGAGCTGACGAAGCTGCGCGAGCGCTTCGGCACCCTCGTGACCGTCGACCGCCCCGCCAAGACCGGCGATTTCGTCGAGCTCGACCTGACCGCGACGATCGACGGCGCCGAGGTCGACCAGGCGAGCGGCGTCTCCTACGAGGTGGGCGCGGGCAACCTGCTCGCGGGCACCGATGAGGCGGTCGAGACGCTCACCGCGGGCGAGACGACGACCTTCACGTCGCAGCTGCTCGGCGGCGAGCACGAGGGCCGCGACGCCGAGGTCGAGCTGACGCTCACCGCGGTCAAGGAGCGCGAGCTGCCCGAGGCCGACGACGAGTTCGCCCAGCTGGCCAGCGAGTTCGACACGATCGCCGAGCTCCGCGAGAGCCTCAAGGATCAGGCCGCGAAGGCCGCGGTCTTCGCACAGGGCCAGCAGGCGCGCGATCTCTTCACCGCCACGCTCATCGAGCAGGCCGGCATCCCCGTCTCCGAGGAGCTCGTCGAGGAGGAGGTGCACCGTCACCTCGAGAGCGAGGGCCGCCTGGAGGACGACGAGCACCGCGCAGAGGTGCGCAAGTCGTCGGAGGAGCAGATCCAGCTGCAGCTGCTGCTCGACGCGATCGTCGAGGCAGAGGGCGTCACCCCGACGCAGAACGAGCTCTCGCAGTACATCTTCCAGTCGGCGCAGCAGTACGGTATGGAGCCCACCCAGTTCCTCCAGGCGATCAGCCAGGGCAACCAGATGGGCATCATCCTCGGTGAGGTCACGCGCAACAAGGCGCTCGCAGTCGCGCTGTCGCAGGCCGAGGTCGTCGATCAGGACGGGAACGCGGTCGATCTGACCGAGTTCACCGCGGTCGACTCCGATGAGGACGCCGAGGGCGCTGATGAGGCCGAGGCCGAGTCCGCAGCGGATGCGCAGCAGGCCGAGGCGCCCGCGGCGAAGAAGTCGTCGGCGAAGAAGTCGGAGGCGCCGAGCGACTCGGCGGCTGACGACGACGCGGACGCCAAGAAGGCCGCGCGCTCGGCAGCCGCGAAGAAGGCTGCCGCGACGCGCGCCGCGAAGAAGGCTGCCGCTGAGGCAGAGGAGGCGGGCAAGTAAGTCCGCTCGCTCCGCGCAGATCCCCCGTCTCGGTTTCGAGGCGGGGGATCTTCGCTTTCGGCGCCCATGCGCCCACGGCGAACACGGCTCCCGACGCGGCACCGACTCGGTACGCTCGAACCAAGCAACAACGAATGGAGCGCCGC
Organism: Leucobacter chromiiresistens; assembly: GCF_900102345.1. Taxonomy (NCBI): domain Bacteria; kingdom Bacillati; phylum Actinomycetota; class Actinomycetes; order Micrococcales; family Microbacteriaceae; genus Leucobacter; species Leucobacter chromiiresistens. Next base: position 2,254,261 of record NZ_FNKB01000001.1, on the reverse strand, counting down.
ATGGCTGAACAGACGCCACCGAACAGCGTGTTCGAACGACTGCTGAAGGACCGTATCATCTGGCTCGGTTCCGAGGTCCGTGACGACAACGCGAATGAGATCTGCGCCAAGATCCTGCTGCTCGCCGCAGAGGATCCCGAGGCCGACATCTACCTGTACATCAACTCGCCCGGCGGCTCGATCACCGCGGGTATGGCGATCTACGACACGATGTCGTTCGTGCCCAACGACATCGTCACGGTGGGCATCGGAATGGCCGCCTCCATGGGCCAGTTCCTGCTCACGGCCGGCACCAAGGGCAAGCGCTACATCACCCCGAACGCCCGCGTGCTGCTCCATCAGCCGCACGGCGGCTTCGGCGGCACGGCGAGCGACATCCAGACCCAGGCGCAGCTCATCACCTCCATGAAGAACCGCCTCGCCGAGATCACTGCGGCGCAGACGGGGAAGACGGTGGAGCAGATCAACGAAGACGGCGACCGCGACCGCTGGTTCACCGCAGATGAGGCGCTCGAGTACGGCTTCATCGACTTCATCCGCGATTCGGCTGCCGATGTCGTCGGCGGCGGCGGTACCAGCAACTAATCCGACGAACAGGAAGCAACTGATTCGATGAATACTCCTCTCATCCCTCAGGCCGGCGGGTCGGGCCTCCAGATGCCCGACGCCCGTTACGTGCTGCCCTCGTTCGAGGAGCGCACCGCTTACGGCTACAAGCGACAGGATCCCTACGCGAAGCTCTTCGAGGATCGCATCATCTTCCTCGGCGTGCAGGTCGACGACGCCTCGGCGGACGACGTGATGGCGCAGCTGCTCGTACTCGAGAGCCAGGATCCCGAGCGCGACATCACGATGTACATCAACTCTCCTGGCGGCTCCTTCACCGCGATGACCGCGATCTACGACACGATGCAGTACATCCGACCGCACGTGCAGACGGTCTGCCTCGGTCAGGCGGCCTCCGCGGCCGCGGTGCTGCTCGCGGGCGGCACGCCGGGCAAGCGCCTCGCCCTGCCGAACGCCCGCGTGCTGATCCATCAGCCGTCGAGCGGCCAGGGCGGCCACGGCCAGGCCTCGGACATCGAGATCCAGGCCCGCGAGATCCTCCGCATGCGCGAGTGGCTCGAGGAGACGCTGTCGAAGCACTCGAAGCGCAGCATCGAAGAGGTGAATCGCGACATCGATCGCGATAAGATTCTCAGCGCGCAGGAGGCCTTCGAGTACGGCCTCGTCGATCAGGTGCTGACGAGTCGGAAGAACCCGCAGCCGGTCATCGCGAAGTAGCCGCCAGGGGCCCCGGGGGCGACTCCGGGGCCCCGGCGCGCCGTCCATCAATGTCGGAGGCTCCCGCTAGTCTCGAAGACACGGATCAGACCGAGTTAGGTGAAGGAGCTCCGCATGGCGAAGATCGGCGAAAGCAGCGAGCTGCTGAAGTGCTCCTTCTGCGGCAAATCGCAGAAGCAGGTGCAGCAGCTCATCGCCGGCCCGCAGATCTACATCTGCGACGAATGCGTCGCGCTGTGCAACGAGATCATCGAAGAGCGCCTCGCCGAGCACCAGACGGGGGAGTCCTCCGACTTCACCCTGCACAAGCCGCGCGAGATCGCCGATTTCCTGGACCAGTACGTGATCGGGCAGGATCGCGCGAAGCAGTCGCTCGCCGTTGCCGTTTACAACCACTACAAGCGCGTGCGCGCGCTCTCGTCACTCGCGAGCGCGGAGGTCGCCTCCGAGCAGGTCGAGATCGCGAAGTCGAACATTCTGCTCATCGGCCCCACCGGGTGCGGCAAGACCTATCTGGCACAGTCGCTGGCACGACAGCTCGGGGTGCCGTTCGCGGTCGCCGATGCGACGGCTTTGACGGAGGCGGGGTACGTCGGCGAAGACGTCGAGAACATTCTGCTGAAGCTGCTGCAGGCCGCCGATTTCGACGTCGCCCGCGCCGAGACCGGCATCATCTACATCGATGAGATCGACAAGATCTCACGCAAGGCGGAGAACCCTTCGATCACGCGCGATGTGTCGGGCGAAGGTGTGCAGCAGGCGCTCCTGAAGATCCTCGAGGGGACGGTCGCGTCGATCCCTCCGCAGGGCGGGCGCAAGCACCCGAATCAGGAGTTCATCCAGCTCGATACGACGAATGTGCTCTTCATCGTCGCGGGCGCGTTCGCCGGCCTCGAGGAGATCGTCGGATCGCGTCTGGGCAAGGGCGGCATCGGGTTCGGGGCGCCCGTCTCGAGCAAGCGCAACGACGACCAGCTGTTCGCGCAGGTGCAGCCCGAAGATCTGCACAAGTTCGGCCTGATTCCCGAGTTCATCGGGCGCCTGCCCATCGTGGCCACGGTCGATCCGCTCGACGTGGAGGCGCTCACGCGCATCCTCACCGAACCGAAGAACGCACTGGTGAAGCAGTACCAGCGCATGTTCGAGCTCGACGGAGTGAGCCTCGAGTTCGAGGAGGCGGCGCTGGAGGCGATCGCCGAGCTGGCCGTGGAGCGCAAGACGGGCGCACGCGGTCTGCGCGCGATCCTCGAAGGCATCCTCGGGCCGGTGATGTTCGAAGTGCCGTCGGACGGCGACATCACGAAGGTGCTCGTGACGCGCGAGTCGGTCCAGGGCGACGCCGCACCGCGCGTGCTCCAGGCCCGCGGCAGCCGCGAGAGCGCCTAGCGCGTCACTCGGCTCGCGCCCCGAGCGCCGAGTCGCGCGGGTCATCGCGGTCGGGCTGAAACGCCTGGCCCGATATCGTGCGCACGTGCCACCGGTGCGACTCGTCGCGCTCCACCTCCGATACGGAGATGTTCAGCGGACGCGGCACATCATCCGACGGCAGTTCCGTGATCTCGGCGAGCACGTGCCGGATGAATGAGCCGTGCGTCACGGCGATCGCACGGCCGTTCGCGTACCGATCCGCGATTCGATCGAGCGCGTGCACGCCGCGCCGTGCCACCGCCCCGTGCCCCTCCATGCTCGGATACTGCCGCGACGGCCACTTCTCGACGGCCGCTCCGTGCGAGAGCCCCTCCGCCGCGCCGAACGAGCGCTCCACCAGTCCGTCGCACACCTCGACCGCGAGGTCCAGCCCCCGTGCGAGGATCTCCGCGGTCTCGAGCGCGCGCTCCAGGGGACTCGTGACGACCGCGGTCCAGGGCTCCTGCCGAGCCAGCTCCTCGGCGAGCCCGCGCGCCTGCGCCCGCCCCGCCGCATTCAGCGGAACGTCGGTGCGCCCCTGCATACGGCCCGAGAGATTCCAGTCGGTCTGGCCGTGCCGCACCAGTGCGATGCGCGTGGTCATCCGCCCACGGCGGTGATGTCGAAACTCACCAGCACCGATCCGTCGTCCTGCGGAATCTGCAGCGCGAACACGCTGAGCGCGCCGTTCGTCAACGTGGCCGACACGTCGCCGGCGTCGCCCTCGACCCGATCGGCCTCCGTGAATCCGCTGCCGCTCACCACCGACTGCCAGAGGGCATCGGCCTCGGACTGATCCTCGGCTGCGAGCACGAGATACCACGAGCCGGGGGAGCGCTCTCCGGCATCGTCGATCTGCGCACCATCGGGCACGACGAAAGCTTCGCTCGGGAACGACTCGGGCAGCGAGGTCGACTTCGCCCCGTCCTGCGGGTCGCCCTGCTGCGGCCATCCCCCATCGGAATCGCCCGAAGCCTTCTGCTCGCCGGAGTCCGATCCTGCGTCGGCGCCGCCACCCGCAGCGGCATCGGCATCGGCGGAGGCCGATGCGCCGGTGCCGCCGTCGGGAGTCGTCGGCTCGGGTGCGCATCCACCCAGACCGAGCAGGAGCACCGTCGCGGCAACCGCACTCGCGCCGAAGCGCATCGCGGCACTGGAACCACGCACAGCCATGAGAGCCCTCACTTCAGCCAATCGTCATCATCATCGTCATTGTCATCGGAATCACCGTCGACGCCCGCCGGCCCACCCGCGGCCGGGGCCGCAGCACGATCGTGCGGCGCGGAAGGCGCGGACGCGGCGCCGTCGCCCTCGCGCAACGGCCCGGTGCGCACCCGCCCCACCACGTCGAGCGTGACGAACGCAACGTTGTCGAGTTCGCACACCGGCCGACCCTCGAGCCAGGTGAGCGTCCAGGCACCCGCCGTCGGGTGCTGCGCCTCCTGCTCCGCGATCGTGCCGTGCAGCGCCTCCGGAACACCGCGGTGCGGGGGGTCGCCCGCCCGCCAGCGCGCTCCGAGCTGCATGATCAGGCCTCCACGGGGGCGAGCTGGATGTCGGCGACGGAGACGCCCGTCGCGTCGTCCGCTCCCGCCTCGATGCGCAGCTCCGCGATCCTGCCGACGGCGGCGAGGTCGGCCGACGCCGACTCCAGACGGGCGAGGTCGGCCGCCGGGGCCTGCACCACAGCGAGCGACACCGGAGTCTTCTGCGATGCCTTCGCGGCCGTCTTCGCCCCGCGGATGCCAACGAGCGCGCCTCCGACGAGTCCGAGCAGCGCCGCATCGGCGTCGTCCCCGGCGAGGGCCGTCACCTCGGAGGCGACCGGCCACGTGGCCTGGTGCACCGAGCCCTCGCCGAACCACGACCACACCTCCTCCGTGGCGTAGGGGAGGAACGGTGCGAGAAGCCGCACGAACACCGACAGCGAGGCGCGCAGCGCCGTGACCGCCGACGCCTGCGCCTGCCCGCTCCCGTTGTGGGCGCGCTCCTTGACCAGTTCGAGGTAGTCGTCGCAGAACGTCCAGAAGTACGACTCGGTGAGCTCGAGCGCGCGGGCGTGGTCGTAGTGCTCGAACGCGCGAGTCGCGTGATCGATCACCTCGGCGAGTCCGCTCAGCACCGCGCGGTCGAGCGCCTCGGTGACGGTGCCGGCGCCCGAGTCGTCGAAGCTCAGCGTGAACTTCGCCGCGTTGAGCAGCTTGATGGCGAGGCGGCGGCCGATCTTGATCTGCGTCGGATTCTGCGGATCGAACGCCGCGTCGGTGCCGAGCTTCGCGGAGGCCGCCCAATACCGCACTGCGTCCGATCCGTGCTGCTCGAGCATGCCTGCGGGAGTGACGACGTTGCCCTTCGATTTCGACATCTTCTTGCGATCGGGGTCGAGGATCCACCCGGAGATCCCGGCGTGCTGCCAGGGCAGGCGGCCGCCCTCGAGCTCCGAGCGCAGCAGCGTGGAGAACAGCCACGTGCGGATGATGTCCTGCCCCTGCGGCCGCAGGCTGAACGGGTACACGAGGTCGAACAGCTCGGAGTCGCGCTCCCAGCCGCCCGCCAGCTGCGGGGTGAGCGACGAGGTCGCCCAGGTGTCCATCACATCGACCTCGCCCTGGAAGCCGCCTGCGACACCGCGCTGGTCGGCCGAGTACCCGGCGGGCACGTCGCTCGAGGGGTCGACGGGAAGCTGATCGGCGGAGGGGAGGATGGGCTCGTCGAACACCGGATTGGCGTCGTCGTCGAGCGGGTACCACACCGGGATCGGCACGCCGAAGAAGCGCTGGCGCGAGATGAGCCAGTCTCCGGAGAGGCCCTCGACCCAGTTCTCGTAGCGCACCCGCATGAAGTCGGGGTGCCACTCGAGCTCGCGGCCGTGCGCGAGCAGGCGTTCGCGCAGCGCCTCGTCGCGGGCGCCGTTCACGATGTACCACTGGCGCGTCGACACGATCTCGAGCGGCTTGTCGCCCTTCTCGAAGAACTTGACCGGGTGCGTGATCTTGCGGATGTCGCCGACGAGCTCGCCCGAGGCCCGCAGCGCGTCGACGACGATCTGCTTCGCGCTGAACACGGTCTTGCCCGCGATCTCCGCGTACGCGGCGCGGCCGGTCTCGCTGGTGATGGTGTCGGGGGCGTCGGAGATCACACGGCCGTCGAATCCGAGGATCGCGCGATTGGGCAGATCGAGCTCGCGCCACCAGACGACATCGGTGACGTCGCCGAAGGTGCAGATCATCGCGATGCCGGTGCCCTTGTCCTGCTGCGCCAGGTGATGCGCGAGGATCGGCACCTCGACGTCGAAGAGCGGCGTGCGCACCGTCGTGCCGAAGAGCGGCTGGTAGCGCTCGTCGTCCGGGTGGGCGACCAGGGCGACGCACGCGGCGAGCAGCTCGGGGCGCGTCGTGTCAATCAGGATGTCGCCCGACCCGTCCGACTTGTGGAAGGCCAGCGTGTGGTAGGCGCTCGGCTGATCGCGATCCTCGAGCTCCGCCTGGGCGACTGCGGTGCGGAACGTCACGTCCCACAGCGTCGGCGCCTGCGCCTGATACGCCTCGCCCCGCTCGACGTTGCGGAGGAAGGCGAGCTGGGAGGCGCGCAGCGATTCGGCGCCGATGGTGCGGTAGCTCTGCTTCCAGTCGACCGAGAGGCCGAGGGTGCGCCAGAGCGCCTCGAACTGCTGCTCGTCCTCTTCGGTGAGGCGCTCGCACAGCTCGATGAAGTTGCGTCGGGAGATCGGCTGCTGATCCGCCGCCTTCACGCTCTTGCCGTCGCCGCCCTCGTGCGGGGGCACGAAGCCCTCGACGTACGGCAGCGACGGATCGCAGCGCACGCCGTAGTAGTTCTGCACGCGGCGCTCGGTCGGCAGGCCGTTGTCGTCCCAGCCCATGGGATAGAACACCGCGCGGCCCTGCATGCGCTGGTACCGGGCGACGGTGTCGGTGTGCGTGTACGAGAACACGTGCCCGACGTGGAGCGATCCCGAGGCGGTGGGCGGCGGGGTGTCGATGCTGAAGACGTTCTCCCGAGTGGCGCGCTCCCGCGGGAACGCGTACGTGCCCGCCTCCTCCCAGCGCGGCCCCCACTTGGCTTCGAGGCCTTCGAGTACGGGCTTGTCGGGGATCGCGCTCATGCGTGGGGCTCCGCTTCTCGACATCGCACGCGGGTGCTCCGTCGGGGTTCGATGTGGGCGGCACCGCGTGATCGTGCGGCGTAGATGCGCCGCACTGGTGCCTGATGGTCGGCCTCCAGCTTACCGGCGTTCACTCGCCGACGAGCTGCACGCCGATCAGTGTCTCGTTCGACGCCGGGTCGCCCCCGGGCTGGGGTTCGGTGAGGTACTGCTCCCAGGCGAGGCCGGCCGCCCGCTCGCCCTGCGCCTCGATCCAGGCGTACAGCCGCTCGTACGCCGCGGCGAGTCCGCTGAAGTCGCCGCGCAGCAGGAGCACGGCCGTGCGCGCGGCGGGCAGGGTCTCGCCGGTGACGTCGCCGCGGGGCTCCGCGAGCGGATGGGGGATCGGCACGGCCACGGAGAGATCGAGGCCGTCGGCGGTGGGGGAGCCGTGCATCACTCCGAGGGGCGCCGCCGCCGGCGCGATGCCTGCGGCGTCGAGCGCGGCGAAGATCTGCGGGTAGGCGCGGTCGTAGAGCTCGGGGAGGCGGTCGAAGGGAACGGTCTCGCGAACGACTGCGAGGTGGATCGCGGGTCGGCTCTCGATCTCGGGTGCAGCGTCTGGAGCGCTCACGGGGTCTCCTCGGGGTCGGCGGGGCCGGAGTGGGCCGGAGTGCCCGGCGCTGCCGATACTACGTCGGGCCGGCGCGCCTCGGTAGCCCCCGGCCCGGAAGGCTCGGCTCCCTCCGATCACGACGAGACGCCCCTCCCGCGCGCGCTGCGCGGAAGGGGCGTCTCGATGCCGGGCGGCTCGGCGGGAGCGGCGGTCAGCTCGCGAGCAGGCCGGGGTAGGCGTCCCCGTACTCCTCGAGCCAGGCGTCGACGGCGCCCTCGGGGTCGTTCTGGTACTCGTCGCCCGTCACCATGCCCTCGAGCGCGCCGTATGCGGCGTCGTCGAGCTTGATGTCGGCGATGTAGTCGGCGACCTCGGGGTACTCCTCCGCGAGGCCCTGCTTGCCGAGGAAGTGCAGGGTCTCAGGCTCGCCCATGGCGCCCTTCGGATCCTCGAGGTCCTTCAGCGGGAAGGCGTCGTTCGCCCAGAACGGGCGCCACAGGGTGACGACGACGTCCTCCTCGTTGTCGATCTTGTCCTGCAGCGTCGCGAGCATGGTCGCGGTCGAGGAGGTCACGAGCTCGTAGTCGCCGTCGAGCCCGTACTCGGGCATCGCGACGTCCTGCGTCTGGGCGGTGAGGCCGGCGCCCGGCTCGATGCCGATGATCTCGCCGCCGAAGCGATCCGCCTGGCCCGCGAGGTCCTCGATCGAGTCGATGTCGACGTACTCGGGCACGGCGAGGGTGAGCACGGCGCCGTCGTAGTAGCCGCCCAGATCCTCGATCTGGTCGCCGAACTCCTTCATGTACGAGGCGTGGGTGACCTCGGGCCATGCGGAGGGGTAGATGTCGAAGTCGCCGCCCGCGAGACCGGCGTAGAGCACGCCCGCGTCGGTGAGCTCCTCCATCTCGACGGTGTAACCCATCTTGCCGAGCTGATCCTCGAGCAGGTACGCGGTGCTGAGCCCGTCGGTCCAGCCGGGGAGGTAGCCGAGGGTGATGGTGCCGTTCTCTCCGCCCGAGTCGGAGCCGCCTTCGGCGCCGGAGCCCGAGCAGCCCGTCAGAGCGAGGGCGGCAGCGGCTCCGAGAGCCGCCATTCCGGTGAGGGTGCGCTTCTGCATGCGTCGTCCTTTCGTTGCGTGCGCTGAGCGCACGGTGTGGGTGTACGTCTGGTGCGGGGTCGGGCGGGGCCTCACGCGGCCTTCGCGAGGACGCCCGTGCGTCGCGCGTCGCGGCGTCGCCGCAGCGCGCCGAGCAGCGAGTGCTTGTAGTCGCCGGGGTTTCCGAGCGCGGCGGTGACGCGATCGAGGAAGACGGCGAGGATCACGACGCTCAGACCGGCCTCGACGCCCTGCGCGATATTCAGCGTCGAGATGGCGGCGACCACCTCCTTGCCGAGCCCGTTCGCGCCGGCCATGCCGGCGACGACCGCCATGGAGAGCGCGAGCATGATCACCTGGTTGATGCCCGCCATGATCGTCGGCATCGCGAGGGGCAGCTGGATGCCGCGGAGGATCTTGCCGGGGGCGGCGCCGAATGCGTACCCGGCCTCGACGGTCTCCGCATCGACGCCTCGGATGCCGAGCTCGGTGAAGCGCACACCGGGCGCCACCGAGAAGAGCACGGTGGCGAAGACGCCGGGCACGAAGCCGATGCTGAAGAAGATGACCGCGGGGATCAGGTAGACGAACGCGGGCATCGTCTGCATGAAGTCGAGCACGGGCTTCAGGATGGCGCTGAACGTGTCGCTCCGGGCCGCGGCGATGCCGAGCGGCACCGCGACGACGACGGCGATGAGTGCGGCGATGAGCACGAGCGCGAGCGTCAGCATCGCGTTCTCCCACTGGCCCATGCCGACGATGAGCAGCATGGTGATGGCGGTGCCCACGGCGAGCTGCCAGGAGCGCAGCAGCCACCCGATGAGCGCGAACGCGACGATGAGCACCGCGAACGGCACCGAGGTCAGCCCGTCCGCGAGCCCCTCGACGAGGAACTTGATGACCATGGTGACCGCGTCGAGGAACCCGTCGAACGTGGCCTTGAACCAGTTGAGCCCTTCGGCGACCCAGTCGCCGAGCGGAATGCGGAAGTCATCCATCAGCGCACCTCCTCATTCTCGGGCGAGAGCCCGGGTTCGGCGTCGCCTCCGGGGGCGTCGCCCAGCGTTTCCGAGATCGTCGCCGCGGAGACCGTCGGCGTCGGTTCGATGATGGGGATCTCCGTCGTCATCGTGGGGAGATCGGTGAGGGCGGCGAGCAGCGTGACTCGCGGCACGACGCCGATCAGACGATCCTGGTCGTCGGTGACGGCCACGGGGAGCGGACTCTCGACGGCCAGCTCGAAGAGCTCGGAGATGTACTGATCGCGCTTCACGATCGACGGGGTGGGGCGCAGGAGGGCGGTAATGTCGGTGCCGCCGTCGCGCACCTGCCGCAGCACGTCCTTGTCGCGGACGACGCCGAGCAGCTTGCGCGACGCGGAGGTGACGAAGCAGGCCGAGGTCTGCAGGTCGCGCATCGTTCGCAGCGCGGTGCGGGGGCCGGCGCTCGCGGGGACGACCGCGCGAGGCGGCTCCATCACGTCGCCGGCGGTGAGCACGCGGGCCCGGTCGACGTCCTGCACGAACTGCGCGACGTAGTCGTTGGCGGGGTCGGTGAGGATGTCGTTCGGAGTGCCGACCTGCACGATCCGGCCGTCGCGCATGACCGCGATGCGATCGCCGAGGAACATGGCCTCGTTGAGATCGTGGGTGATGAAGACGATCGTCTTGTTGAGCTCCTGCTGCAGCTCGATCAGCTGCTCCTGCATCTCGCGCCGGATCAGGGGGTCGAGCGCCGAGAACGCCTCGTCCATGAGCAGGATGTCGGTGTCCGCGGCGAAGGCGCGCGCGATGCCGACACGCTGCTGCATGCCGCCGGAGAGCTCGCCGGGGAGGTGCTGCTCCCACCCCGCCAGCCCGACGCGCTGCAGCCAGTGCTGCGCGCGTTCGCGCCGCTCGGCGAGCGCGACGCCCTGCAGCTCGAGCCCGTACGCGACGTTGTCGAGCACGGTGCGGTGGGGGAGGAGCGCGAAGTGCTGGAAGACCATCGACATCCGGTCCCGACGCAGGGCGCGCAGCTCCGGCCCGCTCAGGCCCACGACCTCGGTGCCGAACACCGAGATCGACCCATCGGTCGTGTCGTTCAGGCCGTTGAGCATGCGGATCAGGGTGGACTTGCCCGATCCGGAGAGCCCCATCACGACGAAGATCTCGCCGGGGCGCACGCTGAAGCTCGCGTCGATCACGGCCGCGGTGCCCTGCCCGCGCACCTCCTCGCGCGTAGCGCCCTTGCGCAGGCGCTTGACGACCTCCCGGGGCCGTCGGCCGAACACCTTGTAGGCGTGCGACACGGCGATCGCGGGAGCCGACGAATCGGGCGCCCCCGCTGCGGGCGCTGCTCCCGCTCGCGCTTCGCCCGCCGCTGCGGACTGTTCCGTGGTACTGGTCACTGTAAACTCCTCGTTCTCGGCACGATGAAATCGGAGGCGCTCGGAGGACGGGCGGGATCGATGCGATCGCAGCGCCGACGTCGACCGGCGTCCTCGCCATGGGCCAGCTGCTCGTGCGGAGGATAGGGCCGCGCGTGCTTCATTCGAACTCCAGGGCGCCGGATCTCGGCGCACGATCTTCCGGAGCGGATCGGAAAGCACGGCACGCGGCCGCCCTCAACGCTTCTTCGACGCTAACAACGTCGTGCACGGATGTGCAAGGCGCGCCCGGCGGCCGGAGTGCCGATCGCCGCCGCGTATGCCCCGCTGATCTGGGATTCTCACGTCGCTGCATCGTTACTCGTTCGTTACGAACCGAGGTCCGCGATCCGCCCGTTCGCAACTTCGCGCACGCAGGCGGGTGGATCAGCGCTGCGCTACACTGGTTGCATCGACTGCGAACCGACCATCATCGGGGAGTCTTCGGAAGAACGGCGGCGCCGTGCCCCACGATGGGGGACCAACCGCTCAGTAGAACCGAACGGGTCGGGCCCGTCACAGCCCAACGAAGAGGTCGCCGGCCCCTCCACCGAGGGCGCGAGCGGCAAGCGGGGTGGTACCGCGGGAGACGGACGCGATCCGGATCTCGTCCCGGCGCAGGCACATACTCGCACGCCGGAACCGAGAAGGAACCCATGCCGTACCCTCAGCAGCCCACGGGAACCCCGTCCACCCACGCCGCATCGCAGGCGGGCGCCGCCTTCGGCGTCGCCGCATCGCCCCGGCTCCCCGAGATCGAGCGGGGTGTACTCGACTTCTGGGCGTCCGACGACACCTTCCGCGAGTCGATCCGGCAGCGGGCCGATGCGCCCGAGTGGGTGTTCAACGACGGCCCCCCGTTCGCCAACGGCCTGCCCCACTACGGGCACCTGCTGACCGGGTACGCGAAAGACGTCTTCCCGCGCTTCCAGACGATGCGCGGCAAGAAGGTGGAGCGCCGCTTCGGGTGGGACACGCACGGGCTCCCGGCCGAACTCGAGGCCATGAAGCAGCTCGGCATCACCGAGAAGTCGCAGATCGAGGAGATGGGCGTCGCCGCGTTCAACGGCAAGGCGCGCGCCTCGGTGCTGCAGTACACCCGCGAGTGGGAGGAGTACGTGACCCGCCAGGCCCGCTGGGTCGACTTCGAGCACGGCTACAAGACGCTCGACCTCGGCTACATGGAGAGCGTGATCTGGGCGTTCAAGCAGCTCCACGACCGGGGCCTCGCCTACGAGGGATCCCGCATCCTCCCGTACTGCTGGCGCGACGAGACGCCGCTGTCGAACCACGAGCTGCGCATGGACGACGACGTGTACCAGATGCGCCAGGACCCCTCGGTCACGGTCGCGTTCCCGCTGACCGGCGACCGCGCCGACGCGCTCGGCCTCGACGGCGCGCGCGCCCTGGCCTGGACCACCACGCCGTGGACGCTGCCCACGAACGCCGCCCTCGCCGTCGGGCCCGACATCGACTACGCCGTCCTCCCCGCCGGCCCCGCGGGCGCGGGCGACGGGTCCGCCGCGGGTGCGGCGCGATACCTGCTCGCGAGCGAGCTCGTCGGCGCGCACGCGAAGGATCTCGGCTACGCCACCCCCGAGGAAGCCGTCGCGGCCGTCGCTCAGCACGTGCGCGGCGCCGATCTCGACGGCGTGCGCTACGCCCCCCTCTTCGACTACTTCACGGACACCGAGGTCTGGGGCACCGAGCACTGCTGGCAGATCCTCGTCGACGACTACGTGTCGACCACGGACGGCACGGGCATCGTGCACCAGTCGCCCGCCTACGGCGAGGACGACTACCGCATCGCCACCGCCGCGGGCATGCCGACCATCGTGAGCGTCGACGAGGGCGGCCGCTTCATCGCAGCCGTCTCCGACGTCGCGGGCGAGCTGTGGATGGACGCGAATCGGCCGCTGATCCGCCTCGTGCGGGAGCGGGGTCGCCTGCTGCGCGAGCAGAGCTACGAGCACTCCTACCCCCACTGCTGGCGGTGCCGCAACCCGCTCATCTACAAGGCCGTCTCGAGCTGGTTCGTGCGGGTCACCGACATCAAGGAGCGCATGCTCGAGACCAACGAGCAGATCACCTGGGTGCCCGAGAACGTCAAGCACGGGCAGTTCGGCAACTGGCTCGAGGGCGCCCGCGACTGGTCGATCAGCCGCAACCGGTACTGGGGCAGCCCGATTCCGGTCTGGAAGAGCGACGACCCCGAGCACCCGCGCGTCGACGTCTACGGCTCCGTCGCGGAGCTGGCGGCCGACTTCGGCGAACTGCCCCGCAACGAGGCCGGCGAGGTCGACCTGCACCGTCCCTACATCGACCAGCTGACCCGGCCCAATCCCGACGACCCGACCGGTCGGTCGACGATGCGCCGCATCGAGGACGTGCTCGACGTCTGGTTCGATTCGGGGTCCATGCCGTTCGCCCAGGCGCACTACCCGTTCGAGAACCAGGAGTGGTTCGAGACGCATCAGCCGGCCGACTTCATCGTCGAGTACATCGGGCAGACCCGCGGGTGGTTCTACGTGCAGCACGTGCTCGCCACGGCGCTGTTCGACCGGCCCGCCTTCACCAACGTGGTCAGCCACGGCATCGTGCTGGGCTCCGACGGCAACAAGATGTCGAAGTCGCTGCGCAACTACCCCGACGTGAACGAGGTGTTCGATCGCGACGGCTCCGACGCGATGCGCTGGTTCCTCATGGCGTCGCCGGTGGTGCGCGGCGGCAACCTCGTCGTCACGGAGGAGGGCATCCGCGAGGGCGTGCGCCAGTTCATCCTGCCGCTCTGGAGCACGTGGTACTTCTTCTCGCTCTACGCCAACGCCGACGGCATCGCCGCGGAGCGGCGCACCGACTCGACCGACCCGCTCGACCGGTACATCCTCGCGAAGACCGGGCGGCTCATCCGCGACGTCGAATCGCACCTCGAGGCGCTGGACACGACCTCTGCGGCCGAGGCGCTGCGCGCATACGCCGAGGTGCTCACGAACTGGTACGTGCGACGCTCCCGCGACCGCTTCTGGGCGGGGCTCGGCGGCGAGCACGGCGCCCCCGAGAACCGGCAGGCCTTCGACACCCTCTACACCGTGCTCGAGACCGTCGCCCGCGTCTCCGCACCGTTGGCCCCGCTCGTCACCGAGGAGCTCTGGCGCGGCCTCACCGGCGGCCGGTCGGTGCATCTCACGGACTGGCCGGACGCGGCGGAGTTCCCCGACGACGCACCGCTCGTGCGCGCCATGGACGAGGTGCGGCAGATCACGTCGCAGACGCTCGCGCTCCGCAAGAGCCGCGGCCTGCGCGTGCGCCTGCCGCTCGCGTCGCTCACCGTCGTCGCGGAGCACCCCGCCGAGCTCGCGCCCTTCGCCGACATTCTGCGGGAGGAGCTGAACGTCAAGGCGGTCGAGCTCGTGCAGCAGACGGAGACCAGCGCCCAGGAGCACGGGATCGTGCAGACGCTCTCCGTCAACGCGCGGGCGGCCGGGCCGCGTCTCGGCAAGCAGGTGCAGCAGGCGATCAGGGCGGCGAAATCGGGCGACTGGAGCGAGCAGAACGGCGCTGTCGTCGCCGGCGGCATCGCGCTCGAACCGCACGAGTACGACCTCACCCTGCGGGCCGGCGACGACGCGGACGCCGGCCCGGCGCTGACGCTGCTGCCCGGCGGCGGCTTCGCGATGCTCGACACGGCGCTCACGCCCGAACTGGAGGCGGAGGGCATCGCGCGAGACGCGATCCGCGCCGTGCAGGAGGCGCGCAAGAACGCCGGGCTCGAGGTGAGCGACCGCATCGTGCTGGCGCTGAACGCCGAGCCGGCGCACGCCGCAGCGCTGGAGGCGCACGCAGCGCTCATCGCGAGCGAGACGCTGGCCGAGGGCTTCGCCGTGCAGGAGGCGGTCGGGATCGACGCGATCGTCGATGACATCCCGTCTCCCGGCAACGGCGTCTTCGTCTCCGCCGCCCGCGGCATCGGATCCGAGAAGGCCGCGATCGTCATCACCATCGATGCGACCGAAGCGGCATCCCTCCGAGCGGGAGGCGCGGCATGAGCGGCGCCGAAGCGGTGTACGCCGCCCTCCTCGAGCGCGTCGGCGAGGCGCATCCTCGGCCGCGCATCGACCCGGTGCGGCGCCTCGCCGAGCTCGCCGGCTCGCCGCAGCTCTCGTTCCCCGTCATCCAGGTGGCCGGAACGAACGGGAAGACCTCGACCAGTCGCGCGATCGCGTCGCTCATGAGCGCCCACGGGCTCCGCACCGGGCTCTTTACCAGCCCGCACCTCGTCGACTTCACCGAGCGGTTCCAGCTCGACGGAGCGCCGATCGACGGAGCCGTGCTCGCCTCCGCATGGGAGGAGCTGCAACTGCCGCTCGAGGTCGTCGACGCCGAGCTCGTCGCCGCCGGCCACGGTCCGATCACCTTCTTCGAAGCGCTCGCCGTGCTCGCACTCGTCGCCTTCGCCGATGCTCCGGTCGATGTCGCCGTGATCGAGGTCGGCATGGGCGGCGAATGGGATGCGACGAACATCGTCGATGCCCGCGTCGCGGTGCTCACGCCGATCGACCTCGATCACACCGCGGTGCTCGGCCCCGACGTCGCGACCATCGCCCGCACCAAGGCGGGCATCATCAAGCCCGGGTCCGTCGTGGTGTCGGCCCACCAGGATCCCGACGCGCTCGCCGAGATCGCCGAGGCCGCGACCCGCCACGACGCCGCCCTCGCCGTGCAGGGCCGCGACTTCTCGCTGGTGGACGACCGCGTCGCCGTCGGCGGGCGCCAGATCGACGTCGTCGGGATCGGCGGCCACGCCTACGACCCCATCTTCCTGCCGCTGTTCGGGCATCACCAGGCCGAGAACGCGACTCTCGCGATCGCCGCAGTCGAGGCGTTCTTCGGTGCGGGTCGCCCGCTGCCCGAGGAGGTGCTCGACGAGGGCTTCGGCGCGCTCACCTCGCCGGGGAGGCTGCAGCTGATCGGCACCGATCCCGTGATCTACGTGGACGCCGCGCACAACCCGCACGGCGCGGCGGCGCTCGTCGCGGCCGTGACGGAGTCGTTCGACTTCTCCGAGCTCGCGCTCGTGGTCGGCGTGCTCGAGGAGAAGGACTCCTCGGGCCTGCTCGCCGCGCTCGCGCCGATCGCGCACCGCGTGACCGTCACTCCGGTCGATTCGCCCCGCAGCACCACCGCGGAGGAGCTGAAGCGCATCGCAGAGGAGGAGATTCCCGGTACGCCGATCGAACTCGCCGATTCGCTTCCGGAGGCGCTCGCAGAGGCCCGCGGCTGGGCGATGCGGGCCGAGGGGCGCGCGGTGCTGGTGGTCGGCTCGGTGCTGCTGGCGGGCGAGGCGATCGCGTTCGCCCGCTCCGAGGGCTGGAGCGCGGCGTGACCGGCGCGGCGGACGGCCGCGGCGCCGAGCGGCGGCCGAGCCCCCGCGGGGGCCCGGAGGAACCGGAGCTCGTGCTCTCGCCGTCTGAGAACGCCGCCCACAATTCGGCGATGCGCATCGCGGGCGCGCGACGCGGACCGACCTCCACGCAGAAGGCCCTCGCGTCCATCGTGCTGGGCTTCGAGCTCTTCATCGTCGCTCTCTTCGGCCTGACGATCTTCGGGATGGCGGTGCTCGAGCCCCGTGAGCTGGGACTCTTCGCCGGAGGCGGGCTCGCACTCGTGATCCTCGTCGCCCTCGGCGGCATGCGGCGCGGCCGCTTCGGCATCATCGTCGGCTGGGTCGTCCACGTGCTCATGCTGCTCACCGCCTTCATCCTGCCCATGTCACTCATCGTGAGCGTGCTGTTCTCGGCGCTGTGGGTCTACTGCATGATCCGGGGGGCGCGGATCGACCGCGACCGTGCCGCGTGGCTGGCCGCGCAGGGCGACGCAGGCTGATTCGATACACTCTCTGATCGGACCGGCCCCGCGCGGTCGTCCGAGTGTCCGTCCCGATTATCGTCCCGAGTGAGAAGGAGTCCGCATGTCGGCTGAAGAAACGTTGATCCTGGTGAAGCCCGACGGCGTCGCCCGCGGCCTGACCGGCGAGATCATCCGCCGCATCGAGGCCAAGGGGTACCGGCTGACGGATCTCCGCTTCGTCGCCCCCGACCGCGAGCTCCTCGCGGCGCACTACGCCGAGCACGAGGGCAAGCCGTTCTACGAGCCGCTCCTCGATTTCATGTCCTCGGGCCCGTCCGTGGCGATCCGCGCTCAGGGGGAGCGCGTCATCGAGGGCTTCCGTTCGCTCGCGGGCACGACCGATCCGACCACGGCGGCACCCGGAACGATCCGCGGCGACCTCGGCCGCGACTGGGGCGAGCGGGTGCAGCAGAATCTCGTGCACGGCTCCGACTCGCCCGAGTCGGCCGCGCGCGAGCTCGCGCTCTGGTTCGCCTGATCGATCGCGGCACGCCGCGTCGGCCGGGATTGCGATAGCGTACCGGAATGGTGCTCTCACTCACGGCCGCCGAGGCGCGCCGCATCGCCCTGGCGGCGCAGGGCTTCGCGAACTCGGCGCGAATCCGCGCCCGCCGACCGTTCGACGCCGCACTCTCGGCAGTGCACGTGCTGCAGATCGACTCGGTGAACGTCTTCGCGCGCAGCCATCACCTCCCCGTGTTCTCGCGGCACGGCGTCTACGACGCGGCGGCCCTCGATCAGCATCTCTGGGGCAGCGGCGAGTTCACGGAGTACTGGGCGCACGAGGCCGCGTTCATCCCGGTGCGGGATCGCCCGCTGTTCGGCTGGCGCATGGCCGAGCGGAGGGCTCGCGACGAGTCGAACGGCCGAGCCGCGCAGCTCGAGCCGAGCCTGGACCGGGTGCGCGCGCAGCTCGCCGCCGAGGGGCCGTCGCTCGTGCGCGATGTGGAGCAGGGGCCGCGGGCGAACCGCGGCCCCTGGTGGGATTGGAGCGAGACGAAGCGAGCCGTGGAGACCCTCTTCGCCTGGGGCGAGGTGGTGTCGGCCGGGCGGGAGGGGTTTCAGCGCCGGTACGCGCTCGAGGAGCAGATTCTGCCGCCCGCGGCGCGCGGCGCCGTGCCCACCGCCGAGGCTCAGCGCGCGCTCGTCGCCCGCGCCGCTCGGTCGCTCGGCGTCGCGACGCTCGCCGACCTCGCCGACTATCACCGCCTGCGGGCGGGCGCGGCTCGCACCGCGGTGGCGGCGCTCGAGGAGGCGGGGGAGCTCGTGCCCGTCGAGGTGGCGGGATGGCGCACCCGTGCGGGCAAGCCGGAGCGCGCCTTGATGCATCGTGATGCTCGGGTGCCGTCCCGCCTCGCCCCCGATGCCCTGCTGACCCCGTTCGACCCGGTGGTCTGGTTCCGCCCGCGGGCGGAGCGCATGTTCGGCTTCCACTACCGCATCGAGATCTACACGCCGAAGGAGCAGCGGCGATTCGGCTACTACTGCCTGCCGCTCATGGTCGGCGGCGCCATGGCGGGCCGCATCGATCTGAAGGCCGATCGCGCCGGGCGCGCGCTGCTCGTGCAGGCGGCGTGGCGCGAGCCTGGTGCGCCGCGTCGCACGGCGGAGGCGGCGCGGGAGCTGCTCGCGCGCGCCGCTGCATGGCAGGGGCTCGAGGAGGTGCGCTGGTCGGGTGTGGGCGACTTGGAGCTGCCGGATCGCTTCGCGCCGTCCCTCTGACGGCCGGCGCGTACGCCCGCCGCGGAACGCTCCCGTGAATGTCGGTGGTGCCGAGTACTCTCGAAGGCATGGAACCCACCCGCAGCGTCCGCCCATTCGAAGTGGTGAGCGAGTTCGAGCCGAGCGGCGATCAGCCGGTCGCGATCGAAGAGCTCACCCGCCGGATCAACGCCGGTGAGACCGACGTGGTGCTGCTCGGCGCCACGGGAACCGGCAAGTCGGCGACCACCGCGTGGCTCATCGAGGCCGTGCAGCGCCCCACGCTCGTGCTCGCCCACAACAAGACGCTCGCCGCGCAGCTCGCGAGCGAGCTGCGCGAGCTGTTCCCGAACAACGCGGTCGAGTACTTCGTGAGCTATTACGACTACTACCAGCCCGAGGCCTACGTGCCGCAGACCGACACCTTCATCGAGAAGGACTCGTCGGTGAACGCGGAGGTCGAGCGGCTCCGCCACTCGACGACCAATGCGCTGCTGAGCCGACGCGACACCATCGTCGTCTCGACCGTCTCCTGCATCTACGGTCTGGGAAAGCCCGAGGAGTACTACGAGGCGATGGTTCCGCTCGCCGTCGGCGATCGGCTCGATCGCGACGTGCTGCTGCGACGGTTCGTCGACATGCAGTATCAGCGCAACGACATCGAGTTCGTGCGCGGCAACTTCCGCGTGCGCGGCGACACGGTCGAGATCATCCCCATGTACGAGGAGCTCGCGGTGCGCATCGAGTTCTTCGGCGACGAGATCGAGGCGCTCTACTACCTCCACCCGCTCACCGGCGAGGTGATCAAGCAGGTCGACACGGTCTCGGTGTTCCCCGGCTCCCACTACGTGGCGAGCCGCGACGTGATGCACCGCGCGATGGGGCAGATCACGAACGAGCTCGAGAGCCGCACCCGCGAGCTGAAGCAGCAGAACAAGCTGGTCGAGGAGCAGCGGCTCCGCATGCGCACCACCTTCGACCTCGAGATGATGGAGCAGATCGGGTTCTGCTCCGGCATCGAGAACTACTCGATGCACATGGACGGCCGACGGCCGGGCGAGGCGCCGCACTGCCTGCTCGACTACTTCCCCGACGACTTCCTCGTGGTCATCGACGAGTCGCACGTCACGGTGCCGCAGATCGGCGCCATGTTCGAGGGCGACGCCTCGCGCAAGCGCACGCTCGTCGACCACGGCTTCCGCCTGCCGAGCGCGCTCGACAACCGCCCGCTGAAGTTCAGCGAGTTCAAGGAGCGCGTCGGCCAGACGGTCTACCTCTCGGCGACCCCCGGCAAGTACGAGCTCGAGCTGGCGGACGGCGTGGTCGAGCAGATCATCCGCCCCACCGGGCTCGTCGACCCCGAGATCGTCATCAAGCCGAGCGAGGGTCAGATCGACGACCTGCTCGAGGAGGTGCGGGTGCGCGCCGAGCGGGACGAGCGCGTGCTCGTCACGACGCTCACCAAGAAGATGGCCGAGCAGCTCACCACGTTCATGGAGGAGGCGGGCGTGCGCGTGCGCTACCTCCACTCCGACGTCGACACGCTGCGACGCGTCGAACTGCTCACCGAGCTGCGCGCCGGCGTCTACGACGTGCTCATCGGCATCAACCTGCTGCGCGAGGGCCTGGATCTGCCCGAGGTCTCGCTGGTGTCGATCCTCGACGCCGACAAGGAGGGCTTCCTCCGATCGAGCACGTCGCTCATCCAGACCATCGGCCGCGCCGCGCGAAACGTCTCCGGCCAGGTGCACATGTACGCCGATACGGTCACCCGGTCGATGCGCGAGGCCATCGACGAGACGACCCGACGTCGCGAGATCCAGGTCGCCTACAACCAGGAGCGCGGCATCGACCCGCAACCGCTCCGCAAGAAGATCGGCGACATCACCGCGATGCTGAATCGGGAAGCGGCTGATTCCGAGGACATCCTGTCGCGCTCCGGAGCCCACGCGCAGCGCAAGAGCCCCTCGCCGCAGCGAGCCAAGGGCAAAGCCGCCGCGCGCGCAGGCGCGATCGCCGGAGAGGGCGCGGCGAAGCTCGAGGAGCTCATCAGCGACCTCACCGACCAGATGCTCGCCGCAGCGGAAGAGCTGAAGTTCGAGCTCGCGGCGCGACTGCGCGACGAGCTGTCGGAGATCAAACGCGAGCTGCGCAGCATGGACCAAGCGGGCCACCTGTAGGCCTCATGTACACGGAGCGCGTGGTCGCGGGGCTCGGCGTGCTCTGGCGCGTCGAGCAGCCCGCGGCGCCGGCGGCGCTCGCGCCGGGGGCGCCGCTGGACCTGCGGTCCACCATCGTCCCCGCGGACGGCTGCGCCGACTTCGTGCTGCGCGGAGACGAACTGCACGTCGCCGGACCGTCGACGACGTGGATGCGCACGCAACTCGATCTTCACGGGCCGACCGTCGGCCTCCGGTTCGCGCCGGGAACCGCCGCGGCTGCTCTCCGGCGACCCGTCGCAGACCTGCGCGACGTCCTCGTCCCCGCAGCGGATGCAGTCGACGCCGCCGTCGCAAGACGCGTCGCCGCCGCGCTCCGCGCGATCGCCTCCCGGTCGAGCGCGCACGCGACCGGTCGGATCGCGGGCGGGCGGAGCACGCCGGCCGGCACGAGCGCGCGGGTCGCCGACGACGAT
The DNA here is from genome assembly GCF_900102345.1 of Leucobacter chromiiresistens. Taxonomy (NCBI): domain Bacteria; kingdom Bacillati; phylum Actinomycetota; class Actinomycetes; order Micrococcales; family Microbacteriaceae; genus Leucobacter; species Leucobacter chromiiresistens. The sequence goes on along the minus strand of NZ_FNKB01000001.1, from coordinate 2,233,106 downwards.
CGCGTGCACGCCATCGCGCGGGCGACCGGTGCGGCCGGGCCGATCGCGTGCTCATCGGAGGGCTGGGCGCGAATGGTGCTGCGGGCAGCCGATCGTGCGGAGTCGCTCGGCGCCATCGCGTTCCGGCTCGGCTGGTCGGAGCGGCACCTGCACCGCAAGATGCTCGCCGAATTCGGCTACGGCTATGCAGCGCTGCGGCGCCTCCGTCGCGGTCTGCGCGCTCGGGCCGCAATGCACTCCGGCGCGGCGCTCGCGCTCGTCGCCGAACAGGCGGGCTACAGCGACCAGTCGCACTTCACGCGGGAGTTCGCGCGTCTCAACGGCGAGTCGCCAGCCGCGTACCTGCGCTCCCGTCAGACCGGCGGGCGCTCCGAGTCGGGCGACGCCGAGAGCGGGGCGTAGATGTCGACGGTGTTGCCATCGGGATCCCGCACCGTTGCGTACCGCTGGCCCCAGGGGGCGTCCCAGGGCGCCGTATGCGCCGCGGCCGGATCGCGCTCGACGAGGGCGGAGTATGCCGCATCGATATCGGTGGGCGACGCCGCGCTGCACGCGAATCCGATGCGGCCCTCGCCCGAGGGGAGCGAGAACCCGGGGGAGAAGCTCTCGATGGTGGAGACCGGATCCCACGCGAGCTTCAGGCCGCGCGGCAGCACGACCTCGACGTGGGGAGCGTCATCCAGCCCGTCCGGGATGGCGATGCCGAGGGATCGGTAGAAGGCGAGGGAGCGACCGAGATCGGCGGTCACGATGCCGATGAAGTCGAACGTCAGGTGCGGATTCAGGTTCATGGGGACAGGCTACGTCGCCCACGGCCCGGCTGTCTTGCACGAATCGGACCGGAACGCGCCGCCGCGAACCGCACCCGCACGGAACCCGGCGGGGACCATTGCGCTAGGGAAGCACTACGTAGCCGTAGCGCTCCGCGATGCGGTTGATCGCGCCGGTGAGCTCGTCGCGATCGAGGCGGAGCTGCGCCAGCGGGTGCTGCGGCAGCACGTCCATCGCGGGGCTCCACAGCGCGACCACCCGCGCCGAGGGCACGACCGAGGATGCGGAGATCACGCCGTCGAGGCTCGGGTACCTCGTGCGGATCGCGCGGGCCCAGGCGCGCGACGCCATGCGATCGCCCGAGGAGATCGCTCCATTGCCCCCGGCGACCGCCACCCAATCGCTGTCGCTGAGGTCGAGCAGCCGCAGGGCGCGGGTGCTCTCGAACACGGCGAGCGTCGGGGCGCCGCTCGTGCGGCGAACGATGCGCGTCGCCTGGAACACTTCGAGCATGCAGGCGGCGAACGCCGAGGCCGTGTCCTGCACGACGTCGGCCTGCTCGAGCACCGCGTAGAGCACGCCGTCGCCCGGCGCATCGCCGGGCGGCTCGGGGTGCGGGTCGAACCGCGCATCGAGGGGTCCGTAGGTGCGGAAGGAGTGCCACGCCGCCGGGTGCGGGCCCCCGGCGCGGAAGATGCGCGCCAGCGCGGTTCCAGGCGGCACCTCGCGCACCCAGCCGGCGTCGCGCTCGAGATCGGGGAACGCGGCCGCATCGGGCGGCGGCAGGAACTCGCTCACGGGAGCCGGTGGAGTGCGTCGTCGACGGCCGCCGCCGCCGCCGCCGGATCGCCGCCCTGCGCCAGCCACTCGAACGGAGCGAGCTCCTCGCCGTCGCTCGCCAGAGCGGGCGACGGCGACGTCAGCACGCGTTCCGCGAACAGCAGCGGGGTGCCATGAGGAATCGCGGCCGCGACGGTCGCCCATCCCGGAACCTCCCGGTCCTCCGGGAACTGGAAGCGCGGGAGGTGCCAACCATCGCTCCGGCGCTGCGCGAGGAGCGTGCCCGCCGCGCAGCGCTGGCGCACGCGAGCGGGGGTCACACCGAGCAGCTCCGCCGCTTCGGCGACCGTTGCGCTGCGTTCGGCGAGCGCGCGATCGGCGAGCAGCCCCTGCGCGGTGGCCCGCAGCGCATCGGGCTTCCGCAGCCCCTCCTCCGACACCCCGAGGCGCGCCAGTGCCGAGACCTCGGTCTCCGTCAGCGTGCGCGTGTCCGCGTGCTGGTGCGCGAGGAGGGTCGAGAGCAGGGCCTCCGCCGAGTCGACCCGCTCGGCGTCGAGATGCGTGACGAGATCGAGCAGGCGGGCCCGGGCGGCGCCGGCCGGCTGACGGGGGCGGTCCGCTGCGGCGGGGGCGAGGTGCGCGATCGACATGGCTGAACCTTTCGTATCCTTTCGTCAATAGTACCCGAAAATACTCGGCACCGGGATGCGCTCATGGCGAAAGCGTCGTAGGTATGTTCGAATTCCCGGTGCGCACCGCGTAGAATGAGCCGGTGACTTCGAAGCACTCCACCCCCATTCGATCCTCCGCAGCGCACGCCCAGATCAGCGTCCAGGGCGCCCGCGTGCACAACCTGCAGAACGTCGACCTCGCGATTCCGCGCGACTCGATGGTCGTCTTCACCGGGCTCTCCGGAAGCGGGAAGTCGAGCCTCGCGTTCGACACGATCTTCGCCGAGGGGCAGCGCCGATACGTCGAGTCGCTCAGCGCCTACGCGCGACAGTTCCTCGGGCAGGTCGACCGGCCCGACGTCGACTTCATCGAAGGGCTCAGCCCGGCGGTCTCCATCGACCAGAAGTCGACGAACCGCAACCCGCGGTCGACGGTCGGCACGATCACCGAGATCTACGACTACATGCGCCTCCTCTGGGCGCGCGTCGGGGTGCCGCACTGCGCCGTCTGCGGCGAGCGTATCGAGGCGCAGACCGTGCAGCAGATCGCCGATCGGCTGATGGGCCTCGAGGAGCGCACGCGCTACCAGGTGCTCGCCCCCGTCGTCAGCAAGAAGAAGGGGGAGTTCGTCGATCTCTTCCAGGATCTCGCCGCGAGCGGCTACTCGCGCGCGATCGTGGACGGCGACATGATCCAGCTCTCCGAACCGCCGAAGCTCAAGAAGCAGGTGAAGCACGACATCTCGGTCGTGATCGACCGGCTCGTCGCGGGCCCCGAGATCCTCGGCAGGCTCACCGACTCGCTCGAGACGGCGCTGCGCCTCGCCGGCGGCATCGTCGCCGTCGACTTCGTCGATCGCGACGCGAAGGCGGAGGACCGCGTGCAGCAGTTCTCGGAGCAGCTCTCCTGCCCGAACCAGCACCCCGTCCAGCTCACCGAGATCGAGCCGCGCACCTTCTCCTTCAACGCCCCGTTCGGCGCGTGCCCCGTGTGCTCGGGCCTCGGCACGAGCATGTCGGTGGACGAGGATCTCGTGCTCGGAGACCCCGAGCTCTCGATCGCCGAGGGCGTCATCGTCCCGTGGACGAGCCAGGGCAAGAGCCTCTACCAGTACTACGAGAAGCTGCTGGTGGGCCTCTCCGACGATCTCGGGTTCTCGCTGAAGTCGTCGTGGTCGGACCTGCCGGAATCGGTGCAGCAGGCCGTGCTCTACGGCAACGACTTCAAGGTCAACGTGCGCTGGCGCAACCGCTTCGGCCGCGAGGTGAAGTACTCGTCGGGCTTCGAGGGCGTGATCCCGTTCATCGAGCGCCAGTACGCGGAGGCGGAGTCGGACGCGAAGCGGGATCGCTGGTCGGAGTTCCTCCGCGAGGTGCCCTGCAGCGCCTGCAACGGCCAGCGACTCAAGCCCGAAGTGCTCGCGGTGACCGTGAACGGCCGCTCGATCGCCGCGGTCGGCGAGTACAGCCTGCTCGATGCGAAGGGGTTCTTCGACGACGTCGAGCTCACGGAGCGCGAGGCGAAGATCGCCGCGCAGGTGCTGCGCGAGATCCGGCTGCGGTTCGACTTCCTCATCGAGGTGGGCCTCGGGTACCTCACACTCGCGCGCGCAGCCGGAACGCTGTCAGGCGGAGAGGCGCAGCGCATCCGCCTCGCGACGCAGATCGGCTCCGGGCTCACCGGAGTGCTCTACGTGCTCGACGAGCCGAGCATCGGGCTCCATCAGCGCGACAACCGCCGGCTCATCGAGACGCTCATCAAGCTGCGCGACCTCGGCAACACCCTCATCGTCGTCGAGCACGACGAGGAGACGATCGAGGCCGCCGACTGGATCGTCGACATCGGCCCCGGCGCGGGCGTCGAGGGCGGCACGGTCGTGCACTCCGGTCACTACGACGAACTGCTGCGCAACCGCGAATCGCTGACCGGCGACTACCTCGCCGGTCGTCGCAGCATCGAGACCCCGAAGCGCCGGCGCAAGCGCGACCGCAAGCGCGAGCTGAAGGTCGTGGGCGCGCGCTCGAACAACCTGCGCAACGTCGACGCGACGTTCCCGCTCGGAGTGATGACCGCCGTGACCGGCGTCTCCGGCTCGGGCAAGTCGACGCTCGTCAACGACATCCTGTACCGCGTACTCGCCAATCAGCTCAACGGTGCGCGACTCGTGCCGGGCAAGCACACGCGCGTCACCGGGCTGGAGCACCTCGACAAGGTGGTGCACGTCGATCAGGCGCCGATCGGCCGCACGCCCCGCTCGAATCCGGCGACGTACACGGGCGTGTTCGACAAGATCCGCAACCTGTTCGCGGAGACCCAGGAGGCGAAGACCCGCGGCTATCTCCCGGGGCGCTTCAGCTTCAACGTGAAGGGCGGCCGCTGCGAGGCGTGCTCCGGCGACGGCACCCTGAAGATCGAGATGAACTTCCTGCCCGACGTGTACGTGGCCTGCGAGGTGTGCGGCGGTTCGCGGTACAACCGCGAGACGCTGCAGGTGCGGTACAAGGGCAAGAACATCTCGGAGGTGCTCGAGATGCCGATCGCCGAGGCCGAGCAGTTCTTCGAACCGATCTCGTCGATCCACCGCTACATGAAGACGCTGGTGGACGTCGGTCTCGGCTACGTGCGCCTCGGGCAGAGCGCGACGACCCTCTCGGGAGGCGAGGCGCAGCGCGTGAAGCTGGCGACCGAACTGCAGAAGCGCTCGAACGGGCGCAGCATCTACGTGCTCGACGAGCCCACCACCGGTCTGCACTTCGAGGACGTGCGCAAGCTGCTGCTGGTGCTCAACGGGCTCGTCGACAAGGGCAACACCGTCATCACCATCGAGCACAATCTCGACGTGATCCGCAGCGCCGACTGGGTGATCGACCTCGGCCCCGAGGGCGGCTCCGGCGGCGGCATGATCATCGCCGAGGGCACCCCCGAGCAGCTGGTCGACGCGGAGGGCAGTCACACCGGTCAGTTCCTCAACGAGGTGCTGAACGGTCGGGCGAAAGCGTCCGCTTGAACGCCACGGATCATCGCGCGTCCTTCCGCCCGGCGCAGGGGGAGATCCCCACCTCGCCGGGCGTGTACCGCTTTAGCGACCGGCACGGGCGAGTGCTCTACATCGGCAAGGCCAAGAACCTGCGGGCGCGCCTCGCGAACTACTTCCAGCCGATGCACTCGCTCATGCCGCGCACCCGCACGATGCTGTCGATCGCGGCGAAGCTCGATTGGACGGTCGTCGCGACCGACACCGAATCGCTCGTGCTCGAGCACACGTGGATCACCGAGTACAAGCCGCCCTTCAACGTGCAGTTCAAGGACGACAAGACGTACCCCTATCTCGCGGTGACCCTGCGCGAGGAGGCGCCCCGCCTCGTCATCACCCGCAACGAGCGCATCCGCGGTGCGCGCTACTTCGGCCCTTACCCGAAGGTGTGGGCCCTGCGCGAGACGACCGCCCTGCTGCAGCAGGCGTTCCCCATCCGCACGTGCAACGACGCCGACTATCAGCGCGCGATGAGTTCGGGCAAACCCTGCCTGGCCGGTCAGATCGGTCGGTGCAGCGGACCGTGCTCGCAGAAGCTCACCATCGAGGAGCATCGCGCGCGCGTCGGCGAACTGGTCTCGTTCCTCGGCGGCAGCGACACCAGCCACCTCAAGGCGCTGCAGCGCGCGATGCGCGAAGCCGCGGCCGACCAGCGCTACGAGGACGCGGCTCGTCTGCGCGACCAGGCGCAGGCGGTGGAGCACGTCATGGAGAAGAACGCGGTGGTGCTCGGCCTCGACGTCAACCTCGACGTGTTCGGGCTTCGGTCGGACGAGCTCGCCGCCGCCGCCCACCAGTTCATCATCCGCGGCGGGCGGATCCGCGGCGAACGCAGCTGGATCGTCGACGTCGAGCTCGACGACTCCCCGGAGACGCTGCTCGAGCAGGTGCTGCAGTCGGCGTACGAGGGCGAGCGCGAGCCGCCGCCCCAGATCCTCGTTCCGCAGCTCCCCGCCAACGCGGCGGCGCTCGAGGAGGCCCTCGGCGCCCGGCGTCCGCGGCGGGGGCGCGTGCGCGTGCGCATTCCCGAGCGCGGCGACAAGGTGCAGCTGATGGACCGTGCGATGAGGAATGCGGGTGAGCACCTGATCCGCCACAAGCTCAAGCGGGCGGCGGATCTCACCGCCCGAACGGACGCCCTGGCGGAGCTGCAGCGGGCGCTCGGCATGGACGAGGCCCCGCTGCGGATCGAGTGCATCGACGTGTCTCATCTGCAGGGAACCGGCGTGGTCGCCTCGCTGGTGGTGTTCGAGGACGGACTCCCCGCGAAGGGCGCCTACCGCAAGTACCGCATCGAGCAGACCACCGACGACACCGACTCCATCCATCAGGTCGTCTCGCGTCGCGCCGCCCAGCTGAACGCCGCCCGGGAGGCGGGGGAGCAGCCGACGGGCGTCTACCGCGATCGCCCGCAGCTGCTCATCGTGGATGGCGGCGAGCCGCAGGTGAAGGCCGCCGCGCGCGCGCTGAGCGAGGCCGGCATCACCGACATCGCGCTCTGCGGCATCGCGAAGCGCCTCGAGGAGATCTGGCTGCCCGGCGATCCGTTCCCCGTGATCCTGCCGCGCACGAGCGAGGCCCTCTTCCTCGTGCAGCGCGTGCGCGACGAAGCGCACCGCTTCGCGATCACCTTCCAGCGACAGCGGCGGAGCACGTCGATCTCGAGCCGCCTCTCCGAGATTCCGGGGCTCGGCCCCAAACGCGTGCAGGCGCTCCTCAAGTACTTCGGCTCCGTCGCGCGTCTCCGCGCCGCCTCGCTCGCGGAGCTCGCCGCGGCGCCCGGAGTGGGACCGAAACTGGGGGAGCAGATCCTCGCCCATCTGCAATCGGACTCCGAGGCGGGCGCTAAGCTAGAGGCTCAGGTGGAAGCGAAGCAGGGAGAGGAACTCGGCGCATGAACGACGCGGCATCCCAGCAGGAGATTCTCATCGTCACGGGAATGTCCGGAGCCGGCCGCAGCACCGTCGCGAACACGCTCGAGGATCTGGGCTGGTACGTCGTCGACAACCTCCCGCTGCCCATGCTGAAGACGCTCGCCGACATGGCGGACCGCTCGGGCGGCGCGCTGCCGCGCATCGTCGCGGTGGTCGACGTGCGGGGGCGCGATCTGTTCGCCGACATCCAGGCGACCGTCGACGAGCTGCGCGACAACGCGACCGTGCGCGTCGTGTTCCTCGACGCCACCGACGAGATCCTCGTGCGGCGCTACGAATCCGTGCGCCGCCCGCACCCGCTGCAGGGCGACGATCGCAGCCTGCTCGAGGGCATCCGCCTCGAGCGCGAGCGGTTGCAGGAGCTGCGGGCATCGTGCGACGTCGTCATCGACACCTCCCGGTACAACGTGCACGACCTGTCGACGGCGACCCGCGAGCTGTTCTCCGACGACAACACTCCCGGGCTGCAGCTCTCGGTGTCGAGTTTCGGCTTCAAGTACGGGGCGCCCACCGATGTCGATCTCATGGTCGACATGCGCTTCCTCCCGAACCCGTTCTGGGAGCCCGAGCTCCGCGCACTGACGGGCGTCGACCCCGAAGTGAAGGAGTACGTGCTCGGCCGCGAAGGCGCAGCCGAGTTCCTCGACCACTACGTCGCCGCGCTCACTCCGGTGCTCGCCGGGTTCCAGCGCGAGAACAAACGGCATGCGTCGCTCGCGGTAGGATGCACCGGCGGCAAGCACCGCTCGGTGGCCACCGCCCGAGAGCTCGCCGATCGTCTCGCCGGGCTCCCCGGCGTCAGCGTGAGCCTGCGTCACCGCGACCTCGGTCGCGAGTAGTCGACGCCTCGCGCGTCGGCCGATTCACTGAAACACCCTCTCCGAAAGGATCCATTCGTGCTGTCTACCCCCGAGGTCAAGAGCGAACTCGTGCGATTCCCGGTGCAGAGCACCGGCGAACGCATCGCAGAGGTCGCGACGATCCTCCGTCTTGCAGGCGGGCTGCACACCATCTCCGGCCGTATCGCCCTGGAAGCCGAGCTCCACACCCCGCAGATCGTGCAGCGGGTGCGCAAGGATCTCGCCGAGCTGTACGGCATCCGCTCGGATGCGAAGCAGCTGCCCCCGTCGAGCACCCGCCCGGGCGCTCCCCAGTTCCTCGTCCGCGTGCTCGACGGGGAAACCCTCGCCCGTCAGCTCGGCCTCCTCGACCAGCGCCGCCGCCAGATCCGCGGCCTGCCGAACCGACTCACCACCGGCGCGCCGGCGGAGCTCGCAGCCATCTGGCGCGGCGGGTTCCTCGCCCGCGGCGGCCTGACCGCCCCCGGGCGATCGGCGAACCTCGAGATCGTCTGCCCGAGCAACGAGGTCGCGATGGCGCTCGTCGGAGCGGCCGGCCGCATCGGCGTCGACGCGAAGAGCCGCGAGATCCGCGGGCAGCACAAGGTGCTCATCCGCGACAGCGAGGCCATCAGCGAGATGCTCGGCCTCATGGGCGCGCAGCAGGCCCGCACCAGCTGGGACGAGCTGCGTCGCGCACGGGAGACGCGAGCCACCGCGAACCGTCTCGTCAACTTCGACGACGCGAACCTGCGCCGATCCGCGCAGGCCTCGGTCGCGGCGTGCGCTCGCGTCGAACGCGCCATGGAGATCCTCGGCGACAGCATCCCCGAGCATCTGCGCTACGCGGGGGAGCTCCGGCTGACGCATCGCGAGGCGAGCCTCGACGACCTCGGCGCCCGTGCCGATCCGCCGCTCACCAAGGATGCGGTTGCGGGCAGGATCCGACGACTGCTGGCGATGGCCGACAAGGAGGCGGAAGTGCGCGGCGTGCCCGGCACGGAGGCCAGCCTGCCCGAGGAGCTCGACCGGATTTAGCGGGCGGCGAACAGGGCGGCGGCGTCGGGCGACGTGCGCCGCCTTTTCCCACCGCGGCGAAGGGTCGCGCCATAGACTGAAGCGGACAACTGTTCACCGAGAGATTGGATCGCCACATGGCCGCCTACTCACTTCCCGAGCTTCCTTATGATTACGCTGCTCTCGAGCCGCACATCAGCGGCAAGATCATGCAGTTGCATCACGACAAGCATCACCAGGCGTACGTGACCGGCGCGAACACGGCGCTCGAGCAGCTGGCGGAGGCTCGCGAGTCGGGCAACCTCGCGTCCGTGAACAAGCTGGAGAAGGACCTCGCGTTCAACCTCGGCGGTCACGTCAACCACACGATCTTCTGGAACAACCTCTCGCCCGAGGGCGGCGGACGCCCGGAGGGCGAGCTCGCTGCAGCGATCGACGAGTTCTTCGGCGGCTTCGAGAAGTTCCAGGAGCACTTCACGGCGACGGCACTCGGCGTGCAGGGGTCGGGTTGGGCCGTGCTCGCATGGGATGCGCTCGGTCAGCGCCCGAACATCGTCCAGCTCTTCGACCAGCAGGGCAACCTCCCCGCAGGCACGATTCCGCTGCTGCAGCTCGACGTCTGGGAGCACGCCTACTACCTCGACTACCTCAACGTGCGCGCCGACTACGTCAAGGCGTTCTGGAACATCGCGAACTGGCAGGACGTCGCCCGCCGCTTCGAGGCCGCTCGCACGCAGACGCCCGGCCTGATCTGACCCTGCACCCCGAGGAGCTCACCTTTCCATGCGCACCATAGAATCACTCGGGTCGCTGCAGTCGAAGACGGTCATCGTCCGCTGCGATCTGAACGTTCCCCTGAGCGACGGCATCATCTCCGATGACGGCCGGATCCGAGCATCGCTGACCACGATCCGCGAATTGCGGGACGCGGGCGCGAAGCTCGTGCTCATCAGTCACCTCGGACGCCCGAAGGGCGAGCCGGACGCGCGGTACTCGCTGCGTCCGGTCGCCGAGCGCATGAGTGAGCTGCTCGGGACGCCGGTGCGATTCGTCGGCGAGACGCTGGGCGACGCGGCTTCGGCTGCGGTCGCCCAGCTCTCCGACGGAGACGTGGTGCTGCTCGAGAACCTGCGGTTCAACGCCGCGGAGACGAGCAAGGATCAGAGCGAGCGCCGAGCGTTCGCGAGCGCCCTCGCCGAGCTCGGCGACGCCTTCGTATCGGACGGCTTCGGCGTCGTCCACCGCCAGCAGGCGAGCGTGTACGAGCTCGCGCAGCTGCTGCCGAGCGCTGCCGGCCGCCTCGTCGCAGCCGAGCTCGAGGTGCTGCAGCGCCTGACCGCCGATGCGGCGCGTCCGTACACCGTCGTGCTCGGCGGTTCGAAGGTCTCCGACAAGCTCGGCGTGATCTCGCACCTGCTCGAGCGCGTCGACACCCTCCTGATCGGCGGGGGAATGGTGTTCACCTTCCTCGCCGCGCAGGGGCACGCCGTGGCGTCGAGCCTGCTGGAGTCGGACCAGATCGACACGGTGCGCGGGTACTTGGACGACGCGGAGCGGCGGGGCGTGCGCATCGTGCTGCCGAGCGATATCGTCGTCGCCGAGAAGTTCGCGGCCGACGCCCGGCACGAGGTCGTCGCAGCGGATGCCATCGAGTCGTCGCAGTTCGGCGCAGACGGTCTCGGCCTCGACATCGGACCGCGGTCGGCCGAGACGTTCGCCTCGGTGATCGCCCAGTCGGAGACCGTGTTCTGGAACGGGCCCATGGGCGTGTTCGAGCTCGACGCCTTCGCCGGGGGCACCCGCACCGTGGCGCGCGCGCTCACCGAGACGCACGCGTTCACCGTGGTGGGAGGCGGAGACTCGGCGGCGGCGGTGCGCGCCCTCGGCTTCTCCGATGACCAGTTCGGCCACATCTCGACCGGCGGCGGTGCGAGTCTTGAATATCTGGAGGGCAAGTCGCTGCCCGGCCTGGAGGTACTGTCATGACGGATCAGCACGCAACGCACGATGGGGAGCAGGCGACCGCCTCGGCGCGGCAGCCGCTCCCGTTCACCGAGCGCACCCCCCTCATCGCGGGCAACTGGAAGATGAACCTGGATCATCTGCAGGCCATCGCGCTCGTGCAGAAGCTCGCTTGGGGGCTCTCCGACGTGCGCCACGACTTCTCGGCGGCGGAGGTCGCCGTGTTCCCGCCGTTCACCGATCTTCGCTCCGTGCAGACCCTGCTCGCCGCCGACAAGCTGTCGCTCACACTCGGCGCGCAGGATGTCTCGCCGCACGAGTCGGGGGCGTACACCGGTGACGTATCGGCTGCGATGCTCGCGAAGCTCGACGTGACCTACGCCCTCGTCGGCCACTCGGAGCGGCGACACGGCCACGGCGAGAGCGATGACGTGGTGGGGCAGAAGGCGCGCGCCGCGCATGCGGCGGGCATCGTGCCCATGATCTGCGTCGGCGAGACGGCGGAGGATCTCGAGCAGCACGGCGCAGCCGCGATCCCCGTGGCCCAGCTGACTGCGGCACTCGCGCACCTGCCGAAGGACGCCGACTTCGTCGTAGCCTACGAGCCCGTCTGGGCGATCGGCAGCGGGCAGGCGGCGACCCCGGAGCAGGCGCAGGAGGTCGCTCGCGCACTGCGGGAGCATCTGCGCGACCTCGTCGGCGACGAGCAGGCCGCGCGCACGCGCATTCTCTACGGCGGATCGGTTGCGAGCCAGAACATCGCGGGCTTCATGCGGCAGCCCGACGTCGACGGCGCCCTGGTCGGCGGCGCGAGCCTCAAGGTCGATGAGTTCACGCGCATCATCCAGTTCCAGAAGCACGTGACGGCTGGCTGAACCGGCTCCACGCTATACTGGTCGTTGGCCTCACGCGCCCGCGACCTCGAAAGGTGCACTTCGTGCTCATTCTGAAGATCATCCTGCTCGTCATCCTTGTGATCACGAGCCTGCTGCTCACGCTGTTCATCCTGCTCCACAAGGGGCGCGGCGGAGGGCTCTCCGACATGTTCGGCGGAGGCGTCACCTCCAGCCTCGGGTCTTCCGGAGTCGCGGAGCGCAACCTGAACCGCATCACGGTCGTCGTCTCCCTGATCTGGGCGGCGTCGATCATCGCGCTCGGGCTCATCGCGCGCTTCTCGGTCGTCTGAACGCGCACCCGATTCAGCAGTAGAAAGGCATTTCGTGGCAGGCAGTAACGCCATTCGTGGCGCCCGCGTCGGTTCCGGCCCCATGGGGGAGAAGGATCACGGCTCGCGGGCCGAACGCACGCAGATCTCGTATTGGGATGCTCTCGGCAACGAGACGGTCCGCTATTTCGCAGCGGATGTTCCCGAGGAGGAGATCCCGGAGCAGATCGACTCTCCGACGACGGGCCTCCCCGCGGGGCGCGATCGCGAGAATCCGCCGATGCTCCCGAAGAACGAGCCCTTCAAGACGCACCTCGCGTATGTGAAGGAACGCCGCACGCCCGAGGAGGCGGAGGAGCTGCTCGAGGCGGCGCTGCAGAAGCTGCGCACGCGCCGCGGCACCGCCCGCAAGTCGGCATAGCGGATCACCATACGGAGAACGGCCCCGGGCGCAATCGCCCGGGGCCGTTCTGCATCCGCGCAGCTCCTACGATTCGAGGGACGACAGCGCCGCGTCGAGCGCTCGCACGGTCGCAGCAGGGTCGGCGCAGGCGAGCGCGAACACGGGGCGACCGCGCTCCGCGAGCACCGACCGATCGCCGCGCGCCTGCGCCGCGACCAAGGCGTCGAAGCCGCGATCCGCCCCCGGAATGGGAAGCGACTCAGTGCCGGTCGCCGTGAGCTGCAGAAAGACCGCTGCCGGGGGCCCGCCCTTGTGCAGCTGACCCGTCGAATGCAGGTAGCTCGGTCCCCAGCCGAGGGCGACGGGGAGGCCGAGCACCTCCGCCAGCCGATCGCGGAGGCGATCGAGCGGCTCCGCCTCTTCCCCCTGCGGATCGAGGTACGCCTGCAGCGACAGGTACCCGGCGCCGGCTGCCGCGTCGCGCAGGCGAGTCACGAGCGCCGCGACGTCCTCCACCTCGACGTCGGCGGGCACCGCGAGGAGCCGAGCGCCGGCGGCGCCGCGCAGCTCGACGGGCGCGGCCTCCTCCGACGACGCGTCGGCGTCGAGCGCGGTGCGCGCCGCCACCTTCGCAGACTCCACATCCGGCTGATTGAACGGATCGATCTCCATCAGGCGTCCGAGCACCGCTGTGGCGACCTCCCACGTGAGGAGCTGCGCGCCGAGAGAACCGGTCACGGCGATCGCTCCGCCGGCCACCTCCGACGCGCCACTCGTCGTGGCGCTCGCGTCGGAATCGGCGGCCTGCGGCGCGTTGGAGAGCTCGACCGTCACCGCGCTCTCCGAGACGCGGTCGAACTCGGGAGCGTCGGCGTCGAGGGCGATCGGGAGCACGCCCCGGCCGTCCTTGCCGGTCGACTCCGCCACCAGCTGCTCGATCCAGCGCCCGAGACCCCACGACGCCGAAGGGTCCTCGCGCACCGCCAGCACGAACCGGCGCGGCAGGCCGGCATGGATCGCGGACGCCAGGCGCAGGGCCGGGTTCGCCGCCTCATCGGCGGCGACCGCCAAGCGCACGCTTTCCGCATCCGCGAGGAGCCGGCGCAGATCGGCCCCCGCCAAGCCCGCGGGTACGAGGCCGAACGCCGTGAGCGCCGAGAAGCGCCCGCCCACATTCGGGTCGGCCGTGAACACGCGCCGCCCGGCCGTGCGAGACTCCTCCTCGAGGGGAGACCCGGGATCCGTCACGATCACGATGCGCTGCGACGGCTCGATCCCCGCGACGCGGAACGCATCGGAGAACGCCGCCAGGTGGCTGCGCGTCTCGATCGTTCCGCCCGACTTGGAGCTCACGACCACCCCGGTGCGGGAGAGATCGCCCGACAGCGCACGCCGCACCACGTCGGGGTGCGTCGAGTCGATCATCGTGAGCTCGACGCCGCTCCACCGCGTGATGACAGCCGGGGCCAGGCTCGATCCGCCCATGCCGCACAGCACGATCCGGTCGACGCCGGCCTCGCGGAACTCCGCTCGCAGGGTCTCGATCTCCGGAATCAACCGCTCCGCGTTCGCCGCGACATCGGTCCAGCCGAGACGCACCGCGGCCTCCTCCGCGGCGTCGGCGCCCCACAGGGACGCATCATGGGCGAAGATGCGGCTGGCGACGCGATCCTCGACCAGTCCGGCGACGGACGCCTCGGCGTCGCGCAGGCCCCCGTCGACCGCGACCTGCAGCGCCATGATCAGCGCGCCTCTCGCAGCGCCTGCTCGACGGTGCCGAGCAGCTCCGACCAGGAGGCGTCGAACTTCTGAAGCCCTTCCTGCTCGAGCAGCTCCGTGACCTCCGCATAGTCGACGCCGAGGGCGTCGATCGCGTTGAGCACCTGGTTCGACTCGAGGTACGCGCCCGTGATCGTGTCGCCGGGGGCATGACCGTGGTCGGCGAACGCCTGAAGCGTCGCCTCCGGCATCGTGTTCACGGTGTTCGGAGCGATGAGGCCCGTCACGTAGGCCGTATCGACGAGCGCCGGATCCTTCACCCCGGTCGACGCCCACAGCGGGCGCTGCGGGTTGGCGCCCAGCCCGACGAGGAAGCGCGCGCGCTCCGTGTCGAACGACTGCTCGAACACCTCGTAGGCGAGTCGCGCGTTCGCGATCCCCGCCTGGCCGGTGAGGGCGAGCGCTTCGGGAGTGCCGATCTCGCGCAGGCGGCGATCGACCTCCGAGTCGACGCGCGAGACGAAGAACGAGGCGACCGAGTGGATGGTCGACAGATCGATGCCCGCCGCACGAGCGCGCTCGAGGCCCGCGAGGTACGCGTTGATCACCTGTCGGTAACGCTCGAGGCTGAAGATGAGCGTGACGTTCACGCTGATGCCCGCCGCGATCGTCTCGGTGATCGCATCGAGCCCCTCGACGGTCGCCGGGATCTTGATCATGGCGTTCGGGCGATCGACGCGCGCCCACAGCTGCCGCGCCTGCTCCGCGGTGCCCGCGGTGTCGCGGGCGAGGCCGGGCTCCACCTCGATCGACACGCGGCCGTCGCGGCCCTCGGTCGATGCGTACACGCCGGCGAGCAGGTCGCATGCGTCCGCGACGTCGGCGGTCGTGAGCTCCACGATCGCCGCATCGACGTCGAGCCCGCGCGCCGCGGCATCGGCCAGGCGATCGCCGTAGCCGTCGCCGCCGCCGATCGCGTTCGCGAAGATGGTCGGGTTCGTGGTCACCCCGACCACGTTGAGCGTCTCGACCAGCGCGGCGAGCTCGCCGCTCTCGAGTCGGCGGCGCGAGAGGTCGTCGAGCCAGATGCTGACGCCGGCCTCGCTGAGAGCTGAGGTGTGGGGGTTTGTCATCGTGCGATGATCCTTTCAGAGGGGCGAGTTCAGGCCGCGAGCGACTCGTGCGCGGCCGCGACGACCGCGTCGGTCGTGATGCCGAACTCGCGGAAGAGCGTCTGGTAGTCGGCGGAGGCGCCGAAGTGCTCGATGGAGACGGAGCGGCCGCGATCGCCGACGATGCGATCCCAGCCGAGCGACAGGCCGGCCTCGACGCTCACACGAGCAGTGACCGACCGGGGGAGCACGCTCTCGCGGTACTCATCGGTCTGCTCCGCGAACCACTCGAGGCTCGGGGCCGAGACGACGCGCGCACCCACGCCCTCCGCGGCGAGCCGCTCGCGCGCCTCGACGGCGAGCTGCACCTCCGACCCGGTCGCGATCAGCAGCACATCCGTCGTGCCGGTGGGGGAGTCGGCGAGCACATAGGCACCGCGACGCACGCCCTCCGCCGCCTGCTCGGCCGTCGCGAAGTCGCCTCCGCGGGGCAGCACGGGCACATTCTGCCGCGTCAGGGCGAGCCCGGCCGGGCCTGCGGTGCGGGTGAGGATCTCGTGCCAGGCGATCGCGGTCTCGTTCGCGTCGGCCGGGCGCACCACCGCGAGGTTCGGGATCGCGCGGAGCGTCGCGAGCTGCTCGATCGGCTGATGCGTCGGGCCGTCCTCGCCGAGGGCGACCGAGTCATGGGTCCAGACGAAGATGGACGGGACGTTCATGAGCGCCGCGAGGCGCACCGCCGGCCTCATGTAGTCGCTGAAGATGAGGAACGTGCCGCCGAAGCTGCGCGTCTTGCCGTGCAGCTGAATGCCGTTGAGGATCGCGCCCATCGCGTGCTCGCGAATGCCGAAGTGCAGCACGCGGCCGTAGGGGTCGCCCTGCCAGGTGCTCGTCGACCGCTCGGCGGGCACGAAGGACGGCACGTTCGGAATGGTCGTGTTGTTCGAGCCCGCGAGGTCTGCCGATCCGCCCCACAGCTCGGGCATCACCGGGCCGAGCGCGGCGAGCACCTTGCCGCTCGCCGAACGCGTCGCCACGCTGTCGCCCGGCTCGAACTCCGGCAGCACGTCGAGCGCCTCGGGCGGCAGCTGCCGCGACTCGACGCGGTCGAAGAGCGCCTTGCGATCCGGATTCGCCGCAGCCCAGGCGTCGAACCCGGCCTGCCACTCGGCGCGCTTCTCCGCTCCGCGCTGCACGGCGGCGCGGGTGTGCTCGACCACCTCGGGGGCGACCGCGAAGTGCTCCTCGGGATCGAAGCCCAGCGCCGTCTTCAGGCCCGCGAGCTCCTCGGCTCCCAGCTTCGCGCCGTGGATGCCGCCCGTGTTCTGCTTGCCGGGGGAGGGCCAGCCGATGATCGTCTTCACGATGATGAGCGACGGCTTCGCCGTCTCCGCCTGCGCAGCCTCGATCGCGGCGTGCAGTTCGGCGACGCCCTCGACGTACTCGCCGGTCTTCTTCCAGTCGACCTCGATGACCTGCCAGCCGTACGCCTCGTAGCGTTTCGCGACGTCCTCCGAGTACGAGATGTCGGTGTCGTCCTCGATGGAGATCTGGTTGGAGTCGTAGATCGCGATGAGGTTGCCGAGCTCCTGGTGGCCCGCGAGCGAGGAGGCCTCGCTCGTCACGCCCTCCTGCAGATCGCCGTCGCCCGCCACCACGTACACGAAATGGTCGAACGGGCTCGTTCCCGGCGCCGCCTCGGGATCGAAGAGGCCGCGCTCGTAGCGCGCCGCGTACGCGAAGCCCACGGCCGACGCGAGGCCCTGGCCGAGGGGGCCCGTGGTGATCTCCACGCCGTCGGTGTGGCCGTACTCCGGGTGCCCGGGCGTCTTCGATCCCCACGTGCGCAGCGCCTGCAGATCCTCGAGCTCCAGGCCGTAACCGCCGAGGTAGAGCTGCACGTACTGCGTCAGCGACGAGTGGCCGACCGAGAGGATGAAGCGGTCGCGCCCGACCCAGTGGGGATCCGCCGGATCATGGCGCATCACCTTCTGATGCAGCAGATACGAGACCGGCGCGAGGCTGATCGCCGTTCCCGGGTGACCGTTGCCCACCTTCTCCACGGCATCGGCCGCGAGTACCCGCGCGGTGTCGACCGCACGATCGTCGAGTTCATCCCACTGCAGTTCGTTCGCCAAGACGTTCCTTTCCGGCTGAATGCGGGAGAACGCCGCCCTGGCGCACCCCCGAACAATCTTATCGAACGGCGGGGTACCATAGAAGGCGATGTCCACGCAGATCCCAGTCCAGACTCAGGCCCGCGCCACCGCCGGGCGACCCACGTTCGGCCGCACGGTCAAGAACTACGTCGCCCTGACGAAACCCCGGGTCATGGAGCTGTTGCTCGTCGTCACCGTGCCCGCGATGATCCTCGCGCAGGGCGGCCTGCCGAACCTCTGGCTGGTGCTCGCGACGCTGATCGGCGGCGCCATGAGCGCCGGGTCTGCCGGGGCCTTCAACTGCTACATCGACCGCGACATGGATCGCAAGATGAAGCGCACCGAGAACCGCCCCCTCGTCACCGGCGAGATCTCCGACCGCAACGCCCTCATCTTCTCCTGGGTGATGGCGACCCTGTCGGTCGTCTGGCTCGCGGCGACGACGAACTGGCTGGCAGCCGCGCTCTCCGCGTGCGCGATCTTCTTCTACGTGGTCATCTACACGATCGTGCTCAAGCGCCACAGCGAGCAGAACATCGTGTGGGGCGGCATCGCGGGCTGCTTCCCGGTGCTGATCGGCTGGGCGGCCGTCACCGGATCGCTGGACTGGCCCGCATGGGTGCTCTTCCTCGTGATCTTCCTCTGGACGCCGGCCCACTACTGGCCGCTCTCCATGAAGTACCGCAACGACTACGCCGCGGCCGGCGTCCCGATGCTCGGCGTCGTGCGCGGCCGCGTCACCGTCGGGCTCCAGGTGATCCTCTACACGTGGGCGACGGTCGCCGCCAGCCTGCTGCTGATCCCCGTCGCCGAGATGGGCTGGACCTACACCGTCGCGTCGCTCGTCTTCGGCGGGTACTTCATCGTGCAGGCCCACCGTCTCTACGCCCACGCGATCCGCGGCGAGGCGGGCAAGCCCATGCAGGTCTTCCACACCGCGAACATCTACCTCTCGGTGCTGTCGCTCGTCATAGCGGTCGACGCGCTCCTTCCGTTCTAGGCGCGCGGCGCTTCGGGGGTGCGGCTATTCGGGGCGCGACGTGCGCCCCGGGGTACGGAGCCTCTGGCGCGCGCCCGAGGGGCACGCTCGCGGCGGTGCGCGCTCGCGACGGTGCGCGCTCGCGACGTTCCGGGGCTGCGTGGCCCGAGGCCCGAGGCCCGAGGCTACGAGCCCCTGAGGGCGAAGGTGAGCAGTTCGTGCGCCCTGCGCGCGACTCCCGCGCAGAAGCTGCTCACCCACGGTCTGGCGCCTTCGGGGGTGAGCAGTTCGTGCGCCCTGCGCGCCAATCCCGCGCAGAAACTACTCACCCGCGGCCGGGCACCTTCGGGGGTGAGCAGTTCGTGCGCCCTGCGCGCGACTCCCGCGCAGAAGCTGCTCACCTACGGTCTGGCGCCTTCGGGGGTGAGCAGTTCGTGCACTCGGTGACCGTTTCACCTGCAGGAAGTACTCACCCTCCCAAGACACGTTCGGCTCGGGCTCTGCCGCGCGCCGGCGCGGACGGTCAACCGCCCGGCCCGTGGTGGCGCCAACGCACGACCGCAGCGTCGCTCACACTTGCCGCAGGCAGCCGTTTGCGACGAGATCCGCCGCGCACTGTGGATAGCTCGCGAGCGCGCGGACGAGTCGCGCGATGCTATGGGCATGCAACGTATCGATGCCGTTCTCGAGCAATACGGCTGCGCGTCGTTCCTCGCCTCGGAGGCGCTCTCCGCCGGCATCTCGCCGGGCGTACTCCGCAACCCTCGGCTGGCACGACCCTTCCGAGGCGTGCGGGTGGCTGCGACGCACGACGACTCCCTGTTCGGCCGAGCTGCAGCATACGTTCCTCGCCTCCGACCGGGTGAGTGCTTCAGCCACGCGACCGCGCTCGCGCTCTTCGGATGCCCGATCCACATGCCCGAGTCGACGAACGTCGACGTCGAATCCCGAGCCGCCTCCGGACAGGTGAGGTGCGAAGGAGTCACGGGCCACCGTCGCAAGCGCGCCGAGCGCATTCGACAGTTGTGGTTGCCCGAATATCGTGTGCGCATCCCGGTAGTCGAACCCCTGCAGGCCGCGCTCCAGGCGTCTCCCACCTTGCCGTTCCCAGATCTCGTCGTGGCGCTCGACCATCTGCTGGTCGCACGTCGTGCAGGACCGGACTCGCGGCCGCTCGTCTCCTCCGAGGCCTTGGAGCGCTTCTGCTCGAATGTGCGCGGAGCCGGATCGCGTCGACTCCGGATGGCCGCACGATATGCCCGCACCGGTGCGGAATCGCGCATGGAGACGCTCACTCGCCTGGCCGGCGAACGCGTCGGGGTGAACGACCTGACGCTGCAGCATACGATCTATGACGACTCCGGAGCCTGGATCGGGCGTTTCGATCTCGTCGACGTGCAGAGGAAGCGCATCGTCGAGTACGACGGCGACCACCACTGGCGCTTGCGCAGTCAATATCTGCGGGACCTCGAACGCCTCGATGCGGCGCGGAACGCCGGCTGGGAGGTGCTGGTGGTGGTGCGCGAACACCACTGGAGCCGCGATCCTCCACTCTCGAAGCGGCTCCTGACCTTCCTCGGACGCGAAAGCCGCGAGCTTCCTGTGGAGGACGCTCGGCTGCTCGACGAACGCTACGCGCGCGGCCTCCATATCCGGTCGGCACTTCCGCGGGCGCGCCAAGACATACACCCGCGGGCAACCGGCACCGGTGTCGCGGTGCAGGGAGGTGAGGCGGTTGCAGGCGAACGCGGGTGAGCGATTTCGGCAGGGATCCGGGTCGCAGAGGCGCAAGGAGTGCTCACCAGCGGGAGGACTCGGCGGCGAGGGGCGCGGTTTCTGCCGGGTGAGCAGTCGGCGCGACTCACCCTCGCGAGCTCCCGCAGGAATCGCTCACCCACGGGAAGGGAGCCCGCAGAAATCGCTCACCTACGGGAGGGATGCCCGAAGGAAGGCAGGCCGCAGGAGGGGAGCCCACGAGGCGAGACCCCGCATCTGGGCGCCGACGGGCGCGCTACGACGCAGCGACCGCGGAGACGGTCGCCGGGCGCTTGAGACGCAGCACCACCACCGTCATGGCGGCCGCGGTGAGAGCCGCGAGCACCATGTGCACGCCGACCGCGAGGGGCGGCAGCCCCGAGCGCGCCTGGTAGATGCCGATCGCGATCTGCACGATGAGCGCCCCCATCAGCGCGGCAATCCACCGGAGCGGGCGCAGGCGCCGCGCCGCCGCCCACACGAGCAGCGAGAGCGTCAGCGCGAACGCAATGTACCCGGGCCAGGCGTGGATGTGGCTCATCAGCACGGCGTCGATGCCGTCGCGCTGGATCGTCGCGTCGCCCGAGTGCGGGCCCGAACCCGTGGTCAGCACGCCGAAGAGCACGGTGACGGCCATGGCGAGGGTCGTGATGTGCGCGAGGATCGCGAACCCCTTCGGCACGGCGCGCTCGCGCGGCCCGCCCGCCTCGTACATCCGAGTCAGGTAGGCGGCAGTGATGCAGACGAGGGCGAGCGAGATGACGTAGTGGATCCCGACGAGGTTCGCGTTGAGGTGCAGCCACACGATCACGCCGCCGATGAGCGCCTGCAGCACCACGAGGCCGAGCACGACGGCCGAGATGACGAAGAGGTCGCGCCGGGCGGCGCGGATGCGCCAGGTGAGGAGGAGGACGAGGATCGCGCTGACCAGCAGCGGGCCCGAGATCGTGCGATTGCCGAACTCGATGAGCGAGTGGTAGGTGAGCTCCTCGGTCGGCACGAGCGAGCCGGGGGCGCACAGCGGCCAGTTCGGGCACCCGAGACCGGAGCCCGTGAGGCGCACGGCACCGCCGGTTCCGATGATCAACGTGTTCAGTACGAACGACACCCATGCGACGACTCGGAGGAATCGGGAGGGGAGTGCGGCGGCGGGCGCGGTCGGCCCCGGCGCGGTGGTGCTTGCAGTGGGCGCGCTGGACAACGGGTCTCCTCTCGGCTGCTTCCCAGAGTCATGCGACGCCCAGAGCGGACATCTCCCGAAACCATCGGAAACCTGTAGAATGGGAAGCTGTGGTTGCGAACGTCGAGCCGCCCGTTCGATGCCCGGCATCGGATCGTCCCGGTCGCGTTCGAAGCCCAGAATACTGCACCGCTGCAGGGAACCCGATGTGCGCGTCCATCTCACGCGTTCGCGCACGCCGCCGGCCGGATCCCTCCGGCTCGGCCGGGGTTCTCCGGGCGAGACGAAGAATGAGGGAGGGATCATGCCAGAGGTACTGATCGACCGACCCGAGCTCGAAGGCTTGGGCCAGTACGAATTCGGCTGGCACGACAGCGACGAAGCCGGCGCGATTGCCAAGCGCGGGCTCAGCGAGCAGGTCGTGCGCGAGATTTCGGCACTGAAGAACGAGCCCGAATGGATGCTCAAGCGTCGCCTGAAGGCGCTGCAGATCTTCGACCGGAAGCCGATGCCCGCGTGGGGCGCGGATCTGTCGGACATCGACTTCGACAACATCAAGTACTTCGTCCGCTCGACCGAGCAGCAGGCGACCACCTGGGAGGAGCTCCCTGAGGAGATCAAGGAGACGTACGAGCGTCTCGGCATCCCCGAGGCCGAGCGTCAGCGCCTCGTCGCGGGCGTCGCCGCGCAGTACGAGTCCGAGGTCGTGTACCACCAGATCCGCGAAGATCTGGAGGAGCAGGGCGTGCTCTTCCTCGACACCGACACGGCGCTCAAGGAGCACCCGGAGATCTTCGAGGAGTACTTCGGCACCGTCATCCCCTCGGGCGACAACAAGTTCGCCGCGCTCAACACGGCCGTCTGGTCGGGCGGATCCTTCGTCTACGTGCCGAAGGGCGTCCACGTCGAGATCCCGCTGCAGGCCTACTTCCGCATCAACACGGAGAACATGGGCCAGTTCGAGCGCACGCTCATCATCGCCGACGAGGGCAGCTACGTCCACTACATCGAGGGCTGTACGGCGCCGATCTACAAGTCGGATTCGCTGCACTCTGCCGTCGTCGAGATCATCGTGAAGAAGAACGCGCGCGTGCGCTACACGACGATCCAGAACTGGTCGACCAACGTGTACAACCTCGTGACGAAGCGCGCGATCGCCGAAGAGGGCGCCACCATGGAGTGGGTCGACGGCAACATCGGCTCGAAGGTCACCATGAAGTACCCGTCGATCTACCTCACGGGCGAGCACGCGAAGGGCGAGACCCTGTCGGTCGCGTTCGCGGGCCCCGGCCAGCATCAGGACACGGGCGCGAAGATGATCCATCTCGCCCCGAACACCAAGTCGTCGATCCTCGCGAAGTCGATCGCCCGAGGCGGCGGCCGCACCGGCTACCGCGGCGAGGTCCGCATCGAAGCCAATGCGCGGCACTCCGCGAACTCGGTGGTGTGCGATGCGCTGCTCGTCGACACGATCTCGCGCAGCGATACGTACCCCGCGATCGACATCCGCACCGATGACGCGGAGCTCGGCCATGAGGCGACGGTCTCGCGCGTCAGCGAGGAGCAGCTGTTCTACCTCATGAGCCGCGGGCTCGCCGAGGAGGAGGGCATGGCGATGATCGTGCGCGGCTTCATCGAGCCGATCGCCCGCGAGCTGCCCATGGAGTACGCGCTCGAACTGAACAAGCTCATCGAGATGGGCATGGAAGGATCCGTCGGATAATGACGCAAGCTGTTGCACCGCAGGAAACGGCTCAGCACGGTTTGACCGCGCACTCCGACGGGGACTGGGCGAACCGCGTGCCCGTGCAGACCCGCTCCGAGCGCCCGAAGTCGACCGATGTCGCCGATTTCGCCGAGGTCACCGGCCGCGAGGCCGTGTGGAAGTACACGCCGGTCGCGAAGCTCGACGCGCTGCTCAACGGGCGGCTCGACGGGGGTCGTCTGCCGGTCTCCGTCTCCGAGGTCGCCGGCGTCACCGCCGAGTGGGCCTCGCGGGACGACGCGCGGATCGGGCGCGCCGGCACCCCGGAGGAGCGCGGAGCCGCGGCGGCATGGTCCGCCTTCGGCGAGGCGCACGTCGTCACGGTCTCCTCGGAGGAGCCCGTCACCGCAGTCGTCACCCGCGACGCACTCGACGCGGCGCCCCGCGCCGCGCACACGGTCATCGAGGCCGCTGCGCACGCGCAGGGTCTCGTGATCCTCGAGAACTCGGGCTCCGCCCAGCTCTCGGAGAACGTGGAGATCGTCGTCGGAGACGGCGCGAAGCTCACGGTCGTCAGCGTGCAGCAGTGGAACGACGACGCGATCCACCTCGCGAGCCACTACGCGACGGTGGGCCGCGACGCATCGCTCACCCACATCGTCGTTTCGCTGGGCGGAGGCGTCGTGCGCCTCAACCCGTCGATCCACCTCGATCACGAGGGCGCGAACGGCGAAGCGCTCGGCGCGTACTTCGCCGACGCCGGCCAGCACCTCGAGCACCAGGTCTACATGGACCACGACGCCCCCCACACCCGCAGCCGCGTGACCTACAAGGGCGCGCTTCAGGGCGAGGGCGCGCACACGGTGTGGATCGGCGACGTGCTGATCCGCAACAACGCGACCGGCACCGACAGCTACGAGCAGAACCGCAACCTCGTGCTCACGGAGGGGACGCGCGCCGACTCGATCCCGAACCTGGAGATCGAGACGGGCGACATCGAGGGCGCCGGCCACGCGAGCGCGACCGGCCGCTTCGACGACGAGCACATCTTCTACCTCCAGAGCCGCGGCATCTCGGCGGAGGAGGCGCGCCGGCTCGTGGTCCGCGGGTTCCTGTTCGAGGTCATCGCGCGCATCGGCGACGCCGCGACGGAGGAGCGTCTGCACGCCGCCGTCGAGGCCGAACTCGCAGACTCCGCCCGCTGATGCCGCGCCAGAAGGTGCTCGCCGTCAGCGACCTCGTGCAGGATCAGGCGACCCGCGTGGTCGTCGACGATGTGCCGATCGCGATCGTGCTCGACGCTTCCGGCGACGTGCACGCGATCGGCGACACGTGCAGTCACGGCCAGGTCAGCCTCGCGGAGGGCTTCGTGGACGGCGACACCCTCGAGTGCTGGGCGCACGGGTCGGCGTTCTCGCTGATCACCGGCGTGCCCGAGAATTTCCCGGCCTACGAGCCGGTTCCCGTTTTCGTCGTCGAGATCGAGGACGGCGACGTGTACATCGACCCCAACGTTACGAAAGAGATTTAACACATGAGCTCCGTTCTTGAAATCAAGGACCTGCAGGTCAGCGTCGAGACCGAGCAGGGCGCCAAGCAGATCCTCAAGGGTGTCGACCTGACCATCAAGCAGGGCGAGACCCACGCCATCATGGGCCCCAACGGCTCGGGCAAGTCGACGCTCGCCTACGCGATCGCCGGGCACCCCCGCTACGAGGTCACGGGCGGGTCGATCCTGCTCGACGGCGAGGAGGTGCTCGAGATGGAGGTCGACGAGCGCGCGCAGGCCGGCCTCTTCCTCGCGATGCAGTACCCGGTGGAGATCCCCGGCGTCACCAACGCGAACTTCCTGCGCACGGCGAAGACGGCGATCGACGGCGAGGCGCCCGCGATCCGCACGTGGATGAAGGATGTGAAGGAGGCCATGGGCAACCTGCGCATGGACGAGTCGTTCGCCGCGCGCAACGTCAACGAGGGCTTCTCGGGCGGCGAGAAGAAGCGCAACGAGATCCTGCAGCTCGAACTGCTGAAGCCGAAGTTCGCCGTGCTCGACGAGACCGATTCGGGCCTCGACGTCGACGCGCTCAAGATCGTCTCGGAGGGCGTGAACCGGGCGAAGGAGAACACGGGCCTCGGCGTGCTGCTGATCACCCACTACACGCGCATCCTCCGCTACATCCAGCCCGACTTCGTGCACGTCTTCGTGAACGGCCGCGTCGCCGAGCAGGGCGGGCCCGAACTGGCGAACCGCCTCGAGGAAGAGGGCTACGACCGCTTCCTCGCAAGCGCGTAAGGCGTAGGCTGGTCCCCATGAGCGAGGAAACCACGACGGCGCCCCAGTCGATCGACCCGGAGTTCCGCGAGCAGGCCTACGAGGCGTTGAAGAACGTCTCCGACCCCGAGCTCGGCGTGAACATCGTCGACCTCGGGCTGATCTACGATCTGGCCTTCGACGAGGAGCACGACGCGCTCGTGATCAGCATGACGCTCACGAGCGCCGGCTGTCCGCTGACCGATGTGATCGAGAACGACATCGCCGAAGCCCTCGACGGACTCGTCACGGCGTTCCGCATCAACTGGGTGTGGATGCCGCCGTGGACGCCGGAGCGCATCACCGACGACGGTCGCGACATGATGCGGGCGCTCGGATTCGCGATCTGAGGTCGGCGCATGCACGCGCGGGTGGTGCGACCCCGGGGGTCGCACCACCGCGGCGCGTCGTGACCGCCCCCGGGTTCGCGTCGTTCTAGAAAGGCTGGGATGCAGCTTCCTTCCAACCCCCTCCGCTCGGCCGACGATCCGCGGCTGAGCCGCATCGCGGGCCCGAGCTCGCTGGTGATCTTCGGCGTGACCGGTGATCTCTCGCGCAAGAAGCTCATGCCCGCGGTGTACGATCTCGCGAACCGCGGCCTGCTCCCCCCCGGTTTCGCGCTCGTCGGGTTCGCGCGGCGCGACTGGAAGGATCGCGATTTCGCCGAGATCGTGCACGACGCCGTGCGCAAGTACGCGCGCACGCCGTTCCGCGAGGAGACGTGGCAGCAGCTCGCCGAGGGGATCCGCTTCGTGCAGGGCCAGTTCGGCGATCCCGAGGCGTACGACCGGCTGCGCGACACGGTGGAGACGCTCGATCGCGAGCGCGGCACCATGGGCAACCACGCGTTCTACCTCTCGATCCCTCCGACGGCCTTCCCGGAGGTCGCGAAGCATCTGTCGAGCTCGGGTCTCGTGGATCGGTCGGGAGACGATCAGCGCTGGCGGCGGGTGATCATCGAGAAGCCCTTCGGCCACGATCTGAAGTCGGCCCGCGAGCTGAACGACGTGCTCGAGTCGGCGTTCCCCGCCGACTCGATCTTCCGCATCGACCACTACCTCGGCAAGGAGACGGTGCAGAACATTCTGGCCCTCCGCTTCGCGAATGCGATGTACGAGCCGATATGGAACCGCAACTACGTCGACCACGTGCAGATCACGATGGCCGAGGACATCGGCGTCGGCGGTCGCGCCGGCTACTACGACGGCGTCGGAGCGGCGCGCGACGTCATCCAGAACCATCTGCTGCAGCTGCTCGCGCTCACGGCGATGGAGCAGCCCATCAGCCTCGGGGCCCAGCACCTGCGCGCCGAGAAGGAGAAGGTGCTGGAGGCGGTGTCGCTGCCCGACGACCTCGAGGCCTCGACCGCGCGCGGCCAGTACGCCTCGGGATGGCAGGGCGGCGAGCTCGTCAACGGGTTCCTCGACGAGGAGGGCATGGACCCGCAGTCGCGCACTGAGACGTTCGCTGCGATGAAGCTCAACGTGAATACGCGGCGCTGGACGGGCGTGCCGTTCTATCTGCGCACCGGCAAGCGCCTCGGGCGGCGCGTCACGGAGATCGCCGTGGTCTTCCGCAAGGAGCCGGGCAATCTGTTCGCGCAGGCCCAGCGCTCCGAGCAGGGATCGAACGCGCTCGTGATCCGCGTGCAGCCCGACGAGGGGATCACGATCCGCTTCGGCGCGAAGGTGCCCGGGAGCGGTACGCGCGTGCGCGATGTGACGATGGATTTCGGGTACGGCCACGCCTTCACCGAGGCGAGCCCCGAGGCCTACGAGCGGCTCATCCTCGACGTGCTGCTCGGCGATGCTCCGCTGTTCCCCCGTCAGGCCGAGGTCGAGCTCTCGTGGCGCATCCTCGACCCGGTCGAGCGGCACTGGGCGGCGCACGACGGACCCGTTGAGCAGTACGTTCCCGGATCGTGGGGCCCGGCATCGGCTGATGAGATGCTCGCCCGAGACGGTCGCACTTGGAGGCGCCCATGATCGAGAGTCTGCCCGATACGACCGTCAGCGCGGTGACGCGCCGACTTGTCTCCATGCGGCAGGAGAGCGGGGTGTCGGCGCTCGGCCATGTGCTGACGCTGGTGATCTCCGCATCCGGCGACCTGGACGAGCAGGCGATCGCCGCCGCGAATCACGCGTCGAGCGAGCACCCGATGCGCGTCATCGTGCTGCTCAGCCGCCCGGAGGCGGAGGCGCGGCTCGACGCCGAGATCCGCGTCGGTGCCGACGCGGGCGCGAGCGATGTCATCGTGCTGCGGGCCTCGGGGGAGGTCGCGAGCGGCGTCGAGGCGCTCGTCACGGGCCTGCTGCTGCCCGACGCGCCGGTCGCGGTCTGGTGGCCCGAGGAGGCTCCGGATCGCCCGGGCGCCGATCCGCTCGGCCGCATCGGCCAGCGCCGGATCACCGACGCTGCGGCACCCGGCGGTTCGGGGTGGGACGTGCGCGTCGCCGGGTACTCGGCGGGCGACACCGATCTCGCGTGGACCCGGTTGACGCGGTGGCGGGAGTACCTGGCCGCCGTGCTCGATCAGCCGCCCTTCGAGCCCGTCACCGCCGTCGAGGTCGTCGGCTCCGAGGCGTCGCCCTCGACGGAGCTGCTGGCCGCGTGGCTCGAGCTCTCGCTCGGCGTGCCGACCACCTGCACGCTGCTCGCGCGCGAGTTGCACGCGGAGGGGCTGCACTCGGTGACTCTGCGCCGCAGCACCGGCGACGCCGTGCTCAAGCGCCTGTCGCCCGTGCACGCCGCACTCAGCCAGCCGGGCCAGCCCACGCACCAGATCGTGCTGCCGCGCCGCACCCTCAGCGAGTGCCTCGCGGAGGAGCTGCGCGGCCTGGGCGAAGACGTGATGTACGGCCGAGTACTCGAACAGCTCGCGCGCAGCCGCGCCGCGCGCACCCCACACACTGACGCATGAACGAAGGAGCGAGCGTGACTGAAGCCGCAGCGAACATCGGAGTCGTCGGCCTCGCCGTGATGGGCGCGAACCTCTCGCGCAATCTGGCGAGCCGCGAGGGCAACACCGTGGCGGTGTTCAACCGCAGCCCGCAGCGCACCGAGGCGCTCGTCGCCGCCCACCCCGAGGCCGGGTTCGTGCCCGCGTTCAGCTACGCGGAGTTCGCAGCCTCGCTGCAGAAGCCGCGCACCGCGATCATCATGGTGCAGGCGGGCGCGGCCACCGACGCGACGATCGACGCCCTCGTCGAGGTGTTCGAGCCCGGCGACATCATCGTCGACGGCGGCAACGCCTACTTCCCCGACACGATCCGCCGCGAGCGCGCCGTGCGCGCGACGGGCATCAACTTCGTGGGCGCCGGCATCTCGGGCGGCGAGGAGGGCGCGCTGAACGGGCCGAGCATCATGCCCGGCGGCTCCGACGAGGCGTGGCGCACGCTCGGCCCGATCCTGCGCTCCATCGCCGCGGTGGCAGAGGGGGAGCCGTGCGTGACGCACGTCGGCCACGACGGCGCTGGGCACTTCGTCAAGATGGTGCACAACGGCATCGAGTACGCCGACATGCAGCTCATCGCCGAGGCCTACGATCTGATCCGCCGGGGCACGGGCAAGTCGCCCGCCGAGATCGCCGACATCTTCGCCGAGTGGAATCGCGGCGAGCTGGAGTCGTACCTGATCGAGATTACCGCAGAGGTGCTGCGCCAGAACGACGCCGCGACCGGAGCGCCCCTCGTCGACGTGATCCTCGACCAGGCGGGTGCGAAGGGCACGGGCGCGTGGACGGTGCAGACGGCCCTCGCCCTGGGGGTTCCCGTGTCGGGGATCGCGGAGGCGACCTTCGCCCGATCGCTCTCGTCGCGCCCTGAGCAGCGCGCCGCCGCCGCCGGGCTTCCCGGCCCGGCGCGCGGGATCGCCGTCGACGACGAGGCGGCGTTCATCGAGGACGTGCGGCAGGCGCTCTACGCCTCGAAGATCGTTGCGTACTCGCAGGGCTTCGACGAGATCCGAGCCGGGGCCGCTGAGTACGGGTGGACGATCGACCTCGGCGCGATCGCGCGCATCTGGCGCGCGGGCTGCATCATCCGTGCGCAGTTCTTGAACCGCATCGCCGACGCATACGCGGCCGACGCCGACCTGGCGCTCCTCATGGGAGCACCGTACTTCGCCGACGCGCTCGCGCGGGGGCAGGAGGCCTGGCGCCGCGTCGTGATGCACGCCACGGCTGCCGGCATTCCCGCACCCGCGTTCTCGTCGTCGCTCGCGTACTACGACGGATTGCGCGCCGAGCGGCTCCCCGCCGCGCTCGTGCAGGGGCAGCGGGACTTCTTCGGAGCGCACACCTACCGTCGCATCGACCGCGAGGGCGCGTTCCACACGCTCTGGTCGGGCGACCGCAGCGAGATCCCGGCATAGCCCGGAGGCGACGATGCGCATCGAAGAGCACGGCTCGCTCGACGAGCTCGCACGAGCGGCCGCGAGCGAGATCATCTCGGTCTGCAGCTCGCGGCAGGCCGACGGCGGAGTGCCCTGCATCGTGCTCACCGGCGGCACCGGGGGCGAGCGGGTGCTCTCCGCGCTCGCGTCGCACGACGAGCTCGAGCAGGTCGATTGGGCCCGCGTGCGCTTCCTCTGGGGCGATGAGCGCTGGGCCCCGGCGGGTCACGAGGATCGCAACGATCTGCTCGCCGACCGCACGCTGTTCGCTGCGACCACCGTGGACCCGGCGCTCGTGCACCGGTTCGCGGCCTCCGACTCCGGGGTCGGCCTCGACGAGGCCGCCGCGGCGTACGCGGAGGTGGTCGACGGCATCGGCCGGATCGACCTGGCGCTGAACGGGGTGGGGCCCGACGGCCACATCGCGTCGCTCTTCCCCGGCCGGGAGGAGCTCGAGGCGGTCGGCGCCGACGCGCCCGCGGCCCTCGCGATCCGCCACTCGCCGAAGCCGCCGCCGGAGCGCGTCACCCTGACGCTCGCCGCGCTGCGCCGCGCCGAACGCGTCTGGCTCATCGCAGCGGGCGCGGGCAAGGCGGAGGCGGTCGAGCGCGTGCTCGCCGCTCGCGAACCGCTGCTCCCGGCCGCCCGGGTCTCGGGCACGCGTGAGACCGTGCTGTGGGCCGACAGCGAGGCGCTGAGCGCGCGAAGTTGAGGGCGGGGAGCGCTTCCCCTATTCTCGACCGGGGGGGTGGTTATCGAAAGGTAAGCCACAATGCACACTCCGCGTCCGTCCGATACTGGGGGTATCGCGCGGGAGCCCCGCATCGCCAGAACGAGCACTTCGCCGAGCCGCGCGACGACGCTCGTATCGTTCGACGGCCTGCCCGCTCGGGTTGGGCTTCGATCCGATCCGTACCCGTCCCGACGGACGAACGTCGTCGCCGCGATTGTCGCGGTCGCCGTCGCAGTGTACTCGGTGCACGAAGCGGCGAGTGCTCAGAGCGCCTGGGCACTCGTCACGTTCCTGATCGGCACGCTGCTGTGCTGTCTGGTGCTGATGAGTTCGCTCGCCTTCCCATCCGCGTATCGCCCGGGCGCCGTGCGCATCATCATCGATACCGCGCCGCCGCGCCTCAGCCTGCACTCGCCCAGGGCACTCGCCCTCGAATGGACCGCCTTCGCCGCGACGATGCTGTGGGCCGGAGCAGCCGTCGCACTCGTCCTGTTCGCCCTCGTGCAGTACGGAGCGATGGCTGCTCTGAGCAGGTGCCGCGTTCGATGCTCGTGGCCTTCGCGGCCGCCGTGTTCTCTCTCGCACATATGGTTCGCAAGGTGCGCCAGGAGACGGAGGAGCCCTCCGGCCTCCACTTGACCCCGCAGCGGATCATCACCGCCGGTGAAGGCACCCTGCGCCACGTCCGCTGGCGTGACGTGGCCCATGCGACCGTTGCGGTGCACCGGCTGCTGGGCCCGCACCTGGTGCTGCTCGGCGCCGATGAACGCAAGCTCGCAGCGGTGAGCGTGCGCTATCTCGGTTCCGACCCGATGGTGACGGCAGCACTCGTCCGATACTTCCGGGATCACCCCGAGGAGCGGGAGCTGCTCGCCGACCGGGAGCGCGCGATCGCGCAGTTCCACCGGCACCTCGAGCGACTGGAGGGCGAGTGATGTGCAGAGCGGGCGTGCAGCCCGGGCCCGGAACGGGCCTGCGAGCGCCCGAACGCGCGAGCGGCTAGAATGGCGAGGTTGCCCATTCGCTCAGCCCTGGTGCGAGAACGTCTCCCCGAGATGCGCTGAGTCGGCACGATCTAGGAGCCCTACACCATGATTTCCGTCGAAGACCTCGCCATCGACGTCGGCGCCCGCCGTCTCATGTCGGGGGTCACGTTCCGCGTGAACCCCGGCGACAAGATCGGCCTCGTCGGCCGCAACGGCGCCGGCAAGACGACGCTCACGCGCACGCTGTCGGGGGAGCTGCAGCCGGCGGAGGGCGCGATCAAGGTCACCGGCGAACTCGGATTCCTCCCGCAGGATCCCCGCACGGGCGACCCCGAGCAGATCGCGCGGCACCGCATTCTCGACGCACGCGGGCTCGGCACGCTGCAGCAGAACATCGCGAAGGCGACGGAGGAGATGGGGTCGAGCGATCCGGCCGTCGCCGAGAAGGCCATGAAGCGCTTCGGCAACCTCACCGATCGGTTCCAGGCGCTCGGCGGCTACGCGGCCGAATCGGAGGCGGCCTCGATCTCGAACAACCTCGGGCTGCCCGACCGCATTCTCGACCAGCCGCTCAAGACGCTCTCGGGCGGTCAGCGGCGCCGCATCGAGCTCGCGCGCATCCTGTTCTCCGACGCCGACACCATGATCCTCGACGAGCCGACGAACCACCTCGACGCCGACTCGATCGTGTGGCTGCGCGAGTTCCTGAAGCACTCGAAGGCCGGCGTCATCGTGATCAGCCACGACATCGATCTCGTGGGCGAGACGGTGAACCGCGTCTTCTACCTCGACGCCAACCGCCAGGTCATCGACATCTACAACATGAACTGGAAGCTGTATCTGCGCCAGCGCGCCGCCGACGAGGAGCGGCGCCGCAAGGAGCGGAGCAACATCGAGAAGAAGGCGTCGGTGCTGAAGGATCAGGCCGCGCGCTTCGGTGCGAAGGCTTCGAAGGCCGCGGCGGCGCATCAGATGGTCGCCCGCGCCGAGAAGATGCTCGCCGGGCTCGAAGACGAGCGCCAGGTGGAGCGCGTCGCGAAGCTGCGCTTCCCCGACCCGTCGCCGTGCGGCAAGACGCCGCTCATGGCCGAGGGGCTGTCGAAGTCGTACGGCTCGCTCGAGATCTTCGCCGGAGTCGACCTCGCCATCGACCGCGGGTCCAAGGTCGTGGTGCTGGGGCTCAACGGTGCGGGCAAGACGACGCTGCTGCGCCTGCTCGCGGGCGTCGACGAGCCCGACACGGGCGAGCTCATCGCGGGCCACGGTTTGAAGGTCGGCTATTACGCGCAGGAGCACGAGACGCTCGACGTGCGGGCGAGCGTGCTGCAGAACATGGTCTCCGTGTCGCAGCACCTCACCGAGACGGAGGCGCGTCGCGTGCTCGGCTCCTTCCTGTTCACCGGCGACGACGTGCACAAGCCCGCGGGGGTGCTCTCCGGCGGGGAGAAGACGCGCCTCGCGCTCGCCATGCTCGTCGTCTCGAGCGCCAACGTGCTGCTGCTCGACGAGCCCACGAACAACCTCGACCCGGCCAGCCGTGAGGAGGTGCTCGACGCCCTCGCTCACTTCACGGGCGCCGTCGTGCTCGTCTCGCACGATCCCGGCGCCGTGGAGGCGCTGAACCCCGAGCGCGTACTGATCATGCCCGATGCGACCGAGGATCACTGGTCGAAGGAGTACCTCGAGCTCATCGAGCTCGCCTAGGCGGCGCGCCGCAGTTCCACGCCCGGATCGTTGAGTGGCGGCGTCGGCGTCCGAGCGACGACGATCTCAGCGAGGCGTTGGCGTCGGTGCCTGAGTCGGCGTCGGCGTCGCACGCTCGTCCGCGTCGCCCGGTTCGTCACCCGACTCCCGTCCGAGGTCCGTGCCCGCACGGTCGAGCCGCGTGATCACGAACGCGGCGCCGTCGCCCTGCATGCCGTTCGAGTAGTACTCGACGTGCGGCTCCTCGTCGAAGTCGAGGCTGCTCTGGCAGATGAAGTCGCCGGCGACGCAGTAGTCGCGCATGCGTTCGCCCACCGCATCGAGCGCTCCGTCGGGGCGGGGGAGCAGCCCGTCGGTCTCCACGTCGTAGCTGCCCACGTTGTACTCCTCGTCGCCGACGAATCGCGGATCGCCGTACAGCACGACGGCGAGCACGCGGCCGAGCGTCTCCTCGTCGACCGATCCCACGGTCGGGCCGACCATGCGGTCCTCCGGCGAGGCGAGCGCGTCGCCGACGACGAGAGCCCCCTGCGAGTAGCCGAGCAGTACGAAGCGCTGGGCGGGGCACGTCTCGGCCTGCACCCGCAGCACGTCGACGAGGGTGCGCACGCCGATCGTGCCGCCCTCCTTGATGTCGGTGTCTGCGGGGTAGTCGAGGTCGAGCACCTCGACGTCGCCGGGGCGGGCCTGCGACACGGTGCGGGCGACGGGGGAGAGCAGCTGACCCTGGCTCGGCTCGCCCGTGCCGCGGGCAGTGACCACCAGGTAGGGGTCGCAGTCGACGGGGTCGACGACGGGTTCGGGGTGCAGTTCGGCGTCGTAGAGCTCGTCGGCCTTCGGCGGTGCCGGATTCTCGGTGACCTCGGAGAGCGATTCGCGGGTCTCCGACGGATCGACGGGCGCCGCGCAGCCGCTGACGCCGAGCGCAGCCGCTCCGAGAAGAAGCGCGCACGGCAGCAGCAGGCGTCGCGAGCGGCGACGCATCAGCAGATCACCCATCGAGCAGCGCGTCCTCCACGTCGGCGTCGCTCGGCCCCCGTCGACGCTTCCGCTCGGCCGTTCTGCGGTCGAGCTCGCGCACCTCGTCGCTGCCGACGTTCAACGTGCGGTACTCGCGGCGCGCGGCGTAGACGACGCCGATCGCGGCGATCGCGATGAAGATGTACCACTGCACCGCGTACGACAGGTGCGGGCCCTCGTCGCGCTCGGGCTTCGCGGGGAGCACGCCGTGCTCCGCCTCCGGCGTCTCGCTGACGAGCATGCCGTAGGCGCCCGTGTAGGCAGAGTCGGCGACGCCCGCCAGTGCGGCGAGCTCGGGCAGCTCGATGCTCGCGACCGCTCGCCCCGCGGTTGTGCGGCCCGGGATCTCGGGCTCGGAGGCGCGCAGACGCGCCTCGACCACCGCGGGCCCGCTCGGGGGGAGGGGCAGGTCGGCGGGGTCGACGTCATCGGCCGATGCGCCGTCGATCGGCACCCACCCGCGATCGACGAAGAACGTCGCGCCCTCCGCCGTGCGCAACGGCTGGATCAGGTCGGAGCCGACGCCGCCGGGGCCCGGTCGGTTGCGGGCGAGGAACGGGTCGCCGACGTACTCGCCCTCGACGCGCACCGTGCGCCACTTCTGGCGATCCTCGTCGAACTGCGACAGCTCCGGCAGCTCCTGCGCGAGTGCGACCGGCTCGGCGTCGTAGTTGTTGTCGATGCGGTCGATCTCGGCGCGGGCCTCAGCGCGGCGCTCGAACTGCCAGTTGCCGAGGAGCACGCACGCGATCGAGAAGATCAGCAGCATCGCGGCGTACCCCGCCCAGCGTCCCGAGCGCAGGAACGACCACCCCACGCGCGCCGGCTCCCCGCGCTCGTGCGCCGAAGCCGACGGGGCCGCCTCCGTCGGCGCGCTCCGGTCGATCGTCCCATGGTCAGTCATCCAGCTCTCCCACCGCGCGCACCTCGAGCGGGAAGCTCCGGGCCTCCAGAAAAGCGTACAGCGTCTCCCGATGCTCGTCGCAGGCCAGCCACGTCTTGCGCCGTTCGGGGCCGTGGATCTTCGGGTTGCGCCAGAGGATCGCCCACCGCGCCTCCTCCCGGCACCCCGCCCGCGAGCACTCGAAGCGCCGCTCCGGTGCGTCGCCGAGCGTCAGCGACGGCGTCGCGATGCCGCTCACTGCGCCGCCCCGGGCTCTCGGGCGTGTCCGCCGCCTCCGCGGCGCTCGGGGTCGACGTCGATCACGATCACCTCGTGGGCGGCATCGCTCGCGTCGAGGGGCTCGGGTTCGGCGGCCTCGAGCCGCAGCGGCTCCGGCTGGTCGGGCACCTGCTCGCCGCCGTGCGCGACCGCGTTGCCGACGAGCACCGCGAACCAGGGGAGGATGATGGCCCCCGCCGCCGACAGCAGCACCCACCAGTCGCGCACCCAGAAGAGCGACACCACGCAGGCGACGCGGAGCGACATCGCGATGAAGTACATGCGCATCCGGTGCGCGCGATCCTCGGCCGGGTTCACCCCCGCCGACGTCACGTCGTAACTCTTGGCCATTCGCCCCTTCTCCGTCGTGCCCAGACTACGCCGTTCAGCTGAATCCCCGCCCCGGGATCGCAGCGCGCCGCCCCGCTCGCCGACGCCCTGCATCGGTAGGCTGGACGCCAGTTGTTCAGACGGAAGGATTCCCATGCCCACTTCGCGCACCGTACTCGTCACCGGCGGCAACCGCGGCATCGGCTACGCGATCGCCGAACGCATGCTCGCCGACGGCCACCGGGTCGCCGTGACCTCCCGCTCGGGCTCCGGGCCGGAGGGGACGCTGACCGTGCGCGCCGAGATGACGGATGCGGCCTCGATCGACGCGGCGTTCTCGGAGATCGAGGCGCAGCTGGGCCCGGTCGAGGTGGTCGTGGCGAACGCCGGGATCACGAAGGACACGCTGCTGCTGCGCATGACGGAGGAGGAGTTCACCAGCGTCATCGACACGAACCTGACCGGCACCTTCCGCGTGGTGAAGCGCGCCGCGAAAGGGCTGCTCAAGGGTCGGTTCGGCCGGGTGATCCTGATCTCGAGCGTGGTCGGCCTGTACGGCGGACCGGGGCAGATCAACTACTCCTCGTCGAAGGCCGGCCTCGTCGGATTCGCGCGCTCGCTCACCCGGGAGCTCGGCTCGCGCGGCATCACCGCGAACGTCATCGCGCCGGGATTCATCGAGACCGACATGACGGCCGCGCTGCCCGAGGCTCAGCAGCAGCAGTACCTCGGGTCGATCCCCGCGGGCCGCTTCGGGCAGGTCGCCGAGATCGCGGGAGCCGCGTCCTTCCTCGCGGGCGACGACGCCGCGTACATCTCGGGCGCCGTGATCCCGGTCGACGGCGGACTGGGCATGGGGCACTGACCCCGGCAGTGGCGGTGGCGGTGGCGGTGGCGGTGGCGCACCCTTCCGTCCGCGCCCCCGCGACCAGTAGCCTGAGCGCATGAGCACACCACAGCAGACCCGTTCACTGGCCCGCGTCGCCGTCGACGCGCAGACCCTCGCCGATCTGTACGCGGCGCCCGAGGCCCTCCGCGTCATCAATGTCTGGGATGCGGTGAGCGCCCGCGTCGTGGCGCAGCTCCCGGGCACCCGAGCGATCGCCACGGCGGGGCACAGCATCGCGGCGAGCCACGGGTACGCCGACGGGGAGCAGATTCCGCTCGAGCTCATGATCGACGCCATCGCGCGCATCGCGTCGGCCACCGATCTCCCCGTGACCGCCGACCTCGACGGCGGGTTCGCGGACGCCGGCGAGACGGTGCGGCGCGCGATCGGCGCGGGCGCCTCGGGGGCGAACATCGAGGATCGCCTGCGCCCGCTCGACGAGTCGGTCGCGATCATGCGCGCGGCGATCGAGGCGGGGGAGCAGGAGGGCGTGCGCTTCGCCCTGAACGCCCGCACCGACGCGCTGGTGCGCGGCGGCGACCGGCCGCGCGAAGCGTCGATCGCCGACGCCGTCGAGCGGGGGCGCGCCTACCTCGACGCGGGCGCGACCTGCGTCTTCGTGCCCGGCGTGCTCGACGCCGACGACACGCGAGCGCTCGTCGAGGGCATCGGCGAGCGCAAGATCAGCGTCATCGGGCTCCCCGGCGCGCTCACCGCGGCGGAGTACGAGTCGCTCGGCGTCGCACGCGTCTCGTACGGCCCGATGCCGCAGAATGTGGCGCTCACGGCGCTCAAGCGTCTCGGCGAATCGCTGCTCGCCGACGGCGTCATCCCCGACGGCACCGAGGCGCTCAACAACTTCTGAGCACGGGCCGCCGGGTCAGGAGAGCCGGTCGAGGAGGGGGATCGCGAGCGCCAGATCGTCGGCGATGGAGACGTCTGCGCGCTCGCGCACGACCGGCTTCCCGTTGAACGCCACTCCGATCGCGGCGACCGCCATCATCTCCAGGTCGTTCGCCCCGTCGCCGATGGCGATCGTCGCCGACAGCGGGATCCCCGCCTCCGCCGCCCACTCCCGCAGCGCCGCGGCCTTCGCCGCTGCGTCGACGATCGGGCCGACGGTGCGACCCGACAGCGCCCCGTCGACCACTTCGAGGCGGTTGGCCCGCCACAGGTCGATTCCGAGATCGGCGGCCAGGGGATCCAGCACCTCGTGGAAACCGCCCGAGACGACGCCGACGCGGCCTCCGCGCTCGTGCACCGCGGCGACGAGTTCGCCGATGCCCCGCGTGGGCCTGACGCGCGCGTAGGCCTCGGCGAACACCGACTCCGGTGTGCCCGCGAGCGTCGCGACGCGCTCGCGCAGACTCTCGGCGAAGTCGAGCTCGCCCCGCATCGCGCGCTCGGTCACCGCCGCCACCTCGGCGCGGCTCCCCGCGGCGTCCGCGAGCAGTTCGATCACCTCGTCCTGGATCGTGGTGGAGTCGCAGTCGAGCACGACGAGGGGGCGTGTGATGCCGGGAGAAGTCATGATTCCCAGGATAGGCTGAGGCCCATGGTCACTGTGCTCCGCCTCACCGATGTCTCCTACGTGCGCAACGGCAGGCCGATCCTCGACGGGATCGACTGGTCGGTCGACGATGCGGAGCGGTGGGTGATCCTCGGGCCGAACGGCGCCGGCAAGACGACGCTCATGAAGCTCGCGACCGCGGGGGAGTACCCGACGCGCGGAAGCGTCGACGTGCTCGGCGAGCGCCTCGGCCGCGTCGACGTGTTCGAGCTGCGCAACCGCATCGGCTTCGTCTCCTCGACCGCGGCGCGGCGCATTCCCGCGAGCGAGCTCGTGCGCGACGTGGTGCTGACCGCCGCGTACTCGGTCGAGGGGCGCTGGAACGAGGAGTACGACAGCATCGACGTGCGCCAGGCCGAGCGCATCCTCGCCGAATGGGATCTCGGCGCTTACGCGGACCGGGCGTTCGGCACCCTGAGCGATGGCGAGCGGAAGCGCGCGCTCATCGCGCGCGCCGTGATGACCGATCCCGAGCTGCTGCTGCTCGACGAGCCGAGCGCGAATCTCGACCTGGGCGCGCGCGAGCGCCTGCTGCAGATGCTCTCGGGCTTCGCCGCGTCCCCGTCCTCGCCGGCCATGGTGATGGTGACGCATCACGTCGAGGAGATCCCCCCGGGCTTCACGCATGTGCTGCTGATGCGGGAGGGCAGGATCGAGGCGGCGGGGCCGATCTCCGAGACCCTCACGGCGGCCGCTCTGGAGTCGACGTTCGGCATGCCCTTCGATCTGTCAGAGGCCGATGGGCGCTACGCGGCCGTGGCGCGCCCGACGGCCTGAGCGAGCCCGTTCTCCCCGGGGTCTGGTAGAGTAGCGCTTTGGTGCGATCACAATCGCCGATCCCAAGACCTCCGAGCGTGCTGCTACACGCTCACTCCCAGGCAAACACGAAGGAACTCTCATGAAGACCGATACCCACCCCGAGTACAACGCAATCGTTTTCCGCGACCTCGCGTCGGGGGAGACGTTCCTCACCCGGTCGACGCTCACCAGCGAGAAGACGATCGAGCTCGACGGCGAGACCTACCCGGTGATCGATGTCGAAATCTCGAGCGCCTCGCACCCGTTCTACACGGGCAAGCAGCGCATCATGGACTCGGCCGGCCGCGTCGAGAAGTTCAACAAGCGCTTCAAGGGCTTCGGCGCCTGATCCGAAGCTGCACACCGCAAGAGGGCCGTGCGATCCGATGAGGATCGCACGGCCCTCTTCCGTGCTCGGCCCCGCTCAGCGGATCGGCCACCGGCCGTCCGCCACGAACGACGGATTGCGGGCCCGTCGCATGTACTCCTGGAAGCTCGCCGCCTGCGCCGCCGCCCAGCCGACCTGCAGTCGATGGATCTCGTCGAGCTCATCGGGCACGACGTCCGCGTACTTCGCGGCGATGCGCTGGAGCACGCGACCGGCGGCGATCGCATCGTCGCCGGCGTCGTGCGCGTTGCCGATCTCGACGCCGTGATGCGCGGCCACCGCCTCGAGGGTGCGCTTGCCCTTGCGGTAGCGGTCGAGCTGCTTGTCGAGGATCAGCGGATCGAGCACGGGGGAGACGTCCGACGGCCAGGGCACCCCGTGCCGTGCCGCCTCAGCCGCCAGCAGCGTCAGGTCGAAGGGCGCGTTGTAGGCGACGATCGGGAACCCGCGCTCGATCATCTCCATCAGCTGATCGACGATCTGCCGCACGCCGACCGACGCTGCGATGCCGCTCGTGCGGGCGATCTCGTTGCTGATGCCGTGCACCTGCACCGCGGCGGCGGGTATCTCGACACCGGGGTCGAGCAGCCAGTCGTAGCGCTCGGACACCTCGCCGCCCGCGCCGAGCAGGGCGATCGATGCGCTCACGATGCGGGCGTGCGCGGTATCGACTCCCGTCGTCTCGGTGTCGAACACGGCGAGGTCGGTGGCCCACAGCGGAAGCGTTTCGGTCACGGAGTTCCTTTCGTCTCTGTCGATCGTAGCGATCGTCGGGGGCGCCGGCGTCTCGGGCGGTGCCCGTCGGCGCTGTCGCCGCGCCGGCGGGCGCCCCGGCAGCGGCAGGAGCTTGTCAGGGGGTCTCAGTAGAATCGTCTCCGTGATCCACGCCCCCCGCGCTCTCCGCATCCCCGCACTCGGTGCAGACACTCGCGCCTGGGAGTACGGCGCGGAGGCGGGGGAGACCCTGATCCTCGTCCACGGGTTCCGGGGCGATCACCACGGGCTCGAGGGCATAGCGATGCGCATCGCAGCGCTGCGGCCCGAGCTGCGCATCATCGTGCCCGACCTTCCGGGGTTCGGCGAGAGCGCGGCGATTCTCGGGCGCACCCACGATCTCGAGCTCTACGGCGAGTGGCTGCGCGCCTTCTCCTCGGCCGTCGCGCCCGACGGCTTCGACGTGCTCGGCCACTCGTTCGGGTCGCTCGTGGTCGCGTGCGCGATCGCCGGCGGGTTGACGCCGAGACGGCTGCTCCTCATCAACCCGATCTCGTCGCCCGCGCTCTCCGGACCGCAGGCGGCCCTCACCCGGCTCGCGATCGGTTACTACCGCGCCGCCGACCTGCTGCCCGAGCGGGCCGCACGCGCGCTCCTCGGCAACGCGGCGATCGTGCGCGTCATGAGCGAGGTCATGGCCAAGACGGGGGATCGCGAACTGCGCGCCTGGATCCACGACCAGCACGCGCGGTACTTCAGCACGTTCGCGCACCCGACGACGCTGCTCGAAGCGTTCCGGGCATCGGTGTCGCACACCGTCCCCGAGTTCTCCGACGCCTTCGCGATGCCGACGCTCATCATCGCGGGAGAGCGCGACGACATCACCCCGCTCGTGCGACAGCTCGAGCTGCATCGGCGCGTGCCCGGCTCCGAGCTCCGCATCGTGCCGGGATCCGGCCATCTCGTGCATTACGAGGCGGTGAACGACGCCGCCGCGTACGCGGTCGACTTCATCGCGCCGCTCTCGGTCGCGTCGGCGTCCGCATCGATTCCCGCGTCGGCGTCGGGGGAGGAGCGCGCGTGAGAGTGACGCGCATCGACGACCTCTCTCACCCGCGGCTCGCCGACTACACGCAGCTCACCGATGTCGCGCTGCGCCGGGTGCGGGAGCCCGAGGAGGGCCTGTACCTCGCCGAGTCGCCGAAGGTGATCGAACGGGCGCTGCGCGCCGGGCACCGGCCCCGGTCGGTGCTGCTGCTCGAGGAGTGGATTGCCCGGGTGGAGCCGCTGCTCGCGGCGTTCCCCGACGTCGACGTCTTCGTGGGGGAGACCGACCAGCTCGCAGAGCTCACCGGGTTCCACCTGCATCGAGGCGCGCTCGCGTCCATGCATCGACCGGCGCCCCGCGATCCCGAGACGCTCCTGCGGGAGTCGAAGCGCGTGGTGGTGCTCGAAGACCTGGCGGATCACACCAACGTGGGCGCGATCTTCCGGTCGGTCGCGGCTTTGGGTGCCGACGCGGTGCTGCTCACGCCGGCCTGCGCCGACCCGCTCTACCGCCGGGCCGTGCGCGTGAGCATGGGCGCGGTGCTGCAGGTGCCGTGGGCGCGACTGCCCGACTGGCGCGAGGCCGGTCCCCTGATTCGAGACGCGGGGTACGAGCTCACCGCCTTCGCGCTGCGCGACGACGCGGAGGATCTCGCGACGTACGTGGACGTGCTGCCCGAGCGTCTCGCACTGATGTTCGGCACCGAGGGCGCCGGCCTCACGCACCGCGCGCTCGCAGCGGCGACGCGTTCGGTCGTGATTCCGATGGAGCACGGCGTGGATTCGCTGAACGTGTCGACCGCGGCGGCGCTCGCGCTGTGGGCCGCGCGCACCGCGGACGCCCGCGGTCGCGACGACGACGGAGCGCGGCGGGGAGACGGCGCGTGACCGGTTCGAGCGCGGGGCGGCGACGAGCCGTCTGGTTCCTGGCCTTTTGGGCCGTCGTCGGGGTCGCGTCGTACGTGCTCGGCGTGAGGAACGTGCTCGGTCAGCGCGCAGAGGAGAGCGTGCTCGACGCCGCAGAGTTCACCTTCACCCCGCCCGCGCCGCTCAACCTGGTCTCCGTTCCCACGATCGCGATCGCGCTCGCGGTCGTCGGCGTGGTCGCCTGGGCGTCGCACGGCCTCCGTCGGGCGCTCGTCGTCACGGCGATTCCCGCGGCGGCGATCGTCGCGGCGCAGCTGCTGAAGCTGCGTCTGCTGACGCGGCCCGAGCTCTTCGAACTCGATGCGGCGAACACGTTCCCGAGCGGCCATATGACGGTCTTCGCCGCGATCAGCTGCGCCCTCGTTTGGGCCGTGCCGAGTCGTGTGCGAGCCTTCGTCGCCCTGGGCGGCGCGGCCCTCATCGCGGCGGTCGGGTGGCAGCTGCTCGCCTACGGGTGGCATCGGCCCAGCGACGTCTACGGCGGGATCGCGCTGGCCGTCGCGGCGTTCGCGCTTGCGGCGCTCATCCTTCCTCCGACGTCGCGCGGGCCCGTCGTGCTCGGTCGCAGCACATCAGTGGGGCTCGCGATCGTCGGGTGGGTCTGCGTAGCGGCCGCCGTGGTGCTCGTGGGCATCGCCGTGGCGAACGAGAGCTCGGCGCTGATGCTCAGCGCCGGCGAGTTCGGCGGCGTCGGTGCCGGCGCGCTGGCGGCGCGCACGATGCTGCTGCTGGCCGGCCGTCGCGCGGCCTGATCCGCACCTCGGCG
Organism: Leucobacter chromiiresistens; assembly: GCF_900102345.1. Taxonomy (NCBI): domain Bacteria; kingdom Bacillati; phylum Actinomycetota; class Actinomycetes; order Micrococcales; family Microbacteriaceae; genus Leucobacter; species Leucobacter chromiiresistens. Next base: position 2,190,183 of record NZ_FNKB01000001.1, on the reverse strand, counting down.
CGCTCCTCGATACGTGCATGATAATCTATATTATGTCAGCTCAATCGTGGGCGGGCGCCCGCTGACTCCCCACGCGCGCCGTGCGCTGACGCTCCTCCTGCAACAGCGCCACCGCCGCCGCGAGCACCCAGCGCTCCCCGGCGCGTGAGCTCGCGACGACTCGCAACAACACGTGACAGCTCGCGCTCGCGCCAATGCGCGCCAGCTCTCACCAGCGCGCGCTCGTGCCTAGCAGCATGCGCCGGGTGCGTTCCACCTGATGCGCGGCACCCCTGGCAGACCTGTTGGCGAGATTCAGGGCCTCACCCCCGATCGTCGGCGCTCGAGCCCACGTCTCCCCGAGTATGATTATGCATACATAATGTGCACCTGTCCACCGACCGCGCCGTTCACCCCTGAGCGCCCCTCTTCGTTCAGAGCACAGCGGCCGCACCGCCGCACAGCGCTCCCGCGATGACGATGACCCACGGCGGCACGCGGCAGAGGAGCGCCACGAGCGACAGCAGCGCGAGCGCGAGCGTGGCCCACCCCGTCACCCCGTGCACGAGGACGGGGTCGACGAATGCCGCAGCGAGCACTCCGACGACGGCCGCGCCGATCCCGCGCATCGCCCCCGCGATGGCCGGCCGCCGCTGCAGTCGCGCCCAGAACGGCAGGACGCCGAGCAGCAGCAGAAAGCCGGGGGCGAAGATCGCGACGATGGCGAGGAGCGCGAACGCCGCGCGTTCGGCGCCTCCCCCGGCCCCGTCCCAGACGGCGCCGACGTACGCGGCGAAGCTGAAGAGCGGGCCCGGCACGGCCTGGGCCGCTCCGTACCCGAAGAGCAATTGGTCCTGAGGGATCGCCCGCGCGAGCGCCGGCTCGGCCTCCAGGGTGGCGAGCACCACGTGCCCACCGCCGAACACCGTCGCCCCCGCTCGGTACACCGCGTCGACGAGCGCGACCGCGCCGTTCCGAGTGAGGGCGGCGAGCAGGGGAAGCGCCGCGAGCAGCACGGCGCACAGCGCGAGCGACGTCAGCGCCGCGCCGCGCGACCACAGCGGCCACCCCTCGGCACGACGACCGGCGATCACCCCGCCGTCGCCACCCGCCGACGGCCGCAGCAGGGCGACGCCGGCCAGCGCTCCGCCGCACAGCACCCCGAGCTGCCCCCACACGCCGCCGATCAGGAGCGCCGCGATCGCAGCGAGCACCGCGATGCTCCCCCGCGCTGCGTCGGGCGCCAGGGACCGCCGCATCCCGTGCACCGCGTGCGCCACGACGGCGACGGCCACGGCGAGCACGCCGCGCAGCACGCCGTCAACCACCGGCCCCGTCAGCACTGCCGCACCGAAGGCGACCGCGAGCATGATGAGCGACGAGGGCAACGTGAAGGCGATCCACGCGCTCACCGCGCCCGCGAGACCCGCCCTGCGCAACCCGAGTCCGAACCCGACCTGACTCGACGCCGGGCCCGGCAGAAACTGGCAGAGCGCGACGAGGTCGGCGTACTGCGCGTTGGTCAGCCAGCGCCGACGAACGACGAACTCGTCGCGGAAGTACCCGAGATGCGCGACCGGGCCGCCGAACGACGTGCACCCCAGCCGGAGGAACACTCCGAACACCTCGAGCACTCGAGCTCGGGTGCGCGGATCCGTCGCCATCCCACGATCGTAGCGATTCCGTCGACCGGCCCACCGCTCGCGCGAGCGCTGTTCACCGTTCCGACACCTGAACCCTGCGCGGTCGCCGTCTCGGCGGCCGGCGGCGCGGCAGAGGCCGGATCGATGGGCGGCGGCCCGGATTCGCCTCGCACCGCCGGTTCGGTACCCTGGAGAGTCGCCGAAAACGGAGGAAAGCGCATGTACGTCAAGATCTGCGGGTTGCGCGAGCCCGCGCACGCCGCGCTCGCGGTCGAGCTCGGCGCCGACGCCGTGGGCGTGGTGATGAGCCCCCGAAGCTCGCGCCACGCGACGGCGGACGAGGCGCGAGCAGTGATCGCCGCGGCGCGCGAGGCTCGCGCCGATGTCGACGCGGTGCTCGTGGTGAACACGATCGCCGCGGCGGAGGCGGCGGAGCTCGCGCACGAGCTCGGTTTCGACGTGCTGCAACTGCACGGGGACTACACGGCGGAGGACGTCGCGGCCGGGCAGGCGGTGCTCCCCCGGGTCTGGCGGGCGACCTCGCTCGCGCAGTTCCCCGAGCTGCGCGCGGGCGAGCTGCGCGAGGAACGTCTGCTCCTCGACGGGGCCGTTCCCGGCTCGGGGGCGACGTGGGATCTGACTCCGCTGGGCGCGGATGCCGCGCTCAGAGCGCGCATCGGGGCGGAGTGGCTGCTGGCAGGAGGCCTCGATCCCGACAACGTCGCGCATGCGATCTCACTCGCCCGCCCCGGCGGCGTCGACGTGTCGAGCGGGGTCGAGCGCTCTCCGGGGCAGAAGGATCCCGAACTGATCAGCGCATTCATCGGGGCCGCGCGTGCAGCGTCGGCCCCCGCGGAAGAAGGCGGGCGCGCATGAACGACCGACACGATCCGGCGAAGCGCACGCGGAAGATCACACTGCCGACGCCTCCGCCCGTTCCGCACCCGGGACTCATCCCGGGCATCGGCGTCGAGCAGACGGGCGTCAGGTTCGCGACGAACTGGGTCGTGCTCGGCGTGGCCGTCGCGAGCACGCTGGCGGTCATCGTCTGGGCGTTCATCGCGCCTGATTCCATCGCGGTGGTCGGCGGGGCATCGCTCACCTGGGTCACGGAGAACTTCAGCTGGCTCTTCGGGTCGCTCGCGATCGCCGTGGTGTGCTTCATGCTCGTGGTCGGGTACGGCCGCACCGGCGGCATCCGCCTCGGCTCCGACGACGAGGAGCCCGAGTTCTCGACGCTGTCGTGGATCTCGATGCTCTTCGCGGCGGGGCTCGGGATCGGGCTGCTCTTCTACGGCCCGCTCGAACCCCTGACCTACTTCCTGGATCCCGCCCCCGGCCTCGCTGTCGAACCCGCGAGTGCGGATGCCGCGCTTCCGGCCCTGGCGCAGACCATCCTCCACTGGGGGCCGATCGCATGGTCCTTCTATGCGCTCGTCGGCGGCGCCATCGCGTACAGCGCGTACCGGCGCGGCCGCGCTCCGCTCATCTCGGCGCTCTTCGAACCGGTCTTCCCGGGGAGCAGCAATCGGGTTCTCGGGCGCATCATCGACATCTTCGCGATCATCGTGACGCTCTTCGGCACCGCCGTGTCGCTCGGCATCGGCGCGCTGCAGATCGAGAGCGGGTTCAGCATCGTGACCGGCCTCGGCCCGATGGGCAACGCGTTCATCGTGGGTGCCATCGCCATCCTCACGGCCTGCTTCATCGCGTCGGCCGTGGCCGGGGTGAAGAAGGGCATCCGACGCCTGTCGAACCTCAACATGTTTTTGACGGGGGTACTCGCGCTGTTCGTCTTCATCGTGGGCCCGACGGTCTACGTGCTCAACTTCCTGCCCGCATCGATCATCGAGTTCTTCCAGCAGGCGATGATCATGCTCGCGCGCAACCCCAATCAGGGCGAGGAGGAGACGCAGTTCCTCTCGCAGTGGACGACGTACTACTGGGCGTGGTGGGTCTCCTGGACCCCGTTCGTCGGCATGTTCATCGCGAAGATCTCCCGCGGCCGCACGATTCGCGAGTTCGTGACGACGGTGGTGCTCGTGCCCTCCGCGATCGTGATCACGTGGTTCGTCATCTACGGCGGCACGGCCATCTTCCAGACCCTCCAGGGCGCCCGTCTCGACGCGGGCGGCTCGGGAGAATCCGTGCTCTTCGACATGCTGGGCGGGCTCCCGTTCGGCACGGTGACGTCGGTGATCGCGATGCTCGCCGTGCTCGTGTTCTTCGTGACCGCCGCCGACTCCGCCTCGATCGTGATGGCGTCGATGTCGCAGACCGGCCGCCCCGAGCCGTCGAAGTGGGTGACGATCGTCTGGGGCCTGCTCCTCAGCCTCATCGCCATCGCGCTGCTGCTCGCAGGCGGGCGCGATACGCTCTCCGGCCTGCAGTCCCTGATGGTCGTCTCCGCGCTGCCGTTCGCCTTCGTGGTGATCGGGATCATGATCGCCTGGGCGAAGGATCTGCGCACCGACCCCTACATCATCCGTCGCGCCTACGCGCGGGCCGCGATCGCGCAGGGCGTGCGGCGCGGCATCGACGAGCACGGCGACGACTTCGTCTTCGGCACGAGCAGCGTGCCCGCGCATGAGGGCGCCGGGGCGGGGTTCGACAGCGAGGATCCGGCGCTCACCGAGTGGTACGTCGATGCGACGACCGGCCCCATCCAGCAGGTGACGGGTGCCGACGTGCAGGCGGCACTGGAGCCGGGCCGCATCACCCCGGCCGGCCCGGAGCGCGACGATCGCACGGCGTCGGGCGATGCGGCGCTCACCGCGGCTCCCGGCGACGGGCTCGCTGAGGATCGCGCCCCCGAGGATCGCTCCCCCGGCGAGCGCTGAAGCGCAATCGCACCGAAACCGACTCGACTCGCGGCCGACTGATTCGAGCGCTGCAGCCCCCGGTGATAGCACGTCGTGTGACGCTCCGGCAACGTTGACTTTGCGCTCGCGCGCTCAGTAGGCTTTTCGTGCACGGTTTTGAAACGATTCAACTCAACGGCGAGTGCGCAGAGCCGCAGCGCCGTTGTCGCAAGGGAGCGCAATCGCATGCCACACGACGTCGACCGCCGGCCATCCGGACTGACACGCCGACAACTCATCCGCTACTCCGCCGTCACGGCCGCAGGCGTCGCAGCGCTCTCGGCCTCGCCGGCGTCGGCGGCCCCGCTCGCCCGCGCCGAGGCGATCCCCACCGGCCCCGCGCTCGACGGGTTCACCCGGCCCGCCGTCGCCACCGCCCCGCGGTTCCGCTGGTGGTGGCCGAACGGGCAGGTCGATCTCGAACAGATCGCCGCCGAAGTGCGCACCGCGGCCCGCGCCGGGTTCGGCGGGCTCGAGATCTCCGACGTGCACCACAGCGTCAAGAGCGGCCTCGACATCGACGAGTTCGGCTGGGGCGGCGCGCACTGGGTCGCAGCGGTCGAAACCGCCCTGGCGACGGCCGAGGAGGAGGGCATCGAGATCGACATCACCCTCGGCCCCTCCTGGCCCGCCGCGACGCCGAACATCACGCCGCAGTCGCCGGCTGCGATCAAGGAGATCGCGCACGGATCCGTCACCCTCTCGCCGGGCGCCGCCTTCTCCGGAGCTCTGCCCGAGCCGATCACTCCCCCGGAACCCGGCGTGACCGAGCGCACGCTCATCGGCGTGCACGCGCTCGAGATCGTGAGCGTCGCGAAGACCACGGTGCTCCGTCGCGCCAGCCTCGTCGACCTCACCGGCGAGGTCACGGGCGAACGCCTCGATTGGACCGCGCCCGCAACGGGCGGCTCCTGGGTGCTGCTCGCCTACTGGGAGCGCGGCAGCGGTCAGCGCCCCGAGGGCGGCGACCACACCGATCCGACCTCGTACGTCGTCGACCACTTCAGCGCCGCGGGCGCACAGACCCTCATCGACTACTGGGAGGCGAACCTCCTCACCGACCGCATCAAGAGTCTGCTCGGGTCGGTGGGCGGCAGCTTCTTCGAGGATTCGCTCGAGATCGAGACCCACGCGACGATCTGGACGCCGAAGGCCCGCGAAGAGTTCCAGCAGCGCATGGCCTACGACATCTCCCCCTTCCTGCCGGTGCTCGTCGAGACCAAGGAGAAGTACCTCTACGACTACGACGACATCGTCACCACGCGGGTGCGCGACGACTTCAACCAGGTGATGAGCGATCTCTACAGCGAGCACCACTTGATCCCCCTCCGCGACTGGGCTCACTCGTACGGCCTCGAGTACCGCGTGCAGGCGTACGGGCTGGAGCAGGATTCGATCGCCCAGGCCGGCATCGTCGACATCCCCGAGACGGAGTCGCTCGGGGCGAAGAACGTCGACGACTACCGCGTGCTCGCGAGCGGGCGCGACATCGCCGGGCGCACGCTGCTCAGCTGCGAGTCGTCGGCGTACCTCAACAAGGCGTACCTCAGCACGTGGCGCAACGACGTGCTCTTCACGCTCGCCGAGACCTTCTGCGGCGGCGTGAACCAGACCGTGCTGCACGGATTCGCCTACGCCGCGGCACCAGGGGCGGCATGGCCCGGGTTCGCCGCGTTCTCCCCCTACAACGGCGGCGTCGGCTACTCCGAGGCGTGGGGGCCGCGCATGCCCGTCTGGGCGCACCTCGATCGCGTCGCAGCGGCGATCTCGCGCACCCAGTGGGTGCTCCAGCAGGGGCGCCCGCAGTACGACATCGCATTCTTCCGGCAGAAGGGCTGGGCGCAGACCGGGATCGGCGCGCCGTGGGCGACGGCGGCGGGCATTCCGATCGGCTGGTCTCACGGCTTCCTCAACGAATCAGGCCTCTTCCAGGAGCACTCGGTGATGCAGGGCGGTCGCTTCGCGCCGCAGGGCGGCAATTACCGCGCGATCATCCTCGACATCGACCGCTTCCGCGGCAGCGAGGCGACCATGTCGGTGCGCGCGGGAGAGGCCCTGCTCGCACTCGCGCAGGCGGGCCTCCCCCTCGTCTTCTTCGGCAACTGGAGCGCGCCGGCGTCGACCGGGTACCGCGATGAGGCGACGAATCAGAGGGTGGTCGAGCTCATCGCGCAGATGCGGGCGCTGCCGAACGTCGCCGACGCAGCGGGCAACGACGACATCCCGGTGGCGCTCGATGCGCTCGGCGTCGGCCGCACCGTGAGCCACGCGAGTTCGACGCTGAAGCACATCCATCGCGTCGACGACGGCAACGACTACTTCTACTTCGTCAACGCCAAGCACAATCCCGCCAAGGATCGGCTCGCGCTGATCGAGCAGGACGTCACCGTGCTGGGCGCGTCGGACGCGCACGTGCCGTACGCGCTCGACGCATGGACGGGCGCGATCCGCCCCATCGCGGAGTACCGGAGGAACGGGGCCGCGATCACGCTCGCGCTCCGGCTCCAACCGGCGCAGTCGACCGTCATCGTGCTCGCGCCCGTCGGCTGGGCCGGAACCACGGCACCGCGGGCCGTCGTCGTCGAGACGAGCGGAGACGACGTCTCGGTGGCGCCGGATGGCGCCGTGTACCTGCATGCAACCCAGCCCGGCCCGCACTCGGTGCGATTCGCGAGCGGACGGGAGAAGCAGACGCTCATGCCCGCACTGCCGGAGCCGCTCGCCCTCACGGATTGGTCGCTCAGTCTCGACGACTGGCAGCCCGCCGCCGATGGCGCGGCGACGCATCACGTGACCCACCGGGTGGAGCGCGACGCCCTCGGCGCCTGGTCGCAGATCGGCTTCGCCGAGGTCGCAGGAATCGGCGATTACCGCACCACCTTCACGCTCGACGCCTCGTGGCGTCCGGGAACGGGAGGCGTGAGGCTCTCGCTCGGTCAGGTGCTCGACACCTTCCGCGTTTGGGTGAACAGCATGCCCGTCGACCACGTCGACCTCACCGACACCGACATCGACATCTCCGCCTACGTGCGGCTCGGCCGCAACACGCTGCGCGTCGAGGTCGCCTCACCCCTCATCAACCGGTTGCGCGTCGTCACCCCCGCCGTCTACGGCGTCGTCGCACCTCAGGCCTACGGCCTCAGCGGACCGGTGACCATCGCCCCCATCGGAAAGGCGCGGGTGGCTTGACCATGAGCTCCGTGCACATCATCACGAGAAAGTTCCTCATGACCCGTCGCTCCCCCCACCGCCGCGGACTGCCCGGAGTCGCGGTCGCGGCCGTCGTCGCATCCGCGCTGCTCCTCGGCCCCCTGGGGTCGACCTCCGCCCAGGCCGCCGACGCGACCATCGAGGGGAGCGTGACGGAGGCCGATGCTCCCGTCGCACGGGTCACGGTCTCCGCCTACCGCTGGGACGACGAGCGCGGCTCGTGGGACTTCGAGCAGGAATCTGAGACGGCGCCCGACGGCACGTGGGCGCTCGACTTCCTGCCCGACGGCGCGTACACCCTGCAGTTCGACACCTCCGTATCGTCCGCGCGGTTCGCACTGGGCGAGTCGCTCGGCGGCAACGCGACCTACGCGGACGACGAGCCGACGTTCGAGATCGCCGACGGAACGAGCCGAACGGCCCCGTTCGCCGAGCACGAGCTCGAGCGCTGGGGCGGCGAGGTCACCCTCTCGGTCACCGATGGCGACGAGACGCTCATCGATCTCGACGACGCGGTGGCGCAGCTGCGGGGCATCGATATGAGCGGAGACGCCGCGGAATCGCAGCGCGAGTACGCCGACGAGTCCGGCGTCGTGACGATCTCCCGAGTGCCCGCCGGCGGGTACGTGCCCTGGGTCGCCGCCAGGGGCGAAGCCGCGGCACCCGCGCCGACCGACGCGGTCGTCCTGCCCGGCGCCGCGGTCGATCTCGGAGCCGCCGCGCTCGGAACGGAGCCGGAGGGAGCGCTCGCCGGAGGCGCACCCGAGCTCTCCGGCGAGGCCCGCGCCGGAGAAACACTGACGGTCGTCGATCCCGCACTCGAACCGGCTCCCGAACGCGTCTCCCACCGCTGGAGCGCCGCCGGCAGCGCTCTCTCCGAGACCGGCGCATCGCTCGAACTCACGGAGGCGCTCATCGGCGAGTCGGTGACGGCATGGATGTTCGCGCACCGGGCCGGCGCTGCGCCGTTCATCGGCCTGGTCGCCTCCGACCCCGTCGCGCCCGCTGCGGCCGGCGCCGAGGCCGATGCCGCGGCGTCCGGAGCGGAAGCCGCAGCCGACGCATCCGGGTCGAGCATCGCGGGCGGCGCGGCCGCGGGCGACTCGGACTCCGCTGGTGCCGACGCCTCGGCCGCATCCGGCGGCGGATCCGATGCGGGATCGGACGGGGCGGGCGCCGGTGCCGGCGGGTCCGGCGGGGGCGACGGGTCGGAGGACGGCCCGCTGCCGGTCACCGGAGCCGAGCTGACGGGCATCGTCGCGCTCGCGCTCGCGCTGCTCGCGGGCGGGGCGATCCTCGTCCTCCGCCGTCGCAGCCGACGGGAGCCGTCCGCCCTCGGATCCGAGTGATGCAGAGGTGGGCGTCACCATCCGGTGGCGCCCACCCGTCGCACCGAGTACCCTGGCCCCTATGCCCGAGCGGGTCGATCCGCTGCCCTCGACGAAAGACCGCATGACACACTCCGCACCTCTGCGCGACGCCCCGAGCGTCGACGAGCCCACGGATCGCGCAGCTCTCGGTCCGTCCGTGACCAGCCCTCGTCTCGCGCACGTCCCCGATGCAGCCCCGCCTGCGACCGCGTCGCAGCGAAGGCCGCGCGCCGCCGCCGCTCGTGTCTTCGCATCCGTCAGCGTATGCGGGCTCGTCGCAACGCTCGCCCTGCCCCTGGTGCAGCAGCCCGATTCGGCGGATGCCGCCGCAGCCAACCAGCGGCTCTTCTCCGAGGTGTCCATCGACGACCTGCCGTCGTCACTCGCCGACATCGACGTCGTCGACACCGACGCGCCCTCCCCCGTCGGGTACTCGTTCCGCGCCAGGTCCGTCGTCAACTACCCGTTCGCCACGCCGGTCGCCCTCACCGACCCGTTCGGCTACCGCACCGCGCCCGTCGAGCAGTTCCACGATGCGCAGGACTTCGGGGCCGCCGCGGGAACCGAGATCCTCGCGATCGCCGACGGCATCGTCTCCGAGGCCGGCGAGGCCACCGACGGCTGCGGTTTCGCACTCACCATCGACCACGAGATCGACGGCAAGGAGGTGACGAGCCGGTACTGCCACATGCAGACCGACTCGCACTCGTGGGAGGTCGGCGATCGCATTCGGATGGGCGAGATCGCGGGCCGCGTCGGCTCGACGGGAATCTCGTTCGGCGCCCACCTGCACCTCGCCCTGCGCGTCGACGACAAGCCGGTGGATCCGATGCCGTTCCTCGCCAAGTACTACCGCACCGACCGCACCGACCGCACCGACCGCACCGAGCCGACGACTCCCGCGACGGGAGCCGGAGCGGCCCAGTCGCCCGGAGGCCAGACGGTGGAAGGCGAGTCGACTGGCGAGTAGGAAGGCGGGCTCGTCGGACGCGATCGCCCGCGCGGCCTACGCCTCAGCGGCCGACTCGGCCGAGGTGGCCCGCGCCCAATCGGCCAGCTTGGCCGATGCCCTCCCCGAGTCGATGGCCTCTGCCGCGACCTCCAGCTTCTCCGCGAGGCGATCGAGCAGCGCGCGCTCGGCCGACTCCGGCTGCTGCGCCAAGTCGAAGGCCACGAGCCCTGCGGCGGCGTTCAGCAGCACGATATCGCGCACGGGGCCCCGCTCGCCCGCGAGCACGCGGTGCACGACCTGCGCGTTCTCATCGGGCGTTCCTCCGACGAGATCGCCGATCTCCGCGCGGGGCAGACCCAGGTCGCGCGGATCGATGTCGTGCTCCGTCAGGCCGCCGCGGCTCACCTCCCAGAGGCGCGAGTGCCCCGTCGTGGTCAGCTCGTCGAGCCCGTCGTCGCCGCGGAACACGAGCGCCGACGCTCCGCGCAGCCGGAAGACGCCGACGAAGATCGGCACCCGGTCGATGTCGGCGACTCCGACCGCGGAGGCCTCCGGTCGCACCGGATTGCACAACGGCCCGAGGAAGTTGAACACCGTCGGGATCCCGAGATCCTTCCGAGCCGCGGCGACGTGGCGGAACCCGGGCAGGAAGCGGGCCGCGTGCACGAAGGCGATCCCGGACTCGCCGAAGGCGCGCGTGAGCTGGGGGCCGTCGAGCGTCAGATCGATGCCGAGCGCGCTGAGCACGTCCGAAGAGCCGGAGAGACTGCTCGCAGCCTTGTTCCCGTGCTTCACCACCGGTGCCCCCGCCGCCGCCGCCGTGATGGACGCCATCGTGGAGATGTTCACCGTGCCGAAGCGATCGCCCCCGGTGCCGACGATGTCGAGGGACATGGCCGGGAGGTCGAGCGGCAGCGCTTCCGCGAGAATGGCGTCGCGGAAACCGATGACCTCATCGACCGTGACCCCCTTCGACCGCAGCGCGACGAGGAAGGCCCCGATCTGCGCGCCGCTCGCGTCGCCCGTCATGAAGCGCGACATCGCCCACTCGGCTTGCGAGACACTCAGGTCGTCGCCCTCGAGCAGCGTGGTGAGTACGGTCGGCCAGGTCCGTTCGTCGATCATGGGACGATTCTATCGACGCCGGAAAACGGCATGATCACGCCACTTCATCGGATGAATGCGGTGCCGCGAGTGCGCAGCGGAGACGCTCGGAGACGGTAGGCTACCGGGGAAGGCTGCAGAAAGTTCGGCTCGCCGTGTCCGGGTGAAAATGCACACCTGACTTTCAGCCATAATGGAAGGGTGACAACGACCACTATGAATACCAAGTCAGCCGTGCCCGCGGTAAAGCGACCGAATCTCGTCGCCGTGGGCACGATCGTGTGGCTCGGCAGCGAGGTCATGTTCTTCGCGGGCCTCTTCGCGATTTACTTCACGCTGCGCGCCATGAACCCCGAGCTGTGGGCTGAGCAGACCGAGAAGCACAACTTCACGTTCGCGCTGATCAACACGCTCATTCTGGTCGCGTCGTCGTTCACCGCGCAGGCGGGCGTGTTCGCCGCCGAGCGCATGCAGCCGCGCGCCACCGGTGCGAGCCCGAAGAAGTGGGGAACCGTCGAGTGGTTCTACCTGACCTTCTTCATGGGAGCCATCTTCGTCGCGGGCCAGGCGTACGAGTACGCCACCTTCGTCTCCGAGGGCATCACACTCGCCTCGGATCCGTACGGCTCGGCCTTCTACATGACCACCGGCTTCCACGGCATCCACGTCTCGCTGGGCCTCGTCGCCTTCCTGCTGGTCATCGGCCGCATCTACGCCGTCAAGAACTTCACGCATAAGGAAGAGACGACCGCCGTCGTCGTGTCGTACTACTGGCACTTCGTCGACGTCGTGTGGATCATCCTCTTCATCGTCATCTACGTCCTCAAGTAGGGTCAGGAGCAATCGACATCATGGCTCGCGCCAAGAAGAATCTTCGCAAGTCCGGCCGCCGGCACCCGCTCGCAACGGCCGCGCTCGTCGCCGTGGGACTGCTCGTGACCGGTGCAGCGTACGCCGGCTTCAGCCAGACCTCGGCGACCGCAGAGGTCGACCTCACCTCCCCCGCGACCATCGAGGCCGGCGAGAAGCTGTTCGGCGCGAACTGCGCCACGTGCCACGGCGCGGCAGCAGAGGGAACGCCCGACGGTCCGACGCTCATCGGCGTCGGCGCGGCCTCGGTCAATTTCCAGGTCGGCACCGGCCGCATGCCGCTCGCCTTCCAGGGCCCGCAGGGCATGGTCAAGCCGCAGCAGTTCACCGAGGAGCAGACGCTGCAGATGGCAGCGTACGTCGCTTCGCTCGCCCCGGGACCGGGCCTCCCCGAGACCCAGTACCTGCAGGCCGACAGCGACGACGAGGGCATCGCGAGCGGCGCCGAACTCTTCCGCATCAACTGCGCGATGTGCCACAACGTCGCTGCCGCGGGCGGCGCGCTCACCGAGGGCAAGTTCGCTCCGAAGCTCACCGGAGTCGCTCCGACGCACATCTACGAAGCGATGATCACCGGGCCGCAGAACATGCCCGTCTTCAACGACGCGAACATCACGCCGCAGGAGAAGGCCGACATCATCTCGTACCTCAAGTACATCGAGAACCAGCCCGCGGTCGGCGGCATCACGCTCGGATCGATCGGCCCCGTCGCCGAGGGTCTGTTCATCTGGGTGATCGGATTGGGAGCCATCATCGGCCTCACCGTCTGGGTCACTGCGAAGTCGAACTAGTCGGCGACGCGTCACAGTTTTCATGAGTCAGGAGTCAAGGAGCAACATGGCAGAGGAAGCGAAGAACAACGGCGGCGATCACGCCGCCGTCGTTGCCGCCGGCCACGGCTCGGTCGGAGCAGGCGCAGGCACTGCGGTCATTCCGTCCGACGCCGTGCAGAATCCGGGCCTTCCCCCGCACCGCAAGCGCGTGACGGATCTCGATCCGCAGAAGGAGAAGAGCGCCGAGCGCACGGTCTACAGCCTCTTCTACCTCTCGATCGCGGGCAGCCTCGGCGCCGTGCTCGCCTACATGTTCTTCCCGATCGAAACGGGTGAACTGCTGGCGATCCGCCTGCACACGATGTTCGTCGGCCTCGGCATGGCACTCGCCCTGCTCGCCGTCGGCATCGGTGCGGTGCACTGGGGCAAGGCCATCATGGCCGACCACGAGTCCGTGGACTACCGCCACCCGGTCGCCAGCGACGCACCGACTCGCGAGGCATCCGCAGAGGTGTTCAAGCTCGCCGACGAGGAGTCGGGCTTCTCCCGCCGCTCGCTCGTGCGCAACAGCCTCATCGGCGCACTGATCGCGTTCCCGCTCCCCGGCATCACCCTGCTGCGCGGGCTCGGACCGCAGGATCGCGACCCCGTCGAGCTGGCGCACCACACGATGTGGGCCGAGGGCGTGCGCCTCGCACGCGATCCCTCCGGCGTGCCGATCAAGGCGAGCGAGGTCACCATCGGGTCGGCCTTCCACGTCATCCCCGAGACGCTCAACCACGAGGACTTCGAGAAGATGACCCTCGACGAGCGGGGCGGCAGCGTCCACCTGCTCGACGCGAAGGCGAAGGCCATCGTGCTGCTCATGCGCCTCAACCAGGAGGACCTCCGCGAGCTCCCCGAGCGCACGGACTGGTCGTACGACGGCATCGTCGCGTACTCCAAGGTCTGCACGCACGTCGGCTGCCCCGTCGCGCTCTACGAGCAGCACACGCACCACCTCCTGTGCCCCTGCCATCAGTCGCAGTTCGACGTCTCCGAGCACGCGAAGGTGATCTTCGGCCCGGCGAAGCGCCCGCTTCCCCAGCTGCCCATCACCGTCGACGACGAGGGCTACCTCATCGCGCAGAGCGATTTCCATGAACCCGTCGGCCCGAGCTTTTGGGAGCGCCTCAAGTGAGCAGCACTGTCACCGAATCCCCCGCGTCGAGCCAGCAGGCTCAGAACGGCTCGAGCCGCTTCACGGCCGCAGCCGCGAACTACCTCGACGAGCGCACGAAGATCGGCGTCGCGGTCAAGGAGTTCGGCCGCAAGGTCTTCCCCGACCACTGGTCGTTCCTCCTCGGCGAAGTGGCGCTGTACAGCTTCGTCGTCATCCTGCTCTCGGGCACCTTCCTGACGCTCTTCTTCCAGGCCTCGATGGTCGAGACGCACTACACGGGCCCGTACGTGCCCATGAAGGGCGTCGAGATGTCCGTGGCCATGGCCTCGACGCTCGACATCTCGTTCTCGGTGCGCGGCGGCCTGCTCATGCGCCACGTGCACCACTGGGCCGCGCTGCTCTTCGTCGCGTCCATCGGCCTGCACATGCTCCGCATCTTCTTCACGGGTGCGTTCCGCAAGCCTCGCGAACTCAACTGGGTGATCGGCTTCGTGCTCTTCATCCTCGCGATGGCAGAGGGCTTCACGGGCTACTCGCTCCCCGATGACGTGCTCTCGGGCAACGGCCTCCGCATCATCGACGGCATCATCAAGGCGATCCCGGTCATCGGAACCTACCTGTCGTTCTTCTTCTTCGGCGGGGAGTTCCCGGGCACCGCGATCGTCGGCCGCCTGTACATGCTCCACATCATGGTGCTGCCCGCGCTGGTGATCCTCTTCATCGCGCTGCACCTCGCCTTCGTCGTGATCCACAAGCACACGCAGTACCCCGGCCCGGGCAAGACGCAGCAGAACGTCGTCGGCTTCCCCGTGCTGCCGGTGTACGCGGCGAAGGCCGGCGGGTTCTTCTTCATCGTGTTCGGAGTCATCGTGCTCATCGCCTCCTTCGTCGGCATCAACCCGATCTGGAACTACGGCCCGTACGACCCCTCCCCGGTCTCCGCCGGTACCCAGCCCGACTGGTACATCGGTTTCGCCGACGGCATGCTCCGCCTCATTCCGCCGGGGCTCGAGACCGAGTGGTTCGGCTACACCTGGTCGTGGAACATGCTCATTCCGCTCGGCCTCATCGGCCTCTTCATCGTGCTCGTCATGATCTACCCCTTCATCGAGGCGTGGGTCACCGGCGACAAGCGCGAGCATCACATCCTGGACCGTCCCCGCAATGCACCGACTCGCACCGCGATCGGCGCCGCCGGCGTCACGTTCTACGCCGTGATGTGGGCGGGAGCGAGCTCGGACCTCATGGCGACACACTTCCAGCTGTCGATGGAGGGCGTGATCCACGGTCTCCAGGCGCTGCTGATCCTCGGCCCGATCTTCGCCTACCAGGTCACGAAGCGCATCTGCCTCGCCTTGCAGAAGAAGGACCGGTCGATCGCGCTGCACGGCTACGAGTCGGGTCGCATCGTGCGGATGCCCGGTGGCGAGTTCATCGAGGTGCACAAGCCGCTCGACGAGTACGAGTCGTGGCAGCTGGTGAGCTACCACGATTACGCTCCCCTGATGCTCCGCCCGAACGACGACGGACGCATCCCGTTCGGCAAGCGTCTGCGCGCCGGGTTCAGCCGCTGGTTCTTCGAGGACCGCATTGTTCCGCCCACGCAGGGCGAGATCGAGCAGGGGCGCCACGAGGGTCACTGACCCGCGTACGCACCACTGAGGCCGAGCCTCTGAGCGAACCCCGGGTGTTGCACTGAATCGCAGTGCGACACCCGGGGTTTCTCGTTGTCTCGGCAGTCGCAGGCTGCAAGTGATAGAGCGCTTCGCGCGCTCGCATCCCGCGGTCGACGCTCCACGCGCGGGTCGCTTGGGGACCCGCGTGATGACCTACGCGTTATCGATCGACGCCGCGGGTGCGAAGCGCGCCGGTTCGTTGTCCGGGCGGCGGCACAACACAGTCCTCTGCTCGGCATCTCGATTCGCCGATACTCCCTCGACTCCACTCGACACCCCGCCATAATCGAGCACTCCCCTTCGGGAACGCCCGACGTTCCCGCTCTCGGCAGCCATCCCGCCGTCGCGCTCTCTGCCCGCGCACTCCCTCGCGTGCTCTCCCTCGCGTGCGCCCTGTCCCTGACGCCCGCGAGGGCCAGGCACCGCACATTCCCAGTCCCGCATTCCGGGTGAGCAGTTCCTGTGGTCGGCCGACCCGCCGACCCGCAAGAACTCCTCACCCGCACGGGCGGGACGTTCGAACGCCGACGTTCCTAGGTAGAGGTGAACGATTTGCGTCGCAGCGCCGAGCCCGCGCACCCAGCGACTACTCGCGCTCGAGTTGCGCGCGACACCACGGCCGGGGTCTTGCTGCAGGTGAGCAGTTCAGGCAGCCCAGAGCTCGTGAGACCGCACGAACTGCTCACCCGTGGCGAGGCAGCGGGTGCGCGGCGCGCGGCACGGCACGAGGGGTATCGTGGCGATCGTGGCGCTCCCCCACGGCGCACTCCGAGCGAGCAGCGCGATGGGGACGGAAGGTTCACGAGCAACGTCGCGCTCAGAGCCCGGCCGTGCCAGCACACCAGCACGCCAGCACGCCGGCACGAGAGCGCCTCGCCCGCGCATACCGCCGTACGATGTTCGAGGCCGCCGTCTCACGCCTGAGAAGGGCTGGGCGCCGAGCAGAGGCGGTCACTCCCGCCCGAGCGCGCGCTCGATCATCGCGACGCCGGCGGCGCCGTACGCCTCCGCGAAGTCGGATTCTCCGAATGCGTCGCGGAAGTCGACGAGCAGCGGGAGCAGATCGCCGGTGAGCTGCGGCGCGCAGACCACCGCAAGCGCCTGCAGAACGGTGCGTTCCGCATCCGCGAGAAGTGCTTTTGCACCCGAACGCGAGTACGCGCGAGCTCGGTCAGTCGGGAGCTCCCCTGACCCTGGCGCCTCGCCCGTAATCACTATGCGCGTCGCCGCGGCGCAGGTCTCGAGGAAAAGTGCCTGCTTGTTCGCGAAGTTCGCGTAGACGTGCGGTTGCGGCACGTCCGCGCGAGCTGCGATGGCCGCGGTTGACGCGCCGTGAAAGCCGAAGAGGCCGAACTCGGTGAGTCCGGCCTCGATCAGGCGTTCACGATTCTCGCCGGGCCTTCTCCGGGCGCGACGTGCGCTCATCGTTATCCGAGCTCGAGAATCTTACGGTAGTGCTCCCCAACGGCTTCGAAGCCGCGGTGGTTGTAGAACGAGCCGAAACGCGCGGTGGAGGCCGAGAGCTGACGCACTCCGCGCCCCATGCAGTAATGCTCGTTCGCCTGCATCAGGCGATCGCCGACGCCCTTTCCGCGCGCACCCTCGTCGACGACGATCTCCTGCAGGTGCGCCGTGAGGCCGGGAGCGTGCAGCAGGCGCGACACCGTCATCAGTGAGTAGCCGACCACCGTGTCGTCGAGCTCCGCGATGAAGAGCACGTTCGTCTCCTGGTCGCGGTGCCGCAGCACGTTGTCGTACGCCACCGAGAACTCGTCACGGCCGATCGGCTCGCGACCGGTGGTGAACTGACGCGCGAGCCCGAACACTGCTGCGTCGTCGTCTCCGCGACCTCGCCGGATGATGATGCTCACTCCGTGCCTTCCTTAGCGGGCGAAGTTGCCGCGGTAGTACTCGTACACCCAGCCGACCACCGCGACGATCACCACGGGGAGCGACAGGAACGACAGCCAGAAGTTGAACCCGATGCACAGTCCGAGAACGACGAGCGAGGCCCCGAAGGCCAGGACGATCGGCCACCAGCTCCAGGGGCTGAACTCGCCGAGCTCGGGATCGCCGTCGTCGATGTCGGAGTCGTCGCGGTCCTCGACGAGCACGCCGCCCTGCTTGCGCTGCACGAGCATCAGGTAGGAGGCGATGAAGCCGGTGAGGCCGCCCGAGAGCAGGATCGCGGTCGAACCGGCCCACTCCGGGTAGCCGTGGGACAGCATATTCCACACGGTGTAGACGGCGGCCAGCACCACGAGGTAGACCGTCAGAATCCAGAAGATGACGATATTGGATTTCATTGCTCGTTACTCCTCAGCTCACTGCTTCTCAGCGAGCTCGCGCTCGGTCTGCCGCACCGGTTGTTCGACGCCGCTGATCTCGGGGTGGTTGAGATCGAACGCCGGCGACTCGGAACGAATGCGAGGAATCGACGTGAAGTTGTGGCGCGGCGGCGGGCAGGAGGTCGCCCACTCGAGCGAGCGGCCGTAGCCCCACGGGTCGTCCACGGTGACCTTGGGCGCACGACGCGCGGTGAGGTACACGTTCAGCAGGAACGGAATCATCGAAGCGCCGAGAATCATCGCGCCGACCGTGGAGAGCTGGTTGCCCCAGGTCACGCCGTCCGACGGCAGGTAGGTGTAGTAGCGGCGGGGCATCGCCATGACGCCCAGCCAGTGCTGCACGAGGAACGTCGTGTGGAAGCCGATGAAGAGCACCCAGAAGTGAATCTTGCCGAGGCGCTCGTCGAGGAGCTTGCCCGTCCACTTGGGCCACCAGAAGTAGAAGCCGGCGAACATCGCGAACACGACGGTGCCGAACACCACGTAATGGAAGTGGGCGACGACGAAGTACGTGTCGGAGAGGTGGAAGTCGAGCGCCGGCGATGCGAGGATGACGCCCGTCAGACCGCCGAACACGAAGGTCACCAGGAAGCCGATCGACCACAGCATCGGCGTCTCGAAGGTGATGGAGCCGCGCCACATCGTGCCGAGCCAGTTGAAGATCTTCACGCCGGTGGGCACCGCGATGAGCATGGTCATCAGCGCGAAGAAGGGAAGGAGGACCGAGCCCGTGACGTACATGTGGTGCGCCCAGACCGTCATCGACAGAGCGGCGATCGCGATGGTCGCGTAGATGAGCGTCTTGTAGCCGAAGATCGGCTTGCGGCTGAACACCGGGAAGATCTCGGAGACGATGCCGAAGAACGGCAGCGCGATGATGTACACCTCGGGGTGGCCGAAGAACCAGAAGAGGTGCTGCCACAGAATGGCGCCGCCCTCTCCGTTGTAGATCTGCGCACCGAAGATGCGGTCGGCAGCCAGGCCGAACATGGCGGCGGCGAGCACGGGGAAGACGAGCAGCACGAGGATCGACGTGATGAGCGTGTTCCAGGTGAACACCGACATGCGCCACATGGTCATGCCGGGAGCGCGCATCGTGATGATCGTCGTGATGAAGTTCACGCCGCCCATGATGGTGCCGAAGCCGGACACGCCGAGGCCGAGCACCCAGAGGTTGCCGCCGACGCCCGGCGAGTACGTCATGTCGGAGAGCGGCGCGTACGCGAACCAGCCGAACGAGGCTGCGCCCTGCGGGGTGAGGAAGCCGCCGACCGCGATGAGCGATCCGAACGTGTACAGCCAGAAGGCGAACGCGTTGAGTCGCGGGAACGCGACGTCGGGGGCGCCGATCTGCAGCGGCATGATGACGTTCGCGAACCCTGCGAACAGGGGCGTGGCGAACATCAGCAGCATGATGGTGCCGTGCATGGTGAACAGCTGGTTGTACTGCTCCTTGGTGGCGATGACCTCGAGACCGGGAGCGAACAGCTGCGCGCGGATTACGAGGGCCATCAGGCCGCCTACCAGGAACCACACGAAGGAGCTGATCAGGTACATGTACCCGATCACCTTGTGGTCCGTGGACGTCAGCCACGAGACAATGACATTGCCCTTCTTCATCTTCTTGCTATCCCTCGTTACTCGTTCTGAGCCTTCGCCTGGTCACCCTCGAAGTGATCCTGGTTCGGGTTGTATTCCTCGGGCACCTGACCGGTGTTGCCGGCCTCGCGCAGCGTCTCGATGTACGCGTCGTACTCGTCCTGCTCGACGACCTTGACCTCGAACAGCATCATGGAGTGGTACTCGCCGCAGAGCTCGGCGCACTTGCCCATGAACGTGCCCGTCTTGGTCGGGGTGAAGCTCATGTAGTTCGTCTGGCCGGGGATCATGTCCTTCTTGTAGAGGAACTCGACCACCCAGAAGGAGTGGATGACGTCGCGCGTCTCGAGACGGATCTCCGTCGTCTTGTCGACCGGGAGGTAGAGCACCGGCATCGTCTCGGGCTGCGCTTCGCCCTCGTCGTCGGTCTGAACCTGGACGCCCTGGAAGTACACGTCTTCATCGACGTAGTTGAAGTCCCACGACCAGCGCTTGCCGACGACCTCGACGACGTTCTCGGGGTTGTCGTAGCGCGCCTCGATCTTGCTCTGCTCCTGCGCGGTGAACGCGAAGAAGCCGATGACGAGGATGACCGGGACGACGGTGAAGAACGTCTCGATCGGCATGTTGTAGCGCAGCTGGACCGGCAGTCCGGTCTGGCCCTTGCGGCGGCGGTAGGCGATGGTGGCCCAGATGATGAGCCCCCACGTGATGATGCCGACCGCGAGCAGTACGATCCAGGAGGTGACCCACAGGCCGGTCACTCCGTCCGTGTGGTTCGTGGCACCTTCCGAGCCGGCGGGGAGGAATCCCCGCTGCTGCTCGGGGGTGCAGCCCGCCAGGATCAGCGCTGCGGAGAGCGCGACCGGGGCTGCGACCCATTTCATTCGACGATTGGAACGCACCGCATACCTTTCGAAAACGTTGTTTCGCCGCACGCATGCGAGCGAAGCTGATGACTCCCTGACAGCTTAGCGCGAACGAGAGCGTTCCCCGAACCACCGGGGGGTGTCGCGAAGATCGTTCGAGCGGACGCGTCTCGCCGGCGTCAGCTGAAGCTGTCGCCGCACGCGCAGCTGCCCTGCGCGTTCGGGTTGTCGATGGTGAAGCCCTGCTTCTGGATGGTGTCCTCGAAGTCGATGGTCGCACCGTTCAGATACGGGATGCTCATCATGTCGACGACCACCCCGACGCCGTCGAAGTCGACGACCGCATCGTTCTCGAGCTCGCGCTCGTCGAAGAAGAGCTGGTAGATCAGGCCGGAGCAGCCGCCCGGCTGCACGGCGATCCGGAGGCGGAGGTCGTCGCGGCCCTCCTGCGCGAGGAGGCTCGCGACTTTGTCGCGGGCCGCAGCGCTCAGCTGCACGCCGTGCGCCTGCTCGATGGCTGAGGCGCCCTCCGGTGCGATCGTCTCGGTGCTCATGCGTAACTCCTTGCTCACGTCGTGATCGTTCGCGCCCCAGTCTACCGCTCGGGCGCGGCGAGGAGCGGACGCAAGTCGCGGTACGCTAGAGGTCTTCGGCGAACGCCGGGTGAGGTGGCGCGCACAGCGCTCGGAACGGGAGGATCTGCGTGGCTCAGAAGGGCGCTGCGAACGAGCAGGGTGCAACGGACGGCAGCGAGGCCGTCGTCGGCAAGGGGCGCCCCACGCCCTCGCGCAAGCAGGCGGAGGCCGCGAACGCACGCCCGATCGTCGGCTCCCGCGACAAGGCCGCGATCAAGGAGCAGCGCCGGCAGCAGGCGGAGCTGCGCGAGCGCGCACGCGTCGGCATGATGCAGGGCGACGAGCGCTTCCTCGGCCCGCGCGATCGCGGCCCGCAGCGGCGCTTCGTGCGCGACTACGTGGACGCGCGCTGGAACGTCGGCGAGATGCTCATCCCGATGATGCTGGTCGTGCTGGTCATGACGTTCATCCCCGGCCCGGTGCAGGTCATCAGCCTGTTCGTCATCTGGGCCTTCGTCGGCCTCGCCGTGCTCGACGCGGTGTTCCTCGGCATGCGGCTCAAGCGGAAGCTCGCCGAGAAGTTCGGCGAGGATCGCGTGCAGCCGGGCTACCGCTGGTATGCGGCGATGCGCGCGTTCCAGTTCCGCCCGCTGCGCGCTCCGAAGGCCGTGGTCAAGCGCGGCGCGTTCCCGAGCTAGAGCTGCTCGCCGGGCGCGCCGCTCCCCCGGTAGCCCGCCCGCAGGAGCCCTCGGTTGATGCTGCGCGCCCACAGCGGCCCCGCGTATATGAAGGCTGTGTAGCCCTGCACCAGCGTCGCGCCGGCGCGCAGGCGCTCCAGGACGTCGAACGCGCTCTCCACTCCGCCGACCGAGATCACGCAGAACTCCGGATCGGACTCCGCGGCGCGGATGCGCCGGAGCACTTCGAGCGAGCGGTCTCGGAGCGGCTCGCCGGAGAGTCCTCCCGCGCCCATGCGCGCGATCTCCTCAGCGGAGGCGCGGAGGTGCTCCCGCGACACCGTCGTGTTGGTGGCGATGACGCCGTCGAGGCCGAGCCGTTTCGCGAGTGCGACGATCCCGTCGATCTGCTCGTCCTCCATGTCGGGGGCTATCTTCACGAGCAGCGGGGTGGCGCCCGCCGCTTCGCGCACGGCGGCGAGCAGCGGCTCGAGCAGCTCGAGTTCCTGCAGTCCGCGCAGACCCGGCGTGTTGGGCGAGCTGACGTTGACGGCCAGGTAGTCCGCGATCGGGGCGAGTCGCTCGGTGCTCCAGACGTAGTCCGCGACGGCATCCTCGACCTCGGTGACGCGGCTCTTGCCGATGTTCACGCCGATCACGGGCCGCCGCCGGCGCAGCCGCGCGCGCTCGATGCGGGGCACGGCCGCGGCCGAGCCGCCGTTGTTGAACCCCATGCGGTTGATCAGCCCTCGATCGGCGACGAGCCGGAACATGCGCGGCTTCGGGTTGCCGGGCTGCGCGTGGCGCGTCAGCGTGCCGACTTCGATGTGCCCGAAGCCGATGGCGCCGAGCCCGGCGATGGCGGTCGCGTTCTTATCGAAGCCCGCCGCGAGCCCGAAGGGGCTCGGGAACGTCTGTCCGAGCGCTCGCACGCGCAGGTCGGGATCTGGGCCGCAGATCCGGCGCATCGCGCGGCCGGCCAGCGGAACCGCTTGAATGACGCGGAACGCCCAGTGGTGGGCGGTCTCGGGGTCCATGCGTCGCAGGACGGTCTTGAAGAGAATCGGGTACCAGCGCATCGCGGTCACTCCCCCTGCTCGGTGTCTCGGCGCCCGCCGCGCACGGCCGGCTCGTTCGGGTGCGCGCGGAGCTCCTCGATCGCGGAGTCGAAGTCGGCGAGGGATTCGAAGGCCTGGTAGACGCTCGCGAAGCGCAGGTACGCGACCTCGTCGAGCTTGCGGAGGTGCGGCAGGATCGCCAGCCCGATCTCGTTCGCGTCGAACTGGGCGATGCCGCTCGACCGCACGGACTCCTCGACCTGCTGGGCGAGCACCGCGAGGTCGGCCTCGGTGACGGGCCGCCCCTGGCAGGCCTTGCGCACGCCGCTCATGACCTTCTCGCGGCTGAACGGCTCGACCACACCGGAGCGCTTGATCACGGTGAGGCTGGCGGTCTCGGTGGTGGTGAATCGGCGCCCGCACTCGGGGCACTGGCGGCGACGGCGGATGGAGAGGCCGTCGTCGGCCGTGCGCGAATCGATGACGCGCGAGTCGGGGTGTCGGCAGAACGGGCAGTGCATCAGCGGCCCTCCTCGCCGGTCTCGAAGCGCGCGCTGACGGCGTCGGCGTGCGCGGGCAGCCCCTCGGCCTCGGCGAGAGCGCGAAGCGGGCGCTCCAGCTCGTGCAGCGCGTCGCGCTCGTACCGGATGATCTGCTGGGGCCTCAGGAAGGTGTGGGCGCCGAGGCCCGCGGCGAAGCGAGCGGTGCCGCCCGTGGGCAGCACGTGGTTGGAACCCGCGAGGTAGTCGCCGAGACTCACCGGGGTGTAGCCGCCGAGGAAGATCGCGCCGGCGTCGGTGACGTCGCGGAGCACCCCCTCGTCGTCGCGCGTCTGGATCTCGAGGTGTTCGGGCCCGTACGCGTTGCTCACGAGCGCAGCGGTGCGCAGGTCGTCGACGAGCACGATCGCGGACTGCGGCCCGGAGAGCGCCTCCGCGACGCGGCCGGCGTGCCGGGTCGCCGCAGCGCGGGCCGCCACCTCCTGCTCCACGCGCCGGGCGAACTCCTCCGAATCGGTCACGAGCACCGATGCCGCCGCCTCGTCGTGCTCGGCCTGGCTGATGAGGTCGGCGGCGACGAACCCCGGGTGCGCCGCTGCGTCGGCGATGACGAGGATCTCGGTCGTGCCTGCCTCCGAGTCGATGCCCACGAGCCCCGACACCACGCGCTTCGCAGCAGCGACGAAGACGTTTCCTGGGCCGGTCACCACGTCGACGGCCTCCAGCCCGATCTCGGGCACTCCGTGGGCGAAGGCGGCGATCGCACCCGCGCCGCCGATGGCGTAGACCTCGGTGATGCCGCAGAGGGCTGCTGCCCACAGCACGGCGGGATGCGGCAGGCCGGCGTTGTCGGCCTGCGCGGGCGAGGCGAGGGCGAGTGCCGGCACGCCGGCGGTCTGCGCGGCGACCGCGTTCATCACCACGGACGACGGGTAGGCGGCCTTGCCCCCCGGGGCGTAGAGGCCGACTCGGCTCACCGGCTGCCAGCGCTGCCGGATCACGGCGCCGTCGGCGAGGTGAGTGATCCGCTCGTCGGGCACCTGCGCGGCGGAGCCCTGCCGAAGCCGTGCGATGAGCGCGCGGAGCGCGGCCTCGACCTCGGGAGGGCAGGTCTCCAGCGCCGCAGCGATGCTCTCGGCGGGCACGCGCAGCCGGTGGCCCGTGACTCCGTCGAAGTCGCGGGCCTGGTCGCGGAGGGCCGCTTCGCCGCGCTCCGCCACGTCGGCGACGAGCGGGCGCACCCGCTCGACGGCGACTTCGGCGCTCACGGCGGCGCGCGGAACCAGTTTGAGGAGTGCATCCCGGGAGAGCGCACGGCCCCGGAGATCGATCGTTCGCATCACCTCACCAGTCTACTGAGGCGTCCCCGGGCCTCGTGACCGACCGGGGAGGGCGAGGGTCTCCACTCGCGCCGGCCGCGATCAGGAGGCGGGAGCGAGCATCCCGAACCACACGAGCTCGCGCGCACTCGTCACGAGGGCCTCCCGGGCGGCCGCCGCGTCGACCTCCAGGAGCGTCGCGAGGGCATCGGCGATCTGCGCGAGCGTGAGCTCGCCGTCGCAGGCGCCGAGCGCGCCGGCGAGCAGCGTGTCCGCCGCGACCCGCCGCGCAATGGGGCGCGTGGTCTCCAGCCCGATGCGGCGGGGCGCCTCCTCCCCCGGGCGGTGCTCGCGCATCTCCACCACCGCGGGGTCGATCACCCAACGAACCCCCAGCACATCGTCCGCGGTCATGCTCGCGGTGGCGCTGCCGACCGCGAAGGCGCGCTGCAGCGCGTCGCCCAGCCCGGCCTCCTCCGAGAATGCTCCCGACGCGGGGTCGAGGTGCACGACGGACTCGGCGCCCGAGGCCGCATTCGCACGGCGGATCCGCACCGATCCGAGTCCGACCGCGGTGATCCGCCGTCGCGCGAAGTCGTCGATCCAGGCCGAGAGGAGCCGTTCGAACGCTGCGTTTCCCGGCCGGGCGCCGCCGTCGCGCACCCAAGTCTCGGCGTAGCTCGCCGGGTCGACGCGGTCGCGCTCGACCACCCAGGCGTGCAGTGGACCGGCCGCGCTCTCGGCTTCGCGGATCCACTCGGCGACGCGGGCGAGCCCGTTCGCACCCCACGGCGACTCCCAGTTCGCGAGGCAGAGCAGCGTGCCGCCCGGCGCGAGGCGCGCGGGGCCGGCCGCGATCACGCTCTGCGCCAGCGCGTCGCCCGTCCGCCCGCCGTCCCGGTACTCGTAGACCGGGGCGTCGCCCGTGCGCGGGGTGATGACGAACGGCGGGTTCGACAGGATGAGGTCGAAGCGATCCTCGGCGACGGGCGCGAACAGATCGCCGGCCCGGAACTCGATCCGGTCGTCGACGCCGTTCAAACGTGCGTTCATTCCGGCGATCTCGAGGGCGCGCTCCGAGATGTCGGTGGCGACGACCCGATCTGCGACGCGCGTCAGGTGCATGGCCACGACGCCGCAGCCGGTGCCGAGGTCGAGCGCCGATGCGACCGGAGCCGTCGGCGCCTGGGCGAGGAGGGAGCGCGTCGCTCCGCCGACGCCCATCACGTGGCGCTCGAGTGCCGGCCCGCGTCGCAGCTGGTCGTCGAGATCGGAGAGCACCAGCCAATGCTCGTCGCGCGAGACCCGCACCGGATTGAGCGACAGCGCGGCGCCGAGCATCGCCTCCGCTCCGGAGTGCGGTGACGGGACGGTGCGCGCGATGCCGAGCTCCGTCGCCCCGCCCGCGGTCAATGCGGGCAGCGCGCGGTCGAGCTCGCTCGCCGCGACGCGCTCCCCGAGCAGGAAGCAGCGGACGAGGATCGCCAGCGGTTCGCTCTCCCCTCCCGCGAGGGCCCGGAGCGCCGGTGCGAAGACGCCGCGCTGCCGGGCGGCGTCCGCGGGCGCGCCGAGCAGCGCCTCAACCGATTCGACCGAGTAGGCGGCTGCTGCGAGATCGGCCCGCAGCCGATCCACGAGTTCTGCATGCATCCGCCCAGCGTATCCCCCGCCGCGGGCTGCGCCGCGCGGCGGGCCCGGGGGCGTCTACGCGAAGGCCCGATCGTGGGCCGTGACGGGGCTCGGCAGCACGGTGCCGCCGGTCAGATACCGGTCGACGGATGCGGCGACCGCCCGCCCCTCGGCGATGGCCCAGACGATCAGCGACTGACCGCGACCGGCGTCGCCCGCGACGAAGACGCCGGGGAGACCGGTCGCGTAGTCGCGATCCCGTTCGAACGCCCCTCGCGGGGAGCGCTCGATGCGATGCGCGGGATCCTCGATCTCCTCGGGGCCCGTGAAGCCCATGGCGATCAGCACCAGGTCGGCGGCGAGCAGCTGCTCCGTGCCGGCCTTCGGCGCCCGCCCGGCGTCCGTGTACTCGGTCTCGGCGACCCGGAGCCCGGTCACTTCGCCGCGATCGTTCCCGACGAACTCGACGGTCGACGCCAGGAAGCGGCGCTCGCCGCCCTCCTCGTGCGAGCTCGACACCTCGAACAGGGTCGGGTGCACGGGCCAGGGCTGCCCCGCGGTGCGGAACTCGGAGGGCTTCTTGCCGATCGCCAGGTTCGTCACGGAGGCCGCGCCCTGACGGTGGGCGGTGCCGATGCAGTCGGCGCCCGTGTCGCCGCCGCCGATGACGATGACGTGCTTGCCCGCGGCGTCGAACGGTGTCGCCGAGAGCGCGCCCGACTGCAGTCGGTTCGATGCGGCGAGGTAGGTCATCGCGGGCAGGATGCCGTCAAGTTCGCGGCCGGGCAGGGGCAGTTCGCGCGCCACCGTCGCGCCCGTGGCGACGACGACGGCGTCGTAGCGTCGGCGCAGCTCGCTCCACGACATGTCGCGTCCGATCTCGACCCCGCAGCGGAACCGCGTGCCCTCCGCCTTCAGCTGCTCGATGCGCCGGGCGACGAGACTCTTCTCGAGCTTGAAATCGGGGATGCCGTACCGGAGCAGCCCGCCGGGCTCCTCGTCGCGCTCGTAGACGGCCACCGTGTGGCCGGCGCGGGTGAGCTGCTGCGCGGCTGCGAGCCCGGCCGGGCCCGATCCGACGACCGCGACCGTCTTGCCGGTGAGCCGTGACGGCGGCATCGGCACCACCCACCCGTTCAGGAACGCCTGATCGATGATGCTGTTCTCGATCTGCTTGATCGTGACCGCCGGCTGGTTGATGCCGAGCACGCACGCCGACTCGCAGGGCGCCGGGCACGCGCGACCCGTGAACTCCGGGAAGTTGTTCGTCGCGTGCAGACGCTCGATCGCCTCGTGCTCGCGCCCGCGGAACATGAGGTCGTTCCACTCGGGGATGAGGTTGCCCAGGGGGCACCCCTGGTGGCAGAAGGCGACACCGCAGTCCATGCAGCGCGAGGCCTGCTTGGCGACGAGCTTCGGGTCGGCCGGATCGACGACCTCCCGCCAGTCCTTGAGCCGCAGGGCGACCGGTCGCTTCGGCGCGAGCTCGCGCTCGCGCACCTTCAGGAATCCGCGCGGATCAGCCATGAGTCGCCTCCAGGATCTCGGACCAGACGTGGTCGCCGTCGGGGTCGATCCCCTGTTCGCTCGCCCGTTCCCGGATCTCGAGCACCCGCGAGTACCCACGGGGGATCAGACGCGTGAAGCGCGTGAACGTGCGCTCGGGATCGCGCTCGATGTCGTCGAGCAACTCGGCGGCGACGCGGGAGCCCGTCTGCTCGGCGTGGCGTTTGACGAGGTCGACGATCCGCTCCCGCAGCGCGGCGGCCTCTCCCGAGGGCACCGCCGGCTCGGCTCCGCCCGACCCCGCCACCTGCTGCAGCATCAGGGCTCCCGACGCGAGCTCCGCGGGATTGACGTGCGCGTGGTCGAGGTCGAGCACGACCGCCTCCCCTCCCGACATGCCCGCGCCGATGTTGCGACCGGTCGGCCCGAGGATGAGCGCGAACCCGCCTGTGAAGTACTCCAGCGCGTGATCGCCGGTGCCCTCGACGACGGCCGTCGCTCCGGAGCCGCGCACGAGGAAGCGCTCGCCGACGACGCCCGCGATCCACAGCGAGCCGCTCGTCGCGCCGTACCCGATGACGTTGCCCGCGATCACATTGCCCGATGCGGGATGCCCGGCGTCGGGGTGCGGCTTGATGACGATCTCACCGCCCGAGAGCCCCTTGCCGACGTAATCGTTCGCGTCTCCGATGAGCCGCAGCGCGATGCCCGGGGGCAGGAACGCGCCGAGCGACTGGCCGGCCGATCCCGTGAGCGTGACGTCGATGGTCTCGGGGGCGAGCCCGTCGGCGCCGAACCGCTCGGTGACCGAGTGCCCGAGCATGGTGCCGACGGCGCGGTCGATGTTGCGGATCGGCAGGTCGATGACCACGGGTTCGCGCCGCTCGAGTGCGTCGGAGGCCATGCGGATCAGCTCGCCGTCGAAGTGGGCGTCGAGCTCGTGATCCTGCGCCCGGCCGTGGCGGCGCGGCTCCCCCTCGGCGAAGACCGGGCCGCGCAGAACGGGAGTCAGGTCGAGCCCGGAGGCCTTCCAGTGGGCGATCGCGTCGTCCACATCGAGCGCGGAGGTATCGCCGACCGCCTCGTCGATGGAGCGGAATCCGAGGGAGGCGAGGATCTCGCGCACCTCCTCGGCGATGAAGCGGAAGAAGTTGACCACGTGGTCGGCCTGCCCCGTGTACCGCGCGCGCAGATCGGGGTTCTGCGTCGCCACGCCCACCGGGCAGGTGTCCAGATGGCACACCCGCATCATGATGCAGCCCGACACGACGAGCGGGGCTGTGGCGAACCCGAACTCCTCCGCTCCGAGCAGCGCCGCGATGACGACGTCGCGGCCGGTCTTCAACTGGCCGTCCGCCTGGAGCACGACCCGCTCGCGCAGACCGTTCAGCATCAGCGTCTGCTGCGCCTCAGCCAGGCCCAGCTCCCACGGGGATCCGGCGTGCTTCAGCGAGTTCATCGGGCTGGCGCCGGTGCCGCCGTCGTGCCCGGAGATGAGGATAACGTCGGAGAGCGCCTTCGCCACGCCCGCCGCCACGGGGCCGATGCCGCTCTGGGCGACGAGCTTCGTGCTGATGCGCGCCGACGGGTTCGCCCGCTTCAGGTCGAAGATGAGCTGCTTCAGATCCTCGATCGAGTAGATGTCGTGATGCGGGGGCGGGGAGATCAGGCCGACGCCGGGGGTGGCGTGCCGCGTGCGCGCGATCCACGGATACATCTTCGTGGGGGGAAGCTGGCCGCCTTCGCCGGGCTTCGCGCCCTGGGCGAGCTTGATCTGGATCTCATCCGCGTGCGTGAGGTACATCGACGTCACCCCGAACCGACCCGACGCGACCTGCTTGATGGCGCTGCGGCGCTCGGGGTCGAACAGGCGGTCCTCCGACTCGCCGCCCTCGCCCGTGTTCGACTTCGCGCCCAGTCGGTTCATCGCGATCGCGAGCGTCTGATGCGCCTCCGGGGAGATCGACCCGTAGCTCATCGCGCCCGTCGAGAACCGCTTCACGATCTCGCCGACCGATTCGACCTCGTCGAGGGGCACCGGCGCGCGCTGCGGCGAGAAGCGGAACAGGCCGCGCAGCGTCATGAGCCGCTCCTGCTGCGCGTTCACGCGCTCCGTGTACGCCGAGAAGATGTCGCGCCGGCCGGTGCGGGTCGCGTGCTGCAGGCGGTAGATGGTCTCGGGGTCGAAGAGGTGCGGCTCCTCGCCGCGCCGCCAGCGGTACTCGCCGCCGGTCTCGAGCGTGCGGTGCGCGATCGCCGCCGGGTCGTCGGGGTACGCGGAGCGATGCCGCGCCGCGACCTCTGCGGCGATGACGTCGAGGCCGACGCCCCCGAGCCGCGACGTGGTTCCGGTGAAGTACCGGTCGACGAGCTGCTGCGCGAGTCCGATCGCCTCGAAGGTCTGCGCGCCGCAGTAGGAGGCCACGGTGGAGATGCCCATCTTGCTCATCACCTTGAGCATGCCCTTGCCGAGCGCCTTGATGAGCCCGGCGACCGCGCTCTCCTCGGTGATCCCGGGGATCGAGCCGTCGCGCACGAGCAGCCCGACCGTCTCCATCGCCAGGTACGGGTTCACGGCGGCGGCGCCGTATCCGATCAGCGCCGCGACGTGGTGCACCTCGCGCACGTCGCCGGCTTCGGCCACCAGCGCGACGCGCATGCGCAGGCCCTCGCGGATCAGATGGTGGTGCACGGCGGAGACCGCGAGGAGCGACGGCACGGGGGCGAGATCCTTGTTCGAGTCGCGATCGGAGAGGATCAGGAACTCGGCGCCCGCCTCGATCGCGGCGCTCGCCTCGATGCAGAGCGCCTCGAGTCGCTCGGCGAGTCCGCGTGCGCCCGAGTCGACCTGGTAGAGCCCCCGCAGAGTCACGGCGCGCTCGCGCAACGGGTCGTCGCCGAAGTGTTGGATGCGGGCGAGCGCGTCGTTGTCGATCACGGGGAAGTCGAGGATCACCTGGCGTGCATGCTCCGCGGACTGCGTCAGAAGGTTCTCCTGCGGCCCCATGCCGGCGCGCAGACTCGTCACGAGCTCCTCCCGCAGCGCGTCGAGCGGAGGATTCGTCACCTGCGCGAACTGCTGCACGAAGTAGTCGAATACGAGACGCGGCCGCTCGGAGAGCGCTGCGATCGGCGTGTCGGTGCCCATCGCGGCGAGCGGTTCGGCGCCGTCGCGCGCCATGGGCGTGAGGAGCACGCGCAGCTCCTCCTCGGTGTAGCCGAAGGTGCGCTGGCGGCGCTCGATCGAGGCGGGGGGATGCACCAGGTGCTCGCGCTCGGGCTGTTCGGAGAGCCGGATGCGGCCCTCCGAGAGCCACTCCCCCCAGGGCGCCGCGGCGGCGAGCTCGGACTTCACCGTCTCGTCGTCGCGAATCGCACCCGTCTCCAGATCCACCGCGAGCATGCGCCCGGGCTGCAGCCGGCCGCGGCTCACCACCCGCTCGGGTGCGATGTCGAGCACCCCCGTCTCGCTCGCGATGACGAGCATGCCGTCGGCGGTGACGAGATACCGGCCGGGGCGCAGACCGTTGCGGTCGAGGAGCGCCACGAGTTCGCGCCCGTCGGTCGCGATCATCGCCGCCGGGCCGTCCCACGGCTCCATGATCAGCGAGTGGTACTCGAGGAAGTCGACGAGAGCCGGCGCCATTCCGGGCTCCGACTCCCACGCCTCGGGCACCATCATCGCCAGCGCGTGGGGCAGCGTGCGGCCCGCCATGACCAGCAGTTCGAGCACCTCGTCGAAGCTCGCCGAGTCGCTGCCGCCCGGCGAGCAGATCGGGAGGAGCGGCTCGATGTCGCCGAGCTGGTCGGAGGCCAGCTGGGCCTCGCGCGCCCGCATCCAGTTGCGGTTGCCGCGCACCGTGTTGATCTCGCCGTTGTGCGCGACCAGGCGCAGCGGCTGCGCGAGGTGCCACGAGGGGAACGTATTGGTGGAGTAGCGGGAGTGGACGATGGCGAAGCGGCTCGTGAAGCGCGGGTCGCTCAGCTCGAGGTAGAAGCCCGGCAACTGCAGCGTCGTGACCATGCCCTTGTACACGATGGTGCGCGCGCTCAGGGACGGGAGGTAGCTGCCGGTCTCGTGCTGCACGCGCTTGCGGACGCGGAAGGCGCGCCGTTCGAGCTGCTCCGGCGAGAGCGTCAGTCCGACCGCCGCTGCGAGCACCAGTTGCTCGATCTCGGGGCTCGCGGCTCGGGCGCTCTCCCCGAGCACCTCCGGCCGCACCGCGACGGGGCGCCAGGCGAGCACGGCAAGCCCCTCCTCCGCCGCGATGGCGGAGATGCGGTACCGCGTCGCACGACGCTCGGTCGATGCGCGGGGCAGGAATACGAGACCGGCGGCGTAGGCGCCCGGCTCGGGGAGCCGCAGATTCGGGTCGAGGCGCGCGAGCTCCTCACGGATCAGTGCGTCGGGAATGTCGCTGAGGATGCCCGCACCATCGCCGGTTCCCGCATCGGATCCGACGGCGCCACGGTGCTCGAGGTGCTCGAGCGCTTCGAGCGCCATCTCGATGATGTCGTGGCTCGCCTCTCCGGTCAGCGCGACGACGGATGCGAGCCCGCAGGCGTCTCGCTCATCGGCGGGGTCGTAGAGCCCGACCGGGGCGGGAAGGTGCGAACCCGGCACGGTCGTGCGCGCCGGCGGGACATGCGGTGAGCGCTGCGGCATCGACGTCCTCTCGATCTGGGGGACGACGTCGGTCCCGTGCGAATCCGCTGCGCGCGGGGCGGATCCGGAGGAGCTCGCGCCGGCATGCGGTGACTGAGCTCCGAATGTAGCACTCCGTTTCTTCGGTGAAACGTGCACGTGAACGCACGATGTGCTCGGGATTCGGAGGCGCGCCCTCGAATGCCGAATTTTCGACGGGTTTCCTTGACTTCTTCCGCACACGACTCCGGCGCGAAACACTCTCGAAACACGGGGGCGCCGCCACCGCCCGCGAGGGCGCACGGCGTAGTGTTCGATAATCGGAAAACGACCGCATAGCCGTCCGATTATCGAACACCGCGCACGCCGGGTTCACGCCTCGGGCGTGAACCCGCTCGTATCTCCCACGAGCCGCGTGTGGTCCGCCGGCACCGGGTCGACGGCGGCGCGAGCGACCTCCGCCGCGAACTCGGCGACGTTGTACAGCCGACCCGCCTCCTCACGGCGCGCCTCGATCGCACCCGGATTCAGGCGGTTGAGCAGGGTCGCCGTCACGGTGCCCTCGATCATGTCGCCCGACACCACGGTGAACCCGATCCCGCGCGCCTCCAGATCGGGCACGAGCTCGCGCAGCGCGTCCTCCCCCGCCCGCTTCGACTGCGCCACGGGTACGTACTCCGGCATCGTCGGGGTCGTGCGGATGAAGTGCGCCTGATGGCTCGTCACGAAGACCACGCGCGACCCCTCGCCCATGAGCGGCAGCGCCGCCTGCAGCACCGAGAGCTGCGCGTCGCGGTTCAAACGCAGCGCGTAATCCTCGCCCATGTTGCTCTCCATACCGCCCGAGGCGTTCAGCACGAGAATGTCAAGCCCCCCGAACTCATTCCGCACCGAATCCATCATGCTCTGCACCGATTCGGGGTCCGTGAGATCGGCTCCCTGCACGAGTGCGCGAACGCCGAGCTCGCGGAACTCGGCCGCCAGCTTCTCGGCGCGCGGCGCCTTGTTGCGGAAGTTCACGACCACGTCCGCGCCCGCCTGCGCGAAGTAGCGCGCCGTATCGGCGCCGACCCCGCGGGACGACCCCGTGACGAGCGCGCGGCGGCCGGCGAGGCTGCCGGGTTCGAGAATCTGGGTCACATGTACTCCTCAATCGTGGTGATTACCGTCGTTCCAGGGTACTGGACGACCAGCGGATGCCCAGGTCGGGGCTATCGCGCGCGCACCACCGCCGGGTACCCTGCAGGAGGAGGCACGGCGCCCCGGCAGCGTGGGCGGCACACACGAGGGGGTTCCCGCATGGCTGATCGAACACTCCGCGGAACGCGCATCGGCGCGACCAGTCTGCAGGGCGAGGAGGGCGTCGAGCTCTCCCCCCGTCGACCGGTGGAGTACCTCACCGATCGCGGGCAGCGCTTCACCATCATGTTCGACGCCGACGCCGAGCCGCCCGCGGAGTGGGTGGATCAGAAGAGCGGCGAGGTCGGATTCCTCGACGACGAGGCCGGGCGGGCTGCGCGCGCCGAGTTCGAGGAGAAGGAGTCGTCGCAGCGCACCCCCTGGGACATGCTGATCGAGCGCCGCAGTCGCGAGGAGCTCGAGGAGCTGCTGGAGGAGCGGCTCCGCCTGCTGCGCTCGCGTCGGGGCTCCGCCTAGCAGCGGGCCGGCGCAGCACCGGGCGTCGCGCGCGACCCGCCATGCGCTCGGGTCGTCGCGCGCATCACGCGGGAGGGTCGGTGCGCGGGATCGCGGACCGCTCCGAGCGGCGCGCGCGCACCAGCGCGGCGACACCGGTCGCGAGACCGAGCACCCCGACCGCGGTGATGGCGGTCGCGACCGCAGCGCCGAATCGGAGCGCCGGGGTCGCGCCCGAGACGAGCGGAACCTCGGCCACCATCGCATCCCGCGTGAACGGCATGAGCGTCGCGAGGTCGCGCCCGTCCGGCGCGACGATCGCGCTCGTGCCGACGGTCGAGTCGTTCACCACGGCTCGCCCCATCTCGACGGCGCGGGTGCGCGCGATGGCGAGCTGCTGCGCGCTCTCGTCCGTTCTGCCGAAGTCGGCGTTGTTGGTCTGCGCGAAGATCACCTCGGCGCCGTCGCTCGCCAGCTGCACGGACTGCGGATCGAAGATGATGTCGAAGCAGATGGCGATGCCCGCCGACACCTCGCCGGCCCGGGTCTCGACATCGAGCGCCGCGGGCCGGGTGCCCGGCGCGTACTCGAGCTGCACGAGGTCGACGAGATCGGGCACGATCGCGTGGAAGAACGGGCGATTCGGCATGTACTCGGCGAAGGGCACCGGATACCGCTTGTCGTAGCGCGCCCCGGTCGGGCCGTCGGGCCCCCAGACGACGGAGCTGTTGCTGTAGGTGCCGTCGTCGTTCGCGAGGATCGTGCCGACGACGATCGGCGCACCCGCCCGTTCGGCGAGCTTCGCGAGCCGCTGGCTGCGGAGCAGATTGTCGGGTGCGCTGAACTCCGCGCTGTTCTCCGGCCAGACGATGACGTCGACGGACTCCCCCTCCGCCTCCAGCTCGTCGAGCATCTCCTCCGTCGCGGCGAAGTGGTCGCGGATCACCCCGCCGGCTTCCCGATCGTCGAAGATCCCCGACTTCGAGTTGCCCTGCACGGCGCCGACCCGCAGCGATCCGGTCTGCTCCAGCGCCGCGGCAGGCACGAGGGCGAGCGCGACGAGGATGGCGAGTGAGACGGCCGCGCCCGCCATCGACCGGCGAGCCCGCGCACCTCGACCGGCGCTCCGGCTTCCCGTCCCGCTCCTCGCGGGGACCCGCGGAGCCAGGGCGAGCGCGATCGGCAGCACTCCGGCGAGGGCGATCACCGCTGAGAGGCCGGCGAAGCCGAGCCAGGAGACGGCCTGCAGGATCGGGCCATCGGCCTGCGTCGTGGCGAGGCGCCCCCAGGCGAAGCCGCCGTACGGCACGGCACCCTGCAGCTGTTCGCGCAGCATCCACAGCGCCGCCACGGTCGCGGCCTGCACCAGCGCGAGCCGCACGGGGTGCCCGTCGAGCCGGCGCACCCGTGCGAGCCCCCGGCTCGCGACGGCGGCAGCGAGCCCGAAGAGCCCGAACCACGCGATCATCACCGCGCACAGCGCAGCCCAGGGAACCGGTCCGAGATACAGGGTGAGCCAGCTGATGTGCGGCATCCAGAAGGCGGCGCCCGCAATGGCGCCGAGCGCGAAGCCCCAGCGCGCGCGCTGGTGCCACACGGCGGCGGCGACGAGGGCGACCGCGGGAAACGCGAGCGGCCACCAGCCGAGCGAAGGAGTGGCGGCGTCGAGCATGAGACCACCGATGACCGCCGCGGCGACGGCGACGAGCCAGCGCAGACGCGGAACCCCGTCACCCCCGACGCGGCCGAGCCGCGCGCGCACGAGCTTCGGGGTCGCGCGCTCCGTTCGCCTCACGAGGTGCTCGAGGCCTCGACGATGCCCCGCTTCACGGCGCGCTTCGCCTCGCGCGCGAGACGGGCGAGGCCGCCCAGCCGATCCGGCTCGACGCCGTCGAGCACCGCCGTCTCGCACGCCTGCGCCACCTGGTCGAGCAGATCGATCGTCTGCTTCGTCCAGCGCACGAAGTCGCCCGCGCCGATGCCCGCCATCTCGAGCACCTGCTCGATCGGGCGGCCGGTCGCCCACGCGTGCATCGTCATCGCGAGGCCGGCATGCGGCATCTCGCCGCGGGGCAGGCGCGACCGCTCGGCGAGATCGTCGAGGCGCACCCAGATGTCGAGCACACGGTCGTGCGCGGCGGCGAACGCCGCTCCCCCGGGCAGACGCGGGTCGCCCTCGTCGTCGCGCCGCGGCTCGTAGCTCAGCACGCAGCACATCACCGCGAGGCCCGCGGCGTCGAGCCCGCGCCAGGCGTCTTCGCGGATGCACTCGGCGACGAGCAGGTCGCGATCGCCGTAGATGCGGCGGAGGAGGTTGCCCCACGAGGTCACCCTCGGGTCCTGCGCACCGTCGGATTCCAGGTAGCCGAGCTCGAGCAGCTGCTCCACCACGCGGTCGAAGGTGCGCGCGATCGTGCCCGTGCGCGACGCGATCTGGCGTCGGCCGCGTTCGACGCGACGCCGAAGTTTGCGCGCGCGATCCTCCCAGCGCTTCCGGTCCGAGCCCTGCGCGCGCCGCGCAGCCGCGTCGTAGCCCGCGAGCGACTCCTGCTCGGCGCGCAGTTCGCGCGCCTGATCCACGACCGCTCGATCCGCCTGGAACTGCGCGAACGAGAGCTCGAGCATCTCGCGCACGTGCGCGCGGTCCATGCGCTGCAGCAGGTTGACCGTCATGTTCGCGGTCGGGCGGAAGCTCGACCGCACCGGGAAGGAGCGCGCGCCGGCGAGATGCGCGAGCGCCTCCAGGTCGACGTCGTCGCCCCACACGACGACCGCGTGGCCCTCGTCGTCGATGCCGCGTCGGCCGGCCCGACCGGTGAGCTGCGTGAACTCGCCCGAGGTGAGGGGCACGCGCTGCTCGCCGTTGAACTTGTCCAACCGCTCGATGACGACGGCGCGCGCGGGCATGTTGATGCCGAGCGCCAGCGTCTCCGTCGCGAAGACGAGCTTCACGAGCCGACGCTGGAACAAGCGCTCGACGACCGCCTTGAACGCCGGGAGGAGACCGGCGTGATGCGCCGCGACGCCCCGTTCGAGCCCGGCGAGCCACTCGCGCACGCCGAGCACGCGTCGCTCCTCCTCGCTCATCCCCGCGACCTCGGCCCGGGCGATGCGGCGGATCTCGTCGCGCTCCTCGCGGCTCGTCAGCGTGATGCCCTCCATGAGGCACTGGCGCACCGCCTGGTCGCAGCCGTTCCGGCTGAAGATGAAGACGATCGCCGGAACGAGATCCGTCTCGTCGAGCGCCCGTGCGATGTCGGCGCGCGAGATGCGACGCGTGCGCCGCACCGGCGGCCGCCCCCGGGAGCGCTCGCCCCGGCCGCGACCGCGATCCCGGCCCCGGTCGCCGTCGCGATCCCGCCACCCGCCGCGCCGGTCGAGCGCGTACAGCTCGGGGTTGACGCGCCCGCCCGTGGCGAGCTCCCCGGCGCGATCGACGTACAGCGGCAGCAGCGCGCGCGAGGTGAGCACGTGCTGATAGAGCGGCACGGGTCGGTGCTCCGAGAGGATCACGTCGGTGTCGCCGCGCACCGCATGCATCCAGTCGCCGAACTCCTCGGCGTTCGACACCGTCGCCGAGAGCGACACGAGGCGCACGGCGGGCGGGAGATGCAGGATGATCTCCTCCCACACCGCACCACGGAACCGGTCGCCCAGGTAGTGCACCTCGTCGAGCACCACGAACTCGAGATCGTCGAGGGCATCCGACCCCGCGTAGATCATGTTGCGGAGCACCTCGGTCGTCATCACGATGATCGGGGCGTCGGAGCGCAGATTCACGTCTCCGGTGAGCAGCCCCACCTCGTCCTCCCCGTACTCGTCGCAGAGCTCGCGGAACTTCTGATTCGACAGAGCCTTGATCGGGGCGGTGTAGAAGATGCGCGCATCCCGCTCGCGCCGCGCGAGGTACACCGCGAACTCCGCCACCGTCGTCTTGCCCGATCCGGTGGGCGCGGCGACGAGCACGCTGCGGCCCTCCTCGAGGCGCTCGCACGCGGTGCGCTGAAACCCGTCGAGCGGGTACTCGAGACGCGCGGAGAACGCGTCGAGCGCACTGCCGCCGGGCTGTTCCGGGTGCCCTGCAGTGATCATCGACGTCCTCTCGCGGGCCCGGAATCGCCCGTTCCGGCTTCATGGTCGGCCGTCTCGTCGAGGTCGTACTCGGCGAGCTCGGTCGCGCGCCGCTTGTCGACGCGTCGATCGTGGAGGATCGCGACGCCGGCGGCCGCGAAGTACAGCACGATGATGGGTGCGGCGAGCAGGAACATGCTCATCAGGTCGGCCGCGGGGGTGGCGATCGCTGCGAACAGCACGATGACGAGGATCGCGACCCGCCAGCTCCGGATGATCGACGCGCCGCGGAGCACGCCGATGAAGTTGAGCATCACGAGCAGCACCGGCAGCACGAAGCCGACCCCGACGGCCAGGAGCAGCTTGATCGCGAAGTCGAGGTAGTTGCGCGCCGTGAGGTAGAACGCGTCCTCCTCCGGCTGGAAGCTCGCCATGAGGCGCACGATGTTCGGGAGGACGAGCCAGCCCGCGTAGGCCCCGCCGAGGAAGAGCGGCACGGCCGCACCGATGAACCCGATGCCCGTGAGCTTCTCACGCCGGGTGAGACCCGGCGCGAGGAACGCCCACACCTGGTACAGCCACACGGGAGAGGCGATGAGCACCGCGATGAAGAGCGCGATCTGCACCTTCGTGTCGAAGCCGCTCGAGATGTCGCCGTACGAGATGATCGCATCGCGGCCCTGCATCTCGAGATCGTTGATGGGCTTGCGGAGCATCTCCCACACCCAGGTCGACAGGAACCAGCCGGCCACGAGCGCGACGACGATGGCCGCAGCCGAGATCAGGAGCCGCTTGCGGAACTCGACGAGGTGCTCTCCGAGGCTCATGCGCCCCTCGGAATTGCGCCGCTTCCGACCCCGCTCTGCCATTCGCTCAGTCTATCCCAGCGGTCTCGGCGTGCGCGTCGAATCCTTCAGGCGCCGTACGCCGCGAGAGCGCGATCCGTCCACTCGCGCACGGCCGCCCGCGCGGACTCCGGCGATTCGATCTCGACGCCGCCCGGCAGCACCTGGACGACCTGCACCGCGGTGCCCCGGTGCCAGGCCTCGATCCGCACGCGGACCCTGCCGTCGTCCGCCTGCTCCAGCACCTCCGGGGCGAAGCCGGCGAGGTGCTGGAGCGCGGTCTCGGACACGCGGGCGATGAGGTGCGTCATCGCGGGAGCCTCGTCGCCGGCCGAACGGGACGCGGACGAGTGCGCGGCGGAATCCTGGACGGGCGCAGCACCGCCGAGCGCAGCCGACTCCCCGACCGCGATGTCGCGCATCTGATCGACCCGGAACGTCCGGTCGGCGGCGCGGTCGAAGCAGTACGCGCGGAGGTACCAGGTACCCGACCCCTGGGTGAGGGAGTGCGGACGGACGGTGCGACGGGAGTCCGAGCCCGAGGCGTCGCGATAGACGAACGACACCGGGCGATCCGCCTCGATCGCCGCCACGAGCCGCGGCACGCGGGCATCGCCCGGCCCCTCCGTCACCGACATCGGCGCAGCGGCGCCGGCGCCCAGTGCCGATCCGAGCTTCGCCGCGGTGGCCCGAGCGAGCTCGGCGTCCTCGGGACCGAGCATGCCCGTGAGCGCCTGCAGACCCGCGATCAGGGCCGCCGTCTCCATCGGCGCGAAGCGGGGCGCGTCGTCGACCGCGACGGTGCGCGTGAGGCTCACCACGTCCTGCTGCTCGAGCGCGTCCCAGTCGATGTCGAAGAGGTCCTCGTGCTGATAGTTCAGCGTCTCGCCCGGAACCCCCGCGGTGCCCAGGAAGCGGACGAGGCTGCGCACCAGCTCGGGCGGCATCGAGAAGCGCTCCGCGAGCTCGGCGACGGTGGCCGACCCCGCGTCTTGCAGATAGGCGACGAGCGAGAGGAGGAACGTGACGCGCTCGGGGGCGAGAACCTGTTTACGCACCGGATGCTCCTCCTCGGCCTGCAGCCGTTCCGTTGTCGGCCGTTCCCTCGTCGTCGGTTCCCTCGTCGGCCGTCGCGATGGCGTCCGCGTCCGCTCCTCGGCGCGGCCGGTGCACCTCCGCGATGCGGCGGAGCCCGGCCACGACGATGTCTCGCAGCCGCTCGGGCTCGCACACCGACACGTCGGCTCCGTATCCGATGAGCTCGGCCGCGAAGATGTGCGGATCGAGCACGCCCACCTCGATCTCCCGGTGGTCCTCCGCTCCGCAGCGCGCACCTCCGGGCGATCCGCTCGCGCGCGACGCGAGCCTCGCCTCGGCGATGCTTCCCCGTCGCACGCACAGCACCGCACGCCGTTCGCTGCGCAGCCGTTCGAGCTCGGCGACCGCAGCGTCGATGCGCAGGCGGAGCTCCGGGGCGAACTCCTCGGCCAGCTGCTGCACGCGCCCCTCGATGCGGGCGAGGAGGAAGGTGCGGGCGGCGTCGCGCTCCAGATCCCATGAGATCAGATGCCACCGCCCCTCGGCGCGGTGCAGACGCAACGGCGCCACCCTCCTCAGCAGCGGCTCCGGCCGATCGGGCAGGCGGTACGCGAAGCGCACCGCGCGCCCCGCATCGATCGCGCGCTGCAGCGGCGCGGCGGCCGCCTCAGCGGTGCCGAGCCGCGGCGCGATGCCGAGATGCTGCACATCGAGCCCCGCCCCGAGCGCCTCCAGCTTCATCGCCGCGCGCCGCGACTCCGCGCTCAGGCTGCCCTCGCTCCAGGCGAGCGCCGCCAGCCGCAGCAGCATGAGCTCCCGCTCCGAGAACCTCAGGTCTGCGGGGAACTGGAGGCGCTCCTTCGAGATGCGGTAACGGGTGAGCTGGTTGTTGCCGGCGTCCTGGGGATCGTCGAAGGCCTCGATCTGAATCCCGAGCGACCGCAGCTGATCCTTGTCGCGCTCGAACTGCTTCTCGAGGGCGGGGCTGATGGGTCCGTGCCGGTACCGGTCGGCATAGCCGTAGACCGACGAGAGCAGCTCGCGCTTCGTCGCGCCGAACGGGCTGACGACGAGGGCGAGCACGAGGCTGAACAGCCGCTGCTCGCTCGGCACGGACGACCGCGGCGCCTTCGCGGGCGCGTCGGAGGAGGCCGAGCTGCTCGGCACGGCCGGCCTCAGCTGACCCCGAGGATGTCGACGACCACGACGCGGGCGTCGGCGCCGCCCTCGTTCTCGACGATGACCACCTGCGAACCGACCGGCTTGCCGGTCAACTCGGCGCGGTACGTCACGCCGGACTGCGCGATGTCGGCCTCGGTGTAGAGCAGCTTGAGACCCGTGTTCCAGGTGTTCTCCTGCTCCATCCCGTCCCAGCCGACGGCGAGCACCTGGGCGATCACGTTGTCCGTCGCCGAGACCTCGTCGCCATCGCCCTCGATCCGCAGCGCCGACGTCGTGCCCTCGGGGGCATCGGTCGGCGGCAGCACGACGCCGACGCGCCCCTCGTCGTCGGTGACCACTGCCGGGAACCCGTTCGGCAGGCCGCGAGCCGGGCCCTCCGCCGACGTGGGAGCCGTCGAGACCACGTCGACGACGCCGATGAGCGCACCGGCGTCGGGAGCGCCGAGCTGGCCGGCGAGCTGCGCGCTCTCCTCCGGTGCGAGCGCGAGCACGACGCGGTCGCCCGGCACGGAGCAGCGCACGGCCTCGCTCAGCGGGTTCGCCGTCTCCTCCGCGACGAGCAGCGGCTGCGGCGGCCGCGATGCGTCGGTGAAGCCCTCGCTCTGGAAGAGCGCCTCACCCGTGGCGGCGTCGAAGAAGGCCATGTTGACGCCGACGAGGGACTGCTCCCCCGCGACGTAGCCGTCGCGATCGCCCGATTCCACCACGGTGCGCTGCGTGGACGTGATCTCGACGTTCTCGGGGGCCGAGATCTGCGGCGCCTCGCCGAAGCTCCCCAGGACGGTCGTGCTGTCGCTCAGGGCCCCCGGCTGCAGCGTCGCCGTGCAGTCGGAGGCCTGCGCCTGCTGCGCGCTGCATCCCGTCGCTCCGGCGAGGAGCAGCGCAGCGGCGGCGGTAGCGGGAATGATGCGACGGAGCATGAGCACCTCTCGAGGAAGCCGATGTGAACCCGGCCATCCTATCGAACGGCGGCTGGGCGGGCGCGCGCGACCCACGAGGATCGCGCGGGTCGCGGCGAGCCGTGGGCCGGTCGCGCTACGCGGCGCCGTCCGGGCGCGCGGCGTCCGCGCCGTCCGGGCGCGCGGGGTCGGCTTCGCCCCCGGGGAGCTCGCCTCCCCGTTCGCGCGCGAACTGCTGCGTCTCGCGCACCTTCTTGCGCAGCACCTTGTCGCTCTTGCTCCGCTCGCCCACCGCCTCGGGCGTCCACACCTCGGCGCCCGCCGGGGCATCCCCCTCGGGCCCGAGGTCGGGCAGCCAGCTGCCGAGGTCGGCCTCGCTGAAGTCGCTCTTCGACGCGCGGCGCTTCAGCTCGGGGAGCACGGTGCCCGGCGCGAGCCGTCTGGCGGTCACGAGGAACCCCGTGTGCGCGACCATGCGATGGTCGGGGCGCACCGCGAGCCCCTCGACGTGCCAGCCGCGCACGAGCGTCTCCGAGGCCTGCGCGTGCGCGAAGCCGCCGCTGCGCCGAATCTGCTCCACGGTGCGCGAGAGCTGCGTCACAGTGGCGACGTAGCAGATGAGCACTCCGCCCGGGGCGAGCGCCTCGGCCGCGACGTCGACGCACTCCCAGGGTGCGAGCATGTCGAGCACCACGCGATCGATGCTGCCCGGCGCGCAGACCGCCGGCAGGGTCTCCTGCAGATCGCCGACGGTCAGCGTCCAGTTCTCGGGCACGCTTCCCGAGAAGGCGACCACGTTGCCGGTGGCGATCTCCGCGAACTCGTCGCGGCGCTCGAAGGAGAAGAGGGCGCCGTCGGAGCCGACGCCTCTGAGCAGGTGCAGCGACAGGGCTCCGGATCCGACGCCCGCCTCGACCACGCGAGCGCCCGGGAAGATGTCGGCGAGCGAGAGGATCTGCGCGGCGTCCTTCGGATACACGATGGCGGCGCCGCGCGGCATCGACATGACGAAGTCGGAGAGCAGGGGGCGGAGCGCGAGATACTCCTCGCCGCTGCTGTTGACCACGACCGACGCATCCGGTCGTCC
Source organism: Leucobacter chromiiresistens (assembly GCF_900102345.1). NCBI lineage: Bacteria > Bacillati > Actinomycetota > Actinomycetes > Micrococcales > Microbacteriaceae > Leucobacter > Leucobacter chromiiresistens. Next base: position 2,147,101 of record NZ_FNKB01000001.1, on the reverse strand, counting down.
GACGATCTCAGCGTGCGGGATCACGCCGCGGTGGCTGTGGAACTCCCCCGCGCGCACGAGCGTGATCGTGTTGAGGCGACCCTTCGGCCCGGTGAGCTGCACGCGGTCGCCGTACTGGAACGGACCCCGCACCGCGGGCGCCTCTCCAGCCGCCGCGGCGACGTCGACGCCGGCCTCGGAAGCCGTGCGCGCCGCCTCGCCCCGCAGGGCCGCGTACCGCTCGCTCAGCGCATCGGCGTCGACTCCGTCGAGCGACGGCCAGATCTCGTGCGCCGGCGCCTGCGCCAGGTCGAGCAGGTTCGGGATGCCGAAGGCGATCGCCCCGGAGGCGTGGGCGGAGCGCAGCCCGGTGACCGAGTCTTCGAGTGCGACGCACTGCGCGATGTCGACGCCGAGCAGATCCGCTCCCCTGAGGTAGGGATCGGGATGCGGCTTCTCGTGCGCCACCTCGTCGCCGCCGATCACCTGGGCGAAGAGCCCCTCGGGCAGCAGCGCCACGACGGCATCGGCGATCTCGCGCACCGCCATGGTCACGAGCGCGCTCGGGATGCCGGCATCGCGCAGCGAGTGCAGCAGCTCGACCGCGCCCGGTCGCCACAGCGGCTCGGAGGCGGCGAGACCGGCGATGACGCCCGACTTCCACTCCTCGATGATCTCGTCGACCCCCATCGGCACGCCGAGCTCCTGGAACCGCTCCGCGGCGGCGCGCAGCCCCGAGCCGATCAGCGAGTTGCGGATCTCGGGGGTCAGCTCGATGCCGTAGCGGCCGAGCATGGCGAGTTCGGACTCGAGCCAGAGCGGCTCCGAATCGATCAGGGTGCCGTCCATATCCCAGAGCACGGCAGCGGGGCGAGCGTCGGCTGTCCGCTCAGAGAGGAATGCGTTCATCCGAACCAGTGTACTGATCGACAGCCGATACCCTGGAGCCTATGTCCGAACCCTCCGCGCCGAATTCCCGTGTACTCATCGTCGCGTTCCAGGGATGGAGCGATGCCGGCGACGCCACGACGGAGGTGCTGCAGCATCTCGCAGGGCTGATCGACGCCGAGGTGCTCCACGAGATCGGCGCCGAGGGGTACGTCGACTTCCAGGTGCATCGCCCGAAGGTGCTCTTCGACGCGACGGGCAAGCGAGTGCTCGAATGGCCCGACACGCGGCTCTTCGGCCCGGTGCAGCGCCCGGGCGCGTCGGCGGAGGCGCTCGACGCGCCGCTCGCCGCCGAGAGCGAGACGGTGCGGCGGATCGACGGCAGCCCCGTGCGCGATCTCTTCCTGCTGGCCGGCGTCGAGCCGGCGCGCGATTGGCAGAACTTCGCCGACGAGATCGTGGAACTGGTCGACGTCTGGGCGATCGACTTCGTCATCATCCTGGGCTCCATGTTCTCCGACGCCCCGCACACCCGGCCGATCGTGACAACCGTTACGTCGGAGTACGCGGCGCGCCGCGACGAGGTCGGCGCGGTGCGCAGCAGCTACGAGGGCCCGGCGGGCATCTCGACCGTGATCGACCTCGCACTCGCCGAGGCAGGCATCGAGACGCTCTCGCTCTGGGCGCAGGTGCCCCACTACGTGCACAGCACGCCCTCGCCCAAAGCCTCGCTCGCGCTGCTCGACAAGCTCGAGGAGCTGCTCGACATCGTGATCCCCCGCGGCGATCTGCTCGTGCAGGCCAACGAGTGGGAGGCGAACATCAATCGGATCGCCGACGCCGACGAGGACATGTCGCGCTACATCCGACGGCTCGAGGAGTCGCGGGACGAGGAACTCGCGGCGGAGACGACGGGCGACGCGATCGCGCTCGAGTTCGAGAAGTTCTTGAAGGGCGGGCAGCGCTTCGCCCGCGACGTCGAGTCGCCGCGGCCCCCCGTCGAGCGCTCGGCCGCACCGGAGGCCTCGGCCGCGGCGGAGCCCGCAGCCGCCCCCGACTCCTCGGAGACGGATGACGCGGAGCCGCGCTCACCCGAGTCCGATCCCGACGGCTCCGGCCCCGGCGGCCCGAAGCGGAGCGCGCAGACCGATGAAGCGAACGGCGACGACGCTCCCGAGGCGCCCCGCCCCTAGCCCGGCGATCAGCGCAGCCGCACCCCGGTCAGCGCAGCTGCACGCCGAGCAGCGCGAGCACGGCATCGGCGACCAGGTCGGGCGAATCGACGCCCTGATCCAGTGCCGCGTCGAGCGTCGCCAGCATCACGGGCGTGTCCAGGTCGTTCGCGATCGCCGATCGCAGCTGCCGCACGACGGCCGCCGCGGCGACCGGCTCGGCGCTCGTGCGCTGCAGCCCCGATCGCCAGGCTTCCAGCCGTCGGCGCGCGACGTCCAGATCGCTGTCGTGCCACTCCCACTCCGAGCGGTAGTGGTGCGCGAGCAGGCCCAGACGGATCGCCGAGGGGTCGGCGCCGCCGTCCAGCAGCTTCGAGACGAAGACGAGGTTGCCGCGGGACTTCGACATCTTGTGCCCCTGGTACGAGACGAGACCCGCGTGGCAGTAGGCGTGCGCGAGCGGGGTGCCCGACAGCGCGGTCGCGTGCGCCGCGGTGAACTCGTGGTGCGGGAAGACGAGATCCGAGCCGCCGCCCTGCACGGTGAAGGCGCCGCCCAGGGCCCCTCGCGCAATGACGGAGCATTCGATGTGCCACCCGGGCCGGCCGGCGCCGACGGAGGTCTCCCAGCTCGGCTCGTCGGATCGCGCCGCGCGCCAGAGCAGCGGGTCGAGCGGCCCGCGCTTGCCCGGCCGCTCGGGGTCTCCACCGCGCTCCGCGCTCAGCCGCAGCATCAGATCGTGGTCGTAGGGAGCGACGTCGCCGAGACGCCACTGGGACTCCCGCTCGGCGGCGCTCGTGTCGAAGTAGATGTCGTCGCCCGCGGCGCCCTCGGTGGGCACGGCGTACGCGAAGCCGCGTTCGAGCAGCTCGCCCACCGCGTCGGCGATCTCGTCGATCTGCTCGGTCACCGCGATGTAGTGCTCGGGCGGCAGCATGCCCATGCGGTGCATGTCGGAGCGGAAGAGCCCGATCTGCTCGTCGGCGAGGGCGCGCCAGTCGACCCCGGTGTCGTTGGCCCGCTCGAGCAGCGGGTCGTCGATGTCGGTGATGTTCTGGCCGTACACCGTCTCGATGCCCGCATCGCGCCACGCCCGCTGCATGATGTCGAAGGCGAGGTAGGTGAACGCGTGGCCCAGGTGCGTGGCGTCGTAGGGCGTGATGCCGCAGACGTACAAGTGCGCGCGGCCCTCGGGGATGGCCGGGTGCTCGAGCCGTTCCGTCGCCGTGTTGAAGAGCTTGGGTGCGACGCCCGTTCCGGGGAGGTCGGGCACCTCGGGAGGGGTCCAGGTTCTCATCGTGCGCCTCCCGCGACGAGTGCGTGCGCGCCGTTCGCAGCGCCCTCGGCGACCGAGGCGCCGCCGTCCGCGGAGAGCACGCCGGTGGCGAGCAGCACGATGATGACGGCGCCGATGACGACGCGGTAGATCACGAACGGCATGAAGCTGCGCTTCGAGATGTACTTCATGAACAGCCCGATCACGAACAGCGCGATGACGAACGCGACGACCGTCGCGACGATGGTGAGGCCCATCGGCGTTCCCTCCGCCGGTGCGCGCATGGCCTTGAACACCTGGTAGAAGCCCGACCCGAGCACCGCCGGGATCGCGAGGAGGAAGGAGTAGCGCGCGGCGGCCTCGCGGGTGTAGCCCATGAGCAGACCCGCCGTGATCGTGCCGCCCGAGCGCGAGACGCCGGGGATGAGCGCGAGCGCCTGGGCGAAGCCGTAGACGAGTCCGTGCTTCCAGGTGAGCTGCTCGATCGGCCGCACCTTCGAGCCGACGCGGTCCGCGACGCCGAGGAGCAGGCCGAACACGATGAGGCTGATGGCGACGAACCAGAGCGACCGCAGGGTGGTCTCGATCTGATCCTGGAAGAGGAGGCCGAGCACGACGATCGGCAGCGTGCCGATGATGATCCACCAGCCCATGAGCGCGTCGGGGTCGTTGCGCGGCACGCGCTTGCCGCTGAGCGACTGCGCCCAGCGCCCGATGATGCGCACGATGTCGCGCCAGAAGAACACGATCACCGCCGCTTCCGTGCCGATCTGCGTGATCGCGGTGAACGCCGCGCCGGCATCCCCGATGCCGAGCAGCTCGCTCGCGATGCGCAGGTGCGCGCTCGACGAGATGGGCAGGAACTCGGTGAGTCCCTGAATGATTCCCAGGAGGATCGCCTCGAAGATTCCCATGATTCCTTTCCTGGCTGCGCGGCGCTCGACTCGCCCGCGCCGCGTTTGGACCGCCGTCCAGACTAGCTCACGGCGCGCGGGAATCCCGTGAGGGCACCCGCCCGCGCGGCGGCGGAGCCGTCGTCAGTAGGTGCGGAGGAGGTCCACCAGCACGGCGTGCCCGAAATCGAGCGCGTCGAGCGGAACGCGCTCGTCGACGCCGTGGAACATGCCGGGGAAGTCGAGATCGGCGGGCAGGCGCAGCGGGGCGAAGCCGTACCCGGTGATCCCGAGGCGGGCCAGCGACTTGTTGTCGGTTCCGCCCGAGAGCAGGTACGGCAGCACGCGCGCGCCCGGGTCGGCACGCTGCAGGCACGCCGTCATCGCGTCGACCAGCTCGCCGGAGAACGGCACCTCGAGACCGATGTCGGAGTGCACCTGCTCGAGCTCGATGTCGTCGCCGACGATGGCGCGGATCTGATCGAGGATCGTCGCCTGATCGGCGGGCAGCGCGCGCACATCCACCAGCGCCTCCGCCGCATCGGGGATGACGTTGTGCTTGTAGCCCGCCTGGAGCACCGTCGGGTTGCTGGTGCTGCGCAGGCTCGCCTGGATGAACCCGCCGCCCTTGCCGAGGCGCAGCACGAGGTCCTCCGGGGTGACCTCGTGCGGATCCTCGCCCAGAATGCCCGCGATCGCGTCGACGAGGTCTCGTGTCGTGTCGGTGAGCGTCACCGGCCACTCGTGGCGCCCGAGCGCGGCGATCGCCTCGGCGAGCCGCGTCACGGCGTTGTCGTGCCAGACGCGCGAGCCGTGGGCCGCGGTTCCGCGGGCGCGCAGCCGGATCCACTCGAGCGACTTCTCGCCCGTCTGCACGAGGTACGCGCGCGTGCCGTCGATGTCGATCGAGTAGCCGCCCACCTCGCTGATCGCGGTCTCGGCCCCGGCGAAGAGCTCGGGGCGGTGCCGCACGAGGTGCTGGGCCCCGTACACTCCGCCGTTCTCCTCGTCGGCGAAGAAGGCGAGCACGACGTCGCGGCGGGGGCGCTCTCCGCCGCGCAGCAGCTCGGCGATCGCCGTGAGGATCATGGCGTCCATGTCCTTCATGTCGACGGCGCCTCGCCCCCACAGCATCCCGTCCTTGACGACGCCCGCGAACGGGTCCACCGTCCAGTTCGCGGGGTCCGCGGGCACGACATCGAGATGCCCGTGGAGCACGAGCGCCGGCAGTGCCGGATCGGCGCCGTGCACGCGGGCGACGACGCTCGCGCGCCCGGGATCGGTCTCGATGATCTCCGGATCGAGGCCGAGGTCGCGCAGATACGCCGCGACGTAGTCGGCCGCCGGCCGCTCCGGTTCGGCGTCGCCGCCGCCGCGGTTGGAGGTGTCGATGCGGATCAGGTCACGGGCGACGCGGGCCGTTTCCGACAGCGTCTGCTCGGAGGTCTCGGAGCTCATGATCCCAGCGTAGCCGGAGCGCATCGACAGGCGCACTCTCCCGCGAACGAGCCCCGAACGGTCCTCCCCGTGCGGCTCCGCGTGCCGAATGCGATGGGGCGGCCGGAATGCAAAAGAGGCCCTCCATAGTGGAGAGCCTCTTTCGTTCACGTGCGCGGAGGGGGACTTGAACCCCCACGCCCTAATACGGGCACTAGCACCTCAAGCTAGCGCGTCTGCCATTCCGCCACCCGCGCGAACGATCCGCACCTTCATCGGCCGAACAGAAGATAACTTAGCACGGATTTCGAGCCCCGTTCGAATCGGCCCGGGATCTCGCGCGCGTCGCGCCTCGGCACGGGGTGCCGACGCCCGCGTTTCCCGGCTCGAACGCCGCCGATCACGGGCGGGGCGAGGTCGATCACAGGCTGGCGCCGCCGATCACGGGCGGAGGCGCCGCCGCAGCAGCTCGATCCGCTTCTGCAGCTGCGTCACCGAGGCCTGCGCCACGGCTGGCCCGCCGCAGACGCGGCGGAGCTCCGTGTGGATGTCCTTGTGGGCCTCGCCCGAGACCTTCGCGTACATGCCGACGAGGGAGCTGAGCAGCTTGCGCTGCTCGCCGAGGGTGCGGTGCAGGGCCTCCGGGTGTTCGGACTTCTCGGGAGCGTGCTCCAGAATTCCCTGCCGCCCCGCGCTGCGACGGGCCTGCTTGGCCTGCCGCTGCTGCAGCAGGGCCCGCACCTCTTGCGGCTCGAGCAGCCCGGGGAATCCGAGGAAGTCGAGCTCCTCCTCCGTCTCGACCTCGGCGTACCCGCCGAACTCCGCCCCGTCGAACACGGCGCGGTCGAAGTGCGCATCCGAGGCGAGCGCCTGATACGAGAAGGTCTCCCCTTCGACGAGCTCGGATGACGCCTGATCCCCGCGCTCGGCCTCGGCCATGAGCGCCGCCTCGGCGTCCCACATCTCCTCGGCGCTCTTCGGCCCCTCGAGCACGTGGTTGCGCTCCTTCTCGAGCTCGGAGGCCAGCTGCATGAGCGCGGGGACGTTCGGGATGAACACCGACGCCACCTCGCCCCGACGCCGCGACCGCACGAAGCGTCCGATCGCCTGCGCGAAGAAGAGCGGCGTCGACGAGCTCGTCGCGTACACGCCGACGGAGAGCCGCGGCACGTCGACGCCCTCCGACACCATGCGCACCGCCACCATCCACCGCTGCTCCCCGCGCGAGAACCCGTCGATCTTCTCCGAAGCGCCCGCGTCGTCCGACAGGATCAGCGAGACCTCCTCGCCCGTGATCTCCTGCAGCTGCGCGGCGTACGACCGCGCCGAGGCGTGATCCGTGGCGATGACGAGGCCGCCCGCGTCGGGCACCTGCTGGCGCACCTCGGTCAGGCGGCGATCCGCGGCGCGCAGCACCTTGCCGATCCAATCCCCCGCGGGGTCGAGGGCGGTGCGCCACGCCTGCGACGTCACGTCCTTCGTGTTGCCCTCGCCGAGCGCCGCCTCCATCTCCTCGCCGGCCGACGTTTGCCAGCGCATCTTGCCCGCGTAGACCATGAAGATCACCGGCCGCACGATGCCGTCGGCGAGCGCCCGCCCGTAGCCGTAGTCGTAGTCGGTCAGCGAGAGTCGCGAGCCGTCGCCCTGCGGCGCGTACTGCACGAAGGGGATCGGCGCGTCGTCGGAGCGGAACGGGGTTCCGGTCAGCGACAGCCGGCGCCGCGCGTTGCCGTACGCCTCCCGGATCGCATCGCCCCAGCTGAGCGCGTCGCCGCCGTGGTGCACCTCGTCCATGATCACGAGCGTGTCCTCGTGCTCGGTCAGCAGCCGGTGCTGCACCGGCTTCATCGCGACCTGGGCGTACGTCACCGCTACGCCGTGGAAGTGCCGCCCGTACGCGAGCCCGTCGCTGTTCGAGTAGTGCGGGTTCAGGCGGATGCCCGCACGGGCCGCCGCGTCGGCCCACTGCGTCTTCAGGTGCTCGGTGGGGGCGACGACGACGATCTGCCGCACGGTGTGATTGGAGCGCAGGATCGCGGCGAGCCTGAGCGCGAACGTCGTCTTCCCGGCGCCGGGCGTGGCCGATGCGAGGAAGTCCCGAGGAGCCGTGTCGAGGTAGCGTCTGATGGCCTCCTCCTGCCAGGCGCGCAGCGTGCCCGCAGTGCCGTGCGCGGCCCGCTCGGGATAGGCGGGCGGCAGGTGCTCGGCTGCACTCGTCCCAGGAAGGTGGAGGCCCAGGTCCGAATCTGTCACGACGTTCTAGACTATCGCTGTATGCCGAGCGCTGCGTCTTCGTCGAGGCCCGCACTCGGCTCCCCCGCACCCCGACACACTCAGAGGTAGGCAATGGCACAGGATGGCAGCGCTCAGCAGGAGCGCGTCGAACTTCCGTGGTCGCGTTTCGTCGCCCTCGGCGATTCCTTCACCGAGGGCGTGGGCGATCCCGATCCCGACAGCCCCGGCGGGCTGCGCGGCTGGGCGGACCGCTTCGCGGAGGTGCTCAGCGGATTCGACGAAGACTTCGCCTACGCGAACCTCGCCGTGCGCGGCAAGCTCATCCAGCAGATCGCCGACACGCAGGTGGAGGCCGCGCTCGACCTGCGGCCAGACCTGATCAGCGTGTGCGCGGGCGGCAACGACGTGATCCGCCCCGGCACCGACCCCGATGAGGTCGCGGCGAAGCTCGAGCGCATCGTCGAGCGGCTGAGCGCGGGCGGCGCCACCATCATGCTGTTCACCGGCGTCGACACCGCGTTCCAGCCGGTCTTCCGCTCCATCCGCGGCAAGGTGGCCATCTACAACGAGAACGTGCGCAAGGTCGCGCAGCGCCACGACTGCATCGTGGTCGACCAGTGGGCGCTCGACGAGCTGCACGACAGCCGCTACTGGGCCGGGGATCGCCTGCACCTGAATGCGCTCGGCCACCATACGATCGCTCGCGCTGCGCTCGCCGCCCTCGGCGTGCCGCACGAGCTCGCGCCGCTCGACGTGCCCGACCTGCCGGAGCGGAGCTGGCGCGAGGCGCGCCGCGAAGACGTGGTGTGGGCCCGCGAGCACTTCGTGCCGTGGGTCATCCGCCGCATCAAGCACGTGTCGTCGGGCGACCACATCGAGGCGAAGCGACCGGTCGCCGCCGCCCTGCGCGCCTCGCGTCACGGGGCTGCCGAAGACTAGACCGAACGAGTAGGGTGGGGCGCATGACTCACCTCACGAAGCAGATCGCAGATACCCTGGTCGAGGTCGGCGTGCACTCCGCGTACGGCGATCCCGTCGAGGTCGACGGCACGACCCTCATCCCCGTGGCGTACACCGCATACGGCTTCGGCGCCGGCGAGGGCGCGGGCGGCGGCGAGGGCGCCGCTCAGGGCGAGGGCTCCGGCGGAGGCGGCGGCGGATTCTCCATCCCGGTCGGCTCGTACATCACCCGCGAGGGCACGACGCGGTTCGAGCCGAACATCATCGCGCTGCTCGCCGTCGGCACCCCCTTCGTGTGGGTCGCCGGCCGCGCGCTGGCGCGCATCGTGAAGGCGCTGAAGAAGTAGCCGTTCGCTCACGGAGCGGCGAGCCGCTCCGCCACCGGCCACGTCCACGGCGACCTCGGCAGGGCTGCGGGGTCGAAGCGCGCGACGAGCTCGGCCGCGGAGACGCGCTCCCCGGGGGCGGCGAGCCCCAGCGATCGCGCGAGCGCGCCCAGCACCGCGGCAGCATCGATGCCGTCGGCGCGCAGATCGGCGAGCGTGACCGCACCGTCGCGCTTCGCCAGACGGGCTCCCGTAGCGCCGAGCACCAGGGGCACGTGCGCGTAGACGACCTCCGGCGGCGACGGCAGCCCCAGCAGCCGCTGCAGGAGGATGTGCCTCGGGGTCGATGAGGCGAGATCGTCGCCCCGCACGATCTGATCCACCCCCATCGAGGCGTCGTCGACGACGACGGCGAGGTTGTACGCGACCGTGCCGTCGCCCCGGCGCAGCACGAAGTCGTCGATGTCGCCGGTCACCTCGCCGAGCAGCGCATCGGCGAATCGCGGAGCGACCGTGCCCGCCGGCACGCGCAGCCGCAGAGCGGGCCGTCGCGGAGCGATGCGCTCCCGTTCTCGCGCTCGCTCCGCGTCGCTCCGGTCGCGGCACGTTCCGGGATACGCGCCGGGCGGCGCATGCGGAGCGCTCGGCGCCGCGAGAATATCGGCGCGCGTGCACGTGCACTCGTAGACGAGGCCGGCATCGCGCAGCCCGCCGATCACCGCCTCGTGCGCGGCGCCGAGCTCCGACTGCAGCACCGGGGCGCCGTCCCAGTCGATGCCGAGACGCGCCAGGTCGTCCAGCTGCCGAGACGCCGCCCCGGAGTCTCGGGCGCGATCGAGATCCTCGACGCGCACGACGAACCGGCGGCCGCTCGCGCGGGCGAAGCACCAGGCGAGCAGCGCCGTGCGCAGATTGCCGACGTGGAGGTCGCCCGACGGGCTCGGAGCGTACCGCCCCGCCCCGCTCGTTCCGATCATGCCGTTCATCCTCTCACGCGGCGCGTCCCGTCGCCGCTACGCTGGTTCCCGAACGCAAGGAGGCGCACGTGACCGACACCCGCACCGCACCGCACCCGGATCTCTCGGCGCTGGAGTCCGCCCTCGGGCCGCGACTCCTCCGCGATCCCGACCTCATCGCGCCCTACGCGCGCGACACGTCGCGGGCCGTCGACGACGGGGCTCCGCTCGCGGTGGTGCTCGCCGAATCGACAGCCGACGTCTCGGCCGCCCTCGCCTGGGCCGACCGCTTCGGGGTGCGGGTGAGCGTGCGCGGTGCGGGCACCGGGCTCGCAGGAGGCGCGATGGCGTACCCGGGCGGCCTCGTCGTGTCGGTGGATCGCATGACCGCGATCCTCGACATCGACGTCGCCAACCGGCTCGCAACGGTGCAGCCCGGCGTGATCACCGCAGACCTCGATGCTGCGGCTCGTCGCCACGGCCTCTTCTTCCCACCCGACCCGGCGAGCGCGCGGATGAGCACGGTCGGCGGCAACATCGCGACGAACGCCGGCGGACTGCGCTGCGTCGCGCACGGCGTCACCAGCGATGCCGTGTCGGCGCTCGAGGTGGTGCTCGCCGACGGCCGCGTGATGCGCACCGGCGCGCGCACCCGGAAGAACGTCGTGGGGTACGACCTCACGCGCCTCTTCGTCGGCTCGGAGGGCACGCTCGGCGTGATCACCGAGGCCACCGTCCGGCTCAAGCCCGTGCCGCCCGGCTCGCCGCGCACCTTCCGCGCGAGTTTCCCGGAGCTCGAGGATGCGGGGCGAGCGGTCACCGCGATCGTCAACAGCGCCGTGCGCCCGGAGGTGCTGGAGCTGATGGACTCCCTGAGCGTCGAGATCATCGAGTCGTTCCACCCGAGCGGGTTGACGGCGCCGGCCGGGGCCATGCTCGTCGGGCAGACCGTCGGCTGGGATGCGCAGGTGCAGGCCGAGACCATCACGGCGCTCTGCCGCGAACTCGGAGCCGACGACACCGAGATCTCGGAGACCGACGCGCTCCTCGAAGCGCGCCGCCTCTCGAACCCGGCGCTCAACGCGCGCGGGTTGAAGATCTCGTGCGACGTCGGTGTGCCCGTCGCGGCGCTCGCCGAGGTCTTCCACGGAATCGCGCAGATCTCGGCGCAGCACGGCAAGCGCGTCTCGACCGTCGCGCACGCGGGCGACGGGAACCTCCACAGCACGGTCGAATCCCCCGACACTCCCGAGGGGATCCGCGAGGCCGACGCCGTGATCGACGACATCACCCGCCTCGCGCTCTCGCTCGGGGGCACCATCTCGGGCGAGCACGGCATCGGGTCCGTGAAGCGCCACGAGCTCGCCTGGCAGCTCGACCCGGTCTCGCTCGACGTGCAGCGCGCGATCAAGAACGCGCTCGACCCGAACGGCATCCTCACCCCCGACCGCGCGATCTGATTCGAAGTCGCCGGCGCCGCCCGCCCGGCGCCTCCTTCCGGGGGTGACGCTGCCCGGCGCCGCCGGCCCGGCGCCTCCTTCCGGGGGTGAGCAGTTGCGGTCGGTTGGAGGCTGCTCCGCTCGCCGGAACTGCTCACCCCCGGGAATCGAAGGGCCGATCTGGAGCCCCCCTCCCCCGCGGGTGAGCGATTGCAGTCACGGGAAGGCGGCCACGGCTCCCGAGACTGCTCACCCACGCGCGGCATCGAACGATCACGAGCCCCTACTGCTGCGGGTGAGCAGTTTGCGTCGATCGCACCGTGGCACGGGCGCCGGAAGCGTTCACCTCCGGGCGGATTCCGCGGGCCCTCGCCTCGGGTGAGCAGTCGCGGCGGTTCGGCCGCGGGAAAGCCGCCGGAACTGCTCACCCTCGAGCGATGCCGGGCGGCTGCACTCGTGCTCGCGGTCAGCCGCGCTACCGATCTCGGGCCGCGGCCCCGTTCTCCGGGCCACCGGCCCCGAGCGTCGTGTCAACGGCCTTTCGCGCCGCCCGGAGCCGCGCGAGACTGCTTCTGGGCACGCACCCGTGTGCGCAGACGATCGACTGGAGGACGAACATGAGCGAATCGACCGAGTTGACCCCGGAGACCGTGATCAAGGTGATGCGCGAGGAGCGCTTCGTGATGCTGTCGACGGCGACTCCCGACGGGAAGATCGTGTCGCACCCGATGACCCCGCAGGAGGTCACGGACGACGGCGACGTCTGGTTCTTCATCGGGTTGCAGGGCGACCAGGCCGATGCCATCCGCGCGAACCCGCAGGTCAACCTGGCGTTCGCCGAGACGGGAAGCTGGCTCTCGGTCTCGGGCGTCGCCGAGTTCGTCTCCGATCGCGCGAAGGCCGCGGAGCTGTGGGACGGCGAGGTCGAGGCCTACTTCGACGGCGGACTCGAGGATCCGAACCTCGGTCTGCTCCGCGTGAACGGCGAGTCGGCGCAGTACTGGGGCATTCCCGGCGGAAAGGTCGCAGCGGCCGTGAAGATCGCGGCGGCGAAGCTCACGGGCAGTGAGGGCCCCGGGCGTTCGGGCACCACCGAGCTCTGACCGCGTCTCCGCCGGGTGGTCCCCGCGATGAAGCCGTAACTGGTCCATCGCGGGGACCACTGGCATGATCGTCTGCATGCGCATCCTCTCCATCCAGTCATCGGTCTCGTACGGTCACGTGGGCAACTCCGCTGCGGTCTTCCCGCTGCAGCGCATCGGCGTCGAGGTCATGCCGATCTACACGGTGATGTTCTCGAACCACACCGGGTACGGCTCGTGGCGCGGCCCGATGATGTCGGGCGACGACGTTCGCGAGATCGTCACGGGCATCGAGGAGCGGGGCGGCCTGGCCGACGTCGACGCGGTGCTCTCGGGGTACCAGGGCGGCGACAGCATCGGCGACGCGATTCTCGACGCCGTGGCGCGCGTGAAGCGGGCGAGCCCCGGCGCGATCTATGCCTGCGATCCGGTGCTGGGCAATGCGCGATCCGGGTGCCATGTGTCGCCCGAGGTGCAGAACCTCATCCGCGACCGGGTCGTGCCGCGGGCGGACCTCATCACGCCCAACCAGTTCGAGCTCGGGTTCCTGACGGGCACGTCGCCCGACACGCTCGAGTCGACGCTCGCCTCCGTCGACCTCGTGCGCGCCGACGGCCCCTCCACGGTGCTCGTCACGAGCGTGGATCGGCCGGAGCGCCCCGAGGAGTCCATCGAGATGCTCGCGGTGACCGATGAGGGCGCCTGGCTCATCGAGACGCCGCGCATCCCGTTCAAGGTGAACGGCTCGGGCGACGTGACCGCTGCGCTCTTCACCGCGCACTTCCGGAGCACGGGGAGCGGCGCCGAGGCGCTCGAACGCACGACCGCCAGCGTATTCGCACTCCTCCAGCGCACCTTCGCGAGCGGCGCGCGGGAGCTCGCGCTCGTCGAGGCGCAGGACGCGTACGCGCACCCGGATCTCCGGTTCTCGGCGCAGCGCGTGCGCTGACGGACGGCGCCGCGACGACGACGCCGAGGCTGCGCGAGCGGCGGCGGGCTGCGTGACGGGCGCGGGTCAGACGAGGGATCGCCCGAGCAGGATTCCGCACACCGCGAGCGCGACGGCCGCCACGAGCATCCCGGCCCCGTTGGCGAGCGCGGCGCGGTAGCGTCGCTGCCCGAGGAGCTGCACCGTATCGAGGCTCGCCGTGCTGAACGTCGTGTAGCCGCCGAGGAAGCCCGTCGTCGCGACGACGGCGAGCGGATGATCGGCGGCGAGACCCGCCAGCACGCCGATCGCGAACGCCCCGGTCAGGTTCACGACGAGGATCCCCCACGGAAAGCGGCCGCGCACGCGCGAGCCGAGCGCCTGGTCGATGAGGTGCCGGGCGCCCGCGCCGATTCCGCCGGCCGCCGCGATGGCGAGCGCCAGTCCCGCCTTGTTCATCGGTGCGGCCCTGCTCCCTGCGCATCGCGTGCGCCGGCCTGCGCGATGCCCCGCCCGGCGAGGAGACCGAGCCAGCCCGCCAGCGCGCCCCCGAGGAGTGTCGCTGCCGCGTAGACGGCCGCGAGAGCGTATCGACCCGCGAGCAGCGACTCGGCGAGTTCTCCGGCCAGCAGACTGTACGTGGTGAAGCCGCCGAGCAGCCCGGTGCCGAGGAGCAGGCGGATGCGACGTCGTGCCGGATCGCTCCGGTGGGCGATGACCTCGACGAGCAGCCCGAGCGCGAACGCTCCGGTCACGTTCACCAGGAGGGTCGCGCACGGCAGCCCGTGCCCGTCGGTCGGCGCTGCGAGGGCTGCGGAGACCGCTGCGCGGCCGAGCGACCCGACCGCTCCCCCGAGCACGACCAGCCCGAGCTCGATCAGGCTGGCGCGGGAGGTCACTCGGATCAGTGTACGCGGTATGCACTCGCCATTCCGACGCCGTTCCGCTACCATCGCAGGAAAGTTCGGTATGCCGAACTTTCAGGTTCGTCGAGACTGGAAGGCGGTGGAGCGTGCAGATTCGGGCCGTGGAGGTGCGGAGGAAGCGGGAGAGCGAGCAGACGCAGCGGTGGAAGCGGCGGGGGCTCCGAAGCGCGATGGCGCTGGTCGGCGCGGCGCTGATCCTCACCGGCTGCGGTGCGCCGTCGACGGCCGATGACACGGCCGGCGCGGGAGCCGCCGACGACGAGCGCCCCGTCGTGCTCACCACATTCACCGTGCTGGCCGACATGGCCCGGGAGGTCGGCGGCGATCGTCTCGACGTGCGCTCCATCACGAAGGTAGGCGCCGAGATCCACGGCTACGAGCCCACCCCGCTCGACATCGCCAAGGCCTCCGAGGCCGACCTGATTCTCGACAACGGTCTCGGGCTCGAGGCGTGGTTCGCACGCTTCGTCGACCAAGCCGATGTTCCCCATGTCGTCGTCTCCGACGGCATCGATCCCATCGACATCGCCGGCGACGCGTACGCCGGCAAGCCGAATCCGCACGCGTGGATGAGCCCGCGCAACGCGCAGCTCTACGTCGACCGCATGGTGGACGCCTTCAGCGATCTGGCCCCCGAGCACGCCGACGAGTTCGCCGAGCGGGGCGACGCGTATCAGGCGGAACTGCAGCAGGTGCAGGATCGCCTCGCGAATGCCGTCGCCGCGCTCCCCGAGTCGCACCGCGCCCTCGTCACCTGCGAGGGGGCCTTCTCCTACCTGGCGCGGGATGCGGGCCTCACCGAGCGCTACATCTGGCCTGTGAACGCCGAGCAGCAGGCGACGCCGCGTCAGATCGCAGACACCATCGAGTTCGTGAGGGATCACGATGTGCCAGCGGTGTTCTGCGAGTCGACCGTCTCAGATCGACCGATGAAGCAGGTGGCGGAGGCGTCGGGAGCCGCCTTCGGGGGCACCCTGTACGTCGATTCGCTCTCCGAGCCCGACGGGCCGGTGCCGACGTACCTCGACCTGCTCGCCCACGACACCGACGTCATCGTCGAGGCCTTGAGCGCTGCACCCGAGGAACGATCGTGACCGCCGCCATCGACGTGCAGAGCGTCACGGTGCGGTATGGCGACGTGCTGGCGCTCGACGACGCGTCGCTGCAGGTGGACGCGGGCTGCGTGACCGGCCTCATCGGCATGAACGGCTCGGGCAAGTCGACGCTCTTCAAGTCGATCATGGGGGCGGTGAGACCCGAGGGCGGCACGGTCCGCATCGGCGGGTCGACCCCAGCGGCCGCCCGCGCGAGCGGGCGGGTCGCGTACGTTCCGCAGAGCGAGGACGTCGACTGGGCGTTTCCCGTCTCCGTGCGAGACGTGGTGATGATGGGCCGGTACGGGCGTCTGGGCATCACGCGGCGCGCGGGCTCCGCCGACCGGCGCGCGGTGGAGCACGCCCTCGAGCGCGTCGAGCTCGCGGACCTGGGCGACCGCCAGATCGGCTCGCTGTCGGGCGGGCAGAAGAAGCGCGCCTTCGTCGCGAGGTGCATCGCCCAGGACGCGGAGACGCTGCTGCTCGACGAGCCGTTCGCAGGCGTCGATCAGCGCAGCGAGGCGACGATCGTACGGCTGCTCCGCGAACTCGCGGGCAGCGGACGCACGGTGCTCGTATCGACGCACGACCTGCACGCCCTCCCCGATCTCGCCGACGAGGCCGCCCTGCTGCTGCGCACGGTGCTCTTCCGGGGCCCGGTGCGGGAGGCGCTGACGCCGGAGCGGCTCGCTCGGGCATTCGGTCTCGAGCGGGCCGCACCCGAGACGATGAGCACCGCGGAGAGCAGCGCGACCGCTGACCGCACGCAACCGACCACGGGAGATACCGCGTGACGCCCCTCGACTTCCTCCTCGAGCCCCTCCAATACGAGTTCATGGTGCGGGCGCTCGTCACGACGACGATCGCCGCCGTCGTGTGCGCGCTGCTCTCATGCTGGCTGGTGCTCACCGGCTGGTCGCTCATGGGCGACGCCGTCTCGCACGCCGTGCTGCCCGGCGTCGTGCTCGCCTACCTCGTCGGCGCCCCCTTCGCGCTCGGGGCGCTCGTGTTCGGCTTCCTCGCGGTGGCGCTCATCGGCGCGATCCGCGATACGAGCCGGGTGAAGGAGGATGCGGCGATCGGCATCGTGTTCACCACGCTGTTCGCGCTCGGGCTCGTGCTGATCTCCGTGATCCCGAGCCAGACCGATCTCACGCACATCGTGTTCGGCAACATCCTCGGGGTCTCCGACGGCGACCTCCTGCAGATCGCCGTGCTGGCCGCCGTGGCGTTCGTCGTGCTGATCGTGAAACGCCGCGACCTGACGCTGTACGCCTTCGACCCGACGCACGCGCACGCGATCGGCCTCAGCCCGCGCCGGCTCGGCGCGCTCCTGCTCGGGCTGCTCGCCCTGACCTCCGTGGTCGCACTGCAGGTGGTCGGCGTGATCCTCGTGGTCGCGATGCTCATCATCCCGGGGGCCACGGCGTACCTGCTCACCGACCGGTTCGGTCGGATGCTCGTCATCGCCCCGGTGCTCTCCGCGAGCTGCTCCGTGGTGGGCATCATGGTGAGCTTCTGGCTCGACGCATCGTCAGGGGGCCTGGTGATTCTGGTGCAGGGGGTCGCCTTCGCGCTCGCCTACCTCGGCAGCCCGAGACAGGGCTTGCTCGTGCGCGCGTTCCGCCGGCGACGGCGCGCCTCGGGGCGTGCGAGCGAAGCGGCTCGCCCCACCTGACCGACGGGTGCAGCGCGCCGCAACGTCGCTTCGCAGCGCGCCGCCCGTAGAAACGAGAACAGCCCCGCCGAAGCGGGGCTGTTCTCGAGGTGGTGGATCTAAGGGGACTCGAACCCCTGACCCCCTGCATGCCATGCAGGTGCGCTACCAGCTGCGCCATAGACCCAGGGAAGTCGGACGAATTCTCGCCCGACAACTCTTCTACTGTACATCACCCGGCTACCCGAAGACCAAATCGCAGAATCTCGGGCGCGTCACGCTCAGTCGCCCGCCGGCTCCTGCTCGACGGGCGCCGAGAACTCGGCCAGGTCGATCGACGGGCAGTCCTGCCAGAGCCGCTCGAGCTGGTAGAAGTCCCGCTCCTCCTGGTGGAAGACGTGCACAATGAGGTCGCCGAAGTCGAGCAGGATCCAGCGTCCGCTCTCACGGCCCTCGCGGCGCACCGTACGCACGCCCGCCTCGTTCAGGGCGTCCTCGATGCCGTCCGAGATCGCCTGGACGTTGCGCTCGACGGAGCCGCTGACGATCAGGAACACGTCGGCGAGGCCGAACTGCTCGGTCACTTCGAGCACCACGGGCGCCGTGGCGCCCTTCGCGTCGGCGGCATTCACCGCCAGCTTCAGGTCGCTTCGCACATCTCGTGCGTCAGTTGCAGCGTTCAGTTCGTGTCCTTCGTTCGCTCTGTATGCTTCGGCCGGTCAGCCGAAGAAGCCGTTGCTCGCGCCCCAGGCCCCGAGGCCGACGACGACGATCAGCAGACCGCCGCCGGTCAGCGACAGCACGAGCGGCAGCTTGCTCTTCTCCCGCGTGGGCTTCGCGACCACGGGGATGCCGGAGTCGACTCGAGCGCTGACCGCGTGGCGGGCGGAGACGGGGGCGGGGCCCTCGTTCGCGTCGTCTCGGTGCGGCATGTGATCCCCGGTGATGGGATCCATCTCGATCGAGTCGTGCAGGGCCGAGTGCCCCCCGGTCTCGCCGAGCGACTTCGGCAGCTTCAACGAACCCGTCACGTACAGGTCGCCGGTGGCTCCGAGCGGGCCGGTGAGGCCGCCGGTGTCCTCGGGCATCGAGGGCAGGATCAGGGCGGACGTGCCCGTGCTGCTCGTCGACCCCTCCTGCGCGACCGCGCGGGAGATCAGGTCGTCGAAGTCGCCGTCGTTCTGCGCGTTGCCGCTTCGCGCGGGGAACTCGCGCCCCGAGGGGTCGTCGAACACCGATCGCCACTCCTCGGGGGGCGCGATGTCGGGGAACGAGTAGTTCTCACGCTGCTGCGGATTCCCCGCGCTCGTGCGCTCGGCTCCGGGCGTCGACGCCCGTTCGGCCGACGCCTCCTCAGCCGAAGGCGCCGTGTCGACACCCTGAGCGGGCAGCGCCGTCGTCTCCGGGGGTGCCGTCGGCAGGTCCTCAGGGGCGTCCGCAGGTGCGGGAGCCGCCGGTGCGGCCGGCGCCGCGTCGAGCACAGTGGTCTCGGCCTCGCTGCGCTCGTCGCGCGCGACCGACTGGTCCGTGCTCTCGTCGACGAGCTCTGCGATCACCGGCTCGGTCTCGGGCGCGCCCGATGCGTCCTCGGCGCCGGAGCCCGCTGCAGCGGATGCGGGCGGCGCGGTCTCCGCCTCGAACGACCCGGCGTCGATCGGCTCGGCGTCGATCGACTCGAGCACGGCGGTCTCGGGAGCGCCGGTGGCCGTCGCGTCGGCTGCGGCCACCGGGTGCGCCGCCTCGCCGGTCTCGTCGGAGGGCTCTTCGGCCTGCTTCGAACGCTGCCACGGGAAGCGCCGCTTGCTCTTGACCGGGGCGTCGGTCTCCTCCGGCTCCACCGTCGCTTCGGTCGGCTCGGCGTCGGGCTCGCCCGTCGTAACGTGCTCCGCTGCTTCCGATCCGCCCTCGCCGCGAGCGGCGAGCTCGGAGGCCCCGGACTGCTCGGACGATTCGGTGTTCTCGGAGGATTCCGCCTCGCGCAGCTCTTCGACCGTGAAGGGCTCCGTCGGCGGCGACATGAGCGTGTCGAAGTCGGGCTCATCGCTCGCGGGCTCCTCGCTCACGGGGTCGCCGGAAGCGATGGGCGCCTCGGGCTCGGGAACGACCGGCTCCTCGATGACCTGAGCGGGCGTCTCGGGCTCCTGCTCAGGCGTCTCCGGCTCCTGCGCGGGCGCCTTCGGCTCGGCGACGTTCGCTGCAGCGGGGGTCTCCGGCTCAGCCGGAGTTTCGTCCCCCGACTCCGTCTGCTCGGCCACGACGGGCTCCCCCGCCGCAAACGACTCGCCATCGGCTGCTGCTCCCGCTGCTGCGGATCCCCCGCTGCGCGCGGCGAGTTCGGCGAGGGCTTCCTCGCGCAGCTGCCGCATCTCTCGCCGGCTGCGCGGGGTTCCGTCGGGATGGAACGGGGAGATCTCGATATCCGCCTCCGTCGCCGGGCGCGCGGCGGGCGCCTCCGGCTGCGGCGCATCGCTCGCCGCTTCCCCGATCTCGGAGAGATCCATGGCTCCGGTTTCCCCGAGGTCGCGCATGCGTCGCTCACGCCGGGTCAGCGGTCGTTGTTCGTCCTGCTCGCTCATCACTTAGTCGCTTCCTCGGTGTATAGCCCGTGCTTCGCAATGTACTGCACCACACCGTCCGGGACGAGGTACCACACCGGATAACCTCGGGCGACTCGCGCCCGACAGTCGGTCGACGAGATCGCCAGCGCGGGAACTTCCAACAAGCTTACGTGCTCCTCCGACAAACCCGAAAGCGAGAGCTCGTGCCCCGGGCGCGAGACTGCGATGAAATGCGCGTAGTCCCAGAGGTGCTCGACGTCCTTCCAGCTGAGGATCTGCTCGACCGCATCGGCTCCCGAGATGAAGAACAGCTCGGCGTCGAGATGCTGCTCGTGCAGATCGCGCAGGGTGTCGACCGTGTAGGTGGGGCCCGCGCGATCCACGTCGACGCGGCTCACGGTGAAGCGGGGGTTCGACGCGGTCGCGATCACCGTCATGAGATACCGGTGCTCGCTCGCGGATACGTTCTGCTTCTGCCACGGCTGCCCGGTGGGGACGAACAGCACTTCGTCGAGCCCGAAGCTCTGGGCGACCTCGCTCGCCGCGACGAGATGACCGTGGTGGATCGGGTCGAACGTTCCGCCCATCACCCCGATCCGACGTGTGTGTGACACGTTCGACGCGCTTTACGGGTGATGCGTCGCTGAGCCGTGATCGCGGGCGTACGCCTCGGCCTTCGCCGCGTGACGGTTCGCGACGTCGCGGAAGGAGAAGGTGACCGCCGCGAATACAGCGAAGATGGCGAAGACGACGATGCCGAAGACGACGGCCGGGAACGGCAGCTCATTGACGATGTGGTGCCCCTCTTCGGCGGCAGCTGCGATCGTGGCAAGAAGTGACATTGGTGGTCCCCTGCGTTCGTAACGGAAAGTGGTACCGAATCAGTCTAGCGGGTGGCGTCAGCGTATCTGGCCAGCGCCGCGCACGAGCCACTTGGTGCTGGTCAGCTCCGCCAGCCCCATGGGGCCGCGTGCGTGCAGCTTCTGCGTGGAGATGCCGACCTCGGCTCCGAATCCGAACTCCCCTCCGTCCGTGAAGCGCGTGGACGCGTTCACCATGACCACGGCGGAGTCGACCTCGGCGAGGAACCGCTCGGCATTCGCGTAGTCCCGGGTCACGATCGCCTCGGTGTGCCGGGTCGAATAGCGTTCGATGTGGGCGAGGGCCTCGTCGAGCGAGTCGACGACCCGGATCCCCATCTCCAGCGCGAGATGCTCAGTCGACCAGGTCTCCTCGTCGGCCGGCGCGATTCCCGCGATCCGCTCGACCGTCGCCGCATCTCCGTACATCGACACGTCGGCATCGCGGAGCGCGTCGGTGAGCCGCGGCAGCAGGCGATCGGCAGCTCCGCGGTGCACCAGCAGCGTCTCGGCCGCGTTGCAGACGCTCGGCCGGTGGGTCTTCGCGTTGAGCGCGATGTCGACCGCCATGTCGTCGTCGGCGGTCTCGTCGACGTACACGTGCACGACGCCCGAGCCGGTTTCGATCACGGGAACCGTCGACTCGGTGACCACGGTCGAGATCAGCGCCGCGCTGCCGCGCGGGATCAGCACGTCCACGTAGCCCCGCGCGCGCATCAGGCGCCCCGCGCCCTCGCGGCCGAACGGATCGATCGTCTGCACCGCCCCGCCGTCCAGCCCGACGCTCGAGATCGCACGCTGCACGATGTCGACGAGAGCGGCGTTCGTCTGCTCGGCAGCGCTCCCGCCGCGCAGCACCACGCCGTTGCCGCTCTTCAGCGCGAGCGCGGCGATGTCGATGGTGACGTTCGGGCGGGCCTCGTAGATCGCGCCGATCACGCCGAAGGGCACGCGCACCTGGCTGATGCCGATGCCGTTCGCGAGCGTGCTGCCCCGCACCACCTGGCCGACCGGGTCGGGCAGCGCGATGATCTCGCGAACGGCGCCCGCGAGTGCGCGCACGCGGGGGTCGTCGAGACGCAGCCGGTCGAGCAGCCCGGCGCCAATCCCGTTCTGCTCGCCCCGCTCCAGGTCCTGCGCATTGGCGTCGACGATGCTCGGCGCACCCGTCTCGAGGCCGACGGCGATCGCCTCGAGTGCGGCGTTCTTCGCGTCGGCCGTCGCTCCGGCGAGCGTGCGAGCGGCGTCGCGGGCGTTCTGAAGACGTTCGATGAAGGCGTCGGCAGCAGGCATGGCCATCAGCCTAGCGCGTCGCCGGCCGCCCGCTCGCACTGCACAGGCCGCGGCTCGGGGAGCGTTACGCGGGGCGGGCGGCGAAGCGCGTGCCGTGATCCGCACCCCCGAGCACCGCGGCGAGCAGCCGCGTCTCCGTGAGCAGCACGGTCGCCCCCGCATCCGCCGCGAGCCGGGCGGCCTGCACCTTGGTCGCGGCCCCTCCGGTTCCCCAGCCCGACTGGCTCTCGCCGATCTCGATGCCCGCGAGTGGATCGCCGTACGCGACCTCGGAGATGCGCTCCGCCCCGGCCATGGCCGGCGGCGCCGTGTACAGCGCGTCGACGTCGGAGAGCAGCACGAGCCGGTCGGCGTCGACGAGCCGGGCGACGAGCGCTGCGAGGCGGTCGTTGTCGCCGAAGCGGATCTCGTGGGTCGCGACCGTGTCGTTCTCGTTGATGATCGGCAGGATGCCGAGCTGCAGCAGCCGCTCGATGGCGCGCCGCGCATTGTCGCGGTGCGTCGGATTCTCGATGTCGTGCGCGGTGAGGAGCACCTGGCCCGCGATGATCTCGTGCGTGGTCAGCGCGCGCTGATACCGGTTGACGAGGATGTTCTGGCCGACGGCGGCGGCCGCCTGCTGGGTCGCGAGATCGTCGGGTCGTTCGTCGAGGTGGAGAAACGGCACGCCCGTCGCGATCGCCCCGCTCGAGACGAGGATCACCTGCGCCCCCGCGCCGTGGAGCCGGGCGAGCGACGCCACGAGCTCGGGAATCTGCCCGGCGTTCTCGCCGCTCACCGACGAGGAGCCCACCTTCACCACGACGCGCCGGGCGGCGAGCAGCTCGTCGCCGTGCGTCACTGCTGATCCTCCCAGAGCCCCGCCTTCCGCTCGCGTTCGAGTTCGGCGCGCGCCTCGGCCTTGGCGTCCATGAGGTCGTGGTACTCCGCGCGGCGCTCCTGGTTGGTCCGTCGCCCGTTCGGGTCGACGCGCAGGTCGGTGCCGCGCGCGCCCATCTGCACCTCGGCGGCGCTCGTCATCGTCGGCTCCCAGTCGAAGACGACACCGGCGCCCGGGCCGATCACGACCGTCGAACCGGCGACCGCGCCGGCCTTCACGAGCGCATCCTCGATGCCGATCTTCTGCAGACGATCCGCGAGGTACCCCACGGCTTCGTCGTTCTTGAAGTCGGTCTGCGCGACCCAGCGCTCCGGCTTCGCGCCGAGGATGCGGTAGAGCGTTCCGTAGCTGCCGCCCTCGGTCACGACGCGGAAGCCGCCGTCGTCGACCGCCTTGGGCTGCAGCACGATGCGCTCCTGCACCGGAGCCTCGTCGATGCGACGCTGCCGCTCGGCCTCCACGAGCTCCGCGAGCGCGAACCCGAGTTCCCGGAGCCCCTCATGGGAGACCGTCGAGATCTCGAAGACGCGGTACCCCTGAGCTTCGAGCTCCGGGCGCACGAACTCGGCGAGTTCGCGCCCCTCGGGCACATCGATCTTGTTGAGGGCGATGAGCTGCGGCCGTTCGAGCAGTGCGGTCTGCCCCTCCGGCACGGGGTAGGCCGCGAGTTCGTTCTTGATGACCTCGAGGTCGGAGAGCGGGTCTCGCCCCGGCTCCAGCGTCGCGCAGTCGAGCACGTGGAGCAGCGCGCTGCACCGCTCGACGTGGCGGAGGAAGTCGAGTCCGAGCCCCTTGCCCTCGCTCGCGCCCTCGATCAGGCCGGGCACGTCGGCGACGGTGAATCGGTGATCCGCCACCTGCACCACGCCGAGGTTCGGGTGGAGCGTCGTGAACGGGTAGTCGGCGATCTTCGGCTTCGCCGCGCTCATCGCTGCGATGAGGCTCGACTTCCCGGCCGACGGGTACCCGACGAGTGCGACATCGGCGATCGTCTTGAGCTCCAGCGTGAGCGTGCCCGCCCAGCCGTCGGTGCCGAGGAGCGCGAAGCCAGGGGCCTTCCGCTTGCTGCTGGCGAGCGCGAGGTTGCCGAGCCCTCCCACGCCGCCCTTCGCCGCGATGAAGCGTGTGCCCGGCTCAGTGAGATCGACGAGGGTCTCCCCCGCCTCGTTCTTCACGACGGTGCCGACCGGCACCGGCAGCACGAGGTCGGCGCCGTTGGTCCCTGCACGGTAGTCGCCCGCGCCGTAGCCGCCGTTCTCGGCACTCCGATGGGGGCGCCGGTGGTAGTCGAGCAGCGTGGTCACCTGGGGGTCGGCGACGAGCACGACGTCTCCGCCGTGGCCGCCCGCTCCGCCGTCGGGGCCGGCGAGCGGCTTGAACTTCTCACGACGAATCGACACGCAGCCGTTTCCGCCGCGGCCTGATTGGACGTGCACCTGCACCCGATCGACAAACGTGACCATTACCGTCTTTCCTACCCCTAGATACGGCAAAAGGCGAGCCGAAGCCCGCCTCGCCGTTGAATGCCCGCAGTCAGGCTGCGGCTACGATGTTGACGACCTTGCGGCCGCCCTTCGCGCCGAACTCGACCGCGCCCGCAGCGAGTGCGAAGAGCGTGTCGTCTCCGCCACGGCCGACGTTGGCGCCCGGGTGGAAGTGGGTTCCGCGCTGGCGAACGATGATCTCGCCGGCGTTCACCTGCTGGCCGCCGAAGCGCTTGACGCCGAGGCGCTGCGCGTTCGAGTCGCGGCCGTTGCGGGTGGAGCTGGCGCCCTTCTTATGTGCCATGAGTCTCTACTCCTTGAATCGTTGTCGAGGCGATTACTTGATGCCGGTGACCTTGAGGCGCGTCAGATCCTGACGGTGCCCCTGGCGGCTCTTGTAACCGGTCTTGTTCTTGTACCGCTGGATCACGATCTTCGGTCCGCGGAGGTCGTTGAGCACCTCTGCGGTCACGGTGACCTTGGCCAGTTCGGCCGCGTCGGTGGTCACCTTGTCGCCGTCGACGAGGAGCACCGCGGGAAGCTGGAGCTTGCCCGTGGAGTCGCCCGAAACACGGTTGACGGTGATGATCGAGCCGACCTCGACCTTTTCCTGACGTCCGCTTGTGCGCACTACTGCGTAAACCACTTCATACCCTTTTCTCGAGGATCGCCTTGCGTGTCGAACCGCAGCGCCGCCGCGATCGAAGCTTGTGTTCGCCACTCCGAAGAGTGGCACCAACGGTCAATATTATCTCGAATCACCAATTCTGGTCAAATAGGCGCGTGCGCGTGTCACGAACGACCCGCATCCTTCCGCTTGGCGGTCGCATCCAGAGCCTCGGCGAGCGCGAGCTGCGCGGCGCGCTGGGGATCCACCGGCTCCGCCGGCGCGGCATCGGCGAACCCGCCGGAGCGCTCCGCGTCCATGCCGCCGCGCACCGGCGCGGTGGACACCCGACGATTCCGCGCGCGCCCGTTGCCCGCGGCCGGAGCCGCCGGGAGGGCGTCGAGCACCGAATCCAGCAGACCGCCAGCCGCCGCCTCCGGCCCCTCCTGACGGGCCTGCGGCGCTCGCTTCGCCTGCGCGTCCCCCGACTGCACGCGACCCGTCGCCGCGGATCCCTCGCGCCTCGCTCCTCGCGACTCCTCCCGGGCGTTCGGCCGCGTGCTCGACCGGGTGTCGCGCTCGGCGTCGGCCGCCTCGG
Organism: Leucobacter chromiiresistens; assembly: GCF_900102345.1. Taxonomy (NCBI): domain Bacteria; kingdom Bacillati; phylum Actinomycetota; class Actinomycetes; order Micrococcales; family Microbacteriaceae; genus Leucobacter; species Leucobacter chromiiresistens. The sequence continues at coordinate 2,121,573 of NZ_FNKB01000001.1, read as the reverse complement.
CGGCGCCGCGGAGGGCCTGCACCAGATCGTCGCGCTCGGGCTCCTTCGCAGCGTGCAGCGTGGAGGCCGCCACCTGCGCGAGCATGTTCTTCGCACCGTCGGTGATCGCGTGGGTCTGCGCCTTCGCCTCGGCCTGCTGGTGCTGCTGCGAAGCGGCGTGCTGCTGACCCTTGCCGCGCTTCGATCCCCGCGAGGGGGCCTCGCTGCGGTGGTGCTTGCTGACCGGCTCGTGGTGCACGATCACGCCGCGACCGGCGCAGACATCGCAGGGTTCGCTGAACGATTCGAGCAGGCCGAGCCCGAGCTTCTTGCGCGTCATCTGCACGAGGCCGAGCGAGGTCACCTCGGCGACCTGATGCTTCGTCCGGTCGCGGCTCAGGCACTCGACCATGCGGCGCAGCACCAGATCGCGGTTCGATTCGAGCACCATGTCGATGAAGTCGACCACGATGATCCCGCCGATGTCGCGCAGGCGGAGCTGGCGCACGATCTCCTCGGCGGCCTCGAGGTTGTTCTTCGTCACGGTCTCCTCGAGATTGCCGCCCGACCCCACGAACTTGCCCGTGTTGACGTCGACGACCGTCATGGCCTCCGTGCGGTCGATCACGAGCGATCCGCCCGAGGGCAGCCAGACCTTGCGGTCGAGGGCCTTCGCGATCTGCTCCGTGACGCGGTACTCGTCGAAGATGTCGCGCTCGCCCTGGTACTGCTCGACGCGCTCCAGGAGGTCGGGGGCGACCTGGGAGAGATAGTGCTCGATGGTCCCGTAGGTATCCGCACCGGAGATCGTCAGGCGGTGGAAGTCCTCGTTGAAGACGTCTCGCACGATCTTGATGAGCATGTCGGGCTCCGAGTGCAGCAGCACCGGCCCGCCGCCCTTCTCGACGCGCTTCTGGATGGACTCCCACTGGCGGGTGAGCCGCTGCACGTCGTGCGTGAGCTGATCCTCGCTCGCGCCTTCGGCGGCCGTGCGCACGATGACGCCGGCGCCCGTCGGCAGCACCTCCTTGAGGATCTTCTTCAGGCGGGCCCGCTCCGTGTCGGGCAGCTTGCGGGAGATGCCGTTCATCGCGCCGCCGGGCACGTACACGAGGAAGCGGCCGGGCAGCGAGATCTGGCTGGTGAGCCGCGCGCCCTTGTGGCCGACCGGATCCTTCGTCACCTGGACGAGCACCTGGTCGCCGGGCTTCAACGCGTTCTCGATGCGCCGAGCCGCATTGCCGCCCTCGAACTCCGACCAGTCGACTTCGCCCGAGTACAGCACCGCGTTGCGGCCGCGTCCGATGTCGACGAAGGCGGCCTCCATGCTGGGGAGCACGTTCTGCACACGGCCGAGGTAGACATTGCCGATGAGCGAGTTCTCGCTGGATCGCGCGACGTAGTGCTCCACGAGCACCTTGTCCTCCAGCACGCCGATCTGCACGCGGTCGGCCGTGGTGCGCACGATCATCTCGCGGTCCACCGACTCGCGTCGTGCAAGGAACTCCGACTCCGTGATGACCACGCGGCGCCGACCCGCGTCGCGCCCGTCGCGGCGGCGCTGCTTCTTCGCCTCGAGGCGGGTCGAGCCCTTGACCTTCTGCGGCTCCGTGATCACCGGAGCCTGTCGCGGCTGGCGGCGGGGCGCCTCCTCCTCGGGGGCCGCGGGCGCCTCGCCGCCGACCGAGCGTCGCCGATTGCGCCGCTGCGAGGCCGCGGTCTCGCGCTCCCCGCCCGCCTCATCGCGGGAGAAGCGCTCGTCGAGCAGATCGTCGAGCTGGCGCAGTTCGGCCGGGCGGAAGTCGACGCGTCGGGGCCGCGGCGCGATCGGCGGCACGTCGGGCGCGAGGAAGATCAGTCGCGTCGTCGCGCGGAAGCGCTCCTCGGGGCTCATCTCCGAGAGGGGCAGGATCAGCTGCGGTGCGTTCGCCCGAGGCGCTTCCGCCGCGGCCTGCTCCGACGATTCGCCAGCCGAGGGCGCGTCTGCAGCGGACGCGTCGCCGTCGTGCGAGCGGGTCTCGCCGCTCTGCGCATCCGGTCGGCGGTCCGCGGACTCCGCCGCCTGCTCGTACTCCTCCACGGGCTCGTCCCCCGAGCGGTCGTGCTCTTCAGTTGCTGTGTGCTTCACCATTCCTGGTGTCTCCTCTGCCCCGGGAGAATGCGCATTCCCCTGGGGTTGCTCATCGTGCGGTGTCACCCGCGAATCCTGTTCTCCGCGAGCGTGTCGGCTCGCGCTCGGTCGCTCATCGACCGGTGAAGGTACCCGACCTTCAAAAGACTGTGCATGAGCCGCGCCGGTTCGGCACCGCTCACCGACTCCATTATGTCATGACGGTGTCCGGGAAGGGGGTCGGAGCTGAACTTGCAGGTCCACGCAGTAGGATCGCGCCATGAGTTCAGAGCTCCGCGCCGCGCCGCGCCCCGTCGCTTTCGCAGTCTTCACCATCATCGCCGGAGCGGTCGGGTGGTTCGCATCGTTCGAACTGCTCACGGAGTATATCAAGACCCTGCAGAACCCCGATTACATCCCGAACTGCTCGGTGAGCATCCTGGTGACCTGCGGGCCGAACATGGCCTCCTGGCAGGGTGCCCTCTTCGGGTTCAGCAACACGATCATCGGAGTCGCCGCCTTCGTCGCGCCGATCGCCGTCGGTGTGGCGCTGCTCGCGGGAGCCCGCTTCGCCCCGTGGTTCTGGGTCGCCTACCAGGTGGGCCTGCTCGGCGCCTTCTCGCTGGTCTGCTGGCTGTTCGTGCAGAGCGTGTTCATGCTCGGCACGCTGTGCCCGTGGTGCATGGTGGTCTGGACGGCCACCATTCCGCTCTTCTGGATCACGCTCCTGCGCCCCTACGCGGTGGGCGACATTCCCGTGCGCCCGGGTGCGCAGCGTGCGCTGTCCCGCTGCTACGCGTGGAGCTGGGTGATCATCCTGGCCTGCTTCGCCGTCATCGCGTTCATCGCGCAGCTGCAGCTCGACTGGGTCTCCGAGTTCAGCCGAGGCTGACGAGCCGCTCCCAGAGGCGGTCGGCGTGCGCAAGCGTCTCCGCCTCCGAGCCCGACGTGTCGATCACGATGTCGGCGATCGCCCGCCGCTCGGCGTCGCTCCCCTGCCGGGCGATGCGCTGCCGCGCCTCCGCTTCGGTCATGCCGCGGAGCGCCGTCATCCGCGCGACACGCGACTCGACGTCCGCCTCCGCGACGACCACCAGGTCCCACGGCTCGTCCCGAGCAGACGTCTCGACGAGCAGGGGCACCTCGTAGACGACGATGGCGTCAGGGTCGGAGGCGGCGGCGCGATCGACGTGCTCGCGGAAGAGGCGTCGCACCTCCGGATGCACGATGGCGTTGAGATCCGCCAGCGCGGCCGGATCTCCGAAGACGACGGCGCCGAGCGCCGCGCGGTCGAGGGACCCGTCCTCGTGCACGACGTCCGAGCCGAACCTCGCCGCGACGCGAGCAAGCCCCGGCGAACCCGGCGCCACGGCCTCGCGGGCGAGCACATCGGCGTCGATGCGGTGCGCGCCGTGGTGCGCGAGACGCCGCCCGATCGTCGACTTCCCCGCCGCGATGCCGCCTGTCAACCCGATCAAACGCATAGTGCCAGCTTATCCGCCGACCCCGTAGGCTGATCACGGGAGGCAGTCATGCTCGAGGTGATCACCGGAGTCGTGCTCGCAGCGTCGGCGGGTCTCAACGCGTACATCCCGCTGCTCGGGCTCGGCCTCCTCTCGCGCTTCACGGAGTGGGTGGCTCTGCCGAGCGGCTGGAGTTGGATCGAGAACGAGTGGTGCCTCGGGATCCTGGCCGTGCTGCTCGTATTCGAGGTGCTCGTCGACAAGGTGCCCGCACTCGATTCCATCAACGATGTGCTCCACACGCTCATCCGCCCGGCATCGGGAGGCATGGTCTTCGCGGCGGGCGCGGGCAGCGACACCGTCGCAGTCGCAGACCCCGCCCAGTTCATCGCCTCGGCCGACGTGTGGCCGGTGGTGCTGGGCGCGTGCATCGCCCTCGTGCCGCACGCGTTGAAAGCGATCGCGCGCCCGATCGTCAACGTGCTGACGGCGGGTGCGGGAGCGGCGGTCGCCAGCGTCTTGGAGGATCTCGGGGCGGTCGTGCTTACGCTGCTCGCCGTCGTGGCCCCGGTGATCGCGCTCCTCGTGCTCGGCGGCGTCATCGCTCTGCTCGTGCGCAGGCTCCGGCGCGCGCTGCGCGATCGGCGCACCCGAGCGGTGCGCGGCAGCCAGCCGGCGTCGTGAGCCGGCCCCCGATGCCGGCCTCGTGAGGCGGCATCGTCTGCCGGTGGCATGCGCCGGAGACGCCGGAAGGCCCGGCCCCCGGAATCGGGGGCCGGGCCTTCCGCACTGCGGCTGAGGGTCAGTTGCCCTCGAGCTGCGCCTTCAGCGCTGCGAGTGCAGCGTCGTCGGCGAGAGCGCCCGCCGAAGCGGCGTCGCTCGAGAACGTCGACGAGGGCGAGTCCGCTGCGGGCGCAGCGGCGGCCTCGGCGAGCATCGAAGCGACCTGCTTCTTGTGCGCCTCCCAGCGCTCCTGAGCGGCAGCGTACTCCTGCTCCCACTTCTCGCGCTGCGACTCGAAGCCTTCCTTCCACTCCTGCGTCTCGGGATCGAAGCCCTCGGGGTACTTGTACTCCCCGTTCTCGTCGTACTCGGTGGTCATGCCGTAGAGCGCCGGATCGAACTCTGTGCCCTCGGGGTCGACGCCCTCGTTCGCCTGCTTGAGGCTGAGCGAGATGCGACGGCGCTCGAGATCGATGTCAATGATCTTGACGAAGACCTCCTGGCCGGCCTGCACGACCTGCTCGGCGAGCTCGACGTGCTGGCCCGAGAGCTCGGAGATGTGCACGAGGCCCTCGATGCCGTCCGCCACGCGCACGAACGCGCCGAAGGGAACGAGCTTCGTCACGACGCCCGGAGCGATCTGGCCGATCGCGTGGGTGCGTGCGAAGACCTGCCACGGGTCCTCCTGCGTCGCCTTGAGCGACAGCGAGACGCGCTCGCGATCGAGCTCGACGGAGAGCACCTCGACGGTGACCTCCTGGCCCACCTCGACGACGTCGGAGGCGTGCTCGATGTGCTTCCAGGAGAGCTCGGAGACGTGCACGAGACCGTCGACGCCGCCGAGATCGACGAACGCGCCGAAGTTGACGATCGACGAGATGACGCCCTTGCGCACCTGGCCGGGCTTGAGCTCGGCGAGGAACGAGGAGCGCGTGGCCGACTGCGTCTCTTCGAGGAGCGCACGGCGCGAGAGCACCACGTTGTTGCGGTTCTTGTCGAGCTCGAGAATCTTGGCCTCGATCTCCTGACCCAGGTAGGGGGTCAGGTCGCGCACGCGGCGCAGTTCGATGAGCGAAGCCGGGAGGAAGCCGCGGAGCCCGATGTCCACGATGAGGCCGCCCTTGACGACCTCGATGACGGTGCCGGTGACGACGCCCTCGTTCTCCTTGATCTTCTCCACGTCGCCCCAAGCGCGCTCGTACTGCGCGCGCTTCTTCGACAGGATGAGGCGGCCTTCCTTGTCCTCCTTCTGGAGCACGAGCGCCTCGACGGAATCGCCGACCTCGACGACCTCACCGGGGTCGACGTCGTGCTTGATGGACAGCTCGCGCGAGGGGATGACGCCCTCGGTCTTGTACCCGACGTCGAGGAGCACCTCGTCGCGGTCGATCTTCACAACGGTGCCTTCGATGAGGTCGCCGTCGTTGAAAAACTTCAGGGTCGATTCGACCGCTGCAAGGAAGTCGTCGGCAGAGCCGATGTCGTTTACTGCGACCTGCTTGCGTTCGGTCGTTGCGTTCGTCATGTAATTGGTCTCCAGAATGGACAGGGTATCGAGGCGGAAGCGCGCCGATCGCGGCCGAATCCGGTGGATTCGCGAGCACTCCCACGCGTGGACATGGTTGAGTCGCCACAGTTGTGACACTTCATGCTACCCGGAGACGCGCCCGGGATCAATCGAGAATCCGGTCGGCGCGTCGGCGCGTCTGCGTGTCTGCGCGTCGGCGAACGAGCGTCGCTCCCGGAATCTGCTTCCGCGGTCAGTGGGCGGCCGCGTTCCAGTTCGGTCCGTGCCCGACCTGCACCTCGAGCGGTACGGTGAGCTCTGCAGCGCCGGCCATCTCCTCGCGGACGATCGACTCGAGCGCGTCCCATTCGCCGGGCGCCACTTCGAACATGAGTTCGTCGTGGATCTGCAGGAGCATGCGGGAGGAGAGCTGCGCCTCGGCGATGCGGTGCTCGACGCGGATCATGGCGCGCTTGATGATGTCGGCTGCGGAGCCCTGGATCGGGGCGTTCAGCGCGGCTCGCTCGGCGTTCTCCCGCAGCACGCGATTCGGGCTCGCGAGATCGGGGAAGGGACGCCGACGACCGTAGATCGTCTCGGTGAACATGTCGCGCTTGGCCTGGTCGACGACGGAGCGGAGGTAGTCGCGCACGCCGCCGAACCGCTCAAAGTAGTCGGTCATCAGCTGCTTTGCCTCCGCCGAGCTGATGTTGAGCTGCTTCGAGAGTCCGAACGCCGAGAGGCCGTAGGCGAGGCCGTACGACATCGCCTTCACCTTGGATCGCATCTCGTTCGTCACCTCGGCGGGTTCGACGCCGAAGATGCGCGATCCCACGAAGCGGTGCAGGTCCTCCCCCTCGTTGAACGCCTGAATGAGCCCGGCGTCTCCCGAGAGGTGCGCCATGATGCGCATCTCGATCTGCGAGTAGTCCGCCGTCATCAGGGTCTCGAACTCACCCGCGTGGATGAAGCCCTCGCGGATACGGCGTCCCTCTTCGGAGCGCACCGGGATGTTCTGCAGATTCGGGTCGGTCGACGCCAGCCGCCCGGTGCTCGACCCCGTCTGCACGAACGTGGTGTGGATGCGCCCATCGGGGCGCACCGACTTGATCAGCGTCTCGATCATCTGCCGCAGCTTGTTCGCGTCCCGGTGCCCGAGCAGTGCGTCGAGGAAGGGGTGCGGCTGCTTCGCCTGCAGGTCGGCGAGTGCCGCCGCATCGGTGGTGTACCCGCGCTGCGTCTTCCGCGTCTTCGGCATGTCGAGCTCGTCGAACAGCACCTCCTGGAGCTGCTTCGGCGACGACAGGTTGACCTCGTGCCCGATCGCGTCGAACGCCGCCTGCTGCAGTTGGGCGACGCGCTCGGTGAGTTCGGCGTGGTGCGCCTCGAACAGCGGCCCGTCGACCTGCACCCCGCGCGTCTCCAGCGCATCGAGCACGGGCACCAGGGGAAGTTCGATCTGCCGGTAGATCTCCCCCGAGCGCGACTCGAACCGGTCGACCGCCGCCGCGTGCGTGCGCACCGCGTACCACGCGAGCGTCGCCGCGTCGGCCACGCTGCCCTCCTCGGGGACGAGCTGGTTCGGATCGCCCTCGGGCACCTGCTCGCCGAGGTACCGGAACACCGCATCGGCGAGGCTCTTCTCAGCGTTCGACGGACGCAGCACCCACGTGGCGAGCAGCACGTCGCCGGCGATGCCCCCGATCACCGCTCCCGCGCGACGCGCGAGGGCGAGCTGCTGCTTCGCGTCGTAGAAGACCTTCGGCGCGTCCGAGGCCAACCACTGCTCGAACAGCGTGTAATCGCGGCCCCCGGGCTGCCAATCGAACCGGACCGAGCTCTCAGCCGTGGCGATCCCGACGTCGAAGGCGTCGCCCACTTCGCGGATCAGCACCGCGGGCGACTCGTGCTTCGCGAGCCAGTCGGCCAGCTCTTCGTCGATGAGGTTCTTCGGAGTCGGGCGCTCGGGTGCGAGCGACGCCGCGGGCGCCGATACCCCTCCGGCCGCGGGAACCTCGGCGCCCGCGAGCTTCCCGACGCGCTGCAGCAGCGTGCGGAACTCGAGCTTCGCGAAGATCTCCTGCACGGCACCCATGTCGATCTCACCGCGCTTGAGCTCGTCGAGCTCGATGCCGAGGTCGACATCTCGCACGAGACGATTCAGTCTGCGGTTGCGCTCCGCCAGATGCGCGTGCTCGCGGAGGCTCTCCCCCACCTTCCTGCCGACCTCGTCCTGCCTGCGCAGAATCTCCTCGAGCGAGCCGAACTGATTGATCCACTTGACGGCGGTCTTCTCGCCCACGCGCGGAATGCCCGGCAGATTGTCGCTCGTCTCGCCGACGAGGGCCGCGATCTCGGGGTACTGCTCGGGACGGATGCCGTAGCGCTCCATCACCTTCGCCGCGTCGTAGCGGGTGAGCTCGCTCACCCCCTGCTTCGACGGATACAGGAGGGTCACGCGATCGTCGACGAGCTGGATCGTGTCGCGGTCGCCGCTGACGACGAGCACGCGGTACCCCTGCTCCGACGCGCGCGTCGCGAGGGTTGCGAGAATGTCGTCCGCCTCGTAGTTCTCCTTCTCGATGGTGCGGATGCCCATCGCATGCAGCGCATCCTGCAGCAGCGGGATCTGACCCTTGAACTCGGGCGGCGTCTCGCCGCGTGTGCCCTTGTACTCGGGATACTCCTCGGTGCGGAACGAGTGCCGCGAGATGTCGAAGGCCACCGCCAGGGCGTCGGGCCGCTCATTGCCGAGCAGATTGATCAGCATCGCGATGAAGCCGTGGATCGCATTCGTATGCTGGCCCGACTGCGTCTGGAAGCTGTCGACCGGGAGCGCGTAGAAGGCGCGGAAGGCGAGCGAGTGGCCGTCGATGACCATGAGGGTAGGCTGAGTGTTCGACACGTGCCCAGCCTACAATCCGCCGCCGACATTCCCCAGGGCGGTCGCGGTCGCAGCGGGCTCGCGCGTGTCGCCGATCGACGAAAGGCACCGATGACCAGTCCCGCAGCCTCAGCCGCATCCGCACCGAAGCCCGAGGACGGCCTCGCCTACATCCGCGAGCGGGGTCTCGGCGCCCTCGCCGACCGCATGGGCATCGAGATGACCGAGTTCACCGCAGAGCGCGCAGTGGCGACCATGCCGGTGGCGGGCAATACGCAGCCCGTCATGCTGCTGCACGGCGGCGCGTACGTGGTGCTCGGGGAAACCCTGGGCTCGATGCACGCGAACTACCACGCCCCGGCGGGTTGCGTGGCCGTCGGCCTCGACATCAACGCGACGCACACCGGCTCGGCCGTCGACGGGACGGTCACGGGCGTCTGCACCCCGATCAAACTGGGCTTCAGCATCGCCGTGCACGAGATCGTCGTGTCCGACGAGCGCGGGCGGCGCTGCTCGACCGTGCGCATCACGAACTTCTACAAGCGGGCGGCGCCCCCATCGGCCTCCTGACAACGGCGAACGCCCCGGACCGCGACAGCGGATCCGGGGCGTTCGACGACCGGGGGCGCGACTAGTCCTTCTTCGGCCCCAGCTGATCGATGATGGTCTTCGCGACGTCCTGCATCGTCAGTCGGCGGTCCATCGACGCCTTCTGGATCCAGCGGAACGCCTCGGGCTCGCTCAGACCCATCTTGTCGTTGAGGATGCCCTTGGCGCGGTCCACCAGCTTGCGGGTCTCGAACCGCTCCGCGAGATCGGCGACCTCGCTCTCGAGGGCGACGATCTGCTGGAAGCGCGAGAGGGCGATCTCGATGGCGGGAATCAGGTCGGCCGGGGTGAACGGCTTGACGACGTAGGCGAGAGCGCCCGCCTCGCTCGCGCGCTCGACCAGCTCGCGCTGGCTGAAGGCGGTCAGCAGGACCACCGGTGCGAGGTGCGTCTTGTTGATGCGCTCTGCAGCGGAGATGCCGTCGAGCTGCGGCATCTTCACGTCCATCACGACGAGGTCGGGTCGCAGTTCTTCGACGAGCTTCACCGCGGTCTCGCCGTCTCCCGCTTCGCCGACCACTTCGAAGCCGTTGTCGCGCAGGGTCTCGACGATGTCGAGACGGATCAGGGATTCGTCTTCCGCGACGACTACGCGTCGCGGAGCGCTCGGTGCAGTGCTCTGGTCATTCACCATTCCAGCTTACGACATTCTCTCTGGGGATATCCGACGCTACTCGAGATTCGCGACGGGCTCTTCGGCGTCGTCCTCGCCGAACTCGGGCGCCTCCGGATGCCCGTGCTGCACCAGCAGGTCGTCCTCGCCGGCGGGCTGGGAGAGCGGCGCGCGACCCTCTTCGCCCTCGGGGTTCGCGCTCGTGTTGTTCATCGACATGGTGTCCTCCTCCAAGACGTGGAATGCAGCCGCCGGAAGCGCTGCGTGGATCACCAGTGTGCACGGGGCGGACGCGAGCCGCCAGGGGCTAGCCGCCGAGCGTCCACGGGCCTAGTCTGCGGGCCGACCACGACGAAGCCCCCGCTCCCTCGCGTACTGCGAGGAGACGGGGGCTCCATGTTCGTGCCGAATGCGGGACTTGAACCCGCACGCCTTTCGGCAACGCATTTTGAGTGCGCCGTGTCTGCCAATTCCACCAATTCGGCGAACTCCCCCACCCTACCGCAGGGGGCGCTCCGCACGGGACGCGCCCCTGCGGACGCGGGCGCATCGCCGCCTCGTGCCGGTCAGGCCTCGGACGCCTCGGCGCCCTTCGTGAACTTCCTCGGGCCCGCCTCGGGAAGGAGACCCGTCGCCTCGCCGATCCGGTGGATCCGCAGCGTGTTCGTGGTGCCCACCACTCCGGGAGGCGATCCTGCGATGATGACGACCTTCTCGCCCACCTCGACGCGCGAGTGCTCGAGCAGCACCTTGTCGACCTGGACGAACATCTCATCCGTGCTGTCGACGCGCGGCACCTCGTAGCTGCGCGCCCCCCAGGTCAGCTCCATCCGGCGCCGCGTGTCGGGATCAGGGGTGAAGCCGATGATCGGCATCGGACGGCGCAGACGCGACATGCGCCGCACGGTGTCTCCCGATTCCGTGAAGACGCAGATGTAGCGAGCACCGACGAAGTCCGCGACGTCGGAGGCCGCCAGCGTCAGCACGCCGCCCTGGGTGCGCGGTGCGGCTCCGAGCGGCTCGATGCGCTCGAGCGCGTGATCCTCGGTCGCCTCGATGATCCGCGCCATCGTCGCGACGGCCTCGATCGGATACGCCCCGACGCTCGTCTCACCCGAGAGCATCACGGCATCCGCACCGTCGAGCACGGCGTTCGCGCAGTCGGAGGCCTCCGCACGCGTCGGGCGGGGGTTCTCGATCATCGACTCGAGCACCTGCGTCGCGACGATGACGGGCTTCGCGTTCCGGCGGGCGATCGCCACGGCCTCGGTCTGCACCAGCGGCACCTGCTCGAGCGGCAGCTCGACGCCGAGATCGCCGCGGGCGACCATGATGCCGTCGAACGCGGCGACGATCTCCTCCAGCCGCTCCGCAGCCTGCGGCTTCTCGATCTTGGCGATCACGGGCAGGCGCACGCCCGTCTCGTCCATGATCTCGTGCACCCGGTCGATGTCGGCGGCATCGCGCACGAACGAGAGGGCGATGTAGTCCACGCCCAGGGCGAGCGCCCAGCGCAGATCCTCCTCGTCCTTGTCGGAGAGGGCGGGCACGTTGACCGCGACGCCCGGGAGGTTGATGCCCTTGTTGTTCGAGATCGAGCCCGGCACCTCGACGACGGTGTGCACCGTGTCCTCGGTGACCCGCACCGCCCGGAGCGTGACCTTGCCGTCATCGATGAGCAGCGGATCCCCCGGGTTCACGTCGCCCGGCAGCCCCTTGTGGGTCGTGCCGCCGATCGTGCGGTCCCCGACGATGTCTCGCGTCGTGATCGCGAACTCGTCGCCCACGGAGAGGGCGTACGGGCCGTCCTCGAACACCCCGAGCCGGATCTTCGGCCCCTGGAGATCGGCGAGCACCGCGATGGGCCGGCCCACCTCCGCCTCCGCGCGTCGAATGTTGCGATAGATCCCCTCGTGCACGTTGTACGTGCCGTGGGACATGTTGAGCCGAGCAACGTTCACGCCGGCCTGGATCAGCGCGAGCGTGTGGTCATAGCTGGAAACGGCGGGTCCCCATGTGGCGACGATCTTCGCGTGACGCATGCAGCGTGCTCCTTCGGTTAGTGGGTCTTGCTGGGCTCGGCGTCGCCCGCGGGCGCCTGACTCGCTGCGCGCGCGTCGTCGTCGTCGGCGTCCGCCGCCGATCCGTGCGCGTCACCGCGATCGATCACGTGGTAGAACTCGTTCGCATCGGCGGTGTCGACGAGCACCGTGTCGCCGGGGTGGCGGCGCCCGGGCAGGTACACGCTGTTCTCGAGGCCGACATGCCGGCGACGGCGCAGCACGAACAGCACGATGCCCGCGACGACGGCGAGCACCGCTGCCAGCACGTTGGTGCGCACGCCGAAGAAGAGCAGGCTCGGATCCACGCGCAGCGACTCCGTGAAGACGCGCCCGATGCCGTACCAGACGAGGTACAGCGCGAAGAACGTGCCCCAGCGCGGGCGCCACTTCCGCTCGATCGCGAGCAGCACCACGATGCCGAGGAGGTTCCACAGCGCCTCGTAGAGGAACGTCGGGTGGAAGAGCGTGCCCTCGGGCAGGCCGATCGGGAACGCGGCGTTGGTCGACTCGATCTCGAGCCCCCAGGGCAGCGTAGTGGGGCCGCCGAAGAGCTCGTGGTTGAACCAGTTGCCGAGGCGGCCGACGGCCTGCGCGAGGAGCAGACCGGGCACGAGGGCGTCGGCGAACGACCAGAAGCGGATGCCGGTGATGCGCGATGCGATGAGCACGCCGACCGCGCCGCCGATCAGCGCGCCGAAGATCGCGATGCCGCCGTTCCAGAAGGCGAAGATCTCGAGCGGGTTCTTGCCGGGACCGAAGTAGTCGCCCCAGTGCGTGACGACGTGGTACAGACGAGCGCCCAGGATGCCGAGCACGAGGGACCAGACGAGGAAGTCGAAGACCGCGCCCCGCTCGCCGCCGCGCCGCCCCAGCCGCCGCGCGGTCCAGATGCCGGCCGCGATGATGCCGACGATGATGCACAGCGCGTAGAAGTAGATCCGGAACGGCCCGAGCTGGAGATACTGCAGCTCGGGGCTCGGAATGCTCAACGGGAGAATCATTCACTCCTCTTTCGCCGACGGCCTCGCGCCGCAGGACTCTGGGTGGGTACCGCGCGGCTGCACCGCGCGGCGGACGGGACAATCTTAGCGCGCGGTGCCCTGCGCGATGCTCGCCACGGTCTCCGCGAGCCGCTCCACGCCGCCGTCGCGGAGCGCACGCACGAACGCGGTGCCGACGATGGCGCCGTCGGCGTACTCGAGCGCGGCGGCGACCTGATCGGCGGTCGAGATCCCGATGCCGACGCACGCGAGCTCCGCGCCCTGCTCGCGCAGGCGACCGGTCAATCCCCGTGCCGCGGCGTCGAGTTCGGCGCGCTCCCCCGTGATGCCCATCGTCGAGACCGTGTACACGAACCCGGTGCTCGAACGGCTCACGAGCGCGAGCCGCTCATCCGTCGAGCTCGGAGCCGCGAGGAACACCCGGTCGAGACCGTGCGCCTCGCTCGCCGCGATCCACTCGTCGGCGGAGTCCGGCGTGATGTCGGGAGTGATGAGTCCGGCTCCCCCGGCTGCGGCGAGGTCGCGCGCGAACGCATCGACGCCGTACTGCACGACGGGGTTCCAGTACGTCATCACGAGCACCGGCACATCGACGGCCTCGCGCACGCGGCGCACCGCCTCGAAGACATGGGCGAGCCGGAAGCCCCCGGCGAGCGCCGTCTGGGTCGCCTCCTGGATCACGGCGCCGTCCATCACCGGATCGGAGTAGGGCACGCCGAACTCCAGGACGTCCGCCCCGCTGCGCGCCATCGCGATGGCCGCCTCGACGCTCGTGTCGAGATCGGGGAACCCCACCGGCAGGTACCCGACGAGTGCGCCCCGCCGGTCGCGCTTCGCCGCGCGGATCACCTCGGCAACGCTCGAAGCCTGCTGCGTCATCCGTCGACCTCCGGTCCGTCCTCGGGAAGCAGACCGAAGTACCGGCCGGCAGTCGCCATGTCCTTGTCGCCCCGACCCGAGAGGCTCACGAGCACGACGCCATCGGGGCCGAGCTCCCGCCCGATCCGCTGGGCGCCCGCCAGTGCGTGCGCCGACTCGATGGCGGGAATGATGCCCTCCGTGCGGCTCAGCAGCTTGAGCGCCTGCATCGCCTCATCGTCGGTCGCCGGGATGTAGGTCGCCCGACCGATGTCGGAGAGCCAGGCGTGCTCGGGCCCCACGCCGGGGTAGTCGAGCCCGGCGGAGATCGAGTGCGACTCGACGGTCTGGCCGTCCTCGTTCTGCAGCACGTAGGTCCGCGCGCCGTGCAGCACGCCGGGCCGCCCGCGTTCGATCGAGGCCGCGTGCTGGTCGGTGTCGACGCCGTCGCCGGCCGCCTCGACGCCGTAGAGGCGCACGTCTGCGTCGTCGAGGAACGCGTCGAACATGCCGATCGCGTTCGAGCCGCCGCCCACGCACGCGACGACCGCGTCGGGGAGCCGGCCGATGCGGTCGAGCAGCTGCGCCCGGGCCTCCTCGGAGATGACCTTCTGGAAGTCGCGCACCATCGCCGGGAACGGGTGCGGGCCGGCGGCGGTGCCGAAGATGTAGTTCGTGCGATCCACGCTCGCGACCCAGTCGCGGTAGGCCTCGTTGATGGCGTCCTTCAGCGTGCGCGAGCCGGTGCGCACGGGCACCACGTCGGCGCCGAGCAGCCGCATGCGGGCCACGTTCAGCGCCTGCCGCTCGGTGTCGACCTCGCCCATGTACACCGTGCATTCGAGACCGAACAGCGCCGCCGCGGTCGCCGTCGCGACGCCGTGCTGGCCGGCGCCGGTCTCTGCGATCACCCGCGTCTTGCCGAGGCGCTTGGTGAGCAGTGCCTGGCCCAGCACGTTGTTGATCTTGTGCGAGCCCGTGTGGTTCAGATCCTCGCGCTTCAGGAACACGCGCGCGCCGCCCGCGTGCTCGGCGAACCGCGGCACCTCCGTGATGGGTGACGGGCGCCCCGCGTAGGTGAGCAGCAGCTCGGCGAGCTCGGCGCGGAACGCCGGGTCGGCCTGCGCGGCGGCGTACGCCTCGGTGAGCTCGTCGATGGCGGCGATCAGCGACTCGGGCATGAAGCGCCCGCCGAACTCCCCGAAGAAGGGGCCGTGCTGATCGCGCAGGCTAGTGACGACGGGGGTCGATTCGGTCACGGGTGTCCTTTTCAGCTGGTGACGCTCAGACGTTCAGGTACGTCTGCAGCGTCGCGATGGGATCGTTCGTCACGAGCGCCTCGCCCACGAGCACCGCGTCGGCGCCGGCTTCCCGGTAGTGCTCCACATCGGCGACGCTCAGCACCGCCGACTCGGCGACGCGGATCACGCCCGCGGGGATCTGATCCGCCACGTTTCCGAAGAGGTCCCGATCGAGCTCGAACGTGCGCAGGTCGCGCGCGTTGACGCCGACGAGCTGCGCTCCGAGATCGACGGCGCGGGCCACCTCCTCGGCGCTGTGCGCCTCGACGAGAGGGGTCATGCCGAGCTCGCGGATGACGTCGTGGAGCCGCACCAGGCGTTCCTGCGGCAGCGCGGCGACGATGAGCAGCACCAGGTCCGCGCCCGCGGCCCGGGCCTCGAGCACCTGGTACTCGTCGCCGATGAAGTCCTTGCGCAGCACCGGGATGCTGATCGCCTTGCGCACCGCCTCGAGATCTGCGAGCGAGCCCTTGAACTTGCGCTCCTCGGTGAGCACGCTCACCGCGCTCGCGCCGCCCGCCTCGTACTGCGTGGCGAGCTCCTGCGGCTGCGCGATCGCCGCGAGGTCGCCTCGCGACGGGCTCGCGCGCTTCACCTCGGCGATCACCTTCATGTGCTCGGCCGGCGCGAGGGCCGCGAGCGCATCGAGGGCCGGCCGCGCCGCGAGGGCCTCGGCCTCGACGACGGAGTAGGGACGCTGCTGACGACGCGACGCGGCGTCCTCGAGCGATCCGGCGAGAAGATCTTCGAGCACGTCAGTCGTGCGCGGGAGGGGTGAACTTCGGTCCGTTCACACCGTATCCGGCCTTCGAGAGGATCCACCCGAGCAGTGCGCCGACGACGACGACTCCCACGCACGCCCATACGAGGACGGGCATGTCAAGGAAGAAGAAGACGGTGCCGGCGGCGATGCCGATCAGCATCACCACGACCGCTGTCCATGCCGCCGGCGAATCGCCGTGGCCGGGGTCTCCGTGCTGGGTACTCATGAATCTCCTCTGAACAGATTTCGACGGTTCAAGACTAGCGGAATTCTCGACGGCGTTCGGGCACCCGCGCCCGCGCTCCCGAGGGATGCCGCGCGATCGCCGTCACCGGCCGGCGTCGCCCTCTCGGTCGCCGAAGTCGCCGCGACGGTCGCCGTCGCCGTCGCCGCGGTCGTCGCCGGCGTCGCTCGGGTCGTCGCCCTCCGAGAGCGCATCCCAATCCGAGATCCGATCCGGAGCATCCGAATCCGCGGCGCTCCCGGCGGCGTTCGCCGCTGCGCCGTACTTGCGGCCCCCCGAGGCCCACGCTCCGCCGAGCAGGGCGACGACGAGCCCCAGGAGCGCGGCCAGCACGCCGGCCGCCACGCACACCCACGCCCACGGCGACATGCTGCTCCACAGGACGAGCGACGTGGTGGCGTCGCCCGAGATGCCCGTGAGGTCGGTGATCGTGCCGGTGATCGCGGCGAGCGGCGCGACGAGCACGCTGATCGTGAGCGCCGCCAGGCCCGCGCCGAGCAGCACGACCAGCACGCCGAGCGCGCGCCGGAAGACCGGGCCGGCGATGGTGAGAGCGAGGGCTGCAGCGACGATCGCGATGGAGATCGGCGACACGGCGGCGTTCACCTCGTGACCGGCGACGGTCTCGAGGCTGTGCGTGCCGTCGAGCATGAAGGAGATCCACGTCTGCGATCCGGCGAGCAGCCCAAGCGCGCCCGTCAGCGCGACGCCGGCGATGGTGAGCGGTTTACGACGCATCGACGGTCTCCCCGAGCGTGCGGAGCGTGTTCGCGATGGCGATCGCCCGCAGCGGAGCTGCCGCCTTGCTGCGGCACTCCGCATCCTCGGTCTCCGGTACGGAGTCGGCGACCACCCCGGCCCCCGCCTGCACCATCGCGACGCCGTTCTTGATCGTCGCGGTGCGGATCGCGATGGCGAGATCCGCGGCTCCCCCGAGCCCGAAGTACCCGACGACGCCCCCATAGACGCCCCGCTGCACCGGCTCGAGCTCGTCGATGATCTGCAGCGCGCGCGGCTTCGGCGCCCCCGAGAGCGTGCCCGCCGGGAAGGTCGCGCGGAACACGTCGATGGGGTTCGCGTCAGCGCGCTTCCGACCCTCGACGCTCGACACGATGTGCATGATGTGGCTGAAGCGCTCGATGCGCATGAACTCCGTCACCTCGACGGAGCCCGGCTCGCAGACCCGCAGCAGGTCGTTCCGCGCGAGATCGACGAGCATGAGATGCTCGGCCCGCTCCTTCTCGTCGGCGAGCAGATCGCGCTCGTGCTGCTGATCCTCCTCGATGCTCGCCCCGCGCGGCCGCGACCCCGCGATCGGGTGCGTCAGCACGTGCCCGCTCTCCTGAACCGTCACCAGCGCCTCGGGGCTCGACCCCACGACCGAGAACGGCTCGCCCGCTGCGTCTTCGAGCTGCAGCAGGTAGAGGTACGGGCTCGGGTTCAGATGGCGGAGCACCCGGTACACGTCGAGCGGATCCGCGGCGCACTCCTGGTCGAAGCGCTGCGATGGCACCACCTGGAAGATGTCGCCGTCGACGATGTAGCGCTTCGCGGTCTCGACGGTCGCCAGGAACTCCGGCGTGCTCGTCAACCGGTGCGGCTGCGCCGTCGCTGCGCGATCGACCGAGCTCAGCGGAGACGGCTCGGGCGCGGAGAGCGCCGCCTGCAGCGCGTCGAGGCGAGCCTGCGCGCGGGCCCACTGCGCGTCCGCCGCCTCGACGGCCGCGACATCGACGGACGCTGCATCGCCGGCCGCGAGATCGTTGGTCGCGGCGTCGTCGAGGGCGGCACCGTCGAGGGCGGCGTCGTTGAGCACGTTCGCGAGCAGCACGACGCTGCCCTCGCGGTGATCGATGACGACGAGCTCCGAGACGAAGCTGAGCCCCTGCGTCGGGAGGCCCGATCCGACCGCGGGGGCTCCGTCGAGCTTCTCGAACTGGCGCACCGTCTCCCAGCCGAGATAGCCGACGAATCCGCTCGCGAGCGGCGGAAGCCCGGCCACCTGCGGCGACCGCCACCGCTCGTACAGCGCGCTGAGCGCGGCCACCGGCGCCAGGGAGTCGACGCCCCCGGGCAGCAGACGCTCGGCGGAGACGTCGAACGCAGGATCGGGAGACCAGTGCGCCGCACCGTCTCGCTCCCCGAGCACCCCGAAGCTTCCGGCCCCGACGAAGCTGAACCGCGTCCACACCCCGCCCTGCTCCGCCGATTCCAGCAGGAATGTGCCGGGCCGCGACCCGGCGACCTTCCGGTAGATGCCGACGGGCGTGTCGGCGTCCGCGAAGATCTCGCGGCAGACGGGGATCACAGCGTGGGAGGCGAGCGCGGCGTCGAACGCGGCGCGCGTGGTGGTCAGGCTCACCGCATCAGCCTATCGCGGACCGCCGACGCGGACCTGCGCCGCCGGGCGGCGTCAGGCGTCCGCGTCGGGATCCCCGACGAGCGCCGCGACCTCGCGGCCGGTGAAGCAGGTGCGGGTGCCGGTGTGGCACGCAGCCCCGATCTGCACGACCCGCACGAGGAGCGTGTCCCCATCGCAGTCCATCCGCACGCCGCGCACGTACTGGCGGTGGCCCGAGGTGTCGCCCTTCCTCCAGTACTCCTGGCGCGACCGCGACCAGAACGTGACCCGACCCGTGGTGAGCGTGCGGCGCACCGCCTCTCGATCCATCCAGGCGAGCATCAGCACGTCCCCGGAATCGTCGTCCTGGATGATCGCGGGCAGCAGGCCGTCGCTCGCGAATACGAGTTCGCTCGGAACCGGATCGGGGCCGCTCGCGAGTTCGCTCGGAACCGGGTCGACGCCGCTCACGACTCCGCCCCCGCGACGGCGGTCCGCACGCTGCAGCCCGCCTCGGCGAGCGCCGACTTGACCTCGCCGATCGTGAACGTGCCATCGTGGAAGACCGAGGCTGCGAGCACCGCGTCGGCGCCCGCGTCGACTGCGGGCGCGAAGTGCTCCAGGCGCCCCGCGCCGCCCGACGCGATGATCGGCACCGGCGAGACCTCGCGGACGAGGGCCGTGAGCTCCAGGTCGAACCCCGCGAGCGTGCCGTCCGCGTCCATCGAGTTCACGAGCAGCTCGCCGGCGCCCCGCTCGACCGCCTCGCGGCACCACTCCAGCGCATCGAGGTCCGTCTCGCGCTTGCCTCCGTGCGTGGTGACGACGAAGCCCGACGGCGTGCGCGGACTGCGCTTCACGTCGAGGGAGAGCACGAGCACCTGGGCGCCGAACCGGTCGGCGATCTCGCCGATCACCGCGGGACGCGCGATCGCACCGCTGTTGATCCCGATCTTGTCGGCGCCGACGCCGAGGAGTCTCGCGACGTCCTCCGGCCCGCGCACGCCGCCGCCCACCGTCAGCGGGATGAACACCTGCTCCGCGGTGCGGCGCACGACGTCGTACGTGGTCGAGCGGTCGTCGACCGTCGCGGTGACGTCGAGGAAGGTCAGCTCATCCGCCCCCTGGGCGGCGTATCTCGCCGCGAGCTCGACCGGGTCGCCGGCGTCGCGCAGATTCAGGAAGTTGACGCCTTTGACGACGCGCCCGCCCGACACGTCGAGGCAGGGGATGACGCGGGTTGCGATCGACATGCCGCTCCCCCTCAGAGCCGCGCCGCGTGAATCGCGGTCACGAGGATCGCGCGGGCGCCCAGGTCGTAGAGACGGTCCATGATCTCGTTCGCGTCGTCGGCGGGCACCATGACGCGCACCGCGACCCAGCGCTCGTCGTGCAGCGGAGATACGGTGGGCGACTCCATGCCGCCGGCGATCCGTGACGCCGCCTCGAGCTGCTCGACCGGGAGGTCGTAGTCCATGAGCACGTACTTGCGCGCCACAAGCACGCCTTGCAGGCGTCGCAGCAGCCGGTCGATGTCGGGGTGCGAGTTGGGCCCGCCGATGAGCACCGCAGTCGATTCGAGGATGACCGGGCCGAAGATCTCGAGGCCCGCCGCGCGGAGGGTGGCGCCGGTCGACACGACATCGGCCACGGCATCGGCGACGCCGAGCTGCACAGCCGATTCCACTGCGCCGTCAAGCTTCACGTGCTCGGCCTCGACGCCGCGGGCGCGGAGGAAGTCGTCGACGAGCTTGGGGTAGCTCGTTGCGACGCGCTTGCCTGAGAGGTCGGCGAGTTCGGCGAAGCCGCTCCCCGCCGGGGCTGCGAATCGGAAGGTGGAGTCGCCGAAGTCGAGCGCCGCAATCTCGCGCGCCGCCGAGCCGGAGTCGAGCAGCAGATCGCGGCCCGTGATGCCGACGTCGAGGGCGCCCGAACCGACGTACGTCGCGATGTCCTTCGGGCGCAGGTAGAAGAATTCCACCTGGTTGCGGGCGTCGGTGTGCACGAGCTTGCGGCTGTCGCGGCGGCCCGAGTAGCCGGCTTCGGCCAGCATCTCGGCGGCGGTGTCGGAGAGCGATCCCTTGTTGGGAACGGCGATGCGGAGCATGGTGCGGGAAGTCCTTCCGTGCGGCCGGGCAGCCGGCCAGTGAGTGAGATCAGCGGCGAGCATCGACGCGCGGGGAGACCGGCGCGCCGATGCTACAGATGCGCGTAGACGTCTTCGAGCGTCATGCCCTTCGCGAGCATGAGCACCTGCAGGTGGTAGAGCAGCTGGCTGATCTCCTCCGCGCACGCCTCGTCGGATTCGTGCTCGGCGGCCATCCACACCTCGGCGGCCTCTTCGACGATCTTCTTGCCGATCGTGTGCACGCCCGCGTCGAGGCGGGCGACCGTGTCGCTGCCCGCGGGGCGCGCGGCGGCCTTCTCGCTGAGCTCGGAGAAGAGCGCTTCGAACGATTTCACGTGAACAGCCTAGCGGGTTTCGCGCGGGCTCCGGATCGCGGGGGCGCCGGCCGGCTCAGTGCGCGTGCGCCGCGGCCGCCCGCCGGAGGTCGGCGATGCGATCCTCGGGCACTCCCGAGTAGACGGCGGAGCCCGCGACGAAGGTGTCGGCTCCCGCCTCGGCCGCGATGCCGATCGTGTCGGCGGTGATGCCGCCGTCGACCTGCAGCCAGACGTCGAGCCCGTGCCGAGCCCGCGCCTCGGCGAAGCGGCGCAGTTTCGGCATCATGTCGGGCATGAAGGCCTGCCCGCCGAAGCCGGGCTCGACCGTCATCACGAGCACCTGATCGAATTCGGGCAGCAGGTCGAGGTACGGTTCAGCGGCCGTGCCCGGCTTGAGCGCGATGCCGGCGCGCGCGCCGCGTTCGCGGAGGGCTCGCGCCACGGCGACGGGGTCGGCCGCAGCCTCGGCGTGGAACGTCACGGAGTAGGCGCCGAGTTCGGCGTAACCGGGCGCCCAGCGGTCGGCGTCGGCGATCATGAGGTGGACGTCGAGCGGCACCGGCGAGACCGCCTGGATGCGCTCGACGATGGGCGGGCCCATGGTGAGGTTCGGCACGAAGTGGTTGTCCATGACGTCGACGTGCACGAGGTCGGCGGTGCGGATCGCCTCGAGTTCGGACTGCAGGTTGACGAAGTCGGCGGACAGGATGCTCGGGTTGATGCGCTGCTCGGTCACGGAGGACAGCCTACGGCGTCGGGGAGGTCTCATCGGACGCCGGGGCCGGCTCCGCAGGCGCGGGTGCCGCGGGCGCGGGCGCGGGCGCGGCGGGCGCAGCGGCGAAGCTTCGGGAGAGCACCCGGTATGCGCGCGTGCCGAAGGCGCCAGCGGCGACCAGCACCATCGCCGCTCCGGCCCACACGAAGATGAGCGCGATGCCGCGGCTCTCCCCCTCCCCGAGCAGCCAGCCCCACTGCGCGGCTCCGGCGGGCTGCTCCATGTACGGCACGACCCAGAACTCCGCGATGGGGGCGATCAGCAGCGAGGTGATCGGCGCCGCGGCCGCCTCGAAGGTCATCGCGAGCCCGAAGACACGCCCCTGCTTCTCGAACGGCACGACCTTCTGGATGACGGTCTGCTCCGCCGCCTCCACCGCGGGCATCATCGCCATGAAGAGCCAGATTCCGGCGATGAACAGCCACGGCCAGTCGCGCAGCGTGAACACCATGCCGAGCACGCCGAGCAGCCCGGCGAGCACGAGCATCGTGCGGATCGGGTTCTTCCCGAGCCCCCACTTCGCGACGACGGCGCCGCCGACGATGAATCCCGTCGAGGCGATGCCGAACACGATGCCCCACACCTCGACAGAGAACAGTTCGAGCCCGTACGGGTCGAGCAGCGCCATGAACACGCCGCCGGAGAGGTTGTTGAGCGTCGAGAAGAACACGAGGGCGATCAGACCGGGGACCGTGAGCATCGCGGCCATTCCGCCGCGGAAGTCGACTGCGCTTCGGGTCGGATCGTGCACGATCTCGGGCTCCGGGATGCGGAGCGCGAGCAGATGGAGGATCGGCGCGCCCACGAACACGGTGGCGATGATGATGGTGCCGCCCATCCCGAGCAGTCCCACCGAGAGCCCGCTGAAGACGCTCGTGGCGATGAACGCGAGGCCCTGCACTGTGCCGACGAGCCCGTTCGCGTTGGCGTGCCGCTCGGTCGGTACGAGCAGGGTCACGGTCGTCGCCAGCGCGAGGTTGCGCAGCAGCTCGACGACGCACCCCGCGAGCACGATGAGCGTGAACAGCCAGAACCAGGGGCGATCGAGCCGGAGCAGCTCGCTCTGCGGTACGCCGAAGAAGATCACGCACCCCGTGACGAACGCCACGAGCGACGCGGTGGCGGAGACGAGCATGACCCGCTGCTTGCGCATGCGGTCGACGAGCGATCCGAACCACATCGAGCACACGGCGATGAGGATCATGTAGACCGCGCCGAGCACACCCGTCGCGAGAATGCTGCGCGTCTCGAGGTACACCCAGAACACGACGGCGAACCAGAGGAAGTTCGTGGTGAGGTTGGCCACCGCGGTGTTCACGAGCACGTGCAGGAAGGTGCGCATTCCTCCCGGCGGAGGCGTCGGTGCGATCGGAGGCGGCGCCGGCTCCGACCCGGGATGTTCGTCCATGCTGACAGGGTAAGCCCGGCCTCCGACATCCACCAGACTAGGCGCCGGTCGCCCGCCGTTCCACGAGCGCGATGAACATCGCGTCGGTGCCGTGCCGGTGGGGCCAGAGCTGCACGCTCAGCGACGCGCCGGCGAGATCGATCTCCGAGCGCGCGACCTCGCCCACCACCGCTCGCGCGTCGATCTCGCGCAGCTCGGGGTGGTCTCGGAGCAGGCGATCCAGCGTGACGCGGGTCTCCGCGAGGTGCGGCGAGCAGGTGACGTAGGCGAGCACTCCCCCCGGCGCCAGGTGCGCGGTCGCCTGCCGCAGCAGCTCCGCCTGCAGGCGGGTCAGCTCGGGGAGATCGGACGGCTGCTTGCGCCAGCGCGCCTCGGGGCGGCGGCGCAGCGCGCCGAGGCCGGAGCACGGGGCGTCCACGAGAATGCGGTCGAACGTCTGCCCGCCGTAGGCCTCGTCGCCCCTGCCGTCGTAGGAGACCACCTCGACGGCGTCCGCGACGCCGCTCACCGACCTCCGCACCAGCTCAGCGCGATGCTCGGAGACCTCGTTCGCGCGCACGCGCGCCCCCGCAGCGAGCGCCTCCGCGCCGAGCACCGCCGTCTTGCCTCCCGGGCCGGCGCAGAGGTCGAGCCACCGCTCCCCGCGGCGCACCGGACGCACCCGCGTGAGGGCCAGCGCGGCGAGCTGCGATCCCTGATCCTGCACGCGCGCGTAGCCGGGTCGGGCACCGCTGACTGCGATCGCACGCGCGGGATCGCCCGCGCCGATCTCCACTCCGAGCGGGGAGGGGCCGGTCGCGGTCGCACCCGACTCGGCTGCGGCCATCGCCGCCTCCGCGACGGTGACGCCGGCGCCGGGCAGGATCGCGAGGCTGACGCGCGGGGCGTCGTTGTCGGCAGCGAGCAGTGCGTCCAGCTCGGCCTCCCGCCCCTCCGCGCGCAGCGCATCCTGCAGGGCCCGGATGATCCACGTCGGGTGCGACGCGAGTGCCGCGCGCGCGTCGTTCGCGCTCGTCGCGGCGTCGGCGATCCGCGCGTCCCACTCGTCGTTCGATGCGCGGCCGATGCTCCGCAGCACCCCGTTCACGAAGCCGGCTGCCGCGCGGTTGCCCACGCGCCGCTGCAGCTCGACGCTCTCGTTCACCGCGGCGTGCGCGGCCGTGCGCATGCCGAGCAGCTGATGCGCGCCCAACCGCAGCACCGTGCGCGTGCGCGCGTCGATGCGCTCGATCTCGCGCCCCGCGGCCAGTTCGATGATGCGGTCGTACCGACCGCGCCAGCGCAGCGCTCCGGCCGCGAGCTCGGTGGCGAGGCCGGCATCGCGGGCGTCGAGCCCCGCATCTCGGATGCGCCCGGGCAGCGCGAGGTTCGCGTACGAATCGCGCTCCTCGACATCCTGCAGCACCTCGTACGCCACGAGACGGGCCGGCGAGATCCGGCCGCCACCGCCACCGCCAGTGCGGCGCTGCCCCCCGCCGGTGCGGCGCTGCCCGCCGCCGCTGCCGCGCGCACCGCCGCTCATGCGAGCGCCCCCGCTCATGCGAGCACCGCGCTTCCGCCGCGCCCGCGCAACCAGGCCGCGCCGTCCATCGCCGGCTTCCCGGCCGGTTGCACGCGCACGAGTTCGAGGGCGCCGTCGCGCAGCGCGAGCATCGCCCGGCCGTCCTGCAGCGATACCGCGCCGACCCCGTCGACCGCGCCCGCGTCTGCGACACTTGCGCCCACCGGTGCCGCGCGCAGTTCGAGCACCTTCAACGGGGCATCCTCGTGCAGCGCGTACGCTCCGGGCTCCGGGGTCATGCCGGCCCACTGCGCGAGCACCGCGCGGCTGTCGCCGTCCAGCCGCAGTCGGCCGTCGTCTCGGGAGAGCTTCCGCGCGTAGGTCGCCTCGCCGTGCTGCGCCTCACCTGCCCCGGGGTTCTCGGCGAGGGCCGCCACGGCGCGCGCAAGAGCCGTCGTACCGAACGACGCGAGCTCGGTCAGCGCCTCCCCCGCGGTGGTGCCCGCTGCGAACTCGCGCGCGTCCCGCGCCAGCACGTCGCCGGCGTCGAGCGCTTCGACCAGGCGGAACACGGTGACCCCGAGGCGCTGCTCGCCGGCTTCGAGCGCCCGCTGCACCGGAGCCGCACCCCGCCACCGGGGCAGTTCCGAGAAGTGGAGGTTGATCCAGCCGAGCTCCGGCAGGCTCAGGAGCGGCTCGCGCACGAGCCCGCCGTAGGCCACGATGACGCCGAGGTCGGCGCCGAGCCCCCGCACCCACTCCGTTGCGGCCTCATCGAGCCGGTTCGCGCGGAGCACCGGAATGCGGAGCGCTTCGGCGGCGACGGCCACGGGCGACGGGGTCAGCACGCGCTTGCGCCCGAGCGGCGCGTCCTCGCGAGTGATCACACCCGCGATCTCGTGGCCCGCGGCGCGGAGCGCTGCAAGACTGGGTACGGCGAACTCGGGGGTTCCGGCAAAGACGATCCGCATCCCGCCATTCTCCCACGCGCCGGCCCCGCGCCGGCGCGTGGGACCGCCACTCGCCCGGCGGGAACGCGGCCGGGACCGCGTCACCCGTCGAAGACGCCCCGGTCGTCGAAGCGGAGCTTCAGGGCCTCGGGCCGGGCGCGGCCCGGCCCCCGGCCGCGCGCACGCGACGCCGATCCGGCCGCGTCGGCGACGAGCGCGCCGCGGAGGCGGCTCGCGACCTCCGCTCCGTGGCCGTAGTCGAACCGCACGATCGCGCGCACGAGACCGGTCGGGGCGCGCGTGGGGCCACCCGATGGCAGCGGCGTGGGGCCGAGGTGATCGACTCCGGGGATCGATGCGAGCTGCTGCAGTGCACGTTCGACCTCGTCGGGCCCGCCGCTGACACTCGCCACCCGTACGGCCGGCGGGTATCTCAGGGCGTGGCGGTCGCGCAGCTCGTCGTGCAGCCACTCCTCCACCCGCCCCGTGACGAAGGCCCGCACCACCGGTCCGCCTCCGGACGCCATCAGGCAGATGCCGTCGGGCGCGGTCAGCGCCGCGGCGTTCTCCCACCAGCGCAGGCAGTCCTCCCCCGCGCGGAGCGTCTCGATGCTCAGCAGGCGCTCGGCATCGAGCAGCACCACCGCCCGGTAACCGCCCGCAGCGAGCGGTTCGGCGCCGCGGGTGGCGACCACGATCGCGGGCCGGGCGTCGACGCGCTCGCGCGGGTGCTCGCCATCGCTGAGCAGCACACGCGCCCCCTCGAACTGCCGTTCGAACTGCTCGACGGTGCGCCCGGAGCCCATGCCGCGTTCGACGAGGCGGGTGCCGTCGCAGGTGCGGCAGTGCCAGTCGCTCGCGTACTCGCCGCACCATCTGCACGAGGCGCGGCCGATCACGCGGAAGCCGATCGGCCCGTTGCAGAAGCCGCACCGGGCGAGGTCGCCGCAGTCCTCGCAGACGGCGACGGGCGCGTAGCCGGGCGTGGCGACCTGCACGAGCACCGGCCCGGTGCGCAGCCCCTCCCGGATCGTTCGCGCCGCGAATTCGGGCACGCGGCCCGCGAAGGCGTCGGGGGCGAGCGACGCATCGGCGTGCACGACCCGCGCCCGGCGGGGCGGGTTGCGCTGCGCTCGCACGTAGCCGAGGTCGACGAGGCGCTGCACCTCGGCGCTGCGCGCGTGCGCAGCGAAGAAGAGCCCCGCGGTCTCCTGCTCGGCGCGCACGAGTGCGGCGTCGCGAGCGTGCACGTACGGCGAGAGCGGCTCGGCGAGCACGGGGTCGCCGTCGTCCCAGAGGATGATCGCGCCGAGCGCGTGGGCCGGCGCGTAGACCGCCGACCGGTTGCCGAGGATGATGCGCGGTTCGAGGTCTCGCGCGCGGAGGAACCCGGCGTAGCGCTCGGCGTTCGACTGACGGGAGTCGACGCGCACGATGTCGTCGTGCCCGAGCGCTGCGAGCGCGTCGCGCAGCTGATCGAGGTCGCGGTAGTCGGGGGCGATGAGGATCGCGCTGCGTCCGAGAGCGTGCACTGCGAGCGCGATGCGCGCCAGTTGCGCGGCCCAGCCGCCGACCCATTCGCCGGTGTGCAGGCGGTCGGGTCCGTGGGAGGCCGTGAGCGCGAGCCGGGATCCGGCGACGAGCTGCGCGGCGATGTCGGCTTCGGCGCCCTCCTGCGGTGCCTCCGAAGCCTCCGGTGCGGTGTCCGGCTCAGGTGCGATCTCCGCCCCCGGTGCAGCCTCCGAAGCCTCCGGCGCAGCCTCCGAAACCTCCGGTGCAGCCTCCGCCTCCGCCTCATCCGACTGCTGCCGTGCGGCGGCCGCGGCGAGGTGCTGCTTCTCGACGCGCACCTGGCGCGCGGGAATCGCGAGGCGGAGGATGTCGCCGGCCGAGCCGCCCGCCCGGTCGGCGACCGCCCGTGCGAGGCGCCACACCGGAGCCGAGAGCAGCGGGACGAGCGTCACGATGTCGGCGACGGGCGAGAGCTCCCCGCCGAAGTCGCTGCGCTCGGCGAACCCGATCACGTATCCGAACGTCTTCCGCTCCTTCGAGCGGAACGGCACGCGGACGCGCTGACCGACGCGGATGTCGTCCGCGAGCTCGGGCGGTATCGCGTAATCGAACAGGTGGTCGAGCTGCGGAAGCGCCGAGTCGAGGAGGATCTTCGCGACGGGGCGCCCGTTCGCGGCCTCGGCGGCTGCGAACGGCGAGGCGGGCGCGCTCGGATCGGGCATGCCGCGCGCCTACAGGCCCGCGGCGGCCCGCAGTTCGGCGACGCGGGGGGTCGACTCCCAGGTGAACTCCGGGAGCTCGCGGCCGAAATGCCCGTAGGCGCTCGTGCGCGCGTAGACCGGGCGCAGCAGATCGAGATCCCGGATGATCGCCAGGGGTCGCAGGTCGAAGACCTCGCGCACTGCGCGCTCGATGCGGTCGAGCGGAACCGTCTCGGTGCCGAACGTCTCGACGTAGAGCCCGACCGGGTGCGCGCGCCCGATCGCGTACGCCACCTGCAGCTCCGCGCGCGACGCGAGCCCGGCCCGCACCACGTGCTTGGCGACCCAGCGCATCGCGTACGCCGCCGAACGATCGACCTTCGAGGGGTCCTTGCCGCTGAAGGCGCCTCCGCCGTGCCGGCTCGCGCCGCCGTAGGTGTCGATGATGATCTTGCGGCCGGTGAGCCCGGCGTCTCCCATGGGGCCGCCGACGACGAACGGACCGGCCGGGTTGATGAACAGCTCGGCATTCGCGCTCGGCAGCTCCACCTGCTCGAGCACCGGGCGGATCACCAGGCGCTCGACGGCGTCGCGCAGCGCCGGCTGGGTCATGCCGGCGTGGTGCTGCGTCGACACCACGACGGCCTCGACGCTGGCCGCGCGGTCTCCGTCGTAGCCGATGGTGACCTGCGTCTTGCCGTCGGGCCGCAGCTCGGGCAGCTCGCCGCTCTTGCGCACCTCCGTGAGCCGCTCCGCGAGCCGGTGGGCGACCCAGCTCGGGAGCGGGTGGAGCTCGGGCGTCTCGTCCGTCGCGAAGCCGAACATGATGCCCTGATCGCCCGCGCCCTGCTGGTTCAGCGCGTCATCCGCATCGGCGCCGCTGCGCACCTCCAACGACGTGTCGACGCCGCCGGCAATGTCGGGCGACTGCTGGCCGATCGATACCGAGACGCCGCACGACGACGCGTCGAACCCCATCTCCGAGCTGGTGTACCCGATGTCGCGCACCGCCTCGCGCACCAACTGCGGAATCTCCACGTACCCCGTGGTCGAGACCTCGCCGGCGACGTGGACGAGCCCCGTCGTCACGAGCGTCTCCACCGCCACCCGAGCACCGGGATCCTGCGCGAGCATCGCGTCGAGAATGGTGTCGGAGATGCGATCGCAAATCTTGTCGGGGTGGCCCTCGGTGACGGACTCTGACGTGAACTGGCGAAGCGGCACGGTGCTCCTCAAGGTAAAGGCTGACGGCGGAAGGATGGAGCCGGAAACAGCGGTGGCGCCGGACCCTGTTCAGGGTATCCGACGCCACCGACGCTGCTCGCGAATGCAGCTGAAGATTACACTTCCTCGAGCTCGTCGGTCGCGCTCGCCTCTTCGGCGCGGCGCGTCATCGTGAGCTTGCCCTCGACGATCTCGTGCAGCGCGATCGACAGCGGCTTGTCGTCGACGGACGAATCGACCAGGGGGCCGACGTTGTCGAACAGGTTGCCGTCGTGCAGATCCGTGTAGTAATCGTTGATCTGACGTGCACGCTGCGAGGCGAAGACCACCAAGGCGTACTTCGAATCGACCTTCTCGAGCAGATCGTCGATGGGCGGGTCGATGATGCCGTTGGGATTGGCCATGTACACACTCCTCTAGTTGACCGTCCCATCCTACCCGAGGTTTCGGCGCTTCGCTGGGCGCGCCCCTCAGCCGAGCAGGGATCGCACGAGCACATGCCCATTCGGAGTGCGCAGCCGCACCCAGGTCAGCGACCGGGCGACCTCGACGGTCGGCGCGTCCTTCAGGAAGCCCATGGCCTCTGCGGCGAAGGCGGCGGCAGCGGGAATGCCGGGCGCCATCTCCAGCCCCCAGACCGACGCGCGCACGCGATGCACCACCGCCTCGCCCGGGTCCGCCGGCAGCAGCTCGGCGACGCGTCCGATCCCCTCCGCCGCGACCGAGCCGAGCGACGGCCCGTCCAGCGCCCCCGCCGGCGCCCACCCCGCGGTCGGCGGCAGCACGCCCGCCCACGCCGCCAGCGCACTCGAATCGGGCAGATCGAGCCGTCGCCCGGCGAGTCCCATCCGCGCGATGCGATCGAGGAGTGCCCGGCCCGGCACGGTCGCATCGACCGGCGATTCGGGATCCTCGGAGAGCCCGAAGGCGCGCATCACGAGCACGACGGGCACGGAGTCCGTGATGCCCCGCGGCGCCTGCATGCACCCGTACACCGCGAGGGCGCGCCCCCGCGACACCACGCGCACGTCCGGCTGCCCGGCGCGCAGCAGCCGTTCGAGGAAGATGCGGAGATCGTCTCGCGTGGCGGCGTCGGAGAACTCAAGCGTCACGGGCATGGCCCCCGAGTCTACCGGCCCCCGCATCGACGAAGAGCCCGCGCATCGACGAAGAGCCCGCGCATCGACGGAGACGCGCACCGGCGCGCATAGACTGAGGGCACCGATTTCAGCGCGCCGACAACGGAGGATCTATGACCGCGTCGCAAGGTCTCCTGGACATGCTCACCGTGATCGACTCCGGTGCGCGCACGCGCGAGGACATCCTCATCGGCCCGCCGCTGCCCACACCGCACGGCCGCTCCTTCGGCGGTCAGGTGCTCGGGCAGGCGATCGCGGCAGCCGGGCGCACGGCGCCGCGCGATCGGGAGATACACTCCATGCACGGGTACTTCCTGCGCCCCGGCGACGCCGACGCCAGCATGACCTTCGAGGTGGATCGTCTGCACGACGGCCGCTCCTTCTCCACCCGCCGAGTGCAGGCCTACCAGCACGGCGAAGCGCGGATGTCGATGATCGCGTCGTTCCAGACCGACGACCCGGGGCTCGAGCATCAGGAGCGGCTGGACCTCTCCGACCTCCCCGATCCCGAGTCGCTGCCGACGGTGTGGGAGAAGTACGGCCATCTCTCGGGCAACGGCCGAGCCTCATGGGTGCTCGATCGCCCCTTCGACTTCCGCTACGTCGAATCCGACATCATCCTCCAGGTGGCCGAGCGCACCTCGCGGCAGCACGTCTGGATGCGGAGCTGGGAGGAGTTCGACGCCTCCCCGCTGCTCAACGCCGCGGCGCTCGCCTTCGGCAGCGACTACCTGCTCCTCGAGCCGGTAGCGCGTCGGCACGGCCTGCCCTGGGCGACGCCGGGGATGCGGGCGGCCAGCCTCGACCACGCGATGTGGTTCCACCGCCCGTTCCGCGTCGACGAGTGGCTGCTCTACGAACTCGACTCACCCACATCCCAGGGCGGGCGGGGTCTCGCCCGTGGCCGTTTCTACGACCGCGACGGCGTCCACGTCGCGACGGTGGCGCAGGAGAGCATGATGCGGCTTCCCGCGCTCCCGCAGCAGGAGGTGTAACGGGCGTCGAGCGGGCGGCCGGGCTCAGGTGCGGCGCATCTCCAGCGGCGCATCCGTCCACGCTCCGACCGAGGCTCGGCCCGCATCCGAGAGGCGGATCGGCCGCAGCGTCTCCCCGTCCACGATCACGATGTGCGAGATGGCGCGCGCCACCACCGAGCGATCTGCGGCGGCGCCGTCCACGATCTCGTAGTGCACCTCCAGGCTCGATCCTCCGAGCCGCCCGATCCAGAGCTCCACGATGATCGGGTGCTCCGAGTACTCGAGCACCCGGAGGTACTCGATCTGCTGGCCGGCGACGAGCATCTTCGGCCCCAGCGGGTCGTCGCTGCGGAAGTGGCGCTCCATGCCGGTGCGCTCCCGCCCCGAGCCGAGCCAGAACGTGCGCACCCGGGCCTCTTCGAGGAAGCGCGCGAAGGCGACGTTGTTGACATGGCCGTAGGCGTCCTGGTCGGCCCAGCGCAGCTCCATGTCGATGCGGGCGCGTGCCATTGCGGCTCCTCTCGTGTACGCGCCGTCGCACCGGCGACGGCGACGGCGAGGGCGCCGGACCGCCGGCGCCCTCCCCGCTCATCGACTAGTCGCGCGTGAGCTTCCGGTACGTGACGCGGGAGGGCTTCGCCGCCTCCGCGCCCAGGCGCTCGACCTTGTTCGCCTCGTAGGCCTCGAAGTTGCCCTCGTACCAGTACCAGTTCGCGGGCTCCTCCTCGGTGCCCTCGTAGGCGAGGATGTGCGTCGCGATGCGATCCAGGAACCACCGGTCGTGGGTGATGACCACGGCGCAGCCGGGGAACTCGAGCAGCGCGTTCTCGAGGCTCGTGAGCGTCTCGACGTCGAGGTCGTTGGTCGGCTCGTCGAGCAGCAGCAGGTTGCCGCCCTGCTTCAGCGTCAGCGCGAGGTTCAGACGGTTGCGCTCGCCGCCCGAGAGCACCCCGGCGGGCTTCTGCTGATCCGGCCCCTTGAACCCGAACGTCGAGACGTACGCGCGCGATGGAATCTCGACGTTGCCGACCTTCATGTAGTCGAGACCGTCGGAGACGACCTCCCAGACCGTCTTCTTCGGATCGATGCCGCCGCGCGTCTGATCGACGTAGCTCAGCTTGACGGTGTCGCCGATCTTCAGCTCGCCTCCGTCGAGGGGCTCGATGCCGACGATCGTCTTGAACAGCGTCGTCTTGCCCACGCCGTTCGGCCCGATGATGCCGACGATGCCGTTGCGCGGCAGCGAGAAGGAGAGCCCATCGATCAGCGTGCGTCCATCGAAGCCCTTGTTGAGGTTCTTCGCCTCCAGCACCACGTTGCCGAGACGCGGGCCGGCGGGGATCTGGATCTCCTCGAAGTCGAGCTTCCGCGTGCGCTCCGCCTCCGTCGCCATCTCCTCGTAGCGCGCGAGTCGCGCCTTCGACTTCGCCTGGCGCCCCTTCGCATTCGTGCGCACCCACTCCAGCTCCTCCTTGAGGCGCTTCTGGAGCTTCTGATCCTTCTTGCCCTGCACCTCGAGGCGCGCGGCCTTCTGCTCGAGGTACGTCGAGTAGTTGCCCTCGTACGGATAGAGGCGGCCGCGATCGACCTCGCAGATCCACGTAGCGACGTGGTCGAGGAAGTAGCGGTCGTGCGTGACGGCCATGACGGCGCCCGGGTACTTCGCGAGGTGCTGCTCGAGCCAGAGCACGCTCTCCGCGTCGAGGTGGTTGGTGGGCTCGTCAAGGAGCAGCAGATCGGGCTTCTCGAGCAGCAGCTTGCAGAGCGCCACGCGGCGCTTCTCGCCACCGGAGAGGTGCGACACGATCGCGTCGGCCGGCGGGCAGCGGAGGGCGTCCATCGCCTGTTCGAGCTGGCTGTCGAGATCCCAGCCGTCGACGGCGTCGATGGCCTCCTGCAGCTCGCCCATCTCGGGGAGCAGCTTGTCGTAGTCGGCGTCGGGATCGGCCATCTCGAGCGAGATCTCGTTGAAGCGGTCGAGCTTGCCCTTGATCTCGGCGACGCCCTGCTGCACGTTCTCGAGCACCGTGGCGTCCTCGTCGAGCTCGGGCTCCTGCATCAGGATGCCCACGGAATACCCCGGGGTGAGGTGCGCCTCGCCGTTCGACGGCGTGTCGAGCCCCGCCATGATCTTCAGGATCGTCGACTTGCCGGCGCCGTTCGGGCCGACGACGCCGATCTTCGCGCCGGGCAGGAACGCCATCGTGACGTCGTCGAGAATCACCTTGTCGCCGTGCGCCTTGCGCGCGCGGACCATCTGGTAAATGTACTCAGCCATATACACACTCGGGCGCACAGGCGCCCCGAACTCCCTTATTGGAATGGTGGGTTGCGGATCGCCACCACTCTACCGCGCCGAGGCGCGGCTCAGCCGATCGGCGCCGTCTCTCCGATGAGGCAGATGTCGCCCGACGGCCCGACCGCCGGTTCGTTCCTCGCCACGAAGCTGCGGTCCTCCGCCACGACCTGCCCGATGAGGCAGTCGGACCCGATGCGCACCGAGACGAAGATGTTGTCGGCCGGCAGGTTCGTCTTGCTCTGATCGAAGCTGACCTGCATCGCCGACCGGTCGAAGCCGGCGTCGGCGACGGCCTGCACGATGGGCGCGCCCTGCACGGGCTCGGCGCCCGCGCTGAAGGTGCGCAGCACCTCGGTGAAGTACGGCAGGTTCTCCTCGGCGGTGCCGCCGGGAACGAGCTCCGGGGCGGTCTCGGGCGCCGGGGCCTCGGTGCGCTCCGGGGTCTCCGGCTGCGGGCCCTCGAGCAGGGCGCAGCCGCTCAGCAGTGCAGTGCTGAGACCGAGGGCGAGGCACGCGAGCGCGGCGGAACGACGACGGGAGAGCGGAGCAACAGGCACGCGCCCAGTGTACGCACTCAGGCTCCGGACGACGGATGATCGCTCACAGTTTCGCTCCCGGCCGCAGCCCTCGCAGCACTCCACAGATCACGGCGTCCGACGCGGCAAGGAGCGCGTGCCGGGGCAGGCTGAAGTCGAACGGGCGGATCGGACTCCGCACGGCACGGTCCGCCCGGTCACCCCAGTCCCGCCCTCAGGGCTCAGCGAAGGAGCGCACCATGTCCACCACCGTCACCGTCATCGGCACGATCGCCACCGACCCGCGCACCACCAGCGCACCGGGGAAGGCGACGTTCTGCACGTTCCGCCTCGCCAGCACCGACCGCAGATTCGACCGGGAGCAGAACCTCTGGGTCGACGGCGAGACGAACTGGTTCACGGTCAACGCCTTCCGCAGCCTGGCGGCGCACGCCGGCGCGTCGTTCACGAAGGGGCAGCGGGTCGTCGTGCACGGCCGCCTGCGGGTGCGCCGGTGGGAGACGGAGGAGAAGTCGGGCACCAGCGTCGAGATCGAGGCCGATGCGATCGGGCACGACCTGCGCTGGGGCGTCACCGCCTTCAGCAGACGGACGCCCGCCGAGCCCGAGATCAGCGACAGCCCGGAGTCGCAGGCGGTCGACAGCCCCGAGTCGGAGACGGTCGACGGCTCCGAGGGGTTCGCAGGAGCCGACGCCGGAGCGACGCCGCAGGGCTGGCCGGGCGCGGCGGCCGAGGCCGAGGCGCCGCAGAGCCCCGGCACCGCGTCCGATGCCGGGGCTCCCGTCTCAGGCGCGAGCGCGCTGCGATCGGCCGCCTAGCGCAGATACTGCGAGAACGATGCCCGCACCTTGTTCACCTTCGGCACGGCCACCGCGAGGCAGTAGCCCTGCGTCGGATTCTTGGCGAAGAAATCCTGGTGGTACTCCTCCGCCGGGAACACCTCGCCCAGCGGCTCGATCGTCGTCACGATCTCCCCCGGCCAGAGGTCGCCCGCGCGCGACCGCGCGGCCTCGAACGCCTCGCGCTGAGCGTCGTCGGCCGGGAACATCGCCGAGCGGTACTGCGTGCCCACGTCGTTGCCCTGACGGTTGAGCTGCGTGGGGTCGTGCATGGTGAAGAACGCATCCAGGATCACGTCCGACGGGATGGTCTCGGGATCGAAGGTCACCGCGACGGCCTCCGCGTGACCCGTGCGGCCGGTGCAGACCTGCTCATAGCTCGGCCGCGCGGTGTCTCCCCCGGTGTAGCACGAGAGCACCTCCGTCACCCCGTTCAGCGCGCGATAGGCCGCGTCCAGGCACCAGAAGCATCCCCCTGCGAGTACGTACGTAGTAGTCATGACTCCCCTTCTGCCGACACCCACCACTCGTCGCCGGGAGCAACGGGAGGACGGCGCTTGTGCTCCGTCGCGCGGTATCGGCGCTCCAGGTTCTCAACCGATTCGGGCCCGATCGTGTTCCCGGTGAGGTAGGCATCGATCTCGCGGTACGTCACGCCGAGGCTCGACTCGTCCGACTGCCCCGGCTCGTCGTCGAGCAGATCCGCCGTGGGAACCTTCTGCCACAGGCGCTCGGGCGCTCCCAGCTCCCGCAGCATCGCGGCGCCCTGGCTCTTGGTGAGCCCGCCGAGCGGCACCACATCCGCCGCGCCGTCGCCGAACTTCGTGAAGAAGCCCGTCACAGCCTCCGCGGCATGATCGGTGCCGATCACGAGCAGGCCGCGGTCGCCCGCGATCGCGTACTGCGCGATCATGCGCATGCGGGCCTTCACGTTGCCCCGGTTGAAATCGGTGATGGGGAGGCCCGCGGCGGCGACCGCGTCGGCCATCGCCGTCGTCGCCGGCTCGATGTCCACCGTGACGGTCTCATCGGGTGCGATGAACGACAGCGCGAGCCGGGCGTCGTCCTCGTCGTGCTGCACCCCGTGCGGCAGTCGCACCGCGACGAACGTCGCCTCCCGGCCCTCCGCGCGGAGCCGCTCGACGGCGAGCTGCGCCAGCCGGCCCGCGAGCGACGAATCCTGACCGCCCGAGATCCCGAGCACGAACCCCCGCGAGCCGGGAACGGCGCGCGCGTACTCCACCAGGAAGGCGACGCGGCGCTCGACCTCGCGATCGGGAACGATATCGGCACTGACATCAAGGGCTCGGATGATCTGCTGCTGCGTCTCACTCATAGGCCCACCCTACTCCGCCCGCATTGCGACGGGGTTACACCAGATCCTCGACCGGAAGGAGGCACCGGGGGCCGAGCAGGCCCTTCAGCTCGCCGAACAGATCAGCCGAGATGCGCACCTGCTGCGGAAGCTCGAAGACGCGGATCGCGGTCGACGTCATGAGGTTGATCCGCACCTCGCTGTCGCCGCGGTGCCGGGACAGCGTGTCCTTCAGCTCGTCCATCAGCTTCTCCGTGGCGCGGGCATCGGCGAAGGTGATCGTGAGCGTCGACGCGTCCTCCTGAGCGGAGACGTCGATGGGCTTCACCCCGTACGCGTGCATCGACATCCCGTCGTCGCGGGCGTTCAGCTTGCCGCGCAGCGCCACCACGCAGTCGGGCTGCAGCAGGCTGCCGAACTCCTGATACGACTTCCCCATGAAGAGCGCCTGCACCTCGCCCGTGAAGTCCTCGATGGTCACCATTCCGTAGAGGTTGCCCGACTTGGCGGTGCGATGCTGCACGCTCGTCAGCAGACCCGCCACCGTGACGATCTCGCCGTCGAAGCTCGACGTCGCGTCCGGGTTCGTGATCTGCTGCACCGTGGCGCTGGCCTCCTTGGCGAGCGCCGCATCCAGCCCGCGCAGCGGGTGGTCGGAGACGTAGAGGCCGAGCATCTCCCGCTCGAACGACAGCTTGTCCTTCTTCGTCCACTCCGGGCGATCGGGCACCTGCGACACCGCTTCCGCGGAGCCGCCCTGCGCTTCGGCAGCCTCCGCGAAGAGGCTGTCGAAGTCGAAGCCCACGTTGCCGTTCTCGGCGTCGCGCTTCTCCTTCACCGCGCTCTCGATGGCCGACTCGTGGATCTCGACGAGCGCGCGGCGCGTGCCGCCCAGTCCGTCGAAGGCGCCCGCCTTGATGAGCGACTCGGTGGTGCGCTTGTTCAACGCGGAGAGCGACACCTTCTTCAGGTAGTCGTGGAACGACTCGAAGCGCCCCTTCGACTCGCGCGCCTCGCGCACCGCGTCGACGACGTGCGTGCCGACGTTGCGGATCGCGCCGAGCCCGAACCGGATGTCCGTCCCGACGGCCGAGAAGTTCGCGAAGGACTCGTTGACGGCGGGCGGCAGCACCTTGATGCCCATGCGCCGGCACTCGTTGAGGTAGATCGCGAGCTTATCCTTCGAGTCGCCGACGCTCGTGAGCAGCGCCGCCATGTACTCGGCCGGGTAGTGCGCCTTCAAGTACGCGGTCCAGTAGCTCACCACGCCGTACGCCGCGGAATGGGCCTTGTTGAAGGCGTAGTCCGAGAACGGGAGCAGGATGTCCCAGAGCGCCTTGATCGCAGCGTCGGAGAAGCCGCGCTCCCGCATGCCGCCCGAGAAACCCGCGTACTGCTTGTCGAGCTCCGACTTCTTCTTCTTGCCCATCGCGCGTCGCAGAATGTCCGCCTGGCCGAGGGAGAACCCCGCCACGCGCTGGGCGATCGACATCACCTGCTCCTGGTAGATGATGAGGCCGTAGGTCGTCGACAGGATCTCCTGCAGCGGCTCCTCGAGCTCGGGGTGGATGGGGGTGATCGGCTGGAGCCCGTTCTTGCGCAGCGCGTAGTTCGTGTGCGAATCGGCGCCCATGGGTCCGGGTCGGTACAGTGCGAGCACCGCCGAGATGTCCTCGAAGTTGTCGGGCTTCATCAGCCGCAGCAGGCCGCGCATGGGGCCGCCGTCGAGCTGGAACACGCCGAGCGTGTCGCCGCGCGCGAGCAGCTCGTACGAGGGTGCGTCGTCGAGTTCGAGCCGTTCGAGGTCGAGCTCCTCGCCGCGGTTCAGCCGTATGTTCTCGAGCGCATCCGAGATGATCGTGAGGTTGCGCAGCCCGAGGAAGTCCATCTTGATGAGGCCGAGGCCCTCGCACGTGGGATAGTCGAACTGCGTGACGATCTGGCCGTCCTGCTCGCGCTTCTGCAGCGGGATGATGTCGATGAGCGGATCGCTCGACATGATGACGCCGGCGGCGTGCACGCCCCACTGCCGCTTCAGGCCCTCGAGGCCGAGCGCCGTGTCGTACACGGTCTTCGCCTCGGGGTCCTCCTGCAGCACGGCCCGGAACTCGGCGGCCTCCTTGTACCGCGGATGCTTCTCATCGGTGATGCCCGAGAGCGGGATGTCCTTCGCCATCACCGCGGGCGGCATCGCCTTGGTGAGCTTCTCCCCCATGCCGAACGGGAAGCCCAGCACGCGGGAGGCGTCCTTCAGCGCCTGCTTCGACTTGATCGTGCCGTAGGTGACGATCTGGGCGACACGCTCATCGCCGTACTTCTCCGTCACGTACTTGATGACCTCGCCGCGACGGCGATCATCGAAGTCGACGTCGAAGTCGGGCATCGAGACGCGGTCGGGGTTGAGGAATCGCTCGAAGATCAGGCCGTGCTGCAGCGGGTCGAGGTCGGTGATGCGCATCGCGTACGCCACCATCGAACCGGCGCCCGAGCCGCGCCCGGGGCCGACGCGGATGCCGTTGTTCTTCGACCAGTTGATGAAGTCGGCGACGACGAGGAAGTACCCGGGGAACCCCATCTGCGTGATGACGCCGATCTCGTACTCGGCCTGCTTGCGCACCGCGTCAGGAATGCCGGAGGGGTAGCGGTACTGCAGCCCCGCCTCGACCTCCTTCACGAACCAGCTGTCCTCGGTCTCGCCCTGGGGCACCGGGAACCTGGGCATGTAGTTCGCGGACGTGTTGAACTCGACGTCGCACCGCTCGGCGATGAGCAGCGTGTTGTCGCACGCCTCGGGGAAGTCGCGGAAGATGTGGCGCATCTCCGCGGCCGTCTTCAGGTAGTACCCCGAGCCGCTGAACTGGAACCGGTTCGGGTCGTCGAGGCGGGAGCCCGACTGCACGCAGAGCAGCGCGGAGTGCGCTTCGGCGTCCGACTCGTGCACATAGTGGAGGTCGTTCGTCGCGACGAGCGGGATCGACAGGTCGCGCGCGATCTTGACGAGGTCGGTCTGCACGCGCCGCTCGATCTCGAGCCCGTGATCCATCAGCTCGCAGAAGAAGTTCTCCTTGCCGAAGATGTCCTGGAACTCCGCCGCGGCCTGCCGCGCCTCCTGGTACTGGCCGAGGCGGAGGCGCGTCTGGATCTCGCCGGAGGGGCACCCGGTGGTGGCGATGAGCCCGGCTCCGTAGGTCTGCAGCAGCTCGCGGTCCATGCGCGGCTTGAAGTAGTAGCCCTCGAGCGATGAGTAGCTGGAGAGCCGGAACAGGTTGTGCATGCCCTGCGTCGTCTCGGAGAGCATCGTCATGTGGGTGTAAGCGCCGGCTCCCGACACGTCGTCGCCGCCGCCGTCGCCCCAGCGCACGCGCGTCTTGTCCGACCGGTGCGTGCCCGGCGTGAGATAGGCCTCGATGCCGATGATGGGGTTGAGCCCGTGGTCCTTCGCCTGCTTCCAGAAGTCGAATGCGCCGAAGGTGTTGCCGTGATCGGTGACCGCGATCGCCGGCATGTTCTGCGCGGCGGCGGCCTCCATGAGGGGCCCCACGCGCGCCGCACCGTCGAGCATCGAGTACTCGCTGTGCACGTGCAGATGAACGAATCCGTCGGAATCAGACAAGGTTGAATCCCCTTTCGCCGCTCATCAAGCGTACTCCGCCCGCGCCCCCGCCGGCGTCAGGCGAGCACCCCGCGCACGCGCGGCAGCAGGCGCAGCAGCGCCGACGCGACGAGGCTGAGCGCGCAGGCGAGCAGGGTGACGAGTACGACGCCGATCGTCGGCGGAGCGATCTCCGTCGAGACCCCGAACTGCCGCAGCGCCCAGAGGAAGAGGGGGTGCACCAGGTACACCCCGAACGATGCGGCCGCGACGAAGCCGATCGCCCGACCCCAGCGCGGGGTGAGCCGGTGGGCGTCGCCCCACGCCTTCGCCGCGCAGAACACGGCGACCGAGACCACCGCGACGTTCAGGGTCGTGAAGTCGAAGAAGCGCTCGTCCGTCTCCCCCGCGGCGCGCGAGACCGCGCTCGTGCCCGCGTACGTGACGACGATGCCGACGAGCGCGGCGATCGTCCAGCCCACGAGCGCGCCGCGGCGCATCGCGCCGGTGTGCAGCAGATGGCCGAGCACGAAGTATCCGGCGTAGCCGAGCACGAGGTCGAAGCGCATGGATCCGAGCACATCCCCGAGCAGATCGCCGAGCACCGGGATCCCCGTGAGCAGCGGGAGCACGGCGGTGAACGGCACGGCGAGCGCGACGAAGTACCAGGCGACGCGCCGATCCTCCACGATCTTGCGCAGGATCGGCGTGCCGATGTTCAGCCCGATCAGCGCGAGGAGGAACCAGAGGTGGAAGTGACCGGTGACGGCGGCGGTCGCGAAGTCCCCGAGATCGCCGCTGCCCCCCGGCCCGTACACGTCGAGCGCGGCGTACGCGGAGGACCACACCGCGTAGGCGACGACGAGCCGGGGAATCCGGCGCCGGAACAGGACTCGGAGCGGTACGGGCTTCGCCGGATCGAGGAAGAGCGCGCCCGAGATCATGAAGAAGATCGGGACCGAGAAGCGCAGCGCGCTGTTGATCCACGTCAGCTCGTCCCACCGCGCGGACTCGACGGGGATCTCGTGCCACTCGGTGATCGCCGCGTGGATCATGACGACTGCGAGGATCGCGACGCAGCGCAGCACGTCGAAGTACTCGACCCTGCCGGACGGCGCGCGGCTCCCGCTCGCGCGGCGATCCGGTTCCGTCCTCATACCCGTTCACACTATCGAACCACTCTGGGCGCGCACCTGAGCGCGCAGCCGCGGTCGCCGAGCGGTGGCGGCCAGTCTCCTCGGGGCGCGCGCGGGGTAGGGTGAGCGGGAGACGCGCCCCCGCGGCCGGCAGGCTCCGGCCCGGTGCGCGACCGATTTCGAGGAGAGAACGTGACCGAGACCGCGCCCATCGTGAGCGTCGTGATTCCCGTATACAACTCGATGCCGTACCTCACGGGCACCGTCGAGTCGCTCCTGGCCCAGCAGCTCGCCGCGTTCGAGATCATCGCGATCGATGACGGATCGACCGACGGCTCGGGGGCCGAGCTCGACCGCTTCGCCGCGCTCGACGACCGGGTGACGGTCGTGCACCAGGAGAACAGCGGCTGGCCGGGCATGCCCCGCAATCGCGGGCTCGAACGCGCGCGCGGCACGTACGTCCTGTTCATGGATGCGGACGACACCATGGCACCCGAGGCGCTCCGACTCATGGTGGATCAGGCCGACGAGCACGACGCCGACGTCGTGATCCCCCGGTTCGAGGGCACGGGCGGGCGGCAGGTGCAGGCCCTCTTCGAACGCCACCCGGAGGGGCCGATCGAGCTCGCCCGCGCCATGGAGACGCTCTCGCCGCAGAAGCTCTTCCGACGCGCGATGCTCGAGCGCATCGGTCTCCGATTCCCCGAGGGGCGCGTGCGCCTCGAGGACGGCATCTTCGTGACGCGCGCGTACATCGAGGCGCGACGCATCATGTTCTGCGGAGCCGGGCCGCTCTACTTCATCGCGCTGCGCGACGACGGCGGCAACATCTCGGGCCAGCGCATCGATCCCGAGAATTATGTGGCCTCGTGCCGGCGCATCGCAGAGACCCTGCTGGAAGGGGCGCCCGACCGCGAGGCGGGAGTCTCGCTCGTGCGGCAGTTCTTCGGCCGCAAGGGGCTCCGCTTCTACGCGCCGAAGCGGTGGCTGCGCATGGACGAGGCGCAGCGCGCCCAGTGGGTCGCGCTGCATCGCGACTTCCTGCGCGACCTCCTCCCGGCCGAGGCCGACGCGCGCATCGCGCACCCCACGGATCGCCGCAAGGTCGAACTGATCCGAGCGGGCGACGTCGCGGGGCTCGACACGCTCATCCGGGCGGCGGAGCTGCTCGAGCACACGGGGACGGTCTCGGGGACGCGCGCCGTTCCGGGCGGGATCGAATTGACGGTCGCGGTGCACGCCGCGCACCCGGACGCGCCGGCTCGGAAGGCCGGGGCCGGCCTGCGGGTGCGCCTCGCCGACCGCGTCTACCGCGCGCTGCGACCGCTCATCACGCGACGCGCCGTGCGCGGGGCCAGCCGGGTGGCGGCCGACCTCCTCCTCCGCGATCGTCCGCGGGCGACCCTGCTCCTCTCCGGCCGCAAGCGGGGACGGGCGGCGGCCGTTCCCGGGCGTCTCGCTCCCCCGGCGCCGGCCACGGGCGTAGCTCCGCGCGACGACGCGGCCCCCCGGTACCGGTTCGTGCTGCCGCACGATCTGCTGCGACGCTATCGCGGGGAGCGGGTCGACGCCTGGACGGTGCTGTACGCCGATCGTTCGACGAGCGGCGATCGCGCCCGTCTGACGGCGCAGCCAGGCCTCGACCGTCGCGTCGACGGCGTGCGCGTCTACGCGACGAACCGCGGCAACTTCAGCCTGCAGGTGCGATCGACCCGATGATCGAACGCGACGAGTGGCATCAGCCGCCGAGCGCGTCGAGCGCGAACTGCAGGTCCGCGGGGTAGTCGCTCGAGAAGTGCACCGCCTCGCCGGTTCCCGGGTGCCGGAACCCGAGGCGCTTGGCGTGCAGCCACTGCCGGGTGAGGTGCAGTCGCTCCGAGAGCGTCGGGTCGGCGCCGTACATGCCGTCGCCCACGCACGGGTGTCGCTGCGCGGACATGTGGACGCGGATCTGGTGCGTGCGCCCGGTCTCGAGGCGGATCTCGAGCAGCGAGGCGTACGGGAAGGCCTCGAGCGTCTCGTAGTGGGTGACCGACGGCTTTCCGTCTCGCGTCACCGCGAACTTCCACTCGTGCCCCGGGTGGCGCCCGATCGGCCCCTCGATGGTGCCGGCGAACGGGTCGGGATGGCCCTGCACGACGGCGTGGTAGATCTTCTCGACCTCGCGCGCCTTGAAGGCGCGCTTCAGCTCGCTGTAGGCGCGTTCGCTCTTCGCGACGACCATGAGTCCGCTCGTGCCCGCGTCGAGCCGGTGCACGACCCCCTGCCGCTCGGCCGGTCCCGACGTCGCGATGCGGTACCCCGCTCCCGCGAGGGCTCCCAGCACGGTCGGCCCCTGCCACCCGAGTGAGGGGTGCGCGGCGACGCCCGCTGGCTTGTCGATGACCACGATGTCGTCGTCATCGTGCACGATGCCGAGATCCGGCAGCACCACGGGAACGACTTCGGGGCCGCGCTTCTCCTCCCAGCTGACCTCAAGCCACCCGCCAGCGGTCAGGCGGTCCGATTTGCCGAGCTCGCGGCCGTCGAGACGCACGCCTCCGTCAGCCGCGATCTCGGCCGCGAAGCTCCGCGAGAAGCCGAGCATCTTCGCGAGCGCGGCATCGACGCGATCGCCGACGAGCCCGTCGGGAACGGGAAGGCTACGCTGCTCCACGGGAGTCCTCTCCAGGAGACGTCTCGGCGATCTCCGGTTCGCCGGAGCGCTCGCGCGGGCGGCCGTCGATGTGCACGCCGAGGAGCGAGATGGCCACGAACAGCAGCATCCCCGAGACGATCGCGATGTCCGCGATGTTGTAGATCGCCTCCGGGAAGCCGAGCCACATCCACGGTGTGGAGATGAAATCGATGACGTGCCCCTGGGGGAACCCGGGCTCCCGAGTCAGGCGATCGGTCAGATTGCCGAGCACCCCGCCGAGCAGCAGCCCGAGGAAGAGCCCCCACGGAACCGACTTCAGCCGGCGGATCTGCCAGAGGATCACGATCACGACGACGGCGGCGAGAATCGTGAAGATCCAGGTCGAACCGGTGGCGAAGGAGAACGCCGCCCCCGGATTCCTCACGAAGTGCCAACGAAGGAACTCACCCCAGACGGGAACCGTCTGCCCTTCGACGAGATGGTCGACCACCCAGTTCTTGACGAGCTGATCGGCAGCGAACACCGCTGCCGCCACTCCCAGAAGGAGCAGCGGCACCAGCGCTCGACGCTGTGACC
The DNA here is from genome assembly GCF_900102345.1 of Leucobacter chromiiresistens. Taxonomy (NCBI): domain Bacteria; kingdom Bacillati; phylum Actinomycetota; class Actinomycetes; order Micrococcales; family Microbacteriaceae; genus Leucobacter; species Leucobacter chromiiresistens. The sequence goes on along the minus strand of NZ_FNKB01000001.1, from coordinate 2,077,551 downwards.
CGGGCGGGGCCTCCGCCCGGTGCTCAGAAGCGTCGCTCACGCTCCGGGTTACTGCAGACCGTCGGGAGCGCCGGCCGGCTCGGGCGAGCCGTCGAGGCCGCGCAGCTGCGACTGGATGTACGACCGCAGCGTCGAGCGGTACTCGCTCTCGAACTGGCGCAGGTCCTTGATCTTGAACTGCAGGTCGCTGCGCTCCTCGCCGAGCTGGCGGAGCTCCTCGGAGCGCTGCTTCTGCGCTTCGTCGACGAGCTGCTTGGCGGTGCGCTCGGCGTCCTGGATCATCTGATCGCGCTTCGCCTCGGCCTCCGAGATGAGCTTGTCGCGCGTCGCCTCGCCCTCGTGCACGTGCTTGTCGTGCAGCTCGAGGGCCAGCTGGAGCATGGCGCTCGACTTCACCGCGTCGGGCTGCGGCACGGCGCCGCCGGTCTCGGCGACCGTCTGGCTCTGCGCGGGTGCGGCCGGCTGCGGCGTCGGCGCCGGGGCCTCGACCACGATGGTCTGCTCGGAGGCGGCTCCCTCGGACTCCGCGCTCTCCGACGCCGGGCTTCCTGCTTCGGCTGCGGCGAGCTTCTGCGTCAGCTCGTCGATCTGAGCGCGCAGCTCCGCCTTCTCCTGCTCGTGCTGACGGAGTTCCTCGACGATCGTGTCCAGGAAATCATCGACTTGATCGAGATCGTATCCGTCGCGGAACTTCGTGATCGTGAACTTCTGGTTCACGACATCTTCGGGAGTCAAGGCCATCGTTACGTCTCTTTCGCTTCGGGACCACTGACGTGGTCTAGAACAACGCTAGCAAATAAAGTCGGGTTCGCGCAGGTGCGCGGGTCGCGGTTACCAGGCGGAGAGGATCGCGATCAGGATCAGACACGAGATCATCGTGAGCAGCCACCCGAGATCGAGCGCGACGCGCCCGAGCCGGATGGGCGGGAAGATCTTGCGGAACATCCGGATCGGCGGGTCGGTCACGGTGTACACGAGCTCGACGAGCACGGCCCACACGCCCCGCGGTCGGAACTGGCGGTTCAGCACCGTCACCCAGTCGAGCACGAACCGGGCCCAGAGCACGAACGTGAAGATTCTGAGTGCCAGCCGGAGGATGAAGGCGATCGCGGCGACGATCTCCACGCTCAGGCCGACGGGGCTACGAAGAACGAACCGCTGTCGTTCTTCTGCGAGAGATCGCTTCCGGTCTCGATATGCTCGGGCGAGAGGAGGAAGACCTTGCTCGTGACGCGCTCGATGCGGCCGCTGAGCCCCATGGTGAGGCCGCTCGCGAAGTCGATCAGGCGCTTCGCGTCGCCATCCGTCATCCGGGAGACGTTCACGATGACGGGGATGCCGTCGCGGAAGCTCTCGGCGATGGTCTGCGCATCGGCGTAAGCGGTGGGGTGCACCGTGAGGATCTCGTTCATCGGCTGCGAAGACGGCTGCCGCGTCGGCGTGACGCGGCGCAGCGGAGTGACCGCGGCCCGCTGGGCCTGCGGGCGCGCGGCCTCCGGCTTCGGCGCCGGGGCGGTCTGCGCAGCGCGCGGGGCTGCCGGCTGGGCCGACTCGGCATTCTGGGCGTCGAGGTCTTCCTCGGCGAGGCCCAGGAACACCATGGTCTTCTTCAGCGGGTTGCTCATGTTTTCTCCCAACGGTGCGGTGGTTCGAGACTACCGGGGCTCCGGGCGTTTCCCGGTGATTGCGCTCCCGATCCTGAGGTGTGTCGCGCCGGCCGCGATGGCCTCGCGATAGTCGTGGGTCATGCCGGCGGAGATCGCATCGGCGCCGGGAGCCAGAGCCCGAACGCGCTCGGAGTAGCCGGCGAGCCGCTCGAATGCGGCGGCGGCCGGCTCTTCGAGCGGGGCGACGGCCATCACGCCGCGCAGCCGGAGCGCCGGAGCCTCGAGCACCCGTTCTGCGAGCCGCTCGAGCTCGTCGGGCGCCGCGCCGCCTCGACCCGGGTCGTCGGTGAGGTTCACCTGGAGGAACGCGTCGATCACGCGGTCGCCGTCGCCGATCGCATCGATGAGACGCTCGCGATCGATCGAGTGGATGGCGTGGGCGTATCGGGCGGCCTGGCGCGCCTTCTTCGTCTGCAGCTGACCGACGAAGTGCCACCGCAGGTCGAGATCGGCGAGGGCCTCGGCCTTCTCCTGCGCCTCCTGGTGGCGATTCTCCCCCACGTCGCGCACCCCGAGTGCCGCGAGCGCCGCGATCAGCTCGGCGGGGTGGAACTTCGTGATGACGATCAGATCGACGTTCTCGGTGCTGCGCCCGGCGTCTCGGCAGGCCTCCGCGATCCCCTCGCGCACGCTCTGCAGACGCTCCTCGAGCTCGGGGAACGCGGCGCCGCTCGCTTCGCTCATGCGGGTTACCTCAGGAACTCGGGGATGTCGAGATCGTCGTCATCGTCGCCGTCGAATGCGGGATCGGAGATCTGCGCCTCGACCGGAGGGTTGGAGAGCACCTCGCCGAACTGCCCGGTGGGAGGGTTCTTGGATCCCGCGTCGCCCGCGGCCGACAGGCCCGAGTACGCGGCGCCCGCGCCGACCGAGGCGGCTCCGGCGGCGGCCGCAGGAGCGGCGACCTCGTCGAGGCTCTCGACGTGGCTGCCGCGCCGCCCGCGCTCCGGTCCCGGCACGGGGGCGGGCGTCTCGTCGTCGAATCCGGCGGCGATGACCGTGACGCGCACCTCGTCGCCGAGGGTGTCGTCGATGACGGTGCCGAAGATGATGTTCGCCTCGGGGTGCACCACATCCTGCACCAGCGTCGACGCCTCGTAGATCTCGCTCAGCGCCAGGTTCGACGATCCCTGGATGGAGAGCAGCACGCCGTGGGCGCCCTCGACGGACGCCTCGAGCAGCGGGGAGGCCACGGCGAGCTCGGCGGCCTTGATGGCGCGGTCGGCGCCGCGGGCGGATCCGATGCCCATGAGCGCCGCTCCGGCGCCCTGCATGACCGATTTCACGTCGGCGAAGTCGAGGTTGATGAGGCCCGGCGTGGTGATGAGGTCGGTGATGCCCGAGACGCCGGCGAGGAGCACCTGGTCGGCGGCCGCGAACGCCTCGATCATGCTGATGCCGGGCTCGCTGATGTCGAGGAGGCGGTCGTTGGGCACGACGATGAGCGTGTCGACGGCCTCGCGGAGGGTGTGCACGCCGGCGTCGGCCTGGGCCGCGCGCCGCTTGCCCTCGAAGCTGAAGGGTCGCGTGACGACGCCGATGGTCAGCGCGCCGATGGACTTCGCGATGCGCGCCACAACCGGTGCGGCGCCGGTGCCGGTTCCGCCGCCCTCGCCCGCGGTCACGAACACCATGTCGGCGCCGGCGAGCGCTTCCTCGATCTCCTCCGCGTGGTCCTCGGCCGCGCGGCGCCCCACCTCGGGGTCGGCGCCGGCGCCCAGCCCGCGGGTGAGCTCGCGGCCCACGTCGAGCTTGACGTCCGCGTCGCTCAGCAGCAGCGCCTGAGCGTCGGTGTTGACCGCGATGAACTCGACGCCGCGCAGCCCGAGCTCGATCATCCGGTTGACCGCGTTCACGCCGCCGCCGCCGACGCCGACGACCTTGATCACCGCAAGGTAGTTCTGGTTCGCTGACACGTGCTTCCTCCGCCCCTAACCTTCAACCTCTACTTAAGGTTAAGAGTTAGTATTGCCGTATACATTTCCTGCGCACCACCGTATGGGCGGGAGGGGATGCGCATCGCCTGACACGCCGCGCGCCCGCCGAAAGAACCGGGCCGCGCTACTCGAAGACGGGCGCCTCGGTCGCCGAGACATCGATGCGAGACACCGACTGGTCCGCGAGCGACGAGAGCATCGCCTGCAGCACGACCGCCTTCCGGCGACTGTCATCGGCGTCGCCCCAGATCACCGTGATCCCGCTCGCGAGAGCGAACGTGACATCCTGAGCGCTCGTCGCACTCGCGCCGGTGATCTGCCCGCGGAGATCCGCGGGCATGTCGCGCAGCGCGCGAGAGGCCGATCTGAACGCCGCGGAGCTCAGGTCGGTCAGCGCGCCCGCTCCGAGCGGCACGCCGGCCGGCGCCGCATCGGCGGAGCCGAGCAGCACACCGGCGGCGTCGTAGAGCTGCACGCCCTCCGAGCCGGCGACCGAGATCACCGGGGTGCGCTCCTCGATGCGCACCACGAGGGTGTGCGGCGGAACGCGCTCGACGGCGTACCGCTGGATCACGGGGAACGGCTCCAACGCCCGATGCACCTCGCCGTCGTCGATCAGCGCGAGCGGCCGGCCCTCGAACCGCTCGAGCGCCGCCTGCACCTCACCCGCGTCGACGCTCTCGACTCCCGAGACCTCGATCTCCCGCACCGCCATGAGCGGCGTGAACACCCCCGCCGCGACGAAGAGCACCAGCGCCCCCACCGCCGCGAGCACGACGTACCAGCGTCGCCTGCGCCGACGCGCCTCCGCAGAGAACCGGCGCCGCTCGCCGCGCGCCTGCCGCTTGCGCTGCCGGGCGGCCGCGGCGAGCCGTCGCTCCGCGATGAGCACCGGATCCTGCGCCGTGCCGCGGAAGCGCTCGAGCGGCGAGCGGCGGGGCGCATCGAGCGCCCCGAGATCCACCGTGGCGTGCTCGTCGCCGAGCGACGCGCCGTGGCGCAGCGCGGCGGTCCGCGCAGCGCGCACATCGCTCAGGTCGATCGTGCCGGCGGTCTCCGACGACGGCACGGGCGACTCCGCCTGAGCCGGTTGCGGCGCCCGCACACGGCTCAACCGCGGTCGCGGCTCCTCAGCCGAGACCTCCCCCGCACGGGCGCGCGTCGCAGGCACGCGCGGGCGCCCGTCGGACTCCGGCTCCGGCCGCGGCCGATCCGGAGTCCGATCGAAACCGCCCGGGCGCTTCACCGCGCCTCGAGCTCGAACCGGTCGCGCAGCGCCGCCACCACCTGCGGGATGATGCGGTAGACGGTGCCGCAGCTCATCGTCACCATGACATCGCCGGGGCGTGCGAAGCGTGCGAGGTACTCGGCGGCGTCCTCCCACTCGGGCACATAGGCCACGCGATCCGCATCCCGGAAGTCGTCCGAGACGAGCGCCCCCGTCACCTCGGGCACCGGGTCCTCCCGGGCCCCGTCGACGGCGAGCACCACCGTGTGATCGGCGCCCTGCTCGAGCACCTCGGCGAACTCCCGATGGAACAGGCGCGTCCGGCTGTACAGATGCGGCTGATGGATCGCGATGAGCCGGCCGTCGCCGACCACCGCGCGCGCCGAATCGAGCAGCGCCGCGACCTCCGTCGGATGATGCGCGTAATCGTCGTACACGCGCACGCCGTTCACATCGGCGTGGAACTCGAACCGGCGCTTCGTCCCTCCGAAGGCCGCGATCGCCTGCAGCGCACCGGCCGGCTCGAACCCGAGGCCGGTGAGCACGGCGAGCGCTCCCACCGCGTTGACGGCGTTGTGCCTGCCGTACACGGAGAGCTGCGCCTCGTACCGCTCGCCGTCGATCTCGACGGCGAAGCGCACGGGGCCGGAATCATCGACCTCGACGATGCGGACATCGGCCTCCGCCGCCTCGCCGAAGGTGCGCACCGGCGCATGCCCGCCCTGCTCGCGCAGCGCGGCGAGCACCTCCAGCGCACCCGGGTCGTCGGCGGAGATCACGATCTGCTCGCGCGCACCCCGCGCGAAGTCGACGAAGGCCTGCATGAAGGCCTCGCGGGAGCCGTAGAAGTCGAGGTGCTCGGGGTCGACGTTCGTGATGAGCGCCACGGCGGTGTCGTAGAGCAGGAACGACTTGTCCGACTCGTCCGCCTCGATGACGAACAGGTCGTCGGCGCCGGCGCCCGAGCTCACCCCGAGCGACTCGATCACGCCGCCGTTGACGAACGACGGGTCGGCTCCCGTGCCGAGCAGCCCGGTCACCACCATGCCGGTCGACGTCGTCTTGCCGTGCGCCCCCGCGACCGAGACCACGCGCGCGCTTCGAGCCAGCCAGGCGAGCGCCTGCGAGCGGTGCAGCACCGGGAGCCCCGAAGCGAGGGCGCGCTGGTACTCCGGGTTGTCGGTCCAGAGCGCGCCCGTCACCACGAGCGTGTCGGCATCGCCGACGTTCGCGGCGTCGTGCCCGATCGCCACCGGTATGCCGAGCTCGACGAGCGCGTCGGTCGAGTAGTTCGCGCTGCGATCGGAACCGGTCACGGCGACGCCCGCCTGATGCATCATGCGGGCGATGCCGCTCATGCCCGAACCGCCGATGCCGACGAAATGGACCCGCCCGAGTTCGTCGGGAATCTGCAGTTCGAGGTCGGGATAGATCATGGCGCCTCCTCAGCACGAATCAACAGTCAAGCGTACCGCGACGCGAGCCGCCCGCCGATGCGGACCCGCTGCGCGTCGGCAGGCGCTCAGGTTCCGGGCGCGCCGATCGCCTCGCGCACGAGATCGAACAGGCGCTCGGTGCCGTCCAGGCGCCCCGCCGAGCGCGCGCGCCGCGACATCTCCTCGAGGCGGGCGTCGTCGGCGAGCAGCGGCAGGAGCTCGTCGCGCACCCAGTCGGCGGTGAGCTCCCCGTCGTCCACGAGCAGCGCGCCCCCCGCCTGCACGACGCCGGCCGCGTTGAACCGCTGCTCCCCGTTGCCCACCGCGTACGGCACGAGCACGGCCGGGATGCCGAGACCCGAGAGTTCGCTCACGGTCGTCGATCCGGCGCGGGAGACGGCGAGGTCGCACGCCGCGAAGGCGAGGTCCATGCGGTCGCAGTACGGGATCACGATGTAGCCGGGCACCCCGGGATCCTCGAGCTCGGTCAGCCCGCCCCAGACGTGCAGCACCTGCACGCCGGCGTCGGCCAGCGCCCGCGCCGAGCCCGAGATGCCGCGGTTCAGCGCCCGCGCGCCGAGCGAGCCGCCCGTGACGAGCAGCGTGCGCCGCTCGGGGTCGAGCCCGAAGTGCCGTCGGGCATCGGCGCGCAGTGCCGCGCGATCCAGGCCGGTGATCTCCGGTCGCAGCGGCATGCCCGTGACGCGCGCCCCGGGCATCGGCGTGCCCGCGAACGTCACAGCGACGTGCGGGGTGCTCCGCGCGCCCCAGCGGTTCGCCATGCCCGGCTTCGCGTTCGCCTCGTGGATCACGACGGGGACGCGCTCCCGGGCGCCGGCCCGGTAGGCGGGAGCGGCGGCGTACCCGCCGAAGCCCACGACGACGTCGATGTCGCGGGCCCGCATCAGGCGGCGCACCTGCGCCACCGCGCGCGCGAACCGGGCCGGGAACCGCACGGCGGCGAGGTCGGGGCGGCGCGGGAACGGTAGGCGCTCAATGTGCACCAGCTCGTAGCCCCGTTCGGGAACGAGCCGGGCCTCGAGGCCCTCACGGGTGCCGAGTACCACGATCCCGGCATCCGGCTCCTCGCGCCGGATCAGATCGGCGAGGGCGAGCAGCGGGTTCACATGCCCGGCAGTGCCGCCGCCCGCGAGCAGGTAGTTGGTCATTGCAGTCCCATCTCTTCGTCGTGTCGTGCGGCATCGCGCGCGATCGAGATCACGACCCCGATCGCGATGAGGCAGGCGATGAGGGCGGTGCCACCCGCGCTGATGAGCGGCAGGGGCACGCCGAGCACGGGCAGCACGCCCACCACGACGGCGATGTTCACGAACGCCTGCCCGACGATCCAGACGAGCACGCCGCCGACCACCGCGCGCCCGAAGCGATCGCGCGCCCGAACGATGAGCCGCAGCATCACGACGGTGAGCGCGATGAACAGCACGACGACGAGCAGCGCGCCGATGAGCCCGAGCTCCTCCCCGATCACCGCGAAGATGTAGTCGTTGTCGGCTGCGGGCAGCCACGACCACTTCGCCTTCGAGTTGCCGAGTCCCACGCCGAACAGCCCGCCGCCCGCGAGCGCCCAGAGTCCGTGCGTGGCCTGCCAGTCGATGCCGCTGTAGTCGTCCGTTCCCCCGGCGTGGCTGAGGAGCCTCGCCATGCGGTTCGGGCTCGAGAGCACGAAGAAGGCGACGGCGAGAGCGCCGCCGATCGCGGTGACGCCGAGCGTCTTCCAGCTCATCCCGCCGAAGAACATGGCGCCGAACACCAGCGCGGCCATGATCATCACCGTTCCGAGATCCTTACCCAGCAGCACCACGCCGAGTGCGATCAGGGCTCCCGGGATGACGACCGGGATCAGCTCGTGGCGCATCTGCCCGAAGAGCGGCTCCTTGCGCTGCATCACGGCGCCGACCCACACCACCAGGGCGAGTTTCAGCGCCTCCGACGGCTGCGCGGTGACGCCGCCGAGCTGGATCCAGTTGCGGTTGCCCGCCACCTCGAATCCGAGGGGCGTGAAGACGAGCAGCTGGAGCACGATGCCGAGGCCGAAGAGCACCCACGCGTAGCGTTTCCAGAAGCTCACGGGCATCGCGGCGGCGACGAGCATGAGCGGGATCCCGATCACCGCGAAGATGACCTGCCGCCAGAATCCGCCGAAGAAACCCTGATCGGCGAGGTAGGAGGTGATGGAGGACGCCGAGAGCACCATGATGAGGCCGAACCCCACCAGCAGGAAGGTGAGGGTGTACAGCGCGATCACGGTGCGATCGGAGCCGATGCGCAGCATCCCGCCCAGCCGGATCAGGGCCTGGGCGGGAGCACGGCTCGGTTCGCGCTCGCGCGTGCGCGCCGACATCATTCCAGCTCTCGAACCGCGGCCTGGAAGCGTCGGCCGCGGTCTCCGTAGCTCTCGAACTGGTCCATCGATGCGGCGGCCGGCGAGAGCAGCACGGTGTCGCCGGGCCGGCCGATGGCGAGGGCCTCGGCCACCGCCGCGGACATGATGCCCGACGGGTCGCGCTCGGCGTCGGCGATCTCGACGACGGGCCGCTCGCCGAGGTGCCGGCGCAGCGCCTCCACCACGGGCGTGCGGTCCACCCCGATCACCACGGCGCCGCGCAGCCGCTTCGCATGGGTGCGCACGAGCTCGTCGATGTCGACGCCCTTGAGCAGGCCGCCGAGCACCCAGACCACGTCGTTCAGCGCTCGGAGCGATGCATCCGCTGCGTGAGCGTTGGTCGCCTTCGAGTCGTCGATCCAGCGCAGGCCGCGAATCTCGCCGAGCTGCTGCGCGCGGTGCGGATCGGGCGCGAACGAGAGCACCGCCCGCGCGATCTCGCCCGGCTCGATGCCGCGAGCGCGTGCGAGTGCGCTCGCGGCGAGCACGTTCTGCACCATGTGCGGCGCGGCGATGCCGCGCTCGGCGAGCTCCTCGACGGTGACGAGCTCGAAGGCCTCGCTGCGCCGCTCGGCGTGGTAGCCGCGGTCGACGAGGATCCCCTCCACCACCCCGAAGCCGCTGCTCGGCGGCGTGTCGAGTCCGAAGCTGATCGCGCGAGCGCCCTCGACGACATCGGCGGCCTCGACCATGCGCTCGGTGGCGGGGTCGGCGCGATTGTAGACGCAGGCCACCTGCGTGTTGCGGTAGACCTTCGCCTTCGCCGCCCAGTACGCCTCGGGGCCGCCGTGCCAGTCGAGGTGGTCGTCCGCGAAGTTCAGGCACGCACTGGCGTACGGCGAGATCTCGCCGAGGCGTTCGAGCTGGAAGCTCGAGAGCTCCACGACGATCGCGTCGTATCCCTGCGGGTCGCGGAGCGCGTCGAGGATGGGCGTGCCGATGTTGCCGGCGGGCGTCACCCGGAGGCCTCCCGCGGCGAGCATGTGAGCGGTGAGCTGGGTCGTCGTCGTCTTGCCGTTGGTTCCGGTGATGCAGATCCAGTCGGCGATCCGGCCCGTCTTGTCGCGGAGTCGCCAGCCGAGCTCGATGTCGCCCCAGACCGTGACGTCGCGCGCGGTCGCCCAGGTCGTCAGGGGGTGATCGGGGCGGTAGCCGGGCGAGACGACGACCAGCTCGGGGTCGAACGCCTCCAGATCGGCCAGCTGGGCCTCGTCGTCGCTCTCGATGAGCCACTCGGCGCCGATGACGTCGAGCAGGCGCTCGCGCTCCGGGTCGGGCGCGTCGGTGATCACGCGAACGCGGCACCCCAGTTCGACGAGCGTGTCGGCGACGGAGAAGCCGGTGACGCCGAGCCCGAGCACCGCGACCCGGAGCCCGCTCCAATCGTGGTGCCAGCTCGACAGCGACTCGACGCGCTCGGCGACGAGCTTCGCGTAGATCGATGCGTCCCCGCTGCTGCTGTTCACATCTGCTCCCATCATGGCTGCTGCAGCAGCCATTCGCCGTAGAAGGCTCCGACGCCGGCGATGACGAAGAGCGCGGCGATGATCCAGAATCGGACCACCACGGTCACCTCCGCCCAGCCTTTGAGCTCGAAGTGGTGGTGGATCGGGCTCATGAGGAAGATGCGCCTCCCGTGGGTCACCTTGAAGTACAGGCGCTGCAGGATCACCGATCCGGTCTCGATGATGAACAGCCCGCCGATGAGGATCAGCAGCACCTCCGTGCGGCTGACGATCGCGAGCGCCGCGATCGCACCGCCGATGCCCATCGAGCCCGTATCGCCCATGAAGACGTGGGCGGGGTTGGTGTTCCACCAGAGGAAGCCGCCGACGCCGCCGAGGAACGCCGCCGCGATCACGGCGAGATCCATCGGATCGCGGACCTCGTAGCACCCGGGCTCCGACGCCGTGCTCGCGCAGCTCTGCGCGGCCTGCCAGAAGCCGATCACGAGGTACGCCCCGAACGCGAAGATGGCCGCGCCCGCGGCGAGGCCGTCGAGGCCGTCCGTCACGTTGACCGCGTTCGTCGTCGCGGTGACGATGACCATCACCCAGATGATCACGAGGCCCGCGCCGATGATCGGCCCGAACGTCATGAAGTCGAAGGGGAGGTCGCGGAACACCGAGATGTGCGTCGAGACCGGCGTGACGCCCGCATCGTTCGCGAACTGGATGCCGAGAATGGCGAACGAGACCGCGATGACGACCTGTCCGACGATCTTCGCCCAGCCGCCGAGGCCGGCGGACGCCTGCTGACGGGTCTTCATGAAGTCGTCGATGAAGCCCACGAGCCCCGCTCCGACCGCCATGAGGATCACGAGGAGTGCGGAGGGCGAGGGCTGCTCGCCCATCACGAGCTTGCCGACGAAGTAGGCGATCACCGACCCGGAGAGGAAGATGAGACCGCCCATCGTGGGGGTGCCGCGCTTGACCTCGTGCTCCTTCGGTCCGTCGACGCGGATCGGCTGCCCCCAGCGGAGCCGATTGAAGCCGCGCACGAACAGCGGCGTGAGGAGCAACGAGTACAGGAGCGAGAAGCCGCCCGCGATCAGGAGCGCGATCATGCGTACGCCTCCCCGAGTCGATCGCCGAGTCGCTGCAGGCCGGCCGCATTCGACGACTTCACGAGCACGGTGTCGCCGGCGCGCAGCGTGTCGGTCAGGTACCCGAACGCCTCGTCCTGCCCGGAGAAGAACGTGCTCTCCCCGTCCCAGGATCCCTCGTTGATGGCGCTGATGTGCAGCTGCCGCGCCTCATCGCCCACCACCACGAGTTCGGAGATGCCGAGGCGCACGGCCTGCAGGCCGACGCGGCGGTGCTCTTCGATGGAGTACTCCCCCAGCTCGCTCATCGCGCCGAGCACCGCGACGGAGCGGCCCTCCGGCTTGCGGATCTGGGCGAGCGTGCGCAGCGCGGCGCTCATCGAGTCCGGGCTCGCGTTGTAGGCGTCGTTGATGACGGTGATGCCGTCGCGACCGCCGAGCACCTCCATGCGGCCCGGGGCCGCGAGCGTCGCGGACTCGAGCGTCGCGACGATGTCGCTCAGCGGAATGCCGAGCGCGCGCCCGACGGCTGCGGCGGCAAGCGCGTTCATGACGTGGTGCTCCCCGAGCACGCGGAAGCGCACGGGGAGCGAGTCGCCGTCGGCGTGGATCGTGAACGCCGTCCCGGTCGCCGACGCATCGACGTCGGTCGCGCGCACGTCGGCGCCGTCGGAGAGGCCGAACCAGAGCACGCGGGCGCGCGTGAGGTCGGCCATCTGCGAGACGCGCGGGTCGTCGCGGTTGAGCACGGCGACCGCGTCCTCGGGCAGATCGCGCACCATCTCGCTCTTCGTGCGGAACGTGGTCTCGATGCCCCCGAACTCGCCGGCGTGCGCGAGACCGACGGTGAGCACGACGCCGATGTGCGGCGGAGCCATCGCGGTGAGCCGGGCGATCTCGCCCTCCGCGCTCGCCCCCATCTCGGCGACGAGCGTGCGCGTATCGGGCGCGACGCGCAGCATCGTCAGCGGCCCGCCCACCTCGTTGTTGAACGACTTGGCCGAGGCGACGGTGGGGCCCGTCCGCTCCGCCATCGCCGCGACGAGGTTCTTCGTCGTGGTCTTGCCGTTCGAGCCCGTGATGCCGACGATGGTGAGCCCGCCGGCGTCGCGCACGCGGCGAACGACCTCGGTCGCGAGCGCCCCGAGCGCAGCGGTGCTGTCGGCGACGACGATCTGCGGCGCGCGGCGATCGACGTCGCGCTCGACGACGAGCAGCGCCGCCCCGGCGTCGACGGCGCGGTCGGCGAACCGGTGCCCGTCGGTCTCCTCGCCGCGGCGGGCGAAGAAGATCTGCCCCGGGCCGACCTCGCGGGAGTCGGTCTGCGACTCCCCGTCGACCACCGTGTCGGGCCCCGATCCGTCGTCTCCGACGATCAGGCGGCCGTTCACAGCGGTCGCGATCTCGGCCAGTGTCAGTGCAATCACGGGAGCAGTCCTGCCTCGCGGAGCGCGCCGCGAACTTCGTCACGCGCCGAGTACGGGATGAACCGACCGGCGACCTCTTGATGGTCCTCGTGTCCGGGACCGGCATACAGAATAACGTCACCGGGATCGGCGAGCGAAATGGCGAGCCGCACCGCGGCGCGCGGGTCGCCCTCTTCGATCACGACGGCGTGCTGCGCGGATCGGGCGCCCGCGATCAGCTTCGCGCGGATGGCCTCCGGCGGCTCCGAGCGGGGGTGGTAGTCGCACACGATGACGGTGTCGGCACCAGCCGCCGCGATCCTGCCCATCTCCTCGCGCTTCGTGGTGTCGCGGTCGCCGTCGGCTCCGAAGAGGAAGATGATCTTGCCCGGTGCGACCTCGCCGAGCGCGTCGAGCATGGCCGCGAACGCGCCCGGGGTGTGCCCGTAGTCGACGTAGAAGCGCGGGCCGGTGCTGCCGCTCTCGGTGATCTGCTCGAGTCGGCCCGGGATGAACACCGGGATGCGGCCGTGATCGAGGCCCTGGGAGACCTGATCGATGGGGATGCCGGCTTCGTGCAGCATGATCAGCGCGAGCGCCGCGTTCTCCGCCATGAAGCGGCCGAATACGGGAACACTGCCGCGGAAGTGCGCGCCGCCGGGACCCTGCAGCACGAACGACACGCCGTCGAGCGTCTGACGCGTGATCGCCAGATGCCAGTCCGCGTCCTGCCCGTACTCGGTCGCGAGTCGCGTCACCGGGATGCGCGACTCGCGGGCGATGCGCTGGCCCCACGGCGAGTCGACGACGACGACGCCGCGCTCCGCGTGCTCGGGCGAGAACAGCGCGAGCTTCGCCGCGAAGTAGGTCTCCAGGTCGCCGAACTCGTCGAGGTGATCCTGCGAGAAGTTGTTGAACGCGACGACGTCGAAGCGCACCCCGTCGAGGCGGTGGCGCACGACCGCCTGCGCCGACACCTCGAGCGCGACGCCCGCGACGCCGACCTCGGCCATGCGCGCCAGCAGGCCGTGCAGCTCGGAGGCCTCGGGGCTGGTGAGGTTGCTGACGATGACCTCGTCGCCGATCCGCCGCTCGGCGGTCGAGCTGAGGCCCGTCGTGATGCCCGCTGCGCGCAGCAGCTCGGCGAGGAGGTAGACGACGCTCGTCTTCCCGTTCGTGCCGGTGACGCCGAAGATGCGGGCGGCGAGGCCGTCGGTGCCGTAGACCGCCGCTGCGACGTCCCCGAGGATCGTGCGCGGGTGCGCTTCGGAGACGAGCACGGGGAGGTCGGGGGCCGCAGCGGCGACCAGCTCGGCGCCGGCCGCGTCGGTGAGCACGACGCTCGCACCCGACGCCGCGGCCTGGCCGGCGAACTCGGCGCCGTGGCGCTGCGCGCCCGGCATGCCCACGTACAGGTCGCCGGGTCGGACGTCGCGGGAGTCGAGCGACACGCCGGTCACCGTCAGGCCCTCCGGCAGGCCCGGCGCGCGCAGCCCGAACCGGTCGACGATCGCGCCGACGGGAACGGGAACGGGGTGCTGCGGGCGAATGCTCAAGGCATCTCCGGTACTCACTGGTGCGGGCCTCCTGGGCGTGATCAATACTCGGTGGGGAGCGGTGCGAACTCCCCCGTGGACGGCGGAATGTGGAACGTGCGGATCGTCGCCTCTGCAGCCTGCCGGAATGCGGTGAGCGCGGCGACGCCGCCATCTCCCGCCGTCGGGAACGCAATCGATGCTACCGCGACGTACTGCGGATCGTCGGCGGGGAAGATGCCCGCGAACGAATGCACGTAGTCGGTGCGGTAGAGCCCGGTGTCGGGATCGACCTGCTCCGCCGTGCCCGTCTTACCCGCGATGCGGTAGCCGGGAATGGAGATGAGGTCGGAGAACCAGCCCTCGGTGGTCACCGTCTCCAGCATGGCCATGACGTCGGCGGCGGTCTTCTCGGAGACCGCAGTCGTCGGCTCGCCGTGGTCGGGCTCGGTGACCGAGCCGTCCGCCGCCGTGCACTGCTTGACGATGCTGGGCGGCACGCGCACCCCCTGGTTGGCGATGGTCTGGTACACGCCCGCCGTCTGCACGATGGTCGACGAGAGCCCCTGGCCGAACATCGTGTTGTACGACGTCTGCCGATCCCAGTCGCCGGGCTCGTACAGCAGGCCCGAATCCTCGACCGGCATGCCGGCCTGCGTCGCCGTGCCCACGCCGAATCGCTTCAGGTAGTCGTACCGCGTGTCGGCGTCCAGCTGCGCGCCGAGCATCGACGTGCCGACGTTCGACGACTGCGTGAGGATGCCGGTGAGCGTCCACGGCATCTCGGGGTGGTTGAAGGCGTCGCCGAAGCGCACGCCCGGTTCGGGCTCCAGGTAGTCGGGCGTGAGATTCTGCGAGGTGGGGGTGGCGACGCCCTGGTCGATGAGCGCGGCGGCGGTGATCGTCTTGAACGTCGATCCCGGTTCGTACGGCGAGGTGAAGGATCGGGCCTCGCGCTTCCCGGGGTCGGACGCGTCCACGTCGTTCGGGTCGACGGAGCCGTCCTCGGCGACGGCGACGAGCTCGCCGGTGTGCACGTTCATCACGGTGAGCAGGCCGTACTCGGCGCCGACGGACTGCACCTGCTGGTTGATCGCCTGCTGCGCCTCCCACTGCAGGTCGCGATCGATGGTGAGCTGCACGGTGCCGCCGTCCTCGACCTTGCGCGTGACCACGACGCTGCCGGGCAGCGCGACGCCGTCCTCGCTGCGCTCGTAGGTCTCGGTGCCGTCGACGCCGGTGAGGCAGGCGTCCTGCGACAGCTCGACGCCGGCCTGCGGCACATCGTCGGCGCCGGAGAAGCCGACGATGTTGCCGCCGACCGCGCCGTTCGGGTACGTGCGCTTGTGCTGACTCTCGAACGTGAGCCACGGGATCTCGAGCGCCTTGAGCGCATTCAGCTGGGTCAGATCGATCGAGCGCTGCACGTAGGCGAAGTCGGATTTGGGATTGTCGCGCAGCGCGTCGTCGACGATCTTCTGGATCTCCGCGCCGCTCTGGCCGGTCACCTCACCGATCTCCTCGAACGCCTGCGCCGCTGAGACCTCGACGGTGCCCACGCCGCGCTCCGCGTCGAGACGGTAGAAGACCCCGTCGTTGAGCCGCGTGTTCTTCGGCGACAGCTGCACATCGTACCGTTCGTCGGTAGTGGCCAGCACCTCGCCGTCGCGGTCGACGATGTCGCCCCGCACGCTCGGGATGGCGACGGGCACGGCGCGCTTGTGCTTCGCGTCCTCGTTGAGGGCGGCGGCCGAGACGACCTGCACGTCGACGAGCCGCACGAGGAACACGAGCGCGGCGACGATGATGATGCCGAGCGCAATGGCTCGACGGAGCGACGATCCGCGCAGTCTCAGCATCCGATACCTCCCGGAGTTCTGCTGCTGCCTAGTGCGTATCGGGCGCCGGCAGCTTGCCCGTCCACCGTACCGGCGGATCGATGCTTTGGGCCTGTGCGCCCGCGGCCTGTCCCGAGTTGCGCGGCACCAGCAGCCCGGCGGCGTCGACGACCGGCATGCTCTCGAGGGTCGCGTTCGGAACGAGGTTGCCCGACGCCTCCGTCGTCTCGGATTCGAGCGCGCCGAGCACCGCCCCGTCGCTCAGGCGGAGCGTCGCGGGGCGGGAGTTCTGCACCATGCCGAGTGCCGCGGCGTTCTCCGCGAGGTTCTGCGGGGATGCGAGCTTGTCGACGTTCTGCGAGAGCACGCGCTCCACGCGCGCGAGGTCGCGCTGCTCGACCTCGAGCGCCCGGGTCTCGTAGGCGCCCTGGGAGATCGCGATGCTCAACCCGAGCTGCGTCGCGAAGATCGTCAGCACGACGCCGACGGCGATGAGCGCTCCGGCGAGCGGGCTGCGCTTCGTGCGCGCCGCCGGTCGCGCGGCCGGCGCGGGCACGGGGCGCAGGTGCCGTTCGCGCTCGGTCGGGGGCGCCCCCGCGGGCGCGCCGAGACGGAGTACGGCAGCGTCGAATTCCATCGGCAGTGTCGAGCTCATCGTGCGTCCCTCACTCGTTCGGCGGCGCGCAGGCGCACGGGGATGGCGCGCGGGTTGCGCGCCCGTTCCGCATCGTCCGCGAGTTCCGCTCCGCGCGTGAGGAGGCGGAACTCGGGTCGGTGCTCGGGGAGCTCCACCGGCAGCCCTGCGGGCGCGGTGGAGGCGGTGCGGCGGGCGAACTCCCGCTTGACGAACCGGTCCTCGAGCGACTGGTACGACATGACGACGGCGCGTCCGCCGACGCGGAGCAGATCGAGGGCCGCGGGGATGGCGCGCTCGAGAACTGAGAGCTCGGCGTTTACCTCGATCCGCAGTGCCTGGAAGACCCGCTTCGCCGGGTGGCGCTGATCCCGCACCGCGGCGGGGGTCGCAGCCTGCAGCACGTCGACCAGCCGGCCGCTGCGCAGGATCGGCTCCTGCGCGCGGGCCGCGATGATCGCGCGCGCGTAGCGCCCCGCGAGCGGCTCTTCGCCGTAGCGCTCGAAGATCGCGCGCAGACGGCCCTCCGGAGCCGTCGCCAGCACGTCGGCGGCCGTCTCTCCGCTGCTCTGGTCCATCCGCATGTCGAGCGGCGCGTCCTGCGCGTATGCGAAGCCGCGGTCGGCCTCGTCGAGCTGCAGGGAGGAGACGCCGAGATCGAACAGCACGCCGTCGATGCGCGAGAACCCGCTGCCCGCGACGGCGCGTGCGATCTCGTCGTACACCGCGTGCACGCGGATCGCCCGATCGCCGAAGCGCGCGAGTCGTGCGCCGGCGAGCTCGAGCGCTTCGGTGTCGCGGTCGAGTCCGATGACGTGCAGGTGCGGGAACCGCTCGAGCAGCGCCTCGGTGTGCCCGCCCATGCCGAGGGTCGCGTCGACGATCACCGGCGGTGCCCCGGGCGCTCCGTCGGCCGCCGCGGGGGCGAGCAGTTCGATGCAGCGCTCGAGCAGCACGGGGGTGTGCAGCGCGCTCGGATCGCGTGTGTTGTCGTGTGCCATAGCGATTCCGGGCTAGAACATGCCCGGGATCACCTCCTCCTCGATCTCGGAGAACGCCGCCTCCTGCGCTGCCAGGTAGGTCTGCCAAGCCTCCGCATCCCAGATCTCCGCGCGCGAGCCGGCGCCGATGACGGCCAGTTCGCGGTCGAGCCCCGCGTATTCGCGGAGGTTCTGCGGGATGGTGACGCGGCTCTGCTTGTCGGGGGTCTCAGGGTGGGCCCCGGAGAGGAAGACGCGGAGATAGTCGCGCGCCTGCTTCGACGCGAGCGGCGCGCTGCGCAGACGCTGGTGCATCTCCGCGAACTCCGTCTCGCTGAAGACGTAGAGGCACCGCTCCTGACCGCGCGTGATCACGAGCCCGTCGGCGAGTTCGCTGCGGAACTTCGCGGGGAGGATCAGGCGGCCTTTCTCGTCCAGGCGCGGCGTGAAGGTTCCCAGGAACAATGGGACCTCCTTTCGCCGACTCGTCCTCGTGCACCAGTTTACTCCACTTTCCTCCACTCTTCCCCTCCGAGCACGAGAAATCGCTCTCTTTCCGCGAGAACGCGCAGAGAGTCGGGAGTGCGGCAGGGCCGGAGTCGACCGCGGGACCGGCGCGGTCGCGCCGGAGAAAGCACGCGCTGACGCGCGAACGAGCGGGCGGACGGTTCAGAGAACGTCGGCGGGGAGCAAAGTGGAGTGAACGGGGAGCTCAGGGCTCAGCGGTGCCGCGGGCACGAAAAAAGCGCCAGGTCATCGACCTGGCGCTGCACGCTCCGAACGTGACGATCGGGGAGGCTACCGCTCCCCCTCCATGCGCTGATCCCAGCGACGCTCCATCCGCTCGCTGAGCGATTCCCGCGACGCCTTCGGGCCCGAGCCCGCGGAGGTGATGTCGTCGACGGTGAGCGGACCGGCCGAGCGGCGGGACAGCATCAGCACGACGCCGCCGAGCATGATGGCGAAGCCCACCAGCCCCAGCCAAAGCAGCTGCACTGCGACGCCCGCGACGAGCACCCCGATGCCGGCGACGACGACGATCACGCCGAGCACGAGAGAACGGTAGTTGAGGCGGCGGGGCTCTGCGGAACCTGCTTGCAGAACATCGGCTTCGCTCTGGTAGAAGCCGCGCTCCATCTCGTCAAGCAACCGCTGTTCGTGCTCTGACAGCGCCATGACGACCCTCCTGCATCTCGTGAAACGTGGTACCCATCAGTCTACGACCCGTGCCCGTGAGTAGGCTAGGCGCGTGCAAGAAACGATTCGACTCGCTGGCCTCGTTCAGGAGCGCATCGGCGACATTCTCGAACGGCACCGCGACGAACTCGCCGCCCTCGGAGATGACGCCTCGGCGCTCCTCGACGAAGCGGAGCAGTTCCTCACCGGCGGCAAGCGATTCCGTGCGCAATTCGCGGTGCTCGGCTACCGATCCGTGCGCGAGCTCGACCTCTCCGACGGCGTCGACGGCGCCGCCGATGCCGTGCTCGACGCGGCCTGCGCACTCGAGTTCTTCCACGCGGCCGCGCTGATCCACGACGACATCATCGACCGCTCC
Organism: Leucobacter chromiiresistens; assembly: GCF_900102345.1. Classification (NCBI taxonomy): domain Bacteria; kingdom Bacillati; phylum Actinomycetota; class Actinomycetes; order Micrococcales; family Microbacteriaceae; genus Leucobacter; species Leucobacter chromiiresistens. The sequence continues at coordinate 2,058,386 of NZ_FNKB01000001.1, read as the reverse complement.
GACACCCGCCGCGGCCGCCCCGCCGCGCACCGCGCATTCGCGACGCTGCACGCGGGCGAGCGCTGGGCCGGCGCATCCGAGCACTTCGGTATCGCCGCGGCGATCCTGCTCGGCGACCTGCTGCAGTCGTGGGCCGACGAGCTCATGCAGAGCGCGTGCGCCGGCGCTGCCTCCCCGGCCGCGGCCCGGGCTGCACGGGCGCACTTCAACCGCATGCGGAGCGAGGTCGCCGTCGGCCAGTACCTCGACGTGCTCGAGGAGCAGCAGCCCGCATTCGCGGCGCACGACGAGCAGCTCGAGCGTTCGACGCGGGTGCTCGTCTACAAATCGGCGAAGTACAGCGTCGAGGCGCCGCTGCTGATCGGGGCGGCGCTCGCGGGGGCCGACGAGGAGCACGAGCAGGCGCTCCGCGACTACGGCCTGCCGATCGGCGTGGCATTCCAGCTGCGCGACGACCTGCTCGGCGTCTTCGGCGACGCCTCGGTCACGGGAAAGCCCGCGGGCGACGACCTGGTGGAGGGCAAGCGCACCGTGCTGGTCACGCTCGCGCGCGAGAACCTCCCCGGCACCCAGCGGCGCATCTTCGACGATCTGCTCGGCAACGATCTCGAGCCCGAGCAGGTCGCCATTCTGCAACGCACCATTCGCGAGAGCGGCGCAGTCGAGCGCGTGGAGCAGATGATCGGCCGCAACGTGGAGCGGGCGCTCTCCGCCCTGCAGTCGTCGCCGGCGCGCCCCGATGCGGGCGAGGCGCTCGCCCGCCTCGCGGATCGCGCCACTCGGCGGGAGTTCTGAGCACCGCGGTCAGCGCAAGACCGCTCGGTGCCGAGTCGCCGCGATGCGGAGCGGCGCCACCCTGAAGACGGTCAGAAGGCGAGCGCCTGCGTCGCGCGGCGCACGGCGCTCTTCCGACCCGATTGCAGTGAATCGATCGGGCGCTCGCCGAGCTCCTCGTTGACCGAGAGCATCCAGAGCACCGCCTCCTCCTCGGAGAACCCGGCGTCGTTCAGCACGAGCAGCGTGCCGCGCAGCGAGGGCAGCGGCTCGTCTCCCTGCAGGAACTCCGCGGGAACCCGCACGGCGCCATCGATGCGCACCGATGCGAGCACATGGTCCTCGATGAGGCGATGGAGTCGGCCGGGGGTGATGCCCAGGCGGTCGACGAGCTCCGCAACGCTGAGCATCGGCGCCGTCGTCAGCGGGCTACGGTCTGAAGCGGTGTTCTCTGCCACGGTTCCACTCTGCCAGCGGGTTCCGGCGAGCGCAATCCGACCGCGCCCGGCGCGCATCATGAAACCGTCATCCGAAGTTCCGTAGACTCTCTGGGTGACCTCCGTGCCTTCCGACCCGCTGATCGGGCAGACGCTCGACGGCCGTTACGCGATCAGATCGCGCATCGCCCGGGGCGGCATGGCGATGGTGTACCTCGCCACGGATCTCCGACTGGAGCGCCGCGTCGCGGTGAAGGTGATGCACGAGCACCTCGCGGAGGACGCGAATTTCACGAGGCGCTTCGAGCAGGAGGCGCGCAGCGCCGCGCGGCTCTCGCACCCGAATCTCGTGAACGTCTTCGATCAGGGCCACGACCTCGGCCGCACCTACCTCGTCATGGAGTACCTGCCGAGCATCACGCTGCGGGAGCTGCTGAAGCAGCAGCGCCATCTCACCGCAGAGCAGTCGCTGGAGATCGGCGAGGCCGTGCTCTCGGGCCTCGCGGCGGCGCACGCGGCTGGGATCGTGCATCGCGACCTCAAGCCCGAGAACGTCATGCTCGCCGACGACGGGCGCATCAAGCTCGGCGACTTCGGCCTCGCCCGGGCGGTGAGCGCCAACACCACGACGGGGCAGGCTCTGCTCGGCACCATCGCGTACCTCTCCCCCGAGCTCGTCACCCGCGGAGTCGCCGACGCCCGCAGCGACATCTACGCCTTCGGCATCATGCTCTACGAGATGCTCACGGGCACCCAGCCGTTCGTCGGCGAGCAGCCCATGCAGATCGCGTACCAGCACGCGCACTCCGACGTGCCCGCCCCGTCGCTGCAGAGCGCCGAGGCGAGCCCGGCACTCGACTCCCTCGTGCTGTGGATGACGCGTCGCGAGCCCGACGAGCGGCCGCGCGACGCGGGCGAGGCGCTCGAATCACTGCGCGGCATCGTCGGCGCCGAGGCGGGATCGGGCTCGACCCGGGTGCTGCCGCGCATCGCCGACGAGGGCGCGGCCACCCCGGCCACCTCGGTGCTCGACCCCGCGCAGCGCTGGGCGCTGGGCGGTGGTGCCGACGATGCCGCGACAACTGTCGCGCCCGCGGTCGATCCTGCCGTCGCGCCCCCTCGGGCTCCGGCGCCGATCGACCGCGCCGCCGATGCCGGGCGCGCGCGGCGCCGTCGCGGCCGCATCGCCGCGGTGGTCGCCGTCCTGCTGATCGCGACGGCCGGCGGGCTCGGCTGGTGGTTCGGCCAGGGCCCGGGGTCGCAGGTGACCGTACCCGACGTGGCCGGTCAGGAGATCGCCGCCGCGCAGGCGGCGCTCGAGGAGCACGCGCTGGTCGTCTCGGTCGCCGAGTGCTCGAGCCTCGAGTACCCGGCCGGGCAGGCGGCCGAGACGGAGCCCGCATCGGGGTCGCGGGTGGATCGCGGCACCTCCGTGCAGCTCTGCCAGTCGACCGGCCCGCAGCTCCTCCCCGTGCCGACGCTGGTCGGTCTGTCGCTCGACGAGGCCCGGGCGCAGATCGAGGATCAGCGGTTCACCGTCGGTGAGGTGCTCGAGCAGCGCTTCTCGGGCGATGAGCCCGACACGGTGCTCGCCGCACTCGGAGCGAACGGCGATGCGCTGGGCGACACGTACCCGGAGCTCGGCACGATCGATCTGATCACCTCGGCCGGCCCGGTGCCCGACGTGACCGGGCTCACCGCTGACGACGCGACGGCGCGGCTCGCCGACAGCTCGCTCACCGTCGACCCCGCGGTGGGCGCCGAATCGTACAGCGCCGACGTGCCCCAGGGATCGGTCATCTCGCTGCTCCCGCAGACCGATCCGATGCGGCCGGGCGACAGCGTCGGCCTCGAGATCTCGCTCGGCCCCGAGCTCTTCCCCGTGCCCGACGTCTCCGACCTCCCCCTGCCGGAGGCGATGGACGCGCTGAGCGCTGCGGGCTTCACCCCGACGACGCTCGTGCCCGACGCGCTGCGCAGCTTCGCGAAGGCCACGGGAACCGACCCGGCCGCGGGCGAGAAGGTCGCCGCCGGCACCGAGATCCGCATCAGGAGCACGATCTCGCTCTGACGGCTCGCCGTCCCCTTCCGAGCTGCGCACGCCGCGCCGCACGAGAAGCGCCCGCCCTCCGTCGCGATGACGGAGGGCGGGCGCTCGATGCCGGGGTTCGGTGCAGCCCCGCGCGCTATGAGATCTTCTTGAGCTCCTCGGCCACCTGGAATGCGAGCTCGAGCGACTGCATGTGGTTGAGACGGGGGTCGCAGACCGATTCGTAGCGGGTCGCGAGCGTCGCCTCGTCGATGTTCTCCGAGCCGCCCAGGCACTCCGTGACATCGTCGCCCGTGAGCTCGATGTGGATGCCGCCCGGGTAGGTGCCGACCTCGCGGTGCGCTTCGAAGAAGCCGCGCAGCTCGTCCATCACGTCGTCGAATCGGCGTGTCTTGTAGCCGGTGGCCGTCGTCATGCCGTTGCCGTGCATCGGGTCCGTCACCCACAGCGGCGTCGCGCCCGCGTCGCGCACGCCGGCGAGCAGCCCCGGGAGCACGTCGCGGATCTTGCCGGCCCCCATCCGCGTGATGAACGTGAGACGCCCCGGCTCGCGCTCGGGATCGAGCTTGTCGATGAGGCGCAGCGCGTCGTCGACGGTCGCCGTCGGGCCGAGCTTCACCCCGATCGGGTTGCGCACGTGCGAGAGGAACTCGACGTGCGCGCCGTCGATGTCGCGCGTGCGCTCGCCGATCCAGAGCATGTGGCCCGAGGTGTCGTACAGGTCGCCCGTGCGCGAGTCGACGCGCGTCAGCGGCCGCTCGTAGTCGAGCAGCAGCGCCTCGTGACTGACGTAGAACTCGGTCTGCGTGAGCGCGGTGTTGTCGACCCCGCACGCCGCCATGAACCGCAGCGCGCGATCGATCTCGCCGGCGAGCGACTCGTACCGCTGATTCGCCGGGTTCGAGACGAACCCCTGGTTCCAGGCGTGCACCTGGCGCAGATCGGCGAAGCCGCCCTGCGTGAAGGCGCGGATCAGGTTGAGCGTCGACGCCGAGACGTGGTAGCCCTGCACGAGGCGAGCCGGGTCGGCGGTGCGCGATTCGGGGGTGAAGTCGTATCCGTTGACGAGGTCGCCGCGGTAGGCGGGCAGGGTGACGCCCTCCCGCGTCTCCTCGTTGCTGGAGCGCGGCTTCGCGAACTGGCCGGCCATGCGTCCGACCTTGATGACCGGCATCGAGGCGCCGTAGGTGAGCACGACCGCCATCTGCAGCAGCGTCTTGACGCGGTCGCGGATGCGATCGGCGGTCGCCGCGGCGAAGGTCTCGGCGCAGTCGCCGCCCTGCAGCAGGAACGCCTCCCCGCGCGCGGCCGATGCGAGGCGGTCGCGCAGCTGATCGGCCTCCCCGGCGAAGACGAGGGGCGGCTGCGACGAAAGCTCGCGGGCCGAATACGCCACCGCCTCGGGATCGGGCCAGACCGGCTGCTGCTTGGCCTCGAGCGCCTGATAGGCGTCGAGCTCCGCGAACGCTCGTTCGGCAGCAGTCTCGTGAATCTGGCTCGTCATGTCGATCCCTTACGTGAAGTGGGTACAGAAATATCGCGGCGATGCGCCGCGACCGTATCAGCCTACTGCCTCATCGGGTCCGAGCACGCCGCGAGGAGAGCGCCCGCAGCGAACGCGGGCCCGGGATCACCGGTTGCGCACGCTCGACGCGTACACGTCCACGTACGTCTGGCCGCTGAGCTTCTGGATCTCGAGCATGATCTCGTCCGTCACACTCCGCAACACGAAGCGGTCGGCGCTCATGCCGGCGAAACGGCTGAAGTCGAGGGGCTTCCCGACGACCGTCCCGATCCTGCGGATCTTGGGCACCTTGGCGCCGATCGGCATCGCCTTCTCGGTGTCGATCATCACCGCCGGCACGACCACGGCGCCGGATTCGAGCACGAGGCGCGCGACGCCGGTGCGGCCGCGGTAGAGCCGCGCGTCGGGGCTGCGGGTGCCCTCGGGGTAGATGCCGAGCACGTCCCCGCGATCCAGCACGCCGAGGCCCGTGTTCAGCGACGCCTCGGAGGCTTTGCCCCCCGACCGGTCGATGGGCAGCTGGCCGACCGCGGTCATGAACGACTTCACGAGCCAGCCCTTCAGCCCCTTGCCCGTGAAGTAGTCGCTCTTCGCGAGGAAGTAGACGCGGCGGTCGATCATCGTCGGCATGAAGAAGGAATCGATCACCGAGAGGTGATTTCCTACAATGATCACCGGCCCGGTCGCCGGAATGTTCTCGGCACCCTCCAGCCACGGGCGGAACACCGTTTTCAAGATCGGCCCGATGATCAGGTGTTTGAAAATCCAGTAGAGCACGGCTCACGATTCCTCTCGACTGGGAACACCCTACCCGAGCCGGGGGCCCGGCGGAGGTATGCGTATAGGGTGGCAGAACACATGTGCGACGCGCGAGACCGCGTCGCGAACGACGGATACATGAGTATCGAAGGAGCTGCCGTGAATCAGTCCGAGACCCCGATCCTCGTCCCGCCGGTTCCCGAGGACAACATCACCGACCTCCTGGAGCAGCGGGTGCAGGCGACCCCCGAGCGGGCCCTGTTCGCGGTGCCCGCGGGCGACGGCTGGCGCGACATCACCGCGTCCGCGTTCCGCGCCGAGGTCGTGGCGCTGGCCAAGGGCCTGGTCGCCTCGGGCATCGAACCCGGCGACCGCGTCGCGTTCATGTGCAAGACGAGCTACGAGTGGACGCTCGTCGACTTCGCCATCCACTACGCCGGCGCCGTCATGGTGCCGATCTACGAGACGTCCTCTCCGCTGCAGGTGCACTGGGTGCTCGAGGATTCGGGCGCGCGCGCCGTACTCACGGAGACCGAGGATCACGCCGCGCGCTTCGAGGAGGTCAAAGACGACCTCCCGGCTGTGACGCTGGCCTGGCGACTCGACCGGGGCGCGCTCGCCGAGCTGCGCGAGGCCGGAACCGCGATTCCCGACGCGGAGATCGACCGGCGCCGCGGGCTCGCGCAGGGCTCCGACATCGCGACCGTCATCTACACCTCCGGATCGACGGGCCGGCCGAAGGGGTGCGTGCTGACCCACGCCAACTTCGTCGACCTCTCCCGCAATGCGGCCGCGGCGCTCTCCGACGTCGTGCAGCAGCCCGGGGCCGCGACGCTGCTGTTCGTCACGCTCGCCCACGTCTTCGCGAGGTTCATCTCGGTCATGTCGGTGCACGCCGGCGTGCGCGTCGGGCACCAGGCCGACACCAGCCAGCTCCTGCCGGCGCTCGGCACGTTCCAGCCGACCTTCCTGCTCGCCGTACCGCGCGTGTTCGAGAAGGTCTACAACTCGGCCGAACAGAAGACCGAGGCCGAAGGCAAGGGCAAGATCTTCCGGGCTGCGGCGAAGGTCGCCGTCGCGCACTCCGAGGCGCTCGACGCCGGCAAGGTGCCGTTCGCGCTCGCGCTGAAGTTCCGACTCTTCAACAAGCTCGTCTACGGCAAGCTCCGGGAGAAGCTGGGCGGCAAGGTGCGCTTCGCGGTGTCGGGATCAGCGCCCCTCAGCCACTACCTCGGGCACTTCTACCGCAGTCTCGGCGTGAAGATCCTCGAGGGGTACGGGCTCACCGAGACCACCGCGCCGGTGACGGTCAATCTTCCCGATCACTTCAAGATCGGCACCGTGGGCCCGCCCCTTCCCGGGCACACCGTGCGCATCGCCGACGACGGCGAGATCGAGGTGCAGGGCATCGACGTCTTCAAGGAGTACTGGAACAACGAGGAGGCGACGCGAGACGCCTTCACGGCCGACGGCTTCTTCCGCACGGGAGACATCGGCTCGCTCGACGAGGACGGCTATCTGACGATCACCGGCCGCAAGAAGGAGATCATCGTCACCGCCGGCGGCAAGAACGTCGCGCCGGCGGCGCTCGAGGATCCCATCCGCTCGAACACCATCATCGGCCAGGTGGTGGTCGTCGGCGATCAGCGGCCGTTCATTTCGGCCCTCGTCACGCTCGACCCCGAGATGCTCGCGCCGTGGCTGAACAACAACGGCGAGGATCCGATGATGTCGCTCGAGGAGGCGTCGGTGCACCCGAAGGTGCTGGCTGAGGTGCAGAGCGCCGTCGACCAGGGCAACGCGTTCGTCTCGCGTGCGGAGTCGATCCGCAAGTTCGTCATCCTGCCGACGGAGTTCATCGAAGCCAACGGGCACCTGACCCCGAAGATGAGCATTCGGCGCGACAACATCCTGCGCGATTTCGCGGGTGAGATCTCGGCCATGTACGGCGAGCACCCGCAGACCGAGAACGTCGGCGTCGTCAGCTAGCGCCCGCCGCGCCTCGGGCCGGGGCCGTCGCGGGGTCGCGCCCGCGCTCAGAACCAGCTCGAGGTGCGGATCCGCCGCATCGCCTCGCCGCGGGAGTCGCGGTCGAGGCGCGACAGGTAGAGCTTGCCGTCGAGGTGGTCGCACTCGTGCTGGAGCGCCTGCGCCAGGAGCCCCTCCCCGCTGATCTCGACGGGGTCGCCGTTCAGGTCGATGCCCCGCACGGTCGCCCGCGGGTGGCGAGGCACCTCGAACCAGAGATCCGGCACGGAGAGGCACCCCTCGCCGGTGAGCACGGGCTCCCCCTCGAGCGCGACGATCTCGGGGTTGATCACGTAGCCGATCTCGCCGTCGATGTTGAGGCTGAAGACGCGCTGCGTGTGGCCGATCTGCGTGGCCGCGAGCCCGGCGCGGCCCTCCATGTTTACCGTGTCCAGCAGATCCTGCACGAGGGCGCGCACGCCCTCGTCGATCTCTGCGACGGGGGTGCACACGGTGCGGAGGACGGGGTCTCCGAAGACCCGGATTTCACGAATCGCCATGGAACCCGAGCCTAGCGCCTCGCGGCGGCGTCGGTCCGCGGCGAGGCGCCCTCATCACCCTTCGGCAGCCGTGATCTCGGCGATGAGGTCGCCCGATTCCAGACCCCGCGTGCCCGTGAACACGACCCGCTCCAAACGCCCCGCCACGGGCGCGGTGATCGCGGCCTCCATCTTCATCGCCTCGATCGTCGCGACCGGCTGACCCGCCTCCACCCGATCCCCCACGGCGACCTTCACCGTCACCGTGCCCGAGAACGGCGCCGCAACATGCCCCGGAACCGCGCGATCCGCCTTCTCCGACAGCGCCGCCTCGACCCGCACCGACTCGTCCTTCACGAACACCTGCCGCAACTGACCGTTCACCCGCACCATCACCGTGCGTAGCCCCTTGTCGTCGGCCTCCCCGATCGCTTCGAGCGCGACGTACAGGCGCACACCCTTCGCGAGATCGATCGCGTGCTCCTCCCCGACCTGCAGCCCGTACAAGTAGTCCGCGGTCTCCAGCACCGACACGTCGCCGTGCTGCTCGCGCACCTGCGCGAACTGCTGCGCGGGCTGCGGGAAGAGGAGCCGGTTCAACGCGTCGCGCCGCTCCGCGCTCGAGCCCCGCAGCAGCGCCTCGTCGCTCTCGGGCACCGGCGCGACATCGATGTTCACCGACCGGCCGGCCAGCACCTTCGACCGGAACGGCTCCGGCCAACCCCCCGGGATCTCCCCCAGCTCGCCCGCGAGGAACCCCACCACCGAATCCGGGATGTCGTACTTCTCGGGATGCGCCTCGAAATCGGCCGGATCGGCATCGACCGCCGACAGGTGCAGCGCGAGATCGCCCACAACCTTCGACGACGGCGTCACCTTCGGGATGCGACCCAGCATGCGATCGGCCGCCGCGTACAGATCCTCGATCCGCTCGAAGTTCTCCGCGAGCCCCAACGCGATCGCCTGCTGCCGCAGGTTCGACAACTGCCCGCCCGGGATCTCGTGCGTGTACACCCGACCCGTGGGGCTCGGCAGTCCCGACTCGAACGGCCGATACAGCCCGCGCACCGCATCCCAATACGGTTCGAGCGCGAACACCGCCTCCTGCGAGAGGCCCGTATCACGATCCGTGTCCGCCAGCGACGCCACGAGCGCCGACAGCGAGGGCTGCGACGTGGTGCCCGACATCGGCGCCGAAGCCGCGTCGACCGCATCCACCCCCGCAGCACTCGCAGCGAGCAGCGTCGCGAGCTGCCCGCCGGGCGTATCGTGCGTGTGCAGATGCACCGGCAGCTCGAAGCGCTCCCGCAGCGCGGTGACGAGCTTCGCCGCCGCCGCCGGGCGCAGCAGCCCCGCCATGTCCTTGATCGCGAGCACGTGCGCCCCCGCCTCGACGATCTGCTCGGCCAGGCGCAGATAGTAGTCGAGGGTGTACTTGTCCTCGGCCGGGCTCAGCAGATTGCCCGTGAACGACATCGCCACCTCCGCGACCGCCGTCCCCGTCTCGCGCACCGCATCGATCGCGACCCGCATCTGATGCACATCGTTGAGCGCGTCGAAGATGCGGAACACATCCACCCCCGTCGACGCCGCCTCACGCACGAACGCCTGCGCGACCTGCTCCGGATACGGCGTGTACCCCACCGTGTTCTGCCCGCGCAACAGCATCTGGATCGGCACGTTCGGCAGCGCCTCCCGCAACGCCGCGAGCCGCTCCCACGGATCCTCCCCCAAGAAGCGCAGCGCGACATCGTACGTCGCCCCGCCCCACGCCTCCACCGACCACAGCTCCGGCGTCGACCGCGCCACATACGGGGCCACCCGGGCGAGATCCTTCGTGCGCACCCGCGTCGCGAGCAGCGACTGATGCGCGTCGCGGAACGTCGTCTCCGTCACCGCGAGCGCCGTCTGCTCGCGCAACCGCCGCGCATACGCGTCGGGCCCGATCTCCACCAGCAACTGCCGATTGCCCGCGGGAGCCGGGCGCGACAGATCGACAGCGGGCAGCTTCGCCGCCGGATCGATCAACCGCGGCCGAGCACCATGGGGCTGGTTCACCGTCACGTTCGCGACGTGCTGCAGCAGACGCGTCGCGCGATCCTTCGAGGGATTCATCTGCAGCAGCTCCGGCCGCTCGCCGATGAACTGCGTCGACACATCCCCCGACTGGAACTCGGCATCGGCGAGCACCGCCTGCAGGAACGGGATGTTCGTCGCCACGCCCCGGATGCGGAACTCGGCCAGCGCCCGCTGTGCCCGCCGCACCGCATCCTCGAACGTGCGACCGCGACACGTCAGCTTCGCGAGCATCGAATCGAAATGCGGGCTGATCTGCGCACCGACCTCGATCGTGCCCCCGTCCAGACGCACCCCGCCGCCGCCCGGCGACCGGTACGCGGTGATCCGGCCGAGATCGGGCCGGAACCCGTTCGCCGGATCCTCCGTCGTGATCCGGCACTGCAGCGCCGCCCCGCGCAACCGGATGCGATCCTGCGTGAGCTCGAGCTCCTCCAGCGTCGCGCCCGCAGCGATCCGCATCTGCGCCCGCACCAGATCCACATCGGTGACCTCCTCCGTCACCGTGTGCTCGACCTGGATGCGCGGGTTCATCTCGATGAACACGTGCTCCCCGGCACGCTCCCCAGCGGTATCGAGGAGGAACTCGACCGTTCCCGCATTCTCGTACCCGATCGACTCCGCGAACGCGATCGCATCGCGCGTGAGCTCGGCGCGCTTCTCCTCGCTCATATTCGGCGCCGGCGCGATCTCCACGACCTTCTGATGCCGGCGCTGCACTGAGCAATCGCGCTCGAACAGGTGCACCGTCGCACCCGACGCATCCGCCAGCACCTGCACCTCGATATGCCGCGGCCGCAGCACCGCCTGCTCGATGAACATCGTCGCATCCCCGAACGCCGACTCCGCCTCCCGCATCGCCGACTCCAACGCGTCCCGCAGCTCCTCCACACGCTCCACACGCCGCATGCCCCGGCCCCCACCGCCCGCGACCGCCTTCGCGAACACCGGGAACCCGATCTCCTCAGCCCCCGCGATCAACGCATCGATATCCGTCGACGGCGGCGTGGAGCGCAGCACCGGCACACCCGCCCGTATCGCGTGCTCCTTCGCCGCGACCTTGTTGCCCGCCATCTCCAGCGCCTCCCGGCCCGGCCCGATGAACCGGATCCCCGCCGCCTCCGCCGCGGCCGCGAGATCCGGGTTCTCCGACAAGAACCCGTACCCCGGATAAATCGCGTCAGCACCCGACTCGACCGCGACGCGCACGATCTCCGCGACATCCAGATACGCTCGCACCGGATGCCCGACCGAGCCGATCAGATATGCCTCGTCGGCCTTCAAGCGGTGCAGCGAATTGCGATCCTCATACGGGAACACGGCCACGGTCTGCGCCCCCAACTCGTGCGCCGCCCGAAACGCCCGAATCGCGATCTCCCCACGATTCGCCACCAAGATCTTCTGGAACACTCCGCCTCCTTGCTACTGTTCTCGCCGCCGGGTGCTCACACCGTCGAACTGGTTCGATATCAAGATACATGCTCGGCCCGGCGGGCCCGGCTATATGACGCGCGACGCGCGCGGCTGCCGCAGCCGCACCCTCGGTCTCCGTTCGCCCGTGACGAAGTCGGGCGACGCTCGGGTTGAATCCACTAAACTTGCCACGTGCATGTATTGAGTGTGAGTTCCCTCAAGGGCGGCGTCGGCAAGACGACCGTGACGCTCGGCCTCGCCTCGGCCGCCTTCTCGCGCGGTCTGCGGACCCTGGTCGTGGACTTCGACCCGCAGTCCGACGTGTCGACCGGCCTGGCCGTGAACCCCGAAGGCTTCGCCAACGTCGCGAATGTGCTCGAGAGCCCGAAGGAGAAGACCGTGCGCAGCGCGATCGCGCACAGCGGGTGGAACGACTACCACGAGGGCGGTCGGATCGATCTGCTCGTCGGCAGCCCCTCGGCCATCAACTTCGACGGCCCGCACCCCTCGACGCGCGACATCTGGAAGCTCGAGGAGGCGCTGGCGATCGTCGAGTCGGAGTACGACCTCGTGCTCGTCGACTGCGCCCCCTCCCTCAACGCGCTGACGCGCACCGCTTGGGCCGCGAGCGACCGCGTGCTCGTCGTGGCGGAGCCGAGCCTCTTCGCGGTGGCGGCGACCGACCGCGCGCTGCGCGCCATCGAGGAGATCCGACGCGGCGTGAGCCCGCGACTGCAGCCCCTGGGCATCCTGATCAACCGCACGCAGCCCCAGTCGCTCGAGCATCAGTTCCGCATCCGCGAGCTCCGCGAGATGTTCGGCCCGCTCGTGCTGAATCCGCAGCTGCCCGAGCGCACCTCGCTGCAGCAGGCGCAGGGCGCCGCGAAGCCGGTGCACATGTGGCCCGGCGAGGCGTCGCAGGAGATGGCGGCGAATTTCGATCTGGTGCTCGATCGCATTCTGCGGTCCGCGGGCATGGATGCCGCTCGCGCCGGCGCCTCGAACGCTCCCACAGCCACGGTCGTCGAGAACTGATGCGCACGCGCGGCGCGTCGCGCCGTGGCCCTGAGTCGTGCGACGAGCTGCGTCGTGCGGCATCGCACCACTGAGTCTGCCCTGCGCGCCACTGTCCCGCGCGCCGCTGCCCCGCGCGCGCTCGGCGAAGAGCAGCGTGCAGCGCCTCAGGAGATCTTGCGGGACTTCCGTCGGGCGGCGAGCTCGTCGACTGCAGTATCGGCCGACGCCTCCTCGCGATGCTCGTCCATGTCGACGAGCGATGTCTCGACCTCGCGCAGCACCTTCCCCACGGCGATGCCGAACACGCCCTGACCCCGGCTGACGAGGTCGATGACCTCGTCGCTCGACGTGCAGAGGTAGACGCTCGATCCGTCGCTCATCAGCGTGGTCTGCGAGAGGTCGTGCACGCCGGCCTCGTGCAGCTGCGCCACCGCGGTGCGGATCTGCTGGAGCGAGATGCCGGTGTCGAGCAGGCGCTTGACGAGCTTGAGCACGAGGATGTCGCGGAAGCCGTAGAGCCGCTGCGACCCCGACCCCTTGGCGCCGCGCACGGTGGGCTCGACGAGACCCGTGCGCGCCCAGTAGTCGAGCTGGCGGTAGGTGATGCCGGCGGCTCGCGCCGCCGTCGCGCCCTTGAACCCGCCGTCCTGGTTGGGGCGCGGGAGCCCGTCGTCGAAGAGGACATCGGCGTCGACGGAGACGGGCGTGAACGCTGCGGGATCGGCCACGATGCCGGCCTCGGAGAGCGCTTGCGCCGAGGGAATCGCCGCGTCGCCGCCCGGGCGCTGAGTGTGCTCCATCGTGTTCCTTTCACCTCGGCGGGCGCAGAATCGGCCGCCGAACTTCACCAACGTTATCGAGCGCGCAATGCCGATGCAACGACCGCCGGGTCTCAATTCTTGCGTGTCGACCTCAGGTTGAACTTGAAGGTTGAAATCACGCCGAAATCAGGGGCGTCAGGCGCTCCCGATCCGCCGCCGCAACACGCCGGAGCGCACCGTCTCGAGGTGGTCGGCGATCTCCAGCGCACCCTCCGTCGCAGCGGGCGAGGTTGCGCGCACTCCCCGGCTCGACACGGCGTGCGCGATCATCTCGGCGTCGCGCTCCGCCGAGACGCGCAGTGCGCGGAGATGCCGGGGCGTGATCCCCTGCTCCGAGAGCTTCAGCAGCGCCGTGACCTGGGCGACAGCGTCATGCGGAAACACCTCTGCCGCGGGCAGCAGCCCCGCGGCGATCGCCTCGCCCAGGAAGCGCGCGCTAGCGCCCGTGACGCGGCGCAGCTCATCCCCGCTGAGCACGCGCTTCGGCGCGAGAATGCTCGACGCGCTGCGCGATGCCGCGCCGGGGATGATCGGGTCGCGCCCGGCGTCGAGCTCGTCGAGCACCTCGGCGATGACCTTCAGCGGAAGGTAGTGATCCCGCTGCAGGGTGAGGATCAACCGCAGGCGTTCGATGTGCCCTTGCGAGAATTTGCGGTACCCCGACTTCGTGCGCTCGGGCGTCACGAGGCCCTGCTCCTCCAGGAAGCGGAGCTTCGACGGGGTCAGATCGGCGAAGTCGTCTTGCAGGCGCGCCAGCACCTGACCGATGCTGAGGAGTCCGGAGGGATTCTGTCGGGCCTGCGCGGCCGCCACCCTAGTTCTCCTCGGCGAGATCGAATCGCGAGGCGAAGAACGTGAACCGGAACTTGCCGACCTGCACCTCCGCGCCGTCCGCGAGCACGACCGAGCCGTCGATGCGGGTACCGTCGCAGAACGTGCCGTTCAGCGAGCCCAGGTCCGCGACCGAGAATGCGGTGCCGTTGCGGCGGAACTCCGCATGGCGGCGCGAGACCGTGACGTCGTCGAGGAAGATGTCGACGGCGGGGTGGCGCCCGGCCACCGTGACGTCCTGATCGAGCAGGAAGCGCGCGCCCTGGTCGGGGCCGCGGCGCACGACGAGAAGGGCCGCGCCCGAGGGCAGCGCCTCGACGGCCTCGCGCTCGTCGATCGTCAGGTCGGTCGCCCGCGTGCGAATGATCGCGCTCAGATCTTCTCGGAACTGCTGGGTCGATCGCACCTCGGTGCTCTCAGCGCGACGGGCATGACTGTCGCTGCTCATGTCCTCACCCACTTCTCCACTCGGGGCCTCCGCAAGCCGTTCGACTCGGTGCTTCTACGCTATCGCAGGCGAGGGGCGCGGCGCACGTCGATGCCCGCTTTTGTCGGGTTGCGCGGCGCGCCGTCCAGCAATCTCCCGGCTATTCGTGAGATTCGAGAAACGCGTACACCTCGTGCGCATCGACGCCCGGAAACGTCCCCGTCGGCAGCGCCGCGAGCAGGCTCGTCGGCGTCGCCGCCTCCGGCCATGCCGCGGCCTCCCACTTGCGGGTCAGCTCAGCCGAGGCCTGGCGGCAGCACTGATCGTCGGGGCAGAAGGACTGCGACCGGTGCGCCGTCTCGCGACCCCGGAACCACTTCACATCCGAGAAGCGCACGCCGACGCTGACGGAGTACAGCCCCTCCTTCGCCTTCTCGACGCGAGACGTGCACCAGTACGTTCCTCCGGCCGCCATGTCGGTGTACTGGTACCAGGGGTTGAAGCGGTCGGGCTGCCCGAACACCGTCCGGGCGGTCCAGTTGCGGCACACCATGGCGCCCTCGAAGTTGCCGAGCGCGTCGGAGGGGAACCGCACGCCGTCGTTCTCGTACGCCTTGATCAGCGTTCCCGATTCGTGCGCCTTCATGAAGTGCACCTCCAACCCGAGCCGCTCGCTCGCGAGGTTCGTGAACCGGTGCGCCGCCATCTCGTACGAGACGCCGAACGCGTCGCGCAGATCCTCCATCGAGATCTGCCGCTGCTGCTTCGCCTCCGAGAGGAGCGGGACCGCCGCGGCCTCCGGCAGCAGCACCGCCCCGGCCAGATAGTTCGCCTCCACCCGCTGCCGCAGGAACTCGCCGTAGCTGCTGGGCTCCTCGTGCCCGCAGACCACGCTGGCGAGCGCGCGGAGGATCGGCGCGCGGGCGTCTCTCGACGGCACCCCGCCGCTCAAGTACACCCTGCCGTTGCGGCGGTCGATGACCGATCGCGTCGAGTGCGGCATGTCGCCGACGTAGTGCAGGCTGAACCCGAGGCGCTCGGCGATGTTGGCAATGGTCTGCTGGGAGACCGGCCCTCCCGAGTATCCGAGGCTGTCGAGCAGCCCGGTCGCCGCCGTCTCGAGATCGGCGAAGTAGTTGCCCGCGCTGCGCATCTGCGCACGGAGCTCGGTGTTGGCCCGGCGCGCCTCCTCGGGGGTCGCGGCCCGCTCGCGATGCAGCCGTTCGACCTCCTGGTGCAGACCGAGGATGGCCTGCAGCGTCTCGTCGCTCGTCGCCTTCGAGACGCGGATCGGCTGCAGCCCGAGGGACTGGAACACCGAGCCCCGCTGCGCGCGTTCGACGGCGATCTCGAGAGCGGCGCGCTCGGAGGGCGCCTCCGCAGCGAGCAGCTCGTCAACGGTGACTCCGAGGGCGGACGCCAGCGCCCGCAGCATGGGGAGCCGGGGCTCCCGCTTCCCGTTCTCGATGGCCGAGAGCTGCGAGGGGGCCCGATCCACGGCGCGCGCCAGCTGCTCGAGCGTCAGGCCGCGAGAGGTGCGCAGGGCGCGGATGCGTCGGCCCAGGGTCAGCGCGTCGCCGCTGTCAGCCCAATCGCCGTCCGCGAGCTGCACCGATTCGTGTTCGAGGAGCGTCATGCCGTCCATGATCGCAGAGCGGCAAACTTCCGACAAGCGAAAATACTGCGTTTCTTCTTCCCCCGAAACGCCACTCGGGGCCCTGGGCCGCCACTCAAGATGGAACTACACCGCAATCCACGCCTTCGGGCCGAACACAGGAGTCATCGTGACCAACGACGCATCGCAGATCCCCTCCCCCGCCGACCAGCTCGCATGGGACTGGGAGAACGACCCGCGCTGGGAGGGCACCACGCGCGACTACACCGCGAACGATGTCGTGAAGCTCCGCGGAACCGTGCAGGAGGAGCACACGCTTGCGCGCCGCGGCGCCGAGAAGCTCTGGGAGCAGCTCACGACCGAGACGCCGAACGGCGGGTACACCAACGCGCTCGGCGCGCTCACCGGCAACCAGGCCGTGCAGCAGGTCAAGGCCGGTCTGCGCGCGATCTACCTCTCGGGATGGCAGGTCGCCGCCGACGCGAACATCTCCGGCCACACGTACCCCGACCAGTCGCTCTACCCCGCGAACTCGGTGCCGCAGGTCGTGCGCCGCATCAACAACGCGCTGCTGCGCGCCGATCAGATCGAGCACGCCGAGGGCATCAGCACGGTCGAGGACTGGCTCGTGCCGATTGTCGCCGACGCCGAAGCCGGGTTCGGCGGGCCGCTCAACGCGTACGAGCTCATGAAGGCGATGATCGCCGCGGGCGCCTCCGGCGTGCACTGGGAGGATCAGCTCGCTAGCGAGAAGAAGTGCGGCCACCTCGGCGGCAAGGTGCTGATCCCGACCCAGCAGCACGTGCGCACGCTCAACTCGGCCCGCCTCGCGGCCGACGTGGCCGGCGTGCCGAGCGTCATCATCGCGCGCACCGATGCGGAGGCGGCGACCCTGATCACCTCCGATGTCGACGAGCGCGATCGCCCGTTCATCACCGGCGAGCGCACCGCCGAGGGCTTCTACAAGGTGAAGAACGGGCTCGCCCCCTGCATCGCCCGCGCCCGCGCCTACGCGCCGTACTCGGACCTCATCTGGATGGAGACCGGCACCCCCGACCTCGAGCTGGCGCGCCAGTTCGCCGAGGGCGTGAAGTCGGAGTTCCCCGACCAGATGCTCGCCTACAACTGCTCGCCCTCCTTCAACTGGAAGAAGCACCTCGACGACGCGACGATCGCCAAGTTCCAGCGCGAGCTGGGCGCGATGGGGTTCTCGTTCCAGTTC
This sequence comes from Leucobacter chromiiresistens, assembly GCF_900102345.1. Lineage (NCBI taxonomy): Bacteria > Bacillati > Actinomycetota > Actinomycetes > Micrococcales > Microbacteriaceae > Leucobacter > Leucobacter chromiiresistens. The sequence goes on along the minus strand of NZ_FNKB01000001.1, from coordinate 2,040,912 downwards.
ATCACGCTCGCCGGCTTCCACGCCCTCAACTCGTCGATGTTCGACCTCGCTCACGGCTACGCCCGCGACGGGATGTCGGCGTACGTCGAGCTGCAGGAGCGCGAGTTCGCCGATGAGGCGCGCGGCTACACCGCGACCAAGCACCAGCGCGAGGTCGGCACCGGGTACTTCGACGCCATCTCGACGGCGCTGAACCCCGAGGCCTCGACCCTCGCCCTCGTCGGGTCGACCGAGGAGGGCCAGTTCCACTGAGCCCGACCACCGGCTGCGGCGCCGCGACCCGAAACCGCGGTGCCGCAGCCGACCCCCGGCTCGCACCATGCGAGCCCCCGCGCTCATCATCCGAGCTGCCGTGTTACCAGACGCACCAGACGCACCAGACGCACCAGACGCACCAGACGCACCAGACGCACCAGAGGAGCAGATCATGACGACCACCCAGGCGGAGCTGCAGTCGCAGACCGCCACCGCCGAACGCCCCGCCTCCCCCGCAGCCTCCGCGACACCGCACTCGCGCATGGAGGTGCTCGGCCGCCCATTCGACCGCAGCGACGAGATCCTCACCCCGGAGGCGCTCGAATTCCTCACCTCACTGCACGATCGCTTCGCGAGCACGCGGCACGAGCGTCTCGCAGACCGGCAGCGCCGCCGCTACGAGATCGGCAACGGTCGCGACCCCAGGTTCCGCGAGGAGACGCGCTCCATCCGCGAGGATCCGAACTGGCGGGTCGCCGGCGCGGGGCCCGGCCTCGAGGACCGCCGCGTCGAGATCACCGGCCCCACCGATCCGAAGATGACGATCAACGCCATGAACTCGGGCGCCCGCGTGTGGCTCGCCGATCAGGAGGATGCGACGAGCCCGACGTGGCGCAACGTCATCGGCGGCCAGCTCTCGCTGCTCGATGCTATCCGCGGGCGGCTCGCCTACACGAGCGAGGCCGGCAAGGAGTACCGGGTCACCGCTGAGCGCACCCCGACCATCGTGATGCGCCCCCGCGGATGGCACCTCGTCGAGAAGCACCTGCGCTTCACCGATGCGCACGGCCGTGCGGGCGCCGCATCGGGCAGCCTCGTCGATTTCGGACTCTACGCGTTCCACAACGCGCGCGAACTCGTCGCCCGCGGGCGGGGACCGTACTTCTACATCGCGAAGCTCGAATCGAGCGAGGAGGCGAAGCTCTGGGACGACGTGTTCACCTACACGGAGCAGGCGCTCGGCCTCCCGCACGGCACGATCCGCGCGACGGTGCTCATCGAGACCCTTCCCGCGGCCTTCGAGATGGAGGAGATCCTGTACATGATGCGGGATCACATCGCAGGGCTGAACGCCGGCCGCTGGGACTACATCTTCTCGATCATCAAGAACTACCGCGGTCGCGGTGCCCGGTTCGTGCTCCCGGATCGCAGCGAGGTGACGATGACGGTGCCGTTCATGCGCGCATACACCGAGCTGCTAGTCAAGACCTGCCATCGTCGCGGGGCGCACGCGATCGGCGGCATGAGCGCGTTCATCCCGAACCGCCGTGACCCCGAGGTCACGGCGCGCGCCGAGGAGAAGGTGCGCGCCGACAAGCACCGCGAGGCGGGCGATGGATTCGACGGCACCTGGGTGGCTCACCCCGATCTCATCCCGGTCGCGCAGGCGGAGTTCGACGCGGTGCTGGGCGATCGCCCGAACCAGGTGGACCGCCAGCGGGATGACGTGCAGGTGACCGCCGCGCAGCTGCTGAACGTGCACATCGGCCGGGACATCACGGAGGCCGGAGTGCGCGAGAACGTCTCGATCGGGATCCGCTACATCGAGTCCTGGCTGCGCGGGATGGGCGCCGTCGCGATCGACAATCTGATGGAGGACGCGGCGACCGCGGAGATCAGCCGGTCACAGATCTGGCAGTGGATCCACCAGGATCAGTCGACCGCGGAGGGCACCCGCATCACGCGCGAATGGGTCGCCGAGCTCGTGGAGCAGACGGTCGCGGGCTTCGCGCGCACCGAGGGCGACCGATTCGACGACGCCGCCGAGCTGTTCGCGGACGTCGCCCTCGGGGAGGACTTCCCGACGTTCCTCACCGTACCCGCATACAGCCGGTACCTCGTCGACGCGTAGACGACCGTCGACGCCTCAGACGAGAGCGAGCCGGATCCGCGTGATCCGGCTCGCTCTCGTCGTGCTCCCGGTGCACCGGCCCGGAATGCGCTCCCGAGCGCGTGAGGCGTCGACCCGGGCAGTCTCAGGACGACGGCGCTCCCGCCTGGGGCTGCTGCGGGTCGGGGCCATCCGGTGCCGGCTCGGAGCGGCGCTCCGAATCGGGCTCCCCATTCTCCTGCGCCGGCGCACTCGGCCGCGCACTCGACTGCGCACTCGACTGCGCACTCGGCTGCTGGCCTGCGCTCGCCTCCATCCGGTCGATCGCGGGCCCGAGTTCGTCGACGACGAGCGTCGAGGCTTCGAGCTGCCCGGTGCGGTAGGCGGCGCGGCCGACCATGTGCGCCGCCACCGGCGCCGTCAGCGACTGGAACACGAAGACGGGCACGAGGGCGAGCAGCGTCGCCACCGAGCGATCCTCGAGCGCGATGGCGGTGATGACGAGCAGCAGGCCGAAGATCTGCGGCTTCGTGGCGGCGTGCAAACGGCTGAGGGCGTCGGGGAAGCGGAGCAGACCGACCCCCGCGGCCGCCGAGAGCACGGCGGCGAGGAAGACGCAGATCGCGGCGAGCAGATCGAGCACGGCGTCATACATGGCCGGTCTCCTTCGGCTGCTGCAGCGTCGGCTGATCCGCGCGGCGCTTGACGAAGCGCGCCACCACGATCGTCGCGAGGGTCGCCGTCGCCGCGATGACCGTCATGAGCGGAATGGTGTCCGTGTGCCCCCGTGCGACCATGTCGGCGCCCACGGCGAGCATCAGGGTCGTCAGCAGCACATCGGACGCGATCATGCGGTCGAGGATCGTCGGCCCGCGCACGATGCGCACGATGGCGAGCAGCGCGGTGACCGTGAGCCCGATGCCCGCGGCGATGAGCAGTGCCTGCGTCACGATGCTCATGCCAGTGCTCGCATCTCTTGCTTCGACCCCACGGCCCGCAGGAGCAGGCGCTCGATGGTGTAGACGCTGCGACGCATCTGCGTGAGCTCCCGCTGCGTCGGAGTGTTGAGCACATGCAGGTACAGGGTCGATCGGAAGCGATCGATCTCGGCGACCAGTGAACCGGGGATGAGCGAGTTCGTCAGGGCCACCATCGTCATGATGAAGTCCGAGCGGGTGTGCAGCCGCACCGCGATGATGGACGTCGCGGGCGGCGGCCCGGGGCGCACCGCGAGCCATGCGACGCCCCAGGACGCGCGGGCCAGGTGCCAGAAGAAGTAGCCGAGGTACTTGAGCGTCCACCAGACGTTCAGGCGCCCCGCGAGCTCGACCGGAGGCAGGTAGAAGAGGCGCATGACGAACACCGCGATCACGAGTCCGCTGAGCACCGACAGCGGCGACACCTCGTGCCACAGCATCATCCAGAGCACGACGAGCCCGATGACCAGCGGCAGCTCGTGCAGTCGCACGCCGAACTCCCGTCGCCGCGCCTCGCGGGGCGACTCCTCCGCGAGCTCCACCGGTGCATCACTCATCCGGGTCCCCCTCCTCCAGTGTCGTCCGTCCGCTGCCGCCGCCCGGGCTGTCGCCCCCGGAGCCGTCGCCGTCTCCGAGCACCTGCTCGACCACGATCCCGGGTTCCGCGAGGGTCTCGCCCGCGCGCGTCGCGTACGCGTACAGGGGGCCGGCGAACACCGTCAGCGCGATGCTCACGGCGACCATGCCGGTCGTCGCGACGAACATCAGCTTCGGAATCTCCTTCTGCTCGGCCTGCGGCTGCGCGTCGGGCGCGTCCTGCAAGCGCTCGAAGAGCGCCTGCTCGCGCTCGCGCAGCACGAGCGCCTCCGTGGTGGCGGGCTTCGCGTGCTTCGACTCCGCCCCCGCCTGCGCGGGCGTGCGCCAGAACGCGAGCACCCATGCCCGGGCGAGCGCGTACAGGGTCAGCAGCGACACGAGTGCGCCGATGCCGATCAGCCAGTACGCCTCCGGGGTGGCGAGATCCGCCGCCACCGTGAAGAGCCCGAGCTTCCCGATGAAACCCGAGAACGGCGGAATGCCGCCGAGGTTCAGCATCGGGATGAAGAACAGAATCGCGATGAACGGCGCCTTGCGCATCATGCCGCCGAGCCCCGAGAGCGACGTGGTGCCGCCCTGGCGCTCGACGAGGCCGACGGCCAGGAACAGCGTCGTCTGCACGATGATGTGGTGCGCGATGTAGTAGATGGTCGCGGCGAAGCCCGCCGCGTTCGCCATGCCGATGCCGAAGATCATGTAGCCGATGTGGCTGATGAGCGTGAACGAGAGCAGCCGTTTGATGTCGAGCTGCGACACGGCTCCGAGGATGCCGACGATCAGGGTCAGGCCCGCGATGACGAGCAGCAGGCGGTCGACGCTTGAATCCGGGAAGAGTTTCGTCTGCGTGCGGATGATCGCGTAGACGCCCACCTTCGTGAGCAGCCCGGCGAAGACCGCCGTCACCGGCGCCGGCGCCGTCGGGTAGGAGTCGGGCAGCCAGAACGCGAGCGGGAACACGGCGGCCTTGATCCCGAATGCGATGAGCAGGGTCAGATTCAGCAGCAGCTGGATCTCGCTCGGGAGCTCGGCGATCCTGACGGTCAGCTGCGCCATGTTCACCGTGCCCGTGGCGCCGTAGATCAGGCCGATCGCGGCGAGGAACAGCACGGACGATACGAGCGACACGATGACGTAGGTCACGCCCGCTCGGATCCGCTGGGCGGTGCCTCCGAGCGTGATGAGCACGTAGCTCGCGACGAGCAGGATCTCGAACCCGACGTACAGGTTGAACAGGTCGCCCGCGATGAACGCGTTGAAGACGCCCGCGCCGAGCACGAGGTACGTCGGGTAGTAGATCGACACCGGAGTGTCGTCATCTCCGTCGGCGAGGCCCTGCCCGAGGGAGAAGAGGAAGACGCCGAGCAGCACGATGGATGAGACCGTGAGCATGAGCGCCGACACGCGGTCGACGACGAGGGCGATCCCGAAGGGCGCGGCCCACCCGCCCACCTCCATCACGAGGATCCCCGCGGCGTCGACGAGGTACATGAGCACGCCGCTGAGCACGACGACGGCGCTGAGGGCGACCAGCGTGATGCCCTGCTGCAGGCGCCGATGGCCGGGCACCGCGAGCGCGAGCGCGGCTCCGGCGAGCGGGATGAGTACGGCGAGGGGGACGAGTTGGATCACGGCTTCGGCTCCCCCGCGGTCTCGGAGGCGTCGGAGGCTGCGCTGCCGCTCGGCGCGATGTCGGCGCCCGACTCCGGGTAGTCCTCCTCGTCGTACTCGAGCGTCTCCGCGAGATCCTCGTCGGTGACCTCGGTCGCGGCCAGTGCGCGCGTGGTCGCGATCTCGAGATCCGACTCGTCGTCCTGCACGCGGTCGTCGTGGTCGTGCGCGAGCCGCCACGAACGGTAGATCAGCGCGAGCAGGAAGGCGCTGACGCCGAACGTGATCACGATCGCGGTGAGGATGAACGCCTGCGGGAGCGGATCGCTCATCTCCTCCGCCGAGGCGTCCCCGTAGATGGGTGCGGCCCCGAAGCTCCCCGTCATCAGGAAGATGAGGAGGTTCGTCGCGTTCCCGACGAGCAGGAAGCCGAGCAGGAGGCGGGTCAGCGACCGATCGAGCATGAGGTAGACGCCGCACGCGTACAGCACCACCATCACCGCGACCAGAACGAGCGGCATGGTCATCGCGAGTTCACCCCCTCCTCCTCGAAGGAGGCGATGTCCGCCTCCTCGTGCTCATCGATCTCGGCGCCCAGGCTGCGCAGCACATCGAGAATCAGTCCGAACACGACGAGGTACACGCCGACGTCGAAGAGTGTCGACGTCACCAGCGGCAGCGATCCGAAGATGCCGAGGTCGAGGTCCACCCACGCCGACGCGAGGGCCGCCTGTCCGAAGAGCATCGGGATGAACGCCATCGATACCGACAGCGCCAGCCCGATTCCGAGGATGCGCCCGGCGTCGAGCGGCACCGTGGCGCCGAGCTCGTGACGACCGCCGGCGAGATACCGCGCGACGAGGGCGAGGCCCGCCACCAGTCCCCCGGCGAATCCGCCGCCGGGGGTGTTGTGCCCCGTCAGCAGGAGATAGATCGAGAGAATGATGAGACCGTGGAAGATCAGTCGGACGACCACCTCGAGCAGGATGGATCGGCGCGCCGGGTCGAGGTGGCGACCGGCCAGCAGCCAGGTCATGCGCCGCGCGGGATCGTTGGGGTCCGCGACGCGCTGCAGGTGCTCCCGAGCGGCGCGGCGCGCGTCGCGGCGGCTCAGCTTCGGACGGTTGTCGACCCGAGTGCTGAGGAAGACGAGGGAGGCGACGCCGGTCGCTGCCGCGAGGATGACGGAGAGCTCGCCCATCGTGTCCCATCCGCGGATGTCGACGAGCATGACGTTGACCACGTTGCTGCCGTGCCCGCCCGCGTACGCGAGTTCGGGCAGCTGCAGCGAGATGGGCTCTGCGATGCGGGAGCCGAGGGCGATCACCGCCAGCATGCCGAACACGAGGCCGACGCCGAGGCCGATACCCGCCCGCAGCCAGCGCTTGGGGCGCGAAGCGCGGTGCCCGATCCTCTGGGGCAGGCGACGGATCACGAGCACGAAGGCGATCAGGGTCACCGTCTCCACCAGCGCCTGCGTGAGCGCGAGGTCGGGAGCGCCGTGCATCGCGAAGATCGCGGCCATGCCGTAGCCCGTGAGCCCGACGAGCACGACGGATTGGAAGCGCGTGCGGGCGCGCAGCGAGAAGAGCGCCGCGATCACCATGACGATCGCGATGGGCACCTGCACGGGCGACGTCGCGAACGTGTACTCGCTCGGCCATTCGCCCGTAACGAGGATGGTGCCACCGAGGGCCGCGACCAGCACGATGAGGATCACCGCGAGATAGAACGGCAGCGAACCGCGCTGCGTGATCGAGGTGAGCTTGATCGCGATGGAGTCGACGAAGTGCGTCGACACCCAGTAGGCGTGGGAGGCGGACCACCGCTCGGCCGGGGGCGAGAGGCGTCGCGCGGTGCGGCTCAACACCCACGCGAGCAGCGACCCGCTCAGCAGCACCCCGATGGACGCGAGGAGCGCTGGAGTGATCCCGTGCCACAGCGCCAGATGCTCGATCTTCACGCCGGCCGCCTCCCCCGCCACCAACGGAAGCAGCGCGCGGTCGGCCGCCGGCGCGAACAGGCCGAGTGCGAGCGTCGCGAGCGCGAACGCTCCCGGCGCGAGGAGGATCGACCAGCCGGGGGCGTGGTCCACGCGGCACGTCTCGACACCGCGCTTCACTGCGAACGCGCCCCAGAGGAAACGGCCCATGTACGCCACGGTCAGCACGCTTCCGGCCACGGCGACCACGAACGCCGCGAGTGCGAGCGGTCGCTCATGGCCGACTTCCAGCAGCTCCGCGAACGCGGACTCCTTCGCGACGAACCCGAAGAACGGCGGGAAGCCCGCCATGGAGGCGGAGGCCAGTACGGTGATCGTCATGAGGACCGGCATTCTGCGGCCGAGACCGCTGAGCTTGCGCAGGTCACGGGTGCTGGTCGAGTGGTCGATGATGCCGACGGAGAGGAACAGGGGCGCCTTGGCGAGCGCGTGTGCGAACAGCAGCGCGAATCCGGCGAAGCTCGCACGGGGGTCGCCGACGCCAAACACCATGACCAGCAGGCCGAGCTGGCTGACCGTGCCGTGCGCCACGATGAGCTTCAGGTCGAACTGCCGCAGCGCGCGAATGCCGCCGTTGATCATCGTGATGGCGCCGAGCGCCACGAGCGTCTCCCGGTAGCCGACGACGTCGCCGAACGCCGGGGTGATCCGAGCGATGAGGTAGATTCCCGCCTTCACCATCGCAGCGGCGTGGAGGTACGCGCTCACGGGGGTCGGAGCCGCCATCGCCCCGGGCAGCCAGAAGTGGAAGGGGAAGATCGCCGACTTCGACAGTGCCCCTGCCAGGATGAGGAATACGGCGGTGACGCCGACGGCCCCCTCCGGCGGCGCCGCCACGATCTCGGAGAGCAGCGAGCTGCCGCGCTGGTGGGAGAGGAGCACCAGGCCGACGAGCATCGCGAGTCCGCCGAGCGTCGTGACGATGAGCGCCTGCAGTGCGGCAGCCGTGGACGTGCGCAATCGTGTCAGATGCCCGATGAGGAGGAACGAGAAGATCGTCGTTCCCTCCCAGAAGACGAAGAGCATGTAGACGTCGTCTGCGAGCACGAGCCCGAGCATCGAGGTCGCGAATCCCATGAACACGGCGGCGAAGCGCTCGAGCCCCGGCTCCCGCACGTCGAAGTAGCGCGCGCAGTACAGGAGCACCAGTGAGCCCGCACCGGTCACGAGCAGCGCGAAGAGCGCCGACATCTCGTCGAGCCGGAACGTCAGCGTGAGGTCGAGCTCGGGCACCCACGCGAAGGCCTCGACGACGGGCTCGCCGGCGTACACCTGCACGGCGAGCACCGCGAGCACCGCGGTGATGGCGGCGAGAAGCGCCGACGCCATGACGAAGACCCTCCGACCGACCGACCGAGCGAGTGGATGGGTGACGGTAGAGACCGCAGCGAGGATGAGCAGAATACTCATCATCGCTCCCATAGGCGGCCCACTTCCGATTCGGTCGTCGTTTGGCGTGTGCACCCAGTCTACTGGAAAACCGGGTGCGCATTCGCCGAGGCGCCCGACGAAGCCCAGGTCACGCGATCAAACCCGGAATGATCGGGCGAGGGAGCGGTCTGTTCTGCGGGTGTCGGTGGCGTGCGGCAGAATGGTTGCTGTAGACCATGCGTCACAGGCCTGTCGGTCGGTCGACGGGAATTGCGGGGGCAACGCGACGCGGAGAGGAACAGGAGTAGTGCATGGCACGCAGCATCGTCCCCCCACACCACCCGTTCGTGATCGCCCTGTTCGACGAGATCGACCCCGCCGGGTCGACCGTGGTCTACGGCGACGACCCCGAGCTCTGGGCGTGGCTCACACACCCCGTCATCTTCGCTGCGGGGCGGGAGTTCGCCGAGCTCGCGATCCCGGGAACCCGTGCGCGCGCCCACGTCACGATCTGGGCGCCCGAGAACGACAAAGCGCAGCACCTCACAAGAATGCCCGGCACACGAGCTCCGCACCCGTCACTGATCGAGCTCGATCTCGGCCCCGCCCAGTCGCTCGCGTTCCGGGCATCCTACGCCCGCCTCGTGCGGGCCATCCCGCAGGGGCGCGTGTTCGAGGGCGCGTGGTGAGAAACGGGTGCTACCCGCGGCGCCGATCGGAGCTCGATAACGCCTGGGCACCCATCTCGAGCGTGACCAGCGAGAACAGATCCGATAACGGCACCTCGAGCGCGCCCGCGATCCGCGCGAGCACGTCCAGAGTGGGATTGCGGCGGCCGCTCTCGATCCCGCTCACATACGTGCGATCCAGACCGGCATGCAACGCGAAGGCCTCTTGCGAGCTCCACCCGCGAGCGACGCGCAACTCGCGAAGACGGGTACCGAAAGCTTTGCGATGCGCTGGAATCTCCACTCGACCACCCTGCCCCGAATGCGGACGATGAGTCCACCGACGATCAGTCACAACAAGTGCGGGGATACCCGCACGCACAAAAAAATTGAGGCCCGTGCCCGAGCGATCACCATCATGGTGACCACCCCAGCACGAGCCTCAGAAAAGGTGTCCGGCGGTGTCCTACTCTCCCACAAGGTCCCCCTTGCAGTACCATCGGCGCAGTCAGTCTTAGCTTCCGGGTTCGGAATGTGACCGGGCGTTTCCCTGACGCTATAGCCGCCGTAACTCTATTCACATATGACCACACCCACCCCAAGGGTGGCTGCGTGGCCGTACGTCTAGAACCACAAAGTGGACGCGAAACAATCGTTACAAACACACATCATGCCCCACCACAAAAGGGTGGGAAGAAATCAAGTCATCGGCTTATTAGTACCAGTCAGCTCCACACATTACTGCGCTTCCACATCTGGCCTATCAACCCAGTAATCTACTGGGAGCCTCACACACACAAGGTGTACGGAGATCTCATCTCGAGGCCGGCTTCCCGCTTAGATGCTTTCAGCGGTTATCCATCCCGAACGTAGCCAACCAGCCATGCCCTTGGCAGAACAACTGGCACACCAGAGGTCCGTCCAACCCGGTCCTCTCGTACTAGGGTCAGATCCTCTCAAATCTCCAACGCGCGCAGAGGATAGGGACCGAACTGTCTCACGACGTTCTAAACCCAGCTCGCGTACCGCTTTAATGGGCGAACAGCCCAACCCTTGGGACCAACTCCAGCCCCAGGATGCGACGAGCCGACATCGAGGTGCCAAACCATGCCGTCGATATGGACTCTTGGGCAAGATCAGCCTGTTATCCCCGAGGTACCTTTTATCCGTTGAGCGACAGCGCTTCCACAAGCCACTGCCGGATCACTAGTCCCGACTTTCGTCCCTGCTCGACCTGTCAGTCTCACAGTCAAGCTCCCTTGTGCACTTACACTCGCCACCTGATTGCCAACCAGGTTGAGGGAACCTTTGGGCGCCTCCGTTACTTTTTGGGAGGCAACCGCCCCAGTTAAACTACCCACCAGGCACTGTCCCAGAACCCGATCAGGGTCCGTAGTTAGATATCCAATATGACCAGAGTGGTATTTCAACAACGACTCCACCCAAACTAGCGTCTGAGCTTCACAGTCTCCCACCTATCCTACACAAGCCACACCGAACACCAATACCAAGCTGTAGTAAAGGTCACGGGGTCTTTCCGTCCTTCTGCGCGTAACGAGCATCTTTACTCGTACTGCAATTTCGCCGAGTTCACGGTGGAGACAGCTGGGAAGTCGTTACGCCATTCGTGCAGGTCGGAACTTACCCGACAAGGAATTTCGCTACCTTAGGATGGTTATAGTTACCACCGCCGTTTACTGGGGCTTAAATTCAAAGCTTCGACCCGAAAGTCTAACCTCTCCTCTTAACCTTCCAGCACCGGGCAGGCGTCAGTCCGTATACATCCACTTGCGTGTTAGCACGGACCTGTGTTTTTAGTAAACAGTCGCTTCCCACTGGTCTCTGCGGCCACCACACCCTTTCCGGAGTAAATCCGTATAAGTGGATGGCCCCCCTTCTCCCGAAGTTACGGGGGCATTTTGCCGAGTTCCTTCACCATGATTATCTCGATCTCCTGAGTATTCTCTACCTGACCACCTGAGTCGGTTTGGGGTACGGGCAACAGCAAACCTCACGTCGATGCTTTTCTTGGCAGCATAGGATCACCTGCTTCCCCTAACGGGTCCGCATCATGTCTCACCCAAAGCCGAAAACTATTCATAATCGACGGGCTACACATTTACACCGGGACAACCATCGCCCGGCACAGGCTACCTTCCTGCGTCACACCTCACGCTCACCACCCCAGTTCGGGTTCGCAACCGCCACCCGCACATCACCCGAAGGATCCGTAACAGGCTTTGGATAGCTGAGCACTACTGGTTAGGTCTTTGACGGTTTACCGCCGGTACGGGAATATCAACCCGTTGTCCATCGACTACGCCTGTCGGCCTCGCCTTAGGTCCCGACTTACCCAGGGAAGATTAGCTTGACCCTGGAACCCTTGGTCTTCCGGAGGACGGGTTTCTCACCCGTCTTTCGCTACTCATGCCTGCATTCTCACTCGTGTAGCATCCACGACTGGTTCACACCGCCGCTTCACTCGCCACACGACGCTCTCCTACCCATCCATACGGCTGGACCACGAAGGCCTACCTGTTATATGAATGCCACAACTTCGGTGGCGTGCTTGAGCCCCGTTACATTGTCGGCGCGGAATCACTTGACCAGTGAGCTATTACGCACTCTTTCAAGGGTGGCTGCTTCTAAGCCAACCTCCTGGTTGTCACAGCAACTCCACATCCTTTTCCACTTAGCACGCGCTTTGGGACCTTAGTTGGTGATCTGGGTTGTTTCCCTCTCGACTATGAAGCTTATCCCCCACAGTCTCACTGCTGCGCTCTCACTTACCGGCATTCGGAGTTTAGCTGACGTCAGTAACCTTGTAGGGCCCATCGGCCATCCAGTAGCTCTACCTCCGGCAAGAAACACGCAACGCTGCACCTAAATGCATTTCGGAGAGAACCAGCTATCACGAAGTTTGATTGGCCTTTCACCCCTATCCACAGCTCATCCCCTCAGTTTTCAACCTAAGTGGGTTCGGTCCTCCACGACGTCTTACCGTCGCTTCAACCTGGCCATGGATAGATCACTTCGCTTCGGGTCTAGGACATGCGACTGAACCGCCCTATTCAGACTCGCTTTCGCTACGGCTACCCCACACGGGTTAACCTCGCCACATATCGCTAACTCGCAGGCTCATTCTTCAAAAGGCACGCCGTCACAGATACAAAGCCTGCTCCGACGGATTGTAAGCAAACGGTTTCAGGTACTATTTCACTCCCCTCCCGGGGTACTTTTCACCTTTCCCTCACGGTACTAGTCCGCTATCGGTCATCTGGAAGTATTTAGGCTTATCAGGTGGTCCTGACAGATTCACACGGGATTTCTCGGGCCCCGTGCTACTTGGGATACACACCACGCGGTAAAACCATTTCGGATACGGGACTCTCACCCACTCCGGTCGCCCATTCCAAGGCGTTCTCCTATAGCTTCACTCTCACGCTCGAAGGAAAGCAGCCCTTCACGGCACGTCCCACAACCCCGACCATGCAACCCCTGCTCGGTATCACACATGACCGGTTTAGCCTGATCCGGTTTCGCTCGCCACTACTCCCGGAATCACTATTGTTTTCTCTTCCTGTGGGTACTGAGATGTTTCACTTCCCCACGTTCCCTCTACCCGCCCTATATATTCAGGCGGGAGTCACCAGGTACGCACGCGCCCTGGCGGGGTTTCCCCATTCGGAAATCCTCGAATCACAGCCCGTTTATCGGCTCCCCGAGGCTTATCGCAGATTACTACGTCCTTCTTCGGCTCCAGATGCCAAGGCATCCACCGTTTGCTCTTAGAAACTTGAAATCACATACATATGTTTGAAACACACACACCCCCCCGCAAACGGGACGGCATGTGCGACCAATGAAATTATTAGTATCAGCAGCACCACACCACACACACCCCCACACCCCAAAAGAGTGATCCGGTATCCATGATCTGACACTGCAAGATGCTCGCGTCCACTGTGTAGTTCTCAACGTACGGTCGATCCCACCCCCGAAGACAACACGTCCTCCGACAGCGGGTCAGGAACCAGTCCACCAAACCCAAAGGCTCAGCCGGCTGGTCTCCCAGGACCCAATAGTATGCACCCACAAGCACAGCCCGAACATTCCACCTGTTCCAACCATCCCCTCACGGAAACGGCGTACTCCAGCAAAACACCCAAACCGCACTCTTGTCATATGTTCCACCCATGAGCGACTCGCACAGAACATTCGCCTGTGAACGAGCCAATCTGCGGCACATAGTGCCGAGTGCTCCTTAGAAAGGAGGTGATCCAGCCGCACCTTCCGGTACGGCTACCTTGTTACGACTTAGTCCTAATCACCAGTCCCACCTTCGACAGCTCCCTCCACAAGGGTTAGGCCACCGGCTTCGGGTGTTACCGACTTTCATGACTTGACGGGCGGTGTGTACAAGGCCCGGGAACGTATTCACCGCAGCGTTGCTGATCTGCGATTACTAGCGACTCCGACTTCATGGGGTCGAGTTGCAGACCCCAATCCGAACTGAGACCGACTTTTTGGGATTCGCTCCACCTCACGGTATCGCAACCCTTTGTATCGGCCATTGTAGCATGCGTGAAGCCCAAGACATAAGGGGCATGATGATTTGACGTCATCCCCACCTTCCTCCGTGTTGACCACGGCAGTATCCCATGAGTTCCCACCATAACGTGCTGGCAACATAGGACGAGGGTTGCGCTCGTTGCCGGACTTAACCGAACATCTCACGACACGAGCTGACGACAACCATGCACCACCTGTTTACGAGTGTCCAAAGAGTCCTGTATCTCTACAGTGTTCTCGTATATGTCAAGCCTTGGTAAGGTTCTTCGCGTTGCATCGAATTAATCCGCATGCTCCGCCGCTTGTGCGGGCCCCCGTCAATTCCTTTGAGTTTTAGCCTTGCGGCCGTACTCCCCAGGCGGGGAACTTAATGCGTTAGCTACGACACAGAACCCGTGGAACAGGCCCTACATCTAGTTCCCAACGTTTACGGCATGGACTACCAGGGTATCTAATCCTGTTCGCTCCCCATGCTTTCGCTCCTCAGCGTCAGTTACGGCCCAGAGATCTGCCTTCGCCATCGGTGTTCCTCCTGATATCTGCGCATTCCACCGCTACACCAGGAATTCCAATCTCCCCTACCGCACTCTAGCTTGCCCGTACCCACTGCAGGCCAGAGGTTGAGCCTCTGGTTTTCACAGCAGACGCGACAAGCCGCCTACGAGCTCTTTACGCCCAATAATTCCGGACAACGCTTGCACCCTACGTATTACCGCGGCTGCTGGCACGTAGTTAGCCGGTGCTTTTTCTGCAGGTACCGTCACTTTCGCTTCTTCCCTACTAAAAGAGGTTTACAACCCGAAGGCCGTCATCCCTCACGCGGCGTTGCTGCATCAGGCTTGCGCCCATTGTGCAATATTCCCCACTGCTGCCTCCCGTAGGAGTCTGGGCCGTGTCTCAGTCCCAGTGTGGCCGGTCACCCTCTCAGGCCGGCTACCCGTCGTCGCCATGGTGAGCCATTACCTCACCATCTAGCTGATAGGCCGCGAGTCCATCCCGAACCGAAATTCTTTCCACCTACACACCATGCGGTGATAGGACATATCCAGTATTAGACGCCGTTTCCAGCGCTTATCCCAGAGTTCGGGGCAGGTTACTCACGTGTTACTCACCCGTTCGCCACTCATCCACCCCCAGCAAGCTGGGAGCTTCAGCGTTCGACTTGCATGTGTTAAGCACGCCGCCAGCGTTCGTCCTGAGCCAGGATCAAACTCTCCGTAAAAAACGATTGCCCCCCGCGCTCGGGAAAAACGAGCCACCGGGAAGCGAGTTCAATCTGGCAACAGAACCATCAAAACTGACGATTCTTGTTATCCAAAAAAGGAATCTCCCGCACCCGCACCAACGTGCGAGTGCCGGGGATTTTACATCAAATTGGCATATGACAATTTAAGTGCACACTATTGAGTTCTCAAAGACCAGACACCACCCGTCACCCCCAACCAAGAGAGCTCCGAACAGCAACCTGTCCAACTTACCACTAGTTCGTGGTGAGAAGCGCATGTAAATGAGCCGGACCGTTTCAGTCCGGCTGCGTCGCGCTGACAAGGGAATACATTACGGCCACCGAGCCCCACCCGGCAACACCAGCACGCATCCCGGGCGTGTCCCCGCACGAATCCGCCGATTCACGTGACAGACACCCACCGGACACCCCACCCCCGCCCCGTACACGAACCTGCCCGCACCCACCGAAACCCGGCCAGAACCGCAGCACGCGCACGCACCCCGGGCGCGCCGCGGCAAGTGCTTAGATGGACGGGTGAATGATCCCGCTGCGCCGTCCACCCCGCCCTCCCCCGCCGACTTCGGCTTCCAGGTCGAGCACCGACTCTCCTCCGGGGGCTTCACCGGCTCGAACGGCGAGCCACTCGGTCGCACGGGCACCATCAGCACGCCCCACGGAGACATCCAGACTCCCGCCTTCATCCCGGTGGGCACGAAGGCGACGGTGAAGTCGCTGCTGCCGGCGACGGTGCGCGAGCTCGGCGGGCAGGCGGTACTCGCGAACGCCTACCACCTGTTCCTGCAGCCGGGCAGCGATCTCATCGACGAGGCAGGCGGTCTCGGCGCGTTCATGAACTGGGACGGCCCGACGTTCACCGACTCCGGCGGCTTCCAGGTCATGTCGCTCGGCGTCGGCTTCAAGAAGGTCATCTCGATGGCCGAGTCCGCGCACTCCGGATCGGAGGTCATCGCGAAGACCAAGGAGCGGCTCGCCCACGTCGATGAGGACGGCGTCACGTTCAAGTCGTTCCTGAACGGCGACAAGCACCGGTTCACCCCCGAGGTCTCCATGCGCATCCAGCACGAGCTGGGCGCCGACATCGTGTTCGCCTTCGACGAGTGCACGACGCTGCTCAACACCCGCGAGTACCAGGAGGATTCGGTCGCCCGCACGGAGCGCTGGGCGGTGCGGTGCCTCGACGAGCATGCGCGCCAGACCGCAGCGCGAACGCACCGGCCGTACCAGGCGCTGTTCGGCGTCGTCCAGGGCGCGCAGTACGAAGACCTGCGGCGCAGCGCCGCCGCCGGGCTCGCGGGACTGCGCGGCGCCGAGGCGACGGGGCAGGAGTTCGACGGCTTCGGCATCGGCGGCGCCCTCGAGAAGCGCGACCTCGGCACGATCGTCGGCTGGGTCTCCGACGAGCTCCCCGACGCCAAGCCGCGACATCTGCTCGGCATCTCGGAGCCCGACGACCTGTTCGCGGCGATCGCCGCCGGCGCCGACACGTTCGACTGCGTGGCGCCGTCGCGGCAGGCCCGCGGCGGCTCGATGTACTCGCCGACCGGGCGCATCAATGCGAAGGCGGCCACCCAGCGCCGCCGCTTCGAGCCCCTCGACGCCGAGTGCGACTGCTTCACGTGCGAGAACTACACCGCCGCCTACCTGCACCACCTCTTCAAGGCGAAGGAGATGCTCGCCTCGACGCTCGCGACGATCCACAACGAGCGCTACATCGTGCGCCTGGTCGACCGCATCAGGGCGAGCATCGTCGACGGCACCTTCGCGGAACTGCGCGAAGAGGTGCTCGGCCGCCAGTACGGCGCCGAGTTCGCGCGCGAGGCTGCGCAGAGCGCGATCGCGCCGGCGGGCGACCGGTCGTAGCGCGGGCTACTCGTCCACGAGCCCCACGCCGAGCGCGCCGCGGATCATGTCGAGATTGAGCTTCGCGGCGACGCGGGCGCCGTTGCCGGCCGCGATCACCAGCTGCTGCGGGCCCGGGGGCACGATGTCGCCCACGCCGTACACGCCGCGGATCGAGGTCTCGCCCCGGTCGTCCACCTCGAGGAGGCCCCAGCCGTCTCGTGCGATGGGCAGGTCTCCGAGGAACTCGACCGGCGCGTGCCAGCGCGGTCGGACGAACCCGCCGACCCGGGCGATGACCTCGCCGTCGGCGAGGCGCACCCCGGTCATCTCGGCGCGCTCCCCCACGATGTCGTCGATCGGCCGCCGCTCGACGCGGATTCCGATGCGTTCGAGCTGCGCCTGCTGCTCCGGCCGCACCGTGTCGGCGCCGTTCGTGAATACGATGAGATCGGAGCTGAAGCGGCTGATGAGCAGCGCTCGCGAGAAGACGTCGCTCGTCTCGCCGATCAGCGCGAGCGGCTTGTCGGTCTTCTCGAACCCGTCGCACTCCACACAGCTGTGCAAGGCCGTGCCGTAGTACGCGCGGATCATCGGGAGGGCGGGGAGCTCCTCCGTGAGGCCCGCCGCGATCAGCACGCGCCGCGCCGTGAATTCCGCATCGGCGGCGCCGCGGATGCCGGCCCCGCGCACGATGAAACCGATGCCGTCCGGGAAGCCGGCCGCTCGCGCGGCATCGGGGCGGAGCGGGATCACCTCGCGAGTGATCGACTGCGCGTAGATGGCGGTCGGGTAGCGCTCGAACTCCTCACGTCCGAGCCGACGCAGCTCGAGCGGGGACACGCCGTCGCGGGTGAGGAACCCGTGCGACTGCAGGGTGGCCGAGTGCCGGGGCCGATTGCTGTCGAGGATCGCGATGCGCCGATTGGCGCGCACGAGTTGGAGGCCCGCCGAGAGCCCGGCCGGCCCCCCGCCGATGATCGCGACACCGATCGGTGCCTCGCTGCGCGACATGTGCGTTCGCCCTCTTCTCGCGGTCAGCCGATGAGGTGCTGTTCCAACCGGCGCAGCCGGGCGAGGGACTCCTCGCGGCCGAGCAGTTCGAACGATTCGAAGAGCGGCGGCGAGACCCGACGCCCGGAGGCGGCGACCCGGAGCGCACCGAATGCGACGCGCGGCTTGAGACCGAGCCCGTCGATGAGCGCGGTCTGCAGCGCTTCCTGGATGCGGGCCGTCTGCCACGCCTCCGCGGGCACGGCCTCGAGCGCGGCGATGCCCGCGGCGAGCACCTGCGGAGCGTCGTCCTTCAGCGAGGCGAGCGCATCGTCCGCGTACTGGAGCTGCTCAGCGGTGGTGAACAGGAAGCCGAGCATCCCGACCACCTCAGAGAGCACCGTGACGCGGCTCTGCACGAGGGGCACCGCCTTCGCGATCGTCGCGAGCTGCTCCTCCGTCGGCTCGATCTGCAGCGCGCCGCCCGCGATGAGGTACGGCAGAATCCGCTGCCCGAAGTCCTCCTCCGAGAGCAGGCGGATGTGGTCTGCGTTGATCGCGTCGGCCTTCTTCTGGTCGAACCGCGCGGGGTTCGGGTTGACGTCGGCGACGTCGAACGCGGCCACCATCTCTGCGCTCGTGAACACATCGCGATCCGGTGCGAGCGACCACCCGAGCAGCGAGAGGTAGTTGAGCAGGCCCTCGGGGATGAAGCCCCGAGAACGGTGGTGCAGCAGGTTCGACTCGGGATCGCGCTTCGAGAGCTTCTTGTTGCCCTCGCCCAGCACGTAGGGCAGATGCCCGAACTGCGGGATCGCCTGCGCGATGCCGAGCTCGACGAGCGCGTGGTAGAGCGCGATCTGGCGCGGCGTCGACGAGAGCAGGTCTTCTCCGCGCAGCACGTGCGTGATCCCCATCAGCGCGTCGTCGACCGGGTTCACCAGCGTGTAGAGCGGCGCACCGTTGGGGCGCACGACGACGAAGTCGATCGTCGAGCCCGCCGGGAAGGTGATGTCGCCCCGCACGAGGTCCGTGAACGACAGGTCGGTATCGGGCACGCGGAAGCGCAGCGCCGGCTCGCGGCCCTCGGCCCGGAAGGCGGCCCGCTGCTCCTCCGTGAGGTCGCGGTCGAAGTTGTCGTACCCCAGCTGCTTCGGGCGGCCGGCTGCGATGTTGCGGGCGTCGATCTCCTCCGCCGTCGAGAAGCTCTCGTACAGATAGCCGCCCGCGACGAGCTGCTCGATGACGCCCTGGTAGATCTCACCGCGCTCGGACTGCCGGTAGGGGCCGTGGGGCCCGCCCGCGTCGATACCCTCGTCCCAGTCGAGCCCGAGCCAGCGGAGGGAATCGATGATCTGCCCGTAGCTCTCCTCGCTGTCGCGGGCCGCATCGGTGTCCTCGATGCGGAAGACGAACGTGCCGCCCGTATGCCGGGCGTACGCCCAGTTGAAGAGGGCGGTGCGCACCATGCCGACGTGCGGCGTGCCGGTCGGCGACGGGCAGAAGCGCACGCGCACATCGGCGCCGGTCGCGGTGGAAAACTGGGGGCTCTCGGTGTGTGACATCACCGTCATTCTAGCGTCGAGCGATCGCCCCGAGTCGAACGCTCACGGCGATCCCGACGATCACCAGCACGCCCGCGACGCTCGACAGCACGGGGAATCCACCGGCGGCGAAGAGCACCCCGGAGGCGGCGCCGAACAGCGCCCCCGCGGCGTTCATGGTGGTGTCGGCCTGGCCCTGGCGCGCCGGGCGATCGGCCTCCGGGGTCAGCGCGGTGACGAGCGCCGCGCCGGCGACGGTGACCATGCACCACCCGAGCCCGAGCAGCACGAGCGACGTCTGCACGACGGGAACGGACGCGCCGCCGAGCGCGGTGCCGAGCGCGGAGGCGCCAAGAACGACGAAGCCGGCGATGACGACGGGGATCGCGCCGAACCGGCCGGCCGCAATGCCGGCGAGCGGCGAGAGCGCGTACATGCCCGCGATGTGAATGCTGATCGTGATGCCCACGAGTTCGATGCTGCCGCCGTGGTGCGTGAGGTGCAGCGGGGTCATCGCCATGATGCCGACCATGACCGCGTGGCCGAGAGCGACGAGCGCGATCGCGAGGAACTGCGGCGAGCGGCCGGCGGCCGCGGGTGCGCGGACGGCGTCGGATGCGGAGGCCGAGCCGAGAGCGGTGCGGGCCTCCGGAGCGTCGGCGGCGGCGTGGTCGCCACTGCTCGCGGGTGTTCGGCGCACGGCGATCCTCCGCGCCTCGAGCAGCGGGTCGGGTCGCAGCCCGAACCACACGACGAGCCCCGCGCAGAGCTGCGCGACGATCGTGAACACGAAGATGCCGGAGAGCGCGTGCAGACCGAGCACGGAGCCGAGGGCCTCTCCCGGGCCGATCAGGTTCGGCCCGATCACCGCTCCGACGGTGATCGACCACACGACGAGCGAGAGGTCGCGGGCCCGCCGGGCCGGTGTCGCGAGATCCGTCGCGGCGAAGCGCGCCTGCAGCTGCACGGCGGCTGCGACGCCGAGCACGGCGAGGCCCGCGAAGAGGAGCACGGGGGCCTCCGCGAGCGCGGCCACGATCACGAGGACCGCACCGCCCACGGCGAGCAGGTTGCCCGAGGCGAGGGCGATCCGCCGGCCCCTCCTGGCCGCGAGACGCGCGAGCGGGATGCCCGCGACGGCCGCGCCCACCGCGTTCATCGTCGACCCGAACCCCGAGAGCGCGGGATTGCCGGTCACGTCCGCGATGAGCAGCGCGCCGGCCGACAGCGAGGCGCCGACGCCGAGCCCGCCGAGCACGGTGGCGAGCGCGAGCACCGCCACGGAGCGGCGCTGAGCGCCGACCGTCGACTCGTCCGCACCGGGTTCCGTCGGCGAGACCTGCGAACGCGTCATCGGACTACGCTGCCTGATCGACGGTCTCGAGGCGCCAGGCGGAGCCGTCGACCGAGGCGAGGAGCCGCTTCGCCAGGCGCACCTGCGGGCTCTCGTTCGCCGTGGCCATCGACACCAGCCCGATGGTGCGGTAGCGCGGCGGGTCGAGCGGCAGCGCCCGGGCGTCGTCGGGAAGACTCCGCGCCGCCGCGAGCGCAAGGCCGGGGACGAGTGCGACGGCGCCGCCGGCCGCGGCCATCGCGAGCATCGCGGGCACGTTGTCGGTCTCCTGGATGATGTCGGGCTCGAATCCCGCATCGCCCGCTGCGGCGAGCAGGTGCCCGCGGCACTTCTCGCAGCCCGCGATCCAGTGCTCCGAGGAGAAGTCTCCGAGCCTCGCCGACTGCTCGCCGGCGGCCCGCTCGTCGGAGGCGACGAGGTGCACCTCCTCGCGCCACAGCGGGAGGAAGGCGCTGCCGGCCGGAAGCTCGGCGGCACCCTCGTAGTCGAAGACCAGCGCGCAGTCCACTTCGCCGTCGCGCAGCATGGCGGTGGCCGCCGGCGGCTCGGCCTCGCGGTACTGCAGCGCCACATCGGGCGCTTCCACGGCCAGTCGTCGCATGAGCATCGGCACGAGGGTGGCGCTGGCGCTCGGGAACCCGACGAGCCGCAGCGTGCCGGCTCGCTCGCCGCGGAGGTCGTCGATCGCCGCCAGAGCGGCGTCGATCTCGCTGACGACGGTTCGCCCGTGGTCGGCGAGGATCTGCCCGGCCGTGGTGAGCCTGATGCCCCGCCCGCTCCGCTCGATGAGCGGTACCGCCAGCCTCGCCTCGACCCGCTTGATGCGCTGGCTCACGGCGGGCTGGCTGAGCCCCAGCGTGGCGGCGGCGGCCGTCAGCGACCCCGTCGTGGCGAGAGCGTGCAGGATGCGGAGCTCGGTCGAGTCGATCGAACCGAGGGGATCAGCGGTGCGCGTCGTGGTCATGCGTGCAGTCTACACCGAGGCATAAGCTCACGCGAGGCAAAGCATAAGAATGATTCTGTTTCATTATGCATCCGCACCTCGTAGCCTGTCCGCATGAGCGAGCACCCGACCGACCCGCAGCACGAGCGCGTGACGCTCTCCGAGCTGCAGCAGCACTACCCGCGCGTGCCGGGCTACCTCTCGGCCTGCACCGCCGGCCTCCCCGCCGAAGCCACGACCGCGGCGCTGCGGGCCTTCGTCGACGAATGGTCCGCCGGCTCCCTCGATCCGAAGCGCATCGGCGCCCAGCTCGAGGCGTGCCGGGCGCTCTACGGTCGCCTTGTGGGCGTTGCGACCGATCGCGTCGCCATCGGCTCGCAGGCGTCGCAGCTCGCCTCGGTGGTCGCGACCGCCGTGCCCGATGACGGAGAGGTGCTCTGCGTCGTCGGCGACTTCGCCTCGCTCACCCACCCATTCGAGCAGCTGCGGGCGCGCGGGGTGCGCGTGCGGTACGCGGAGCTCGAGCACCTCGCCGCAGCGATCGACGCACGCACGTCGCTCGTCGCGTGGTCGCACGTGCAGTCCGCCACCGGCGCGGTCTCCGACGCGGCGGCGATCGCCGCTGCGGCGCGATCGGTGGGGGCGCTCACCTGCGTCGACCTCACCCAGGCCGTGGGATGGCTCCCCGTCGACGCCTCGTCGTTCGACGTGACGATCTGCCACGCCTACAAGTGGCTCTGCGCGCCGCGGGGGTCGGCGTTCATGACCGTGCGCGACGGCCTCGACGACGCGCTCACCCCGCTCGCCGCCGGCTGGTACTCGGCCGACGACCCCTGGAGCTCGTGCTACGCCGGGCGCACCCCCCTCGCAGCGGGCGCCGGCCGATTCGACCTCTCCCCCGCCTGGCCCGTGGTGGCGGGCACGGTCGCCGCACTCGAAACCATCTCCCGCATCGACCTCCGAGTCGTGCACGACCACGCGGCGGGGCTCGCGAACTCGGCGCGCAGCGTCCTCGGGCTCGCACCGGGAGACTCCGCGATCGTCACCTGGCCCGACCGCGACGGCTCCGATCTCGCCGCCATGACCGAAGCGGGCATCACCGCGTCGGGCCGTGCCGGCAATGCGCGCGTCGCGTTCCACCTCTGGAACACGCCCGACGACGTCGCGCGGCTCCAGAGTGCGCTCGGTGCGTCAGCCGGCTGAGGCGAACGCCTCAGCCTCGGCCACGTCCTGCTCCGTCGCGACGAGCTGACCGCAGGCGCCGTCGATCTCCTTGCCGCGGGTGTCGCGCAGCGTGGTCGGAATCCCGGCGGCGTTGATGCGATCCACGAACTCGCGCGTCACCTCGCGCGTCGACGACGTCCAGATCGACCCGGGCGTCGGGTTGAGCGGGATCGGGTTCACGTGCACCCAGCCCCGCCCGCGGGCATTGAGTTTGTCGGCGAGCAGGTCGGCGCGCCATCCGTGATCGTTCATGTCCTTGATGAGCGCGTACTCGATCGAGACGCGCCGCCCCGTCGTCTCGTAGTAGTGGTACGCCGCGTCGAGCACCTCGTCGACCTTCCAGCGGCTGTTGACGGGGATCAGCTCGTCGCGCAGCTGGTCGTCAGGGGCGTGCAGCGACAGCGCGAAGGTGATCGGAATGTTCTCGTCCGCGAGCTTGCGGATCGCGGGGGCGAGCCCCACCGTGGAGACGGTGATGCCGCGCGCCGACATGCCGAGGCCCTCCGGCGACGGGGCGATCATGCGGTGCACCGCGTTCATCACGCGCTTGTAGTTCGCGAGCGGCTCGCCCATGCCCATGAAGACGATGTTGTTCACGCGCTCCGGCTCGGCGCCGTTGCCCACTCGTCGGGTGCCGCCCAGGCCGCCCTCGGCGATCACGCGGTTCGCCTGCACGATCTGGTCGAGGATCTCGGCGGTCGACATGTTGCGCGTCAGCCCGGCCTGCCCCGTTGCGCAGAACGGGCAGTTCATGCCGCAGCCGCACTGGCTCGACACGCAGAGCGTGATGCGGCCGGGGTAGCGCATGAGCACCGATTCGACGAGGGCTCCGTCGAAGAGGCGCCACAGGAACTTGATCGTGTCGCCGTCGTCGGTGACGAGGCGCTTCACCTCGGTGAGGAGGGGCGGGAAGAATGCGGCCGCGAGCTCGTCGCGGCGATCCTTCGGGAGGTCCGTCATCTGCTCGGGATCCGTGGTGCGGTGCTCGAAGTAGTGCTTCGACAGCTGCTTGGCGCGGAACTTCGGGAGCCCCAGCTCGACGACCTTCGCCTCGCGCTCGGCCAGGGCGAGGTCGGCGAGGTGGGTCGCCGGCTGCTTCACACGCGGGGAGGCGAACTGCAGCGTCGGCCGCCCGTCGGGATCGGCGATCTGCTTCCAGCCCTCGGCCTTCGGGCGCACCTGCGGGCGGGCCGCCGCGTCGGCCGAACGGGGCCGGGTCTTGCGCAGCGGCGTGCTCTCGGGAGCGCGATCATGGTTGAGCTTGTTGGGATCCACCCGACCATTGTCGCAGGTCGCGCGCCGGGCTCCCTCCGAGCGGAGCGCTCAGAGCAGCCGGGAGCGGATCAGGAAGCGCCGCCCCTCCGGCGCTTCGAGCGAGAAGCCGCTGCCCCGCCCGTCCACCGCGTCCACCGTGAGGTGCGTGTGCGCCCAGACGCCGAACTGCTCGCGGGACATCCAGAAGCCGATCTCCCGCGGCGCACCGGTCCCCTCCGGGGCGGCGGCCTGCGCAGCGGGAGGCGGCAGTTCGAGCGTGCCGAGGAGCACATCCTGACCGCCGGTGCGGAACTCGCCGAGGGGGTAGCACATCGGGGAGCTGCCGTCGCAGCAGCCCCCCGACTGGTGGAACATGAGGGGACCGTGGAGGGCCCAGAGGCGCTCGATGAGTTCGAGCGCCTCGGGCGTGAACGCGAGGCGGCTCTCGGTCTCGCCCGCGACCTCGGGCCTCGCCGCCCGCGTGCCGCCGGCCTGCGCATCGCTCATGATCCTGCTCCTCCTGCTCCTGCTGCTCCTGCCCCTGCTCCTGCCGCGACCGACCGGTTCAGAAGAATCCGTCGGCGCTCTCGCGGTAGCTCACCAGCAGGTTCTTCGTCTGCTGGTAGTGATCGAGCATCATGAGGTGGTTCTCGCGCCCGATGCCGCTCGACTTGTACCCGCCGAACGCGGCGTGCGCCGGATAGGCGTGGTAGTTGTTCACCCACACCCGGCCCGCCTCGATCGCCCGCCCCGCACGGTACGCCGTCGATCCGTCGCGGCTCCACACCCCGGCGCCGAGGCCGTACAGCGTGTCGTTGGCGACGCGGATGGCGTCATCGAAGTCGGAGAACGTCGTCGCCGACACGACGGGCCCGAAGATCTCCTCCTGGAAGATGCGCATCGAGTTGTCGCCCCGGAAGATGGTGGGCTGGATGTAGAAGCCCCCGGCGAACTCGCCGCCGAGATCGGCGACCTCGCCGCCCGTGAGCACCTCGGCGCCCTCCTGGCGGCCGATGTCGAGGTACGACTTGATCTTCTCGAACTGGTCGTTCGAGGCCTGCGCGCCGACCATCGTGTCGGTGTCGAGCGGATTGCCCCGGGTGATGCGCTCGGTGCGCTCGACCACGGCGTCGAGGAAGTCGGTCGCGATCGACTCCTGGATCAGGGCGCGCGACGGGCAGGTGCACACCTCGCCCTGGTTGAGCGCGAACATCGCGAAGCCCTCCTGCGCCTTGTCCCAGTAGCCGTCGTCGGCGCGCATCACGTCCTCGAAGAAGATGTTGGGGCTCTTGCCGCCGAGCTCCAGCGTCACCGGGATGATGTTCTCCGAGGCGTACTGCATGATCAGCCGGCCCGTCGTCGTCTCGCCCGTGAAGGCGATCTTGCGGATACGGGGGTTCGAGGCGAGCGGCTTGCCGGCCTCGGCGCCGAAGCCGTTGACGATGTTGACGACCCCGGGCGGGAGCAGGTCGCCGATGAGTTCGAAGAGGAAGAGGATCGACGCGGGCGTCTGCTCCGCGGGCTTCAGCACGACCGCGTTGCCCGCTGCGAGCGCGGGCGCCAGCTTCCAGGTCGCCATCAGGATCGGGAAGTTCCAGGGGATGATCTGGCCGACGACCCCCAGCGGCTCGTGGAAGTGGTAGGCGACCAGGTCTTCGTCGATCTGGGAGAGACCGCCCTCCTGTGCGCGGATCGCTC
Organism: Leucobacter chromiiresistens; assembly: GCF_900102345.1. Taxonomy (NCBI): domain Bacteria; kingdom Bacillati; phylum Actinomycetota; class Actinomycetes; order Micrococcales; family Microbacteriaceae; genus Leucobacter; species Leucobacter chromiiresistens. The sequence goes on along the minus strand of NZ_FNKB01000001.1, from coordinate 2,014,933 downwards.
CCGCGAAGTAGCGGAAGTGATCGATGGCGAGCGGGATGTCCGCGTTCAGCGTCTCGCGCACGGCCTTCCCGTTGTCCCACGTCTCGGCCACGGCGATCGCCTCGAGGTGCTCCTCGATGCGATCCGCGATGCGATTCAGGATCACTGCGCGCTCCGCCGGGCTGGTGCGCCCCCAGGCCGGCGCTGCAGCGTGCGCCGCGTCGAGCGCCGCCTCGATGTCCTCCGCGGTGCCGCGCGCCACCTCGCAGAAGGTCTCGCCCGTGACGGGTGTGACGTTCTCGAAGTACTGGCCCCGCACCGGGGCGACCCAACGGCCGCCGATGTAGTGCTCGTAGCGCGACTGGAAACTCATCAGCGCATCTGGGCCACCGGGTGCTGCGTAGACGGTCATGTGCATCTCCTCCGACATCTTCGTCCGAACCGCCCTGCTGCTGCAGCGCGGATGCTCAGACGCTACGACGGCGCAGGTTGCGCCGAGGTTGCACGGCCGTTGCGCGAACGTTGCGGGGCCCGGAGCAGGATGCCGCGCGGCGGCGGCTTCGGGCGCCGCGACCGGACGCCGCGACCGCGCACCGCGACCGGGCGCCGCGATCAGGTGTCGGAGAGCTGCTCCAGTCGCGCCACGACCCTGGCGCGCTTCGGCGACAGCGGCGGGAGCACCTGCAGCAGCGTCTCCCAGACCTCGACGTCGTCGCTCGCCCAGTTCTGCGCGTACGCGAAGAGCGGATCGGGGCCCGCCGCCTGGAGCATCGCCTCCCGCAGCGTGGCATCGACCGTGGCGCGCAACTGCTCGACGATCGGCGCGCGAGAATCCGGGAGCACCGGCCCCTCGTACGCGGCGAGCGCGAGTCGATGCGCGCCCCGCTCGACCGCCTCGAGCGTCTCGTGCGCGTCGATTCTGAGGCCCGGGGCGATGCGATAGGGCCGCGACAGCAGCTCGAGGGCGACGCCGCGCTCGTCGAGCCAGCGCCGCAGACGCACCATCTCCGGGCGCAGCGTCCGCTCCGACCCGCGCGCGCCGTAGACGGCCTCGGCGAGCGCGCCCGCCGAGAGACCGTGCGGCGACGCCGCGAGCGCCATCAGGATCTCGGCGTGCCTGCGGCCCACCGGCTCGGCGACTCCCCCGTGTTCGAGCACGGCGGGATCGCGCCCCAGCACGACGAGCCGCGGCACCGCGGGTCTCGGCGCGGGCCGTCGGCTGCCGGCGCCTGCAGCCGCGTCAGCCGCGCGGACCGCGCCCGCCGCGCGCGCCCGCGCGCCCCGATCCCGCTCGATGCGCTGCCTGAGCGCGGCGAGCTGCAACTCGGCCTCCACCGCGGCGAGCGTCGCCTCCATGAGCGGCATGAGGTGCGGCGCTGCGGCGCCGTCGCCGCCCGTCACGTCGATCACGCCGATGATCGCACCGCTCGCGGGGTCGTGCACCGGGGCCGCCGTGCAGCTCCACGGATGCACGGCCCGCGCGAAGTGCTCGGCTCCGAGCACCTGCAGGGCGTGGTCCAGGGCGAGTGCGCTGCCGGGAGCGCTGGTGCCGACGGCGCGCTCCGACCAGTCCATGCCCGCGCGGAAGCCCATCTCCTCGGCGCGGCCGCGGAGCGCGCGATCGCCGTCCACCCACAGCAGGCGCCCGGCCGCGTCGCCCACCGCCACGATGAACCCCGACTCGTCGGCCTCGTCGAGCAGCAGCCGGCTCACGACGGGAAGCACGCTCCCGATGGGATGCGTCGCGAGCACCTCGCGGAGCTCGTCCTCGCCGAGCGATGGGCGCTCGGGGATGCCGTCGGGATCGACGGTGAGCCGATGCGCGCGCAGCCAGGAGTCGAGCACCACGGGGCGCACGGCGGAGACGCGGGAGAAGCGCTCGCGAAACTCGGGATCGACGGCGCCGAGCGATGCGCCGTCGTCGACGAACCGTTCGTGCGCGCGCTCGATCAGTCGACGCCGCTCGAGCGCGGATTCGCCGCGGCGCAGGGCGTTCCAGCCGTTCGTCATCCCGACCCCCTCCTCGCGGCCTCGGATGCCTCGAGCGTACCCGACGGGCGCGCCGCGTCGGAGGAGCTACGCCCCGTGCCCGCTGCGGTAGAGCTCGAGCAGCCCCGCGATGCCGCCCGCGCGCCAGCGCTCCCGCTGCACCTCGGCGGCTCCGCCGTCGCCGCGACGGCGCTCCACGAACGCGTGCACATCGTCGAGGTCGCCCGCGTGCGCGAGCTCCTCGGAGACGTGCTCGAGGAGGCGGTCGACGGCGTCGAAGGCGGGCGTGGGCTCGCCGAGCTGCGGGTCGACGAGCGTCGATCCGAGCCCGTTGCGTGCGGCGACCCAGTGCGCGCCGCGCACGACGTCGCGCTGCCAGGGCGTGGAGGCCGCCCCGTCCGCGGTGTCGCGCAGCGCACGAGCTGCGAGCGCCCGGAACAGCAGGCCGTACGCCACCGCGTCCCGGGGGTCGACCTGCGCATCCGCGAGCCGCGCCTCAATCGTCGGATACTTCTCCGAGAGACGGATCGACCAGTTCACGAGGCCGCCGTCGAGCAGCGCCCCCGAGCGCACGAGGTCGTCGATCACGCCGTCGTACTCCGCGACGCTCTCGAACCGCGGCGGGTACCCGGCGGTCGCCCACTGCTGCATCGACATGTACCGCCAGTCGGCGTACCCCGTGTCCTCGCCCATCCAGAGCGGCGAGTTCGCCGTCAGGGCGACGAGCACGGGCGACCACGGCGCGATCCGCGCCATCGCCTCGACTCCCGCCTCGCGCGACGGCATCTCGATGTGCACATGAGTGCCCGTCGAGTAGTAGCGCGTCACCATGCCGCGCATCGTCTGCTCGATCTCGTCGTAGCGCGGGTTCGCCACCCGCGTACCGGCGATGTCGCCCCCGACCGGCGGCAGCCCCGTGCCCGCCACCACGACGCCGAGCCTGTCCGCCGCCCGCGCAGCGGCGGACCGGAACCCCGAGAGCGCCTCGAGCGCCTCGGGGCCCCGCTCGCAGATCGGCGTCGCCGTCTCCAGCTGGCTGTGGAAGAACTCGTGCTCGGCGAGCTGCCCGGGGATCGCGGCGATGATGTCGTCGACGCGATCGCACGGCAGGCCCGTCTCGGCGTCGAGCAGGAGGTACTCCTCCTCGATGCCGAAGCGCGGAGGGGCGGGGAGGGATCGGGCCATGTCAGCACCTGCTCCTTCGTCGGGGAACTCTAGTGTGTCACAGCGCGCAACGCCGCTTCATACGACGCGATTGCGGAGGATGCCGATGCCCTCGACCTCCACCTCGACGGTGTCACCGGCCTCGAGGAGGCCGACTCCCGCGGGCGTGCCGGTGAGGATCACGTCGCCCGGCAGCAGCGTGAACGCCTCCGAGGCGTACGAGACGATGCGGGCGAGCGAGTGGATGAGCTGGGAGGTGCGCCCGTCCTGCCGCACCTCCCCGTTCACGCGGGTGACGACGCGGGCGTCGGAGAGGTCGGGATCGGTCTCGATGACCGGGCCGAGCGGGCAGAAGGTGTCGAAGCCCTTGCCGCGAGCCCACTGGCCGTCCTTGATCTGCAGGTCGCGCGCGGTGACGTCGTTGGCGCACGTGAAGCCGAAGACGTACTTCAGCGCCTCGTCCTCCGCGACGTTCTTCGCGAGGGCGCCGATGACGATGGCGAGTTCGCCCTCGTGCTCCACCCGGTCGGAGATCGCCGGCCGCACGATGGCGTCGCCCGGGCCGATGATCGCCGTGTTCGGCTTCAGGAAGAGCAGGGGCTCCTCCGGAGCGCCGCCGTCGATGCCGGTCACGTGCTGCATCTCCGCGACGTGGTCGGCGTAGTTCTTGCCGACGCAGACGATCTTGGAGCGCGGGATCACCGGGGCGAGCAGCTGCACATCGGTGAACGCGAAGCGGCGACCGGTCGTCGCGTACCCCGCGACCATCGGGTCGCCTGCGAGCTCGACGATCTCGACCCCCGAACAGTCCTCGGCCTGGTCGAGCACGCCGAAGGCGATCTCATCGTCGACTCGAAAGCGCGCCACCTTCATCGGGCGGCCCCCTCGGTCGCCGGCACGACCACGTGCAGCCAGCCGTGGCGATCCTCGCCGGCTCCGAACTGGATGCCGGTGAGCTCCTCTCGAAGCGACATGGTCAGCCTCCCCGGCGCGCGATCGCCGAAGTCGATGTCGAGTCCGACGCCCTTGAGGCGGCGGATCGGCGTGATGACGGCCGCGGTGCCGCACGCGAAGGCCTCGGCGATCGTCCCCTGCTCGACGCCCTCGCGCCACTCCGACACCGTCACCTCGCGCTCCTCGACCGCGTGACCCCGGTCGCGCGCCAGCTGGATGAGGCTGCGCCGGGTGATGCCGTCGAGGATGTTCCCGTTGAGGCGCGGGGTGACGAGCGTGCCATCCGAGCGCACTAGGAAGAGGTTCATGCCGCCGAGCTCGTCGATCGTGTCGTCGGTCGCCGAGTCCGTGAACAGCACCTGCTGGCATCCGTTCTCGGCCGCCACCTGCTGCGGCAGCAGCGACGCGGCGTAATTGCCGCCGCACTTCGCCGCGCCGGTGCCTCCGCGCCCCGCACGGGAGTGCTCGTCGGAGAGCCAGATCGAGACCGGCTTCACCCCGCCCGTGAAGTACGGGCCGGCCGGGCTCGCGATGATGAGGAAGCGCGCCCGCTCAGCGGCGCGCACCCCGAGGAAGCTCTCGTCGGCGATGAGGAACGGGCGCAGGTACAGGCTCTGGTCCTCGCCGCTGGGCACCCACGCGGCGTCGGCGGAGACGAGCGCGTCGATCGCCGCGACGAACAGCTCCTCGGGGATCTCGGGGAGCGCCAGCCGGCGCGCCGAATCGTTCAGCCGGCGCGCGTTGGCGTCGGGGCGGAAGGTGACGACGGAGCCGTCGGGTCGGCGGTACGCCTTCAGTCCCTCGAAGATCTCCTGGCCGTAGTGCAGCACGGAGGAGGCCGGGTCCATGGGGATCGGCCCGTACGGCAGCACCGCGGCGTCGTGCCACCCGGCGTCCTTCGTCCAGACGATGGAGATCATGTGATCGGTGAAGTGGTTGCCGAAGCCGGGGTCGCGCAGGATCGCCTCGCGCTCGGCGTCGGAGAGGCGCTGCGCCTCGGTGCGGGTGAACTGCAAGTCGGTCATGACCATTCTCTTTCGCGTGGTGGGGTGCGCGGTCAGGCGCCGCGGGGCGCCAGCCGGGCGATCACGGCATCGCCGATCTCACCGGTGGAGCGCGGCGCGGCTCCCCGGGAGGCGAGGTCGGCTCGGACGGCGGCGCGCACGCGGTCGCCGTCGGAGACGAGCCCCAGATGATCGAGCATGAGACCCGCGGAGAGGATCGCCGCGGTCGGGTCTGCCAGCTGCTTCCCGGCGATGTCGGGAGCGGAGCCGTGGACGGGCTCGAACATGCTCGGGAACGTGCCGTCGGGATTGATGTTGCCGGAGGCCGCGAGCCCGATGCCGCCGCCGATAGCGCCGGCCAGGTCCGTGAGGATGTCTCCGAACAGGTTATCAGTCACGAGGACGTCGAACCGCGACGGGTCCTGCACAATGAAGATGGTGGCGGCGTCGACGTGCATGTAGTCGACCGCCACCTCCGGGTACTCCTCCGCGACCGCCCGCACGATGCGCTGCCAGGTGGCGCCGGCGTGCACGAGCACGTTCGTCTTGTGCACCCAGGTGAGCTTCCTCCGCGGCCGCGCGAGCGCCGTCTCGAAGGCGTAGCGCACGACCCGCTCGATGCCGTACGCCGTGTTCACCGACACCTCGGTCGCCACCTCGGCGTGCGTTCCCGGGCGCAGGCGGCCGCCGTTGCCGGCGTACGGGCCCTCCGTGCCCTCGCGCACCACGACGAAGTCGACGGGGCCGGGGTTCGCGAGGGTCGAGGCGACGCCCGGGAAGAGCGTGCAGGGCCGCACGTTCGCGTAGTGCTCGAAATCGAAGCGGAGCTTCAGCAGGAGCCCGCGCTCGATGTTGGCCTGCGCGAGGCGCGGGTCGCCGGGAACGCCGCCGACGGCGCCGAAGAGGATCGCGTCGTGCTCCGCGATCGCCGCCTGCTCCGCCTCGGGGAGCGTCTCCCCCGTCGCGAGGAAGCGCTCGGCGCCGAGCGAGAACTCGGTGCGGTCGAGCACGACGTCGCCGCCGTGGAGCACTGCGTCGAGCACGCGATTCGCCTGCGCGATGACCTCGGGGCCGATCCCGTCGCCCGGGATGACGGCGAGCTTGATGGTTCGGGTCACGTGACGCTCCTTCGTGTGCTGGACAACCCCTCCAGCATACTGCGGGCGCACCCCGCGACCCGAGTCGCGGCCCCGACCGACGCCCGCCGAACGGCGCCGCGCCGAGCCCGGAAACGCGAGAAGCCCCACCCGAGGGTGAGGCTTCTGCATTCGGTGACCCCAGCGGGATTCGAACCCGCGTTACCGCCGTGAGAGGGCGGCGTACTAGGCCGCTATACGATGGGGCCGAACGCTGCTGCCTGCTTCCCGGGCTTCCCCGCTGCGCTGGCAACTCATATATATAAACACAGGTGCGCGCCCCGAGCCAAATCGGGCCGCGACGCCCGGGTGTGTCCCGCGAGATTCCGCGCCTCGGCGCGATTCTCGCAGGACGCACCCGCGGCGATCAGAAGTCTGCGGTGCGATGCGGCCGCGCCCACTTCGCAGGCGTATCGGCCCCGTCCCACACCTTGACGATGCCCCACGCCACTGCGGCGAGCGGCACCGCGAGCACGGCGCCCAGGATGCCGCTGAGCACGGTGCCCACCGTCAGCGCGAGCAGGATCACGAGCGAGTGCAGCTTCAGCGCCCGGCCCATCAGCACCGGCTGCAGGAAGTTGCCCTCGAGCTGATTGACCAGGATCACCACGCCGACGACGATCAGCGCGTTCACGAGCCCGTTGGAGACCAGCGCGACGAGCGCCGCGAGAATGCCGGCCACCGTCGCGCCGACGATGGGGATGAACGCGAGCACGAACACGAGCACCGCGAGCGGCAGGGCCAGCGGCACCTGCAGGATCACGAGGCCGAGACCGATGCCGACCGCATCCACGGCCGCCACGCCCGCTGTGCCGCGCACGTACGAGCCGAGCGTCGACACGGTCTTCGCTCCGGCGCGCTCCGCGCGGCGCAGGCCCTCGCCCTGGAAGGGGCGCAGCAGGAAGCGCCAGATCGCGGGGCCGTCCTTCAGGAAGAAGAACAGCACGACCACCATGAGCACGAAGCCCGTGATGAAGCTGGTGAGCGCCCCCACGCCGGCGAGCGCGCCCGAGCCGAACTGCGCGCTCGTGATGAAGTCGAGCGCCTGATCGCCCCACTCGTGCAGCTGCGAATCGTCGGGCATGAACGGCAGCGTGCGCGACCACTCGACGACCTGCGCGAACCCGTCCTCCGCCTGCGACGAGAGGTCGTCCCACTGATCGCGCACCGCCCAGACGATCAGCCAGCCGATCGCCGAGAGCAGCACGACGATGCCGAGCAGCACGATCACGGCCGACAGCGCGGAGGGCACGTTGCGCCGACGCAGCCAGCCCGTCACCGGAGCGAATGTGCTCGCGAAGATCAGGGCGAGCAGAATCGGGATCACCACCGTGGTGAGCGCCCGCATACCCCAGATGATGCCGCCGGCGAGGATCACGACCACGATGATCTGCAGCGACCGCGTCGCCAGCAGGCCGAACCCGTCGCTCCATGCGGAGCGCACCGTTCTCGGCCCCGACGACCGCCGATCGATGCCGAGCTCCATGCGCGTGAGCCGTTCGTCGATCTCGCGCTTCGCGCCCCATCCGAGCATTCGCACTCCCCTTCGTTCGATCAGTTCTGGTCGTGCTGCGCGGAGTCGCGATGCACGGCGCGCGCCGAGATGAAGGCGCGCAGCTCATCCGCGTCGTCCGCCATCTCGGTCACGCGCTGGGCGCGCTCGAGCAGCCCGGTCAGCTGCTCGGGGATGCCCAACCGCTTCCCCGTCGCCTCGAAGACGATGTCGGGGAACTTCTCGGGCTTCGCGGTCTCGAGCACCAGCATCGGCACTCCGGGCTCGACGTACTCCCGCGCGACCTTCACTCCGTCGGCGGTGTGCGGGTCGATCAGCCGTCCGCTGCGCTCGTGCACCGAGCGGATCGTCTCGACGCGATCCGCGTGCGTGCTCGAACCGCTGCGCAGCCCGTACTCCGCCCCGAAGCGCGCCAGCTCGGTCGAGAGGTCGATGCTCCCCGTCTCGTCGAGTTCCCGCCACGCCGCGGCGAGGCGCTGCGGATCCTGGCCGACGAGGTCGTAGACGAACCGCTCGAGGTTCGATGCCTTCGAGATGTCCATCGACGGGCTCGACGTCGCATGCGTCTCGGCGGCGCTGCGCGGCGTGTAGACCCCGGTGCGGAAGAAGTGGTCGAGCACGTTGTTCTCGTTCGCGGCGAGCACGAGCTTGCGCAGCGGCAGGCCCATCGCCTTCGCGAGGTGGCCGGAGAGGATGTTGCCGAAGTTGCCCGACGGCACCGTCACCGAGACCTCGTACGCCGCGCGCTCGTCGGCCGCGACGCCGTCGGTCGCCCGCAGCCACGCCCAGAAGTAGTAGACGATCTGAGCGGTGATGCGCCCGAGGTTGATCGAGTTCACCGTGCCGAGGTGATGCGCGCGCTTGAACTCCAGGTCGCTCGAGAGCGCCTTCACGAGGTTCTGGCAGTCGTCGAACACCCCCGCCACGGCGATGTTGTGGATGTTCTCGTCTTCGAGCGAGTACATCTGCGCGCGCTGGAACGCGCTCATGCGGCCCTGCGGCGACAGCATGAACACCGCGATCCCCTCCTTGCCGCGGAGGGCGTACTCCGCGGCGGAGCCGGTGTCGCCCGAGGTCGCTCCGAGGATGTTCAGCGCGCGATCGCTGCGCGCGAGCACGTACTCGAGCGCCTGGCCGAGGAACTGCATCGCCATGTCCTTGAACGCGAGGGTCGGCCCCTCCGAGAGGCCCACGAGCGTGATCTCGTCGTCGATCGGCGTGAGCGGAACGATCTCCTCGGCCACGAAGAGGTCGGCTCGGTACGCGTCGCGACACATGCGCTCGAGATCGGCGCGCGGAATGTCGGTGGCGAAGCGGCTGAGCACCTCGGCGGCGAGCTCGGGGTAGTCGAGCCGTCGCCACGACTCGATCTCGTCGGCCGTCACGCGGGGCAGTGTCTCGGGAACGACGAGCCCGCCGTCGGTCGCCAGCCCTTCGAGCAGGATCGCGCTGTACGGTGCCGGCTCCATGCCGCCGCGGGTCGAGATGTACTTCACCGATACTCCTTACGGTCGTAGATGCACCAGTCTACGGGCGAGGCATGCCGGTATCGGGGTCGGCCGTCGGAACCGGGACGAATCGCGCATCGGGCGAGCGCCCGCGCTACCAGGAGACGGGCAGCGCCTTGCCCTCCTCGTACCCCGCGGCCGACTGCAGACCCACGCGCGCGCGCCGCTGGAACTCGGGCACGCTGCCCGCTCCGGCGTACGTGAACGACGAACGCACCCCCGAGGTGATCATGTCGATCAGGTCCTCCACCCCCGGCCGCTGGGGGTCGAGGTAGATCTTCGACGACGAGATGCCCTCCGCGAAGAGCTTCTTGCGCGCGAGCTCGAAGGCGTCGAGCCCGCCGAACCGACCCTGCACGGCCTTCGTCGAGGCCATCCCCCACGACTCCTTGTACTGCCGGCCGTCGGCATCCGCGAGCAGCTCGCCCGGCGATTCCGCCGTGCCGGCGAACCACGAGCCCACCATGACGGAGGACGCGCCCGCCGCCAGCGCGAGGGCCACATCTCGCGGGTAGCGCACGCCGCCGTCGGCCCACACGTGCGCGCCGAGCTCGCGCGCGGCCTGCGCGGTCTCGAGCACGGCGGAGAACTGCGGGCGCCCCACGGCCGTCATCATGCGGGTCGTGCACATCGCTCCGGGCCCGACACCCACCTTCAGAATGGAGGCGCCGGCCGAGACGAGATCCCGCGCACCCTCGGCCGTGACGATGTTGCCCGCGACGACGGGGAGCCCGAGGTCGAGCGCGGACACGGCGTCGAGCGCGCGCAGCATGCTCTCCTGGTGGCCGTGGGCCGTATCGACCACGAGCACATCGGCGCCGGCCGCCGCGAGCGCGCTCGCCTTCGCCGCGACGTCGCCGTTGATGCCGACCGCCGCGGCGACCGCGAGACGCCCCTCCGCGTCGAGCGCCGGCCCGTAGATCGACGCGCGCAGCGCCGAGCGGCGCGAGAGCGTGCCGAGCAGTGCGCCGTCGCGCACGATGCACACCGCCTCCGCGGAGCCGCCGGGGTTCGCGCCGAGCGCGGCGTCCACCGCTGCGAACGCGGCGCGGCCCTCGCCGAGGTCGGCCTCGTCGAGCACCACCGTCTGCGCGTGCAGCAGATCGCCGAGGCGCGCGTCCGCGGGCACGGTCGCCAGGCGCAGCGCGCCCAGCGTGCCGCGCACGGCGCCGATCGGCACGGCTCCCGCACCGGCTTCGGGCCCGGCCGCATCGGCCACGACTACCAGCTGCCCCTCGGCGCGGGGCACGAGTCGCAGTGCGTCGGCGGCGGTCGCCTCGGGCGGCAGCACGATCGGCGCATCGACGGCGACGGGCTCGACCTTCACCCGGCGGATCGCCGCTGCCGTCGCATCGAGCGAGAGATCCTGCGGCAGCACTGCGAGCCCGCCGCGCCGCGCGAGCACCGCCGCGAGTCGGGGGCCGGCCACCGAGTTCATGTTGGCGGCGACGAGCGGGATCGTCGCCGGCGTGCCGTCTTCGGGGGCCAGGGCGACGTCGAGTCGGCTCCGCACCTCCGATCGGCGGGGTACCAGGAAGACGTCCGAATAGGTGAGGTCGACCGTCGGGGTCGCGCCGATGAACTCCATGCGGTCCACGCTAGGCCATCGAGCCCGGTATGCGCTGGCCGTCGCGGGCACCCGGGGAATTCTGACGGAGTGCGCAGTTCGCGCATAGGATGGAGCGGTGCGACGGGGACCCGTGTCGCACCACCGGGCCCGCGCTCGTCGTTCGGCGACGCGGATCCGCCCGGGGAAGCCGAACCAGCTGAAGGAGCCGCACCGCTCATGTCCGACCCGAATCTTCCGAACGGCGAGCAGCCGCCGCAGCAGCGCACGCCGCTGCAACCGCCGTCCGTGTCCGAGCCGGAGCTCACCTCTCAGCTCCCCTCCGACTTCCAGCCGGGCGCCGCGGTTCCGCCGCCGGCCACGACTCCGCTGCCTCCCACCGCTTCGACGCCTCCGGGATCGCCGGTGCCCCCGTCCGGCTCCGTACCGCCCGGCTCCCCGATGCCGCCCGCGCCCCCAGCTTCCCCGGCCGGCCAGGTTCCGCCCGGGTACGGCGCGGTGCCCCCGCAGGGCCCGCAGGGTCCGCAGGGTCCGCAGCAGGGGTACGCTCCCGGCGGGTACCCGCCCGCTCAGCCGAAGGGCCTCGCGATCGCGGCGCTCATCGTGGGCATCGCGAGCCTCGTGTTCTTCTGGTTCTGGATCCTCGGCCTGCTGGGCGGCATCGCAGCCGTCATCCTCGGCATCCTCGCGCTGCGGAAGCGCCAGTCGAAGGGCATGTCGCTCACCGGCGTCATCACCGGCGGCGTCGCCGTGCTCGCCTCGATCGGCGTGCTCATCTTCTCCCTCTTCGTGCTCGGCTCGGTGATGAACGCCGCGGGCGGAGCGATGAGCGAATTCGACCAGCTGACCGAGGAGCTCGAGACGGCGACGCCCTCCCCGGCTCCGAGCGACAGCCCGTCCGAGCTGTCCTCCGAGGGTGCGTCCGACGGCGCCTCCGCGGGGGCCTCCGAGGGCGCGTCGGATGCGAGCGGCGACGACACCGCCGGCACCGGCGAGCGGTCGGCGGAGTTCTGCGCCGCGCTGACCTCCTTCTCCAGCAGCGGCACGTCGACGGAGCTGACCGAGGAGGTGCTCGCCTCGCTGAAGTCGCTCGCCGACATCGAGAGCCCGAACCAGACGGTGTACCAGCGCTTCTACGAGTACGCGCAGGATCCGCTGAGCGTCGATGACAGCAGCACGCTGCTCAGCGACTACTTCGACGCCGTGAGCGACGACGCGATGGCCTGCGTCTGACCCGCAGCCAAACCCCGGGGCCCTGCGCGACATTGTTCGCGCAGGGCCCCGTTTCGTCACCGGGAACCGCTAACGTGGAAGCTCAGTCGCGAAGAGGGAGAGCACACATGCTGAGTGGATTCAAGGCGTTCATCCTGCGGGGGAACGTGATCGAGCTCGCGGTCGCCGTCGTCATCGGCGCCGCGTTCAACGCCGTGGTGCAGCGCATCGTCGATTCGCTCATCAACCCGATCGTCGGCCAGGCGTTCGACGCCGATTCGCTCGACGGCGCTCTGGTCGTCGCCCTGCCGCGCGGCGGAGAGATCGCGTTCGGCGCGGTGATCGGCGCGATCATCAACTTCGTCATCGTCGCCGCCGTCGTGTACTTCGTCTTCGTGCTGCCGATGAACAAGCTCCGGCCGAAGGTGGCCGAGGCGCCGACCGGCCCGAGCGATGTCGATCTGCTCGGCGAGATCCGGGACCTGCTCCGCGCTCAGGTCGCGCAGGAGCCCGGCGCGTCGCCGACCGCGCCCGAGGGCCCTGCGGCGCCCGTCGCTCCGGCGACCGGCGATGCGACGTCGAGCGATCCGGGCGCCACGCCGCCGCCCCCCGCGCACAAGCACTGACGGAAGCGCGCACCCGAAGTGCCGAGGTCGTGCGGAGCGGTGCGTCAGCCCGCTCGGCGATCGAGTCGCGCGAGGAACAGGGCCTCCGCGAGCAGGGCCTTGCGGAACGACTCCAGGTGGAGCGATTCGTTCGGGCTGTGGGCGCGCCCGTCGGGATCCTCGACGCCCGTGACGAGGATCTGCGCCTCCGGGAACTCGTCGACGAGATCGGCGATGAACGGGATCGATCCCCCGACCCCGATGTCGACCGGCTGCCGCTCCCACGCGTCGGCCATCGCGCCGCGCGCCTCCGCGACCGCCCAGCCGCCGGTATCGACCTGGAACGCCTGCCCGAGGCCCGGCTCCTCCACGGCGACCCGGGCGCCGAACGGCGCGTGATCCTGCAGGTGCTGCGCGAGCGCCGCGTACGCCGCCTCGGGATCCTGCCCGGGCGCGATGCGCGCGCTCAACCGCACCCGCACCGAGGGGATGAGGGTGTTCGACGCGTTCGCGATGTCGGGGGCGTCGATGCCGGTGATCGAGATCGCGGGCTGCGCCCAGAGGCGCGAGAGGATCGGGCCGCGCCCCACCGGGCGCACGCCGTCGAGCAGCCCGGTCTCTGCGCGCAGGCGATCCTCGTCGTACTCGGGCACCTCCATCTCGACCGACCCGAACCCCTCGACCGCCACAGCGCCGTCCGCGTCCCAGAGCGTGTCGAGCAGCCGCACGGCGGCGAGCATCGCGTCGGGCACCGCTCCCCCGAACATGCCCGAGTGCGAGGCGCGGTCGAGCGTTTCCACGCGCACGTTGCACGCCACCGCGCCGCGCAGCGCCACGGTCAGCGCCGGCGTCTCCTCGTCCCAGTTGCTCGAGTCGGCGACGATGATCGCATCCGCGGCGAGCACCTCGCGGTTCTCGCGCAGGAAGTTGCCGAACGACTGCGACGCCCACTCCTCCTCGCCCTCGATGAAGAGGGCGATGCCGAGGTCGAGCTCGCGTCCCTGCGCCTCGGCGGCGGCGACGAGCGCGCGAATGGCGCCGATGTGCGCCATGACGCCGGCCTTGTCGTCGGCGGCGCCCCGTCCGTACAGGCGACCGTTGCGGAGCGTCGGCTCGAACGGCGCGGACTCCCAGTCGTCGTCGTTGCCAGGCGGCTGCACATCGTGGTGGGCGTAGAGCAGCACCGTGGGCCGACCGCCGCGAGCCTCGCGTCGCGCCACGACGGCGGGCTGCCCCAGTGCGTCACCGCCCTCGATCGGGGCTCGGCGCACCTCGACGACGTCGAAGATGCCGATGTCGCGCAGCAGCGCCGCCACGGCCTCGGCGCTCTCGGCGACGTGCGCCGGGTCGAAGGCCGGCCACGAGACCGACGGGATGCGCACCAGTCGCTGCAGGTCGTCGAGCGTGCGCTCCTGACCGGCCTGCGCGGCGTCGCGGAGCGCCGCCTCGAATGTCTGCTGCTCGTCGGTCATGTGCGCCTGCCTTCCCTGGATGCGAACGGTCTCTCGGTCCGCCGAAGCGGCCGACCCGACCACCCTATCCGCCCGCCTTGGCGCGCTCCTCCCGCTCCGCCTCCTGAGCCGAGCGCAGCTCGCGCGTCGCCGCGTGCACGAGCTCTTCGGCGCGGAGCCTGCGATGCTGCACGAGCGTCCCGGCGCCGAACTTCTCGCGGAGCCGGTCGCGGGACTCCGCCGTCGCCGTGATGATCATGCTGCTCGCGATGAGGATCACCTGCGACGACAGGTTGATCCACAGCAGGAGGGCGATCAGCGTCGCGAAGGAGGCGAGCAGCGGATTCGAGGTCGCGCCCCGCACGAACAGCCCCGAGAGCTCCTGCAGCACGACCAGGCCGGCGCCGCCGAGCAGCGCGCCGCTCCAGAGGGCCTTCGCGGGCGCGCGCACGCCGGAGAGCACGCGGAACATCAGCGCGATGGCGACCGCGTCGATGATGAAGACGATCACGATGCCGAAGATGCGGGTGGACCACTCCGTGACCGGCCCCTCGCCGATGCCCAGCCAGCCGAGCAGCGACGAGATGCCCACGGAGCCCACGACGCTGGCGACCGCCGCCGCGGCGAGCAGCCCGCCGAACACGACGGCCACCAGCAGGTTGCGCAGGATCACCCAGAGGATGAACACGTCGTCGTGCATCTCGTCGGCGAGCGTGCGCAGCGCGATCCTCAGGCTGCCGATCGCGCTGATCGCCGCCCCGACGAGGCCGAGCAGCGAGATGGCGCCCACCACCGTGAACCCGGTCGGCTGATCGAGTGTGCTCGGATCGACGATCTCGCCGATCCCCGGAATCACCTGGTCGAGCGTACGCGTGAGCGTGCCCATCGCCTCCGGGTTCGAACCGAGCCAGAGCGCGGCGAGGGAGAAGCCGAGCAGAATGCCGGCGAACACGCTGAAGAGCGCGCGATAGGTGAGGCTGTCCGCGAGCATCGGGCCGCGATGCTCGCTGTAGCGCAGGTAGGCGCGCACGACGCGCAGGCGCAGCGCCCACGCGATGGCGCGCGGCACGATTCCGCGGCGCTCGCCCGTGCTCGGCGCGGGGTGGCCGCCCGCGGACCCTTCGGATTCCGAGACGTTCTCGGTGTGCGCGCTCATCAGGCTCCCTCCGACGCCCCCGCTCGGAGCGTCCCGTCGATGCCGGAAGCGGACGCTCCGCGGCAGAATGCTCGTGCTTACTCGAAGGCGGGCGCGCCGAGCCCGGCGACGTAGGCCGCCTGGCCCACGTGCGCCACGGCGTCGGCGGACACGCTCACGAGCCGAGAGCCGCGCGTCACGGGCGGATCCCATGACTCGTCGATCACCTCGTCGAGCGCCGCCTCGTCGAGCCCCGCCAGGTAGACGACCTGGGCGTCGACCGCGGCCCGCAGATGCTCGATCAGCAGGTCGGCATCGTCGCAGACCACGCTTCGCGCCTCGTCGGGCTCGTCGCCGTATCCGATGCTCGATGCGGCCCGGTCGAAGTCGAATCGCCGAGCGAAGCCCTGCGCCGTCCAGATGGGCTCCTCCCCCGAGAGGTCGGCGATCTGCGCGTCGATCTCCCGCCCCGCGTGCCAGAGCAGCCAGGTGATCGAGTTGTCGTGGTGGGGGTGGGCGTTCAGCAGTTCGGGGACGAGCTTCGGCCTGAGCGCCTCGGCGGCGTCGAGGGGACGCCGGGCGAGGTCTGCGAGCGCTTCCGTCGCACGCACGCGTCTACCGACCCTCGGTGGGGTCGCCGGCATGGCCCGGGGCGTCGGGAGCGGCCGGATCGGCCGGGGTGTCGGCGCGCAGCGGATCGGCGGGGCCGGCGAGATTCGCCGGGCCGCCCGGATTGGAGGCCGCGATCCCACCCGCTCCGAGCGCGTCGCCCCCGGCGTTCGCCGGCGTCTCCGCTCCGGCCGCATTGCGGCGCTTGCGCATGGCCGCGAAGATCATCAGCGCGACGGCGAGCACGATGACGATCGCCGCTCCGATGATCCACGGCAGCAGGCTCTGCCCGCCGGTGCTCGCGAGCTCGTCGAGGGAATGCAGCATCAGATTCTCCTTCCGGCCCCGCGCCGCACGAGGCTCCTCGATTCCAGATTACGCGTTCGCCGCGCGCCGCGGCGGCGCGATCCGTGGGCCGTCGCGGGCCCGCCCCGCCGCGCGGCGCGAGCCCGAGGGTTCAGTGGCCGGAGTGCAATGTGCCGTGCGGCACGGCGAACTCTCCGGCTTCGCTCGCGGCGAGTGCCGGTGTGGCGATCGCCGCGACGAGCATCGCCTCGACCACCAGGGCGATCGTGAAGGCTCCGGCGCGCCGGCGGCGGACCGGCGCGATCGCGGAGACGCCCGCGACCGCGATCCCGGTCTCGCTCGGCGCATCTCCGTTCGCAACTGCGGATGCGGCTCGGAGGCGCCGCACCTCGAGCACGGCCGCGATCGCGATCGACCAGTGGAAGACGAAGAGGGCCAGGAAGGGGATCAGCGCGAGCGGGCCGGTGAGCAGGAGGAACCCCGACCCCGCGATCCCGATGGCGCCTCCGGCGATGGCCGCGCGCGGCGCAACGAGTCGTCCGGCGCGCAGTACGGCGAGCGCCCACACGAGCTCGGCGGCCCCAGCGAGGCCGACGGGCACCGCGATCGCCGGAGAGGCGCCCGCGGCGGTCGCGAACAGCACGAGGCCGGCCCCGAGCGAAGCCAGGGCCGGCCAGAGTGCTCTGATCATCATCAGAGAGCGCCCATATCAGACGGCGGGGCGGGCCGCGGGTGCGACCTGCTTGTCCGCAGCGATGGCGACCACCAGCAGCACCAGCGCGCTGCCGAGGTGGAGGATGTGGTCGGCGGTGTTCAGCGCCAGGATGTTCGCCGCCGTATCGGCGATGAAGAATCCGACGATGCCGAGCAGCAGGTAGACGGCGCCGACGGTGCCGTTGACGCCCTTGGCGGCGCGCACGTTCGCGAGGCCCGCGAGCAGCAGTGCGGCGCCGATCAGGAGGTGCGCGATGTTGTGCAGCGGGTTCACCTCGAAGATGCCGAGCAGCAATCCGCCCTCGGTCGCCACGAACCCGACTCCTCCGGTGACTGCGAAACCGAGCAGACCAACCAAGACGTAGACCGCGCCGAAGATCACTCCGAGAATGCGATTAGGTGAGTTCTTCACGACGTTCTCCTTATATTTTGATGGGAGGTGACGATGTCGGCACAGCGCATGCCACCGGGGGTGTATTCAGTGTGGGGTCTTCGGAGCCCTCCGGCCAGATGGTTGCGCTTCACAGGCACTATGCAGTAAGTTCCCAGCTTTCTGAGCCGCCGGTATCGTGCCCCGCTGGTGTCAACCCCCGCCTCCGCGCTGCGCGACGCCGATAGGTTTGCGTCATGGTCACCCAGATCCTCGGCATCGGCACCGCAGTTCCCCCCGCACGCCTGGCGCAGGCGCGCACGCGCGACTTCTTCGCCGCCCAACCCGGGGTGGACCGGCTCAGCGCGCGGCTGATCTCGGCCGCCTTCGACCAGTCGGCGATCGAGACGCGCTACTCCGTGATCGGCGGTCTCGACTCGCAAGCGGGCGCCGCCGTCGCATCCGACGTCTTCACGGAGGACGGCGAACGGCTGCTCGCCCCCAGCACGGGCGACCGCAACCTCGTGTACCGGAGCGCCGCACCGCCGCTCTCCGCCGCTGCCGCTCGGGATGCGCTGCAACGCGCCGGGGTCCAGGCGGCCGACGTCACCCACGTGATCACGGCGTCGTGCACCGGCTTCTTCGCGCCCGGGCCCGACTACCTGCTCGTGCGCGAACTCGGCATCCCCACCTCCGCCGAGCGCACCCACATCGGTTTCATGGGGTGCGCTGCGGCCTTCCCCGCGCTGCGGGCTGCGGCGCGCATCGGAGCAGCGCAGCCCGGTTCCGTCGTGCTCGTCGTCTGCACCGAACTGTGCTCGCTGCACATCCGCTCCTCGAACGACCCCGAGCAGATCGTCGCATCCGCGGTGTTCGGCGATGGATCGGCTGCTGCAGTAGTGGCCTCGGACCCGATGCCGGCGCGCACGGCGGGCCCCGCCCTCGAGGTGGGCGAGTTCTCGACCGCGCTGACCTCGGAGGGCGAGGAGGACATGGACTGGACGATCGGCGATCACGGGTTCGAGATGCGGCTCACGGCGAACGTGCCGCGCATCATCGGACGCGAGATCACTTCGGTCGTCGCGCCGATGCTCGAACGCGACGGCGTCGGCCTCTCCGACATCGACGCCTGGGCGGTCCATCCGGGCGGGCGCAGCGTGCTCGACCGGGTCGAATCGGGGCTCGACCTTCCCGAGCGCGCGATGCGGGAGTCGCGCGACGTGCTCCGCGAATACGGCAACATGTCGAGCGCGACCATCCTGTTCATCCTCCAGCGCATCCTCGACGACGCGTCGCTGCCCGAGGGTGCAGCGGTGGCGGGGCTGTGCTTCGGGCCCGGCCTCACCGTCGAGACCGCCCGATTCACGCGCGTCGACGCCGGCGCCGCACGCTCCGCACCCGAGGAGAGCGCGGCCGCCCGCGCGGCCGGGGTTCCCGTCGGCGCTGCGGCGAGCGCCCCGGCCACGAACTCGCCGTCGCACGGTGTCGCCTGAGTCGCGGCCGTCGGCGCCGGCCCGCACGCGGTTCGTGTCACTGGCCCGCCGCGACGAGCGGCTGACGGAGATCATGGACGACCCGAACTGCGACCCCGAACGCCTGCGCCGCACCCTGCAGGGCTTCGGGCTGGTGAATCGCGCGGTCGCGTCATGGGGCCGCGTCTACCGCACGCATCTGCGGCCGGTGCTCGCGGCGGCGAGCGCCGGGGCCGGGCGCGGGCGCCCCGCGCGAGTGCTGGACGTGGGATGCGGCGGCGGCGACGTGCTGCGCCGGATCGTGGCGTCGGCGGCGCGCGACGGGATCGCCGTGCAGGGGGTGGGCATCGATCCCGACCCGCGCGCGATCGCCGTCGCCGCCGGAGCGCCGCGGATGCCGGGCGTCGCGTACCGGCAGTGCTTCTCCTCCGACCTCGTCGCCGCGGGCGAGCGCTTCGACGTCGTGCTCTCGAACCATCTGTTGCACCATCTCGCCGCGGATGAGCTGAGCGGCCTGCTCGCGGACTCCGAGGCGCTCGCGACCGGCCTGGCCGTCCACTCCGACATCGCGCGCAGCCGCCTCGCCTACGCCGCCTTCGCGATCGGCGCGGTGCCGGTGAGCCCCGGCACGCTGCTGCGCGTCGACGGCCTGCGCAGCATCCGCCGCAGCTACACGCCGATGGAGCTCGCGGCCGCACTCCCCCCGGGATGGAACGCGGAGCGCGTGGGCCTCTTCCGGCTCCTCGCCGTGCAGCGCCCCCGCACCCCCGGTGGCGCCGGGGCGCGGGTGCGATGAGCGGCCCGGCGACCGCCTGCGACGTGCTCGTCGTCGGCGCGGGGCCCAGCGGCGCGCTCCTGGCGGCCGAGCTGCGGCGTCTCGGCGTCGAGGTCGTCCTGCTCGAGCAGCGCACCGACCCCTCCCCGGGCTCCCGCGCCATCGGCCTCCACCCTCCCGTGCTCGCGGCGCTCGAGGCCGGCGGCGCGACGGAGCGGATTCTCGCGGGGGCCGCCCGGATCCCCCGGGGTATCGGCGTGGTGGCGGGGCGCACGGTGGGCGAGGTGCGCTTCGACCGCCTGCCCCTGCGGTTCCCATTCGTCGCCTCCGCACCCCAGGCGGTGACCGAGGCCGCCGTCTCGTTCGGCGCACCCGACCCGGTGCGCGGCGTGCGCGTCGTCGCCGTGGAACCCGCTCCCGACGAGGTGCGGGTGCGCGCGGAGTCGGGTGACGGCTCGGTGCACGAGTGGATCGTGCGCACCGTCGTGGTCGCCACCGGCGCATCGGGGCGGCGTCTCGTGAGCGGGCTCGTCACGGGCCGCTCCCGCGCCTACCCCGACCGCTACCTCATGTGCGATCTCGCCGAGGCGCCCGGGGAGCCGAGCGGCACCGCGGTGATCACCCTCGGCGCGCACGGAGTGGCCGAGTCGTTCCCGCTGCCCGGAGGCGGGCGCCGCCTGGTGGTGCGCGAAGCGTCGGAGAGGACGGGCGACCCGGCCGGCGGGTCGGACGCGGAGCGCCTGGCGGACGCCGTCGCGACGCGCATGCGCTCGCCCGAACTCGCGGCGATGGTGCGCGAGGCGCACCCGTTCGGCATCCGCCGCGCGCTGCTCGATCGCATGGTGATCGCGGGGTCGGTCATGGTGATCGGCGACGCGGCTCACGAGGTGAGCCCCATCGGGGGTCAGGGCATGAACCTCGGTCTGCTCGACGCCGCCACGCTGGCGCCGGTGCTCGCGCAGGAGCGTGCGGTCCGGTTGCGGAGTGCGGGGGCCTCGGAGCGGTCGCGCTCCTCCCCCGAGCACCGCTCGGCGCTCGCGCAGTGGGAGCGCGACCGGCTCGCATCCGCACGCACCGCCGCCCGCATCGCCGGGCTCAACACGCTGCTCGGGCGACCCTGGCCGCACCCCATTACCGCGCCGGTCGGCGCCCTCCTCGGCGGCGCGCTGCGCACGCCGCTCGCCCGGCTGCCCGAGCGCGCGTACGCGATGGGATACGACCGGCGGGCATGACCCCGCCGCCCGGGCGCGCGCTCAACCCGAAACGGAAGCGGCGCGCAGCAGCTCGTGCAGGCCCGCTTCGAGTTGCGGCACCCGCGGGTCGGTGAAGATCCCGTCCCCGCGCGGGATGTCGCGCGGCACCGCCACCTCGCGGAGCGGGCCTCCCGCCGCCGACGGCAGCACGAGCACGCGGTCGGCCAGCCGCACTGCCTCGCGGATGTCGTGGGTGATGCACACGATCGTCCACCCCGCGCTCGCCCACATGTCGAGCAGCCACCGCTGCAACTCGTCGCGCGTGATCGCGTCGAGCGCCCCGAACGGCTCGTCGAGCAGCAGGATCGGCCGATCCTGCACCACCGCGCGCAGAAACGACACCCGCTGCCGCATGCCCCCCGACAGCTGCCGCGGGTACCGCCGCTCCGCGCCCGCCAGCCCGAACGGCCCGAGCAGTGCCTCCACGCGCCGACGCGCTTCGCGTCGGGGCATCCCCTGCACCTCCAACCCGATCGCCGCGTTCTCGACGACGGTGCGCCACGGCAGGAGCGCATCGCGCTGCGGCATGTACGCGAACGGCCGGTCGCGCTGCGGCACCGGGGCCCCCGCGAACGCCACCTCGCCGGCGTCGGCGCGCAGCGCTCCGGTGAGCAGGGAGAGCAGCGTCGACTTGCCGCTTCCGCTCGCCCCGATGATCGCGACGACCTCGCCCGCCCCGACGTCGAACGAGACGCCCTTGAGCACCGCCCGGCCGCCGAAGCTCTTGCCGATGCCGCGCAGCTCGAGCAGGCTCACGCCGATCCTCCCCCGCCCGCGTCGACGCGCCCCTGCTCGATGCGCAGCCACGGCGCCGCCCAGCGCTCGATCAGCACGACCGCCCCGAACAGGCACAGCGTGAGCATCGTGCTGACCCCCACCGCGGCGAGCACCAGGTCGGTGCGGAAGACGTTCTTGGCCGACTGCATGTACACCCCGAGGCCCGCTACCGCCCCCGCGTACTCGGCGAAGATCGCCCCCACCACGGCGTACGTGATGGAGATGCGCAAGGACGAGAAGAACGACGCGGTCGCCGCCGGAAGACGGACGAGGCGGAAGACGGCCGCGCGCGACGCCCCCATCGAGGCGAGCAGACGCTCGGCCTCGGGATCGGCCTCGGCGAAGCCGCGCAGCAGACCGACCACCATCGGGAAGTACGTGACGAACGCGACGAGCAGGATCTTCGGCAGCAGACCGAAGCCGAACCAGAGCACCACGAGCGGCGCGAGGGCGATGAGCGGCAGCGTCTGGCTCACGATGAGGAGCGGGAGCAGGGCGGTGCGCAGGATCCGCGAGAAGTCGAGCAGGGTCGCCGTGGCGAACGCGACTGCGACCGACAGGGCGAACCCGGTGATCGTCGCGACGAGCGTCGGCACCGCATGGCGCAGCAGCGCCTCGTGCTCGCCCGCCCCGGCGCCGACGACGCGGACCGGTGAGGGAAGCATATCGGCGGGCACCGCGCCCGACACGGCGACGACCTGCCACAGCCCGAGCAGCAGCAGGAGGGCGATCACCGGCGCCGCGACCGCGCCGATCAGCGCCGGCCGATCCCGCTTCCGCGGCACCGCGACGAGGCCGGGGCTGAGCTCGGCTGGCGCCGTCACTCGAGGTACTCGTCGGTGTAGTACGTGCTCCAATCGGGCTCGTCCGCGAGCGGTTCGCCCGCCGCGTCGGTGAGGAAGCCGCCCGCGTAGAGGAACCCGCCGAACGCCTCCCAGGCATCGGCATCGGCGGCGCCGATCTCGCGCCCGGGTGCGGTGAAGTACTCGCTCGCGAGCAGCTCCGCACTGCGGTGCACGAGCTCCTCGGCCGCGCCGAGCGTGTCGGGGTTCGCCTCGAGGAGCAGGTCGGCCGCCGCCTCGGGCTGCTCGGCCGCATACGCGTACCCGCGGGCGACCGCCTGCACGAACGCCCGCGCCTCCTCGGGGTGGGCGTCGAGGTACGCCTCGCTCGACACGATGCCCGTCGACTGCTGCTCGGGCACACCGAAATCCTGGTAGCGGAACTCGCGGTACGGGTGCCCGTCGAGCTCCGCCTGCAGGTTCTCCCAGGTCGCCACCGACAGCGTGAAGTCGATGCGCCCCTGCGACAGGGCCTCGTACGCCCCCGTGTCGAGCACGACCTCGTCGAACTCGCCCTCGCCCCCGTCGCCCGCGATCGTCGCGTGCGCGAGCGCGGTGTACAGCGGCGACCCGAACCCGCCGAAGGTGGCGCCGTCGAGGTCGGACGGGCGCTCGACGTCGGCGCGATCCGCCAGCGTCACGAGTCGCCCCGAATCGCGCTGGGTGACGCGGTACACCGACACCAGGTCTAGGCCGGCGGTGCGCGCCACCTGCACGTTCGACTGCCCGCCGATGCCGAAATCGGCCTCGCCCGCCGAGACGAGCTGCGTCGCCGGGGTGGAGCCGTACGGAAGGATCTCGACGTCGAGGCCGGCCTCTGCGAAGTACCCCAGCTCATCGGCGACGTACACGCCGATGTGGTTCGTGTTCGGCGCCCAGTCGAGTGCGAACGCGACCGGCGCGCCCTCCGCGCCGCTCCCTGCGCTCTCGACTGCGCCGTCCGCGCAGCCGCCGAGCGCGAGCGCCGCCGCGGTCAGCGCCGCGGCTGCCGTCACCGCGCGGGTTGTTCGGGTATGGAAATCGTGATGGCGCATGAATGCGTGCCCTTCCGTTGCGATCGGGCACGGGTTCGTAGAGTGTCTCCCTGCGCTGGCATGATCCAGATCAGGTATGACGGTCGAAAGCTGTGGACTTTCCTCTCAGCCCGGCCTACCGGACTCCCGTGTGCGCTTCACCCTAGCAACAATCGTTCACCCGCGACACGGGCCGCGGCCGGTCGCCTAGGGTGGGGGCGTGACCACCGATACGCACCAGACGCCGCCGTCAGACGCCCCCGACACGCCTGCGACTCCCGCGACTCCCGCCTCCGACACGCCCGCGATTCCCGCCTCCGGCATGCCCGCGGTCCCGACGCCGGAGCAGTACGGCGTCGGCGCGCGCTTCACCCTCTCGGTGTACGACTCCGACTACGTCCGCATCATCCTGCAAGCGCTCGAGGCGGCCGACGCCACCGGCCTCGCCGTCGAGACGAACGACATCTCCACCTGCATCACCGGCGCGGAGCAGCGGGTGCTGCAGTACCTGGAGCAGGTGATCACGGCGGCCGCGCGCAGCGGAGCGCACCTCTCCGCCGCGATCCTGCTCTCCCGCGGCTGCCCCGGCGAGCTGCAGTGCGCGCTGCCGCCCGGCGTGGACGCCGTCGGGGCCGAGCCGATCCGGCTCCCCGACAGCGGCGTGCGAGCGCGCGCGCACTGGTCGCTCTACCCCCTGCTCGACGCGCGAACGGCCTCGTCTCACGGCTCAGCCGCCGCTACTGCCGCGTCGGGCACCGGGGAGGCGCGCCCCGCCGACCACATGACACCGATCTACGCCGCCATCGAGCAGGCGAAGACCGCGGGCGTCTACTCCGGATCCGACCACTACGCCACTCGGCTCGACGGCGACCTCGCCGCAGTGCTGACGACCGCCGCGAACGCGTGGATCGGGGTGGGTGCGGTGATCCAGCACGTCGTGACGCACCTCACGGTGTCGATCAACAGCCCCTCGCTCAGGGGCGCCCCGGGCGCGGGGCACCCCGAGCCGGGCCCGCTCGCGTGAACCCGTCGTCGCGCAGCCTCCACCTCGTCGGCATGGTCAACCCGCCGACGAGCCAGTACGCGGAGAACTGGCGCAACCCGCTGAGCCGAGCCGATTGGCTGAGCGGTGCGTTCCACGCCGACCTCGCCCGGACGCTCGAGCGCGGCTGCTTCGACATGATCTTCTTCGCCGACGCGCTCGCCGTACCCGAGGACGGAGCGGGCGACTACGCCACCACGCTGCGCACCGCCGGCAAGGGCGCCATCTATCTCGATCCGATCGCGAAGGCGGCCCTCGTCGCGGGGGCCACCTCGCGCATCGGCATCGGCGCGACCGTCTCGACGAGCTTCGTGCCCGCCTACGCTATCGCGCGGCAGCTGCTCTCGGTCGACCACCTGTCAGGCGGACGGGCCGCGTGGAACATCGTCACCTCGACGACCGACGCCGAGGCGCGCAACCTCGGGCACGCCGGGATCGCGGCGCCCGCCGAGCGCTACGATCGCGCCGACGAGGTCGTGCGCACCGTCGGCGAGCTCTGGCGGTCGTGGGAGCCCGATGCGCTCGTCCACGATCGATCGCGAGGCGTCTTCGCCGACGCCGCCCGCGTGCACCGGATCGACGGGGAGCTCTCGCGCGGGCCGCTCACCCTGCCGCAGAGCCCCCAGGGGCACCCCGTGCTCATGCAGGCCGGCTCCTCGCCGCGCGGCCGAGCCTTCGCGGCTCGCTGGGCCGAAGTGGTCTTCGCGATCGGCGATTCGCCCGAGGAGATGCGGGAGCTGCGCCGGGAGATCCGAGACCGCGCCCGCCTCGACCACGGCCGAGACCCCGATGCGATCCGCGTGCTGCAGGGCGTGCAGCCGGTCGTGGGCTGGACCGACGCCGAGGCCGACGCGAAACTCGCCGCGCTCGTCGCGCAGATCGACCTGCCCAGTGCGCTCGAGAAGCTCGCGCGGCTGCTGCACGCCGACGCGCTCGACGCCTCGGCGCCCGCCGTGGAGGTGCTCGCCGCGCACCGCGGCGCCACGGGCAGCATCGGCTTCGAGGACATGCTCGCGGCGGTGAGCGCGCGCCGCTCCCTCACCGTCGGCGACCTCGCCATCGAGCAGGCGCTCAACCAGTTGCACCCGCAGCTCGTGGGGTCGCCCGAGACGATCGCCGACGAGATGCAGCACCTCTTCGAGAGCGAGGCCGCCGACGGGTTCATCGTGATGCCGGCGCTCTACCATTCGTCGTTCGAGGACTTCGTCAACGGCGTCGTGCCCGAGCTGCAGCGCCGCGGAATCTTCCGCCGCGCATACGCGGGCGCGACGCTGCGCGAGCACCTCGCCGAGTAGGCGCTCGCCGAGTAGGGCGGCGGCGCTGCGCGGCGGCCGCTCCGCTTCCCTTCCCCTCCACTGTCGGGACCGGGCCCGCCGGCGCACATGTTTCTCGCCGATGCACCCCTCATACACATGTGCGCCGGCGAAACAGTGGTGCACCGGCGGAGCGGGCGGGGCGTCCGGAGCGGGCAGCGCCCGGAGCGGACGCGGCGCCGCTCACCCCTCGAGCGCGCCCGCGAGCACGGTGAGCACCGCCGCGCGGGCCTCGCGCCCGCGGTCGCCGCGCATCTCGACGAGGGCGTCGACGAGATGCTCGGTCAGCAGCATGAGCGCCGCCCGGGAGGTGTGGATGAGCTCGTCGTGGAAGCTGCCGCCCACCGGCGGCACGACGAGGGCGACATCCGACCGCTGCTCGACCGCCGATCGCGCGAACGACGTGACCGCGAGCACCTGCGCCCCGCTCGCGCGAGCGGCGCTCATCGCCTCGAGCGTCGCACGGTTCGCACCCGACCCCGAGAACGCGACGCACACCGACCCCGCGCCGAGCTGCCGGGCGGCGATCTGCTGCGCTATGGCATCGGCGAACTGCTCCACCGGCCGCCCCGCCGAGGCGAGCCGCATCGCGAAGTCGAGGCCGAGCGGGCTCGACAGCCCGTTCGCCACGACGAGGAGCCGGTCGGCCGAGTCGAGCGCATGCACGAAGGCGTCGACCGCCTCGGGCGTGAGCGCCGCCAGCGTGTCGTCGAGCCGGGCGGCGAGTCGCGCGATCCTCGCCCGGAGCGCGCTCAGGATCGTGGCATCGCCGAGCTCCCCGGCCCCCGCGGCACCGGCGCCGTTCGCTCCGCCACCGGCAGCCCCGGCACCACCGCCACCCCCGGCGGCCCCGGCACCGGCACCACCCCCTGCACCAGCGCCGGCCCCGACACCCGCCGCGGCGCTCTCGAGCGCGAGCTCCTGCACGAGCGCGACCCGCAGCTGCGGATACCCGTCGTATCCGAGCGACTGCGCCGCCCGGATCACGGTGGTGCGCCCCACTCCCACGCGTTCGGCGAGGGCCTGCGCCGTGCAGGCGACGGCCCCATCGCGATCTGCGGCGATGGCCTCGACGACGCGCCGCTCCGTGCGCTGCAGCGCCGGTGCCAGCGAGGCGATGCGCACGCTGGGCCGTGCGTCGGGGTGTCCCTGCCAGGTCGTGGTCATCCGGTTCCGTTCATGATGCGGCGACGGATCGCCCCCGAGATCGCATCCATCAGCATCGTCGCGGCGATGACCACGATGAGCAGCATGCCGACGGTGTCCCACTGCCGATAGTTGGTGTAGTTCGACAGCATACTTCCGATGCCGCCCGCGCCCACGAGGCCGAGCACGGCCGAGGTGCGGATGTTGATCTCGAACCGGTACAGCGCGAACGAGAGCAGCGCCGGGGCGACGGCCGGCCAGATCGCCCATCGCGTCACCTCCGCGGTGCTGCCCCCCGCCGCCCGCACCGCCTCGACGGCTCCCTCCTGCGCCGACTCCACGGTCTCGTACACCCATTTGCCCTGCGTGCCGATGCCGGCGATCGCGAGTGCGAGCGCTCCGGTCAGCGGGGTGAGCCCGGTCACGGTGAGCAGCACGAGGGCGACGATCACCTCGGGCACGGCGCGCAGCACGGCGAAGACGCCCCGCAGGATCGCGCGGAGCCAGAGCGGCCCGACGCCGTTCGCGGCGAGCATGCCGAGCGGGATGGAGATCAGCACGCACAGCATGGCGCCGATCCACGCCATCGAGATCGACCGCCAGGTCTCGAAGAGCGCCCGCGGCAGCTTCTCCCAGTTGGGCGCCTCGAACATGAGCCGGAGGTAGTGGGCCACCTGCCCGGGCACGGCGGGGAGGTCGCCCCAGGAGATCTGCAGCGAGCCCGCGGCGGCGAGCACCACGACGGCGGCCGCGACGGACCAGACGGTCGCCGCGAGCCGGGACGGCCTGGGCGGGAGCGCGAGGCGGGCGCGATCGCGGGCGGCGGGGGCGCCCGGGGCGGGCGCGTCGAGCATCGCGGTCATACGAGCCTCCGGCGCAGCAGGTTGGAGAGCGCCTCGATGGCGATGACCACGACGAGGATCTCGAGGATGATGACGGAGACGTCGGAGTAGGCGTAGAAGGCGCGGCGCTCGTCGAGCAGCCGGCCGATGCCGCCCGCGCCCACGATGCCGAGGATGGCCGAGATGCGCACGTTGAGCTCGAGGGCGTAGAGCCACTGGTTCGTGAACAGCGGCCACGCCTGCGGGAGCGCCGTGGCCCGGTTGATCTGGAATTGCGTGCCGCCGGCGGCCCGGCCGGCTTCCATGTACCGATGGTCGGCGGCGTCGATCGCCTCGGAGACGAGTTTGACCACGACCCCGATGTTGAAGAGGAAGAGGGTGACGACCCCGGGCAGCGCGCCCACCCCCACCATTGCGACGAGCACGGTGGCGAACACCAGGTCGGGTACCGCGCGGTTGATGTTGTTGACGGTGCGCACGAGTGCGCGCGTGAGACGATTCGGGTTGGTGGGCGCTGCCGCCCAGAGGGTGAGCGGAATCGAGCAGAGCGCCGCCGCGACGGCGCCGACCAGCGCCATCTGCAGGGTCTCGAGCAGCGGAGCCCAGGTGCGGGGCAGGAACGCGAGATTCGGCTGGGCCAGCTGCACGAGCTTCGTCACGCCGTTGCGCCAGTGCTGCACGATCGCGGCGAGGTCGAGTTCGATCCCGCCGATCGCCGGGACGCACGTCGCGACGGTGAACGCCGCGACCGCGGCCGAGATCAGCACCGTGCGCAGCCCGTTGCGCGGTTTCGGCGGCAGGTCGAGCCGGGTCGGGATCGCGGCGCTCGAGGCCGCCGCCCGCGCCGCCCGAGCCGCCCGCGGTGCGGCGCTCATGCGCGGGCTCCGAGGCGGTCGCGCGGCTGAATGGGACGGCCGTAGATCTGCTCGAAATCGGCGTCGGTCGCGGCCGCCGCCGGTCCGTCGTACACCACGCGCCCGTCGCGCAGACCGATCATGCGGCGCGTGTACTGGCGCGCGAGATCCATCAGGTGGATGTTCACGAGCACCGTCAGGCCGCGCTCCGCGTTGATGCGCTCGAGATCGGCCATCACCGCGTGGGCGGTGGGCGGATCGAGACTCGCGACGGGCTCGTCGGCGAGCATGACGCTGGGCTCCTGCGACAGGGCCCGGGCGATGGCGACGCGCTGCTTCTGGCCGCCCGAGAGCGCGCCCGCGCGGTGCCACACCTTGTCGAGGATGCCGACGGAGTCGAGCGCCCGGAGTGCGATCTCGCGATCCTCCGCGCTCGGCAGACCGAGCAGGGTGCGGAAGGCCGGGGAGTGCGCGAACCGACCGACCAGGGTGTTGCGGTAGACGCTCGCGCGCTCGGCGAGGTTGAAGGCCTGGAAGATCATGCCGATGTGGCCGCGCGCCTCGCGCAGGGCGCCGCCGCGCAGGCCGGAGACGCGATACGGGCCGACGGTCGCGCTGCCCCCGGTCACGGCGACGAGGCCGTTGATGGTGCGGATGAGGGTCGACTTGCCCGATCCGGAGAGCCCCACGATCGAGACCATCTCACCCGGCTCGATCTGCAGCGTGACCTCGTGCAGGGCGCGGGTGCCGTTGGGGTAGGTGACCGAGACGCGGTCGAGGGCGATGCCCCACGAGGCGGCGTTCGGCACGTGCCGCTCGCTCGCCTCATGGCGCCCGTCGTGTGAGAGTGACATGGTTTCCGTGCGGATCAGTTGGAGAACTCGCCCAGGATCTCGCCGTAGCGCGCGATCTCCTCGTCGGCCGTCTCTGCGGTCCAGCCCGACAGCCCGACGAGGTCGAACATCACGGTCGCGGCCTCGTCAGAGGAGCCGGCGTAGTCGGCCATGAGCTCGGTGAGCTGTGCGACGAGATCGTCGGGCAGCGTCGGGGCGACGGCGACGCCGCCGTTCGGGATCATCTCGGTGTAGGCGAACGCCGTGACCTTCTCCGCGACGTCGGGCGCCTCGGCGGTGACGGTGGTGCGCGCGTCCCAGTATCCGAAGCTCACCTCGGCGTCGCCGTTCGCGACCGCGAGCACCGCGTTGTTGTTGCCCTCGACCGGCACCTGCTCGATGTCGGCGTCGGTGTCGATGCCCGCGTCGCGCATGGCGACCACGGGGTACTGGTAGCCGGCGGGCGAGGTGGCCGCCTGCAGCGCGACCTTCGTGCCCGCGTCGATCTTCTCGAGCGCGTCGATGCCCGCGGGGCCGGATCCGGTCGCCTCGGCGCCCGCCTCCTCGATGCCGTTGCAGTACGACAGCTCGATGTCGCTCGCGGCGTAGGTCGCCATGACCGGTTCGTCGGCGCAGTACTTGTCGGGGTTGTTCGTGTAGGCGACCGCGGCATACGAGGTGGCGCCGAAGCGCACGTCGCGCAGCACGAGCTCGGCGTCGTACTGCTCGATGGCGTTGTAGAGCGAGCCGGCGTCGGTGATGACGACCTGGGCCTGATCGGCGCCGAGCGCTTCGACGGTCGCGGCGTAGTCGCTCGCGACGACGCCCTCGACCTCGATGCCGAGCCCGTCGGAGAGGTAGGCGGTGAGCGGATCGAGCGCCTCGGCGAGGTCTTCTCCCTCGACCGACGGCACGAGGGAGAGGGTGATGGAGTCGGGCCAGGCCTGCGCATCGTCGGCGGAGGTCGCCGACGAGTCGGTGGCGCTGCAGCCGGCGAGACCGAGCGCGGCGACGGTGAGGGCGCCTACTGCGAGAGCGGATGAACGCATGGGTGTGGTTACCTTTCGATGCCGGATCCCGCGCCGAGCGGCGCGGAGGTGCTGGAAGCCGCGGTCGCGGCCCAGGTCTGGATGTCGGGGACGAGGTCGGCGAGCGAGCGCCCGCGCATCGTCACCGGAGCCGGGGAGGCCTCGGCGGTCGCGCCGACGAGCGCCGTGTCGGCGCCGCGCGCTGCGGCCGGTGCGAGGTCGAACGCATAGATGTCGCCGATCGCGAGCACGGGGCCGTCCGCGATGAGACGGTCGATGAGGGGTTCGAGGCCCGCCGGCTTGCCGACCGTGAAGTGGAGCTCGTCGAAGCGCGACCGCACGCCCCACGCGTCGAGCACGGCGTCGACGCCGGTCTCGGGGGCGTTCGTGGCGAGCACGAGGCGGGCGGATCGGCCGAGCGCCTCGAGCGCGGCGTCGAGGCCGTCGATGGTGTGCACGACCGCGAGGTCGGTGCCGAGCCGGGCGCGGCTTCGCGCGTAGGCCGCGCGGAGGGCGTCGCCGCTCGCGCCGGAGGCTTCGCCCAGCGATCCGACGATGTCGTAGCCGTCGCGGTACGCGCTCTCGCCGGAGTCGTACCGCGCGAGTTCGGCATCGACGCGTGCGACGAAACCGGATCCCACCGGAGCGGCCTGGGCCACGCAGGCCGCGTAGGCGCGGACGGGGCCGTGACCGATGGCCAGTGTGCCGTCGAAGTCGAAGACGATGCTCGGTGCCATGTGCGCTCCCTGCGGTTGTGGACGATGCATCCAAAGCTAGGGCGCGAAATGGACGAAACGTCTATCGTAGGGTGAACAGCCGGTTACGAGTCGACGACGGCATTCCAACGCGGCGCGGGATGCGCCTCGAAATCGGCGAGCAGGGCATCGGCGTCTCCCGCGAAGGGGAACGCCGTGATGAGCTGCAGGGGCGCGGTGGTCTCCGCCCGCTCGGCAGGAGCGATGCCGTACACCAGCGCCGGTGCGGCATCGCGATCGCCGCGCTGCACGAGCACCACTCGGCTGCGCCGCGCCGCGTCCGCGCCGCTTCCGCGCAGGACGGCCTCCCCCATCCGAGCCTGCTGCGGTGGGCGGCGCAGGTGCGGGAGGGCGGCGTCGGTGACGCGCTGCAGCGGCGTCGAGTCGGGGCCCCCGGCGTCCGCACCGCGACTGAGGTGGAACGCGTCGGCCGGGCGGCCGAGCGCGCGCGCCAGATCGCCCTGCTGCCAGCGATCGCGCTTGAACCCGAACGGCGTCGGCACCTTCGAGAACCAGTACCCGTACACGTGGATCAGGCCCGCGTTGCCGACCGGGAACTCGGCCGCGACCCCGGCCGCCTCGTGGAGTGCATCGAAGGTCTGCCGGTCGAACGACGCCACACCCGTGTGCTCGTCGATCACGGTCGATGCGCCCCAGAGCGCGAGACGCCCGGCTGCGGCATCGTCTCGAGCGCAGCCGAGCACGAAGTCGAGGTCGGGCCTCGCCAGTGGATCTTTCACCCGTCGATGATGCCACGAAGGCCGCGCCCGGCCCGCCACCGGGCTAGGGCCGCAGCGTCGCGAGCGCGAGATCGGTGCGGTCGGTGACGACGCCGTCGACGCCCATCGCGGTCAGCTCGCGCATGCGGTCGGCGTCGTTGACCGTCCAGACGTGCACCTCGACCCCGTTCGCGTGCGCCGCGGCGACGAGCCTCGGGGTGAGCACCCGGATGCGCCCCTGCCGCTCCGGAATCTGCAGCGCGTCGAGACCGGCGAGCGCGCGTCGAACCGCACGCCGCGACCCGGTGACCGACGCGAGCAGCACCCGCACCAGCGCGCCGCGGCCCGGCGAGGTCGCGGGCAGGATCGCGGGGCGCTCCCCCGCCGCCGCCGCGACGGCGGTTCGCCGGAGGGCGTCGGAGAAGCTCGTCACGAGCACCCGCGCCCCGTGCCGCGCCACGATGCGCCCGAGCGGGGCGGCGACGGCGCGCGATTTGACGTCGATGTTCCAGCGCGCCTGCGGATACTCCGCGAGGGCCTCCTCGAGGGTCAGCAGCCCGCCGCGCTCGGCGAAGATCCGCTCGAGCTCCACGCGATCCACCGCGCCGATCTTGCGGGGGTCGCCCGTCACCCGCGAGAGGTCCGCGTCGTGCGCGAGCACCACCGCTCCGTCGCGCGTCAGGTGGCAATCGGTCTCGAGGTAGTCGGCGCCTGCGGCGAGCGCCACGGTGAACGCCGCCCGCGTGTTCTCCGCGACGCCGCGTTCGGCGAGCTCGTCGGAGACGAAGCCCCGGTGCGCGATGATGCGCGGCCGTGATGCGTCGGCGAGGTAGGGGTGCGGGTCGCGCCGGTGCGGAGTCATGCGATCACGTTAGCGCTCGCGCGGCACCCGCGTGCGGGGCTCCCCCGAGCGCGCCCACACCGCGGAGGCCCGCTCCGGTCAGTGGAACGGGCACTTCGCGGGCGCCGCCCCCGCCGCGGCGGGGCGCACGAGGCCTCCCGAGGCGGGCTTCGTGGGCAGGCGGCGCCGATTCACCTCGAGGCCCGTGCCGAGAATGCGCACCCGCGGGTCGCTGAGCGCGGCGGCGGCTGCCGAGAGCCCCGCGATCGCGAGCTTCTCGCCGGGGCACCGATGGCCGGTCTCCACCCGGGCGCCGCCGTGCGGGATGAACGTCTCGATCGCCTCGTAGTCGTCGACGCCGAGGAACCGGGAGGGGTCGAACTCGCTCGCCCGCTCCCACGACCGGTCGTCGGTGTTCGTGCCGAGAATGTCGAGCACCACCCGACCGCCCTGCGGCACCGTCGCCCCGTCCACCTCGATGTCCTCAGTCGCCCACCCGGGCAGCACGGGGACGAAGGGTGCGGTGCGCCGGATCTCCTGCGCGAAGGCGACCGCAACGGGATCGTCGACGAGCGCGCCGCCCCGCTCCTCCACCGACGCCGAGATGCGGTCGCGCCACTCGGGCCGATCGTGGAGCTCCTTCGCGGCGAACGCCACGAAGCGCGCGACGGCCACCATGGGGCGGATGCAGTTCTGCAGTTCGATCCCCGCCAGATTCGCGGGGAGCAGTTCGTCGCCCTCGTCGCGGTGCCACGCCCAGGCGCGCAGCGCCGATCCCTCGGGTGCGTCGAGCTCGCCGGCCCGCACGGCCTCGATGAGCTTGCGGGCGTGACGATCGGACCAGGCGCGGTTCGCCGCTGCGAGCGGAAAACTCGGCGAGTACGGCGCCCCGAACCCGTCCACGATCTGGGCCATGCGCGCAGACCACCGCGTCAGAGCGTCGTCGGTGCCGGGCAGGCCCGCCCAGTGCATGATCGCGCGGCCGAGAGCCCCGGCCGCCGCGTCGTAGGCGGATCGACTTCCGCCCGCGATCCACTCGTCGAGCTCCGCGCGCCACTCGCGCTCGAGGAGCGGCTTCAGCGCTTCGACCGCCGCATCCTCGTAGGCCACGTCGACGAACGTCGCCTTGCGCTGCCGGTGCTCGGCGCCGTCGAGGCTGTGCACCGAGCCGTGGCCGAAGAGCGTCTCCTGGATGAAGGCGGGCATCGCCCCGTGCCGCGCGATGCGGTCGTTGTCGTAGAAGGTCGCCACGCCCTCCGCGCCGCGCACGAGCAGGGCCTGCCGCCCGAGCAGGCGCATGGGCACCGCGCGGGCGCCGGCCCGCGCGCGATCCCAGATCGCCGCGCCGAAGCCGTAGCCGCGGGTCATGATCATCGGCGCGTCGTCGTGCAGCAGCTTCGCGACGCCGATGCGCGACGTACGCGCGGAGCGTGAGAGCGTGTCGGTGAGAACGGAGAATGCAGTCGCCATGCCCTCCACTGTCGCAGCGCTCCCGCTGGGAGACCAGGGGGCGGCGGCCCGGCTGCCGGTGTGCTAGGCGGGGTGCGGCGCTTCGACTGCAGCAGCGAACCCCACGTGCACGCAGCTCATACCGAGCAGTACCATGAGCCCATGGCGATCCTCATCGACCCGCCGGCCTGGCCCGCGCACGGCACGCTGTGGAGTCACCTCGTATCCGACGCGAGCGCCGATGAGCTGCACGCCTTCGCCCGGCTGATGGGGTTTCCGCGGCGCAGCTTCGATCTCGACCACTACGACGTCTCGGCCGCGAACTACGATCGCGCCGTCGCGCTCGGCGCCCAGCCCGTCGCCGGCCGCGAGGTGGTGCGCCGGCTGCAGCTGGCCGGGCTGCGGGTGCGCCAGGTGGATCGCGAGCGGGTCACTCCCGTGCGGCGACGGCAGTACCTCGCCGAGCAGTGGGCGGCGCTCGGCGCCGCGCTCGGCACCTCGCTCGGTGCCGGGGGCGAGAACAGCAGCACTCCGCCCGAGGGCGCCGGCGCCGCTCGCGGGCGAGCCTGGCGCGAGCTGGGCGAGGAGCTGATCGCGCGCTGGAACGAGCCGCACCGCAGCTACCACGACGAGCGGCACCTCGAAGACGTGCTGCTCGCGCTGGATCACCTGGAGTCGCGCGGTGAGCGCATCGCTCCAGAGACCCTGCTCGCGGCCTGGTTCCACGACGCGGTCTACGCGGGATCGGCCGGCGACGACGAGCGCGCGTCGGCGGCCCTGGCGGTCGCCGCGCTCACGCGCCTGGGGTGCGATCGCGAGCTGATCGACGCGGTGGCGGCGAGCATCATCGCGACGACCCCGGGTCTCGCGCCGGCGGAGCCGCGCCCCGCGCTCGCCCAGCTGCTCGACGCGGACCTCTGGATCTTCGCGTCGAGCCGGTCGCGCTACGCGGAGTACGCGGCGGCGGTGCGGCGGGAGTACGCGCACGTGCCCGCTGAGGAGTTCGCCGCTGCGCGCACGGGCATTCTCGCGGGGTATCTCGATCGCCCGGCGCTCTACGCCACGGAGGCGGCCCGGCATCTCTGGGAGCGGCGAGCACGCGCCAACGTCTCGGCCGAGATCGAGCGGCTGCGGGAGTGGGCTCGGGAAT
Source organism: Leucobacter chromiiresistens (assembly GCF_900102345.1). Taxonomy (NCBI): domain Bacteria; kingdom Bacillati; phylum Actinomycetota; class Actinomycetes; order Micrococcales; family Microbacteriaceae; genus Leucobacter; species Leucobacter chromiiresistens. Next base: position 1,979,613 of record NZ_FNKB01000001.1, on the reverse strand, counting down.
CGGCTCGAGACGCGCCGAGGTAGCTGCGGCGCGGGCCGGGCACGAGAAAACCCCCGGGCGAATGCCGGGGGTTTCAGTGGCTGGGATACCAGGACTCGAACCTAGAATGACGGTACCAGAAACCGTAGTGTTGCCAATTACACCATATCCCAAAGCGGAAATCCGCTGCTCCGAGGAGCGCGGCACCGAGAGATCACTCTACCCCGGATTCGCCCCGAACTCAAAACGAGGCGGCGACGCGGGCACCCCGCGCGCGTCGCCGCCTCGTTCCGGGCGCAATCGCTCCGCGCGCTACCGCTCGAGCGCGGGCGCGTGCAGCGCGAGCAGCTCCTCGTAGGTCTCGCGCCGGGCGACCAGTCGCGCCTCGCCGTCGCGCACGAAGACGATCGCCGGCTTCAGCGCGCCGTTGTAGTTGTTCGCCAGGGTGTAGCCGTAGGCGCCGGTCGTCGCGACCACCGCGAGGTCGCCCACGCGCGCCTCGGGCAGGGGCGCCCGGTCGACGAGCAGGTCGCCCGACTCGCACTGGCGCCCGACGAGCTGCGCGGTCTCCGTCCACGGGTCGAGCGCGCGATTGCCGAGCAGGGACTCGAAGCGCTGGCCGGTGAGCGCGGCGTCCATCTGGTCGGCGAGCCCACCGTCGACCGCCACGAACGTGCGCCCGGTGCGCTTCACCGTCGTGACCCGGTACAGCGTCACGCCGGCCCGAGCGACGATGGCCCGACCCGGCTCGATCATGATGCGCGCGCCCGCGGGGAGGTGCGCCCGCGCCGCCGCGACGATCGTGTCGAGGTACTCGTCGACGCTCGGGGCGACCTCGTCGTAGGTGTACTTGACGCCGAGACCGCCGCCCACGTCGTAGACGTCGAACTCCCCCGCGGTCGAGATCTTCGACACGGCCTCGCCGAACTGCTCGACATCGAGGATCTGCGAGCCGATGTGCAGGTGCACGCCCTCGAACTCGAGCAGCGGGTGGGCGCGCATGCGCTCGATCGCGGCGAGCGCCTGATCCATGGGGAGCCCGAACTTCGAGTCGCTGCCGCCGGTGGCCTGCGAGGCGTGCGTCTTCGCCTCGACGCCGGGGATCACGCGCAGGAGGAGCTTCTGCGGCTGCGTGAGCAGGCGCTCCAGACGGTCGAGCTCGTCGGTGTTGTCGACGATGATCGTGTCGACGCCCACCTCGATCGCCATGCGGAGCTCGGCGTCGGTCTTCGCGTTGCCGTGGAAGTGAAGCTTCTCGGGCGGCACCCCCGCGGCGAGGGCGAGCTGCAGCTCGCCGCCGCCGGCGATGTCGACCGAGAGCCCCTCCTCGGCCGCGATGCGGTACATGCCCACGGCTGGGAACGACTTCGAGGCGAAGAGCACCTCCGACGCGGGCCAGCGCGCGCTGAGACCGTCGATGAATCGGCGGATCTGGCGGCGCAGGCCCGCCTCGTCGTACACGTAGAGCGGCGTGCCGTACTGATCGGCGAGCTCGGTCACCGGAACGCCGCCCAGGTGCAGCACTCCGGCGTCGTCGACCGCCGATTCCTCGGGCAGGATCGACCAGAGCTCGCCGAGCCGGTTGCCCGTCGGGCTCGGCTGGGAGAGCTCGGCGCGCCCTGAGGCGCGGCCGCTCGGGGCTGCGTGGGATTGCGAAGACGGTGCGGGTACTGCGGACATGGGTACTCCAAAGTTCTGGTCGCGGTGCGACCGGTGGGGCGCTGGCGCGCCTCGGAAGGGTGTGATGGGCGACGCGCTGAGGGCGCTACACGTACCCCGTCCAGGCCCGCACTCGATCGACCGGGGGCGACGCCGCGTGCCCGCGCTTCGCGATGCGCATCCGCTCCCCCTGCATACGATCCATCTTGGTGCGCGCCCCGTACCGGGTCAACCGACCCCGGCCGCCGCCGCCGGGTGCACGTGCACTGTCGCCGGCCGTCATCGCAGCTCCCCGGCGTCGATCACGCGGACGCCGTCGTCGTGCAGCAGCAGCTGCGCGCGCAGCGGTGAGCGGCCGCCCGCGGCCATCTCCCGGACCGCCCCGTCGAGGCCGCGCGCCCATCGCAGGTCCTCGGAATCGAGGCCCCCGCTCCCACGCCGCTCCCACATGAACATGAACTCGTGGGCACCCACGAGGTCGCACGCCATGCGAGCGCGCTCGGCCATCGCCCGCACGAAGGTCACGGGGCCGAGGTCGTCGGTGTCGAGGAGGTGGTCGGGAGCGAGCGGGTGATCGTCCATGGGCATGATCGGGTCGGTGAGGCGATGCCCGTGGTCGAGGAACAGGAGCCACACCTGCCTCAGTTCGGCGTGGGAGAACACCCGGGTCAGCTGGTCGGCGAGCGCGTCATCGGTGTCGAGGGGCCGCGCGGGGTCGATGTCGGAGGCGGGCATGAGGTTCGGTTCGAGTCGTGTCATGCAACCCAGCTTGCGCTGCACGGCGTCGGGCCGGCGGGCGCGAACGGCTTTCTGTGGAAAGCTCTCGCGACCGCCGGCCCGAGCGGGGCTGTGAGCGACTACCTGCGAGAGGTCTCGCGATCCTCGACCTCATCGAGTTCGCCGCCGTCGTACAGCTCCCCCTCCGACGAGCCGACGCGGTAGCGGCCCGGGCCCACGAGCACGATCATGCCCGTGTCGATGCGGTGGCCGAGCACCGAGTTCCTGCGTCCGGTGAAGAAGTACCAGACCAGCACGAGGGCGGTCCAGAGCGCGAAGACGATGATGGTGATCGGGCGCAGATCCTTGATGATCCAGAGGCAGCCGATGATCGAGAGGATCGGGATCACGGGGTAGAGCGGCACCCTGAACTTCCGCTCCAGATCGGGCTCGCGGTGGCGCAGCACCATGACCGCCACCGACACGACCGTGAACGCGGCGAGCGTGCCGATCGACGTCATCTCGGCCAGGAAGTTGATGGGCAGCACGCCCGCCAGGATCGCGACGATGATCGACACGATGATGGTGTTGGCGATCGGCGTGCCCGTGCGCGGGTTCACCCGGCTGAAGATCTTCGGAGCCATGCCGTCGCGCGACATGGTGAAGAGGATGCGCGTCTGCCCGTAGAGCACCACGAGGGTCACGCTGAAGATCGAGATCACGGCGCCCGCGGCGACGATGGTGCCCGGCCAGGAGGCGCCCACGATGTTCTCGAGGATCGCGGAGAGGCCCGCGCTCTGGCCCTCGAACTTCTCCGGGGCCTGCGCGCCGAGGCCGGTGACCGCGACGAGCACGTACACGGTGGTCACGACGACCAGGGCGCCCATCAGCGCGATCGGCAGGTTGCGGCGCGGGTTCTTCGCCTCGTCGCCCGCGGTGGCGACGGCGTCGAGCCCGACGAACGAGAAGAAGATGATGCCGGCGCCGGTCATGATGCCGCCGAGGCCGAAGGGCGCGAAGTTCGCGAAGTGGTCGACGTTCCAGCCGGTGATGCCGACGGCCACGAAGAAGAGCAGCACAGCGATCTTGATGACGACCATCACGGTGTTGGTGACGACGGAGTGCGAGGTGCCGCGGATCAGCAGCAGGCAGCAGAGCCCGATGAGGATCACCGCGGGCAGGTTGATGATGCCGCCGTTCTCCGGCGCGTCCAGCAGGGCGTGCGGGAACTCGAACCCGAAGAGGTTCTTCACGAGCTGATTGACGTACTGCGACCAGCCGACCGCGACCGCGGCGGTCGATACGCCGTACTCCAGGAGCAGACACGCGGCCACGCCCATCGCGGGCAGCTCGCCGAGCGTGCTGTAGGCGTACGAGTACGAGGATCCGGAGACCGGCACGGAGCTCGCCAGCTCGGCGTAGCACAGCACGGAGAGGCCGGCGACGAGCCCGGCGATGACGAACGACCAGATGACGGCGGGGCCGGCGATCGGCACCGCCTCGGAGAGGATGAAGAAGATACCCGTGCCGATGGTGCCGCCGACGCCGATCATCATGAGCGGGAAGAGCCCGATGCTGCGCTTGAGCTGACTGCCGCGTTCACCCCCGTCGTGTGGAACGGGCTGTACTCGGAAGAGCTGCTGCCGCAGAGAGCTTGCCATACGTGTCTTCTCCAGACTTCGTTGTCGCAGGGCCGAAGGCCCGGTCATTCGTCCCTCGGCACTCGCGCAGCGAGGGTTCCTGGTCTTCCAGGAGATGCTCGGATCTCGAGCAATCCGCGGCGGTGGGCCGCGAAGTCGAAGCGGCGCCGTCGCAGGCGCCGCGGGTCAGCCGCCGGCCAGAACCCGGAAGCGATCCACCCCCGGGTCGATCGCGCCGCGCACGTAGCCGGTCGGAGAAGCCGCGACCGCCTGCAGAAAGGCTACCGCCTCTTCGGTGATCTCCTCGCCGGGCATGACGTTCGGGATGCCCGGCGGGTACGCCGCGAGGGTGTCGGCGGAGACGCGCCCCACGGCGTCGTCGGCGCTCACCACCTCGGTGGCGCCGAAGAAGCCGTCGCGCGGGCTCACGCGGTACGCGCCGGGCGCGGGCAGGGGCGGGAAGTCGTGCACATCGCCCGTGATGCGACGCTCGTGCCCGGCCTCCGCCGAGTCCACGCTCGCGACCAGCGCGGCGTAGACGGCGTCGAAGTCGAACGACTTGCCCGCGCCGATCACGGCCACGATCGTCGTCGCGGTCGACATCTCGAAGTACATGTCGTGGTGCTCGATCAGGTGCTGGCGCAGCCAGTGCCCGCCGACCCCCGCGCCGCTGACGTCGATGGGCACCCGCAGCAGGTCGGTGTCGACGATGTCGTCGAAGCGGTCGAACGTGTCGCTCACGACCGCGAAGCGGGGATCCTCGCGCAGGATCTCGCGGAAGCGGCGCGCTCCCGCGACGGAGCGGCCGATCGCCTCCTCGCCCGTCGCGAGCGCATGCCGGGCGATGTCGAGGGATCCGCGCAGGAGCGCGCTGGTGGAGGTCGACGCGGTCATGCTGAAGGCGCGCTCGATGAGCGGCTCGAGGCGATCCGCGAACGGACCGTCTCCCAAGTGCAGCATGGCCGACTGGGTCAGCGACCCCGCGAGCTTGTGCGTGCTCGAGATGACGACATCGGCGCCGAGGCGCGCGGGCGACTCGGGCAGCTCGGGGTGGAAGCCGAAGTGCGGCCCCCAGGCGCCGTCGACGATGAGCGGAGCTCCGTGCGCGTGAGCGACTCGCGCGAGACCCGCGACGTCGGAGACCGACCCGAAGTAGCTCGGCGAGATGACGTAGACGGCGTGCACCGGGTTGCCGGCCGACGCAGCGGCGGCGAGTGCGTCGTCGAGAGCGGCGGGCGAGACGCCGTGCGCCATGCCGTGCTCGTCGTCGACGCTCGGCATGACATAGCTCGGAGTGATGCCGGCCAGCAGAATGCCGTCGCTGAAGCTCGAGTGCGCGCTGCGCTGGGCGAGGATGCGGTCTCCGAGCCCGCGTGCGGCGAGCGCGATCGTACGGTTGGCCTGCGATGCGCCGTTCGTGAGGAACCACGTGCGCTTCGCGCCCCACGCGTCGGCGGCGAGCTCGAGCGCGCGATCGAGGGGCGTCTGCTCCTGCCCGCGGGCGAGCAGATCCACGCCGTCCATGAGCATCGGGATGTCGAGGCGCAGCGCGCGCTCCCCGAGGAAGCCCGCGAGCCGGCCGCTGAGATCGCGGTCGGTACCGCCGTGACCGGGCACCATGAGCTGCACGGACCCGCGGTCGGCGTAGGCCTCCAGTGCGTCGGCGTACGGCGCCGTGCTGTGGTCGAGGCGGAAGCGCGAAGCGGTCAGAGCGGAGGTGTGCAGCATGAGTGCCATGATGCTCCGCCGCCGCGTCGCGGGGAATCCCCGACTCCGCTGTTGCGTCACATACGATGTATGTGGATGCCACGGATGAGAAGTCGTCGGGCGCCACACGCGCTCGATGACGGGAGACCCATATGATCGATCTGAGACAGCTGATCGCGCTCCGCGCCGTGCAGCGCGAGGGATCCGTCACGCGCGCGGGCCGCGCACTCGGCTGGAGCCAGCCCACCGTCGACTACCACCTGCGCAACCTCGAGCGACTCATCGGCTCACCCGTGCTCGAGCGCTCGACTCGCGGGTCCACGCCGACGCCGGTCGGGGTGCTCGTGCTCGATCGCGGCGAGGAGATCCTCACCCTGAGCGACCGCGCCCTCCGAGACGCGCGCGACCTCGCCCAGATGGGGCGGGCGAGGCTCAGGTTCGGCACCTTCCCCACCGCTGCGGCCAAGCTGCTCCCCTCGATCGTGTCGCAGGTCTCCGACCTCGGCATCGAGATCGACGCGGTGCTCGAAGAGGTGGGGCCGCTCATCGCCCACGTCAACGACCGCACGCTCGACGCCGCGCTCCTCTACTCGGTGCCCGGCTACGAGGTGCCGCTGCGGCCCGACATCGCGACGACCGAGGTGCTGCGCGACCCGCTGCTGCTCGCACTGCCCGAGGATCACCCGCTCGCCGACCGCGCATCCATCGACCGGGCGGCGCTCCTCACGCTGCACGGCGAGCGCTGGCTGCTCGGCACGAGCCGGCACGATCCGATGGACTCGGTGCTCGTCGACGCGTTCGCCGAGGCGGGGCGGGAGCTCGAAGTCGCCATCCGCACCGACGACTTCCAGGTGATGCTCGGCATGATCGCCGCGGGAATGGTGATCGGCCTGGTCGCGAAGCTCGCCGCCGGCCCCACGCACCCTGGCGTCGTGCTGCGCCCCATCGACGACCCCGCGTTCGCGCGGTCGGTGCTGCTCGCCGCTCCCACCGAGGGCGGCGGCGAGGGGCCCTCGACGGCGGCGCGGCAGCTCGCCGCCGCGATCCGGAACGCCGTCGCGCGGAGCGAGCACCCGGCCGCCGGCTGAAGCGGCAGCGGGGGCGCCGCTCGCGCGGCGCCCCCGCACCATCAGTCGGTGCGAGCCGAGCGGCGTGCGCGCAGAGCGATCACCGCGGCGCCCACGAGGGCCACCGCGCCGGCGCCGACCGCGAGGGGCACCGCGCCGGCGGGCGCACCCGTCGCGGCGAGCGAGCCCTGCGCACCGGTCGAGCCGCCGGGGCTCGCGACTGCGGCCGGAGCCTCCGCAACAGGATTGGCGCCGTCGGCACCCGCGCCGGCCGCGCCGGCTCCCGCGGCCGCAGCGCCCGCGCCCGCGGCACCATCCGCGCCAGTGCCCGCGGCACCGCCCGAATCGGCCCCGGAGCCCGCTGAGCCGCCGCCGTCGGCAGCACCCGTCGCATCCTCGACCGGCGGCTCCACCGGAGCCTCGGGCGCGACCCAGGCCGTGTTCAGCATCCAGTTCGCCATATCGGTGTTGTCGAAGTAGTGCCCGCGCACCAGGTCCAGCTTCGTGCCGAGCGCCGTGAGCTGCTCGGTACCCGCGCCACGGGAGAAGAAGGGCACCAGCATGTTGGTGTGATCCCCGCTGTTCCACGAGTGCGCGGCGAGCGCCTCGGGATCCTCGGCCCCCGCGGAAACGATCGGGCTGAAGTCTCCCGGCGTCTCGCCGTACAGGTAGCCGGTCTCGTGATCGGCGGTCACCACGACCAGCGTGTCGTCCCAGCTCGAGTGCGTCTCGACCCAGTCGATCACCGAGGTGACGGCTCCGTCGAAGTCCGCGACCTCCTCGAGATCGCGCTCGCTCTCGTTGCCGTGCCCCGCCCAGTCGATCGCGCCGCCCTCGACCATGAGGAAGAACCCGTTCTCGTTGTCGTCGAGCACGTTCAGCGCCCCCTTCGAGAGCGTCGCCAGATCGGGCACATCGTTCATCGGGGCGCCATCGGTGCGCGACTGCTGCAGCGTCGACCCGACCTGCGCCACGCCGAATACGCGCTCCGGCGTCTCGCCTGCGGTGAGCGCCTCGAAATCGGCCTTCGTCTCGATGAACGCGCGATCCGTCTGCCCCGTCGAGACGGCGTTCCAGTCGTCCTCCGCGATGTAGCCGAAGCTCCCGGTCTCCGTGCGCTGATGATCGTCGGTGTAGAACGGGTGCCCCGCGCCGATCACGACCTCGAGATCGCCCGCGATCTGCTCGCTCGCGATCTGGTGGTAGTTGTTGCGGCTCTCGTTGTGGCTCGAGTAGGCCGCCGGCGTCGCGTGCGAGAACGGCACCGACGACACCACGCCCGCGCTCTTGCCGAGCGACTTCGCCCGCTCGGCCACGTTCTCGACGGGGGTGCCGTTCTCGTCGACGCCGAGGCCGGCGTTGTACGTCTTCACGCCGGTCGCCATCGCCGTGCCCGCCGCCGCCGAATCGGTGGGGCTCACGGTGTTCCACGCGAAGTCCGACCACGACGCCGCCGGATCGTACACCGGACCATCGACCCAGTGCGTCGACATGCCGAGGTGGTTCCACGACTGCCACCCCTCGGTCGGCGCCGTGTTCTGCCCCGACGGGATCACCTTGCGGTCGCCGCCGCGCTCGACCTGCCAGTGCGTCTCGCCGCTCGTCTCGGCGTTCATGAAGTCGATGTGGTTGTACCCCATGCCGTCACCGATGAGCACGATGACGTTCTTCGGCGAGACCCCTGCCCCGGTCTCCGCCGCCATCGCCGGCGAGCCGAATGCGGCGCCCGTCGCGATGATCCCCAATGTCACGCCGCCCGCAACGACCGGCCGCGCGAACTTCCCCAGATGCACCATGTGTCCCCTTGTTCGGAATGAAACCGCGGCCGCAGATCGGCCGCCTCTGGGAGCGTATGGGGGCGAGATGTCGCGTGAATGGCCGGGGGTGAACGGGCCGTGAATGCGGCACGGCCCGCTCGCGAACCCGTGGCGACCGCTCGCCGGCGGAGGGCCGGGTCGCCGAATCGGGGCGGTGCGGCGCCGCTCGTCGGCGGATCGCCGCCGCGGGCCCGCTACCGCTCGTCGGATCGCCGCTGCCGACCCGCTACCGCTCGTCGGAGGCGCGCGGCCCCGCGGAGGGCGTGTCCGCCGAGCGGGCGTCGGCGATGCCCGCGCCGGGCTCCGCCGCGCGATCCCGCCGCTCCTCCAACCGCTCGGCCGCCTTGCGGTCGCCGCGCGTCTTGCGGAGGCTCAGCACCGTCGCGACGGCGATCGTGGCGCCGATGAAGCTCAGCGAGAACCAGATCGGGATCTCGGGCACCCAGAGCAGCGGCTCGCCGCCGTTGATGAACGGGAGTTCGTTCACGTGCAGCGCGTGGAAGACGAGCTTCACGCCGATGAATGCGAGGATCACGGCGAGGCCCTGCGAGAGGTAGACGAGCCGCTCGAGCAGGCCGCCGATCAGGAAGAACAGCTGGCGGAGCCCCATGAGGGCGAACGCGTTCGCGGTGAAGACGATGTAGGCCTCGTTCGTGAGACCGTAGATCGCGGGGATCGAGTCGACGGCGAAGATGAGGTCGATGAAGCCGATCGCCACGATCGTCAGGAACATCGGCGTGAAGAAGCGCTTGCCGTCGAGCTTCGCGGTGAGCTTGTCCTCGTGGTACTCGTCGGTCACGGGGATCACGCGGCGCACGAACTGCATGAACCGGCCGTTCGCGGGGTCGGCGTCGTGGTTCGCGAATGCCTGGCGGTAGGCGAGGAAGAGGAGGAGCGCGCCGAACACGTAGAAGATCCAGCTCAGGTTCGCGATCAGCGTCGCACCGATCGCGATGAACGCGCCGCGCAGCACCAGGGCGATGATGATGCCGATCATCAGCACCTTCTGCTGATACTTCTTCGGCACGGCGAACGCGCTCATCACCAGCAGGAAGACGAAGAGGTTGTCGATCGACAGCGCCTTCTCCGTCAGGTAGCCCGCGAAGTACTCGCCGCCGAAGTTCCAGCCCGACGTGAAGCCGATGCCGACGCCGAACAGCAGCGCCAGCCCGATGTAGAACGCCGACCAGCGGGCCGACTCGCCGATCGTGGGCTCGTGCGGTTTGCGCACATGGGCGAAGAACTCGTAGACGAAGAAGGCGATCGTGACGAGGATCGTGATGATCCAGACCAGCGGCGTGATCTGCATAGGGGCTCCTAGGGTCGGTGGAAGACACCAAGGTCTCTTCCACCTCGATCGAGACACGGATGCCGCGATCGAGGCCAATAGCCCGAAGTACATCGATGCACTCGTATTGACGGGACTACTGCGAACGGGAATACTCCCCCTGCAGCGATCACCTTACCCAATGCGAGACGAGAATTCGCCGAGAATCGCCGAGAGCGGCCCGCTGGCCCCCTGGCCCGCTGGACCGCCTGGTCCGGTCAGCGCGCCCCGGCGCGGCGGCCGCGCCACCGGCCCGCTCCGACCGCGGCGAGCAGCCCGATCGGCGCGACCGCGAGGGCGCCCCAGGCCGGCGCGTGCAGTGCGAGCGGCGCGCTCGCTCCCGCGAGCCCGACGAGCAGCGCGCCGTCGACCGCCCAGAGCAGCCGCACCGCTCCGCTCAGGTCGCCCTCCGGCGTCGGGATGGGCGCGAGCAGCCGGAGCGGCATCGGGCCCTTGAGCGCAGCGCTCGTCCGCGCGATCAGCGCTGCGACGCCGACTCCCGCCGCGCAGAGCACGGGCGCAATCGGCCCGACGCCGAGCACGATCGACGTCGTCAGCGCCGCGGCTCCCACGAGCACGAGCATCGCCGACAGCGGAAAGGCGGCGTGCAGCAGCATGAGGTGCGCGTCGCCCACTCCGTAGAGCGGCAGATCGGCGGCGACTGCTGCGGCGTGCCGCAGGCCGTCGGTGAACGGGCCGAGCGCGGCGAACGCGAGCACCGCGCCGCAGGCTCCGAGCACGCCGAGCGCCGCTCCCGGCGCCGGGGCGACGCTCGCGAATGTCACCAGCGCACCCGCGACCGCGACGCCGATCGCGCCGCCGAGAAGACGCGCGGGCGCACGGACTGCGCCCACCGCGTCGCGCACGAGGAACACGCGCACCAGCGCGAGGGCGGGCGCGCCGCTTCCGCGGGAGCGCACCGCCCGCACGCGCCGCAGCGCCGAGGGCCGCGAAGCGTAGCCGGCGAGCGCGGCGCCGAAATCCATGCCGAACGCGTGCACCGCCGACGACTCCCAGCGCGCCGCCTGCCCCTCGAGCACGGCCGTCTCCAGGCGGGCGAGCAGCGCCGGCGCGGCAGACAGGAGCGCAAGCGCGGGCGCGGCGAGAGCGGCGAGGTGCGTCGACCACCCGACCCCCGGAGACGGCTCCGCCGCGAGCCCCGCCGCAGCGGTCCAGGCTTCCGCGATCCACCCCCAGGGAGTCAGGTGGGCGATCTCGGGCAGCACCGCCGTCGCGCCGACGAGGATCGCCACGCACGCGGCGATCGGACCCGCCGCGCGCGGCGCAGCCTGACCCGCGAGCCACGCGACGGCCGCGATCACCCCCGCGCACGCGCCGGCGCCCGCCCCGCCGCCCGCCCCGGTGAGCACCGCCGCGATGAGCCCCGACCCGACCGATTCGGAACCGGTCGGGTCGGGCCCGACGGGCGCATACCGCGCGAGCAGCGCACCGATGCCCGCGCCCGCCACGGCCGCCACCGCGACGAGCGCCAGACCCGCCCGCATGACAGCGCCTCCGAACGCGGCCGCGCGCGAGTGGGCGCTCCGCGCGAGCACAGACGCGAGCAGCGGCGGGCGCAGCGCCGGGCCGCGCACCCGGCCCACGAGGAGCGCGCCGATCCAGACCGCCGCCGCGCAGGCCCCCGCGATCCGCGGCGCCGCGGCGCCCGACAACACCCGCATCACCTCGGGATCCGACGCGGCGAGCCACAGCGCCCGCACCGTGGGCGCCACGCACACGAGCACCAGCATCGCCCCGAGGTAGATCGCGTAGCGACGGTCCGCCCCCGCGCCCGCGCCCGAACGCCGACCGCGCCACAGCGCGAGGGCATCCGCGACGGGCCGGTGCTTCACGCCGCGCCCCGCAGCCACACCGTGCGGCCCCCGATCCCGGCCTCCAGCGCGTCGCTGTGCGTCGTGACGACCACGGCGGCGCCCGCCTCCCGGCGCCGATTCACCGCATCGACCACCGTCCCGATGCGGTCGGCGTCCAAGCGCTGCTCGGGCTCGTCGAGCAGCAGCGCCTCGCAGGGGCGCGCGAGCAGCAGTGCGAGGCCAAACAGCTGCGTCTGCCCCGACGAGAGCTCGTGGGGGAAGCGCGCGGCGAGCGGCGCGAGCCCCAGCTCGTCGAGCACCCCGTCCGCGATCCGCCCGGCCTCCGCGTCCGACTCCGCCCGCCCCGACGACCACGTCACCGCGACGAGCAGCACGTGGTCGCGCACGGTCAGGTCGGCCGCCATCGGCGGGAGTCCGATCATCGCCGCGACGAGGCGCCGCACGCGCCGGTCGCGCGAATGGGGCGCGAGCCCGCCGATGCCGACCCGGCCGCTCGTCGGAACCCGCATGCCGGCGAGCACGCGCAGCAGCGTCGACTTGCCCACCCCGTTCGCGCCGCGCACGACGACCGCTTCGCCCGCTCTCACCTCGAACGAGGTGGCCGGGAGCAGGGTCACGTCGTGCTCGCGCACCTCGGCATCCGCAACGACGATCATGGTTCCATCCTCGCAGAGTCGCCCGCCGCGCGGCGCCCGGCGGGCGCTGCACCGCGCCGAACCGGCCCCTACGCCCCCGCTGCCGAGAACTCGCGCACCGGCTCCGCGCCGCGTCCGTCGAGTGCGTCGATGTAGCGCAGCACGATCCCCTCGCGGAGCGCCCACGGGGAGATCGTCAGCGTGTCGACCTCGAACACCTTCATCGCGGTGCGCAGCACGACCGCGCCCGCCATGATCTGGTACCCGCGCTCCGGCGTGATGCCGGGCAGGTACTCCCGCACCGCGCCGGGCATCTCGCGCAGCGAGGGCTCCCACTCCCGCAGGCCCACGTAGTGCAGCTGCGCGAGATCGCCCGTCACGGGATCCGAGGGGCCTCCCACGAGGCGCGCCAACGAGCGGATCGTCTTCGACGTGCCCACCACGCGCTTCGGGCGCGGCCGGTCGGCGAACAGCTCCGAGCGCACACGGGTGAACTCGGCGCGGGCGTGAGCGCGCAGGCGCGACACCGCTTCGCGCGACGGCGGATCCTCGGCCAGGTAGTTGATCGTCGACCGCCCGGCGCCCAGGGGCAGCGACACCTGCACATCGGGGTACTCGTCGGCGCCCTGGGCGATCTCGAACGAGCCGCCGCCGATGTCGAAGAGCAGGATCTCCCCCGCCGACCAGCCCAGCCAGCGGCGCACGGCGAGCATCGTGATCCTCGCCTCGTCCTCGCCCGACAGCACCTGCAGCACGATGCCCGTCTCCCGCGTCACGCGCTCCAGCACCGCTTCGCCGTTCGCCGCCTCGCGGATCGCGCTCGTCGCCGTCGAGATCAGATCGTCGACGCCGATCTCGCGGGCGGTCTCAGCGCACTCCCGGATCGCCTCCACGATGCGGGCCACGCCCTCCTCGACGATCGCGCCGTCGTCGTCGAGATAGCGCATGAGCCGCAGCACCGACCGCTGCGAGTGGAACGGCACCGGGCTCGCACCCGGGTGCGCGTCGACGACGAGCAGATGAACGGTGTTTGATCCGACGTCGATCACTCCAAGACGCATGCGCCGAGTCTACTGGGGATCGTCAGTCGCTCGCCTCGGGGTAGATGCTGCGCGTCTCCGTTCTCCGGTTGCATCCGCTGCCCTTGCGCCCGAACCTGATGATGGGGACGAGCTTCGAGACGCCGAGCACCACGTAGATGAGCGTGTTGATCGCGACCACCGTCGCGAAGACGCCGAACCACTCGGACGAGAGGATCTCCTCCGGAAACAGCAGCCCCGTGCGATGCATCAGCGCGCCTCCTGCTCAACGGCGCTCGGGGAGCGCTCCGAACCATGCTCCACGTGCTTCCAGGTCGGCACGCGCCCGAGCGAGATCTCGAACACGCCCTTCAGGAACGCGAGGTTCAAGAAGCAGTCGTACACGAGCTCGGGGAAGACGAGCACGGCGAGCGCCCGCGCCCGCCACCCGCCCCGCCACACGGTGACGACGCGCTCCACGGCGAAGACCAGGCCGATCCCCAGCCAGAACGGGAACCACACCCAGGTGTCCATCGCGGCGACCATCAGGAACATCAAGCCGAAGTAGGCGAACAGCGCGAACACGCCGTAGCCGATCGCGATCTGCTGCGCCCAGTACCGGACGGTCTGCGGCATCACCCCGTAGGCGCCGAGGTTCTCCAGAGCGCCGCGCTGCCACCGCAGGCGCTGCGCCCAGAGCATGCGCCAGGTCGGCATGAGCTCCGTCGTCACCTGGCACTCCCGCGGCGACACCATGAGGCCGCCGAGCGACTTGATGGCGATCGTCAGCTCGTTGTCCTCGGTGAGGGCGAACGTGTCGTACACCTCGCCGAGATTGCCGGGGATCGACGAGCCCCGGGCGTTCGCCACCTCCCGCAGCGCGATCGATCGGAACACCGTGCCGGTGCCGGTGAGCACGAACACGCGCCCCTCGCGCCGTTCGATCTCGCGCTGGTACCGGAAGTACTCATTGCGCTGGAACTCCCGAGCACGCCGTGCCCGGCCTCGCCCCGGAAGAGGCCGCCGACCGCGATGAGCGCCCGGTCAGCGGTGAAGCGCTGCACCGCCGTCGCGAGGAACTGGGGGCTCAGCTGCGTGTCCGCGTCCATGACCAGCACCGTGTCGTTGTCGCCCATGTGCGGCAGCTCTCGTGCGAGCACCTGGTTCAGCGCGCCGCCCTTCTTGTGGGTGTTGCCCTGCGTCTCGAACACCTCCGCACCGAAGCGCTGCGCGACGCCGACCGTGTCGTCGGTGCAGTTGTCGGCCACGACGATCACCCGATCGGGCACTCGCTGCTGCAGGCGCAGCGAGGCGAGCGTGGCCGGGAGCGACGCCTCCTCGTTGTGGGCGGGGATCAGCACCGTCACGGTGATCTCGCCGGCGAAGACGCCGCGCGAACGCGCCATGATCGCTTTCGGCGCGAGCGACCGCTGGAAGAACTCCCGCACGACGACCCCCTCCGCCTCTGCGCGGCGGCCGTACCCCACAGCCGCCGCATCGCGTCTCCAGTTGTCGCACCAGTCTAGGGCAGAGCGGGGGCGGGGTGGGGTGGGCCAGGGTGCGGGGACGGCGGGCGTGGGGCCGGCGGGCATGTCGCATCGGTCACGCGGCGCCACGGCACGGCTACCCTGTGGGTATGAGCGACGTACTCGATCTCTTCGCCGTCGATGCCGACTCGCCGGAGCCGCCGTATCGTCAACTGCACGGCGCCGTGGTGCGAGCCGTCGCGGAGGGCCGACTCTCCCCCGGCGCGAAGCTGCCGACCGTGCGGGGGCTCGCGGCGCACCTCGGCGTCGCGGCGAACACCGTCGCGTCGGCGTACCGCGCGCTCGAGGCCGACGGCGTGATCGAGGGGCGCGGCCGCGCGGGCACCTTCGTGTCGCTCGGCGAGGATCCTCTCGACGCGGCCGCCCGAGGTATCGCCATCGAGGCGGTCGAGCGGCTCCGTACGCTCGGCGTGACGGGCGCCCGTGCCGAACAGCTGCTCACCGAGACCGTGCGGGGCGCGGACGCCGGGTGATCCTCTCGGGCGGGTGAGCAGTCCCTGGAGTCGCAGGGTGAGTAATTTCGCCCCTTCGAGGCCCCGGCGACGACCGCAAGTGCTCACCCACGAGCACCCGCGCACGAGCACCCGCGCACGAGCACCCGCGCACGAGCACCCGCGCACGAGCACCCGCGCACGAGCACACGCGCACGAGCACACGCGCACGAGCACCCGCGCACGAGCGCCCGCGCACGAGCGCCCGCTCCGCCTACGTGCGGGCGCGTTTCGGCGGCGTGCCCTCGTCGGCCGCCGGTGCGATCACGGCGGTCACATCGGTCGTCGTGCTCGGCGCGGCGAGCGTGACCTCGTTGACGGTCGCCCGCGATCCGCCCCCGCTGCTCAGCTCGGCGACGGCGGTCACCTCCTTGCGCACCCCGCCCAGACGCCGTCGCCGATCGCTGGATCGGGCGAGGTCGCGGCGCAGGCGCCGGTCGCCGTGGTAGAGGATCGCCTGCCAGTTCACCTCGGCGTCGGGGTCGACCGGGCTCTTCCGCTGCGCCTTCGGCGGCTTCGGCACGACGTAGAGCCAGCCCACGACGCCGAGCACGGCGTCCACGATCGCGGCTCGCAGGCCGATGTAGGAGACCGCCGCCCACGTCGCCATGATCGCGTTGAATGCCGCGAAGACGAAGTTGCCCCAGTTGCCGAGCGTGAAGTCGCGGTAGGCGGTGAGCACCGAGAAGGCGATGATGACGAACGGGAGGATCACGTAGATCGCGGGCGATGCCGTGCGGCCCGTCACCTTCGGGGTTCGGGCGAAGGGGATCTTCTCCCCCGTGACGCCCTGCTGCATCGACTTCAGCACGCCGGCGAGATTCACGGGGAGCAGCACGAGGTTGAACCCGTAGATGCGGAAGATGTCGCTGAGGCGGTGCCCGCTCGCCCGCAGGTCGAGCGCCTGCGAGATGAAGTAGGGCAGGGCGGCCGCCACGACGAGCGGGCTGAGCAGACGCGAGTCGAACGGGAAGAAGAGGAGGAAGAGCAGCCCGAAGCTCGCCCAGGCGAGCGACGACATGTAGTTCGTGCGGAGCAGCTTCTCGGTGAGGCGCACGCGGGCCGGGGTGCCCTTGCGGATGCGGATCATCTCGAACATCTTCGGCATGATGAGCAGGCCGCCGTTCGCCCACCGCCGGCGCTGCACGATGAGCGAGCCGAAGTCGGGCGGCGTGGCGCTGTAGCTGAGCCGTTCGGGATAGTTCTCGAGCGTCCACCCGTGCGCGCCGAGGTCGATGCTCGACTCCGTGTCCTCGATCACGGTGCGGTCCTGCACGTAGGTGGTGATCTCGAATCCGCCGACCGTCTCGGTGACGGCGATGTCGGCGAGCGCCGCCTTGCGGATCACGGCGTTGGCGCCCACCCAGAAGGTGGCGTTGAAGTACGTGAGGCCCTGGTGCTGGATGTGCTGCAGGTCGGTCGTCGCCCCGGCGATGCGCTCGATGCGCGTCGGAGCGCCGCGGAACGAGGAGTAGGGCGTCTGCGTCACGGCGACGCGCTCGTTCTCGGGCTGCTCGAGCAGGTACACGAGGCGCACGCAGTAGTCGCGCAGCAGCTGGGAGTCGGCGTCGAGCGTGAGCAGGTACCGGCTGTCGGGGACGACGAGATCCGGTTCCGCCTCGTCGCGGTCGCGCAGCGCCTCCAGCAACTGCACGCCGGTCTCGTCGGAGACCCGGTAGCGGCCTCCCATGAGCGAGATGTACGAGTTCAGGTTCATCGCCTTATTCGGCTCCTGCGAGAGCGACGCGTACTTCTTGCGCTCGAAGAAGCTCATGTCGGCGCTGAAGATCCACACGAGGCGTCGGTACAGCTGCTCGAGCCGCTCCCGATCGGGGGATCCGCCCTGCTCGTACGCGGCGTTCAGCGCGAGCCGGGTGAGGCGCAGGTCGTTCGACAGGCCGAGCAGCACCTGCTCGGCGAAGAACTCGGCCATGTGGTCTTCGATCCGCTCGGACGCTGCGAACTCGTCCAGCCATTGCGCGGCTGCGGCGTAGGCGTCGGCGGCTCGCTTCGCGTCGTCCGGGCCGGGCACCTGCGGGGCCGTCTCCGCGAAGACCCGCATCGCCTCGCGCGCCTGCTGCAGCGGCGCCTCCAGCGCCTCCGCGATCTCCCCGAGCAGGCCGCGGGTGCGGTTGAGGCGGTCGAGCGCCTCCCCGCTCAGGCCGGCTTCACGGTCGTCGATGAGCAGCACGACGCGCACCGAGGGGAACTCCTGCAGCGCCGCCGACCAGAGCGTGTAGCGCACCACCTCCGGCTCCTCGTCGTAGCTGGGGATCAGCACGGTGACGTCGGCATCCGACTCGGCGAAGTGCTCGTCGATCAGCGCGCGCTCGACGCGCAGATGCTCGCGGAAGCGCACGAGGGCGCCGTAGCGGGCGGTCAGGTACATGAGCGCGGAGAAGGTCAGCGCGGTGACGGTGAGGCCGTAGATCCAGGTCTGCACGTGGAAGACGAACGATTCGGTCGGCCCCTCGATGACCATGCGCACGATCGTCGTGATCATGTAGAAGAACCAGGCGAGCACCGTGATGACGATGGCCGCGCGCGCCCAGACGACGGCGCCGCCGCTCGGTCGCGAATGCATGATCGCGAGCGGTTCGGAGCGGCGCTCCGCTCCCCATTGCCTGCGCCGCGACGACGCCACTGCTGCTTCAGCCACCCGAACCCCCGTTTGCAACCTGTGCCCGCATCTCGATCCACCCACGGACGTGTGCTGCAGTCGGGGGTCGCTTCGCGGGTGAATCCTCCCAGGCGAGCCGCAGGATCGGGTTCGCCGTAGGACAGCGCGTTGGCGCTCGTATAGCATAACTGATGGCGGAATCCGCTACAGGTGGTATCCCAGACCCGTCGGGCGAGGGCGCGGGCGCGGGCGGGGGGCTGTGATGGCGAAGTGGTATCCGGGCAGGAAGCTGTCTCTGACGCGGCTCAGCATCGTGCTGGTCGTGATCGCGGGTCTGATCGGCGGAGGCGTCTACGCCTGGTCGAAGGTGCAGGACGTGCAGGTCGCCTCCGAGCGCACCCCCTGGTTCGACTCCTACGTCGACGTCACCGCCACGCCCACCTTCCCGTTCGAGTCGCCGGGCGAGGACGGGCAGAAGAACGTGGTGCTGTCGTTCATCGTCGCCGATCCCGGCGATGCGTGCACCCCCTCCTGGGGCGGGTACTACGACCTCGACGCAGCGGAGAGCTCCCTCGACCTCGACCGCAAGCTGCAGCGCCTGCGCAACCTCGGCGGGTCGGCGATGGTCTCGTTCGGGGGTCAGGCCAACCACGACATCGCGTACGAGTGCGAGGACGCGAGTCGGCTCGTGGACGGCTACACCAGCGTCGTCGAACGCTACGATCTGGCGAGCATCGACATGGACATCGAGGGCGCGTTCCTGGCTGACGAGGACGGCATCGCGCGGCAGGCCGACGCGATCCGCACGGTGCAGGACGCCCGCGCGGTCGGACTCGACGTCTGGCTGACGCTGCCCGTGGCGCCCGACGGGTTGACGTTCGAGGGGCTGCAGGCCATTCGCACGTACCTCAAGGCGGGCGTGGACCTGGCGGGCGTGAACGTCATGACCATGAACTACAACTCGGAGTCGGAGCGGGACTTCTACCCCGCCGTCGAGAGCAGTCTGCGCGCGACCCAATCGCAGCTGCGGTCGCTGTACCAGGAGATCGACGCCCCCATCGGCGACGCGACCGCGTGGAGCCGGGTCGCGGCGACGCCGATGATCGGGCAGAACGACACCCGCACGGACGTCTTCACCCTCGCCGACGCGGAGCGGCTCTCGGAGTTCGCCGACGAGCACGGCATGGCGCGCATGTCGATGTGGTCGCTCAACCGCGATCAGCAGTGCTCGGCGAACTGGCCCGATCCGAAGCAGGTCTCCGATTCGTGCAGCGGCCTGGTGCAGGAGCAGGGCGACTTCTCGAAGATCCTGCGCGAGCACCGCTCCGGCGCGATCTCGCAGGTGGCGGAAGCCGTCGAGAGCGACGGCCCGATCGAGCTCGTCGAGGACGACCCAGAGACGAGCCCGTACCCCATCTGGACCGAGACCACGGCGTACCCCGCCGAGACGAAGGTGGTCTGGCACCGCAACGTGTACGAGGCGAAGTGGTGGACGGAGGGCGATCAGCCCGACCTCGCCGCCGAGAACGGATCGCAGCCCTGGCGGCTGCTCGGCCCCGTGCTGCCCGGCGAGAAGCCGATCGAGCGCCCCGAGCTGCCCGCCGGAGCCTACCCCGCCTGGGATGCGTCGAAGGAGTACCGCCGCGGAGACCGCGTGCTGTTCGACGGCGACGGGTTCGAGGCGAAGTGGTACTCGCGCGGCGACAGCCCCGACGCGGCGCTCGTGCAGCCGCAGGATTCGCCGTGGCGCGCGCTCACCGACGCCGAGATCGCCGAGGTGATCGGATCGTCGAACGAGGCGTCGACGGGCGCGAACGGATCGGGCGCCGCGGTGCAGGCCGACGCGTCGAGCGACAGCGCGAGCGGCGGGGCGAGCGACGGGGGCTCGGGCGCCGACGGATCGGACGCCGACGGGTCGTAGGCGCCGAGCGGCGGTTCGAAAACATCCGAGCCGTGAGGACCGCGAAGCGGGTCCGGTGCGCAGTGCTCCGGGCCCACTTCCGCGTTCACTCCGCGAACGGACCCACGCGCTCCACCCGCACCACCGGCTCGCCTTCGGCTTCGGATTCCGCGAGGTCGACCGACCCCTCGATCGCCCAGTCGTGGTCGCCGCGGGGATCGAGCAGCACCTGGCGGAAGCGCCAGAACCCCTCGGGCGCGCTGCTGCGGTCGAGCTCGAGCAGGGACGCTGCGCGCGCATCGGCGTCGATGCGGATGTCGTCGTACTCGTCGAAGTAGCCCGAAAGGGCATCGCGCCACTTCTGCTCGCCGAAGCCGCGTGCCGCATCGAGCTCGGCGAGCTCGCCGTAGCGCTCGAACGCGGCGGCCTGCACGCGGCGGAAGAGGGCGTTGCGCAGCATGACGAGGAAGGCGCGCTGGTTCGTGAGCACGGATCGCGTCGGCGGTGCGAGCGCTGCCGCGGTTTCTGCGCCGTCGGTATCGAGGCCGAGCAGTGCGCGCGCTCGCCGGTGTGCCTCGGGGTCGGGGCTCGACAGCTCCTCCCACTCGTCGATCAGACTGGAGTCCACCTGCCGCACGAGCTCGCCGAGCCAGTCGATGAGCTCTTCGAGCTCGGGGCTCTTCGCCCGCTCGGGCACGGTGCGCTCGATCGCGCGGAACGCGTCGCTGAGGTACCGCAGCACGCCGCCCTCCGACCGGCCGAGCTGATAGAACGAGACGAGGTCGCGGAAGCCGAACGCGCGCTCCACCATGTCGCGCACCACCGATTTCGGCTGCAGCGCGAAGTCGCGGGCCCATGGCACCTCGGCGACGTACTCCGCGAACGCCTCGTCGAGCAGCTCTTTCAGGGGCTGCGGATGGGTGATCGCCTCGAGCAGCTCCATGCGCTCGTCGTACTCGATGCCCTCGGCCTTCATCGCCGCGACGGCATCGCCGCGCGCCCGGTGCTCCTGAGCGCGGAGAATGGCGCGCGGGTTCTCGAGGGTGGCCTCGATGATCGAGATCACGTCGAGGGGGTAGGTGTCGGACTCGGGGTCGAGCAGCTCGATCGCCGCGAGCGCGAACGGCGAGAGCGGCTGATTCAGGGCGAAGTTCGCCTGCAGTTCGACCGTGAGGCGCAGTAGCCGCTGGCCGCGCCCGTCGACGTGCACCTCGACGATGCCGCCCTGGCGCAGGGTGCGGAAGATGGCGATCGCCGTGCGGGCGTGCGCGAACTGCGCGGGCCGCGGCTCGTGGCTGTCGAACACCAGGGTGCGCATCGTCTCCAGCGCCTCCCCCTCGCGCGTCTCGCCCCGACCGATGACGCCGAGCACCATCGCGTGCGTGACGCGCATGCGGCTGACGAGCGGTTCGGGCTGCGACCCGACGAGCTTCTCCAGCGTGCCCTCGTTCCAGGCGACGAAGCCCTGGGGCGGCGACTTCTTCTTCGCCGGCTTCGCCTTCTTGCCCCCGATCGCCTTGGCGGCGGCTTTCGCGGCCGCTTTCGCGTTCTCGACCTCGTGCTCGGGTGCGAGCGCGACCACGTCGCCCTCCGTGTCGAATCCGGCCCGGCCGGCCCGCCCCGCGATCTGATGGAACTCGCGGGCGGAGAGTCGCCGCATCTTCTCGCCGTCGAACTTGGTGAGCGCGGTGATGACGACGGTGCGGATCGGGACGTTGATGCCCACGCCGAGCGTGTCGGTGCCGCAGATCACCCGGAGCAGCCCGCGCTGGGCGAGCTGCTCGACGAGGCGCCGGTATCGCGGGAGCATGCCCGCGTGGTGCACGCCGATGCCGGAGCGCACGAGGCGCGAAAGGGTCGAGCCGAAGCCCGTGGAGAAGCGGAAGTCGCCGATGGCGGCCGCGATCTCGTCGCGTCCGGCGCGGTCGACGATGCGGATGCTCGAGAGCGCCTGCGCCTGCTCGACCGCGTGCGACTGGTTGAAGTGCACGAGATAGGCGGGCGTCTGCCGGTCTTCGACGAGTCGCTCCACGACCTCGTGCGCCGGGGCGACCTCGTACGAGAACGTCAGCGGCACCGGCCGTTCGACGCCGGTGACGATTGCGGTGTCGCGCCCGGTGCGCCGGGAGAGGTCGTCGGCGAGCTCGGAGACGTCGCCGAGGGTGGCCGACATCAGCAGGAACTGGGCGTCGTTCATGAGCAGCAGCGGCACCTGCCACGCCCACCCGCGATCGGGCTCGGCGTAGAAGTGGAACTCGTCCATCACCACCTGCGTGATGCCGCCGGCCGAACGATCGCGGATGGCGAGATTGGCGAGGATCTCGGCGGTGCAGCAGAGGATCGGGGCGTCGGGGTTGATCGACGTGTCGCCCGTGACCATGCCGACCCGGTCTGCGCCGAACACGTCGACGAGATCGAAGAACTTCTCGCTCACGAGCGCCTTGATGGGCGCCGTGTACACGGTGCGCCGGCCCTCGGCGAGGGCGATGAAGTGCGCGCCGATGGCGACGAGCGACTTCCCGGTGCCGGTCGGCGTCGCGAGGATCACGTTGCTGCCGAGCGCGATGCCGAGCACCGCCTCCTCCTGCGCGGGGTAGAGGCGGAGCGCGCGCTGCTCCCACGCCCACTCCTCGAAGGCCGCGAACGCCTCGTCCGATTCGTCGAAGTGCTGGCTGTCGAGCACCGTTCCGAGGCTCATGCGCGTGCGCTCCCGCCCTGCTCGGCGCCCGCACCCGCGTCTCCGCGTGCGAGTTCGGAGAACTTGCGCTGCATGGTCGGGTTGCCGCGCGTCAGCTTCTTGATGGTGACGCCCTGCGCCTTGTCGTTCGCGAGCCGCAGGTTGTTCTCCGATTTCAGCAGGTTGTCCTTGACCTTCTGCATCTCGGCGATGGACGTGTCGATGCGCTTGATCGCCTCCTGGAACTGGCGCGAGGCGAGATCGTAGTTGCGGCCGAACGCGTCCTTGAAGCCGTCGAGCTCGCTCTCGAAGTGCGTGATGTCGATGTTCTGCGACTTCACCTGCTCGAGCTCTGCCTTGACCTTCACCGAGTTGAGGGCCGCATTGCGCAGGAGCGTGATGAGCGGGATGAAGAACTGCGGCCGGATCACGTACATCTTCGGGTACCGGTGCGACACGTCGACGATGCCGCCGTTGTAGAGCTCGCTCTCGGGTTCGAGCAGCGACACGAGCACGGCGTACTCGCAGCCCTTCTCGCGGCGGTCCTTGTCGAGCTCTTTCAAGAAGTCCTCATTGCGGTGCTTCGTCGCAGTGCCGTCGGCCTCGTTCTTCATCTCGAACATGATGGAGACGACCTCGATGCCGCTGACGTCGAGATCCCTGAAGATGAAGTCGCCCTTGCTCCCCGTGCGGGCGTCGTTGTCCTTCTCGAAGTAGGCGTTCGGGAACGCGGTGGCCCTGATCTGGTTGAAGGTCACCTCGCAGTGCTGCTCGAGGGTCTCGCCGACCATCTTCGTCGACAGCCGCGCCTTGAAGTCTTTGAGCCGCTCGATCTCCCCATCGCGGTCTTTCAGCTGCAGCGCGTGGTGCTCCTTGAGCGAGCGCTCCGCGAGCTGCTTCTCGAGAGCGGCGCGCTGCAGCTCGTTCTGCAACTCGTCGCGCTCCCGCGCGACGGCGCTCACCGCTTCTGAGAGCTCGAGCTTCTGGGCGAGCTCCATCGAGGCGAGCCTCGCGCGGAGCTCCTGCAGCTCGGTCTCCCGAGCGGCCGCCTCCTGCCGCGCCGCGGCCTCGAGCTTCGCCTCGGCGAGTGCGATCGCCGTCTCCTGCTCGCGACGGGCCTGCTCGAGCTGACCGGCGAGCGCATCGCGATCCTTCTCGACCGCGCTCAGCGCTTCGGCGACCGCGAGCTTCTGCGCGGCGGTGCCCGCCTCCACGCGCGCCTGCAACTGCTGAATCTCGGCGTCCTTCTCCGCTGCGGCCTGCTGCAGGCGCGCGGCGGAGGCCGCCTCCGCCAGCTGCAGCGCCTGCCGCTTGTCCTGCTCCGCGAGCACCCGGCGCTCGTGCAGCTGCGCCTCGAACTCGCTGTCGCGCACCTGCTTCACGATGTCGGCGTACCCCGCCTCATCGACGGTGAACGCCTTCTGGCAGTGCGGGCACATGATCTCGTGCACGGGAGCCTCCTTCACGAACTCACGAGCGGTCTCCGGGCGAGCACCGGGAGCGCTGCCGGGCGGCCGTCGAGCGGTCGATCGACGACGGCGGCACACGTCAAGACTGGCACAGACCGCCGACATCGACGGCGGCGGGCCCGCGAGCCCTCACCCGATGACGTCGAACTCACGCATCAGCTTGCGCCGGGACGCCGCGGGCGACGCCTGGAGCGCGAGCAGCTCCGCGTAGATGCCGCCCGACGCCGCGAGCTCGGCCGGCGTGCCGATCTCGTCGATGCGGCCGTCGCGCAGCGTGACGATGCGATCGACCTCGGCGATCGTCGACAGGCGGTGCGCGATGATGAGCGTCGTGCGCCCGTCCATCAGCGCCTCGAGGCCGGCCTGCACCAGGCGCTCCGACTTCGTGTCGAGCGCCGACGTCGCCTCGTCGAGCACGAGGATCGGGGCGTCCTTCAGCATGGCGCGCGCCACGGCGATGCGCTGCTTCTGCCCGCCCGAGAGCTTGACTCCCCGTTCGCCGATGAGCGTGTCGTAGCCGCGCTCGAACCTCTGCACGAATCCGTCGACCGCGGCGCGGCGGGCAGCCTCCTCGATCTCCTCCCGCGTCGCATCCGGCCTGCCGTACGCGATGTTCTCCGCCACGGTGCCCGAGAACAGCGCGGGCTCCTGGAAGACGACGCCGATCCTGCGGCGCAGCGCGTCGAGGTCCTCGCCCGCGCCGGCGACGCGGATGGCGCCCGATCGCACGCCGTAGAGCCCCATCAGCAGATTCGTCAGGGTCGTCTTGCCGCCGCCCGACTCGCCCACGAACGCCACCCGCTCCCCCGGCGCGATGTCGAACGAGACGTCGGAGAGCACATCGGCGTCGTCGTCGTACCCGAAGTGCACGCCCTGGAACGAAATCGCAGGCGTCGCCGCATCGGCGCCGACGGCGGCGGGTGCAGCGGGTGCGCGGGCGGCCGTCGGCCGCGATCCGCCCCCGTCGACCGCCGCAGGGTCGAGATCCATCACCTCGAAGTACGACTTCGAGCCGGCGATCGCCCGCTGCGCGGTGTCGACGACCCAGCTCAGGCTCGTCACCGGCTGGCGCGCCATCGCCATGAGCTGCACGAGCATCACCATCTCGCCCAGCGAGAAGAACCCGAGCACGGTGCGCACGAAGATGATGGCGTACAGCCCGAAGAAGATCGCGTGCAGCACGCCCTGCCGCAGCGCGTCCATGCGGTGCCAGTGCTTCGACTGCTCGGCGGTGAGCGACTCGGTCGCCCGGAAGCGGCTGCCGAAGGCGTCGAGCTCGCGCCGCTCGCTCACGAACGACTTCACCACCCGCATCTGCCCCACCACCTCGGCGAAGCGGCCCGAGGCGACGTCGACGTGCACGTTCTTGTCGCCCTCGAGGCGCTGCCACCGGCGGCTCGTCAGCGCGGTCAGCCACAGGTACACCGGGTACGCGATCGCGAGCAGCACGGCGAGCGGCCAGTAGTACCACGCGCTGATCGCGAGCACCGCGACGGTGGTGAGGATCAGCGTCACGAACATGTTCGAGAACGACTTCATGAAGTTCGTGATCTCGGAGATCGACCGGTTCAGGCGCGCCAGGATCGTGCCGGTGAGCTCGTTGTCGTAGTAGCGCTGCGGCAGCGCGAGCAGCTGCTCGAAGTAGCGCGTCGACAAGATGGTGCGCATCTTCGCGCTCATCACGTCGCCCCAGTAGCCGCCGATGTTGCCCACTCCCGCCTCGATCAGGCTGACCGCGAGCAGCGCGACGGCGAGCAGGATCACCGATGCGATCGTCGTCTGCACCGCGTCGGCGGCGGGGTCTGCGCCGTTCGCCGCCCCCACCGCGGACGAGATGACGTCGGTCGCCCGACCCGTGATGAACGGCACGGCGAGACCGGCAGCCGTGACCACGACCGCGGCGAGCATGATGCCCGCGTAGTAGGGCGCGAGGGTGCGCGTGAACTTGAGGATGCGGATCAGCACGGTCACGTCGGGCGGGCCTCCATCGATGGTGTCGGAAGGTGCAACGTACCACTCCTCGAACTTCTTCCCGCTCGGCTCCCCGCCGGCCCGCACCGTCGACATCGCGCTCGCGCCGCCGCTGCCGCTCCCCGCGTTCCGCGAGCGGGGTCGGTTTCCGTGCGTGTCGGGCATCCGACACGCACGAGAAGTGACCCCGCTCCCGCTCCCGGGAGGGAGAGGGAGAAAGAGAGGGGGTCGGACGCGGTGATCACAGGCGGCGGGAGTAGGCTCACTGGCTATGGCTGATCCGCTGCTCTTCCGTCCGTTCACGCTCCGCGATCTCGAGATCCGCAACCGACTGTGGGTGGCGCCGATGTGCCAGTACTCGGTCGACGCCGAGGACGGCGTCGTCGGCGACTGGCACCTGCAGCACCTCGGCGGCTTCGCACGCGGCGGCGCCGGTCTCGTCTTCATGGAGGCGACCGCGGTGACCCCCGAGGGCCGCATCAGCCCCCGCTGCCCCGGCATCTGGGACGACGCGCAGCTGCCCCCGCTCCGGCGCATCGTCGATGCGGCGCACGCGCACGGCGCGAAGATCGGCGTGCAACTCGCGCACGCGGGGCGCAAGGGATCGACTCACCCGTCGCTGCCCGGCTTCCCCGAAGGGTCGGTGCCCGAGGCCGAGGGCGGCTGGGAGACCGTCGCGCCGTCGGCCGTGCCGTTCGGCGAGTACGCGACGCCGCGCGCCCTGGAGACCGCCGAGATCGCCGGCGTGGTGCAGGCCTTCGTCGACGGCGCGAGCCGCGCCGCGAGCGTCGGGTTCGACGCCGTCGAGATCCACGCCGCCCACGGCTACCTCGTCCACGAGTTCCTCTCGCCGTTCTCGAACGAGCGCACCGACGAGTACGGCGGCGACCTCGCCGGGCGGGCCCGCCTGCTCCGCGAGATCGTGCGCGCGGTGCGGGCAGAGCACCCGACCCTGCCCATCGTGGTGCGCCTCTCGGCCACCGAGTGGATCGACGGCGGCTTCGACGGCGCCGAGGCGACCCGCGTCACGGAATGGCTGGCGGAGGACGGCGCCGACCTCGTCGACGCGTCGACGGCGGGCAACACCCCGGGCGCGCCGATTCCGGTGGGCCCCTCCTATCAGGTGCCGCTCGCCGCCGAGCTGCGACGGTCGGGTGCGCTCCCCGTGGGCGCGGTCGGCCTCATCACGAGCGCGCAGCAGGCCGAGGGCATCCTCGCCACGGGCCAGGCCGACGTCGTGTCGCTCGGCCGCCCGCTGCTCGCGAACCCGCACCTGCCGATCAGCTGGGCGCACGAGCTGCGCGCACCGGCTGCCGAGGCGCTCGTGCCGCCGCAGTACGCGCGGGCGCGGTTCTAGCCGCGCGCGCCGCCCCCGCCAGCCGGTCGGGTCGCGCCGCGGCCGCTCCCGGCGCGAGGCTTCGGTGAGCGATTCGGCTTCGGTGAGCAGGAACCCGCGCCCGCGGGGGCACCGGAGCGGCATCGCTCACCGAAGCCGGGGACCGGGAACGCAGGGGCCCGCCGCCGAGGCGCCTCAGCCTGCCTCGCCGACGAGGGCGAGCGACTGCTCCCAGAGCTCGCGCGCGAGTTCGGGATCGTGCACCTCGGGGCTCACCTTCACGGCGATGGCCCGCGATTCGTAATAGGCGCCCGGCGTGAACGTCGACCCCGGCGTCCCCTCGGCGAGCCAGACCAGTTGATCCGCCCCGGCGTCGGCGCTGATCGTGAAGAGGCGCTTGAGCGGGGTGTGGTAGACGAGCCGCATGAGGTGCGTCGTGTCGCTCGCGAAGCTGCTCGCGACGACCCCGGGATGGAAGGCGGCGGCCGAGATGCCCTCCGCGCCGTGCCGGCGCTGCAGCTCGGCGGTGAAGAGGATGTTGGCGAGTTTGGCGTTGCCGTACGCGCGCTGCGGCGCGTACCGCCGCGCGTTCTGCAGGTCGGTGATGTCGAACCGGCTGAACGCGCGGGCGGCGAGGCTCGCCGTCTGCACGACCGTCGCCCGCCCCGCGGCCAGCGCGGGCATCAGCAGGCGGGTGAGCAGGAACGGGGCGAGGTGGTTGACCTGGAAGGTCTGCTCGTACCCGTCGACCGTGAGGGTGCGGTCTCCCATGATTCCGCCGGCGTTGTTCGCGAGCACGTCGATGCGGTCGTGCTCCGCGAGCAGCGCTGCGGCGAGCGCGCGCACCTGCGAGAGGTCGGCGAAGTCGGCGAGGTGGAACGGGGCTCCGAGCTCTGCGGCGATGGCTTGCGTCTTGTCGGGCGATCGCCCGACGAGCACGACCCGGTGACCGTTGCGGTGCAGCCGGCGAGCGGCCGCGGCTCCGATGCCGTCGCTGGCGCCGGTGATGACGATGGTGCTGCCGTTCGCGTGCATGAGTCCAGGGTAGCGATACGCGCCAGCCCCGCCCCGGCACGATTCGTCGGCGGGGCGGGGCGGGGCGGGGCGGAGCGGCAGTGGGCCCCCGCGGCGGCTGCCTAGAGCAGGTTCGGCTCGCCCGGATCGGCGATCTCCGCCGGGAACCCGTACTTCTCGGCCAGCTCGGCGATCGTGCCGTCTTCGCGCAGCTGCGCGATGTCGTCGTTGATCGCGTCGCCCAGCGAGTCGTTGTCGAGGCCGACGGGGAAGTTCGTCTGCCCGACGTTCACCGTCGCGGAGAGACGCGGATCGGCCTCGAGCGGTTCGACGGTCGCCCCCTCGACGGGGTACAGCTCGAGCAGCGTCACGGCTGCGCCGAGCCCGAGCACGGCTCCGTCGATGCGCCCCGCCTGGAAGTCTGCGAACTCCGCATCGTTGTTCGCGTACAGCTTCAGCTTGCCGCCGAGCAGATCCTGCATCTCCTCGACGCCGACGAGCGCCTGTCCGGCTCCGACCGCATCGAGCTCGGTGAGCTCGTCGACGGTCTGCACGCCGGTCGTCGAGACCACCGACAGCGGCGAGGTGACGACCGGGTCGCTCAGCCGCACCACCTCCGAGCGCTCCTTCGTGCGGTACCAGCTGCCGAGGGTCGTATCGGCTCGACCGGTCTGCACGGACGTGATCATCGCCGATCCGTCGCCCTGCACGAGCTCGAGGTCGAGGCACTCCATCTTCGCGATCTCGGCGATGATCTCCCCCTCGATGCCGACGAACTCGCCCTCCTCCATGTATGCGAAGGGCGGGTAGTCGTAGTGGGCGACGGTGAGCACGCCGGGCTTGATGGTCTCGATGCCGTCGTGGGCGGGGACGCAGTCTTCGGCGACCGCCTCCGAGCCGCCGCCCGCGCTGCTGCATCCGGCGAGGAGCAGAGCGGCGGCGGCCCCGAGGGCTGCGGTGCGGGTCAGTCGGTGCTTCATGGGTGCCTCCTGATGGGTGTGGGTGTGCGTTCGGTCGAGGGGTGGGCGGTACGGGGGCGGACGTGGAGCGCGCGGATCACGCCGGTGCGTGCTCTCGCGTCACCGCGGGCGAGACGACGGGGCCGGGCGCACCGGCGCCGCGCAGCGCTCGCCGCTTGCGTCGGGGCGGCTTCCCGCCCCCGAGCCGCTGCTCGAGCCGGCCCGCCATGACGGCGCCCGGGATCGCGATGACGGCGTAGACGAACGCCGCTGCGAGGTACACCGACATATACCGCCAGTTGATCGCCCCGCTGAGGTATGCGGCGTGCATGATCTCGGCGACGGTGATCACGCTCGCGAGCGAGGTGATGTGGAACATGGTGATGGTCAGGTTCACGAGCGGCGGGATCGAGATGCGCGCCGCCTGGGGCAGGATGATGTACCGGAACCGGTCGGCGCGTCCGAGCCCCAGCGCATCGGCGGCGTCGGTCTGCCCGTGCGGGAGCGCCGAGATGCTCGCGCGGATCATCTCGGCGGAGTAGGCGGCGGCCGTGATGGTGAGCGCGATGACCGCCGAGGGGATCGCGTCGATGAGCACGCCGAGCTGCGGCAGGCCGCGGTACACGATGTACAGCAGCACGAGCGCGGGCAGCCCGCGTCCGGTCTCGACGACCGCGATCGTCGTCCAGCGGATCCATCGGCTGCGCGACTCGGAGAGGACGGCCAGGAAGAACCCGAGCGGGTACCCGATCACGCAGGAGACGACGGTGAGCATGATGGCCACGCCCAGGCCGGGCAGCAGCGCGGAGATGTGCGTCGGCCAATCCCAGAGCCAGGAGAAGTCGTTCATAGTACGGCGTACCTCCGGGTCAAGCGGGCGTGCACGCCGCGCGACAGGGCTCCGAGCGGAACGCTGAGCGCGAGGTACATCAGGCCCGCGAATGCGAAGAAGGTGAGGCCCTCGCCGAAGTACTGCACCTGCAGCCCGGCGACGAAGGTGATCTCGGCGACGCCGATGGTCGAGGCGAGCGCCGATTCCTTGATGAGGCCGACGAGATAGGTCGCGACCGTCGGCGAGACCGCGCGGAAGAGCTGCGGGTAGAGCACGTCCTTGGCGGTCGCGAAGCGGCCGAGACCGAGCGCCGCGCTGGCCTCCCACTGGCCCGGCTTGATGGCGTTCAGCCCGCCGCGGTAGATCTCGGCCATGCTCGCGACCGCGATGACGCTGAGCGTGATGAGCGCCGAGGTCACCGCGCCCAGGGTGATGCCGAGCTGCGTGATCCCGAAGAAGACGATGAAGAGCCACACGAGCGTCGGCACGCCGCGCACGATGTGCACGAAGCCCCAGTAGAGCGCGCGCAGCGGGGCGAACCGGCTTCGCGAGAGCAGCATGACGGGGGCGCCGAGCACGATCCCGATCGCCCCCGACACGGCGGTGAGGAGGATCGTCATGCCTGCGGCGAGCGCGATGGCGAGCAGTGCGTCGCCCATCTCAGCGCCCCAGCACCGCGGAGAGGAAGCGGCCCACGCGCGGGCTCTTCGGCTCCGTCATGATCTGCTCGGGCTGCCCCTGCTCGACGATGGCTCCGTCGACCATCACGATGACGCGGTTCGAGACGTGGCGCGCGAACTCCATCTCGTGCGTCGCGATCAGCATGGTCATGCCCGAATCCGCGAGCTCGCGCATGACGGTGAGGATCTCGGCGCCGACCTCGGGGTCGAGCCCCGAGGTCGGCTCGTCGAAGAGCATGAGCTCGGGATCCATCGCGAGCGCTCGCGCGATGGCGATGCGCTGCTGCTGCCCGCCCGAGCACTGGCTCGGGTAGGCGTCGGCCTTCGCCGCGAGCCCGACGCGGTCGAGCAGGGATCGCGCTCGGTCACGGGCCTCGTCGGCGCTGCGGCCGAGCACCCGCTTCTGCGCGAGCTCGATATTCTGCGCGGCGGTGAGGTGCGGGAAGAGGTTGAAGGACTGGAACACCATTCCGGCCTGCCGTCGCAGGCGCGCGACCTGCGCCCGCGCCGGTGGGCTCCCCTCCGCGAACTCGATCTCCTCGTCGCCGATGGAGAGCGCACCCGAGTCGGGCAGTTCGAGCAGGTTGAGGCATCTGAGGAAGGTGCTCTTGCCGGCGCCCGACGGGCCGATGACGGAGATCACCTCCCCGCGGCCGACGGCCAGGGAGACATCGTCGATGGCGCGATGCTCGCCGAAGCGCTTGACGATCCGCTCCGCGTTGAGGAACGGGCGCAGGGTGGAACCGGTGTACGTCGTCGTTGACGTATCGATGACAGCCATGGGTTCGGTTCCTCTCGGCCTAGAGCTCTCGGAAGACGGTGTCGTAGAAGCGCAGCCAGTTCTCGCCCATGATCGCGGCGACCTCCGCCTCGGCGAAGCCGCGCTCGCGCAGGCACACCTCGGCGTTCGGGAACTGCGCGGGGGTGCTGAACCAGTCGAGCGGCGGGGTGGGCCCCGGTGCGGACGGCCCCGACGCGCCGTATTGGATCTCGCGCGCCCAGCGCCCCTGCCGCATCCATTCGACGTACGCGAAGCCGCCGTTCTGGTCGAGGTCGGTGCCGATGCCGACGCGCTCGATGCCGACCCGGTCGACCGTCCACGCGACGAGTTCGGACCACCGCTGCGGGGTCGTGTACTCCCCGACGAGGTTGCGGTACACCGAGACGCCGATCATGCCGTCGCGTTCGCGCAGTGCATCGAGTACCCGATCCGACTTGTTGCGGGGGTGCGGGGCGAGCGAGGCAGGGTTCGCGTGCGTGATGGCGACGGGTTCGCCGGATGCCTCGATGGCGTCGAGCGTCGTCTGCTCGCCGACGTGCGACAGGTCGATGACCATGCCGCAGCGGTTCATCTCCTGCACGACGTACCGCCCGTACCGGGAGAGCCCGCTGTCGTGCGGCTCGTAGCAGCTGCCCCCGAGGTCGTTCTGGATGTTGTAGGTGAGCTGCCCGACGCGCGTGCCCATGCGGGCGAACAGCTCGACGTAGCCGAGGCGGCCCTGCAGGAACGATACGTTCTGGAAGCCCAGGATGATGGCGGTGCGACCGGATTCCGCGATGCGCCGGATGTCGTCGGCGCGGTAGGCGATCTCGACGAGGTCGGCGTTGTCCTCCGCCATGTTGCGCCACTTCACGATCTGGTCCATGGATTCGGTGGCGTCCTCCCAGAACCCGACGGTGACGGTGATCGCTCCGAGCCCTCCGGCCGCCACCTCCTCGAGGGAGGGGCGGTTGCCGGGGCGCTCGGTCTCGAGCGGTGAGCAGAGCAGGCTGTCGACGTAGATCATCGGTCTCCTTCAGACGGACGCGTGGTGGGCGGTGGTGAGCGGGATGTAGTGGTCGGTGTCGCGGTTCGGGTCGGACGAGTTGGCGACCTCCGCGGGGTCGAAGAGCCGCGTGAGCTGCTGGCCGGGCACGTAGACGTCCTTCACCGTGCCGGTGTGCTGCCGCGAGAGGGGCGTGTCGGGGTAGAGGCCCGCATTCCCCGGGTAGTAGACGTCCCACCACTGCTGCGCGGGCACCTCGATTCCCTCGCGCAGCAGCGCGGCGAAGCCGTCGTCGAAGCGGGCGCGCGCCGCCTCCGGATCAGCGCTCCGCCGGGCGCGGTAGCGGCCCTCCTCGGCGCGCACCGGTTCCCAGTCGACGCCGATGCGTGCGAGGGCGAGGGCGAGGCCGGGCTCTGCGCCGTCGGGCCGGAGGTCGACGAGGCGCACGTCTCGGGCGGAGTCGGCGACGGCTGCGGCGATCCGGTGCACGAGTACGTGGCCCACGGTGTGCAGGCTCGCGCCGTGGCAGTCGATGACGAGCGCGCCGTCGGCGAGCTCCGCCGCGGGGGCCCGCCACTCGCGGGCCCGGCCCGCCTCGTCGAGCTCGCGCGCCAGCGCGCCCGCGAACCCCGTGATCGCCGCCGGGTCAGCGATCAGCGCGGTGACGAAGAAGTCGCGGGCGCCGTGCCACGACCCCTCCGGCACCTCGAGCGCCTGCATCGCCCGCCCTCCGGCGAGCCGCAGCTCGCGGAACTTCATCGTGATCCGCTCCGCGGGGTCGTGCCGCGGCGCGACGATGGCGCTCACCTTCGGGGAGAGCGCGGGCGCTGCGGATCCCGGGGTCGCAGCTGCGGGGTCCTCCGTCACGGCCGGGCGGTAGTTCCACCACCACTCGTCGGCGTGGGCCGTGGCGAGTTCGTCGCGGAACGGGGCTCCGTCGTAGATGAGGCCGAGCACGGAGCGGTTCAGGAAGTCCTCGGTGCGGTCGAGGCCGTGGATGCAGGAGTTCATGAGTCGCACGAGCCAGACCGGTACGAAGTCGATGTCGTGGGGATCGGCGTGCGGCACGGCGTACGGCATCTCGCGCAGCGCGACCGCCGATCGCGCCATGTGCTCGAGCGCGGGCCGGGCGGCGATGACGGATCCGATGGGCGTGAGCGGGTCGACGGCGTCGAGCGCTGCGAGCAGCTCCCGCGCCCGCGTGGGATAGTTCGGGATCACCTCGTGCGCGCCGGGCACCTCCTCCGCGGGGCCGGAGCGGGGCTCCTCGGCGGCCCGCGACTGGTACCACACCCGGTCGCGGTGCTCGGCGTCGTTGAGCGGCATCCGGAACGCCCAGCCGAAGGTGTCGAGCAGCGCCTCACGCACCTCCGATGCCGGCAGCTGCGGGTCGAGGTCGAGGGTCTCATCGAAGTTCAGGCGATCCTGCACCAGCGCGTCGGCGAAGTCGGGGTCGAGCTCGATCAGGAGGGTGTGGAACGTGCTGAGCGCCTCGGGCGACACCCGGCCATTGACGAACCGGTGCGCTGCGGCGAGCGGGGTCTCCCCCGAGGCCCGCTCGATGTCGCCGCGGCGAGCGGCGCGCACGGCGGCGCGGATGCGGCGGAGGTCGGCGGCGAGCTGCTTGCCGTTCGTGAAGACGCGGTACTGGGTGTCTTCGAGGGCGCGGTACTGGATGGTGCGGTCGAGCAGCGCCTCGAGCCGCGCGAATCGCGGATCCCCCGCTTCGATCGGCAGCTCCAGCGCGTGCCGGGCGGCCTCGACGGTGAGCGACATGTAGGTGTGGATGAGCGCCGGGCGGTTGTAGACGAACATCACGAGGCCGAGCGCGGAGCCGTTGCCGACTCCGATGTGCCGGCGCACCTCGGGCGCGAGGCCGACGGCGGTGCCGGGGGCGTCGAGGCGGGCGAGCTCCTCCACCACGTCGACGGAGAGCTCCCGCATCAGGTAGGCCGAGAGCATCTGCGCGTGGTACGACAGGGCGAGGGGGTGCCCGGCCGGGATGGCGGGGAACGACACCGATCCGAAGGTGCCGTTGCCGTCCAGGCCGGTGTTGCGCATCAGGTACCCCACCCGCTTCACCTCTGCGGCGTCGGGCTGCTGGCCCGCGGCCAGCGAGTCGCGCACGTGCTTGAAGAGGCGCAGGCTCTGGTTCGACCGCATCCAGATGAGCGTGCCCTCCGGGGCGCGCCCCTCATACAGCTTCGGCAGCTCCGCGGCGGACGCGGCGATCTGGTCGTCGCTCGCGACGCCGTCGATGAGCGTGCCGATCATGTCCCACGACGATCCGATGATGCGGCCGGTGCGGTTGACGCCCCGCGGTTCGCTCAGCCAGGCGGCGTAGGTGATGCTTCCCGAAGGCGTCTCGATCGTGTAGCGGGCCGCGCCGTTGCCCCGTGCGTCGAGTTCGAGCAGGTCTCGGCGAATGCGCCATCCCTCCCGCAGCATCCGGGCGAGGAAGCTCCGCGATGCGCTCAGCCGCGTCGGCTGCAGGGCCCCGAGGCTCCGCGGGTCCATCACCCGTTCGGGTGAGAACGCCTCGTCGAGGTAGGGATTCCGCATCGTATCCGCTCCAATCATCGTTGATTCGTCGAAAGCCCCGAATCAATGGATTAAGTATTCTTTAATCATGATTCAGGTATATTGAAAACAGTAAACAGCCCTCAGCGGCGCGTCAAGAGGGCGCCGCCGAAAATCTCGGCGACAGTGAGAAGCAGCCCTTGCGCCGAGCGGCAGTCTCGGCGCCCGATCGGAGAGAGCAATGTCCGGCCAGACCACCCTGCAGTCCGTCGAGAAGACGATCCGCGTGCTCGAGGAGTTCATGCACTTCGACCGAGCCGCGATCGCGCTCTCCGAGATCGCGGAGGCGCTCGGGTGGAGCCGGCCCGCCACGCACCAGTACCTGACCACGCTGGTGCACACGGGGTGGCTGCAGCAGGACTCGCAGCGCAGATACCGTCTCTCGATCCGCGCCGCCGCGTTCGGGCGCTTCGCGACGGCGCACGCGGGCGTGCCCGAAGCCGTGTCGCGGCGCATGCGCGCCCTCGTGGAGCAGCTCGAGGAGCCGATCTCGTTCGCCGTGCGCAACGGCGAATCGGCGCTGATCGTGGAGCGGATCGAGCCGAGGCGCTCCCTGTCCGTGCGTCGCGAGGCCGAGCGGATGCTGCCGCTCAGCTCGACCTCGGGCCAGGTGCTCCTCGCCTTCGATCCCCACGCGACGGACGCGGAGCGGGAGCCGCACCTCGCCGACCTGGCCGCGATCAGGGAGCGCGGCTACTCCGTGCACCGGGCGGTGTGGATGGGCGACGCGATCGAGGTCATCGCCGTGCCCCTCATGCAGGGCGACGAGTGCCTCGGCGCCCTGAGCGTCATCGCCCCCGAGGGGCGAATGGTGATGGAGGAGTCCATCCGCGTCATGCTCGAAGCGCGCCGAGTGCTCGAGAGCGAACTCGCCGCGGGGTTGGACGCCTGACCCCGCCTACACTGGGGCCATGAACGAGACGCTCTCCCCCGACGATGTGCTCCGAATGCGGATGCGCGCCCTCGGCCTCGCGGGGCACGACGGGGCCGAGGGGGGCCGGAGCTCGACCGACGACACCGCTCACGACGGGGCGGAGCGCATCGCCGCCGTCGCGCGGCGCATGCTCGCGCTGCAGGGCCAGGACTGGCGGTCCGCACGGTGGGCGCTCGGCGTGCGCGCCCCCGGCACGACGTCTGCCGACGTCGAGGCCGCGTTCGACTCCCGACGCATCGTGCGCTCCTGGCCCATGCGGGGCACCGTGCACATCGTCGCCGCGGAGGACATCCGCTGGATGCAGCTCGCCACCAACCATCGCGTGCTGGCGGGAGCCCCGAAGCGCCGGGCGTTCCTCGGCATCGACGACGCGGTGCTCGACCGACTCGTCGACACGTCGCTGCTCGCGCTCGCCGCCGCGGGCCCCGCCGGGCTGGACCGCGACCGACTCGCCGCGACCTGGACGGAAGCGGGCATCGACTGGCAGCCCAACTGGCGGTACCACCTCATCTGGTGGATCTGCCAGAACGGCCTCGCCGCATTCGGCCCGATCGGGCCCGGGGGCGAACCCCTGCTCGTCGCGACGGAGCACTGGATCACGGCCTCCCGCGATCTCGCCGGCGACGCGGCCCTGCACGAGCTCGCGGTGCGGTACGCCGCAGCCCGCGGGCCGTTCCGGGAGAAGGATCTCGCCTGGTGGACCGGCCTCACCGTCGCAGAGGCCCGGATCGGCATCGCCGCGGCGGCGGAGAGCGGCGCGCTCGCCCCCGTTCGCGCTCGCGACGCCGCAGGCGAGACGGTGCTCGGGGCCGCCGGGAAGCTGTGGGTCGATCCGGGGCTGCTCGGAGCGACCCGCGACGCCCCCCTCCCGGAGTGGAGGCTCCTCGCGGCCTTCGACGAGCACCTGCTGGGCTACTCCGAGCGCTCGCCGCAGCTCGACCCCGAGCACTTCGCCCGCATCGTGCCCGGCCGCAACGGCATGTTCCTGCCGACCGTCGTCGAGCGCGGCGTCGTCGTGGGCACCTGGAAGCGGCGCCGCACGCGCGCCGGCGGCCTCGACGTCGCGCCGTTCCCGGGCGCGCGGATCGACCTCGGCGCGCTCGCGGCCGCGAACCGCGACTGGGCGGCGTTCCACGGCGTCGCCGCCGGAGACGTCGCGCTCGCCGAATAGGAGAAACGGTGCGACGCCCCGCCCGGCGACCCGCCGAGCCCGCGTCGCGCGCTCGCGCGGGCCGGGGCCCCATCGGGCCCGTCGCTAGAATCGACGCATGGAAATCGGCCTGATCGCAGTCGCCGCCGTGGTCGTGCTCGTCGGGACGTCGATCCTCGGCAGCAAGATCGGCGTCGCGGCCCCCCTCCTCCTCGTCATCGTCGGCATCGGCGCGGGATACCTGCCGTTCGTCCCGCCCGTCGAGATCGACCCCGAGATCATCCTCATCGGGGTGCTGCCGCCCCTCCTGTACTCCGCGGCCGTGAACGTGCCGCTCGTGGACTTCCGCAGGAATCTGCGCCCGGTGGTCGGCCTCTCCGTGCTGCTCGTGATCATCTCGGCCGTCGCGATCGGCTTCATCCTCCACTGGGCCGTGCCCGCCATCCCGCTGCCCGCCGCCATCGCCCTCGGCGCCGTCATCAGCCCGACCGATGCGGTCGCCGCGACATCCATCGGCAAGCGGCTCGGCATGCCCGAGCGCCTCGTCTCGATCCTCGAGGGCGAGAGCCTCGTCAACGATGCGACCTCGCTCGTGCTGCTGAAGACCGCGCTCGCCGCCGTCGCCGGCAGCTTCGTCTTCTGGGACGCGGCGGGCTCCTTCGGCTTCTCCGTGATCGCCGCGATCGCCATCGGCCTCGTGATGGGCGCGGTCACCGTCTGGATCCGATCCAAGCTGCGCAATCCCGTGTACGACACCATCATCTCGTTCGTGGTGCCGTTCGTCGCCTTCATGCCCGCCGAGGAGCTCGGGGCATCGGGCGTGCTCGCCGTCGTGGTCACCGGCCTCTACACCGGGCACCACGCCGCGAAGCGGTTCTCGGCGACGGCCCGCATGAACGAGCGCCTCAACTGGCGCACTGTGCAGTTCGGCCTGGAGAACGGCGTCTTCCTCGTCATGGGCCTCCAGCTGCATACCCTCCTCGACGAGGTGGACGACACCCAGCTGCAGCTCGAGCACGTCGCGCTCGTCGCGCTCGGCCTCGTGGCGGTGCTCATCCTGCTGCGCGGCCTGTTCATGGTTCCGCTCATCTGGAGCATGCGCGGCGATCAGGGGCGGTACCAGCAGCGCAGCGACGGGTTCACGCGCATCCTCACGCGCGCCCGCCGCGCCGAGACCACCGAGCGGCGGCTGCGCAAGCTCGAACTGCTGGAGCAGCGCTCCCGCGCCGACCTCGCGCACGAGCGCGAGCAGCAGCTCGGGTGGCGCGACGGCGTGCTGCTGTCGTGGAGCGGCATGCGCGGCGTCGTCACGCTCGCCGCCGCGCAGTCGATCTCCACAGACGTGCCCTACCGCCCCCAGCTGATCCTGATCGCCTTCGCGGTCGCCGTCGTCACCCTGCTGCTGCACGGGCTCACGCTGCCGCTGCTGATCGCGAAGCTGTGGCCCGAAGGGGCGAACGGATCGCGCACCGCCGAGCTCCAGTCCCTCGGCCGCGATCTGCTCGAGGCGGCCGACACCGCGCTCGAGGACGAGATCGAGAATGATGCGGAGGCGGAGGACGGCCGGATCGTGCCCGACGACGACGTGGTGAAACGGGTGCGC
This sequence comes from Leucobacter chromiiresistens, assembly GCF_900102345.1. Lineage (NCBI taxonomy): Bacteria > Bacillati > Actinomycetota > Actinomycetes > Micrococcales > Microbacteriaceae > Leucobacter > Leucobacter chromiiresistens. Next base: position 1,940,682 of record NZ_FNKB01000001.1, on the reverse strand, counting down.
GCGGCCGCGAAGAGCACGCTCGCACCGCTCGTGTTTCCCTCCGTCTCCACCGGCGCGACGCGGGCGTTCGCGCAGGAGACCCAGGCGGCGTGCTATCGCAGGCTCGCGCGCACCGTGCTCGACGCGCAGCGCGACGCGCTGCTCGAGGAGCGCGCGATCGGCCGCTACAGCTCGCAGGCGCTGCGCGCCGCGGAGCTCGCGCTCGACGCGCAGGAGACGAGGATCACGCCGCCCCTCGCGCACTGAAGCGCACCGCTCACGCCTGCATGCGCACCGGGTTCTGATGGTGGCTGAACACGATGCTCGTGCGGGTCGACGAGATCGCGGGGTGCGCCGAGAGGTGCTCGACGACGAAGTCGCGCACGTGGTCGGAGTCGCGCACGGCGAGGTGGATGATGAAGTCCTCGACGCCGCCGAGGAAGAAGAGCTGCATGACCTCGGGCAGCCCGCGCAGCTCGTCGGCGAGCTCCGTGATCCGCTGCCGCGCCCCCGACCGCACGGTGACGCTGACGAGCACCTCCAGGTCGAGACCGATTGCCCGAGGGTCGACGGACGCCGTGAAGCCGGTGATGATCTTCCGGGCGACGAGGCTGCGCACGCGCGCGATGCAGGTCGACGCCGCCACGCCGACCCGCTCGGCCAGCTCGGCGTTGGTGATGCGCCCGTTCGCCTGCAGCTCGTCGACGATCTTGCGATCCACATCGTCGAGATCTGCGCCATCACGCAGAATCTTCGAAGTCTCGACCACTTTATCTCGCCTCTCACTCATGTCGCGCTCACATCCACTCTCCACGCCGAAGAGTATTCAGAGCAACTGCAACTCTGACGAATATACTGCACACTGTAGAGGTTCGACCGCAATGGATCGCGCTGCATCCGGCAGGTTCGCGAGTCGGCACCGCATCAGTACAACGCAGATTCCATTGGAGCATCTCATGCGCGTCGGTATTCCCACCGAAATCAAGAACAACGAGAACCGCGTCGCGATCACGCAGGCCGGCGTCGTCGAGCTCACCCGTCGCGGGCACGAGGTGCTCGTGCAGGCGGGCGCCGGCATCGGCTCGGCGATCACCGACGACGAGTACGCCGCAGCGGGCGCGCAGATCGTCGAGGGCGCCGAAGACGTGTGGGCGCAGGCCGACATGATCCTGAAGGTCAAGGAGCCCATCGCGGCCGAGTACGACAAGCTGCGCAAGGGCCAGGTGCTCTTCACCTACCTCCACCTCGCAGCCGACAAGACGCTCACGGAGCAGGTGCTCGAGTCGGGCACCACCGCCATCGCCTACGAGACGGTGCAGGCCGGCCGCGCGCTGCCGCTCCTCGCCCCCATGTCGGAGGTCGCCGGGCGCCTCTCCGCACAGGTCGGCGCGTACTCCCTCATGAAGGCGAACGGCGGGCGCGGCGTGCTGCTCGGCGGCGTCACCGCGACGCGCCGCGGCAAGGTCGTCGTCATCGGCGGCGGCGCGGCGGGCGAGCAGGCCGCTCGCATCGCCTTCGGCATGGGCGCCGAGGTCACCGTGATCGACATCTCGATCCCGCGCCTCAAGCAGCTCGAGGACGAGTTCGGCGGGCGCATCCAGACGCGCACCTCGAACGCGCACAACATCACCGAATCGCTCAAGGACGCCGACCTGGTCATCGGCTCGGTGCTCATCCCGGGCGAGAAGGCCCCGAAGCTCGTCACCGACGAGATGGTCGCGCAGATGAAGCCGGGCTCCGTGCTCGTCGACATCGCCATCGACCAGGGCGGCTGCTTCGAGAACTCGCGCCCCACCACGCACGACGACCCCACCTTCCAGGTGCACAACTCGATCTACTACTGCGTGGCGAACATGCCCGGCGCCGTTCCCGAGACCTCGACCGCGGCGCTCACCAACGCCACCCTCCCCTACGTCGTCGCACTCGCCGACAAGGGCTGGGTCGCGGCGCTGCAGGCCGACGAGTCGCTCGCCAAGGGCCTCAACGCGCATGACGGCGTGCTCACCTTCAAGGGCGTCGCCGACGCGTTCCCCGAGCTCGCCTACTCGAGCGTCGACGAGGTGCTCGCCGCCAACGCGTGAGCCGCGGCCCGCGCGCCCGGTTCTCCGTTCGCGGTGCAACCGGGGCTCGCGGAGCGCGTACTCTGGAACTCATGGATTTGAAGTTCTCCTTCGGAGGGGCGTCTCCCGATCATCATCACGATGACGGGGGCGCCCCTTCGGGCATTCCCCTCCCCTTCACCACGAAGACGCCCGGCTCGACGAGCAGCGAGCTCGAGGCGACGGTGCGCCGCGAGGGCGCGCAGCTCGTCGGCGAGGTCGTCACGGGCGACGGCGTCACCTATGCGCGGGCCGAGGTGCCGCTGCGCGACGAGCAGCCCGACGCGGCGGCGCTGGCGAAGGCCGCGCGATCCGCGCTCGCCCGCGCGGTCGCCGCGCTCGAGGGGCCGCTCGCGGAATCCGTGCGCGTCGTCGGCTTCGCGCTCGGCGCGGGCTCGCGCGATGCCGCCGAGCAGCTCGGCATCGATCCCGCCGCCCCGGCGGTCGACGAGGCCCTGCAGCGCAGAATCGGCGTCGCCGCCGGCACCCCCGTCCGCATCGACGGCTGACCGCCGGCCGCTTCCGGCCTCGCCCGGCGCGACCCGATCGCACTGCGAGGCCGGGCGCTGGGCGTCGCTCCACCACGCTCGGCGCAGGGGCCCCGTTTCGCTATCCGGCGCTCTGGAACCGCACGATCCGCTCGAGCGCCTCCGCGACGGCGCTCTCGCCTGCCGCGTAGGAGAGCCGAACCGCGCGGGATCCCGCGACGGGGTCGAAGTCGACTCCGGGCACGACGGCGACATCGGCCTCGGCGAGCAGCCGACGCGCGTAGTCGACTGAGTCGGTGAAGCGCTCGAGCTGCGGCCCGAGCTCGGAGTAGTAGTAGAACGCACCGTCCGAGGGCGCGGCGATGCCCCATCCGAGCGACGGCTCGGCGTCGAGGATGAGCCTGCGCGCGCGGGCGAACCCCGTCACGATCGCGTCGCGCTCGGCGTACGACTCGTCCGTGAACGCGGTGAGCGCGAGCTCCTGGGCGGGCGCGGGCGGCGAGAGTGCGAAGTTCGATGCGAGCGCCTCGAACGGCGCGACCAGGGAGTCGGGCAGGAGCGCCCAGCCGAGCCGCCAGCCGGTCATCCCCCAGTACTTCGAGAACGAATTGATGACGATGGCCTCGCGGTCGAGCTCGCGCGCCGTGACGCCCCGGCGATCCTGCCCGTCGTCGCCGAACGTGATGCCGTGGTAGATCTCGTCGCTCACGAGGCGCACGCCGCGCAGCGAGCACCAGGCGACCAGCGCGGCGAGGGCGGCGCGGTCGAGCATCGTTCCGGTGGGATTCGCCGGCGAGGCGAGTACGAGCCCCGCGAGCTCGCCGTGCTCCGCGACGGCGGCGTCGAGCAGCGCCGGCGTCGGCTGGTACCGGGTGGCCGGCCCGGTCTGGATCTCGATGACGTGAACGCCGAGCGCCGTGAGGATGTTGCGGTAAGCGGGGTAGCCGGGACTCGCGAGCGCGACGCGATCGCCCGGGTCGAATGCGGCGAGGAAGGCGAGCTGGAAGGCCCCCGACGAGCCGGTGGTGATCGCGACCGACGCCGGATCGACCTCGACTCCGTACCACTGCCGGTAGTGCCCGGCGACGGCCTCGCGCAGCGGCGCCGTGCCGAGCGGGCCCGTGTAGCCGGCCGGCCGCAGCGTTCCGGGAACGGCGCGCGCGCTCGGTTCGCCCGCGCAGAGCGAGACGACGTCGTGGCCGCCGGCCCGGCGTCGCGCGATCTCGTCGGTGATCCGCATCACCTCGAAGGCGGGGATGCCCGATCTGCGCGACACCCGGGGCGGCACCGCCACGCGTCGCTGTTCGCCTCCGGGTTCGCCGCCGGGTTTGCCGCCGGGCTCGTCGCCGACGCGGGCGGGCGGCGGCAGCGGACGTGACGGCGGCGTCTTGATGGGTCCTCCGGGATTCACCATGACTCCACGTTAGCGGGGCGGGCGCGTTCCACAAGCCGCAGGTAGCCCGAGAGAGCGGCGACGCCCTCGGTGGTCGTCGGGAGTCCGTCGCCGAGGCGATCCGACGAGACGAGGTGCGCCGACCACTGCGCGCGGCTGATCGCGACGTTCAACCGGTTCCGCATGAGCAGGAACTCGAGACCCCGGGGCACTTCGGCGGCGCTCGACGCGGCGAGCGTCACGATCGCGATCACCGCCTCCTGCCCCTGGAATTTGTCGACGGTGCCGACCCGCACGGCTCCGAGCCCCGCGCGGTCGAGTTCGCGCGAGACGCATTCGACCTGGGCATTGTAGGGCGCGACGACGATGAGGTCGGCGGGCGTCAGCGCACGTTCGGCCGCTCCAGGGCTGCGCAGCGCGCCGCGGAGGGAGCGGCGCACCACCTCCACCACGTGCCGCGCCTCCTCCTCCGAGTGCGTCGCGTTGCCCGAGTGGGTCAGGGCGTGCCAGTGGAGGCCCGGGGCGCCCGCGCCGACGACCTCGCGCTCGGCGGTGCTCGGATGCGCGCGGAGCCGCCCCTCGTACGCCAGTTCGGAGACCACGTCCGCGAGCTCGGGGCGCATGCGCCGCGTCTCGGCGAGGAAGTAGCCGAGGTGCTCCGGGATCGTCTCGTGCGCGCCGAGCAGCCACCCGAGCGCCGAGGTGTCGACGGGCTCCGGGTGCGACCCCTGCGAGACCTGCGGCAGCTGCTGCGGGTCGCCGAGCAGCAGTACGCGGCGCGCGGCGACCGAGGCCGCGATGGTCGGGGCGAGCGAGAACTGGCCGGCTTCATCGACGACGAGCAGGTCGAGCTGGTGCCGCCCGATGCGCTCGGGGTTGCTGAAGTCCCAGGCCGTCCCCCCGATCACGGCGCCGCGCCCCGCGCGCTCGTGGCCCGTGAGGAAGGCCGCCTGCCCGCCGCTGCGCAGCACCGTGTAGGGCGCCGTTGCGGTTTCGGCAGGGTCGGCCCCGCGCTGGGCGGCCTTGCCGACCCGGGCGGGGGCGAGACCCGCGCGCACGACACCCGAGAGCACGTTCTCGACGACGCGGTGCGACTGCGCGACGACGCCCACGACCCAGCCGTCCTCCTCGACGAGCCGACGGATGACCCGCGCGGCGAGATAGGTCTTGCCCGTTCCGGGCGGCCCCTGCACTGCGAGCGCCGACCGGTCGAGTCGACGCAGGGAGGCGATCACCGCTCCGATGCGTCGAGCGTCGGCATCGCCGCCGCCCGCTGCGAGGGCCGCGTCGGACGCCGGGGCGACGAGAGCCGCATCGCCCGCGAGGCGCGGCGGTTCCCGGCGCAGCAGGTCGACGGCGGGGTCGGCGGGGAACGCTCCGCGATCGAGCGACCGGGCGAGCGCCGACCCCCACTCCTCGATCGCGCCCTTCTGCGCTCCGGCGCGCGGCGGAGGGCCCGGCGTCAGCGCGATCGGCAGCTGCGCGTAGTGGTCGGCGCGCGGCGGCAGCGTCTCCTGGACGGTGGCCCCGTCGTCGCGCGCTTCGACGATCCTGACCGGTCGCGCGCCGCGGGATCCGGGCGCTGAGCCGTACTGCGGAAACGGCGCCGGATGCGGGTAGAGGGCGAACGCCTCCCCGTCGGGCCGGAAGCGCGACCCGGGGGCGGGCTCTCCCCCGAGCCGCACGAGTCGCCGCTCGGCGCGCGCACGCGGAGGCGTGTGCCACTCCGCCTCGACGCGGCTCGCCCGCGGGTCGACGACCAGCACGTCCCTCGTGTCGGCCCAGTCCTCGACGGGGTCGATCAGCCGCGCGAAGTGCGCCCACCAGAACGACTTCTGCTCGCGCTCGTGATAGTCGATCGCGCTCGCGGCGATGGCTGCCGCAGCCCGATCATCGGCCCGGTCGAGCTCGGCGAACCGTGCGGCGTGCGCAGCGAGCTCGGCGCTCGTGCGGCTGAGCTCGAGCCGCGGCCCGCCGGCCTGCTCCGGCGCCGCCTGCTCGGGCGGGAACGGCGCGATGCCGTGCTGCCGCGCCAGCCGCAGCAGCCAGTCGCGTAGTCGGAGCGTCGAGACGCAGTCGTACCGGTTGTACTCGCCGATCGCCTCCATCCGGCGCCGCCCCTCGGACTGCGCCGCGGGATCGTCCGAGGCGAGCTGCGCGCTCGCCTCGGCGTACTCCGTCACCGACTGCTCGCCGCTCGTCACGCCGTCGGCATCGCGCAGCTCGGCGCCCATGTACAGCGGTTCGAGCTTCTTGATCGAGTACGAGCGGGTGCCGACCCGCAGCGCGGCGCGCACGATCGGGTACAGGTCGACGAGCACGTGCTCGCGGAGCAGCGCATCGACCTCCGCCTCTCCGACTCCGTGGCGCGCCGCGATGGAGGCGAGGTGCGTGCGCTCGTAGGCCGCGTAGTGGTAGATCTTCATCGCGGGGAAGCGCCGCCGCCGCTCGGCGACGAGCGCGAGGAACTCCTCGAGTGCGCGGCGCTCGGCGGCGAGATCGTGCGCCCAGATCGCGGTGAACCGCTCCTCGGCGTCGACCATGCCGAAGAGGTAGTCGATGCCCCACCGGGCGGTGTCGTCGGGGCCCGGTGCGCGGAACAGCGGGTCGCCCTCGAAATCGAAGAACAGGTCCCCCGCGTCGGGCGCGGGAATCGCCGCGAGCGCTTCGGGCCGCGTGACGAGGAACGGCGGCGCCGATCCCCCATCGGCCGCGTCCCCGCGCTGCTGCAGCTGCGCCTGCTCGGCCAGCCGCTCCAGCACCGGTGCGGCGATGCCGGGGACCTGCAGCGCGCCCGATCGGGCGGCGCCGAGGCTGTCGGCGACGCGGTCGAGCGTGTGCAGACCCGCCTCGACGAGCGCGTCGCGCTGCGCCGCGCGGATGCCGGCGATGAGCAGCGGGTCGCGGGTGCGCTCCACCTCGGACGCGCACACCTCGCACCGCCCGCAGGCGACGATGCCCGCAGCACCCCAGGCGACGGCCTCTGCGTGCGCGCGCACGCCGTCGTCGCCGGCGGCGCGGAACCGGTCGACGATGAGCGCGTGCAGACGGGCGCGGCGGGCGCGGAACACGGGTGCGATGTCGGAGAGGCGATGCCGCGACTGCGCGCCGTCGCCGAGGATCAGCACCGCCGTCTCCGAGACGGGAACGCCGACGCGCTCGAGCTGCTCGGCGTACGCGGCGAGCTGCATCACGGCGGTCACCTTCGCGCGACGCGCGAGCTTCGTGTCCTGCACCTCGTAGCGGCCGTCGGGGCGGCGCCGCAGGAAGTCGGCGAACCCGACGAATCCGATCTCGGGGTCGCCGCCGCTCGCGGCGCGCTGCTGCGGGTCGAAGAAGGTCGCCTGGAACACGACCTCCGCCCCGCCCGCGAGGGCGGTCACCGTCTCGAACGCGACGACCCCGAGGTCGTCGGCCGACATGGACTGCGGCCTGGGCACGGAGACCACGCCTCCGGGCGCACCCGCCTCGCCCGCGCCGAACCGGTCGACGTACGCGGCGAGTACGCGCTCCTCGTGCGCGTCCCCGAGCCGCGCCGCGCGCCGCAGCATCGGGTCGTCGTCGGGGGGCACCGAGACGTCGCGTCCGAGCTTCGCGTCGAGCCGTCTCAGGAACGCGAATTCGCAACGGCTCGCCGCCGTGAGGTCGCTCGCGCTGGTGACGATGCGCTGCCCGGCGCCGTCGGCGCGATCCTGCACGAACATGCGGGCTCCTCTCGTTCACGGCGACCTCCGCCGACTCGCCCGACGCTACCGGGCACCTCCGACGCTACCGGGCGCCTCCGACATCGCACGTCGGACGCCCCGGGCTCCGCACGGCGGACGCCCGCTACAGGCGTGCGAGCGACTCGATGTCTTCGAGGAACGCGTCCTGCTGCTCCTCCGACACCGTGGCGCGCGTCACCGAGAGCGCCGACAGGTAGTCGTCGGTCGTGAGATCCGTGCGCGACGATGCGGATGCGGCGGCGACGGCCGCGTCCTCCCCGCCCCGGAGCACGCGGGCGAGCGCATCCTGCGAGGCCCGCCGCGCCGCGTACTCGATGTCGGCCGGGGTGAGCCCCTCGCTGACGCGCACGAGCTGCGCGAAGTCGATCGCCGCGGAGACGCTCGACGGCACGTAGCGGCGCCAGATCGCTTCGCGCGCCTCGGCATCGGGGAGCCCGATCGGCAGCACGTAGTCGAAGCGCCCGTGCCGCAGGAACGCCGCGTCGAGCGCGCGCACGAAGTTCGTCGCGCACACGAGCAGCATGCCCTCCCGGTCGCGGAAGTCGGCGACGACCTTGAGCAGCTCATTGGTGACTCCCTGCGTCGGCGTGGGCGGGTCGCTGCGCTGCGACGCGATCTCCTCGACCTCGTCGATGAACACGACGCCGTGCTCGAGCTCGGCGATCTGCTCGAAGACGGCGCGCAGCGACGAGGCCATGCTCGTCGCTCCGTCGCCGAGCCGAGACGGGAAGACCTCGATGAACGGCCAGTCGAGGCGCGACGCCACCGCCTTCGCGAACGTCGTCTTGCCCGTGCCCGGAGGCCCGAACAGCATCACCGCGTGCGGCGGTACGACGCCGTAGCGGTCGGCGAGATCGGGCTGCGCGAGCGGCGTCACGAGCCGCTCCTCGAGCAGCCGCTTCTCGTGCCGCATGCCGGCGACCTGCTCCCACAGATGGCGGGGCAGGATCCGACCGCCCAGGTCCTTCAGCAGCTCGAGCTCGCGTCGCTGCACGGGCATCTGCCGTTCGAGGTAGCGCAGATTGTGCTGCAGCTGGAAGCCGTTCGAGGTGAGCAGATCGATGCGGCTGCTCTCGGGCGTGAGCACGGAGAGCGTGCCCAGGCCGAGCGGCGCCATCTTCCGCTCCAGGGCGTCGAGCAGGGCGCCCGAGGTGTTGTCGCTGCGCGCCTCCTCCTCGACCCCGAAGAACACGATCCAGCCCTGCGCGTGCGCCGCGCGCCCGACCGCCGCCGCCACCACGTGCTCGTCGCGCACCGCCACGACCGCGTGATCCTCGCGGCACGACGCCGTGACCTCGGCGAGCGAGTACACGGGCTGCTCCGACGAGGAGTGCGCCTCCCACCACAGGCGCACCACCGCATCGAGGTCGTCGTCGTGGAAATCGCGTATCGTGATCCGTCCCATGCGCTCATGCTGGCAGACGACGTGCGCCCGTCGGCGCGCTCCCGTCAGAAAACGCCCGAAAGATCGCCCGGATTTCCGCACCGGAGAAAAGTCGCGTCGCGCGGCGCTCCCAGCCCGACCCGCTAAGCTGGTCGTTGCGAGTCGGCCGAGCCGGCTCGTGCGTCGCTGATGCTCAGCAGGCGGCGGTCGAAACCTCGACTCGCCGAGCCTCCGACTCTCTGCGGCGAACGGATGCGCAACCGCGCACTCGCCGATTCGGCCGCGACGCCGCGTGTCATGCCCGCCAGAGCCGTGCGCTCGGGGCTCGACCACGGCTCGCGCCCATGCACGAAAGGTCCCCGTGACCGAACAGACCACCGCCCCGACGCCCTCCTTCCAGGAGCTCGGGGTCCCCGCCCCCATCGCCGACGCCCTCGCCAAGAACGGCAAGGCGGCGCCCTTCCCGATCCAGCGCGACACCCTCCCCGACACGCTCGCCGGCCGCGACGTGCTCGGCCGCGGGCGCACCGGCTCCGGCAAGACCATCGCCTTCGGCATCCCCCTCGTCGCGAACCTCGCCGACGACGCCGCCCGGAAGCGCCGCCCGAGCCGCCCGCGCGCCATCGTGCTCGCACCGACCCGCGAACTCGTCACGCAGATCGCCGAGACGCTGAAGATGCTGGCCGACCCGATGGGCGTCAAGGTGACGACCATCTTCGGCGGCGTGCCGCAGCGCCGCCAGGAGGTCGCGCTCGAGGGCGGCGTCGACATCGTCGTCGCAGCCCCCGGCCGCCTCGACGACCTCATGAAGCAGCGACTCGTCGATCTCGGCTCGGTGGAGATCACCGTGCTCGACGAGGCCGACCACATGGCCGACATGGGCTTCCTGCCCGTCGTCACGCGCATTCTCAACGCCACGCCCAAGCAGGGCCAGCGCCTGCTCTTCAGCGCGACGCTCGACAACGGCGTGGACAACATCGTGAAGAAGTACCTGCACAACCCGATCCTGCACTCCGTCGACTCCGCCGAGTCGCCCGTGCCGCAGCTCACCCACCACGTCTTCGAGGTCGCGGGCAAGGAGCAGAAGGACGCGCTCATCGAGGCGCTCGCCTCGGGCACCGCCCGCCGCATCTTCTTCACGCGCATGAAGCACCAGGCGAAGAAGCTCGCCAAGCAGCTCACCGCCGCCGGCATCCCCGCGGTCGAGCTGCAGGGCAACCTGTCGCAGAACGCGCGCGACCGCAACCTCGCCGAGTTCGTCAGCGGCGAGGCGCGCGTGCTCGTCGCCACCGACGTCGCGGCTCGCGGCGTGCACGTCGACGGCGTCGACCTCGTCGTGCACATCGACCCGCCCGTCGAGCACAAGGCGTACCTGCACCGATCGGGCCGCACCGCCCGCGCGGGCAACGAGGGCGACGTCGTCACGCTGGTGCTCCCCGAGCAGCGCGGCGAGATGCGCCAGATCATGCGCGCCGCCAAGATCCGCGTCACGCCGCGCCCGGTGAACCCGAGCGCCGCGAACATCGACCCCGAGGTGCTCGCGCTCATCGGCGAGCTCGCTCCCCGCGTCGATCCGCGCGAGACCGAGCGCAAGCGGGCGGCCGCGCAGGTCGCTCAGCAGCGCGCGGCGGGCCACGCCCCCGCCGGCGAGGGGTCGAGTACGGGTGCGAACGCCAAGCGCAAGCGCTCGCGCGGCGGCCGCGGTCGCGGTGCGGGATCGGCGGGCGCCGGGCAGCGTCAGGCGGGCGACGGCCAGTCGCGCCGCTCGGCGAACCCGGGCGCCGGCGGGCAGGGCGGCGGCGGCCAGCGCCGCGGCGGCCAGGGCGGTCAGGGCGGTCAGGCGCAGGCGAGCGGCCAGGGCGGTCGCGGCCAGCAGGGCGGCCAGGGCGGCCAGTCGCGCCAGGGTTCCGGCTCGGGCGCCGAGGGCGGTCGCCGTCGGTCGGGCCGGCGCGCGCAGAGCTCGGGCGGCACCGTCTACTCCACGAGCAGCACGAGCCGCTGACCCGCACGCACTCCCGGAGGTGAGGCTGCCGGGCGGAGCCGTCGTTCGACGCTCCGCCCGGCAGTGCTGCATCCCCTCCCGCTGCTGCTCGACCGCGTTCGCGCAGGAGATTCGGCGTCGCGCGGACGCCGCGCCGGGATCGCCTCCGCGCAGCGCCGGATCTCCTGCGCGACGCGCGGCCGAAACCCCCTGGACGACGCGCGAGCCGGATCCCCTGCGCGACGCGCGAGCTGGATCCCCTGCGCGACGCGCGCCGCACGGCCGACACCCCGGATTCGCTCGATCTTCACGAAGAATACGCGCGAATCAGTGGAATGCCGACTCGAATATGGCCGATACCACGCATATACTCGTCTGATGGGCTTGTATCGTGATCTGGGGAGCAATCCCGGCGTGTTCCGCGTGCTCGGGTCGCAGCTCATGGCGCGCTTCCCCTTCGGGATGCTGTCGATCATCGTGCTGCTCCACATCCAGCTGGCGTACGGCGACTACACCTCGGCCGGCATCGTGCTCGCATCGCAGAGCGTCGGTCAGGCGGTCTCCGGCCCGCTGAGCAGCCGGTTGATGGGCAAGTGGGGCATGCGCCCCGTGCTCACCGCGACCTCGATCGCCTGCTCGGTGCTGCTCGTCGTGATCGCCGTCGTGCACCTGCCGCTGCCGGTCGTCACGGCGATCGCGCTGCTCGTCGGGCTGACGACGCCGCCCATCACCCCCGCCGTGCGCACCATGTACCCGAAGCTCGTGCCCGGGAAGCAGCTGCAGGCGCTCTTCTCCCTCGACGCCGCGGCGCAGGAGATCATCTGGGTGATCGGCCCGGTGGTCGCGGTGTTCGTCACGTCGCAGTTCAGCACGGCCGCCGGCCTCGGCGTCGCGGCCGCCTTCATGCTGCTCGGCGGCGCCTGGTTCATCTCGAGCCCGGCCCTCGGCAAGGTGAAGCTGCTCCCCTCGAAGCGCGGCCTCGGCGCGGTGCTCCGCTACCCCACCGTCGTCATCGGCACCATCCTCAGCTTCTTCTTCGTCGCCTCGTTCGCCGCCATCGAAGCGGGGATCGTCGCCGCCTTCGCCGGCCCCGACGGCGGCCACGGCAGCATCGAATCGGGCGTGGTGCTCGCGATCTTCGCCGGCGGCTCCCTGGTCGGCGGCCTGCTCATCGGGCATCGCGAGATGCGCCCGTGGTCGCCGGCGCTCCGCATCGTGCTCGTGCTGGCGGGCACCGCGGCCTGCCTCGTCAGCCTGAACATCTGGTGGCTCTGCGCCGTGCTCTTCATCGGCGGCATGGGCACCGCGCCCACGTTCGCGGCGATCTCGAACATCGTCAGCTCGACGGTGCGGTTCTCGGAGACGGCCGAGGCGTACGGCTGGATCGGCACCGGCACGCTCGTGGGCGTGGCCACCGGCTCGGCGCTCGCCGGCGTCGCCATCGACATCGGGGGCGCCCGCGGAGCCATCATCGTTTCGGCGGGTCTGCTCGCCGTGTGCGCGATCCTCGCCGTCGCCACCCTGCGCTGGATGCCCGACCTCAAGGGACGCTCCATCGAGCCGCCGCCCGAGACGGGCACGCTCACCATTCCGCTCCCGTAGCCCCGCTCGGCACCGCACCGGCACGGCACCCGCACCTCACCGCACAGGCACGGCGCTCGCGGCACCGGCGCTCTCCGTTACGACGCGGTCGACGCGGGCGCTTCGGGCGCCAGCTCGGCGAAGTCGAGTTCGCGGTCGAGGATCCGCGCCGCGGCCCGCCGCCCCGAGTAGAGCGCGGCGGTGACGGTGGCGGGATCCTCGGCCCAGGTCGCCTCGCCCGCGATGTGGAGCACGCCGGGCGATCCGTCGGCTCCCCCGAGCGGGGTGGCGAGCACCTCGTGGTCCTCGGGCAGCGCGCCAACCGCGAGGTACGCGTACGAGCCGCGCGCGTACGGGTCGCTGCGCCAACGGGTGACGCGCACACTCTCCGGGTCGGTCACGGCCACGCCGTAGATCTCGCGGAGCGACGCGAGCACGGACGCGGCGATCTCCTCGTCACCCCATTCGCTCGTCGCCCGCGCGCTCGGCCCGGCCGCGAAGGTGAGGAGCGTCGGCACTCCGTGGAGCTCGGTGAGGTCGTACCACGAGTGCCACCACAGCGCCGAGGGCCCCTGCCGGCGGATGGCGTAGACATCCGCGTCCCAGAACCGCTCGGGGAACCGCAGGAACACCTTCTCGAAGTCGTTCATCTCGAGACCGGCGAGCGCCGAGGCCACCGGGTCGGGCAGCGGGGGGTCGAAGACGAAGTCGTCGGCCTTGAGCACCCCGACGGGAACGGTCACGACGACGCGATCCGCGGCGAAGGCGCCCTGCTCCGTCTCCACGGTCGCTCCCGCGTCCGACCAGGCCACGCGGCCGACCACGTGCCCCGTGCGCACGTCGAGCTCCTCGGCGAGGCCGCGCGCGAGCGCGTCGTACCCGCCCGGGAAGACCACCTCATCGCCCTCCACCTGGTCGTCGTCGAGGCCGTGCGCATCGAGGCGCTCCGCGGCCACGCCGTACTGCTCCTCGGCGCGGTGGCGCAGGAACTCGCGCACGCGCGCTGCGCGCTCCTCGTCCCAGTCGAACTCGGCGAGCGCGCGATCGATGGCGTCCGCGTACGAGGATCCCTCGGGGGCGACGTCGATCACCGCGACGAGCGCGGCGTCGACCTCGCGGAGGTCGGTGACGAAGGCCGCCGCGGCCCGATCGTCGAGCCGCGCCCCGTCGGGGCCGTAGTTCGCGATCGGCCGCCCGTCGGGCTGATAGCTGCCGACGGTGAACTCCACCGCGCGCATGTCGAACGCCCGGGTCAGGCTGTAGAGCGCGTTGTCGTCGATGCCGTGGATCCAGGAGGCGCCGATGTCGGTGACGACGCCGTCGACGAGCTCGCTGCAGGTGCGGCCGCCCACGCGATCCCTCGCCTCGAGCACCACCACCCGGTGCCCGTGGTTCGCGAGGAATCTCGCCGCCGTCAGCCCGGATACCCCGGCTCCGACAACCACCGTGTCGAATCGCTCCATCGTGACCTCCCGAGGCTCGCGTGGAGACTCGCTGCGCCCCCGCGGTCCTCCTCAGCGTAGCGGAGACCCGCGTCGGAGTGAGCGGATCCGGGGGTGTCGGAGCGGGAGGATCGCGGCGGCCGGCGTCGTTCGGCCAGGGATCGCGAGGCCCGCACCTCCTCGGCGCCGCAGTGCGGAGCGGCCAGTGCGTCGAGCCGGGCGCACAGCTCTCGCTCGATCCGCCCCTGCTCCGGGGTGCGCCGCAGCCACGGGGCGAGCAGTCGCGTCACCGCGGGCATCATGACGAGGCACATGATCGGCGCGACGACGGTCACGACGATGGCGGATCGCGCGGGCAGCGATACGCCTCCCCACCACGGCAGCATGGTGATCACCCACGACGTCGCAACGTTGACGGGGTACATGCCGATCCAGATCGACAGGACCTTCTTCCACTGCAGCCGCTCACCCATGCCTCCTATTCCACGGCAGGCGCGTTACGGCACGGTCACGGGCGGCGCGCAACTCCGTGACCGCGCCGTAACGGATCGCGACTCACTCGTCGGGGACGAGGATCGGGGTCTCGCGGTTGAGGCTCTCGCCGCGGAAGAACGGCTTCGCAGCGGGTCGCAGCGACCAGACGCCCATCAGCACGAATCCGAGGAGGAGTGCGCCGACGCCGATGACGAAGGCGCCTCCGATCCCGAAGATGACGGTGTAGCTGTAGTCGACGCTGATCATGTCGATGCACGACTGCACGAACGCGTACGCCAGCATCAGGCCGCCGAGCACGGGGAGGATGCCGCGCATCCACAGATTGCGCGCGCTGTCGCGGAGGGTGTCGCGGAAGTACCAGGCGCACGCGAAGGAGGTGATGGCGTAGTAGAGCGCGACGGCGAGCCCCATCGAGGTGAGCGAGTCGGCCAGCATGTCCTCCGAGAGGATCGACATGCCGACGTAGTACACGATCGCGGCGGCGCCCATCACGGTCGTCGAGAACCACGGCGTCTTGAAGCGCGGGTGCAGCTCCGCGAACTTCGCGGGGAGGGCGCGGTACACGGCCATCGAGAGGGTGCCGCGGGCCGTCGGCAGGATCGTCGTCTGGGTCGAGGAGGCCGCAGACAGCATGACGCCCAGCAGCAGGAACCAGCCCCACGGGCCGAAGAGCGCCCCGCCGAGCACGGTGAACACGTCGTCGAGATTCGCCTCGTTGGTGAGGCCGAAGCCCGTGTCGCCGAAGCCCGCGAACATCATGACGGCGACGGAGATGCCGACGTACAGCACGATGAGCACGACGATCGTCGAGAGCGCGGCGCGCCCCGGGGTCTTCCGGGGGTTCTTCGTCTCCTCGTTCAGCGCGAGGCACGTGTCCCATCCCCAGTAGATGAAGAGCGCGAGCAGCACGGCCTCCATGAACCCGGACCACGACGTGAGCTCGCCCGGGTTGAACCACTGCCAGTCGAAGGCGATGGAGCCGGCGTTGCTGCCGTCGAGCGCGTGCACGAGCGCGAGCACCCCGAAGAGCAGCATCGCGACGATCTGGATGGTCATGAGCACCATCTGCAGCTTCTCGCCGATCTGCACGCCGATGGTGCTGATGAACGTCATGAGCGCCATGAACACGACCGACGTCGCCACGACGACGACCCGGTTGTCGGCGAACTCCTCGTTGCCGAGCAGCAGCCAGAAGTACTGGCCGGTGATCTCGCCCACGTTGGCGAGCACCATCACCGCCGAAACGGCGACCGCCCACCCGCCGATCCACCCCGCGACCGGTCCGAACGCCTTCGCGCCCCAGACGAACGTCGTGCCGCAGTCCGGCATCTCGCGGTTGAGCTCCTGGTAGGCGAACGCCGCGAACACCATCGGGATGCAGGCGACCACGAACACCAGCGGGGCCTGGGCGCCGACGGCGAGGATGACGTACCCGAGCGTCGCCGCCAGGGAGTAGAGCGGCGCGGTCGAGGCGAGTCCGATGATCGTCGACCCGACGACTCCGAGCGCGTTCTGGTTCAGGCCCTTGCCGACGTGGATGTGCCCGGTGTCGGTGGCATTGCTGAGCGTGTGTTTCGCCAAGGCGAGTCCTCCTCTATGAGGTCGGGGGTGCGACAGCGATCATCCTAGTGCGGTCCGAGCGGGTTCCCGGCCCGGTGATCCGGATCGCGCCCCGTCGAGCACCACGACGGATTCCGCAGCTTCGCCCCCGATCGGCTTTCGAAATGGCCGGTCGATACCCGGCGAATTCGCATGATCCGATCCATCCGAGCGGTAGTGCTGCGGACAGCCGGTGTGGGAGACTGGGCGTGCACAACACCGACGATCACTAAGGAGTGAGTCACCTATGAGCACGTTCGCCGTCATCAATCCGGCTACGGGCGAGACAGTCGCCGAGTACCCCGACGCGACCACCGAGGAGATCGAAGCCTCGCTCGCGTCGGCGCATGAGACGTACCAGAACTGGTCGCGCAAGACCACCGTCGCCGAGCGCGCCGCCCTGGCGCAGCGGGCGGCAGAGCTGTTCGAGGAGCGCAAGGACGAGCTCGGCGCCATCATCAACCGCGAGATGGGCAAGCCCATCGACCAGTCGGTCGGCGAGGCCGAGTTCTCGGGCGCCATCAGCGCCGCGTTCGCAGCCAACGCCGAGAAGTGGCTCGCCGACGAGCAACTCGAGGTGGAGGACGGCCTGAAGAGCTTCTTC
Source organism: Leucobacter chromiiresistens (assembly GCF_900102345.1). Classification (NCBI taxonomy): domain Bacteria; kingdom Bacillati; phylum Actinomycetota; class Actinomycetes; order Micrococcales; family Microbacteriaceae; genus Leucobacter; species Leucobacter chromiiresistens. The sequence goes on along the minus strand of NZ_FNKB01000001.1, from coordinate 1,923,912 downwards.
CGCTTCCAGGGCACCGGCGTGATCCTCGGCATCATGCCGTGGAACTACCCCTACTACCAGGTCGCCCGCTTCGCCGTGCCGAACCTCATCCTCGGCAACACGGTCATCCTGAAGCACGCCGCGCAGTGCCCCGAGTCCGCGCTCGCGCTCGAGCAGCTCTTCCTCGACGCCGGGTTCCCGAAGGGCGCCTACGTCAACGTCTTCGCGACCCACGACCAGATCGAGGGCATCATCGCCGACGATCGCATCCAGGGCGTCTCGCTGACCGGCTCGGAGCGCGCCGGCGCGATCGTCGCCGAGCAGGCCGGTCGCGCGCTGAAGAAGTGCGTGCTCGAGCTCGGCGGCTCCGACGTCTTCCTGGTGCTCGACACCGCTGACCTCGACCACGCGGTCGAGCACGCCGTGGGCGGCCGCATGGAGAACACGGGTCAGGCCTGCAACGGCTCGAAGCGCATCGTCGTCATCGACTCGCTCTTCGACGAGTTCGCCGAGAAGTACAAGGCCGCCATCGCCGGCCAGTCGTACGAGGCCGGCGACTTCGGCCCGCTCTCCTCCGCGGGCGCGACGAAGACGCTCACCTCGCAGGTGCAGGGAGCGATCGACCAGGGCGCCGAGGTGCTCGTCGGCGACAACACCCCCGACGGCAACCTCTACACCCCCTCGATCCTCACGAACATCACGCCGACGATGGACGTCTACAGCCAGGAGCTGTTCGGCCCCGTCGCGCAGCTCTACAAGGTCTCGAGCGACCAGGAGGCGATCGACCTCGCCAACTCGTCGCCGTACGGCCTCGGCTCCGTCATCATCTGCGACGACCTGGAGCGCGCCGAGCAGGTCGGCAACCAGCTCGACGTGGGCATGGTCTTCATCGGCGCAGCCGGCCTCGAGGGCGCCGATGTGCCCTTCGGCGGCGTGAAGAAGTCGGGCTACGGCCGTGAGCTCGGCAAGGTGGGCATGCTCGAGTTCGCGAACAAGAAGCTCTTCCGCTTCGCCGCGAAGTAACGCGCGCCGCTCGTTCCGAGGCCCCGGCATTCCCTGCGGATGCCGGGGCCTTCGCGCGCCCGGCGCCCGCGCGTCGGCGACCGCTCCGACGTCGCGGCCTCGATCGTCGGGCGCCCGCGTCTCGACGGCGCCGCCCGCGCAGTACAGTAGGCCCACATCGTTCCCGCGGCGCCGCAGCCCGAGCACGATCGCACTCCCGACTCCCGAGCACACGACAGGAAGCATCATGGCGCAGTTGAACACCGAAGCTGTCGCGTCGATCGGCGACGATCCCCGGGATCACGGCGAGGGGCTGAAGCGCGTCATCGGGCCGAAGCTCCTCCTGCTCCTCATCATCGGCGACATCATCGGCGCCGGGATCTTCGCGATCACCGGCCGCGTCGCCGGGCAGGTCGGGGGCGTCGCGTGGCTGCCGTTCCTGCTCGCGTTCGTCATCGCGACGCTCACGGCGTTCTCGTACCTCGAGCTGGTGACGAAGTATCCGCAGGCGGCCGGTGCGGCCCTCTACGCGCACAAGGCGTTCCGCGTGCACTTCGTGACCTTCATCATCGCCTTCGCCGTCGCCTCCTCGGGCATCACCAGCGCTGCGACGTCGGCGACGCTCGTCGGCAAGAACCTGCTCATCGGGATGGGCCAGTTCATCGACGGCGTGCCGCAGGATGCGACTGCGACGATGTTCGCGGCGATCGCGATCATCCTGGTGCTCGCAATCATCAACCTCCGCGGCGTCGGCGAGAGCGTGAAGTTCAACCTCGTGCTCACCCTCGTCACCATCGCGATCATGGCGGTCATCATCCTGATCGGCATCATCGCGATCGCGCAGGGCAACGGCGACGTCTCACGGCTCGTCGTCTTCGAAACGCCCGCGGATCGCGGGGCGTTCGCGGCGGTCACGATGGCGACTGCGATCGCGTTCTTCGCGATGGTCGGCTTCGAGGATTCGGTGAACCTCGTCGAGGAGTGCAAGAACCCGCAGCGCGACTTCCCCCGCATCATGCTCACCGGGCTCGGCATCTGCGCGATCGTCTACATGCTCGTCGCCGTCACCGTCATCATGGTGATCCCGCCGGGCGACCTGCTCAACCCGAAGAACCCCGACGCCGGTATTCTGCTCGATGTGGTGCGGATCGGCGCCCCCGGCATCCCGGTCGACGCCATCTTCCCCTTCCTCACCGTCTTCGCCGTGGTGAACACCGCGCTGATCAACATGCTCATGGCGAGCCGTCTGCTGTACGGCATGGCGAAGCAGGATGTGCTGCCGAAGGTGCTCAGCAAGGTGCTGCCGAAGCGCCGCTCGCCGTGGGTGGCCATCGTCTTCAGCACGATCCTCGCGATCGGGCTCGTCGTGTACGTGAACCTGAACTCCGACAACGGCATCGTCGGCGCACTCGGCGGCACGACCGGCCTGCTGCTGCTGTGCGTGTTCGCCGTCGTCAACATCGCGCTCCTGGTGCTGCGGCGCGAGCCGTCGGAGCCCGGCGCGTTCCGGGCCCCGACCCTGATCCCGATTCTCGGTGCCGTGCTCTCCCTCTTCCTGGTCGGACCGTGGGCGCGCAGCGTCGAGGACTGGATCCAGTACGAGATCGCCGGGCTCCTCCTCGCGATCGGTGTGGGGCTCTGGGCCGTGACGTGGGCGGCGACCGCCATCAATCGCAGGCGCACCGCCTCGCGTCAGGGCTGAGGCAGGAATATACCGCTCAGGTACGCTCCGAGCTCGCTCGTCGCCGTCAACGGGAAGATCGCGGAGACGTACTGGTCGGGCCGCACGACCACCACGGCGCCCTCGCGGCTGATGCCGCGCGCCGCGAAGATGTCGTCGCTCGGATGCGCCGCGTAGATCTTCTCGTAGTCCGTGAGCCCGAACGGGCCGGAGGCGGGCAGGAACAACCGGGAGACCCGCGCGATATCGACATCGTGGTGGTGCTGCTGGAACACGGCCTTCACGTCGAACACGGCGTCGATGTCTGCGCCCGACGGGGTGAAGCGGGCGAGCGGCGACTCCGCGTCCTCCAGCATCCACCGCGCCCACGCGTCGAGGCGCGCGCCGTCGGCGTCGGCGAACGCGTAGATGCGGAAGCGCCCGTCGGCGCGGTGATGGTGGCCGAGGTGCACGTCCACCGCATCCGTCACCCGCGTCGTCAGCACCGACTTGAAGCGCTTGCCGAGCGTGAACCCGCTCGCGAGCTCCTGATGCGCGTCCGTGCCGATGAGCATGGGATTGGTGTACTGCGTCATGAAGCCGGCCGGGAACTCGGCGGTCTGCACGTAGAACTCCGCCACTTCGTCGGGCGAGGAGAACTCCTCGGGCTTCTTCGCCATCAGCGTCGACCACTGGTGGTCGAAGTCGATGAGGTTCTTCGACGTCAGCCAGCGCTCGTCGGAGTAGGTCTTGAGCAGCGACTCCGGGCTGCGCCCCTCGAGCACGTACCCGAGCTTCCAGCCGAGATTCCACCCGTCCTGCATCGACACGTTCATGCCCTGCCCCGCCTTCGCGCTGTGCGTGTGGCAGGCGTCGCCCATCAGGAAGACGCGGCCCTTGCCGTCGGGCGAGGTCGCCGCGTCGTCGAACCGGTCGGTGAGGCGATGCGCCACCTCGTACACGCTGTGCCAGGGCACATCGCGCACGTCGAGCGTGTACGGGTGGAGGATCGCGTTCGCCCGGGCGATGATCTCGTCGAGCGAGGTGCCGCGCACCTGCCCCGCATCGTGCTCGTCGGTCTCCCCGAGATCGACGTAGATGCGCACGAGGTGGCTGCCCTCGCGCGGGATGTGCAGGATGCTGCCGGCCGCCGAGTGGATGATGCACTTCTTGCGGTAGTCGGGGAAGTCGGTGACGGCGAGCACGTCCATCACGCCCCACGCATGCAGCGACGACGACCCCGCGAGCGATCCGCCGATCGAGCGGCGCACCGAGGACCGTGCGCCGTCCGCGCCGACCACGTACTTGGCGCGCACGGTCACCGCTTCGCCCTCGTCGTCGTTCACCTTCGCCGCGTTGATGCCGGCGCCCGTGAACCCCGAGATCTTGCGGAGCGTAACCGTCACCGGGTACTCCCCCTCGCCGGTCACCTCCAGGTCGACGAACTCGTAGCCGTAGTCGATGTCACCGCGAGCCGGGGCGCGTCGGGCGTACTCGGCGAAGTAGTCGATGACGCGGGCCTGGTTCACGATCAGGTGCGGGAACTCGCTGATGCCCTTCGGATCGTCGGGAGTGACGGAGCTGCGCACGATCTCGGCCGGGTTCTCGGGATCGGGGCTCCAGAAGTCGGTCTCCGTGATCTGGTAGGCCTCCTCCGTGATCTGCCGGGCGAAGCCGAACGCCTGGAAGGTCTCCACGCTGCGGGCCTGGATGCCGTCGGCCTGCCCGAGCACCAGTCGCCCCTCACGGCGCTCGACGACGCGGGTCACGACGTTCGGGAACTGCGCGAGCTGCGCGGCGGTGACGATGCCGGCGGGCCCGGAGCCGACGATCAGCACGTCGATCTGTTCGGGCAGGTCTGACGGCCGGTCGATGCCCACACCCGCTGCCGGGAGGATGCGTGGATCGGTCGAGACGTACCCGTGGTGATGGAACTGCACTGTTTCTCCTCACTACCGCGACGTGCGCCGCGCTGCCGTGTTCACTATATGAACACTCAGTCTGAATACTGCACAGAAAGAATATGTCGCTCGCCGCCCCCGCGCAACACTCCGGCGACTGCGCATCCGACAGAATAGAAGGCATGACCCCCGCGAGCGAGACCGGCCCCACCGCCGGCTCCCAGACACTGTCCCGCGGTCTGCGCGCGCTCGAGCTGCTCGCCGAAGCCGAATCCCCGATGTCGATCGCAGCACTCGCGGCCGGGCTCGACGTGCACCGCTCCAACGCCTACCGGATCCTGCGCACCCTCGAGCAGCACCGCTTCGTGGTGCGCGACGAAGCGGGTCTCATCCGACTCGGACCGAAGCTGACGGTGCTCGCCCGCGGCGTCGCCCCGGCGCTCCACACCGCCGCCATGCCGGTGATCACCGAGCTCGCGTACGAACTCGGCATGACCACGTTCGTCACCGTGCTCGACGCCGACGAGGTGGTCACGCTGGTGACGGCCGAGCCGTCGAACGTCGCCGCGACCATCGCCCGCAACCCCGGAGTGCGGCATCCGTTGCACCGCGGCGCGCCGGGACACGCCATCGAGTCGTCGCTCACCCGCGCCGAGCGGAAGGCCTACCTCGGCGACCCCGAGATGAGCCGCGCCGGCAGTGAGGCGCGCCGGAAGGGGTACGCCCTCAGCAGGGCCGAGGTCATCGACGACGTCACCGGCATCGCGGTGCCGCTGCGGATCGCGGGCGAGCCGCCCGCGGCGATCGCCGTCGTGCACTTCAAAGTGCCCGAAACCATTCTGGAAGTCGTCGATGCGCTGCAGGAGGCGGCTGAGCGCATCGCGCAGAGCTACCGGTAGGCGGCGGCGCGCAACGGCGACGGCACCGTTTCGCGGCATCCCGGGCGCCGTTTCGCCGCATCCCGGGCGCCGTTTCGCGGCGGCTCGGCAGATCACTAAGATGAAGGAGTCCAGCTCGGTCGGGTCTCATCCGGCCCTGCCGGGGAAGGCGCTCGAAAAAGGGGCGCTGCTGCCAGGGCGACGCCGCCCGGCGAGACATACACGGTTCCCTGTATCTCGTATACCCTCTCGAAGGACCTGTGATGTCTGACACGACTCTGGTGCGCGCGCTCGCCACCGCTCTCGCTCCCCACTCCCGCGTGGCGTTCGGCCTGATGGGCAACGGCAACGCCCATCTCATCGAGCAACTCGGAGACCTCGGCGTGCGCTACGTCGCTGTGCGCCACGAAGCCGGCACCGTGGCCGCAGCCGACGCCTACACGCGCGTGAGCGGAGGGCTCGCGATCGCCACCACCACGTACGGCGCCGGCTTCACGAACGCGCTCACCGCTCTCGCCGAGGCCGCGCAGGCCCGCACGCCCATGCTCGTCGTCGTCGGCGACGCTCCGAGCACGGGGCCGCGGCCCTGGGACGTCGACCAGGAGATGCTCGCCGCCGCGCTCGGCATCCGCACGCACACGCTGTCGGTCACGAACATCGCGCGCACGGTCGAGCGCGCGACGGCGTACGCGCTCCGCGTGCGGCGGCCCGTCGTGCTCGCGATCCCCTACGACCTCGTGAACACGCCGATCGCAGATGCCGAGGGCGACGTATCCGGCGATGCCGGCGCACCGAGTTCGCGCGGCGTCGATCTCTCCGACCCGTCGGTGCTCGCAGCACTCTCCGCCTCGGTGTCGGGCGCCGAACCCGCGCCGCAACCGGAGCGCAGCGGCACGGTCTCGGCTATGGATCCGTCGTCCACCGCAGCGCCGCACGCCCGCCCTGCCGACCATCAGATCGAGCTCGCCGTCGACGCCCTGCTCGAGGCCGAGCGCCCGCTCGTCATCGCCGGGCACGGCGCTCACCTCTCGGGGTCCGTCGTCGAGCTCGGCCGGATCGCCGCCGTGCTCGGTGCACCGACCGCCACGACGGCGCTCGGCCGAGGCATCTTCCCGGACCATGACTTCGACCTGGGAGTCACCGGCGGCTTCGGCCAGCGCCGAGCCATGGAGGTGATCGAGTCGGCCGACGTCGTGCTCGTCGTCGGAGCGAGCCTCAACCAGTTCACCATGCGCTTCGGCGACCTCTTCGGCGCGGGCACGACGGTGATCCGCGTGGACGCGGAGCAGGTCGCCGCTCCCAAGACGAATCGCCCCATCACGCACCAGCTGCTGCAGGGCGACGCCCGCGACGTGCTGCAGCGGCTGACCGCCGGAATCATCGCCGTGCGCGAGAATGCCGAGGGGGCCGAGGGTTCCGCAGGGGCCGAGGGGGGCGCGACGGGGTGGCGCACGACGATCGCGGGGCTCGAACCCGGTGGAGCGCTGCGGGAGCGGACCACCGGCGTTCCGGGCGGCGTGTGCCCGGACGGCAGGCTCGATCCTCGCACCGTGGCCGCGCGCATCGGCGAGCTCCTCCCCGCCGAACGTCACGTGACGACCGACGGAGGCCACTTCCTCGGCTGGGCGAACATGTACTGGCCCGTCGCATCGCCCGAGCGCATGATCATGGTCGGCACTGCCTATCAGACGATCGGCCTCGGTTTCTCGACGGTGGCCGGCGTCGCCGCAGCCGTTCCGGGCACGACGACCGTGCTCAGCACGGGCGATGGCGGCGGGCTCATGGCGCTCGCCGACCTCGAGACCGCGATCCGATCCGCCTCCAGCTGCATCATCGTCGTCTGGAACGATGGCGCCTATGGTGCGGAGGTGCACCTCTACGGCGAGATGGGGCTCGACCAGGAGCCGATGCTGATTCCCGAGGTGGACTTCGCGGGCGTGGCCGCAGCACTCGGTGCGACAGGAGTGCGCGTGCGCAGCCTGCGCGACCTCGACGCCCTGCGCACCTGGACGGAGGCCGGCGCCTACGGCACGATTCTGCTGGACTGCCGAGTGTCGCGCAGCGTGGTCGCCGAGTACCAGCGCGAGATTCAGCGGGTGAACGGTCTCGACGTGCCCGCCGACGCGGAGTAGTCGACCGCCCGGCCTCGACTCCCGCGTCGCGCAGCCGGTCCCCCGCCCCCGACCGCACCGGCGCCCCGCAGATGAACCTGCGAACAACCGGTTCGGCGGCGGCCGAAGGCGGCGACAGCGGGGGCTTCACGGCGTCCTCGCGAGGAACCGAGCGATAGCGGGACCGAGTTCTGAGGCGGGTGCGCCCGGAACCTCGATCGAGCATGCGCGCAGCACAGACGCGAGGCGCTCGACCGAGACGACATCGCGGGCGATGAGACGCACCATGCGCCTGCCCGTGGTCGAGGTGATCCAGTTCTGCCGCTGTTTCTCGCGCAGAAGCACCGCTTCAGGTGATCGGCCGACGTCTGAGCCCCGATCGAAGTACTTCGAGGTGCCGTCGCATTTGACGTACACCCCGCACCCGGCGAGCTCGAAGTCGACGAGATAGCGACCTCCGCCGGGTGCTGCCACCTCCACCTGCGGCACCGGGGCGAAGCCGAGCTGCACCAGGCGCAGCCGTGCTCCGCTCTCGAGCGGCGAGTCGGTGCGCGGATCGGCGAGAGCCTCGAGCGCACGCAGGCTCCGCACGCCATTACGAGTGGCGGCCCCCGCGGAACGGTCGGCGATATCGGCACGCCAGTCCGACCAAGCATCGGCGTCGACTGCGCCGCGCGCCGCCGCGGTGCGGCGCAGCTCGGCGTCGGCGCACGCGAGCGCGAGTACGAACGGCTCGCTCCGCGCGAGGTCTGCGATGGTCCGATGCGGCCCGGTGGTGGAGAAGCCTCCACGATGCACCAGGTCAGAGGCGGCAACGGTCTGCCGATGGCGGAACGCTACCGGCGTCGAGCCGCCTCGCCGATCAGGCGACACGATGAGGTGCACCTGTCGGGGATCCGGCGCCCTTCGGATGCCGGCGCCGGTGAGCCAATCGCTCCACGCCGGCAGCCCGTGTAATACGGCGGCAGAGCGGTGCGAGAAGATCAGCTCCGTGCGGGTAGCGCGCTGGGCCGCCACGATCGCGGCGAGGTGCCGCTCCTCAGGACGGGCGCCCTCCCAGAACGCGCCGGAAACGTACCAGCCGGACCGCACACGTACACGCTCACCGTTACGCACCGCGAGCATCAGGCCGCGCGACGTCATGCCATCGCGGGCCAGCTGATTGCTCGAGCGCAGCTCGCGGCCTGCGCTGAGGAGTTGTCGCTCTACATCCATGCCCCCGATCGTGGCATCGTGCCGGACGCTGCACATGAGCGCGTGGGATATCTGTGGAGAGCTGCTGGTCAGCAACGGGAGACCGACGCTGTGAGCGGCGATGCCCCGGTCGCCGAAGCACCTGAATCTCGCGGTCGCACGTGTAATACAAAGGTGCACCGGTGAGGAAGCGGTGCGATGGCGGGGTGGCGGCATGCGGGCGGTGTGCGGACGAGCGGCGGCCCCGGGGCGGGCGGTGTGCGGACGAGCGGCGGCCCGGCGTGAACGGAGGCGCGGGCGGCGCTCGTGGGGCGCCGGCGCACACCGGTGTCTCCAGTGCACCCGAGATGTGCAGGTGCGACGGCGAGAAAGGGGTGCAACGGCGGGAGTGGGCGGGGGCGGCGCGGCGGGCGGGTGGGCGGGCGCGGCGGGCGGGCGGCAAGGCGCGGCACGGCGCGGCACGGCACGGGCGGGCGCCACCGCGCGCCCGCCCACCCGCCCCCGGTGCTAGGGCGCGAGCTCGAAGACCACCGATCCACCGACCACGGTGACGGCGGTTCGGGTCGCGAGAATCGCCTCCCTCGGGCCCGCGAAGGGATCGCACGTCGCGACCGCGATGTCGGCGCGCTCCCCCACGCGGATGCGCCCCGCTGCATCGAGCACCAGCGCCGCCGAACCGCTCGTGTACGCCGCGACGCTCTCCGCGAGCGTCAACGCCTGCCCCGAGTCGAGCACATCCGGAGGCCCGGCCGGCGCCCCGGCCGGCGCCCCGGCCGCGGCCCCCTCGAGAGGGTCGGCCCCCTCGAGAGCGTCGGCCGCATCGGTGGGCGGCGGCCGCTCGGGCAGCGACCGGTTGACGGCGACGTGCATCGCGAGCCACGGATCGGGCGGGGAGACCGGCCAGTCGGACCCCATGGCGAGATCGGCGCCTCCGTCGGCGAGCGTGCGGAACGGGTAGCCGCGGCGCATGCGCTCCTCCCCGATCATCGGCACGACGTGCGGATCGGGCGCCGCCCACAGCGCCTGCATATTGGCGGTCAGGCCGAGCGGGCCGAATCGGGCGGCATCGTCGGGGTGGATCATCGACAGGTGCGCGACGTGGTGCCGCGGCCCGGGTCCGTTCGCGATGCGCGCCGCTTCGACGGCGTCGAGGGCGACCCGGATGCCCCGATCCCCCATGATGTGCAGGTGCAGGGCGAACCCCGCGGCGTCGAGCTGCTGCACGAGGGCGCGCACGGCCGACTCGGTGAAGTGCAGCTCTCCGGAGCTCGCGGGCCCGGCATCGCCCTCACCGCCCTTGACACCCCCGTGCGCGCAGTACGGCTCGAGCAGCGCAGCGGTGCCCCCGTGGGGCACGCCGTCGATCATGGCCTTCGCGGTCGTCGTCGCGAACCCTGCGGCGGCGTTCTCGGCGCGCAGCCCTTCGAAGCGCTCGACCAGCGCGGGTACGTCGGCCTCCGCGAGCCCGGGGGCGATCCAGAGGGCTCCCGACGTGCGGCTCCGCAGGCTCCCCTCGGCGATGGTGCGGCGGTACGCGGCGGTGCAGTCGGCCTTGCCGTTGTACTCTCCGAGAATGGCTTCGTGCCAGCCGGTGATGCCGAGCGACCAGAGATGCTGCTGCGCGTCGAGCAGGCCCGCCGCGATCTCGGCGTCCGTGGCGGGAGGAATGATGCGTCCGACGAGTTCGGCCGCGGTCTCGTTGAGGTACCCGGTCGGATCGCCGGCCGCGTCGAGCACGATGCGCCCGTTCGCCGGCTGCGGCGTCTCGCGCGTGATCCCCGCGAGTTCGAGCGCGCGGGAGTTCACCCAGAGCGTGTGATGCCCCGCATCGGAGAACGCGACGGGGCGGTCTGCGACGATCGCGTCGAGGATATCTCGCGTCGGGTTCGGGAACAGCTCGTGGCTCCACCCGCCTCCGGTGATCCAGGAATCGGGATCGGCTGCGCCCGTGTCGGCCTCGTCTGCGGCTGCGCGGATCAGTGCCAACGTCTCCTCCGCCGTGCGCGCGCCCGAGAGGTCGCAGCTCAGCCGTTCGACGCCTGCGAAGGCGGCGTGCACGTGGGCGTCGACGAAGCCGGGGGTGATGAGGCCGCCGCGAGCGTCGATCAAGCGGGTCTCGGGCCCGCGCAGGGCGAGCACGCGCGCATCGTCGGCGACGGCGATGATGCGCGATCCGCGGACGGCGACGGCGGTGTGCGCGGTGCGTACGCGGCCGTCGAAGACGCGCCCCGCGACGATGCAGAGGTCGGCGAAGTCGGTCATGTCATCTCTTCTCTCGCCTGCGCGCGAGAGCGGGCGGGCGGTCGTGGCGAGCGGGCGGGCGGTGATAGTGGCGGGTGGTGGCGAGCGGGCCGGCGGTGGCGGCGGGCGGTCGTGGTCGGGGCCGTGGGGCGGAAGGGGGGTGCGCCGGCTAGACGAGCCGGAACACGCGGATGACCACGTGCCCCGGTTCGGGCCTCGCGTAGCCGATGAACTGCGAGGCGGTCAGCCACTCGAGTGCGGGGTGCTCGGTCTGGAAGACGAAGGCGGTGCGGTAGTAGAGCTCGCGCTCGTCGAGCTCGTCGCCCGCCTCGAGCCGGGCGATCCCGGCCTCGTCGGTGCGCCAGTAACCGCGATTGACCACGTCGATCGCGGCGGTGGCGCCGTCGCCGAGCTCCGCCTCGATGACGTAGCGCGCGTCGAGGCGCACGGTGAGGCCCCGGCCGTTCCACCAGTCCCCTCCGCCCGGCAGGATCCGACCCTGCAGCCGCGGCCCCGCGAAGGTACCGCCCGTGATCGGCGCGAAGTGCAGGCCCTCCTCGGGCGTCGAGCCGCCGATCGGAAAGGCGTCGTCGACGGCGACGCGCAGTTCGAAGCAGTACTCGAAGTCGGGGGTCATGAGAGGTGCGGTCATGGAAGGTCCTTCTGCAGGGAAATGGATCGGGTCGGCGCCGCGGTGAGCGGACCGGTGATGGTCGGGATCGCCGACGTACGACCGAGCCTACGGCGGCGCGGCGTCCACCCTTCGCGGGGGATGGAGTCGAGCAGCATGCGCGTGTACTCGGCGCGGGGGGCGTCGAGCAGTGCGGCGGCGGGGCCCGCCTCCTCCACTCGGCCGGAGCGCATCACCACGACGCTGTCGCAGAGCCTCCGGATCACGGTCAGGTCGTGGGTGATCATGAGGAGCGCGACGCCGGTCTCGCGGCGCACGCCGTCGAGGAGCGTGAGGATCTCGACCTGGGTGGTGATGTCGAGCGCCGAGACCGCCTCGTCGAGCACGAGGATCTCGGGATCGGCCGCCAGTGCCCGCGCGATGGCGACGCGCTGCCGCTGCCCGCCGGAGAGCGCGCGGGGGCGCACGTCGAGCAGTGCCGCGTCGATCCGCGCGTGCTCGATGAGCTCGCCGATCCGGGCGTCGATCTCCGCCTGCGGCGCCCGTCGCCGGTGCACGCGGATCGCCTCGGCGAGGCACTGCCGCACGGTCTGACGCCGGTCGAGCGATTGGTAGGGATCCTGGAAGACCATCTGCACGGTCTTCGCTCGCGCCCGCCGGTCGCGGCCCCGCGCCGGTCGGCTCCAGTCGTCGCCGTTCACCGTCACCGACCCGGCGTCTGCGCGCTCCAGCCCGCAGATGATGCGCGCGGTCGTGGACTTGCCCGATCCCGATTCGCCGACGATGCCGAGACAGCCGCCCGCTGCGAGGTCGAACGCGACATCGTCGACGGCCACGAATGCCTCGCGGCCGCCGCCCGCCGCCCGTCGCACGCGGAAGGTCTTGCGCAGGCCCGACACGGACAAGATCGGCGGGGCGTCTGCGGGCTCGACGCCGGCAGCATGCTCCGCTCCGCCGCCGGCACGACCGGGGCCGGGGCGCTCGTCCGCCGCCGCGGCCTCCCCCAGCGCGGCCGACATGAGCACGCGCGTATAGTCGGCGCGCGCATCGAGCCGCATCGTGGCGGCCTGCAGCGTCTCCACGATGCGCCCCTGCTGCATCACCGCCACCCGATCGCAGACGGCGCCGGCGAGCGCGAGATCGTGCGTGATGAAGAGCAGCGACAGCTGCCGCTCCCGGCGCAGATCACCGATCAGCGCCATGACCTCCTCCTGCGTGGTGACGTCGAGCGCCGTCGTGATCTCGTCGGCGAGCAGGATCTCGGGGTCCATCGCCAGGGTCGCGGCGATCATGACGCGCTGCAGCAGCCCGCCCGACAGCTCAGCGGGGAACTGCTTGAGACGACGCGCGGCGTCGGTGATGCCGACCTCGTCGAGCAGCTCCCTCGCCCGACAGCTGGCCGCCTCGGGGCGCACCCCGTCGACCGTGATCTGCGCCTCGGTGAGGAAGTCGCCGATGGTGCGCAGCGGGTTCAGATGCGCACGCGGCGTCTGGAACACCATGCCGACGCGTCGGGCTCGGAGATCGCGCAGCTGGGCGGCGGGCATCGCGTCGATGTCCCATCCGAGCAGCCGCACCGCTCCTCCCGTGCGGAAGTGGGCGGGGAGCAGGCCGGCGACCGCGCGAACCGAGAGGGTCTTTCCCGATCCGGATTCGCCGACGAGCCCCACGGCTTCGCCCGCGCCGACCGTCAGCGTGCAGTCGTGCACGAGCGTGCGGTCGGGGGTCGAGATGGAGAGCGCGTCGAGTTCGAGTACGGGAGCCTTCATCGTTCCTTCTCCTCAGCCCAGGTGGTGATGCGGGCGCCGATGACGCTCACGGAGAGCACGGTGACCACGACGCAGAGCGCGGGGTACAGCGCCTGCTCGGGCGCACCGGCGAGGATGCCGGCCTGCCCGCCCGCGATCATCGACCCCCAGTCCGCCGCGGGCGGCTGCTCGCCGAGCCCGAGGAACGAGATCGCCGCGAGGTCGAGCATGGCGTATCCGAACCCCACGGCCACCTGCGCCGCGATCACCGGGATCAGCGCGGGCACGAGATGCCGGAAGCAGATCGCGGCACTCGACACCCCCTGCACGCGCAGCGCCGAGATGTACGGCTTGCCGAGCTCGCGCGACGCGGCCGTCTGCGTCAGTCGCGCGACGACGGGGATGTACGCGATCGACAGCGCGATCACCGGGGCGAGCACGCCCTTGCCGAACATCGCGACGGCGAGCACCGCGAGCACGAGACCCGGGATCGCGAAGATCACGTCGACGACCCGCGCGATGGCGCCGCGGGTCGCGCCGCCGAACCAGGCCGCGGTGATGGCGAGGGCGGAACCGAGCACCGTCGAGAGCAGCACGACCGCGATCGGGGCGAGCACGCTCGTGCGGGCGCCGGCCAGCACGCGCGACAGGATGTCGCGGCCGACGTCGTCGGTGCCGAAGGGGTGGGCGAGCGATCCGATGCCGTTGACGTCGCCCGTGTAGAGCTCGGACGGGTCGTAGGGCGCGATCCACGCGCCGCAGAGGGCCGCGATCACGACGATCCCGAAGACCGCCAGCGCGCTGCGGAACAGCCAGTCCTTGCGCGCGGCGCGCGCGACGGCCCGCGGAGTGGTGCCGCCGGCGAGTTGTGCGACGCTCATGCGGCCCTCCCTGCATCGATGCTGTCGGGGTCGATGACGGCGCTCACGATGTCGGCAGCCGCGTTCAGCACCACGAAGATCGTGACGAGCAGCAGCGACACGAGCTGCACCACGGGCAGATCCTTGCGCGCCGCCGCCTCGGTGAGCAGCGACCCGATGCCCCCGAGACCGAACGCCTGCTCGGCGATCGCAGCCGCGGCGAACAGGCCCGCCACCGTCGTGCCCGAGATCGCGAGGATCTGCGGGGCGGCGTTGCGGAACACGTGCACCCGGAAGATGCGCCCGCGCGGGATGCCCCGTACGCGAGCGGTCTCCACGTGCTCGGAGTGCAGCTGCGCCACGATCGAGCTGCGGGTCACGCGGCTGATGTACGCGATGAAGAGCACCGCGAGCGAGAGCGCGGGCAGGGTCAGATGCCAGAGCCGGTCCCAGCCCCCCGATCCCTCGCCGTACACGGGGAACCAGCCCAGCGTCTTGGCGAAGATCCAGATGAGCAGGATCGCGACGACGAAGGTGGGGAGCGCCATGCCGAGCGCGGTGAGGAGGCCCACCGCCCGATCGACGCGCGGCCCCCGCGTCGCCGCCAGAATGCCCGATCCGACCCCCGCGACGAGAATCATGACGACGGTGAGCAGCACCAACTGCAGCGTCACCCCGAATCGCGGAGCGACCAGGTTCACGACGTCGGTCTTGTAGACGAAGGATCGGCCGAAGTCGCCCGAGAACACGCCGCCCAGCCACTGCAGGTAGCGCGACCAGATCGGGTCGTCGAGGTGGTACTCGGCGCGGATCTGCGCGATGAGGTCGGGTGTCGGCTTCGCGCCGCCGGCGAGCGCGGCGATCGGATCGCCCGGCGTCAGGAGCAGCGCCGCGTAGATCACGACGCTCGCGAGGAAGAGCGTCAGCAGCAGGCCGCCGAGCCGCCCCGCCAGGGTGCGTACGAGCAGAGAGTTCACGTCGTTCCTTCCGCGCCGCGCCGCCGGATCACCGGGCGCCGAGGTGCAGCGCCCACGGGCTGCTGTACATGGCCACCGAGCTCGTGATGCCGGTGAGGTCGTCGCTCACGTAGCTGAGCTGGTAGGCGCCCGCGAGCGTGACCTGCAGCATGCCGGGCGCGAAGATCTTCTGCGCCGCGACGAACTCCTCGGCCGCCGTCTGCTCGTCCGTCGCCGTGCGAGCGGCCTGCATGCGGGCGGTCACCTCCTCGTTCGCGTACCCGCTCCAGTTGAAGACCCCGCCGAGCTCCTCGGGCAGCATGAACAGGGACGGATAGCCGAGCACGCCGGGCGTCTCCAGATAGCCCTGCGTCGCGACGAAGTCGATGCCCTCGCGCGCGGCCGGGTCGTAGAACATGGCCCCGAAATCGGACGCCTGCATCTCGTCGATCTCGATGTCGAGGCCGATCTGCTGCGCCGCGCTCTGCACGATCTGGGCGGTGTTCTTGAACTCCGTCGCCCCCGCCGGCACGGCGAGCACGAGCGGAGCGCTCACGTCCTCCCCGCTCTCGTCGACGAGGCGCTGCGCCTCCTCGAGGTCGACCTCGGGCGCCGGCAGCGCGTCGTAGCCCGCCTGATAGACGTCGGCCGCCGCGAGCTCGTGGAACGTGAACGGAGGCACGATGGTGCGCTGCGGCTCGCCGAGCCCGTTCAGCACGGTGTCGATGTACTGCTGCCGGTCGATCGCGAGACTCAGTGCGCGACGGATGTCGGGGTTCGCGGCCAGCCCCTCCGAGGTCGCCGGACCGAAGCTGTAGGAGGCCGTCGACGGGCCGACGATGAGGCTGCCCGCCCCATCGCCCTCGAAGGCGGCCCGCGAGCTCGGCGACACGTTCAGCGCGCCGTCGATCTCGCCCTCGGTGAGCGCCGTGGCGAGGGTGGACGCATCGGAGACGAAGACGTACGTCAGCTCGGAGACGAGCGGTGCACCGTTCCAGTAGTCGGGGTTCGCGGTCGTCACGATCTCGCTGCCGGGCGACCACCCGCCCGCCGCGAGCTCGTAGGGGCCGGTGCACATGAGGCCGCCGTCGGAGGTGCCGAGGGCGTCGCCCGCCTCCGCGCCGAACGCCGCGCTCATCACCGCGCCGCCCTGGCCGGCCAGCGCGTCGCGGAACGTCGAGTCGGGCGCGCTGAAGGTCACGGTGACCTCACGATCCCCCGTCGCCTCGATGCCGGAGACCAGCGCGAAGGCCGCGAACCACTGCGACTCGGGCGAGCGGTTGCGCTCGAGGCTGTACACGACGTCGGCCGCGGTGAGCGGGGTGCCGTCCCAGAAGGTCACGTCGTCGCGCAGCTCGATGACGAACGTGGTCGGATCGACCCATTCGGCTCGCGTCGCCAGGCCCGGCTCGACCGAGAAGTCGGGCTGCAGCGCGAGCAGGTTGTCGCAGAGATTCGGGATGATGAGGTTCGCCGACGACACCGGATCGAGCGTCGCGGGCTCGCCCTCGACGACGGACCAGGTCACCTCGTCGACCGGCTCGGTCGCGGCCGGTGTCGACGCGACGAGGTCGGCGGTCTCGACGCCGGGAGGGGAGCCGGCGGACGAGCCGTCGCGCGGGGCGCACGCGGTCAGCGCGAGGAGCGCCGCGGCGCCGAGCGCGGCGCCGGAGATCAAGCGGGTGCGGAACATGTCGGGTCCTTTCGGTGACGCCGGCGGATCGTCGATGATCGGCGGCGGTACTGCACGAGCGGTGGCGGGAGTGGAGGCGTAGGCCGGGGTCGGCGGGCGGGTCGGCGGAGCGGGGTCGGTAAAGCGGGGTCAGCGGAGCACGAACACGCGG
This sequence comes from Leucobacter chromiiresistens, assembly GCF_900102345.1. NCBI lineage: Bacteria > Bacillati > Actinomycetota > Actinomycetes > Micrococcales > Microbacteriaceae > Leucobacter > Leucobacter chromiiresistens. The sequence goes on along the minus strand of NZ_FNKB01000001.1, from coordinate 1,906,907 downwards.
ATGCACACCTGGCCCGCATCGTCGCGCGCGAGCCCGATGAACTGGTGCTCCGCGAGCCAGCGATGCGTGGGGGCGTCGGTCTGGAACACGGGCGCCGTGCGGAAGTACAGGCCATCGGTCGTCTCCGGCAGGTCCTCCCCCGCCTCCATGCGGGTGAGCATCTCGGGCGTCGCCCGGAAGTACCCGCGGTTCAGCACGTCGACGACGGCGCCGTCGTCGGCCCGGATCAGGTAGCGCGCCTCGAGCTGCGCGGTACCCGAACGGGTGACGGCCCAGTCGCCGCCGCCGGGCAGCACCTCGCCGGTGAAGGCCGGGCCGTGCACGCTCCCCCCGGTGACGGGGGTGAAGCTCAGGGCCTCGTCCGGGCCGCGGCCGATGTGCCGGTCGGGCCCGATCGTGGCGCGGATCTCGAAGACGAACTCGAGACGCGGCGCCGGGAGGGCGGCCAGCTGCTCCGTCGAGGTGCGGGGCGTGTGCGGGTGGGTCGCGGTCATGCGAGTGCTCCCTCGAGTACGGGGAGTTCGAGCGCGAGCGCATCGTCTCCGCCGATGATCAGCGTCTGGGTGTTCGGCACGGTCTCCACGCCGTCGGTCCAGGGGTCGCGCCCGGTGCCGGGCTGCGGCAGGAACTCGGGGTAGTCACTGCTCGACACGTGCACCCGGAGCTGGTGGCCGGCGCGCAAGCGGTAGCCGACGTGACCGAGATCGATGCGGAGCGTCGTCGCATCGCGGGCGTCGAGCAGCTGCTGCTGCCCCCGCGCGAACCGCACGGCGGTGCCGTCGGGCGCGACGTCGAGGAGGCGGATGAAGCAGTCCATGACGGGGCCGGTCGAGCGCACCCGCACGCGGGCGCTCACCGGTCCGGCGAGATCGACGTCCTCCCGCTGCTCGGCGCCCGTGAAGACGATGACGTCGTCGCGCGCCCCGAGCGGCGCCTCGTCGGGCAGCGCGAGCAGGTAGGAGAAGGCATCGGGCGCGGTCGATGGGACGAGATCCTGCGGGTCGTGCACCCAGGTCCGCTCGTGCGCCGTCTCGGGACGGTCGGGCGACAGGCCGCCATCGAACGTGGCGTAGCGCGTCACGCCGCGCGATCCCGCAGGGGGCCAGGCCGCCTCGGTGCGCTCCTCCTCCGTGCCCGCGAGCTGCCAGGCGACGCGCGGGATGTCGCTCACCGCTCCCTGGCCGCGCACGAACACCTCGAAGAAGGCGAGCGCGGGGTCGAGCGTGCGCGGCAGGAGATCGCGGATCTGCTGCTCGGTGCGCTCCGCGACGCGGTCGCCCTCCGCCTCGACGAACTGGTAGCTCTCGTGATCGATCGATTCGATGCGGAGGGAGTGGTGCGCCTCCCACGCCGGGTGCTGCGCGATCTCCGCGACATCCGCCCACGAGAGGGGCGCGCAGTTGTCCCACCACCCGATCGTGTGGAGCACCGGCACCGAGCGGCCGGCGAAGGGGCTCCCGTTCGGGAAGCGCGGCAGGGTCACCGGGTGCGGCACCCACTGGTCGTACGACCGCGACCGCGCGCCCGCCCACTCCTGGAACGCCTCGGCCTGCGCCTCGAAGTCGCGGCGCGACCAGTCGGGCTCCCAGAGGAAGGTGTCGTTGCCGTGGAAGTGGGTGAGCGGGTACAGGTTCGTGATGCCCATCTCGACGGCGCGCACGCGGGCCCCCGGATCGCGGTGCACGGGTTCGCCGAGACCGGTGCCCGTGACGCGGGGCGCGATCGCTTTGAGGGCGGGGTGGCCGCTCGCGGCTGCCGCCCACTGCGTGAACCCGTAGTAGCTGTCGCCCCACATCGCCACCCGGCCGTTCGACCAGGGCTGCGCGACGATCCAGTCGAGCGTGTCCTCGCCGTCGCGCACCTCGTTGACGAAGAGCTGTGCGACTCCCTCGGAGCGGAACTTGCCCCGCACGTCCTGCGCGACGACGCGGTAGTCGTGAGCGAGCAGGTACTCGGCGACGAGCGGGATGAACGTGTACTCGCCGCTCTTGTCGTACGGGAGGCGGATCAGGATCGTGTCGCCCGGCGTCTCGTCTCGCGCTCCGCTCCCCGCGCCGTGGTTCGCCGGGAGGTAGACGTCGGTCGCGAGGTGCACCCCGTCGCGGGTGCGCACGCGCTCCTCTCGAGCGAGTTCGCTCACGGGGGCTGCGCCCAGGCGCTGGTAGTCGGCCATGTCACTCCTTCGAGACGGGGTCGAATGCGGCTCGTGTCGGAGCGGATTCGGGGGCGGCGTGTGCCGGTGTGAACACTGTACGAACGTCGCTCGTAATTAGTCAAGTCTGACTAGACAATTTTTGCGCGCGCCGAAATCTCGCTAGTCTTCGAGGGACGGCGCAACCGCCCGTTGCGACGGCCGCCCCCCGATGCCCCTTGCCCCCACTCCGGAGAGGACCCCGCATGGCACGCCCCTCAGTCGCCGACGCCCGGCGCGAGCAGATCATCGAAGCGACCCTCGCGACGATGGCGCAGCACGGCATCAGCGGCACCACGCTCGACCGCATCGCCGACGCCGCGGGCATGTCTCGCGGGCACGTGCGCCACTTCGTCGGCAACCGGGATCGCCTGCTGCTCGACGCCGCGCGAGCGTTCTACGTGGCGCCCGCCGTCATCCCTCCCGAGATCGACGCCCTCGAACCGGCGCTCGACTACCTCTTCGGCGAGGAGTTCGCCAGCTCGAGCGCTGACAACGTGATCGTGCTCGCGTTCGTGGAGCTCGCGAGATCTTCGGAGGACATCGCCGCCGTACTCGCCGAGGCCTACGGCTCGGCGCGGGAGCGACTGCTCGCATTCATCGCCGCCGCCCACCCCCGCGCGAGCGCAGCGGCGCACGAGATCGCCGCGCAGGGCGTGCTCACCACAGCGCTCGGCAACGTCTTCATCGGCGACTTCGACCGGGAGCCGCAGCGCACCGAGCGGTCGCGCCAGGCGGTCGACGCCCTGCTGAGCGCGCTGTAGCACCGGGCACGGCCGGCGTCGGCCCGTCCGCTTCGGCGCACCGCCGGAAGCGATCCGCCACACCATCGTCCGCCCCCTCCTGCCGGTGCACCGCTATTTCGCCGTTGCACACACGAAACGCAGGTGCACTCGCGAGAAACGGGCGCAACGGCGCGCGACGGCGGGGCAGCGCTGTGCACCCACCGCGCACCCGCCGCGCACTGCGCACGGCGACCGCGCACCCGCCGCGCGGTCAGCGAGCGGCGAGACCGTCGACGAGGCGGGCGAACGCGGCGAAGCACGCGTCCGACTCCGCGGGCGCCGAGGCGATGCGGATCGCCGATTCGCGGAGCGCGCCGACGAGCAGCAGGGCGGTCGCATGCGCATCGACGTCGGCCGCCACCTCGCCGCGGCTCTGCGCCTCGCGGAGCGCATCGGCGATCATCGACGCGCTGGCCCCCGACCCGATGCCGCGCTCGGCGCCGTCGACGACGAGCGTGGGCCCCGAGACGTTGTAGAAGTGCCCGAGCCGCGAGTCGGCGGCGAGGTCGAAGAGGGATCGTGCGTGCGCCGACAGCCGTTCGCGCCACGCGTCGGCCGCATCGGCGGCGGCGCGAGTGCGCTCCACGAGCTCGCGCCCGAGACGCGCGTACGCGTCGCGGAGCAGCGCATCGCGCCCGCCCGGGTAGTGCGCGTACACGGTGCCCCGCGAGATGCCCGATAGCTCGGACACGCGCTCGATGGTGGTGTCGGCGAGGCCGCGCTCGGCGATGATCGCGAGCACGGCGTCGACGAGGTCGCGGCGGGTGCGTTCCTGGCGGCGCTCGCGCGGGATGGGACCGCCGGTCGCCGGCCGGCGCGCGTTCGATGCGGGCGAGGCTGGGGTCACGGGCACCAGTCTACAAAGCCCGGACCCCACTTGTGAACGCTGCGTATAGTTTCTATACTCTGAGTACAGATCGCGGTCGGAGCCCCCCGCGAGCCCCGATGGAAGGACGCCGATGCCCGCAGTGACGCTCGAGATCGCCGAGGGCCTCGCCCGCGCTGCCCTCGCGGAGTGGGGGTTCGACGCCGCCGCGCCGCTGGTGCTGCTGAAGAACCGGGAGAACTTCGTCTACCGCCTCGACGTCGACGGGCTGGCGTACGTCGTCCGGGTACATCGGCGCGGCTACCACTCCGACGCGGAGCTCGCCTGCGAACTCGACTTCGTGCGTGCGCTCCACGCCGAGGGGGTGTCGGTGCCCGAGGTCATCCCCGCGCCGAACGGCAGCGGATTCGTCGTCGTGGGCGACGCGAGCACGGGCGGCCCCCACCAGGTCGATCTGCAGCGGCTGATCCCGAACACGGGGATGTTCGGCGACGAGCGCTCGGCGGTGGCGGGCACCGCCGACCTCGACCCCGCCGATTTCAGTCGGCTCGGGCGGCTCCTCGGCGAGCTGCACGCCGCGACCGAGCGCTCCGGGTACGCGATGGCGGTGCCGCGCGACGACTGGGATCTCGAGGGTTTGATCGGGAGCGAGCCCGCCTGGGGCGATCCGCTCCGACTCGCCGAGCTCGCGGGCGAGGATCGCGCGCTCGTCGCCCGGGCGATCGAGCGGGTGCGCGCGCGGCTCGACGCCTACGGCACCCCCGCCCATCGCTTCGGCCCGATCCACGCCGACCTCACCCCCGAGAACGTGCTCCGCACCGATACGGGGCTCGTGATCATCGACTTCGACGACTTCGCGGCGGGGTGGCACCTGTTCGACCTCGCCACCGCCCTCTACTTCTTCACCCCGCACCCGCGCGCGACGGAGTACCGCGCCGCGCTCTTCGCGGGGTACGAGTCCGTGCGGCCGCTCGACGCCGCCGATCACGACGTGTTCCCGGCGATCCTCCTCGCCCGCGGGCTCACCTACCTCGGCTGGTCCGCGGATCGTCGCGGCGAGCCCACCGCCGAGTGGCACGCCGGCACGGTGCTGCCGCACGTGGTCCGTCTCGCCCGGCGCCTCCTCGAAGACTGACCGAACCCGCCCGCCGCCCACCGCCCCGCGCCCCCGCAGTCCCGCACCCGCACCCGCGCCGCACCCTCGATCCCGATAGGACCCCATGTCTTCCACCGCCGACCTCATCGCCCGCCGCAACCGCACGATCGGCCCCTACTCCCCGCTCTTCTACCGCGAGCCGCTGCACTTCGTCTCGGCGCGGGGCGTCTGGTTCACCGAGGCCTCCGGCGATCGCTACCTCGACGGGTACAACAACGTGCCGCACGTGGGGCACGCGAACGAGCGCGTGGTGCGCGCGCTCGCCGATCAGGCGGCCACGCTCAACGTGCACACCCGGTACCTCAACGAGCGCGTGATCGACTACTCCGAGCGGCTGCTCGCGACGTTCGCGGGCGACCTCGACCGGGTGTTCTTCGGCAACTCGGGCTCCGAGGCGAACGAGCTGGCGCTGCGCATCTCGCGGCAGCTCTCGGGCGCGACGGGCGTGCTGGTCTCCGATTACAGCTATCACGGCACCACCATCGCGCTCGCCGAGATGACGACGGGCCTCGAGACCCGCGAGCCCCTCGGCGCGCATGTGCGCGCGATCCGCATCCCCGACCTCGACCGCGACGCGCGGCCCGAGCCCGCCGTGCTCGCCGACGCCCTCGCGCAGGTGGATGCGGCGATCGCCTCGCTGCAGGAGGCCGGGTTCGGCGTCGCGGCCTGCCTCTTCGATCCGCTCTTCTCCACGGAGGGCATGCCCCGCGTTCCCCGGGGCCTGCTCACGGGCATCGCCGATCGGGTGCGCGCCGCGGGCGGGTTCGTCATCGCCGACGAGGTGCAGAGCGGCTTCGGCCGCACCGGCAGTCACATGTGGGGGCACGAGTACGCGGGGCTCGCACCCGACCTCGTGACGATGGGCAAGCCGATGGGCAATGGGCACCCGATGTCGGCCGTCGTCACGAGCGAGGGCGTGCTCGACGCGTTCGGATCGCGCAACGAGTTCTTCAACACCTTCGCCGGCAATCCCGTCTCGGCAGCGGTGGGCGAGGCCGTGCTGCTCGAGATGGAGGATCGCGGGCTCCGCGAGCAGGCGCGCGTTCTCGGCCTGCAGGCGCGCGCCCGGCTCGAGGCGCTGGCCGAGCGGCACGAGTTCGTGCGCGCCGCGAAGGGCACCGGCATGTTCCTCGGCCTCGACTTCGCCGTCGACGGCGCTCCCGCGCCGGAGCTCGCAGTGCGGGTCGTGGAGGAGATGAAGTCGCGAAGGGTGCTCATCTCGCGCATCGGGCGCGACCGGAACGTGCTGAAGGTGCGGCCGCCGCTCGCGTTCGGCGCGGCGGAGCTGCCGATCCTGCTCGACGCCCTCGAGGAATCGCTCGGGGTCGTGCGCGGCTGAAGGTGTATCCTCTCGAAGTGAATCGCCGCGCGAATCGCCGAGAGCGACGACGCGATTCCGGTGCCGCCTCCCCGGGCGCCGGTGACAACCGCCAGTGAAGTCGGAGGGATCACACATGACGAACGCAACCGCATCGGGTGATGCGCGCCGCAGCGCACCTCGCGCGCTGGCGCCCGACCTGGGCACGTTCCGCGACATGGTCGCGTCGTCGTTCGTGCCCCTGCGTGTCTCGACCGAGTACGCGGGCCCGTTCTCCGCGCGCATGATCTCCGCAGACGCCGACGACGTGGTCTTCACCGAGGTCGCCGCGCGCCCGCACCTCGTCGAGCGCACCCCCGAGACCATCGCGGACGGCGGCAGCGGGTACTACAAGGTGAGCCTGCTGCTCTCGGGCAGCAGCATCCTCGTGCAGGACGGCCGCGAGGTCGTCATGCGCCCGGGCGATCTCTCCGTCTACGACACCTCGCGCCCCTACTCGCTGCTGTTCGGCGAGGACTTCCGCAACCTCATCATGATGTTCCCGAAGGACCGCGTCGATCTGCCGATCCCCTTCACGGAGCAGCTCACCGCCGTGTCGCTGGGCCGCGAGCACAACGGGCTCGCCCCGGTGGTCACCGCGTTCCTGTCGCAGTTCCCCGCGCAGCTCGCCTCGCTCGACTCCCGGGTGCGCGCCAAGCTCGCGCACACCAGCCTCGACCTGATGAGCACGCTCTTCTCGAGCATCCTCGACGCCGACCCGGCCCAGCGCGACCCCCACCAGCTCCTGCTCCAGAAGATCACCGCCTACATCGAGCTGCACCTCGGCGATCAGGATCTGTCGCCGAACAGCATCGCGGCGGCCCACTACATCTCCACGCGCCACCTCCACTCGCTGTTCCGGGGCGCGGAGACCACGGTGTCGACGTGGATCCGCGAGCGACGCCTCGACCGGTGCCGCGCCGACCTCCGCGATCCGGTGCTGCAGGATCGCACGGTGTCGATGATCGCGGCGCGGTGGGGGTTCACCGATGCGGCGCACTTCAGCCGGGTCTTCAAGAGCGCCTTCGGGATCTCGCCGAGCGAGCTGCGCCGCAGGTAGCCGCCTCCGCCCGAGGTCCGCTGCGCGTTGACCCCGAGCGAACGGCTGTTGACTCACACCGCCGACCATGCCGGCCGCCCGCCGGCGACGCTTCCGCCCTGCTTACAGTGAGAGCGATGACGGGCGAGGGAGCCCGCGAACGGCCGCCCGCGGCCGGCCGCATCCCGACGCCCCGCGCGATCGAAGGAGCGGCAGATGACCTCGCAGCACGAACCGGCACGGACCGCACCGACGACGGCGGATGCCGATGACTGGCGCAGCTACGACGAGTTCGCAGCGGGCATCGACACCTACCGACTCGAGAACGCCGACCTCTCGGGCGCGCGGCTCGAGCTGACGCTCGACGACGGCTCGACGCTGCGCGTCGCGTTCGACGGCGAGGAGGCCGTGTGGAGCGCGGAGGGGCCGCTCGCCGAGTCGGGCGGGCTCGGCGGCGAGCTCCGCGACCCCGTCGATGCGGTGCGCGTGCGCGACGACGTCGTGTTCGTCAATCTGCCGCTCGTCTCCCGAGCGCGCGAATCGGTGACGGTGATCTACTCGGAGACGACGCACCGCGCGCTGGTGGTGCACTCCCGCATCGCGGAGCGCGAGAGCGCGGGCGCCCCGCGAGTGGGGCAGACGTTCTGGTCGGCGGTCACGGGCGCCGGAGCCCCCACCGGCGACGCCCCGGGCCCGTCGCGCGATCTGATCGGCACCCGCAACCTGTACCGGTACAGCCCGCACCACCTCTACGAGCACGTGTACCTGTCGAGCCAGCGCTACGCCTGGCAGTGCATCGAGGGCGTGCAGCGCGGGCACGGCGACACCGACCTGTCGACCGTGTGGCGCTTCGACGACGACCTCTACCTCTTCTGCTTCCGCGAGTTCCGGATCGCGGTCGCGAGCGTGTGGCTGCACGATCTCGGCAGCGCGCGCCGCACGACCGGCGTGTTCCTCGGCATCACGGGCGCCGGCGGGGCGGAGCACTCGCGCGCCGGCGGGCACATCATCCCGCTCGGGAGGGTGGTCTACCCCGACGCCCAGCCGGTGTGACCGCTCGCGGCCCGATCCGCGCCCCGGCTCCCCAGACCCGCAGCTCCCGCAGCGCGGCGCTGCTCCACCTCCACCCCATCCGTTCGAGAGGACACACCATGCAGAGACGCATCACCGCGGTCGCAGCGCTCGCCGCGACCGCCGCACTCGCGCTCACCGGCTGCGCCGGCGGCGGCGATGGCGGCGACGGCGCCCCCATCAAGCTCGGCTCCGTCAACACCCTGAGCGGGGCGGCGACGTTCCCCGAGGCGAGCGCCGCGGCCCAGGCCGTATTCGACCGCGTGAACGCGGACGGCGGCATCGACGGCCGCCAGATCGAGTACACGACCGTCGACGACAAGGGCGACCCCGCCTCCGCGACAGCGGCCGCCCGACAGCTCGTGGGCAGCGACGAGGTGGTGGCGCTGGTCGGCGGAGCCTCGCTCATCGAGTGCGAGATCAACCAGGAGTACTACGCCCAGGAGAACGTGCTGTCGATGCCCGGAATCGGCGTCGACACCGGCTGCTTCGACTCCCCCAACATCGCGCCCGCCAATCTGGGCCCGTTCAACGACATGACCCTCACGCTCCTCAACGGCTCCGAGAACCTCGGTCTCGATGACATCTGCGTGCTGCTCGAGATCGCGGGATCGACGAAGCCCTCGTACCTCGCGGGCGTCGAGAAGTGGACGGAGATCACCGGCGAGGAGCCGCTGCTCGTCGACGACAGCCTGCCCTACGGCGGCTCGGACTACACGCCGTACATCGTGAAGGCGAAGAACGCGGGCTGCTCGGCGATCGCCGTGAACGGCATCGAACCGGATGCGATCGGCCAGGTGAAGGCGGCGCAGGCGCAGGGGTGGGACGACGTCACCTTCCTGTTCCTCACCAGCGTGTACAGCGAGAACTTCGCCTCCGCCCTCGACTGGACGGGGGCGGGCGTGCACGTGCCCGCCGAGTTCTACCCCTTCACCGAGGACAACGAGATCAACGCCGACTAGAAGTCGCTGATGGAGGAGAACGACATCGCCCTCACCTCGTTCAGCCAGGGCGGCTACCTCGCGGCGACGCACCTCGTGGAGGTGCTCTCGGGGATGGAGGGCGACATCACCCGCGAGACCGTCGCGGAAGCGCTGCACGGAATGGATCCGATCGAGAACCCGATGGTCGCCGCCCCCTACCAGTTCGACGAGGTCGCGGCGCAGGAGTACACCCCGGGCGGCTGGCCGGTCGTGCTGGAGTCGGGCACCCGCGCCTGGAAGCAGTCGGCCGACGACTGGCTGATCCCGAGCAGCTGACCGCTGCCCCGCCGGCGCCCGTCGCCGGCGGCCGGGTGCCCGATGCGACTCCGCCGTCGCACCGGGCGCCCGCACCGATCCGTTCCCCCACCACCGGCGAAGGAGCCCCATGCGTCCGACCAACCTCGTCCACTCCGAGCGCGGAGGCGTCGCATGAGCGGCGACGGCCTGCTCCAGGGCGCGCTCGCGGGCCTCGCCTCGGGCGGGCTCTACGCCGTGCTCGCGGTGACGCTCACCCTCATGAGCCGCCTCGTGCGCGTCGTCAACTTGGCGCAGGCGGCGACCGGCATGTTCGCCGCGTTCGCGGCGGTCTGGTTCGCCGCCGAGCTGGGGCTGCCCGTCTGGGCGGCGACGATCGTCGGCGTCCTCATCGGGGCGGCGCTCAACGGCGCGATCGGATGGATCGCCGCGACCTGGCTCGCCGAGGCCTCCGTCACGCTCCGATCGGCCATGACCGTGGCGCCGCTCCTCATGCTCATCTCGCTCTCGTTCATCATCTTCGGCAACAAGCCGCAGCCGTTCGCGCCGATCCTCTCGGGCCCCGCCTTCGCGGTCGCCGGCGTCGTCGTGAGCTGGGTGACGATCATCATGGTGGCCCTCGCCATCGCAGTCGCCGGCGGCTGCGCCCTGCTGCTGACGCAAACCACGGTCGGCACGCAGCTGCGGGCGCTCTCCGAGCGGCCCACGACCGCGGAGCTGATCGGCATCGCGGCGAAGCCCCTCTCCATCGGCGTCTGGGCGGCCACAGGCGCGATCTCGGCAGTCACGATCCTCGTCATCGCGCCGTCGCAGTCCAACGACGCGATCAGCCTCTCCATGCTCATCATCCCCGCATCCGCAGCGGCACTGCTCGGCGGGTTCCGCCGGCTCGACCTCGCCGTCGGCGGCGGCCTGCTGCTCGGGGTGGTCTCCGGCGTCGTCGCGCAGATCCCCGCGTTCTCGTTCGTGCGCAACTTCATCCCGTTCCTGTTCATCGTCGTGCTGCTGCTCTGGTCGCAGCGAAAGGAGGTGTGGGATGCCGCTCGTTAACCGCAGACTGCGAACCGCACTGCCACTGCTCGTCGCGGTCGTCGGCATCGGCGCGGGCTGGGCGCTCAGCGCGGGCCTGTCGGGCTACTACGTCTTCCTCGGCATCAGCGCACTCACCGCGATCATCGCGGTGCTCGGCCTGGGGGTCGTCACGGGCTCGGCGGGCATCATCGCGCTCTCGCAGCTCTCGTTCGCCGCGATCGGCGCGTGGGTGGTCGCCTGGCTGAACACGCTCGACGCACCCGGCGGCTTCGTCGTGTGGCTGGTCGCGGGCGGCGCGGCCGCCGGCGTCGCGGGCATCATCATCGGCCTTCCGGCGCTGCGACTGCGCGGCGTCAACCTCGCCGTCGTCACACTCGGCTTCGCCGCCGCCTTCGACGTGATGCTCGTGCAGATCCAGTTCCCCGGCGCGGCCGACGGCATCGCCGTGCAGCGCCCGGAGGCGTTCTCGAGCGACCGCGAGTTCTTCTTCTTCTCGGCCATCGTCACCGTGCTGTGCGCGCTCGCCGTGCACGGCCTGCAGCGCAGCCGCATGGGCAGCGGTTGGAAGGCGGTCGCCTTCTCCGAGCGCGGCACGGCCGCCGTCGGCCGGAGCGTGTCGGCGGCGAAGCTCTCCGCCTTCGCGGTGAGTGCGGCGCTCGGCGGCGTCTCGGGCGGGCTGCTCGCGGGCCAGGTGCAGCTGCCGTTCGCCACGAGCTTCTCGCCGATCCAGTCGCTCGCCCTGTACATCCTCGCGGTGATGAGCGGCGCCTACCTCATCGACATGGCGATCTTCGGCGGCATCCTGTGGGTCGTGGTGCCCGAGCTCTTGAAGAAGTGGGGCGTGCCGCAGGATTGGGGCTTCGTCGTGTTCGGCCTGCTCGGCATCCAGGCGCTCACCAGCGGTTCGAACCTCGGTGAGGTCATCCGCGGCGCGATCCGCAGGCGGTCCGATGCCCGGTCCGCGGCGCGCGACGCGGCGCAGCCCGAGGTCGGCACCAGCGTGCTCGACGTCTTCGCGGTGCCCGAGGCGGCCGAGCCCGTGCCCGCAGACGCGCCGCCCGTGCTCGAGGTGCAGGGCCTCGGCGTGCAGTTCGGTGCGCTCAAGGCGCTCGACGACGTATCGCTCGCCGTGCGGCCCCGGTCGATCATGGGGCTCATCGGCCCGAACGGAGCGGGCAAGTCGACCTTCGTCGACGCCGTCTCGGGGTTCCTCCCCCAGCACACCGGGCGCACGCTGCTCGACGGCGCCGACATCAGCGCGCTGTCGCCGACTCGGCGCGCCCGACGCGGGGTGCGGCGCACCTTCCAGCAGGATCGGGTGCCGCCGCAGCTCACCGTCGAGGCGTACGTGCGGTTCGTGGCGCGCCGCGCGATCGACCACGACGAGCTCGCGGATGCGCTCGCGTTCCTCGGCTGCCCCGCTCCCGAGACGCCGCTGTCGACGGTCGACGTCGGCACCCGGAGACTCGTCGAGGTCGCCGCCGCGGTGCTCTCCGGCCCCCGGCTGCTCATCCTCGACGAGCCGGCGGCGGGTCTGTCGCATGAGGAGCACCTGCAGTTCGGGCATCGCCTGACCCGGATCCCCTCGCGCTTCGACACCGCGATCGTGCTCATCGAGCACGACCTCGACCTCGTGCGCTCGGTGTGCACGGAGCTCACCGTGCTCGACTTCGGGCGGGTGCTCGCCCAGGGGCCGACGGCCGAAGTACTCGACACCCCGGCCGTGATCGCGGCCTATATGGGAGATGCGGAGATCAGCTCATGACTGAACTGCAGTTGCGAGACGTGACGGTGCACCGGGGCGCCGGGCCGGTCGTATCGAACGTCGACCTCGTCGTGCGCCCGGGCGAGATCCTCGCGCTCGTGGGGCCGAACGGTGCGGGCAAATCGAGTCTGCTGGAATCGGTGTCGGGCGTGATCCCCCACGCCTCCGGCGACATCCGGCTCGGCGACGCGTCGATCGCGAAGCGCAGCCGGGTGCAGCGCTCGCGCGACGGCATCGCCCACATCGAGCAGGGGCGCGCGATCTTCCCCTCGCTCACCGTGCGCGAGAACATCATGCTCACCGCGAAGACGGAGGCGGCCCTCGCCGAGGTGCTCGCGGCGTTCCCCGAGCTGGAGAAGCGCATCGACGCGCAGTCGGTGCTGCTCTCGGGCGGGGAGCAGCAGATGGTCGTGCTCGCCCGGGCGTTCGCGGCCAAGCCGAGCTTCCTGCTCATCGACGAGATGTCGCTCGGGCTGGCGCCCGTCGTCTTCATGCGGCTGCTGCCGCTGATCCAGCAGATCGCGGCCTCGGGCGTGGGTGTGCTGCTCGTCGAGCAGTTCACCCATCTCGCGCTCGGCATCGCCGATGAGGCGATGGTGATCGCGAGCGGACGGGTCAGCCACGCGCAGGCTCCGGCGGGCGTGCTCGCTGAGGATGCGGACCTGCTGCGATCGGCGTACCTGGGCGGGTGAAACAGGCGGGGGTGCTGCGCCGGTGCCGACTCGGGCGATCGGCGCAGCACCCCCGCGCCGATCACATGCCGGCGTGCGCGAACGCCACCGTCGGCAGATCCACGATGTGGGCGCCGCCGTCCGCGACGAGCACCGAGCCGGTCATGTACGACGACTCGTGCGATCCGAGGAACCGCACGATGGAGGCGATCTCGGCGGGCTGCGCCGGCCGGCCCAGCGGCACGTCGCGCGTCACCGCTGCGTAGCCCGCCTCCCGGTCGCCGATCGCCGCCGCGTGCGCGGCGAACTCGTCCATCTCGGCGTCGGCCATCGGGGTGCGCACCCAGCCCGGGCACACGGCGTTGACCCGCACGCCGGCCGCTCCGTAGTCGCGGGCGAGACTCCGCGTGAGTCCGATGAGCGCGTGCTTGCCGACGGTGTAGCCGGCGACCGACGGCCCCGCGAAGAGGCCCGCGAGCGACGACACCACGACGATCTGGCTCGCCCCGTTCGTCGTCGCGCTCTCGGTGAGGGCGGGCAGGGCTTCGCGGGCCATGACGAACGCGGTCGTGAGATTGGCCGTGATCGCGGCGCTCCACTCCGCGTCGCTCGTCTCGCCGACCGCGGCGAACCCGTGCCCGCCGGCGTTGGCGACGAGCACGTCGATCCGCCCGAAGCGCTCGAGCACCTGCGACACGGCCGCGCGGGCGGACTCGCCGTCGGCCGCATCCGCCGCGATCGGCAGCGCACCGGTGGCGCGGGCGACCGCTTCGAGCGGGTCCCGCCGCCGGCCGACGATCGCGACCCGCGCCCCCTCGCCGGCGTAGCGTTCGGCGATCGCGGCGCCGATGCCGGTCCCGCCGCCCGTGACCATCACGACGCGGTCCCGCATCTGCATCGGCGCCGGCACCGGCGCCTCGTTCTCCTCGGTCATGCGCGCCATCCCTCCTGCATCGAGTGGATCCGGCACGAGGCGTCGGCCGGATCGCTCCAGCTTGACCCGGGGCGGCCCCGTCGGCCGCGATCAGTCTCGCACGCACAAGACCGCCGCGCGCACGGTCAACGCCCGCGAGCGCCCGCCTGCGAGACTGGCATCGACGGCCCGCCGCGCCGCGCACCGCGGGCCCTTCGCTGACGAAACGGAGTCGCTGATGACCCTGCCCACGCCCGAACTCGTGCTCACCGGAGGCCGGATCTACACCGTCGACGCCGAGCGGCCGTGGGCCGAGGCGATCGCGGTGTCGGGGGGCCGCATCGCCGCGGTCGGCAGCGACGCCGAGGTGCTCGCGCTCGCGGGACCGTCGACCGAGGTGCGCGACCTCGCCGGAGGCTTCGTGATGCCCGGGCTCGTCGACGTGCACAACCATCACTTCCTCGCGGGCAAGGAGGATCTGTTCGAGCTGCGCATTCCGATCGGCGCCTCCCTCGACGGCATCATCGACGCCGTCGCCGAGCACGCCGCGGGGCTCCCCGAGGGCGCGTGGGTTGTGGGCGGCCCCTGGGCGAGCGACCGCCTGGGCGACGTGAGCACGGCGGCGGCGCTCGCACGGCTCGACGCCGCCGCCGGCGGGCGCCCCGTGATGCTCTCCGACGATTCGCACCACAACCGCTGGGTCAGCAGCCGCGCCCTCGAGCTCGCCGGCATCTCGGCGGGCCACCCCGGTGCGCTCACCGACGCGGCCGATCCCGCTCGGCTCACCGGTGTGCTGCTCGAGGCCGCGGGGGTCCCCGTCGCACGCGCGCACAGCTCCGCGGGCGGGCTCACCCCCGCCCAGGAGCGCGCGGCGGCTCGGCGAGGCGTCGCGATCCTCAACTCGTTCGGGGTCACGGCGTTTCAGGACGCGGGGGTCTCGACCCACATCCTGGAGGCGCTGCGCGCGCTCGACGCCGACGGCGACCTCGACGCGTGGGTCGTGAGCTCGATGCTCATCAACGACGAGATCTTCGGGTTCGCGGAGGTCGGCGACGACCTCGTCTTCGACGGCGAGCGCTTCCGCACCGAGCACCACCGCCCCGACTTCGTGAAGATCTTCCTCGACGGCGTGCCGCCCACGCGGACGGGCGCCTTCCTCGAGCCCTACCTTCCCGACGACGCGCACGGCGACCACTTCCACGGCGAGACGCTGCTCGACCCCGAGGAGCTCGCCGACTGGCTGCGACGCGTGGCCGATGCGGGGCTCTCGGCGAAGATCCACTGCACGGGCGATGCGTCGGTGCACGTCGTGCTGAACGCGGTCGAGCAGCTGCGCTCGGCGGGCATCACGGAGCCGCGGTACCAGATCGCGCACGGGCAGTTCGTGCGCCCCGACGACATCCCGCGCTTCGCGCAGCTCGGAGTCTCGGCCGACATCTCGCCGTTCATCTGGGTGCCGGGCCCGATCGTCGAGGCGATCCGCCAGGTGCTGCCCCGCGAGCGCGCCGACCGCATCCAGCCGAACCGCGCGCTCATCGACGCCGGAGCCCTGGTCGCCGGCGGCTCCGACTGGCCCGTCTCCCCCTCGCCGAACGCCTGGGAGGGCATCCACGGTCTGGTGACGCGCGAGGATCCGAGCGGCGACTACCCCGGGACGCTGTGGCCGGAGCAGGCGATCACCCTCGCAGAGGCCATCGCGGCGTTCACGATCAACGGCGCCGAGGCGATGGGACTCGGCGATGAGACCGGCGCGCTGACGCCGGGCAGGTCGGCCGACTTCGTGCTGCTCGACCGCGACCCGTTCGCGCACCCCGCGCACGAGCTCGTGCGCACCGCCGTCGTCGAGACCTGGTTCGCCGGGCGCCGCGTCTACGCGCGCCCCTCCGCCGCGTGACCGACGAGAGGATCGACGCATGACCCAGCGACTGCTCGTGCTCTACCCCGAGCCCGCCGACCGCGCCGCGTTCGAGCAGCACTACCGCGACGTCCACCTGCCGCTGTGCGCGCGGCTTCCGGGAGTGCGGCAGATCTCGTTCGCGATCGGCATCGACCGCTCCCCCTACTTCGCGGTGTTCGCGGCGACCTTCGACGACGCCGAGGCGCTGCGGGCGGCGCTCGATTCACCCGAGGGGCAGGCCGTGGCCGAAGATGTGCCCCGGTACGCGACCGGAGGGGCGACCGTCATCGACTTCCCGGTGGAGTCGTTCGACGTGGGGTGACGCGGTGCGGCCTTCGGCGCGGTGGTCGGGAGGCCGCCCCGCCGCGATGGCGACGGAGCGGCAGCGGATGGCGTGGGCTCAGCGCTCCCCGTTCAGCAGGAAGCGGGCGCCGAGTTCGCCGATCAGCACGGCGGGCGCATTCGTGTTGCCGGTCGTCACCCGCGGCATGATCGAGGCGTCGATCACGCGCAGGCCGTCGACGCCGTGCACTGCGAGCCGCGGAGAGACGACCGCGAGCTCGTCGACGCCC
Source organism: Leucobacter chromiiresistens (assembly GCF_900102345.1). NCBI lineage: Bacteria > Bacillati > Actinomycetota > Actinomycetes > Micrococcales > Microbacteriaceae > Leucobacter > Leucobacter chromiiresistens. The sequence continues at coordinate 1,890,394 of NZ_FNKB01000001.1, read as the reverse complement.
ATCTTGCAGGTGCCGACCTGGTGGTGGTACGTCGCCACGGTCTCGCGCACGTAGTCGACGAGGTCGTCGCCGTCGCCGATCCCGGGCCCCGGGTACACCTCCCGGGCGCCCCACGCCTCGGCGAGCGCCGGCTGCCGGCCGATGCGGCGGCACTGCCGCACCGAGGCCACGAGCGATGCGACGTCGTCGTCGTGCCCGAGGGCGTCGAGATCGATGATCGTGGGGTCGTCGGGGTCGGGCCCCGAGAGGGTGAGCGATCCGCGCGACTTCGGCGTTACGAGCCCCGCCATGAAGGTGAAGCCGTCTGCGGAGCGCGGTTCGAGGAAGTCGCCGTACATGGGAACGGAGAATTTGATCGGCTGCGTGTCGGGCCGGTCGAGCTCGTCGCGGCTCTTCCAGAAGAGGTGCGTCTGCGTCACCGATCGGCCGGGCTCGGGCGGGCCGACCGGCCGCTCGGTCTCGAAGATCACGGGCGACAGGTAGTGGTCGTGCAGGTTCTTGCCCACGCCCGGCAGGTCGACGCGCGGGGCGATGCCGACCTCGCGCAGCTCCTCGGCCGGGCCGATACCGGATCGCAGCAGCACGCGGGGCGAGTCGAGGGCTCCGGCTGCGAGCACCACCTCGTCGGCGCGCAGCTCCCGCACCTCGCCGTCCTGGGAGAACCGCACGCCCACGACGCGCGGCCGCTCAGACGCCGCGTCCTCGGCGAACAGCAGCTCGTGCACGTGGCACCCCACCTCGACGGTCACGCGATCCCGCACCGGCTTGAGGTACGCCATGTACGTGTTGAGCCGCTTGCCGTCGCGCACTGTGATCTGCTGCTGGGAGACGCCCTCGAGCGAGGCCCCGTTGTAGTCGGGGTTGTGCACGAGGCCCTCCTGCACGGAGGCGTCGATGATGGACTGCTGGATCGGGGCGAGCGGATACCGGCCCGTGACGTCGAGCGGCCCGTCGGAGCCGCGGAGGTGCTCCGGGTCGTCGCCCCGGCCCGCGAAGCGCTCGATCGACCGGTACACGGGCAGCACGTCCTCCCACGCCCAGCCTTCGTTGCCGAGCGACGCCCAGTGGTCGAAGTCGAGCGGCGAGCAGCGCACCCAGATCATCGCGTTGAGCGAGTGCGATCCCCCGAGCACCTTGCCGCGCGGCAGGTGCAGGCGGTGGCCGTTCGCGCCCGGCTGCGGCGTCGTGTAGTAGTTCCAGTCGTCGGCGCTGTGCCACAGCTCCCCCATGCGCATGGGGTCGTGGATCGCGGGGTTCCCGTCCTCCCCTCCGGCTTCGAGCACCGTGACGGCGAGACCGGCGTCGGCGAGTCGACGGGCCACGACGGACCCGGCGGAGCCCGCACCCACCACGATGACGCTTCGGGGCGGGGATCCTTCGGCGGACGGAACTGGCATCGTCGACTCCTCTCCGGGCGCGGCGGCGTTGCCGCGCCGATCCCTCGAGCGTGGCACCGCGCTGCGCGGCCGTCGAGTCTCAGCCGTGCGCTGTGCCCGAATCGTCAAGTGCGCTGCGGCAGCAGTCAAGCAGGGGCACCGGCCCGCGCCTAGCCTGGAGGCACTGACCGGACTCGAAGCGGAGGCTCCATGAACACGTACGACAGCTTGCTCGCTGCCATCACCCCCTCGCACGGAACGACCCGAGAGGTGTTCGACCCGGCGACCGGCGCGCTGATCGGCACCGCGCCCGTCGAGGGTCTCGACGCGCTCGACGCCGCCATCGATCGGGCGGAGGCAGCGCAGCCGGCCTGGGCGGCACTGCCGGATGCGGAGCGCCAGGCGATCCTCCACCGCGCCGCCGATGCGATCGAGGCGTCGTCGGAGGCGCTCGCCGAACTGCTCTCGCGCGAGCAGGGCAAGCCGCTGAACGGGCCGAACGCCCGATTCGAGGTCGGCGGGTGCGTCGCCTGGACGCGGGCCGCGGCCGATACGCCGCTTCCCGTCGAGGTGATCGTCGACGACGAGTCGGGCTACGCCGAGATGCACTACCGGCCGCTCGGCGTCGTGGGCGCCATCTCCCCGTGGAACTGGCCGATGATGATCTCGATCTGGCAGATCGCCCCGTCGCTGCGCATGGGCAACACGGTCGTCATCAAGCCCGCCGAGACGACCTCGCTGTCGGTGCTCGCACTGGTGGCCGTGATGAACCAGGTGCTGCCCGAGGGCGTGCTGAACATCGTCGCCGGCCCGGGCCGCACCGTCGGCGACGCGCTCACGCGGAGCCCGAAGATCAGCAAGATCATGTTCACGGGCTCGACGCCCGTGGGCAAGCGCATCATCGAGGCCTCGGCGGCGAACGTCGCACGCCTCACGCTGGAGCTCGGCGGCAACGACGCCGGCATCGTGCTGCCCGATGTCGACCCGGCGGCGATCGCCGAGGATCTCTTCTGGGGCGCATTCATCAACACCGGCCAGACCTGTGCGGCGCTGAAGCGCTTGTACGTGCACGACGCCGTCTACGACGCCGTGGTCGACGAGCTGGCGAAGTTCGCGTCGCAGGTGCCGATGGGCGTCGGGCTCGACGAGAAGAACGTGCTCGGGCCGCTGCAGAACCGCGCGCAGTTCGACGAGGTCGACCGCCTGGTCGAGGCCGCGAAGGCGTCGGGCGCCCGCGTGGTGCTCGGAGGCGATCCCGATCGCGAGGCGGTCGGCAACTTCTATCCGACGACGCTCATCGCCGATATCGATCCGCACAACGATCTCGTGGTCGAGGAGCAGTTCGGGCCGGCGCTGCCCATCATCCGCTACTCCGACCTCGACGAGGTCGTGCGGCTCGCGAACGAGCTCGAGTTCGGCCTCGGCTCCTCGGTCTGGTCGTCGGATCGCGCCGGCGCCCTCGAGGTGGCGGCGCGCATGCAGGCGGGCACCACCTGGATCAACTCGCACGGCGGCCTGCACCCGATGATTCCGTTCGGCGGCGCCAAGCAGTCGGGGTACGGCCGGGAGTTCGGCGTCGCCGGCCTGAAGGCCGTCGCGGAGCCGCACGTCATCAGCGGCTGAGCCGAGCGGCGCCCGCGGGCGCCGCTCGCGCGTGCGCGGGCGCCGCTCGGCACGCGCGCACGCTGCTTCCTCGCACCACTGCACCCCTGTCTCGCGGGCGCACACGTGAATTACGTGTGCACCGGTGAGGCAGGGGTGCGATGGGTGCGTCGGCGCAGGGCCGTGCAGGGCCGCGCAAGGCCGCCGGCGCCGGCGCTACCGGCGCGGCGCCCGCGCTACCGACGCGGCGCGCGTGCTACCAGCGCGGCTTGCGCTTGCCGTCGGCCCGGTCGGAACCGGAATCGCGCCCGCCGTCGTAGCCGCCGCGGCCGCCGCGGTCATCGCGACCGCCGCCGTAGCCGCCGCGCCCGCCGCGGTCGTCGCGGTCGTACCCGCCGCGGCCGCCGCGGTCATCCCGACCGCCGCCGTACCCGCCGCGCGAACCGCGGTCGTCACGACCGGCGCCGTAGCCGCCGCGGCCGCCCCGGTCGTCGCGTCCACCGCCGTACCCGCCGCGGCTTCCACGATCGTCGCGGTCGTAGCCGCCGCGCCCGCCCCGGTCGCCGCCGTTGTATCCGCCGCGGCCGCCCCGGTCGTCGCGATCGTAGCCGCCGCGGCCGCCGCGTCCGCCGCGGTCGCCCCGGTCGTCGAAGCCCTTGCCGCGGGGGCTCGGGCCGTTGTCCTCGCGCAGACGGATCGCCTTGCCGCCGATGTGCGTGTCCTCCAGTCGTGCAACGGTCTCGGCCGAGAGCTTCGCGGGCAGCTCGACGAGCGAGAAGTCGTCGCGCACCTGGATGCGGCCGAAGTCGTCGCGCGTCAGCCCGCCCTCGTTCGCGATCGCGCCGATGATCTGGCCGGGCTGCACGTTCTGGCGGCGGCCGACCTCGATGCGGTACATGCGCAAATCGTCGCGCCGCTGGCGGGGTCCGCGATCCTCGCGCGCCGGCCGATCGCCGCGTCCGCTCGCCGAGTCCTCGAGGAAGCGGGCCGCCTGCTTGCGATCGCGCTCGAACTTGCGGTCGTCGTCCTCCGTCAGCAGCAGCGGGGTGTCGCCCTGCGCGACCACGGCGAGCGCCGCGGCCACATCGGTCTCGGGCACGTCGTGGTGGCGCACGTAGTGGGCGATGATGTCGCGGAAGCCGTCGATGCGCCGCGTCTCGCCGAGCGCGGCGGTGATGGCGTCGTCGAAGCGCGAGAGGCGCGTCGCGTTGACCTCGTCGATCTGCGGCAGCGGCATCTGGGTGAGCGGCTGCTTGGTCGCCTTCTCGATCGCCTTGAGCAGGCGCTGCTCGCGCGGCGTGACGAAGCTGATCGCGTCGCCGGTGCGCCCTGCGCGGCCGGTGCGGCCGATGCGGTGCACGTACGACTCGGTGTCGATGGGGAGGTCGTAGTTGAGCACGTGGCTGATGCGCTCCACGTCGAGGCCGCGGGCGGCGACGTCGGTGGCGACGAGGATGTCGAGCTTGCCGTCCTTCAGCGACTGCACGGTGCGCTCGCGCTGCGCCTGCGGAATGTCGCCGTTGATGGCGGCGGCGGAGTAGCCCCGCGCGCGCAGCTTCTCGGCGACCTGCTCGGAATCGCCGCGGGTGCGCGTGAACACGATCATCGCGTCGAAGTCCTCGACCTCGAGGATGCGGGTCAGCGCGTCGAGCTTCTGCGTGTACGACACGACGTTGTAGCGCTGCGTGATCGTCGAGCTCGTCTGCGTCTTGCCGGCGATCTTGATCTCGCGCGGATCGTTGAGGTACTGCTGGGAGATGCGACGGATCTGCGCGGGCATCGTCGCCGAGAAGAGGGCGACCTGCTTCTCCTGCGGCGTATCGGCGAGGATCGTCTCGACGTCCTCGGCGAAGCCCATCTTGAGCATCTCGTCGGCCTCGTCGAGTACGAGGTACTTGATCTGCGTCAGGTCGAGGGAGCCGCGCTTCAGGTGGTCCATGATGCGGCCGGGGGTGCCGACGACGATGTCCACGCCGCGGCGCAGGGCCGAGAGCTGCTGGCCGTAGGCCTGGCCGCCGTAGACGGGGAGGAGGTGCACCTCGGGCAGGTGGGCGGCGTAGCTTTCGAAGGCTTCGCAGACCTGGAGCGCGAGCTCACGGGTCGGTGCGAGTACGAGCGCCTGGGGCACGCCCTGGCCGGGGGTGATGCGGGAGAGGATCGGAAGTGCGAAGGCAGCGGTCTTGCCGGTGCCGGTCTGCGCGAGGCCGACCACGTCTGCGCCCTCGAGGAGGGTGGGGATCGTGGCCGCCTGGATTGCGGAGGGCGTTTCGTATCCCACATCCGTCACTGCGCGGAGAACCTCGGGCGCGAGGCCCAGGTCGGCGAAGGTAATGCGCTCGCCCTCGGTTTCGGTGGGGGCGGCGTTCTCGGAAGAGGTCATCATACAAGTCTACCGCGTTTGCGCGCCGATGGAGGGACGTCGCCGCTCGGCCATCGACCCGGCATCGGCGGTTCACCGGAGCGCGGCACGGATCGCCCCGTCCCGCGATCGCGCGCGCGGCTCTGGTGCGCCGGGCGAGGGATCGTATACGATTCAGGGGTACACGCCAGACAACGGAGGTCACGTGCTCGAGCAGACGCAGATTGCAGCCATCGCAGACGAACTGGTGCAGGCGGACAGGGATCGCGCGATCCTCCCCCGACTCACCGCGCGCTACCCCGGGATGGTGATCGAGGATTCGTACGCCATCCAGAAGGAGTGGTCGGATCGCCGCATCGCCGCCGGCGCCCGCCTCGTCGGGCACAAGATCGGCCTCACGTCGAAGGTGATGCAGGTGGCGACGGGCATCTCGGAGCCCGACTACGGCGTGATCCACGACGACATGGTGCACGAGTCGGGCGCCGTGATCGAGTTCGACCGGTTCTCGAACGTGCGCATCGAGGTGGAGCTCGCGTTCGTGCTCGCGAAGCCGCTCTCGGGCCCGGGGGTGAACCTCTTCGACGTGCTCGATGCGACCGCGTACGTCGTGCCCGCCCTCGAGATCCTCAACTCCCATCTCGAGCTCGAGGGGCGCACCATCGTCGACACGATCAGCGATAACGCCGCGATGGGCGCCGTGGTGCTCGGCGGGCGCCCGGTGAAGGTCGACGAGATCGATCTCACCTGGGCGAAGGCGCTGCTCTACCGCAACGAGACGATCGAGGATTCGGGCGTCGCGGGCGCCGTGCTCGGGCACCCCGCGCTCGGCGTGGCCTGGCTCGCGAACAAGCTCGCGCAGCACGGGCAGTCGCTCGACGCGGGCGAGATCGTGCTCGCGGGGTCGTTCACCAAGCCGATGTGGGTGGAGCGCGGCGACACCGTGCACGCCGACTACCACGAGCTGGGGTCGGTGACATGCCGCTTCGTGTGAGTCTCCCCGACACACTGCGGGATCGCCTCGACGCCGCCGACCGCGCCCTCATCGGGCTGTGGGCGTCGGCGAGCAGCCCGGTGACCGCCGAGATCGTCGCCGGCAGCGGCTGCGACTGGGTGCTCCTCGACGCCGAGCACTCCCCCAACGGGCTCGAATCGGTGCTCGCCCAGCTCCACGCGATGTCGGCGTACCCGGTCGCGCCGCTCGTGCGCGTGCCGTACGGCGACACGGTCGCGATCAAGCAGTTCCTCGATCTCGGCGCGCAGAACCTCCTCGTTCCGATGGTGGACTCGGCGGAGCAGGCGGAGGAGGTCGTGCGGGCCGTGCGGTATCCGCCGCGCGGGGTGCGCGGGGTCGGGTCGGCGCTCGCGCGCTCGGCTCGATGGAATCGCGTCGACGGCTACCTCGGTCGCGCCGACGAGACCGTGAGCCTGACGGTGCAGATCGAGTCGGCCGCGGCGGTCGCGGACGCTGAGCGGATCCTCGCCGTCGACGGCGTCGACGCGGTGTTCATCGGGCCGTCCGACCTCGCCGCGTCGATGGGGCTGCTCGGGCAGCAGAACCACCCCGACGTGGTGGGCGCCGTGCTGCGCACCATCGAGCGCGCGGTCGCTGCGGGCGTGCCCGCCGGCGTGAACGCCTTCGTGCCGGAGGATGCGGACCGGTACATCGCGGCGGGCGCGTCGTTCGTCGCGGTGGGCGCGGATGTCGCGATCCTCGCACGGCAGACGGAGGCACTCGTGGCGCGCTTCTCGGCGGCGGGCGGCGACGCCACGGCGCCGCGATCGTCGTACTGAGCGGGAGCCGCGATCGCGGGGCCGCGGTGACACGCGTGCACCCCTTGGCAAGCCGGATCAAATCATATACGATTTCAAATACAACCTGGAGAGAAGGTCTCGATGACGTACGGAGTCGCGGAACTGGGCATTGAGACGCCCGGAAAGATCATCGCCGTGCACCTCAACTACCCGTCGCGCATCGCGCAGCGCGGGCGCACGCCCCAGCACCCCTCGTACTTCCTCAAGCCCGCCTCATCGCTCGCGCCGAGCGGCGGCACCGTCGAGCGCCCCGCGGGCACCGAGCTCCTCGCATTCGAGGGCGAAATCGCGCTGATCATCGGCGCACCCGCCCGCCGCGTCTCGCCCGAGGAGGGATGGCGCCACGTCGCCGCCGTCACCGCCGCCAACGACCTCGGCCTCTACGACCTGCGCGCAGCCGACAAGGGCTCGAACCTCCGCAACAAGGGCGGCGACGGCTACACCCCGATCGGGCCGCGCGCCATTCCCGCCGACGGCATCGGGCCCGACGCCTGGCGCGTGCGCACCTGGGTCAACGGCGAGCTCGTGCAAGACGACACGAGCGACACGCTCGCCTTCCCGTTCGGCCAGCTCGTCGCAGACCTCTCGCAGCACCTCACGCTCGAGACCGGCGACGTGATCCTCACCGGCACCCCCGCCGGATCATCCGTCGTGGTTCCCGGCGACGTCGTCGAGATCGAGGTCGACGCCCCGCAGGCTCCCGGCGCCCCGAGCACCGGGCGGCTCGTCACCACCGTGACGCAGGGCACCGTTCCGCTCGGCGACTACGGCTCGCAGCCGCAGGTCGACGACCTGCAGCGCATCGAGGCATGGGGCGGCGAGGCCGAGCACGCCGCCGCGGTCGCGGCCGGCCGCGCCACCCCGCTCTCCTCCCCCGCGCAGAGCGCCGACCAGGTCGGCGGGGCGGCGGGCGCCGCGACGCAGCCCGACTCGCCGCTCACCGACGAGATCCGCGCCCAGCTCGACGGCGTCGCCGTCGCCACCGTGTCGGCCGCCCTGCGCAAGCGCGGCTACGTCGACATCTTCATCGACGGCGTCCACCCGAACCACGAGGGCGACACGATGCTCGGCACCGCCAAGACCCTGCGCTTCATCCCGTTCCGCCCCGACCTCTTCGCAGCGCACGGCGGGGGCTTCAACGCGCAGAAGCGCGCGTTCGACACCGTGCACCCCGGCGAGGTGCTCGTGGTCGAAGCCCGAGGCGTGCCCGAGACCGGCACGGTCGGCGACGTGCTGGCGCTCCGCGCCCAGGTGCGCGGAGCCGCCGGCATCGTCACCGACGGCGGCGTGCGCGACTTCGCGGCCGTGCAGCAGTTCGAGATCCCCGTCTTCTCGCAGGGCGCGCACCCGAGCGTGCTCGGCCGCCGCCACGTGCCCTGGGAGGTCGACGTGACCATCGCCTGCGGCGGCGCTGCGGTGCAGCCGGGCGACATCATCATGGGCGACCGCGACGGCGTCATCGTCATCCCCCCGGCGCTGCTCGCCGAGGTGGCGGCGGAGGCCGCGGCCCAGGAGCAGGCCGACGCCTGGGTGGCCGACCAGGTCGCGAACGGCGCGCCCGTCGACGGCCTCTTCCCCATGAACGCCGAGTGGCGCGCGAAGTACGACGCCGCGCGCGCCGAGAGCGCGGAGCGCTGATGGCCGCGGAGTCGAAGTCGGAGCAGGCGTACCGCCTGATCCGCGCCCGCATCGACAGCGGGCAGTACGTTCCCGGGTACCGGCTCGTGCTCGCGCCCATCGCCGCCGAGCTCGACATGTCGGTGGTGCCCGTGCGCGAGGCGATCCGGCGACTGGAGGCCGAGCAGCTCGTCACGTTCGAGCGCAACGTCGGCGCCCAGGTCGCGCTCATCAAGGAGACCGAGTACCTGCACACGATGCAGACGCTCGCCCTCGTCGAGGGATCGGCGACCGGCCTCGCGGCGCCCGACATCACAGCCGACCAGATCAGCCGCGCCCGCGCCATCAACGCGCGCATGCGCGACACCCTCTCGGGCGCATTCGATCCGCAGCGGTTCACCGCACTCAACCTCGAGTTCCACAGCGTGCTGTTCGAGGCGTGCCCCAACCCCCACATCCTCGACCTCGTGCACCGCGGCTGGAACCGCATGAACGTGCTGCGCAACTCGTCGTTCAGCTTCGTCCCCGGGCGCGCATCCGAGTCCGTCGACGAGCACGAGCAGCTGCTGCAGCTCATCGAGCGACGCGCAGAGCCGCTCGAGATCGAGCTCGCAGCGCGCGCGCACCGCACCGCGACCCTCGACGCCGTGCTCGCCTACACCGAGGAACACCACCACCAGCACCCCGCCGCCTGACCGACGACCCGACCCGACACCTGGAGGAACACGCATGACGCACCAGAAGCCCGCCGGGCTCCCCGACCGCATCCGCCACTTCATCGACGGCGAATTCGTCGACTCGGTCGGCGGCGAGACGTTCGACGTGCTCGACCCCGTCACGAACGAGAACTACATCACGGCGGCAGCCGGCCAGCAGGCCGACATCGACCGCGCCGTCGCCGCGGCGAAGCGCGCGTTCACCGAGGGCCCCTGGCCCAAGCTGCTCCCCCGCGAGCGCTCCCGCGTGCTGCACAAGATCGCCGACATCGTGGAGTCGCGCGACGCGCAGCTCGCCGAACTCGAGAGCTTCGACTCGGGCCTGCCCATCACGCAGGCGCGCGGGCAGGCGCGGCGCGCAGCCGAGAACTTCCGCTTCTTCGCCGACCTGGTGGTGGCGCAGCACGACGACACCTTCAAGGTGCCGGGCCGCCAGATCAACTACGTGAACCGCAAGCCCATCGGGGTCGCCGGGCTCATCACCCCCTGGAACACGCCCTTCATGCTCGAATCGTGGAAGCTCGGCCCCGCGCTCGCCACGGGCAACACGGTGGTGCTCAAGCCCGCCGAGTTCACCCCGCTCTCGGCCTCCCTCTGGGCCGAGATCTTCCGCGAGGCCGGCGTGCCCGACGGCGTGTTCAACCTCGTCAACGGACTCGGCGAGGAGGCCGGCGACGCGCTCGTGAAGCACCCCGACGTGCCGCTCATCTCGTTCACGGGCGAGAGCAGCACCGGTTCACTGATCTTCGGCAACGCCGCTCCCTTCTTGAAGGGGCTCTCGATGGAGCTCGGCGGCAAGAGCCCCGCCGTCGTCTTCGCCGACGCCGACCTCGACGCCGCACTCGACGCGACCGTGTTCGGCGTGTTCAGCCTGAACGGCGAGCGCTGCACGGCGGGAAGCCGCATCCTCGTGCAGCGCGACATCTACGACGAGTTCGTGGAGCGCTACGCCGAGCGCGCGAAGAACGTCGTGGTCGGCCTGCCCTCGGATCCCGCGACCGAGGTCGGCGCGCTCGTGCACCCCGTGCACTACGACAAGGTGATGAGCTACGTCGAGATCGGCAAGAGCGAGGGCCGCCTCGTCGCCGGCGGCGGGCGCCCCGAGGGCTTCCCGACGGGCAACTACATCGCTCCGACGGTCTTCGCCGACGTCTCCCCCGACGCGCGCATCTTCCAGGAGGAGATCTTCGGGCCGGTCGTCGCGATCACACCGTTCGACACCGACGAGGAGGCGCTGGAGCTCGCCAACCACACGAAGTACGGCCTCGCCGCCTACATCTGGACGTCGAACCTCAAGCGCGCCCACAACTTCTCGCAGGCGGTCGACGCGGGCATGGTGTGGCTCAACTCGAACAACGTGCGCGACCTGCGCACCCCGTTCGGCGGCGTCAAGGCATCGGGGCTGGGTCACGAGGGCGGGTACCGCTCGATCGACTTCTACACCGATCAGCAGGCCGTCCACATCACGCTCAACGAAGCGCACTCGCCGAAGTTCGGCGTCGTCGCATCGTGACCGCACCGGTCGCTGGGGGAACTCAAGGAGGCACACCATGGCAAAACTGAACGAAGAAGACAAGCAGTCCGCGGGCTTCTGGGTCACGAAGGAGGCCCCGATCGTGTCTGACGACCCGATCCCGACTCCGACGTCGCCCGCTCCCGACATCCTGCGCTGCGCGTACATGGAGCTCATCGTCACCGACCTCGCCGCGTCGCGCGAGTTCTACGTCGACGTGCTCGGCCTGTACGTCACCACGGAGGACGACGAGGCGATCTACCTCCGCTCGACGGAGGAGTTCATCCACCACAACCTCGTGCTGCGGAAGGGCCCCGTCGCCGCGGTCGCCGCGTTCTCGTACCGAGTGCGCACCCCCGAGGATCTCGACCTCGCCGTCGCGTTCTACGAAGAGCTCGGATGCGAGGTGCGCCGCAATCCCGACGGCTTCGTCCGGGGCATCGGCGACTCCGTGCGCGTTGTCGATCCGCTCGGCTTCCCGTACGAGTTCTTCTACCAGACCGAGCACACGGAGCGCATGTCGTGGCGGTACGACCTCCACGTGCCGGGCGAGTTGGTGCGGCTCGACCACTTCAACCAGATCACCCCCGACGTGCCGCGCGCGGTCGGCTTCATGCAGAGCCTCGGCTTCCGCGTGACGGAGGACATCCAGGACAACGAGGGAACGGTGTACGCCGCATGGATGCGCCGCAAGCCGACGGTGCACGACACCGCGATGACGGGCGGGGACGGGCCGCGCATGCACCACGTCTGCTTCGCCACCCATGAGAAGCACAACATCCTCGCGATCTGCGACAAGCTCGGCGCACTGCGCCGATCCGACAGCATCGAGCGGGGCCCGGGCCGCCACGGCGTCTCGAACGCGTTCTACCTGTACCTGCGCGACCCCGACGGCCACCGCGTCGAGGTGTACACGCAGGACTACTACACGGGCGACCCCGACAACCCCGTGGTCACCTGGGACGTCCACGACAACCAGCGCCGCGACTGGTGGGGCAACCCGGTCGTGCCGTCGTGGTACACCGACGGCTCGATCGTGCTCGACCTCGACGGCAACCCGCAGCCGGTGGTGGCGCGCACCGACAGCTCGGAGATGGCCGTGACCATCGGGGCCGACGGCTTCTCGTACACGCGCGACGACGAGGGCGAGAAGGGCTTCAAGCTCGGCAACACCCTCTGATCCCGCATGCAGGATCCGGGCCGGGGCGCGTCGCGCCCCGGCCCGTCGTCGTTCCGAGGCGCGGCGGCCCGCTTCGCCGGCCGCCCCGCGACTATCCAGATGGACAGCCGTGCGCGCATGTCCATGCCCCCTGCGCTGCACGCATACTCCCCCGCCGCCCGCCGTTCTTAGACTCGGAGCGCAGTGGACCGCCGCAGAGCGCGTCCGCACCGGCAACGCCGCCACACGCGAGAGGAAGTACCCCGATGAGCGCACCGAGCACAGCGCAGCGGACGCACACGACCACCCCGCACGATCCCGGCCTGAGCCGCCGCACCCTGGGCGTGCCGGCGATCACCCTCATGATCATCGCGGCCTCGGCGCCGCTCACCGTGGTCGCCGGCGGCGTCACGACGTCGTTCGCGGTCACCGAATCCCTCGGCGTTCCGCTCGGCTTCCTGCTGATCGCCGTGATCCTCACCGTCTTCGCGGTCGGCTACACCGCCATGGGACGTCACGTCACCAACGCCGGCGCGTTCTACGCCTACATCTCGCAGGGCCTCTCGCGCCCGCTCGGCGTCGGCGCATCGCTCATCGCACTCGTCTCCTACAACGCGATGCAGGTGGGCATCTACGGCCTCTTCGGCTTCCAGCTCTCCATGTTCCTGGAGGCGAAGCTCGGCGTGAGCTCGCCGTGGTGGGTCTGGATCCTGCTCTGCATCGTCGTCGTCGGCGTGCTCGGAGTGAACCGCGTCGACCTCTCCGCGAAGGTGCTCGGCGTGCTCGTCGGCCTCGAGTTCCTCGTCGTCATCGTCTTCGACGTGGTCTCGTTCTCAGCAGCCCCCGAAGGCGTGTCGACCGCCGCCCTCGACCCGTCGGCGCTCTTCGGGCCCGCGCTCGGCATCATCCTGGTCTTCGGCGTCGCCGCCTTCATGGGCTTCGAGGGCGCCGCGATCTACGGCGAGGAGGCGAAGGATCCGAAGCGCACCGTCCCACGCGCCACGTACACGGCGATCGCGATCATCGGCATCTTCTACGCCTTCAGCGCCTGGGCCTTCTCCGTCGGCGTCGGCCCGTCGGCCATCGTCGGCGCCTCGCAGGAGTTCGGCCCCGATCTCATGTTCGTGTTCATGACCGAGCAGACCGGCGTCATCTTCTCCGACATCATGACGCTCCTGTTCCTCACCAGCCTCTTCGCGTCGCTCCAGGCGTTCCACAACGCCGTCGCGCGCTACTTCTTCTCGCTCGGCCGCGAAGGCGTGCTGCCCGCATGGTTCGCCCGCACCTCGCGGGCCGGCGCACCCTGGGCCGGCTCCGTCGCGCAGACCGCCATCGCCCTCGTCGTCGTCGTCGCGTTCATCCTGGGCGGAGAGGTGTTCGGCGGCGCCGCCGGCCTCGGCGAATCCGCCTTCCTCTTCCCCGTGCTCACCATGTTCACCTGGCTGACGAACACCGGCGCCATGGGCCTCGTACTGCTCATGGCGATCACCGCCGTCGCGGTGATCGGCTACTTCGCGCGCGATCGACGCGGCCTGAGCATCTGGGTCACGGTCGTCGCGCCCGCGCTCTCGGGTGCGGCGCTGCTCTGGGTCTTCGTGATGATCCTGCAGAACTTCCCGCTCATGCTCGGCCAGGCGGAACCCGACGCCACCACCTTCCTGCTTCCCGGCATGGTGTTCGCCGCCGCCGCCATCGGCATCGTCTGGGCGCTCGTCATGCGCTCCCGATCGCCCCGGCAGTACGCGCAGATCGGGCACGGCACCGAGCCCGGAGCGTACGGTACCGAGCTCGTCGACGTCGTCGCCGAATAGGCGATCGGCGCCGCGGGGGTGGCGGCTCCAGCCCCGAGAGCGGCGGCTGCGGAGCAGGGTCCGCCGCCCCTCCTCGGCCAACGCCTGCCGACTCACCGATCCCCCGCGCATCCTCTGCCAACGCCTGCCGACTTACCGAACCCCTGCCCAGAGCGACGGCCTTCGGCGGGGGTTCGGTGAACTGATGGGGGCTCGGCGCTCAGGCGGGGCGCGACAAGCCGGTGCGCGTCGCCTCAGCTCTCCGCATCATCGCCGAACCGGCGCACCTCCTGCGGGCAGCGGCACGCCGCGGCGAATCGCGCCGCCCACTCCAGGGCGATCTCGCGCGACGGCGCCTCGATCACGGTGAACCCGCCCGTGAGCGGATGCGACCGGTCGTACGACCCCGGCCGCGCCGCCCCCGACGCGTCGACGCGCACCGGTTCGACGGACTCGTCGATCCCGCCGCCGAACACCCAGACACCGGCCCGTTTCGCCTCGCGCACCACGGCGTGCGAATCGGCGACAACCTGCGGAAGCTCCGCAGCGGTCACCGCCATCGCCTCACTGGGAAACGAGATCAGGTACTTCGACATGGCGGCCTCCTCGACGCGATAGGCGCCCATTCCACCACAACGAACGAGCAATCGCACGACGCCGGCGCCGCAGCGTTGCCGCGGCGACCGCCACCACCCCTCGCTGCGCTCCGTGGGCCCGCGCTGTAGCGCCGCCGCGGCCGACCGAAAACGCGATGCGTTCTCGCTAGGCCGCGCCCCTCGCTGCGCTCCGTGGGCCCGCGCCGTAGCGCCGCCGCGGCCGACCGAAAACGCGATGCGTTCTCGCTAGGCCGCGCCCCTCGCTGCGCTCCGTGGGCCCGCGCCGTAGCGCCGCCGCGGCCGACCGAAAACGCGATGCGTTTTCGCTAGGCCGCGCCCTCGAACATGGAGGTGACCGAACCGTCCTCGAAGACCTCGTGAATCGCCTTCGCAAGGAGCGGGGCGATCGACAGCACCGTGAGCTTGTCGAACCGCTTCTCCGGCGGCACCGGCAGCGTATCGGTGACCACGACCTGGTCGATGAACTCCTGCGACAGGTGCTCGATCGCGCGGCCCGAGAAGATGGCGTGGGTGCACGCGATCGTGACGCCGCGCGCCCCGTTCGCCTTCAGCGCCTCCGCCGCCTTCGCGATCGTTCCGCCCGTGTCGATCATGTCGTCGACGACGACGCACCAGCGATCCTTCACCGTGCCCACGATCTCGTGCACCGACACCTGGTTCGGCACCAGCGGATCGCGCCGCTTGTGAATGATCGCGAGCGGCGCGTCGAGACGGTCGCTCCACACATCCGCGACGCGCACGCGGCCCATATCGGGCGACACGACCGTCAGGTCGTCTCGGGCGATCGTCTTGCGGAAGTGCTCGAGCAGCACCGGCATCGCGAAGAGGTGGTCGACGGGGCCGTCGAAGAAGCCCTGAATCTGCGGGGCGTGCAGATCCACCGACATGATGCGGTCGGCACCCGCGGCCTTGAACAGGTCGGCGATGAGCCGAGCCGAGATCGGCTCGCGGCCCCGCCCCTTCTTATCCTGACGCGAATACGGGTAGAAGGGGGCGACGACGGTGATGCGCTTCGCCGAAGCGCGCTTCAGCGCGTCCACCATGATGAGCTGCTCCATCAGCCACTCGTTGATCGGGAACGTGTGCGACTGGATCACGAACGCGTCGGAACCGCGCACGCTCTCGTCGAACCGCGCGTACAGCTCGCCGTTCGCGAACGTTCGGGCGTCGGTCGGCACGAGCTCCGCGCCGAGTTCCGCCGCGACCTGCTCCGCCAACTCGGGGTACGCCCGACCCGTGATCAGGACGAGCTTCTTCTGCCCGGCCATCTCGATTGTGCTCATCCCTGCATGCTCCTCATCGGTGCTGACTCCCCATATCCTCGGCTATTCTCCGCGCTCCGCGGCGCGCTGCGCAGCCTCCGCGGTACTCGTGCCCGGGCGGTTCTCGGCGACCCACCCAGCGATGTTGCGCTGCGGGGCCACGTTCATCGCCAGCGAACCCGAGGGAACATCCTTGCGCACGACAGTGCCGGCCGCCGTGTACGTCCCGTCCTCAATCGTAACGGGTGCGATGAGCACGTTCTTCGAGCCGACGCGCACGCCGTCGCCGACGCGGGCCTCGTGCTTCTGCACGCCGTCGTAGTTCGCGAAGATGCTGCCCGCGCCGATGTTGCTGTCCGAACCGATGACCGCGTCGCCGACGTAGCTGAGATGCGGCACCTTGCTGCCATCGCCGATCCTCGCGTTCTTCGTCTCGACGAACGCCCCGATCTTGCCGCCCGCCCCGAGCTCCGTGCCGGGGCGGATGTACGCGAACGGGCCCACCGACACGCGGGCGGAGAACACGGCGAGCGTCGCCTCGCTCCGCCGGATGCGCGCATCCGGGCCCACCTCGCAGTCGACCAGCGTCGTGTCGGGCCCGACGACGGCGCCCGTCGCGATCGAGGTGGCGCCGTGCAGGAACGTGCCCGGGAGGATCTCGACGTCGGGCTCGATGGAGACGTCGGCGTCGATCCACGTCGTCGTCGGATCCTGGATCGTCACGCCCGCGCGCTGGTGCCCGCGCACGATGCGCGCGTTGAGCTCGCGCCCCGCCTCCGCGAGCTGGGCGCGGTCGTTCACGCCGGCGATCGTCCACGGGTCGTCAGTGGCGACGGCCTCGACATCGCCGCCCGTCACGAGGATGCGGGCCGCCGCGTCGGTGAGGTACTTCTCCCCCTGAGCGTTGTTCGTGTCGATGCTCGCGAGCGCCGTCTGCAGCGCGCGACGCGAGAACACGTAGATGCCCCCGTTGATCTCGGTGATGCGGCGCTGCTCGTCGTCGGCGTCCTTCTCCTCGACGATGCCGAGCACCGAGCCCGAGTCGTCGCGCAGGATCCGCCCCAGGCCGGTGGGGTTGTCGAAGACCGCGGAGAGCAGCGTCATCGCACGCCCCCCGCCCAGATGGCCCTTGACGAGGCCCTCGAGCGTCGCCGTGTCGATGAGCGGAGCATCGCCCGAGAGCACGACGACCGAGCCGTCGAAGTCGTCGGGAAGCGCCGCGAGCGCGAGCTCCACCGCGCGGCCGGTGCCCGGCACCTCATCCTGATCCACGATCACCGTGTCGGGAGCGTGCTCCAGAATCGCCGCCGAGACGCGGTCGCGCTCGTGCCGCACCACCGCGACCACCTGCGCCGGATCGAGCCCCGCCGCGGCGTCGAGCACGTGGGCGATGAGCGACCGACCGCCGATGCGGTGCAGCACCTTCGGCAACGCCGACTTCATGCGGGTGCCCTGTCCCGCTGCGAGAATCACGACTGCGAGGTGCTGCTCTGCCATGGTGTCCTTTCATCGGCATCCGCGGGGCTGGTGAGCCCCGCGCGGAGCGACGTCCCGAAGCGATGCTTCGTTCCATCGCTCCCGACACACAGCGTAGCTGCGCTACCCGGCATCCGCGGGGCTGGTGAGCCCCGCGCGGAGCGACGTCCCGAAGCGATGCTTCGTTCCATCGCTCCCGACACACAGCGTAGCTGCGCTACCCGGCATCCGCGGGGCTGGTGAGCCCCGCGCGGAGCGACGTCCCGAAGCGATGCTTCGTTCCATCGCTCCGCCCCCAGGACTCGAACCTGGACCTCACAGCTCCAAAGGCTGTCGTGCTGCCATTACACCAAGGCGGATCATGCCGAATTCGGCACGACTACTAGTGTGCCACGGCTCCGACGCGGGCTGCACCAGGCCGAATCGCGCGCTCCGCCGCTCTGGCTCGATAATGGAGGGATGAAACACGAAGACGAGGTCGACCGGATCATCGCGGACTGGGAGGCAGCGCGCCCCGATCTCGATTTCGCACCGCTCGCGATCTTCTCGCGCATGTGGCGGGTGACGAAGCACATCGACCGTGCGCGCGCCCACGCGTTCGAGCGATCCGGTCTCATGTCGTGGGAGTTCGACGTGCTCGCGGCCCTGCGTCGCAGCGGCGAACCGTTCCGCCAGAGCCCGAAGCTGCTCGGCCAGCAGACGATGGTGTCGAGCGGCACGATGACGAACCGCATCGACCGCATGGCGGAGCGGGAGCTCGTGCGGCGACTCACCGACCCCAACGACGGGCGCGGGGTACTGGTGGAGATGATGCCGCGCGGCCTCACGCTCGTCGACGCCGCGATCACACGGCTCACCGACTCGGAGGAGCGACTGCTGAGCGGCATCCCGAAGTCGGAGCGCGACCGCCTGGGAGTGCTGCTGCGGCGTCTCGCACTCAGCGTCGACCGGTACGTGCCGCTCTCCGAGCCGCTCGACGCGGCCGAGTCCGACGCCGACGCCGGGTAGCGTCCCGGCCGGATCAGGCTTCAGACAGCACGGGCTGCAGCCGGAGCGGGCTGCGGCCGAAGCGGGCTGCGGCCGGGCGGAGCCGAGGACGGCCCGCCCGGCCCGATCCGCACTCAGCCGACGCGATCCTCGGGCAGCGCGGGCGTCGACGCCGGTGCGACGCGGAGCGTGCCGCTGCCGCCCGCTTCGAAGGCGGCGGCGTAGCTCAGCAGCTCGGGGTCGGAGTAGGCGCGCCCGGCGAACGTGATGCCGATCGGCATGCCGATGTCGTCCATCATGCCCATGGCGGCCGTCACCGTGGGGATGCCGAGGTGCCGCAGGGCGTAGTTGCCGTTCGAGAAGAAGACGCCGTTGCCCCACGCGCGATCCGCCGCCTCCTGGTCGACGTCGGCGTTCCAGGCCCCCACGTCGGCGTTCGCCGGGAACACGACGCCGTCGAACCGGTGCTCGCGCAGCCAGTGCTCGAAGAGCTGCTCGCGCAGCTGCACGAGGGCGCGGAGCCCGTCGGCGAAGTCGCCCCGATCGCGGGGGTCGGAGATGCCCTGCTGCGCCATCGCGACGGTGGCGCGGTACCGGTTCTCGTAGTCCTCGACCTCTTCGTAGCGATCGGGCAGCGCGCCGGGCGGCTGCGGGAAGATCGTGTCGGGGTCGACGGCGCCGAGGTTCGGGATGCTCGGGTCGCCGTTCGCCCGCAGGAAGTCGTCCCACCCGAACGCGAGGAAGTGGTTGAACTCGGTGTCCATCCACCCCTCGGGCAGCACGCCGAGCGCCGCCACGTTCTCCTGCCCCGGCCGGTCGCCCTCGTACTGCTCGATGAGCGGGAAGCCGGTGACGACGAGTTCGGCGCCGAGCGCTTCGAGGCGGGCGCGGGCCTCGGCGAAGCGGGCGAGCACCGAGGGCCGCACGTCGATCGGGAACGCGGGGTCTTCGCCGAGGTACATCGCCGGCACGGCGAAGCGCTTGCCGCGCAGCGCGTCGGGATCGTGCAGGTCGAGATAGCTGGCGGGCCGGTGCTCGCTCGCGCTCGGCAGATCGACGACGTTCTGGTTGCGCCAGAAGTCGCCTCGGGTGTCGGCGTCGTCTTGCACGAGCACGTCGAGCACGCGGAGCATATCGGGCATCGAGCGGGTGTGCGGCACGACGACGTCGCGGGCGGGGAAGAGCGGCCAGTTGCCGCGGATGCTGAGCACTCCCCAGGAGGGGGTGTAGGCGCAGAGACCGTTGTTCGAGGCGGGGCTGCGGCCCGATGAGACGGTCTCCTCGCCCATCCCGAACACGGCGAAGTTCGCGGCCGTCGAGACGCCGGATCCGTTCGAGGATCCCGATGCGTAGGCTGCGGCGAGGTACTTCGGGTTGTAGGGGCTCTCCGCGCGCCCGTAGACGCCGCGCTGCATGCCGCCGTCGGCCATCGGGGGCATGTTCGTCTTGCCGATGAGCACCGCGCCGGCTTCGCGCAGCCGCGCGACGGTGAAGGCGTCCCACTGCGCGACGAGGTGCTCGAAGGCGGGGGATCCGGAGGCGACGGTGAGGCCCTCGACCATGTAGGAGTCCTTGACGGTGAACGGCACGCCCTCGAGGGGGCGGGCGAGGCCGTCGCGCCAGCGCCGGTCGGATTCGGCGGCGTCGCGCAGCGCGTGCGGGTTGCGCACGACGACCGCGTTGAGGCCGTCGTCGCCGCGGTCGTAGGCGTCGATGCGGGCGAGGTAGCGCTCGGTCAGCCAGGTGCTGGTGATCTCGCCGCGGGAGAGGGCATCGAGCACGTCGGCGATCGAAGCCTCCATGAGTTCGAAGGGCGTGGTCGTCGCGTTCATGCACATCCTCGTTTCCTGCGCCGCAGTGCGGGGCTCGCGCTTGTCGGCGCCCGGTCGAGCGCCTATCCTGAAAACAGTTTCAGTTGCCGCCGCGTCTCTGTCAAGCGGACGCGCGATCCGAAGGAGTCGACGTGTCGAACGATGCACGCGAACGCATCCTCACCGCGTGCGAGCAGACCATCGCCCGGTCGGGCATCCGCGGGTTCCGCATGCACGACGTGGCGAGCGCGGCCGGCGTCTCGATCGGCCTCCTCGCGTACCACTTCGGCGACCGGAACGGGCTGCTGCAGGCGGCCCTCGATCACGTCACCGAGCGGGCGGAGGATCGCGCGCGCCGCTCCCCCGAGCCCGCGACGGCGGCGGCGCGCCTGGTCGCGCTCCTCAGCTCCGAGTTCGGCCCCGAACCCGAGGTGCGGGCGGGCTCGACGGCCTGGAACGAGTTGCGCGCGCTCGCCGTGTTCGAGCCGGCGCAGGCCGACGCCGTCGCCCGATCGACTGCGGCCTGGCAGCAGACGGTGCAGCAGCTCGTCGCCGAGGCGGTACGGGATCGCGGGAGCGATCTCCACCCGGCCGCGACGGCGCTGATCCTGACTGCCCTCGTCGAGGGCCTCTCGGGCCGCTGGCTCACCGGGCAGCTCACCGCCGAGGAGGCGCAGGAGTGCGTGCGCGCAGGGCTGCGCGGGCTCGGCCTCTGAGCGCCGCGGTCAGCGCCGTTCCGCGGTGATGCCCTCGAGGATCTCGCCGAGCCAGCCGACCGCCGCCGGCATCGGCCCGCGTCGCGTCACGAAGGATACGCGACGCTCCCCCAGATCCTGCTTCGCCGGGCGCAGCACGACGTCGAAGTCGGCGTCGACCGCGGCGCTCGTGGTGAGGGCGCAGCCGAGACCCTCGGCGACGAGCCCGTGGATCATGTAGAGGTCGTCGGTGCGCATGAGCTCGCGCATGGGGAGCCCGAGCGACTGGTACACGCGCCGCAGCACGCGGTCGGAGGCCTCGTCGTCGCTGCGGCTGCACACCCAGGCGGCCTCGGCGAGGTCGGCGAAGTCGAGCGACTCGCGGCTCGCGAGCGGGCTGCGCTTCGCGATGAGCACCCGGTAGGGCTCCGAGAACAGGGAGCGCTGCACCAGGTCCGTACCGACGAAGCCGGGCTCCGTCGACACGTGGTAGATGAGCCCGGCGTGCACCTCGCCCGCTCGCACGAGGCGCACCACCTCCGTGGGTTCGGCCTCCACGACCTCCACGCGCACGGCGCTGCGCCCCCGCAGCTCGGCGATCGCCGCCGGAATGAGGCGCGAGCCCATCGACGAGAAGGTGCCCACTCTGAGCGTCACGGCGCCCGCGTCGCGCAGCTCCAGCACGGCGCGCTCGGCGCGCTCGATCCGGGTGAGCACGGGCGCCACCTCGTCGGCGAACAGGGTGCCGAGCTCGGTGAGGTGGGCCCCGCTCCGGTCCCGTGCGACGAGCGCCGCGCCGAGGTGCGCTTCGAGTGCGCGCAGGTGGTGGGTGACGGTGGGCACGCCGTAGTGGAGCGCGTCCGCCGCGCGCGTGAGGCTGCCGTGCTGGCGCACGGCGAGGAGCACGCGGAACTGCTGGAGGGTCATCACCTCATAGAGACTATGTCAATCAGTACGAAGAGTTGATATTCCGCAGGGGTGCGCGTGTGCCTATGGTGAGGACGTGCTCGAATATCTCAGCCGCGGCGACGCGGCCCCCACCGCCTCCGCCGTGCCCGCCGCCGCTGCCCGCCAGCAGCAGACCCCGTACGTGGACGCCCTGCGCTCCCTCGCGCAGCAGGACTGGCAGCGCCTGCACGTGCCCGCGCACCACGGCGTCGTGGAGAACGCGCCCGGCGTCGCCGCGCTCGTCGGCGCCGATGCCATGCGCATCGACTTCCCCGTGCTCTTCAGCGGCGTCGACCAGGAGACCTGGCACCTCACCACACCGGGCCGCGTGACCCCGCTGATGCGCGCGCAGCAGCTCGCCGCGGAGGCGTGGGGCGCGAGCCGCACCTGGTTCATCACGAACGGCGCCTCCGGCGGCAACCACGTCGCCACGACCGTGGCCCGGGCGCTCGGCACCGAGGTCGTCATGCAGCGCAGCGTGCACTCGAGCGTGATCGACGGCGCCACGCACGTCGGGCTCGAGCCGCACTTCGTGCACGGCTCCGTCGACGTGGGGCTCGGCGCCTCGCACGGCGTCACCGCCCAGCAGGTCGCCGACGCGCTCGCGGAGCACCCCGAGAGCGCGTCGGTGTACCTCGTGTCGCCGAGCTACTTCGGGGCCGTGGCCGACATCGCGGCGATCGCCCGCGTGGCCCACGACCACGGCGTTCCGCTCATCGTCGACGAGGCGTGGGGGTCGCACTTCGGCATGCACCCCGAGCTCCCCGTCAACGCCGCGCGCCTCGGCGCCGACCTCGTGATCTCGAGCACGCACAAGGCGGCCGGCTCGCTGACCCAGTCGGCGATGCTGCACCTCGGCCACGGACCGCACGCCGCGGCGCTCGAATCGCTCGTCGACCGCGTCGTGCGCTCGTTCCAGTCGACGTCGAGCAGCGCCCTCCTCCTGGCCTCCCTCGACGAGGCCCGCATGCACATCGCGACCCGCCCCGACCTCGTCGGGCGTGCGATCGACGCGGCGCAGGCGATCCGCGGCGCGATCCGGGCCGACCGCCGGTACCGGGACGCCACGCCCGACGTGCTCGCCCGCGCCGACGCGATCGCGAACGACCCGCTCAAGATCGCGATCGACACGCGGGGCGCCGGCATCACGGGCGGCGACGCCCAGCACCTGCTGCTGCGCGACCACCGGGTCTACTGCGAGCTCTCCACGCCCGCCGCGCTGCTCGCCCTCGTGGGGGCGACCTCGGCGATCGACGTCGACCGTTTCCTCGAGGCGCTGCAGGCGCTGCCCGAGGCCGACACCGAGCCCGAGCGCCCCATCGCCCTCCCCGCCCAGTGCGAACGCGCCATGGGCCTCGGCGAAGCCTTCTTCAGCGGCGTCGAAGTCGTCTCCGCGTCGGACGCCGTCGGCCGCGTCTCCGCCGACGCCCTCGCGGCCTACCCGCCGGGCGTGCCGAACGTGCTCCCGGGAGAGGTACTCTCGGCTGAGGTCGTCTCCTTCCTGCGCGCCACCGCGGCCAGCCCGGCCGGGTACGTGCGCGGCGCCGCCGATCCGGCCCTCGACGCCTTCCGCGTCGTGGCGTGACGGCGACCGCCCACCCCCACCCACACCCGCGTCGACTCGTGCGATGCGCAGCACACACAGGAGTGTCATGACCAGAACCGGAACCGGGGCCGCGCAGCACCCGGCAGAGCACAGCGCCACCGCGGCCGAGCCCGACGGCGGCATGCAGCGCGGTCTGAAGAACCGCCATCTGCAGCTCATCGCCATCGGCGGGTCGATCGGCACGGGCCTGTTCCTCGGTTCGGGCAAACTCATCAGCGTCTCGGGGCCCTCGATCGTCCTGGTGTACCTCGTGATCGGGTTCTTCGTCTTCTTCGTCATGCGAGCGCTGGGCGAGCTGCTGCTCTCGAACCTGCACTACAAGACGTTCGGCGACATCGCGAAGGACATGCTGGGGCCCTGGGCCGGGTTCTTCGTCTCGTGGAACTACTGGTTCTCGTGGGTCATCGCGTGCGTCGCCGACATCGTCGCCATCACCGCGTACGTGCAGTGGTTCAATCCGAGCATCCCGGCCTGGGTGCCCGCGCTCATCACGGCCGCCGTGCTCACGCTGCTGAACCTGCAGCCCGTGAAGTTCTTCGGCGAGACCGAGTTCTGGTTCGCGATCATCAAGATCGTCGCGATCCTCGGCCTCATCGTCGTCGGCGTGATCCTCATGGCGACGCAGTTCCAGTCCCCGGACGGCACGACCGCCTCGATCGCGAACCTCTGGGAGCACGGCGGCGTGTTCCCGATGGGCCTGAGCGGCTTCGTACTCGGCTTCCAGATGGGCATCTTCTCGTTCATCGGCGTCGAGCTCGTCGGCACCGCTGCGGCCGAGACGGAGAATCCGCGGAAGAACCTGCCGAAGGCCATCAACTCGATCGTCGTGCGCATCCTGATCTTCTACATCGGCGCGCTCGCGGTGATCATGGCGGTGACGCCGTGGAACGAGATCTCCCCCGACGAGAGCCCGTTCGTGGCGACCCTCGCGACCGCCGGGTTCGGGCTCGCCGCGGTCGTGATCCAGCTCGTCGTGCTGACCTCCGCCGCGTCGAGCGCGAACTCCGGCCTCTACTCGGGCACGCGCATGCTCTTCGGCCTCGCGAAAGACGGCCACGCGCCCGCGAAGTTCGCGCTCACCGACGCCCGCGGCGTTCCGAAGCGCTCCGTCTTCTTCACCTGCGTCTTCCTCTTCGCGGCGATCCCGCTGCTGTTCGCCGGCGACGGCGTCATCGCCGCGTTCACGTTCGTCTCCTCGATGTGCGCGACCCTCATCCTGTTCACCTGGGGGTCGATCGTCGTGAGCTACATCGTCTACCGCAGACGGCACCCGGATCGCCACGCGGCCTCGGGGTTCAAGATGCCGCTGTCGCGGGTCGCCCCCTGGCTGGTGCTCGCCTTCTTCGTGTTCATCGCGGCGACGCTCCTCTACGGCGACGACACTCGGGCGTCGATCCTCGCCGCACCCGTCTGGTTCGCGATCCTCACCGTGCTGTGGCAGGTCCGCAAGCGCCGGCTGATCCGCGAGGGGCGCCCCCTCACCGGGGTCGTACCCACCGTGCCGCACCCGCTCGACCGCGAGTGAGGGTCGGGGTGCTGCCGCCCGTGCACCGCGCGCGGCAGCACCCGGGAATAGCGGGGGCCGGGCCGCGTTGCACCCCGCATGGTTGAAAATTCACATACCGGCGGCACGACGAGCGCTCCCACCGCCGCGACGGTGCGCACCCGGGTGCGCGTGCCCCTCCGCTTCCCCGACGGGTACACGGCCGAGGCCGACGTGTTCACCTTCGACGGCCTGGCCGACGGCGAGGAGCATCTGCTGCTCGGGCTCGGCGACTGGACGCGCACCCTCGCCGCCGCCACCCCGGCCGCTGCGGCGAGCGCGCCCGCGAGCGCACCGCCCGCTCCCCTCGTGCGACTCCACAGCGAGTGCCTCACCGGTGACGTCTTCGGCTCCGAGCGCTGCGACTGCGGGCCGCAGCTGCGCGAGGCCGTCGAGCGCATCTCCGCCGAGGGCGGCTTCCTGCTCTACCTGCGGCAGGAGGGGCGCGGGATCGGACTCTACGCGAAGCTCGACGCGTACGCGCTGCAAGACACCGGGCTCGACACGTACGCCGCCAACGTCGCCCTGGGCCGCGGGGAGGACGAGCGCGACTACACCGCCGCCGCGCAGATGCTCGAAGCGCTCGACGTCACCCGGGTGCGCCTGCTGAGCAACAACCCCGACAAGGCCCTCCAGCTCGGCGCCCTCGGCGTCGCGGTCGCCGAGCGAGTGGCCACGGGGGTGCACCTCACCGGATCGAACCGCACCTACCTCGAGGCGAAGCGCGACCGCACCGCGCACACCCTCGACCTCTCGGCCGCGTGAACGATCAGCCGACTCGGACCGGCACGGAGCGCCGGTTGGGCGACGACGAGATGCGGGCCTGGCTGCCCCTCATCAGGCTCGCGCAGCTCCTCCCCCAGGCGCTCGACCGCACCCTCCGCGTTCGCACCGGCATCAACCACGCGCACTACGCGATCCTCGTGATGCTCGCGCGCCCCGGAGACGCGCGACCGCCGATGTCGGAGATCGCCCGCGTCGCGGGGTTGAGCCGATCGCGCCTCAGCCACGCGCTCGATGCGCTCGGCGAACGCGGCTGGGTCGAGCGCTCGGCCTGCGGCGAAGACCGCCGAGCCCGCTCCGCGCACCTCACCCCCGAGGGCCTCGCGGCGCTGCGGTCGGCCGCACCGGCCCACGTCGCCCAGATCCGCGAGCTCGTGCTGGATCCGCTCGACGCCGCGGAGCGCGAGCAGCTCGGCGCGATCCTCGGCAAGCTGCTGCCGGGCATCGAAGCCGCCGTCTGATCCCGGCCCCGCGGCGCACCGGCCAGCGTGCTGCGGTCACCGCGCTGCGGTCACCGCGCGTCACCGCGCTCCGGTCACCGTGCGTCGCCGATCGCGATGCCCGCGGTGTGGATGCGATGCGCCTCGAGCTCCGTCTCCACGTTCGGCTCCGATCCCGCGAGCGGCCTGCCCGCGCTCTCGGGCACGAAGCACACGGCGACGAGCCCCACGACCGACATGCCGATCAGGTAGTACGCGGCGGCCAGCGGATCGCCCGTCAGGCGGATCAGCGAATCGATGACGAGCGGCGCGGTGCCGCCGAAGAGCGCGATCGACACGTTGTACGAGACGCCGAGGCTCGTATTGCGCGAGCGCGTCGTGAAGAGCGCGGGGTAGGTCGACGCCAGCGTGCCCATGTACAGGGCCACCGGCAGCCCGATCAGCGCGAGTCCGCACACGATGCCGAACGGCTGCGCGCCGCCGATGAGGCGGAACGCGGGCACGCTGAGCACGATGACCCAGATGGACGCCGCGAACAGCATCGGCTTGCGCCCCACACGGTCGGAGAGCATGCCGACGAGCGGCATGCAGACGGCCATGAGCAGCATCAGCGGCAGCGAGAAGAGGTTGCCCTGCACCGCGTCGTGCTCGAGCACCGTCGAGAGGTACGTCGGCATGTACGACGTGAAGGCGTAGCCCGCGGAGTTCGCCGCGGCGACGAGCAGCACGACCAGCAGCATGGGCTTCCAGTTCGCGGCGAACACGCGCAGGGGGTTCACCCGCAGCGTGGGGCGCGGGCCCCCGCCGACGCGCCCCTGCGACGCCTCCTCGGCGAGCAGCGCCGCGAAATGCGGCGACTCCTCGACGCGCATGCGGAGGTAGATCGCGACGAACCCGAGCGGCCCGGCGATGAGGAAAGGGATGCGCCAGAGGCCGTCGACCATCGCCTGCTGACCGAAGCCGATCTGCAGCACCGTGACGATCGCCGCGCCGAGCACGAACCCGAGATAGCTCCCCGCGTCGAGGAAGGCGGCGTAGAAGCCGCGCTTGCGATCCGGAGCCGACTCGCTGATGAAGGTCACCGCGCTGGTGAACTCCCCGCCGGCGGAGAAGCCCTGCACGATCTTCAGCAGGATGAGCAGCACCGCCGCCGCGATGCCGATGGTCGCATACCCCGGCAGGAGCCCGATGAGGAAGGTGGCGAGCGCGACCATGGTGAGGGTGAGGAACAGGACCCGCTTGCGCCCGATCTTGTCGCCGAGCCAGCCGAAGAAGAGCCCGCCGAGCGGCCTGAAGAGATAGGTGCTCGCGAACGTGCCCAGCATGAAGATGACCTGCGTGGCGGGGTTCGCCTCGGGCAGGAACACCGGGCCGAGCGTGACGACGAGGTAGCCGAAGACGCCCACGTCGTACCACTCCATGACATTGCCCACGAACGTGCCGCGCACCGCTCGGCCCAGTTCGCGCTTGCGCACGATGTTCACCGCGCCGGTGTCGAGCGCGGCAGCCCTCGGCTGCTGATCTTCCGTCATCGTCTCACTCCTGTGTTCGTCGTGCGGTACCGGGCGCGCGTCGTCGAACGCCCGGGGTGTTCAGCCCTCGGCGCGACGTCGCCCGAAGACCGCGAAGTAGTAGCAGAGATATGCGGCGAGCGTCGCCGTCATGTCCTGGTGGTCCGTCATCGGGTTGACCTCGGTCACGGCGAAGGAGTCGCAGTGGGGCGCGAGCGCCATGATCGTGTCGATCGCCTGCCGCGACGTGAGTCCTCCCGGTTCGAGCGCGCCCGCTCCGGGGGCGTGCGCCGGGTCGATCGCGTCGATGTCGAAGCTGAGGTGGACGTGATCGGCGCCGTCGGTGCGCGCGAGGATGCGCTCCACGGCCGCGGCGGTGCCGATCGCGTCGAACTCCGTCGCGGTGATGCGCGCCAGGCCCGACCGCTGCAGGTAGTCGTGCGATGACGGGAAGTTGAAGTGGCGCAGCCCCACCTGGATGCTGTGCTCGGTGCGCGCCCGCTCGAGTTCGAGCGACCGGCGCATACCGCTCGACTGGCTGTGGGTGCCCTGCTGCTCGTTGCGATCCATCACGTCGAGGTGCGCGTCGAAGTGGATCACCCCGACCGTGCCATCGGTGGCGTCGTGGAGCCCCTTCGTGCCGGCGAAGAGGAAGCAGTCGTCGCCGCCGAGGAGGATCGGCACGTTGCCCGATCGCACGCTCTCCGAGACGCGCGCACTCGTGTGCGCGAGGGTGGCCTGGAGATCGTGCCCCACGACGTGCGCGTCGCCGCCGTCGATGATCCTCGGCGCGTCGTGGAGCGCGCCGGTCTCGAGCGAGAACACCGCTCCCGCCTCGACGCGCTGCGTGATCCAGCCGAGCTGCTGCCGGATGCGGTCGGGCGCGTACCTGGAGCCCGGGTAGCCGAGCGTCGCCGCACCGTCGAACGGTGCTCCGATGATCTCGAATGAGCGTGCTGCGTCCGCCATGATCCCTCCCGGCTGTCGCGAATCGGTGAGGTTCCAGCATCGTGGCCGGGAGAACCGGACGCAATCGCGCTCAGCGCGAATATCGGCAGGTAAACTCACCCTGACAGTGATTCGCGAGTGCCGGCGCCCCGGCGCAGGAGGACCCATGCCCGCTCGCCGCCCGGCTCCCCACCCGACGCTCGCCGATCTCGTCTCCGCGCGCGAGCTCGATCTCACCTGCGTCGTCGGCCACGAATGGCTGAGCCGAGCCGTCACCTGGGTGCACGTCGCCGAGGTCACCGATCCGAGCCCCTGGCTCACCCGCGGCGTGCTGCTGCTGACGACCGGCCTCGTCGAACGCACCCCGGAATCGCTCGACGAGCTGTTCCGCCGGCTGCGCGACCACGGCGTCGCCGGCGTCGGGTTCGGGGTGGGGCTCACCGTGCAGGAGATCCCCGATGCCTGGCTCGTCGCGGCCGCAGCGCACGGGGTGCCGCTGCTCCGGGTCCCGCTCGACATCCCGTACATCGCCATCGCCGAGCACGTCTCCGCCCGCATCGCCGAGTCGCAGCTGAGCCAGGTGCAGCGCCTCCTCGACGTGCAGCAGCGCCTCGCCGCGACGACGGGCGAGGCGCTCGACGCCGAAGCGCTCGAGACGCTCGCCGCCGAACTCGACGCGGCCGTCGTGCGACACGACCGCAGCGGCGAACCGGTCGCCGTCGGAACGGGCCTCGGCGAGGGCGAACTCGACGCCATCGCGGGCGAGCTCTCCCGGCACGCCGCCTCGGGCCGGCGGTCGTCGAGCGTCTCCCTGGGCTCCCGGTTCGTGCACATCGCCAGCACCGCCGGCGGGCCGATCGCGGTGACCCGGATGCGACGCTACACGCCGCTGGAGCAGGGCATGATCGGGTCGATCGCGCTGTTCATCGGCGGCGAGCGCGATACTGAAGCCGGTGAGCTCATGGCGGTCTCGTTTCGCGAGCGGGTGCTCGCCGACGCCCTCTCCGGGCGACTCGACGACGAGGCCCGACTGTTCGAGCTCCTGCTCGGGTCGAGCCCCCGGTGCACCGTCGTGCATCTCGCCCCCTCTCCCGACCCGGAGGTGCGCAGCGCGAAGGATCCCGCTGCGGGTCTGCTGCTCAAGGCCCACCTCGCGAACGCCTGGAGCGGCGCCGAGCTCACCGTGGTGCCGCTGCTCTGCACGTTCGGCTCGGAGTTCGTCGTCGTGCTCGCGGGGGCCGATCAGCGGGATGTGCAGCCCGTCGTGGAGCGGTTCCTCGGGAACGAGACCGGCAACCTCGCGAGCTGGCGCGCCGGCATCAGCCGCACCGGGCCGGCGGGAGCCCTCCCCCGGCTGCGAACGGAGGCGGCGCGCGCCCACCGCGGCACGCGCGATCGCGGAGCCGTCACGCTCTCGTACGATGACCTGACCCGGCGCGAGGCCTGGGGCGCGGCGATCGACGCCGCGCAACCCGCACCGGTGTTCGCCGAATGGCGGCGGCGCCTCGATCTGCTCGATCCGGGCCGCGCGGAGCGCGCGCGCGCCGCCCTGCGCGCCTATCTCGCGGTCAACGGGGCGATCGAGCGCGCCGCGGGCCGGCTGGGCGTGCACCGCCAGACGCTGCGCAGCCGCCTCGACGCCGCCGAGCGGGATCTCGATGTGCGAGTCGACGCCCCGACCGATCGCGCGCTCCTCTGGCTCGCGCTCGAGTCGGGGGCCCTCGGCACGGACGCGGAGCCCTCAGGCGCCTGAGCCGTGAGCCCCGGGGGTCACGCGAACGCTGAGAGCCCGGTGATGTCGCGACCGATGATGAGCGCCTGAACGGTCTCCGTGCCCTCGTAGGTGTGCAGGGCCTCGATGTCGGCGAAGTGCCGCGCCACTCGGTTCTCGAGCAGGATGCCGTTGCCGCCGAGCAGGTCGCGCGCGTTGCGGGCGAGATCGCGCGCGGTGCGCGTCGCGGTGTACTTGCCGAGGGAGGCGCCCGGCCCCGAGAGCTCCCCGCGCTCCTCGGCCCGCGTGAGCTGCATGAGCAGCGTCTGCAGCGAGGTGAGCGCGCTCAGCATCTCGGCGAGACGCGCCTGCACGATCTGCGACGCCGCGAGCGGGCGCCCGAACTGCACTCGCTGACGCGCGTAGTGCACGGCGGACTCGTACACGGCGATCGCGTGCCCGAGCGCCGACCACGCGACGCCGAGCCGGGTCGCCTGCAGCACCCGGGCCGTGTCTGCGAAGCTGTTGGCCCCCGGCATGCGCGCGCTCGCGGGGACGCGCACGCCGTCGAGCTCGATGTGCGCCTGCCAGATGGCCCGCAGCGAGACCTTGCCCTCGATCGTCGTCGCCCGGTAGCCCTCCGCGCTCTGCGGCACGAGGAACCCCTGCACCTGGCCGTCGTCGCCGCGGGCCCAGACCACCGAGACCTCGCCGACGCTGCCCGACCCGATCCACTTCTTGTGACCGCTGATCACGTACTCGTCGCCGTCGCGCACGGCGCTCGTCTCGAGGCTCACGGAGTCGGATCCGTGCGTCGGCTCGGTGAGTGCGAACGCGCCGAGCTCGGTGCCGCGCGCCAGCGGCTCGAACCACCGCTCGTGCTGCGCTGCGGAGCCGCAGAGGGCGATCGAGCGCAGCGCGAGGCCGCCCTGCACGCCGACGATCGTGGCGATCGATCCGTCGCCGCGCGCGAGCTCCATCATCGTGAGGCTGGCGGCCAGCAGGCTCTGCTCGGGGAACCCCGGCACGTCGATGCCGTCGCGCAGCAGGTCGAGTTCGCCGAGGCGGCGGGCGAGTTCGAGCGGGTACTCGGCGCGATCCCAGATCCCCGCGATCACCGGGCGCACCTCCTCCTGCACGAAGGATCGGGCGCGGTCGCGGTAGGCGAGATCCTCGCGGGAAACGCCCCGGAAGACTCCGGCCACATCGGGGTCCAGCGGCTCCCAGAGCGCGTACTCGGGCTCGGCGGTTCCCTGGCTGACGATCTTGGACCTCGACATCGGTTCCTCCCCGCGGCGGGCCCGCGCCGCCGCATCTGCACCGAGCATGCCTGACACGCGGTGTCACGTCAAGCGATCCACGGCGCGCCCGTGTCGCCGTGCGGCTCGCTGACTCGCCGGGAGCGGTGGAACCGCGTCCCAATTCGTGGGTGCTGTGCTAGTTTCGGTGCATGTCAGCGCGCGCCTCCGCACCCCCGCCCGAGAGCTCGACCGCCGCGATCCGCCATCTCGCGGAGCGCGGCTACGAGGCGACCACCGCCGAGGCCCTCGCAGCGGCGGTCGGGATGAGCCGCAGCACGTTCTTCCGCAGGTTCGGCAGCAAGGACGACGTCGTCTTCGCGGATCACGACCTCGCGCTCGCCCGGCTGGAGGCCGCGCTCGACGGCACTCCCCTCGCGCCGGCGGAGGCGCTCGTGAGCGCGACCACCGACGTGCTGCGCCTGCTCCTCAGAGACCCGGAGGCGGCGCGCCTGCGCTTCGAACTCATGCGCGTCACGCCCGCGCTCCGCGATCGCGAACTCGTGATCACGCACCGCTACGAGCGGGTGTTCACGCGCTACATCCGAGCGGTGCAGCAGACGGGAACGCCGGCCTGGGTCGCGTCCACCCTCGGCGCATCGCTCGTCGCCGCCCACAATGCGGCGCTGCGGGCCTGGCTGCGGGGGCGCGTCGACGATGCCGCGTCGGCGCTGACCCGCGATCTGCGCGATCTGACGGGCCTGTACCGGCGCTGGCTCGACGGCGGCGACGGCCCGCAGGAGGAGACCCGCGTACTCGTCGCAGTCTACGACGCCGCCGGATCCCCCGATCGCGTGCTCGACGAGGTCGCGCAGCGCCTGCGCCGCTGAGCCGCGCCTCATCCCTCCCAGCGGTACCGCCCGCCGCGCGCCGCGAACTCGGCGTCGACCGCGGCGCGCAGCTCGGCGTCGGCGAGATAGTCGACGGCCACCGCGCCGAGGGCGGCCGCCGCATCGCCCATCGCCGCGAACGCCGCCGGCTGCACCGTCCACTCGGCGAAGGCGGCGTGGTGCGGGTGCACGTCGTCGGGCCCGCCCAGGCCGATCGACGGATGGATCGCGGGGATGAACTGCGTCACGTTCCCCATGTCGGTGGAGGGGCCGGCCTGCGCGGGCACGGCCGGCGGCGGCGGGGTCGCCCGCCCGCGGTCGCCGAGCGCACCGGCCCAGCAGCGCATGAGTTCGACGTTCGGCTCGAGCGGCAGGTACGGCGGCACCGGGTCCACCTCGATCTCGGCGGTCGTGCCGGTCGCTCGCGCAGCGCCCTCCAGCGCATCGACGACGCGCTCGGTGAGCACCCGGAGGGTATCGATCTCGCCTGATCGCACGTAGAAGAGCGCCGCCGCCCGCTCGGGCACGATGTTGGGCGCGGCGCCGCCGTCCGTGATGATCCCGTGCACCCGGTCGATCGGGAGGATGTGCTGGCGCAGCTGCGCCACCGACTGGTAGGCGGTGACGACCGCGTCGAGCGCGTTGACGCCGAGCCAGGGCTCGCCGGCGGCGTGCGCAGCGCGCCCCCGGTAGGTCACGGCCACCCGGCGCACCCCGGTGGTGCGCTCCCCCCAGATCGGGGAGACGCGCGATCCCGCCGCCGGGTGCACCATCGCGGCCGCGTGCACCTCGTCGAACACGCCGGCGCGCAGCAGAAGCTCCTTGCCGCCGCCGTTCTCCTCCGCCGGCGTGCCGAGCAGCGTGAGCGTGCCGCCGAGGTCGCGCACGATCGGCGCTGCGCCGAGGAACGCGCCGACGGCGATGGCGGCGATGAGGTTGTGGCCGCACGCGTGCCCGATGCCGGGCAGCGCATCGTACTCGGCGAGGATCGCGAAGTGCGGCCCCGCTCCCGTGCCGATACTGGCCCGGAGCGCCGTATCGAGGCCGTGGACGCCCACCTCGGCGTCGATGCCGTGCTCCTGCAGCACGTCGGCGACGGCTCGCACCGAGCGGTGCTCGGCGAACCCGATCTCGGGCGCCGCGAAGAGCCGGGCCGCCAGCGCCTCGAGTTCGGGCTGCAGGGCGTGCACCGACCGCGAGAGCCGCGCGCGGGCCTCCTCCCCCGCACCGTCGAAGCGCGAGGGCCCGTCGGCCGGAGGTTCCGGCGGGGTCCGCGCTCGTAGCTGGTAGTCGAGGTAGACGTCGTGGAAGTCGGTCACCGCTTCGCCCCTCAGAACTCGACGACGCCGCCGTCGGCGCGGCGCAGTGCCAGGCGATAGCGGGCTCGCGGCCCCGCGACGAGGCCGGCCGCCCCGTCGCCGAGGCCGAGTGCGTCGAGCGCGTGCTGCAGCGCCGCGGGGTCGGTCTCCTCGCGCACGAACGAGACGAGCTCGATGACGGGCAGGTCACCGGTGCCCGGCTGAGGCGTCGTGCCCCAGTCGATCAGGAACGGCACGTCGAGGCGATCCGCGGCCGCCCCGGTCAGCCGCCACTCGAGGAGGTCCCCGGCCGGGGTGCGCCGCGACAGCCCCCAGACGTCACCGGGATCGAATCCGTGCGCGCGGGCCCGAGCGACGACGGCGTCGATGTCGACGGGGTGCACCGCGTACGCCTGCACGCTGGGGCCGTCGAGCGCGTCGATGCCGAACGTGGTGGGGAGCGCCGCGTCGTCGCGATCCGGATCCGGCCCGATCAGCTCGATGTACTGCGGACCCCGCGCGCCGGCCACGGTGAGGGCGACGAGCGCATTCGCGGTTCCGGTCGGGTGCGCGCCGCCCGGGGCTGCGGTGACGCCGGTGCGCCGGGCGAACCAGTCCACGAGTTCGGGCAGGTCGGGGCCGGCGATGACGATGTGGTCGAGGAGGCGGGGAATGCTCATGTCGAGAGTCCACCACACCGGGCGCGCAGCGCGCGACGGTGTGCGTCACACCCCGTCACGCACCGCGTGCTAGTGCCCCCGAGCGATCCACTCCTCGAGGTGCGGCGCCTCGTCGCCGATGGTCGTCGTGTCGCCGTGGCCCGTGTACACGACCGTCTCCGCGGGCAGCGTCAGCAGCTTGCCCCGGATGGACTCGATGATGAGCGGGAAGTCGCTGAACGAGCGGCCGGTGGCGCCGGGGCCGCCCTGGAAGAGGGTGTCGCCGGTGAAGACCGCGCCGAGGCCGGGCGCCGAGAACGAGGTCGATCCGGGCGAGTGCCCCGGCGTGTGCAGCGCCGTCAGCTCCACGCCGGCGACGGAGAACGCGTCGCCCTCCGCGATCTCCGCGTCGGGAGCGGTCTCGTGCACGGTCTCCCAGAGCATCGCGTCCGCCGGGTGCAGGTGGAGCGGCGCTCCCAGACGCTCGGCGGTCTCGCGCGCGGCTCGAAT
Organism: Leucobacter chromiiresistens; assembly: GCF_900102345.1. Taxonomy (NCBI): domain Bacteria; kingdom Bacillati; phylum Actinomycetota; class Actinomycetes; order Micrococcales; family Microbacteriaceae; genus Leucobacter; species Leucobacter chromiiresistens. The sequence goes on along the minus strand of NZ_FNKB01000001.1, from coordinate 1,855,517 downwards.
GTGATCGTCGTGCCCGTGGGTGAGCAGAATCGCGACGGTGCGCCGGCCGCCGACGGCCTCCGACACCTCGGCGGCGCTGTGCGCGGGATCGATGACGATCACCTCGTCGTCGTCGCCGACGATCCACACGTTGTTGTCGACCTCCCATGTGCCGCCGTCGAGCGAGAACGTGCCGCTCGTGACGAGGCGCTCGATGCGCGCGGCCATCAGAGCACCACCACCGAGCGGAGCACGGTGCCCTCGTGCATGCGGTCGAACGCGGCCTCCACGTCGCCCAGCCCGATGCGCTCCGTGACGAAGCCGTCGAGATCGAGGCGGCCGAGCCGGTACTGGTCGATGAGCATCGAGAAGTCGCGGCTCGGCAGGCAGTCGCCGTACCACGACGACTTCAGCGATCCGCCCCGCCCGAACACGTCGAGCAGCGGCAGCTGGAGCTGCATCTCGGGCGTGGGCACGCCGACGAGCACGACGCGGCCCGCGAGGTCGCGCGCGTAGAAGGCCTGCGTGTAGGTCTCGGGACGGCCGACCGCGTCGATCACCACGTCGGCTCCGAAGCCGTCGGTGAGCGCGCGAATCGCCTCGACCGGATCGTCTGAGCGCGAGTTCACCGTGTGCGTGGCCCCGAAGCGCTTCGCCTGCTCGAGCTTCGCGTCGTCGATGTCGACCGCGATGATCGTGGTCGCCCCCGCCAGCTGCGCTCCCGCGATGGCGGCGGTGCCGACACCGCCGCAGCCGATCACCGCGACCGACTCGCCGCGCTGCACGCCTCCGGTGTTGATCGCGGCGCCGATGCCCGCCATCACCCCGCAGCCGAGCAGGCCGACGGCGGCCGCGTCCGATTCCTCGTCGATCTTCGTGCACTGGCCGGCGGCGACGAGCGTCTTCTCGATGAACGCGCCGATGCCGAGCGCCGGCGACAGCTCCGTGCCGTCCTCCAGCGTCATCTTCTGCCGCGCGTTGTGGGTGTCGAAGCAGTACTGCGGCTGGCCCTTGGCGCAGGCGCGGCACTGCCCGCAGACGGCGCGCCAGTTCAGGATCACGCGGTCGCCCACGGCGACCTCGGTGACGCCCTCGCCCACCGCCGCCACGCGGCCCGTGGCCTCATGACCCAGCAGGAAGGGGAACTCGTCGCTGATGCCGCCGAGCTTGTAGTGCAGATCGGTGTGGCACACGCCGCTCGTCAGGATGTCGACGACCGCCTCCCCCGGGCCCGGGTCGGGTACGATCACCGTCTCGATGGAGACCGGGGCGTTCTGCTCTCGAACGACGACGCCTTGCACTCGGTAGGGCATGTGGGTTCCTTTCGCGGGGTCTCGGGGGCGCGCCCGCCTGCTCGCGGCTCGCGCATGCGTTCACCCCAGGCTACCGAGTGCCGCCGACACCCGCCCCCGCGGTTCACCCGATCTCGGTCACGCCGCACCACTCGGCGATGAAGAGCGCCATCGACTGCGTGCAGCGCCGCACCGACTCGACGCTCACGCGCTCGTCGAATCCGTGGATGTTCTCGGAGACCGGGCCGTAGACGAGCGTGGGCGTGTTGCCGTAGTTCACGAAGACGCGGCCGTCGAGGTAGCCGGGCGTGGTGAAGCTCGTGAGATCGCGCCCGAACGCGGCGCGATGCGTGCGCTCGAGCACCGCCTCGGCCTCGCCGCCGGGTTCGAGCACGTAGCCCTCCGCGTAGAACCCGTCGGGGGTGACCCGCACGTCGAACGGGCGCCGCTCCGCCGAACCCGACGCCGCCGCTCGCACGCAGTCCTCGACGGCCGCGTGCGCCTCGGCGGCGGTCATGCCGGGGTAGAGCGCCACGCGCAGCCGCAGCTCGCACCACGCAGGCACGCTCGACGGCCAGTCGCCGCCCGAGATCCCGCCGATGTTGAAGTTGATGGGGTGATCCAGATCCTCGAAGAAGCGGTGGCGATCCCGCTCCGCGTTCCACTCCCGCTCCAGACCCCGCAGCGCGCCGATCACCGCGTAGGCCGCATCGATCGCGTTGAAGCCGCTCGCCATCTCGCGCGGATGCGTGGGCTCCCCGCTCACGCGGATCGTGCACCACAGCACCCCGACGTTCGCCCGCACGAGCGCGTCCTCCTCGGGCTCCGAGATGATGACGGCCTCGGCCTCGTAGCCGCGCAGCAGCGCCGCGAGCGACCCGTTGCCCGTGCACTCCTCCTCGACCACCGACTGCAGGTGCACCCGAGCGGTCGGCGCGAGGCCCGCGCGGCGCAGCGCGTCGAAGGCGAACAGGTTCGCGACGAGGCCCGCCTTCATGTCGCCCGCGCCGCGGCCGTACATCCAGCCGTCCCGCACCTCGGCGTCCCACGGGGAGCGCGACCACTGCGTCTCGGGCCCCTCGGGCACGACGTCGATGTGCCCGTTCAGAATGAGCGACCGGCCCTCCACGCGCTCCGGGGTGAAGGTGCCGACCACATTGGTCATCCGCGAGTAGTCGACCGTTGACGGGCCGTAGCCCGGGTGCGCCTCGAGCTCGGGCGACCCGATCGTCCACCGATCGATCTCCAGGCCGAGCGCCGCCATGCGCGCCTCGACGAGATCCTGCGCGGTCTCCTCGTCCGCGCGCAGCGACGGCGCGGCGACGAGGTCCGCCGTCGCGCGCAGCTGCTCGTCGAATGCCACGTCGACGGCGTCGAGAATGCGCTGCGCCTGCGTGTCCGAGATCATGGGTGCCTCCGATTCCGTGTGCTCACCCGGCGGCGCCGAGGCGGCCGGGCGCGGGTGATCCCGCATGCCTTCGAGGCTAGGGCGGGGGCGCGCCGCGATCCGTGTCGGATCGCCCCCGCTTGCCGCCGCTCCGTGTGCAATCGGACACTCGCCGGCCGGTCACAGGTCGAGCATCACCATCGCGATCGCCGCGTCGCGCGGCACGGTCACGTCGAGCCCGCTCAGATCTTCGAACGCCCGCAGCCGCTTGAGCACGGTGTTGCGGTGGAAGAAGAGCTCCTCCGCCGTGCGCTGCATCGATCCCGTCCTGATGAAGGTGCGCACCGTGACGGCGAGACGCTCGCGCTCGCCCGCGGGCGCGGCCTCGAACGCCCCGACGAGCTCGTGCGCGAAGCCGTCGACGCGTTCGAGCATCGTCTCGCGCGCGATCGAGGCGAACCCGTCGCGCAGCCGGCAGACCGAGCCCGCGGCGGCGCGCTCCGCGAGATCGACGGCGAGCGCCGCGGCCCGCCCCACGAGTGCGAGCCCCGGCACGCGCGACACGTACCCGCCCGAGAGCCGGTCGTCGGCGTCGACCCAGTCGACGGGGCCGCGCCGCGGCCGCAGCAGCATCGTCGTGTCGCCGTCGTCGAAGTACTGCCCGCCCGAGCTCACCACCTCGCTCACGAGGCGCTCCACGTCGTGGGCGGTCGCGAGCATCTCGTACTCGGCATCGGGGCCGAGCCGCAGCATCTCGGCGATCGCGGCGAGCTCCTCGCCCTCCGCCTGACCGGAGAAGAGCCGGGAGCGGGCGCGCTCCTTCGCCGTGCGATGCTGCTGCGCCATCGATGCGGACTCCGCGAGGAAGGCCCGCTGCACCTCGGTCGCGTAGCGCTCGACGACGTCGAGCACCTGCTCGCCGTGCGCGAGCAGCGCATCGGTCAGGTCGGGGCGGGCGGCGCGCTCGAGACCGCGCCACAGCACCCGGAAGTTGATGCGCACGGCCTCCATGAAGCGCTCGACGCGCACCCCCTGGCGCGCCCTGCGCCGGCCCAGGGCCTCCGCGAACGCCGACGGCTCCTCCGCGCCGGCGTCACCCGCGAGACGCGCTGCGAAGAGAGCGAAGGCACCGCGCGCCGTGCGCTCGATGTCTTCGGCGGCCACCGCGTCGCCCACATAGCCGTCGTGCGTGCGCAGTTCGGCGAGGAAGTCGTCGAGGAGCCGCGGTGTACCCGCGCGCACGCGTTCGATGAGCTGGAGCCAGCGCGGATCGTGCATCTTTCCATTGTGCGGCACGCGGCGCCCGGTGCTACTCCAACTCGGCGGAGAGCTCCAGCCAGCGCTCCTCGAGCGCCGCGACCTCGTCCTCGAGCGCGGTGATCTTGGTCATCTCCGCGTTCAGCGCGGTGTAGTCGCTCTGATCCTTGGATGCGAGGCCCGTGCGCGCCTGCTCGGCATCGCGCTGGAGGCGCTCCATCTTGCGCTCGACGGCTGCGAGCTCCTTCTCGGTCGCGCGCCGCTCGGCGCCGCTCAGCGCGGACGAGCGCCCGGCCGACCCGTGATCCGCACCGCCCCCGGCAGACGCCCCGCCCGCGGTGGTCGCCCCGCCCGCGGAGGTCGCAGGCGCCGGAGCCGGCACGGCGGGAGCGCCCGATTCCTCGGCGGCGCGCAGCTCGAGGTACTGATCGACCCCGCCCGGCAGATGCCGCAGGCGGCGGCCGAGGATCGCGTACTGCTGATCGGTGACGCGCTCCAGGAAGTACCGGTCGTGCGACACCACGATGAGCGTGCCCGGCCACGAGTCGAGCAGGTCCTCCATCGCGGCCAGCATGTCGGTGTCGAGGTCGTTGGTCGGCTCGTCGAGGATCAGCACGTTCGGCTGGTCGAGCAGGATCAGCAGCAGCTGCAGCCGGCGCTTCTGGCCGCCCGAGAGATCTTTCACGGGCGTCGACAGCTGCGCGCTCGTGAACCCCATGCGCTCGAGCAGCTGCCCGGGCGTGAGCTCCTGCGCCTTCGATCCGCTGCCGACCGTGAAACTCGTGCGCAGGCCGGCGATCACCGTGCGCACCGGATCCTGCAGGTGCTCCTCGAGCTCGTCGAGGCGCTGCGTGAGCGTGGCGACCTGCACCGTCTTGCCGCGCTTCACCCGACCCGAGGTGGGCTCGACCGCACCCGAGATGAGGCCCAGGAGCGTCGACTTGCCCGCCCCGTTCACGCCCAGGATGCCCGTGCGCTCGCCCGGCGCGAGCAGCCAGTCGACGCCGTCGAGGATCACCCTGCCGTCGTACGCGACCCCCGCTTCGACGAGGTTCACCACCTCTTTGCCGAGGCGCGCGACGGCCATGGACTGCAGCGACACGCGATCCCGGATCTCGGGCACGTCGGCGATCAGCTCGTTCGCCGCGTCGATGCGGAACTTCGGCTTCGACGTTCGCGCCGGCGCGCCGCGACGCAGCCAGGCGAGCTCCTTGCGGGCAAGGTTCTGCCGCTTCTGCTCGATGGTCGCCGCCTGACGGTCGCGCTCGACGCGCTGCAGGATGTAGGCGGCGTACCCGCCCTCGAACGGCTCGACGATGCGGTCGTGCACCTCCCACGTCGTGTTGCACACCTCGTCGAGGAACCACCGGTCGTGGGTGACGACGAGCAGCGCGCCCTGCCCGCGGGGCCAGCGCCGCTTCAGGTGGTCGGCGAGCCAGGCGATGCCCTCGACGTCGAGGTGGTTCGTGGGCTCGTCGAGGAAGAGGATGTCGTACTGCTGCACGAGCAGCCGGGCGAGCGCGACGCGGCGGCGCTGCCCGCCGGAGAGGGCGTCGAGCGGCGCGTCCCAGTCGAGATCGGAGACCAGGCCCGCGATCACCTCGCGCGCCTGCGGGTCGCCGGCCCACTCGTACTCCTCGCGGTCGCCGACGACGGTGCGCCCGACCGTCGCGCCGGCGTCGAACGCGTCCGCCTGGTCGAGCACTCCGATCGTCGTTCCGCCGCGCATCGTCACCTTGCCCGCGTCGGGTTCGCGTCGCCCGGCGAGCATCATCAGCAGACTCGACTTGCCGTCGCCGTTGCGGCCGACGATGCCGATCCGATCGCCCTCGCCGACGCCGAGCGTCACCGAGTCGAACACGGTCTTGGTCGGTACTTCGAGGTGCAGGGCCTCGGCTCCCAGTAGATGCGCCATATCCCCTCAAGCGTACTCGGCCCGGCGCGGTGCGTCGGAGATTCGGCGTGCGTGAGACGTGCTCCCCCGATCCGGTCTCACCGAGGCCGAATGTCTCACCGGCGCGGGCGCACGGCCCGCCCGCGCTTCAGGCGCTGCCGCTCATCGCACGGGCAGGGGCCGCTTCAGGCCGCGCAGCAGGATCCGCCGCAGCAGGATCCGCCGTCGCCGAGCAGGTTCATGATCTCCCGCGATTCGGCGTCGGCGAAGGAGGCGGCGCCGTCGAGGCCCGCGTACGCGGCCGTCGGCTCGGCGACCGTCGGGGCGGCCGCGGCATCGGCGCTGACGGCGCTCGTCGCGCTCCCGCTGCTCAGCGCGCTGTCGGCGGTCTCGGCTCGGTTCTGCTCGGTCATGGGGTGCTCCTTCGTCGTGGGTCGAGTCTAGACGGCGCTCGCCGGCGCGTCGCCGCGGCGGAACCCGAGCACCTGCTCGAGCACGTTCTCGAAGGCGTCGGCCGATTGCGCGCCCGAGACGCCGTACTGCTCGTCGAGCAGGAAGAAGGGGACGCCGCTGATGCCGAGCTGCCGGGCGCGCACGATGTCGCGCTGCACCGCTTCGCCGTAGGCGTCGTCGTCGAGCGCGGCCCGCGCCTCCGCCGAGTCCAGACCCGCCTCGGCGCCGAGCCGCGCGAGCGCGTCGGCGCTCGACAGATCCTCGCCCTCCGCGAAGTAGGCGCGGAACAGGCGCTCCAGCACCTCCGTCTGCACACCGCGCTCGCGGGCGAGGTGCAGCAGGCGGTGGGCGCGCTGCGTATTCGCGTGCCGCACCTCGTCGAAGCGGAACTCGACGCCCTCGGCGGCGCCGAGTGCGGTCATCTGCCCGAGCATCTGCTCGACCTGCTCCGCCGGCATGCCCTTGTGGCGCACGAGGAAGTCGACCTCGCTCCCCGAGAAGTCGAGCGGCGTGTCGGGGGCGAGCTCGAAGCTGTGGCTCTGCGTCTCGACCGCGACGTCGGGGTGGCGCTCGCGGAAGGCGCGCACGCCGGCTTCGAAGCGGTGCTTGCCGAGGTAGCACCAGGGGCAGGCGATGTCCGACCAGATGTCGACGCGGATCGTGGTGTCCGCAGGCGTCGTTTCACTCACGCCCAGTGCAGCGTCGGGCGATCCGCCCGTATTCCCGCCGCGCCCGAAACGCGCGGCGGCGGGCGTCGGCGCTCAGATGACGCGCGCTCCCGGAACGGGCCCCGACACGGTCAGCGCGCGGAAGCCGCGCCGACCGAGCACCGTGCGCACCTCCGCCGCTTCCTGCGGTGTGCCCACGAGGAACGCGATGGTGGGCCCGGAGCCCGACACGATTCCCGCGAGCGCGCCGCGCGACTCCCCGAGTTCGAGGATCTCGGTCAGCTCGGGCGCGAGTTTCAGGGCGGCGACCTGGAGGTCGTTGTGCATGGCGTCGGCGAGCGAATCCGCGTCGCCCACGCGCACCGCCTGCAGCACGGCGGTCTCCACCTTCACGAGGTCGGGCTGCGGGCCGAGCGCGCTCGCGTGACGGTCCCGGTGCTCGTCGAGCGTGCGGTAGACCACCGGGGTGCTGAGGCCGGAGTCGGAGAGCGCGAGCACCCAGTGGAAGTCGCCCTGCGCGAGCGCGGGGCTGAGCTCGTCCCCGCGGCCCGTGCCGACGGCGGTGCCGCCTTCGAGCGCGAATGGCACGTCGGCGCCCAGCTCTGCGGCGAGCGGCAGCAGGCCGGCGCGGCCGAGCCCGGTGCCCCACAGCTCGTCGCAGGCGACGAGCGTCGCGGCGGCGTCGGCCGAGCCTCCGCCCATGCCGCCCGCGATGGGCACGCGCTTGAGCACGGTCAGAGACACCCCTCGGCTGCAGCCGGTGCGCTCGGCGAGCAGCTTCGCGGCCGCGATGGCGAGGTTGGAGTCGTCGAGGGGCAGGGCCGAGGCGTCGACGGGGCCGACGAATCGGATCGAGAAGTCGTCGGCGTCGACGGCGGTGACCTCTTCGAACAGCGAGACGGCCTGGTAGAGCGAGGCGACGTCGTGATACCCGTCGGATTGCAGCGCTCCGACGCGGAAAAACACATTGATCTTCCCGGGTGCGCGCACCGTGACCGGGCCCCCTCGGCTCCTACCCATGGTCCTACGCTAGCGCAAGCGATCCCCTCGATCCGACGGATCCGCAACAGGCGTTCGTTAGTTGACACCCGTCAACCAAGTGCTATAGTTGATCTCCGTCAACAGTTGACTTGCATCAACCGACGCCTCTGCCGCATCCGGCGCCCCGCTCCGCGCCCGATGCCGCCCGTCAGCCCACAGAATCAGGTGTTCATGTCCCTTTCCGCATCCGCTCCGTCGCATCCCCCGAAGATGACCCATCGCCAAGTGCTCGAGGCGCTCTCGGGCCTCCTCCTCGGCATGTTCGTGTCGATGCTGGCCTCGACCGTGGTGTCGAGCTCGCTGCCCGTCATCATCCACGACCTCGAGGGCGACCAGGCCGCGTACACGTGGGTCGTCACGGCCACCCTCCTCACCACCGCGATCTCGACCCCGATCTGGGGCAAGCTCTCCGACCTCTTCAACCGCAAGCTGCTCTTCCAGCTCGCGATCGGCGTGTTCGTGCTCGCAACCGCTGCGGCCGGGTTCTCACAGGATCCCGGCACCATGATCGCGTTCCGCGCCGTGCAGGGCGTCGGCGCCGGCGGGCTCGCGGCCCTCAGCCAGGTCATCATGGCCGACATCATCAGTCCGCGCGAGCGCGGCCGCTACATGGGCCTCTTCGGCGCCGTCATGGCGCTCTCGACGGTCGGCGGGCCCCTGCTCGGCGGCGTCATCACCGACTCCATCAACTGGCGCTGGAACTTCTTCGTCGCCCTCCCGTTCGCCGTGGCGGCCCTGTTCATCGTGCAGAAGACGCTCCACCTGCCGAAGCGCCCCAAGAAGCAGACGAGCATCGACTACTTCGGCATCGTGCTGCTCTCCGCCGCCGTCTCGCTGCTGCTCATCTGGATCACCAACGCCGGCAAGGACTACGACTGGTGGAGCCTCACCACCGTGCTCATGGTCGGCGGCGCGATCGTCGCCACGGTGCTCTTCATCATCGTCGAGCTGCGGTCGAAGGAGCCGCTCATCCCGCTGACGCTGTTCCGCAGCCGCACCTTCACGCTCGCGGTCGTCGCATCGATCGCGACCGGCATCGCGATGTTCGGCTCCTCGGTGTTCCTCAGCCAGTACATGCAGCTCTCGCGCGGCGCCACCCCGACCCAGGCCGGCATCATGACGATCCCGATGATCGCCGGGCTGCTGCTCGCATCCATCGGCGTGGGCGGCCTCATCACGAAGTACGGCAAGTGGAAGCCGTACCTGATCGTCGGCGGCGTGCTGCTCATCGCCGGGTCGACGATGCTCTCGACCATCCACTACGACACCAACTTCGCCCTCGTCTCCCTCTACATGTTCCTGCTCGGCGCAGGCGTCGGCATGACCATGCAGAACCTCGTGCTCGTCGTGCAGAACACCACGGAGCCCTCGCAGATCGGCGTCTCCAGCTCGGGCGTCACGTTCTTCCGCAGCCTGGGCGGCACCATCGGCGTCTCCGTGATGGGCGCGGCACTCGCGACGAAGGTCGCCGACCTGATGGGCTCGGAGTCCATCACGGCGAAGATGACCGCCGCCCTGCGGTCGCTCGGCAAGGAGGGCCTCGCAGTCGCGGAGCAGCTCCAGTCGGGCGCGCTCCCCGAGGTCTCGAAGCTGCCCGAGGCGGTTCGCGTGATCATCGAGGACGTGTATGCGCAGGGCATCTCCCATTCGTTCCTGATCGCCGTGCCGTTCGCCGTGATCAGCCTCATCGCGATCGTGTTCCTCCCGAACGCGCCCCTCACGCAGATGACGAACACCGAGCGCGCGCAGGCCGCGGAGGCCGATCTCGCGACGGTGTCGACCTCCGAGGGCATGGGCGTGCTGACCGCGACGGGCGGCATCCCCGTGATCGACGACGAAGAGCCGAATCGGTCGTCGAGGAGGTAGCGACGTGCCTGCTCAGCCCGATCGGGGTCCGGTCGATCCCGCTCCGTCCGCCGATCCCGCCGGACTCCCCGCGGAGGCGGCGGGATCGGCGGGATCGGACGGCCCGGCGGCAGCGGCCGGCCCGGCGGGGTCGCCCGGCGGCGACTCCCGATCCCGGGCCTTCGAAGCGCTCGAGCGGGAGTTCGAGCACATCTTCACCCAGTTCCGCCGCTCGGCGATGGCCAATGCATCGCAGGTGAGCGCGGGCATGCTTCCCGGGGCGTACAAGGTGCTCACCACGATCTCGCGGATCGGCAGCGCCACGCTCTCCGAGCTCACCGAGATCCTGCTGACCGACAAGGGCCAGATGAGCCGTACGATCCGCGAGCTCGACGAGCGGGGGCTCATCGACCGCTCCCCCGACCCGTGCGATGGCCGCTCGATGCGCATCTCCCTGAGCGAATTCGGCGCCCACCGCCTCGCGGTGACCCGCGGCGAGAAGGAGCACGAGCTGCGCGACGCGATGGGCCGGTGGACGGTCGGCGACATCGTGCGGTTCACCGAGCTGCTCCACGCCCTCTCGCGCGGGCTTACGCCGCGGGATCCGTGACCCGAGCCGCAGCGCGCGCGATCGCGAGGAACTCGTCGATCGTCAGCTGCTCCGCCCGCGCCTCGGGGTTCACCCCGGCGTCGGCGATGATGCCGACCGTGCGATCGAACGCTCCGAGCACCGGCTGCAGCGCCTGCCGCAGCATCTTCCGCCGCTGGGCGAACGCCGCGCCCACGACATCGAAGGTCAGGCGTCGCTCCGGCTCGGTGCCGAGCGGCGACTCGCGCCGCTCGTAGCGCACCAGCACCGAGTCGACGCCGGGCACGGGCCAGAAGATCTTGCGGCTGACGGTGCCCGCGATGCTCCACCGGCCGTACCAGGCCGCCTTCGCGCTCGGCGAGCCGTACTCCTTCGACCCCGACCGCGCGGCGATGCGGTGGCCCACCTCCGCCTGCACCATCACGAGGCCTCCCCGCAGCTCGCGGAGCAGCTCGAGCAGGTGCATGAGGATCGGCACCGAGACGTTGTAGGGAAGGTTCGCGACGAGCAGCGTCGGCGCACCGCCCGCCGTGAAGTCGTCGCCGGTCACCTCGAGCGCGTCGCTGCGCACCACGCGCAGGCGCGGGCTGCCCGCGTCTGCGAAGACGTCGGGCTGCAGCGCGGCGACCGTGGCGGGAAGCTCGGCGGCGAGGCGGTGGTCGATCTCGACCGCGGTGACGGCGGCTCCCGCCTCGGTGAGGCCGAGGGTCAGCGACCCCAGACCCGGGCCGACCTCGACGACGCATTCGCCGCGGCGCACATCGGCGAGGCGCACGATCTTGCGCACGGTGTTCGGGTCGATCACGAAGTTCTGCCCGAGCTTCTTCGTCGGCGAGACGCCGAGCCGTTCGGCGAGCTCGCGCACCTGCGCGGGCCCGAGCAGCGCGCTCGTCTCGCGAGCCGCGTCGTTCACGCGTCGACCGCTTCCGGCTCGGGCTCCCACGACCCGTAGACGCGCTCGGTGTTCGCCCCGAGCAGCGCACACACCTCGTCGAGCGGGCGACCCAGCGTGTCGGCGAGGCGCCGCACCGTGTACGGCATCAGGTAGGGCGCGTTCGGGCGGCCCCGGAAGGGCTCGGGGGTGAGGAACGGAGCGTCGGTCTCCACGAGCAGCAGCTCGGGCTTCGCGATCGCGATCGCCTCGCGCAGCTTCGGAGCGTTCTTGAACGTCGACGGCCCCGCCACCGACAGGTACCAGCCGCGCTCGTTGCAGATCTTCGCGAGCCTGACGTCCCCCGAGAAGCAGTGGAACACGGTGCGCTCGGGCGCGCCGACGCGCAGCAGCGTCGACACCACCTCGTCGTGCGCGTCGCGGTCGTGGATCTGCAGCGCGATGCCGTGCGCCTTGGCGATCTCGATGTGCGCCTCGAACGATTCGATCTGAGCTCCGCGGCCCTCCTCGCCGGTGCGGAAGAAGTCGAGCCCGGTCTCCCCGATGGCGCGGACGCGGGGTTGCGCCGCGAGCCGCGCGATCTCCGAGAGCTGCTCGTGCAGCAGCCCCTGCTCGGCCACGAGCGGCGCCTCATTCGGGTGCAGCGCAACCGCGGCGAGCACACGCGGGTCGCTGGCCGCCAGCTGCGCACTCCACCGGCTCGTCTCGAGGTCGGTGCCCACCTGCACGACGCCGCGCACCCCGACCGCCTCGGCTCGCGCGAGCGAATCGAGGGGGTCGAGCTGATCCACACCGTCCTCGAACTCGAGATGGGTGTGATTGTCGTAGAGGGGATGCGGAAGCGGTTCGGGCGCCTCGGGGCGCGAGAGATCGCGCCCCGAGGACCCGGCGCGCTTGCGCAGTCCTCCGGCGGGCACCTCCGGCGCGGCCCCGCTCACTTGCTCGTCTCGTCGGTCTCGATCCGGGGGAAGAGCACGGCGAGCGCCTGCTGCTCGGTGCCCGGCGCGAGCTTGCCCCAGACGGCCGCGTCGCGGATCGGCTGCTCGTCGAGCGCGCCGAGCGTCGCCTCCGCGCCGAGCGCGGCCCACAGCTTGCCCGTGGCGACGGGCACGACGGGGGCGAGCAGCTCCGCGAGCACGCGCAGCCCCTCCGTCGCGGTGTAGAGCACCGTGCCGAGCCGCGGCCGCTGCTCGGGGTCCTTCGCGAGCGCCCACGGCTCCTGCTCCGTGATGTACCCGTTCAGGGCATCGACGAGCTCCCAGATCGCCGCGATCGCCTCGTGGATCGCGAACGCCTCGATGTGCGCGTCGGCCCGCGCCGCCGCAGAGGCCGCCAGCTCGCGGATCGCCGCATCAGCGTCGGACTCGTCGCCCGCCTCGGGCACCTGCGATCCGAAGTACTTCGCGTTCATCGCGAGCACCCGGCTCGCGAGGTTGCCGAAGCCGTTCGCGAGCTCGGCCTGGTAGCGCGCCGCGAGGTCCTCCCAGCTGAACGAACCGTCGTGGCCGAACGAGATCGCGCGCATGAAGTAGTAGCGGAACGCATCGGAGCCGAAGGTGTCCGTGATCTCGTTCGGCGCGATTCCGGTGAGCTTCGACTTCGACATCTTCTCGCCGCCGACGAGCAGCCAGCCGTGCGCGAAGACGTGCTTCGGCACCTCGAGCCCGGCGGCCATCAGCATCGCCGGCCAGATCACGGCGTGGAAGCGCAGGATGTCCTTGCCGACCAGATGGTTCGCGGGCCAGCGCCGCGCGAACTCCTCGTCGTCCTGCCCGTAGCCGATCGCGGTGACGTAGTTCAGCAGGGCGTCGAACCACACGTAGGTGACGTGCGAGGAGTCCCACGGGATCGGGATGCCCCAGTCGAACGAGGTGCGGGAGATCGACAGGTCTTCGAGCCCCTGCTGCACGAAGACGACGACCTCGTTGCGCGCGCTGGCCGGCTGCACGAAATCGGGCCGCTCCTCGTAGAGGGCGAGCAGCCGATCCTGGAACGCGCTCATCTTGAAGAAGTAGTTCTTCTCCTGCAGCAGCTCCAGCGGCTTCGAGTGGATCGCGCACACCTTCTGGCCCGCGAACTCCCCCGCCCCGTCCACGATCTCGCTCTTCGGCTTGAACTCCTCGCACCCGACGCAGTAGAGCGCCTCGAACTCGCCCGCGTAGACGTGGCCGTCGTCGTGCAGCTTCTGCAGGAACTTCGCGACGCCCGACTCGTGGCGCTCGTCCGTCGTGCGGATGAAGTCGTCGTTGGAGATGTCGATCAGGTCAAGCAGCGGCTTCCACGCCGACTCGACGAGTCGATCGGCCCACTCCTTCGGGGCGACGCCGTTCGCCGTCGCGGTGCGCAGGATCTTCTGGCCGTGCTCGTCGGTGCCGGTGAGGAACCAGGTGTCGTCCCCGGCCTGACGGTGCCACCGTGCGAGCACGTCGGCCGCCACCTCGGTGTAGGCGTGCCCGATGTGCGGGGCGTCGTTGACGTAGAAGATGGGCGTCGTCAGGAAGAACGAGGAGGGGTTGGCCATGACCTCCATTGTATTGGGAAGCGGGGGCCGGGCCCGCCGATCCGCCTCCGCGCGGTCACGAGGCCGGGGCGACGACGATCTCGGGCTCGTGGCGCACCGGGAAGTTCACCGAGTTCGCGATGAAGCACGCCGCCGAGGCCTCCGCATGCGCCGCTCGCGCCGCTTCGACCATGCCGGCCTCGGCCACGACCACGCGCGGGCGCAGCACGACCTCCTCGAACGCGCCGCCGATCCCCCGCTGCCGCATGGCGCCGGTCGCAGCGTCGGTGTACGCCGTCACGACGACGCCGGCGCGCACCGCCATGTGCAGGTACGACAGCATGTGGCACTGCGCGAGCGCCGTGACGAGCAGCTCCTCGGGGTTCCACCGGTCGCGGTCTCCGTGGAAGGTCGGATCGGCCGAACCCGCGAGCGCCGGCTTGCCGTCGGCGCGGATCAGCAGCTCGCGCCCGTACGCGCGGTACCCGCTCGTCCCGCTCCCCCGGTTGCCCGTCCACTCGATGCCGACGCGGTACTCGTGGAGATCCTTCATGCCCCCACTCTAAACCGGCCCGCAGGGGCGCGAGAGTAGGATCGGCAGCATGAGTTCAGCGATCAGCACCGCAGCCGTCCGCACCGAATCCTCCATCCCCCAGGAGCGCCTCGTGCGCACCGAGATCCCGGGGCCCCGATCGCAGGAGATCCACGAGCGGCGCCGCGCGGTCGTGCCGCCCGGCGTGCACAGCGTCCTGCCGGTGTACATCGAGCGCGCGCACGACTCGATCCTCGTCGACGTCGACGGCAACCAGATCGTCGACGTCTGCGGCGGCATCGGGGTCACCACGGTCGGCCACACCGATGCCCGCGTGGTCGAAGCCGCGACGGCGCAGCTGCAGAACGTGACCCACACGCTGTTCACGATGACCCCGTACGAGCCCTACGTGCAGGTCGCCGAGCGCCTCGCGGCGCACGTGCCGGGGTCGACGACCGCCGCGCCCTACAAGACGCTGCTCATGAACTCGGGCGCCGAGGCCGTCGAGAACGGCGTGAAGATCGCGCGCAAGTTCACGGGCCGGCCGGGCGTCGCCGTGCTCGAGCACGCGTACCACGGCCGCACCCTGCTCACGAGCAGCATGAACCATAAGGCCGCGCCCTACGCGCTCGGCTACGGCCCGCGCGTCGGCGACATCTACAAGGCGCCGAACTCGTACCCGCTGCACGACGGCCTCTCGGGCGCGGAGGCCGCCGCGCGCACCATCGCCTTCCTCGAGAAGCAGGCGGGCGCGCAGGATCTCGCGTGCCTCGTCGTGGAGCCCATCCAGGGCGAGGGCGGGTTCATCGTGCCCGCCGACGGCTTCCTCCCCGCGCTCGCGGAGTGGTGCCGCGCGAACGGCGTCGTGTTCATCGCCGACGAGGTGCAGGCCGGCATGGCGCGCACCGGCACCGTCTTCTCCATCGAGCAGTTCGGTGTCGAGCCCGACATCGTGCTCTCGGCCAAGGGCATCGCCGGTGGCCTGCCCCTCGCCGGGATCACCGGCAGGGCGGAGATCATGGACCAGTCGCAGCCGGGCGGCCTCGGGGGCACCTTCGGCGGCAACCCCGTCGCCTGCGCTGCGGCTGTCGCCGTGTTCGAGCAGATCGACGCGCTCGACCTGCTCGGCGAGGCGCGGCGCATCGAGGCCGCGTTCGGCGGCGGCCTGCGCGCCCTGCAGGAGCGCGTTCCCGCGATCGCCGAGGTGCGCGGGCGCGGCGCGATGCTCGCCATCGAGGTCACGAAGCCCGGCACCCTCGAGCCCGACGCCGACCTCGTGGCCGGGGTGATCGACGCTGCGGCGCAGCGCGGCGTGCTGCTGCTCAGCAGCGGCGTGCACAATCAGGCCATCCGCTTCCTGCCGTCGCTGAAGATGACGGACGAGCTCATCGCCGACGTGATGCAGGTGCTCGAGGAGTCGTTCGCCGCCGCGAGCGCGTAGCAGCGGGAGCCGCTCGGGGGCGGGTGACGAGCGTCATCCGCGCCCGAGCCGGCTGTGATCAGGCGCGTTCCGCCCGCGGCGTCGGCGGCGCATCGGGGAGGATCACCGGTTCGAGGTCGTCGTACTCGGCCGAGCGGTCGTCCGCGAAGCCGTCGGCGGACGCGTCGTCTGCGCCGGGAACCTGCTCTCGGTCGGTGGACGCCCGATCTGCGTCCTCGCGGCCGGAACGCGGCGACGCGGTGACGGCCGCCGCAGCTCGACTCGCGCCGCTCTCGAGCGGTGCGCTCCCCCCGGCCTCGACGAGCTCGATGCCCGACCCTGCGAGGCTTCCCGTGTCGACGACGTCGCCCACTGCGTGCACGTCGATGACGACGACGGTCACGTTGTCGCGCCCTGCGTTCTCGAGCGCGTGCCGCACGAGCGAGCGCGCGGCGGACTCGGCGGTGGGCTCCGTCGCGAGGAAGTGCTGGATGCCCACGTCGGTGAGCTCCTTCGTGAGCCCGTCGGAGCAGATGAGGATGCGCTGCCCCGGGATGAGGGCGAGCGACGTGTAGTCGGGGATCGGCGCCTCGTTGAACCCGACCGCGCGCGTGATCACGTTCGCGTGCGGGTGCACTTCGGCTTCCTCCTCGGTGATCGCGCCGGTATCGATGAGGTGCTGCACCACCGAGTGATCGACCGTGATCTGACTGAGCGCGCCCTTGAAGTACTGGTACACCCGCGAGTCGCCGATGTTGAAGACCTTCCACGTCGGCTCGGCCTCGGTGCCGAGCACGACGCCCGTGACGGTGGTGCCGGCTCCGAGTTCTGTGTCGCCCGCGTCGAGCTCGATGTCGTCCACTGCGTCGCTGAGCGTCTCGTCGATGTCCTGCTCGCTCACGAGCTCTCGGCCGCCGAGTTCCGCGAGGCGCCGCACGACGGCGGCCGAGGCGATCTCGCCGGCGGAGTGCCCGCCCATGCCGTCCGCGATCGCGAAGACCGGCGGCGTCGTGACGTAGCTGTCCTGGTTGTTCTCCCGGCGCCTGCCGACATCGGTCACTGCGAACCACGAGAGCTCGAGCTCCAGCTCGCCCCCGGCGCGGTAGTTCAGGCGTCGCCGAACCCCGTTCTCTCCGCGAGCCGTCACAGCTTCCCTCTCATCGACACCCGAGCCATATTACCCTGCATCTGACGGGCGCGACGTCGCGTCTCCCGGAGCTCCGAGCTCGGTGACGAGGGTGATCGCCTCCGCGTCGGGGTCCACATGCAGTTCCAGGCCCGCCGCGGCGCCCCACGCGAGCAGGGCGTCGACGTCGCAGAACTCGGCCTGCGCCTGCGCGAGTCGGCGCACCAGGTCGCCCTTCGCCGCTTTGTTGAAGTGGTTCAGCGCGCGCACCCGACCGTCGGCGCTCCGCTGCGCGACGTTGACGAACCAACCGGCGCCTGCCGGAAGCGGGGCGAGCGCGGCGTAATCCTTCGAGCGCAGATCGAGCACGATGCCGCGGCCCTCCGCCCAGGGGATCGCCGTGTGCGCGGCGCTCCACACCCGCTTCAGCGGAGCGCCGAGCTCGGGCAGGCGAGAACTCGCCGAGAGCCGGTAGGCGGGAATCTCATCTCCGGCTCCGATCGTGCCGAAGAGGGCCGACTGGACGGCGACGTGCGCGTCGAGCCAGTCGCGGGCGGCTGCGTCGAGCGACGCGACGTCGAGTGCGTCGTACAGCACCCCGGTGTACCGCTCGATGGCCGGCAGCACACCGCTGTCGCCGAGACGGAGGTTGTGCGCCAGCTCCCCGCGGTTCTTGACGCCGAGCTTCAGCGCCTTCGCCGCCGCCGCCTCGTCGCCGCTCAGCGCCTCGAGCGCCTGCCGCACGCGCGTCCTGCCCTCAGAGAGCTCCGCTGCGAACCGCAGACGCGCGGGATCGAACGCGCCGGAGCCGCCGGGGCGCTTCGTCTCGGACGGAGGGAGCAGGATGAGCATGACGGCCTTTCGGGGTGGGCAGACGAAAGGCCGATCGCTGCTCCCGGAGGAGCACGACCGGCCTTTCGTGACTGCTGTGGACTACGCGACGGTGGCGCGGCCCGCGACGATGGTGATGGTGTCGTGGTCGACGGACAGGAACCCGTCCTCCGCCTCGACGGCGACCTTCTCGCCCCCGGCCGTGGTCACACGGACCTCGCCCTTCGCGAGCAGCGCGAGCAGAGGCTCGTGGCCGCTGAGGATGCCGATCTCGCCTTCGACCGTCTTCGCGACGACCTGGGAGGCCTCACCCGCCCAGACCTGCCGCTCGGCCGAGACGACGCTCACGTTCAGCGCCATCGGTTAGGCCAGATCCTTCTGCATCTTGGCCCAGTTCTCCTCGACGTCGCTGATGCCGCCGACGTTGAAGAACGCCTGCTCCGCGACGTGGTCGAACTCGCCCTTGGCGATCGCGTCGAACGACTCGATGGTCTCCTTGAGGGGAACCGTCGATCCCTCGACACCGGTGAACTTCTTCGCCATGTACGTGTTCTGCGAGAGGAACTGCTGGATGCGACGTGCGCGCGACACGGTGATCTTGTCCTCTTCGGAGAGCTCGTCGACACCGAGGATCGCGATGATCTCCTGCAGCTCCTTGTTCTTCTGCAAGATCGCCTTGACCGTGGTCGCCACGCGGTAGTGATCCTCGCCCAAGTAGCGGGGATCGAGGATGCGCGAGGTCGAGGTCAGCGGATCGATCGCGGGGTAGAGGCCCTTCGATGCGATCTCGCGCGACAGCTCCGTCGTCGCATCGAGGTGCGCGAAGGTGGTCGCCGGTGCCGGGTCGGTGTAGTCGTCCGCGGGAACGTAGATCGCCTGCAGCGAGGTGATCGAGTGTCCGCGGGTCGAGGTGATGCGCTCCTGGAGCACGCCCATCTCATCGGCGAGGTTCGGCTGGTAGCCCACGGCGGAGGGCATGCGGCCGAGCAGCGTCGACACCTCGGAACCGGCCTGCGTGAAGCGGAAGATGTTGTCGATGAAGAGCAGCACGTCCTGCTTCTGCACATCACGGAAGTACTCCGCCATGGTCAGCGCCGACAGGGCGACGCGGAGACGCGTTCCCGGCGGCTCGTCCATCTGGCCGAACACGAGCGCGGTCTTGTCGAAGACGCCCGCCTCCTCCATCTCGTGGATGAGGTCGTTGCCCTCACGGGTGCGCTCGCCGACGCCGGCGAACACCGAGACGCCGCCGTGGTCCTGCGCCACGCGCTGGATCATCTCCTGGATGAGCACGGTCTTGCCAACGCCGGCACCGCCGAACAGGCCGATCTTGCCGCCCTGCACGTACGGGGTCAGCAGGTCGATCGACTTGATGCCCGTCTCGAAGAGCTCGGTCTTCGACTCGAGCTGATCGAAGGACGGCGGTGTGCGGTGGATGCCCCAGCGCTCCGTGACCTCAATGCTCTCGCCCTCGGGCAGGTTGAGCACGTTGCCGGCAACGTCGAAGACCTTGCCCTTGGTGATGTCGCCGACGGGGACGCTGATGGGTCCGTCGGTGTCGAACACCTCCTGGCCGCGGACGAGGCCGTCCGTCGGCTTCAGTGCGATCGCGCGGACGAGGTTGTCGCCCAGGTGCTGGGCGACCTCGAGCACGAGCTTCGAAGAAGCGGTGCCATCGCCGAAGTCGACGCTCGTCTCGAGAGCGTTGTAGACGTCGGGAATCGCATCGTGGGGGAACTCGATGTCGACGACGGGGCCGGTGACTCGAGCGATCCGCCCGACAACCTTGGTGGCCTCAGTCGCCACTGCGGCGGTTTCGGTCATGATTCTCTCTCTTCGTGCTGGATTAACCGGACAGCGCGTCAGCGCCGCCCACGATCTCGGAAATCTGCTGGGTGATCTCCGCCTGGCGCGCGTTGTTCGCGAGGCGGGTGTAATCCCGGATCAGCGAGTCGGCGTTATCACTTGCGGACTTCATCGCCTTCTGCGTCGCTGCGTGCTTCGCCGCAGCCGACTCGAGCATGGCGTTGTACACGCGGGACTCGATGTAGGCGGGGAGCAGGCGGTCGAGCACGGTGTCTGCGTCGGGCTCGAACTCGTAGAGCGACTCCGGGGCATCGGTCGCCTCGGCCACGCCCTCGACGATCTGCAGGGGCAGCAGTCGGTGCACCTGGGGCACCTGACTGACCATGCTGATCAGACGGTTGTAGACGAGGTGGATCTCCTGGGCGCCGCCCTCGGCTGCCGGGCGACCGAAGATCTCGAGCAGCGACTCGGCGACTTCGCTGCCCGTCTCGAACGTCGGGTTCTCGGTATCGCCCGTCCAGACGCGCTCGGAGGGACGACGGCGGAACGAGAAGTACCCCTGGGCCTTGCGGCCGATCAGGTAGTACACGACGTCCTTGCCCTCGCTGCGGAGCAGCTCGCTGAGCTCCTCCGCTTCGCGCAGCACCTGCGAGTTGAAGGCGCCGGCGAGGCCGCGATCCGAGGTGAAGATGACGACCGCTGCGCGCTCGACCTTCTCAGCCTCGGTGAGCAGCGGGTGGTCGGAATTCGAGTGCGTGGCGACGGCGGAAACCGCGCGGGTGATCGCGGTGGTGTACGGCGTCGAGGCTTCGACCCGCGCCTTCGCCTTCTGGATGCGAGATGCCGCGATCAGCTCCATCGCACGGGTGATCTTCTTGGTCGTCTGGGCAGAACGAATCTTCTGCCGGTAGACCCGAAGTTGCGCTCCCATGTCTCTCCTGTAGTGGTTGGGGCTGGCTGGTGATCAAGGTTCGGGACGGGCGGGGGCGCGGCCCCCGCCCGGGGTTCCCTACTTCTTGGTGACGACCAGCTGCTCCTGCTGGATCTCGGCTTCGTCGATCGCGTCGAACTGCTCGCTCAGGCTCTGCCCGCTCGACGTGCGGAACTCGCCCGTGAACTTGCCGATCTGGCGCTCGAGCTCGGCGACGATCGCGTCATCGAGGACGTTGGTCTCGCGGAGGGTGCTCAGCACCTCGGAGTTGCGGCCGAGGTAGTCGAGGAACTCGCGCTCGAAGCGGAGGATGTCCTCCACCGGCACATCGTCCATGAATCCCTTGGTGCCGGCCCAGATCGAAACCGTCTGCTCCTCCACCGGGTACGGCGTGTACTGCGGCTGCTTGAGCAGCTCGGTGAGGCGCGCGCCGCGTGCGAGCTGCTTGCGGCTGGTCGCGTCGAGGTCGGAGGCGAACATCGCGAACGCCTCGAGCGCGCGGTACTGCGCGAGCTCGAGCTTCAACGTGCCCGAGACCTTCTTGATCGACTTCACCTGCGCATCGCCGCCGACGCGCGACACCGAGATGCCCACGTCGACCGCGGGACGCTGGTTCGAGTTGAAGAGGTCCGACTGCAGGAAGATCTGGCCGTCGGTGATCGAGATCACGTTGGTCGGGATGTAGGCGGAGACGTCGTTCGCCTTGGTCTCGAT
The DNA here is from genome assembly GCF_900102345.1 of Leucobacter chromiiresistens. Classification (NCBI taxonomy): domain Bacteria; kingdom Bacillati; phylum Actinomycetota; class Actinomycetes; order Micrococcales; family Microbacteriaceae; genus Leucobacter; species Leucobacter chromiiresistens. The sequence goes on along the minus strand of NZ_FNKB01000001.1, from coordinate 1,834,360 downwards.
GATCGGCAGGCCGGTCATCGAACCCGCGCCGAGCTCGTCGGAGAGCTTCGCGCACCGCTCGAGCAGACGGGAGTGCAGGTAGAAGACGTCGCCCGGGTAGGCCTCGCGCCCCGGCGGACGGCGCAGCAGCAGCGACACGGCGCGGTAGGCCTCAGCCTGCTTCGAGAGGTCGTCGAAGATCACGAGCACGTGCTTGCCGGCGTACATCCAGTGCTGGCCGATGGCCGAGCCGGTGTAGGGAGCCAGGTACTTGTAGCCCGCGGGGTCGGAAGCCGGCGAGGCCACGATGGTCGTGTACTCCATGGCGCCGGCGTCTTCGAGCGCGCCCTTCACCGAGGCGATGGTCGAGCCCTTCTGGCCGATCGCGACGTAGATGCAGCGCACCTGCTTCGTGACGTCGCCCGACTCCCAGTTCGCCTTCTGGTTGATGATCGTGTCGATCGCGATCGCCGTCTTGCCGGTCTGGCGGTCGCCGATGATGAGCTGGCGCTGGCCGCGGCCGACGGGGATCATCGCGTCGATCGCCTTGATGCCGGTCTGCAGCGGCTCGTGCACCGACTTGCGCTGCATGACGCCGGGGGCCTGCAGCTCGAGCGCACGGCGGCCCTCGATCGCGGTGATCTCGCCGAGGCCGTCGATCGGCTTGCCGAGGGGATCGACCACGCGGCCGAGGTAGCCCTCGCCGACGGGAACGGAGAGGACCTCACCGGTGCGAGTGACCTGCTGGCCCTCTTCGATGCCGGTGAACTCGCCGAGCACGACGACGCCGATCTCGTTCTCCTCCAGGTTCTGCGCGAGCCCGAGCGTGCCGTCCGCGAAGCGGATGAGCTCGTTCGCCATCACGCCCGGGAGGCCCTCGACGTGCGCGATGCCGTCAGCGGCGTCGACGACCGTGCCGACCTCGGTCTTGCCAGCCTCGGTCGGCTCGTACGACGCTGCGAAGTCCTTCAGCGCGTTACGGATCTCGTCCGGGCTGATTGAGAGTTCTGCCATTTCGTTTCCTCTGTCTGTTCCGGAAGCGCCGCCCCCGGGGGTGAAAAGTTGTCGCTATGCAGCGAGCTGCTGTCGGAGATCGGCGAGTCGCGCGCGAACGCTGCCGTCGATGACGTCATCGGCGATCTGCACCCGGATGCCGCCGACCAGAGCCGGATCGACGACGGTCGTGATGCGCACGGGGCGCCCCGCCGACCGTTCGAGTGCGCGTGCCAGACGCTGCTGCTGCTCCGCCGTGAGCGGCGCTGCAACGGTCACCGTTGCGAGCTCGCTCCCGGCCTCATCCGCCGCGAGGCGCGCGGCCTGACGCAGAGTCGCATCGAGGCGACGCCCGCGAGGGCTTGCGACGAGATGCGAGAGGACCGCCAGAGCCGAAGCCGAGGTCTTCCCCTGGAAGAGGCGCTGCACGAGGGCGAGCTTGCCGGCGGGGTCCGCCAGCTTGCTGCCGAGACTGAGTTGCAGTTCATGATTGCGGTCGATCACACCGACCACGGCGAGGAGCTCGTCCGAGAGGGCCGCGTTCGCGGCTCCCTCGGCGCGGATCCCGAGCTCTTCGATGCCCGAGACGAACTCGGCGACATTCGACCACCGGGCCTGCACGGCGGCGGTGAGTACGGAGCGCGCGCCAGCGGAGAGACCGCTGAAGAGTCGCTCGACCAGCTGCGACTTCGCCTGAGCCGGAGCCGAGGCGTCGCCGAGCGCCGCTGCGAGCGCGGGGCTCTCAGCGATCCGACGCGCCGCCTGGAGCAGCTCGCCGCCGACGTTCGTGTCGAGACCCGACCCGAGCGCGGTGCGCGCCTGGGCCAGTGCTTCGCGTGACGCGCTTCCCATTACTGAGCCGCCTTCTCGGATGCTTCGAGGTCGGCCAGGAAGCGGTCGACGAGCGCCGATGCCTTCTGGTCGTCGGTCAGCGACGCGCCGACCACGCTCGAGGCGAGGTCGATCGCGAGCGATCCGACATCCTTGCGCAGAGACACGACTGCGCTCTGGCGCTCGGCCTCGATCTGCGCCTGCGCGGCGTGGGTGATGCGCGCCTGCTCGGTCACCGCATCCTCCTTCGCCTTCGCGACGATCTTGTTCGCATCGAGGCGGGCGGACTCACGGATCTCGCCGGCTTCCTGACGGGCGCTGGCGAGCTGAGCGGTGTACTCCTGGAGCGCGGCCTCGGCCTTCGCCTGAGCCTCGTCGGCCTTGGCGATGTTGCCCTCGATCGCCTCTGCGCGAGCATCCAGCATCGTCTGCATCTTGGGAAGGAAGACCTTCCAGAACGCGACGAGGATGATGGCGAAGACGACCGCAGACCACACGATGTCGTACGTTGCGGGGAGAAGCGGATTGAGGTTCGCGCCCTCCTCCGCTGCAACGAAGACTGCGTTATTCATCGAGCCTCCCTTTCGAGACTAGGGAAAGGTGAAAGCGGCTTACGCAGCGAAGATGAACGGCGTCGCGATCGCGATGAACGCGAGCGCCTCGGTGAACGCGATGCCGATCCACATGAGGACCTGGAGGCGGCCGGCGAGCTCGGGTTGGCGGGCGACACCCTCGATGGTCTTGCCGACGACGATACCCACGCCGATGGCGGGGCCGATAGCAGCGAGGCCGTAACCGACGGTTGCGATGTTGCCCGAGATTTCAGCGAGAACAGACACGGTATGTGTTTCCTTCCGTATGTGAGCGCGGCGGTTGCCGAACCCGATTGGTTAGTGCTCTTCAGCCAGCGCGAGCTGGATGTAGACGGCGGTGAGAAGTGCGAAGACGTAGGCCTGCAGTACGGCGACGAGGATCTCGAAGATCGTGAACGCTGCGCCGAATGCGAACGTGCCGACGCCGAAGAGCTTGAAGAAGCCCTCGCCCGAGAAGAGGAAGAACTGGGTCGCTGCGAAGAGGAGCACCAGGAGGAGGTGGCCCACCAGCATGTTCATCAGCAGTCGCAGGGTGAGGGTCACCGGGCGGATGATGAACGTCGACACGAACTCGATCGGCGTGACGATGATGTAGATGGCCTTCGGCACGCCCGACGGGAAGAGCGCGTTCTTGAAGAAGTTGCCCGGGCTCTTCTTGATGCCGGCGTAGATGAAGGTCACGTACGAGACCACCGCGAGCGTCAGCGGGAAGCCGATGACCGAGCTCGCCGCGATGTTCAGACCCGGGATGATGCCCGTGATGTTGAACGCCAGCACGGTGAAGAAGATGGCGGTCAGGATCGGCAGGAAGCGCCGGCCGTCCTTCTTGCCGAGCAGATCCTCCGCGATGTTGACGCGCACGAAGTCGAGCGCCATCTCGGCGAGCGACTGCCCGCGCGTCGGGATGACGCGCATGCGGCGGGTGCCGAGCCAGAAGAGGAGCAGCAGCACCACCATCATGAGGACGCGGATCAGCATGATCCGGTTCATGGCGAACGGCGTACCTTCGAAGAGCACGATGTCGGGGAAGAACTCGGCCATCGTCGGCGCGTGGAATTCACCCTCTTCGGCCGCGAAAAGAACGGGGGCCACGAGGTGCATAGCGTTAGCGAACAGCGCCATTCTCCTGACTTCGGTGCGGCCTGCAGCCTGCACGGTGTCGAACGGTGGTCGTGCCCCCGGGGCGGCGGTGGCACAGCGCAACCAGCCCAGCAGGGAACGTACTTGAGTCTATCAACCTTTCCGCCCCAGAAGAAACTCGGAGCGGCGTGATCACAGGTTCAGGGGCGCGAGCGGTCCGAGATGATCGGGATGCGCGACCGGGAGATGACTACCACGTCGAGCACCAGCGACGCGAACACGCTCGCGATGACGCCGAAGAACAGCATGCGGGTATCGAGCCACTCCGCGTCGCGCAGCAGCACGACGGCGGCGATGAAGACGATGAACTTGAAGACCCAGCTGCCCAGCACGATGCCGAAGAAGGCCGTGATGTAGAAGTCGCGGTCGATGAAGCGGTTCGCGAAGGCGATGCTGCCGACGGTCATCATGAGGAAGAGCCCGCCGAGCGCCGTGCCGATCATGCCGCCCCAGAGGCCGGGCTGCCCGGAGACCAGGAAACCGATCACGGCGAACGCCGCGATCAGCGCCGCCGTGACGATGAGCCCCCAGCGGAGCGCGCGCAGGAGCACGGGCTGGGAGGTCGGCATCGGGCGAGGGTCGGTCTCGTTCGGCTGCGCGAGATCACTCACTCTGGGATCCTTTCGGCGGCGCCGACTCGGCGAGCGCATCGACGCCGGCGGCGTCGGCTCGGGTGCGCCGTCCCGTCAACGGTACCAAGCCCCGCCGAGCCGCGGCTGCACGAACGCGCTGGGCCGGGAAGACAAGGAGCGCGAACGTCGCCGCTCCCCCGAGCACGAGCACGACGACGGGGAGCACGAAGCTCTGCGTCGTGAACACGAGCAGCACCGCCACCGAGAGCACGGCCGTGCCCGCGTAGAAGATGCAGACGGCCTGGAGCGGCGAATGCCCCATGTCGAGGAGACGATGGTGCAGGTGGAGGCGATCCGCCGTGAACGGGCTCTTGCCGGCCCGCAACCGCCGGGCGACGGCCAGGGAGAAATCGGCGAGCGGCAGGGCGAGCACCGCGATCGGGAGGATGATCGGGATGTAACTCGCGAGCACCAGCTTCTGGTCGAGCGAGGCGGGGTTCAGCTGCCCCGTCACCGACACGGTCGACGTCGCCATGAGCAGCCCGACGAGCAGCGCACCCGTATCGCCCATGAACATTCGCGCCCGATGCCAGTTGAACGGCAGGAACCCCGCGCAGATGCCGACGACGACGATGGCGATGAGGCTCGCGAGCACGACCGAGTCGACCCGCCCGATCTGATCGTTGAGCAGGCGCGTGTAGATGAAGAACAGCGAATTCGCGATGATCGCCACGCCCGCGACGAGCCCGTCGAGCCCGTCGACGAAGTTGACCGCGTTCATCACCAGCGTCATGAGGAAGACCGTCAGCACGAAGTTCACGACCGGCGAGCCGATGATGAGGGTGTCGCCGAAAGGAAGGGAGACGATCTGGATGCCGCTCCACGCGAGCAGGCCCGAGGCGACGAGCTGCGCCGCCAGCTTGATCATCCAGTCGAGGTCGAGCAGGTCGTCGAGCACCCCGACCACGGCGATGATGGCGCAGGCGCCGAGCAGCGCCCAGATCTGGTCGCGCTGCTCGAAGAGGGAGGCGAACTCGCTCTGCGTGCCCGCGACGACGAACGCGGCCAGAATGCCGAGGAACATGGCGACGCCGCCGAGCCGCGGCGTCGGGGCGCTGTGCACGTCGCGGGCGCGCACCTCGGGCGCAAGGCGGAGGCGACGGCTCAGCCGCAGCACTCCCCAGGAGGCGAGCGCAGTGACGAGAGCCGCGACCGCGACCACCGTCACGTAGGCCAGCACGCTACTCCCCGAACGCGACCTGCGGCAGCAGCTCCGCGATCAGCTCGCGCGAGACCCCGCCCTCGCGGAGGATGCGGAGCTCGCCGCCCTCCTCCGTGAGGCGGGTGGCGTCGACGATGGTCGAAGCGACGCCGTCCCCGGCCGCCGGCCCGGCCTCGAGGTAGACCGAGACGGAGTCCCCCAGCATTCCCCGGGCCTCGGCAGCGGTGCGTGCCGCGGGCTCGCCCGTGAGATTCGCCGACGACACCGCGAGCGGCCCCGTCTCGCGCAGCAGCTCCAGCGCCAGCGGCTGATGCGGGATCCGGAGCGCGACCGTGCCGCCCGTCTCGCCGAGATCCCAGCTGAGCAGCGGGTTCGCCTGCGTGATGATGGTCAGCGCGCCCGGCCAGAACGCGTCGGCGAGTGCGCGCACGGGCGCGACCACCTCGGCCGCGAGCGCCGCCAGCGTCTCCACGTTCGGGATCAGGACCGGCGGAGGCGACTGCCGACCGCGACCCTTCGCGTCGAGCAGTCGCTGCACGGCCTCGGGGGTGAACGCGTCGGCTGCGACGCCGTAGACGGTGTCCGTCGGCATGACGATCAGTTCGCCCCGCCCGATCGCCTGCCGCGCGGTGCGCGTGCCTGCGAGCAGTTGCGAACTGTCGGAGCAATCGAAGAACTCGGCCATAGCTCGCCAGTCTACTCCCGTCGGCTCGCCGGCGCGGGAGCTCCCGGCACCCGTCAGCGCAGTGCCGTCGTGACCCGGTCCCGACCGGTGAGATCGGGGTGCGTGGCGGCCGCGCGCCACCCGTCGGCGGCCAGCACCTCCCGGATCGCACGCCCCTGCGACTCCGCATGCTCGATCACGACGGCGCCTCCCGGGACGAGGAGCTCGCGCGCGGACCGGCTGATGCCGCGCACGACGTCGAGCCCGTCGACGCCCCCGTACAGCGCGAGCTGCGGATCGTGGTCGCGCACCTCGGGATCGCGCGGCACCATCCCGCTCGGCACGTACGGCGGATTCGAGACGACCACGTGCACGCGGCCGGCGAGCGGAGCGAGTTCGGGGATCGCCGAGAGCGCGGTCGCATCCCCCGCCACCAGCGCGACGCGCCCGTCGCCCCACTCCGCGACATTGCGCTCCGCCCACGCGCGGGCCTCCCGGCTCATCTCCACGGCCCAAACGCGCGCGCTCGGCACCTCGTGCGCCAGCGCCAGCGCCAGCGCGCCGCTCCCGGTGCACAGATCGACGGCGAGCGGCGCCGGATCGGGCACCGCCTGCAGCGCGTCGATGGCGAACTGGGCGACGACCTCGGTCTCGGGCCGCGGCACGAATACCCCCGGCCCCACCGCGAGCTCGATCGATCGGAACGGCGCGCGGCCGGTCAGGTGCTGGAGCGGAATGCGTCGGGCGCGCTCCTCGGCGAGCCCGCGCGCGCTCGCGGCGGCATCGGGGGCGAGTCGCTCGCGCATCACGGCGAGGGCCTGGACGCGCCCGCGCGTCGCGCCCAGCACGTGGGCGAGGAGCAGCTCGGCGTCGGTCGCGGGATCCTCGACGCCCCCCTCGCCGAGCCGCTGGCGCATCTCATCGAGCAGCGCATCGATCCGCGGGTTCGGGGTCGGCTCGCGGCCGGGTTCGTCGTGCATACCCTTACCCTTCCACACCCGGCCCCCTCCTCTGCGCCGGCGAGCACGGCGGCGGCGGGGTGCGCCGTCACACCGCGACATCCTGCATAACCTCTGCGAACGCGACCGATAACTGATCGATATAGTTGAGGAGGCCTCGACGCCCCACCGGCGCGCGACGATTCGATCCCAGGAGGATGCAGCACCATGGCACGGACCTACGACAACATCACCCAGGCATTCGGCAACACGCCCCTCGTCCGGCTGAATCGCGTCACCGAGAACGCGGGCGCCGAGGTGCTCGCGAAGCTCGAGTTCTACAACCCCGCCGGATCCGTGAAGGATCGCATCGGCATCGCCATCATCGACGCCGCCGAGCAGTCGGGCGACCTGCAGCCCGGCGGCACCATCGTCGAGGGCACGAGCGGCAACACCGGCATCGCCCTCGCCTTCGTCGGCGCGGCGCGCGGGTACCGCGTGATCCTCACCATGCCCGAGACGATGAGCATCGAGCGCCGCAAGATGCTGCGGGCGTACGGCGCCGAGATCGTGCTCACCGAGGGCCCGCTCGGCATGAAGGGCGCGGTCGCCAAGGCGGAGGAGATCGCCGCGAGCACCCCCGGAGCCGTGCTCGCCAAGCAGTTCGCCAACCCGGCCAACCCGGCGATCCACCGCGCCACCACCGGCCCCGAGGTGTGGAACGACACCGACGGGAAGATCGACATCTTCGTCGCGGGCATCGGCACCGGCGGCACGATCACGGGCGCCGGAGGATACCTCAAGGAGCAGAACCCCGACATCCGGGTCGTCGCGGTCGAGCCCATCGACTCCCCGCTGCTCACCGAGGGCACCGCGGGCCCGCACAAGATCCAGGGCCTCGGCGCGAACTTCGTGCCCCCGATCCTTGACCGCGAGGTGTACGACGAGGTCATTGACGTGACCCTCGCCGACTCCATCGCCACGGCGCGCGCGCTCGGCACCGACGAGGGCATCCTCGCGGGCATCTCGGGCGGTTCCGCGGTGTGGGCGGCGACTCAGGTGGCGCGCCGCCCGGAGAACGCCGGGAAGAAGATCGTCGTCGTCGTTCCCGACTTCGGCGAGCGCTACTTCTCGACGGTGCTCTTCGAAGACCTCAACTCCTGACCGCGGCCCCGCGAAGGCCGCCGACGCACCGCACCGCATGAGCGTGTTCTCCCGCATCCGCGAAGACATCTCCGCAGCACGCGCGCACGATCCCGCAGCGCGCAGTGCCGCGGAGGTGTTCTTCGTGTACTCGGGGCTCCACGCCGTGTGGTGGCATCGGCTCTCGCACGCGCTGTGGAGGCGGGGGCTGCGCTTCCTGCCGCGCGCCATCGCCCAGCTCTCGCGGTTCTGCTCGGGCATCGAGATCCACCCCGGTGCCACCATCGGCCGCCGACTCTTCATCGACCACGGCATGGGCGTCGTCATCGGCGAGACCGCCGTTGTCGGCGACGACGTGCTCATCTACCACGGCGTCACCCTGGGCGGCACGGGCCACGATCGCGGCAAACGGCACCCCACCGTCGGCAACCGCGTCGTCATCGGAGCCGGCGCGAAACTGCTCGGCGACATCGACATCGGGCACGACAGCGCGATCGGGTCGAACGCGGTCGTGGTGCGCTCCGCGCCCCCGTGGACGACGCTGACCGGCATCCCCGCCAGTGGGAGACCGCGCCGCGGCGCCCCGATCGAGCAGCCCGACATGGCCGACTTCTACGTGATCTGACCGGAGGGGCCACGGCGCTGCTTGCAGAGGCCTCAGCGCAGCGTGCGGGTGGCCTCAGCGCAGCGTGCGGGTGGCCTCAGCGCAGCGTGCGGGTGGCCTCAGCGCAGCGTGCGCCCGTTGTCCTCCATCCAGCGCTTCGTGCGGCGCTGCTCGACCACGATCATCACGATGCCCAGCACCCAGAACGGGATCTGCACCGCGAACGCCACCTGGAACGCGTGGAGCGAGTAGTCCTCGGGCGATCCCGCGCCCTGCACGTCGAGCACCAGGCCGATCAGCAGGATCACCAGCAGCGACGCCGTGAACCCGCCCGTATTCACGAGCCCGGTGCCGAAGCCCGCGTAGCTGCGCGGCGTGTGCGATCGCGCCACCTCGAACGCGATCATCGACGCGGGCCCCCCGAGGGGAAGGATCAGCAGCAGCACGAGCACCAGTGCAAGCGGCGGCGTCGCCGGCCACACGATCACCGCCGTCCACACGAGCGCGATCGCGACGGTGATGCCCAGATTGAACCAGACGCGGCGCTCGATGAAGCGAGAGCTCAGCGGGCCGAGCACCACGCTCGCGACCATCGACGAGATCACCGTGAGGCTCAACAGGCCCCGCGCCGCCACCTCGTCGAGCCCCAGACCACCGACCAGGAACGGGGTGCCCCAGAGCAGCAGGAAGACGTTCGCCGCGAACGGCGAGGCGAAGTGCACCCAGTACGCGAGTCGCACGCCCGGCAGGCGCAGCAGGCGGCGCGCCCGGTTCCAGAAGCCCAGCCCGCGCAAGCGCACCTCGGAGATCACCGGGATCATCTCCGTCGCCGGCGGCTGCACGGCCGCGAGCGCCGCCGTGCGCGAATCCGCGAATGAACGGGCGTTCTCCGTGATGCGCCCCCGCCTGCCGATGATGCGCTCGAGCAGCGTGCCCTCCCCCGGCGCATCGCGCAGCACCACGACGCCGAGAATGACGACGAGAAGCCCGACCGCGGCGAGCCCGAGGAACCCGCCCATCCACCCGGCGCCGCCGACCAGCACCGCCAGGGGCACGACCGAGACGAGCTGACCCGACTGACCGATCAGACCGGTCACCTGGCTGATCGTCGGCAGCTGCCGCAGCGAGAACCACTCGGGCAGCATCCGCATCACGCTGATGAAGGTGCAGGCGTCGCCCGCCCCCACCAGCACGCGCGCGAAGATCGCGAACGACACCTCGGGCACCGTCGCCATCGCCGCCTGCCCGGAGATCATCAACGCGCCCCCGATGAGGATCATCGCGCGCGCGCCGATGCGATCGAGCAGCACCCCGACGGGAATCTGCAGCCCCGCGTACACCACGAGCTGGATCACGGGGAACGCCGCCAGCGTCGTCGCGTCGATGCCGAAGTGCTCCTGCGCGGCCGGCCCCAGCGCCGACAGCGATGAGCGGTTGATGATCGCCACCGCGTACGACAGCGCCGCGATTCCCCAGACGACCCAGGGCAGGATCGGACGGGCGGCGCGCATGCAGCCATGCTACCGCCGCGCGGGCCGCGTCGGCCCGGTCGCCGACGGTCAGTCGCGCGGGGGCAGGGGCGGGCCGTCGGGGAAGTCGGAGCGGGTGATGTCGAGGAACACGGCGTCTTCGAGCGCTCCACCGGGGCGCACCTGGTAGTCGCGGAGCACGCCGATGCGCTTGAATCCGAGCCGCTCGTAACTGCGGATCGCCCCCGCGTTGTTGGCGTTCGGGTCGAGGGTGACGCGGCTGATCCCGGCTGCGAACTCCGAGCGGATCGCGAGCGCGAGCGCTTCTTCGCCGATGCGGCGCCCTCGGAATTCGGTGCCGATGAAGAGGTGCATCACCGTGGTGGGGTACTCGGGGTCCTCGCCGCGCAGCACGAACATCGCACCTGCGGTGCGCCCCTCGACCTCGATGATGCGCGCCGTCTCGGGAGCGTCGATGAACTCCTCGCGCACACGCTGCGGGGTGTACCCCACCCACCACAGCGCGACCTCGGGATCGCCGAGAATCGCGACGAGCGGATCGAGATCTTCGTGAGCGGGGGCGCGGAGGGTGACGAGCGGGCCCACGAGCGGCTGTGCGGCATCAGACATGCCCTCAGCGTAGCGGTACGGGGCGCCCGCCGTCTGTCTCGACCTGCCTGCGCGCGGGGTGCTCTGGCGAGATGCTTTGGCGAGGGGTGCTCTGGCGGGGTGTGCCTGCGGGGTGCTCTGGCGGCGTGCGCCTGCGGGGTGTGCCTGCGGGGTGTGCCTGCGGGGCACGGGTTCGGTGAGGGATTCGGCATCCGTGAGACGAATGCGCCGAGGGTGGCTCACGGAAGCCGAATCCCTCACCGAAGCGCCGAGCGCCGTCGGTCACCGGCGCGCCAGGTGCAACCCCTGGGCGATGCACTCCAAGAGCTGCGACTGCACGCTGTGCCAGTCCTCGACGATCTGCAGGTACCCGATGCGGATCACGGTATAGCCTCGGGCGACGAGCAGCGCGTCGAATGCGTTGTCGGCGTTCCATTGACGCCCGGTGTGCGACGCGCCGTCGATCTGCAGCACGAGGCGCTCCCCGATCAGCAGATCGACGCGATGCCCGAAGAGGTGCGCCTGCGGAAGGAGTCGGATCTTCGTCCACCGCAGGCGCGAGGCCACCAGCGTCTCGAGGCCCGAGTCGAAGAACGGTTTCGCCGCAGTCAGCAGACGTCGCGCCGTTCCCCGCAGCGGTAGCCGCGACAGCGCCGAGCGGTCGACGAGCCCGCGGTTCAGCGCCGAGTTCCAGACGACGAGCGCTTCTTCGAAGGGCTGGCAGTCGGCCACGAACTGCAGCACATTGACCACCGGATCGGCGAGCGTGCCCGGCGGGCGGAGTTGCAGCGGTCTTCCCCAGTGCACGGTGCAGCCTCGGACGCTCGGCCGCGCCGCGCTCGATGCCGCGACGTGCGTGCGGCCGTCGCTGAGGGTCCACAGCCCGAGGCGCTGCGCCTCCGTGATGCAGGTGAGCACGACGCCGTGCGCGGCTGCTGCGACGAGATCGGGATCGGCGTCGGGCAGTGCGAGCCAGCCGCGACGGGGGCGCTCGACCCGCCCATCGCGAACGGCGTGGGCGATGCGCGCGTCGCTGGCACCCCGATCCCGCAGCTCTCGAGTGCGGGCGACGCCGCCGAGCGCTTCGAGCAGGGTGGGGAGTGACATGCCGCCAGTCTGCATGCAGCATGGCCGCTCACGTGGGTCGGTTCGCGCACCTGTGGATCGCGCGGCGCCGCACCTCAGCTGCACGCCCTGTGAGCGGATGCTGCGGCGGCGCTTCGGTGAGGGATTCGGCTTCGGTGAGACTCTCCGGGAGGAATTCGCCTCACCGAAGACGAATCTCTCACCGAGGCAACGGCGGAAGGGGGGCTCCCCTACTGCCCCAGCTCGGCCAGCCGGGCCTCCTCGTCGGCGCGGATGCACGACTCGATGACCGCGTCGAGGGCTCCGTTCATCACCTGGTCGAGGTTGTAGGCCTTGTACCCCGTGCGATGATCGGCGATCCGGTTCTCGGGGAAGTTGTAGGTGCGAATGCGCTCGGAGCGATCCATCGTGCGGATCTGGCTCGATCGATGCGCGCTGGCCTCGGCCGCGGCCTCCTCCTGCTGGCGCGCGAGCAGGCGTGCGCGGAGCACGCGCATGGCCGCCTCGCGGTTCTGCAGCTGGCTCTTCTCGTTCTGCATCGCGACCACGATTCCCGTCGGGAGGTGCGTGATGCGCACGGCCGAGTCGGTCGTGTTGACGGACTGCCCGCCGGGGCCCGAGGAGCGGTACACGTCGATCTTGAGGTCGTTCTGATTGATGCCGACCTCCTCCGGCTCGTCGACCTCGGGGTACACGAGCACCCCGGTGGTCGACGTGTGGATGCGGCCCTGGGACTCGGTGACGGGGACGCGCTGCACGCGGTGCACCCCGCCTTCGTACTTGAGGTGCGCCCAAGCGCCCTGCGAGGGGTCGGAGGCGTTCGCCTTGATGGCGACCTGCACGTTCTTGTAGCCGCCGAGATCGCTCTCGTCGGCCTCGATCATCTCGGTCTTCCACCCCTTCGACTCCGCGTAGTGCAGGTACATGCGCAGCAGATCAGCGCCGAAGAGCGCGGATTCGGCGCCGCCCTCGCCGCCCTTGATCTCGAGGATCACGTCGCGCGCGTCGTCGGGGTCGCGCGGGATGAGCAGTCGGCGCACGCGCTCCTGCGCCTCGGCGAGAGCGGCCTCGAGCGCCGGAACCTCCTCGGCGAAGGCCTCATCCTCCTTCGCGAGCTCGCGCGCCGCTTCGAGGTCGTCGCCCATCTGCTGCCAGTGCTCGTGCGCCGACTTGATCTTGCTGAGCTCGGCGTACCTCCGGTTGACCTTCTTCGCCCGCGACGCGTCGGCGTGCAGCGCGGGATCCGCGAGTTCGTCCTGCAACCGCGCGTGCTCCGCGATCAGCCCTGCGACCTGTTCGAACATGTATCTTCCTTACGTCTCGCGGCGTGACCGCCATGACTCTACCGCCGCATCCGGCGACGACTGAGCCCGCCCCGGAACACCGGGGCGGGCTCGTGCGTGCTAGGACAGGCTGCCGGAGCGCTGCACCTCTGCGAGGAGCGCCGCATTCGTGGCCGTGGAGCGAAGACGCTCGCGCAGCCGATCGTCGGCGTCGTCCTCGTGGAGCGCCGCTCGCAGCGTCGCCAGTGCCGCGATCTCGTCGGCGCCGAGCATCGACTCGGGATTGCGGGTGCGCGACGCCTCGAAGTCGACCGCTGCGGGAAGCCCGGCAGCCGTCTTCGCGAACCGCACCTCGCTGTTGACGACGGCGAGCACCTCGCGCAGCAGCAGCTTGTCGGCCGCGATGCCGGTCTTCGACTGCACCGTCGCGACGACGGTCAGCGAGCCGCCGTTCTCGACGTTGCGCGCCGAGGCGAGCAGGCGCTTGATCTGCGCGAGCGCGAGCTCGTCGATCTCGTCGAGCGCGGGACGGGTCTGCGCATGCTGGGCCTGCGCGTACGCGCGGGCGAACCGGTTCAGCGAATCGACGAGCACGACGACGTCGTGGCCGAGTTCGACGAGTCGCTTCGCCCGATCGATCGCGAGCTCGGCGATGATCGCCTGATCCTCGGCCGCTCGATCGAAGCTCGCGGCGACGACTTCGCCGCGCACGGAGCGCTGCAGACGCGTGATCTCCTCGGGCTGCGCGTTCGCGAGCAGCAGCATGAGGTGCGCGTCGGGGCGGTTCGCGCTGACGGCCTCGGCGAGCTCGCCGAGCACGGCGCTGCCATCGAGATGCGCCGGCAGCACGAGGGCGGTGCGCTGGCCGAGACCCGTCGGGGCGACGAGGTCGATGGCGCGGCCGAGCACATGCTGCTGATCGGTCTCGAAGCGCAGTCGCTCCTCGGGGTAGATCGCGGTGAGGTCGGCGATATCGACGCGCTCCTCGGCCTGCTCGTCGACCGGCCGGCCGTTGACGGTGTCGATCTTGACGATCGCGTTGTACTTCTGGCGGCTGGCGCCGTCGTTGTCGCGGGGCTGCCGGATCGCGCCGACCACCGCGTCTCCGCGACGCAGGCCGTACTTCTTGACCTGTCCGAGGGAGACGTAGACGTCGCTCGTGCCGGGGAGGTAGCCGCTCGTGCGCACGAAGGCGTAGTTGTCGAGCACGTCGAGGATGCCCGCGATGGGCAGCAGCACGTCGTCCTCGGTGATCTCGGGCTCGATGTCGTCGCCCTGGCCCCGGCGCTTGCGGTCGCGCTGGCGGGTGCGGCTGGAGCGGCTCGAGTTCTCGCCGTTCTTCGCCTCGGCGTTCTTCGGGCCGTTCTGGCCGCCGTTGCCGTTCTGGCCGCGCTGCTTGCCCTCGTCCTCGGCCGCCTCGACCTGCTCGTTCGCGTCGGCGTTCTCGTTCTTCTGATTGCGGCCGCGCCCGCGGCGACCACGACTCGAACGCTCGCCATCGCCGTTCTCCGACTTCTCGCCACGGTCCGAACGATCGCCGCGATCCGACTTCTCGCCGCGCTCCGTCTTCTCGCCGCGGTCCTGCTCCGAGCGCTCGGACTGCTCCGTGCGCTCCTGCTCGCCGCGCTCCGCCTGCTCGGAGTTCCGGTCGCTGCGCGCTGCGTCGTCCGCCGCACCTGCGGGCGCGTCGGACTGCGCGGCATCAGTCGCCGCGGATGCCGCGTCGTCGGTCTTCGACGCCGCGGATGCCGACGTGGCGCGGCGGCTGCGCGTGCGCTTCGCGGGCGCCTCCGGCTCCGCCGCGGCAGCGGTCGCATCGCTCGACTGCGCGGGGGCTGCCGCCGAGGCGGCGTCGGCGGCCGCGGGCGCCTCGGAAGCGGCGTCGGCGGCGGCGTCGCTCGCCGGCTCGGCGGGGGTCTCGGCCTTCTTGCGGCTGCGCGTCGCGCGCTTCTTCGGCGCGGCGGCGGGCTGCTCGTCGGATTCGGTCGAGCCCGCTGCGGCAGGGGCCGGTGCGGCGTCGCCCGACGCCTCGTCGACAGCGGCTTCGACCTTCTTGCGGCTGCGAGTCGCGCGCTTCTTCGGTGCGGCGGCCGCGGGAGCCTCATCGGCGGCCGGCGCAGCGTCGGCTGCGGCCTGCGCGGCATCGGCGGCGGGCGCCGCGGCGGCCGGAGCCTCGGCCGCGGGGGCCTCGGCCGACCGCGCCGGCTCCGGTGCCGCCGCCCCGGCGGCTGCGCTCACCCGGCGCGAGGCGCGGCGGCGCGGCGGCGCTGCGGCTTCCTCGGCTGCGGGAGTGGTGTTGTCTTCGACGTTGGATTCCACGTTCTTCCTCTCGGAACGCCGTCGGGGCTGCGCGCGCAGAAGGGCGCGCATTCCCGCGGTGGTGCACGTACGTGCTTCGGGATCACCGTGCGATGTGTTCACGGTGCGATAACGGCCCACGGTCCCGCATGAGCGGACATCGACGGGCGAGACTAGAGCGTCGCTCCCGCAGGGGCCGTCTCCACTGTAGCACCCTTGGTATCGACGGCCAGGGTGAGCACGCGCCAGTCGGGGTGGTGCGCCGTCACGTAGTCCGCCGCCTGCATGCGGTCGAGCGGGCCGTTCGAGAGCACGAGCACCGAGGGCCCGGCGCCCGAGACCACGGCGGCATGGCCGGCGGATCGCAGCTCCCCGATGAGGTCGCGCGTCGCCGGCATCGCGGCGCCGCGATAGTTCTGGTGCAGGCGATCCTCGGTCGCCTCGAGCAGCAGCTCGGGGCTCTGCGTGAGCGCGGCGATGAGGAGCGCCGACCGCGAGACGTTGAAGACGGCGTCCTCGTGCGGCACCTGCTTCGGCTGCAGGCTGCGGGCGAGCTCCGTCGACATCGTGAAGCTCGGCACGAGCACGAGCGGCGCCACCCCGCGGTGCACCATGAGGCGCTTGAACCGGGGCCCCTGCTCGGTGGTCCATGCGATCGTCAGGCCGCCGAAGAGCGCGGGGGCGACGTTGTCGGGGTGCCCCTCGAGCTCGGTCGCGAAGGCGAGCAGCTGCTCCTCGGTCAGCGCCATCGGACGCTGCGGGTCGCTCTGCAGGAGCCCCGCCGCGATCATCACGCCGGCGACGATCGCGGAGCCGGAGGACCCCATGCCGCGCCCGTGGGGGATGCGGTTGGTCGCGGTGACCTCGATGCCGGGCATCTCGCGGCCCAGCTGCGCGAACACGTGGGCGGCGGAGCGCACGACGAGGTTCGTCTCGTCGGTGGGCACCTCCCCCGCGCCGACCCCGGAGACGTGCACGGTCGCCCCGGGCGCGTCGCGCACGACGACCGAGAGCTCGTCGCCGTAGGCGAGGGCGATGCCGAGCGTGTCGAACCCGGGCCCGAGGTTCGCGCTGGTCGCCGGGACGCGCACCTGCACGGTGCGGCCGACGCCGCCCGCGGCGGCGCTCACGCCTGGCCCTCGAGGCGCAGCACGCTCGTCACGGCGGTCACGACGTCGGCGGCGCGCAGCGCCTCGACGGTGGCGGCGAGATCGGCCTCGCGGGCGCGGTGCGTGCCGATGACGAGCGCCGCGCTCGGATCCTCGCCCGCGGCCGCACCCGCGACCGTCTGCTCGACGCTGGCGGCCGATACGCCCCGTTCGGCGAGGATGCCCGCGATGCTCGCGAGCACGCCCGGCTGATCGCGCACCTCGAGCATGATCTGGTAGGCCGTCGTCACCTCGCCGACGGGCAGGATCGGGAGCTCGGCGTGGAGCGATCCCGGGATGCCCGGGCCGCCGACCACGTGCCGGCGCGCCGCAGACACGAGGTCGCCCAGAACCGCGGACGCGGTCTCGGCGCCGCCGGCTCCGGCGCCGTAGAACATGAGCTCGCCGGCCGCCTCCGCCTCGACGAACACGGCGTTCTTGCCCTCGTGCACGGCCGCGAGGGGGTGGTCGCGGCGGATCAGCGCGGGGTAGACGCGCGCCGAGACGCCGTGCGTGCCGTCGGCGGCCTGCAGCCGCTCGGCGATGGCGAGCAGCTTGATGACGTAGCCGGCGCTCTTGGCCGCGTCGATCTGCTCGGCGGTGATCTGCGTGATGCCCTCGCGGTGCACGGCGTCGACCGGCACCTCCGTGTGGAAGGCGATGCTCGCGAGGATGGTCGCCTTCTGAGCGGCGTCGTAACCCTCGACGTCGAGCGTGGGGTCGGCTTCGAGGAACCCGAGCTCGCTCGCCACGCGCGACGCGTCTTCGGCACTGTCGCCGAAGCGGTCCATGCGATCCAGGATGTAGTTGGTCGATCCGTTCACGATGCCGAGCACGCGGGTGATGTGATCGCCCGCCAGGCTCTCGCGGAGGGGGCGGAGGATCGGGATCGCGGCGGCGACGGCGGCCTCGTACGAGAGCTGGGCGCCGACCTGCTCGGCGGCCTCGGAGAGCTCGGGCCCGTGCGCGGCGATGAGCGCCTTGTTCGCGGTGACCACGTCGGCGCCGCCCTGCAGCGCCTGCCTGATGAGGGTGCGTGCGGGCTCGATGCCGCCCATGAGCTCGACGACGATGTCGGAGCCCTGCACGAGGCGCTCGGCGTCGGTGGTGAACAGCTCTCGGGGCAGCTCGACGTCGCGGGGCGCGTCGACGTCGCGCACGGCGATCCCGGCGAGCGTGAGTCGCGCTCCGATGCGCGCCGCGAGCTCGTCGCCGTGGGCGAGGATCAGCCGGGCCACCTGCGCACCGACCGAGCCGCAGCCCAGCAGTCCGATGCGGAGGTCGCGGTATCCATTCATGTTCGTCTCCTTGGTGGTGCGTCGTGTTCGATTCGCCGAGAGCGGCGGAAGGTGATGGGCCGGCGATCCTCAGCCCGCGTGCGCCGGGGCCACCGGCGCCGGAATCACGGACTTGGCGAGCAGCTCGTCTTCGGTCTCGCCGCGCACGATGACGCGCGCCGCGCCGTTCGACACCGCGACGACGGGGGGCCGCGGCACGTAGTTGTAGTTGCTGGAGAGCGACCAGCAGTACGCACCGGTGACGGCGACGGCGAGTGTGTCGCCCGGCCGCACGTCGCCCGGCAGCACGTCGCGCTGCACGACGATGTCGCCGGATTCGCAGTGCTTGCCCACGACGCGCACGAGGGCGGGATCGGCATCGCTCACGCGGTTCGCGATGCGCACCTGGTAGTCGGCGCCGTAGAGCGCCGGCCGCGCGTTGTCGCTCATGCCGCCGTCGACGCTGACATAGAGCCGTTCGGGGAATCCGAGGTCGGCGGCGTCGGCGGCGGCGTCGGAGCCCGCGAGCGGCACGGGCTTGGTGGTGCCCACGGTGTAGAGCGTGACGCCCGCCTGGCCGATGACCGCGCGCCCCGGCTCGAAGGCGAGCTGCGGCACCGCGATGCCGATCTCGGCGCAGGTCTCCGCCACGATGTCGGCGAGCTCTCGGGCGATCGCCGCGACGTCGGGAGCCTCGTCGGCCTGCGCCGACGTGTAGGCGATGCCGAAGCCGCCGCCGAGATTGAGCTCGGGAACCGGCCCGCCGAGCAGGCGCTCGAGCTCGGGGTACGCCCCGAGCAGGCGCCGAGCCGATTCGCGGAAGCCGTCGGTCGCGAAGATCTGCGACCCGATGTGGCAGTGGAGCCCGACGAATTCGAGGCTGTCGTGGTCGAGGATCGCCGCGACGAGCCGGGGCGCCTCGGCGAGCGGCTGCCCGAACTTCTGATCCTCGTGCGACGTCGCGAGGAAGTCGTGCGTCGAGGCGTGCACGCCGCTGTTGACGCGGAGTCGCACCCGCTGGCGGCGCCCGGCGGCGGAGGCCGCACGGGCGATGCGCTCGGTCTCGAGCGCGCTGTCGATGATGATCGTGCCGACCCCGGCCGCGACGGCGCGCGCGATCTCGCCCTCCGACTTGTTGTTGCCGTGGAAGCCGATGCGCGCGGGATCCACGCCGGCGGCGAGCGCCACCGCGAGCTCTCCCCCGCTCGCGACGTCGATCGCGAGCCCCTCGTCGGCCATCCACTGCGCCACCTCGACGCACAGGAACGCCTTGCCCGCGTAGTACACGGTGGCGCCGGTGCCGATGCGCGCGGCCTCCGCTTCGAGCGCGGCGCGCACGTCGCGCGCCCGGGTGCGGGCCGCCTGCTCGTCGACGACGTACAGCGGAGAGCCGAACTCCGCGGTGAGGGCGGTGGCCCGGATGCCGTTGAGCTTCAGCTCGCGGCACTCGGCACCGCGTCGCGCGGACGGCGGGAACACGCGGGGGTCGATCGCGTTCGGATCGGCGGCGGGGTTCGCCTGTGCCATCGTCGCTCCTGGGATCGGTCTTCCTGGGGTGGGTCTGGTGTCCGTCGTGCCCGCGGGCCGCGGACGGGCGGCCGATGGCGAGCGGACCCGGATTGGCCCCTGAAGCCGTGCGCACGGAGACCCGGTCTCTGAACGAACCCGTCCAGCTTACCGGGTGGCACGGCCGGCCCCGGAATGCGGGCGGGCCGGCCGCGCCCTCCGCACGGGAGGGGTCGCGGCCGGCCCGATGGTCGGCGGAGCCGGCGCTAGCCGACGCCCTCGAGCATGTCGGTGTGGGTGTTGCCGATGCGCTGCAGCACCTCGGGGCGCTTCGCGCGGAGCCACCAGAAGCGGAGGAAGGCGATCAGCATGGTGGCGGCGAACAGGTACGGGAGGATGTTGATGGGGAACGCCGGCACCGGCCACACGTTCGCGAAGAACACGTACGCCATCGCGAGCACGGCGACGACCGCCGCGATCGTGATCGCCCCGCTCCGCATGCCGTTGCGCCGCGTGTAGGCGATGCCGGCGACGGCGACGAGCGCGTACGCCACCATGTACCCGTACGTCGCGTAGGTGTCGACCCACACGACGATGTCCATCGGGTGCGTGCCCGCGACGATCAGGACGACGTCGAGTGCGATCGCGGCGGGGCCGGCGACGAGCAGCACGCGGTGCGGGGTGAGGTGCGTGGCGTGCGTGCGGCCGAATCGCTCGGGCACGACGCCCTCCTTGCCCATGACGTAGACGATGCGCCCGACGACGTTCAGGGGCGCGACCACGACCGCGAAGAACGATGCCGCGACGCCGAAGACGAGGAGCGGCGCGAACCATGCGGGCATGCCGATGCGCTCGTCGATGGCCTGCAGCGGGCTCGCGACCTCGCCGAGCTCGTCGCCGAGCACCGCGATCTGCGTGTACGCGGCGAAGACGTAGAGCACGCCGACGGCGACGGCGCTCCACATGATGGCGCGCGGGATCGCGGTGTGGGGGTTGCGGGCCTCGCGCCCGAGGGCGTCGGCGGAGGAGAACCCGACGAAGCCGAGGATGCCGAGCACCATGCCGGCCGCGACTCCCTGGAACGGCACGCCCTCGAACGAGAACTGACCGGGATCCCACGCCTCGGGCCCGAGCCAGACGAGCGCTGCGACGAGCAGCACCAGGATGATGGCGACCGACACCAGTTCGAGCACGAGCGAGACCCGCGCCGAGATGCGGATGCCGCGGATGGTGAAGAACGTGGCCAGGCCGCCGATGACGACGGCCAATACGACGAGCCACACCGTTCCGCTCGCCGGGACGCCGAAGATTCCGAGCAGGTCGGAGGTGTACGAGATCGCGCCGCCGAGCGAGCCCGCGGCGATGCCCCACGAGCCGATGAGCAGCGCGACTCCGGCGGCGAACGCCCCGGTCGGGCCCAGCCCCTTCGCGACGTACGTGTAGAGGGACCCCGCCGACGCGTGCTGCCGGGCGAACATCGAGACGATGTAGCCGACGCAGAGGATCACGATGGTGGCGAGGAGGAAGGCGAACACGGTGCCGTTGCCGGCCCCGAGGTAGATGGAGGCCGCCGTGAAGGCGATGACGGCGCTCGGAGCGATGCTGGCGATGGCCTGCGCGGCGAGCTCGGGGCCCGACATCACGCCTTCTCTCAGGCCTGCGTCGGCGGTGCGTGGTGCTGTGGTGGTCATGACTGCTTTCCGGTGCGGTGCGGGTGGGGCGCTCAGGGGATGAGGAGGGTGCGCAGCACGCCCCCGGTCTCGAGATCGTCGAGGGCCTCGGCCGCCTCGGCGAGCGGGCGGCGGCCCGAGATGAGCGGGTCGAGCTTCAGCTGGCCGTCCATGTACCGGTCGACGAGGGCGGGGATGTCGATGGAGGGTCGCACCGAGCCGTAGTTGGAGCCGAGGATGCGCTGGTCGGCTTCAGCGAGCACGAGCGGCTCGAAGGAGGCCTTCGCGCCGGTCGGCGGCAGCCCCACGATCACCGCGGCGCCGCCGAGACCGAGCATGCGGATCGCCTGCTCCGTCGTCGAGGTGCGGCCGATCGCGTCGAAGACGTAGTCCGCTCCGTCGGGGAGCAGATCGAAGAGCTGCTCGACGGCGTCGCGCTCGGACGCGTCGATGCGGTCGGTCGCCCCGAACTGGAGCGCCATCGCCGTCTTCTCGGGCACGATGTCGATCGCGACGATGCGCTCCGCCCCCGCGAGCTTCGCGCCCTGCACGACGTTCAGGCCGACGCCGCCGCAGCCGATCACGGCCACCGTGGCCCCCGGCTCGACGCCGGCGGTGTTCAGCACCGCCCCGACACCGGTCGCGACTGCGCACCCGACGACCGCGATGACATCGAGCGGGGCGTCGTCGCGCACCTTGATGGCGCCGGAGACGGGCACCACCACCTCCTCGGCGAACGATGAGACGCTCAGGTAGTGGCGCAGGGGCTCGCCATCGTCGGTGCGGCTGAGGCGGGAGGTGCCGTCGAACAGCGACCCGTGCGCGTTGTTCACCTCGACCACCTTCTGGCACCGCGCCTCGTGCCCCTGCAGGCAGTAGCGGCACTCGCCGCACGGCGGCACCCAGCTGAGCACGACGTGGTCGCCGACGGCGAGCGAGGTGACGCCCTCGCCGAGCTCGACGACGGTGCCGGCGCCCTCGTGGCCCATGACCATGGGGGCCGGGGCGTCCCACTCGCCGCGCTTCACGTGCAGATCGGAGTGGCACACGCCGGCGGCGGCGATCTTCACCCGCACCTCGCCCGCTCGGGGCGCGGCCAGGGTCACATCGGTGACCTCCGCGCGAGTCTCGGGATCTCGGAACACGACAGCCTGCATGCTGCACTCCTTCGTTCGTTCGCTTGCGTCGAATCGCCGGCATGCGGGGCCCGTACGACCACGCTGGCGACGTAAGGATGCTACGGATCTCGCGCACCCCCTGTCTCTGCACCAGCGGCCGATCTTCGCGGACCCGGATCGACACTTGGTACACTTCGGCGATGGCCCTCGATCTCTCCGCGGTGGCGCGCGCCGTCGGCGGCGCTTGCGTCGCCGCCCGGCTCCCCGAGCGCACCCCCGTCGACGGCGTCGCCGCACTCGACGAGTACGTCGTGATCGGCAACCCCGCCTACGCGACGCTCGTCACGGCAGACCCCGAACGGCTGCTCGACGCCCTCGCGCAGCCGGCGTCGGGCGACGCGCTGCTCGGGGCGGTCTTCGTCTCCCCCGACGACGACGCCGCGCTGCGCGCACGGCTCGCAGCGCGCGGCATGACCGCGATCCTCGGCACCGCCCTCGCCGGACCCGCCCTGCACACCGCCCTCCGCGCCCTCATCGCCGATGACCGCGCCGCGGCCGACCGGCTCGTCACCGCGGGCATGAACGTGCTGACGCAGGTCGCGAGACGCGGCGGGGTCACCGCCGTGATCGCCGAGCTCGCCCGCCGCATCGACGGATGGGCCGTGCTGCTCGACGCCCACGGGCAGGTCATCGCGAGCGCCGGCGCCGGGCGGCTGCACGTCTCGGACGCGGCCGCCTTCGCGCTCGGGCGGCCGGTGCGCGTGCGCCACGACGGCCTGCAACTGCACCGCGTCGGCTCGGAGCAGGATCTCGCCGGATCGCTCGTCATCGCCACCCGGTCGAGCCGCACCAGCCACGCCCGTGACCTCTCATCGCTCGCCGCAGCCCTCTTCGACCTGCTGCTGCGCAGTCACGACCCGTCCCTGACGGAGCACCTGGGGCGCGGGGCCCTCATCGACATCCTCGTCGACGGCGGGCCGCGCGCGGAGGCGCTGCTGCACCGCTGGGGCGTGCACGAGCGCACCCTCACCGCGTTCGAGCTGGGCACCCGCACCCGCACCATCGACCTCGAGCGCCTGCTCCGGCGCTGGTTCGACGAGCTCGGCGCGGAGCACGTCTTCGCGGCGGACCACGGGCACATCCGCGGATTCGTGCGCGACGATCTCGTCGACGAGCTGATCGAGCGCGTCGCCTCGTTCGCGCCCGTCGCCGGGCTGCGCGTGCACATCGGGGTCGGCGATCCCGCGCCCGCCCAGTCCCTCGCCCGCACCGCAGCGCAGGCCCACCAGGCGCTCGACGCCGCACTCGACGACGGCAGGCCGACCGCGCGCTACGGCGAACTGCCGTCCGTGCGGCTGGTGCTCTCAGCGCTCGACGCCGCGACCGGCTCCCGGCTGACCGCTCTGCTCGAGCCGCTCGCGGAGACCCGCGGGCAGCACGACGATCTGGCGCGCACCCTGCACGTCTTCTTGGCCGAGAACGGAGCGCATCGGGCGAGCGCGGCGAGGCTCGGCATCCACCGTCAGACGCTCGTCGCGCGCATCCGCCGCGCCGAGGCCCTCACCGGGCTGGATCTCGCGCGCGCCGACGACCGCTCCGCCGCGTGGCTGGCGCTGCGCGCGATCGGCCTCTGACTCAGCCGCAGACGCCCGGCTGCTGCTGCTCGGGGTCGGAGAGGATGCCGGGAGCGAGGTCGGCGCGCACGGTCACCGAGCCCGTGCTCGAGAGCACGATGTCGGTGAGCGTCACCCCCACCGGCAGCTGGTCGGCGACGCACACGGTCTGCGGCTGCAGAATGGGGTCGAGCAGCGTTCCGGTGGCCTGGGCGAGCTGCTCGGCCGAGAAGTCGAAGCCCGCGGCCTGCAACCCCAGCGGGGTGATCTCGACCGCGCCGTCGACCACCTGCAGGCCGAGACGCGCCGAGACGCTGACCTGCTGGCCGAACGCCTCCAGCGCCCGGCCGACCACGAGCTCGCCGTCGCGCACCTCGCCGGACTGGGCGACGCCCTGCGTCACCGTCTCGATGACCGGACCGAGCTGCTCCTGATCCAGGCGGAGCTCGACGGAGCCGTCGGAGATCTCGCCCGACGTCGGGTTGAACGGCACCAGGTCGGCGCGCAGCGACGCATCCGCCTGCACGCCCTCGACGAGCGGCGCGTCGGGCACGTCGACCGTCACGTCGCCGACGCCGCCGCGGAACGCGTTGAGCAGCGCAGAGCCTCCGAGCGCCACGTCGACGGGATGATCGTCGGTCAGGTCGAGCTGCGAGCGCACCGCGCCGGCGACGACCCCCGGAATGATGAGCCGGAGTGCGAGCTCAGCGGCGCCGGCCAGCAGGCCGACGACCACCACGACGATGATCAGCTTCGTCCACCACCGGGATCCGTTCCGCTGCGCGTGCATGAGCCGACCGCCGCCGTCAGAGCCGCTCGGGCGCGGAGACGCCCAGCAGATCGAGCCCGTTGCGCAGCACCTGGCCCGCGGCGTCGTTCAGCCACAGACGGGTGCGATGCAGGTCGGCGACGGGCTCCTCGCCCAGCGGGATCACGCGGCAGTTGTCGTACCACCGGTGGTAGGCCCCTGCGAGCTCTTCGAGGAAGCGCGCGATGCGGTGCGGCTCGCGCAGCTCCGCGGCGCCGGCGACGATGCCCGGGTACTGCTGCAGCTTGCCGAGCAGCTCCGTCTCGGTCGCGTGCGTGAGCAGCTCGGGCGCGAAGGCGCTGCGGTCGACGCCGGCCGCCTCCGCGTTCCGATCCACCGCGCACGTGCGCGCATGGGCGTACTGCACGTAGAACACCGGGTTGTCGTTCGTGCGGCTGCGCACCTTCTCGCCGTCGAGCGACAACGGCGAATCGGCCGGGTACCGCGCGAGCCAGTAGCGGAGGGCGTCCGACCCGAGCCACTCGAGCAGGTCGTCGAGCTCGATGATGTTGCCGGCGCGCTTCGAGAGGCGCGCCCCGTCGAGGTTCACGAGCTGGCCGATGAGCACCGAGACGTCGGTCTCGATGTTGTCGCCCGCAGCGCCCGCGATCGCCGTGAGGCGCCCGATGTAGCCGTGGTGGTCGGCGCCCAGCAGGTAGATCTTCTCGCCGAAGCCGCGGTCCATCTTCGAGAGGTAGTAGGCGGCGTCAGCGGCGAAGTAGGTGTAGACGCCGTTGCCGCGGGTGAACACGCGATCCTTGTCGTCGCCGAAGGCCGTGGTGCGCACCCAGATCGCGTCGTCCTCCTCGAACACGTACCCCTGCTCGCGCAGGCGGTCGATGGCCGCGGAGATCGGGCTCGGCGATCCGTCGGGCCCCTCCTCGTGCAGCGAGCGCTCGGAGAAGTACACGTCGAAGTGCACGTTGAAGCGCTCGAGCGAATCCTTGATCTCGGCGAGCTGCGTCTGGTAGGCCGCCTCCTGCACCTCTTCGAGTGCGCGCGCCCGGTCGTTCGCGGCGAGCTCCACGACGTGCGGGAGCTGCTCGCGCACCTTGCGCCCGAGCTCCTGGATGTACTCCCCCGGGTAGGCGTCCTCCGGAGCATCCTCCCCGAGCACCGCTGCCAGCACGGATCGCCCGAACTTGTTCATCTGCGAGCCGGCGTCGTTGATGTAGTACTCGCTCGTGACCTGCGCGCCGGCGGCGCGCAGCACCCGCGCCGTCGAATCGCCGAGCGCCGCCCAGCGGGTGTGCCCCATGTGCAGCGGCCCGGTGGGGTTCGCCGAGACGAACTCCAGGTTGATGTTCTGCCCCGCGAGCACGTCCGAGCGCCCGTAGCGCTCCCCCTGCTCGACCACGCGCCGCGCCGTCTCGCCGGCGCTCGCGGCGTCGAGCGTCAGGTTGATGAACCCCGGCCCGGCGACCTCCGCCTTCGCGATGCCGTCGATCTGCAGTGCGCGCGCGACGATCTCGTCGGCGAGCTCGCGCGGGTTCGCCCCGACGCGCTTCGCGAACTTCATGGCCGCGTTCGACGCCCAGTCTCCGTGATCGCGGTTCTTCGGTCGCTCCACCTGCGTATCCTGCTCGGTGACCTCGATGTCGGATCCGCGAGCCGCGAAGAGGTCGGCGAGAATGGCGGCGAGAGCTTGAGAGAGTTCTTGTGGCGTCACGAGGATCGATTCTACCGGCGCGCCGACGCGCCCCGCGCACCGCCCTGGTGCGGAGCGTCTCCGGAATTGCGCTAGTCTGGTGGGGTTGCACATGCTCGCCTCCGTAGCTCAGGGGATAGAGCGCCGGTTTCCGGTACCGTAGGTCGGGGGTTCGATTCCCTCCGGGGGCACTGCAGCACTGGCTTCCACCGCTTCGGCGGTGGGAGCCTTTTCTCGTTCATGCGATACGCTCGCGAGTGGGTGGGTGGTCGGAACGAAAGGACTGGACACCCGATGGGTCACCTGGTGTACGGCGGAACCATGTACGAATTCGAGGATCGGCTGCTCGCGCATCTGCAGGTCGTCGTCGAGCGCAAGCTCATGAAGATGGAGTGCTTCTTCCTCACCTGGCACCCGCAGTGCCTCGCCGACACCGAGATGTCGGTGTGGATCTCCCCGCACTCGCCGATCGCGTTCCACTTCTCGGGGAGCCGCGAGCCGAAGATCAGCAAGGCCTGGGTCGTCGCGCTGAACGCGATCTCGCACACGTCGCGCGGACTGATGGCGATCAGCGAGGAGGACGCCGTGAAGTATCTGCGCGAGAACCCCGGCGTGCGGTAGCGGGGCGCGAGCGCCGACCGACGCCCGGCGTGCGGCAGCGCGGCGGCGCGCGCCGGGCGCCTCACGTCGCTGCGACGACGTCGGCGATGAGCCGGGCGGCCTCCTCCGGGTGCGTCAGATGGGGGTGGTGCCCGGCACCTCCCACGACGACGCTGCGTCTCGCCCGCTCCGGCGCGAGAGCCGCGTCGAGCGGATCCCGTTCGCCCACGATGATGAGCACCGGGCCGGCGTAGCGGTCGAGCATCGCTCGCAGCTCCTCCCGCCAGGCGGGCGAGGCGGCCTGCCGCAGGTACCTCGCGACGGCGCGCGCACCGCGGCGTCTGAGGTCTGCGGCCGTCGAGGCGAGGAGGCGCGCAGCGCCCCGATCCCCGGTGAGCATCCGCGAGAGCGAAGCCGCCGATGCGAACCGGAGATACGGTCGCACGGCGAGCCGCTGCGTCGCGGCGGGACGGGGCGCGGGCTGCAGGAAGAAGGGCGCCACCAGCGTGAGCGACCGCACCTGATCCGGGTGCCGGTCCGCGATCATCACGGCAGCGGCGGCGCCGAGCGAGTGCCCCACGAGGTCGACGGTCCGCTCGCCGACGACCGCCGACAGCCAGCGATCCCACTCCTGCCCCACCGAGCCCGGACGCCCCGCCGAGCCGCTCAACCCGATGCCGGGCAGGTCGACCACCCGAGCATCGAGATCCGCGGCGATCGGCGCCCACGTGTCGGCGTTCGTCGGCAGGCCCGGGAGCACGAGCCTCGAGGCGTTCGCGCGCCCGAGCGCGAAGGAGCGCACGCCCCCCGCGGAGTCGACGCTGCGCGCACCCGGGCCCGCAGCCGGCCCGTCCTCCGCGCCCGCCCCCGCCTCCGACACGTCGAACCGGCGAGCCGCCAGGTAGTCGGCCCACCGCTGCAGAGCAGTGGTGACGTCGGGCTGACGCAGACCGTGGCGCTCGGCCAGCTCGTTCGCCGAGCGGGTCGGGTAGCGGTCGGCCGAGAGGAAGGTGAGCGTCTCCGGGTCCGCGCCCGTCGCCCACCGGGGAAGACGCTTGATCACGGCGACGGGCACGCGCAGGCGCGGCGCGGCGACGCCGAGATGCTCGGCGAGGTCGGCGAGCATCACCGGAAGTGGAGGGGTGCGCTCGTCGAGCACCCAGTACGACTGATCGACAGCCCGCGCATCGGTGGCGGCGGCCGCCATGAACGCGGCCAGGTAGTCGACCGTGACGACGGGCAGAAAGGTCGTGTCGTTCCCCGGCAGCGCCCGAGTGCTCCCCGCCCACAGCTGCTGCACGGTGGAGGCGAGGCCGATGAGCTGATCCGTCTCCCCGGTGAGACTGTGCCCGATGACACTCGAGGGATTGACGATGGTGAAGGGTACGCCGCGCTCGCGCGCGCGGGCCTGCAGCACCGCATCCGACTCCACTTTCGAGGCCTCGTAGGCCCCCAGCCGACGATAGCGTCGGGCCCGGGCCTCCTCGGGCCAGGGAATCGACGCGGGATCCTGCCCGCCGACCCGGTAGCCCGAGATGTGCACGAGACGTTCGAGCTTCGGCAGCGAGGCGGCGAAGTCGACGATGCGCTCGACGATGCCCACGTTCGCCTCGCGCGCTTCGGCTGCGGACATGCCGAACCGGTACGTTCCGGCGCAGTTGTGGATCTCGGTGATGCGGGTGCGCGCCGCAGCCTCATCGTGCACGATCGCGGGCGCATGGAAGTCGGCGAGGGTGAAGCCGACGTGCTCGTGCAATCCGTGCTCGACGAGCCAGCGCTGCAGCCGCTCCTGCGAGGCCGCAGTGCGGACCGCGGCGGTGACGCGCGCGCCGGCTGCGGCGAGCGCGAGCACGAGGTGCCGGCCGACGAAGCCGGAGGCGCCGAAGACGAGCGCGTGGCGGGGCGCGGGGCGGTCGGTCGTCATGCTCGCTCCCCCGCGGCGGCGATCCGAAGGGCGACGAGCTGCGCGAGCACCTCCGCCGTCGCTTCGAGCGGCTGCGTGCTGCGCGCCGCTCTCGCGAGGATCACGGCACCCTCGATGGAGGCGACGACTGCGGTCGCGAGTCGTACCGCCTCAGCCTCCGCGAGTCCGCCGGACTGCAGCAGTCGGGCGGACGGTTCGATCCACGAGGCGAAGGCCGCGGCGCACGCGTCGCGCAGGCGTTCGCTCTCCGCCCCCATCTCGAGGGTGACGACCGAGACCGGGCAGCCCAGCTGATAGTCGCTGTCGCGCACCAGGCTGGTGAGGGCGCCGAAGGCGAACCGCAGCGCTTCGGCGGGACCGCGATCCGCTGCCGCCTCCTCGATCAGCGCGGCGAATCGCTGCGCCGCGAGATCGACCGCTGCGATGCCGAGGCCCTCCTTCCCGTCGGGGAAGTGGAAGTAGAGGGATCCCTTCGGCGCTCCCGCGTGCTCCACGACCTCGGTGATTCCGGTGCCCGAGAACCCCTGACGCTGCATCAGCGTCAGCATGGATTCCGCTACGCGCGATTTGGCTCGCTCGCCCTTGGCTGTCATACGTCAAATATAGAACGGTCTATATATTCTGCGCAGTCGACCTGCGCCCCGGGCGCGCCGCACCCCCCTGGCGCCCCGGTCGCCGAACCGCGACCGGTCGCGACCATCACCCCGCGCGGGTTCGACTCCGAACCTTCCGCAGCCGACCCGCGCTCAGTACGCTGACCCTAGGGGTGCGCGGGGGTGCACCGGGCAGGAGCCGCGATGGAAACCGTGCTGTTCGTCTCTCAGCTGCTGGTGGTGCTCGGCTGCATCGTGATGGGCACCCGTTCGAGCGGCGTCGGCCTCGGCCTCTGGGGCGGCACGGGGGTCGCGATCCTCGTCTTCGTCTTCAGGCTCGCTCCCGGAAGCCCGCCGGTCGACGCCCTGCTGATCGTGCTCGTCGTGGTGCTGGCATCATCCATGATGCAGGCGGCAGGAGGCATCGACTGGATGGTGTCGATCGCCGCGAAGCTGATCGAGCGGAGCCCGCGGCAGATCACACTGGTCGCGCCGCTCGTCGCATTCCTGTTCTCCGTGGGTGCGGGCACCTCGAACATCCTCTACCCGCTGCTCCCCGTGATCCAGGATCTCGCCTACCGCAACGGGATCCGGCCGTCGCGCCCGCTGTCGCTGTCGGTCGTCGCGACGGGTGTGGCACTCGCCTGCAGCCCGGTCTCCGCTGCGATGGCGGCGATGGTCACGCTCACCGACACCGCGCCCTGGAACTTCGAGCTGATCGACATCTTGAAGGTCACCATTCCCGCCGCCATCGTGGGCATCGTCCTGTCGAGCATCGTGGTGAATCGACTCGGCAAGGACATCGCCGACGACCCCGAGATCCAGGCGAGAATCGCAGCGGGTGACCTCGCGGCCCCCCACGCCGACGCTCAGGCGGTGCGCGCCGCGGTGACCGTGACGACCGCCGGCCGTAACGCCGCCACCGTCTTCCTGCTCGGCGTCGCGGCCATCGTCGTCTTCGGCCTCGTCAAGGGTCTGCGTCCGCTCGACGCCGCAGGCGATCCCATCTCGATGACGCCGATCATCGAGGTCGTCATGTTCGTCGCGGGCACGCTGATCCTGCTGATCTCGCGCCCCAAAGTCGCCGACATCCCGACGATGACGGTGTTCAAGGCCGGCATGGTGTCGGCGATCGCACTGTTCGGCCTCGCGTGGCTCACGGACACGTTCCTCAGCGCCCACACCGACCTCATCGCGGGCGGCGTCGGCGGACTGGTGACGGCCGCGCCATGGGTGTTCGCCCTCGGCATCTTTCTCGTGTGCGTGCTCACCACCAGCCAGTCGACCGCGACCCGCACGATCGTGCCGATCGGCCTCGCGGCCGGCATTCCGCTCGGGCTGCTCTCGGGCATGTGGGCCGGAGCCTTCGCCGGGATCTACCTGCTGCCCACGAACGGCTCGCAGATCGCGGCGGCGAACTTCGACACCTCGGGCAGCACGAAGCTGGGCACGAAGCTCATCGACCACTCCTTCTTCGTGCCGACGCTCGTGCTGGCAGCCACGACCATTGCAGCGGGAGCGGCCTTCGGAGCCCTGTGGGGCGGCTAGCCCTGCCGCGATCCGGTGGGCCGGGGCGCGCTCGCCCGCCCGCTGCAGCTCGCCCCGCCGCTACCGCTCGTCTCTGAACGCATCCCAGGAGCGCTTGCAGGCCTGGGCGAGCGCGTCGACGCGGGCCTCGTCCTCGACGATCCAGTCGGTTCCCGGCTCGTGCAGCGCCTCGGCGGCGGCGGCTCCGAGCAGGAACTCCCGGAGGAACTCCGCCTGCACGGCCCCGAGCCGCAGACCGGCATCCGTCGCGGCATCGACCAGCCGGCGGAACCTCGCCCCGTCGGCGCGGATCTCCTGGCTGCCGAGATACGGCTGATTGAGCAGGACGGAAGCGGCATCCGCGCTCTCGAACCCGGCGCGGTGCGCCGCCGCGAGCCGCCGCAGCCGCTCCGGCGGCATCGTCGGCGGATCCTCGGGATCGCGCTCCTCGCCGCGGTGATCGCCCCGATTCGACAGCGCGACGATCGAGGGGAGGCGATCCTGCTCGGCGCGCGGCACCGACACGGCCCCGTCACGCGTCGTCGTCGTGTTCATGGTGTCGTGGAACGACAGTCGCGTGAACGATCCGCCGTGCGCGAACCCGTGCTCCAGGAAGCGGTCGGTGAGCTCGTCGCGGGTGCGCTCGTAGACGTCGACCCCCTGCGCGGCGGTCGCCGCGAACGTATCGACCAGCCGCTGCACCCCGGCCTCCGTTTCGGGGATCCGCAGGATGGGGAAGAACGAGAACGTGACCGGGCGGATCGCGTCGACGCCCGCGAGATCGACCGGCTGCCACGGCCCCGCCGCGCGGACGCGCTCGACCGCCGCCGCGAGATCGGCTCGGGGGTCTGAGGGCTTCGGCCGGTTCGGATCCCGCACGAGTCTCGGATGCGGGTTCACGACGGCGACGATGCGCGGATCGATCTCGGCCCAGCGCCGCACCACCGCGGCCGTCGACACGTCGCTGAAGTCGTACTGGAGCCGGCGCGTGAGCTCCGGCGCGAGGAACTCGGCGACCTCCTCCGGGATCGCCGCACCCGCGTGCGGGGCGCTCACCAGCACATCGGCCTCCCCGATCGCCTCATCGATGGTGCGCGCATCGGGATCGGCGTAGTGCACGATCTGCGCCGGCGTGAACACGGTTCCCGCGGGAATGAGGTCGAGGTCGGTGGCCGCCATGCGCTCAGCGTAACCCCGCGAGCGTGCGCTGCCCAGGGGGCGGACGCGGTCGCCCCCGCTTAACGCCCACGGGTTTAAGCTGGGTGCAGCGATTCATCCGGGCGAATTCAGTCGCGCCACCCGATGCGCCGGCGGCCCGTGGATCGGGACGTAGAGGAGCAACGAATGGCATTCGCAGACAAGGTTGCGATCGTCACGGGCGGCGGATCCGGCATCGGAGAGGCCACCGCGAAAGAGCTCGCGGGGCACGGCGTCAAGGTCGTCGTGACCGACATCAAGCTCGACGCCGCGCAGCGCGTGGTCGACGAGATCACGTCGGCCGGCGACGAGGCGGTCGCGATCCAGGGCGACACCGCGCAGGCCGACGACAGCCGCAAGGCCGTCGAATTCGCCGTCGAGACGTACGGCAAGCTCAACTACGCGTTCAACAACGCGGGCATCGGCGGCCCGTCCGCCCCCACCGGCGAGCTCGACCTCGACGGCTGGAACACGGTGGTCGGCATCAACCTGAACGGCGTCGCCTACGGCCTGCGCTATCAGATCCCGGCCATCCTCGAATCGGGAGCCGCCGAGGGCGCGATCGTCAACATGGCCTCGATCCACGGCACCGTCGCGGCGCTCGGCAACTCCGCCTACACCGCGACGAAGCACGCCGTGGTCGGGCTCACGAAGAACGCCGCCGCAGAATACGGCCCCGCCGGGCTGCGCATCAACGCGGTCGGCCCCGGCTACATCGACACCCCGCTCCTCGCCGGAGCGCCCGCCGAGGTGAAGGAAGGCCTGATCGCCAAGCACCCGCTCGGGCGCCTCGGCCGCCCCGAGGAGATCGCGAAGGTGGTGCGGTTCCTGCTCTCGGACGACGCCTCCTTCGTCTCGGGCGCCTACTACCTGATCGACGGCGGCTACACCGCCGTCTGATCCGTCCGCGAACGGCCCTCCGATCAGCGATCGGGGGGCCGTTCGTCGTTTCGAGGGCGGGCGGGGCGAGGCGAGCGGGCGGAGCGGTCGGGCGGGCGGCGGGGCGGGCGGTGCGGCTCGCCACTGCACCGCTGAGCCGCCGATGCACCCTTTTTTCGCAGGTGCATCGGCGAGCGCGTGGTGCACCGGCGCCCGTTGTTTGGATACACTCGTATCCAAACACGTCCACACGCACCCGGGAGGCCGGCACATGGTACTGACAGCGATCGTGATCTGCGAGGTCGCCTTCTGGGCGGCGATCCTCGCCGGGCTCTCGGCACGGTATCTGCTCCGCAGGGCGAGACTCGGCGCGCTGCTGCTGATGCTCGCCCCCGTCATCGACGTCGTGCTGCTCGCCCTCGTTACGATCGACCTGCTGGGCGGGGGCACCGCCTCCTGGCAGCACGGGCTCGCAGCGATCTACATCGGCGTGTCGGTCGCCTACGGCAGACGCATGGTCGCGTGGGCCGATGTGCGCTTCGCGCATCGGTTCGCGGGCGGGCCAGCCCCCGAGAAGCCGACGGGCATGCGGTACACGGCGAAGTGCTGGAAGGACGTCGTGACCACCCTCATCGCCGTCGCCATCGCCGCGGGCATCCTCGCAGCGATCATCGCCGTCGTGAACGATCCGCAGCGCACCGAGGCGCTGTCGAACTGCTACGGCATCCTGGGCGTCATCCTCGCCATCGACGTCGTCTGGGCGGTGAGCTACACCATCTGGCCCAAGAAGCCCGCGCCGCATCCCGCTTCGCTACGCTCGTAGGCATGCCGCGGAGAATCGACCCAGCCGGCCGCACCGCCGAGATCGCCGCTGCGGCGCTGCGCATTCTCGAGCGCGAGGGGCTCAGCCACCTGTCGGTGCGCGGCGTCGCCGCCGAGAGCGGCGTCGCCCCGGTGTCGCTGCGCCGGCTCTTCCCGACGCAGCAGGCGCTCCGCGAGTACTGCCTCGAGCTCATCCAGGAGCGCGCGACGGCACGGATCGCCGCGCTCGAGCTCGAGGGCCGCGAACTCGCGGAAGCCCTGCTCGCGCAGCTCCTCCCCCTCGACGCGGAGCGCCGGCTCGAGATCGTCGCTCAGGTGCAGCTCGGCGTGCTCGCACTCACCGACCACTTCCTGCGCCCCGCGGCGCAGCGGCTCCACGACGGCGTCGATCGGGCCTGCAGTGCCGCCATCGGCATCCTCGACGATTCGGGCCGGCTCCACGCCGCACGACAGCCCGCCTTCGAGGCGACCCGGCTGCGCGCACTCCTCGACGGCATCGCGATGCAGGGCCTCTGGCGCGGTGACGCCGCCGCACCGGCGGACGCCCTCACAACGCTGTCGCGCCACCTCGACGAGCTCGCGCTGCCGCCTCCGTCGCCGGAGCAGCGCCGCGCGTGAGCTCCACGACGAGCGCCTCCACCCGTGCTCGGATCGCGTCGCGAATCGGGCGCACCGCCTCGACGCCCCGCCCGGCCGGGTCGTCGAGCTCCCAGTCCTCGTATCGCTTGCCGGGGAAGATCGGGCAGGTGTCGCCGCACCCCATCGTGATCACCACATCCGACTCCTGCACGGCCTCCGGCGTCAGCACGCGCGGGCCCGCGGCCGACATGTCGATGCCGACTTCGTCCATCGCGGCGACCGCCGCCGGGTTGAGCGACGAGGCAGGGGCTGAGCCCGCCGACCGCACGTCGATTGAACCGCCCGCCAGGTGCGCGAGGAACGCTGCGGCCATCTGCGACCTGCCGGCGTTGTGCACGCATACGAAGAGCACAGAGGGCCTCGACGAGTCGCCTCTCTGCGTCGAGCTGTGCATCGGATCACCTTCCGCGAGCGTGGGCATGCGTTCACGATAGCGGAGGGCGGTCGTGCCGACGGTCGCGGTCGCAGTCGATCCGCTTCCGTGATCCGACCTGCGCTCGGAACGGCTCGTTTCCTGAGACACTGGTCTCGCTCACTTCGCGACCGACCGATCGTCGCGGAACGAAAGGAAGAGTGACCCATGGGATCGATCCGATACGACGGCCTCACGACGCATTTCGAGGATCGCCTGCTCGCGCACCTGCAGATCGTCATCGTGCAGAAGCTCATGCGCGACGAGCCGTTCCTGATGTCGTGGAAGGACAGCATGAGCGCCGGAGACGGGCGCACCGCGATCTGGATCTCCCCCGAGACCCCGCTGACGTTCAAGTTCCTGGGCAGCCGCGTGCCCGAGATCAACAAGGAGTGGCTGCAGCGCCTCGGTGAGTCGGCGAACGCCACGACCGGGCTCGTCGTCACGAGGGAGGACGGCAAGCTCGCCGTCGCCGAGGCCAGCGGCAACCAGTACCCCGGAAATCTGCGCACCGACCGGAGCGCGTAACGCCGCACTGCGCCCGCCGCAGCACACCTCGGGGCGAAAAGCAACCCCTGCCGCCGTTTGTTTGAACTGACAGACTTCACCCTATGGGGAATTTGGTACACGGGGGACGAGAATACGAGTTCGAGGATCGATTGCTGGCTCACCTGCAATTCGTGATCGGGCAGAAGCTGAAGAAGCAGGAGTGCTTCTTCCTGAGCTGGCACAAGCCGCACGATCAGGGCGATGGGCGGCTGTCGATCTGGCTGTCGCCGTACACGACGGTGGCGTTCCGGTTCTCGGGCAGCCGCGATCCGGAGCTCAGCAAGGTCTGGGTGCGCGCGCTCAACGCGCTGGCCCACACGCCGCGCGGGCTGGTCGCGATCACCGAGGAGGAAGCGGAGCGGTACGTGAAGAAGAATCCGGACCTGATCTGAGACCGCGGCGAACGCCGCCCGACCGAGAGCACTCGGGCGGGCGGCGTTCGTCATTTGCGCGGAGTGCCGCGCCGGATCCGGCCGCCGCCTGCGCGAGCGTCGCCGAGCGGCTCGCCCATTCCGCGCCGCGCCGCGCGAACCCCGGCCTCGCACCCGACGCTCCCGCAAGCTGAAGGCATGAACCTCGCCGACGACGTGCGCTCCTACGACCTCGACGCGCTGCGGGAGCGCGTCCTGCCGGAGACCGCCGGCAGCGTGACGGAGAGCATTCCGCAGCTCGCCGAGGCGGATCCCGATCTCTGCGGCATGGCCCTCGTCGCGATGGACGGCGCGGTGCGCACGAGCTGGCAGGGCGAAGCCGCGTTCAGCATCCAGTCGGCCGTCAAGCCGTTCGTGTTCGCCCTCGCGCTCCAGGACACGGATCGCGCTGCGCTCGAGCGGGTCGGCATCGAGCCCACGGGTGAAGCCTTCGACGCCGTCAAGCTCGAGAGCGGAACCGGTCGTCCGCCCAACCCGATGGTGAACGCCGGCGCGCTCCTGACGAGCTCGATCGTCGACGGCCGTGACGCGGGCGCGCGATCCGAGCGCATCGCGGCGGGCCTCGCTGCGTTCGCCGGGCGACCGCTGCAGGTGGACGAGGAGGTCGCGGCGGCCGAGCAGCGGCTCGGAGACCGCAACCTCGCACTCGCGCACCTGATGCGATCGGAGGGCACGCTGCGGGTCGAGGCGGAGGATGCGATCGGCGTGTACGGCCGCGCCTGCGCGACCCTGGTGGATGCGGCCGCCCTCGCCGTCATGGGCGCGACGCTCGCCTCGGGCGGCGTCAACCCCTGCACGGGCGAACGGGTCGTCTCCCCCGAGGTGGCGCGCGACGTGATCTCGGTGATGGCGACCTGCGGCGTGTACGACGGATCGGGGCGCTGGATGCGCGAGGTGGGGGTGCCGGCGAAGTCGAGCGTCTCGGGCGCGATCGTGCTCGCTTCGCCCGGACTGCTGGGCGCCGCGATCTTCAGCCCCCCGCTCGACGATCAGGGCACGAGCGTGCGGGGCCACCGCGCCAGTGCGCTGCTGAGCGCTGACCTGGGGCTCCACGCCTTCCGCGTTCCGAGGTGATCGCCGCGGCGCACGGTACGTCACGCTTCTCGTGTGTGCAACCCCGTCGCCGCGATGGGGAAACGGGTGTGGGCCGGGCCTCATCGTCGGTCGCAGCAGGGCCGAACCGCGGGCCTCCGAACGGCGACGGAGAGGAAGCGCACGATGTATTTTCACCGGCAAGAACTCCAGCACAAGGCCACTCCCGACAAGCCCGATGCGGTGTACGCACGCAAGCTGCAGGAGGTGCTCGGCGGGCAGTACGGGGAGATCACGGTCGCGCTGCAGTACCAGTTCCAGGCGTGGAACATGCACATCCCCGGCAAGTACCGCGATCTCGTCTTCGGCATCGGCGCCGAGGAGATGGGCCACGTCGAGATGCTCGCCGTGATGATCGCGCAGCTGCTCGAGAAGTCGCCGCTCGGCATCATCGATGAGGCCGTGCAGAACGACCCGACGGTGGCCGCGGTGATCGGCGGCACCGACGTGCAGCAGGGCATCGTCGCCGGCGCCGGCGCCCGGCCGGTCGACAGCAACGGCAACCCGTGGATGGGCAGCTACATCACGAGCAGCGGCAATCTGCTCGCCGACTTCCAGGCGAACGCGAACGCCGAGATGCAGGGGCGCGTGCAGGTCGCACGGCTCTACCACATGACCGACGATCACGGCGTGCGCGATCTCCTCGGCTTCCTGCTCGCCCGCGACACGATGCATCAGAACCAGTGGCTCGCCGCCGCTGCCGAGCTGCAGGCGGAGGGCGTGGAGTCGCTGCCGGTGCCGAGCAACTTCCCGATCGGCAAGGAGAAGCGCGACGTGTCGTACCAGTACATCAACTTCTCGGACGGCGCGGCCGCGAGCGAGGGCAGCTGGGCGTCGGGCCCGACGCCCGACGGGCTCGGCGAGTTCAGCTACCACGAGGCTCCTGAGGCCGGGGTGCCGATGCCGCCGCCCACCCATCCCGACGCGCGCTTCTACGGCACGACCGACGTGCCGAACGTGGTCGAGAAGCTCGCGGGCCGCGCGCAGGACGCGCTGAAGAAGGAGTAGCCGGATCGAGCGGCTGAGCCCAGGCGCGGCGCGCCGCCCGCGGCTCACCCGAACGATCGCCGCGTCGACGCCGATGATGCATGCGGCGATCGCGACGAGGTAGAGCGCCACCGCCCCGTAGCCTCCCGACTGTGCGGGGTTCGTGAACGGGTACGGGTACCAGTCGACGAGCGCCCCGCGAACGAGGGTGTACGCGCCCCAGACGAGGGGGAACGCGGCGGCGAAGGCCAGGTGCCGCCACCGCAGCGCGGGCCGGGAGGGCGCGACGCACCAGAGCGCGACCACGAGGATCGGTCCGAACAGGTGGAGCACCTCGTTCGACCAGCCGAGCGTCGCCTCCTGATCGAGCGAGATGCCCCGCAGCAATGTGTTGTACACCACGCCCGTGGTCGCCATGTAGGTGGTCACGGCGCCGAAGACCCCCCAGAACCACTCGGGCGCGCCCCCACCCCGAGCGGTGACCCATGCTCCGATCGCGAGCGCGGCAGCTGCCGCGACGTTCGACAGGATCGTGAAGAAGCTGAAGAAGTTGACGGTGAAGAAGCCCAGGTCGTCGGGCTCGAAGCTGAGGCTGAAGGCCCACTGGCCGACGACTGCGGCCGCGATCAGCAGCGCCGTGAGCGCCGCGGCGATCGCGAACGCGCGCGGGATCGCCGCCACCGCGTCAGCCGTCCTGCCGAGCCGCGGAACCGCTGCGCCGAGCGCCCCAGCGGGCGAGCAGGTGGAGCACGACGCCGACGGCGATGAGGGCCGCTCCGAAGAGCCACACGGTGCCGCTCTGCTGCGTCATGAGCATCATGCACGATGCGATGCCGAGCACCGGCACGAACGTCCACACCTTGAAGTGCGCGTGCTCGACGCGGTCGCGCCGCAGCACCAGCACGGAGACGTTCGCGCTCAGGAACACGAAGAGCAGCAGCAGCACGACCGTCTCCGCGAGGGTGGCCAGATCGCCGACGAGCGTGAGCAGCGCGGCGACCAGGGTCGTCGCCAGGATCGCGACCCACGGCGTACTCCGCCGGGGCAGCACACGGCCGAGCTGCGCGGGGAGGAGGCCCTGCTCGGCCATGCCGAAGGCGAGGCGGCTCGTCATGATCATGGTCAGCAGCGCTCCGTTCGCGACGGCCACGAGCGCGATGGCGCTGAACACCCACGACGGAATGTGCGATCCGGATGCCTCGACGACGGCCAGCAGCGGACCGCTCGAGGCGGCGAGCTCGTCGGCGGGGAGCGCGATCGAGCTCGCCAGGCCGACCAGCACGTAGACGAGGCCGGCGACGGCGAGCGACGCGAAGAGCGCGCGCGGGTAGGTGCGCGTCGGGTTGCGCACCTCTTCGATCATGTTCGCCGAGGTCTCGAAGCCGACGAACGAGTAGAAGGCGATGATCGCGCCGCCGAGCACCGCAACCGCCGTGTTCGTGCCCTCCGGCCCCTCCATCACGCGCGACACGTCGCCTCCGCCGGAGCCGAGCAGGAGCCCGACGACGACGATGACGATCACGAGCCCGCTGAGCTCGACGGCGGTCATCACCAGGTTCGCGCCGAGCGATTCGCGGATTCCCCGCGCGTTCAGCAGCGCGACGAGCACGAGGAAGAGGATCGCGACGAGCGTGGTCGGCAGTTGCACGAACGTCTGCAGGTACTCCCCTGCGAACGCGATCGCGAGGCCGGCGGCGCTCGTCACGCCGGCGGCGAGCATGCAGAAGCCCACGAGGAACGAGACGACGGGCTTCTTGAAGGCCCGCTCGGCGAAGACGGCCGCGCCACCCGCTCGCGGGTACTTCGTCACGAGCTCGGCGTACGACCCGGCCGTGAGCAGTGCGAGTACCAGGGCGAGCAGCAGCGGCGCCCAGAGCATGCCGCCCACTTCCTCGGAGAGCACACCCATGAGGGCGTAGACGCCGGCGCCGAGCACGTCTCCGAGAATGAAGGCGAAGAGCAGGAGGCCGGATACGGAGCGGCGGAGTTTGGCGTCGGTCGGAGGGGATCCGGCCTCGGTGTCACGCGTCATCGCGCCAGCGTATCGGAGCGCCCGACGCCGACGGACGCCCCTTGACAGGGGCGAGCGGCCCCGCTTACTGGGTGTGCTCGGTCTCGTCTCCCGAGGCGTCCACGATCTGCACGGTGCCGAGAGCCTCGTTCTCGCTCGCGGAGAAGACGGCCTGCGCGAGCGCGTCTCGATCCGCGTCGGCGAGGTCGCCCTCCACGATCACGCGAATCGTATCGGTCGACACGTCCTCGTACTCGTCGATGCGCTCCAGCAGCGCCACCTCCTCCGCACTCACGCCCTCCGCGTCGCCGACCGCCAGGCGATCGTCGATCTGCTCCTCCACCTCATCGCCGAGCCCGTTCGGCGCATCGTGCTGGTCGCGCACCTCGCCCGACCCCTCGGTGGGCGACACCCCGCCGCACCCCGTCGCCCCTCCGAGCAGCGCGAGCGAGATGACACCGGTGGCGACGAGTCTGAGCTTGTTCACTGACATGCCTCGAGACTAGGAAATCGCACTCCCCGCGACGAGGGGGTTGCGTTCTCAGGAACCGTCACCCCGCAGGCGACGGTGCATGCCGACCGCGTCCTCCCTCGTGAACCCGAGCGACTCGTAGACGCCGACCGCGGCGTCGCTCGCGAACAGCCCCACGAAGAGCTCGACGTCGCCCTCCGGCTGCAACAGCTCCAGGAGCCGCTCGACCATGCGCGTCGCGATACCCGATCCCTCGTGCTCGGGATCGACGATCACGTCTTGCACGTAGGCGTACTGCAGCCCGTCGCCGACCGCTCGCGCCATACCCACGACATCGTCGCCCGCGTCGACGCACACCACGCCCGCGAGCGACGCGCGCAGCGAGGCGGCGCGCACCTCGTCGTCGAAATGCGACTGCCATCCCACGGCGGCGGCGAGCGCGGCGTGTTCGTCGGCGGAGGGAGCGCGGTCGAGGATGCGGAGGGTCATGCGTCCACGATACGCGCGCCGGCGCGGCGACGGCAGGGGCCTCGCGATCCGCTAGCCTCGAGCCATGGACGACCGACTGCAATCCGTTGCGCGCAGAACCGAGCGCACCCGTGCCTTCCGCGCGATGGCGCGCGGCGGGTACGCGGCTAGCGGCGTCGTCCACGGCCTCATCGGAGCGCTCGCGATCGCGCTGGTCGTGCGGCACGGTCGCGCAGAGGCGGATCAGGTCGGGGCGCTCACCTCCATCGCGAACGCCCCGTTCGGCCTCGCCGGGCTGTGCGCCGTCGCCGTGCTGCTCTTCGCACTCGGCGTCTTCCACGTCGTGCACGGCTTCGCCCTCGATCGCGACTCCCGCCGGCGCCGCTGGGGGCGTCGGCTCGCCGAGTGGGGTCAGGGCGCCGCCTTCTGCGTCATGGGCGGCATCGCGACGGCGGTCGCCGTCGGTGCGCGCCCCGACCCCGATCGCACCACGCGCGACGCGAGCCGCGGCCTGCTCACGATCCCCGGCGGCACGGTGCTGCTAATCCTCGTCGGCATCGGCGTCGCCGGCGTCGGGGCGGCGTGGATCTGGATGGGCGTCTCGCGCAGCTTCCGCAAGCAGATGAGCATTCCGTCGGGTCGCGGGGGCCGGGCCATCGCGGCGCTCGGGGCGGTGGGCTTCGTCGCGAAGGGCGGCGCCCTCCTCGCGATCGCGGTTCCGCTCGCCGGGGCGGGTTTCAGCGGCGATTCGAGTTCGGCGGGCGCGCTCGACTCCGCGATCACCTCGCTCTACGATCTGCCCGGCGGCCCCGCCATGATCGTCGGGATCGGCGTCGGCTTCCTGGCCTACGGCCTCTTCTGCCTGTTCCGCGCCCGCCTCGCCGACCTCTAGCCCGCCTCGCCGACCCTGAGCAGGCCTCGCCGACCGCTAGCGCTCTGCGGCCTGCGGCGCGGAGGGGGGCGCTGCCGCATCCGCCGCCGGGTCGAGCACCACCTTGATGCAGCCGTCCTCCTTCTTCTGGAAGAGCTCGTACATCTCGGGGGCGCTCGCGAGCGGCACGCGGTGCGTCGTGAGGTCGGCCGTTCCCAGCGGATCCCCCTCCTGCTCGACG
This sequence comes from Leucobacter chromiiresistens, assembly GCF_900102345.1. Taxonomy (NCBI): domain Bacteria; kingdom Bacillati; phylum Actinomycetota; class Actinomycetes; order Micrococcales; family Microbacteriaceae; genus Leucobacter; species Leucobacter chromiiresistens. Next base: position 1,792,433 of record NZ_FNKB01000001.1, on the reverse strand, counting down.
AGCGGCAGCAGATCGTCGATCCACCGCTTCACGTTGCACTGGCCCATCTTCAACGTGATCTGCTTGTCGAAGAGCGTCTTCATCGGCAGCGGGTCGGCGTTGCCGACGTACACTCCGCTGATCGAGACGGTGCCGCCGCGGCGCACCAGGTCGATGCCCTGCAGCAGTGCCGCCGTGCGGTCGATACCCGCGTGCTCCATCATCGGGCGCGCGAGCACGTCGGGGAGCGCCCCGATCGCGGTGTGCGCGGCGTGCACGCCGGGGCTGCCGTGCGCCTCCATGCCGACGGCATCGATCACGCCGTCGGGCCCCCGCCCGTCGGAGAAGTCGGTCGCCGCCGCCTCGACGTCGCCCGGTTCGCAGACGGCGATGCCGTGCCGCGCCGCCATCTCCCGGCGCTCGGGCACCGGGTCGACGGCGAGCACGCGCGCGCCGCGGTGCGCGGCGAGCCGCGCCGCGAACTGGCCGACGGGGCCGAGGCCGAGCACGAGCGCGGTGTCGCCGCGCCCCACACCGGCATAGGCGACGCCCTGGGCGGCCGTCGGGAGAATGTCGCTGAGGAAGAGGTAGCGCTCATCGGGGAGCGCGTCGCCCACTGCGATCGTGTTGTAGTCGGCGATGGGCACTCTGAGCAGTTCGGCCTGACCGCCCGGCACCTGGCCGTACAGCTTCGTGTACCCGAAGAGCGCGGCGCCCGAGCCGTACTCGGTCACCTGGGTGCTCTCGCACTGCGACTGCAGGCCGCGCGTGCACATCCAGCACGCGCCGCAGGAGATGTTGAACGGGATGACGACGCGCTGCCCGACCGTGAGCGAGGTCACGCCCGGCCCCACCTCCTCGACCACGCCCATCGTCTCGTGGCCCAGGATGTCGCCCGCGTCGAGGAAGGGGCCGAACAGCTCGTACAGGTGGAGGTCCGAGCCGCAGATCGCGGTCGATGTGACCCTGATGATCGCGTCCCCCGGTTCCTGGATCACCGGATCCGGGACGGTGTCGACCGAGATCTTCCGCTTGCCCTGCCAGGTCACTGCGCGCATGCTGCTCTCCTCTGCTGCTGTTCGATGTGTGAAGAATTGGGGGTGGGGAGGTCGTGGGTGTCGAGGCGAGTCAGGTCACTCGCCGGGCGACAGGCGGGCGAGCACGGCTTCGAGCGCCGCCTCGACCGTCTGCTGCATGACCTCGATGGGGTCGCCCGAGAACGAGAGGTGCTCGACGGCGGTGGGCGATCCTCCCCCGGTCACCGCGAGCACGACCGTGCCCGCGGGCTTGCCCTCGTCGGGCTCGGGGCCGCCCACGCCGGTCACCGCGACCACGATGTCGGCGAGCAGGAGCCGCGCCGTCGACTCCGCCATCGCGATCGCCGTCGGCTCGGTCACCACGGGCCCGCGCGGCGCCCCCAGCAGCGAGTACTTCACCTCGGGGTGGTAGGCGATGACGCCTCCGCGGAACCAGGTGCCGGATTCGGGTGCGGCGGCCAGGGCTGCGCCCAGCTGGCCTCCCGTCAGCGATTCGGCGACGGCGATCGTGGCGCCCGACGCGCCCGCCTGCTCCGCGATGCGCTCGACCAGTCGGTCGACGCGGCCCTCAAGTGCAGATTCGACCATGGATGCTGTACTCCTCTCGTTCCGCAAGCATCGGTGTTGACGCGGCCGACTGTACGGGTGTCGGTTTCTCGGCGCAGGGGCCTTGACGCCTCGGGCCGCGGCACGCAACCCCCTGGGCATGCGCGCCACGGCGCGGCATCGTGGGATCACGAGCGATTCGAGGAGGACTGCAATGCCAGAACGACCCCACGCCGACCCCGCGACCACCCCCGTCGACACCGCCCCCGTCGGCACCACCCCCGCCGACACCGCCGCCGGCGGCGACGACCGCGCGACGCCGCATGCGGCGGGCCTGCGGGTCGCCGTCGTCGGCGCCACCGGCAACGCGGGCACCGCGCTGCTGCGCGCCCTCACCGCCGCCCCCGAGGTGTCGTCGGTGCTCGGCATCGCCCGCCGCATGCCCGACGAGACCGTCGAGCCCTACGCCTCGTGCGAGTGGGCGTCGATCGACATCGCGGCTGCGTCATCCGAGCAGGCTGCCGCGGATGCGCTGCGCGAGGCGTTCGCCGGCGTCGACACGGTCGTGCACCTCGCCTGGCTGATCCAGCCGATCGCGGAGCGGGAGCTGCTGCGCCGCGTCAACGTCGAGGGCACACGGCGCGTGCTGCGCGCAGCGGCCGAGGCCGGCGTCGGCCACGTCGTCATCGCATCCTCGGTGGGCGTGTACGCGGCCGACCCGTCTCGGGCGCTGCGCTCGGAGGACTGGGAGCGCGGCGGCATCGAGTCGTCGCAGTACAGCGTCGACAAGGTGGCGCAGGAGAAGGTGCTCGACGACTTCGCGAGCGCGCACCCCGACGTGGTCGTGACGCGCATGCGCCCCGCGCTCATCTTCCAGGGCGATGCGGCGTCGTCCATCCAGCGCTACTTCCTCGGCAGCGCAGTGCCCGTGCAGGCGCTCGGCCGGGCGAAGCCGCCGGCGCTCCCGCTGCCGAAGGGGCTCCGCGGCGTGCAGGCCGTGCACTCCGACGACGCAGCGGCGGCCTTCACCGCGGCCGTCGTGCAGCGCGCGCCGGGCGCCTTCAACGTCTGCGCCGACGACGTGCTCGGCGCGCAGCAGCTCGCCGACATCATCGACCACGGCCGCTACTTCGAGCTGCCCACCGCGGTCGTCAGAGGATTCGTGACCGCGGCGCACCGAGCGGGCATCGTGTCGGTGGACGCCGGATGGTTCGACCTCGGCCTCGGTGCGCCGCACATGGACAACTCGCGCGCCAAGCGCGAGCTCGGCTGGGAGCCGAAGCACTCCGCGGAGAGCGCCCTGCGCGAGCTGCTGCAGGGCATGATCGACGGCCGCGGTACGGGATCGCTGCCGCTGCGCGCCCGCGACGTCGACGATGCACGGCTCTCCTCGCTCGACGGGCGCGTCGGCGAGGGCGCCGAGGCGGCAACGGGCGGGGGCGGTCCGTCCGCCACCGCGAAGGATCCGTCGGGCGGTCGAGCGGACGGCTCGGGAGAGCTCGACTGGGAGCTGTTCGGGCTGTACCTCTCAGACCATCTCACCGGCGCGACGGCGGGCGCGGAGCGCATGGAGCGGATGTCGGCCGCCTACATCGACACCCCCGTGTACGCGGGTCTCTCGGAGCTCGCCGAGGAGCTGCGGCTCGAACGCGCGTTCCTCGCGCACCTCATCGACGACCTCGAGGTGCGCCGGCGGTTCACCCGCCAGGCCGCCGCCTGGGTCGGCGAGCGCGTCGGCCGGCTGAAGCTCAACGGGCGCACCTTCACGCGCTCGCCCCTCTCGCTGATCCTCGAGCTCGAGCTGCTGCGCAGCGCCGTCATCGGGAAGCTCGGGCTGTGGCAGGTGCTCAGCGAGCACGCACCGGATCTCGACCTCGACGCCTCCGTGTTCGACGAGCTGGGCGAGCGCGCGCTGGCGCAGGCCGAGATGCTGGGGGCGGCGCACGCCTTCGCGCGCAGCCGCGCCTTTCGAGACGGTCGCGACGTCTTCGGCGAGGACGGCGACGCGGCGGCCGCGGTGCCGTCGGGAGCGGAACCCCTCGGCGCGGACGCCGAGGCGGGAGGCGGAGACGTGGACGAGACGCCGGCGATCCCCGCGGATCCTGACGCGGCTGCCGATCCCGAAGCCGCCGGCGACCCCGACGGGCGGCGACGCCGCCGCGGGGATCACGACGATGCGCTCGCCGACGAGTGGGGCGAGGAGTCGTTCCCGGGCAGCGACCCGCCCGCGAACTACTGAGCCGCGCGTGTGAAGGTGAGGTGGGTGACGCCGCTCGGGGTCGTCTCCGCGGCGACCTCGTAGTCGCGCTCCCACCCCTCCAGACCGCGCCAGAGATGCGACCCGCGGCCGAGCAGGATCGGCACCTGCACCACGTGGAGCAGGTCGACGAGCCCCTCGGCGAGGAACCGCCGCACCGTCGAGGGGCCGCCGCCGATCCGCACGTCGAGGCCCTGAGCCGCATCGAACGCGCGTCTCAGGGCCTCTCGCGGCGGTGCGTCGAGGAAATGGAACGTGGTCTCCCCCAGCTGCAGGTCGCCGCGCGGCGTTCCCGTCAGCACGAAGACGGGCGAGTGGAACGGCGGCTCCTCCCCCCACCAGCCGCGCCAATCGGCGTCGCGCTGCCATCCCGGAGGGCCGAACTTCCCGGCCCCCATGATCTCGGCGCCGATGCCCGCGAATGAGCGCCGCGCGTACCGATCGTCCGCCTCCGTCGCGGGGTCGATCGGCACCCGCTCCCGTACGCCCGTCAGCGCCTGGAACGTCGGCGTCGGGAAGAACCACTCCATCAGGCGCGTGCCCGCGTGCCCGAAGGGCGCTTCGCGCGACGGGTGCGCACCCGAGCCGAAGCCGTCGAGCGAGACCGCGAGGTTGTGCACGCGTGCGCTCGGCATGGGGGCTCCTCCCGACGGGTGGGAGCCAGTCTAGGCGCGCGCAGCCGCCGAGTCAGCCGACGAGGCGTCACGCGCAGGCTGCGACCCGCGCACCCGCGAGCGCATGCCCGCCTCGTCGTCGAGCCAGTTCGAGCTCTTGTTCTTCAGCACGAAGATGTACACGAGCAGCGACACGGCGATCACGGCGGTGACGTAGACGATGAACCACGTGACCCGATCCGCCTCGCCCGCGGCCTGATACAGCAGCGGCGCCGTGCCGCCGAACGCGGAGTTCGCGAGCGCGTACCCGAACCCGACGCCGAGGGCGCGGATGTGCGTGGGGAAGAGCTCGGCCTTCACGACGGCGTTGATGGACGTGTAGCCCGTGAGGATCACGAAGCCGACGACGAGGATCGCGAAGGCGATGAACGGGTTCTGCTGCTGCGGCAGCTGCGTGAGGAGCACCCAGGTGTACAGCACGCCGCCGACGCCGAAGAACACGAGCAGCGACTTGCGGCCGACCCGGTCGGAGATCCAGCCGCCGAGCGGCTGGAGCAGCATCAGAATCGTCAGCGCGATGAGGTTGATGACAGTGCTCGCCACGACGTCGCTGCCGGCGAAGGCGCCCTTCACGATCGACGGCCCCGTCACGGAGTACGTGTAGAACGCGACGGTGCCGCCGGCGGTGACCAGGAAGCAGGTGAGGAGCGGGCGCCACTGGTGCACGAGCAGTTCGCGCATCGATCCCGACTCGCGGGATTCGCCCGACCGCACGGCCTGCAGCGTCGCCGTCTCCAGGGTCTCGTCCATGGTGCGACGCAGCCAGATCACCACGAGCGCGCCGGCCCCGCCGATGAGGAAGGCGACGCGCCACCCCCACGAGGCGATGGCCTCGTGCGGCAGGGTGAGCACCATGACGAGCAGCGTCGTCTGGGCGAGCACGTGGCCGCCCACGAGGGTGACGTAGTGGAACGACGACAGGAACCCGCGATGGCCCGACACGGCCGTCTCCGACATGTACGTCGCGCTCGTGCCGTACTCGCCGCCGGTCGCGAAGCCCTGCAGCAGACGCGCGAACACGAGGATCACCACAGCGCCGACGCCGATGGTCTCGGCCGTGGGCGAGAGCGCGATGAGGATCGAGCACGCCGCCATGAGCGACACCGAGATGGTGAGCGACAGGCGGCGCCCGTGGCGGTCGGCGAACCGGCCGAAGAACCACGAGCCGATCGGCCGCATGAGGAACGTGACCGCGAAGATCGCCCAGATGTAGATCGACGAGTTCTCCTCGTCGGAGGCGAAGAACTGCGACTCGAAGTAGGTGGCGAACACCGAGTAGACGTAGACGTCGTACCACTCGACGAGATTGCCCGCCGAGCCCTTGAGTGTGTTCGAGACCGACCGGCGCAGGGTCGGCGAGGTCGCCGTCGACGTTGACATTGACAGTCCAATCATCAGGGGTGGGAGCTGACGCGGCTCGGCTGAGCTGCAGTCCCATTCTGCGAGCCCGCGCGGGCGTGCGGGCGAAAGTCTTAACACTGCCTTAACACTCGTGACACACGGGAGCGGCGGCATACTGGAAGGCATGCGTGTGCTGGTGACCGAAGACGATGCCTCGGTCTCCGCAGCCCTCGCGGGAGCGCTCGCCCGCGCCGGGCACAGCTGCGATCGCGTGACGAGCGGCGGCGCGATGCTGCAGCAGCACCGGAGCGCCGACATCGTGCTGCTCGACCTCGGCCTCGACGATATGGACGGGCTCACCGCGCTCGAGCAGCTGCGCGCCGTGAGCGAGATCCCCGTGATCGTGGTCACCGCCCGCGGCGACGAGCGCTCGACCGTGCAGGCGCTGCGGCTCGGCGCCGACGACTACCTCGTGAAGCCCGTGCGCCTGCACGAACTGCTCGCCCGACTCGCCGCCGTCGCGCGCCGCTACACCGGCCTCGCCACCGACCGCATCGAGCTGGGCGAGGTCGTCGTCGATGAGTCCGAGCGGCGGGTGCTGCATCGGGGCGCCGCGATCGCGCTCACCCCCACCGAGTGCGCGCTGCTCGCGGTGCTGGCGCGGCACGCGGATGCGGTGGTCGGTCGCCAGCAACTGCTCGACGCCGTCTGGGGAGACTCCTACTCGGCGACCTCCCGAGCATTCGACGTGCACCTCGCCGGGCTGCGCCAGAAGCTGCCGATGCTGCGCATCACCACCATCCGGGGCCGCGGGTTCCGCCTCGAGAGGCCGCGATGAGGTTCCGCGTGCTGCTCCCCCTGTTCGTCTTCGGCGTGCTCGCGGTCACCGCGATCCTCATCCCCGTCGGCGCCGCGATCGCGGAGTCGCGCACCCAGGAGCTCCAGCTGCAGCGCGGCGCGGCGCTGCAGCAGATCGCGCAGCGGGCCTCCGCCGCCCTGGCGGCCGACGACCCCGGAGAGCTGGATCGCTACCTGAACCGATTCTCCGAGACGTTCGGCGAGGCCGTCGTCGTCGTCGACGGGGCGGGCGCGCGTCTCACGGGATCGGGCGCCCCCGTCGACGACGCCGCGATCAGCGCCGTGATCTCGGGTGCGCTCCGCGGCGTTCCGCAGCGCGACCTCGGCACCGTGACCCCGTGGAGCGAGCCGAACGCCGTCATCGCCGCCCCCGTCACCCTCGACGGCCGCACCCCCGAAGGAGCGGTGGCCCTGCAGGTCGACCAGCAGGCGGCGCAGCGCGACATCGCCGCGGGATGGGCGACCATCGTCTCGGTCGGGGCGGCGCTGCTGTTCGCCGTGCTGCTCGCGTCCGTCCTCTGGACGCGGTGGGTGCTGCGCCCCGTCTCCGCCCTCGACACCGCCGCGAACGCCCTCGCGGAGAACCGGGCGTACGCCCTCGACGCCGACGCCGGCCCGCCCGAACTGCGACGCCTCTCCCGATCCTTCGCGCGCATGGCGCGCAGCGTCGAACTCGCGCTCGACCAGCAGCACGGGCTGGTGGCCGACGCCTCGCACCAGCTGCGGAACCCGCTCGCCGCTATCCGCCTGCGCATCGACGGGCTTCCGCGCGGGGTCGACGCGGGCGGCGACGGGCGCGACGAGGAGATCGCTGCGATCGAGCGCGACCTCGATCGCCTGGAGCACACCGTGGCGCGGATGCTCGCGCTCGCGAACGCCGAGCACCGCGCGACGGCCGCCGCGAGCGGGCACGGTGCGGCGGCCAGCGAGGCCTCGCCCCCGGCGAGCGACGACCTCCCCGTCTCCGTCTCCGCGGCCCGGCTCATCGCACCCCACCTCGCCCGCCTCGCCGACGCCGGGATCGCCGTGATCGCCGACGAGCAGCCGCACATGCTGCGCTTCCGCAGGCACGACCTCGCAGAGGTCGTGGAGCTCGTCGCCGACAACGTCGCGAAGTACGCCCCCGGCTCGACCTTCCGCGTCGAGCTGACGCCGTGCGGTTCCGATGAGGGCGCGGGGCGCACCGGCCGCGCTGGGGGCGCGGGGCCCGCCACCGCGCTCGTGATGAGCGACTCCGGCCCGGGGCTCGCGACGACGGAGATCGCACTCGTCGGCAGACGGTTCTGGCGCGCCCCCGCGCACGCGCAGCTGCCGGGGAGCGGGCTGGGGCTCGCGATCGTCGAGCAGCTCGCGCGGGCCAACGACGCTGAAGTCGTGGTCGATCGCGCTCCCACCGGCGGCCTGCGCATCAGCATCATCGCGGGAGCCGCGTGATGGGCGCGAGGATCGGGCGCGGCATGCCCGGCGCCCGCGTCTCGCGCCGGGGCCTGCTGCTCGGCGGCGTCGCGGGCTGGGCGCTGGCGCTCGCCGGCTGCGCCCCCGCGCGCACGCGGGATCTCGCGCTGGCCTGCGGCGAACCGGGCGGCGCCTACCTGCAGTTCGGCGAGCTGCTGGCCGACGCGCTCGCAGCGCGCGCGGGAGCCGCGCTCGACCTGCACGTGACCCACGGCAGCGCGGAGAACCTCGAGATGCTCGCGAGCGGAGAGGCGGATCTGGGCCTGTCGCTGGCCGATACCGCGAACGAGACCGCCGCGTCGCACGACCTCGCGGCGATCGGCCGCGTGTACCAGAACTACCTGCAGTGCCTCGTGCTCGCGACGAGCGACATCGCATCGATCGCCGATCTCGCCGGGCGCCGCGTCTCGATCGGAGCGCCCGGGTCGGGAAGCTCGCGCACCACGAGGCGGCTGCTGGAGGCGGCCCTGCCCGCCGCGGGCGGCACCGCGCCTCAGGCGACCGAGCTCGAACTCGCGGCCGCGCTGCGGGCGCTCGCGGAGGGCGGCATCGACGCGCTGTTCTGGTCGGGCGGCATCCCCACCCCCGAGATCACCGCTGCCGCGAGCGCGCACCCCGTGCGGGTGATCGACCTCGGCGATGCGGTCGCGCCCCTGCGGGCGGCGCATCCGCGGGAGTACCTCGACGCGCGCATCCCCGCCGGCGTGTACGGCACGACGCGCACGACCGCGACAGTCGGCATCTCGAACCTGCTGATGTGCCGCGCCGACCTGGCGCGCGATGCGGCGCGCGCGCTCGTCGACGTGCTCGTCGGCGACGCGACCCGGCTCGTTCCGACCGGATCGGTGGGGCTCCAGTACCTCGCCCTCGACACCCTCATCGACACGGGAGACGTGCCGCTGCACCCCGCGGCGATGGAGCGCTACCGCGAGCACTACCGCTGAGCCGTGGCGGGAGCGCTCGCGCCTCGCGCGGCGCGCTCCGGTCAGCGGTCGTCGAGGGCCGCGCCCCTGCGGTCGACGAGCCCCCACGCGGCGCCCGCCGCCACGATGAAGAAGACCGCGAACACGGTGAAGGTGAGACCCGGCCCGCCAGCCGCGAGCAGCACCGGAACGAGCAGGGGCGCGGCGATCGACGCGATGCGCCCCACGCCCGCGGCCCACCCCGCCCCGGTCGCCCGCGACGAGGTGGGGTAGATCTCGGGCGTCACCGCGTACAGCGCACCCCAGGCTCCGAGATTGAAGAACGACAGCGCCATGCCCGAGGCGATGATCGCCGACTCCGTGTGCACGGTGCCGAACACGATCGCCGATGCCGCCGATCCAACGAGGAACACCGAGAGGGTCAGACGTCGGCCCCAGACCTCGATCAGCCAGGCGGCGACCGCGTACCCGGGCAGCTGCGCGAGCGTGATCACCAGGGTGAACCCGAACGAGCGCACCAGACTGAAACCGGCGTCGACGAGGATGCTCGGAATCCAGATGAAGGCTCCGTAGTACGCGAAGTTCACGCAGAACCAGACCACCCAGATCGAGAGGGTGCGGCCGCGGAACTCCGCGGACCAGAGCGCCGCGAGCCGGCCGCCCGTCGTGACGGCGACCGGAGCAGCGGGTGCGCTCGGCGAAGCTGGCGCGTGAGCTCCGGCGACCGGAGCAGCGGGTGCATCGGGTGCATCGGGTGCATCGGGTGCCGGCGCCGTCGCAGGCGCAGCGCTCGGCGCCCTCCGCGATCCCGCCGCCTCGAACGATGCGACGATCGCCTCCGCCTGCTCCGCGCGCCCCCGACCCGCGAGCCACCGCGGCGATTCGGGCAGCCCCCAGCGCACGACGAGCGCGTACACCGCCGGGATCGCTCCGAGCGCGAACGCCCACCGCCAGCCGTGCTCGGAGGCGGGAACCACGAAGTACCCGATGACGGCCGCGGCCGTCCAGCCCACCGCCCAGAACGCTTCGAGGATGACGATGAGGCGGCCGCGGATGCGGGCCGGCGCGAACTCGCTCACGTACGTCGATGCGACGGGCAGCTCGGCCCCGAGCCCGAGCCCGACGAAGAACCGCAGCACGAGCAGCAGGCCGACGCCGCCGACCAGGGCGCTCGCGCCGGTGGCGACGCCGTAGACGAGCAGGGTCACGGCGAACACCTGCCGCCTGCCGAACCGGTCGGCGAGCAGCCCGCCGAGGCTCGCGCCGACCGCCATGCCCGCGAACCCGACCGACGCGATGAGGCCGCTCTGGCCCTTGTCGATGCCCCACTGCTGGGCCAGCGCCGCGATGATGAACGAGATCAGGCCGACATCCATCGCGTCGAGCGCCCAGCCGATCCCGGAGCCGCCGAGCACCCTGCCGTGCTTGCGCGTGAAGGGGAGCGCGTCGAGCCGCTGCGCGAGCGAACGCCGCTCGACCGTCGAAGTACCGTTCATGGGATCATCGTAGGGGCAAAGCGGAGCGCACGGCGGCGTGCGACGTCGTGCGACGTCGCGGGGTGGCGCGCGGCGTCGTGCGGCGGCGCGGGGCGTCGTGCGGCGTCGCGCGGCGGCTTCCGTGAGGGATGCGGCTTCGGTGAGGGCGGCGACCCGCGAAGCGTCTCACCGAAGCCGAATCTCTCACCGAGGATCAGCCGCGCGCCGGCAGAGCCGCCGCGCACCCGCGCCTCGAAGCCCCCGCGCCTCGAAGCCCCCGCGCCTCGAAGCCCCCGCGCCTCAGCACTCGATGACGTTGACGGCGAGCCCGCCCATCGAGGTCTCCTTGTACTTGTCGCTCATGTCGCGCCCGGTCTCCCGCATCGTCGCGATGACCTGGTCCAGGCTGACGTGGTGGTCGCCGTCGCCCATCAACGCCATCTTCGCGGCATTCACCGCTTTCGACGCGGCGATCGCGTTGCGCTCGATGCAGGGGATCTGCACGAGCCCGCCGATGGGGTCGCACGTAAGGCCGAGATTGTGCTCCATCGCGATCTCCGCGGCGTTCTCCACCTGCTCGGGCGTTCCGCCGAGCACCTGTGCGAGCCCCGCAGCGGCCATCGACGACGCCGACCCGACCTCTCCCTGGCAGCCGACCTCGGCCCCCGAGATCGACGCCTGCTCCTTGTAGAGCACGCCGATCGCGCCGGCGGCGAGCAGGAAGTCGGCGACCGCGCGCTCCCGCTCCTCCCCCGTCCACGTCGGGGCACCCGGCGCGTAGTGCGTCGCGTAGAAGAGCACGGCGGGGATGATGCCCGCCGCGCCGTTCGTCGGCGCCGTGACGACGCGCCCGCCGGTCGCGTTCTCCTCGTTGACGGCGAGCGCGACGAGGTTGATCCACTCCTGCCAGTACACGGGGTCGCGATCCGGGTCTCGCTGCGAGAGGCGGCGATGCCATTCGGGGGCGCGACGGCGCACGTCGAGCCCGCCCGGGAGCACGCCGGTGCGCGCAAGCGCGGCGTTCTTGCAGGCCTCCATGACCTCCCAGATGTGCGCGAGCCCCTCCGAGACCTCGGTCGCGGTGCGCTGCACCCGCTCGTTGGCGAGCATCACCTCGGCGATGGTGAGCCGGTTGCTGCGGGCGTGCGCCAGCAGCTCCGCCGCAGTGGTGAACGGGTACGGCTGCTCGGCGGAGCGCTGCGAGCGGCGGTCGAGCACCGCCTCCTCCGCGCCCTCGCGCACCACGAAGCCGCCGCCGACCGAGAAGTACGTCTCCTCGGCGATCACCCCGCCTGCCGCATCGGCGACGGCGAAGCGCATGCCGTTCGTGTGCCGCGGCAGCAGCGTGAGAGGGTGCAGCACGATGTCGCTCGCGGCGAAGCGCAGGATCGCGGTGGGCCCGCCCAGCTGCTCCCCCATGCGCAGCTCGCCGGTGCGCTCCAGGCGGGCGAGCGCCGCGTCGACCTGCTCGGGCAGCACCGTCTCGGGATCGAATCCCTCGAGTCCGAGGAGCACCGCGGTGAAGGTGCCGTGGCCGCGCCCCGTCGCCGCGAGCGAGCCGTACAGGTCGACGCGGAGCGACGACACCGCTGCGAGACCGCTGCCCGCAGCGGCGCCGCGGCCGGCGTCGATTCCCGTGGGCGCAGCAGCTCCCGCGCCCGCAGCGTCGACCGCGCGGGCGTCGCCCCGGGCGACGCGCGCCGCGAACTCGCGGGCGGCGCGCATCGGACCCACGGTGTGCGAGCTCGACGGCCCGATGCCCACCGTGAAGAGGTCGAACACGCTGACGGGCATGGACGTGCGCCGATCGCGCCTACGCGGAGACCTGCGCGTCGTTGTCGGACGCGTACTGGTCGGCGTCGAGCAGCGGCCCCTCCTCGGTCACGGCGACCTTGAACAGCCAGGCCGCCCCGTAGGGGTCGGCGTTGAGCTGTGCCGGGTCGGCGACGACCGCGTCGTTCACCTCGACGACCTCGCCGGCCACCGGCGAGAAGATCTCGGAGACCGACTTGGTGGATTCGACTTCTCCGACGACGGCGCCGACCTCGATGGCGGCGCCGACCTCGGGCAGGTCGACGTAGACGATCTCTCCGAGCGCGTCGGCCGCCACTTCTGAGATGCCGACGACGGCGGGGCTGTCGTTCGTGACCCACTCGTGCTCTGCGGAGTACCGGAGGCCGGCCTTGACGTTGCTCATGGTGCGTGTTTCCTATCTGGTGTGTGGCGGTGGTGGGAGTGCGGTGCCGGGTCGCCGGTGCGCTACCGCGCGCGGCGGTAGAACGGCGGTTCGACGACGGTGAAGGGCTCTGCCCGGCCGCGCAGGTCGACGTCGACCCGCGTTCCGGGAGCGGCGTGCTGCCGCGCGACGAACGCGAGGGCGATGGGGTGCCCGAGCGTCGGGCTCGGCTGCCCGCTGGTGACACGGCCGATCGGCTCTCCGTCGACGAGCACGGCGTAGCCGGCGCGGGCGGCGCGCCGCCCCTCGCCGCGGAGGCCGACGAGCACGGTCTCGGGGTCGGCGTCGCGGCGGGCCTCGAGCGCCCGGCGCCCGACGAACGTCTCGGGCTTCGCGAACGAGACGATCGGCCCGAGCCCCGCCTCGAACGGGGTGACGTCGCGGCTCAGCTCGTTGCCGTACAGGGGCATGCCCGCTTCGAGCCGCAGCGAGTCGCGGGCCGCGAGCCCGGCGGCGATGAGCCCGTGGGGTTCGCCGGCGGCGAGCAGCGCCCGCCACAGCTCCGGCGCCTCGGCGTTCGGCAGGTACAGCTCGAAGCCGTCCTCCCCCGTGTAGCCCGTGCGCGCGAGCAGCACCGGGTGGCCGGCGACCGTCGCCTGCTCGGCGGCGTAGTACTTCATGCCGGTCACGAGCTCGTGCTGCTCCTCGGGAACGACGTCGAGCAGGATCGCGGCGGCGTTCGGCCCCTGCACCGCGATCAGGCTGAGCTGCTCCGACTGGTCGTCGATCTCGACGTCGAATCCGGCGGCGCGGTCGGCGAAGGCCGCCGCGACGACGCCCGCGTTGCCCGCGTTGGGCACGACGAGATAGACGTCGTCGGCGAGGCGGTAGCTGATGAGGTCGTCGATGATCCCGCCGTCGTCGTCGCAGATCAGCGAGTACTTCGCGCGGCCCACCGCGACTGCGCCGAGGTTGCCCACGAGGGCGGTGTTCAGGAACGCGGCGGCGTCGGGCCCCGACACCCGGATCTCGCCCATGTGCGAGAGGTCGAACAGGCCGGCGGCGCCGCGCACGGCGCGGTGCTCGGCGAGTTCGGAGCCGTAGCGCAGCGGCATGTCCCAGCCGCCGAAATCGGTGAACGCGGCGCCGAGCGCGGCGTGCTCGGCGTGCAGTGCGGTCTGCTTCGGAGTGCTCATCGTGCTCGTCCTCAATTCTCGAAGGCTTCGGGGGCGGGGCAGGCGCAGATCAGGTTGCGGTCGCCGTAGGCGCCGTCGATGCGGCCGACCGGCGGGAAGTACTTGTCGGTTCGCAGCCGCTCGACGGGGTACGCGCCCTGCTCGCGGCTGTAGGGGCGGGTCCACTCTCCCGAGATCACGCTCTCAGCGGTGTGCGGCGCGAGACGCAGCGGGGATTCCTCGACCGCGATCTCCCCCGCGATCACCGCGTCGATCTCGCCCCGGATCGTCGCCATCGCCTCGATGAACCGGTCGATCTCGGCGAGATCCTCCGACTCGGTCGGTTCGACCATGAGGGTGCCGGCGACGGGGAAGGCGAGCGTCGGGGCGTGGAAGCCGAAGTCGATGAGCCGCTTCGCCACGTCCTCCGCGGTCACCCCCGACTTCGCGGTGAGCGCGCGGAGATCGAGGATGCACTCGTGCGCGACGAGCCCCGTCGCGCCGGTGAAGAGCACCGGGAAGTGCTGCGTCAGCCGCGAGGCGATGTAGTTCGCGCTGAGTAGCGCGGTCTTCGTCGCGCGGGTCAGGCCGTCGGCGCCCATCATCGCGATGTAGGCGTACGAGATCGGCAGCACTCCGGCGGAGCCGAAGAGGGTGGAGACGACGGGTACGCCCCCGCTCACCGTGTAGGCGCCGGTGGGGTCGTCGGGCACGAACGGCAGCAGGTGCTCGGCGACGCCGATCGGCCCGACGCCCGGGCCGCCGCCCCCGTGGGGGATCGCGAAGGTCTTGTGCAGGTTGAGGTGCGAGACGTCGCCCCCGAAGCGGCCCGGCTGCGCGAGGCCGACGAGCGCGTTCATGTTCGCGCCGTCGATGTAGACCTGCCCGCCGGCCCCGTGCACGAGGTCGCACACCTCGCGCACGTCGTCGTCGTAGACGCCGTAGGTGGAGGGGTAGGTGATCATGATGGCGGCGAGCTCGTCGCGGTGCGCGTCGATCTTCGCCGAGAGATCGGCGAGGTCGATGTGCCCCGTGTCGGTGTTCCGCACGACCACGACGCGCATGCCGGCGAGCACGGCGGATGCCGCGTTGGTGCCGTGCGCCGACCCGGGGATGAGGCAGACCGTGCGCTGGTCGTCGCCCCGGGAGCGGTGGTAGCCGCGGATCGCGAGGAGGCCGGCGTACTCGCCCTGCGCGCCGGAGTTCGGCTGCAGCGAGATGCCCGCGTAGCCGGTGATCTCGACGAGCCGGCCTTCGAGGTCGGCGATGAGCTCCCGCCACCCGGCGGTCTGGTGCTCGGGGGCGTACGGGTGGATGCCGGCGAACTCCGGCCACGAGATCGCCTCCATCTCGGCGGTGGAGTTGAGCTTCATGGTGCACGAGCCGAGCGGGATCATGGTGCGGTCGAGCGCCAGGTCGCGGTCGGCGAGCCGCCGCAGGTAGCGGAGCATCTGGGTCTCGGAGGTGACCGAGGTGAACACCGGGTGCGTGAGGAAGTCGCTCGAGCGCGCGAGCGCGGCCTCGAACCCGAAGCCCGCGTCGCCGTCGGCGGAGTCGCCCGCGCGGGAGCGTGCGTCGGGCGCGACGAGCGGCGCGCCGAACGCGTCGACGACGGCCGCGACGTGCGCCTCCGTGGTCGTCTCGTCGGTCGAGACGCTCACGGTGTCGGCGTCGACGCGGCGCAGGTTGATGCCGCGCTCCGCTGCGGCCGCGACGACCTCGTCGGCGCAACCCGGCACGCTCGCCCGCACCGTGTCGAAGAAGGAGTCCGCGGCGAGCGCGATGCCGGCCTCGCGCAGCGATGCGGCGATCGTGCGGGCGTGGCCGTGGGCGCGCGCCGCGATCGCCGTCAGGCCGTCGGCCCCGTGGTAGACGGCGTACATCGACGCGGTGATGGCGAGGAGCGCCTGGGCCGTGCAGATGTTGCTCGTGGCCTTCTCCCGGCGGATGTGCTGCTCGCGCGTCTGCAGGGCGAGCCGGTAGGCGGCGCGGCCCGCCGCGTCCTTCGAGACGCCGACGAGGCGACCCGGCAGGGCGCGCTCCAGCCCCGACCGCACGGCGAGGTACGCGGCGTGCGGCCCGCCGAAGAAGAGCGGCACCCCGAATCGCTGGGTGCTGCCGACCGCGACGTCGGCGCCCTGCTCGCCGGGCGGAACGATGAGGGTGAGCGAGAGCAGGTCGGCGATCACCGTGATCATCGCCCCCCGCTCCTTCGCGGCGGCGATGATCGCGGAGTGGTCGACGACCGATCCGTCGTCGCCCGGCTGCTGCAGCACGATGCCGAAGATCTCGCCCTCCGGCAGCCCCTGGGAGAGGTCGGCGACCTCGACCTCGAAGTCGAGCGCCTCGGCGCGGCCGCGGATCACGGCGATGGTCTGCGGGTAGAGGTTCGCGTCGATCACCGCGCGCGCCGACGCGGGGGCGCGGTTCGCGCGCCGCATCAGCAGCACGGCCTCGGCCGCCGCCGACGACTCGTCGAGCATCGAGGCGTTCGCGATCTCGAGGGCGGTGAGGTCGGCCACCATGGTCTGGAAGTTGAGCAGGGCTTCGAGCCGCCCCTGGGAGATCTCGGGCTGGTACGGCGTGTACGCCGTGTACCAGGCGGGACTCTCGAGCACGTTGCGACGGATCACGGGGGGCGTGTGGGTGTCGAAGAAGCCCTGGCCGATCATCTGCGTCTGCACGACGTTCTTCGCCGCGAGGGCCCGCAGGTCGGCGAGGATCTCCTCCTCGCTGCGGGCCGGCGGCAGGTCGAGGGGCTCCGACTTGCGGATGGCGGCGGGCACCGCGTCGTCGACGAGCGCGTCGAGCGAGTCGTATCCGAGCTCGGCGAGCATCGCCTCGACGTGCGCCGGGTCGGTGACCCCGATGTGGCGATCCGGGAAGGTACGGGGAGCGGAAAGGGCTGTCACGAGGATCTCCGAGGGCTGTCGCGCGCGGACGCGCGGATGTACTGGGATCCTCCCCGCTCTGTAGGGAACCTGAGAGATTCGGTCGCCGCGAGCGCGGGTCCCTTGCACCGTCGGTGAGCGGACGCGGGTCCGCTGCTTTCCAGAGTCGCCGTGCTGAGGCGGTACGGGGGCCTGAGAGATTCCCGGGGAGGGATTGCTCCTACGGCGTCGGGGCTGCATCGTTCGGCCCTGAACTCTCCCGCCACAACTTGATGGCCGGTATTCACGATTGTCTGCTCACTCTAGCATCGCGCCGCACGCGGCGCGCCGGGGCGTTCCGGGGCGGACGGCGCCCGCCCCGGAACGGGCCTCAGCGATCCTCGTCTCTGCCGTCCATCGCCAGCAGCTCCTCCTCGACCGCCCCGCCGTAGCCCTCCTGCTGCGGGTCGCCGTGCAGCCCGCCCGAGACGGCGTACTCCTCCTCGGGCGACAGCACGAGGCGATGGCGGGTGTAGATGCCGAAGATGATCAGCCCGGCGATGTACACGACGACGATGGCGATGATCGCGGGGCGGAAGGTCTCGTTCAGCAGGAACCCGACGAAGACGAGCGCGGCGATGACGGCGGCGATCACGGCCCCGGGCACGCCCCACGGGCTGCGGTAGGGGCGCTTCGCGTTCGGGAATCTGCGGCGCAGGATGATGAAGGAGACCATCTGCATGAAGTAGGCCAGCACCGCGCCCCAGACGGCGATATTGAGCACGATCGCGCCGCCGACGCCGCTGTCGCCGCCGGTGAGCTCGACGGTGACGAGCGCGGCGAGTCCGATGAGCGCTCCCGCGATGAGCGCCACCCAGGGGGTCTGCCTGCTGCCGGTGAGCGACAGGAAGCGCGGGTAGTACCCGGCGCGGGAGAGCGAGTACATGTTGCGCCCGTAGGCGAACATGATGCCCTGCAGCGAGGCGAGCAGACCGAAGAGCGCGAAGAGCGCCAGCAGTCCGGCGACCCAGGCGAGGTCGTCGCCGAGGATCGCGCGGAAGCCGTCGAGCAGCGGTTCGCCTGCGACGCCCGTCGTCTCCGAGCCGAGCACGCCGGTGTTGAGCACGAGCACGAGCAGGCCGGTGACGATCAGCGTACCGCGCGCCCAGAGCCCCGCGCGGGGGATGTCGCGCACCGGGTCGTGCGACTCCTCGGCGGCGAGCGGCAGCTCCTCGATGCCGAGGAAGAGCCACATGGCGAACGGCATCGCGAAGAGGATCGGCAGTACCCCGTGCGGCAGGAAGAGGCTCTGGCCGGGGTCGGGCTCGATGTCGAAGAGGCTGCCCCAGTCCATCGCACCGCTCGCGAGGGCCATGACGGCGAAGAGCACCAGCACGCCGATCGAGATGACGGAGACGACGATGGCGAACTTCAGGGAGATCGCGGCGCCCGCGGTGTTCAGCCCGACGAAGGCCGCGTACAGGATGATCCACCACAGCCAGGTCGGCAGGCTGAAGCCCATCAGCCCCTCGGTGACGCCGTTCGCGTACCCGGCGGAGAAGTAGACGATCACCGCCGTGGTGGCGACGTATTCGATGGTCTCGGCGAGGCCGGTCACGAAGCCGCCCCACGGGCCCATCGCCGCGCGCCCGAACGAGTATGCGCCGCCGGTGTGCGGCATCGCCGCCGCCATCTCGCCGATCGAGAAGATGAGCCCGTAGTACATGGCGACGAGGATCGCGAACGCGATGAGCATGCCGCCGAATCCGGCCGCGTCGATGCCGAAGTTCCATCCCGAGAAGTTGCCCGAGATCACGGCGCCGACGGCGAGGCCCCAGAGGCCCCACACCCCGGCTGCGCGCTTCAGCCTGCGTTTCTCGAAGTACCCCGACTCGGCGGTGGTGTACGTGGCACCTGAGACTTTCAGGGTGTCCTTGGCCATGTCGACCTCTTTCACTCCGGTGTGATGGATACGAGCTGCTGCGGTGCGATTCCCGACACTGGGAATCGGCTGAGCGGTGCGCCACTGCCGACTATAGCGATCTATTGGTGGTTCGCAACAACCTTTTATCGACCCGAAACCCGATCGGGCTTGCGCGCGCGTGGCGCGGTCGTGATGTAATGGTCTTGAAACCGACCTTTCCGAGCTGCGGCACCGCAGCAGCGCTCGGCGAGTGCGGCGCGAACCAGCATTCTCACCTCGACGACGAGCCCCAGGAGCGCACATGATCCCCGCGAGCGGCAATCTCACCCCCGAAGAACTCCGCGGAGCGGTCGCCTCCGGCGAGATCGACACCGTGATCGTCGCCTTCACCGACATGCAGGGCCGGCTCGTGGGCAAGCGGGTTTCCGCACGGCTCTTCCTCGAAGACGTCATGGAGCACGGCGCGGAGTGCTGCAACTACCTGCTCGCCGTCGACGTCGAGCTCAACACCGTCGACGGGTACGCGCTCACCAGCTGGGAGAGCGGGTACGGCGACATGGCCATGATTCCCGACCTCGGCACCCTGCGCCGCACCCCCTGGCTGCCGGGCACCGCTCTCGTCATCGCCGACCTCACGCTCGCGAGCGACCACTCCCCCATCTCGGTGTCGCCGCGGCAGATCCTCAAGCAGCAGATCGACCGTCTCGCCGCCCACGACCTGGTGCCTTACGTCGGCACCGAGCTCGAGTTCCTCGTCTTCGACGACGACTACCGCAGCGCCTGGCGGCGCGGCTACCGCGATCTCATCCCCGCGAGCGACTACAACACCGACTACGCGCTGCACGGCTCCACCCGGCTCGAGCCGCTGCTGCGCGACATCCGCAACTCGATGGACGCGGCCGGCATGTACTGCGAGGGCGTGAAGGGCGAGTGCAACCTCGGCCAGCAGGAGATCGCGTTTCGGTACACCCACGCGCTCCCCACCTGCGACAACCACTCCATCTACAAGAGCGGCTCGAAGGAGATCGCCGAGAAGCACGGCAAGAGCATCACCTTCATGGCGAAGTTCAACGAGCGCGAGGGCAACAGCTGCCACGTGCACGCCAGCCTGCGCACCGCCGCCGGAGACCCCGTGTTCGCCGACGAGCACGAGCCCGACGGCATGTCGCAGACGTTCCGCCACTTCATCGCCGGCCAGCTCGCCGCGATGCGCGAGTTCACCCTGCTCTACGCCCCCAACATCAACTCCTACAAGCGGTACGTCGACGGCAGCTTCGCCCCCACCGCGGTCGCATGGGGGCACGACAACCGCACCTGCGCGCTCCGCGTCGTAGGGCGCGGCCAGGCCATGCGCGTCGAGAACCGCGTGCCCGGCGGCGACGTGAACCAGTACCTCGCCGTCGCCGGCATGCTCGGCTCGGGCCTCGCCGGGATCGAGCAGCAGCTCGAGCTCGGCGAGCCGCTGCGGGGCAACGCCTACACGAGCGAGGTCGAGCGCGTGCCGACGACGCTGCGCGAGGCGGCCGACCTGTTCGAGCAGTCGGCGCTCGCCCGTGAGATCTTCGGCGACGAGGTCGTGGAGCACTACACCCACGCGGCTCGCGTGGAACTGCGCGCGTACGACGCCGCCGTCACCGATTGGGAGCGGGTCCGTGGCTTCGAACGACTCTGAGACGCGCCCGACGCCCGCGGCGGCGAGCGCTCCGCCGCTCATCGGCATCACGAGCTACCTGGAGCAGGCGCAGACGGGGGTCTGGGACGTGCCCGCATCCTTCCTCCCGCAGGTGTACCTCGACGCGGTCACCGACGTGGGCGGCGTCGCGATCGTGCTGCCGCCGCAGCCGGTCGCCCCGGGGATCGCACGAGCGATCGTGTCGAGCCTCGATGGGCTGATCCTCTCGGGCGGCGCCGACGTCGATCCCGCGCGCTACCGCGCCGACCCCCACGAGCGCACCGGGGCCCCCCGCACCGACCGCGACGCGTTCGAGGCGGCGCTCCTCCACGCCGCCATCGAGGCGCAGCTGCCCCTGCTCGGCATCTGCCGCGGCGCGCAGGTCATCAACGTCGAGCTCGGCGGCACGCTGATCCAGCACCTCCCCGACATCGTCGGCGACGACCGCTACCAGGCCGGCCAGGGCGTCTTCACCGAGATCGACGTCGAGGTCGACGCCGGCTCGCGCATCGGCGCACTCCTCGGCGACGACCGCAGCGCCCGCGCCCACCTCTACCACCACCAGGCCATCGACGAGCTCGCCGACGGCCTGACCGCCACGAGCCGCACCGCCGACGGCATCATCGAATCGATCGAGATCGACGCGATGCCCTTCGGGGTCGCGGTGCAGTGGCACCCCGAGGAGAACCGCGAGGATCGCCGCCTCTTCACGGGCCTCGTCGAGGCGGCAGCGCAGTACCGCGCCCGGCGCGCCCGGCGCGAACCGCCCGCCCCGCCCCCCGTTCCGCACGCCGAGCACCCATCGAAGGAGCAGCCGTGAGCTACACCGTCATCAATCCCGCGACCGGGGCAGCCGTCACCGAGGTGCCGCACCTCGACGTCGACGCCACCGACGCCGCCATCGCCGCGGCGGCCCGGGCGCAGCGCGACTGGGCCGCGGTCGCGCCCGTCGACCGGGCCCGCGTGCTGCGGCGCTTCGCCGACGCCGTCGACGCCGACATCGAGCACCTCGCTCAGCTCGAGACCACCAACTCGGGCCACCCCATCACCCAGTCGCGGTGGGAGGCCGGCCACGTGCGCGACGTGCTCGAGTACTATGCCGGGTCGCCCGAGCGACTCATCGGGCAGCAGATCCCCGTGGCCGGGGGCATGAACGTCACCTTCCACGAGCCCCTCGGCGTCGTCGGCGTCATCACCCCGTGGAACTTCCCCATGACGATCGCCTCGTGGGGGTTCGCGCCCGCGCTCGCCGCCGGCAACGCGGTGGTGCTGAAGCCCGCCGAGTGGACGCCGCTCACGAGCCTGCGCCTCGGCGAGCTCGCGCTCGAGGCAGGCCTGCCCGAGGGCCTCTTCCAGGTGCTCGCCGGCCGCGGCTCCGTCGTCGGCGAGCGCTTCGTGACGAACCCCGCGGTGCGCAAGGTCGTCTTCACGGGCTCCACCGAGGTGGGCAAGCGCATCATGGCGGGCTGCGCCGAACAGGTGAAGCGCGTGACGCTCGAGCTCGGCGGCAAGAGCGCGAACATCGTGTTCGCCGACGCCGACATCGAGCGCGCCGCGGCCACGGCGCCCTACTCCGTCTTCGACAACGCCGGTCAGGACTGCTGCGCGCGCAGCCGCCTCCTCGTGCAGCGCAGCGTGTACGACCGGTTCATGGAGCACTTCGAGCGGGCCGTGCAGGGCGTGCAGGTCGGCGACCCGGCACTCGAGACGACCGAGGTCGGGCCGCTCGTCACCGAGCAGCACCGCGAGAGCGTCGCCGCCTTCCTCACCGACGACGTTCCGGTCGCCTTCCGCGGCTCGGCGCCCGACGGCCCGGGCGCGTGGTTCGCGCCGACCGTCGTCACCCCCGAGCGCGGCGCCCGCATCGCCACCGACGAGGTCTTCGGCCCGGTCGTGTCGGTGCTGCCCTTCGAGGACGAGGCCGATGCGGTGCAGCTCGCGAACGACTCCGACTACGGCCTGAGCGGGTCGATCTGGACGTCGGATCTCGGGCGGGGCATCCGCGTCGCCCGAGGCGTCGAGGGCGGCAACCTCTCCGTCAACTCGCACTCGTCGGTGCGGTACGCGACTCCGTTCGGCGGCTTCAAGCAGTCGGGGCTCGGGCGAGAGCTCGGGCCCGACGCCGCCGAGCACTTCACCGAGACCAAGAACGTGTTCTTCGCGAGCGAGTGACCGCCGCAGCCCCGAACCCCAGACCTCGAAGGAACCCCTCATGAGCGACATCACCCCCATCGACCTGACGCAGCGCCTCGCCGGCAAAGTCGCCGTCATCACCGGCGGCGCCAGCGGCATCGGCCTCGCGACCGCGAAGCGCATGCGCGCCGAGGGCGCCCGCATCGTCATCGGCGATCTCGACGCGACGAGCGGCGAAGCGGCCGCAGCCTCGGTCGACGGCATCTTCGTGCGCGTCGACGTGACCGACGAGGCGCAGGTGAACGACCTCTTCGACACGGCGGCGCGCGAGTACGGCTCCGTCGACATCGCCTTCAACAACGCCGGAATCTCCCCCGACGACGACGACTCCATCGAGGTGACCGAGCTCCCCGCGTGGGAGAAGGTGCAGAACGTGAACCTCAAGAGCGTCTACCTGTGCTCGCGGGCGGCGCTGCGCCACATGACGCAGCAGGGATCCGGCTCCATCATCAACACGGCCTCGTTCGTCGCCGTCATGGGCTCGGCCACGTCGCAGATCTCGTACACCGCGTCGAAGGGCGGCGTGCTCGCCATGACGCGCGAGCTCGGGGTGCAGTTCGCTCGCCAGGGCATCCGCGTCAACGCGCTCTGCCCCGGGCCCGTCAACACGCCGCTGCTGCAGGAGCTGTTCGCGAAGGATCCGGAGCGCGCCGCCCGGCGCCTCGTGCACGTGCCCGTCGGCCGCTTCGCCCGGCCCGAGGAGCTCGCCGCCTCCGTCGCGTTCCTCGCCAGCGACGACGCGTCGTTCATCACCGCATCGACCTTCCTCGTCGACGGCGGGCTGACCAGCGCCTACACGACGCCGCTCTGAACGGCGCGGCATGACCGGGGCGACCGAGGGGATCGAGCTGCTCATCCGAGCGGCTCGACCGACGAACGCCTACGAGGAGACGATGCAGCGACTGCTCCAGTCCATTCGGCTGGGGATGATCGGGCCCGGCGAGCGACTGCCGGCGGAGCGGGATCTCGCCACCATGCTCAAGGTGAGCCGCGACACCGTGCGCGAGGCGCTGGCGACGCTCGCCGAAGCGGGGTACGTCGTCTCGCGGCGCGGGCGCTACGGGGGCACCTTCGTCGCCGGGCGGATACCGCACGATGGCGCGCTGGGGAGCGCCGGGGCCGCGCCGGGCGCCGCGGAGGTCGAGGACGTCACGACGCTGCGCCGCGTGCTGGAGGTCGGGGCCGCACGCGAGGCGGCGGGGCGCGAGCTCACCGCGGAGGAGCGCGCCGCGCTCGCGCGCGCGCTCGACGAGTGCTCGGGATCCGACGTGAGCGACCACCGGCGGCTCGACTCGCGGCTGCACCTGCTGATCGCCGAGCTCTCGGGATCGCCGAGCCTCGTCCCGCTCGTCGCGAACCTCCGCACCCGCGTCAATGCGCTGCTCGAGGAGATCCCCGTGCTGCAGCCCAACATCGCGCACTCGAGCGACCAGCACGAGGCGATCGTCGCCGCGATCCTCGCCGGGAGACCCGCAGCGGCGGCGGAGGCGATGCTCGAGCACGTCGAGGGATCCTCCGCACTGCTGCGCGGCTTCCTGTCGCCCGACGCCGCCGTCGGCGAGGGCCGCCGCCCGGCGTAGCCTGCCGCGCCGCGCCGCCCCGTTCTCTCCGAGCGGGGTCGCTTTCAGTGCGTGTCGCGCCCCCGACACGCACCGGAATCGACCCCGCTCGCAGGCGGGAGGGGCGGGAGGGGCGGACCGGCCGGGAGCACTACGGTGACCACGAGACCGCCCTCGGCTCGGGCGACGAGGTCGAGCGCGCCGCGGTGCGCGCGCACCACGCTCTGCACGATCGCGAGGCCGAGACCGAACCCGGCGTGATCGGAGCGCACCCGCTCCGCCCCCCGCTGGAACGGCTCCGTCAGCATCGCGACGCGCTGCTGCGGAAAGGGGGCGCCCGAGTTCTCGACCCGGAGCACCACCGCGCCCGGCGCATCGGCGCCCGCGCCCGGCGCTTCCGCCCCTGCTTCCGCCCCCGTCCAGACGCGCACGAAGCCGCCATCGCCCGGCCGCTCCGCACTGTTGTGGCTGATCGCGTTGTGCACGAGGTTCGCGACGACCTGGAGCAGGAGCGAGCGGGAGCCGAGCGCGAGCGCCTGCTCTCCCGAGACCTGCAGCGCCACGCCGCGCTGCTCGGCGAGCGGCAGGAGCTCCTCGGCTGCCTCCTCGGCGAGGAGCGACAGGTCGACCGCGCCCTGCTCCAGCACGCGCTGCTCGGCGCGGCTCAGCGTCAGCAGCGCCTCCGTGAGCTGGATCGCCCGGGAGTTGACGCCGCGCAGCCTTGCGAGCGTCGCCGCGTGGTCGGCATCGGGATCGCTCTCGGCGACCTCGAGCAGCGTCTGTGTAATGGCGAGCGGCGTGCGGAGCTCATGCGAGGCGTTCGCGGCGAACCGCTGCTGCTCGGCGAGCTGCGCCTCCAGCCGGCCGAGCATCTCGTCGAAGCTGTCGGCGAGTTCGCGGAACTCGTCGGCGCGGCCCGGGAGCCCGATGCGGTGCCCGAGCGACCCCGCGGCGGCGGCGCGCGTCGCGCGGGTGATGTGCGCGAGCGGACCGAGCATGTACCCGGCGAGCACCCACCCGCCGACCGCGCTCACCCCGAGGAGCGCGAGCAGCGTCCACGCCGCGGCGGGCACGAATGCGCGGATCAGGTCGTTGCGACCGGGGAAGAACCCCTCGGCGGAACTGCTCGCCTCCGGCGGCACGTAGCGCAGGAGGAAGAGGTACACGACGGCGAGCAGCAGCCCCCCGGTGAGCATGAGCACCGCCACGTAGCTCAGCGTGAGCTTCGCCCGAACCGAGGGCCCCGGCCGGCGCCGCCGGGCGCGATCATCGAGGAGTGGCATCGCGTTCCTCGCGATCCGCCGGGTCCGCGTCGACGGCGATGCGGTACCCGACCCCCGCGACCGTCTCGATGACCCCGGGGCGGCCGAGGCGCTTGCGCAGCGACGACACGGTGATGCGCACCGCGTTGGTGAACGGGTCGGCGTTCTCGTCCCACGCCCGCTCGAGCAGCGTCTCGGCGCTCACCACGCCGCCGCCGGCGTCGACGAGCACCTCCAGCACGGCGAACTGCTTGCGCGTGAGCGCGATGAAGCGCCCGTCGCGGGTGACCTCGCGGCGGAACGCATCGATGCGGAGGCCCGCGATCTCCCGCACCGGAGGCCGGTGGTGCGCCCGCCGGCGATCGAGCGCCCGCAGACGCAGCACCAGCTCGCGCAGGGCGAACGGCTTCGTCAGGTAGTCGTCGGCCCCGGCTGCGAAGCCCGACGCCTTGTCGTCGAGCCGGTCGGCGGCGGTGAGCATGAGGATCGGCATGCCCGATCCCGACGCGACGATGCGGGCCGCGACCTCG
This sequence comes from Leucobacter chromiiresistens, assembly GCF_900102345.1. Lineage (NCBI taxonomy): Bacteria > Bacillati > Actinomycetota > Actinomycetes > Micrococcales > Microbacteriaceae > Leucobacter > Leucobacter chromiiresistens. The sequence goes on along the minus strand of NZ_FNKB01000001.1, from coordinate 1,766,527 downwards.
TCGCCCGACGGGCCCGGGATGTCACGGTCGAGCACGGCGATGTCGTACTCGGTGATCGCCAGGAGTTCGAGTGCGGCGTCGCCGTCGGCCGCGATATCGCCCGCTATGGCTTCGAGCCGCAGCCCGTCGCGAATGGCGCCCGCCATGAGCGGCTCGTCCTCGACAATCAACACGCGCATGCTCTCATGCTAGGCAACGCGGCGTATCGTCGGCGTATCGAAAAACGCGTACGCTCTCGCAACATCGACTCCCGTCGAATAGCAGCATGCATCTCACCCGATCGGCCCCCGCCGCACGCCCGCTCCCGATTCTCCAGCGACGCAGCACCGTCGTCGCGCTGCTCGTCGCCGTCTCGCTCGGGCTCGCCCTCGCCGCGCTCCTCGGCGTCTCGCTCGCGGTGCGCCACCTCCCCGGTGCCGACGCGCAGCGCGCGGCGCCGCCCGGCACGGCCGAGGCCCCCGGCTCTGAGGCGGAGGAGATGCTGCGCGGCCTTTTCGGGACGGAGCCGACCGAGCGCGACGGAGTGCTCCCCGATGGCGCCTCCCCGTTCGACACGCAGTACCCCCGCGTCTCCGGTCTCGATCCCGCCCTGCTCTCGGCCGTGCAGGCGGCGGCGAGCGCCGCCGCGGTCGACGGGGTCGAGTTCGCCGTCACGAGCGGGTGGCGGTCGGCCTCCTACCAGCAGCAGCTGCTGCGCGACGCGGTGGAGCAGTACGGGTCGGAGAGCGAGGCCTCGCGGTGGGTCGCCACGGCGGAGACCTCGGCCCACGTCTCGGTCGACGCCGTCGACATCGGCGACCTCGACGCCACGCTGTGGCTGTCGCAGTACGGTGCGCAGTACGGCCTGTGCCAGACCTACGCGAACGAGTCGTGGCACTTCGAGCTGCGGCCCGACGCCGCTGCGGTCGGCTGCCCCGACGCCTATCTCGACCCCACCTTCGATCCGCGCCTCACCGGACGGTGACGCGCGTCACCGCAGCAGCGCGACGACCTCCGCGGCGGGTCGCACCCGCGTCACGCCGCCGACCCCTTCGCCCGCATCGACCGGGACGATCGAGTAGTCGCCCGCGTCGACCGCCGCCGCGAACGCGGCGCGAGCTGCGGCGTCGTTCGCCAGCGCCTCCTCCCGGCCGTGCCAGCGGTCGACGAAGGGCGTGCGCAGCAGCCGTTCGGGGAAGCGCCGCGGCCAGGGCCGTTCGAGCGCGACGTCGTACACCCGCGTCACCAGGGTGTCGGCGCCGCTGCCGCGGATGAGCGCCTCGCGGGCGCCCGGCGGCGTCAGCGCCTCCTCGCAGGCGGCGAACGCGGTGCCCACCCATGCGGCGGCCGCGCCCGCGTCGAGCACCCGCTCCACGTCGCGCGCCGAGCCGATGGCCCCCGCCGCGAGCACCGGAACGTCGACGGCCCGCACGACCTCTGCGAGCAGGGCGTGCAGCGGCTCCCGGTGATCGCCGTGACCGCCGCCCTCGCGCCCGCGCGCCACCACGGCGTCGACGCCCGCATCGGCCGCCCGCTTCGCCTCATCGGCCGTCGCCGCTTGGGTGACCGCCTGCGCTCCGACTGCATGCACCCGCTCGATCCACGCCGCGTCGCCGCCCGGCGACTCCCAGTCGCCGAAGCTGACCGACACGAGCGCCGGGCCGGCGGCGAGCGCCCGGTCGAGCAGCTCGGGATCCCGTGCGATGCCCCACGCCACCAGGCCGATGCCGAACGGGGCGCCGCCCGAGCCCGCCCCGGCGTCGAGCGCGCGCAGTTCGCGTTCGAGCGCGGGCACCGAGCCGGCACTCCCCATGCCGATCATTCCGAGGCCGCCGGCGCGCGTCACCGCGGCCGCGAGGCGCCCGCCGGCGACTCCGCCCATCGGCGCGCACACGATCGGCGCGGCGAGGCCCAGCGCCGCGGCCCAGTCGGAGAGTCTGCGGTCGCTCATACGGACACGCTACTCCTGCGTGCGCCGGTACGTCAGGTCGCGGATGCGGCGATCCTTGTCGATGCCCTTCTCCTCGAAGGCGGTCAGGATGCGCCCGTCGAAGCGCTCCGCCCACTCCCCCGCGAAGTCGCGCGCGAAGCCGTCGGCCGCGTCGAGCACCTCGCGCATCTGCTCGGCGTAGTTCTCCCAGTCGGTGGCGAGGCGCAGCACGCCGCCCGGGCGCAGCGCGCGGCGGGCCACCCGGGCGAAGTCCGCGTCGACGAGCCGCCGCTTGTGGTGCCGCACCTTCTTCCACGGGTCGGGGAAGAACACCCAGATCTCGTCGACCGACCCCTCGGGCAGGTACTTCTCGAGCAGTTCGGGCGCGTTCACCTCGGCGAGGCGCAGGTTCTCGACGCCGGCGACCTCGGCGCGGATGATCGTGCGGGCGAGCCCCGCCCGGAACACCTCGATGGCGAGAAAGTTCGTGTCGGGCCGGGTCTGCGACGCGTGCAGGATCGCATGCCCCTGCCCGGAACCCACCTCGACGACGAGCGGCGCCGCGCGGCCGAAGATCTGCTCGGGATCGCCGCGCTCTCCGTCCGCGACGCTCGTCGCAGCGGGGCCGTGCGCGATGTCGAGCACGTACTTCTCGTGGTGATCGGCCCACGCGCGCTCCTGCGACGGCGTCATGCGGCCGCTCCGTCGCACGAACGACACCGGCTTCTTGCGGAACGTCGTCGGGTCGAAGCTCTTGTACGGAAGTGGCTGCTGCTCGGTCACCCCATAACGGTAGTCGCGGCCGCCGCCCGGAGCAAAGCCGGGCGGGTGGCGGACAGTAGCATGGAGTCGGCCGTACCGACCGTGCCCGAGTGAAGGAGCGCATGATGACCAGACGGATCCTGCTGGTGAACGGACCGAACCTCAACCTGCTCGGCACGCGCGAACCCGAGATCTACGGCACCGAGACGCTCGCCGACGTCGAATCGCTCGTCGCGCGCGTCGCCCGCGAGCACTCCCTCGAGCTGCGCGCCGTGCAGAGCAACCACGAGGGCGAGCTGATCGACGCCATCCATGCGGCCCGCGAGGACTGCGCGGCCATCGTCATCAACCCGGGCGCCTTCACGCACACATCGATCGCGATCCGCGACGCCATCGCCGGCGTCGCCCTGCCCACGGCCGAGGTGCACCTCTCCAACGTGCACGCGCGCGAGGCGTTCCGCCACCACTCGTACGTCTCCGACATCGCGGCGTGCGTCATCGTCGGCTGCGGAGTGCAGGGCTACGAGTTCGCGGTGCGCAGGATCGCCGCGCTGCTGGGCGACTGAGGCTCTCTGGGCCGCTTCGGCGCGCCGGCCCCGGGACCCCGGTGCCCGGGAGTCTCGGAGTTCCGATCGATGACGTTACGCCTCGCCGCATGTTCGGAGCGGTGCGCGCATCTCCGAAAGGCGACAGAAGGTCCGTGCAATCCGTTCTCAGAATCGGAAGTATTGTCGCCTTCCGCGATGGCGATGGCGATGTCGGCGGCGACGGCGATGGCCGCAAGTGAACCGCGCCGCGCTCGCGACGGCCTCGCCGTCACGGCGCCGTCGGAAACCAGTCGAAGAGCTCCGGCTGGTGCGCGTGCACGAGCACCGCGAACACCACCGCGTCGAAGAGCAGGTGCACGGTCACGACGTAGGAGAGGGAGCGGGTGCGCAGATAGATGATGCCCTGCACGAGCGCGAAGGGGATGGTGAGGAGCGGCCCCCAGGCGCGGTAGCCGAGCTCCCACAGGAACGAGACGAAGACGACCATTTGCAGCAGGTTGGCGATCCACACCGGGAAATGCCGCAGCAGCACGGCGAACACCGTGCAGATGAAGAACAGCTCATCCCAGATGCCCACGGCGCCGACCCCCACGAAGAGCCGAGCGATCAGCTCGGGCGTATCGACGACGGGCCAGTTCGCGTACACCCCCGAGGTGATGAAGTACCAGGGCAGGATCAGCCAGGCCAGCACGATCACGGCGACGAGCCAAGCCCAGTGGTACGGCCCCCAGCGCTCGCCCCGCGCGTCGCCGGCGCCCCGCCACGGGAAGCTCGTCGCGCGGTCGCGGTAGACGAATCGCGACACGACGTAGGGCACGGCGACGGCGCCGCCGAGGGCGAGCGTGAACTTCACCATCGACCAGTTGTCGAGCTGCGCGGCGAGCGGGATGAGGCGCACCACGCCGAGTCCCATGACGATGAGGGAGAGGTCGCGCAGCAGGGAGGGCGCACGGCCGTTCGCGGCGCGGGGCCGCGCGTCGACGTCGGGAGCCGAGGAGGCGTCGACCGGCCCGGGCTCCGCGGATCGAGCCCGGCCCGCACGGGCCGCCAGCCCGAGGCCGGCGACGCCGAGGGCGATGCCCGCCCAGATCCAGTGGAGCACGAACCAGGCGGGCGCCATCGCGCAGACGCATACCGCTGCGGCGATGCCGAGGGCCGAGGGCCGCGCGCTGCGGCTCGCGGGCATGGTCATAGGGCGAGCCTAGCAAGCGCGAGAACTCGGGGCGGCGAATGTCGGCGGCTCGCACTACTCTGACTCCATGGCCACCACGCACATCGCAGATTCGCACGATCGCATCCGAGTGCAGGGCGCGCGCGAGCACAACCTGAAGAACGTCAGCGTCGACCTGCCGAAGCGGCGGCTCACGGTGTTCACCGGGGTCTCCGGGTCGGGCAAGAGCTCGCTGGTCTTCGGTACGATCGCGGCCGAGTCGCAGCGACTCATCAACGAGACCTACAGCGCGTTCGTGCAGGGGTTCATGCCGTCGCAGAGCCGGCCCGACGTCGACGTGCTCGAGGGGCTCACCACGGCGATCATCGTCGACCAGGAGCGCATGGGCGCGAACCCGCGCTCGACCGTGGGCACGGCCACCGACGTGAACGCGATGCTCCGCATCATCTTCTCGCGCCTGGGCAGCCCGCGCATCGGCTCCCCCAACGCCTTCTCCTTCAACGTCGCGTCGATCAGCGGGGCGGGCGCCGTCACGATGGAGAAGGGCGGCAAGCAGGTGAAGGAGCGGCGCAGCTTCGAGATCCTGGGCGGCATGTGCCCGACCTGCGAGGGCCGCGGCTCGGTCAGCGACTTCGCCCTCGATGAGCTCTACGACCCCGAGAAGACGCTGGCCGAGGGGGCGCTCACGGTGCCCGGCTTCAGCATGGACGGCTGGTACGGGCGCATCTTCGCGGCGCTCCTGCCGATGGAGACGCCGATCCGCGACTTCACCGACGAGCAGATGCACCTGCTGCTGCACGAGGAGCCGCGCAAGGTCAAAGCGGACGGCGTGAACGTCACCTACGAGGGGCTCATTCCGCGCATTCAGAAGTCCATGCTCGCGAAAGACCGCGAGGCCATGCAGCCCCACATCCGCGCCTTCGTGGACCGGGCGATCGTGTTCCACGCCTGCCCCGCCTGCGCGGGCACCCGGCTCAACGAGACGGCGCGCTCGTCGAAGATCTCGGGCAAGTCGATCGCCGACGTCTGCGCGATGCAGATCACGGACCTCGCCGAGTGGGTGCGGGGCATCGACGACGCCGGCATTGCCCCCCTCGTGGAGAAGCTCGTCGACACCCTCGACTCGTTCGTGCAGATCGGCCTCGGCTACTTGAGCCTCGACCGCCCGACCGGCACGCTCTCGGGCGGCGAATCGCAGCGCACGAAGATGATCCGCCATCTCGGCTCCCCCATCACCGATGCGACGTACGTCTTCGACGAGCCGTCGATCGGCCTGCATCCGCACGACATCCAGCGAATGAATCAGCTGCTGCTCAAGCTGCGCGACAAGGGCAACACCGTGCTCGTGGTCGAGCACAAGCCGGAGATGATTGCGATCGCCGACCACGTGGTCGACCTCGGCCCCCGCGCCGGCCTCGACGGCGGCGAGATCTGCTTCACGGGCACCGTGGAGGCGCTGCGCGCCTCGGGCACGCTCACCGGGGCGCACCTCGACGACCGGGCGCGCCTCAAGCCGACGGTGCGCGCCGCGAGCGGAGCCCTGCAGGTGCGGGGCGCGGATCGCCACAATCTGCGCGGCGTCGACGTCGACGTGCCGCTCGGCGTGCTCTGCGCCGTGACCGGCGTCGCCGGCTCCGGCAAGAGCACCCTCATCGGCAACTACGTCGCGAACCGCGACGGGGTCGTCGCCGTCGATCAAGGGGCGATCAAGGGATCGCGGCGCTCGAACCCGGCGACCTACACCGGCCTGCTCGACCCGGTGCGCGCCGCGTTCGCGAAGGCGAACGGCGTGAAGCCCGCCCTGTTCAGCGCGAACTCCGAGGGCGCGTGCCCCGAGTGCAAGGGCGCCGGCATCATCTACACCGACCTCGGCATGATGGCGACGATGGAGAGCGTGTGCGAGGTGTGCGAGGGCAAGCGCTTCGCTCCCGCCGTGCTCGAGTACACGTTCGGCGGCAAGAGCATCGCCGAAGTGCTCGACCTCTCCATCGCGGAGGCGCACGAGTTCTTCTCGGCGGGCGAGACGAGGATCGCGAAGGCCGCGAAGATTCTCGGCCGCCTCGCCGACGTCGGCATCGGCTACATCAAGCTCGGCCAGCCGCTCTCCACCCTTTCCGGCGGCGAGCGGCAGCGGCTCAAGCTCGCGATCCACATGCTCGAAGACGCCGACATCTACGTGCTCGACGAGCCCACCACCGGCCTGCATCTCGCCGACGTCGAGCAGCTGCTCGCCCTCCTCGACCGGCTCGTCGACGACGGCAAGAGCGTGATCGTGATCGAGCACCACCAGGCCGTGATGGCCCACGCCGACTGGATCATCGACCTCGGCCCGGGCGCCGGCCAGCAGGGCGGCTCGATCGTGTTCGCAGGCACACCCGCCGATCTCGTCGCCTCGCGCGCGACGCTCACCGGCGAGCACCTCGCGACCTACGTGGCGGAGTGACCCCCGGCCGCGGCGGCCGCGCTCCCGGCGGGCACCTCGCGCGGCGCGCTCTCCAACTCGTTCAGGGCGCGGATCAGCCGGTAGAGATCTCCCACCGCCCGGCGCCGCGGCGTGAACACGATGCGCGGCAGATCGAGCGCTTCGGCATCGGCGACCTCTGAGGGCAGCGGAGCAGTGCGGGCGATCTCGCCCGACTCGCAGAGGCCCGAGAACCGCTCGTTCAGGTCGGCGAGCTCCGCATCGCTCGGGGCGGAGCGCACCCGCAGCACCAGCTGCTCCCCCTGCCACCGCAGCGAGTCGTAATTGCGCCAGAACCCGGTCACCTCGGCGATCGCCGCCTCCGGCGAATCGGTGACGAGCACGCGGTCCAGATCGTCCACCGCGATGAGCCCCGCCCCCGCGAGCTCCTCGACCACGAAACGGGCGAAGCTCCGCCAGTACGTGCCGCCGTCGCGATCGAGCAGCACGATCGGCATCGGTTCCATCTTGCCGGTCTGCTGCAGCGTCAGCAGTTCGAAGGTCTCATCCATCGTGCCGAAGCCCCCCGGCAGGCAGATGAATCCGCGCGACTCCTTCACGAGCATGAGTTTGCGCGTGAAGAAGTACTTCATCGCGATGCGGTGGTCGTCGTCGGCCGCCACATCGAGCGGAGCCTCCTCGAACGGCAGACGGATCGAGATGCCGAGCGACCGCTCGGGGCCCGCGCCGGTCGCCGCCGCCTCCATGATCCCCGGCCCGGCGCCCGTGACCACCATCCAGCCCTGCTCCGCGAGACCGCGGGCGGCGGCCTCCGCCCCCACCCAGAGCGGGTCGTGCGACTGCGTGCGGGCCGACCCGAAGATCGTGACCTTCGGCACCCCGCGGAAGGGAGCGAAGAGGCGGAACGCCGCCCGCATCTCCTCGACCGCGGTCGCCGTGATCTTCAGATCGAGACGCGTCGCCCCGTCATGGCCGAGACCGAGCCCCGCTTCGGCGATCCGCCGGATCAGACTGCGCTGCGCCGTCACCCCCGCTTCCGCGATGAGCGCGTCGAGCCGCTCGCGCACGCCGGCGGTCTGCGTATCCTCTGAATGCTGCTGCTTCGCGGTCGTCACGCTCACAGTCTACGAGCGGTGCGCAGTAGGCTGACGGCATGCCGAACCGGCGCGCCCGACTCTCACCCCAATCCGCTCACGGCCAGCTCGCCGCAGCGCTCGCCGCGCTGCGCGAGGGCGACGACGTTCCCGTCGACTTCTCCCCCGAAGCGCTCGCCGAGGCCGCATCGGCGGCCCCTGCCGACACCGAGCTCGATCTGCGGCGCATCCCGTTCGTGACGCTCGACCCGCCGGGGGCGCGCGACCTCGACCAGGCGTTCCACCTCGAGCGCTCCGGCGACGGCTTCCGCGTGCGCTACGCGATCGCCGACCTGCCCGGATTCGTGCCCGCAGGCGGCGCGCTCGACCGCGAAGCGCGGCAGCGCGGGCAGACCCTCTACCTGCCCGACGGGCGCATTCCGCTCCACCCCGCCGCACTCAGCGAAGATCGCGCGTCGCTGCTGCCGGGCTCCGACCGCACCGCCTACGTCTGGACCCTCGACCTCGACGCCGCCGGCGCCCTCGCCTCGGCACGGGTCGAACGCGCGCACGTGCGCTCCCGCGCTCAACTCGACTACCCGTCCGCGCAGGCCGCGATCGACGGGGGCGGCGCAGACGAGCTGCTGGAGCTGCTCCGCACCGTCGGCGTGCTGCGCATCGAGCAGGAGCGCCTGCGCGGCGGTGCGAGCCTCAACATGCCGGACGAGGAGATCGTGCGGGATCCGGGCGGCTACCGGATCGTGCGCAGTTTCGCGCTGCCCGTCGAGGAGTGGAACGCGCAGCTCTCCCTGCTCACCGGCATGGCGGCGGGCCGCATGATGCTCGACGCGGGCGTCGGCATCCTGCGCACCATGCCGGGCCCCGACGAGGAGGCCCTCGCAGCGTTCCGCGCACGCGTAGCGTCGCTCGGGCACCCTTGGCCCGCGGAGCTCGGCTACGGGGCGTACCTCGAGCGACTCGATCCCGCCTCGCCCACCACGCCCGCGGTGCTGCAGGCCGCCGCGTCGCTCTTCCGGGGCGCCGACTACACGCCGTTCGACGGGGAGCCCCCGCAGCAGACGGTGCAGGCGGCGATCGCCGCGCCGTACGCGCACGTCACCGCTCCGCTGCGGCGACTCGTCGATCGCTGGGGCCTCGTCATCTGCGCCGCGATCTGCGCGGATCGGCCGGTTCCCGAGTGGGTGCGCGCGTCGCTCGGCGAGCTCCCGGCGCTCATGCGGGCCTCGAACCAGCGGGCCGGCCGCTTGGGGTCGCAGGCGCTCGATCGCGTCGAGGCGGCCCTGCTGCGCGACCGCGTGGGCGACATCCTCCCCGCCGTCGTCGTCGAGGTGCGGGGCGATCGCGCGCGCGTGCAGCTCGACGACCCGGCGGTGACGACGCAGATCTCGGCGGCCGGCTGCTCCGCCGGCACCCACGTCGACGTGCGGGTCGTCGCGGCGGACGTCGCGACCGGCGCCATCGAGCTCACCCTCGTCGCTCGCGATGCGGATCCGGACGCGGGCGGCGACTCGAACTCCGAATCCGCCGCCCCGAACCGGAGCTCGGGCGCCGCCGACGCCGCGTGAGGGCTAGGCGGTGACGACCTCGGGAGCGCCCGTTCCGGCCGCAGCGGGCATCTCCGCGGCGAGACGGTTCGCCTCGGCGATCAGCGTTGCGACGATCTCGCTCTCGGGCACGGTCTTGATGACCTCCCCCTTCACGAAGATCTGCCCCTTGCCGTTGCCGGAGGCGACGCCGAGGTCGGCCTCGCGCGCCTCACCGGGGCCGTTCACCACGCAGCCCATGACGGCGACGCGCAGCGGCACGCTCATGCCCTCGAGCCCCTGGGTGACCTCTTCGGCGAGCGTGTAGACGTCGACCTGGGCGCGGCCGCATGACGGGCAGGAGACGATCTCGAGCTTGCGCTCGCGCAGGTTCAGCGACTGCAGAATCTGCAGCCCGACCTTCACCTCTTCGACCGGGGGCGCCGACAGGGAGACGCGGATGGTGTCGCCGATGCCCTCGGAGAGCAGGATGCCGAAGGCGGTGGCGCTCTTGATGGTGCCCTGGAAGGCGGGCCCGGCCTCCGTCACGCCGAGATGCAGCGGCCAGTCGCCGCGCTCAGCCAGCTGGCGGTAGGCCTGCACCATGATGACGGGGTCGTTGTGCTTCACCGAGATCTTGAAGTCGTGGAAGTCGTGCTCCTCGAAGAGCGATGCCTCCCACACGGCGCTCTCCACGAGCGCCTCGGGTGTCGCCTTGCCGTACTTCTGCAGGAGACGGGGATCGAGGGATCCGGCGTTCACGCCGATGCGCAGCGACACCCCTGCGGCCTTCGCGCGGCGGGCGATCTCGCCGACCTGGTCGTCGAACTTGCGGATGTTGCCGGGGTTGACGCGCACTGCGGCGCAGCCCGCGTCGATGGCGGCGTACACGTAATTCGGCTGGAAGTGGATGTCGGCGATGACCGGGATCTGGCTCTTCATCGCGATGATCGGCAGCGCCTCGGCGTCGTCGCGGCTCGGGCACGCCACCCGCACGATGTCGCAGCCGGCCGCCGTCAGCTCCGCGATCTGCTGCAGCGTCGCGTTGATGTCGGTGGTGGGAGTGGTGGTCATCGACTGCACCGACACCGGGGCGTCGCCGCCGACCGTGACCGATCCGACCTTGATGGCGCGGGACTTGCGCCGCGGAGCGAGCACTGCGACGGTCTGCGGCATTCCCAAGTTGACTGCTGGCACGGGGCGAGTCTACTCGCGGAGTCTGCGCGCGGCCCGCGGGCGCGCGAGCGACCGGCCGCGGTCACCCGAAGAGCGACACGGGTTTCACGAGGTCGGCGTAGATGAGCAGCACCGTCATCGCTCCGAACACGATGGCGACCGCCATCGTCACCGGCACCATCTTCGCCGTGTCGATCGGACCGGGATCGGGCTTCCGCCGCAGCTTCGCGAAGCCCCGCTTCAGCCACTCGTAGATCGCACCGATCACGTGGCCGCCGTCGAGCGGCAGGAGCGGCACGAGGTTGAACACGAACAGCGCGACGTTCAACGACCCGAGCAGGCTGATCATCGTCTGCGCTCGGGCGGCGACCGGAGCGTCGTCGAGGCTCACGATCTCCCCCGCCATCCGGCCCACGCCGACGACGCTGATGGGGCCGTTGGGGTCGCGCGCCTCGCTGCCGAACGCCGCGTTCCACACGTCGACCATGCGCTCGGGCATGCGGACGACGATGCCGGCGACGCGCTGCACGTTGTCGCCGACGAAGGCGGGCACGGCCGTGATGGGCTGTGCGACGTTCTCCGTCGCGGGTACGGCCCCGATCATGCCGACTGATTCGGTGAGCACATCGCCGTCGTCGCTGGTCACGGCGTTCCCGTCCGCATCGGTGACGGTGCGGGCATTCACCACCGGTTGCAGAGCGACCGTCTGCCGATCCCCGCCGCGCTCGATCTCGACCGCGAGCGATCGGCCCGGCGATTCGCCGACGATGGTGCGGAACTGATTCCAACTCGTGATGCGGGTCCCGTCGACCGCGATCAGCCGATCGCCCGGGCGCAACCCGGCTGCGGCTGCGGGCGCCGCCGGGTCGTCGGCCCCGCAGGCGGTCGCGTCGCTCGTGGCCGGGACGAGGCACTCGTTGACCTGGCCGAGCGTCGTGCTGTTCTGCGGCGTGCCGAACCCGACGAGCACGATCGCGAAGAACACGAACGCCAGCACGAGGTTCATGAGGGGCCCGCCGAGCATGATGACGATCTTCTTCCACGGCGGAAGCCGGTAGAAGGTGCGGTGATCCTCACCGGACTCGATCGACTCGGCGCTCGCGAGCCGCGCGTCCTCGACCACGGCCGCCATTCCGCGCTTCGGTTCGGCGTCGGTCTTGCCGAACGACGTCCCCTCCTGCACGACCGAGTTCAGAAACCCCGTCGTCGAGGGGCGCGCAGCCGCACCGGGCCGCTCGGGCGGGTACATGCCCGACATCGCGATGTAGCCCCCGAGCGGGATCATCTTCACGCCGTACTCGGTCTCGCCCCGGCGCTTCGCCCAGATCGTGCGCCCGAACCCGAGCATGTACTGCGTCACCTTGACGCCGAAGAGCTTCGCGGGAACGAGGTGCCCGATTTCGTGCAGGCCGATGGAGACGGCCAGGCCGATCACGAAGATCAGGATGCCGAGCACGTAGAGCAGAACCTCAGTCACCCGCTCAGGCTACTGCGCACCGCTGGGGAGTTTCGGGGAGCGGCCGGGGATCGGACGGGGAGCGGACGGAGGACAGCCGGAGGAGCCCCGTGCACCCGCCAGGGCGCCCCGGGCCGACCCGGCGCACGGGGTCAGCGGGCGCGCGCTCCGATGGCCCGCTCGGCCTGCTCGCGCGCCCAGCGCTCCGCCTCGGCGAGGCTCTCCAGGGTGAGCTGCGCCGGCGCCTCGTGCGCCTCGACCACCCGCCGCACCGTATCGACGATGTCGAGGAACCCGATGCGTCCGGAGTGGAACGCCTCGACGGCCTCCTCGTTCGCCGCGTTGTAGACCGCGGGGTAGGTGAGGCGCGCCCGCCCCACCTCCTTCGCGAGGTCGACGGCCGGGAAGGCGGCGGCGTCGAGGGGCTCGAACTCCCACGATGTCGCCGAGCGCCAGTCGAGGGGAACCCCGACGTTCGCCATGCGATCCGGCCAGGAGAGCCCCAGCGCGATCGGCAGCCGCATGTCGGGCGGCGACGCCTGGGCGATGGTCGAGCCGTCGATGAACTCGACCATCGAGTGCACCACCGACTGCGGGTGCACGACGACCTCGATGTCGCCGTAGGAGACGCCGAAGAGCAGATGCGCCTCGATCACCTCGAGCCCCTTGTTCACCATCGTCGCCGAGTTGATCGTGACGACGCGCCCCATGCTCCACGTGGGATGGGCCATCGCCGCCTCCGGCGTCGCGTCGCGCATCTCGTCGCGGGTGCGCCCCCGGAACGGGCCGCCCGACGCGGTCAGCACGAGCCGCCGCACCTCGTCCCGGCTGCCCGACCGCAGCGCCTGCGCGATGGCGGAGTGCTCGGAGTCGACTGGAACGATCTGGCCGGGGGCCGCGCGACCGGTCACCAGGTCGCCGCCGACGATGAGCGACTCCTTGTTCGCCAGAGCGAGCGTGCGGCCGGCGTCGAGCGCCGCGATCGTCGGGCCGAGGCCGACGGAGCCGGTGATCCCGTTCAGCACGACGTCGGCCTCGACGTCGCGGATCATCTGCACCGCCGCATCGGCACCGAGCCCGGTGTGCTCGACGTTGAACTCATCGGCCTGCTCGCGCACGCGATCGGCCCGACTGCCCGCGATGAGGCCCGACACCTGGTACCCGGCCGGGTGCTTGCGGATCACGTCGAGCGCCTGCTCGCCGATCGAGCCGGTGGATCCGAGGACGATGACGCGCTTCATCGCTCTAGGCTACTCGGCGGGCGCGTCGGCGTGCACGGTCCCGAGGATGTCGAGCACGAAGACCATCACGTCGTCGCCCTGATGCCCCTGCTGCTCGAGCGTCGCCGCGCCGTACCCGCCGTCCTCCGCGGGCACCACGGAGATGACCTGGGAGCCGACCTTCTGGCCCTCGAGCGCCTGCTGGAAGCCGCCGATCACCTGGGTCGTGAGGAAGTTCGCGGGCTCGCCCCGGCTCCAGCTGGAGTCGAACTCCTCGCCCGTGCGCCAGATCACGCCGCGGTAGTTGACGTACACGCGGTCGCCCGGCTGCACCTCCTCGCCGTCGCCCTCGATGAGCGTGGCGATCTCGAGCTTCTCGGGCGCCTCGAGCCCCTTCGGCACCGTGATGGTGGGCTCGCCGTCATCGGCGAGCTCGACCGTGGGGAAGCCCTCCGGGGCCGCGACCGCCTTGCCCTCGGCCTTCTGCAGCAGCTCGTCGCTCTCGAGCGTGCCGGGCTCGCCCGATGCCGCGGCCGCGTCGGAGGCGTCGCTGATCTCGCCGAACTCCATCACGATGACGAGCGAATCGTCGGCGCTGATGTTCTCCAGGCCGGTCTGCTCGGGGGGCGTCTCGCCGAAGACCTCGGCGTACGGCGCGGCGAGCGCGATCTGCTCGCCAGCGGTCGCGCAGCGGAGCCCGTCGTAGGCCCACTCGGCGAGCCCCGACTTCTCCACCGGGATCGCGCTGGCGGGCAGCTGCTGGAGCGCCGTGCCGTCGGCGCCGTTGAAGAGCGTCATCGAGGTGAGCACCGACTGCCCCTCCTCCACGACGTCGCCCTCGCCCTCCTGCAGCACGGAGCGCTGCATCTCATCGGCCTGCACCGGGGTGTCGGAGGTGAGCTCGAGATCCTCGCCCACGGAGCCCGACACCTCGATGCCGGAGCTCGCGGAGCCGGAGGCGAGGCACTCCTCACCGGAGGCGTCGGCCTGCGCGGATCCGCCGCCGCTCGAGCAGCCGACCATGAGCAGGGCGCCCACCAGGGCAGCGGGAGCGATGGCGCGCGTCAGTTTCACAGTGATTGGGGCCCTTCGAGTCGCGAGGAGCCGCGCTCGCTCGAACGTGCGATGGGGTGCGACGTCGAACGGTGGTGCGCGGCGGTGAGTGCCGTTCGAGTATGTCGCATCGCTCTGCTCAGCGGCTGGGAGGACGCTCCCGATCGGCCAGCGCCGCCGCATACAGCTCTCGCGACGAGAGACCGGTGGCCTCGGCGACCGATCGCGCGGCGTCTTTCAAGCGCTCCCCCGCGCGCACGCGATCCTGTACCTCCGCGAGCGCCGACTCGGGCGACGCCGCCGTCGGCACGGCGCCGCCGACCACCAGCACGATCTCGCCGCGCACCCCGCCGGCTGCCCACTCCGCGAGGTCTCCCAGCCCGCCTCGCCGCACCTCCTCGTGCAGCTTCGTGAGCTCGCGGCACACCGCCGCCGGCCGATCGGCGCCGAATGCCTCGGCGAGCTCGCCGAGCGTGGCCGCGAGCCGCGTCGGCGCCTCGAAGAACACGAGGGTGCGCTGCTCGCGTGCGAGTGCGCGCAACGCCCGGATGCGCTCGCCCGCCTTGCGGGGCGGGAACCCCTCGAACGCGAAGCGGTCGGTCGGGAGGCCCGAGACCGCGAGCGCGGTGATGACGGCGCTCGGGCCCGGGATCGCGCTGACGGCGACCCCGCGCTCGGCGGCCAGCTGCACGACGCGGAAGCCGGGGTCGGAGACGGTCGGCATGCCGGCATCGCTCACGAGCACGACGTCCTCCGTCTGCGCCCGGTCCACGAGCCCGGCCGCGCGGTCGTGCTCGTTGTGATCGTGCAGCGCGACGAGCTCGGGCCGGTTCTCGATGCCGAGGAGCCGGAGCAGCTGCGCGGTGTGCCGCGTGTCCTCCGCGGCGATCACCGTCGCCTCCTCGAAGGTGCTGCGCAGTCGAGCGGAGGCGTCGCCGAGATTTCCGATCGGCGTCGCGGCGAGAAGGATCATGGGTCAATCGTATGCGGCCGCGGCCCCCGTGCCGCACCCGGGCGGGGCGGGCGCCGCGCGGGAGGGACCGTCGCAGGGCGGGCTGAGCGGGCGCCGCGCGGGAGGGGCCGTCGCAGGGCGGGCTGCCAGAATGGGGGGATGACCGATCCGCAGCAGCCCGCCGTTCCGCCGCCCCACCCCTTCGCCGAGCGGACGACCCAGGGCCCGCAGGGTCGAGGCGGGCCCGGCGGTCGCGGCGGCGCCGTGTCGACGGCCGCGATGGCTCTCGGCCTGGCGGGGCTCGTGACGGTGATCGTCTCCGCGCTCTACCTCCCGCTCGGCGCGGTGCTCGGAGCCGTGCTCGGCGTGGCCGGAGCGGTGCTCGGCGTCGTCGGCCTCGTCTCGCGGCGCCGCCGGGGCGCCGCGGTCACGGGCCTCGCCTCGGGCGGTCTCGCCGTGCTCGCCGCACTGGTGCTCGGTGTGATCTCGACCACGATGCTCGTGGGGTCGCTGGCCGACCCGGTGCGGTCGGGCGGGGCGCCCGGCTCGGGGGCGAGCTCCGGAGGCGACGAGCAGACCGCCGAGGAGGTGCCCTGGCCCGAGAACATGGCCACGGGTGGGATCGTGTTCGACCGCGACGGCGTCGTGCGCTCCGACGCGCCCGAATCGGGCGCTCCCGAGCCCGCCGAGTCGCCCGCGGCCGGTTCCGAGACCGACGCCGAGACGCACGCGGTGCGCGTCTACGTCGACTACCGGTGCCCCTACTGCTCGGAGTTCGAGACGGCGAACGGCGACGCCCTCCAGCAGCTCGCCGAGAGCGGCCGGGCGACCGTTGAGATCATCCCGCTGGCGTTCCTCGACCGCGTCTCGCCCGACGCCTACTCGTCGCGCGCCTCGGGCGCCGTCGCGTGCGTGGTCGACGCCCAGCCAGAGGCCGCCTGGCAGGTGCACCGCCACCTCTTCGACCCCGCCGTGCAGCCCTCCGAGACGACGAACGGGCTCGACGACGACGCCCTGATCGCCGCGGTCGACGAGGCGGCCGGCGGCGCGAACGAGCGGGTGCGATCCTGCATCTCCTCCCAGCGCTTCGTGCCGTTCGCCCAGGCGCTCGACGACTGGGTCTTCGATCACCCGGTTCCCGGGGCGCAGGATCCGCAGCTGCGGGTCACCAGCACGCCGTTCGCGCTCGTCGACGGCGTCCCCTACACGGGAGCCGCCGACGACGCGGAGGCGTTCTCCGCCTTCCTCGCCGAGCAGGGCATCGCGGCGGGCGGCGCCTCCTGACCTCCTGCTAGACTCGGTCGGCTATGCATCAGACGAGCGACCACACCGATTCCCCCGCGTCGCCGAGCGAGCCGACGCTGATCGGGCGCACCGGCACCCTCTACTTCCCCCTCGCGCTCGTCTCGCGACTGCCGTTCGCGATGATGGTGATCGGCGTGCTCACGCTCGTCGTATCGGCGCGCGGCTCGGTCGAGCTCGGCGGCCTCAACTCCGCCATGGTTGGCCTGGGCGTCGCCTGCTTCGGCCCGCTCATCGGCGCGGCGGCGGATCGGTTCGGCCAGCGCCCCACGCTCCTCGTGGCGGCCATCGCGAACAGCGCGCTGCTCGGCGCCCTCGCCTGGATCGCGTTCAGCTCGCTGCCGATCTGGGTGCTGTTCGTCGGCTCCTTCCTCGCGGGCGCCACCGTTCCGCAGACCTCGCCCATGTCGCGCTCGCGGCTCGTGACGATCGTCGCGCACGACCTCCCGGTGCAGCGCCGGCCGCGAATGCTGTCGAACGTGCTCGCGTACGAGTCGGCCGCCGACGAGGTCATCTTCGTGTTCGGCCCGGTGATCGTCGGCGCGCTCGCCACCACGCTGGGCGCGTGGGCGCCGATCGTCGGCGCCGCCGTGCTCACGCTCGTCTTCGTCTCGGCGTTCGCCCTGCACCGCACGAGCGCTCCCGCCCAGTCGGCCGGGCAGCGGGCGGTCGCGGCCGCCCCGGCGTCGGAGCTCGCCCGACCGGCGCTGCTCGTGACCGTCTTCGGCATCGTCACCGTGGGGCTGATCTTCGGTTCGATGCTCACCTCGCTGACGTCGTTCATGCAGGATCGGGGCGACGCCGAGAGCGCGGGCCTGCTCTACGGCGCCATGGGCATCGGCTCGGCGATCTTCGCGATCGGAGTCGCGGCGCTGCCGCCGAGCTTCTCGCTGCGCGCGCGCTGGCCGGTCTTCGCCGCGTGCATCGTCGCGGGCGCCGTACTGCTGCAGTGGGCGCACGATGTTCCCTTCATGCTGCTGAGCCTCGCGCTGATGGGCATCGGCGTCGGCCCCCTCCTCGTGACGCTCTACGGGTTCGGCGCCGCGCGCAGCCCCATCGGCCGCTCGGCGACCGTGATGACGATGCTCGGATCGGGCCTCATGGTCGGGCAGTCCGCCGCCGCCGCCGTGACCGGCATCGTCGCCACCGATCTCGGAACGCGCGCCGCGCTCGCGCTGCCGCTCGCTGCGGCCGTGCTCGCACTCGTCGCGGGCGCGATCAACTGGGGGCTGAGCGCCCCGTCGACCCGGCCGCGCACGGCCGAGACCGCCGTCGTCGCGGAATAGCGGGCCCGGCGCGCGCGTTGCAGGGAAGGGCGGAGAAGGCCGGTCAACGCCACCCGAGAGGTGGGAGAATGGAGAACATGCCAGACCTCGCGATGCACACCGCACTCACCGCAGCGGACGTCGCGCTGCTGCGCGCCGAGTTCCCGTACTTCGCGGCGCACGACGCGCTCGAGCACGCTCCGGCGTACCTCGACGCCGCAGCGACCTCGCAGCGGCCGCTCCGGGTGCTCGACGCCGAGCGCGCCTTCCTCGAGTCGTCGTACGCCGCGGTGCACCGCGGCACCAGCGTCGCCGTCGGCTCCGCCACGGAGGCGTTCGAGGGCGCCCGCAGCGCGGTCGCACGCTTCGTCGGAGCGGCCTCCCCCGAGCAGATCGTCTGGGCCGAGAACGCGACCGACGCCCTGAACCTCGTCGCGCTCGGCATGGGCGAGGCGAACGCCGGCCTCGGCGTGCCGGGCAGTGAGCGCTTCCGCCTCGAGACGGGCGATGAGATCCTCATCACCGAAGCCGAGCACCACGCCAACCTGATTCCGTGGCAGCGCCTCGCGCAGCGCACCGGGGCGACGCTGCGCCACATCCCGGTGCGCCCCGACGGCACGTGGACCGTCGACGACGCGCGCGAGGCCCTGACCGAGCGCACCCGCGTCTTCGCCTTCGCGCACGTCTCGAACGTGACCGGGCTCCTCGCACCCGTTGCGGAGCTCGCCGAGCTCGCCCGCGCGGTCGGCGCGGTGACCGTGCTCGACGCCTGCCAGTCGGTGCCGCACCTCCCCGTCGATCTCGGCGCTCTCGGAGTCGACTTCGCCGCGTTCTCGGGCCACAAGATGCTCGGCCCGAACGGCATCGGCGTGCTCTACGGGCGGCCCGAGATGCTCGCCGCCCTCCCGCCTGCGCGGACGGGCGGCTCGGCCATCACGAAGGTGACGATGGAGTCGGCGCAGTTCATGCCCGCGCCGCACCGCTTCGAGCCGGGCACGCAGCCCGTGTCGCAGGCCGTCGGCCTCGCCGCCGCGGTCTCGTTCTTGGAGGAGATCGGCATGGATCGGGTCGTCGCCCGCGAGCACGAGCTCGTGGAGCGACTCGTCGCGGGCATTCTCGATGCACCGGGTCTGCAGCTGCTGGGCCCCGCCGACACCTCGCGCCGCGTCGCCCTGGCGGCGGTCTCCGTCGAAGGCGTCCACGCGCACGACGTGGGCCAGTACCTCGACGAGCAGGGCGTGCTGGTGCGCGTCGGCCACCACTGCGCGCAGCCGCTGCATCGCGCGCTCGGCATCACGTCGAGCACGCGAGCGAGCGTGCACGTGACCACGACAGAGGACGAGGTCGATCGCTTCGTCGACGCGCTCCGCGGCGCTCAGCGGTATTTCGGAGCGGAGGTCTCGGCGTGAGCGCACTCGACGGGCTGTATCAGGAAGTCATCCTCGACCATTCGAAGCGGCCGATCGGCAAGGGCGAGCTGGAGCCGACGGAGTCGGCGCTCACCGCCTCGCACCACGAGTTCAACCCGAGCTGCGGCGACGAGATCGATCTGTCGATCGCCGTCGATCCCGAGACGGGCCGCATCAGCCAGCTGGCGTGGGAGGGCCAGGGGTGCTCCATCTCGATGGCGTCCGCGTCGATCCTCTCCCAGCTGGTGCGCGACGACGAGCTGACGGTCGCCGACGCGCGCGAGCGGATCGCGGCGTTCCGCGAGATGATCCAGGCGCGCGGCGAGGCGGAGCCCGATGAGGAGGTGCTCGGCGACGCGGTCGCGCTGCAGGGCGTCTCGAAGTTCGTCATGCGCGTGAAGTGCGCGATGCTCGGCTGGGTGGCGCTCGAGGCGGATCTCACGCAGGTGGAGGCGCAGCGCTCCTGAGCGGGGCCGGTTCGCCGACGCGCGTCACCAGGCTCGAGAGCTCGGCGCCGGGCGCGGTGACGCGATCGGCGATCTCGCGGATCACCGCCTGCAGCGCCGCACCCGCGCGCGTCGGCGCCATGTCGGCGCGCCGCGCGACGCTCACCGTTCGGGCGAGCGCGTCGTCGGCGAGCGGTGCGGTGCGCAGCGCCGGCCGATCCGCTGCGACCATCGCCGGCACGACCGCGACGCCGATGCCTCGCCTGGCGAAGCTCAGCGCCGCGTCCATCTCGGCGCCCGCGACCGCGACGAGCGGCGTCAGACCGCGGGCGCGGAACGCGGCGTCGACCGTCGCTCTGAGATCGTAGTTCTCGGGGAAGAGCACCTGGGGGACGCGTGCGAGCTCCTCGAGGTCGACGGGGCGCCCCGGATCGCGAGCCTCCGCTCCCTCCGGGGCGAACGGATCGGGCCGGTTCGGATCGGAGACGACCACGAGCCGCTCGCTCAGGATCTGCTCGCGCTCCAGCACGGCCCGCGCCGCCCCCGACGAGACGCTCGTCACGATGAGGGCCAGATCGAGCGCGCCCTCCATGAGCGCCGAGATCAGGCTGCGCGACCCGCGTTCGAGGATCTCGATCTCGATGCCGGGGTATCGGGCGCGGAACTCGGCGAGCACGTCGGCCACGAGGCTCGTGCACAGGGTCGGGGTGGCGCCGAGGCGGATGCGTCCGCCGCGCAGCTCGGCGAGATCCGACATCTCGTGGCGAGCGGTTTCGGCGTCGGCGAGCATGCGGCGGGCGATGGGGAGGAGGCGCTCCCCCGCCGGAGTCGCCGCCACGTGACCGCGCACGCGATGCAGCAGCTCGACGCCGAGGTCGGTCTCGAGCGCGGCGATCTGGCGACTCAGCGACGGCTGCGCGAGGTGCAGCCGCTCCGCAGCCCGGGTGAAGTTCCCGAGCTGCGCGATCTCGACGAATCCGCGCAGCTGTTCGAGGTTCATATCGATAGCCTACGGGCATCTTGACGATCAGCTCTATTCATTGGAGTAATCGTCGACGCGCTCGTACCGTGGTGTGCATGAACCGCTTCTCAGCCGCCACCGGCACCCCGAGCGCCTCCCGCACCGAACGACTCCTCGCCACCTCCGTGCTCGTCATCGGCACGGGCGGCGCCGGCCTCCGCGCCTCCATCGAACTCGCCGAGCGCGGCGTGCAGGTGCTCGCGGTCGGCAAGCGCCGCGCCCACGACGCCCACACCACCCTCGCGGCCGGCGGCATCAACGCCGCGCTCGCGACGATGGATCCCGAGGACACCTGGGAGCAGCACGCCGCCGACACGCTGCGCGAATCGTACTTCCTCGCGGATCCCGCCATCGTCGAGACGGTCACCCGCAATGCGGCGCGCGGCATCGAGGATCTCGAGCGCTGGGGCATGCCGTTCGCGCGCGAGGCCGACGGGCGGATCAGCCAGCGCTTCTTCGGCGCGCACAAGTACCGCCGCACCGCCTACGCCGGCGACTACACCGGCCTCGAGATTCAGCGCACCCTCATGCGCCGCGCCGCCGAACTGCAGGTGTCCATCGTCGACACCGTCTACATCACCCGCCTGCTCGTCTCGGAAGGGCGCATCTTCGGCGCCTACGGCTTCGACATCGTCGACGGCTCCCCCGTGGTCATCCACGCCGACGCCGTGATCCTCGCGGCCGGCGGCCACACCCGCATCTGGCGCAACACCTCGTCGCGCCGCGATGAGAACACCGGCGACTCCTTCCGCCTCGCAGCCCTCGCGGGGGGCAGGATCCGGGATGCCGAGCTCGTGCAGTTCCACCCGTCGGGCATCCTCGAGCCCGCGGACGCCGCCGGCACGCTCGTCTCCGAGGCCGCCCGTGGAGAGGGCGGGATCCTGCGCAACGCGCTCGGCGAGCGCTTCATGGAGCGCTACGACCCCGAGCGCATGGAGCTCTCCACGCGCGACCGCGTCGCACTCGCGAGCTACACCGAGATCTCGGAGGGCCGGGGCACGACGAACGGCGGCGTCTTCCTCGACGTGTCGCACCTGCCCCGCGAGCAGATCCTCTCCAAGCTGCCCCGCGTGTACCGCACGCTCATCGACCTGCAGATGCTCGACATCACCGAGGAGCCGATCGAGATCGCGCCGACCGCGCACTACTCCATGGGCGGCGTCTGGGTCACGCCCGACACCCACAGCACCGGCGTCGACGGCCTGTACGCGATCGGCGAGGCCTCGAGCGGCCTGCACGGAGCGAACCGGCTCGGCGGCAACTCGCTCATCGAGCTGCTCGTCTACGGACGCATCACGGGGGCCGACGCGGCCGAGTACGTGTCGGGCCTCACCGAGGTGCGGCGCGATCCCGCCGCCGTCGCCGAGGCGCGCGCTGAGATGCAGGGGCTGCTGGAGGGCGAGGGCGCCTCCGGCAGGAGCACGGAGAGCCCGCGGCGCCTGCAGCGCGCGCTGCGCGACATCATGACCGAGCACGTCGGCGTCGTGCGCAGCGAGGCCGGGCTCGCGACGGCGCTCGACAAGCTCGACGCGCTGCAGGAGCGCGTCGCGCGGGTGACCGCGCACCCCGACATCGCCGGCTTCGACGATCTGGCGCACGCCTTCGACCTCTACGGCTCGATGCTGGCGGCGCGCGCGACCATCGACTGCGCGCGCGAGCGCCGTGAGACGCGGGGCTGCCACAACCGCTCCGACTTCCCCGAGCAGGACGCGTCGCTGCGGGGCAACTTCGTCTGGACGGCCGAGACGGGGCCCGTGTTCGAACCGCTGCCCGAGGCCCCGGCCGCGTTCCGCGACCTGGCGAACGCCGCGGCCGATGACTCGGTCGCCGGCAAACTGGTGGAGTAGGCGCCGGGCGGTGCGGCGCGGTGCGGCGCGGTGCCCGATCTCCGCTCACAGGGTGGACGCTGCCCGGGCACCGCCCGCGCCCGGCCGACTTCTGTGGACAACCGGCCCGAGCTGCCCGGAACCGCGCAGGATCGATGCATGACCCTCTCGACTCCATCGAACGACTCGCGAACCATCATCCGCTGCGGCGGCTCGGCCGACTTCCTCGCCGCCCTCCCCCACGTCACGGGGTTCACCGCGACCGACAGCGTGTTCCTCGTCGGCTTCGCAGGGTCGCGCTCCGACACGGTGGTGCGCGCGGATCTGCCTCCGCACGAGGAGCCCCGCGAAACACTCGCACTCCTCGACTTCGCGAGCGAGCTCGCCCGCGACCTCGCCGCGTCGCACGGCGCGCCGGCGACGCTGGCGATCGTCATCACGAGCAGTGCCGTATTCGCCGCCGACGGCAGTCCCCCGTGGCAGCGCCTCGCCCGTCGGCTGGAGCGGCGGCTGCGGCGCGACGGAGCCGAGATTCGGGATCTGTGCGTCGTCGCTGCGGACGGGTGGGCGAGCCTCCTCGATCCGCGCGCGTCATCCGCACCGCGCCCGCTGAGCGAGATCGCCGAGAGCTCCGTCGCACGCGGCCCGCTGCGGGGTGCCGACCCGCCCGTCCCGCTCGCCGAGCTGGGACGCATCCCCGACGCGCTCCCCGAGCGGATCGCCGCGGTGACGGCCGAGCTCGAACGGCACCGCCCCCTCGACCTCCCGGGCTCGGAGGGCGTCCCCCCGCACCGCTCCGAGCCCGGGAGCACTGCGCTCGCCCACTTCCGGTGGATCTCCGAGACCGCGCAGGTCGCACACGAGCTGCGGGAGGAATCACCGCTGAGCGTCGGCGCGACCGCGCGCCTCATCCGGTGCTGTCAGCACTCCGATCGCTGGCTCGTGCTCGCACTCGGCCTCCTCACGCGCCCGGAGTTCCCGCTCGAGCTCGCCCGCGAGTTCCCGACGGGCAGGTTCGCCGGAGTGCCCGTCGAGACGCCATCCGACGACGCGCCGGGATGGTCGATCCTTCGCATCCTCACCGGCATCTGCCCCGAGTTCATGGAGCACGCGCGACTGGCGGCCGTGGGCGAACGGGTGCTCGACGCCGTCGCCGAGGCGCCCGAGCCGCAGCGCCCCGGTCTCCTCGCGATGAGCGCCTGGTTGTGGTGGCTGCGCGGCAGTCAGACGGTCGCGCAGCGCCACCTCGCGGCGGCCCTGACGATCGACCCGTCGCACGAGCTCTCCCGCATGGTACGGCGACTCGCGTCGACGCCGATCGCCCGTCCGTTTAGCGCCGCCGGGTTCGCGCGCCGCGGCGACGCGACGCATGCTCCGTCTCGGCCCGCAGCACCCCGATGATGCGGTCGATCGCCGCGCCGCTCACGGGGCGGGGCAGGGTGAACCGGAGGCCCGTCTGCGCAAGATCGGCTGAGAGCCCGAGGGCGAGCAGCACGGGAGACGGCTCGTTCGCACCGGCCGAGCACGCTGAGCCCGAAGACACCGCGAACCCGGCGGCATCGAGTGCTACGAGGAGCGACTCCCCGCTCACGCCCTCGACGACGAACGAGGCATGGCCCGGGAGTCGCTCCGTGCGATGCCCCGTCAGACTCGCGCCCGGCACCTCGCGCAGCATCCGCTCGATGAGCAGATCCCGCGACGCCATGAGGGCGACCCCCTGCGAGCCGAGCTGCAGGCGCGACGCCCGCACCGCCGCGGCGAACCCCGCGATGCCCGCCACATTCTCGGTACCGGCGCGACGGCTGTGCTCCTGCCCGCCGCCGTGGAGCACGGGCTCCACGGCGATGCCCGAGCGCAGCAGCAGCGCCCCCGTGCCCTGCGGCCCGCCGAACTTGTGGCCGGCGAGCGTCATCGCGTCGATCCCCGGCCCCGGCCAGCCGCCGTCTGCGCCCGCCTCGAACCGCACCGGGAGCGCTGCAGCGGCCTGCACCGCGTCCGTGTGCATGAGCGCCCCGCTCGCGCGCACGATGCCGGTGTACTCCGCGAGATGCTGCACCGTGCCGACCTCGGCGTTGGCGAGGCCCACGGAGACCAGCGTCGTATCGGGCCGCACCAGCGCCGCGATGGAGGCGGGGCGCACCCGCCCCGAGGCGTCGACCTCCGCCAGGTCGACCGCGAAGCCGAAGACGCGCTCGAGAAAGCGGCAGCTCTCGAGCACGGAGGCGTGCTCGAGCGGCGTGGTCACCAGATGCCGCCCGCGCGGGTTCGCGAGCGCGAGCCCGACGATCGCGAGCGTGTTCGCCTCGGTGCCGCCCGACGTGAACGTCACCTCGGCGGGTCGCGCCCCGAACGCGGCGGCGATCTCCGCGCGAGCGCTCTCGACCCGGGCGCGCGCGTGATGACCGGCCTGGTGCACGCTCGACGCATTGGCCGCACCGTCGTCGAGCGCCGCGATCATCGCCGCCCGCGCCTCCGGGCGCAGCGGCGCCGTCGCAGCGGCGTCGAGGTAGCCGTCGTCCCGGGTGCGCGGGAGCGCCGCCGCGGCCTCGTCGACCCGCTCGGCCGATCGGGTCGACGCCCCGCGCTCGACTGCATCGTGCATGCGCATGCCTCAGTCGGCGTCGAGGCCGAGGTCGAGGGCGCGCGCACCGTGAGTCAGACGGCCCACCGAGATCACGTCGACGCCCGTCTCGGCGATCCCCGCGACGGTGTCGAGCGTCACGCCGCCGCTCGCCTCCGCGACGACCCGGCCCGCGATGCGCCGCACGGCCGTCGCGAGGTCGGCGAGCGCGAAGTTGTCGAGCAGCACCCCGGTGACGTCGGCCGCGAGCACCGCATCGAGCTGATCGAGCCGGTCGATCTCGACGATGATCGACGTCGTGTGCCCGGCACGCTCGCGCAGCCGCCGCAGCGCCGCCGTCGTGGACGCCGCATCGATCGCACCGAGCGCGGCGAGGTGATTGTCCTTGACCATGATCGCGTCGGACAGGCCGAAGCGGTGGTTCGCACCGCCCCCGTCGCGCACCGCCGCCTTCTCGAGCGCCCGCAGCCCGGGCGTCGTCTTCCGCGTATCCGCGATGCGCGCGGGCGTATGCGCGACGGCGGCGACGAACCTCGACGTCAGCGTCGCCACACCGCTGAGCCGCTGGGCGAAGTTCAACGCCACCCGTTCACCCGTCAGCACGCCGCGGGCCGGTCCCGCAACGCGTGCCAGCACATCGCCGGCGGCGAAGCTCGCGCCATCGGCCGCGAGATCGCCGACGACGACTCGCTCGTCGACCTGCCGGAACGTCTCGCTCACGAGCGCCCCGCCCGAGAACACGCCTGCCTCGCGGGCGACGATGCGCGTCGACGTATGCAGCTCCGGCGGAATCGCGAGTTCCACGGTGAGGTCGCCCCACGGGGCGTCCTCGGTCAGCGCGGTGCGCACCGCGCGTTCGATGATCGGTCGGGTCAGCATGCTCAGGCACTCCTCTGCTCGGCGGCACGATGGGGGGTCGCGGATGCGGGCGCGCGCAGCGAGACGGCCCCGCCCGCGCAGCGCTCGCGGCCCGAGGCCGACGACGGCGCGGCTTCGATCACCCGCACCCCTCGACGCCGCGCCTGGGCCGGGTCGCTCCCCGGGAAGTCGGCGCGCAGGTGAGCGCCGCGAGACTCGGTGCGCAGCGCCGCCGCCGCGCCGACGACCGACGCGAGCCGAGCCGCATCGCCCGCACCGCGCCGGAACACCCGATCGGCCCGGGCGAGACCGGCCCCGCTCCGCTCGATCCCGAGCGCCGATCCCACCGCCCGGCCGATCTCGGCTTCGCTCGCCGTGGCGCCCCGCTCGGGATCCGCCGCGAGCGCGCAGCGCTCGGCAGCGCGGATCAGACCCGCGAGCGCGCCGTCGTCGGCGATCCACGCGCCGCCGCCAGGCCGATACGCGGCCGCCGCCACTCCCGCACGCGCACCGAACACCAGGCCTTCGAGCAACGAATTCGAGGCGAGCCGATTCGCGCCGTGCACGCCCGTGGCCGCGACCTCGCCGGCCGCGAACAATCCGGGCACGCTGGAGCGCCCCCACGCGTCGCTCGCAATCCCGCCCATCGTGTAATGCGCGGCCGGCGCGACCGGAACGGGGTCGCGCGCCCAGTCGATCCCCCGCGCCGCGAGGGCGCGCGAGATCCCCGGAAACCGGCGCCCGAGCGCACCCCGCCCACCCGAGCGCTCCACCGGCGTCGCGTCCAGCCACACCTCCCGGGCGTCGTCGCGCTCCAGCGCGCGGTGCACCTCGAGCGAGACCACGTCGCGCGGAGCGAGCTCGGCGCGAGGATGGCGCCCGAGCATGAACCGTGCGCCCCGAGCATCGCGGAGCACCGCACCGGCACCCCGCACCGCCTCCGAGATCAGCAGACTCCGCAGGTCGGCGCGCGCGTCGGTGCGCACATCGGCGCGAACATCGGCGCGCGCTCCGGTGCGCACATCGGCGGGCGCGCCCGAGGCCTCGACGAGCACCGTCGGGTGGAACTGCACGAACTCCAGGTCCGCGAGCACCGCCCCCGCACGAGCCCCGAGCATCACGCCGGCCCCGCGGGCGGAGGGATGATTCGAACTCATCGGGTACAGCGAGGCGTACCCGCCGGTCGCGAGCACCACGGCATCGGCGCGCACCGTCGACACCCGCCCGCGCGCATCCCGCACCGTCGCGCCGACCACCGCCCCGAACCCCACCGTCAACGCCTCGACCGTCGCGCCCTCGCGCACCTCCAGCGTCCCGCCGGAAGCCCCCGCTCGACGCGCCCGCTCCGGCATCAGCCCGCCGACGCGGCTCGCCAGGTGCGCGTGGAGCACCGCGCCCGTGCGGTCGCCGCCCGCGTGCACGATGCGCTCCCGCCCGTGCGCCGCCTCCAGGCCCAGCGCGACGCCGCCGGCCGCATCCCGATCGGCCGCGAATCCCGCATCGAGCAGCTCCCGCATGCGCCGCGCTCCCTCCACGACGAGCACCTCCGCCGCGTCGAGCTGCGTGAGGCCCGCGCCCGCCGCCACCGTGTCTCGCAAGTGATCGGCGACCCGATCCGCGGCCCCGATGGCCGCGGCGATGCCGCCCTGGGCGAGCGGGGTGTTGCCGAGCAGTCGCGGGCCGGAGCCGTCGGCACTCCCCTGCCCGCCCAGCGCGCCCGCCGTCACGAGCAGTACATCGCCGCCCTCCCGCACCGCGGCGAGCGCCGCCGAGAGCCCCGCGACCCCCGAACCGACGACGAGGATCACGGCTTCGCGGCGAGCATGCGCTCGAGAGCGACCCGCGAGGCGTCGGCCACACCCGCGGGCACGGTGATGCGGTTCGGCGTCGCGCCGTCGAGCAGCGACTCGAGCGCCCACGCGAGGTACGCCGGGTGGATGCGGTACATCGTCGAGCACGGGCACACGACGGGATCGAGGCAGAAGACCGTCACGTCGGGGCGCTGCTGCTGCAGCCGGTTCACGAGGTTGATCTCCGTGCCGACCGCGATCACGCTCCCGGGCGCCGCCCGCTCGACCTCGCGGCGGATGTACTCCGTCGAGCCCGCCCCGTCGGCGGCCTCGACCACCGCGGCGGGGCACTCGGGATGCACGACGACCCGCACGCCGGGATGCTCGGCGCGGGCCTGCTCGATCTGCGCCACGGTGAAGCGCTTGTGCACGGAGCAGAACCCGTTCCACAGGATCACCCGCGCGTCGCGCAACTGCTGCTCCGTGTTGCCGCCGAGCGGAAGGTGCGGTCGCCACAGCGGCATCTGCGCCTCGTCGACGCCCATCGTCTTCGCGGTGTTGCGCCCGAGATGCTGATCCGGGAAGAACACGACGCGCTGCCCCCGCTCGAACGCCCACTCCAGCACGGTGCGCGCGTTCGACGAGGTGCAGACGATGCCGCCGTTGCGCCCGCAGAACGCCTTGATCGCGGCGGAGGAGTTCATGTAGGTGACGGGGATCACCGACTGGCGCCCGTCGGCCTCGCTCTCGCCGAGCGCCGCCATGAGGTCGCGCCAGCACGCCTCCACCTGGTCGATCGTCGCCATGTCGGCCATCGAGCAGCCGGCGGCGAGGTTCGGGAGGATGACCGCCTGATCGGCGCCGGAGAGGATGTCGGCGGTCTCGGCCATGAAGTGCACGCCGCAGAACACGAACGCCTCCGCCTCGGGGCTCGCCTTCGCGGCCTGCGCGAGCATGAACGAGTCGCCGACGAAATCGGCGTACTGCACGATCTCGTCGCGCTGGTAGAAGTGGCCGAGGATCCGCACGCGCGACCCGAGCTCCTCGCGAGCCGCGGAGATCCAGGAGGCGAGCTGCGCGTCGGTGGCCGAGGTGTACCGCTCGGGCAGCGGGCCCTGACGCGGGGCATCGGCGGGGGCGCGATCGACGGTCGAAGCGCCCGGGCCGTACCCGGGCTCCCGATCGATCGCCCACGGGTCCTCCGGGAGCGACGAGTCGCACGTCGAGCGCCCCGTCGCCCGCAGCGCGATCGGACGGACCGCGATGCGGCGACGATCGGGCGCCGCGGCCTCGCGCTCGCGCGCGGCCGCGGCGGTGATGAGTTCGGTGACGCTGGTCATGCGGACCTCCGTGAGTGCGGGCGCGCGTCGGGGGGTTCCGGCGCTGCATCGTTCGAGAATCGGTAGAGCCGTGCGGGGCGGTGCGCCGCGCCGGTCTCGCGCTCGCCGGTGTCGACGAGCGCGCCCCGTGCGAGCATCTGCCGCCTGAAGTTGGCCGGATCGACCGCTGCGCCGAGCACCGCCTCGTGCACGGCTCGGAGCCGGCCGATCGTGAAGATCGGCCCGAGGAAGCGGTGCGCGACGGCCGCGTACTCGGTCTTGCTGCGCAACCGGGCGAGCGCGTACGCGATGATGTCGGCGTGGTCGAACGCGAGCTCGGGCAGGCGGTCTGCCGAGCACCAGGCCACGTTGCCCTCGGCGTCCGTGCCCCCGTCATCGAGGTGGTGGAGCGGGGGCGGATCGCCGGGATCGTCCCAGCGGCGGCCGGTTCCCGGGGCGGTCGCCGCGGGGCTCGCCGAGCCGCCCGCCGCGCGGCTCGCCGGGCCGTCCGCGCCGGCCTCCCCGTCCGCCGCGTCCTCCGCTGCCGCCGCGTCGAGGTCGCCCTCGCCGAGCATCGCCCAGTACGCGATCGTCACCAGCCGCGCGGCGTCGGCGGAGCGCTCGACGCCGCCGAACGCGTAGAGCTGCTCGAGGTAGCCCGGCGTGCAGCCGGCGGCGGCTCGGATCGATCGCAGCGCGGTGTCGGTGAGCGTCTCGTTCCATCGGGTCGGCCCGCCGGGAAGCGCCCAGCGCCCGCGGAACGGCTCGCGCGTGCGCCGCACCAGGGGGATCCAAAGCGTGGCGGGGGCAGCTCCGTCATCGCCGGAGCGCGCTGCTTCATCCAGCGTCGACGCGCCCGGGGGCGGGCGGAGCGCGAACGCCACCGTGGAGACGGCGACGGCGGGGGGCAGGTACGGCCGCTCGCTCGCGCTGGCATCGGCGAACCCCATATCGACCTCCCTCTCGGTCCCGCTCTCGCCCGAACGGGGGTTCGAGTCACTCTGACCATAAGCAGCATACGCGGGGCGAGGGCGGAGTCAAAGCGCGGCCGGCGCATGGTCACGGAAGGTAACGATTGCGCAGATGGGTCTCGCGCCGCCCGGAACCGTGGGATAAGCTCAACGGGTAAGACCAGTAATGCCGAACGTAGGGATTCTCCAGCACGTTTTTCTTGCCGCTGAAATGCAGCACGCTACCAGTCTCCACGTCGGCGCCGTCGCCGTGGCACCCCGGCCGCACTCGCGGCCAGCAACACACGAAGGAAACACAGTATGGCCACCGGCACCGTGAAATGGTTCAACTCTGAAAAGGGCTTCGGCTTCATCACCCCCGACGACGGAGCATCCGACGTCTTCGCGCACTTCAGCGCGATCTCGGGCAGCGGCCGTCGCGACCTGTTCGAAGAGCAGCGCGTCGAGTTCGACGTCGAGCAGGGCCCCAAGGGCCTGCAGGCGAGCAACATCCGCGCTCTCTGATCAGCGCACGATGACGAGGTGCAGGGCATTCGCCCTGCACCTCGTTTTTGTATATTCCGCACATCGCGCTCGACGGGCCCGCCCGCACGTCGCTACGGTCGGAGCACCCTGACCCCTGACACGGGAGCCGCATGTCGACGCTGACGTACCCGCACCTCTTCACCCCGCTCGCTCTGGGCGCCATCACCCTGCCGAACCGCATCATCATGGGGTCGATGCACATCGGCCTCGAGGAGACGCCCGGCGGCTTCGAACGGCTCGCGGCGTTCTACCGCGAACGGGTGGCGGGGGGCGCTGCCCTCATCGTCACCGGCGGAGTATCGCCGAACCGCGAGGGGCGGCTCACGGAGGGGGCGGCGATGCTCGCCACGGACGCGGACGTCGCCGAGCACCGCATCGTCACCGACGCCGTGCACGAGGCGGGCGGGCGCATCGTGCTGCAGATCCTGCACGCGGGGAGGTACGGCGCGCACGGCGACATCGTGGCCCCGAGCGCCCTGCGCGCGCCCATCTCGCCGATCACGCCGCGGGCGCTCGACGCCGACGACATCGAACGCACCATCGACGACTTCGCCCGCACCGCGTCGCTCGCCGCGGCTGCGGGGTACGACGGCGTCGAGATCATGGGCTCCGAGGGCTACCTCATCAACGAGTTCACGGCTCCGCACACGAACCACCGCTCCGACGGCTGGGGCGGCGATGCCGAGCGGCGCACGCGGCTCCCCGTCGAGATCGTGCGCCGCGTCCGGGCGGCGCTCGGCGAATCCGGCATCCTCATCTACCGACTCTCCATGCTCGACCTCGTGCCCGACGGATCGACCCTCGACGAGGTCGTCGACCTCGCACTGCGCGTCGAGGCCGCCGGGGCGTCGCTCATCAACACCGGCATCGGCTGGCACGAGGCGCGCATCCCCACCATCGCGAGCTCGGTGCCGCGGGGCGCCTTCACCTGGGTCACGCGCCGTCTCATGGGCGCCGTCGCGATCCCGCTGATCGCCACGAACCGGATCAACACGCCCGAGACCGCGGAGGCGGTGCTCGCCTCGGGCAGCGCAGACCTGGTGTCGCTCGCACGGCCGTTCCTCGCCGATCCCGCCTTCGCGGCGAAGGCCGCCGCGGGGACACCCGAGCGCATCAACACCTGCATCGGATGCAACCAGGCCTGCCTCGACCACACGTTCGCCGGGAAGATCGCGTCGTGCCTGGTGAACCCGCGCGCGGGGCACGAGACCGATCTCGTGATCGCGCCGACGACCGCGCCGCGCCGGATCGCCGTCGTCGGCTCGGGCCCCGCCGGGCTCTCGTGCGCCACGACCGCCGCCTCCCGCGGGCACGACGTGACCCTCTTCGAAGCCGACACGCGGATCGGCGGCCAGCTCAACGTCGCGCTGCAGGTGCCCGGCAAGAGCGAGTTCCGCGAGACGCTGCGCTACTTCGGGGTGCGCATCGCGGAGACCGGCGTCGCGCTGCGGCTCGGCGAACGGGCCGACGCGGCGACGCTCGACGCCGAGGGCTTCGACGAGATCGTGCTGGCGACGGGGGTGCTCCCCCGCCGGCCCGAGATCGACGGTCTCGATCACCCGAGCGTCGTCGGCTACCTCGACGTGCTGCGCGATCGCGCTCCGGTGGGGCGGCGCGTGGCGATCCTCGGGGCCGGCGGCATCGGGTTCGACGTCGCCGAGTTCCTCACGTCCGATTCCGACGAGGATCCCGCCGACGTGCCCGGCTTCCTCGCCCACTGGGGCGTCGACGCCGAATACCGTCGCGGAGGCGGGCTCACCGCCGCCGTCGAGGAGCCCCCGCAGCGCTCCGTCGTGATGCTGCAGCGCAGCGCCGGCAAGCTCGGGAGCCGGCTGGGGAAGACGACCGGCTGGATCCACCGCACGGAGCTCGCCCGACGCGGCGTGCGCATGGTGCCCGGCGCCGAGTACCGGCGCGTCGACGACCGCGGTCTCCACGTGACGCTCGACGGCGAGCCGACGACGCTCGCGGTCGACACCGTGGTGCTGTGCACGGGTCAGGATCCCGCGCGCGAGCTGCACGGCGAGCTCGCCGCGCTCGGCATCGGCGCGCATCTGATCGGCGGGGCCGACCTCGCAGCGGAGCTCGACGCGAAGCGGGCGATCGACCAGGGCACGCGCCTCGCGGCGAGATTGTGAGACGACCATGACGACCCGCTCGGACGCCGCGGAGCGCCTCGCGCGCATGATCCGCATTCCCACCGTCTCCGCCGAGCTCGACGAGCGGGGGCGCGCGCCGTTCGACGACTTCGCCGCCCTGCTCGCAGAGCTGTACCCGAACGTGCATCGCGCGCTCGACCGGGAGCGCATCACCGAATTCGGTCTGCTCTTCCGCTGGCCCGGCGCCGACGCCGAGCTCGACCCGGTCGTGCTGATGGCGCACTACGACGTGGTGCCCGTCGACGAGCGCGACGCCTGGACCCACCCGCCGTTCGCGGGGCGCATCGCCGACGGCTACGTGCACGGCCGGGGCGCCCTCGACGACAAGGGCCCGCTGCTCGTCATCCTCGAAGCCGTCGAGTCGCTGCTGGCGGAGCGGTTCGTGCCGGCGCGCGACGTCTACCTCTCGTTCGGCGGCAACGAGGAGACCTTCGGATCGGCGGCGCGCGCCATCGCCGACGCGTTCGCCGCGCGGGGCATCACCCCCTGGCTCGTGCTCGACGAGGGCGGCGCCGTCGTGGACGCGCCGCTGCCGCTCGTGCGCGGGCAGGCCGCGATGGTGGGCGTCGGCGAGAAGGGCCCGCTGACGCTGCGCCTGAGCGCGCACGGCGACGGCGGGCACGCGTCCGCTCCCCCGGCACTCACCGCCGCCGCGCGCGTCGCGCGGGCCGTGACCCGACTGGGTGCTGGCACGTTCCCGGCGCGCACCCCGGTCGGCGTGAGTCGCATGCTCGCGGGCCTCGTCCCCAGCACCTCGGGGCCGGCCCGCCGGCTCTACCGCCTCCTGGCGGCGCACCCCCGGCTCACCGCCCGCGTCTTCGCACGGCTCGGCGGGGAGCCCGCGGCCATGGTGCGCACCACGGTCGCGACGACCATGCTCGCCGGGGGCACCGCGTCGAATGTGCTGCCCTCCCGCGCGAGCGCGACGGTGAACCTGCGCATCGCGCTCGGGGAGACGGTCGCCTCGACCGTGCGGCGGGTACGCCGCCGCATCGGCGATCGGCGCGTGCAGATCGAGGTCGTCGACGGCGAGGAGCCGTCGCCGGAGTCGTCGACCGACAACGCGCAGTTCGCGCTCATCGCCGCGGCCGTGGGCGCATCGCACCCCGAGGCGCGCACCGTGCCGTACATCATGATGGCGGCCACCGACTCGCGGCACTTCCACCGGTTCGCCCCCGCCGTCTACCGGTTCGCACCGCTCGCCATGTCGGCAGAGCTGCGGGCCACGATCCACGGCGTCGACGAGCGGGTGTCGATCGCGGAGCTCGAGCGCGGCACCCGGTTCCACCGTGCGCTGCTCGAGCAGCTCCCCTCCCGGTCGGGCGCATGACCCGGGTGCGGCTCGGCGCGCTCGCGGGGGTCGTCGGATTCCTCGCATTCGTCGAGTTCACGAGCGGGTTCCTCCAGGGCTACTACACCCCGATGCTCTCCGACATCGCGCGGCACCTCGAGGTGCCCGACGCCGACGTGAACTGGCTCGAGGGCTCCCAGCTCATGCTGTCGGCGCTCGTCGTGCCGGTGCTCGCGAAACTCGGCGACATGGTCGGGCACCGGCGGATCCTGCTCTGGTCGACCGCGGTGACGGCCGTGACGACGCTCGCCCTGCCCTTCGCCACCACCTTCCCGCTCTTCCTCGCCGCCTGGACGCTGCAGGGCGTGTACGTCGTCTGGCTGCCGCTCGAGATCGCGCTCATCTGGTCGCGCACGCGCGACCGCGAGGGACGCTCGCTGCTCACGGCGCGCGCTGCGGGCATGCTCGTCGCGGCCCTCGAGGCGGGGGCCATCTCGGGCGCGCTAATCGGCGGAGCGCTGATCGATGCGCTGCCCGTCGTCGTCGTGCTCCTCATTCCCGGCCTGCTGGTGATGCTGTGCTTCGCCGTGATCGCGCTCGGCGTGGCCGAGTCGCCCGTGCAGCTCGGCGGCCGGATCGACGCCGTCGGGCTCGCACTCGTCACGGTCGCTCTGCTCGCGTTCACCGCCGGGCTCGGCCTGCTGCGGGTGCAGGGAGCGGCCAGCCCGGCGGCGTGGGCCGTCGTCGTGCTCGGCCTGCTGCTCTTCGTGCCGTTCGCCAGGTGGGAGCTGCGCCACCCCGACCCGCTGATCGACGTGCGGCTCTTCCGATCGCCCGCGCTCGCACCCGTCTTCGCGACCGCCGCTCTCTTCGGCATGAGCGTGCTCGGCGCCCAGGCGCCGCTGTCGACCTTCATCCGCACCGACCCGTCGACTGCGGGGTACGGGCTGGGCATCGGCGGGTTCCTCACTTCCCTGGTGATCGGCGCCTATCTGATCGCGATGGTGGCGGGTGCGCTCGCGTACCCGTTCGCGGCGCGCGTCTCCACCCCGCGGAACGCGCTCGCCATCGCCGCGCTGCTCGTCGCGCTCGGGTACCTGCTCTTCCTGCCGTTCCACACGAGCTACGCGCACATGGTGACCAACATGATGATCGCAGGGCTCGGCTCCGGGGCCCTGGTGGCCGCACTTCCGGCGGCCGCCGCCTCCGGCGCCCCGCCGCACCTCACGGGCGTCGCCACCGGGCTCACGAACTCCACGAAGACCGTGGGCGGTGCCGTCGCGTCGGCGATCTTCGGCATCGCGCTCATGCACGGCGTGGCTGATGCGGCCGGGGCCGGCGGCGCTGCCGGTGACGTCGCCGGCGGCGCCGGCTCGTTCGCCGGGTACGTCGTCGTGTGGTGCGTGTGCGGCGGGTCGGCGCTCATCGCCGCCATCGCGCTCCGCTTCGCGGTGCCTGCGGACGCGTTCCGAGATCGCACGAGCGTCGAGCGCTAGCTGTACTTGGTCATGAGGTTGGTATCACGAGGGGAAGGGAGAAGGCCCCCATCATTGGTGGTGTCTAAGTCATCGCCGAGGGAGGCCTTCTCTTGTCCCACCGTAATGCTGTTCTGACTATTCGTGGCCGCCAGATCCTGTGCGAACGGATCGCTGCGGGTCGTCCGGTGTCCCATGTGGCCAAGGAGATGGGGATCTCCCGCACGTGTGCTCACCGCTGGTGGGGTCGCTATCGCCGCCAAGGACCGGCTGGCCTGGAAGACCGTTCCTCCAGGCCCAAATCGATGCCGACGGCCACACCGGTGGAGATCGCGACGGCGGTCGTAGCGGCCAGGATCGCTGACCGGGACAACGCGTTCGAGTTGGCAGCCCGCTTCGGTGTCTCGCCCTCGACAGCCGGGCGGATCATCCGCCGGGCCGGCCTTCCACGTCTGGCTGATATCGATCGCGTGACCGGAGAAGTGATCCGTGCCTCACGGGCCACCGATCACCGTTACGAACGCGAGCGTGCCGGTGATCTGGTCCATGTCGACGTCAAGAAGCTGGGCCGCATCCCCGACGGTGGGGGCTGGCGCGCCCACGGCCGCTCCGAGCAGGTTCGTAAACGCGGCATCGGCTTCGACTACGTCCACGTCGCCGTGGACGACCACACCCGGTTGGCATTCGCGCAGGTCCTGCCCGATGAGCAGGCGACCACCTGCGCGACGTTCATGGCCGACGCCGCCGCGTTCTTCGCGAGCCACGGGGTCCGCATCCGTCAGGTCATGACGGACAACGCTTTGGCCTACCGACGTTCCCGCGCGTTCCGCAACGCTCTGGCCGCGCTGACGGCCACTCACGTCCTGATTCGTCCACGCTCACCGTGGCAGAACGGCAAGGCCGAACGGTTCAACCGCACCCTGGCCGACGGGTGGGCATATCGACGCCCCTACGCATCGAACGACGATCGCACCGCCGCGCTCGATGCGTGGTTGGAGCACTACAACTACGCTCGACCTCACACCGCCGCACACGGCCGTCCCCCGATCAGCCGACTGGCACCAACCTCATGACCAAGTACAGCTAGCGCGGCGGAGCGAGCAGCGCGTCCGCAGCGCCGAGCGCGCTCTCCAGCAGCTCGTCCAGCCGATGCCGGCCCGCGCCGAGCACCGCCCACCGCCACACCGTTCCGACGAGCGCGGCGGCGTACCCGGCGGCGATGACCTCGGCCTGGAGCGCATCCCGCCCCTCCCGCTGCAGGCGGCGCTCGATCGCGGCCGCGATGCGCAGCTGACGCGAGGCCCGCCCCGCCGCGAGTTCGTCCTCGACGCCCATGGTGCGCGCCTCCGCGATCGCCAGGGCCAGCGTCTCCGGCGCCTCACCGGCGGCGAACACGCGCAGCGCGCTCGACGCATCCTCGGCCGATGCTCGCAGCGCCGCCTCCAGGGCCGCGATCCGCGCGTCGAAGACGTACCAGAGCATCTCCGATTTCGACGCGAAGTAGTTGAAGAAGCTGGAGCGGCTGACGCCCGCGCGCCGCGTGATCTCCGACACCGACGTCGCTTCGTAACCGCGCTCGAGGAACAGCTCGCACGCGGCGTCCGCAAGCATCTCCCGGGAGGATGCGTGCGGACGCCCGCGGCTCGGAGACATGCTCACCACTGTAGCGAACGCGTATGAGCGGTGAGCGGGGCGCGCGTCGGGCGGGGAGCGCCCGTCGGGCGGCGCTCGCCGGCCCTCGACTCAGAGGTGCTTGCCCCCGGTCACCGGGAGCACGGCACCCGACACGTACGACGCCTCCTCCGACGCGAGATAGACGTACGCCCCGGCGAGCTCGGCGGGCTGCCCCGGCCGCCCGAGCGGCGTGTCCTCGCCGAAGTGCACCTGCTTCTCGTCCCACCCGGTGGCCGGGATGAGGGGCGTCCAGATCGGGCCCGGGGCGACCGCGTTGACGCGGACGCCGCGCTCCCCCTGCTGCTCGGCGAGCGCCTGCGTGAAGGCGACGAGCCCCGCCTTCGTCATGGCGTAGTCGAGGAGGTCGGGAGAGGGGTTGTACGCCTGCACCGACGCCGAGACGATGACGCTCGATCCGGGCTGGAGGTGCGGCGCCGCTTCGCGGAAGAGCAGGATCGGCGCGACCAGGTTGGTGGAGAACACGTTCTCCACGGCATCGC
This sequence comes from Leucobacter chromiiresistens, assembly GCF_900102345.1. NCBI lineage: Bacteria > Bacillati > Actinomycetota > Actinomycetes > Micrococcales > Microbacteriaceae > Leucobacter > Leucobacter chromiiresistens. Next base: position 1,728,829 of record NZ_FNKB01000001.1, on the reverse strand, counting down.
GCGTGATCTCGGCGTTCGGCTCGCGCTCGCGCTGCGTCGCGGCGTTCAGCACGAGGATGTCGAGGCCGCCGAGCTCGTCCACGGTGCGGCGCACCGTCTCGACGCAATCGGACTCCTGGCGCAGATCTCCGGGCAGCAGCACGCCCTTGCGGTTGGCCTGCTCGATCTGCTCGAGCGTCGCCTGGGCGTCCTCGTGCTCCTCGGGCAGATACGCGATGGCGACGTCGGCGCCCTCTCGCGCGAACGCGATGGCGACCGCCCGCCCGATGCCCGAGTCGCCGCCGGTGATGAGCGCGCGCATTCCGGCGAGCCGGCCGTTGCCGGTGTACGTGTCCTCGCCGTGATCCGGCGCGGGCTGCATCGGCTCCGTGAGGCCGGGCTGCGACGGCTGCTCCTGCTGCGGCAGCGGGGCCTTCGGGTACTTCGTGCGCGGGTCCATGTTGGGGGTCATGCGTCCTCCTCGGTCTGCGGTCGTGGGTGGTGGTGCGTGGCGATCGGCGCGCCGGTCAGTGCGAGCGCAGGAGGTCGATGAGCTCCTGCTTGCGCATGCGCGAGTACCCCGAGAGCCCGAGCTCCTTGGCTCGGCTCTTGAGCTCGTCGACCGTGCGCTCCTCGTAGTCCTCGGCGTGGCCGCCGCGCTCGCCCACGCGCGAGCGGCCGTCGCGCGCGGCGGCGTTCGAGATGCGAGCGGCCTTCTCGGCCGACGCGCCGTCGTCGCGGAGCTTCTCGTACAGTTCGGGATCCTTCAGCTGCGGGGTCTTCGATTTCGGCATCGAGCATCCTCTCCCTTCACGTCGTGCCCTCGACGCTACGGCGCGGCCCCGCCCTGCGGCAGGGCCTCGACAGCTCCGGGCGCGGTCGCTAGCCTTCGGAGCCCGCAGCCCCATCGGCGTCGTCGGCGGTCGCGCCGCCCACCTCCGAGAGGCGCCGCACGGCCGGCCCCTCGAACACCTCGCCCGTCGCCGAGAAGCGAGACGCGTGCAGCGGGCAGTCCCAGCTGCGCTCGGCGGGGTTCCAGTTCACGATGCCGCCGAGGTGGGTGCAGATCGCGGAGACGCGGCACAGCTCGCCGTCCACCCGCGACACGGCGACGGGGCGGGCGCCTTCGCGCACCACCCGGCCCTCCCCCTCGGCGAGGTCGGCGGCGCCCGAGCCGCTCAGCACGGCGCGCGTCCAATCGCCCGCCACATGGGCGGCGACCTCGGCGTTCACCCGCACCGCGTCGGCGACGCCCGCGACTCCCGGGCCCGCCGTGCGCATGGTCTCCGCCCAGTCGAGCCTGCCGCCGAGCATCTGCGACACGATCGCGAGACCCGCGGCGACCGCATTCGTCATGCCCCACTTGTCGTACCCCGTCGCGGTGAAGATGCGCCCGTGCCCGCCGGCGAGCGGGCCGGCGTACGGGGGCCCTGCGTGCCGCTGGTAGTCCTGCGCCGCCCACCAGCTCACCCGGGAGCCGGCGCCGAGGTGCTGCTGCGCCCACGCATCGAGCTCGGCGAGCGTGCGCACGGTGTCGCCGCCGCGCCCGGTCGTGTGGCCGCCCCCGCCGACGAGCACCAGGGTCTCGCCGTTCGCGCCCCTCGCGGTGCGCAGCGATCGATCGGGAGCGTCGATCGACACGTGCATGCCGCGCGGAATTCGCTCCTCCGGCACGTCGTACGCGGCGACGAACGACCGGAACGGCTCGAGACGCGCGAAGAAGAGCCCCCGGTCGAGGATCGGCACGCCGGTCGCCAGCACGCACCGGTCGGCGGCGACCACCCCCGCAGCCGTCTGCACGGCGAGGTCATCCCCCTCCTCCTCCACCCCGTGCACGCGGGTGCGCTCGTGGATCTCCCCGCCGCGTTCGAGCACCTCGGCGGCGAGCGCGGCCAGCACATCCATGGGCTGCAGCTGCACCTGGTGCTCGAGCGCGATCGCTCCGGCGGTCGCGAAGGGCAGGCCCGTGTCGTCGGTCCACTCGGCGTCGACTCCCGCCGCACGGCAGGCCTCGAGCTCGCGCTCCAGATCTTCGACCCCCGAGTCGCCATTCGCATACGTGACGGCGGTGCGCCGGTCGACCGGCAGGCCTAGGCGCTCGAGTTCGCGGATCATCCACGCCTGTCCCTCGCGGTTCGCCTCGGCGTAAGCCTGCACCGCGTCGTCGCCGGCGTGCCCGCGGATGCGCGAGTACACGCCCCCCTGCAGCAGGCTGAGCTTGCCGGTCGTATGCCCGGTGGTCACCGCTCCCACGGTGCGCGCCTCGAGCACCGCGACGCGCTGCCCCGAGCGCGAGAGCAGCACTGCGGTCACCAGACCCGTCAGCCCGGCGCCGACCACGACCGTGTCGAAGCGGCGCCCGATCGGCGTCGAATGGGCGGGAGAGACGGGAACGGACGAGCCGGTGCGGTGCCACAGTGCAGTCATGCGCTCACGCTACGAATCCGCTGCGGCGCGGGGCAGCCCCTTGACAGCGGGCGGCGGTGCGAGCGCGGCGCTGCCGGCGGCGGGTGATCGGCGGCGGCGCCGCCCGGGCCCGGAATGGTAGGGGAAGTGCTCCGCGGATGCAAGGCGCTGCCCGGGCCGGGCGGCCGCCGAGATGCTGGTGCCGTACCCGCTCGGGCGCCCGCACGTGCGCCCGAGGTGCCGCGTCGGCCCCGGCCGCTGTCTCTCATTGGAGGAGGCTCATGCTCGCCCCGAATCCCGCATTCGCCGCAACCCCCGCTCCCGCTGTTCCGGGCGATCGCAACGACCGGGCAGCCGCCGACGAGGCCCGCAACGCGCACGCGATCGCCCTGCTGTCGGCCGCCCGTCGGGCGGACCCGGCTGGGCGGCGGCGCCTGCACCAGCGCGTCGTCGTCGAGTACCTCGACCTCGCACGATCGATCGCCCGCCGGTACCGGGTGCGGCAGCAGGATGCGGCCGACGTGCTGCAGGTCGCGTGCATCGGGCTCGCGAAAGCCGTCGAGCGCTTCGACCCCGACCTGGGCGACGACCTCGTATCGTTCGCGGTGCCCACGATCTCGGGCGAGATCAAGCAGTATCTGCGGGATACGTCGTGGTTCGTGCGACCGCCGCGTCGGCTCCAGGAACTCGCGATCGAGGTGCCGGCGGTGCGCGAGATGCTCGAGCAGGAGCTCGGCCGTGCACCGCGCATCGCCGAGCTCGCCGCGGTGCTCCGCCGCCCGCTCGCGCTGGTGGCGGAGGCCGTGCAGTGCCACTCGGCGCGCAACGCGATCTCGCTCCACACGCCCATCCCGGGGGCGTCGGAGGAGCTCACGCTCGGGGATTCCCTCCCCTACCGGGAGGCGGAGTTCACTCGGACCGAGCTGGCGCTCACGCTCGAACGGGCGACGCGCACCCTCAGCGAGGAGGAGCGGCGCATCGTGCGCCTGCGCTTCGAGGAGCAGTTGACGCAGACGGAGATCGCGCGCGAGTGCGGCGTCAGCCAGATGCAGGTGTCTCGCCTGCTCGCGAGCATTCTGCAGCGGCTGCGGGCCGCCCTGAGCGCCGAGCCGGCTCGCGCGTAGCCGCCCCCGCCCCGCGCGTTCACCCGAGATCTGCGACGGCCCGCTTCACCGCGGTCGCGCGACCTCGGCGGGCGCCCGCATCACTGCACGAGCCGCCGCGAGCACCTCCTCCGCCGTGACCGCGAGCAGCGCCGGGTCGGGGTCGGCGGCGAACGCCTCGCCGCGCCGCACCGAGGCATCCGTGAGCACCGCGTGCGGGCCGGGCGGCGGCCCCCACTCCTCGGGCGGCGCCGGACCGAAGATGACGACCGACGGCACACCGTACGCCGAGGCGAGGTGGCCGGCCCCGGTGTCGGCGGTGACGACGAGCTGCGCCCGGGCGATCACCGCGGCGAACTCGGCGAGGCCGATCCTCCCCGCGAGCACGTCCTCCTCGGGCAGGCCCGCAGCCGACGCGACCGCGGCAGCCCGCGGCTCGTCGCGCTCGTCGCCGGTCACCACCACCCGGCGCCCCTCGTCCCGCAGCGCGCGCGCCACCTCGGCGAACCGCTCGACGGGCCACTGGCGCGACCCGTAGAACGCCCCCACGTGCACGACCACCGCGCCCGTCACGGGCGGCACGGCCTCGGGCACCGCGATCCGCACCTCGTCAGGGTCGCCCTCGGCGCCGAAGGCCGACACCAGCCGCACCCACCGCTCGCGCTCGAGCATGCCGTCGATCCACTCGGGGCCCGGCTCGACGACAGCGCCCGGCGCGGGCTCGGGGTCGTCGGGGAGCCGGTGCGCGAACCGGCGGCGCGGTTCGAGCGCTGCGATGACGTCGCGGCTCTCGGGGCCGTTGCCGTGCAGGTTCACGGCGATGTCGACGCTGCCCGGTTCGAGCGGCAGCGGGTCGTCGAGCCCCGGAGTGGGCAGGAGCTCGTCGACGGCGTCGACGAGCCGCACGATCGGGGAGAGCCACCCCGGCGCGGCGAGCACGATGCGGTGGTCGGGGTAGGCGCGGCGCAGCGCGCGCAGCGCCGGCACCGCGACCAGCAGATCCCCCAGCTTCAGCGTGCGCAGCGCGAGCAGCACGGGACGGTGCCGTCGGGTCATAGGTCGGTTCCCCTCTCATGCGCCCCGCCGCGAGCACTCGTCGTCCGAGCGGAGCATCACCCTCTGGACTACCGCAGGAGCGAGAGGGGCGCAAGGGGTCGGGCAGTCCGTTTACTTCTCCTGCTTCGGGGCACGGGAGAGGTATGACTGAACCCTCCCCGCCCGTGCACGCCGTGCTGTTCGATCGCGATGACACCCTCATCGTCGACGTGCCGTACAACGGCGACCCCGATGCGGTCGAGCCGATGCCCGGCGCACGCGCGGCCGTCGATCGCGTGCGGGCGGCGGGCATCCCCGTCGGGGTGATCAGCAACCAGTCGGGCATCGCCCGCGGGCTGCTCACGCACGAGCAGGTGCGCCGCGTGAACGAGCGCGTCGAGCAGCTGCTCGGCCCGTTCGACGTGTGGCGGTTCTGCCCGCACGCGCCGCGCGACGGCTGCGAATGCCGCAAGCCCCGACCGGGCATGATCCTCTCGGCGGCCGGCGAACTCGCGGTGGCACCGGCGAACGTGGTGATGATCGGCGACATCGGCGCCGACGTCGATGCCGCCGAGGCCGCGGGCGCGCGGGGGATCCTCGTGCCGACGCGGCTCACGCTGGCCCAGGAGCGCGCCGACGCGACCACGGTGGCGGCCACGATCGCCGAGGCGGTCGCGATCGCGCTCGGCGACGACGTGCTCGGCGACGACACGGACGGCGACCGATGAGCGGCCCCGTGCTCGTGGCGCGGCTCGACAGCATGGGCGACGTGCTCGTCTCCGGGCCCGCCGTCCGCGCCGTCGCGCGGCAGGCGGAGGTCGTCATGCTCTGCGGCCCGCTCGGGGTGGGCGGGGCGGCGCTGCTGCCCGGCATCAGCGACACCATCGTGTGGGAGGCGCCGTGGATCTCGGAGCCGTGGCGCGAGGTCACCCGCGAGCACACCGAGCAGCTCATCGACCGGGTGCGCGAGTCGGGCGCGCGGGAGGCCGTGATCCTCACCTCCTTCCACCAGTCGCCCCTCCCCCTCGCGCTGCTGCTGCGACTGGCCGGGGTCGAGCGCATCACCGGCGCGTCGGTCGACCATCCCGGATCGCTCCTCGACGTTCGGCTGCGGCCCGGCGAGGATCTGAGCGAGGATCTCCCCGAGCCCGAGCGCGCGCTGGCGATCGCCGAGGCGGCCGGCTTCCCCGGAGGCGACGACGGGCGCCTCGCCGTCGTGCCGACGCCCGATACGAGCCGCCTCACCGGGAACGGCCCCTACGTGGCGCTGCACGCGGGGGCCGCCGTGCCCGCGCGGCGCTGGCCGGTGCAGCACTTCGCGCGCCTGGCGCGGCTGCTGACCGACGCCGGGCGCACGGTGGTGCTCACGGGGAGCCGCGGCGAGGCGGAGCTGACCGCGCGCATCCGCGACGAGGCTCCGGAGGCCGTCGACCTCGCCGGGCGGTGCTCGACGCTCGAACTCGCCGGGGTGCTCGCGGGCGCCGACGTGCTCGTCTCGGGCAACAGCGGGCCCGCGCATCTCGCCGCGGCGGTCGGCACACCTGTCGTGAGCCTGTTCTCGCCCGTGGTGCCCGCCGTGAAGTGGGCGCCCTACGGCGTACCCGTGCGGCTGCTCGGCGACCAGAGCGCGCCGTGCGCGGGGTCTCGGGCGCGCGAGTGCCCCATCGCCGGGCATCCGTGCCTCGCGGGGGTCGCCCCCGAGACGGTGCTCGCCGCCGTCGACGATCTCGCGGCGCCGGAGCAGGCGAACGCCCATCATGCACAGCCCGCGAGTGCGGCACTGCCGCCGCGGGCCGGAGAGGAAGGACGACGATGAAGATTCTGGTGTGGTACCTGCACGGGGGATGGATGCAGGCCTTCTTGAGCGGATCGCACGAGTACCTCGTGCCCGCCGAGGCCGGCCGCGACATGCCCCCGCTGCCCGCGCACGCGCGGCGCGTGGAGCCCGGCGAGCTCGCGGAGGCGGAGGTCGACCTCGTGGTGCTGCAGCGCACGGAGGAGCTCGCCTGGGCGGAATCGCTGCTGGGGCGGCGACTCGGCCGCGACGTCGCGACCGTGTTCGTGGAGCACAACACGCCCAAGCAGTCGCCCGTGTCGGAGCAGCACTTCCTCGCCGAGCGCACCGACATCCCCATCGTGCACGTCACCCACTTCAACCGTCTCATCTGGGACTGCGGAGCGGCGCCGACGATCGTCATCGAGCACGGCATCCCCGACCCGGGTCAGCAGTACACGGGAGAGCTCGAGGCGCTCGGCGTCGTCATCAACGAACCGGTGCGGCGCGGGCGGGTCACGGGCACCGACCTGCTCCCGGCGTTCGCGAGCGCGGGACGGCTCGACTGCTTCGGCATCGCCGCCGACCGCCTGCCCGCGGCGCTCGGACTCGGGGAGGATCGCCTGCAGGTGGTCGGCGACCTGCCGACGGCGCACCTCCACGCCGAACTGGCGCGCCGCCGGGCCTACGTGCACCCGATGCGCTGGACGTCGCTCGGCCTGTCGCTGCTCGAGGCGATGTTCCTCGGGATGCCGGTGCTCGTGCTCGACGCGACGGAGGCGAGCCGGGCCGTGCCGCCGGAGGCGGGCGCCCTGTCGGCGGACCCCGCCGAGCTCGTCGCCACCGCCGACATCCTGCTCCGAGACCCCGACGAGGCGCGGCGCCGCGGCGCCGTGGCGCGGGAGGCGGCTGCGGCGCGCTACGGCCTCCCGCGCTTCCTCGACGACTGGGACGCGGTGCTCGCGGATGCGCACGAGGCGCACGCGCATCGGGCGCGATCCCGCACCCGGGCGCCGCAGCTGACGACGGAAGGAGTCGCATCATGAAGATCGCCATGGTCTCCGAGCACGCCAACCCCCTGGCGACGCCGGGAAGCGTCGACGCGGGCGGGCAGAACGTGCACGTCGCCGCCCTCTCCCGCGCGCTGGCCGAGCGCGGCCACCGCGTCACCGTGTACACGCGGCGCGACGACCCGTCGACGCGCACCCGGGTGACGCTCTGCCCGGGGGTCGAGGTGGTGCACCTCACCGCGGGCCCGGAGCAGCACGTGCCGAAGGACGAACTGCTGCCGCACCTGCCCGCGCTCGCCGAGGGGCTGGCCGCCGCCTGGCGGTTCGACCGGCCCGACGTCGTGCACAGCCACTTCTGGATGTCGGGCATCGCCGCACTCGACGCCGCGGAAGCGCGGGGCACCGGCCACCCGCCGGTGCTCCACACCTTCCACGCGCTCGGATCGGTCAAGCGGCGGTTCCAGGGCGCGGCCGACACGAGCCCGCCCGAGCGCGAGCGGCTCGAGCCCCTGGTCGGGCAGCGCGTCGACACCGTCATCGCGACGTGCCCCGACGAGGTCGAGGAGCTGCACGCGCTCGGCATCCCCGCCGAGCGCATCGACATCGCGCCGTGCGGCGTCGACCTCGAGATGTTCGAGCACGCCGATCGGCCGCCGCGCCGGGCAGGGGCGTTCCGAGTGCTGAGCCTCGGCCGCCTCGTGCCGCGCAAGGGCGTCGACATCGCGATCCGGGCCCTCGGCGTGCTCCGCGAGCAGGGGATCGCCGATGTGGAGCTGCACATCGTCGGCACCGGCGACGCACCGACGGGCGCGGTCGGCCCGGACGCCGAGACCCGGCGCCTCGCAGACCTGGCGGAATCGCTCGGCGTGGCCGATCAGGTGCGGTTCCTCGGCCGCGTGCCCCGCGACGACGTCCCCGCGCTGATCCGGGCCGCAGATGCCGTCGTGTGCACCCCCTGGTACGAGCCCTTCGGCATCGTGCCGCTCGAGAGCATGGCGTGCGGCACGCCCGTCGTCGCCGCGAACGTGGGCGGCCTGGGCGACACCGTCGTGCACGAGGGCACCGGGCTGCTCGTGCCGCCCCAGGACCCGGAGGCCGTCGCGGAGGCCTTCGCCCGCCTGCGCGCCGATCCCGCATTCGCCGCAGCGCTCGGAGCCGCGGGCCGCACCCGCGTCGAGCATCGCTACAGCTGGGAGCGCGTGGCGGCGCGCACCGAGCTCATCTACGCGCGCACCCTGCGCGAGCGAGCGCAGCACCACTCGCAGCAGATCACCACACGCATCGACAGCGCCACGGGCGCCCACCTCGCGGAGGCCGCACTATGACCACCCCCACCCTCACCCCGACCATCGCGGCGGAGGCGCCGACGTCCACCCTCGTATCGAGTCACTTCGACGCGCTCGCCCGCGCACTCGACCACGCGCGACGGCATGCCGACCACCTCGAAACGTGGGGTCGCGAGCTCGCGACCCGGCTGAAGGCCGGGCGCCGCCTGCTGGTCGCCGGCAACGGAGGATCGGCCGCCGAGGCGCAGCACCTCACCGCCGAGCTCGTCGGGCGCTACCGCGAGGATCGCGCCGCCTACTCGGCGATCTCCCTGCACGCCGAGTCGTCGAGCGTCACCGCGATCGGCAACGACTACGGCTTCGACCAGGTGTTCGCCCGCCAGGTGCGCGCGCACGCCCGGGCGGGCGACATCGTGCTGCTGCTCTCGACCAGCGGGGGCAGCCCGAATCTCCTCGAGGCGGCGCGCGCCGCCGAGGAGTCCGGGGCGACGAGCTGGGCGCTCACCGGGCCGGGGCCGAACCCGCTCGCGCGCCTCTGCGACGACGCGATCTGCCTGGACGGGGCGTCTCCGCATGTGCAGGAGTGCCAGCTCGCGGCGATCCACGCCGTGTGCGAAGTGTTCGACGCGTGCGTCGGAAAGGAGCCGCAGTCATGAATATCGTCGTCGTCGGCGACACCCTCCTCGATGAAGACATCGACGGGGTGGCCGAGCGCTTCCAGCCCGATGCCCCCGTGCCGGTCGTGGACGTGCAGTCCCGGCAGTCGCGCGCCGGCGGGGCGGGGCTCGTGGCCCGCATGCTGCTGCACGACGGGCACGAGGTGACCCTCGTGACGGCGCTCTCGGCGGATGCGCCGGGCGAGCGGCTGCGCGAGCACCTCGACGGCATCCGCGTCGTCGCCGGCGCGCTGCCCGCCCCCACGCCCGTGAAGACCCGGCTCCGGGCGGGCGGGCAGCCGGTCGCCCGCATCGACGACGGATGCGGCGACCCCGTGCTGCCCCACATCACGCGCGACATGATCACCGCGATCTCGGAGGCCGACGCGATCATCGTCTCCGATTACGGCCGGGCGCTCACCGCCCACCCCGAGATCCGCGTCGCCCTGCACCGACGCGGGGCGCGGGTGCCGCTCGTCTGGGATCCGCATCCCCGGGGTGCCGACCCGGTGCCGTCGGCGCGCCTCGTCACGCCGAACCTCTCGGAGGCGGCGAAGGCCGCCGGCACCGCGCCCGATCCGGCCTCCGCGACCGAGGCCGCGGGGCGTCTGCGCGAACGGTGGGGCTGCATCGCGATCTCCGTCACCCTCGGCTCGCAGGGCGCCCTGCTGCTCGACGCCGATCACGCGCCGGCGCTCATCCCGGCGCGCCCCGTCGAAGCGGCGGACGCGTGCGGCGCGGGCGACCGCTACGCCGCGTCGGCCCTGATCGCGCTCGCGGAGGGCGAGCCCCTTCCCGAGGCGGTGCGCCGCGGCGTCGACGCCGCGGGAGGGTTCCTCGCCGCCGGGGGCGTCGCAGCGCTCGGCACCACGCGTCTGCCGCGCGCCGATGCGGCGGGAGCCGACGCGTTCGCGGTGGCGGAGCAGGCCCGCAGCGCCGGCGGCACCGTCGTCGCGACGGGGGGCTGCTTCGACCTGCTGCACGCGGGTCACGTGCGCACGCTCGCCGCCGCGCGCGAGCTCGGCGACTGCCTCATCGTGTGCCTCAACTCCGACGACTCGGTGCGCCGCTTGAAGGGCGCCGAGCGGCCGCTCATCACGGAGCGCGACCGCGTCGAGCTGCTGACGGCGCTCTCCTGCGTCGACGCGGTCGTGGTCTTCGAGGAGGACGGGCCGCAGGCCGTGCTCGACCGGTTGCGACCCGACATCTGGGTGAAGGGCGGCGACTACAGCGCGCAATCGCTCCCGGAGGCCGCGCTCGTCGAGTCGTGGGGCGGGCGGGTGCTCACCCTCCCCTACCACCTCGGCCGGTCGACGACAGCGCTCGCCGACGCCATCGCGCGCGTCGGCTGACGCCTCCGCCCCGCCCGGCAGGCACGCGCACGCGACGCTCGCCGGGCCCCCGAAGACCCGCTGCGCGGACCCCGCCGCAGCTTCGCGAATCCCCCTGAGAAAGGACCCTCGATGACCCTCTCGACCACTCCCACCCCGCTCGGCCGCGTCCTCATCACCGGCGGCAGCTCCGGCCTCGGCGCCGCCGTGGCCCACGCCGTGCTCGAGGCCGGGGGCACCCCCGCGATCGTCGACCTCGACGTCAGCGCGTGGCACGATCGCGCCGTCGCCCAGGAGGCCGATGTCTCCGACCGCGCGCAGGTGGAGCGCGCCGTGGCGGCCGTCGCGGAGGAGCTCGGCGGCATCGACGCGGTCGTCACCGCGGCGGGCATCGACCGCTGCGGCCGTCTCGAAGACGTCGCCGCCGACGAGTGGGAGCGAGTGATCGGCGTGAACCTGCTCGGCACCGTGTCGACCGTGCGCGCCGCGCTGCCCCACCTCGAGCGGGTGCACGGGCGCGTGGTGACGATCGCCTCCTCGCTGGCGCTGCGCGCCCTCCCCGAGGCCACCGCGTACTGCGCCTCGAAGTTCGGCGTGCTCGGGTTCTCCCGCGCACTGGCCGCGGAGACGTCGGGGCGCCTCGGCGTGACGACCCTCATTCCCGCAGGCATGCAGACGTCGTTCTTCGACGACCGTCCCCAGCAGTACCGCCCGGCGGCCGACGCGCAGCTCAACGATCCCGCGAACGTCGCCCGCGCCGTGCTCTTCGCCCTGCAGCAGCCGCCCCGCTCCGAGGTGCGCGAACTCGTCATCGCCCCCGAGGACGAGCCGTCGTGGCCCTGATCGACCGGCTCGAGGCTCCCGCCCGCGCGTCAGCGCGCGGGGGCCTCGAGCAGTGCTCGCGCATCCGCGAGCACCGCTTCGGCGTCGACATCGGTGACGAACGAGAGATCGTGCTCGCACCTCGGTGCCGTCCACCCCACCTGCGTGCTGTTCCGCCCGCACACCGGGCAGTGGGTGGTCCACGAGAGCTGCGCGCGGTGCCGCCCGCGGCCCAGGGGCCCGGCGTTGAGCAGGTTGCCGCACCAGAAGACGGACGCGGTGGCGGTGCCCACCGCCTGCGCGAGATGACGCGGACCGCTGTCGTTCGCGATGCAGAGGTCGGCGGCGGCGAGCAGACCGGGCAGCTCGGCGAACGGCAGCTCGCCGGCGAGGTTGAGCGGCTCGACCGCTGCGCCCGCGGCGACGGCACCGGCCGCGAAGGCGTCGGCGAGGGCGCGCTCGGAGTCGTCGCCGATCACCGCGACCCGCGCCCCGGCCCGGGTCAGCTCGGCGGCGACGGCCGCGAATCGCTCGACGGGCCAGCGCCTGCGCGGGTCAGTGGCTCCGGGATGGACCACGACGGTGCGCGGGGCCGCGCCGAGCCGCTCGCGGCCCCGCGCGCGCTCGTCGGCGGTCACGAGCAGACGGGGCTCCAGATCGACGGGCGGCGCACCGACCAGACCCGCGACCTCGAGCCAGCGCATCACCTCGTGCTGGAAGTAGACGTACGGCAGCGAGCGGTCGAGCGCGAGAGCGTCGTCCGTGCGCGTGCCGATCGTGCAGCGCGCCCCGAGCGCCGCGGCGAAGGGGTTCGAGAAGCGTCCGCCGCCGTGCATCTGCGCGACCAGGTCGTACCCCTCCGCTCGCTGCTCCGCGAGGAAGCGCTCCACCGCAGCCGGATCGCTCTCGGCTCCGCGCGGTTCGTGCACTCCGGGCGCGACGGGCAGCTCCACGATGCGATGCGGGGCTCCGGTTCGCCCGTCGAGCAGCCGCGCGGCGGGCGCTCCGAGGAGCGTCACCTCGGCGTCGGGGTAGGCCGCGGCGAGCGCCGTGATGGCGGGCAGCGCGAACAGCAGATCGCCGATGCCGCCGCCCCGCAGCACCGCGATCTTGCGCACGTCGGCGAGCCGCTCGCCGGGAGGTGCCACCATCGGCCGCCGCTCAGCCGGTTCCGCCGCCTCGGCGGATGGGATCGTCTCGGGGGCGGGTCGCGGGTCGTGCGGCATCGGTTCCTCCAGTGCGTCAGTGCGTGTGCGGCGTTCGGCGCGCAGTGCGCCTCCTCTTCTTCTGCCCGCTTCCGGTCGATCTCAAACGGACCGGTCGTCACTCTCCCCGAAAGGCGGTCATCATGACTCCGCTCGACAGCATCGCCCGCATTCGCGCGCAGCAGCCCCGCATCGCGGTGCTCGGCGACTTCCTGCTCGATCGATGGTGGCACGGCACGGTCGATCGCGTGGCGCGCGAGGCGCCGGCGCCCGTGGTGGAGCTCGCGGGCGCCTCCGATCTGCCGGGGGGCGCGGCGAACACCGCCCGCAATCTCTCCGCGCTCGGCGCCCGCGTGCGCGCCTTCGGCGCGATCGGGGCCGATGAGCCGGGCGACCGCCTGCGCGAGCGTCTCACGGAGGCCGACGTCGACGTGCGGGCGCTGCAGCGCGTCGCGGGCGCGCGCACCACGACGAAGGCGCGCGTGTCGGTCGCCGACCAGGTGCTCATCCGGCTCGACGACACCCAGCGCGAGCCGTGGCCCGAGCAGGTGCGGCGGCAGCTGCTCGACGACCTCGCCGAGGCGCTCGCCGAGTGCGACGCCCTCGTGATCTGCGACTACGGCGCGGCCCTCCTCGACGACGCGATGATCTCGGCGCTCGCGGCGCTCCCCCGCGCCGCCCTGCTCGTGGTCGATGCGCACGACCCGGCCCGGTGGGCGGCCCTCCGCCCCGACGTGATCACGCCCAACGCGGGCGAGACGGAGCGGCTGCTCGGCGAGCGCCTCGGCTCGGGAGAGGACCGGGTTGCGGCCGCGGCGGCGGCCGGCGACGCGCTCCGGCGGCGCAGCGGCGCGGAGGCGGTCGTGGTCACGCTCGACCGCACCGGCACGGTGCTGCTGACCGATGACGCCCCGCCGCATCGCACGCGGGCGCACGCGGCTCCCGAGCAGCAGGCGTCGGGGGCGGGCGATGTATTCGTCTCGGCGCTGTCGGTGGCCCGGGCCGCGGGGTGCGAGCTTCCGCGGGCCGTCGAGCTCGCGCAGCTCGCGGCCGATATCGCGGTGGAGCGCACGGGCACGTGCCGCTGCTCACTGGACGAGCTGGAGCTGCGGTCGTCGGCCGCCCCCGACCCCCAGATCTCGGTGGCGGAGCTGGCGGAGCGCCTCGACGTGCACCGGCGCGCGGGCGACCGCATCGTGTTCACGAACGGCTGCTTCGACGTGCTGCACCGGGGGCACACGGCATCGCTGAAGCAGGCCCGCAGACTGGGCGACGTGCTCGTCGTGGCGCTGAACAGCGACGACTCCGCCCGACGGCTGAAGGGCCCGGGGCGTCCCGTGAACGGGGTGCGCGACCGGGCGAACGTGCTGGCGGAGCTGTCGTGCGTCGACTACGTCACCGTCTTCGACGACGACACCGCGTGCGCGACGATCCGTGAGCTGCGGCCCGACGTGTACGCGAAGGGCGGCGACTACACGCCGGAGATGCTGGAGGAGGCGGCGGAGGTGCGACGCGCGGGCGGCGAGGTGGTGATCCTCGACTACGTGCCCGATCACTCCACCACCGAGCTCATCGACCGCCTGCGCACCACCGCTGAGGCATGACGGCGGCGCGATGACGGCTGCGGCGCAGCGGCCGCGACCTGTACCCGGATCGGGGCCCTCCCGATCCGGGCTCGTAAGGAAAGGAGATCCCATGTCAGAACCGCAGAACCCCATCGAGGTGCAGCGATACCTCGGCGGGGTCGACTACCCCGCCGACCGCTCGGCGCTGGTCGACGCGGCTCGCGATTCGGGGGCGCCGAACGACGTGGTGTCGGCGCTCGAAGCGCTGGCCGACACGTCGTACGACTCCCCCACTGCGGTCAGCGAGGCGCTCGCACGCTGAGGCCGGGCCGCCGGGTTCCGCGCTCAGCGCGGGGCTCGGCGGGCCAGCAGCGCGAGCAGGCACTGCTCGTCGACGCTCAGGTGCTCGCCGGGGCGCATCTTCTTCCGCGCCTTGCGCAACCGCTCCCGCGCCGCCCGGTCCTCCGCGAGCGCGAGCACCCGCGGGTCGATGTACGACGACTTCGTCACGGCGGGCGTGTTGCCGAGCCGCTCCGCCGCCGAGCGGATCGCCTCCCGCGTCGCGGCGGCCGCCCGCTTCTGCGTGCGGAACGCGTCCTCGTCGTGCTCGAGCAGTGAGGAGAGCGCCATGCGGCTGCCTCCCCACGTACGGAAGTCCTTGGCGGTGAACTCCTCGCCCATCACGCGTTTGACGTACGCGTTCACGTGCTTGCTGCGCACCTGCCGAGACACTCCCGTGTCCTCGAAGAAGCGGAACACCTCGTCTCCGGGCAGCTCTTCGAGCCGCGCGATCAGTCGGGCGATGCGCGGGTCCGCGACTCGGCGCGCATGCCGCTTCCCGCTCTTGCCCACGAAGTCGAAGCGCACGGAGCTCCCGGTCGCCTCGATGTGCTCCTCGCGGAGCGTCGTGACGCCGTAGCTGCCGTGCTTGGCCGCGTACTCCTCGTTGCCGACGCGGAAGAACTCGAGGTCGATGAGCCGGATCACGCAGGCCACCACGCGCTCTCTGCCGAGGCGCTTGCGACGCAGATCCCGGTCGACGCGGGCGCGGAGCTTGGGGAGCGCGGCGCCGAACCGGCCCAGCCGCGCGAACTTCTCGCGCTCCCGCCGCTGGCGGAAGCGGGGGTGGTAGATCATCTGCGTGCGGCCGGCCGCGTCGATCCCCCGCGCGAGCACCTTCGCCGAGGGGCCTCGCGCGATGCGCACGTCGGTCCAGGCCGGCGGGATCGCGAGCGCCTCGATCCGCGCGATCTCCTTGGCCGCCGTCAGCCGGCGCCCGTCGCGCCGGTAGACGAAGCCGTCGCCGTCGAGCTCGCGCGTGATCGGGCCGCCGCGGCGGCGGCCCGACCCGCTCATCGGGCCCCCTGCACCCCGGCAGCGCGGTAGAGCTCCAGCAGACCGGCGACGCCGTTCTCGCGGAAGCTCGCGAGCTGGCGCTGCGCCGGCCCGCCGTGCGTGCGCAGGTCGCCGAGGTAGCGCTCCACGCGTTCGGCGTCGCCGAAGCTCTCCAGCGATGGCTCGGCGTACGCGAACATGTCATTCAGCATGGCGGCGGCCGGCTGGGCCGTTCCCTGCACGGGGTCGATGAGCGACGTCGAGAGCCCGTCGCGCGCCGCCATCCAGATCGCCCCGTTCACGAGCCCCGGCGTGGCGCGCTGCTCCTCGACGCCGCGCTCGACGTCGGCGAGCACGCGGTCGACGAGGCCCCGCACGAGCAGCGCGAACGACACGGCCGACTCGGGGTCGAGCTGGGCGTCGGCGATGCGCAGCTCGATCGTCGGGAACCGCTCGGAGAGGCGCGCGACCCAGGTCACGATGCCCGGATCGATGAGCACTCCCGTCTCCACCAGACGGGTCACCGTCTGCTCGTACTCGTCGCCCGAGGAGAACTCCGGCGGATACCCGGCCAGGGGCCACGACATGCTCTTGATGTGGCGCCAGCTCGCGAGCCCGGTCTCCTCGCCGCACCAGATCGGCGAGTTCGCCGTGATCGCGAGCAGTGCGGGCGCCCAGCGCGCGAGACCGCGCAGGGCCGTGACGCCGGCGTCTCGCGAGGGCACGGAGACGTGCACGTGCGTGCCGGTGACGTACTGGTGCGCCGCCGCCGCGCGCAGCTCGGAGCGGATCTCGCGGTAGCGCGCCTTCGGCGTCACCGATCCCTCCTGCTCGCCGCCGACGGGCGGCAGGCCGGTGCCCGCGAGCACGGCGCCCTCCTCGCGCGCCGCAGCTCCCGCGGTGTCGCGGAAGCTGCGGAGCGCCGCATCGGCTTCGGCCGCCTCGGTGCACACGGGCGACGCCGTCTCCAGCTGGCTGGAGAAGAACTCCCGGTCGGCCTCGCGGCGGAGCTCGGGGCGGCGCGCGACGATCTGCGCCGCCCGGTCGATGGGCGCGCCGCTCTCGGCGTCGAGCAGCAGGTACTCCTCCTCGACGCCGAAGCTGCGCGCATCGGTCTCGGTGCGACTCACGCTCAGAGTGCCTCTCCCGGCTCGCGATCGTCGCCGCCGTCCGCAGCGGCCTCCGGATCGATGTCGGTCTCCTCCGCGCGTCGCGCCGGGGAGGACGAGACGTCCTCGCCGAGCTCCTCGAGCGCTTCGCGCGGGTCGTCGGTCGTCGTCTCGATCGACTGCTCGTCGTCGGCGCTCACGAGCGGCGCGTCTTCATCGCGGTGATCGGTGACCGTCAGGTCCTCGTCGCCATCGATCTCGTCGGTCGGCTCCCACAGTTCGGCCATAGCCGTCCCCTTTCTTCGGTGCTTCGGTGCTGCTGCGGCGTGCTCAGACGGCGGTGCCGTCGTTCGGCCGGTCGACCGCTCCGCGCCACGCCCCCGACTCGAAGCCGTTGGATTCGAGCAGGCGCGCGAACTCCTTGAGATCCTTCGCCACCTGCGCGTCGTCGAGCTGCAGCAGGGCGCCGGCGTGCTCGACGAACCCCTCGGGCTCCCAGTCGAGCTGGAGGCGCACGCGGGTCTTGTTCTCGTCGAGGCGGTGGAACGTCACGACCCCCGCGTGGGACGGGCCGGAGACGCTGTTCCAGGCGACGCGCTCGTCGGGCACCTGCTCGGTGATCTTCGCGAGGAAGTCGCGCTCGACGCCGCCCACGGTGACCCGCCAGTTGAGCGTCGTCTCGTCGACCTGCTTCACCTCTTCGACGCCGCCCATGAAGGCCGGGAAGTCCTCGAACTGCGTCCACTGGTTGTAGACGGTGCGGACGGGAAGGTCGATATCGATGTCGCTGCTGACAGTGTGCATCTCGGGTCACTCCTAATCGTCGTTTCGGAGAATCGATCCTGGGAGATCATCGATTCGCTCACGAGCGTATTGCCCCGCTCCACGGACTGTCTGCGGGGTTGATTTCGCAGCCGTCGATCGGTAATCGCGGGGCGTGCGGTGCTCGAGCGGGCGCGCCGACGGCGCTTCCCCGCACGGCCGACGGGCCGGGGCGGGGGAGCGCCGTCGCAGCCCGTCGGCTCAGTCGGAGCCGATGACGATGCCCGTGCGCAGCTCCACGAGGCGCGCGAGCACCGCCGCCGCGGCGGCGGGATCCGGGATGCGCTCGGCGGCAGCCGTCTCGCCCTCCCCCACCTTGATCCCGAGGTCGTCGGGCCCGAGCACCGCGAACGCGTCCTCATCGGTGACGTCGTCGCCGAGGAAGAGCACGGGGCCGGCGGGCAGCGCGTCGCGGATGCTCTGGAGCACCGTCCCCTTGTCGGAGGCCCGCACCGAGAACTCGCGCACCTGCTTGCCCTCCCGCACGTGCAGCCCCTCGGCGACGCCGAACTCGACGGCGGCCGCCAGCAGCTCGCGGCCGTACTCGGGATCCGCCACCTCCCGCGTGTGCACCGCCACGCCGAAGGGCTTGCGCTCGAGGCGCACCCCGGGCTCCGAGCCGAGCACCCGCTCGAATCGTCGCGTGAGGCGGTCCAGCCGCTCCGATTCCTCGTCCGTCGGCGCTCCGCCGATGCCCCCGGTGATGCCCGAGACGTCGAAGCCGGTGAGCTCCGACCCGTGCGATCCCGACACGATCCAGCCCTCGCCGCCCGTGCCGGTGTCGGCGAGCCCGCCGAGCGAGCGGCCCGTCAGCAGCGCGACGCGCACCCCCGGAGCGGCGCTCAGCATCTCGAGCGCCTGCCGCGCCCGCGGCAGCATGCGCGCATCCTGCGGCCGGGGCACGATCGGCGCGATGGTGCCGTCGAAGTCGGTGGCGACGAGCAGCGACGACGCCGTGGCGATGCGCCGCAGCCGGTCGCCCACGCTGCGCGGCACGAACGCCTGGGGCACGAGCGACACGGGGCCCGTCGCACCCTCCGGCGTGCCGCTGGCCTGCGCCGCCGCCCGCGTCTCCGAGATCGAGGTCATCGAGCCGAGGAAGCCCGACGCCCAGTGCTCCACGTCGTTGTCGTGCACGGCGCGCCGCAGCCCCTGCATGCGGCGGCGCTGCTCCTCCTGCGGCATGTGGGTCGCGCGCAGGAAGGCTGCTTTCAGCCCCTCGATGTCGTGCGGGTTCACGAGCAGCGCATCCTTCAGCTCGTCGGCGGCGCCCGCGAACTCGCTCAGCACGAGCACGCCCTGCTCGTCCTCGCGGCACGCGACGTACTCCTTCGCCACCAGGTTCATGCCGTCGCGCAGCGGCGTGACGAGCAGCACGTCGGCGGCGAGGTACAGGGCGACCATCTCCTCCCGGGAGTACCCGCGGTGCAGGTACACGAGCGGCGAGTGGCCGATGGTGCCGTGCTCGCCGTTCAGGCGCCCGACGGTGAGCTCGACCTCGTTGCGCAGCTGGCGGTACGCGTCCACCTGCTCGCGGCTCGGGCTCGCGACCTGCACCAGCACGATGTCAGAGGCATCGATCTCGTCGTCGGCGAGCAGCTCGTCGAACGCCTTCAGGCGGTGACGGATGCCCTTGGTGTAATCGAGGCGGTCGACGCCGAGCATCACCGTCTTCGGGTCGCCGAGCTCGGCGCGGATCTCGCGGGCGCGCTGCTGCGTCTCGGTGCGGCGCGCCACCTCGGCGAACGCCGCCGCGTCGATCGAGATGGGGAACTCCTGCGCCAGCACGGTGCGGCCGGGGGCGTCGGCCGTCGCGGGCAGCACCATCGTGTTGCCGAGCGCCTGCGTGTGCGTGTACCGCTCGGCGATGGTGCGGAAGCTGATCGCGTCGGGAACGCGCTGGAAGCCGATCACGTCGGCGCCGAGCAGCCCCTGGATGATGCTGCGGCGCCAGGGCAGCTGCTCGAACAGGCCGCGCGGGGGGAACGGGATGTGCAGGAAGAACCCGATCGTGAGGTCGGGGCGGAGCTCGCGCAGCATCGCCGGCACCAGCTGCAGCTGGTAGTCGTGGATCCACGCGACCGCGCCCTGCGCGGCCGTCTCGGCGACGCGCTCGGCGAACCGGCGATTGACCTTCACGTATCGGTCCCACCAGTGCCGGTGGTACTCGGGCGAGGCGATGACGTCGTGGTACAGCGGCCACAGCGTTCCGTTCGAGAACCCCTCGTAGAAGCGCTCCACGTCGTCGCGCGACAGATCGACCGGCTCGAGCCGCATGCGCCCGATCTCGAAGGGCTCGATGTGCTCGTCGGCGCTCCCGGCCCACCCGACCCACACGCAGCCGAGCTGCTCGACGATCGGCTCGACCGCGGTGACGAGGCCGCCCGGCGACGTGCGCCACGACGTCGTCCCGTCGGCCGCGACCACCCGGTCCACGGGCAGTCTGTTCGACACCATCACGAGCTCGCGCCCTCCGGTCAGATCCTGCATTCCGGTCATCGCACCTCCCAGCGGCTTCCCTGGCAGTCTACTCAGCGCCCGCGAGCCGCCGCTGCCCCTTGACGAGCGCCGCGCCACCCAGCAATCTCCGGGTTGGTGTGGCAAGCTGCGGGTGACTGCGAACCGACGAAGGGCAGCCAGCATGTCGACGACCGAACTCTCGCACGACCCGGTTCCCACCGCCCGCCCCCGCTCCGTGCTGCCGAGCGAGCTGGCGCAGCGCATCGGCGACGCGCTCGCGCGGGTCATCCAGGGGCAGCGCGAGGTCATCGAGACGGTGATCACCACGGTGTTCGCGGGCGGGCACCTGCTGCTCGAGGATGTGCCGGGGGTCGGCAAGACCACCCTGGCCGCGGCGCTCGCGCGCTCCATCAGCGCGGATGCGCGGCGGATCCAGTTCACCTCCGACATGCTGCCGACCGATGTGACCGGGCTCTCGGTGTACGACCAGGAGAGCCGCCGGTTCCAGTTCCATCCCGGCCCGATCTTCGCGAACATCGTGATCGGCGACGAGGTGAACCGGGCCACGCCGAAGACGCAGTCGGCACTGCTCGAGGCCATGGAGGAGCGGTCGGTCACCGTCGACGGGAGCACGCACCGGCTCCCCGAGCTGTTCGTCGTCGTGGCGACCCAGAACCCGCAGGACATGGAGGGCACGTTCGCCCTCCCCGAGGCCCAGCGCGATCGGTTCATGACGCGCATCTCCCTCGGGTACCCCGACGCCGCTTCCGAGCTGCGCATGCTGCTCGCGACCTCTGATCGGGATCCCCGAGACGCCGCCCCCGCCGTCGCCTCCGTCGAGGAGGTGCGCGCCGCGCAGCGCGCCGCCGCCGCGGTGCACCTCTCCGCCGAGGTCGGCGGGTACATCGTCGATCTCGTCGGCGCGACGCGCTCGCACCCCGGGGTCGCCCTCGGGGCGAGCCCGCGCGCGTCGGTGCACGTGAGCCGCATGAGCCGCGCGCGGGCGGCGGTGCACGGCCGCGACTTCGTCTCCCCCGACGATGTCGCGTCGCTCGCCGCGACGGTGCTCTCGCATCGGCTCGTGCCGCAGGGCCGCTTCGCCCGCGCCGACGAGTCGGCGCGCGCGGCGACCGAGATCGTCGAGGAGATCGTCGCGCGAACGCCGCTGCGGTGATGCGGGCGACGAACGGGGCCTGCGAGGGGCGCGGCGCTGCGGGGTGGTCGATCGCGCTGACGCCGCGGGGCTGGGCGTGCGCGCTCGGCGCGCTCGTGCTGGGCGTCGGCTGGTACGCCATCGGGCTGCGCGACGTCTGGTATGTCGCGTGGCTGCTCGGCGCGCTCGTCGCGGTGTCGCTCGTCGGCGCGGCGGTCGCTGGCGGCCTCGCGCGGTTCGAGGTGCGGGTGCGGCCCGACGAGCCCGCTCCCCCGGCCGGCACGACCGTGCAGTGCACGGCCAACGTGGTGCACCGACTCCCCTGGGCCGCCCGCGGGCGGGTGCGCTGGGTCGCCGGCGGGCGAAGCGCGACCCTTCCGCTCGTATTCGCGGGAGGGTCGCCCGTGGTCGCCGAGTGCGCGTGGCCGGCGGCGGCGCGCGGGCCGCTCGAGATCGAGGTCGCCGCGGTCGGCGTCGTGGATCCGCTCGGGCTCGTCCGGTACGAGTCGCACGTGCGCGCGGCGGCGTCCGTGCTCGTGCTGCCGCGCCCGCTGCCCGGCGCGGCGGCGCTGCTCGACGCCGGGGCCTCCGAGCAGCTCGGCGAGGGCGGCGGCGTGGCCGCCTCGGGCGTCGGCGACGGGGTGGTCGGCGGCGGCGCGCTGCGCGAGTACCGCAGAGGCGACGCGTCTCGCCAGATCAATTGGAAGCAGAGCGCGCGGCAGGGCTCGTGGCTGGTGAACCTCCCCGAGCCGACGACGCGCACCGAGCGCGCGCTGCGGCTCGACTGCACCGCCGCAGCATACGGGTCGGCGGCCGAGTTCGAGGCCGCCGTATCGGCTGCGACCGCGATCGTCGAGGAGTGGACGCTCTCCGGTCACCTCGTCACGATGCAGCTGCCGCCGCAGCCGCCGGTCGCGAGCGACGCCGCCGATCCGCTGCTGCGCGCCCTCGCCCGCGCGCAGCTCGTCGTCGATCCGGCGAGCCCCCGAAGGGGCGGGAGGCGCCCGGCACCCGAGGCGACGCCGGCTCCCGCCCCCGTCGATGCTCCGCTGCCCGCGGTCGTCGTCACGGGAGCGGCGGGCTCCCGTCTGCGCAGAGCCCTGGCGGCCTCCCCCGGCGGCGGGGTGCTCCTCGCCGTCGGCGCCGCGTCCGACGCGGCCCTCCCCGCCGGCTGGCGGTCGATCCATCTGCCCGTCCCGCCGTCGGCCGGCCCGGAGACGACGCCGTGACCGCGGCGCCCGACGCGACGGAGCGTCTGCCCGCGGCCCGCCTCTGCGCCGCGGGAGGCCTCCTCCTGCTGCTGTGGGTCATCGCCCTCGGGTCGCTGACCCGCGTCTTCGCGTGGGGCGCGTGGTGGCCATCGGCGGTCGCCCTCGTCGGCGTCACCATCGCGACCGCGTGCGCCCTCCGTGCGCGCTCTCCGCGGCGCGGGCTCCGCGCCGGGCTCGGCGGGTTCACCGCCGGCCTCGGGGCGTGGGCGCTGCTCCTGCTGCTGAACGGGCGCGCCGGCGACTGGTGGAGCGATCCCGCCGGCGTCTTCGAGCAGGCGCAGCTGCGCATCATCGGCGGCTCCGCACCGCTCACCGTCGCCGGGCCGCTCTCCGACCTGCTGCTCGCCGTCGTACTGCTGGTCGCCGCCGCCACGTCGCTGCTGCTCGTCGCCGCCGACCTGCCGCTCTTCGCCGGAGGCCTCGTCGCCCTCGTGCTGCTCGTGCCGGCGGCCGTCACCGGGGTCTCTGCCGGCGCGCCCGCCTGGCTCGGAGCCCTGCTGGCCCTCGCGCTCCTCGCCTGGGCGGGCTCGCGCACGCCGCGCTGGTACGGAGCACTCGCGGGCGCCGTCGCCGCCGCACTCGCGGCGGGGGCGATGGCCGTCACCCCCGCGACGCAGGATCGCATCTGGAACGACTCGCTCTTCCCGTCGCCCGTGTCGCGCACCGTGCCCGACGTCACGCTGGCACTCGCCGAAGATCTTCGGGAGCGCAGCAGCGCGCCGGCCTTCAGCTTCACGAGCTCGGCTCCCGGCCCGCTGCGGTTCACGCTCGCGACGCTCGCCGACTTCGAGGGCGGGCAGTGGCAGCCGCAGCAGGAGCTCGCGGCCGACGGCTCCGACGTCACCCGAGCCCGATCGGCGGCGTCCCTGCCCCCGTCGGCGTCGGAGGCCGCACCCCCGGCGCCCGCGCGCACCGTCACCGTCACCGTCGACGGATTGCTGAGCTCCTGGCTGCCGCTGCCGCAGTCGACTACGCACGTGCTCCCGACGGGCGCCGACGAGCCCTTCCAGGCCGAGCGGTGGATCTGGTCGGCCGAGGCGAACACCGCGCAGACCGAGCGAGACATCACCCGGCGGGGGTACCAATACACCGCCGAGGCGGCGCCGCTCGACGCCGGCCAGCTGCCCGCCGACGGGCTCGCCTCCCTGCCGCAGCGGGCGACGGAGCTCATCGCGGACCCCGATCCCGAATCGCCGCTCGCGGCGTACCTCGCACTCCCCGAGGGGCTGCCCGAGTCGATCTCCTCGGCGGCCGTCGAAGCCGCCGAGGGGCGCACGAGCAGGATCGCCGTGGGCCGAGCGCTCCAGGAGTGGTTCCGCAGCGGAGCGTTCGACTACGACGAAGCCGCGCCGTACCAGCCGGGGGCCGACCCCGACGATCCGTACGCGGTGATGACCGAGTTCCTCGACACGCGGCGCGGGTTCTGCGTGCACTACGCGGCGACCTTCGCGGTGATGGCGCGCGATCTCGGCGTGCCGACCCGGGTCGCCGTCGGCTACGCGACGCGCGCCGAACGCGACGAGCGCACCGTCGTGCTGGGCCGCGAGCTGCACGCCTGGCCCGAGATCTACGTCGACGACGTCGGGTGGGTCGCGTTCGAGCCGACGCCGGGCGGCGCCGGGCTGGAGGCCGACGGCGATCGCCCGCCGCGTGCGGAGACGAGCGAAACGCCCGAAGCCGCCGAGGCGCCCGAGAGCGAGCCCGCCGACCCGACGCGGCCGAGCGAGACGCCCGTCGACGATCCCGCCACCGGCCCGGCGGCCGGCGCGGATGCCGCGACCGCCGATGACACCGCTCCCTCGGGCGCCGCGCTCACCGTCTCTGCGCTCGCGCTCGTCGCCCTGCTGCTCCTGACTGCGAGCGCGCCCGCCGCGCGGCGCCTCCTGCGTCGCCGCCGTCGCCTGCGGGCGGTCGTGCAGGGATCGGCGCCCGCAGCAGCCGCGTGGAGCGAGCTGCGGGACACGGCGACCGACCTCGGCATCGACGCGCGCGCCGGGGTCTCGAGCGCTCCGCGCGCGCAGACCGCGGAAGCGCTGCTCGAGCACTGGCGCGGCACGGGCGCGCTCCCCGAGGCGGCCGCCGCCGACGCGCGTGCGCTCGCGGAGGCGATGACGGCGGAGCGCTACGGCTCGAGCCGTGCGGCCCTCGAGGCCGGCGCCGACCGCGCGCGCCGCTCCGATCTCGCGCGACTGCTGGCCGACTGCACGGCGGCGCTGCAGCAGGCGGCGGGGCCCGCCCGACGCCGGCGCGCGCGCTGGTGGCCGCGATCGGCGATGCGTCGGCGCGGAGGCGGAGGCGGCGGGAGTCGCGGGGGTCGCGGCGAGAGCGGCGGGGGCGCGTGAATGCGCGCTGCGGCGCGCGATCCTGCGCCGCTACGGCGTGCAGGCGACGCAGCGCTCCCGGAAGGGCCGCACGTCGAGCTGCCCGGCGGGGATCGGCTGCCCGCACGCGACGCACACCCCGTAGGCGCCCGCATCGAGGCGGCGCACCGCATCGGCGGCCTGCCGCGCATCGTCGCGCGCCGACTCCAGCAGCCCGGCGAGCAGCGACCACCGCGCCGAGAGCGGCTCCCCGTCGGGGTCGTGCTCGTCGTCGTCCACCGAGCTGCGGCGCGCGCTCGTGAGGGCCGCGATGTCGCGCTCCAGCTTCGTCACGCGCGCCGCGATCCGCTCCTGCTCCGCGAGCAGCAGCCCGCGTGCGCGGGGGTCGTCGTGCTCCACCCGTGCTCCCTTCGTCAGTGCATTCCTCCTACGATCGCACGAGTCGCGCGATCGCCTCGGATGCCTCTGTCAATTTGTGCTCGGCCGTCTCTCCACCGGTGTGCACGGCGTCGACCACGCAGTGCCGCAGATGATCTTCGAGGAGCCCGAGCGCGACGTTCTCCAGCGCCTTGGTGACGGCGGAGATCTGGGTGAGGATGTCGATGCAGTACCGCTCGTCCGCGACCATGCGGTCGATGCCCCGCACCTGCCCTTCGAGGCGGCGCAGACGGTTGCGGTACTTCGTCTTGTCGCTGATGTAGCCGTGCCGGTGCGCTGCGGTCTCCGGGTCGGTCGTCGGGTGGGTCATCGGGTCGGTCTCCGGGTCGGTCGTCGGTTCGGCCGCTTCCGGGGTCGCCTCGGGGCCGGCCCCGGTCTCCGTCGCCGTCACCGGGTCACGCTCCGGAACCCGCGCAGCCGCAGGCTGTTGCCCACGACGAACACCGATGAGAACGCCATCGCCGCCCCCGCGAGCATCGGGTTGAGCATGCCGAGCGCGGCGATCGGAATCGCGGCGACGTTGTAGGCGAACGCCCAGAACAGGTTCGTCTTGATCGTGGCGAGGGTGCGGCGGGAGAGCCGGATCGCGTCCACCGCGGCGCGCAGGTCGCCGCCCACGAGGGTGATGTCGGCGGCCTCGATCGCGGCATCGGTTCCGGAGCCCATCGCGAGCCCCAGGTCGGCCTGGGCGAGCGCCGGGGCGTCGTTGACGCCGTCGCCCACCATCGCCACGACTCTGCCCGCGCGCTGCATGCGGGCGACGACCGCCACCTTCTCCTGCGGCAGCACCTCCGCGATCACCTCGTCGATGCCGACCTCCGCGCCGATCCGACGCGCGACAGCCGCGTTGTCACCCGTGAGCAGCACCGGTGTCAGGCCGAGGCCCCGCAGCTCGGCGACGGCGCGCGCGCTGGTCGGCTTCACGGCGTCGGCGACCACGAGCACGCCCCGCGCCCGGCCGTCCCATCCGACCGCCACCACGGTCTTCCCCTCGCCCTCGGCGCGCGCCTTCGCGGCGGCGACCTCCGGCGACAGCTGCTGCGACCAGTCGGCGAGGAGGGATTCGCGACCCACCACCACCGCGGTGCCGTCCACGACGCCCTGCACGCCCGCGCCCGCAGCGTTCTCGAAGTGCTCCGGATCGGGCAGCGGCCCCACCTCCGCCGTCGCCCCCGCCGCGATGGCCCGGGCGATGGGGTGCTCGGAGGCGTGCTCGAGCGCCCCCGCGAAGCGCAGCAGCTCGGCGCGGTCGACGCCGGGTTCGACGACGACGTCGACCAGCGTCATCCGGCCGGTCGTGACGGTGCCGGTCTTGTCGAGCACGACGGTGTCGACCGTCCGGGTCGATTCCAGCACCTCGGGCCCCTTGATGAGCACCCCCATCTGCGCGCCCCGACCGGTGCCGACGAGGAGCGCGGTCGGCGTGGCGAGCCCGAGCGCGCAGGGGCAGGCGATCACGAGCACGGCCACTGCCGCCGTGAAGGCGGCGGCGACCGGGAACCCGGCGCCGAGCCACGCGCCGAGCACGGCGACCGCGATCCCGATCACGATGGGCACGAAGACGCCCGAGATGCGGTCGGCCAGTCGCTGCACCTCCGCCTTCCCCGACTGCGCGTCCTCGACGAGCTGCGCCATCTGCGCGAGCTGTGTGTCCGAGCCGACGCGGGTGGCCCGCACGACGAGTCGCCCGCCGGCGTTCACGGTCGCCCCGGTCACGGTGTCGCCCTCGGCGACCTCGACGGGGGCCGATTCGCCGGTGAGCATCGAGGCGTCCACCGCCGACGAGCCCGAAACCACGACGCCGTCGGTCGCGATCTTCTCACCGGGGCGCACGACGAACTCGTCTCCGACCGCGAGCTCGGTCGTCGGGATCTGCACCTCGCGCCCGTCGCGCAGCACGGAGACCTCCTTCGCGCCGAGCTCGAGCAGCGCGCGCAGGGCGGCTCCCGCCTGCCGCTTGGAGCGCTTCTCGAAGTAGCGGCCCGCGAGGATGAACATCGTCACCCCGGCCCCGACCTCGAGGTAGATGTTCGCCGCTCCGTCCGACGGGGCGATGGCGAACTCGAACGCGTGCGTCATGCCGGGCTCGCCCGCCGTGCCGAAGAAG
Organism: Leucobacter chromiiresistens; assembly: GCF_900102345.1. Classification (NCBI taxonomy): domain Bacteria; kingdom Bacillati; phylum Actinomycetota; class Actinomycetes; order Micrococcales; family Microbacteriaceae; genus Leucobacter; species Leucobacter chromiiresistens. The sequence goes on along the minus strand of NZ_FNKB01000001.1, from coordinate 1,701,641 downwards.
AGCGCGTAGAGCGACCACAGGAAGGCGGCGCCCGTGCCCATCGAGATGAGCGTGTCCATGGTGGCGGCGCCGTGCTTGAGGTTCGTCCACGCCGCCCGGTGGAAGGGCCACGCGGCCCAGACGATCACCGGCGCTGCGAGGGCGAGGGAGGCCCACTGCCAGAACGGGAACTGCAGGGCCGGGATCATCGACATCGCGATCACGGGAACCGTAAGCACGACCGATCCGACGAGTCGCTGGCGCAGCGACGTCAGCTCGGGGTCGGCGTCGCCGCACGGGTCGCCCGCGCCGTCCGCGGACGCGTCGCGCTCCCGCCGCGGCAGGGCTGCGGTGTAGCCGGTCTTCTCGACCTCGCTGATCAGCAGCGCCGGGTCGTAGCCCTCCGGCACCGTGACCCGCGCCTTCTCGGTCGCGTAGTTCACCGTCGCCGTGACGCCGTCGAGCTTGTTCAGCTTCCGCTCGATCCGGTTCGCGCACGACGCGCAGGTCATGCCGCCGATCTCCAGTTCGACGCCGGTGCCCGGCGCAGGTGGTGTGTGCGTGCTCACTGCGCGCCCCTCTCTCGTTCTCTGTGCGTGCCGCAGCCGTCACGTGCCGCAGCCGTCTCGTGCCTCGGTTGCCCCGCCCCGCCGTCTGCCCCGTCGCGGGTCAGTCGGCCGGGCGCATCTCGCTCTCGACGACCCATTTGTGGTTCGTCATCGTCATCTCGTCGGTCGTGAGGTCGACCATGTACACGGTCTCCTGCGTCGCGCTGACCGCGGTCGCCGTCGCGCCCCGCATGCCGGGCATGTGCTCGGCAAGCAGCACCGCCTCGGCTCCGGGCGCCAGCGGTGCCGGTCCCGGGTGGTCGAGCTCTTCGTGCACCACCCAGCGGTGGTCGATCACCGGATCGCCTCCCGTGGTCGGCGTGTACGTGACCGAGTAGGTCGTCGTCTCGAAGGCGCCCGAGACCGTGGCCTCGGCGCCGTCCATGCCGGGCATGTGGTCGGCGGTCAGGCGCACCGCGGCGCCCACCGCGTACCGGGGCTCGGCTGCGGGCCGGATCCCCTCGGGCGGCGCCCCGCCGTCGGCCGGATGGTCGTGCGCCCCGGCGCCCTCCGCACCGTGCGCTTTCTGTTCGTCGCCGTTCATGGCCTCTCCTTCGGCTCCATCGTCCTCGTGCCCGTCGTGCCGGCTCTCGGCCCGCCAAGGCTCCACCGCGCTGTCAGGCACGATGACGCCGGCCAGCCCGTAGGCTCCGCCGAAGGCCACCAGCAGACCCGCTGCGTAGAGGGCGAGGCGTGCGGGCGCGCGCATCAGACTCGCGCCGCCCGGTATCCGGCTTCCTCGACCGCCGCGAGGATCGCGGCGTCGTCGATCTCGCGATCGCCCGTCACGACGAGCCGCCCGGTCTGCGCGCTCACCTTCACGCCTGTGACGCCCGCGACCTCGCCGACCTCCTCGCGCACCGACATCTCGCAGTGCTCGCAGGTCATTCCGGTCACCCGGTACTCGTTCTCGGCCATCGTCTCCCCTTCCGCTCCGATACCGCTGCGGGGTATCGCTTACAGAGGTAACGGTATACCCCCCAGTGGTATTCCGCAATGGGGTGCGGGAAGGCGGCGGCGGGCGCGGCGGCGGCACCGAGGAGGCTTCGCGGCGGCGCGGAGGCGGCGTGGCGCCGGCGCGGAGGAGGCGCGGCGGCGGCGCGGTAGGGGTGGAGGCCGGTTGGGGCGCCGTCGCGCCGGTCCGTTCCGGGCGCGGTGATCCGGGCGGTGCCGGGCGGTGCGCCGAGCGGTGCGCGTCGGCGAGCGCAGGGCGAGCGCGAGGCCGATGCGCGTGGGCGGTGCTCCGCGCGGGCGCCACGGCGATCCCGACGACCGCGTCAGCCAGGAGACCGAAAAAGCCGCGGAAACGTAACAGTTTCCGCGGCTTATTGGTCGGGATGACAGGATTTGAACCTGCGACCCCGTCGTCCCGAACGACGTGCGCTACCAAGCTGCGCCACATCCCGATTGCGTGTTTCACGCAAGGAATACTCTAGCGGTTTCTCGGCGAAACGCGAAAACGGGCCGCGCCGCGCCGCGCGTCGGCGGCACCACCCTCCCTCCCGTCCCCCAGGGGGGTCGCTTTCGGAGGGTGTCGCGCGGCGAGCACAGCGCAACACGCTCCGCAAGTGACCCCGCTCGCCCGCAGCACCGGGCCGCGCCACGCCGCGCCGCGCGTCGGCGGCACCACCCTCCCTCCCATCTCCCAGCGGGGTCGCTTTCGGAGGGTGTCGCGCGGCGAGCACGGCGCAACACGCTCCGCAAGTGACCCCGCTCCGGGAAAGCCGCGGACGGCGGGGCGGCGGCGCCCGGCCCCCGGCGGACGACGGGCGAACCGGCCCGCCGCGCGGCCGGGCGCGGCGGCGTCAGCTGCGGAGCGAGGTGAGCAGCGCGTCGACCGCGCCGGCCCACTCCCCTCGCAGCGTGAGCGTGCCGACGGGATCGTCGCCTGCCTCGACCGCCACGACGCGATGCACGGCGAGCAGCGCGAACTCCGTCTCCGCGATCGACGCGGCGCCCTCCGAAGTCAACCGCACGGCGGCGAGCTCGGGCACGGGGCCGTCGCCGGAGCCGCTGCCGCGCACGTGCACGGACGGCTCGCGCTCGGCCGTCCTCCCCTCCGCGTCCTGCGTGTACTCGCGGCTGCCGCGTCCGCCGTGCACGATCGCGTCCGCGAGCGCGGCGCGGTAGACGGGGTCGGCGATCGCATCGTACGCCCAGCGGGTGCCGAGCACGCCGTGCTGCATGGTGCCGACGACGAACTCGTCGGCGTCGTCGAGCTCGGCGCCGCGATACGAGAGCGGCACGTGGTAGACCGTCGAGTCGCCTGCGGTGAACAGGTGCCCTTCGAGGCCGACCTCGCCCTCGGGGTCGTCGAAGCGGTACGCGCCGATGGGAGCGAGCTGCTCGGGGTCGCCCGCGAACCACGGCTGCGCCGGCAGCCACGCGGCGAGCAGTTCGTACTTCGAGGGGCTCAGGGTGGTGCGGTGAATGATGGCCATGGTCCGATCCTACGACCGGACGCTGCGGTCGTCGACGGATCCGCGATCGTCGATCGATCCGGTGTCTTCGCCGGGCCGGGAATGCACGAGGGCCCCGGACCGCGCAGGAGCGCGAGCCGGGGCCCTCGAGTCGGGAACCGCGTTACTTCTGGTTCTTCAGGCGCGACGCCGAGCGCGCGCGCGCCGACGCTGCGAGCTCGACCTTGCGGATGCGCACGTTCTCGGGCGTGACCTCCACGCACTCGTCCTCGCGCGCGAACTCGAGGCACTCCTCGAGGGTGAGCTTGCGGGGCGGGGTCATCGACTCGAAGCTGTCGGCCGCGGCCGAGCGCATGTTCGTGAGCTTCTTCTCCTTGGTGATGTTCACGTCCATGTCTTCGGAGCGCGAGTTCTCACCGATGACCATGCCCTCGTAGACCTCTTCGGTGGGCTGCACGAAGAAGCTCATGCGCTCCTGCAGGTTGATGATGGCGAACGGCGTCACCACGCCGGCGCGGTCCGAGACGATCGAGCCGTTGTTGCGGGTCGTGATCGGGCCCGCCCACTCGTCGTAGCCGTGCGAGATCGCGTTCGCGATGCCGGTGCCGCGGGTGATGGTCATGAACTCGGAGCGGAACCCGATGAGGCCGCGCGAGGGCACGATGAACTCCATGCGCACCCAGCCGGTGCCGTTGTTCACCATGTTCTCCATGCGGCCCTTGCGCGCCGCGAGCAGCTGGGTGATCGCGCCGAGGTGCTCCTCGGGCGTATCGATGGTGAGGTGCTCGTACGGCTCGTGCTTCTTGCCGTCGACTTCCTTGGTGACCACCTGCGGCTTGCCGACGGTGAGCTCGAAGCCCTCGCGCCGCATGTTCTCGACGAGGATCGCGAGCGCCAGCTCGCCGCGGCCCTGCACCTCCCAGGCGTCGGGGCGTCCCACGTCGAGCACGCGCAGCGACACGTTGCCGATGAGCTCGCGGTCGAGGCGATCCTTGATCATGCGGGCGGTGAGCTTGTGGCCCTTCACCTTGCCGACGAGCGGCGACGTGTTGGCGCCGATGGTCATCGAGATGGCGGGCTCGTCGACGGTGATGGTCGGCAGGGGGCGCACGTCCTCCGCGTCGGCGATGGTCTCGCCGATCGTGATGTTCTCGATGCCCGCGATCGCGACGATGTCGCCGGGGCCCGCCTTCTCGGCGGGGTAGCGGGTGAGCGCCTTCGTGAGCATGAGCTCGGTGACGCGCACGTTCTGCACGGTGCCGTCGTGCTTCACCCAGGCGACGGTCTCGCCCTTCTTGATCCAGCCGTGGTGCACGCGCAGCAGCGCGATGCGGCCGAGGAACGGCGACGAGTCGAGGTTCGTGACGTGCGCCTGCAGCGGGAACGTGTCGTCGAACTGCGGTGCGGGCACGCGCTCCAGGATGGTCTGGAAGAGCGGCTCGAGGTCGGGGTTGTTGGGCAGGTCGCCGTCGGCGGGGCGCTCGTGCGATGCGGCGCCGGCGCGACCCGAGAGGTACACCGTGGGCACGTCGAGCACGGCGTCGACGTCGATGTCGGGGTGATCCTCGGAGAGGTCGGATGCGAGGCCGAGCAGGAGATCCTGCGCCTCGCCCTCGACCTCTTCGATGCGCGCATCGGGGCGGTCCGTCTTGTTGACGGCGAGGATCACGGGCAGCTTCGACTCCAGCGCCTTGCGCAGCACGAACCGGGTCTGCGGCAGCGGGCCCTCGGAGGCGTCGACGAGCAGCACGACGCCGTCGACCATCGAGAGCGCGCGCTCCACCTCGCCGCCGAAGTCGGCGTGGCCGGGGGTGTCGACGACGTTGATGACGATGGGGCCGCCCGAGGCGTGGGCGCCCTCGTACGTGATGGCCGTGTTCTTGGCCAGAATGGTGATGCCCTTCTCGCGCTCGAGATCGTTCGAGTCCATGACCCGGTCGTCGACCTCGGCGTGCGCGTCGAAGGAGTTGGTCTGACGCAGCATGGCGTCGACGAGGGTGGTTTTGCCGTGGTCGACGTGTGCGACGATGGCGACGTTGCGGAGGTCTTCGCGTGTGGCGAGAGCCATAAGTAGGTGAGTCCTAACGAGACGAGGGAGCGTCGGCACGGCGGGTTGCCGGCCACGGAGCGGGATCGCCCCGCGGTGACGCCGAAAGACGCCGACGCACTATTCTAGCGGGTCTCCGCGTGAACGCCCCGCGAACACTTCGGAGGGTCGGGCCGGGCGTGCGCTGCGCCCCGCCCGGCGCGACCCCGGGCTAGGCGCCCGCGATGCCGGCGCGCGCGGCCTCTCGGCGGCGGCGCTGCTCGGCGGGGTCGGGAACGGGGATCGCCGCGAGCAGCTGCTGCGTGTACCGGTCTCTCGGGCTGCCGAGCACCTGCGCCGTGGTGCCCTGCTCCATGATGCGCCCCTGCTGCAGCACGATGATGCGGTCGGAGACGGCGTCGATGACGGCGAGATCGTGGCTGATGAAGAGCGACGCGAACCCGAGCTCGGCCTGCAGCTGCACGAACAGCTCGAGCACCGTTGCCTGCACGGAGACGTCGAGAGCGCTCGTCGGCTCGTCGGCGATGAGCAGCTTCGGGTCGAGGGCGAGCGCCCGCGCGAGCGACGCCCGCTGCCGCTGCCCGCCCGAGAGCTCGTGCGGGAAGCGGTCGCCGAACGCGGCGGGCAGGCGCACGGCGTCGAGCAGTTCGTCGACGCGGGCACGCGCGGCCGTGGGGCCTGATGCGCGGCCGTGCACGATCAGCGGCTCGGCGATGCACTCGGCGATCGAGAGCAGCGGGTTGAAGCTCGTCGCCGGATCCTGGAACACGAAGCCGATGTCGGGCCGGAGCGGCGCGAGCGCCCGCTGGCGCACGTCGCGCATCTCCTGGCCGAGCACGCGGAGCGATCCGTCCACGACCTTCGTCAGGCCGACGACGGCACGGCCGATCGTGGTCTTGCCCGATCCGGATTCGCCGACGAGCCCGACGACCTCGCCGGGTGCGACGGAGAAGTCGACCCCGTCGACGGCGACGACGGCGCCGCGCCCGAACCGGGAGGGGTACCCGATCCGCGCGCTCTCGGCGACGATGAGGTGCCCGGCGGTGTCTCGGGCGGCGGTGCGCTCGGCGGCGGCCGCCGTGCCCTCGGCGGCGGCCGCGTCCTCGGCGGCGGCCGCGTCGCCGCCCTCCGCCTCCCGCGCCTGCGTCCGCGATTTGCCGTGGCCCACGTGCGGTACCGCGGCGAGCAGATCGCGGGTGTACTGCTCCTTCGGGGCGCCGAAGAGCTCGGCGACGGGGGCCTCCTCGATGATCTCGCCGCGGTACATCACGATGACGCGGTCGGCGAGGTCGGCCACGACGCCCATGTTGTGGGTGATGAGCACGATCGTCGCCCCGAACTCGTCGCGGCAGATGCGCAGCAGTTCGAGGATCTCGGCCTGCACGGTGACGTCGAGCGCCGTCGTCGGCTCATCGGCGACGATGAGGCTCGCGTCGAGCACGAGCGCCATCGCGATCACGATGCGCTGCTTCTGACCGCCCGAGAACTGGTGCGGGTACTGGTCGACCCGCTGCTCGGGGTCGGGGATGCCGACCCGCCGGAGGAGGTCGACGGCCCGGGCCCGCGCCTCCTTCGCGCTGATGCGGCCGTGCGCGCGGAGTCCCTCGGCGATCTGCCAGCCGACGGTGTAGACGGGGTTCAGCGCCGTCGACGGCTCCTGGAACACCATCGCGGCGGCGCTGCCGCGCATGCTCCGCATCTGCGCGTGGGAGGCGTGCACCACGTCGGTCTCGTCTCCGGCCCGGGTGCGCACGATCACGGTGCCCGACATGGTCGCGGTCTCGGGCAGCAGGCCGAGCAGGGCGTTCGCGGTGACGGTCTTGCCCGATCCCGATTCGCCGACGATCGCCAGCACCTCGCCCGCGTGCGCCGCGAGACTGATGCCCTTCACGGCGTCGACGGGCGCTTCGTCGGTCGCGAACCGCACCCGCAGGTCGGCGACTTCCGCTATGCGGTTCATGAGGTTCCCTTCGCCCGGCGGCGCTGGCGCAGCCGCGGGTCCGACAGATCGTTGAGGCTCTCGCCGACGAGGGTGATGCCGAGCACCACGAGCACGATGGCGAGGCCGGGGAACACGCTCGTCCACCAGATGCCGCTCGTGACGTCGGCGACGGAGCGGTTCAGGTCGTAGCCCCATTCGGCCGCGGAGGTCGCCTCGATGCCGAAGCCGAGGAAGCCGAGGCCGGCGAGCGTCAGCAGGGCCTCCGAGGCGTTGAGCGTGACGACCACCGGCAGCGATCGCACCGAGTTGCGCAGCACGTGGCGCACGAGGATGCGGCCGGTGGGCACGCCGATCACGCGGGCGGCCTCGACGAACGGCTCGGAGCGCACGCGCACGACTTCGGCGCGGATCACCCGGAAGTACTGCGGCACGAACACGACGGTGATGGAGAGCGCCGTCGCGAGGATGCCGCCGAAGAGCGTGGACTGCCCGCGGCTGATCACGATCGACATCACGATCGCGAGCAGCAGCGACGGGAACGCGTAGATCGCGTCGCAGAGCACGACGAGGATGCGGTCGAGCCAGCCGCCGAAGTACCCCGAGACGAGTCCCAGCGCGATGCCGAGGAAGATGGAGCAGAGGATCGCGGCGGCGATCACGAAGAGCGCGGTCTGGGCTCCCCAGACGACCCGCGACAGCACGTCGAACCCGGAGACGGTGGTGCCGAGCAGGTTGGTGGCGTTCGGCGGCTGCTGCGTGCCGAACGCCGTGCGGTCGACCGACTGCTGCGCCCACCCGTACGGGGCGATCAGCGGCGCGAGCAGGGCGAGCAGTACGAACAGCGCGGTCAGGGCGAGCCCGGCGACGAGCATGCCGCGCTGCAGCCCGACGCTCTGCCGCAGCTGCCGGAGCACCGGCACGCGGTCGCGGAGTCGTCGCCCGCGGGGCACGGCGACGGCGAGGGTCTCCGTCGAGGGCGTGGGGAGATCGGGTACGGTCACGATCAGTACCTCACTCTCGGGTCGACGGCGGCCGCGACGAGGTCGACCACGAAGTTCGTGACGGCGACGATCACCGCGATCATCACGACGATGCCCTGCACCGCGACGAAGTCGCGGGCCTTCAGGTATTCGGCGAGCATGAAGCCGAGTCCCTTCCATTCGAATGTCGTCTCCGTCAGCACCGCGCCCGCGAGCAGGAGCGCGACCTGCATGCCCATGACCGTGATGATGGGGATCAGCGCGGGGCGGAAGGCGTGCTTCGTGAGGAGCCGGTACTCGCTCACCCCGCGGGAGCGGCCGCTCGTGACGAACTGCTGCCCGAAGGTGCCGATGACGTTGGTGCGGATGAGGCGGAGGAAGACGCCCGCGGTGAGCAGGCCGAGGGCGACCGACGGGAGCACGGCGTGCCAGAGCACGTCGCCGACGAGTTGGGTGTCGCCGAGCCGGATCGCATCGAGCAGGTAGATGCCGGTCGGCGAGTCGACGCCGCCCATCACGAGCTCGGTGCGGGTGCCCGCGCGCCCGGCGACGGGGAGCCAGCCGAGCCAGACCGAGAAGACGAGCTTGAGCAGCAGGCCGACGAAGAAGATCGGAGTCGCGTAGGCGAGGATCGCCATGATGCGCAGCACCGCGTCCTGCCAGCGGTCGCGGCGGTACGCGGCGATGAGGCCGAGCGGAATGCTGATGATGAACGCGACGATCAGCGCGTAGCAGACGAGTTCGAGGGTGGCGGAGCCGTACTGGAACAGGATCTCGAGTACCGGGCGATTGTCGGTGATCGAGGTGCCGAAGTCGCCGCGGAAGACGCCGCCGAGGTAGTCGAAGTACTGCACGATCAGCGGCCGGTCGAAGCCGGACTCGTGCACGCGCTCCGCGAGCTGGTCGGGCGGGAGGCGCCCGCCGAGGGCGGCGGTGATCGGGTCGCCGGTGAGGCGCATGAGGAAGAAGACGACGGTGACGAGGATGAACACGGTCGGGATGATGAGCAGGAGCCGGATCAGGACGTAGCGTCCGAATCCGCCCCCGGTCGGGGCGCGGCGCGCCGCGACGACAGGTGCGGGAGCAGTCATGTGTGAGCCTGTTCGCGTCGGTCCGCGACGGCGGGCGCCGGCCCGGAGGCCGGGCCCGCCGTCGCGGCGAGCGCTACTGGGTGATCGGCGCGTACCGGAACTTGAACGACGCGTCGAGGGTGGTGCCCTCGATGTCGGTGCCCGTGTAGGCGACCTGCTTGCCCTGCAGCAGCGGCAGCGTGGACAGGTCGGTGGCGACGAGCTCCTGGATCTTCGCGATCTCGTCCATGCGCTTGCCCTCGTCGGTCTGCGTCTGCTGCTCGACGATGAGGTCGTTCACCTCGGGGTTGTCGTAGTGGTTGCCGAGGAAGTTCTCGGTGAGGAAGAACGGCGACAGGTAGTTGTCGGCGTCCGAGTAGTCGGGGAACCAGCCGAGCTGGTACGCCGGGTAGACGTCGGCGGTGCGGTCCTTGGAGTACTGCACCCACTCCGTCTGCTGCAGGTCGACCTCGAAGAGGCCGTCCTGCTCCAGCTGGGACTTCACCATGGCGTACTCGTCGCCCGAGGAGGGGCCGTAGTGGTCTCCGTTGTACTGGAGGCTCAGCTGCACGGGGGTCTCGACGCCGGCGGCTTCGAGCCGCTCCTTCGCCTTCGCCGCGTCGGGTGCGCCGGCGCCGTCGCCGTACATCTCCTTCAGCGGCTCGGTCGCGCCCGGCAGTCCGTCGGGCACGAACGAGTAGAGCGGGCTGTACGTGTCCTTGTAGACCTCTTTCGCGATCGCCTCGCGGTCCACCAGGTCGGCTGCGGCCTGGCGCACGGCCTGCGCCTTCGCGGGGTCGGCGTTCTCGGCGGTCGCTCCGTAGGGCTGCGTGTTGAAGTTGAACACGATGTAGCGGGTCTCGCCGCCGGGCCCCTCGACGAGCTTCACGTCGTCGTTCTTCGCGAGCTCGTCGTTGTCGGTGGCCGACAGGGAGCGGAAGGCGACGTCGATCGCGCCGCCCGCGATGTCGAGCTTCAGGTTCGACGCGTCGGCGTAGTACTTGACGTTGACGCCGCTGTTCGCCGGCTTCCCGAGATTGCCCTGGTAGCCGTCGAACGGCGCGTAGGCGATGAGCTCGTTGAGCTGGTACGAGGTGATCTCGTACTGACCGGCGAAGGGCTTGCCGGCCACGATCTCGTCGTCGGCGGTGAGCGCATCGGCCGCGAACACGTCCTCGTCGATGATGGGGGCGGCCGGGCTCGAGAGGATCAGCGGCCAGACCTGGTCGTCGCCGTTCTTCAAGGTGAACACCACGGTGGTGTCGTCGGGCGTCTCGACGCTCTCGAGGTTGCCGAGCAGCGAGGCGGGGCCGTTGGGGTCGTTGATGGCGACCTGCCGGTCGAAGGAGAACTTCACGTCGCTCGACGTGAGGTCGTTGCCGTTGGCGAACTTCAGGCCGCTCTTGAGCTTCACGGTGTACTCGGTCGGCGAGGTGAACTCGGCCGACTCCGCGATGTCGGGCGTCACCTCCGCGGTGCCGTACTCGCTGTTGAGCAGGAACGGGTAGACCTGGTTCATGACCGCGAACGATCCGTTGTCGTACGAGCCGGCCGGGTCGAGCGAGGTGACCTTGTCGGTGGTGCCGATCATGATCGCGTCACCACCCCCGTCGCCGCCGTCGCCCGATCCGGAGGTGCTGCTGGTGGCGCATCCGGTGAACAGCAGTGCGGCGCCCATCAGGGCGGCCGCAGACATCATCGTCTTCTTCAATCTCTTTCCCTCTCACTTCCCGGGAGCGCGCATCACGACGGTGTCGATGCGCCCGGGGGTTGCACACTCGCAGCCTAGCGAGAATCGCGCCGCCGGTGATACTGACCGGTAACATCTGTCAGGCAGGTCTCTCTGGACCCCGCCAGAGAGGGCCTTGAGCCGCCGCCGCGCGGTCGCAGCGCCCGGCTCAGGCCACCCGCTGCCCCGCGCGCCACACCGCTCCGACGAGCGGCATGCCCGGCCGGTACGCGAGGTGCGTCGCCGACGGCGCCTCGAGCAGTTGCAGGTCGGCGCGGGCGCCGGGCACGATGCGGCCGACCGCGCCCTGCGCCGCGCCGCTCGGGTCGCGCCAGCCGTCGCGCTCCGCGCCCAGCGCGATGGCCCCGCCGAGCGTCGCCGCGCGCACCGCCTCCTGCACCGTGAGCCCCATCTGCAGCACCGCGGTGGCGACGCAGAACGCCATCGAGCTCGTGTACGAGGTGCCCGGGTTCGCGTTCGACGCGATCGCGAGCACCGCCCCCGCGTCGAGCAGTCTCCGCGCCGGGGCGAACGGCACTCGCGTCGAGAGGTCGCAGGCGGGCAGCACCGTTGCGACCGTTCCGCGCGGCCCCGCTCCCCCGTCCCAGTCGCTCCACGACCCGGCGAGCGCCGAGACGTCGTCGTCGCTCAGATACCCGAGGTGATCGACGCTCAGCGATCCGGCCGCGACGGCGAGCCGCGCGCCGGGCCCGTGCCCGAGCTGGTTGCCGTGCACCCGCGTCGCGAGCCCGGCGCGGGTGGCCGCTGCGAGCACCCGCCCGGTCGCCGCCTCGTCGAACGCGCCCGCCTCGCAGAACACGTCGACCGCGCTCGCATGGGGGGCGACCGCGTCGAGCATGGGCCCCGTCACGAGGTCGAGGTAGGCGTCGGGGTCGACCCCGGTCGGCACGACGTGCGCGCCGAGGAAGGTGACCGCGTCGACGTGCCGCCCCGCGAGCACGGCCGCGCGCCGCTCGTCGGCCACGGTGAGCCCGTACCCCGTCTTCGTCTCGAGCGTGGTGGTGCCGCCGCGCCGCGCCTCCGCGACGAGCCGCGCGAGATTCGCCTCGAGCGCCGCGTCGGTGGCCGCGCGCGTCGCCTCGACCGTCACGTTGATGCCGCCGGCGGCGTACGCCTCTCCGGCCATGCGCGCCTCGAACTCCGCGGTGCGGTCGCCGGCGAAGACGAGGTGCGTGTGCGCGTCGACCCAGCCCGGCAGCACCGCGCGGCCCGCGGCGTCGAAGCGGTCGTCGGCGGCGGGCGCGGCGGCGGCGGGCCCGACCCACGCGACGCGATCCTGCTCGATCACCACGGCGGCGTCGCGCAGGCGCCCGCCCTCGGCGTCGTCGTTCGTGGTGAGCTCGCCGATGCGGTCGATGAGCAGGCTGGCCGCGGGGTGCGTCATCGCGTCACCAGGCCTGATCGGTGTTGCGGATGACCGGCGCGACGGGGATGCGCACGCCTCGCTCGCCCGCGACGTCGACGGCCCGCTGGTACCCGGCGTCGACGTGGCGGATGACGCCCATGCCGGGGTCGTTCGTCAGCAGCCGCTGCAGCTTCTCGGCCGCGAGCGGCGTGCCGTCGGCCACCGAGACCTGGCCCGAGTGCTGCGAACGCCCGATGCCGACGCCGCCGCCGTGGTGCAGCGACACCCAGGTCGCACCCGAGGAGGCCGCCGTGAGCGCGTTGAGCAGCGGCCAGTCCGAGATGGCATCCGATCCGTCGGCCATCGCCTCGGTCTCGCGGTAGGGCGAGGCGACAGAGCCGGAGTCGAGGTGGTCGCGCCCGATCACGATCGGAGCCGACACCCGCCCCTCGGCGACGAGCTCGTTGAAGCGCACGGCGGCCCTGGCGCGGTCGCCGTATCCGAGCCAGCAGATGCGGGCCGGGAGCCCCTCGAACTCGACGCGATCCTGCGCTGCGCGGATCCACCGGTGCAGGTGCTCGTTCTCGGGGAAGAGCTCGAGGATCGCCTCGTCGGTCACGCGGATGTCCTCGGGGTCGCCCGAGAGCGCCGCCCACCGGAACGGCCCGAGCCCCTCGCAGAAGAGGGGCCTGATGTACGCGGGCACGAAGCCCGGGAACTCGAAGGCGCGGTCGTAACCGCCCGCGCGGGCCTCGTCGCGGATGGAGTTGCCGTAGTCGAAGACCTCGGCACCCGCGTCCTGGAACTCGACCATCGCCTGCACGTGCGCCGCCATCGCCGCCTGCGCGTCGCGCGTGAACCCCTCGGGGTCCGCCTCGGCGCGCGCGAGGCGCTCGTGCACGTCGTAGCCGATCGGCAGGTAGCTCAGCGGGTCGTGCGCGCTCGTCTGGTCCGTGACGACGTCGATGGAGATCTCGCCCGCACGATGGCGGCGGAGGATCTCGGGGAAGACCTCGGCGGCATTGCCGACGAGGCCCACCGACCAGCCGCGGCGCTCGGCCTTCGCCTGCTGCACCTTCGCGAGCGCCTCGTCGATGTCGGAGACGACTTCGTCGAGGTAGCGCTTGCCGACCCGCCGCTCGAGGCGGCTCCGGTCGACGTCGACGATGAGGCAGGCGCCCTCGCTCAGGGTGACCGCGAGCGGCTGCGCCCCGCCCATGCCGCCGCACCCGCCGGTGAGGGTGATGGTGCCCGCGAGGGTGCCGCCGAAGCGCTTGCGGGCGACCGCGGCGAACGTCTCGTACGTGCCCTGCAGAATCCCCTGCGTGCCGATGTAGATCCACGAACCGGCGGTCATCTGCCCGTACATGGTGAGGCCCTCGGCCTCGAGCCGGCGGAACTCGGGCCAGTTCGCCCAGTCGCCCACGAGGTTCGAGTTGGCGATGAGCACGCGCGGCGCCCACACGTTGGTGCGGAACACGCCGACGGGCTTGCCCGACTGCACGAGCAGCGTCTCGTCGTCCTCCAGGTCGCGCAGGGTGTCGACGATCGCGTCGAACGCCTCCCAGCTGCGGGCCGCCCGGCCGGTGCCCCCGTAGACGACGAGGTCGTCGGGGCGCTCGGCGACCTCGGGGTCGAGGTTGTTCATGAGCATGCGCAGCGGGGCCTCCGTCTGCCAGCTCTTCGCGGTGAGTTCGCTGCCTCGGGGGGATCGGACGGGGCGTGCGCCGGGAAGTGCCATCGTGGGACCTTTCGCTGAAGTGCCGGATCGCGGGGCGTCGCCCCGCTCCCCCTATCCCAGCCGGTCGGCGGCCCTCCGACAACGCGCCGACGCCCGCGCCTGTCCGGGGTTCCAGACAGGCGCGGGCGTCGTGCGGGAGTGGGTCAGCGCGTCTGACCGAGCTCGATGTGCGCGCCGGGAATGGCGGCGAGCAGGTTCTTCGTGTACTCCTCGCGGGGGTTCTCGAACACCTCGTCGGTGGTGGCCTGCTCCACGATGCGGCCCTGCTGCATCACGCACACGCGGTCCGCGATGAGCCGCACGACCGCGAGGTCGTGCGTGATGAACAGGTACGTGAGGCCCAGCTCGCGCTGCAGCTCGGCGAGCAGATCGAGGATCTGCGCCTGCACGAGCACGTCGAGCGCCGACACGGCCTCGTCGAGCACCAGGATGTCGGGCTTGAGCGCGAGCCCGCGCGCCACCGCCACGCGCTGCCGCTGGCCGCCCGAGAGCTCGTTCGGGTAGCGCGTCGCGAGCTCGCGCGGCAGCGCCACCTGGTCGAGGAGCTCGTAGACGCGCGCCTTGCGGCTCGCGGCGTCGCCCACCTGATGGATCTTGAGCGGCTCCATGATGGTGTTGCCGATGTTGTGGAGCGGATCGAGCGACCCGTACGGATCCTGGAACACCGGCTGCAGCGTGCGGCGCAGATCGAACAGCTCGCGGCCCGACATGTTGCGGGTCTCCTTGCCGCCGACCTTCACCGAGCCGCTCGTGGGGGGCTCGAGCTGCAGCACCATCTTCGCGATGGTCGACTTGCCCGAACCCGATTCTCCGACCAGCGCCATGGTCTCGCCGCGGTTCACGGTGAACGACGCCCCCGCGACCGCGTGGAAGTCCTCCGACCCGAAGCTCCCCTTGCGGATCTTGTAGACCTTGCCGAGGTCGGAGACCTCGATCATCGGCTCGCCGTGCTTCACGACCGGCTTCGGCTCGTCGGAGAGCGCCGCGAGGTCGAAAGTGCGCGTCGGCGCCGTCGGCACCGTGGCATCCGAGCCGATGCGCCGCGACGCGAGGCTGGGCGCCGCCGAGACGAGGCGCTTCGTGTACGGGTGCTGCGGCCGTTCGAGGATCTCGCGGCTCGGCCCCGACTCCACGATGTTGCCCTGGTACATCACGATCAGCTTCTCGGCCCGCTCGGCCGCCAGGCCGAGATCGTGCGTGATGAAGACGACCGCGGTGCCGAGCTGCTGCGTCAAGCCCTGCAGGTGGTCGAGCACGACGCGCTGCACGGTGACGTCGAGGGCCGACGTCGGCTCGTCGGCGATCAGCAGCTGCGGGTTCGCCGCGAGCCCGATGCCGATGAGCGCGCGCTGCTTCATGCCGCCCGAGAACTGGTGCGGGAACTGCTTCATGCGCTGCTCGGCGTTCTGCAGGCCGGCCTGCTCGAGCACCTCGATCGCGCGGGCCCGCACCGCCTTCTTCCCCGAGGCGAGGCCGTTCGAGCGGATCGCCTCCTCGACCTGGAAGCCGACCGACCACACCGGGTTGAGGTTCGACATCGGGTCCTGCGGCACGAGGCCGATCTCGCGGCCCCGGATGTGCTCCATGTCGCGCCGGCCGATCCCGACGAGCTCGCGCCCCTGCCAGAGGATCGATCCGCCCGACACCACACCGGTGCCGGGGAGCAGGTTCATCACCGCGTGCATGGTGGTCGACTTGCCGGAGCCCGACTCGCCGACGATCGCGACGGTCTCGCCGGGGTAGACGTCGAAGCCGACGCCGTGCAGCACCTCGCGCCGCTCCTGCTTCACGCCGAACTCGACCTTCAGGTCGCGCACGCTGAGGATCGGGCGCGTCGGGTCGGCGGCGCGCTCCGCGCCGCCGTGGTTCATCTGTCGCTGGTCGCTCATCGCTGCGCCCTCGCCTTCGGATCGAGCGCATCGCGAACGACCTCGCCCAGCATGACGAAGCCGAGCACGGTGGTCGCGAGCGCGAGGGACGGCCAGAGCAGGAGCTGCGGGTCGTTGCGCAGGTCTCGCTGGGCGGCCGAGATGTCGTTGCCCCAGCTGATGTAGTCGGCCGGCGGCAGCCCGACGCCGAGGAACGACAGCACGGCCTCCGCGACGATCGCGGCGGAGAGCGAGAGCGTCGTCACGACGATCAGGGGGGCCATGGAGTTGGGGATCACGTGGCGCACGAGCGTCTTGAACTTCGACAGTCCGAGCGCCGTGGAGGCCATCACGTAGTCGGCGTTGCGCACGCGGAGGATCTCGGAGCGCAGGATGCGCGCGGAGACCGGCCACGAGAAGCCGCCGATCGCGAACGCGATGGTGAGCGGATTGCGGTACTCCTGGAACACCGTCATCACGATCACCGCGGCGAGGATGTAGGGGATCGAGAAGAAGATGTCGCCGAGGCGCGAGATCACGGTGTCGACCCAGCCGCCGAAGTACCCGGCGAGCGAGCCGGCGATCGTTCCGACGACGAAGGTGATGAGCACCACGAGCAGGCCGACGGAGACCGAGGTCGACGTGCCGTAGAGCACGCGGGAGAACACGTCCTCGCCCTGCGCGGTGTAGCCGAGCGGGTGCCCCTCGGAGGGGCCCTCCTTCGACATGCCGAGGTCGGCGGCGCGCGGGTCGACCTGCGTGAACAGCTGCGGGAACAGGGACACGACGAGTACGACCAGGATGATCGCGGCGGAGATCCAGAACATGGGCCGGCCGCGCATGTCGCGCCACGCGTCGAGCCACAGGTTCGACTTCTTCTCGTCGATCTTGACGGCGTCGACTGCGGCGACGGGCGTCTCCTCGAATGGGGCGACGAAGTGCTCCGGAATCGGGTTCTTCGGCTCAGGCATAGCGGATCCTCGGGTCGAGTACGGCGTACAGGAGGTCGACGAGCAGGTTCACGCCGAGGTAGATGAGCACCATGAAGGTCACGAACGACACGACGAGCGAGTTGTCGCCCTTCAGAATGGCGTTGAAGAGCGCGTTGCCGACGCCGGGCACGTTGAAGATGCCCTCCGTCACCGTCGCGCCGACCATGAGCGTGCCGAAGTTGGTGGCCGTGTTGGTGATCGTCGGGATGAGCGAGTTGCGCAGCACGTGCACCGGCACGACGCGGCTCCGGCTGAGGCCCTTCGCGTAGGCGGTGCGCACGAAGTCCTGGTTCAGCGTGTCGATCACCGAGGCGCGGGTGAGGCGCATGCTCGTCGGGTACAGCGACACGGCGAGCACGATGGCCGGGAGCAGGAGATCCTGCAGCGGGGCGCCGGTGCCGACGGTCGTGCGGAACCAGCCGAGCTTGATGCCGAGGCCGAACTGCGCGATGAAGGCGATGACGAAGATCGGGATGCTCAGGAAGACGAGGCCGATGATCAGGTTCAGGTTGTCGAAGAACTTGCCCTTGCGCAGACCCGAGATGAGGCCGATCGTCACGGCGAGCAGGAGCTCGAACACGATGGCCATCGCCGCCAGCTTGATGGTGACGGGGAACGTGCGCTCGAGGATGCTCGAGACGGGCTGCCCCGAGAAGCTCATGCCGAAGTCGCCGACGAGCACGCCCTTGAGGTACAGCAGGTACTGCACGAAGAAGGGCTGGTCGAGGTTGTACTGCTCGCGCAGGCGCTCGATGATCGCCGGGTCGGGCGTCTTGTCGCCGAACATCGCGAGGATGGGGTCGCCGGGCATGGCGAAGACCATGAAGTAGATGAGGAAGGTGGTGCCCAGGAGTACGGGGATCACCTGGAGCAGTCGGAAGAGGATGTATCTCAGCATGCGAGGCATCCTCTCCGAGCGTCGTTGATAAGCATGTCGCGTTTTCTCTCGCAGTGATGGTGCGATGCGGGTGGGCGGAACGACGGTGTTCTCGACCCGCAGGCGTCGGGGAGCCGGGCGCGCGCGGTGGCGCCGCGCCCAGCGCGGAGGCCCCGAGCACGATGCTCGGGGCCTCCGACAGGGGTGATCAGTTCTTGGTGATCTCGTAGTAGAGCGGCACCGAGTTCCACCCGAACTCGACGTTGTCGACGCTCTCGCCGTAGCCGCCGTTCACGTTGGCGTACCAGAGCGGGAACGCGGGGAGGTCTTCCAGGAGGACCTCCTGCGCCTGCTGGAACTTCTCGTTCGCGGAGGCCGGGTCGGTGTCGACCGAGCCCTCCTGCAGCAGCTTGTCGAACTCGGAGTTCGAGTAGTCGCCGTCGTTCGAGGAGGCGTTGGTCGCGTACAACGGCCCGAGGAAGTTGTACAGACCCGGGTAGTCCGCCTGCCACCCCGTGCGGAACGCGGTGGTGATGGTGCGGTTCGTGATCTCCTCGCGCAGCACGTCGAACTTCGGGTACGCCTTGCCCGCGGCCTTGATGCCGAGCGTCGACGCGATGCTGTTCGACGTCGCGTCGACCCAGGCCTGGTGGCCGCCGTCGGAGTTGTAGGCGATCTCGAAGGTGTCGCCCGACCACGGCGCGATCTCGTCGGCCTCGGCCCAGAGCTTCTTCGCCTCCTCGGGGTTGTACTCGAGCACCTCTGCGCCCTCGAGCGAATCGCTCCAGCCGTCGATGACGGGCGAGGTGAAGTCGCTCGCCGGGGTGCGCGTGCCGTCGAAGATCTTGTCCGTGATCTGCTCGCGGTCGATCGACATCGAGATCGCCTTGCGGCGCAGCTCGCCCTCCTCGCCCGAGAAGTGCTCCAGGCTCTCCGGAATGGTGAAGGACTGGAACACGGCCGCGGGCTGGTTGACCGCGCGGTCGCCGAGGTCGCTCTGGAAGTTCGCGAGCTGCGTCTCGGGAATCTGGTCGATCACGTCGACGTTGCCGCCGAGGAGGTCGGAGTACGACGCGTCCTGCGTCGCGTAGAACTTGATCGTCACGCCGCCGTTCTGCGGCTTGCGCGGGCCGTTGTAGTCCTCGTTCACGACGAGCTCGATCTGCTCGTCGTGCTGCCAGGCGCCCTCGCCGGCGAGCATGTACGGTCCGTTGACGACGGGCATCTCGCCCTGCGCCGCCATGTCGTCGAACGCGACATCGGGCAGCGGGTAGAACGCCGAGTAGCCGAGGCGCTGCGGGAAGTCGGACGCCGCCTTGTTCAGCTTCACGGTGAACGTGGTGTCGTCGACGACCTTGAGGCCGGAGAGCTCGGGCACGCTCTCCTCGTAGCTGAAGCCCTCGATGTCTTCGAAGAAGTAGCTGTTGAGCTGGGCGTTGTCGGCGTTCGCGCCGTAGTTCCACGCCTTCACGAAGTTCTCCGCCTTGACGGGGGTGCCGTCGGTGAAGGTCGCATCGTCGCGAATCGTGATCGTGTAGTTCGTCGCGTCATCGCTCTCGATGGACTCGGCGAGGTCGTTGTGCGCCGCGCCCTCGGCGTCGTAGTACACGAGCCCGGCGAAGATCAGGTCGAGGATCTTGCCGCCGCCGACCTCGTTGGTGTTCGTCGCAATCAACGGGTTCTGCGGCTCCGAGCCGTTGGTGGTGATGATCGCTGCACTGTCGGCGTTGCCGCCCTCGCCGTTCCCGCCGTCGCCGCTCGACGAGCAGCCCGACAGCGCGAGCGCGCCTGCGGCGGCCAGCGCGATGAACGCGTATCCGATCCGTGGTCGCTTCACTGGTTTCCTCCTTGAAATGTCCCCCGACATACCGATTGAACGTCCGTTCGCGGCACCCGAAAGGTTCGATAGTACGCACCCAGACTACAGACCTGTCAGACCGGATGCGCACAATTCGCGTCGGCGTAACTCCTTCGTAACAGAGGCTTGTAGCTCTCCGAGAAAGTTCCGAGCCCCGTGCGACGGTCGCTGTGGGCACTCGACACATTCCTGGGAGTCCGGCGATACGCTGACGGCATGACCTCCGCCGCGCTCCGCACTCGCCTCCGCTGGGAGGTCGGCATCGTGCTCGCGCTCTCGTTCGGCGCCTCGGCGGTGTACGCGATCGTCTCGATCGTCGAGCGGCTCACCCGCGACACGGCGCTGTCGCAGCAGACCGCCACGATCAACCGCCCGCTCTCGGATCGACCGGTCTTCGATCTCGTGTCGCAGCTGCTCGCCTTCGCGTTCGGGCTCGCACCCGTCGCACTGGTCGTCTACCTGCTCTGGTCGGGCGCGCGCCCGCACCTGGCGCGCCTCGGCCTCGGCCGCCCGCCGCACGCCCGTGGGGCGTGGTGGGGCCGCGAGATCGGCGGGGGCGTGCTGCTCGCCGCCGCCATCGGCATCCCGGGCATCGCGTTCTACCTGTTCGCGAAGGCGATCGGCATCAACGCGACGGTGGTGCCGACCGCCCTCGACACCGCGTGGTGGACGGTGCCGGTGCTCGTGCTGCAGGCGCTGCGCGCGGCGCTCAGCGAGGAGCTCGTCGTCGTGGCCTACCTCTGCGACCGGTTTCGGCGGCTGGGGGTCGGTCCGTGGGCGACGATCGTCTCGAGCGCGCTGCTGCGCGGCAGCTACCACCTCTACCAGGGGTTCGGCGGGTTCATCGGCAACGTGGTGATGGGCGTCGTCTTCGGCTGGGCGTACCAGCGATGGGGCCGCGCGCTCCCCCTGATCGTCGCCCACTGGGTGCTCGACATCGTGAGCTTCGCCGGGTACCCCCTCGCCCTCGCCCTCTGGCCGGCGCTCTTCGCGGCGCCCGCCGGCTGAGCGGGGGTCGGGGCGCCGCACCCGGGTGCGGGGCCCGGCGCCGACGCCCCCGGGAGCGGATCGGTCGCTAGCCGACCGGCGTCACGCTCTTCGCGAAGGCATCGGTGAGGCCCCAGAGCTCGTCGTACAGCTCGGGCGCGGCCTCGCACCGCTCGGCGGGCTTGAGCACCGAGTACGACCCGTCGGCGCCCTGCGTCACTCCCCACTGCGACCGCATTGCAGCGCACTCCTCGGGCAGCGAATCGATGAGCGGGCTGCTCAGCTGCAGGTTCACGTTGTCGGGGATCACGTAGCTCGTCATCCCGAACTTCTGGCTGAGCTGCGAGGTCACTCCCCACGCAGGGATGTCGAGCGTGCTCGTCGGCCCGACCTCCACAGCGGGCACCTCGTTCGGATCCTCCGCCTCGGCATCGTCGGTGCCATCGGCGTCGTCCTCCGCGTCGCTCGAGGGCGACGGCGACGGCGACGCGCTCGGCGCCGAGGTCGTCGGCTTCCCCGTCGACGCCTCGTCCGCACCCGCATCGCCGCGGGCGAGGTTCACGAGCACGATGCTCACGACGATCGCGATGACGGCGACTGCGCCGACCACGATCCACGGGAGCGCCTGAGGGGCTCTCCGGGTGACCGTGCGCTTCGGCTCGGTCGCCAGCTGAGCCGTGCGCACGCGCTCCGCCTGCTCGTACGACAGACGCTCCCGCGCGGGCACCGGCCGCGGCTCGGCCGGCGAGCCGGCGTCCGCGGGCCCGAAGAGTTCCTCGAATGGGTCTTTACTCACGTCGACAGCCTAACCGCGCTTGTTGGGAGCCTCGTTCGCGTCGTCCGCGCCGCCGCCGCGTCGCCCGAGCTCGGCGAGGGCGGTGATGTGCGGGACGTCTGTGCCGCAGCACCCCCCGAACACGGTGGCGAGCGGAGCGAGGGTGCGCAGGGCGAACTCGGCCTCGGCGAACGCGCGCGGATCGTCGGCGGGGCGCTCCGAAGCGGCGGCCGGGTCTTCGGTCAGGGCGGCGTTCAGGCGGAAGCCGACGATGCGCTCGAGCTCCGCCGCGCCGGCCGAGCGGGCCAGGCCGGCGGCCACCTCGCTCGGATGGGCGCAGTTGATCAGGTAGCCCTCCGGCGCGGCGTCGGTCTCGCGATCCACGGCGGCGATCGCCTCGACGATCGCGCTGCCGTCGGCGAGCCGGCCGTCCGCGGTCACCGCGAACGAGACGAACACCGGCACGCGCGACGCGAGCGCGGCGCGCACCACCCCGGTGGCCTCGGCGGCGTCGAGTGTCGTCACCGACGTCACGCGATCGGCCCCCGCCTCCGCGAGCGCCCGCACCTGCGGCGCGTGGTACGCCTCCGCCTCGTGCGCGCTCATCCGCTCGGCCGCGACGTAGTCGTCGAACCGCGGGCCGACGCAGCCGTTCACGATGATCTCGGGGCCCGCGACGGGCGCACGGCCCGGCACGGGCTCGTCGAGCTCGCGCACGAATGCCGCGGCATCGGCGTTGACCCGGGCCAGCTCGTCGGCGCCGTAGCCGAGCCGCTCGCCCCAGTCGGGGTTCGCCCGCCAGGTCGGCGTGTCGAGCACGATCGGCAGGCGCTGCTCGCGGGCCAGCGCCAGGAAGGGCGCGTAGTACTCGCGCAGCGCGATCCGGCCCTCCGCCGTGTCGAGCAGCACGAATGCCGCGAACTCCGGCAGCTCCTGGCCGAGCCGGTCGGTGAGCGCGGTCTCGATGCCGCCGTCGGTGACGATGAGCGTCATGGTGCCTCCTTCTCGTTCCGGCGCGCGCCGCCCGGGGGCAGCGCCGCCATGATCTCGCCGCGGCGCCGCGAGAACTCGTCGACGCGTCGATGATGCCGATCCATGATGCCGGCGTCGCGCAGCGCGAGCGTGCCGGGGTCGCCGCGCTCGATCCCGGCGCGCCACCGCTTCGAGATGAGGGCCATGCGCCGTTCGACGGCGTCGAGCAGCGCTCTCGGGGTCACTCCCCCGTACGTCTCCGCGGCGAGCGCGAGCCGCCTCGCCGCGTCGGCCGGGGGGATCTCCCGCAGCAGCGGAACGCCCGACCAGCACAGGAACGCGAGATCGTCGATCGGATCGCCGGGGCCGGCGCGATCCCAGTCGATCATGCCGGCGAATGCGCCGTCGACGACCACCCAGTTGTAGAGCCCGGGGTCGTTGTGGCACACCACCTGGCCCGCCTCGAGGGCCTGCACGCCCTGACGCCACTCCAGAGCGCCCGGTGCGAAGCTCCGCACCGCGTCGTGGTATCGGCGCAGCCACGAGACGGCCTCGCCGAGCGCCGCGTCGCTCACGCCGTCGACCTCGGGGACGAGGGTGCTGCCCGGAAGGTAGTCGAGGATCTCCCGGCCGTCATCGTCGATGCCGTGCACGTGCGGCACCCCGTCGAGGCCCTGCGCCTCGAGATGGGCCAGCAGCGCGTGCACGGCCGGGGTCCAGGGCCCCGTCGGCCGATGCACGCGGGTCTCGCCGTCGGCCTCCCGCACGCGCCATACCCCGCCGGATCCGCCCGGAAGATGCTCCCGCTCCATGCCTCTCACCGTACCCGACCCGGGCGGCGGGAGCGCGCAGGCGGCGTCAGCCCTGCGTGCGCCGACGTTCGACGAGCGCACGAGTCATCTCCTGCAGCGAGGCCGCGACCGGTGCGGTGTCGAGCGCCTGCGGCGCGACCGCGGCGAGCACCTCGGCCCACCGCGCGCGCAGGCGCTCGAGGTTCTGCGCGGCGAGGGGCGTGGGCCGCACGAGCACCCCGCGACCGTCGGGGCTCGATCGGCGGCGCGCGACGAGGGCCTTCGCCTCCAGCCCGCGCAGCGCGATGCTGACGTTCGAGCGCTTGAGGCCGAGCTGCTCGGCGAGTGCACTGGGAGCGGTCTCGCCGCGCCGGTCGAGCGTCGCGAGCACCAGGCGCTCGGTCTGGGTGAGCGGGATGTAGTCGGCGTGCTCGTGCTGGAACTCGATCTCGCGGGCGAGCGCCACGACGGCGCCT
The DNA here is from genome assembly GCF_900102345.1 of Leucobacter chromiiresistens. Classification (NCBI taxonomy): domain Bacteria; kingdom Bacillati; phylum Actinomycetota; class Actinomycetes; order Micrococcales; family Microbacteriaceae; genus Leucobacter; species Leucobacter chromiiresistens. The sequence continues at coordinate 1,678,163 of NZ_FNKB01000001.1, read as the reverse complement.
GCGAGATCGGCCAGCGCCTCGGGGTCGATCGTCGATCCCGCCGCTGTTCCGGGAGTGGTCGGAGCGTCGTGCATGGATTCATCGTAGGCCACGCACCCCGAACATTTATTGTAAGATAACCACTCGTGACTGCTTCCCCTCTCCCCGCTCCGCACCCCACCGCCGCCGCTCCGGCCGGCAACGCCCTCGGCCCCGGCCTGCTCGTCGTGCTCGGCCTGCTGGCCGCGGTGGCCCCCTTCGGCATCGACCTGTACCTCCCCGCATTCCCCGCCATCGCCCGCGAACTCGGCACCAGCGCGACCGGGGTGCAGCTCACCCTCACCGGCTTCCTCGTCGGCATCATGCTCGGGCAGCTCGTCTTCGGCCCGCTCTCCGACCGCATCGGCCGGCGCCTTCCGCTGCTCATCGGTTCCGTCGTGCTCATCATCGCCAGCGCGGCCGCCGTGCTGGCGCCGAACCTCGGCGTGCTCGTCGCCGCCCGCGTGCTGCAGGGTCTCGCCGGCGCGGCCGGCATGGTGCTCGGGCGCGCCATCATCTCGGACCTCGCGACCGGCGCCGTTGCGGCCCGCGCCATGAGCCTCATGATGATCGTCAGCGGCGTCGCCCCCGTCGTCGCCCCGCTGATCGGCGGCGCCCTCGCCGCACCGCTCGGCTGGCGCGGGGTGCTCGCCGTGCTGTTCGCGATCGCGCTCGTCATGCTCGGCGCCGTCGTCTGGGGCGTGCGCGAGACCCTCCCCGCCGACCGCCGCGCGCAGCTCGCCGCATCGCGGAGCACGCAGGGCTCCCCCCTGCGCCGGCTCGTCTCGCGCCAGTACCTCGGCCACACCGTCGCCTTCGCCGCGGCGTTCACCGTGATGATGGCGTACATCTCGGCATCGCCGTTCCTCTACCAGTCGATGCTCGGCGCGAACGAGCTCCAGTACGGGCTGCTGTTCGGCGCGAATGCCCTCGCGCTCGTCGCGACGAGCGCGGTCTCGGCGCGGCTCGTCACCCGCCTCGGCCCCCGCACCCTCGCGCGCATCGGCCTCGGCGGCGTCGCGGCGGGATCGCTCGTCATGCTCGGCGCGGCGCTCCTCGCCGCCTCGCCGTGGGTGCTCGCGGCGGCCGTCTTCGTCGTGGTGGCCTCGCTCGGTTTCGTCATGGGCAACGTCACCGCGCTCGCGCTCTCGGCCGTGCCCGGCGCGGCCGGAACCGCCTCGGCGCTGCTCGGCGCCCTGCAGTTCGGGTGCGCCGCAGTCGCCTCGCCGTTCGTCAGCATCGGCGGCGAGCGCACCGCCCTGCCGCTCGCGATCATCATGGTCGCCGCATCCGCGATCTCGCTCGTCGCATTCGCCTGCGGGCGGGTGCGCCCCGCCCCGGCGGCGGGCGCGAACGCCTGAGCCGCCCGGGCGCGCGTCAGGGTGCGAGCCCGGGCGGGCGTCAGACGCGGTGGATGCGGTCGCGCACCGCGCGGAGGTCGAGCGGCGGCGTCAGCAGCGGCGGCTCGCCGTGCATCTGCACGTGCAGGCGCTCCATTCGGGTGTCGAGCTCCGCGGCGGTCTCCGCGGCGTGCTTCAGCTCGCGGATCATGGTCTCAGGCACCTGGCGCTCGTACTTGTAGTAGATCTTGTGCTCGAGGCTCGCCCAGAAGTCCATCGCGATCGTGCGGAACTGCACCTCGACGGGCACGTCGACCCGTCCCGTGGAGAGATAGACGGGCACGGAGATAATCGTGTGCAGGCTCTTGTAGCCGTTCGACTTCGGGGTCTCGATGTAGTCCTCGACCTCGAGCACCGTGATGTCGTCCTGCTGCGTGAGCAGATCGAACAGCTGGTAGACGTCGCGGATGAACGCGCAGGTGACCCGCACGCCCGCGATGTCGGAGATCTCCGTGCGGATCACGTCGAAGTCGGTGCCGATCCCGCGGCGCTCGAGCTTCGCCACGAGGCTCTCCACCGATTTCACCCGGCTCGAGACGTGCTCGATCGGGTTGTACTCGTGCATGTGGAGGAACTCCTCGCGCAGAATGGCGAGCTTCGTCTCCACCTCCTCCATCGCGAAGCGGTACTCGAGCATGAACCGCTGCATCTGATCGCCGAGGGTGCGCAGCGCGCTCGGCGAGATGGTGATCTGATCGTCGGCGGGGTCTTCGCGCGCGTCGTGATTCGGCGCGGAGGCCATCGGGGTACTCATGGCTTCAGGCTACCCCTCGGTCGCATGCGCGACCTGAGTTCGGGAGCACGATCCGCTCACGCACCGTCGTGCTCCGCGCGGAAGACGTGCACGAGCGCGTTCGCGTGCCCGTGCCCCATCCCCTGCTCCTTCAGAAACGCGACCTGCTCCATGTGCGCTCGGCCGGCGAGCGGGCGCAGCCGCTCGATCCACGCCTCGATGCTGAGCCCGTACTTCTGCTCGATCGACGGGAAGTACGATTTCGGACCCCTGACCTGCTCCGTCATGGTCGCCTCCTCCTCGAGTGCCATCGCGCGCGGCCGACCGAGTGGGCCGTCGCACCGCCACGGTAGCACGGCGACCTCCTGATGCGAGCAGACGGCCAGCAGACGGCGAGCGCCGGGCTGGCGGCGGGCGGCGGGCGGGCGCAACGCGAGCGGGCAGTCGGCAGTAGGCTGGCTCCTGCATTCCACGAGGGCGGCCGCGCGACACCGACCGCAGAGCAGGGGGAACCATGACCGAGCCCGAGCGCGCGGCGGCACCCGCCGCTTCCGCGGCGACGCACCAGCAGCGCGGCTTCTTCGGCCACCCCTGGGGCCTCGCGAACCTCGCGGGCGTCGAGATGTGGGAGCGCTTCAGCTTCTACGGCATGCAGGGCCTGCTGGCCTTCTACATCTACTACTCGCTCTCGCAGGGCGGCCTCGGCATGTCGGAGGCGGCCGCGACCTCCATCGTCGGCGCGTACGGCGGTCTCGTCTACCTCTCCTCGGTGCTCGGCGGCTGGGTGGCCGATCGCGTGCTCGGGGCGGAGAAGACCCTCGTGGTCTCCGCGGTCGTGATCATGATCGGGCACATCGCCCTCGCCGTGCTCCCCGGGGTCGTCGGGCTGGGCATCGGCCTCGTCTGCGTGGCGCTCGGGGCGGGATCGCTGAAGACCACCACGTCCACCGTGCTCGGCGACCTGTACGAGCCGGGCGACGTGCGCCGCGACGCCGCCTTCTCGATCTACTACATGGGCGTCAACATCGGCGGGTTCATCGGCCCGATTCTCACGAGCCTCGTCTGGGGGTGGCAGGGCTTCCACTGGGGGTTCGGCCTGGCCGCCGTCGGCATGGCGCTCGGCCTGCTGCAGTACCTGCTCCTGCGTCGGCACACGGTCACCGAGGGGGGCTCGCGCCCCACCAATCCCCTCACGCGGGCGGAGCGCGTGCGGTGGATCGCGATCGTCGCGGGTGCGGCCGTCGTCGTCGCAGGCGCCGCGCTGCTCGGGCTGCTGCGCGCCGAGAATCTCTCGGTCGTCGTCGTCGCGCTCACGATCCTCTCGGCCGTCGCCGTCTTCGCGGTGATCGCGTCGAGCTCGCGGGTGAGCGCCGAGGAGCGCAGCCGGGTGTTCTCGTACATCCCGCTCTTCATCGCGTCCGCGGTGTTCTGGACGCTCTTCCAGCAGCAGTTCACCGTGCTCGCGATCTACGCCGATCAGCGTCTCGACCGCAACGTCTTCGGCCTCGAGATCGCCCCGAGCGTCGTCACGTCGATCAATCCCGTGTTCATCATCATCTTCGCGGGCGTCTTCGCGGCCATGTGGACCCGGCTCGGCGAGCGCCAGCCGAGCACCCCGATCAAGTTCGCCCTCGGCACGATAATCATGGGGCTCGCATTCCTCGCCTTCATCCCCTTCTCGGGCGGCGCCGACGGTTCGGTCCCGTTCATCGCTATCGTCGTCATCCTGCTGCTCTTCACGTTCGCGGAGCTCTGCATCTCCCCCGTCGGCCAGTCGCTCGCGACGAAGCTCTCGCCCCACGCGTTCCACTCGCAGATGGTGGCGCTCCACTTCATCTCGATCGCGCTCGGTTCGGCGGCCGCCGGCGCGCTCTCCGGCTTCTACTCGACGGACGACGAGGTGCCCTACTTCCTCACGATCGGGCTGATCTCGATCGCGGTCGGCATCGTGCTCGTCTTCGTGCGGGCGCCGATCCTGCGCCTCATGCGCGGCGTTCGCTGACGGGGTCGCGGCGCGGCGCCCCGCGGCGGCGCGGCGAGCCGTGAGCGGTCAGTAGGGTGCACTCGTGCCCGGCATCATGCGCTGTACTGGCCGGCGAACGGCGGCCACCGGCTCAATGCACCCAGAAGCGCCGGCTCAATGCACGGAGAAGCCGCCGTCGACCGGGATCGCCTGACCGGTCACGTACGCAGCGCCGGGCCCCGCGAGGAACACGGCGGGCGCGGCGAAATCCTCGGGCGCGCCGTTGCGCCCGATGAGCGTGCGCGCCTCGAGCGCGCGCACCGCCGCCGGGTCCGATGCGAGGCGCTCGTTCAGCGCAGTGCGCACGAACCCGGGCACGAGCACGTTCGCGGTCACCCCCCGCGGTGACCACGCCTCCGCCTGCGATCGCGCCAGGGCTTCGACACCGGCCTTCGAGACCCCGTAGGCGCCGCTCGAGGCGAACGGGCGCTGCGCCTGCTGCGAGCTGATGTGGATGATGCGCCCGTAGCCGCGCTCCGCCATGCCGGGGGCGAGACGCTGGCCCAGGATGAACGGGGCGTCGAGGTTCACGCGCATCGTCGCATCCCACACCTCCTCGGTGAGGTCGGGCAGCGGCGGGCGCAGGTTGACTCCGGCGGAGTTCACGAGCACATCGACATCGCCGACACGGTCGGCGAGCGCGTGAGCGCCGGATCGCGCGGCCAGATCCGCCACGATCCCCTCCGCCGCCCCGCCCCGCCCGGCGATCTCCGCGACCGCGGCGTCGAGCGTCGCCCGCGTGCGGGCCGCGACGACGACGTGCGCGCCGGCGTCGGCGAGCGCCACGGCGATGGCGCGGCCGATCCCGGAGCTGCCGCCCGTGACGAGCGCCCGACGGCCGTCGAGTGAGAACAGGTCGCGCAGTGCCTCGTGATGCATGAGGTCACTCTAGCGACGCGCGGCGCGCGGACGCGATCAGACGTTGAACCGCCACTCGCAGACGTCGCCGTCCTGCATCACGTAGTCCTTGCCCTCCATGCGGGCCTTGCCCTTCGCGCGCGCCTCGGCGACCGAGCCCGCCTCGACGAGGTCGTCGAACGAGATGATCTCGCCCTTGATGAAGCCCTTCTCGAAGTCGGTGTGGATCGCGCCCGCCGCCTGCGGCGCCGTGGCGCCGCGCTTGATCGTCCAGGCGCGCGCCTCCTTCGGGCCGGCCGTCAGGTAGGTCTGCAGCCCCAGCGTCTCGAAGCCGACGCGGGCGAGCTGGTCGAGGCCGCTCTCCTCCTGCCCGATCGATGCGAGCAGCTCCGCGGCGTCCTCCGCGTCGAGCTCGATGAGCTCGCTCTCGATCTTGGCGTCGAGGAAGATGGCCTTCGCGGGAGCCACGAGCGCCGACAGCTCGTCGAGCTTCGCGCGATCCTGCAGCACCGTCTCGTCGACGTTGAACACGTACAGGAACGGCTTCGCGGTGAGCAGCCCGAGCTCCCGGATCGGCTCGAGGTCGATGCCCGACTGCGAGAGCACCTTCCCGTCGTTGAGCGCCGCCTGCGCCGCCTTCGCCGTCTCGACGACCGAGGCGTCGATCTTCTTGTTCTTGAGCTCCTTCTCGAAGCGCACCAGCGCCTTCTCGATCGTCTGCAGATCGGCGATGATGAGCTCGGTGTTGATCGTCTCCATGTCGCTGGCCGGGTTCACCGCGCCGTCGACGTGGATCACGTCGGGATCGGAGAAGCCGCGCACCACCTGGGCGATCGCGTCTGCTTCGCGGATGTTCGCGAGGAACTGGTTGCCGAGCCCCTCGCCCTCGCTCGCGCCGCGTACGATGCCCGCGATGTCGACGAAGCTGACGGGCGCCGGGAGGATGCGCTCCGAGCCGAAGATCTCCGCGAGCGCGTCGAGCCGGCGATCGGGCAGATTGACCACGCCGATGTTCGGTTCGATCGTCGCGAACGGATAGTTCGCCGCGAGCGCGTCGTTCTGCGTCAGAGCGTTGAACAGCGTCGACTTGCCGACGTTGGGGAGACCTACGATGCCGATAGTGAGAGCCACGGGAGACGAGTCTACGCGGCTCCGGGGCGCCCCGGCGACGAGCGCGGCGGCGCCGGGGCGACGAGGATCGGTACGGCCGAGGCGTCAGGCCGGCGTTCCGCGCAGTATGGACGTCATCTTCTTGCCGCGGGCGACCTCGTCGACCAGCTTGTCCAGGTACCTGATCTGCTGCATGAGCGGATCCTCGATCTCCTCGACGCGGATCCCGCAGATGACTCCGGTGATCAGGTTCGCGTGCGGGTTCATGCGCGGCGCCTCGGCGAAGAACGTGCGGAAGTCGGTCTCGTCGGCGACGATGCGCGCGATCGCCTCCGCGTCGTAGCCGGTGAGCCAGCCGATCACCCGATCGACCTCCTCGCGGGTGCGCCCCTTGCGCTCCGCCTTCGCGACGTAGTGCACGTAGACGCTGCCGAAGCTCGTCGAGAAGATGCGATGCTCGGTCATGCGGTGCCTCCGATCCGACTGGCGCGGTGCCGCCTCCATTGTCGCACCGCGCGTCAGTGTCAGGGGCGCGCGTCAGTGTCAGGGGCGTGTGTCAGAGTTGATGCGTGCCCGTCGACTTCACCGCCATCGATTTTGAGACCGCCAACAGCCATCCGTCGTCCGCGTGCTCGGTCGGCATGGTGCGGGTGCGGGCGGGCGCGGTCGTCGATCGCGTCCACTGGCTGATCCGGCCCCCGGCCGGCCACGACGCCTTCCTGCCGTTCAACACCCGGATCCACGGCATCACCGCGGCGATGGTCGCCGAGTCCCGCGACTGGGCCGGGCAGCTGGCCGAGCTGCGGGAGTTCATCGGCGGCGACGTCGCCGTCGCGCACAATGCGAGCTTCGACATGGGCGTGATCCGCGCCGCGTGCGCCGAGACCGTGACGCCGACGCCGCGCCTCAAGTACCTGTGCAGCGTGCAGGTGTCGCGCAAGACCTACGCGATTCCGTCGCACCGGCTCCCCCTCTCCGCCGCCGCGGCCGGGTACGGCGAGTTCGCGCACCACGACGCGCTGGCCGATGCGGAGGCGTGCGCGGCGATCATCTCCGACGCCGCCGTGCGCCACGGCGTCGACTCCGTACCCGCGCTCGCGAAGCAGACGGGCGTGCGCATTCAGCAGCTGAAGGCGATTCCCCTGAAGCTGTGACGGGCGCGAGTACGCTCGTCGTATGCGGGTGACGGGCGGAGGCGCGAGCGGGAGCGTACGCGGGGGCGCGGGCGACGGCGCTCGTGCTGCGGGCGCTCGTGCTGCGGGCATTCGCGGGGCCCGGGTGACGCGAGTGCGTCGCGCCGGGGCGCTCGCGGCCGTCGTGCTGCTCCTGAGCGGGTGCGCGAGCTGGGGCCTCACCCAGCGCGAGTGGGCGGCGACGCTCGAGGCGAGCGACGGCGTCGTCTCCGCCGACTGGCGCTACCAGAACAACTGGCCGAGCAGCAGCCCGCGCTACGATGCGACCATCGTCGTCGAGCGAGGCGTCACCGTCGACGAGGCGCGTCGCATCGCCGATGCGAGCTGCGCGACCGAGACCCGCATCGACGGCCTCACCATTCGCACGGACGACGCACCGGCCTCCGAGGGCACTGACGACGCATCGGGCTCCGAGGGCTCGGACGAGGCACCGGCCGAGGGCTCCGTCGAGCTCCGCACGGAACGATCGTGCGCCTCGCGCGCCGACCTCGAGCGCTTCGCCGGCGCCGTCGACGCCCTGAACCGGCTCCCCGACGCGACGGGGGTGCGATTCTCGGTCGACCGCACCGCTCGCCACGATGGTGCCGGCGCCAAGCAGCTCACCGTGCGCGTCACGGCGCCCGACGAGGAGGCGCTCGGGTCGATCCTGCCCGCGCTGCACGAGGCCGCGGGAGACGACGGCCTCGCCCTCACCGCGGAGCGCATCGGCGCACAGGGAGGCGCCGGCACCACGGTCGAAGCGATCCTGCCGCCAGGCGCGCGCATGGACGACCTCATGAGCCTCTTCGCGCTCGCGACGCGCATCGACCACCGGCGCATCTCCCTGACCGATGCCTCGATATCGGTCTCCGCCTCCTCGACTGCGGCTGCGGAGACGGACGCGGCCGCAGAACTCGCCGCAGCGGGGGCGAGACTCGGCATCGACACCCGGGTCGCGTTCGACACCGCCGGCGCGTCCGGCGAAGCAGGCGGCTCGGATGCCGCGGGCGGGTCGAGCGCCTCGGGCGCCGATGCCGAGGCGGCCCGGGCCGCCGCGCTCGAGCGGCTGACCGAGGTGCCGGGCGGCGCGGTCGTCGAGCACGTCGCCGTGGGCGGCGAGCTCTCCGTTCGCACGCAGGGCGCCGGCGGCGTGGAGGCCGCGGTGCGCATCATCGCGGAGACACCCGAACTCGGCGGTGAGTACCGCGTCCATGCGCCCGAGAGCGATGGCCTGTTCTGGGTCGCGATCCGGGCCGGATCGCCCGCCCCCGACGTCGCCGATGCGGCGACGCGGTCCGGGCTGAGCATGCGGGAGCGCATCCCGTCGATCGATCGCACCATCGTGTCGCTCACCGGCGACGAACCGGAGCTGACGGTGTATCTGCGCGATTCGAGCGCCGAGTCGGTAGCGGCGGCGCGCGGCACTCTGGAAGAGGTCGCAGCGAGCGGGGTGTTCGGCGAGGTGCGGCTCGCCGCGGACGGCATCGATTTCGATGATCAGGTCGTGCCTGCGCCCTGAATGTCGGCGGTGCGTGAGACGGTACTTCTGCACACCCACTCCTCCTCGAAACACGGTGCTCCATGAACACACTGACGATCGCGCTGCTGAGCGCCAACCTGCTCCTCCTCATCGCCGTGCTCATCGTGGTGCTGATGCGCACGGGGCGCCGGGTCGACGCCACGTCCCCCTCCGGCGACCTGCGCGCGCTCCCGGCCGAGATCCGGCAGGATCTCTCGGCGCAGCGCGCCGAGATCGGGCAGTCGCTCTCGGGCATCACGGATCGCCTGCACACGAGCGCGCAGGCGACGCTCGCGTCGCAGAACACCCTCCGCGCGAGCGTCGAGGCCCGCTTCGACGATCTCCGAGCCGCGAACGACGCGAAGCTCGAACAGGTGCGGGTGGCGGTCGGCGAGCAGCTGCAGCAGCGCTTGAAGGCGTCGCTCGACGAGAACGCGCGCCGCGTGCAGGCGCTCGGCGAGGTGCACGTCGCGAAGCAGGCCGAGCTGCAGGCCGTGCTGCGGGAGGAGCTCGAGAAGCTGCGACTCGGCAACGAGGCGAAGCTCGAGAAGATGCGCGAGACCGTCGACGAGAAGCTGCAGGGCACGCTCGAGCGCCGCCTCGGCGAATCGTTCCGCCTGGTCAGCGATCGGCTCGAACAGGTGCAGAAGGGGCTCGGCGAGATGCAGACGCTCGCCTCCGACGTGGGCGGCCTGAAGCGCGTGCTGACCAACGTGAAGAATCGCGGCAGCTGGGGCGAGGTGCAGTTGGCCCGCCAGCTCGAAGACATGCTGACGCCCGAGCAGTACGCGGAGAACGTCGCCGTGCGGCCGAGCTCCGCCGAGCGGGTCGAGTTCGCCGTGAAGCTGCCCGGCCGCGGCGACGACCACGAGACGGTGTGGCTGCCGATCGACTCCAAGTTTCCCCAGGAGGACTACGAGCGTCTCCTCGAGGCGCAGGAGGGCGGCGACCGCAGCGCGGTCGAGGCGGCGAGCAAGGTGGTGGAGCGCGTCATCATCACGCAGGCGAAGCTGATTCGCGACAAGTACCTGGAGCCGCCGCACACGACCGACTTCGGCATCATGTACCTGCCCACGGAGGGCCTGTTCGCGGAGGTCATCCGGCGCCCGGGCCTCACGAGCAGGCTGCAGTCGGAGTTCCACGTCACCGTCGCCGGGCCGACCGTGCTGATGTCACTCCTCAACAGCCTGCAACTCGGGTTCCGCACGCTGGCCATCGAACGACGCAGCTCCGAGGTCTGGCAGGTGCTCAGCGCGGCCAAGGGCGAGTTCCAGAAGTACGGGCAGGTCTGGGAGAAGCTCGGCAAGCAGCTCGCCACCGCGCAGAACACGGTGAGCGAAGCGGGGCGCCGCACCCGCGCCGTCGAGAAGCGACTCCGCGCGGTCGAGACGCTGGAGCCGCAGGGCGCGGCCACCGCGATCGACGAGCTCCTCCCCGGGGCGGAACGCGACGGCAGTGAAGCATTCTGGGACGACGAGTGAACGCCCGTTGACGCCGCGGGCGGCAGTACGCGGGTGCGGCCGCGCGGGCGCAACGCCGTGCGCTAGCGTAAGACCATGGCCTCTGACGCGCTCTCGCGCGCCGCGCATCACGGTGCGGCTCCCTCCCCTCGCCCGACGACACCGCTGCGGCTCCTGGCCCTCGACATCGACGGAACGCTGATCGACAGCGCCAAGCAGATCATGCCGTTCACGCAGCAGGAGGTCGCCCGAGTCGCTGCGACGGGCGTGCATCCGGTGATCGTGACGGCGCGCGCCATCAACGCTTCGCTGATCATCGAGCGCAAGCTCGGCGTCGCCGCCTCCCACATCGCATTCGGGGGCGGCACGGTGCACGTCCGCACCGGCAGCGGGCTGACCGTGCTCGAGGAGCACCCGTTCGAGCGTTCCGACGTCGCGCTCATGCTCGACGCCGCGAACGGCGCCGATGTGCACATCGGCGTGTACACCGCGACGGAGTGGCACGTGAGCGACCTCGGGTTCTGGGGGCTGCGCGAAGCGCGCAACACGTCCATCTGGCCCGACTCGGTCGGCGACGGATCGCCGCTCCGGGCCCCCGCCGATGCGGTGTTCAAGCTGATGTTCCGCGGCCTGCCCGAGGCGCTCGCACCGATCAAGGAGACGATCGACCGCGAGCTGCCGGGCGCGTTCGCGCACCTCTCCGCCCGCGTGCTCGAAGTCACGACGTCGCGCAAGCACGGAGCCCTCCGGGCGTTGAGCGATCATCTCGGCATCGCACCCCACGAGGTGATCGCCTTCGGCGACACCGAGGCCGACGTCCCGATGCTCGAAGCGGCCGGTGTCGGCGTCTTGATGGGCAACGCCGATCCCGCGCTCCGAGTCGCGCCGCACGTCGAGCGCACCCTGTCGAACGATGAGGAGGGCGTGGGGCTCAGCCTCCGCAAGCACTTCCCGACCGACGCGCCGTTCCGCATCTGACGCGGGGCCCGCACGGCGCCCGGCTCCGCTCACCGCCTGTCGCCGCCGCCCTGCGTCGCCCTGCGCCGATGCACACCTCTTTCACCGAACCACCCGGGAATCACAGGTGCATCGGTGAGAAAGGGGTACAGCGGCGGAAAGGGGTGCTGCGGCGAGAAGTGGCGCGACCCCGAACGAGGCGCAGCCGAGCACCCCGACGACGCGGGCGCCGCTGCACCGAGAATTCACCGAAGCACCCGGGAATCACAGGTGCATCGGTGAGAAAGCGGTGCGTCGGCGAGAGTTCGCCGAGCCGCGGCGCGCACGCGCGCTTTCACGCCAATGGGCACGCGCGCACCCGAACGCGCCGACGCCGACAACCGCGCGCACGCACGCCGACGAGCACGCCGGAGCGCGCCCGCGGTGGGCTAAGACCAGCGGTTGGGGTCCATGTCGCTCGTGACGTGGCGGATGGTGCCCGAGTGGGCGCGCATCACGATGCTCTCCGCGCGCACGAACGGCCCGTTGCGCTTCACGCCGTCGACGAACTCGGCGTCGGTGATGCCGGTCGCGACGAAGTAGCAGTTGTCGCTCGCGACGAGATCGTTCGCCTCGAGCACGCGGTCGAGGTCGTGGCCGGCGTCGAGGGCGCGCTGGCGCTCCTCGTCGTCCTTCGGCCAGAGCCGGCCCTGGATCACGCCGCCCAGCGCCTTCACGGCGCAGGCCGTGATGATGCCCTCGGGGGTGCCGCCGATGCCGACGCACAGGTCGATGTTCGAGTCCCAGCGCGCCGCGTTCACGCCGCCGGCCACATCGCCGTCCATGAGCAGTCGGGTGCCCGCGCCGGCCGCGCGGATCTCGGAGATCAGCTGCTCGTGGCGCGGGCGATCGAGCACCGCGACGCGGATGTCCGACACATCGACGCGCTTGGCCCGCGCGAGCGCGCGGATGTTCTCGCCGATGGGGCGGCGAATGTCGACGACGCCGACCCCGATCGGGCCGCACACGAGCTTGTCCATGTAGAAGACGGCCGAGGGGTCGTACATGCTGCCGCGGTCGGCGACCGCGATGACGGAGAGCGCGCCGGGGCGCCCCTCCGCGGTGAGCCGGGTGCCGTCGATCGGGTCGACCGCGACGTCGCACTCGGCGCCCTCGCCGTTGCCGACCACCTCGCCGTTGTAGAGCCAGGGGGCGTCGTCCTTCTCGCCCTCGCCGATCACGACGGTGCCGCGCATGTTGACGGTCGAGAGGAAGCGGCGCATCGCGTCGACCGCTGCGCCATCCGCTGCGAGCTTGTCGCCGCGGCCGATCCACGGCGTCGAGCGCATCGCCGCCGCCTCAGTAGCGCGTACGAGCTCCATTGCGAGGTTGCGATCGGGCTGCCATTCGCCCAGCGAATCCGGTTCAGTCATGCCTGCAAGCCTACCGCGTAGACTGGTGCGACGAAGCGGACCCCAACGAAGTCAAGGAGCGCACATGCCCGTCGCAACACCGGAACAGTACGCCGCCATGCTCGACGCCGCGAAGACCGGAGCGTTCGCGTTCCCCGCGGTCAACGTGTCGAGCTCGCAGACCCTGAACGCCGCCCTGCAGGGCTTCGCGGAGTCGGGATCGGACGGGATCATCCAGGTGACGACGGGCGGCTCCGACTACCTCGCGGGGCACACGGTCAAGAACCGCGCGGGCGGCGCGATCGCGTTCGCGAAGTACGCGGAGGAGGTCGCGAAGGCGTACGACGTGACGGTGGCGCTGCACACGGACCACTGCCCGAAGAACGCACTCGACGACTTCCTGCTGCCTCTGGTCGCGGCGAGCGAGGCGCGCGTCGCCGAGGGCGGCCTCCCCTACTTCCAGTCGCACATGTGGGACGGCTCGGCGGTGCCCCTGCCCGAGAACCTCGAGATCGCCCAGGAGCTGCTCCCCCGGCTCGCGGCGATGAACGTCGTGCTCGAGGTCGAGATCGGCGTCGTCGGCGGCGAGGAGGACGGCGTCAGCCACGAGATCAACGATCAGCTGTACACGACGCTCGACGACGCGGTGGCGACGGTCGAGGCGCTCGGTCTCGGCGATCGGGGTCGGTATCTCACGGCGCTCACCTTCGGCAACGTGCACGGCGTGTACAAGCCGGGCGGGGTGTCGCTGCGGCCCGAGCTGCTCGCGGAGATCCAGCAGGGCCTGCAGGCGAAGTACGGCACCGGCGAGAAGCCGCTCGATCTCGTCTTCCACGGCGGATCGGGCTCCTCCGCCGAGGAGATCGCCGAGGCGGTGCGCAACGGCGTCATCAAGATGAACATCGATACCGATACGCAGTACGCCTTCACGCGCGCACTCGCGGGCTACATCTTCACGAACTACGACGGCGTGCTCAAGATCGACGGCGAGGTCGGCAACAAGAAGCAGTACGACCCCCGCGCCTGGGGCAAGGTCACGGAGTCGGCGATGGCGGCCCGAGTCGCGGTCGCCGCCGAGCAGCTCGGCTCCGCCGGGAAGTCGGTGAGCGCGTAGTGGCTCTCTCCAGCGACGACGCACCGCAGGCGCAGCCCGCGGAACGCCCGCGCCCGGCCTACGGCGAGCTCGCTCCCGAGGGCTGGGAGTGGACGCCCGAGACGAGCGACGGCGCGCGCGCGAACGAGTCGGCGCCCGCGGGCGGCCGCTCGGGGTCGCCCGTGACCGGGGTGCCGCACAATCTGGGCGCGCGGGGCGACGGGTCGGCTCCCGCGTCGGCGCCGTCGGCAGCCGCTCCGGGGTCGGGGTCGGGATCGGCGGCGGGGTCGCGCGATCCCGAGCCGTACCGCGCCGCCGCGCCTCAGGCTCCGCGCGAGTCGATGCCGCCTCGGGCGGCCGAGCCCTCGGCTGCGCAGAACGGGTACGGGGCGCCGCAGCGGAAGCCGCGCACTGCGGATCGCGTGATCACGATCATCCTGCTCGTTCTGGGCATGTTCGGGTCGCTGAACTTCGCGGGATCGATGATGAGCCTCCCGGCGAGCTTCTCCCTCATGGGCTCCGCGTTCGAGATCGACGGCTTCACCGTGCCCGCGTGGGTCGGCACTGTCGGCACCGTGACGGCGATCGCGATCTTCGCGGTCTTCGCGGTGAGCCTCATCTTCTCGATCCAGCGGATGCGCGCCCGCAAACTCGCGTTCTGGGTGCCGCTCACCGCGGGCGCGATCGTCGTCGTCGGCACGATCATCGTGACCACGGTGGTGCTGCTCAACGTTCCCGAGCTGATGAGTGCGGCCTCGGATCCGACCGCGATGCAGAAGCTGCTCGACTCGCTGTCGGAGATGAGCCAGCCCTGACGGCGCGCGCGAGCGCTCGATCGGGAATCGGGCGCTCCCGCACCGCTACTCGCACCGCACCGCCCGCACCCCGACCCGCCCTGCGCGCGGCACGGGAACGCGGCCTCAGCGCGCGCGACCGCCCAGTGCGCGGGCGTCGCGATTGCCCGCGGCATCCTGCCGCAGCTCCTTCGGCAGCGAGAACACCAGGTCCTCCTCCGCGGTGACGGCGGCCTCGACGTCGCCGTAGCCGGCGTCGGCGAGGTCGTCGAGCAGCTCCTGCACGAGCACCTCGGGCACCGAGGCCCCGCTCGTCACGCCGATCGTGCGCACGCCGTCGAGCCACTCCTGCCGCACCTCGCTCGCGAAGTCGACGCGGTGCGCGGCGCGTGCGCCGTACTCGAGCGCGACTTCCTTCAGGCGCACCGAGTTCGACGAGTTCGCGGAGCCGACGACGATGACGAGGTCGGTCTGCGGGGCGATCTGCTTGACGGCGACCTGGCGGTTCTGCGTCGCGTAGCAGATGTCGTCGCTCGGCGGGTCCTGGAGGTTCGGGAACCGCTCGCGCAGGCGGCGCACGGTCTCCATGGTCTCGTCGACGGAGAGGGTGGTCTGCGACAGCCAGACGAGGCGGTCGGGGTCGCGCACCTCGAGGCCGTCGACGTCGTCGGGCGAGTTCACGATGGTGATGCGGTCGGGGGCCTCGCCCGCCGTTCCCTCGACCTCTTCGTGGCCGGTGTGGCCGATGAGCAGGATGTCGAGGTCCTGCTTCGCGAAGCGCACCGCTTCGCGGTGCACCTTGGTGACGAGCGGGCAGGTCGCGTCGATCGCGTGCAGCCCGCGCACCGCGGCCTCGTCGACGACCGCGGGCGAGACGCCGTGCGCCGAGAAGACGACGTGCGCGCCCGGCGGCACCTCGTCGACCTCCTCCACGAAGATCGCGCCCATCTGCTCGAGCGTGCGCACGACGTGCACGTTGTGCACGATCTGCTTGCGCACGTAGACGGGGGCGCCGTAGCGCACCAGTGCCTTCTCGACGGCGACGACCGCGCGGTCCACACCGGCGCAGTACCCGCGGGGGGCCGCGAGGATGACCTTCTTCGCCCCCGCCACCGGGAGATCGCGCAGACGCCCCGCCTGCCGGCGCAGCCGGGGCATCGCCAGCGTCACCACGGGTGCGCCGATCGTGCGCTGATCTCGCACCTGGGTGTCGTTCATGCGCCCGATTCTACCGCCGCCATCTGCGGGGATCCGGGGTGCGGCGGCCAGCCCGCGGAGCGCCCGCCGCGGGCTGGCTAGGCTGGACGCATGGCAGACGCAGCATCGGCGGGCCCGGCGACCCGCGACTCCCCGTGGCCGGTCGCGGAGATGAGCGAGAAGATCGCCGCGTGGATCGACCGCCTCGGCCAGGTGTGGATCGAGGGCGAGGTCACGCAGTGGCAGGTGCGCGGCGGCCACGTCTACGGCAAGCTCCGCGACCTGCAGCAGGACGCCACGATCAGCTTCACGGTGTGGCGGTCGGTCGCGCAGCGGCTGACGAGCGACTTCGCGCAGGGCGACCGCGTGGTGGCGCTCGTGAAGCCGAACTTCTGGGTGAAGGGCGGATCGCTCACGGTGCAGGTGCTCGACATCTCGCACGTCGGCATCGGCGAACTGCTCGAACGACTCGAGCGGCTGCGCCGGCAGCTGCAGGCGGAGGGCCTCTTCGACGCGGATCGCAAGCGGCGACTGCCCTTCCTGCCGGGCCGCATCGGGCTGGTCACGGGGCGCGATTCCGACGCCGAGAAGGATGTCGTGCGCAATGCGACGCTGCGCTGGCCGGGCGTGCAGTTCACGATCCGCTACGCCGCGGTGCAGGGGGATCGCGCGGCCGCCGAGGTGACGGCCGCCATCGAGGCGCTCGACCGCGACCCCGAGGTCGACGTGATCGTCGTCGCGCGCGGCGGCGGCGACTTCCAGAACCTCCTCCCCTTCAGTGACGAGCGCGTGGTGCGCGCGGCGAGCGCGGCCTCCACGCCGATCGTGAGCGCGATCGGGCACGAGGCGGATCGCCCGCTGCTCGACGAGGTCGCCGATCTGCGCGCTTCGACGCCGACGGACGCGGCGAAGCGCGTGGTGCCCGACGTCGGCGAGGAGCTGGCGGGGCTCGACCAGGCGCGCGCCCGGCTGACGACCCGGCTCGGCCAGATGCTCGCCCACGAGACCGATCGCATCGCGCAGCTGCGCGGCCGCCCCGTGCTCGCGGCCCCGGTTCGCCTCGTCGACGAGCGGGCGGAGGAGCTCGTGCGGTGGGTCGCCCGCGGCGCCGAGCTCGCCGACCGCGCCGTCGAGGATCGTCGGCGGGCGCTCGTGGAGGCGCGGGGCCGGTTGAACGCGCTCTCGCCGCGCGCCACCCTGGAGCGCGGGTACGCGATCGCGCAGATCGTGTACGGCTCGGGGGCGCCCGGCGCCGTGCTGCGCGATCCGGCGGAGGCCCCGGCGGGCACCGCGATCCGGCTCTCGCTCGCCGACGGGTCGCTCGACGCGGTGGCGGTCGAACCCCGGTAGCGCGGGGCGCGGGGGCGCATGGGCGCCGGGCGCCGGTGCGTGCCATACTGCTGGGCATGGCGAAAGCACGGAAGCCCGGCACCGATGACGGAGCCCGAACGCCCGAGGCCCCCGAGCCGTTCGGCGTGCTCGACGAGCTCGACGAGCGGCTGATCGTGCTGCTCGAGCGCGACGGACGCATGAGCTACTCCGACCTCGCCAACGAGGTGGGGCTGACCCCCGGCGGTGCGCGTGCGCGGGTGAAGCGGTTGCAGGAGCGCGGCGTGGTGCGGGTGCTCGGCGTGACGAGCCCGAACGCGGTCGGCCTGACCAGCATCGCGAGCCTGCAGATCGAGGTGTCGGGCGACATCGACGCGGTGGCCGACCGCATCGCGGCCGTCGACGGGGTGCGCTACGTCGTGCTCGGATCGGGGCGGTTCAGCATTCTGGTCGAGGTCTACGCGACGACGCCCGCCGAACTCTTCACGCTCATCAACCGGCAGATCCGCGAGATCCGCGGCGTCTCGCACATCGAGACGTTCCTCTACGACTCGGTGCACACGCACCGGCCGATCTTCCCGCTGCTGAACGGGCGGTGACGCGCAGGCGCCCGCCCGTTCTGCGCGCGGGCGCCTGCGCTCCGCCGATCAGTCGCCGGCGCGCCGGGCGACGAGCCCGAGGGCGCGGGCGAGCTCGGCCGATCGGTCGATCACGTCGGTCTGCCAGTCGGTGAGCTCCCGCGTGGGGGAATCGCCGATCGAGAGGGCGAAGGGATCCTCGACGCCGGTGCGCACGCCGCTCAGCGCCTCGAGCACGGCGACGCCGCAGAACGGCACGTGCACCGCCGAGTACCCGCCCTCGTGCGAGAAGACGATCCGGCCGTCGCACGCCTCGTCGGCGATGTCGAGCAGCCGCTCGGCGATGCCGCGGAAGCCCTCGGAAGTGACGCTCATCCGCCCGAGCGGGTCGAGCGCCGAGGGGTCGAATCCGCTCGAGACGAGGATCAGGTCGGGCGCGAACGCGGTGATCGCCGGGCGGGCGACCTCGTCGACGGTCGACCAGTACGCCCCGTCGCCCGAGCCGGCGGGGAGGGGCACGTTGATGTTCGTCCCGGCGCCCGCTCCCGCGCCCTGCTCGTCGACGAGGCCGCTGTCGACGGGGAAGAGGCGATCCTGGTGCACGGAGATGGTGAGTACGTCGGGGTCGTCCCAGTAGATCTTCTGCGCGCCGTTGCCGTGGTGGACGTCGTAGTCGAAGATCGCGACGCGGCGCACGCGCCCCGCAGCGCGCAGCGCCTCGATCGCGACGGGGATGTTCGCGAACAGGCAGTAGCCGCGCCCCTGATCGGGCTCGGCGTGGTGCCCGGGCGGGCGCACGAGCGCGTACGCGTTGTCGACGACGCCGTCGAGCACCGCCTCGGCCGCCGCGAGCGTGCCGCCCGCGGCGAGCCGCGCGAGGTCGTACCCGCCGCGCCCGAACGGCGAGAAGCCGTCGCCCGCGTCGCCGCCCGCGTGCTCGGACTGCTCGCGGATCCGCTCGACGTGCTCGGCGGTGTGGACGCGCAGCAGGTCCTCGGCCGAGACCTCCCGCGCTGGGATGCGCACGAGCGAGTCGAGCAGGCCCGACACCTCGACGAGCCCCGCGAGGCGCGCCTTCGACTCGGGGCTCTCGAAATTGCGGTAGGGCTGCACGAATCCCCCGGAGGGGTAGATCCCGGCATGCGTGCCCGTGTCGTGCCATGCGTACCGTTCGTGCCAGACGTATCCGGTTCTGCGCTCCATTGCGTGTGTCCTTCCAGCTCGTCGCGGCCGGTCGCGCCCGATGGCGTCCGCGCCGGTCGGCACCACCGTAGCCCAGCGGATTCACGATCCACAAACAAATATCGCTCTTCGGTGTCGAAATATAAATGAAACAATCGAAGCGTTGACTTTTGGAGCGCCACCGTGGTCTTATGGTGACGCTACGAGCCAGGGTCGGCTCGGCACCGGAGGCAGCGGAGCCCCCGAGCACCCCGACGAAGGAGTCAACTCATGAAACGCACCCGCGCACTGTTCGGCGGCATCGCACTCGCGGCGACCGCCGCGCTCGCCCTCACCGGCTGCTCCTCGGACGCCTCCGGAGGCGACCCCTCCTCCGAATCGGGATCGAAGGGGGCGGTCGCCATGAGCTTCGCCGGCCTCGACATCCAGATCTGGAACGACATGCTCCCCTTCATGGAGACGATCGTGACCGACGCCGGCTACGAGTTCGTCACCGACGACCCCAAGTGGAACGCGCAGACGCAGGTGCAGGACTGGGAGTCGTGGCTCGTGCGCGGCGACATCAAGGCGATCATGGGCTACCCCGTGCAGTCCGACGCCATGGTCGCGGTGACGCAGCAGGCCGCCGACTCGGGCATCCCGATCCTCGGCTACGGCAGCACCTGGGAGGGCGTCGCCGCCGCCGTCACCCTCGACCACGAGGCCGACGGCAAGCTCGCCGGCGAGAAGGCCGCGGAGTGGATCGCGGAGACCTACGGCGACGAGGAGGTCGACGTCGCCTTCCTCGGGTGGCCCGACACCGACCTCGGGCGCCTCCGCGGCCAGGGCATGCTCGGCGCGCTCGAGGCTGCGGACCTGAACCTCGACATCACCGAGCACAAGGTGCTGAGCCTCGACGACGGCTACGCGGCGGTGCAGAACCAGCTCAACGCCGCCCCCGACACGAAGGTCTGGCTCGCCATCGCGAACGATCCCGCGCTCGGCGCCTACCAGGCGCTCACCGACTCCGGGGTCTCCCCCACCGACGACAGCATGCTGCTGCTCAACCTCGACGCCACCGACGCCGAGCTCGAGGTCATCATGCAGCCGGACTCGTTCTGGCGCTACGCCTACATCGCGCCCGCCCGGCAGCTCGCCGAGGCGAACGCGCAGATGCTCGTCGACGCCGCCGAGGGCGACCCCGTCGAAGACCAGTCCGTTCCGGTGACCGAGGTCACGAGCGAGAACGCCGAGGACTTCCTGCTGGCGAACCAGTAGCACCTCCGGGTCGCCCGGCAGCCGCCGGGCGACCCGACGCATCCGTTCGCGGCGCAGAGAGGACCCCCGCATGGCCGCCACCCCTCGACTCGAGTACACCGGAGTGACCGTCGACTTCGGCGCGACGCGCGCACTCGAGGACATCACCTTCGCGATCGCCCCCGGGGAGATCGTGGGCCTGCTCGGCCACAACGGAGCGGGCAAGAGCACGCTCTTCAACGTCACCACCGGGGTGATCGGGGCGAGCAGCGGCGCGTTCAGCATCGACGGCGCGCGCATCGAGAAGCGCCTGACGCCGCGCGAGGCAGCCCAGCACGGCGTGACCGTCATCCATCAGGAGCCCGCGCTCGCCCCGAACATGACGGTGCTCGAGAACCTCTTCCTCGCCCGACCGACCCCGAGGGCCGCCGAGCGCCGAGCGCAGGCGCGCAGCGCCCTCGCGGCGGTGGGCGCCGACCTTCCGCTCGAGATCCCCGTGGAGGCCCTCGGTCTCGGGGAGCGCCAGCTCGTCGACATCGCCCGCGGCATGCTGTCGGGCGAGATGAAGGTGCTGCTGCTCGACGAGCCGACCGCGGCCCTCGGGCGGGCCGAGACCGACGCCCTGCACGAGCTCATCCGCGGCTTCGCGGCGCGCGGCATCGCCGTGGTCTACGTCTCGCACCGCCTCCCCGACATCATGGAGGTGTGCTCCCGCATCGTGGTGCTGCGGGGCGGCCGCCTCGTCGTCGACGGGCCCGCGACCGACTTCACCCCGGCCAGGCTCGCCGACGCGCTCGTGCCCGACCTGAGATCGCTCGACTTCACGCACGTCGACCCGGGCGCCGAGGTCGTCTCCGTCGACGTTCCCGGCGGGGCCGTGCGCGCCCGGGCCGGTGAAGTGGTGGGCCTCTTCGGCATGGCCGGCGGCGAGCAGTTCGAGATCGCGGCCCGCCTCGCGGGGGCCGCGGACTCCGCGCAGCCGTACACGCTGAGCGGCGCCTCCGCGCGGTTCCGCTCCCCGGCGCAGGCGATCCGCCGCGGCGTCTTCTTCGTGCCGCCGGATCGCGATACCGAGGGCCTCATCGCCTCCGAGACCGCGCTCGACAACGTGATGCTCCCCTGGCACTCCACGGGCGGAGCTCGGGGGTGGTGGGTGTCCGCGGGATCGGGTGCCGACGTCTACGAACGGGCGCGCGCCGCGCTCGACATTCGCGGCCCCTCCGGCGATGCCGAGGTCTCGCAGTTCTCGGGCGGCAACCGGCAGAAGCACCTGCTCGCCCGATGGCTCTACCCCGCGCAGCCCGACCTCCTGATCCTCGCCCAGCCGACGCAGGGCGTCGACGTCGGCGCGAAGCTCGACATCGTCGAGGCGACGCGCGACGCGGCGGCGCGCGGAGCCGCCGTGCTCGTCGCGTCCAGCGAATCCGACGAGATCGCGAGCATGTGCGATCGCGCCTACACCGTGCTCGGCGACCGCCTCGAGCCCGTCCCCCGCTCCAGCACCTTCAACGAAGACCTCCTGACCTCGCTCCTCGCCATCGCCGAGCCGACCCGCGCCTGAACGGACCCCTCATGAACGCAGAACGCCTGAAGATCTTCGCCGCGAAGAACGGCATCTTCCTCGCCCTCATCGTGCTCGTCGCCGTCTTCTCCATCCTCCGGCCCAACTTCTTCACCTTCGCGAACGGGCAGAGCATCCTGCTGCAGGCGGCGGAGCTCGGGCTCATCGCGATCCCCGCCGCGTTCCTCATCATGTCGGGCACCATCGACCTCTCGGTCGGCTCGGTCGCCTCGGCGGCAGCCATCACCGGCGGCCTCGCGATGAGCGGGACCGGATCGACGCTGCTCGGATTCGCGGCGGCCATCGGCACCGGCATCGTCGCCGGGGCTCTGAACGGGTTCCTCGTCGCCTACCTCCGGCTGAACTCCTTCGTCGTGACGCTGGGCGCCCTCAGCGTGTGGGGCGGCCTGGCGCTGCTGCTCTCCGACGGACGCACCATTCCGCGCGCGGAGCTGCCCGAGGCGTTCCGTGCCATCGGCACCCTGAAGGTGGGCCCCGTGCCGATCCAGATCGTCGCGCTCATCGCGGTCATCGCCCTCGGCTGGTACGTGCTCAACCACACCGCGTTCGGCAAGTCGGTCAAGGCGATCGGCGGCAACGAGCGGGCCGCCCGGCTCATGGGCGTCGACGTGCAGCGCTCCCGCTTCCTGCTCTTCGTCGCGACCGGCGCGTTCGCGGCCCTCGCCGGCCTCTTCCTCTCGGCGAAGGTGCAGTCGGCCAACCCGAACATCGGCTCGGGCCTCGAGCTCGAGGTGCTCACGGTGGTGCTGCTCGGCGGCGTCGCGTTCGAGGGCGGCGTCGGGCGCATCAGCGGCGTCGTCGCCGGTCTCCTCTTCTTCCGCGTGCTGCGGGCGGGCCTCGTCTTCATGCAGGCGTCGCCGTTCCTCCAGACCATCCTGGTCGGCGCGACGCTGATCATCGCGGTCGCCCTCGACAGCTCGATCCAGCGCATGATCCGCTCCTCCTGGGCGAAGCTCGGCAAGCGGGCGGCGACGCGGGAGGCGGTCGACGAACCGGGGCGGGCGACGACCGTGTCGGGCGGCTGACGCGGGATCGGGGCTTCGGCGGGCCGGCGCGGGCCGGCGCCTGCCGGCTCCCGCCCGATCCGGCCCGATCCGGCTCCGATCCGGCCCGCGACCGGCCCCGAGGGGCCGCTCCGGCACCCGGCATTCGCGTCGGCGGCGGCGGGTAGACTGGTCGGCATGGCAGATACGGTGGTTCCGGATCCCGCCTCCCTCTCGTACGAGGAGGCGCGCGACGAGCTCATTCAGGTGGTCGGCCGCCTCGAGCAGGGCGGAGCGACCCTCGAGGAATCGCTGATGCTCTGGGAGCGCGGGGAGGCGCTCGCGTCGCGCTGCGAGGAGTGGCTGCTCGGGGCGCGCAAGCGGCTCGAGTCGGCGCGCAAGAGCGTCGGCGAGGGCTCCGTCGGGGGTGACGCGTAAGCGATGGCGAAGCAGCGCAAGGCGCCGGCGATCGTCGCCGAGCTCGGCAGGCCTGAGACCCCGCAGGAGACCGCGACGCGCAAGGCCCGCGACAGCCGGCTCTACCGCGAGCGCAAGACGGTCAACAATCTCGTCTTCTCCCTGCTCGTGAGCCTCGGGCTCGTGCTCGTCATCTTCCTCATGGTGCCCCGCGGCACCGGCGGTTTCGCCGAGCACGAGGTGAACGTCGCGTCGCTCGCCGCCGACGCCGCACCGAGCGCCGGGCGAGAGCTGGCCGCACCCGAGGTGCCCGACGCCTGGAAGGCGAAGCAGGCCGAGCTGCGCGGCGGCGACGGGGTGACCGCGTGGCAGATCAACTACACGACGGTCGACGAGGCGACGGGTGTCGAGGCGTACGCCGCGGTGGCGCAGGCGTTCACCCCCGACGGCGCCGCCGTCGACGACGTCTGGATCTCCCAGCAGCTCGAGCAGCAGGCCCCGACCGGCAGCGAGACCCTGGGAGGCCTCGACTGGATCGCCTACGATCACAGTGACCGCGACCCCGACAGCACGAACGTGCTCTTCGCGCTGCAGGCGCAGCACGGCGACGACACGATCCTCGTCTACGGCACCGATTCGCCGGCGACGCTCCGCATGCTCGCGACCGAGGTCGCCGAATCACTCTCCGAACCGAAGGGAACCGCATGACCGCCCCCAGAGTCACGCCGCAGCAGGCGTGGGACGCACTCGTCGCCGGAAACCAGCGATTCATCGACGGGGGGCCGCAGCACCCGCGGCAGGACGTCGAGCGACGCCACGAGCTGACGAAGGGGCAGGATCCCGATGCCGCGCTCTTCGGCTGCTCGGACTCCCGCCTCGCCGCCGAGATCATCTTCGACGCCGGCCTCGGCGACCTCTTCATCGCCCGCAACATGGGGCACGTCGTCGCGGAGTCGATCACCGCATCCATGGAGTACGCCGTCGCGAACCTCGGCGTCGCCGTGATCGTCGTGCTCGCCCACGACTCCTGCGGCGCGGTCGCCGCGGCCATCGGGCAGATGGAGCAGGATCCCGCCGCCGTGCCGACGGCGGTCGAGAACACCCTCGCGCCGATCCTGCCCTCCGTGCAGGAGCTCTGGCTGCGCGAGCACCGCGACACCCCGTACGTCGACGCGGCGTCCATCGACCCCGACGCCGTCGGCCGGGTGCACCTCGCCGCCACCGTGAACCAGCTGCTGCGCAGCTCGCGCATCATCAGCGACGCCGTCGCCGCAGGCCGGCTCGGCATCGTCGGCTGCCAGTACCGGCTCTCCGAGGGCCGCGCCGTCGCCGTGAGCGCCGTCGGCCACCTCGACATCGCCGCAGCCGCGCCGGTCGCCGCCTGAGCGCACGGCTCCGCCACGAACCTCTCCGACCCACGAGCAGTATCCACGAAACGAAGGATGATTGTGACCGAAGATCGCAGCGCCACGGGCGCGGAGACCGAGTACCGCATCGAGCACGACACGATGGGCGAGGTGCGAGTGCCGCAGCACGCCCTGTACGCCGCCCAGACGCAGCGCGCCGTCGAGAACTTCCCCATCTCGGGCTCGGGGCTCGAGCCCGCGCAGATCGTCGCGCTCGCGCGCATCAAGCGAGCGGCGGCCATCGCGAACGGCGACCTCGGCATCCTCGACGCTCCGGTGGCGCAGGCCATCGTGGCGGCGGCCGATGAGGTCATCGCGGGCGACCACCACGACATGTTCCCCGTCGACACCTACCAGACCGGCTCGGGCACCTCCTCGAACATGAACATGAACGAGGTGCTCGCGACGCTCGCCACCCGCCACCTCGGCGCGCCCGTGCACCCGAACGACCACGTCAACGCCTCGCAGTCGTCGAACGACGTCTTCCCCACCTCGGTGCACATCGCCGTGACCGGCGCGCTCATCGAGCAGCTGAAGCCGGCGCTCGCCCACCTCGCCGAGGCGTTCGAGACGAAGGCCGAGCTCTGGAAGACGGCGGTCAAGTCGGGCCGCACGCACCTCATGGACGCCACCCCCGTCACCCTCGGCCAGGAGTTCGGCGGTTTCGCCGCGCAGATCCGCTACGGCATCGAGCGCATCGACGCTGCGCTCCCCCGCGTCGCCGAGGTGCCGCAGGGCGGCACCGCCGTGGGCACCGGCATCAACACGCCGCTCGGCTTCCCCGAGAAGGTCATCGCCGAGATCGCGCAGTCGAGCGGGCTGCCCATCACCGAGGCGCGCAACCACTTCGAGGCGCAGGCCAATCGCGACGGGCTCGTCGAGGCCTCCGGCGCGCTCCGCACCATCGCGGTGTCGCTCACCAAGATCAACAACGACATCCGCTGGATGGGGTCGGGCCCGAACACCGGTCTCGCCGAACTCCACATCCCCGACCTGCAGCCCGGCTCGTCGATCATGCCCGGCAAGGTCAACCCGGTCATCCCCGAGGCCGTGCTCATGGTGTGCGCGCGCGTCATCGGCAACGACGCGACGATCGCCTGGGCCGGCGCCTCGGGCGCATTCGAGCTCAACGTGCAGATCCCCGTTATGGGCACCGCGCTGCTCGAATCGATCCGCCTGCTCGCGAACGCCTCGACGGTGCTCGCCGATAAGACGATCGCCGGGCTCGAGGCGAACCTCGAGCGCGCGGCCGCCCTCGCGGGCATGAGCCCCTCCACCGTGACGCCCCTCAACCGGCTCATCGGGTACGAGGCGGCCGCGAAGATCGCGAAGCACTCGGTCAAGAAGGGCATCACGGTGCGCGAGGCCGTTGTCGACCTCGGCTACGTGGAGCGCGGCGAGGTCTCGGAGGAGGCCCTCGACCAGGCGCTCGATCTGCTGTCGATGACCCACCCGGGCGTCGCCAAGTAGCGCGCTCGAGCACGCCCGTCGGGCCCGGGATCGCAGTGCGCCGATCCCGGGCCCGACGTCGTTCGCCCGGCGGAGCCGGCGCGATCGGCGCGGCCGGTGCGACGTCGGCCGCGCCGCTCCCTAGGATCGAGCCATGACCTCTCCCGCCCCAGACTGGCAAGCACGCGTCGACGACGCCTGGAACGACCCGCTGAGCACCCCTGCGCAGACCGTCGCGCGCATCGCGGCGCTCGCCGCCGAGCTGCCGCACGATGACCCGCGCGGACCGTTCGAGCTCGGGGGCGCCTACGATTCGGCCGGATCCGAAGCCGCCGCCGCGGAGCAGTACGAGCGCGCCATCGCACTCGGCCTCTCCGGCCGCGCGCGCGCCGAGCTCGACATCCAGTACGCATCGACGCTGCGCAACCTCGGCCGCGCCGAGGAGGCCGTGACGACGCTCGAGGCGAGCAGCGGCGACCCCGCGCTCGGCGCCGCGCGCGCCGCGTTCCTCGCACTCGCCCTGCACTCGGCCGGACGGCCCGGCGCGGGCCTCGCCGTCGCGCTCGAGGCGATCGCCCCCTCCCTGCCCCAGTATCAGCGATCGGTGCGCGCGTACGCGGCCGAGCTGCGCCGGGGCGAGAACGGCGGGCAGCACGATCCAGCCGCGGGCGCCGACGCCGCACCCACCGGGCCGAACCCGTGATGCCCGCCGGGGTTCCCCGCGACGGCGTGCGCGCGCTCGCGCTCTCAGCCGCGGCCTCGCTCGCGCGGTCGTTCGGCTGGCACGACGTGCACGAGCGCGTGAACCGGCCGCTCATGGAGCTCGCGGAGATGCAGCCGGTGACCGCCGCGTGGTGGCGGGAGCGCCGCAAGCAGCCGGGCACCTTCGGGTACCTCGCGCTCGGTGATTCCACGGCGCAGGGCATCGGCGCCTCCGTGCCCGGTCGCAGCTACGTCGGGCAGCTGCTCGACCGCATCGAGGCGCGCACCGGGAGGCACGTGAAGGTCGTCAATCTCGCGGTGTCGGGGGCGACGACCGCGCTGTGCGTGCGCGATCAGCTCCCGAAAGCCGAGAAGGTGCTCGCCCGCGGGCCCGAACTCGTGACGGTCGACATCGGCGCGAACGACATCGCCGACTGGAACCCGGTGCGCTTCCACCGCAACATGACGCGGATTCTCGGGGCGCTGCCCGCCCACACCATCGTCGGCGAGCTCCCCTGCTTCCACCTGCCGTGGAACGAGCGGAAGGTGCGCGAGGCGAATCGCATAATCCGCGCCATCGCCGCCTGCCGGGGCATGCGCGTCGTCCCGCTGCACGCCGCGACGCGGGAGCGCGGGGTGCACGGCGTGCTCACCGAGTTCGCCGCCGACGCCTTCCACCCGAACGATCGCGGGTACGAGGTCTGGGCCGACGCCTTCTGGCCCCTCGTCGAGCAGCGGATCGCCGCCGTCGCGCAGCCCCGGACGGGCGCGGCGGGCGGGCACGGGGGCGCGCCGCCGGAACCCGCGGGCTGAGCGAACGGATCGGGCGGATCGGGCGGGCGGTCGAAGCCCGCACCCGCCCGCCCGGCCGGCCGGCGCGCTACGGAGTGTCGAGCAGGTCCGTGACGAGCGCCGCGATCTCGCTCCGCTCCGACCGCGTCAGCGTCACGTGGCCGAAGAGGCGGTGCCCCTTCAGCTTCTCGATGACCGCCGCGATGCCGTCGTAGCGGCCGACGCGGAGGTTGTCGCGCTGCGCGACGTCGTGGGTGAGCACGACGCGCGAGTTCTGACCGATGCGGCTGAGCATCGTCAGCAGCACGCCCCGCTCGAGCGACTGCGCCTCGTCGACGATCACGAACGCGTCGTGCAGCGAGCGGCCGCGGATGTGCGTGAGCGGCAGCACCTCCACGAGATCGCGCGCCACGACCTCGTCGAGCACGTTCTGCGACACGATCGAGCCGAGCGTGTCGAAGACGGCCTGCGCCCAGGGGTTCATCTTCTCCTGGTGGTCGCCCGGCAGGTACCCGAGATCCTGCCCGCCCACGGCGTAGAGCGGGCGGAACACCATCACCCTGCGGTGCTGGCGCCGCTCGAGCACCGCCTCGAGCCCCGCGGCGAGCGCGAGCGCCGACTTGCCCGTTCCCGCGCTCCCGCCGAGCGAGACGATGCCGACCTGCGGGTCGAGCAGCAGGTCGATCGCGAGGCGCTGCTCGGCGCTGCGACCCGTCACCCCGAACACCTCCCGGTCGCCGCGCACCACGTGCAGGGAGCGATCGCCGTCGACGCGGCCGAGAGCGGATCCCCGGGGCGACGTGAGCACGAGGCCCGTCCCGAAGGGCAGGCCGGCCGCGGCCTCCACATCGTCGAGGCGCTCGTCCTCCCACAGCACCCGCATCTGCTCCTCGTCGAGCGGCACGGAGGCGACGCCCGTGTACGCGTCGTCGCGGGCGAGCTCGGCCCGGTACTCCTCGGAGCCGAGGCCCAGCGCGGCCGCCTTCAGGCGCATCGGCAGATCCTTCGAGATCACCGTCACGTCGAGACCGTCGGAGGCGAGGTTCTGGGCCACCGCGAGAATCCTGGTGTCGTTGTCGCCGAGCCGCATGCCGCTCGGAAGCCCGTCGAGACTCGTGTGGTTGAGCTCCACCCGCACCGTACCGCCCGCGTCGCCGACGGGCACGGGGATGTCGAGCCTGAGGTGCCGGCCCCGCAGCTCGTCGAGGATGCGCAGCGCGCGCCGGGCGAAGTACCCGAGTTCGGGGTCGTGGCGCTTCTTCTCCAGTTCCATCACGACGACGACGGGCAGCACGACCGAGTGCTCGGCGAAGCGGAAGAGCGCGGCCGGGTCGCTCAGCAGCACGGACGTGTCGAGCACGTAGGTGCGCAGCTGCTGCAGGGTGCCGCCGATCGGATCGGTCGAGCTCGACGACCCGAGCGCTGCGGTCCGATCGGTCGTCGACGAGGGAGCATCCGGCTCGATGACGGCCGGAGAGGGTGTTGCGGAGTGATGGATCTCAGCCACGATGGCTCCTCTGCACCGGGGCAGGGCCCCGACTCAGCGAGTTGGCCAGTGGCTCCGAGGTGGTGACCGACCGGCCTCCTCGATCGGGCACCCTGCCCGATGCGTCACACGCTACGCCGCCCCCGCAGCCGTGCGCGATGCGACACGCATATCGATCCGTGAACGATGCGTGTACGGTCGGGCAACGAAGCGCGACGCCGCCGACCGGGAACCGCTTGTGGAACTCCCACAGCGGGACCGGCGGGGCGCTCGCGTCGGGTATTCTGAGAGCTGCGATATCGCAGCCCGGGGTGGGGGTGCCGGCACTCCCCGACACGCACCGACCCCTGCGGCGACACTGTCACGAAGAAGGAGCACCGCTTGCGCACGATCGACTGGGTCGACGGGGCCATCGAACTGATCGATCAGACGCTGCTCCCCCAGCGGGTCGAGGTACGCCGCATCACCGAGCTGCCCGAGCTGATCGACGACATCCAGCGCCTCGCGGTGCGCGGAGCCCCGGCGCTCGGGGTCGCCGGGGCGTTCGGGGTCGCGCTCATCGCGGCGTCGGTGCAGGCGTCGCGCGGCGAGGACGAGCTCGACCGCGACGAGGTGCGCCGCCAGGCCGCCGTGCTGCGCGAAGCCCGGCCGACCGCGGTGAACCTCTCCTGGGGCGTCGACCGCGCCCTCACGCGCCTCGACGAGGGGGCCGCCGCCGTGCTCGACGAGGCGATCCGCATCCGCGATGAGGACATCGCGGCGTGCATCTCCATGGGCCTGCGCGGCGCCGATCTGACCCGCGAGCTGGCCGGGCAGGATCGCGTGAGCGTGATGACCATCTGCAACACGGGCAGCCTGGCCACCGTCGAGCGCGGCACGGCCCTCGGCGTGATCCAGACGCTCCTCGAGCAGGGCTCGCTCGTCGAGGCGCTGCCGCTCGAGACGCGCCCGCTGCTGCAGGGCGCGCGGCTCACCGCCTGGGAGCTGCAGCGCATGGAGGCGCCGTTCCGTCTGCTGATCGATTCCGCCGGCCCCTTCCTGCTGTCGCGCGGGATCGCGGACGCCGTGTTCATCGGCGCCGACCGCATCGCCGCCAACGGCGACACCGCCAACAAGGTCGGCTCGTTCTCGCTCGCCCTCGCCGCGCGGCATGCGGGCGTGCCCTTCATCGTGGTCGCCCCCGAGTCGACGATCGACATGCGCACCGCGAGCGGCGCCGACATCGAGATCGAGGATCGCGGCGTCGACGAGGTCGCCGGTTTCGGCGGCACCCGCACGGCCCCCGCAGGCATCGACGCCGTGAACCCCGCGTTCGACGTCACCCCGCACGAGCTCATCACGGCGATCGTCACCGAGCGCCGCGTGATCCGTCTCAGCCGGGACGAGACGCTCGCAGACGTGTCGCTCGAAGCGCTCCGCTCGTAAGCTCATCACCAACCCCTTCCGTTCGAAAGGAACACCCATGTTCTTCACCAAGCGCCGCGCTCGCGCGGCACTCGTCGCGGGCGCGGCCTCGGCCGCCCTGCTCCTCACCTCGTGCTCGGGTGGCGGCGACACCGAAGAGGCGGCCGCCGACGGCCCCAGCTTCATCTACATCACCAGCGACCCGATCGGCCAGAACGAGTTCCTGAAGTCGGGCAAGATCGGCATCGAGTCGGTCGCCGAGGAGTTCGAGGGCACCGCGAAGACCTTCGAGTCGAAGGACGACGCGACGCGGCGCTCGAACCTCGAGGCCGCCATCGCGGAGGCCCCCGAGGTCGTCGTGATGCTCGGGTTCCAGTTCGGCGACGTCGCCAAGGAGCTCGCGGAGCAGAACCCGCAGCAGAACTTCGTGCTCATCGACACCTTCGTCGACGGCGCACCCGACAACCTGTACCAGGCGACCTTCCGCGAGCAGGAGCCGTCGTACCTGCTCGGCATGGAGGCCGGGCTGCTCACCGAGGCGAACAAGGTCGGCTCGGTCATCTCGGTCGACAACGAACTGCTGCAGAAGTACTCCGACGGGTTCGCCGAGGGCGCCAAGAGCGTGAACGCCGACGTCGACACGGTGGCCCCGCAGGTCATCGGCGGCGACAACCCGTTCGCAGACCCGGCCCGCGGCAAGGAGCAGGCCCTCGCCTTCGCCTCGAGCGGCGTCGATCAGGTGTTCGCCGTGGGCGCCGCCTCGAACGGCGGCATCATGGAGGCCGCCGCCGAGAAGGGCTTCTCCGCCTACGGCGTCGACGCGAACCAGTGCCCGATCGCCCCGGGCTCCGTCGTCGACGGCACCGTCAAGTCGGTGAACCGCGTCGTCGAGACCGTGGTCGGCGAGATCATGGACGGCAAGAGCTCGAAGGACGCGACGAGCTCCTTCGGCCTCAAGGAGGAGGGCATGACGATCGTCAGCCTCACCGAGGACGCCGCCGACTCGCAGTGCACCATCATGGAGAACGAGGACGTGCTCGAGCAGGTGACGCAGGCGCGCGACGACATCGTCTCGGGCAAGATCAAGGTCACCGACCCCCTCGCATAACCCCCTCCCGCCGGTCGAGCCGAGCGCTCCGCGGCCGAACCCGTTGCCCGTGCTCCGGGTCTCGGCCGCGCCGCGCTCGATCGACCGGCGGGTGTCATGCACCACCAAGAGAAGGAATGCGGATGGTCGCCGAAGTCTCGATGCGCGGGATCACGAAGCGCTTCCCGGGCGTACTCGCCGATGATCAGGTCGACTTCGAGGTCGAAGCCGGCGAGATCCACGCGCTCATGGGCGAGAACGGCGCCGGCAAGTCGATCCTGATGTCGCAGCTCGCGGGCGTCTACCAGCCCGACGAGGGCGAGATCTTCATCCGGGGCGAGCGCCGCGCCTTCGCGTCGCCCCTCGACGCGATCGACGCCGGCATCGGCATGGTCTTCCAGTCGTTCAAGCTGTTCCCCTCGCTCACCATCGCGGAGAACGTCGTCTTCCGCAGCGAGCCGAGGAAGCGCGGCCTGATCGATCGCAAGGAGGCGAATCGAACGGTCGCCGAGATCGCGGAGCGCTACGGCCTCTCGCTCGATCCGCAGGCGCGCGTCGACTCGGTGCCCGTCGGCGTGCTGCAGCGTGTCGAGATCGTGAAGGCGCTGTACCGCGAGGCCCGTGTGCTGATCCTCGACGAGCCGACCGCCGTGCTCACGCCGCAGGAGACCGAGCGGCTCTTCGACGTGCTGCGCGCGCTGAAGGCCGATGGCCGCACCATCATCCTCATCACGCACAAGCTCGGCGAGGTCATGGCGATCTCCGACCGCGTCACAGTGCTGCGCGACGGCCGCAACGTCGCCCGGCTCGTCACCGCGGAGAGCTCCCCCGACGAGATCACCCGGCACATGACCGGGCGCCACGTCGACCTCACCGCTCCACCGCCGGCCCACGCACCCGGCGAGGTCGTGCTCGACGTGCGCGGGCTGACCGTGCCCGGCTCGGGCGGGCGCGACGCCGTCTCCGATGCGAGCCTCTTCGTGCGCCGCAACGAGGTCGTCGGCATCGCGGGCGTGGCCGGCAACGGCCAGGTCGAACTCGCCGAGGCCGTCATCGGCATGCGCAAGGCGAACGCGGGCGCCGTCGTCGTCGCGGGCCGGGACCTCAGCACCACATCCATCGCGCAGCGCCGCGACGGCGGCATCGCTTACATCCCTGAGGACCGCCACGCCGTCGGCAGTGCGGGAGGCGCCGACGCCATCGACAACCTCGCGCTCGGCCACCACCGCAGCGCCCCGCTGCTCAAGCGCGGGCTGCTCTCCCGATCCGCCATGCTCGACCACGCGAAGCGGCTCATCAGCCGGTTCGGGGTGAAGATCGCCGGGCCGACCACCCGAGTGGGCACGCTCTCGGGCGGCAACCTGCAGAAGGTCGTCGTCGCCCGCGAACTCGACTACGGCTCCCCCGTGCTCATCGCGGAGCAGCCCACCCGCGGCGTCGACATCGGCGCGATCGAGTCGATCCACCGCGAGCTGTGCGCCTACCGCGACACCGGCGGCGCGCTGCTGCTCATCTCCGCGGAGCTCAGCGAGATCATGTCGCTCTCCTCGCGCATCGTCGTGATGTTCGAGGGCCGCATCGTCGCCGAGGTACCGCAGGCCGAAGCGACCGAGGCGCTGCTCGGCCTCTACATGGCGGGCCACGCACCCGAGGAGCGGCACCGCCCGGGCGCGTTCGACGCCCTCCGCGACGCTCCCACCGCCGCGGGCGGGCCGCGAACCGACGTTTCCGAGAAGGGGGCCGCACGATGAACGCCGCACGCAAGGCGGGCCGCTGGCTCTCCGGCCCCATCCCGGTCTCCGTCGTCCTGGCGCTGCTCATCGGCGCCTGCTTCATGATCATCGCGGGAGTCGATCCCGTGAGCGGCTACGTCGCCATGCTCCAGGGCTCCTTCGGCACGGGATCCGGTCTCGCCAACACGCTGCAGCGCGCCGTCCCCATCATCGGCATCGGCATCGCCATCGCCATCGCCTTCCGCGCGGGCGTGCTGAACCTCGGCACCGAGGGGCAGGCGGGCCTCGGCGCGCTGACCGGCGGCATCGTCGCCGTCTACGTGCCCGGCCCCGCGATCCTCGTCGTGCCGCTCGCCTTCGTCGTCGCGATCGCGACGGGCGCCGCCTGGGGCCTCATCTCGGCCCTCCTGCAGAACCTCCTCGGCGTGCCGATCCTGCTCTCCACCCTGCTGCTCAACTACCCGGCGCGGTACTTCTCGTCCTGGCTCATCCGCTTCCAGCTCAACGATCCGAGCACCGACCTCGTCGCCACGCAGCAGCTGCGCCCCGAGGTGCAGCTCGGCATGCTCGTGCCGAAGGACTCGGCATTCGCCGACACGCTGCGCTCGACGTTCGGGCCGACGAGCCCCATCACGGCCGTGCTCACCGGCGTCAACTGGTCGATCATCGTGCTCATCATCGTGATCGCCGCAGCGGTCTTCGTGAACCGCCGCACCCGGTTCGGATTCGAGTCGGGCCTGAGCGGCCAGAACGCCGAGTTCGTGCGCTACGGCGGGGTCAAGCCCGGGCCGCTCGTCACCCGCACCATGGCGCTCTCCGGCGGTCTCGCCGGCCTCTTCGGCGTCATGCTGATCATCGGCGCCCCGAGCACCCGCCTCATCGAGGGCTACTTCGTGCAGACGAACTACGCCTTCACGGCGCTGCTCGTCACGCTGCTCGCCCTCTACCGTCCCATCGGCACCGCGATCGCCGGCCTCTTCTTCGCCGCGATCATGGTCGGCAGCGACGCCATGGGACGCGAACTGGGGCTCTCCCCGCAGATCGCCGCCGTGATCCAGGCCCTCGTCATCGTGCTGCTCGCCTTCCGCGTCGCGCTCCCCCGCATGCGCAGGCGCGGCGCGAACGGCGCCGCGGCCGGCGAGCCGATCGGCGAACCGCCGCTCACCGAGCACGCCCTCGCCGAACCCCACGCCCCCGTGCCCGGGGCACCGCAGCACGCACCGACCGCGACCGGCGCCGACACGAAGGAGTCGGATCGATGAACTTCCTCGATCTCTTCGACCAAGACCTCATCGGCTCCGTGCTGCGATCGCTCATCCCGATCCTGCTCGCAGCCCTCGGCGGCATGATCGCCGAGCGCGCCGGCATCTTCAACATCGGCCTCGAGGGCATGATCCTCGTCGGCGCCTTCGCCGGCGTCGCCGCGTCGTTCTTCACGCACAGCTGGCTGCTCGGCGTCATCGTCGCGATGGTCGCGGGCGCGCTGTTCTCGCTGATCCTCGGCTACGGGGCGGTCTACCGCAAGGGCGACCCGATCGTGCTCGCCGTCGCGATGAACATCCTCGCGGTCGGCATGACCAGCTTCCTGCTGGTCGCGATCTTCAACGTGCAGGGCGTCTTCCAAGACCCCGGCATCGTGGGCATCCCCGTCTGGCGCATCCCCGTGCTCGCCGACATCCCGTGGATCGGGCAGCTCTTCGCGCTCACCCCGCTCGGCTACCTCGCGCTCCTGCTCGTGCCCGCGCTCTGGATCATGCTCTTCCGCACGCCCCTCGGCCTGCGCCTGCGCGGCGTCGGCGAGCGGCCCCTCGCCGCCGCCACGATGGGTGTCGACCCGCAGCGCTACCAGCTCGGAGCGGTGATCGTCTCGGGCGCCCTCGCCGGCCTCGGCGGCGCGCAGCTCGCACTGGGCAACGTCGTGCAGTTCACCGAGAACATGTCGGCCGGGCGCGGGTGGATCGCCGTCGTCGCCGTCATGCTCGCCCGAGCGCACCCCGTGGGCGTGCTCGGCGCCGCGCTGCTCTTCGGATTCGCCGACGCCATCGGGTTCCGCCTGCAGTCGTTCGGCCTGCCGCAGCAGCTGACCGACGCCGGCCCCTACGTGGTCACGCTCATCGTGCTCGTGCTGCTGAGCAAGCGGTTCCGCAAGACCCGCGAAGCCGCGCTCGCGTGAGCGGCGATCCGCGCACGCAGGCGGGCCCCGACGCGACCGGGCTGCCGCCCGAGGCCGCGCGATGGGTGGAGCGCCTCGCACTCGAACCGCTCGAGCACGAGGGCGGGCTCTACCGCCGCATGCACCTCGACGAGCACTCGAGCGCCATCTACTACCTGCTCGCCGACCCCGACTTCTCGGCGCTGCACGCCCTCGCCTCGGTCGAGGTGTACCACTGGTACGCCGGCGATCCGCTGCGCCTGCTGCTGCTGCACCCCGACGGCCGCGCCGAGGAGCGCCTGCTCGGGCCCGATGCCGACGCCGGCCAGCTGCCGCAGCTCGTGGTGCCGCCGGGCGTGATGCAGGGATCGTCGTCGCTCGGATCGTGGAGCCTCGTCGGCACGACGATGTCGCCGCCCTTCGCGTGGAACGGGTTCGAGCTCGGCGATCGCACCGTCCTGTGCGAGCGCTACCCCGACGCGGCGGAGCGCATCGCCGAGCTCACGCGCCCGGCTGACCAGGTGTAGCCGCGGGCAGCTCCGAGGCCGACGCCGGCTCGGCAACGGCTTCCCGCGCCCGCACCCGCCGCGGCGCGAGCTGCGGCTGGCGATCCCCGCGGAACTGCCCGCACACCGCGAGCACCGCCACCGCGATCGCGATCACGATCCAGCCCGAGACGCCGAGGGGCATCGCCAGCGCGGGGTCGAGCGGCGAGTCTGCGGCGGCGAGCACCACGATCACGCCCGCCGAGGCGTTGAGCGCACCGTGCCCCACGACCGCCGGCCACACCGACCCGCTGCGCAGCCGGGACCAGCCGAGCAGCGCTCCCCAGGCGATGCACCCCGCCGTCATCAGCGCGACGCCGCGCCAATCGGTGAGGCCGAAGTTGTAGCCGAGCAGAATGAGGGGCGAATGCCATAGACCCCAGACAGCGCCCGAGACGAGGATCGCGGGCCACGTGCCGAGCGGCAGGAGCGCGGGCAGCAACCAGCCGCGCCACCCGATCTCCTCGCCGAACGCGAGCACGCTGTTGACCAGGGCGCCGAACGGCACCATCACGAGCTGCAGCGCGACGAGCAGACCGACGGGCGGCATCGTCGCGCGTGCGACGTCGGCCATGTCGCCGTCGAGCGTCGCGAGCTGCGCGTCGAGCGTCGCCTGGAACCCCGAGAAGTGCACGAGATCGAGGCGCACCCAGCCGAAGAGCGCCGAGACGCCCGCGGCGGCGAGCACCACGACGAGCGGCGCGAACAGGGCCGCCGCCGTGAACCATACGACGCGGCGGGCGGGGCGGAGCGGCCACATGCCGAGGAAGCGGAGCCGTTCGCGTCGCGGAGCGCGTGCCCGACGAGCGCCACCACCGTCGCGATCGCCGGCGTGAACATCATTGCGGCGGCGAGCAGCCCGAACCACAGGCCGTAGTCGGGCGCATCGGGGTCCATGCGCCAGAGGGGCAGCGCCACGAGCCACGCGAGGCCGCAGGCCACCATTGCGAAGAGCGCCACCGCGCCCCACGGTACGCGTGCCATTCGATCGGGGCGCGGCGCCGGAGCGGCTTCGCCGCCGCCCTCGGCGCCCGCCGCAGCGGTCGTGTGCGCAGATTCCGGTGACACGCACTCCCCCTCCCACTCGCCTGCCACCCTAGCTCACGGGCTGGGTCGGCCGCGCCTCAAGCGTACGTCCCGCCACCCACGCACCAGCGAGCCCCGCGCGGCGGGCCGGCGTCATGCAGGGGATTTGGCGTCGCGCAGGGGATCCGGCTTCGGCGTCATGCAGGAGATTCGGCGTCGTGCAGTGCCGCATAGCGCTTTCCGGCCCGCCCGACGCCGAATCTCCTGCACGGCGGAGGTTGGAGCAGCGGGTGGGTCGGCGGGCGCGTGGGTCAGCGCGCGGGACAGCGGGCACGTGGGTCAGCGCGCGGGACAGCGGGCGCGCGGGCGGGCGCGCCCGCGAGAGCGCCCGCCCGGCGCCGCGCACCGCCCGCGCGCCGCCCTCAGAAGGCCGCGATGCCCGTCAGCTCGCGCCCGATCACGAGCTGGTGCACCTCATCGGTGCCCTCGTAGGTGCGCACGGACTCGAGGTTGGCCATGTGCCGCATCACCGGGAACTCCGACGTGATGCCGTCTCCGCCGAGAATCGCACGCGCGGTGCCGGCGATCTTGATGGCCTCCCGCACGTTGTTGAGCTTGCCGACGGAGATCTGCCCGTACGTGAGGGTGCCCGCATCCTTCAGCCGCCCGAGGTGCAGCGCCAGCAGCAGCCCCTTCTGGTACTCGACGAACATGTCGGCGAGCTTCGCCTGGATGATCTGCTTGCCCCCGATGGGCGCGCCGAAGACCTCGCGCGACTGCGACCGCTCGACGGCCGCCTCGAGGCAGGAGCGCGCGGCGCCCATCACTCCCCACGCGATGCCGTAGCGGGCCTCGTTCAGGCACTTGAACGGCGACGAGAGCCCCTTCGACTTCGGCAGGATCGCGTCGGCGGGAATGCGCACGTCTTCGAGCACGATCTCGGTCTGCAGGGAGGCCCGCATCGAGAGCTTGTTCTCGATCGCGGTCGCCGTGAAGCCGGGGGTGTCGGTCTCCACGATGAAGCCGCGCACGATCCCCTCCTCGTCCTTCGCCCAGATGACGCCGAGCTTCGCGATAGTGGCGAGCCCGATCCACCGCTTCTTGCCGTTCAGCACCCACTCGTCGCCCTCGCGGCGAGCGGTCGTCAGCATGGTGTTGGGGTCCGATCCGCCCTGGGGCTCGGTGAGCCCGAAGAAGCCGATCGCCTCGCCGCGTCCCATGAGCGGCAGCCAGCGCTGCTTCTGCTCCTCGGAGCCGAACTTGTAGATGGCGCCCATCGCGAGCGAGCCCTGCACGGAGAGCGCGGTGCGGAACCCCGAGTCGACCGCTTCGAACTCCATGGCGACGAGCCCGTACGCCACGGAGGAGGCGCCCCGCAGCCCGTACCCCTCGAGGTACATGCCGAACGCGCCGAACTCGCCCACCTCGGGCAGCAGCTCGACGGGCAGGCGGCGCTCCTCGAACGCCTGATCGATGACGGGGCGGATGCGGCTCTGGGCGAACTCGCGCGCCTTGAGCTGCCACTCCCGCTCCTCCTCGGTGACGAAGTCGGCGACGTCGAACAGCTGGTCGATGGTGGTGGTCATGATGCTCCTCGGGAACGGTGTGCGGGAAGGATGGGGTGTGCGGTGCCGTATGGTGCCGTGCGGTGCGGTCAGCGCGCCAGCCAGCGAGCGCCCTGATGCTCGCCGATGCCGGGAGGCGGAACCTCGTAGCGCGCGGGGGTCTCCGACAGCGAGATGGGGGTCGACACCGAGCGCAGCGCGTGCTCCGCGCCGTCTGCGTCGGTCGCGGTGGTCGTCGCCACGGGGGCGAGGCCGAGCGACTCCGCGAGATCGAGGGCCTGCGAGATCGAGTTGACGCGGCCGGCGGGGATGTTCGCGGCGGTGCAGGCGTCGATCCACTCGGCTGCGGATCGCGCGCGCAGCGCGGTCTCGAGCTCCGCCCGCAGTGCGACGCGGTGCGCCACGCGCTGCGGGTTCGTGGCGAAGCGCTCGTCGGCGGCGAGCTCGGGGATGCCGAGCGCGTCGCAGAGCCGGGCGAACTGGCCGTCGGTGCCGACCGCGAGGGCGATCGGCTGGTCGGCGGCGGCGAAGGTCTCGTACGGGGCGATCGAGGGGTGCGCGTTGCCCATGCGCCCGGGGGCGACGCCGGTCTCGAGCGTCGACGAGGCCTGGTTCGCGAGCGCGGAGAGCAGTGAGCCGAGCAGGGTGACCTTCACGTGCTGCCCGCGCCCGGCGGTCGGAGACGCGGCGGCATCGCGGGCTCGCAGCGCGGCCTGGATGCCGATGACCGCGTTCAGCCCGGTGAGGATGTCGACGAGTGCGACGCCGACCTTGGTGGGCTCTCCCCCGGCCTCGTCCGATCGGCCCGTGATGCTCATGAGGCCGCCGACGGCCTGCACGAGCAGGTCGTAGCCCGGGAGGTCTCGGCCCTCGGCGTCGCCGAAACCCGAGATCGAGCAGAACACCACGCCCGGGTTCTCGGCCGCCACGGCGTCGTAGCCGAGGCCGAACTTCTCCATCGTCCCCGGCTTGAAGTTCTCGATGACGACGTCCGCGGAGTGGGCGAGCTCCCGGGCGCGCGCGAGCCCCTCCGGATCGCGGAGGTCGCAGACGACGGAGCGCTTGCCGCGGTTGACGCCGGCGAAGTAGGTGCTCTGGCCGACCGCGTTGACGGGCGGGCTCCACTGGCGGGTGCCGTCGCCCTCGGGGCTCTCGATCTTGATGACGTCGGCGCCGAGGTCGGCGAGGATCATCGTGGCGTGCGGCCCGGCGAGCACGCGCGAGAAGTCGGCGACGCGGATGCCCTGGAGGGCGCCAATCTGCGCGCCTCCGCTCTGCTGGCGGTCGTACTGCGGCTGCCCGGTGCCCGTCATCGGTGCGCTCCTCTTCCTAGCTGGTGGTGCCATCGGCGGTCGGACGGCGGCGTGCGACCCGAGCCGACTGCGCTGTTCGCTGTCGCCAGTGTATGCCGAACCGCGCTCGCGCCCGCTGTCGGGTGTGCATACCGATCACGACCGCCCCTGTGCAAGAATCGCACCATGGTCGCCTTCTCCCAGCTCCTCGCCATTCCGCATCTGCACCTGCGCCTCGTGCAGTCGGGCGCCGGGGATCCGGCGATCACCTGGGTGTCGAACACCGAGCTGCTCGACCTCGGCTCGTACCTCGAGGGCGGCGAGATCGTGCTCACGACCGGGCTCGCCCTCGCGCCCGACGACCGGCGCTGGCGCGACTTCGTCGCCGGCCTGAACCGCGCCCGCGTCGCCGCGATCGGCTTCGGCGTCGGCGTCAACCACGAGCGGATTCCGCAGCCGCTCGTGCAGGCTGCGAGCGCGTACCGGGTGGCGCTGTTCGAGGTCCCGCTGCCCACCCCGTTCATCGCCGTGAGCAAGGCCGTCGCCGAGCTGCTGCGCGCAGACGAGCTCGGCGCCGCCCGCGGCGCGCTGCGGGCGCAGCAGCGCCTCCTGGAGGGCGCCCGCGGCGATCAGCAGCCCGCCGAGGTGCTCGCGAGCCTCGCCCAGGCGACGGGCAAGCACCTCGCGCTCCTCGGCTCCGACGGCGGTGCGCTCGCGGCGACGGCGGGCTTCGCGGCGGCCGCCGACTCCGCCGACTCCTCGGAGGCGGAGCTCATCGATCTCGACGCGGGCGGGCGCTTCCGGCTCGCGGTGGCGGGGCGCTCCCCGCTCTCGCCGGAGGGCCGCTCCATCGTCGCCGCGGGCGCGATGGTGCTCGGACTCGCGCTCGGCGAGAATCACGCTGAGAACGCGCGCGAGCGTGAGCGATGGGAGCGGCTGACGGCGGCGCTTCTCGTGCATCGCGTCGACGCGCACGGCATCGGGATCCTCGCCCCCGGCCTCGCCGCCCCGGAACGCGTGCGCGTGCTCGCGCTGCAGGGCACCGCGGAGGATATCGCGGCGTGGCGGCGGAAGCCGCGCTCCGGCCTCGACCGCCTCGTCGCGCCGAACGAGTCGCCGGCGCCGGCTCCCGGGCTGGAGCGCGCCTGGCAGATCGTCGCCGACAGCCCGGGCTCGCTCGACGCGGCGCTCGCGTCGGCCGCATCCGCCAATCTCGACGCGGTCGTCGGCCGCCCGTCGACGCTCGACGACGCCCCGCACAGCAGAAGGTCGGCGGCGAGCCGGCTGCGCGCGCTCTCCCCCACCGCGCCGCTCTACACGGCGCCCCGCGTGCCGGCCGTGATCTGGGCGGATCGGGACACTCCACTCCTCGAGGCGCTGCTCGAGCTCGAGGGTGCAGCTCCGGAGCAGCTCGGAGCCCGGGCCGCGGGCGCCGGGGGCGGCCCGGGCGACGGCGCACGGATGTCGCGTCGCGTGCTCGGCCCCCTGTCGGAGCGCTCCGACGCGCGCGGCGGCACGGTCGAGAGCACCGAGGACCGCGCAATGCTGCGGGAGACGCTGCGCGCGCTCTTCATCGCGAACGGGCAGCGCGGGCCCGCGGCCGCCGCACTCGGCATCCATCGCAACACCCTCCGCGACCGCGTGGCGCGCATCGAGCGCGCGACGTCGCGATCCGTGAACGACCCCGACGACCGGGCCGAGCTCTGGCTCGCGCTGCGGATCGAGGACGCGGAGACCGCGGGCGACGCGGATCGCGCGGGTCGTCAGTAGAGGAGGAACTGCGCGGTGCCGGTGCCCTGCACGCCGGCGGCCGTCGTGCGGAGATGGTACGACGCACCGTCGGCGCTCACGGGGTCGCGGCTGATATCGCAGGTCTCCGGGCTCGACCGGGTGCGATCCCACGAGATCGCCTCGGTGGTGAGCGGCGCGCCCGGTTCCAGGATCACGGCGAGGTGCTCGGGGTTCTCCTGGCAGTCGGCGGAGCGCCACACCTCGTCATCGCCGCTCGCGATGACGAACTGGAGATTCGCGCTCCCGAGGTCGGCCGAGCAGGGCTCCTCCCCGGTGTTCTCGACGCTGAGGGAGAGCTGCGGCTGCTCGCCCGCGGCGTAATCGCCCTTGTCGGTCGCGGGCGTCACCGTGAGCTGGCCCGCCGCGCACGCCGCGACGTCGTCGCTCTCGCTCGCGGCGCCGCCCGCCTCGTCGGAGTCGGGCGACGGGGACTCCACGAGATCTTCGGGCACCTCCACCTGGCTCGCATCGGCGACGCCCCCGCTCGACCCCGGCCGCACGATGATGAGCACCACCACCGCGACGACGGCGAGGAGCGCCAGCAGCACGATCAGACGGCGGCGCAGGTACACCTTGCGGTCTTTCGGCCCCACCGGATCCTTCAGCGTCGACATGGCGTCAGCGTATCCGCTCGGGCTCCGAAAGATGCTTCAGCATGCGCGTGTTGCCCAGGGTGTTGGGCTTCACCCGGGCGAGGTCGAGGAACTCGGCGACGCCCTCATCGCTCGAGCGCAGCAGCTCGGCGTACACCTCGGCTGCGACCAGCTCGGTGTCTTCGCTCAACTGCTCGAAGCCGTGCCTGCCGAAGAACTCGGTCTCGAAGGTGAGGCAGAACAGCTCCTGGAGGCCGAGCGCCCGCGCCCGATCCTCGAGCGCGGCGAGCAGGCGGTGCCCCACGCCGCGCCCCAACCACGCCTCGGAGACGCCCAGCGTGCGCACCTCGCCGAGCCGCTCCCACATCACGTGCACCGCTCCGTAGCCGATGACGGCGTCGTCGCCGTCGACCGCGACCAGGAACTCGGGCACCGCCGCGTAGAGATCGACGAGGTCTTTGCCGAGCAGGATGCGTCGCGCGACGAGCGGCTCCATCAGGGCGACCATCTGCGGCACGTCTCCCGTGCGCGCGCTGCGGATGCGGATCTCGGGTGCGGCGCTCATCGTTCCAGTCTATGCCCGGCCGCCGGGTCGATCGGTGCTCGGGGCGCAAGGCGCACTCGGCATGCTCGGGGCACTCGGCGCGCTCCGGGCACTCGCCGCGCTCGGGGCGCTCGGCCCGCTCGGCGCCCGCGCCCCGCCGCAACGACGACGGGCCCGCTGCCGGAGCAGCGGGCCCGTCGGGGGTGCGGAGTTACTCGGTGATGCCGGGCGTCGCCGCCGTCGAGGCGACCGCCGCCGCGGCCGAGGCCGATGCGGCGCTCGCGTCGCGATCGGCTCGCGGCTCCGTCGCGAAGGTGAACTCGCCGTCGACGAAGTCGACCTTCACCAGATCGCCGGCGAGCAGCTCGGCGCTCAGGATGCGCTCCGACAGGCGATCCTCGATCTCCCGCTGCATCGCGCGACGCAGGGGTCGGGCGCCGAGTGTCGGATCGTAGCCCACCTCGGCGAGGCGCTCCCGCGCCGCCGTGGAGATCTCGATGTGCATGTCGCGATCGAGCAGGCGATCCTTCAGCTGCTTCACGAACAGGTCGACGATCTGCAGCAGCTCGGGCTTGGTGAGCTGCGGGAACACGATCGTGTCGTCGACGCGGTTCAGGAACTCGGGCTTGAAGTGCTTCTTGAGCTCCTCGTTCACCTTGCCCTTCATCATGTCGTAGCCGACCGACGAGTCGCCCTCGATCTGGAAGCCCACGGGGCCACCCGCGATCGCGGTCGACCCGAGGTTCGTCGTCATGATGATGACGGTGTTCTTGAAGTCGATCACGCGGCCCTGGCCGTCAGTCAGTCGGCCCTCTTCGAGGATCTGCAGCAGCGAGTTGAAGATGTCGGGGTGCGCCTTCTCGATCTCGTCGAAGAGCACGACGGAGAACGGCTTGCGGCGCACCTTCTCGGTGAGCTGGCCGCCCTCCTCGAATCCGACGAACCCGGGAGGGGCGCCGAAGAG
Organism: Leucobacter chromiiresistens; assembly: GCF_900102345.1. Lineage (NCBI taxonomy): Bacteria > Bacillati > Actinomycetota > Actinomycetes > Micrococcales > Microbacteriaceae > Leucobacter > Leucobacter chromiiresistens. Next base: position 1,634,600 of record NZ_FNKB01000001.1, on the reverse strand, counting down.
GCGGGAGACGGTGTGCTTCTCGCCGTACTCCGACATGTCGAGCGAGATCAGCGCGTCCTCGTCGTCGAACAGGAACTCGGCGAGCGCCTTCGCGAGCTCCGTCTTGCCGACGCCGGTGGGGCCGGCGAAGATGAACGAGCCCGAGGGGCGCTTCGGATCCTTGAGACCCGCGCGCTGACGACGGATCGTCTTCGCGAGTGCCGAGATCGCTTCGTTCTGGCCGATGACGCGCTGGTGGAGCGCCTCCTCCATGAAGCGGAGTCGCGAGGTCTCCTCCTCGGTCAGCTTGAAGACCGGGATGCCGGTCGCCTGCGCCAGCACCTCCGCGATCAGGCCCTCGTCGACCTCCGCCTGCGTCGCGACGTTGCCCGAGCGCCACTGCTTCTCGAGGCGCAGCCGCTCCGCGATCAGCTTCTTCTCCTCGTCGCGCTTGTTCGCGGCCGCCTCGAAGTCCTGGCCCTCGATCGCCTGCTCCTTCTCGGCGCGGACGACGGCGATCTTCTCGTCGAACTCGCGCAGCTCGGGCGGGCTCGACAGGATCGACAGCCGCAGGCGGGCGCCGGCCTCGTCGATCAGATCGATCGCCTTGTCGGGCAGGAAGCGATCCTGCACGTAGCGATCGGCGAGGTTCACCGCGGCGACGATGGCGCCGTCGGTGATGGAGACCTTGTGGTGCGCCTCGTAGCGGTCGCGCAGGCCCTTCAGAATGTTGATCGAGTGCGGCAGCGAGGGCTCCGCGACCTGGATCGACTGGAAGCGGCGCTCGAGCGCCGCGTCCTTCTCGAAGTGCTTGCGGTACTCGTCCAGCGTGGTCGCGCCGATGGTCTGGAGTTCGCCGCGCGCGAGCATCGGCTTCAGGATGTTGGCGGCGTCGATCGCGCCCTCGGCGGCGCCGGCGCCCACGAGCGTGTGGATCTCATCGATGAAGATGATGATGTCGCCGCGGTTGCGGATCTCCTTGGTGACCTTCTTGAGGCGCTCCTCGAAGTCGCCGCGGTAGCGGCTGCCCGCGATCATGGAGCCGAGGTCGAGCACGTAGACCTGCTTGTCCTTCAGCGTCTCGGGCACCTCGCCCTTGATGATCGCCTGGGCGAGGCCCTCGACCACGGCGGTCTTGCCGACGCCGGGCTCGCCGATCAGCACGGGGTTGTTCTTGGAGCGGCGCGAGAGTATCTGCATGACCCGCTCGACCTCCTTCTCGCGCCCGATGACGGGGTCGAGCTTGCCCTCGCGGGCTGCCTGCGTGAGGTTGCGGCCGAACTGGTCGAGCACCTGCGAGCCCTTCGACTCGCCGCCCGACTCCGGCGCACCCACTGTGGCGCTCTCCTTGCCGGCCTGGTAGCCGGAGAGCAGCTGGATCACCGTCTGGCGCACGCGGTTGAGGTCTGCGCCGAGCTTGACGAGCACCTGCGCGGCGACGCCCTCGCCCTCGCGGATGAGCCCGAGCAGGATGTGCTCGGTGCCGATGTAGTTGTGGCCGAGCTGCAGCGCTTCGCGCAAGCTCAGCTCGAGCACCTTCTTGGCGCGCGGCGTGAACGGGATGTGCCCCGCGGGCGGCTGCTGCCCCGTCCCGATGATGTCGGTGACCTGCGCGCGCACGGCGTCGAGCGAGATCTCGAGCTGTTCGAGCGCCTTCGCTGCGACGCCCTCGCCCTCGTGGATCAGGCCCAGCAGAATGTGCTCGGTGCCGATGTAGTTGTGGTTGAGCATCTTCGCCTCTTCCTGGGCGAGCACCACCACCCGGCGAGCACGATCGGTGAATCTCTCGAACATCTCCTACCTCCTTACGGCGCCTGTTGCACGGTGAGGCGCCGCCGATGGAAACAGGCTACGGGGTGATGCCGGATCGCGGGGCCGTGTTCGCCGCAGGCGTGACGGGCGGTTGACGCGCGGCGCGATCCTCACGTACCTTATCGAACAACGATAATAACGATGATCGATAAGGAGTTGCCATGCCCGCATCGCAGGGATCGCCCCTCGCCCCGCGCGAGTTCAGCCCGCGCCGTGTGCGCGCCGACGCCATCGCCGTGCTCGCCCTGGGCCTCGTCGCCGCCGCCTCCGTCGTCGCGCTCGCGATCGCCGAGTACCTGCGGCGCTTCGTGCCGGGCGGCGTCACCTGGAGCGTCCCCGTGCAGCCGCTGGAGATCACGGCGACGGGCCTCGCCGTCTACGACCGCGACGGGGCCGCGACTCCGGCTGCGGTCGCGGGCGCGGTCGGTCGGCTCGACGTCGTCGTCTCCGACCTGAACCCCGTCTCGACCGTCTGCCTCGCGCTCGCCATCGCGGTCGCCTCGCTCACCGCGCTCACCGTCATCGCCTGCATCTCACGCCTGACCTGGAGCGTGCTGCGCGGCCGGTTCTTCACCCGGGCCGCGAGCCGTGCGCTCAGCCTGGCGACGTGGGTCGGGGCCGGCGGAGCGCTCGGAGCATTCGCCCTGTGGCACTTCGCCGCGAACGGAGTATCGGCGGCGCTCCAGGTGCGCGCCGCCGAAACGGGCGCGCCGGCCTGGTGGGGGTGGTACTGGATCATCCTCTTCGCACTCACGGCCTCCGGCCTCCTCGACATCGCGCTCCGGCGCGCCGTGCGCCTCGAGCGCGAGACCGAGGGACTCGTATGACGCCCGCCGACCCCGAGGAGGGGCACGCGATCCACTGCAGGCTCGACGAACTGCTCGCAGCGCGCGGTCTCACACTCACGCAGTTGAGCGAGCGAGTGGGGGTGAGCCTCGTCAACCTCTCCGTATTGAAGAACGACCGCGCCCGGGCCATCCGCTTCTCCACCCTCACCGCCATCTGCCGGGCGCTCGACTGCGAGGTGGGCGACCTGCTCGTCGTCGCGAACTGATCCCGCGGCGGGATCGGTCTGCCGCCGGAGCAGCCGAGTAGCCGCCCGCGCAGCCGGGCAGCCGACCCGCGCAGCCGGCCGGCCGACCCGTGCAGCCGACCCGCGCAGCCGACCCGCGCAGTCCATTCGCGCGACACCCGGCGTTCACCGGAGCCGCCTACCGTGAACGCATGCCGCCGACCCCGATGCCTCCCGCGACCCCCGCATCGGCGCTCGCGCTCATCCGCGCGTTCGCCGCCACCCTCGGCGAGCGCGAGGGCGCGGTCGCCCGCGTCATCCTCGAGCGCCCCGCAGAGGTGCCGCAGTGGTCGACGCAGGAGCTCGCCGCGGCGGCCGGCACGTCGACCGCCACCGTGATCCGCGCCTGTCAGCGCCTCGGCTTCCGCGGCTTCCAGCACCTGCGCCTCGAACTCGCGCGCGAGGCGCCGGCGCCGCTCGCCGAGCAGCCGACGCCGGGCGACACCGTCGACCACGTGTTCGAGAGCGCGCGCGCGGCCCTGCTCGTGGGGCGCTCCTCGATCGACCGGGGCGCGCTCGCCGATGCGGCGACGCTGCTCGCGGAGGCGTCGCGCGTCGTCTGCGCCGCCAACGGGTTCTCGGCTCCGCCGCTCCAGGACGCGGCGATGCGCCTGGCGACCGTGGGGCGACCCGTCGAAGCCCCCCTCGACATCCTTGCGCAGCAGTTCGCAGCGCACAGCCTGACGGCCGGCGACGTCTGCTTCGCGCTCAGCCACTCCGGCGCGAACGCGCACACGCTCGCGACGGTGCGCGCAGCGCGCCGCCGGGGCGCGCGCGTGGTCTCGCTCTGCAGCTACGACCGCGGGCCGCTCGCCGACCTCTCCGACGTCGCCCTCTCGACCGGCGCCGTCGGCACCCCGCACGCCGTCGACCCCTTCTTCAGCCGCCTCGGCCACTCCGTGCTGCTGCAGGCCCTCGTCACAGAGGTCGCGGCGCTGCGCGCGAGCGCCGGCGCCGACGCCGAAGACATGCGCGAGGTGGTCGTCGACGCCCTCGCCGAAGCGCACCCCTGAGCGCTGCCGGCCCCGGGTTCTCGATCCTTCCCCCGCCCGACAGCCGCGCGCCTCCCCGCGTTCACCGACGCGACACCCGGCCCCGAGATGCTGCTCATGTAATCGCATTTCACGCCCGGCGAAACGGGCCTCGCAGGCAGGAGAACGCAGCAGTGCACGTCATCACGCTCGAGGGCAGCTACAACGCGCGGGGCATCGGGAGCGGGCGCCGGCCGTGGCTCGTGCGGTCGGCCGGCCTCGACGCGCTCACGGCCGGCGGCGAGCGCACGCTCCGCGACGTCGGCGTCGATCTCGTCATCGACCTGCGGGAGGGCGCGGAGCACGCCGGGCGCTCGCACGCGATCCCCGTGCGCTCCGTGCCGCTCTACGGCGAGACCCCACCCGCCTCGGGAAGCCTCGAGACGGTCTACGCGGGGCTGGTGCGCGAGCGCGGCGCCCGCCTCGCCGCCGCCGTCATCGCCATCGCCGAGCACCCCGGCACCGCCGTCGTGCACTGCACGGCGGGCAAGGACCGCACGGGGCTCGTCGTCGCGATCGCCCGGCTCGCCGCAGGCGACGCTCGCGCCGACGTCGTCGCCGACTACGCCGCGTCGGGGGCGGCGGTGCGGCCGGCGCGGCAGGCGATCGCCGCGGCGCAGCTGTCGGGCCTCGGGCTGACAGCGGAGGCGCGCGCCGCCTCCGAGCGCCTGCACCTCGACAGCCCAGCGGAGGCCCTGGAGGCGGCGCTCGACATCGTCGACGAGCTCGGCGGGGTGGCGCACTACCTCCGCACGCACGGCGCCGGCGACGCCCACCTCGCGGCCCTCGCGGCCCTCGCCGAGCGGGCCGGCGGCCGCACCGCGGTCATCGCGGAGCCGGTCGCATGAGCCGCGACACCGGCCGGTTCACGGTGCTCCACGTGAGCGACCTCCACGCGACCGAGAGCGGCCTGCTCTACGACGCGGTCGACGGGGTCGGCCGCTTGGAGCGGGTCGGCGAGTACGCCCTCGCGACCGGCATCACCCCCGAGGCGGTCGTCGTGACCGGAGACCTCATCGAGCGCGGCAACCCCGGCGCGTACGCGGCCGTCGCGGCGGGGTGCGAGCGCCTGCAGGATCGCCTCGGCGCCCCCGTGCTCACCGTGCTCGGCAACCACGACGACCCCCGCGCCGCACGGGCGCTCCCCGGGCACATCGCCGGCCACACCGCCGCGCACCGCATCGACGGCTTCCGGGTGCTGCGCCTCGATTCGCACACCGGCAGCATCGACGCCGAGCAGCTCGCCTGGCTCCGCGACGAACTCGCCCGGCCGTCGGAGCGCGGCACGATCGTCGCCCTGCACCACGCCCCGCTCGGGTCGCCCCTGCCGACGCTCCGGCGCCAGGGGCTGCGCAACGCCGACGCCCTGCTCGGGGTGCTCGACGGCGCCGATGTGCGGGCGATCCTCGCCGGCCACTTCCACCACAGCCTCTCGGCCTCGGTGCACGGGATCCCGGTGTTCGTCGGCCCGTCGCTCGCCTACCACCAGGTGATGAACGCCGGCCCCGACGCCGTGGCCGGCCACGACTCCCCCATGTTCTCCCTCGTGCAGTTCACCGCCGAGGGCGTCAGCGCGTCGACCGTCGCGCTCCACTCCCCCGAACCCCTCTTCACCCAACCCATCATCCGCACCGCACAGAAAGCGACCCATGTCTCGTAATCGCTCCACCGGCGTCATCGCCGCCTTCGCCCTATCGGCCCTCGCACTCACCGGCTGCGCCGCCTCGGCAGACGCCGCCGATACCAGCGCCACCGACGCTGCGGAGGCGTCGACCATCACCCTCTACACCTCCGAGCCGCAGGAGAAGATCGACGCGATCGTCGCAGCGTTCGGCGAGCAGCACCCCGAGATCACGGTCGACGTCTTCCGCGCCGGCACCGGAGACCTCACCGCACGCATCGCCGCCGAGGAGAAGGCGGGCGACATCGGCGCCGATCTGCTCCTCGCCGCCGACGCCGGCACGTTCGAGGACTACGCGGAGCGCGACCTGCTGCTCGAGTACGCATCCCCCGAGGCGGAGGCGATCAACCAGGATCTCGTCGACCCCGAGCACTTCTACGTCGGCACGCGCCTCCTGCCGACCGTCATCGCCGTCAACACGAACGCGATCGACGAGGCGCCGACCTCGTGGCAGGATCTCACCGACCCCGAGTACGCGGGCAAGATCGCGATGCCGAACCCCGACGTCTCGGGGGCCGCAGCCTACAACGCGGCGGTGTGGCTCGACGAGGACGCGCTCGGCTTGGCTTGGCTCGAGGGCCTCGCCGCCAACGAGCCGCTCATCGCCGAGAGCAACGGCCCGGTCTCGCAGGCCGTCGCCGAGGGCAGCAGCCCCGTCGGCATCGTGGTCGACTCCCTCGTGCGCGACCTCGCCGCGGCGGGATCGCCCATCGAGGCCGTCTACCCGGAGGAGGGCGTTCCGTTCGTGTCGCAGCCGGTCGGCATCTTCGCCGACACCGAGGAGGCCGAGGCGTCGCAGCTCTTCGTCGACTTCCTCATCAGCCGGGAGGGGCAGGAGATCGCCGCATCGCAGTCGTACCTGCCGATCCGCGACGACGTCGAGAGCCCCGAGGGCGCACCCGCGATCGGCGACATCACGCTGCTGAACCCCGACCTCGAGACCATCCGGGCGTCACAGGCCGACGCCGTCGAGACGTTCAATGGCCTCTTCCAGTAGCACCCTCGCCCGGCCGCTCGCGGGCCCGACCGGCTTCGGCCGGGCCCGTGGGGGCCGCACTGGCCGCCCCGCACCACGGCCGCGCGCCCGGCTCGACGGCCTCGGAGCGGTGCGCGTCGCCCTGTGGTGCGCGGTCGCCGCGCTCGTGCTCGTGCCGATCGCCGCGATCCTCGCGCTGGCCGCGACCGGCGGCGGCTGGTCGGCGCTCGGCGATCCCGACGTGCTCGGAGCCGCACGCAACTCCCTCGTCTCCGCCGCGCTCTCGGCCGTGCTCGCCGTGGTGATCGGCACCGCCCTCGCCCTGCTGCTCGAGCGCACCGACCTGCCGGGCCGCCGCGCGCTCCGCATGCTCGCGCTCAGCCCCATGCTCATGCCGCCCTTCGTCGGCGCGATCGCGTGGCTCAGCCTCCTCGGCCCGTCGTCGACCGTCAACACGCTCTGGTCGCAGCGCTTCGGGGCGCCCCTGTGGAACCTGTACGGCGGCGACGGCGTCGTCTTCCTCCTCACCCTCCACAGCTACCCGATCGCGATGATGATCGTCACGGCGGCCCTCCGCCGCGTGCCCGCGGACCTCGAGCAGGCGGCCCGCATCGCCGGCTCGTCGGCGCCGCGCGCGCTCTGGGAGGTCACCACTCCGCTGCTGCGCCCCGCTATGCTCTCCTCGCTCACCCTCATCGCCGTGTCGAACCTCGCCGACTTCGGCATCCCCTCGATCATCGGCCTCCCCGAGCGCTACGTCACCCTCTCCACGCTCGTCTACCGCTACCTCCAGTCGGGCACGGTCGACGACCCGCTGGCCGTGGTCTCGGCCATCGGCTTCGTGCTGCTCGTCATCGCGCTGCTCGGCGTCGTCGTCGACCTCATGCGCGCACGCACCCGCGTCGAGCTCGACGCCCAGGCCGGCTCGCCGGCGCTGCTCCCCCTCGGCCGTGCACGCGCCGCAGTCGGGGCGCTGACGGCGACCGTCGTGCTGGCGGCCACCGTGCTCCCGCTCATCACGCTCGCGATCCAGTCGCTGCTGCCCGCCCCGGGCGTGCCGCTGAGCCCCGAGACCGTGACGCTCGCGAGCTTCGGCCGCGCCCTCGGCGCCTCGGGCACGCTCACCGGCATCGGCAACTCGCTCATGCTCGCGACCCTCGCCGGGCTCATCTGCGGGGTGCTCGGGCTCGGGATCGGCACGTTCGTCACCCGCACCCGCGCGCGCAGCAACCCCGCGCTGCTCGGCCTCTCCCTGCTGCCCCAGGCGATTCCAGGGCTCGTCATCGCCGTCGCGTGGCTCGTAATCGCGCCGCGGATCGGACTGTACAACACGCCGTGGCTGATCCTCTGCGCCTACCTGACGTCGTTCCTCGCGCTCGTGGTGCAGTCGGTGCACGCCCCGCTCTCCGCGACGCCGACCACCGCCGAGGAGGCGGCGCGCGTCTCCGGCGCCACCCGCCTGCGGGCGCTCTGGGACATCTCGTGCCGCATGGCCGTGCCCGCCGCGATCTCCGGCGCCGTGCTCGTCGCGCTCACGGCCGTGCGCGAGCTCACCCTCTCCGTGCTGCTGCTCTCGCCCGGGTCGCAGACGCTCGGAGTGGTCATCTTCAACCTGCAGCAGGCCGGCGCCTACAACGCGTCGTCAGCGCTCTCCCTCATCGTCGCCGTCGTCGGGCTCGCCGGCCTCGGCCTCACCGCCCGCACCCCCCGTTAGGAGCCCCGTGTCCTCCGTCGCACTCGAATCCGTCAGTCTCGCCTACCCCGGCGGCCATCTGGGCCTCGCCGACGTCGATCTCCGCATCGGAGACGGCGAGTTCATCGCGCTCGTCGGCCCCTCCGGATCGGGCAAGACCACGCTGCTGCGCACCGTCGCCGGCTTCATCGCGCCGACGGCCGGCACCGTGCGCATCGGCGATGCCGTCGTCGCGTCGCCCGGGCGCAGCGTCGAACCCGAACGGCGCGGGCTCGGCATGGTGTTCCAGCAGCACGCCGTGTGGCCGCACTGGAACGTGGGCCGCAACATCGAGTACCCGCTGCGGCGCGCGGGAGTCGGGCGTGCCGAGCGCCGCCGCCGCGTCGCCGAGGCCCTCGACCTCGTCGGCCTGCCCGGCGCCGAGCGGCGGAACCCGGCCACGCTCTCGGGCGGGCAGCGGCAGCGCGTCGCGATCGCTCGGGCGATCGTCGCGCGGCCGCGCGTGCTGCTGCTCGACGAGGCCCTCTCCGCGCTCGACGAACCGCTGCGGGATCGCCTGCGCCTCGAGCTCCGCGCGCTCACTCGCGAGCTCGGCTTGACCGTGGTGCACGTCACCCACGATCGGAGCGAGGCGCTCGCACTCGCCGACCGCGTCGTCGTCGTGGACGGCGGCCGCATCCAGCAGGTCGGCACACCCGCCGAACTGCTCGAACGGCCCGCGTCGGCCTTCGTCGCCGAGTTCGTCTCCGACGCTGCGATCCTGCGGGGTTCGCTCGACGCCGCCGGCTTCCGCGCCGACGGCCATCCGTTCGCGCTCGACGGCGCGCGGATCGACGGCGCGGCGGGGATGGCCCGAGCGGCGGGGATGACCCGAGGGGCCGGGACCGCGAGCGGGGCGGGCATCGCCGTCGACCTCGCCGTGCAGCCCGAGCACGTGCGCGCGATCCCCGACCCATCGGGGCCGGCGACCGTCACCTCGTCGCTCTTCGGCCGGAGCGGCGACGACCTCGTGCTCGACTGGCACGGCCTCGCCATCCGGTCGCGCGCGCAGGGCGTGCGATGCCCCGCGGGCACCCGCGTGCGCGTGGAGATCGAACGGGCCGCGGCCTTCCGCGCGGGCGCCGCCGGCGCGGAACCGGGGGCGGCGCGGAGCGCGGGGGCGGGGGCGCGGAACGGGGGCGCCGACGGCGCGGAGGGCGGCGCCCCCTCGGGCGGGCCCGACGCGGACCCCGCACCCGGCGCACCGCGCCGACCGGTTAGCGTGGGAGCATGACCACCGACACCCGCGCATCCTCCATCGTCATCGTCCGGCACGGCGAAACCGACTGGAACATCGGTCGCCGCATCCAGGGGCGCACCGACATCGCCCTGAACGAGCGCGGCCGCGCGCAGGCCGGCGAGATCGCGGAGCTGCTGCACGGCGAGGGCCCGTGGCGACGCGTCATCACGTCCCCGCTCGGCCGGGCGGCCGAGACCGCGCGGATCATCGCCGACCGGCTCGCGCTGCCCCCGGCGGAGGTCGTCGCCGACGTGATCGAGCGCGACTTCGGATCAGCGGAGGGCATGCTCGTCGCCGACGCGAATGCGCAGTGGCCTGGCCTCGACGTGCCCGACGCCGAGGGGCTCTCGGCCCTCGCCGAGCGCGGGTCCGCGGCCCTCGAACGCATCCTCCGCGATGCGCCGGGCGCGATCGTGGTCGCCCACGGCGCACTCATCCGCTCCGCGCTCACGGCGCTCGGCGGGGCGCCCGCGCCCCGCATCCTCAACGGGGAGGCCTGGCTGATGGAGCCCGCCGCCGGCCCGCATGCGGGTGCCGGGGTCGGGCGGTTCGCGATCCGGCGCCTCGGCACCCCGGCCGAGCAGCACGACTTCTGAGCGCCGCGCCGCCCCGTGCCGCCCGCCGGCCGCCCGCCCCGTGCCGCCCGCCCCGCGCCGCCCGCCCCGTGCGCGCCAGCTCTTCCGCCGAGACCGAGGGTTCGCGCCGAGACGGAGGGTATTCGCGTCGAGTATTCCCTCGCGCTCGAGAGGAACCCTCGGTCTCGGCGAGTCGGGGGCGTCCGAAGAAGCGAGCCGGGAGCGCCCGGACGAGAGCGCCCCCGCCCGGAGTGCCGGGCGCCCCTACTGGAGTGCCGAGGTGAGGCGCGCGAGGCCGTCGAGCAGCTGCGCGGGTAGCGACTGCTGCTCCCACTCCTCGAGGGTCAGCTCGCGCGAGTTCTCGCGGTAGTAGTCGGTGACCTCGTCGAGGTCGCGCACGAACTCGGCGCCGTGCACCACCATGGAGATCTCCATGTTGAGGCCGAACGACCGCTGATCCATGTTCGACGACCCGACGACCGCGACCTCCTCGTCGACGGTGAAGTGCTTGGAGTGCAGAATGTACGGCGGGCGGAACATCATGATGCGCACCCCCGCCCGCAGCAGCTCTTCGTAGTAGGAGCGCTGCGCGTGGTACACCATGGCCTGGTCGCCGACCTCGGAGACGAAGAGCTCCACCTCGACGCCGCGCGCCGTCGCGGCGCGCACCGCGTTCATGATCGAGCCGTCGGGCACGAAGTACGGGCTCGTGATGCTGATGCGCCGCTGCGCGGAGTACATCAGCGCGACGAACACCTGGAGGTTGTTCTCGCCCGCGTACCCGGGCCCGCTCGGCACGATCTGGCAGTCGAGGTCGCCGGGCTGGGCGACGGTGAACGCCTCCTCGGTGAGGTTCGTGAGGTACTCGCCCGTCTCCAGGTACCAGTCGCCCTGGAACACGGCCTCGAGCCCGAGCACGATGGGGCCCTCGACCCGCACCATGAGGTCCTTCCAGTGCAGCCCGCGGCGCCGATTCGAGCGCTTATTGTACGACGAATCGACGAGGTTCTGCGAGCCCATGAAGCCGACCGCGCCGTCGACCACCACGATCTTGCGGTGATTGCGCAGGTCGGGGCGCTGGTACTCGCCGCGCCACGGGCGCACGGGCAGCATGTACGACCACTCGGCGCCGATCTCGGTGAGGCTCTGCGCGGTGCGCTTCGACCCCGGGTTGCGCACGGCCGAGATGTGGTCGAGCAGCACGCGCACGGTCACGCCGCGGGCCACCGCCTCGCGCATGGCCGCGAACACGTCGTCGGTCGCGGCGTCGTGCACGAGGATGTAGAACTCGACGTGCACGTACTCCCGCGCACCGCGGATCGCCTCGGCGATGCGGGCGAACGACTCCTCGTAGTCGATGCAGATGGACGCCGTGTTGCCCTGCAGCATGGGCTGCGCGCCGAGCTGCCTGCCGAGCTTCACGACGCTGTCGAGGCCGGGGAGCAGGCGCTCGGGCGGCGTGATGAGATCCGCCTCCTCCTGGTCGGCGATCTGGGCGACGAAGTGGTTGATCGCGTCCTGCTTGCGCTCGCGCGACCGCGGGAGCCGCTTGCTGCCGATGATGAGGAAGAGCAGGAGCCCAGGGACCGGCAGCGCGAAGATCGCGATCAGCCAGGCCATCCCGGCCGTCGGGCGGCGATTGCGGGGAACGACGAAGAGTGCGACGATGCGGATCAGGTTGTCGACGACGAGCACGAACCAGGCCCAGACGACGGGCCAGTTGACGCCGAGCCAGTCGAAACTCATCCGGCTCCCTCCGTCACCTCAGCGCACTGAGCGCGCAGGTGCGCGCACCTCAACTGTAGCGGGGATCGCGCGGCGCTCAGGCGTCGTCGCGCGCCGGGAGCCCCGCCTTGGCGCGCTCCTCGGCCTCGATGCGCTGGTACGCCTGACGCTCGGTGCGGTCGGCTCGCAGGATGAGTCGCAGCACGAGCCAGAAGAAGATGCCGATCAGCACCGTCGGCGTCAACGACCAGACCGCGTTCAGCCACCAGTTATCCATAATGCCCCCAGTGTACCTGCGCTCCCCGGGCGAACCCGGGGAGCCCGAACCTCGACTACTTGACGAGCGGGAAGAGGATCGTCTCGCGGATCCCGAGCCCCGTGAGCGCCATGAGCAGGCGATCCATGCCCATGCCCATGCCGCCCGACGGCGGCATGCCGTGCTCGAGCGCGCGCAGGAACTCCTCGTCGATCGGCATCGCCTCGTCGTCGCCGCGCGCCGCTTCGGCCGCCTGCTGCACGAAGCGCTCGCGCTGCACGACGGGGTCGACGAGCTCGGAGTACCCGGTCGCCAGCTCGAAGCCGCGCACGTACAGGTCCCACTTCTCCACGACGCCCGGGATCGACCGGTGGTGGCGCGTGAGCGGGCTCGTCTCGACCGGGAAGTCCATGACGAACGTGGGGCGGGCGAGGCCGCCCTTCACGAAGTGCTCCCACAGCTCCTCGACGAGCTTGCCGTGGTTCGGGAGGTGCACGTCCACACCCTCGGCGTCCGCGATCGCCTGCAGGTCGGCGACGCTCGTCTCGGGGGTGATCTCGCGGCCGACGGCCTCGGAGAGGGTGCCGTACATCGAGATCCGCTCCCAGTCGCCGCCGAGGTCGAAGAGCGTGCCGTCGGCCCACTGCACCACGTGCGTGCCCTCGCGATCGGTGCCGACGTTCGCTGCGAGCGCGGCGTTCTGGATGAGCAGCTGCGTGAGGTCGGCGATGCCCTGGTAGTCGGAGTACGCCTCGTAGGCCTCGAGCATCGCGAACTCGGGGCTGTGCGTCGAGTCGGCGCCCTCGTTGCGGAAGTTGCGGTTGATCTCGAAGACGCGCTCGAGTCCGCCCACGGCGGCGCGCTTCAGGTAGAGCTCCGGCGCGATGCGCAGGTACAGCTCGGTGTCGAAGGCGTTCGAGTGCGTGACGAACGGGCGCGCCGAGGCCCCGCCGTGCATCGTCTGCAGCATCGGGGTCTCGACCTCGATGAAGGCGCGGTCGGCGAACGTCTGCCGCAGGCTGGCCATGGTGCGGGCGCGGGTGACGACGTTGATGCGCGCCTGCTCGCGCTGGATCAGGTCGAGGTAGCGCTGGCGAATGCGCGTCTCCTCGTTGAGCTCCGCGTACATGTTGGGGAGCGGTGCGATCGCCTTCGCCGCGATCGTCCACTCGCGCACCATGATGGAGAGCTCGCCGCGGCGGCTGGAGATCACCTCGCCGCTCACGAACAGGTGGTCGCCGAGGTCGGTGAGCTCCTTGTACCGGCCCAGCGACTCCTCGCCGACCTCGGCGAGGCTCACCATCGCCTGGATGCGGGTGCCGTCGCCCGCCTGCAGCGACGCGAAGCAGAGCTTGCCCGTGTTGCGCTGGAACACGATGCGCCCCGCGACGCCGACGATGTCGCCCGACGCCGTGTCCGGGGTCTCCTCCAGATGCCCGTATGCGGCGCGCACGGCGGGGATCGTCGTGGTGATCGGGAGGGCGACCGGGTACGCACCGCCCCCGAGGCCTGCGTCGGCGTTGAGCCGGTCGCGCTTCTCGAGACGCACCCGCTTCTGCTCGAAGATCTCTTCGGCGGTCGCCTCGGGGGCGCTCTCTGCGGGTGCTGCGGTCTGCTCGCTCATGGGGGCGGGGTCCTCCGGATCGTGTCGGCGTACCGACCCATCCTAGCTTCCGCTTGCGGCGGCGAGCGGGCGGCGGGCGCGGCCCGGCTCAGAGGTCGGGATCGGGCTCCCCCGCGATCAGCTCCTCCTCGACGGCGGCGCGCACGATCCCGCCCACGACGCGTTCGGGGCGGTCGATGCCGAGGGCCCGCACGGCGTCGATGCCCTGCCGCACGATCGCTCGGGAGAACTCGCCGGCTGCGGCGACCGCTTCGGCGTATGCCGCACGATCCTGCTCGGCGACGATCACGGGTTCGGCGCCCATCTCCACGGCGAGCGCCTGGCCGATGGGCAGCACGGGTGCGGGGGCGGTGACGGCCACGGTCGCCTCGGCGAGCCGGGTGAGGTCGAGGCTCGTTCCCGTGAAGACCATCGCCGGGTGGAGCGCGAGCGGGATGACGCCGACCGCGAGCGCCGGCGCGAATACCCCGTATCCGTGCTCGGGCGAGGTGTGGATCGCCAGCTGCCCGGGCTGCCACGCGCCGGTCGCGGCGAGGCCCCCGACCAGGTCGGGCAGTTCGCCGCCGGGCACCGCGAACAGCACGAGCTCGGACCGCCGCACCACCTCTGCGACGTCGAGCACCGGCACGCCGGGGAGCATCGCTGCGGCGCGCTCCCGGCTCTCGTCGCTCAGCGCGGTGATGCCGACGATCGCGTGCCCGGCGCCCGCGAGTGCGCGGGCGAGCACGGGGCCGACGCGGCCCGAGCCGACGACGCCGATGCCGAGCCGGGAAGCCGCGGCACCGCCGGCCGCGCCCGCGCCTCCGCCCGCGTTCACGCGCCGGGCACCCGGTCGTCGGACGCTGACGGATCCGCGCCCGCCGCGCCGGCCGCGCCCGCCGTCGGCTGCGCGCCGGGCGCCGCGGTGCGCGCGTCGAGAATGCGCTGCGCCTCCGCTCCCTGCACCCGCAGCACCTGGGCCGCCAGCGCGTCGAAGACCTCGCGTGCGGTGCCGAGCTCCAGCCCGCGCATCTCCATGCGCACGGGCCCGAGCACCGTGTGCGCGGAGATCGACGCGAGCCCGAGCATGCGGTGCACGAGCGGGCGTCGCAGCTGGATCGACTGCGCCCGCACGATCGGCATGATCGACAGCGACCGCGTCAGCACGCCGCGCCGGATGCGCAGGGTGGCGTCGTCGCCGCCCGTGTCGGCGAGCGCCAGGCCCGCGCGTCGGCGACCCCAGAGCAGCACCGCGCCCGAGCGCCGGCCGCCGCGCACGTACCCCTCCGCGGGCCCGATGAGCCCGTCGCGCAGCGTCTCGATCTCGTCGGCCTCGTCGCCCGTTCCGGGCAGCAGCGTCTCGATGACGCGGAGCACGTCGTGCTCCCGCCCGACGGGCAGCACGACGTTCTGCGTGGCGTTCTGACCGCCCTGCGCCACCGAGTGCCCGGCGGTCGTGATGCGCACCTTCCACCACCCGAGCGGTCGCCACAGCAGGGGCTGGCGCGCCTCCACGGCGTGGATGCGCCCGAACGGGATCGACTCCGTGATGGTCGACGTGAGCCCCGATCCGGTGCGCACCGCGTCGTCCGTGCGCGAGAGGGTGAAGTTGAACCCCTTGTTGAACTGCCCGAACATGACGCCGGCCATCACGATCAGCAGCGGCACGACGCCGAAGATCAGGAATGCCTCGAGCACGGCGCCGCCGATGACGATGCCGATGATCATGACGACGAGGACGACCGACTCCCAACTCAGCGCGATGCTCGCCGCCAGTCGACCGACCGGCACCCTGACGAGCGTCTGCGCTTCGAGCGCCCGCGGGTCGACGTCGGAGTCGACGAAGTCCTGGGCCCGAGCGGTGAGGCCGTCGCTCGCCGTGGTGTAGACCGACCCGTCGAGCCCCACCGGGGCCGCACCGGCGACGCCTGCGACGCTGCGGGGCTCGCCGCCGCGTCGTCGGGAGCCGGAGACCTGGAGGATCTGCTCGCGCACCGTCTTCGCGTCTCGATGGCCGAGGAAGGAGAGCTCGACCTTGCCGCCCTGCCCGGCCGTGACGACCTCGATCTTGGTGAGGCCGAGCGCGCGCGCCAGCAGTGACCGCTGCAGGTTCACGCTCTGGATGCGTTCGAGCGGGGCGCGCCGGTGCGACCGGAACACGACGCCGCCCCGCACCTCGACCGCGGTGTCGGTGATGCGGTAGGTCGCGAACCTCCACGCCAGCCAGGAGAAGAGCACGATCAGCAGCAGCACGAGCAGGATGCCGCCCAGCACGGCGAGGAGCAGGCCCTCGGCGACGAGGAACTCGTAGACGTCGACGAGGTCGCGGTCTCCGGAGACGTCGACGGACGAGTCGCCGTTCTCGAGGTTGTTCGCGAAGAAGAACTGCACGAAGTGGTCGCGGAAGTTCGCGACGATGATGCCGGCGATCACGATCAGCGCCAGCCCGCCGCGCAGCAGCGGGGACAGCGGATGCATGCGACGCCAGCCGTCCGCGTCGGAATCCCCCGGCAGCTGGGCGTCGACCTCGGGGTCGACGGTCACAGGCCCGACCTCCGCGCTTCGGCGAGCTGCACGAGCCGGTCGCGCAGCTGCTCGGCGTCCTCGGAGCGCAGGCCGGGCAGGTTGACGCCGGTCGCGGCGGAGGCGGTGACGAACTTGAGGGTGGCGAGGCCGAGCGCGCGCAGCAGCGGACCGCGGGTCACGTCGACGAGCTGCAGTCGGCCGTAGGGCACCGCGATGATGCGCTCGAACATGATGCCGCGTCGGAAGAGCAGGTCGTCCTTCCGCAGCACGTACCCGATGGCGCGCACGCGGCGGAAGGCGAAGATGGCGTTGATCAGGAAGAGCACCGTGATGACCGGAAGCCCGACGGTGACGACGAGCGGCGCCGAGCCGTCGGTCGAGACGAAGATCACGGCGAACACCGCCGCGAGCGCGACGACGAACAGCAGGTTGCCGACGAGATCCGCCCAGGCGTATGACGGGGATACCCGCTTCCAGTCCACCTGCTCCGTCTGCCACTCGGCTGCGGACTGTGCGTCGTCGACCTCACCCGTAGTCATGTGCCCAGTGTAGGGCCAAGCGGTCAGCGGTCTCGGGTGGCGACGGGATCGGCCGGCCCGCGCTCCGGGTCCTCGCCGCCCTCCCCGCCGGCCTCATCGGAGCCGTCGCCGGGCGGCACGCGGCACCACTGCTCGACGAGCGCGCCGCAGCCGAGCAGCACCGCGCCCGACACGAGGACCACCACCATCGGCCCCCACGTCGCGCCGCCCGCGGGTACGCTCCGCCCGGAGAGCGACAGCAGCAGGCCCGCCGCGAACCCGCCGAACAGCGCGCCGACGAGCTGCGCCGCGCGCGCCGTCACCAGCAGGCGGACGGCCTGGAACGGGTCGATCGCACCGGGCTGATTGCGGATCTGGCGCCGCAGTCGCAGGCCGAAGACGATCAGCACGGCGGCGACCAGAACGAGTGATGCTGCGAGCGGGGGCGGCGGAACGAGCGGAGCGTGCCCGCCGCTCGACAGCGCGAACTGCACGACGAGCCCGACGGCGGCTCCCATCGCGGCCGTCGCGAGGACGGCGAGGGGGTTGGTGCGCTCAATCCTGCGCATCGACCGCTCCGGGTTCGCGAGGCGCGGCGTGCGCCGGGACCGTGGTGTCGCCGATGCGGGCGAGCAGATCGGCCACCCGCCCGTGCCCCATCAGCACCGCCTCGGGATCGAGGTCGAGCCAGGGGGCGAGCACGAAGTCGCGCTCGTGGGCGCGGGGGTGCGGCACGTGCAGGCGTTCGTCGTCGATGACGCGCCCGCCGAAGAGCACGAGATCGATGTCGAGCGTTCGGTCTCCCCAGCGGGTCTCGCGCACGCGGCCGTAGCGCGTCTCGACGGCCTGCATCGCGTCGAGCAGGGCGTGCGGAGTCAGGGTGGTGCGCGCCCGCGCGACGCCGTTGATGTAGCGGGGCGCGTCGGGGTCGGGCCCCGCCTCCGTCAGCGCGATCGTCTCGCGCAGCGGGGAGGCCTCGAACCCCTCGATGCCCGGGGTCTCGGCGAGCGCCCGCTGGGCGGCGCGGATCGTCTCGCCGCGGTCGCCGAGGTTCGCGCCGAAGGCGAGGAGCACGGGCATGATCTGGGCGATCATGCGTGCGCTCCTTCGTCGGCGCGACGCTCGACGGTCACGGAGACGTCGGAGAACGTCTGCGCGATGGGCGCGTCGGGCTTGTGGACGGTGATGCGCGCGGAGCGCACACCGGCGAAGCCGAGGGCGACGCGGGCGACGCGCTCGGCGACGGTTTCGATGAGATCGACGGGATCGCCCGCGACCGCGTCGACGATCGCATCCGCCAGCTCCCCGTAGTGCACGGTGCGGGCGAGCGCGTCCTCCGCCGCGGCGCCTGCGAGATCCACCTCGACGACCGCGTCGATGACGAAGCGCTGCCCCTGCTCGCGCTCGAAGTCGAACACGCCGTGATGGGCGAACACCTCGAGGCCGGTGAGCGCGATGCGGTCGGGCGAGGCGGCCCGCGGCCGCCGTGCGCGCACGAGCCGCCGCGCGTCGCTCCAGGCCGACTGCACGGCGAGCGCCTGCCGCGTGCCGTGCACGTCGTGCACGCGCACGCCCCAGGACCCGGCCTCGGCGGCCAGCGCACTGACCACCGCGGTCGCGAGGTCGCGGTCGTGGGCGGGTGCGGCGGCGACGGGCTGGGCCGCCGCGCTCGCTGCTGCGCTCCGCGGCGCGGCCAGCCCGTCGATGGCCTCTCCCAGCATGCGCTTCCGAGATGCCCCGATGAGCACGGGGAAGCCGAGCGCGCGCACCTCGTCGAGCCCGGCGAGCAGCTGCCAGCCCTGCGCGCCGGTCTTGTCGAATCCCAGCCCGGGATCGAGCACGATGCGCCCCGGGTCGACGCCCGCGGCGACGGCGGCGCTCGCCCGCTCCGCGAGCGCGCGAGTCACGTCGCTCACGACGTCGGCGTAGTCGGAGCGCAGGTGCGCCGGGTCGGGCACGCCGCGCCAGTGCCCGATGATGAGCCCGGCGGCACCGCGACGGCTCGCGTCGGCGGCGGCGGCGAGCATCTCGGGGTCGTGCAGCCCGCCCGAGACGTCGTTGATCCAGCGCGCCCCCGCCGCAACCGCGGCACGCGCGGTGTCGGCGTGCAGCGTGTCGACGGAGACGCCGATGCTGCGGCTCGCGAGGGCCCGGATCACGGGGATCACGCGCTCCTGCTCGTCGGAGCTGCGCACCGGCGCGGCTCCCGGTCGGGTCGATTCTCCGCCCACGTCGACGAGGTCGGCGCCGAGGCGCGCGAGCTCGACGCCGTGGGCGATCGCCGCGTCGTGCTCGGCGTACGCGCCGCCGTCGCTGAACGAGTCGGGGGTGACGTTGAGCACGCCCATCACCACCGGGCGGGCGTCGCTGCGGCTCACGCCGCCCCGCCTTCGGGCCGGCCGATCAGCGCGAACACCGCCGCCTGCTCCGCGGCGCCCTCGAGCGACCCGCGCGAGGCGACGGTGATGATGGTGGAGTCGCTCTGGCGCACGCCTCGGTCGGCGACGCACCCGTGGCTCGCCTCCAGCACGACGAGCACGCCGTGCGGCCTCAGCCCGTCGTCGAGCGTCTGCGCGATCTGCTCGCCGAGGCGCTCCTGCATCTGCGGCCGGGCGGCGAGCACGTCGACGACGCGCGGGATCGCGCTCAGCCCGACGACCCGCTCGTTCGGCCGGTACGCGATGTGGGCGCGCCCCCGGAACGGGAGCAGGTGGTGCTCGCACATCGATCTCAGGGAGATGTCGCGCACGACGACGAGCTCGCCGGTGTCGTCGCCGACGGGCACCGAGTCGGAGAGCAGCACGGCGGGGTCGCGCCCCACACCCGCGAAGAACTCCGCATACGAATCGGCGACGCGGAACGGCGTGCTCGCGAGCTCGGGGCTGTCGGGGTTCTCCCCGATCGCGCTGATGAGCTCGCGCACCGCCGAAGCGATCCGCTCCCGATCCACCGTGTCACCCATCGTGTTACGGGGTGCTGTCGCGATCATCGCCGCCGGGCGCGCCGAGGTTGCGCGGGGGCAGACCCGGCTCGTCGGTCACCTGGGGCGGGACGGGGCCCGGCACGGGGTCGGCAGCGATCACGGGGCCGTCGTTGGGCGACTCGGGATCGAGACCGGCTCCGGGCTCGGGGTCGCCGACCGCGCGATCGTCGGTGCGCACCGCTGCGGGCACCTCGATCGGGGGGCGGCTCGACACCGGCCGGTCGCTGTGCGACAGCCAGGTCGGCCGCGGAGCGAGCTTCTGCACATTCGCGAAGATCTCGGCGATCTGGATGTGGTCGAGCGTCTCCTTCTCGAGCAGCTCGCGCGCGAGGGCGTCGAGGATGTCGCGGTTGCGCACCAGCACCTCGTACGCCTCGTTGTGCGCCTGCTCGAGCAGATCGCGCACCTCGGAGTCGATGGTCACGGCGACGCCCTCCGAGTAGTCGCGACTCTGCCCGAACTCCCCCATGAATGCGCCGGGCTGCGCCTGCCCCAGCTTCACCGGGCCGACGGTCGCCGACATGCCGTACTCGGTCACCATCTTGCGGGCCGTGCTCGTCGCCTTCTCGATGTCGTTGCCCGCTCCCGTGGTGGGGTCGTGGAACACGAGCTCCTCCGCCACCCGGCCGCCGAGGGCGTACGCGAGCTGATCCTGCAGCTCGTTGCGGGTCACCGAGTACTTGTCCTCCAGCGGGATCACCATCGTGTAGCCGAGCGCTCGGCCGCGGGGCAGGATCGTGATCTTGGTCACCGGGTCGGTGTGGTTCAGGCCGGCCGCGACGAGCGCGTGCCCGCCCTCGTGGTAGGCCGTGATGAGCTTCTCGTGGTCGCGCATCAGGCGCGTGCGCCGCTGCGGACCGGCGATCGACCGGTCGATCGCCTCGTCGAGGGCGCGGTTGTCGATCAGCTGCGCGTTCGAGCGGGCGGTGAGCAGCGCCGCCTCGTTGAGCACGTTCGCCAGGTCGGCGCCCGAGAACCCGGGGGTCTTGCGGGCGACGACCTCGAGGTCGACGTTCTTCGAGAGCGGCTTGCCCTTCGCGTGCACCTGGAGGATCTTCAACCGGCCGGGCATGTCGGGGGCGTCGACGCCGACCTGGCGGTCGAAGCGGCCCGGCCGCAGCAGCGCGGGGTCGAGCATGTCGGGGCGGTTCGTCGCCGCGATCATGATGACGTTGGTCTTCGGATCGAAGCCGTCCATCTCGACGAGCAGCTGGTTGAGCGTCTGCTCGCGCTCGTCGTGACCGCCGCCCATGCCCTGACCGCGTCGCTGGCCGACGGCGTCGATCTCATCGACGAAGATGATCGCCGGGGCGTTCGCCTTCGCCTCCTTGAAGAGGTCGCGCACGCGACTCGCACCGACGCCGACGAACATCTCGACGAAGTCGGAGCCCGAGATCGAGTAGAACGGCACGCCCGCCTCACCGGCGACCGCGCGCGCGAGCAGCGTCTTGCCCGTGCCGGGAGGGCCGTACAGCAGCACGCCCTTCGGGATGCGCGCGCCGACCGCCTGGAATCGGGTCGCGTCTTGCAGGAAGTCCTTGATCTCGTGCAGCTCCTCGACGGCCTCGTCGGCGCCCGCGACATCGGCGAACGTGACCTGCGGCGTCTCCTTCGAGACGAGCTTCGCCTTCGACTTGCCGAACTGCATGACGCCCCGGCCTCCGCCCTGCATCGACGAGAGCATCCACCAGATGAGCAGGCCGATGATGAGGAGCGGGAGGAGGAAGCTCAGCAGCGACCAGATCGGGCTGGGCTGCGGCACCTGATCGGTGTAGCCGTCCTTCAGATCGGCCGAGTTCACGGCCTCGACCACGTCGACGCCGCGCGGCAGCACGTAGTAGAAGTACACCTCTTGCGAGCCGGTCTTCTTGTCGGCCTGCTCGAGCTTCAGGTTGACCCGCTGGTCGCCGTCGATGATCTCCGCGTGCAGCGCCTTCCCGTCCGCGAGCATCTCGAGGCCGCGCTCCGTCGACACCTCGCGCGTGCTCCCGCCCGAGAGCAGCGACCAGCCGAGCAGCACGATGATCGGGGCGAGGATCAGGTAGAGCAGGGGCCCGCGCAGGAGCCGACGGCTCTTCGATGTGCTCTTCGTCGAATTCTCTGCCAAGTCTGGACCTTTCAGAAGGTGCGTGCCGGGAGATCCAGCATCGGTAAGCGTAGCCAATGCCACTGACATCGGTCTGAGCCGCGGGGATTTGTCCGCTCACGGCGCACTCGACGCTCCGGGCGCGCGAGGAGTTCGGTGCGCTTACTCGCCGCCGTACACGTGCGGCGCGAGCACCGCGACGTCGCGCAGGTTGCGGTAGTTCTCGGCGTAGTCGAGCCCGTAGCCGACCACGAACTCGACCGGGATGTCGAAGCCCACGTACGCGACGTCGACCTCCACCTTCAGCGCCTCCGGCTTGCGGAGCATCGTGCAGATCCGCACCGACTTCGCGCCGCGGCTCTCGAGGTTCTCCTTGAGCCACGACAGCGTCAGACCAGAGTCGATGATGTCTTCGACGATGAGCACGTCGCGCCCCGTGATGTCGGCGTCGAGATCCTTCAGAATCTTGACGACGCCGCTCGACTTCGTGCTGGCGCCGTACGACGAGACCGCCATCCAGTCCATCTGCGCGTGGAAGCGCAGCTCGCGCGCGAGGTCGGCCATCACCATGACCGCGCCCTTCAGCACGCCGACGAGCAGCGGGGGCTCCTCGGCGTAGTCGGCCTCGATCTCCCGGGCCAGTTCGGCGAGCCGCTGGTGCAGCTCGGCTTCGGTGTGCAGTACGACGGAGAGCTCATCGCCCAGATGTTTCGCATCCATGGGTCTATTCTTCCATCGCCGCGGGGGTGCCGGCGACACTGCGGGCCCCGGTGCCCTCCCGTCGCTCGCCGTCCGAGCCTCCCCGTCGCCTCCGCGGTGAACCGGTGCGCCGCGCGAACTCGATGCGACCGCCCGCCCGCGACACCGTGATGCCGGGCACCTCGAGCGGACCCTGGCCGCGCCAGTGGGTCACCAGTGCGGCGATCGCGAGCGTGTGCTCACGGCTGAGCTCGCGGCCGAACTCCGCCTCCGCCACCCGGCGGATGATGCGGTGGCGCAGCGCGGCCGGGTTCGCCGCCAGCGCGGCGACCGAGACCGCGATCCCCGCTTCGGCGTGCTCCACGATCTCCTCGATCTGCTCGGCGACCATCGCGTCGAACGCCTCCGCGTCCTCGCGGGCGAGATCGGCGGTGCGGGCCAGCGCCGCGGAGACGCCCGGTCCGAGTTCGCGCTCGAGCAGCGGCAGCACGCTCGCGCGCACCCGCGCACGGGCGAAGGCGGGCTCGGCGTTCTGCGGATCCCGCCAGGCGTCGAGACCCGCCTCCCGGCACGCCTCCTCCGTGACGGCGCGGGTGATCGACGGATCGGCGCGCACGAACGGGCGCAGCACGACGAGACCGTCCCCCAGCTCCCGGCGCGGTGGCACCCCCGAGAGGCTGCGCGCCCCCGAGCCCCGGGCGATGCCGAGCAGCACCTGCTCGGCATGATCGTCGCGGGTGTGTGCGGTCAGGATCGCGACGGCGCCGATCTCCCGCGCCGCACCCGCGAGCGCCCGGTAGCGCGCGTCGCGCGCCGCCGCCTCCGGCCCGCCGACCTCCGACGACTCCCGCACCGAGACGCGGCGCACCAGCACCGGCTCGAGCCCGAGCCCGCGCGCCTGCGACGCGGCACGCTCGGCCACCCGATCCGACCCGGCCTGCAGACCGTGATCGACGACGACGGCGCCCGCGGCGAACCCGTCGCGCTCCCCGACGTGCGCCACGGCCGCCGCCAGCGCGAGGGAGTCCGCGCCGCCCGACAGCGCCACGACCACCGGGCCCCGCTCGCCCGGGCCCCGCTCGCCCGAGCCTCTGCCGAACTCTTCCCGCAGCGCATCCCTGACGGCCTGACGGGTGGCGAGAAGCGCGGTCTGCAACATGTCTCAACGGTACCGGCAGGGCGCCGTCGGGTAGCCTGGACCCCGCATATGCACACTCGGCCGCTCGCGGCCGCTGACAGAAGGCACGGAGGAGCGCGCATGGCCGCAGCATTCGACGCTGTTATCGAGATCCCCAAGGGGAGCCGCAACAAGTACGAGGTCGATCACGAGACGGGGCGGGTGTACCTCGACCGCGTGCTCTACACGGGCTTCGTCTACCCCACCGACTACGGCTTCTTCGAGCAGACCCTCGGCGAGGACGGCGACCCGCTCGACGTGCTCGTGCTGCTCGACTACCCCGTCTTCCCGGGCGTCGGCATCAAAGTGCGCCCCGTCGGGGTGCTCAAGATGAGCGACGAGGCAGGCGGCGACGACAAGGTCATCGCGGTGCAGCACAAGGATCCGCGCTGGGCGCACATCCAGGACGTCGCCGATATTCCGGAGTACACCCGCAAGGAGATCGAGCACTTCTTCGAGCACTACAAGGACCTCGAGCCGGGCAAGTGGGTCAAGGTCGACGCCTGGGGCTCCGCGGCGGACGCCGAGCAGCTGATCGTCGAGGCGCAGGATCGCCTGAAGACCGCAGGGCACTGACCCGGCCGGCGCCGGCGGCCCGCGGTCGCTCGGCGCCGTCTCCGGAAGAACGAGTGAGGGGCTCGGGATCGCGAAGATCCCGAGCCCCTCACTCGTCGCCGGCCGGCCCGCGCCCGATCAGAAGGCGATGTACCAGGCGGGGTTCACGAAGTCGTACCAGCCGTTGTCCTGATTCGGGCGCATCTCGAAGTGCAGGTGGCAGCCCGTGCTCGCGCCGGTGTTGCCGACGTAGCCGACGACCTGGCCCGCCGACACCTGCTGGCCCGCGCTGACGGTCGCCCAGCCGATCATGTGGGCGTAGCGGGTCTGCCAGCCGTCCGGATGGTTGATGGAGACCATGTTGCCGCCGCCGCCGCCGTCCCAGTACGCCATGGCGACGGTGCCCCCCTTCGCCGCGAAGATGGGCGTGCCGCAGCCCGTGGCGAGGTCGATGCCCGTGTGATCGGGTCGGCCCGGGGGCCGGAAGCCCTCGGAGACGTAGAAGCCCGCGGTCGGGTAGATCCAGCCGTTCGAGCCGCCGCCACCGCCGCCGCTCGGAGGCGGTGCGCTTCCGCCGCCGCCGCCACCGCCGCCACCGCCGGGAGCCGGAGCACCGCCGCCTCCTCCGCCGCCGCCTGCTGCGGCACGACGGGCGGCCTCCTCCTCGGCGGCCTTCCGCGCCGCTTCGGCCTCCTTGCGCAGACGCTCGGCCTCGGCGCGCCGCTGCTCCTCCTCGATGCGCAGGCGCTCCTCGTACCCCTCGACGGTCTTCGTCGTGGTGTCCTTCAGCGCGGCGAGCTGGGTCTGCAGCGTCTTCTGCTGCTCCTCCTGCTTCCGCACCTTGTCGCCCTGACCGGCGACGGCCTCAGCCGCGGCCGCCTCCTTCTCCTCCTGCACCTGGCGCAGCTCCTCGCGCTCCTGCGCGGCGGCCTCCGCCTGCTTGCCGAGGGTGTCGGCGGTGTTCGCCGCCTGCTCGGCCTCCTGCGAGAGCGTCGTGTTGCGCTCGGTCGCCTTCGACATCGAGGCCATGCGGTCGAGCAGGGCGTCGGCGGTGCTGCCGTCGGAGTCGAGGAACATCTCGACGCTGCGATCCACCCCGCCCGAACGGTACATCTGGGCGACGATCGCGCCGGCCCGATCGGCGGCCTCGTCGGCCTCCTTGCGGCTCGCCTCGGCCTGCGTCTCGAGGTTCGCGGCCTTCTCCGACGCCGCCGCGAGCGCGTCCTCCGCCTCGTGCAGCTCGTCGATCGTCGTCGCGTGCAGGTTGCGCAGACGGTCGAGCTCCTTCTCGCCCTCCGCGATCAGCGACTCGATCTCCGTGACCTTCTTCGCCGCAGTCGACTGGTTCTGCTTCGCCTGCTGCACGTCGTCCCACGTCGGCAGATCTAGGGCCTGAGCCGGGGGCGCGTTGAACTGGGCGCCGACCAGCATTCCGGCGCCGATCGCGCACGCGGCAAACGCTCCGAGCACACGCCTCGTCGTGCTCGCCTTCCGTTTCTGCATTCTGCCCCCAAGTCGTGCAATATGCGCAGTTCTCCGGCAACGGTAGCATCTCGGTGCGGTGCGCGCCCAGACTCGACCGCCCGGCCGGGAGCCCCGGGCGGTCGAATCGGCCCCTCAGCCGTGCGACTCGCTGCCGCCATCCGCGCCGAGCGAGGCGCGGCTCGCCTCGATGAGACGCACCATCGACCGGTGCAGCTCCTGCAGTTCGGAGGCCGGCATGCCGAGGCGCTCCGCCATCCGCGCCGGCACCAGCTCGGCCTCCGATCGCAGCGCCTCCCCCGCCTCGGTGAGGGTGATCTCGAGACGCCGCTCGTCGGTCATGCTGCGGGAGCGGTGCGCGAGCCCCTGCGCCTCGAGGCGCTTGATCAGCGGCGACAGCGTCGACGCCTCCTGGTGCAGCAGCTCGGCGAGGGTGCGCAGATCGAGCGAGCGGTGCTCCCAGAGCGCGAGGAGCACGAGGTACTGCGGGTGGGTGATGCCCATCGGATCGAGCACCGGCTTGTACGCGGCCACGATGCCGCGCGAGGCGACGGTGAGCGCGAAGCAGACTTGGCGCTCGAGCGCCAAGGGGTCGTGCGAAGTCATGCGATCATCTTCGCAGACGTCGATGCCCGCCTCTTCCCATCTCCGCAATCACGGGCTATCGTGGCCCGAGACCGCCGACAAGGGCGTCGCCGGTCGTCTGCTTCCCGCTACTGCTCGTCGAGCAGCGCCGCGGCGAACATCGGGCGCGACGCGTCCGTGCTCGGCGGATGGAAGAGCCCCGCGGTCGCATCGCGCAGGAGCCTGCCCGCCTCGCCCCCGTTGTCGAAGCCCGCGCCCCCGGTGCAGGCGAGCGCCGTCTCGGCAGCCCGCCGCGCCGCCTCGCCCGCCGCGATGCGCGACGCGACGAGCCGGATCGGCCACCCCGAGCCGTGATCCACGAGGTCGTCGAAGTCGCGCGTGTACGCGTCGAGCTGCGCCGGGACCGCGAGGAACTCGCGATGCGCGTCGGCGAGACGGGTGCGCCACTCGGGCACCTCGGAGAGCCGTGCGTCTCGCGACGCGGATCGCCGCTGCTGCAGCGCCTCCGCGGCGACCTCGAGTGCGCGTCGCGCCACGC
This sequence comes from Leucobacter chromiiresistens, assembly GCF_900102345.1. NCBI lineage: Bacteria > Bacillati > Actinomycetota > Actinomycetes > Micrococcales > Microbacteriaceae > Leucobacter > Leucobacter chromiiresistens. The sequence goes on along the minus strand of NZ_FNKB01000001.1, from coordinate 1,607,769 downwards.
CGGCGTAGACCGACCCGACGAGCAGCTGGAAGTTGGCGGTGATCGCGAAGGTCAGCAGGTCGGGCGTGCGGCCGGGCGCGATGCGCCGCGCCACCCGGTCGGCGCGCATCACGGCGCCGTCGAGGCGGGTCGCCCGGCTCTGCGACGCCCGCATGCCGAGCACGTCCCAGTGATCCGACACCGCGATGCCCGGCGAGGTGCGCTCGATGAACCCGAAGACCAGCTGCGGGGCGCCCGGGTCGCTCGCGTCGAGCCCGTGCGCGATGAGCCGCGTCCACACCGGTGAGAGCGAGGTGAAGATCTTGGTGCCGGTCAACCGGTACCCGCCGTCGGGCTGCGGCTCGGCCGTCGTGTTCGACCCCTGCAGCACCCAGTCGTTCGCGGGCTCGCTGATGCCGAATGCGAAGATCTCGCCCGCGGCCGCCTCCTCGAAGACGTACGCGAGCGAGCGGTCCCCGCGCGCGAGCATCGCGGCGACCACCCCGGTGCACATGAGGTGCATGTTGATGCCGAGCGCGGTGCCGGGGGCGGCGCCCGCGAGGCGCTGCTGCAGACGCGACACCTCGTGCAGCGACAGCCCGGGTCCGCCGAACTCGGCGGGCACGAAGAGCTGCAGGTAGCCGCGCTCGCGCAGCTCGGCCAGGTCTTCGTCGAAGAAGCGGTTCTCGCGATCCACGACGGCGGCCCGCTCGCGGAACCGCGCGATCAGGTCGTCGGGAAGGTAGCGCTCGGCGAGAGCTGCATGCGCGCGCTCGCGATCGGTCACGGGGTCTCCTCCATCGTCTCCGGCGAGGTGCTGCTCGCCCGCATCGGGGTGTGCGTCGTCTCCATCGAGGCTCCGCCCTCGGGCGGCGCCTCGCCCGCTCGGCGCAGCAGAATCGCTCCGTTGTGCCCGCCGAAGCCGAACGAGGTCGACAGCACGGTGCGCAGCGCCGCCGCCCGCGCCCTGCCCGTCACGAGATCGAACTCGGGGAACTCGGGGTCGGCGAGGTTGAGCGTGGGCGGAATGCGCTGGGCTCGGAGCGCCTCGACCGAGATGATCGCCTCCACGACGCCCGCAGCGCCGAGCAGGTGCCCCGTGCTCGACTTGGTCGCGGTGAGGGGAATCGATCGCGCGCGGGCGCCGAGCGCCCGGTCGAGCGCCGCGAGTTCGGCGGCGTCGCCCGCGGGCGTGCCGGTGCCGTGCAGGCTCACGTGGTCGACGTGCTCGGGCGTCGCGCCCGCGTCGGCGAGGCACTGCGCGACCGCGCGGGCCGCGCCGAGGCCCTCGGGGTGCGGCGCCGTCGCGTGGTGGGCGTCGCTCGACGCGCCGAAGCCCGCGAGCTCGGCGAGCGGGGCCGCGCCGCGCGCCGATGCGCGATCCGCCGATTCGAGCAGGATCGCGGCCGCCCCCTGCGCCATGACGAACCCGGTGCGTGCGCGGTCGAACGGGCGGCTCGCCCGCTGCGGGGCCTCCTCGAATCCGGCGGCGAGCGCGCGCAGGTTCGCGTTCGAGGCGAGGTTCACCGGGCCGAGGCAATCCTCCATGCCGACGACGAGCACCGCGTCGGCGTAGCCGTGTCGAATGCGGCGCAGGCCCTCGCCGAGCGCGATCGCACCGCTCGCGCACGTCGCCGACACGCCCTGCGCGGGCCCCGTGGCCCCGTATCGCAGGGAGAGGATCGCCGCGGCCGCATCCGGGGCGCCGTACACGGCGAGCGCCAGCGGAACCGACCGCGGGCCGCCGGCGTCGAGTGCGCGCGTCGCGGCCTGCATGGCGTCGACCGGGCCGGAGCCGGTGGCGGCGATGATCGCCGCGCGATCCGCATCGCCCGCGAACGCAGACGCCCAGCCGCCCGCGAGCGCGTCGCCGCTGCCCTCAGCCGCAGCAGCGCCGCCCTCCGCCGCATCCGCGCCGCCCGCAGCCGCGCCGGCGCTGATGCCGGCCTGACGCAGCGCCTCATCCGCAGCCGCGATCGCCCACAGCTGCACCGGGCTGAGGCGCCGCATGAGCCCGGGCGGCACGAGCCCATCGGCCGAGAACCCGTCGACGCGGCCGCCGATGCGCACCGGCAGCGCTTCGAAGCCGGGCCCCTCGAGACGCCGGATCGCGCTGCGCCCGTGCACCACCGCGTCCCACAGCCCGTCGACGCCGAGGCCGCTCGGCGTCACGGCGCCCATGCCGGTGATGACGACGCGGCGCCCCTGCGGCGCGCTCACAGGCGCACCGCCGATCCGTCGAGCACGCGCTCGGCGGCCTCCGCGCGGCGCACCTTCCCGCCCACCGTGCGCGGCAGCGGCTGCAGCGCGTACCATCTGCGGGGCGCGAACTGCGGCGCCAGGCGCTCGGCGGCGAGCGCGGCGAGCGCCTCGCGATCCGGCGCCGCTCCGGCCTCGGGTTCCACGACGAGGGCGACGACGCTGCCGAGCGCGTCGTGCGGCAGCGCCACGGCGACCGCCGCCGCGATGCCGGGCGCGCCCGCGAACGCCCGATCGACCTCGTGCAGCGACACCTTGTGCCCGCCCGTCACCGCCATGTCGCCGGCCCGGCCGAGCATCTCCAGCCCGCCGTCGACGAGGCGCGCCTGGTCGTGCACCGTCGCCCAGCCGTCCTCGCCGCGCAGCAACTCGTCGGCCGTGCCCGCGAGATAGCCGTCGGAGCACGCGGCCGCCCGCACCCAGAGCGTGCCCGCTGCGCCGCCTCGCACCGGCGCGCCGGCTGCGTCGCGCACACTCACCTCGATGCCGGGGTACACCGAGATCGTCGTGCCGTCGCCGCCGCGGCTGTCGCCGATGAACCCTATCTCGGCGGCGCCGTAGTAGCTGATGAGGCGCACCCGCGGCAGCACGTGCGCGAGGCCGTCGCGGATCGCCGCCGGCAGGTTCGCTCCGCCGGTCACCACGAGTTCGAGCCGCGCGAAGGCCTCCGGGTCGCGGCGGGCGGCGTCGGTCAGCGCCTGCACCACCGCCGGCACCGCGACCACCCGCGTGACTCCCGCGTCGCGCACGCGGCCCGCGACGGCGAACGGGTCGAACGCGTCGGCCACGTGCACGCTGCCTCCCGTCGCGAGGCACTCGATCACGGCGTACAGCGTCAGGCTGTACGAGACGGGGCCCGGCGCGAGCGTCACGACGCCGGGGAGCGGCTCGAGGTGCGCGCTCGACACCGCCACGTTCTCCCGGTACTGGTGGCGCGTCTTCAGGAACGCCTTCGGGCGGCTCGTCGTGCCCGAGGAGAACAGGAGCAGGAACGCCTCGTCGCCGGGCCGCGCGGCGGGCGGCGGAGCGGGATGGGCGCGGCGCTCGCGATCCTCGAACTCGTCGAGGGTCAGAATCGTGCCGCCCCAGTCGCGCTCGGCGAGCGCGGCCGCGAGATCCGCCGAATCGGAGACGATCAGCCCGATCCCCGTCGCCAGCACCACGCCCACGCGATGCTCGAGCGGCCACCGCGGATCGATCGTCGCGGAGACCGCCCGGAAGCCGGCGAGGGACGCGACGAAGCGCGCCGCCGCGAACGCGGAGTCGACGCTGATAGCACTGATCGGAATGCCGCCGGTTTCGGGCGCGGGGCGGGGTGCTGCGCCGGGTTCGGGCGCTGCACCGGGGGCCTCGCCGGTGCGGGCCGCGAGCGGCGCGTGCAGCGCGTGCAGCTCATCGACGACGGCGAACGTGCGCCGCGACTGCTCGACGAGTGCGGCGTAGGTCAGTGCGCGCCCCTCCCCCGCGATCGCGAGTCGCTCGGGATGCTGCTGCGCGACGCGCAGGATCGCCGACGTGATGGGCATGCGGCCAGTCTACGCGCGACCGCCCGGCCCGTTCCTCAGCGCTCGTTCGCCCTGAGCGTGCGCGAGCAGCCCGGTGACGCGGTACGGGATCACCTCGCGCAGGAAGAGGCTCGTCGACGTGCGGGTGATGCCCGGGCAGAGTCGGATCTCCTCGCTCACGCGGTACAGATCGTCGGGGTCGCGGGCGACGACGCGCAGCAGCAGATCGGTGCTGCCGGCGGGCGCGAAGCACTCCAGCACCTCGGGGATGTCGGCGAGTGCCGCCACCGCGGCGCCGATCTGGTGCTGGTCGAGTTCGACCTGCACGCTCGCACCCACCGGCCGGCCGAGCGCCGCGGGGGTGACCCGCGAGCTGTGCAGACGCAGCGCGCCCGCACCCTTCAGCTTGTCGAGCCGCGACTGCACGGTGCCGCGCGCGAGACCGAGCTTGGCCGCGATCATCGCGGTCGGCACCCGCGCATCCTGATCAAGCAGCAGCAGGATACGTCGATCGGTCGCATCAAGTTCGCTCATTATGTCCACTTTCTGCTGGGTCACTGCATTCGCAATTGATCATATCGCTCAATTTCTCGAACGCCGCTTGCGCAGATCGACGCGATACGATGAACTCATTCACGTGCCGGCGGACACCCCCGCCGCACTCGGATCACCGCCCGCACCACCCCGCGGGCTGAACCATCGGACGCGCCACCCCTGCGCCCGAAGAAGGAGCACGCCATGCGCGCGACGGCACCAGCGACCGCGAACCCGCTCACCACCCCGAGCACCCCGCCCCTCCACGGCGCACCGGCCGCCGCGGCCCCCGCGCCCGCGGCACGCGCCCCCGAGGCGTCGACCGCGGTGCTGCACCGTCCCCGAGCCCGCGTCGCGCTCACCTCGCTGGCGCTCTTCGCACTGCTCGTCAGCGCGAACCTCAGCACCCCGCTGTTCCCGCTGCTTGAAACCCAGCTGGGCACCGGATCGCTCGGCATCTCGATCGCGTTCTCGAGCTACGTGCTCTCGCTCATCGCGGGCCTGATCCTGTTCCGGCGCATCGCCGACCGGGTCAACCGCCGCACCGTGCTCATCGCAGCACTCGCGGCCGCCGCGCTCGCCACCGCGGCCCTCGCCTACGCGCCGACGCTCGGCTGGTTCTGCGTCGCCCGCGCCGTGCAGGGCATCGCGGTGGCGTGCGCGACGGGCACCGGATCGGGGGCGCTGCGCGCGCTCCTGCCCGGCCGCCCCGCGCTCGTCGGCCGGCTCACGCTGCTCGCCACCTCGGGCGGTGTCGCAGCCGGCCCCCTCGCGGGCGGGCTGCTCTCGCAGGTCGGCGCGCCGCTCCAGACGCCGTACCTCGCCGTCGCGACCGTGCTCGCGGCCCTCGTACCGGTGATCATCGCCGTCGCGCCGCACGGCGAGTGCGCGCCGCCGATCGCCGGGATCGCGCTCGCCGATGCGCCCGATCCCCGACCCGACGGCCCGGGAGCGCACGAGCGCAACGACCCCGCCGCCGCGCGCGCATTCCGCATCGCCGCCGCCACCGGGTTCCTGAGCTTCATGGTCTTCGGCTTCTGCCTCTCGCTCGCCCCCTCCCACTTCGCGACCATCGCCGGCACCGACTCGCGCGTCGCCATCGGCGCGCTCGCGGCCGTCACGCTCGCCGCCTCCGCGCTCGTGCAGCTCGCGCCGCTCACGGGCGGCTGGCGCATGCCGGTCGGGTTGAGCGCGCTCGCGCTCGCGCTCATCGGGATCGCCGCCGCGGGCGGCGTCGGCGCCGTGTGGTTCCTCGTGCTCGCGAGCGCCGTCGCCGGCGCGGGTCAGGGCATCGCCTTCCAGGCGGCGTTCACGGCGGCCACCGCCGCGGTGCACCCGCTGCGGCACGCCTCCACGGTGAGCGCGGTCTACACGGTCACCTACCTCGGCAGCGCGGTGCCCGTCATCGCGCTGGGCGCGCTCGCCGAGCAGTTCGGCCTCGCGCACGCGGTGATCGTGTTCGCCCTCGCCGCGGCGGCGCTCAGCGCGGCCCTCGCCTGCGTCTCGGGCCGCCGCGCCCGCTGAGGCGCGGGAGGGCGGCGCGTTGCAGCGGGCGGCCCTTCCCGCTCCCCGACTCCCGGGCGCTACTCGGCGAGCGCCGCGAGCGCCCGCCGGTCGAGATCGCTCTCGACGAGCAGCCCGAAGCGGTCGGCGACGGCGCGCCGCGCGATCCGGCTCGCGAGCGCGCCGTCGCGCTGCTCGATCGCGACGAACAGACTCCGGTCGATCTCCGCCGATTCGAGCTTCAACCGGTTGTCGTGGTGCTCGTTCTCGACGTCGCGGCGGATGATGGCGCGCAGCACCCCCGACACCGCCTCGCCGGTGAGGCGCAGCACCTCGTTGCCGCTCGCCTCCCAGATCGCCTCGTGGAACTCGATGTCGGCGGCGGCGAACGAGTCGGCGTTGGCCTCGGCGTCGCGCTCCATCTGCTCGATGGCCGCGCGCATGCGCGCCAGTTGCTCGTCGTCGTGCCGCACGGCCGCGAGCCGGCTCGTCGTGCCCTCGAGCACGACGCGGTACTCGACGAGCGCGGAGACGTCGAGGGCGTCGGTGCCGACCAGGGCGCGCAGCGAACGGGAGAGCGGCTTCGACGACGGCGCGAGCACCACCGGGCCGCCCCGCGTGCCGGGGCGCGACTCGATGAGCCCCATGCTCTGCAGAATGCGGAGCGCCTCGCGCACGGTGGGCCGGCTCACGCCGAACTGCACCATGAGGTCGCGCTCGCTGGCGAGCTGCGATCCCACCGGGATGTCGCCCGAGACGATCGCCTGCTCGATCTGGTCGACGATGCGCTGGTAGGTGTGCACGGGAACCGCGGGCTCGAAGCTGTGGGTCGTGGACACCTGGGTCTCTTCCTGATCGGCGGGGCGGATCCGAGTCGCGTCGGCCGCGTGCTCCGATGATAGCGCCCACCTCAGTGGCCTTACCATGTATCCTGGTTCGAAATCTTCCGGGATTTGCACCACACTGCTTCAACACCCACGCCGATTCGCGAATACGCTGTGCAATGCGGATCGGCGACCGGGCACCGTCGCCCGACCCCACCCTCCATCCCGGCTTCGCCCCGCGAAGCCACAGTCACAGGAAAGCAATGATGCGACGTAAGAATGCGATTCTCACCACGGCCGCACTCGCGACCGCGGCCACCCTCGGCCTCGCAGGCTGCTCCGCGGGCGCCGGCAACAGCTCGTCCGACGGCGGAGAGACCCCCACCACGGCGACCATCGCCCTCACCGGCACGCCCACCAACCTCGACTTCACGACGACGGCGGGATCCGCGATCCCGCAGGCACTCATGTCGAACGTGTACGAGGGCCTCGTCGAGCTCGACCAGTCGGGCGAGATCCAGCCGCTGCTCGCAAGCGAATGGACCGTCAGCGACGACCGCAAGACCTACACCTTCACCCTGCAGGAGGGCGTCACGTTCTCGAACGGCGACGAGTTCACCGCCGACGACGTGAAGTTCAGCTTCGACCGCGTGAAGACCGACTGGGTGTCGAGCCTCAAGGCGAAGATGGACGTCGTCGACAGCGTCGAGGTCGTCTCGCCGACCGAGGTCGCCGTCACCCTGACCAAGCCCTCCAACGCCTGGCTCTTCAGCCTCGCCACGCCCGTCGGCGCGATCTTCTCCGAGGACGGGGTCGACGACCTCGCGAACACGCCGGTCGGCACCGGGCCCTACGCCGTCGAATCGTGGACGCCGAACGAGAGCCTCGTCTTCGACACGCGCGACGACTACTGGGGCGAGGCGCCCGGCGTCGAGCAGGTCACCCTGCGCTACTTCGCCGACGCGACCGCCACCACCAACGCCCTGCAGACCGGCGACGTCGACGCGATCGCGAACCTGCAGGCCCCCGAGCTGCTCTCGAGCTTCGAATCCGACGACAAGTTCGTCGTGACGACGGGCACGTCGAGCGGCGAGGTGTCGCTCTCGCTGAACAACAAGGCGGCGCCCTTCGACGACGTGCGCGTGCGCCAGGCGGTGCTGTACGCCCTCGACAAGCAGGCGATCCTCGACACCGCGTGGAACGGCTACGGCTCGCTCGTCGCGACCTACGCCGCGCCCACCGACCCGTACTACGAGGATCTCAACGACGCCTACCCCTACGACCCCGAGAAGGCGAAGGAGCTGCTGCAGGAGGCCGGCCAGGAGAACCTCGACATCACCTTCACCGTGCCGACCCGCCCCTACGCGCAGGCCGTCTCCGAGATCGTGGTCTCGCAGCTCAAGGACGTGGGCATCAACGCCACCATCGAGTCCTCCGAGTTCCCGGCGGTGTGGCTCGACGAGGTCTTCACGAAGCACGACTACCAGATGACCACCGTGCTCGCCGTGGAGGCCCGCGACATCCTCACGGTCTTCAACGACCCGAACTACTACATCGGCTACGACAACTCGAAGATCGCTCCGATCGCCGAGGAGGCGGACGCCGCCGATGAGGAGGGCTACGTCGCGGGCATGAAGCAGGTCGCCGAGCAGATCGTCGACGACGCCGCATCGGGCGTGCTCTTCCTCTTCCCGAACATCACGGTCGCGAAGGCGGATCTCCAGGGCATGCCCGAGAACGCCATCATCGAGGCGCTCGACCTCACCAACCTCAGCTGGAACTGAGCGGATCGGCGGTGCTGCACCGCTGACCCCTCCCCTCCAGTGCGCGAGAGCGCAGTCGGGGTCACCCGAGGCGAACGCCGAAGACCACGACTGCGCTCTCGCGGGCGCCGCACCCCCACCCGCCACCGAACCCGAGGAACCCCGCATGGCCATACGGATCCTGATCAACCTCGCGAGATTCGCGGTGACCTACGTCGTCGCCACGGTCGTCGTGTTCCTCTTCATGCGCCTGATCCCGGGCGACCCCGCCCAGATCGCGCTCGGCGTCAACGCCACCCCCGAACTGCTCGAGCAGACCCGGGCCGAGTTCGGCACCGACCGCCCCCTGATCGTGCAGTACTTCGAATGGTTCGGCGGGCTCCTCACCGGCGACTTCGGCACCTCGTACGTGACGCGCACCGACATCAGCCCCATGGTGCTCGACCGCGTGCAGGTCAGCCTCATCCTGGTGCTCACCGCGATGGTCGTCGCCCTGCTCGTCGCGATCCCGCTCGGCACCTGGGCGGCCGTCAAGCACCGCAACTTCTCGGGCGTCGCCATCGGCCTCGGCTCGCAGATCGGCGTCGCCGTACCCGGCTTCCTCGCGGGCATCCTGCTCGTCATCGTCTTCGCCGTCGGCCTCGGCTGGCTCCCCGCGAACGGGTGGACGGCCCCGGCGGTCGACTTCGGCGACTTCATACGCCGCCTGATCCTGCCCGTCGTCGCGCTCGCCTCCGTGCAGGGCGCGATCCTCACCCGCTACGTGCGCTCCGCCGTGCTCGAGGTGATGAGCGAGGACTACCTCCGCACCGCCCGCGCCAAGGGCCTCAGCAAGAACGGCGCGCTCCTCAAGCACGGCCTGCGCAACGCCGCCATCCCGGTCATCACGGTGACGGGCGTGCAGATCGCCGCGCTCATCATCGGCGCCGTGGTCATCGAGCGCGTGTTCGTGATCCCGGGGCTCGGCTCGATGCTGCTCGACGCCGTCGGCAATCGCGACATGCTGACCGTGCAGTCCGTCGTGATGGTGCTCGTCGCCATCACCCTGATCCTCAACCTCGTCGTCGATGTGCTCTACACGCTCATCGATCCGCGTCTGCGAAGGAGCGCCTAGCCATGAGCACGCAACAGGTTCCCACCCCACCCGCGCAGGCCCCGCGCACCAGCGCGATCAGCGCTCCGGGCAACGCCTCCACGAGCGTCGTGTCGAAGCCGGGCAGGCGCCGGCTGTCGGCCACGCTGCTCATCGGGCTGATCCTCATCGGCCTCGTCGCCCTCGCCGCCATCGTGTCGTTCTTCTGGACTCCCTACGATCCGACGCAGGCGATGCCCGCGGATCGCCTGCAGGGATCGAGCCTCGCCCACCTCATGGGCACCGACAAGTACGGCCGCGACGTGTTCTCCGCCATGCTCTACGGCGCGCGCATCACCCTCTTCGTGGGGGTCATCTCGGTCGGCATCGCCATCGTGATCGGCACGCCGCTCGGCATCCTCGCCGGCATCCGCGGCGGCTGGATCGAAGAGGTCATCATGCGCGCCTCCGACATCGCCCTCGCGTTCCCCGCGCTGCTGCTCGCCATCATGTTCAGCGCCGTCTTCGGCGCCTCGACGCTGACGGCGATGGTCGCCATCGGCATCGCGACGATCCCCGGCTTCGCCCGCGTCGCCCGCTCGGGCACGCTCCAGGTCATGACGACCGAGTACGTGCTCGCGGCCCGTGCGGCGAGCCAGTCGCGATTCCGGATCGCCCTGCGCCACGTGCTCCCCAACATCATCGGCATGGTCGTCGTGCAGTCCTCCGTCTCGTTCGCGCTCGCCGTGCTCGCGGAGGCCGGCCTGAGCTTCCTCGGTCTGGGCACCCCGCCGCCCACCCCGTCGTGGGGGCGCATGCTGCAGGAGTCGCAGCAGTTCCTCGGCACCGAGCCGATGCTCGCCGTCTGGCCGGGCATCGCCATCGCCATCGCGGTCATGGGCTTCAACCTGCTGGGTGACGGCCTGCGAGACCGCTTCGATCCGAAACTGAACGGGAGCCGCGGCTGATGCACACCGAACTCACCGCCTCGCACGCCGAGCGCACCGACCTGCTGCTGCGGGTCGACGACCTGAACGTGCGCACGCCGTACCGCACCCTCGTCTCCGACTTCTCTCTCCACATGGCGCACGGCGAGCGGATCGGCCTCATCGGCGAATCCGGATCGGGCAAGTCGATGACCACGACGGCGCTGCTCGGCCTGCTCCCCAACGGCGTCACCGCCGACGGATCGGTCGAGATCGACGGCTACGCCGGCAATCTGCTGCGAGCCCCCGAGTCCGACCTCATGAAGCTGCGCGGCAACGACATGGCGATGGTGTTCCAGGAGCCCCTCACCGCACTGAACCCGCTGATGCGCGCCGGTGACCAGGTGGCCGAGATCATGCTGCAGCACAAGCTCGCGCCCAACAAGTCGGAGGCGCACCGCCGCGCCGTCGAAATGCTCGACGCAGTGCACCTGCCCGACCCGGCGCAGGCCGCGCGCGCGTACCCGCACCAGCTCTCGGGCGGGCAGCGGCAGCGCGTCATGCTCGCCATGGCGCTCGCCAACGATCCATCGCTGCTGCTCTGCGACGAGCCGACCACCGCGCTCGACGTGACCGTGCAGCGCCAGGTGCTCGATCTCATCCTCGAGCTCGTGCGCGAGCGGGGCACGGGCCTGCTGTTCATCACCCACGACCTCGCAGTGGTGGCGAACATGTGCACGCGCGTGCTCGTCATGAACAACGGCGTCGTGGTCGAGGAGGGCACCACGGAAGACGTGTTCACCCGCCCGACCCACCCCTACACGCGCGGGCTGCTCGCCGCATCGGACCTCGACGCGGTCGACGCCGACGGGCGCCTCTTCACCGTGGCGACGGCGCAGGAGTACGTGCCGCCGACCCTCGACGCCGAGACCGCGGCGGAGGCCCCAGGCGCTCACGCCGCCGAGGCCGGGGGCGCTCACGCCGCGGAGGCCGCGGGCGCGCACGCCGCCGGCCCCGCATTCACCGACCCCGCACCCGCCGCACCGCGCGCAGCCGCCCCCGAGGCGCCGCGTGCCACCGCCGAGGCGCCGCGTGCCACCGCCGAGCCGGTGATGCGCGTCACCGACCTCGTGCGCACCTACACGCGCGGCCGCACCAGCCTCTTGAAGCCGGCGCCCGAGGTGCACGCGCTCAAGGGCATCTCCTTCGAGGTGCCCGAGGGCGGCCGGCTGGGGGTCGTCGGCGAGTCGGGATCCGGCAAGTCGACCCTGCTGCGCATCCTCGCCGGCCTCGACCAGCCCACCTCGGGCAGCGCCGTCGTCGCGGGCAACGAGGTCAAGGGCGCCAAGGAGGCGCAGCTGCGCGCGCTGCGCCAGAACCTCCAGATCGTGTTCCAGGATCCCATGGGCTCGCTCGACCCCCGCATGACGGTCGAGCAGATCATCTCAGAGCCGCTGCTCGTTCCCGGTCGCGGGGAGACCGCAGCCGATCGCAAGCGCATGGTCGCGGAGATGCTGGAGGCCGTGGGGCTGCCCGCGTCATCCGCCGAACGCTTCCCCCACCAGTTCTCGGGCGGCCAGCGGCAGCGCATCTCGATCGCCCGCGCGCTCATCTGCCGGCCCCGCGTGGTCGTCGCCGACGAACCGGTCAGCGCGCTCGACGTCTCCGTGCGCGCCCAGGTGCTCAACCTGCTCGCCGACCTCGTCGACGAGTACGGGCTGACGCTCGTCTTCGTGTCGCACGACCTCAACGTCGTGCGGTACCTCTGCGACTCGGTGATCGTGATGCAGTCGGGCGAGATCGTGGAGGCGGGCGAGACCGAGACGGTGTACCGATCGCCGCAGCACCCGTACACGAGGCGGCTCATCGACTCCTCGCTGACGCTGCGCCAGGAGCTCGCCCACACCGCGTAGCGGACGCCACGTCCGCCCCCGCCGCGCCGTCCGTGAGAGATTCGCCTTCCGCAGGCCGTTCGCTCCCCATCGGTGCTCACCGAAGCCGAATCTCCCACCGACGCAGACGTCTGCATTCCGCACCCTCGACGAAAGGCCCCCGAATGACCTCGCACGCCTCCCTCGACGCCGCCGCGCTCGGCGCGCACTACGCCGACGGCACCCTCACCCCCAGCGCCGTCGCCGAAGACGTCATCGCCCGCGTCGAGTCGCGCGAGCCCGAGCTCAACGCGCTCTACCTGTTCGACGCGGCGCAGGTGCGGGCCGACGCCGCCGCCTCGACCGAGCGCTGGCGCACCGGCGCGCCGCTGAGCCCGTTCGACGGCGTGCCCGCGACGGTGAAGGAGAACATCGCCCGCGCCGGGCAGCCGAAGCCCGCGGGCACCGCGATCCCGAACCCGCCGATCGCTGCGCAGAACGCCCCCGCCACCGACCGGCTGCTCGAGGCCGGGGCGATCATCGTGGGCTCCACGACGATGCCCGACTGGGGCATGCTCTCCTCGGGCGTCTCGAGCCTCCACGGCATCACGCGCGGCGCGCTGAACCCGGCGCACACCTCGGGCGGGTCGAGCGCCGGCGCCGGCACGGCCGCGGCGGCCGGGTACGGACCGTTCCACATCGGCACCGACATCGGCGGGTCGATCCGCCTCCCCGGATCCTGGCAGGGGCTCACGGCGCTCAAGCCCAGCGAGGGGCTCATCCCGCTCGACGCCCCCTACGTGGGCCGCGTCGCCGGGCCGATGACGCGCACCGCCGCCGACGCGATGCGGCTCATGTCGATCGTCGCGCGCCCCGACCCCCGCGACTACCTCACGCGCCCCTACGCCGAGATGGACTGGACGCCCGAGCCGCTCTCCCCCGCCGGCCTGCGCGTCGGGCTGCAGCTCGACGCCGGCTCGGGCCTGCCGGTCGAGCCCGAGACGCGGGCGATCATCGAGAGCGCCGCCGCCCGGTTCGCAGACGCCGGCGCGACGGTCGAGACGCTCGACCCGTTCGTGCCCGCCGCGGTGCTCGAGGGGCTCGTGAACTTCTGGCGCAGCCGATCCTTCGCCGACTACGAGGCGCTCAGCGCGGAGGATCGCGCCGTCGTGCTCCCCTTCATCGCGGAGTGGTGCATCGCCGGCGCCGAGTTCTCGGCCGCGCAGACCGTGCGCAACCGCGGCATGATCGAGGAGATGGCGCGCCTCACGCGCGCCGCGACCCAGCCGTTCGACCTCGTGCTCTCGCCCGTCACGCCGGTGGCCGCATTCCCCGCCGAAGACCCGATGCCCATTCTCGACCCGCTCGAGACGATGGGGCACATCTCCTTCACGGCGCCCTACAACATGTCGGGGCAGCCCGCCGTCTCGATCGGAGCGGGCGTGCAGCGCGACGGGCGCACCGTCGGCCTGCAGATCGCCTCCGGCATCGGCAGCGACGACCGGCTGATGCGGGTCGCGCTCTGGTTCGAGGGCGCGCGCGGCGGCGACGCCGAGATCGACTGGACGCAGGTGGCCTGAGCGCCGCGCGCCCGGCGCCTCCGCGCCGCCCCACCCCCGCCGAGACCGAGGGTTTCGCCCGAGAGCGAGGGATTCCCTCGCGCAGATTCCCTCGCGCTGGGGCGAAACCCTCGGTCTCGGCGCGGAACAGAGCGCGCGGAACGGGGCGCGCCGGGAAGGGGCGCGCCGGAAGGGGCGCACCGCGCCGGGAAGGGGCGCCCGCGCCGCGCCCTAGGAGGCGGGCGGCGTGAAGCGGCCGTCGATGGCCGTCCAGCCGCCGTCGACGAAGAGGGTCGACCCCGTCACGAACGAAGACGCGTCCGAGGCGAGGTAGACGACGGCGCCGGCGAGCTCGTCGGGCCGCGCCCAGCGGCCGAGCGCGGCCTTCTGGGCGTACGCCCCGTACCACTCGTCGTTCGCCTTGATCTGCGCGGTGAGCGGGGTCTCGACGACACCGGGGGCCACCACGTTGACGCGCACGCCCTGCGCGCCGTACTCGGCGGCGGCGGTCTTCGCGAGCTGCACGAGGCCCGCCTTCGTCGCCGCGTAGACGCCCTGGCCGGGCTCGACGACCTGCGCGCGGATCGACGCGAAGCCCACGATCGATCCTCCCCCATTGGCGGCGAACCGGGCGCCGAAGTGCCGGATCAGCTGGAACGAGGCGCGCAGGTTGAGGTTCACGACGCGGTCGAACTCGTCGAGCGAGTAATCCTCCATGCGCTTGCGCACGTTCGTCGCGGCGGTGAACACCAGCGCGGCGGCGGTGCCGAAGCGCTCGGCGGCGGCCTCCACGGCGGCGTCGTCGAGCACGTCGATCTGGAACGCCTCGGCGACTCCCCCGCGCTCGGTGATGAGCGCGACGGTCGCTTCGGCCCCCTCGAGCGAGTAGTCGGCGACCACGACGTGCGCGCCCTGCGCGGCGAGCGCCTGCGCCGATTCGCGGCCGATGCCGCTGCCCGCGCCGATCACGACCACGGTGCGCCCGTCGAGGCGGAAGAGCTGCGAGTAGTCGATCGGCGTGTGGCTCATGCGAGGGCCTCCAGGGTCGGTGCGGGATGTGGTTCGGATTGCGGTTCGGGATCGCGGTGCGGCGTCAGCCGCGCGCCCGAGGGCGGATCATCGCCATGCGGGTGACGGTGAACTCCTCGATGGCGAACCGGGGCCCCTCGCGGCCGATGCCCGAATCCTTCACGCCGCCGTACGGCATGATGTCGGAGCGGAAGCCGGGGATCTCGTTGACGACGACCCCGCCGACCTCGAGCCGGTCGATCGCGGCGAACGCGGTTTCGAGCGATGCGGTGTAGACGGCGGCCTGCAGCCCGTAGCGGGAGTCGTTGACGAGGTCGATCGCGGCGTCGACGGAGTCGACGGCGGTGAGGCAGACGACGGGCCCGAAGATCTCCTCGCACCACACGTCGACGTCGGCGGGAACGTCGCCGAGCACCACGGGGTTCAGGTGCGCTGCCGCCCCGTCGCCCGGTCCGTCGGTGAGCAGTTCGGCCCCGGCGGCGAGCGCGCGGTCGATCATGGCGCGGATGCGCTCGCCCGATGCGGCGTTGATCACGGGCGCCACGTTCGTTGCGAGGTCGCGGGGGTCGCCCACGACGAGTTCGCGCATGCGCTCGACGAGACGGGCGGAGAAGCGCTCCGCGATCCCGCGCTCGAGCACGACGCGCTGCACCGAGATGCAGGCCTGCCCGTTGGCGTAGAAGCCGCCGCGCAGCACGGCGTCGACGGCGGCTTCGAGGTCGGCGTCGGCGGCGACGATGAAGCCGGTGTTCGAGCCGAGCTCGAGCACGGCCTTGCGCGGTGCGGCCTGCTGGGCGATGAGGTGCCCGATCTTCGCCGATCCGGTGAAGGAGACCACGGCGGCGCGGGGGTCGCGCACGAGCGTCTCGCCGACGACGGGGTCGCCGTTGACGAGCTGCGCGGCGGCCGCGGTCACGCCGTGCGCGTCGAGGATCTCGCGGGTGATGGCGAGCAGTTCGATCGTGGCGAGCGGCGTGTTGGGGGCGGGTTTGATGATGACGGGGCAGCCGGCCGCGATCGCCGGGGCGAGCTTGTGCGTGGCGAGCAGCAGCGGGTAGTTGAAGCCCGCGATGCCGATGACGATGCCGGCGGGCTTGCGCGTGTAGTAGCCGATCATGCCGCGGCCGAGCTCCTGGAGGTCGAGGGGCACGGTCTCGCCGTGGATGTGGGAGACCTCCTCCGCGGTCGCCTCGAGCGTGACGATGGTGCGGTTCACCTCGGTGCGGCAGTCGACGCGGGGCTTGCCGGTCTCGAGCACGAGGAGGTCTTCGAGGTGCTGCGCCTCGGCGCGCACGCGGGCGGTGAGGTCGGTGAGGATCGCCTTGCGCTGGGCGGTGGTGAGGGCGGCGACGGCGGCTCGCGCCTGCTCGGCGGCGTCGAGGGCGTCGAGCGACTCCTGCCGACCGCTCACGGGGGCGCGGCCGATGACGCTGCCGTCGAAGGGGAAGACGATCTCGGCGCTCGCCTCGATCGCGCGCCACTCGTCGCCGATGGGCAGTGCTCCGGCGGGCGCGATGAGATCGAGTGCGTCAGGCATGTCGGTTCCTCTGCAACTGGTGGCGGATCCGTTCGGGTGCGGCTGTGCACACGAACCCTTCGCGCCGAGTGGTCTTACCATTTAATATAGATCACCACAGGCCCATCTCCAAGGCGCGAGCGGCCGCACGTTCTCGAAAGGATCGACATGACGAAGAGCTACGCCATCGCCGTACTCCCCGGAGACGGCATCGGCCCCGAAGTCGTCGGCTGCGCGCTCGAGGTGCTCGACGCCGCCGAGGAGCGCTACGGGTTCCGCACCGAGCGCAGCACCTTCGCGGCGGGCGCGAACCACTACCTCGAGACCGGGGAGCTCTTCGACGCGGTCGAGGCGCAGCTGCGCGACAAGGAGGCGATCCTGTTCGGCTCCATGGGCGACCCCCGCGTCACCCCCGGCATCCTCGAGCGCGGGTTCATCCTCGAGATGCGCCAGCGCTTCCAGCAGGCCGCGAACGTGCGCCCCGTGCGCCTCTACCCCGGCGTGCCGACCCCGATCGCCGACCTCACGCCCGAGCGCTGCGAGATGGTGATCGTGCGCGAGAACACCGAGGGCGCCTACGTGGGCCGCGGATCGACCGTGCACGCGGGCACCCCGAACGCCGTCGCGATGCAGGAGTCGCTCAACACGCGCGCCGGCATCGAGCGCGTCGTCGACTTCGCGTTCCGGCTCGCCGTCGGGCGCCGGCGCAGGCTGACGCTGTGCCACAAGACCAACATCCTGGTCGCCGCCGGGCAGCTGTGGCAGCAGGTCGTCGCAGATGTCGGCGAGCGCTACCCCGAGGTCGAGGTCGACTACGTGCACGTCGACGCGATGTGCTTCCACCTGCCGCTCACCCCCGAACGATTCGACGTCGTCGTCACCGACAACCTGTTCGGCGACATCATCACCGACCTCGGCGCCGTCATCCAGGGCGGCCTCGGCGTCGCCACCAGCGCCAACCTCAACCTCGACGGCAGTGCGCCCAGCATGTTCGAGGCCATCCACGGCTCGGCGCCCGATATCGCCGGGAAGGGCTGGGCCAACCCCGCCGGCGCGATCCTCTCGCTCGCGCTCATGCTCGGCCATCTCGGCGAGGGCGAGGCCGCGCGCGCCGTGGAGGCCGCGACCGTCGAGGTGCTCGGTTCCCTGCCGGCGCTCGCGGGCACCGACATGGGCGCGACGACGGCGGAGCTCGGAGCGAGGATCGCCGCGATCGTGCACGACGGTCGCGCCGACACGGGCCTCGTGCCCGACTCGCTGCTCGGCGTGCTCGCGGGCCTCGCACCGTCGCGCCTCGCGGGCTGACGCCCGTCGGGGTATCTCGCCCGCACCGATAGGCTGATCGGATGGGAAGTGCGGATCGGGGCAGCAGAGGCCGCCTCTCCCGCACCCCGCCGCGCTGGGCCACCGTCGCCGCGCTCGCGTACGCGGGCCTCTGCTCGTCGTTCATGTTCACGCTCGTGGTGCCCCTCCAGGCCGAGTTGCCGCGCCTGCTCGACGCGTCGCGCGAGGACACCTCCTGGGTCGTGACGATCACCCTGCTCGTCGCGGCCATCGCGACGCCGATCTCGGGCAGGCTCGGCGATCTCTTCGGCAAGAAGCGAGTCGTGCTGGTGCTGCTCGCCCTGCTCATCGTCGGGTCGGTCATCGCGGCGGTCGCCGGCACGATCGTCGGCGTGATCGTCGGGCGCGCGCTGCAGGGCGCGGTCACCGGGGTGATCCCGCTCGGCATCGCGATCATGCGCGACGTGCTGCCCCCGAGCCGCCTCGGCACCGCGGTCGCGCTCATGAGTGCGACGATGGGCGTGGGCGGCGCCGTGGGCATGCCGCTCGCCGCCTACCTCGCGCTGAACGCAGACTGGCACGCGCTCTTCTGGCTCGCAGCCGGGCTCGGCGTGCTGGGGGCGCCGCTCATCGCCTGGTGCGTGCCCGGCGATGTGCTGCGCTCGACGGGCCGGCTCGACCTGCTCGGCGCGCTCGGCCTCGCGGCGGGCCTCTCGGGCGTGCTGCTCTTCGTCTCCCGCGGCGGGCAGTGGGGGTGGGCGTCGCCGCTCGCCCTCTCGACGATCACGGGCGGCGTCGTCGTGCTGCTGCTCTGGGGCTGGTACCAGCTGCGGGCGCGGGATCCGCTGCTCGATCTGCGGGTCGCCGCCCGCCCCGCCGTGCTCTTCACCAACGTCGCCGCGATCGGCATGGGGTTCGCGCTCTTCTCCTCGAACGTCGCCTTCCCGCAGCTGCTCGAGCTGCCCGTCGCCTCGGGCTCCGGATTCGGACTCGACATGATGGAGGCCGCTCTCGTCGTGATGCCGGCCGGGATCGTGATGATGATCCTGTCGCCGCTCTCAGGCTGGCTCGAGCGCACGGTCGGCCCCCGCCCGCTCTTCACCGCCGGCACCGCGGCGATCGTGCTCGCCTACGTCTTCGTGCTGCTCTGGTCGAGCGAGGTGTGGCACGTGTTCGTCGCGAACCTCTGCATCGGCGTGGGCATCGGGTTCAGCTTCGCCGCCATGCCGATGATCATCATGCGGTCGGTGCCCGCGCACGAGACGGGCGCCTCGAACGGGCTGAACGCGCTCTTCCGGTCGATCGGCACGTCGAGCGCCTCCGCCGTGATGGGCGGGGTGCTCGCGTCGATGACGGTCGAGTTCGGCGGTCAGGCGATTCCGAGTCGCGCGGCGTTCGACGTCTGCTTCTGGCTCGCGATCGCGGCGGGAGCGGCCGCCCTGGTGCTGTCGCTGCTGATCCCCCGTTCAGGCGGCGAGCGGCGGCCGGCCCTGCCCGGCTGACGCTCCGCCCGCACCGCCGACCCCGAAGCCCGAAACGCGAAGCGCGGATCGCCACGCCCCGACCGCAATGCCCGGCTCGTCTCGCTACTCGCGCGGCCTTCCGGGCGCGAGGTTGGCCGAGGCCCATCGACCGAGATCGTCGAGCACGGGCACCAGCTGTTCACCCCCGGGAGTGAGGGCGTACGTCACCGATACCGGTGGTCCGGGCGACACCGTGCGCGAGATGAGCCGCACCTCGGCGAGTTCGGCGAGCCGATCCGAGAGCACCGCGTCGCTGATGCCGGGCACGGCGCGCCGCACCTCGGCGAAGGCGAGCGATCCCCCGCCGAGCGCGTCGATGATCATCCCGTTCCAGCGTTTTCCGAGCACGGAGAATGCGAGGCTGACTGCGGCGTCGCATGCGTGCCGATCGTGCCCGGAGTCTGTCATGCCCCCATTCTACGGTGCTACACTCGCCGAAGTCGCTCTGAAAATATGAGCGACTCACCACAGTAGAACGGAGTCCGCGTGACCTTCTTCCGCCTGGATGCGAGCATCCTCCCCGCCACCTCCGCGAGCCGCGCGCTCGGCGACCGCGTCGAGCAGGAGTGGACGGCCGCTCACCCCGACTCGACGGTCGTGCGCCGCGACATCGCTGCAGAGCCGATCTCCGCCGAGGTCTGGCGAGCCGCCGTCACCGGTGGATTCACCCCCGAAGACGAGCGCAGCCCCGAGCAGCGCGACGCGCGCGCCCTCGCGAGCACCCTCGCCGATGAGCTCATCTCGGCCGACGCCCTGCTCTTCGACGTGCCGCTCTACAACTACGGGCCCTCGCAGCACTTCAAGACCTGGTTCGACGTCGCGTACACCGACCCGCGCATCGACCCCCAGGGCACGGCCCTGCAGGGCAAGCCGGCGACGCTCATCACGGTGATCGGGGGCAACTACGGGCCCGGCACCCCCAAGGAGGGCTGGGACCACTCCACTCCGTGGCTGCGGCGCGTGCTCGAAGACGTCTGGGGCCTCGACCTGCGCATCGTCGAGCGTCCCTTCACGCTCGTCGGCGTGAACCCCGCGCTCGACGACTTCGCCGACCTCGCGGCGTCGCTCAAGGAGCAGGCGGAGCAGGACGCGACCCGCTCGGGGCGCGAACTCGCCGAGCTCCGGGCGCAGCGCTCCGCCTGACCGGCGGGGTCGCTCCCCGCTCGCCGAGCCCCTGCCCGCTCGCCGAACCCCTCTCCGCGCGCCGAGTCCCTTCCGTGTAGACGCCGTCTCGGCAGGGGCTCGGCGCACCCGCAGGGGCTCGGCACGGTAGCGGGGGCCCGGCACAGTAGCGGGGGCTCGGCGCGGTAGCGGCGACTCGACCGGGCGCTGCTACGGCACGATCACGGCGCGGCCGCGCACCTTGCCCGCGTGCAGATTGTCGTAGGCGCGGGGAGCGTCGGCGAGCGAGTACTGCTCGACGTGGATGCTGATCGCGCCGCGCTTGGCGAGTTCGACGACCTCCATGAGCTCAGTACGCGAGCCCCAGTTGATCGCGCGGCCGGCTACGTCGAGCGGCACCGTGGTCTGGCCGATCGGCACCGACCCCGGGGCCACTCCGACCACCACGATCTGGCCGCCGGTGCGGATCATGCCCGCCGCGAGATCCGCCGTCGGCTGAATGCCGACGAAGTCGAAGACCGCCTCGGCGCCGAGACCGCGCGTGAGCTCCTTGACCGAGCCGATCGCGTCGGGGTTCGACAGGAACGCCGCGTCGGCGCCCACCTCGCGGGCGAAGTCGAGGCGATCCTGCGCCACGTCGAGCACCACGACGCTCGTCTGCGTCAGCGCCTTCAGCAGCTGGATCGCGACGTGCCCGAGGCCGCCCGAGCCGATGACGACCGCCGTGCTGCCCGGCGTCAGCTTCGGCAGCGCCGACTTGATCGCGCGGTACGGCGTGAGCGCCGCGTCCGTGAGCGAGACGTTCTGCACGGGGTCGAGATCGCCGATCGGCACGAGGTGGCGCGCGTCGTCGACCAGCATGTACTCGGCCATGCCGCCGTCGCTGAAGATGCCCGGGGCGCGCATGCCGTGCTCGCAGTTCTGCTCCTCGCCGCTCGCGCACGGGTAGCAGCGCCCGCAGCCCCACGGGCCGTAGACGATGACGCTCTCGCCCACCTCGAGCCCGGTGACCCCGGCGCCCAGTTCGGCGACCGTGCCCGCGACCTCGTGCCCGAGCGTGAGCGGCAGGGGCTTGAAGTAGTAGTCCTCGGCGCTCGTGCCCATGATGAACTCGTCGGAGTGGCACGCGCCCGCAGCGGTCACGCGCAGCAGGATCTCTCCCGGCCCGGGCGCGGGCTTCTCCACCTCGACCAGCTCGGGGCGGCTTCCGATCTCACGGTACTGCAGTGCCTGCATGGTGCACCTGCTTCCTCCGGGCTCGTGGCCCGGTACGTGCGCGATGTCGCGCGGGGCGTACGGCGCGTCGGGGTGCGGCGGCCTTCTCCAGGCTACTCCTGCAGCTGTCGGCGCACAGGGCGGCGGCGGTGCCGGGAATGGGCGAGCCGCGGCCGCCGTTGCACCCCGTGTGAGCGACCCCGGCATTCTCGACAGCGTCGTGATCGGCGCCGGCCAGGCCGGGCTGTCGGCCTCCTTCCACCTGCGGCGCCTCGACATCCCGCACGTCGTGCTCGACGCGGACGCGGCGCCCGGCGGAGCCTGGCAGCACCGCTGGGACGCCCTCACGATGCGCGACGTCCACGGCGTCGCCGAGCTGCCCGGCTCCCTCCCGCCCGCACGCAGCCGCGAGCGGGCGAACACGGCGATCCCGCAGTACTTCACCGCGTACGAGCGGGAGCACGATCTTCCGGTGATCCGGCCCGTGCACGTCGACCGGGTGCAGAACGACGCCCGGGATCCCGAACTGCTCGTCGTCTCGGCCGGCGAGCGGAGCTGGCGCTCGCGCACCCTCGTGAACGCGACGGGCACGTGGTCGCAGCCGTTCGTGCCGCGCTACCCGGGCATGGAGACGTTCGCCGGCGAGCAGCTGCACACGGTGGCCTACCCCGGGCCCGAGCACTTCATCGGGAAGCGCACGCTCGTGGTGGGCGGCGGGGCATCGGCCGTGCAGTTCCTGGGCGCCATCGCCCCGCTGACCGACGTCGTCTGGGCGACCCGGAGCGAGCCCGTGTGGCGCACCGACGAGTTCACCCCCGAGGCCGGCGCCGCATCGGTGGCGCTCGTCGAGCAGCGCGTCGCGGCGGGCCTGCCGCCGCAGAGCGTCGTCAGCGTCACGGGTCTCATGCTGCGCGAGCAGGAGCGGGAGGCCGAGCGGCTCGGCGTCTACCGCGCGCGGCGCCCGATGTTCGCGCGCATCGAGCCCGACGGCGTGCGGTGGCCCGACGGCTCGTTCGAGCGCGTCGACGTGATCCTCTGGGCCACCGGGTTCCGCCCGGCGATCGCCCACCTCGCACCGCTGCGTCTGCGAAGCGCCGCAGGGGGCATCCGGCTCGATCGCGGCGGGCGCGGCACGACGGCGGTGGCCGACACGCGGGTGCAGCTCGTCGGGTACGGGCCGTCGGCGAGCACGATCGGTGCGAACCGCGCGGGGCGCACGGCCGCCTCGGGGGTGCGCCGATACCTGCAGCGCAGCGCTCGGGCGGCCTGACGCGCCGACACCCGGCGCGGATCGAGCCGGGGATCGCGCCGGGCACCGCGGGCGGCTGCGGCCCCAGCCCGGTCAGATGCTCTGGTCGCGCAGACGCACCAGCCGCTCGTGCCCGGTCTCCTCGAGCTCCGCGACATCGGAGCGCGACTTCAAGAAATCGGAGAAGGATCGGAACCCGAGCGCCTTCTCGTTGAACGACGGATCCATGCGGCGCATCTGCTGCTTGACCGCAGAGCTGTAGAGCCAGCCCGAGTCGTCCTTGTCCTGGCTCAGCCAGAGCGCTCGGATCAGCAGACCGGTGACCGCGATCTCCGCGTCCTCCCCCGACTCGATCGCGTCGCCCGGCTCGACCGCGTTCGCCGCGTCCTGCGCCGCGTCGAGCGCATCCGCGAGCCGCTGATCGGCTGCACCCTCGGCGTCGTCGCCCGCACCGGCGTCGGCATTCGGATGCTCGGCGGCTCCCCCGCGGCCGCCGCGGCCGCGCGAGCGCTTCGGCTGCTCGTCGCGCTGCGCCGACCGCGCCGCGGCGCGCGGCACCGCTTCGACGCCCGGGAGCGCGTCGTACGAGGCGAACTCGTCGCACGCCGCCGTGAGCGCCTTCGCCGTGGATCCGGCGACGCCGACGCCGACGACGTACCGGCCGAGCCGCTTGCACCGCTGCGCGAGGGGCACGTAGTCGGAGTCGCCGGCGACGATGACGACGTGCGTCAGATCGTCGAGGCGGAACATGTCTTCCACCGCATCCACGGCCAGGCGGATGTCGGCGCCGTTCTTCGCGTACGCGGCGGCCGGGAAGAGCTGCACGAGGTCGACCGCTCGCGAGACGAGCTGCGACCGGTACTCGGCGTTCATCGGCGCCGACCAGTCGGCGTAGGCGCGGGTGAGCACGAGGGTGCCGAACGACGACGCGTAGTCGATGATCGCGCCGACGTCGACCACCGCGGCCCGCAGGCGCTCGGCGATCTCGGGCTCGGAGGGGTTCTCGGCGATGCGCTGCCGATCCCGCGCGAACGAGTTGCGCCCGTGCACCCGGTCGTACCAGGAGAGCACGATGTTATCGAAGTCGAGGTAGACCGCGACTCGGCCGTTCTGTGTATCCGCCATTCCTCAAGTGTGCCATCGAACAGCGGACACGCCAACGGCGCGCGGCGCGCTCACGCGGACGGGGCGCGGCGCGGCGCGCGCACGCGAACGGCGCGCGGCGCGCTCACGCCTCGAGCGCCGCCGATGCCTCCGCCCGCGCGCGCTTCGCCCGCGCGCGACGCACGAGCGGCCAGCACACGACCAGCACGCCGGTCGCGATGAGGCTCGTCCACACCTGGGTGCGGCCCGTCTCGGTCGTGAGCATGATCACGAGCACCGCCGCGATGGCCGCGATGAGCAGCAGGTTCAGCCACGGGTGCAGCCACATCTTGAGCTTGAGCCCGGCGACCTCCTCCGGCGTCATGCGCGAGCGCATGCGCATCTGCGTGAGCGCGATGAAGACGTAGACGAAGAGGGCGACGAGGCCAGCGGAGTTCATGATGAACGAGAACACCCCGGAGTCGGGGGCGGCGAAGTTCACGATGGTCGCGACGACGCCGCCGATCGTCGAGGCGAGGAGCGCGGCCACGGGCACGCCGTTCTTCGCCTTCTTCGCGACGAACCTCGGCGCGAAGCCCTGCTCGGCGAGCGAGGAGAACATGCGCGACGCCGAGTAGAGGCCGGAGTTGAGCACGGAGATGACGGCGGTGAAGATGATGAGCTGCATGACGATCGCGGCTCCCGGGAGCCCGAAGAGCTCGAAGACGTAGGTGAACGGCGCCGATGCCACGTCGACGGGCTCGGGCAGCTCGTCCCACGGAACGATCGTGGTGATGACCAGCACGGCTCCCACGAAGAAGAGCAGGATGCGCCAGATCACGGTGCTGGTGGCCTGACGGATGCCCTTCGCCGGATCCTCCGACTCCGCCGACGCCATGACGGCGATCTCGGTGCCGAAGTACGAGAAGATGACGAGCGCCACACCGGTGAACGCGACGCCGAAGCCGTTCGGGGCGAAGCCGCCGTGCTCCCAGAGGTTGGGGATCGAGTAGGTCGCGTTCGGCCAGAGGCCGAAGGCGAACAGCGCACCGGCGCCGAGGAAGACGACGATCGCGAGCACCTTGACGCTCGCGAGCCAGAACTCGACCTCGCCGAAGGTGCGCACGGAGATCAGGTTGGTGCCGACGAAGATGGCGAGCAGCAGCAGCGAGCCGACCCACGAGGGCAGCACGGGGAACCAGCCGTGCAGCGTCTCCCCGCCGAGCACGGCCTCGTAGGCGAGCACGCCGACCCAGAAGTACCAGTAGAGCCAGCCGACGAGGTACGCGGCCCAGTCGCCGAGGCCGACGCGGGCGTACTCCATGAACGAGCCGATCGCGGGGCGCGCCGCCGCCATCTCGCCGAGCATGCGCATCGCGAGGAACACGAGCAGGCCGCCGATGAGGTACGAGAGCACGGCGGCGGGGCCGACGGTGCGGATCACGTTGCCCGACCCGACGAAGAGGCTCGCGCCGATGATGCCGCCGAGCGTGATCATGGTGACGTGGCGCGGGCGGAGCTTCTTGTGCGCGAGCGGCACCGTTCCGGCCGACGTCTCGGGCGATACCGGCTTCGAGTGCCCGGGCGCGGGGCGTGATTCGGAGTTCATGTCGTGCTGGGGGCCTCACTGGTTCGGATGCGGGTGCCGGCTGGAAACCAGCCGGAAACAACCTGCAAATGTTAAGTCAATGCGGCCCAACCGCGAAATCCGGGCCCCGCCCGGACGGCGGAAGCCGAGTTGCGGCACCGTATCTTAAATCGTATATTATTACCGATCCGGCTCGTCACAGGGCCGTAACCCCGTCACAAAGGAGTGCTCCTATGTCTCCAGCATCCGCACCAGGATCGCTGACCCCGACCGGAACGATCGCCACCACGGGCGACCGCCGCCGCGTCGCCATCGCCACCGTCGTCGGCACGACCGTGGAGTGGTACGACTACTTCATCTACGCCTCCGCGGCGGGCCTCGTCTTCAGCCAGCTCTTCTTCGAGCCCGCGGGCTCCGCGGTCGGCACGATCCTCTCCTTCCTCACGGTGGGCATCAGCTTCCTCTTCCGCCCGCTCGGCGCGTTCCTGGCCGGCCACTTCGGCGACCGCTTCGGCCGCCGCATCGTGCTCGTCGTCACCCTCATCCTCATGGGCGCGGCGACCGTGCTCATCGGGCTCCTGCCCACCTACGGTCAGATTGGCATCGCCGCGCCGATCCTGCTCATCCTCCTCCGCATCCTGCAGGGCGTCTCCGCCGGCGGCGAATGGGGCGGCGCCGTGCTGATGGCCGTCGAGCACGCACCCCGCGATCGACGCGGGCTCTACGGGGCGATGCCGCAGATCGGCGTGCCGTTCGGACTCCTGCTCGCCAGCGCCATGCTCGCGATCATGAACATCGTCTTCCCCGGCGACGCCTTCCTCGAGTGGGGCTGGCGCATCCCCTTCCTCTTCTCCATCGTGCTCATCCTCGTCGGCTACTGGGTGCGCCGCCGCGTCGAGGAGAGCCCGGTCTTCACCGAGATCGCGGAGCGCAAGGAGCAGACCGGCGCCCCCATCGTGAAGCTCTTCGCGCGCTTCACACCGCTGGTGATCCTCGCCGCCCTCGTCTTCGCGGGCAACAACGCCGTCGGCTACATGACGACCGGCGGCTACGTGCAGAACTACGCGACGAACCCCGAGGGCCCCGTGGGCCTCGATCGCGGCGCGGTGCTGTGGGCCGTGACCGCCTCGTCGGTGACGTGGCTCGCCGCGACCTTCTTCGCCGGATGGATCTGCGACCGCATCGGCCGGCGGACCACCTACATCCTCGGCTGGGTGCTGCAAGGCGCCGCGCTCTTCGCGCTCTTCCCGCTCGTCAACACCGCGAACCCCCTGCTGCTCGCCGCGGGGCTCATGCTGCTCACCGTCGGGCTCGGCCTCACGTACGGCCCGCAGTCGGCCTGGTACTCCGAGATGTTCCCCGCCTCCGTGCGCTTCTCCGGCGTCTCCATCTCGTACGCCATCGGCGCGATCCTCGGCGGCGCGTTCGCCCCCACCATCGCCGCGTGGCTGCAGCAGAAGACCGGCACCTCGATGTCGGTCACGCTGTACCTCGTCGGCATGACCGTGGTCGGCCTCATCGCGACGCTCCTGCTGCGCGACCGCAAGGGCATCTCGCTGCGCCCCGGCGACGAGGAGGAGCAGCGCCAGGGCATCTACATCTGGGAGCCGGCGAGCGCCCCGAAGCAGTAGCTCCCCCCCCCCTCCCTGCCCCACCGCCGCCCGCCCCCGAGCGGGGTCACTTCGGGAGGGTGTCGCATCGATTGCGGTGCCCGACACCCTCCCGAAGCGACCTCGCTGCCGGAGACGGGCATCCGGCTTCGGGAGCGCCCCCGGTCGGCGCTCCCGAAGCGCTACGGACCACCGGCGGACTGGGCTGACGAGGCGGATCAGGCGGTCAGGCGGCCTCGGCGGCCGCGATCGCGGTGCGCAGGCGTGCGCGCTCCTTGTCGATCCACTGCCGGTCGGAGTATGCGGCGGCGAAGGACTCGGCGAACTCCACCGGGTCGTCGCCGACGATGTCTCGCACCGT
Source organism: Leucobacter chromiiresistens (assembly GCF_900102345.1). Taxonomy (NCBI): domain Bacteria; kingdom Bacillati; phylum Actinomycetota; class Actinomycetes; order Micrococcales; family Microbacteriaceae; genus Leucobacter; species Leucobacter chromiiresistens. The sequence goes on along the minus strand of NZ_FNKB01000001.1, from coordinate 1,580,394 downwards.
CGCCCCGTCGAGCACCGCGCGCTCCCACAGGTCGGCGTGATCCGTCACCATCGCGGCGAGCACCGCGCCGTCGCTGACCATGCCGTAGTACATGAAGTAGCGCTGCAGCGCTCGCGCGACCTCTCGGTAGGGCGCGGGCAGCGCGTCGATGCGCGCGATCGCGGCCTTGTACTGCTTCTTGTCGTCGAGGGAGCCCGTGAGCGTCTCGATCCATTTCGCGGTCATGCGTGATCTCCATTCGTGAGGTGCGGGTTCGTGGCGCTGACGCCCGGGCTCGGGGCCCATGCGGGGCGCAGGGCGTCGATGTGGGAGGCGAGGAAATCCCAGGATTCCCAGAAGCCCGCCAGTCGTTCTCGGCCGGAGGCATCGAGCGAGTACACCTTGCGGGGCGGCCCCTTCTCGGAGGGAACCCTCTCGACCGAGACGTACCCCTTCTGCTCGATGCGCACGAGCAGGGCGTAGATCGTGCCCTCGGCGATGTCGGCGAAGCCGCGCTCCCGCAGCGAGGCCGTGATCTCGTAGCCGTAGGCCGAGCGCTCGGCGAGGATCGCGAGCACGATCCCCTCGAGCGTGCCCTTCAACATCTCCGTCATCTGCGTCGCCATGCGGTGCCCTCCCTACTCTGCGTCACTCACTACCCTTATAAAGTAACACTAGGTACCGCTACTTGGCAACACCGAATAGTGCACTAAGCGACCCCCTCCGCCACTCCCCCTGCGGGGTCACTTCGGGAGGGTGTCGCCCCGGTTACGGAGCTCGACACCCTCCCGAAGTGACCCCGCTCTCAGAAGAAGAGGCGGCGGGGCGGGGCGGCGCTGACGGCGGGGCGGCGCTGACGGCGGGGCGGTGCACGGGGCGGGGCGGCGGGGCCTACACCGTGACGTTCTCGAGGCGGTAGCCCATTCCCGCCTCGGTGATGAGGTGGACGGGGTTCGCGGGATCCGCCTCGATCTTCTTGCGCAGCTGCGACAGGTACAGTCGCAGATACCCCGTGTCCTCGATGTGCTCCGACCCCCAGATGGTGGTGAGCAGCGTCTGCCGGGTCACGAGGCGCCCGGGGTTGCGGATCAGCAGCTCCAGAACCTGCCACTCGGTCGGCGTGAGCCTGACCTGCTGCTCCCCCTCGGGGGTCGCGCGTGTGACGCTGCGCGCCGCGAGATCGACGGTGACGTCGCCGAGCCGCACCACGGGCACCGCCTCGTCGCGCACGACGCGGCGGGCGAGCGCGCGGATGCGGGCCAGCAGCTCCTCGATGGCGAACGGCTTCGTCACGTAGTCGTCGGCGCCCGCGTCGAGCGCATCCACCTTGTCGGCGGCGCCCGCGCGCCCCGAGACGACCAGAATCGGGGCCTGCGACCACCCGCGGATCGCCTCGATCACCTCGATGCCGTTCAGCGCCGGCATGCCGAGGTCGAGCAGGAAGAGGTCGGGCCGGTGATCGATGGCGGCCGCGATGGCCTGCGCGCCGTCGGCCGCCACGAACACGTCGTATCCCTTCGCGGTGAGCGTGATGCGCAGCGCGCGCAGGATCTGCGGGTCGTCGTCGGCGATGAGGATCTTCACGAGCGGGGGCCTCCTGACGGTGCAGCATCGCGGGCGGGGTCGGAATCGGGCGCGGAGTCGGTGCCTGGCGCGGAGCCGGTGTCGGGTTCGGAGTCGGTGCCTGGCGCGGAGCCGGTGTCGGGTTCGGGATCGGCTCCGGGTGCGACCGGCAGCGAGACGACCATGGTGAGCCCGCCGCCCGGGGTGCCCTCGGGCAGCAGCGTGCCGTGCATCGAGTCGACGAAGCCGCGGGAGAGGGCGAGCCCGAGGCCGAGACCCGAGGTGTTGTCGGTGTCGCCGAGGCGCTGGAACGGTACGAAGATGTCGTCGTACTTGTCGGCGGCGATGCCGGGCCCGTGGTCGATGATGCGGATCTCGAGGCGATCGGCGAACGTACTCGTGGTGACCGTGACCCGCTCCCCCGCGGCCGTGTAGCGCGACGCGTTCGCGAGCAGGTTCACGATGACGCGCTGCAGCAGCACCGGATCGGCCTGCACCGCCGTCTCGCCGTGCTGCAGGGCGAGCGAGACCTCGTTCGGCCCCATGCCGAGCTCGTCGAGCGCCGGTGCGATGACGGCCTCGGGGTCGGTCGGAGCGACGCGGATCGACAGCGCTCCGGCCTGGATGCGGGTGACGTCGAGCAGGTCGGTGACGAGGGCGCCGAGCCCGTCGAGGCTCTCGGCGGCGGTGTCGAGGAGTTCGCGCCGGTCCTCCGCGCTCAGCTCGATGCCGGGGGCCCGCAGCCCGCCGATCGCGGCAGTCGCGGCGGCGAGCGGACGGCGCAGGTCGTGGCTGAGCGCCGAGAGCAGCGCGCCCCGCACCCGGTCGGATGCGGCGATGGGCTCGATCTCGCGGGCGGTGCGCTCGAGGCGCCGGTGCTCGAGCGCGGCCGAGAGCTGGGACCCGACGACCGTGAGGAGGCGGCGCTCGGAGGCCGCGAGTTCGGCGCCAGTGAGCTGCAGGGTCGCGTCGTCGCCGACGGCGATGTCGATGCACGCCGGATCGCCCTCAGCAGGGGCCGGCGCGGCGCCCTCGGCCCGCACTCCGATCCCGGCTCCCGCGCCGGCTCCCGCCTCGGCCCCGTCGGGCGCTGCCGGCACCGCCGACTCGCCCGATGCGGCGAGCACGGTGCCGCCGGCGTCGACGAGCCGCACGGCGCTCAGCCCGAAGGCCTCGCGCGTGCGGTCCACGAGCGCCTGCAGCGCGTCGTCGCCGCGCAGCACGCTCCCCGCGATCGTCTGGATGAGCTCGGCCTCCGCGGCCGAGCGGCGGGCGGCGCGGGTGTACCGCGCGGCGCGGTCGACGATCACGCTGACGAGCACCGCGATGACCACGTACAGGGCGACGGCCAGCAGGTGCAGCGGTTCGTGGATGTGCACCGTGTGCAGCGGCTCGATGAAGAAGAAGTCGAGCGTGATCCCCGAGAGCACCGCGGCGAACAGGGCGGGCCAGAAGCCGCCGACGAGCGCGACGAGCACGACGAGCAGCTGGTAGCTGAGCACGTCGCTCGTGATCGAGTCGTCGCTGCGCAGCGAGGCGAGGAGCCAGGTGAGCAGCGGGCCGCCGACGAGCGCGAGCGCGAAGCCGAGCACCCTGCGCCGCGCGGTGAGCGCCCCGGTGCGGCGCGGCAGCGCGAGCCGGCGCGCGCCCTCCGCGTGATTCACCATGTGCACGTCGATGTCGCCGGATTCGCGCACCACGGTCGCGCCGATCCCCGGCCCCGTGAGCGCGGCGACGAGGCGCCCGCGCCGGCTCGCGCCGAGCACGAGCTGGGTGGCGTTCACGGAGCGCGCGAATTCGACGAGCGCGGTCGGCACGTCCTCGCCGATGACCTGGTGGTAGCTGCCGCCGAGCTTCTCGACGAGCGTGCGCTGCTGCGTGAGGGCGGCGGGGTGCTCGGTGCGCAGCCCGTCCTGGCTCGACACGTGCACGGCCAGCAGCTCTCCGCCGGCCGAGCGCGCCGCGATCCGGGCCCCGCGGCGCAGCAGCGTCTCCCCCTCCGGGCCGCCCGTGAGCGCCACCACGACCCGCTCCCGCGCCTCCCAGGTGCTGCTGATGCCGTGCTCGGCGCGATACCCCTTGAGGGCCTGGTCGACCTCGTCGGCCAGCCACAGCAGCGCGAGCTCGCGCAGCGCGGTCAGGTTGCCGATGCGGAAGTAGTTGGAGAGGGCCGCGTCGATGCGCTCGGCGGGGTACACGGAGCCGCCCGAGAGGCGGTCGCGGAGGGCCTGCGGGGCGAGGTCGATGACCTCGATCTGATCGGCGCCGCGCAGAAAGCGGTCGGGCACGGTCTCGCGCTGCGGGGCGCCCGTGATCTGCTCCACCACGTCGTTTAGCGACTCGATGTGCTGGATGTTGAGCGTCGAGATGACGTCGATGCCGTGGTCGAGCAGCACGTCGACGTCTTGCCAGCGCTTCTCGTGGGCGCCGCCCGGCGCGTTGGTGTGGGCGAGCTCGTCGACGAGGGCCACCTCGGGCGCGCGATCGAGCACCGCGGCGAGGTCCATCTCCTCCAGTTGCACGCCGCGGTGCGTCACCCGGGTGCGGGCCACCTCGGGCAGCCCGGCGGCCATCGCCGCGGTCGCCTGCCGCCCGTGGGTCTCGACGAGGGCGATCACCACGTCGACGCCGTCGGCGCGCATGCGCCGGGCCTCTTCGAGCATGGCGAACGTCTTGCCGACGCCGGGGGCGGCGCCGAGCAGCACCCGGAGCCGCCCCCGTCTCGTCATCGTCACTCCTCGGTTTCGGCGGGCGCCGCGCCGGGCTGCCCGTTCCGCCCCGCGTCGAGGCCCGCGCCGGCGGCCTGCACCGGGTGCGTCGCATCGAGCGCCACGTTGAGCTCCAGGATATTCACTCGCGGCTGTCCGAGGAATCCGAGATCGGCGGCGCGCGTGTGCGCCGCGACGAGATCGAGCACCTCCCCCACGTCGAGGCCCCGGGCTGCGGCGACGCGCTCGGCCTGGATGCGCGCGTACGCCGGGCTGATGTGGGGGTCGAGCCCCGATGCGGAGGCGGTCACGGCGTCGGCGGGCACGGCCGACTCGGGTACGCCCTCGAACGCGGCGATGTCGGCCCGCCGCTGCTCGACGGCGGCGACGAGGTCGGGGTTCTCGGGGCCGAGGTTCGACCCCGAGGATGCGGCCGCGTCGTAGCCGTCGCCCGCGGCCGAGGGGCGGGGCTGGAAGTACTCGGGCAGGGGCGCGCCGTCGGCGTCGGCGAACGACTGGCCGATGAGGGACGATCCGACGACGTCGCCGTCGGGCCCCGAGACGAGGGAGCCCGCAGCCTGCGCCGGTGCGACGAGGTGCGCGACGCCGGTGATGAGCAGCGGGTAGCCGATGCCGAGGACGAGGGTGCCGAGGGCCATGGCTCGGAGGGCGACTCCGATGGTGCGGAGCTGCGGGCGGCCCGCGAGCCGGGTGCGTGCGTGCATGTGAGACAGCTTTCTGTGCGTTGGGGGGGGGCGAGGATCGGGGGCGCGTGCTGCGGACGGAATCGCCGCCGGTCAGAATCCGGGGATCAGCCGCACGGCCTGGTCGATGAGCCAGATGCCCGCGAACGGCGTGATGAGGCCGCCGAGCCCGTAGAGCGCGAGGTTGCGACCGAGGATCTGCGACGCGCTGCCCGCCCGGAAGCGGACGCCGCGCAGCGCGAGCGGAATGAGGAACACGATGACGATCGCGTTGAAGACGATCGCCGAGAGCACCGCGGAGGCCGGCGAGTGCAGGCCCATGATGTTGAGCACCGCGAGCTGCGGGAACACGCCCATGAACATCGCGGGGATGATCGCGAAGTACTTCGCGATGTCGTTGGCGATCGAGAAGGTCGTGAGCGCGCCGCGCGTGATGAGGAGCTGCTTGCCGATGCGCACGATGTCGATGAGCTTCGACGGATCGGAGTCGAGGTCGACCATGTTGCCGGCCTCCTTCGCGGCGGAGGTGCCGGTGTTCATGGCGACGCCCACGTCGGCCTGCGCGAGCGCCGGCGCGTCGTTCGTGCCGTCGCCCGTCATCGCGACGAGGTTGCCGCCCTCCTGCTCGCGGCGGATGTACGCGAGCTTGTCCTCCGGCGTCGCCTCGGCGAGGAAGTCGTCGACCCCCGCCTCCTGCGCGATCGCGGCGGCGGTGAGCGGGTTGTCGCCCGTGATCATGACGGTCCGGATCCCCATGCCCCGCAGCTCCGCGAACTTCTCGGGGAGCCCCTCCTTGACCACGTCCTTCAGGTGCACGACGCCGAGGATGCGGGCGGGCGCTCCGGGGCGGTGCTCGGCGACGACGAGCGGCGTGCCGCCGCTCTGCGAGACCTCGGCGACGCGCTGCTCGAGCTCCGCGCGCACCGCGGCCGGCAGCGCGGCGCGGTCGGCGGCGCTCGCCGCGAGCCCGGCCTCGGCGCCGCTCGTGCCGCCCGACGCTCCCACCGCCGCGACCTCGGCCCGCTCGGCCCGCTCGGCCTGCTCCACCTGCTCCACCCAGGCGGCGATCGCGGAGCCCGCGCCCTTGCGGATGCGGGTGCCGTCGGGCAAGTCGAGGCCCGACATGCGGGTCTGCGCCGTGAACGGCACGATCTCGCCGGCCGGCCGCCGGTCGAACCGGCGCCCCTCCGCCTCGGCGAGCTCGACGATCGAGACGCCCTCGGGAGTGGGGTCGGCGAGCGACGAGAGCGCCGCCGCCTCGACGAGCTCCTGCTCCCGCACCCCGTCGAGCCGCAGGAACGCGCTCGCGCGACGATTGCCGTAGGTGATGGTGCCGGTCTTGTCGAGCAGCAGGGTCGTCACGTCGCCGGCGGCCTCGACCGCGCGGCCCGACATGGCGAGCACGTTGCGCTGCACGAGCCGATCCATGCCGGCGATGCCGATCGCGCTGAGCAGCGCGCCGATCGTCGTCGGGATGAGGCAGACCAGCAGTGCGGCGAGCACCGTCACGCTGACGGGCGCCGCGGCGTAGCTCGCGATGGGGTTCAGGGTGAGCGCCACCACCACGAAGATGATCGACAGGCTCGCGAGCAGAATGTTCAGCGCGATCTCGTTCGGCGTCTTCTGGCGCGCAGCGCCCTCGACCAGCGCGATCATGCGGTCGACGAAGGTCTCGCCCGGCATCGAGGTGATGCGCACCACGATGCGGTCGGAGAGCACGCGCGTGCCGCCGGTCACCGCCGAGCGGTCGCCGCCCGACTCGCGCACCACCGGGGCGGATTCGCCGGTGATCGCCGACTCGTCGACCGAGGCGATGCCCCAGACGATGTCGCCGTCGCCGGGAATGAGCTCCCCCGCCCGCACCACGACGTGATCGCCGAGGCGCAGGTCGGAGGAGGCGACCGGCTCGAGCGTCGCGCGATCCGCCGCCGCGTCCGCCCCCGCGTCGTAGTGCGCGACGCGCTGCGCCGTGGTGGCCGCCCGCGTCTGCCGCAGCGAGTCGGCCTGCGCCTTGCCGCGCCCCTCGGCCACCGACTCCGCGAGGTTCGCGAACAGCACGGTCACCCACAGCCAGACGGCGATGGCCCAGGTGAAGGAGGCGGGCACGGGCGAGCCGCCCGAGTCGGCCGGGCCGCCCGAGTCGGCCGGGCCGCCGACGAAGGGCTCCGCGACGGCGAGCACCGTGGTGAGTGCGGCCCCGACCCACACGATGAACATCACCGGGTTGCGCCACTGCCGGCGCGGGTCGAGTTTGCGGAGAGCGCCGGGGAGTGCGGCGCGCAGCATGGAGATCATGACATCAGCCCTTCAGCCAGGGGACCCAGCGCGAGAACGGGGAAGAACGTGAGCGCGGTGACGAGGAGCGTCACCGCGGTGAGCATGCCGACGAACAGCGGCCGGTGGGTGGGCAGCGTGCCCGCCGTGGTGGGCACGCGATCCTGCGCCGCGAGCGAGCCCGCGAGGGCGAGCACGAGCACGATGGGCACGAACCGGCCGAGCAGCATCGCGACGCCGAGCGCGATGTTCATCCACGGCGTATTCGCCGTGAGGCCGGCGAACGCCGAGCCGTTGTTGTTCGCGGCGGAGGTGAACGCGTAGAGCACCTCGGAGAGGCCGTGCGACCCCGGGTTCCAGATCGAGGTCGCGATGACCTCGTCGCGCACCCCCGGCACCGCGAAGCTGAGCGCCGTGCCGGCGAGCACGAGCGTCGGGGCGATGAGGATGTACAGCGCGCCGAGGGTGATCTCGCGAGTGCCGATCTTCTTGCCGAGATACTCGGGGGTGCGGCCGATGAGCAGGCCGGCGATGAAGACCGCGATGATGGCGAGCACGAGCACGGCGTAGAGCCCCGATCCGACCCCGCCGGGCGACACCTCGCCGAGCATCATGTTCAGCATCGGCAGCATGCCGCCGAGCGCGGTGTACGAGTCGTGCATCGAGTTCACGGCGCCCGTCGACGTGCCCGTGCTCGTCGTCGCGAAGAGCGTCGACCCCACGATGCCGAAGCGCCACTCCTTGCCCTCGAGCGCGCCGCCCGCCAGCTCGGGCGCCGTGCCGCGGCCCGCGCTCTCGATCGCGGTGAGCAGGGCGAACGAGGCGACGTAGAGGATCGCCATGACGCTCACGATCGCGAGGCCCTGCCGGGTGTCGCCGACCATGCGGCCGAAGGCGCGCGGCATGCTGAACGGGATCAGCAGCATGAGCACCACCTGCGCGAGGCTCGTCCACGGCGTCGGGTTCTCGAAGGGATGCGCCGAGTTGGCGTTGAAGAAGCCGCCGCCGTTCGTGCCGAGCAGCTTGATGGCCTCCTGCGACGCCACCGGCCCGCCCGGAATGCTCTGCGCGGCGCCGCTCAGCGTCGTCACGTCGGTGAACCCGGCGAAGTTCTGCACCACGCCGCCGACCGCCAGCACGACGGCGGCGATCGTCGCGAGCGGCACGAGCACGCGCACGGTGCCGCGCGTCAGGTCGACCCAGAAGTTACCGATCGTGCCCGAGCGGCGGGCCGCGAAGCCGCGCACCAGCGCGACCGCGACCGCCATGCCGACGGCCGCCGACACGAAGTTCTGCACGGCGAGGCCGGCGATCTGCACGGTGTACCCGAGGGTCTGCTCGGGCGAGTACGACTGCCAGTTCGTGTTCGTGACGAACGACACCGCCGTGTTGAACGAGAGGTGCTCCGACGGCGCGGGGAGCCCGAGCGCGTAGGGCAGCCACGGCTGGAGGCGCTGCAGCGCGTACACGATCAGCACGCCCACCGCGGAGATGATGAGCACGCCTCGCAGGTACGAGCGCCACGTCTGCTCCGCCCGCTCGTCGACGCCGATCGCCCGGTAGACGACGCGCTCGACGCGCCAGTGCTTGGGCGACGTGTACGTCCAGGCGAGGTAGTCGCCGAACGGCCGGTACAGCACCGCGAGTAGGAGCGCGACGGTCGCGATCGAGGCGAGCGCGACCAGGGCGGTCGACCCGGCCATCAGAAGCGCTCCGGCTTCAGGAGCGCGACGACGAGATAGGCGAGCGCCCCGACGGCGAGGAGCGCGGCCAGCGCTTCGAAGACGATCACAGCCGCTCCACCCCCTTCGCCAGCACGCCGATGAGCGCGAACACGGCGATCACGCCCAGCACGGTGATCAGATCCAGCACGGGATCTCCATTCGAGAAGCGCCGACCGCCGCAGCGGCCGGGAGCCCGTCCTTCGGGCTCACCCCCTGATCGAACACCCGGGCGGCCCGCTGCGCGGCGATCCTCACGGAATCCATACGGCCCCGCCGCGATTGCTCACGCGACGCTCACACCGCCGCGCCCCGGGGCGCTCCGGCGGGCTGCCGCGCCCTGGGGCGGTTCGGCGCGCTGCGGCGCGTTGCCGGGGAGCTGCGGCGCGTTACCGCGGCGGTGCGACGATGCCGTGCATCACGTGCGCGACGATGCCGCGCAGGCGCTCCTCGCTGTGCACGGCGCCGGTGAGCGCGGCGTACGCGGTGATCGCGATGAGGTGGTCGGCGAGCAGGATCGCGTCGACTCCGTCGCGGAGCGCTCCGTGCTCGGCTGCGCGATCGATGCGCCGCTGCACCCACTCGCGGATCGGCGCGGCCAGGCGGTCGTTGAGCGCCGCACCGATCTCGGGGTCGGCGGCGGTGACGGCGATCAGGGCGCGGGCCACGCCGAGCCCCTCGGCGCGCTGGAGCTGCCGTGTCGATTCGGTGAGCCAGGCGAGGAGGTCGGCCGCCAGGTCGGGCGCCGCATCGCCGGTGTCGTGCGGCAGCGGGATGTGCGCGGGCAGCGCGCCCTCGACGAGCGCCTCCCCGAGGATCGCGGCCTTGTTCGGCCACCACCGGTAGATCGTCTGCTTCGAGACGCCGGCGTCGGCCGCGAGCCGCTCGATGGTGAGCGCCTCGTACCCCTCGCCCGTCACCGCGCGGCGCATCGACGCCAGCACGGCCCGGCGGGCGGTTTCGCTTCGCGGTCTCGGCACGCAATCAGGGTACTCGGGTGTACCGTGGTGCATAAGTGGACGCACCGTTGCGAAACACGATTCGCCCCGGTTCCGACGCGCCCGCGCTCAGCGAAGGAGACATCATGGCACTCACGGCTCGATCCAGCATCGGCGACTGGCTCGCGGACCCCGCCGGCGGCGAACTCGTGCGCGGGCTGCTCGCGCAGTCCGGCGCCGACCCCGCATCGCTCGCCCCCGTGCTCGGGCTCCCCCTGCAGCAGCTCGTCACCCTCAGCCAGGGCGCGATACCCCAGTCGGTCGTCGACGACCTCGTGCGCGCGGCGAACGGCGGCGAGCTGCCCGAATCCGCCGAGGAGACCGGGTGGACGGAGCGCATCACGCCCGGGCGCTTCGCCGGGAGGACCATCGTCGTGACGGGCGCCGCGTCGGGCATCGGCCGGGCGACCGCGTCGCGCATCGCGCGCGAGGGCGGCCGCGTCGTCGCCTGCGACATCGCAGCTGAGAAGCTTGAGGCGCTCGCCGCCGAGCTGCCCGACGCCGACATCGTCGCCGTCGCCGGCGACCTCACCCGGCAGGATGCGATCGACCGCGTGATCGCCGCCGCGGGCGACCGGATCGACGGGCTCGCGAACGTGGCCGGCGTCAACGACGACTTCTCGCCCGCGGGCGAGACGCCCGACGCCGTCTGGTATCGGGTGATCGCGATCAACCTCACCGCACCGTTCAAGCTGATGCGCGCCGTGCTCCCGGCGATGGAGGCGGCCGGGCGGGGCGCGATCCTGAACGTCGCGAGCGAGGCCGCACTGCGCGGCAACGCGTCGGGCAACGCCTACACCGCCAGCAAGCACGGCATCGTGGGCGTCACGAAGTCGGCGGCCTTCATGTACGGGCCGCGCGGGATCCGGGTGAACGCGGTCGCCCCCGGCGGCGTCGCCACGGGCATTCCGATGCCGCCGAACATGTCGGAGGCGGGGTCTGCACGGCTCGCGCCGTTCCAGCAGTCGATCCCGACGATCGCGACGGCCGAGCACCTCGCCGCGTCGATCACATTCCTGCTCTCGGATGACGCGGTCAACATTAACGGCGCGATTCTCGCCTCCGACGGCGGGTGGTCGGTGCAGTAACGGCGCAGATCAGGGCTCGCGCAGTCTCGCGAGGAGCGCGGCCGCGCGCCGCGCTCGGGTCTCGGGCCGCACGGCGGTGGCGATCGGGTGGAGGGCGCTGTAGCGCGCGCTGCGACTGAGCGCCTCGAAGGCGGATCGCGCCGCCGCGTCGGCGGCGAGCGCGCTCGCGAGCTCCTCGGGCACGGCCATCGTCGCGGCGCCCGCGCGCGCTCGACCTCGGCGCGCCCCCGCGGGCGCAGACGCCCCTCGGCCTCGAGCCGGGCGATGATCTCGACGTTGCGCTGCGACCACATCGAGCGCGCGCGCCGCGGGGTGAAGCGCTGCAGAAAGGTGTCGGCGTTGCGCGACCGCTTCTGCCCGTCGATCCACCCGCTGCAGAGCGCCGCCTCCAGGGCCTGCTGGTAGCTCAGCGACGTGGGGGTGGTGGTGCCCTTCTTGGCGAGCACCACCCACCCGCCGTCGTGCGCGCCCTCATGGGCTGCGAGCCACGCCCCCCACGCCGCGGCGTCGGCGAACACGGCGGGCTCGGCGAAGACGTCAGCCGGCGACATCGAGGATCACCTTCCCGAGGTGCCCGCCCGCCCGCAGCATCTCGTGCGCGCGGGCGGCTTCGGCGAGCGGCACCCGCGCGTGCACGGGCAGCGAGATCTCGCCGTTCTCGAGCAGCGGCCACACGAGTTCGGCGGTGCGCTCGAGGATGCGCTGCTTGTCGTGCGGTGCGCGCGAGCGCACCGTGGTGCCGATGACGCGGGCCCGCTTGCCCATGAGCGCGGCCACGTCGAGTTCGCCGGCGGCGCCGCCCAGGGTGCCGATGATGACGAGGCGGCCGAACTCCCGCAGCATCGCGACGTTGTCGCGGAGCGCGGGGCCGCCGACGATGTCGAGGATGATGTCGGCGCCGCCCGCGTCGCGCACCGCCGCCGCGATGTCGGTGGTGCGCCGGTTCCAGGCCTCGGCGGCCCCGAGGCGCCGCACCTCGGCGACGGCCTCGTCCGATCCGACGGTGGTGAGCACGCGCGCGCCGAGCGCGCTGGCGAACTGGATCGCGAAGGTGCCGATGCCGCCGGTGCCGCCGTGCACCAGCACGGTCTGGGGTTCGGGTGCCGCTCCCCCGTTGCCGCCGGCGGGCTCGGCGCGCAGGCCCCCCTCGATGACCAGGTTCGAGACGACGGTCGCCGCGACCTCGATGATGCCTCCCGCGTCGGCGAGCGAGAGCGCGGGCGGCGCGGGCACGACCTGCGCCTCGGGCACGGCCACGACCTCGGCGTACCCGCCGCCCGCGAGCAGCGCCACGACCGGCTCGCCGGTGTCTCGGCGGTGCCCCGAGACTTCGAGGCCCGGCAGGTCGGAGGCCCCCGGGGGCGGCGGGTAGTGCCCCGCGGCCTGGGCGACGTCGGCGCGGTTCACTCCCGCCGCGACGACGTCGATGAGGATCTCGCCCTCGCCCGCAGCCGGTTCCGGCAGATCGGCGAGTTCGAGTCGGTGGTCGTCGGTGATGGTGATGGCGCGCATGGGCCCACGCTAGACCCGGCCGCGCGCCGCCGCTAGCTGTACTTGGTCATGAGGTTGGTGCCAGTCGGCTGATCGGGGGACGGCCGTGTGCGGCGGTGTGAGGTCGAGCGTAGTTGTAGTGCTCCAACCACGCATCGAGCGCGGCGGTGCGATCGTCGTTCGATGCGTAGGGGCGTCGATATGCCCACCCGTCGGCCAGGGTGCGGTTGAACCGTTCGGCCTTGCCGTTCTGCCACGGTGAGCGTGGACGAATCAGGACGTGAGTGGCCGTCAGCGCGGCCAGAGCGTTGCGGAACGCGCGGGAACGTCGGTAGGCCAAAGCGTTGTCCGTCATGACCTGACGGATGCGGACCCCGTGGCTCGCGAAGAACGCGGCGGCGTCGGCCATGAACGTCGCGCAGGTGGTCGCCTGCTCATCGGGCAGGACCTGCGCGAATGCCAACCGGGTGTGGTCGTCCACGGCGACGTGGACGTAGTCGAAGCCGATGCCGCGTTTACGAACCTGCTCGGAGCGGCCGTGGGCGCGCCAGCCCCCACCGTCGGGGATGCGGCCCAGCTTCTTGACGTCGACATGGACCAGATCACCGGCACGCTCGCGTTCGTAACGGTGATCGGTGGCCCGTGAGGCACGGATCACTTCTCCGGTCACGCGATCGATATCAGCCAGACGTGGAAGGCCGGCCCGGCGGATGATCCGCCCGGCTGTCGAGGGCGAGACACCGAAGCGGGCTGCCAACTCGAACGCGTTGTCCCGGTCAGCGATCCTGGCCGCTACGACCGCCGTCGCGATCTCCACCGGTGTGGCCGTCGGCATCGATTTGGGCCTGGAGGAACGGTCTTCCAGGCCAGCCGGTCCTTGGCGGCGATAGCGACCCCACCAGCGGTGAGCACACGTGCGGGAGATCCCCATCTCCTTGGCCACATGGGACACCGGACGACCCGCAGCGATCCGTTCGCACAGGATCTGGCGGCCACGAATAGTCAGAACAGCATTACGGTGGGACAAGAGAAGGCCTCCCTCGGCGATGACTTAGACACCACCAATGATGGGGGCCTTCTCCCTTCCCCTCGTGATACCAACCTCATGACCAAGTACAGCTAGCGCCCGGTGATCAGCATGTCGGCGAAGCCGGCGACCCGCTGCTGCAGCCGCTCGATGCGGCGCCGCCGGTCGGCGTCCATGTCGAAGCCGTCGTAGGGTGCGGGCGGATCGGCGCGGACCACCCAGGAGCACTGGAAGTTGCGGCACAGCAGGCTGCCGACGGTGTTGCCGCGCCGGCCCGATTCGCCGACGCGTCGAGCGGAGAAGAAGACCACCTCGTTGATGAGACGGGGGTCGCGGCACCACTCGCAGATCTGCCGCCGCTGGGGCGCCGCGTTCGACTGGCGCAGCAGCACGCCGGCCGGCGCACCGTCGGGGGCGGGGAGCACCGCGTAGGCGCGACCCGCGAACTTGGGGTCGTGCCAGCCGAGGTAGTCGAGGGAATCCCAGTCGCGGGTGTCGAGGTCGTCGGGCAGCCCCGCTACGGAGACCTCTTTTCGCGAGGCGTTGATGAAGCTGGAGCGGATGGTGTCTGCGGTGAGCGGAAGCATGAGCGTGTCCTGTTCGAACGGGGGCATTCGGCCGGGACGCCGAGCGTCGGCGTCGGCGGCGCGTCGCTCGGGTGCGACTCGAGATGCCCGGGTGTGGGTGGGAGGGCCCGCGCCCCGACGGGGGTGCGGGTGCGTCTCGGCGGGGCCGCGGCACGCGGCGCGCATCGCCGAGCGGCGGAGTCAGCTGTCGAGGGCGGAGACTCCGCCGACGACCTCCCCACGCCCCAGGGGCATTCGCTGCGCATCGTTCACCCGGCAACGGTAGCATGCGGATCGGAGAGCACCGCTGCGATCGAGAAGGAGCACCATGTCTGCTGAGTACGACGTCATCGTGATCGGAGCCGGCCCCGTCGGCGAGAACGTGGCCGACCGCGCCGTGCAGGGCGGCCTCTCGGTCGCCCTGGTCGAGTCCGAGCTGGTGGGCGGCGAGTGCTCGTACTGGGCGTGCATGCCCTCGAAGGCGCTGCTGCGCTCGGGCGAGGCCGTGCGTGCCGCCCAGCGGCTCGACGGCGCGAAGCAGGCGGTCGGCGGCTCGGTCGACGTCGCCGCCGTGCTGCGCCGACGCGACTCGTTCACGAGCCGATGGGACGACTCCGGCCAGGTCGAGTGGGTGGCGGGCGCCGGCATCGAGCTGGTGCGGGGCCACGGCGCGATCGCGGGCGAGCGCGAGGTCACGGTGCGCGCGGCGGAGAGCGGCGCGGCCGCCGACGCCCCTGCGGCGGGCACGGTGCTCCGGGCGCGCCACGCCGTCGTCGTGGCGACCGGCTCGGCGGCGCTGCTGCCCGATATCGACGGGCTGGCCGCCGCGAGCCCCTGGACGAACCGCGAGGCGACGAGCACCGAGGTGATCCCGCCCCGCCTCGCGATCGTCGGCGGGGGCGTGATCGCCGCCGAGCTCGCCACGGCGTTCGCCTCGCTCGGCTCGCAGGTGACCGTGCTCGCGCGGAGCGGGCTGCTCTCGGGCCAGGAGCCCTTCGCGGGCGAGCTCGTGGGCGACGCGCTGCGCGAGCTGGGCGTCGACCTGCGCCTCGGCACCTCCCCCGCCTCCGTGGAGCGGAGCGACGACGGGGTCGTGCGCATCACGACGGACGGCGGCGACACCGTCGAGGCCGACGAGATCCTCGTCGCGACCGGCCGCGTGCCCCGCACCTCCGATCTCGGCCTCGACAGCGTCGGCCTGGAGCCGGGCGCCTGGCTCGACACCGACGACACGCTGCTCGTGCTGGGCGCCGACGGGGCGCCGCTCCCCGGCGAGTGGCTGTACGCCGTCGGAGACGTGAACCACCGGGCGCTGCTGACGCATCAGGGCAAGTACCAGGCGCGAGCGGCGGGCGATGCGATCGCCGCCCGCGCGAACGGCACCGCGCTGCGCGACGAGCCCTGGGGCCGGCACGCGGCGACCGCGGATCACGCGGCGGTGCCGCAGGTCACCTTCACCGACCCGCCGATCGCGTCGGTCGGATTGACCGCGGCGGCAGCCGAGAACCAGGGCCTCAACACGCGCGTCGTCGACTACGAGCTCGGCGACGTCGCGGGGGCGAGCCTGCACGCCGACGGCTACCGCGGCACGGCCCGCATGGTGGTCGACGAGGATCGCGGCGTGCTCGTCGGCGCGACCTTCGCGGGCCCCGACGTGCACGAGCTCGTGCACGCGGCGACGATCGCCATCGTCGGCGAGGTGCCGCTCGAGCGGCTGTGGCACGCCGTGCCGTCGTACCCGACGATCAGCGAGATCTGGCTGCGGCTGCTCGAGTCCTACGGGCGGTCGAACGACCGGCTGGCGTAGCCCCGCGATCCGGCGCCCCGCTCACGCCTCGGCGCTCGGCACGCCGTCCGCGGGCTCGTCGGCGCTCGTCTCCACGGCGAGCGGCCGCTCCCCCGGGGGCAGCCGCTTCATGTCCTGCGCCGGGAACACGACCTTCTGCACGATGATGATGACGCTCGCGGCGACCGGGATCGCGACGAGCGCGCCGAGGATGCCGCCGAGCGCGCCGCCCCCGACCGCGGCGATCACCACGAGGGAGCCCGGCACGGCGACGGCGCGGCTCATGATGCGCGGGCTGAGCACGTACGCCTCGATCTGCATGTAGACGAGGTAGTAGATGCCCGCGGTGAGCGCGGTCATCGGCGAGTTCACCAGGCAGACCGCGGTGATGATGATCGACGCGCTCAGCGTGCCGACGAGCGGGATGAGCGATCCGACGAACGCGATGAGCGCGAGCAGCGCCGGGAGCGGGGCGTCGATGATGCTGAGGAAGATGAGGCTCAGCACGCCGTTGCAGAGTGCGAGGCTCACCTGGCCGATCACGTACCGGCCCACGGCGCCCGACACGTCTTCGAGCAGTTCGCGGAAGCGGGGGCGGTGGTAGGCGGGCACGAAGCGCACGGCGAGGCGCTTCATGGCGCGCATGGAGGCCATGAAGTAGAGGGTCAGGATCAGCACGATGATGACCCCCGTCACCCCGCCCGCGATGCCCGCGCCGACCGCGACGATGCCGCCGCCGATCTCGCCCAGGTTCGTCGGATCCTGCAGGAAGTCGAGGGCGCCCGAGATGGCGCTGTCGAAGTCGGTGCCGAGCTGGCCGGTGAGCCACGCGTACCAGTCGGAGTGCACGATGTCGTCGACCATCTGGGGGGCGTTCTCGACGAGATTCGTGATCTGCTGCACGAGCACGGGAACGATCGCGAGCAGCACGCCCGCGAACGCGAGGAGCACTCCGCCGACGACGACCGCGACGGCGGCGGGCCGCGGCAGCCTGCGCTCGATGCGCGAGACGATCGGGTCGAGGCCGAGCGAGAGGAAGAGGGCGACGCCCACGTAGACGAGCACCGTGCCGAGCTGGCCGATGATCGCGCCGATGAGCAGGGCGACGAGCACGCCGAGCGCGCCGAGCAGGCCGAACGTGAAGGGGTTGATGCGAGCGCCGTTGCCCCAGGGGATGTACCCCGGGCTCGACACGGCCTTCCCCGGCCCCTCTTCTGCACTCTCTTTCGCAGCCCACCACCGCAGCATGTCGTTCCCCTTCGTCCGGGTGCCGCGCAGCGCCACCCGGTGCCAGTCGACCACTCGGCGGGGTGCGGGTCAAGCTCATCCCGTTGCGGGTCGTCGCGTGTCGCGGCGGGCGAGCGGGGCCGCGTCGCACCGCGCGCAGCACTCGGGGGTGCACCCGCGGGTGAAAGCGCGGGTGAAAAACTGCCGCAGCGTACCTGGGCGCCACGTCGACTGGGCTATCTTTCACGCGGGGGACGTGAGTGATCACGGTCAATTCACTGTTGAACCAGGCATGAAGATCACTCAACATGTCGCAGAGGTATCTGGGAGCACATGTTGTCATCGTCTGGCGTACCGCGCGCACGCACGCATCGTCTGCGATCTCGCGCCGGTCGCGCGATCGCCCTCGCCGCGACGGCCGCCGTCGCTCTCTCGGGGCTGGTGATCGGCTCGGCCGAGCCGGCAGCCGCCGCCGTCGAGAACATCCAGTTCGAGACCCCGAACAACTCCAGCGTCATTCTCGGCGACCTCGCGAGCCGTTCGCAGCGCGGCCCGGTCGCCATCAGCGGCATCGGCCCGTACACCGTGCGCGGCACCGACGCGAAGTCGGGCGAACCGTACGAGTTCGTGACCGACTGGAACTACTCGGCCACCAATATCGGCTGGCAGCGCGAGAGCGACGAGCGATCCAGCTCGATGTCGTTCAGCTCCGCGACGAACGTCCCCTTCCTGGGCCGCACCGGCGCCCTGCAGCTGACGTCGGGCGGCAACTGCGCGAACAACAACACGTTCGGCGGGCTCACGACGTACTGCTCGTCGTTCGGGCCTGAGGTCTACTCGCAGCCGTTCACCGCGACCGTCGGCCAGGCGGTGTCGTTCGACTGGGCGGCGCAGCGCCTCAGCGACGACTACGAGGTCTACGCGTACCTCGTGCGGGTCGACGGCCAGGGGTACGGCACGCCGGCCGATCACACACTGATCGCATACGGCCGCGGCGGCACTCAGAACTGGACGACGTCGAGCAAGACGATCCCTGCCGACGGCACCTACCGGTTCCGCTTCGTCAACGGCACGTACGACCAGACCGGCGGCTTCGCCATCGGCTCGAACATGTACATCGACAACGTGCTCAAGCTCGGCCAGGCGAACCCGATCGACTTCGGGCAGCTCTCCGACCGGGTCGTCGCCGACGGCCCGCTCACGGTCAGCGCGACGGCGCCGGGCGGCGCCGTGACCTTCAGCACGAGCACCACCTCGATCTGCGCGGTGAACGGCAGCACGGTGACCTTCACCGGCAATGTGGGCACCTGCACCATCGTGGCCAACCAGGCCGGCGGCGGCGAGTACGTACCCGCCGAGACCACCCCGCAGTCCTTCCGCGTGCTCGCGGCGCGCACCGCGCCCGTGAACGCCGGTCTCCCCTTCATCACCGGTTCCACGAACGAGGGCGACACCATCTCCGTCAACGAGGGCACCTGGCTCGACGGCGGATCCCCGATCACGGCGACGCGCGTGCAGTGGACGCAGTCGGTGAACGGCGGCCCGGCGACCCCGATCGCCGGCGCCACGAGCGACTCCTGCTACCTCGTCGACTCCCCCGGCAGCCAGCTGCGCGTGAGCGTCACGAAGGTGAACGCGATCGGCGAGACCACCTCGGTGTCGACGCCGCTGAACGGCTTCGTGTGCGGCGCCCCCGCCGCCCCGGTGTGGACGCCGCAGTCGCTCGGCGATCCCGTCGCCGGCAACGCCGTCTCCGTGACCTTCACCGCGAGCGGCGCGACCAAGCCGACCTACTCGGTGGTCGACGGCGCGCTCCCCGAGGGGCTCGCGCTGAACGCCACCACCGGCGTCGTGTCGGGCACCCCGACCGGGGCCGGCGCGTACGCGTTCACCCTGCGCGCGACGAACCCGACCGGCACCGCCGATCTCGAGGTCTCGGGCACCGTCAACGCGGCTCCCGGTGCGATCACCGGCGGCCCCGCCGCCTTCGTCGTCGGCAGCGGATCGACGGGCGCCGTCGCCGCGACCGGCACCCCCGCTCCCGCCTTCACCGTCACCGCGGGCGCACTGCCCGCCGGCGTGACGCTCGACCCGGCCACCGGCGCGTTCTCGGGCACGCCGACCACGGCGGGCGAGTACGCCTTCACCGTGACCGCGTCGAACGGCATCGACACGGCGACGACCCGCGAGTTCACGGGCACCGTCGAGGAGGCTCCGAACTGGAGCATCGCCGTCGGCTGGGCCCCCGAGGTGGGCGAAGCGCTCGACGTGACCTTCACCGCGACCGGCACCCCGGCGCCGACGTACTCGATCAGCGCGGGCGCACTGCCCGCGGGGCTCACCCTCGACGGGGCGACGGGTCGCATCAGCGGCACGCCGACCGAGGCAGGTCCGTACTCGTTCGTGATCCTCGCGACGAACACGCAGGGCACCCAGGGCCTCAACGTCTCGGGCACCGTCGTCGCCGCGCCGGGCGCCATCACCGGGGACCCCGGGCACTGGATCGTCGGTGCGGGCGCGACCGGAACGCTGCAGGCCGGCGGCACCCCCGCTCCGGTGTACGTGGTGACCGCGGGCGAGCTGCCGCAGGGCGTCTCGCTCAACCCGCTCACGGGCGCGTTCAGCGGTTCGCCGACGACGGCCGGCGAGTACGCGTTCACCGTCACCGCGACCAACGGCGTCGGCACCGATGCGACGCGCGAGTTCTCGGGCGTCGTCGACCAGGCCCCGGTCTGGAATGAGCACGATGGCCTCGCGCTGCAGACCGGGGTCGCCGTCTCCACGGCGTTCACCGCCTCGGGCACCCCGGCTCCGACGTACGCGATCCTGTCGGGCGCGCTGCCCGAGGGGCTGTCGCTGAACGAGACGACCGGTGAGATCATCGGCACGCCGACCACCGCGGGCTCCTACTCAGTGACGTTGGGCGCATCGAACGGCATCGGCGATCCCGTGCCGCTCGAGCTCACCGGCGTCGTGACCGACGCTCCCGTCTGGGTCGATCGCACCATCGGCGACCTGCGCGTGGGCACCGCGTTCACCGACGGCGTCTTCGCACAGGGCACCCCCGCGGCGACCTACTCGGTCACGTCGGGCACCCTTCCGGCGGGCCTCGCCCTGAACGAGCTCACCGGCGCCATCACCGGCACGCCGACGCAGTCGGGCGCCTTCGCGTTCACCATCACCGCGTCGAACGGCGTCGGCGAGGCGATCGCGCAGGAGTTCTCAGGCACCGTCGTGAAGTCGCCCGCGCAGGCCCCCGGGTCGACGGTGAAGCTGCCCCAGCTGCAGCAGGGCAAGTACCTCGAGATCGACCTGAGCGAGGGCGTCGATTCCGACCCCGCGCCGACGTACCGCGTCACCAGCGGCGCGCTGCCCGAGGGGCTGAGCCTCGACCCGGTGACCGGCATCCTGAGCGGCACCCCGCTGCACGAGGGGCCGTACTCGTTCATCATCACGGTCGACAACGGCACCGGTGAGCTGCTCACCTTCGCGTTCGAGGGCTACGTGGACGCCGCGGATGCCGCTGCGCCCGCTCCCGCAGCGCCGGGTGATCCCGCAGCACCCGCCGGCACCGGCTCCGGTTCGGGCGGCGGGCTCGCCACCACCGGTGCGGACTCGGCTCCCGCAGCTCTCCTCGGCGGCGCACTGCTGCTGATGGGCGGGCTCGTCGGCGGGCTCGCGCTGGCCCGCCGCCGCCGCGTCGGCTGAGCTCCGCGCTCGACTCGCGCATCACCTGCGGGTGCGACGAAGCCCCCGGATCCGATCAGGATCCGGGGGCTTCGTCGTGCGCACCCGTTCCGAGCGCCTGTACGCCGCTCCCGTTCCGAGCGCGCTACTCCGTGACGTTCGTCATCGTCGCCCGCCAGAACAGATCCTCGACGTCCGCAGCACTGACGCGGAACTCGCCGCCGCCGTCGGCGCTGTTGCCGGGGCCCCACGGGTTGCGCATCCACACGCTCCCGTCGGGGTCGATGCGGGTGATCACGTACGAGTGCGAGGTGACGACGTCGACCTCGCGGGAGTTCCCGTCGGGGTCGGTGACCGTGATCTGGTGGTCGCCGCTCCGGGGAGACGAGATGACGACCTGCCCGCCGTCGTCGAGCACGTCGCGCAGCTCGTCGACCTGATCGGCGTCGAGGCCTGCGTAGTTGCCGTTCTCGATGACGTCGACCGGGTGCCCGGTGATGATCTCCATCGCCTCGGCGGGCACGCCGCCGTCGATGAAGTCGTACCCGTACTCCTGACGGATGGCCGCCTCGTAGAGGGCGGCGATCGACGGCTTGTCGCCGCCGAAGATCCACCAGTCCCAGTCGCTCTGCTTCGCCCCGTTGTCGAAGACGTACTCGACGAAGACCTCTTCGGGCTCCCCGTTCGCGTAGAGGGTGACCCAGTACCCCTCCCGCTCGGCGTCCCAGCGCACGTGGTCGCGGATGAACGCGTCGCCGGCGTCGGTGTTCAGCAGCGCCACGACCGAGCTCAGCATGAAGCAGTCGCCGATGCTGCCCTGCGCCACGTCGTCGGGGTCGAAGGCGTCGTCGTCGAGGATGTTGTCGGAGACCCGCTCATCGGGGTCCTCCGCATCGTTGAACCAGCCGAACGGATCCCACCAGGGCCGCCCGTCGCCCTCCTCGCCGATGGCGGCGCGCAGTTCCGCGGCCGCAGTCGCCGCCGCCTCCTGCAGCTGCCCGAGCGCCGCCGTCGCCGCGAACTCCGCCCGCAGACCCGTCAGCGCCGCGCCGAGGTCGAGCGGGTTGCCGCGCAGCGCACGGGCCGAGCGGTCGACGTCGTCCTGCGCCTCCGCGAAGGCCGACGCGGCCTCGCGCTGCACCGCGGCGTACCGGCGCAGCGTGGAGCCCGCCGCGTCGAGTGCATCGGCGATGTTCAGGGTCTCGGGCAGCGTCCGCTCGAGCGCCGCCCGGTAGGCGTCGGCCGCCGCACCCGTCCAGGTGTCGGGCCGCGCGCGGGCCGCCTCGTTCCGGGCGCGCTCGGCGGCCTGCGCGCCGCTGCGCAGGCTCGCCGCGGCCGTCTCGACGGCGGCCGGATCGCCGAACCCGCTCACCACAGTCGCCACCGCAGGTGCACCGCGGCCTGCGCGCCGTCGGCGGCGCCCGACTCCTCAGCGCCCGGCTCCGCCACGTCGGGCCCCTCGACGTTCAGCACCTCGACGACGCAGTGCGGATGCACGCGCACCCGGTCGCCCGCGGCGAGCGCCGACTCCGAGACGCCGAGCAGCCGGGCGCTGCGACCCGGCTCGCTCACCGAGACGCCGACCGTCGCCCCGCAGATCCGCGTCTGAGCGCCCGCCGGCACCGTGCGCTCGACGCCGACGAAGCCGAGCAGCCCGACGGCGACGACCGTCCCCGTGAGCGCGACGCCGCCGATGCTCGCGGCGATCCAACCCCCGCGTCTCATGGTCGCGCCCCGCTTCCGGGCGCAGCATCGGCCTCGCGGGGCTCGTCGACCTCGATCGCCGCGGCGGTCTGCGTGCCGTCGGGGCTCGCGAAGATGTCGATCACGCGCACGGATCCTCCGTCGGGAAGCGGCGCCGACTCCCCCGGGCCGAGCTCGACCGCGGTGCGGCCTGCGGGGCCCGAGATGCCGAAACGGGCCGCGAGGCCGCCGCCGGCTTCGGAGGGCCGGAGCGTCGTCGCGATGAACCCGATCGAGCAGGTCGCACCGCGTCGCTGCGCCCCCTGGCGCAGCAGTTCGGGCCGCGCGCTCACAGTCGCGGCCCCGCGCCCGCGCCAGAACCGCTGCCGGGAGGCGCACCGACGGGCGAGCCGCCCGCCCCCGGACCGATCGCCGCGCCGAGGCGCCCGATGCCGGCCGTGAGCTCCTCCTCGACTGCGTTCAAGTCGGCGAAGGTGTCGCGCACCCCGGTCTCGAGGTCGGCCCATCGCCTCGTCAGGCGCTCCGCCTCCCGACGCATCGCGGCTTCGAACGCCGCGACGGCGCTGCCGAGCACCGCCGGCCCGAAGGCCCCCGCGCCCGGCATCGTCGGTACGGCCTCCGCCGCATCCTCCGCCGCGACGCGCAGCCTTCTGCGGATCGCGGCCACGTCGCCGTCGTCGATGGCGAGGGTCATCAGTCGTCCTCGCCGACTCCGCTGACGTCGGGGTGCTTGCGCAGGCGCAGAATCGACCAGGCGAGGCCGCCCCAGAGAATGCCGATGGAGAGCACCATCATGATGAGTGCGCCGGTGGTCATCGCGTTCCTCCAGTGGTGCGTCGCTGCGCGGACGTCTCGCGGGCCTCGGTGATGAGGTCCGTCATCTCGGTGCGGAGCCGGTCGGGCTCGTCGGGAACGAAGCTCGTGGCGTCGCTGCGGCGGTACGCCCGGTAGCTCATCGCGAACGAGAATACCGCGAGCAGGGCGATGGCGCCCCAGCCGATCGTCGTGATGAACCAGGTCGGAAACCCGCCGTAGCCCGCCGTGAGGTACTCGGTGACGCCGCGCACCAGAATGACGGCGAGGATCACGGGGGTGACCGCCGATACGGCGAGCGTCCAGACCCGGCCGAGCTTCAGCGACGAGAGCGCATTGAGGTGCGCGCGCAGGCTCGGCACGGCGCGGAACACCCAGGCGACCAGCACGAGGGTGGCGACGGCCGAGCCGGTCACGCCGATGTTGTTCACGAAGGCGTCGAGCACGTCGAGCACGTTCAGGCCCGAGGTGGTGCCGAACAGCAGCACCGACGGGATGCCCGCGGCGAGGCCGACCGTCACGGCGACGCGGCGCGTCGACCATCCGGTCTTGTCCTGCAGCGAGCCGGTGACCACCTGGTAGATCGAGAGCAGCGATGAGAACCCGGCGAGCACGAGCGACCCGAAGAAGAGCACGCCCATGACGGCGCCGGCGGGCATCTCGCTGAGCAGCGTGGGGAACGTCATGAAGGCGAGCGCGACGCCGCTCAGACCTTCGAGGTCGTCGATCTGCACGTTCTGGGTGTAGGCGAGGAAGCCGAGGGCGGCGAACACGCCGATGCCCGCGAGGATCTCGAAGCCGCAGTTCGCGAACGCGACGACGAGGCCCGACCCGGCGAGGTCGCTGCGCCGCTTCATGTACGACGAGTACGTGAGCATGATGCCGAAGGCGATCGAGAACGAGAAGAAGATGTGCCCGTAGGCCGCGAGCCAGACGCCGGGGTGCGCGAGCGCCGCGAAGTCGGGCTCGAAGAACTGGTTGATGCCGTCCCAGGCACCGGGCAGCGTCATCGCGTAGATCACGATGATCACGAATACGATCACGAGCAGGGGCAGCGTGATGCGGTTCGCGCGATCGAGGCCGCGTCGCAGGCCGAGCGACATCACGACGATGGCGGCGATCCACACGATCAGCAGGGTGACGAGCACGGCGGGCACGAAGTCCAGGGTGACGCCGGGGGCGTCGGCGAGCTGGAGGTAGTCGCCGGTGAAGAACCCGACGGCGTCGTCGCCCCACTGGCGCCCGAAGCTGAACCAGACGAAGCCGAGGGCCCAGGCGATGATCACGGCGTAGTAGGTCAGGATGAGGAAGGAGACACCCACCTGCCACCAGCCGAGCGGCTCCGCCTTGCGGTTGAGCCGCTTGAACGCGAGCGGCGGCGCGGCGCGGTACTTGTGGCCGATGGCGTAGTCGAGGAAGAGGATCGGCAGGCCCGCCGTCAGGAAGGCGACGAGGTAGGGAATCAGGAAGGCGCCGCCGCCGTTCTCGTAGGCCACTCCCGGGAATCGCCAGATGTTGCCGAGGCCGACGGCCGAGCTGATGGCGGCGATGATGAAGGCGCTTCTGCGGCCCCACGTTTCGCGCTCGGGGGCGCTGGTCTGCACTGATTCTGTCACGCAGTCACGGTAGCAGGCGGGCCGTCCGCTCGCGAAGCCCGTCCCACTGCCTGGGAAGCGCGAACGGCGGTGCTCTTGTTCTCGCTTCCGGGCCTGAGCGAGAATAGCGGCATCGTCTCTCCCGCGTCCCGTCTCCGAGCGCAGATCGCGCGACTCGGGCCTCCGGCGCGCATCGCGGGCGTCGACCTCGCCCGCGGGCTCGCCGTGATCGGCGTGTTCGCGGCCCACCTGGCGGTGATCTCGCCGCTCGAGTGGAGCGACCCCGGCACCTGGTCGGGCCTGGTGGAGGGGCGCTCGGCGGTGCTCTTCGCCATGCTCGCGGGGGTGTCGCTCGGCATCGTCTCGGTCGCTGCGGAGCGCCGCCGGTTGGCGAGCGCGGTCCCGGCACCGGCGCCGCTCTTCGGGCTGCGCACGCAGCTGCTGCTGCGCGGCGTGCTGCTCTGGCTGCTCGGCATCTGGCTCGACGATCTCGAGGTGCCGGTGTACGTGATCCTGCCCGCCTACGGAGCGCTGTTCGTGCTCGCGATCCCCTTCACGCGGCTCGCCCCGCGGGCGCTCTTCGCGATCTCCGCGGCGCTCGCCCTCGGGGCGCCGTTCGCCGTGCAGTGGATCGACGACGCGGTCGCCCGCAGCGACGGCCCGCTCGCGGTCGAGGAGTCGCTCCGCCTCATCGCGTGGAACTACCCCCTGCCGCTGTGGCTCGCGTTCCTGCTGTGCGGCATGGCGGCGGGCGCGCTGCTCATGCGCTCGCGCAGATACGCGTGGCCGCTGCTCGGGGCGGGCGTGCTGCTCGCCGTGCTCGGGTACGGAGTGGTCGGGTCGATCGCGCGCGCCGCAGAGGGCGCCGAGGCGCGCGCGTTCTCAGACGGCGCGGGCGCATGGTGGGTCGCCGCGCTGAGCGACGCCCCGCACGGCTCGGGCGTGGGCGAGGCGCTCGGCTCGGGCGGGTTCGCGCTCGCGGTGACGGGCGCCGCGGTGCTGCTGTGCCTCACGCCCCTGCGCTGGATCGCGCTGCCCCTCCGCGCCGTGGGCTCCATGCCGCTCACCGCGTACGTCGTGCACATCAGCATCTGGGCGGTCTGGATCGCGGTCGAGACCGCCCGCGATCCGGGGCTCGACCCGTCGGCCGGGTTCCGGGACCTCGACCCGTTCTGGCCGACGACCGCGGGCGTGATCGCGGGGTGCACGCTGTGGGCGCTCACCGTGGGGCAGGGCCCGCTCGAATGGCTGCTCGGCAGGATCACGAAGGCGCCCGCGCGCTGGCACCGCCCGTGAGCGGTCACTTCCGTGCACTCAGAGCTTCAATACTGCACGGCACTGACCGGTCACGGCTCGAACGGGAACCCGCCCTGCGCCTCCCGCAGCTGCGCGAGCAGCCCCGTGCGGCTGCGTCCGTGCGCGAACTCGCCGGCCTCGACGTACGCGAGCACGCTGCGGCCGTCGGGCAGCGCGGGCGCCGTCAGGTCGAGCTCGCCCCGCATGAGGAGCGAGTGCACGAACGGCTCGATGAGGGCGTCGTCGAGGTCGCGGCCGGCGAGCTGCACGATCGGATGACGCGCGACGCCCGGGCCGCCGAGGCCCGGCCCGGCCTGGGCTCCGGCTTCGAGCAGCCTGATGAGCAGCAGCCGGTCGTCGGCGCCGAGCGTCGGGTTCTCGAACAGCACGTTGATCGGGGTCAGGTGCGACAGCTGCACCGACGCGTCGAGGTCGTCGAGGTCGTCGAGCAGCAGGAACGCGATCTCGGCGCGGTTCCGCGGGTCGGGGTTCGCGAGCGCCGCGTCGAGCACGTAGCGGCGCGGCGGCATGCCGAGCACGGTGTCGAGGAACTGGTTGAGCGACCCGGTGAGCGCCACGCGGTGC
Organism: Leucobacter chromiiresistens; assembly: GCF_900102345.1. NCBI lineage: Bacteria > Bacillati > Actinomycetota > Actinomycetes > Micrococcales > Microbacteriaceae > Leucobacter > Leucobacter chromiiresistens. The sequence continues at coordinate 1,553,582 of NZ_FNKB01000001.1, read as the reverse complement.
ACGTCGCCGAGCCGCGCGTAGGCCGCTTCGGCCTGCTCGAAGGCGACGGGGTGCCCGAAGACGACGCTCGAGTAGCGGTCGTCGGCGAGGATGTGCGATCCGAACTCCTCGCCGGCCCCCACCGCCCACTGCAGCTGCGGCACGCCGATCACGGCCGAGTAGAGGGTCGCGAACGGATTCGATGTGTCGGGGGCCGCATGCTGATCATCGCCGCGAATCGTATCGTGAGCTGAGTCGGGAGCCGTGTCGAGGGCCGAGTCGGGTGCCGCGTCGGCGTCGCCCTCCGCCTCCGCCGCCTCCGCCGCCGCCGCGAACGCGGGCCGCACCCGCTCCAGCATGCCGCCCGAAGCGCGCCAGTCGTACGCGTCGCGCCAGAACACCGCCTGCACCGCGGGCAGTGCGCTCGCGGTCGGCAGAAAGCCGGGGATCGCCGATCCGCCGGGGCGTTCCCGCGTCACCACGGGGTACAGCCCGTCGGGGTCGCGGTCGGTGACGAGCGACAGCAGATCGACCGGCACCCCGGCGAAGAGCCGGGCCTGATCCTCGAACGAGAGCCGCGCCTCCTCGGCCGCCGCCGCGTCGACCGGGAACGACATGAGCAGCCCGCGCCCGTCGTGGGCGAAGTGCCACACCCAGTAGTGGTCGTCGGCGCGCACCCGCCCCCGCACCGCGTCCGGGCGCACCGATGATCCTGCGAGGTGCGGCCCGCGCCACGCGATCTCCTGCGGGGCGGGCTCCCCCGCGACCTCCGTCGCGAGCGATGCGATCACCCGGGTGCGCTGCCGCAGCTCCCACGCGCGGGTGCCGCGCATGATGTCGACGACCGCGTCGGCCCTCCCGATCACGATGATCGCCTGCGGCTCCTCACCGGTGCTCGGATCGGGGGCGCCGGCGACCAGCGCCACCGCGTGCCCGTTCACCCACCACATGGGCGCGCTCATGATGCCGATGCCGCGCATCACGCGCGCGACGGGCGTCTTGCGCTCCATGCCCGTCTTCGGTTCGCGCGCGTGCATCTCGAAGGCGGCGCCCCACCGATCCTCCATCGCATCGCTCAGCCCGCCGACCCAGGCCTGCAGCACCTCCACCGTCCAGGGCTCCGCGACCGCGAGCACCGTGCGCAGCACGCGCCCGTCGTCGTCGCGCAGGTCGCGGCCGCCCACGCTGAAGGTGCGATCCTTCCAGTCGACCGACCCCGGGTCGGTGCTCCACCACGCCTCCGTGATCCGCTCGATCTGCGCCACCAGCTCGGCGTGCGTCGAATCGCGCGGCAGCCCGTAGCCGAGGCGCTCGTGGTCCGCCGGCCGCTGCTGCTCCGGGTAGGGGCACGCCGCGAACAGGTGCTCGATCTGCCGGCGGCGCTCGTCGGTCGCGCGCCCGGCGACGTCGTCGACGGTGAAGGATCCGCCGAGCCGGTACGGCCGCCGCACCGCGTCCGCGAACCCGAAGTCGTCCATGCCGAAGTCGTTCAGGCTGCCGATCTCGAGCAGGTTGCGCGTCACCCGCCAGTGCTCCCCGTCGAACCAGACCGCGCCCGAGATGATCGGCAGGGGCTGGTCGCCGAGCATGCGGAACTCGAGCTCGTGCTCGCCCGGCTCGCCGCGGCCGTTCTCGGCGGGGGCGGCGATCAGCTCCCGCAGATCGTCGGGAATGCCGTCGAGCATGCGGGCGATGAGGATCAGCCGGGCCTCCTCCAGCAGCTCCTCCGGATGCGCGGCGTCCGCCGCGTCGCCCGCGGAATGCGCCTCCGCGCCCGACAGCTGGTCGGCGATGAGCTGCCCTGCGGCGCTCGTGATGAACTCGGAATCGGGATCCTGCATGAGCACCAGCACCCGGCCGTCGTCGGCGAACGTCCACACCGTCGTCGTGCCGCCCCGCGACCGCAGGCTGAACCGCGACGCCTCGAGCGCCGTGTCGCGCACCCGCACCTCGCCCTGCCCCGCGAGCGTGCTCATCAGCCACGCGCGCCGGCGCAGTTCGAGGGGGTGCTCGCCGTGCATGATCAGGTCGTGCACCGTGATCTCGTCATCGGCGAGCACCGCCATGCCGCCGAAGGCGTACTCGCGGGGCAGCACCACGAGGATCTGCCGCAGCATGCTCGTCATCGGCTCGCCGTCCCAGCTGGTGAGGAGCACGCAGCACAGCTCGCCGCGATCCCACATCTCGGCCCGGTCGATGCTCACCGCGACCATGAGGAAGTCGAGGATGCCCTCGGGCTCCTGCGAGACGCCCACCAGCTTCGGCGTGCGCACGAGCGGGGCACCCCACGCCTGGTGGAGCACGCGGCGCACGCCCTGGGCCCACGTGTCGGCAACCTCCGCGTAGCCGCCCGGCGGCAGCTCGCGGTCTGCGGGGGCGCCCTCGGTGAGCGTCCTGTCTTCATTCGGGTCGTAGCCGCCGAGCGGCAGAATCCAGACGCCCTGCGACTCCTCCCCCTCCACCCCCTCGAACGTGAACTCGTCGTCGGGCGATTCGACGATCAGGTACTCGACGAGGCGCTCGCAGAAGTCCGGCACCGCGTCGAGGCCGAACGGGGGCTCGTAGATCGGCAGGTCGTCGTCGCCCTCGGGCTCATTCGATCCGCTGGCGCTTCCGGTCGTGTCTTCGGTCATCGCTCACTCGCCGTTCTCGATTCGGACCCGTACGCCGCTTACGCTAGCAAACCCCGTGGCGCTCGCGGCAGGGGCGCGGGCTCGGGGCGCCCTCCCTCCGCCTCCACACCTCCCCCACCCGCCGCTGCCACCCGCCGCTTCGGTGAGAGATTCGCCGTCGGTGAGACCGTTCCCCACCCAAACGTCTCACCGACGCCGAATCTCCGACGCTGGCGAGGGCCCGCGGGCCGCCGCGCGGGAGCAACCCGCGGGTTGCACCGCGCTCGGGTGTCAGCGCCCCGCGAGCAGCTCGGGCAGACCCACGTTCGGCAGGGCGATCCACCCCTCTCGGCGCGCCCGATCGAGCAGCTCCGGCGGGGGCGGTGTGCTGCGTCCGGTCGCCGAGCTGCGCGCCGCGAGCGCGGCGATGACCGCGTCGAAGGCGTCGGCCGAAGCGACCATCAGGTCGCGGAACGCGTAGACGTCGAACCACGGCGCCGCTGCGCCGATCTCGCCGAGCAGCCGCTCACGGCGCTCCGCGTGCGCACGGTATCCCATCGTTGCGAACCCCCAGTGCCGCAGCGTCGCGCCCGGGTAGACCTCGACCACATCGCCCGCGCCGGAGCGGTCGACATCGGCCCCGCTCTCCTCGAGACGGGCGAGCAGTCCGGCGCACCGCATCGCGGTGAGCCCCAGCCGATCCGTGGAGACGCTCAGCGGCCAGCGCCCGGTCCGTTCGCGCACGTCGCGGTCGGTCGCCCGATACGCGAGCGTGCGGCGCCAGGCGATCCCGCCATCGGGCGGCGTGGCATCGCGATCTCGAGCGGCGTGCGCCGCGACGAAGCTGACGAACTCGTCGGGCCATCCGAAGGCGCAGTCGATCCCGAGCTGGGCGACGCGCGGCATGGTCTCGACGATCTGCGCGTCGTCGACGCCGAGCTGCAGGTGCTGCAGCTCGGCGCGAGCGTCACCCCACTCGACCACGGCGAGCGCGGTACCCGTGCGCTCCGCGGCGAGGTCGACTCCGGCTGTCAGCATCCGACCATTTTAGGCGCGGCCGTGTCTCCGGCCGGGGGCGCTGACTGCGCCCCCTCCGCCTCTACACCTCCGCCACCCGCCGCTTCGGTGAGAGATTCGCCGTCGGTGAGACCGATCCCCACCCAAACGTCTCACCGACGCCGAATCTCTGACGCTGGCGAGCGCCGGCGCCCGACGCCCGCGAGCCACTGGGAGCAGAGGTGCCCCGGCACCTCGCCTCCGCATACACTCGGTGAGGGGGCCGCCGTTCGCATCGCGAACACTGACCGGAAAGTGACGGTGACACATGCCTCGCCTCCCGCACCCCAGCCGCTCACGACGCCCGATCGCCATCTGCGGCTCGCTCATCGGCGCACTCGGCGTACTGCTCTCGCTCGTGAGGTTCGTCGACTCCGCCGGGTCATGGATCGTGCCGACGCTGCAGGCGGGTGCGCCCTGGGCTGCGGGCGCCGCCGCCGTGGGGGTCGTCTCGGTGCTGCTCGCCCCGCGTTCACGGACGGCGTGGGTCTGCGCGCTCGTGTCGGCGGCGAACATCGGCGCGGCCCTGATCCTTGTCGCACCCGTGCCCCCGGGGGAAGCGGCGACGGGAGCCGCGGCTGCCGACCGCGCGACGGTGGTGTCGTTCAACGCGCTCTACGGCAACGGGGATCCCGCTGAGCTGCTCGCGGAGGCTCAGGCGCTCGATGCCGACGTGCTGCTGCTCGAAGCGGATCACGACTACGTCGCACGTCTCGACGCCGCGGGGGCCGCGCAGCGTTTCCCGTACCGCCTGGTGAGCGATGCGTCGGGCGGCGCGGCGACCGCGATGCTGTCTGCGACGCCCCTCGACGAGGTCGCGCTGGCGCCGGAGGATGAGATGCGATTCGCCTCGTGGGCCGCCGACGTGCGCATCGGCGGCGAGACGGTGCGCGTGCGCGCCGTGCACCCGGTGCCGCCCCTCGACGGGCGCGCGGAGGTCTGGCGCGACGAGATCGGCGCGCTCGACACCTGGGTCTCGTCGACGCCCGGTCCGCTCGTCGTGGCGGGCGACTTCAACGCGAGTGCCGCGCACCCGGTGTTCCGGGGGCTCTGCGCGGGGCCCGGAGCGCTGGCGGGGTGCGGATCGATCTTCGCCCCTCCGACCTGGGCGCCGCGCGAGTGGATTCCACCCGTGCTGCCCCTCGACCACGTGCTGACGCGCGAGCTCGCGGTGCTCGACCGCGGGGCGTTCCGGGTGTCGGGTTCGGATCACCGAGCGGTCTGGGCGACCGTCGCGCCCGTCGGTCAGCGCTGAGCGGCCGCCTCCGAGGCGGCCTCATCCACGTGACCGACGGTGATGCGAATCTGCGCGGGCAGGCCCGTGAGCTCCAGCACCACCGCGGCGATGACGCGGTGCAGCTCGTGCACCGTCTCGACGACGCTGCGCGTGCGCACGAGGCCGACGGAGCACTCGACCGAGACCGCCTCACTCCCCCGCTCGATGCGCACCGCGGAATTTCCGCGCTCGCCGAGGCCGAGCAGCCTGGCACCCGCGTCGATGACCGCACGGGTGCTGACCCCGCTGCGCAAGAGGGATGCGACGCCGGGCACGGCGAGCGCGGCCGCCTCGATGCGGGAGGCCAGCAGTTCGTTCGTGATCGCGCTCATCAGTGCTCCTCACTCTCCGTTCCGATCCCGTCGCCTCGGCGGCCTCCGAATGACGACGGCACCCCGTGCACGTCCTGCACCACGATGTCGATCCCGGCGAGGTTCAGCAGCGCGTGGGCGGCGATGCGCGCCTCGATCGCCGCGCGCAGCTGGGTCACCGCGGCCTGAATGTCGACCCCGTGCGCCACGCTCACCTCGGCGCAGATCGTGACCGGTTGGCCGGGTTCGGTCGGGTCGCCGTCGATCCTCACCCGCCCGATGAGCACCCCGGCGACGTCGTTCTCGGCGGCGCGCACCATGCCGCGCACGGCGCCCTCGGTGATGCCGAGATCGGCGGCGGGCTCGGGGCTCGGGATCGGGATCCGCCGCCCGGCACGCGCGTCGAGCGAGATGCCCGCGAGGATGCCCAGCACCCAGCTCTCGTCGGCCTCGGGCTCGGCTCGCGTGTCGGCGGCGAGCAGTTCGGGTGAGAGCTGCCGCAGTCGCTGCAGCGCGTCGAGCGCGATGCGGCATCCGGGCGAGCTCTCGATCTCGGGGTTCACGGGGCTGCGCCCGGAGTCGAGGTAGTCGGAGAGCTGCTCGATGGTGTAGCCGTCGAGATCGTCGGGTTCCATGCCGAGACCGTCGGGCGTCGGGCTGTTGAGGTCGTTCATCGCCACTGCTCCATCCGAACGATGATGTCTTTTCGTGCGCGTGCCAGCAACCCCCGCACCGTTGAACGGGAGATCTGCAGTTCGTCGGCGATCTCGTCGTACGAGCTCCCGCCGATCTCGCGCATCACCCAGCACTCGCGCTGGAGGTGCGGCAGCTCCTGGAGCGCCGCGTGGAGCGCGGCGATCCCGGCCCGCGCCTCGGCCTGCCGCGGCGGCGCCGAGCGCTCCGCGGCGGGCAGCTCGACCGTGTCGAGCGCGGCGTACGGCCGCGCCGCCCGCACCCGGTCGATCGCTTTGCGGCTCGTGATGCGCATGAGCCAGCTCTTCACCTTTCCCGGGTCTTCGAGCCCGGGCAGCTGCTCCCACGCCGTGACGAACGCCTCCTGCACCACGTCGTCGACGTCGGCCGTGCCGTTCAGCAGCCGCCGGGCGTACGCCCGCATCATGGGCGTGTACCGCCGCACGAGCACCGCGAACGCGGCCGCGTCGCCGTCGGCTGCGCGCCCCGCGACGATGCGGTCATCGGCCGCTTCGACGCCGGGGGCGCGATCTCCACCACTCACCACGCGTCGATCCTCTCACTGCACCCGCGGCTCGCCCGCGGCGACCCGCGAGCGGAGGCCTGAGCGAATCGACAGCAGCATCGGGGTCTCCCGGCCGGTGAGCAGCGCGAGGTTCTCCGCGAGTCGCCCCACGACCTCGGCGATCTCCCGGGGCGAGGCGTGCTGTCGCGGGGTGACCTTCACGTGGAGCACGTCGACGCCGCGCAGTCTGCGGGAGGTCACGCGCGACGAGAGGATCTCGCTGCGGTTCGCCAGCGCACCGGTGAGGGCGTCGGCGGCGAAGCCGTGGCCGATGGTCACGGCGCCCTGCGCCCCCTCGCGGGCTTCCTCGCGCAGCACCGTGCCGCTGCGCCCGCCGCCGAGCCGCGCGATGATCACGATCGCGATCACCACGACGGCGAGCAGGACGGCGAGCACCGCGATGGCGAACCAGCTCACCGGGCTCGCCTCGGCGATGCGCGTCGCGGTCGAGGCGGCGCGCATCCACTGCGCGGCCGACTCCGCCGCCGTCTTCCATGCCGACCCGATGTCGGGCAGGAGGGCGGCTGCGGCTGCGGCCGCTCCCCCGACGATCAGCACGATGCCGACGACGAGCAGCACGCTGCGGTTGATTCCGCGCCGGGTGGCGTTCATCGTTCTCCTCCTTCTCCGTCTGCGGGCTTCGCGATGCGCGCGTGCACCTTCGGGCTGGGCGACAGGTCGTAGCGGGCGACCTCCTCTGCAGCGAGATCGCGCACGCGATCCTTCTCGATCGTCTGCCCCGGGGCCGGTCGCACCGTCACGTCGATGCTGCGCGAGCCGACTCCCACCACGACCGCACCGGGCGCGAGGTCGAGGGATCGGCGTAACTGCTCGGCGACCGCAGACGCGAGCACCCCGTTGTCGCACACCACCGCGATCGGGTGGCCGCTCAGCGAGTGCCTCGGCCGGCGACCGGGTGCGACGGCGAGCCAGACGAGCGCGAGCCCCGCGATCGCGGCGACTGCGCCGCCCGCGACGACGGCTGCCTGCGGCTCGGCCTCGGGCAGTCCGGTCAGCGCGCGCAGGCCGTCGCCCGGCGCCACCAGCAGCGGGCCCAGCCCGGCGAGCCAGCGCACGATCTCGATGCCGGCGAACACCGCCGCTGCAGCGAGCACGACGAGCACGGTGACGGCCGCGACGGTGCGCGGAGAATGGGTCTCGCGACGCACGCCCAGGTGCAACACCTGGTGCGACATCTATCTCACCCGCTTTCTCTCGGTGGTGACGGCCCCGTTCACGGTGACGGAGATGCGCCGGATCTCCCGGCCCGTCATCCGTTCCAGGTCGTGCGCCAGAGTGGTCTGCAGGGCGCGCATTTGCTCGAACACGGGGGCCTGCGCACGGATCGCCTCGGTGTCGGCGAGGTCGGGGATCGGAAGCCGCGTTGAGAGCCGCACCGCGATTCCCCCGCCCCACTCCGAGACCTCGGCGTGCACGTCGCCGCGGGCGACGCCGATGGCGTGCGCCGATGCCTGCGTCACGATCTTGCCGATGACGCGCTCGTGCACCTGCACGCGCCCGGGCGGCCGGGTGTCGGTGGGTTCGATCGCGCCGTCCCTGCCGGCGCTCATGATGAGGTGCGCCGCCCGGTGAACGCTCCGACGAGCGCGCGAGCGTCGAATCGGCCCGACACCAGGCCGCCCACGAGGGCGCCGAGCGCCATGAACACGGCGACGAGCAGGAAGCCCCAGAACCCGAAGATCAGGGCGGCGAACGCCAGCACGGCGCCCGCCGCCGCCCCGGTCATGGTCGCGTTCACGAGACGCGCGTATCGGCGTCGGCGTCGTCGGCGTCGTCGCCCGGCAGGTGCACGTCGTTCACGGCGACGTTCACCTCGACGACCTGCAGCCCGACGAGACGGGTGATCGCACCGGCGACGGCGCTGCGCACGTTCTCGGCGACCTCCTGGATGGGGGTCGGGTAGTCCACGACGATGGTGAGGTCGGCTGCGACCTGCGTCTCGCCCACCTCGACCTTGACGCCCTGGGTCAGGTCGGTGGCGTTCATGGCGTCGCGCAGCGCGCCGAGCGCCCGTGCTCCGCCGCCGCCCAGTGCGTGCACTCCGGTGACCTCGCGAGCGGCGATGCCGGCGATCTTCGCGACGACGCCCTCGGCGATCGTGGTGCGTCCCGCTGATGCGTCTGCCGCGGTGCCGGCGCTCGTCGTCGACGACACGTGGTCGACGCGGGGTGCGCCGCTGCGGTTCTTGCCGCCCGTAGTGGTCGACGCGGTGTCGAGCTGTGCAGAGGTCTGGGTCTCGTTCGTAGCCATGTGCACTACCTCCTGTGTCTGTGGGCGGTTGACGGGCCGCCCGTGGTGTCGAGCGAAGGATCATCGCTCTGCAGATAGGACGCAGGTGCGGCCTCAGGTGTCACAAAAAATGTCACACATTTTTTGGCGGAAGGCGAGGGGCTGGTGCTCGGCGGCCGTGAGGGGTCAGTGGTGTGCGGTATTCGGGTGCGATGTGCACGCTGCTGACCGCTCACGCGCGACTCGGAGCGCTGCCGGACCGGCGACTCGCTCCAGAGAGCACCTAAGCTGTGGGGCATGCCCACCAGCGACCGCACCGCGCAGCTGCGCAAAGGCGTGCTCGAGCTCGCGATTCTCGCGGTGCTCGACCGCGATGAGTGCTATTCGATCGAGATCATCGATCGGCTCGGGGAGCATCCGGCGCTCACCGCCACCCCGGGCACGGTGTATCCGCTGCTCGCGCGCCTCGACAAGGCCGAGAAGGTGGCGACCCGCTGGGCCGAGGCCCCCGGCGGCCCGCCGCGCAAGTACTACCGTCTCACCGACGAGGGCCGTGCCGCGCTCGCCGAGGGGTCGACGGCGTGGACCGCGCTGAGCGGGGCGATGCACCACATCCTGCACCTGGAGGGGACGGAGTGAATCGGTATCTGCACGAGGTCGAGGCGCAGCTCGGCGCACTCTCCCGGCGGGATCGGGCCCGCGCGCTCGAAGCCCTCTCCGCGCAGCTCGGCGAGCTCGCCGACGCCGGCATCGATCCGGCCGAGGCGCTCGGGCCCGCGGAGCAGTACGCGGCGGATCTGCGCGACGCCCTGACCGGTGACGCGCCCGCCGCCGACTCGCGGCTGCGCGTGCTCGGCGTGCCGCTCGAGCTGCGCGGCCCGGTGAGCGCCGAGGTGCGCTCGCGCACGTGGGATCCCGACAGCCCCCGACTCCTCGTGCCGCGGCTCTTCGGCGCCGGGTGGACCGTGAACCTCGGCGCCCTCGCCGTGCGCCTGCGGCTCATCCGCCCCGATGACGCCACGAGCGACGTGCTCGACCGCGTGCCGAAGAGCGCTGTGAGCGGCGCGCAGCTCGTGCCGCTGGCGATCGCGGCGGCCGCGGCCGGATCCCTGGCGCTCGCCTGGCGGGGCCTCCCCGATCGCGTCGCGACGGGATTCGGGCTCGGCGGACGGCGCACCGGCACCGGATCGCGGCGCTCGCTCATCGCCGCCGTCGCGGTCGGCGCGGTGCCCGCGCTCTGGGCGCAGCGGCGGCGGGTGCCCGTGGAGGATCGGCTCGTGCGCGCCGCGAGTGCGACCACGCTGGCGACGCTCTCGACCTCCGTCGTGGCGGCGACCGTGCTCGATGCCCGCCGCCCCCGCGGGCGCTGGGGCCTCCTCCTTGCCGCGGCGCTGCCCGCGGGTCTCGCCGCCGCGCTCGCGGTGATCGTGCTGCCGCTGCGCGCCGGGCTGCGCCGCGCGTGGCGGGACGCGCGGGCGGAGGGCGCTGCGGAGGGCACTGCGGCGGGCGCTGCGGCGGAGTCTTCGCAGTAACCGCGCCGCGGCATGGGAGCATGAGGGCATGGCTCTCTACGACGCGACCCTGGCCCGCACTCCCGGGCTCGTGTCGCGCCGATCCGCGCCCCGCACCGCCGTCGCCGTGGTCGTGCTGGTGCTCTGCGTGATCGGGATCGCGTGCGCAGTGGCGAATTACCAGGAGCTGGCCGAGTACGCGCGCCGCAGCGCGGAGGAGTCGTCTCGGCCGCGCTATCGGGCGATGCGGGGGCTGGGGGTGCTGCCCGCGGCGATCGTCGTGCTCGCGACGATCTTCGGCGTCTTCGCGGTCGCGGCGCTGCTCGGGTCGGCGACGCGGGTGTGGGTGCGCGCGGAGACGGGCACGCCCCTGCGGCGGCGCTTCACGGGGTACCACGCGCTCACCCCCGACGCGTTCGACCGGCTGCACGCGGCCTTCGCCTCGGGTGACTCGGCGAGGTACACGCCGCTGCCCGAGCAGACCCGCGGCGCCGACGGCGTGGTGCTCATCTGGACGGCCGATGCGGATCGCGAGGGGTACGTCGGCATGACCTGGGGAAGCCGCGGCAGGTCGACCCGCAACGCGCCGCTCATCCGTCTCGCGGGCGATCGGTTCGATGCGCTCGAACAGGCACTGCGCGAGCGCCTCACCACGCCGCAGGGCGCGGCTGCCCCCGCTCCCCCGGGGTCGGCGCCATCGCCCGAGTAACCCGGTAACCCGGTGACGCGGGGGCGGATCCCGAATTGACATCACTACTTTGCATTGCAAGGATGTAGGCAATACCGATCGACCCACTGGCGACGCCCCCGCGCGCCCGCACTGCGAAGGAAGCTGCGCATGAATCTCGACGTCCCCTCCCTCAGCGGCACCGTGTGGCTGCTCATCGGCATCGTGCTCGCCGTGCAGACGCTGCTGCTCGTCATCGGCTTCGTCGTGCTCGTGCGCACGCCGACCGAGCGCGTGCAGTTCGGCCGCAAGTGGCCGTGGGTGCTCATCATGCTGTGCCTCAACATGATCGGGCCGATCCTGTTCCTCGTGGCCGGCCGCCGCCCCGCACCCGTCGCCGACTCCCCCGTGGCCGCCTCGTCGCACGTCGCGAGCACCGTCGCGAGCCTCTACGGCGCGCGGCCGGGGTCGACTTCTGCGGCGCCGGGGGCGACCGGCGCGACCGAGGCTTCCAGCGCGACCGGCGCGACCGGCGCCTCCGGCTCGAGCGACGAGGCGCAGCGATGACGTGCGCCGCGAGTGCCGCCGCCGGTGCCCCCGCGCTCGAGACGCGCGCGCTCACGAAGCGGTACGGCGGGCGGCTCGCCCTCGACGGGGTGAACCTGCACGTCGAGCGGGGGTCGGTGTTCGGCTTTCTCGGCGCCAATGGGGCTGGGAAGACGACGGCGATCCGGATCCTGCTCGCCCTGGCCCGCGCCAGCAGCGGCACCGCCCGCCTGCTCGGCCACGCGCCCGGCAGCGCCGAGGTGCGCCCGCTCATCGGCTACTGCCCCGACGTGCCCGGGTTTGCGTCATGGATGACCGGGCGCGAGGTGCTCGAGCAGGCCGCGACGCTGTTCCAGCTGCCGAAGAGCACGACCCGGCGCCGCGTGCCCGAGCTGCTCGACCTCACCGGCCTGGCCGACACCCGCGCCCGCGTCGGCGGATACTCCCGCGGCATGCGCCAGCGACTCGGGCTCGCTCAGGCCCTCATCAACAGCCCGCAGCTGCTCGTGCTCGACGAGCCGACCTCCGCGCTCGACCCGATGGGGCGGCGCGCGGTGCTCGAACTGCTCACCGAACTCAAGGGACAGACCACCGTGTTCTTCTCCACGCACCTGCTGCCCGATGTCGAGCGGGTGTGCGACGACGTCGCGATTCTCAGCGACGGCCGCGTCGCCGCCGAGGGCCCGCTGCGCGAGGTGCGCGCGCGGTTCGGTGGATCGCGCGGCCGGCTCATCGTCGAGACCGACCAGACCGAGCGGCTTCAGGAGGCGCTGCTCGCTCCGCCTGAAGTGGGCGCCGGATCGGGCTTCGCGCTCGACGTGGCCGAGGAGGCCCCCGGATCGCGCGCACTCGTGGTCACCGTCGACGACGTGGAGGACGGCGCCGCCCGCGTCGCCGCCCTGGTCGGCTCGCTCGGCGCTCGCCTCTACCGCCTCGAACCGCGCGAGGCGAGCCTCGAAGACGTGTTCGTCGACCTCGTGGAGGGCGCCCGATGAACGCGCTGCTGCCGCTGCTGCGCCTGCGCACCCGAGAGATCGTGCGCACCTGGCGCATCTGGGTGCTGCCCATCGTGCTCGTCTTCTTCGCCGCGAGCGGTCCGGTGATCACGCGGTACACGAACGAGCTGCTCGCGGGAGCGCTCGGCGGCGAGGCCGGGGCGCTCGCGCTGCCCGACCCTACCGCTGCGGACGCCGCCGCGCAGTGGGTCTCAGACCTGTCGCAGCTCGTCGTGTTCGTGGTGGTGATCATGGCCGCCGGCGCAATCAACGGCGAGGTGCGCTCGGGCGTCGCGTCGCTGCTGCTCGTGAAGCCCGCGTCGCGCGCGGCGTACGTGGTGAGCCATGCTGTGGTTCTTGTGGGGTTCGTTGCCGTTGCGGCGTTTGTCGGGGCGCTGGTGTCTTGGGGCGTGACCGGGGTAGTGTTCGCGGATGATGTTGGTGGCTTTGGTGGCGCTGGCAGCGGTTCTGCCGGCGCTGCTGCTGCCGCCGGTGAGGCCGGCGGCAGTCTCGGGCCGCTGCTCGTGGCGACGGCGCTGTGGGTGGTGCTCGCCACGCTGCTGATCGCGGTGTCGCTGCTCGCCTCGGCCGCGTTCGACGCGATGGCCGCGGCTGCGGCTGTCGGCGTCGGCGCGTTCTTCCTGCTCGCCGTCGCCGGCGCGGCCCCTCGCCTCGCCGAGTTCACACCCGCGGGCCTGCTCCCGGCGGCGGTGGCGGTCGCGTCGGGCACTCCCCCGGAGGGTGCTGCGCTGTGGTGGCCTGTCGGGACCGGGGTTGGGGCCAGCGTCATGCTGGTTGCGGTGGCCGTGGGGGTGTTTCGGCGGCGGGAGTTGCGGTGATGGGTGAAGATCTCAGCTGCACGAGTTCAACCGGCGCCTCCTTAGCGCCGCTACCCCGGTCTATTCGAAGTTGAAAGAGTTCGGACAGACGGTCAGGAAGACGGGACTGGTTCCTTTCCTTCCAGGAATCCGCCTACACCCTGCAGGAATCTCTCTGCGAGCACGGCGTCAGCTCTTGGTATTCGTCAAGTGCTTGCCGATGTACCCGACATAGATTTTCCCCGTGCCGGACACATCATCGTAGTAGTGAACCCGAGGCGCGAAGGTGTCGCGATGTGCAGGCTTGAAGTGAGCCGCCATCAGTATCTTGCCGGAAGGATCCACCTCTTGCGGAACAGGAAGCAAACGCTCACTCCTCCATTTGGTGTTGTTTAGTACGGTTTCACTTTCGGTACCCGCATGCTTCTTCGGAGAGCATTTGGTCCCCTCCACGCGGTCATCGCCAAGATACATGTGCACTGATCCACTGAACTCTCCCGTTGCTCGCGCTTCGGCGTAGTCATACAAGACCCGTACAAACTCCCACACGGAGGTCGAGTACAGACCACTCACGTATCGTCGGTCGATCTCAAGGGCGATATCCGGATTACCCGTGAACTCCACTCGTTCGAGGGCGACGTGTTGCTTCTCGCCAGGGGTGATGCGCGCAACGAGTTCTTCGATTGAACCGGGCGCCTTCCATACCTCCTCCTCCGGTTCAACATACGCACTTTCTGCATGGCCCGTGCGAGCGAGGCGCTGCCGCAAAACCTGAATTTCGCGGTGCGAATCAGCCCCTTCAATCTCGGCTTGGATGAGATCTAGTTCCAGATCATCAAGTCGACGCCGCAAACGAGCAGCCTCCACCTTGAGGTCTTCCTCGACCTCGGCAGCCTCTTGCAGTTGTTCTTCAGCGACTCGAACTTCTGCGACCTTCGACTCGATGAATGTGTCGAGTTCGTCAATGTGGTTTGGCGCTGGGCTCTCAAGGCCAAGCCATCGTCTCACAGCATTTGCCGCTCGCTGCCATCCTGAAACCGCCAGTGAAGTGCCGGCCACCTGAGTTGTAGTTTCTTGAGGGACATCGAGTGGCGGCAATCCGCTCTGCGGCTGAGGCTCATCCGCATGTTCAACTCGTGTGGTCGGCGAGAGCGCCTCTTTTCGCAGTGAGGCGGCGACGATGGTGGCTACGCGCTCGTTGCGCACCATTCCGACTTCAGCCCGGCGCAGAAGATCGATCATGCGCCGTACATCGCTCGGAAGCTCCATCTCAACGATGCGACGACGCGTGGCTTCTGCATGGCGGATCTGAAGAGGGCGCCCAACCTTCTGACCTCGCAGCGATCGCGCGAAAGTTGCGGGACCCAGCCACTTATGGCGCACAGAGTCGGATGGATCGTTGAGTTGAACGTTCGGCAGAAATGTCCTGACTCGCCCTCGTTCGATCTGATGTCCGTCGGGAAGCAAGTCATTGAGTTCTACCATTGCGTCGGCGTAGACGACGAACGTGGCTGCAATTCCAATGCTCTGTGCGGTAAGACTGGCGATCGCTCCCTTCCAGGCTTCGTCATGCGCGCGGTCGATGCTTCCAGCCACGATTACCGACGCGGTTCGATCGGCATCGGCGATTGCGGCGAACACTCGTTCAACGTCGCCCGGACGAATGACTATCGGTTGCCCTGTGAGAGGAGTCAGGCCATCGTGCACGTCTACGGCGCTTAACAGGTTTCGCACAACTTTTGGCGGCGCCACCTTGCGCAGCGAAGTGTCATGATCCGCGTCTGCGAGGTCAGTTTCGATAACGATCGTCTGCCGATCGGATCTGGCCGTCGGCAAGGACGCGGCATAGAGGGAGACGATCCATCGCCCGTGAGGGTTGGTTTCAATAAGGCGGTAGAGCCGCCGCCGACTGGAATCCTGCGCATGGTCATCATGGATGACGTGAAGCTCGGATCGTCGCCCGAGCCGATGCGTACCCGGGCCCTGCCAGTCGACTACCTCGAGATCGGCGCCTCGGCCTCGACTCTTATCTCGCAGCCACAGGCGAAGTTGATCTTCGACGGTGCTGACAGCATCGTCCTGATCGTTGAGTCGAAGAATTGCTCGATATCCAACGGCCACCGTAGGCTCCTTTTCCGTTCAAGGTCCTTCGCAATGAAGCTACGCGATACTCGCTCGACAACTGAACTTACGCCGAGAGTCCAATACGCCACAGGGATCCAGCTCTCCGAATCCGGCTCGTCTCCTCGGCGAAACGCAGTGCAGCCTGCAATCTGATTGCAATACCGGCAGTAACGCGCTTTCCACCAAACAGCGCGAGCGCTTCACGTTGAATCGCCTCGTCATCCACGCCTCCCGAGAGCTCCGCGACAATCGCCATTGCGTTAGCAATCTCTTCTAGAGCCACCGACTCAATATCCCGTCGGTCCTCTCCAGCGGTTCGCCGCGCGATCGTATAAGCGGCAGTGGAGCTGCCTTCCGGCCAAATGAAATTGCCGTTCTCGCTCGTTGGAAGTCCCTCTGGCGAACACGCCAGAATACTCGCGGCCCGGCCACCAGACACGCGCGAAAGGCCGAAAGCTTCTCCCACAAGCTTCGCCAGCCGCTGGCGATGCACCGGCCCTTCCGTCTGGACGACGGAGTGGATCATTCCGCGCACTTGCTCGACCGCATGAGCGCGCGGCAGCGCATCGAGCGCGTCCGTCGACCCGGTCCCGACTCCATGCGACCATGGGCGAAAGAAACGAAGCCGCTCATGAACGATTCCGGGAGCAGAAGAGACATCTTTTTCCACGATAGGAACAGCAGCAGAGCGCAGAACCCCCGCTACCCCAAGAGCGTTACCCTCACGGGGAGGCACTTCGAGACTTGAGACGATCACTTGATGTTCATCGATACTGCTCGACGGCTGCACGTCGTGCAGCGGCTCGACCGGCGACGGCTTTTCCATGAAGGCCCGCTGGTCAGCAGCCCGGTGAACAGCTTCAGACAGTCGAGTGAGAGCGCCCTCGCGATCCTGCAGCCATTCGGGAAGCCACACTCGCTCAACCGCGGGCCACCGCATAAGATTCTCCAGTACTTCCACGGGAAGACCGTCACGATCTGCGACAGTGCGACGCATGCGCCACGACTCTCCGTCAAGAAGCACCGCGACGAGAGGTCGATCCGGATGCTCTGCAGTGGCGACACTGATATCGACGCGGAAATCAGAAAGACCGAGATCCGTCTGCACCGCAAACCCTCGCATGCGCAACTCGGACGCAATCTCGTCGCGATGCCGATCGACCAAGGGCTGCACTGCGGTACCGAGAGACGAAGCTTGTACGCCGCGCGCTGCAAGCTCCATGTAAGCCTTCAGGTGCTTGACTCCCACGGAAACCGTATTCTCGACACGGAGATCGTCGGGGTCAAAACTGGCGAAGAGGATCACCTGGCGTCGCGCGCGAGTGATGGCGACATTCAGACGCCGCTCACCGCCCGCTCTGGTCAGCGGGCCAAAGTTCAGCGGCACGAAGCCCCGATCGTTTGCGCTGAAGGCCACTGAGAAGAGAATGGTGTCACGTTCATCGCCTTGTACATTCTCGAGGTTCTTGACGAATAGTCCGTCACGCTCCTCCAACGCTGCTGCGAGACGCTCATCCGGATGGTCTCGCAGCATCGCTTCGATCAATGCGCGCTGCTGAGTGTTGAACGTCACAATGCCGAGAGAAGGTGCATCTCCTTCGCTCTTTTCAAATCTGCGGGCGACTTCATCGATGATCGCTTGCGCTTCTATGAGATTTGTACGGAGCAGTTTGCCCTTTCCTGTTCGGTTGAATGTTCCCTCGACCCGAATGAGAGAGATACCGACATCCGCTGAACCGGAAGAACTGAGCGGCGCGGGGAAAGACGACAGGCGGCTGTCGTAATAGGTGTGGTTACTGAAGGAGATAAGTGTCTCGTCTTGGCTTCGGTAGTGCCAGGAAAGCCAGCGCTGAAGCACCCGAGCTTGGACACACTCGGTGAGGATCGACTCTTCGTCGACGACAGACTGTCCCTCATCTTCATGTGCAAGGTCGTCGTTGATCTGCGTCTCTGCAATACTCGTCGGCGGCATCTGTTTGCTATCGCCGACTACTACCACCGAGTTGCCACGCCCCATGGCACCGACCGCGTCTGCCACTCGGATTTGCGAGGCCTCATCGAATACGACGATGTCGAACATTCCCGCCTTCGCAGGAAAGAAACGCGCTACCGACTCAGGGCTCATCAGCACGCACGGCGCAATCTGCAAAATGATCGATTCGTAGTTCTCAAACAACGCACGCACACTCATGCCGCCTCGCTTGCGACCGAGTTGACGCTTCAACTCCCCCATCGCTCCACCTGCAAAGCCGGGGTCTATTCTGCGCTGTTGGATGACCTGCTGCGGAATCCAACGGGGCAATTCGGCGCGAATTCCGGATGCAGTTGTGGTGAACCTCGAGATGGTCCGGTTGTGGGATCCTCCATCGAACGCTGTGAGACCTTGGGAGTCCTGACGCTCAACCAGCACGGAGGATGCCATACCCTTGTCGAAGGCTAGGGTTGCCCGATCTGCAGGAACGCGGCCAGTCTTCAAGGCCTCGTAAGCTTCGACGAGTCCCGCCTCGCGCAATGGCTCGAGCTGGCGCAGGAAAGTGTTCCAGCGGTGTAGTGACAGCGGCGTCTCGACGTCCAGATGGCGTCGCCCCCGAGTCGAAATCCACGCATCGACAATGCCTTGTTCGCCTGCCCAATCTGACATCCGCGCAATGTGGCGATCGGATTGGGAGCCCAGCAGTGATTCGAGGGAGCGCCATGCATGGGCGTACCGCCGAAGAGCGTCGGCTGCTGCTGGATCGTTGGGCGAGCCCGCGTATATGGCCCGGAGATTGTCCAACAATGGCTCGGGAAATGTGCCTGGCTTCGCGAGCGCTTTGACGAGCCAAGTCAGCCAGTCGAGATGCTGAACTACAGGCGCAGCTCCTGGGGCGATGTACGGATTCCAACCCTGCGGCACAAGCCGGATCGGCAGACTCGTCAGGCGCTGCACGATTCCGTGAACAGCCTGCGAAGTCCGCACGATCTCAAGCGTGAGACCCGAAACGCCTTTCGCCGGAAAAGTTCGGGGGTCAATTCGGAGCGCGGTGCCGAACTCCAGGAGTACTGCTCGTTGGCGCCGCTTGCGCCCGAAGAATCCGGATGCGTCAGCGGCGAGAGCCTGAGCGTGGCTCCGGCCCACATCGCTTGCTAGGCACTCGACTCCGACCGTCTGCGACCAACTCGGCGTGTGCTCGGAAAGCTGCAGTAGAGCGTCACGGTTGAACCTCAGCTCGCCGGAGTCGAGATGAGTACGCAGCGCATCAACGGCGTCGAGAGGGTAGCGGGGTGCAGAAAGCAAGGTTGCCCATGCTTCTACCTGTTCTGGCGTTTTCACCATACGCAGAACCTTCGGATCTTGGCCTGCGTTGAGCAAGTTGCCGAGCGCGATATCGAACTCGCGAGCGGCAGCATGGATTTGCTGATCCGTTCCCTGTCCAGGCAAAAGCTGTACGAAGCCCCACGGATGCTGTTGCTCCGGCCGCGCGAGGTCCGCGGACTCCGGCAACGCACGAAGAGCCGATCGGAGGCTCTCAGCGATCTCAGGCGTCGCACCTCTCACGAACGCTAGCGGGACGGGCAATGTCGGAGTGCTTTCGTCCGCGGCGAGAATCCGTTCTCGTGCCTCGTAGAAGGAGAGCCCGAAAGCGTTCGGCTCGTGCAATCGCTCTGCATAGCGACGCAAAGCAGCGCTACTCGACCGGTTCGCCTCTCGAGCGGCGAGCAGCGAAGCCTCATCCGCCTGGGCTGCGGCATCCATGGCAGCCGCGATCTGGGCGCGGACGGCAGCGGGACGCGCGCCCTTATCGTGCAGATCGAGACTGAGTTTACTGAGCCCCACTACGTCGAGCCGCTGTTTCACTACGTCAAGCGCAGCCCTCTTCTCTGCCACGAATAGCACCTTCTTGCCTTGCGCAATGGAATGTGCGAGCAGGTTCGTGATTGTCTGCGACTTACCAGTGCCCGGAGGTCCTTCGAGTACGAACGTGCGGCCTGCAGCGGCATCCACCACGGCCTCGGCTTGGGAGGAGTCAGCCGGCACAGGCAACTCTGAGACGACAGCGTCGAGGTCGACGTTCCCAGCGTCCCTCGCCCGGTCAACGAATACCTCTGTGGGAGTGTGCACCAAATGCTCGACGAGCGAATTTGATGCGAATGTGTCCCAGCTTTCGTCTATGTCCTTCCATAGCCGGAACTTCGCGAACTGCAGGATCGCGAGGTCGACAGAATCATCCACGGTGAACGACAGCTTCGCCTCAGATAGGGCTTTACGCGTGGCGGCAAGAGCCGCTGCAAGGTCAATACCCGATTCGTCGCGCGTCGGGTTTGATAAGCCCGGTATCTCAAGACCGAACGACACTTTGAGCCTCTCGAGCAGGCAATAGTTGGGCGTCGACTCTCCCGTGTCGTCGAGGGTGATGCGATAGCTCTGACCCCGAGAGGCTGTGCTGAGGTTCACGGGAACGAGAATCAATGGCGATCTCAAATCTCGATCGCCGTTGTTCCAGCGAAGCATACCTAGCGCTAGATAGAGGTTATTCGCGCCGGTCTCCTCGACGAGGGTCCGCGCTTTATACCCCAGGGCTCGTAACCGTGCCGCATAGTTCTCTTCCGCAATGTCAATGAACACTTGCTTACGGTCGGTGAGTTGTGTCGCGCGCGCACTCTCGGGAAGGGCGAAGCCGGACTGTATGCCTCGGGACCGGTCAAGCTGCGATACGCGATCAGCGGGCACCAGCGTCACCGGAGTTCCCGAATTGATCAGATCCTCGAAAACCGCAAGCTGCGGCTGAGGAACCGCGAGAGAGTGCCCCGCCCGTGTCGTGTAATTGATCAGGCGATTGCGCAGGCTGAGATCGAGTAGGGCGTTCTTCCATTGCGTGATTCGCTGTGGAAGGCTGCGTGGTGTTGCCTCGTTGGGCCGGGAAGCGGCTAGGACGTAGTCAAAATCTGCAGCGCCCGCGGCGACCCGGTATTCCCTGACGACAACTTCACCGGCCTCATCGAGCGTTCGGCTCGGCAGCGGAAGAACCCCGTTCTCCCTGGACCGGAATACGTCGGTGATACCGGTGAAGTGAGACGCGCCACGCGGCAAGTGATCAAGCATCGGCTTACGTGTCGCCGTCTCGAAGCTCTCGCCGAGCGGGATGCAGGTCGTCTCCACCAGTCGAATGGCGCCGAGGCCGACATGGTTGATGGCCTCCGACGCATCGAGCTCTGCAGCAGTGTCGAGCGAGAACTCGTATCTCCAGTACCCCAAGAACACATGCCCCGGAACGAACCAGAGTGTGCTGTTCACGCCGAGCTCTTCGAGAACAGCGGCAAGCGTAAGGGTAGTGTCGAGGCAGGTACCGAGCCTCCCGGCCAGCACCTCCTCGGGGGTTCGCACCTTCTGCCCGACAAGGCCCCAGCTTGCGGGCGGCTCCGCATACCGGATGTCACGATTCTGCATGGCGCGGTAAGCAGCTTTGACCATTTCATCGACGCGCTCCGGGTTCGCGGACTGGTACCCGTCGAGCGTTGCACTCCCAGTCTCATCTCCCAGGATCTCTGCCGTCTCGCTCGCGACCTTTGAGATTTCGGCAGCGTTGGGCTGCACAAATGCAGCGATGAGTTCAAGACCGAGTTGCTCTGGCGCTCCGGTCCACTGATTCGATGCAAGGATGGTGACCGGGTGCTGCAATTCGGCAATTACTCGCCCATCTGCGCTCCGAAGCGTGACACGGAGGCTTCCCCGATGCACGGTGTCGAGAGCAAGCATTCTGGCGGGATCAAGCTCAAAGGCGACGTCGCGCAATGTGACAGGATGCTCGCCGTCAAGATCAACGAGCAGGATCTTAGGGTCGCCCAGCATTCCCACCGGGCTGAGCGATTCAACTTCCACCGACGCCCCGCGAAGCTCAGGGCCCCGGTAGTGCACGTCGATCTGCTCGACGACGCCGATGCGATTGTGTGCAAGCGCGTAGCTCAGCACATCTGTAGCGAGCGCCTCGAGCTTCGCCGTTTCCTCCGTCATCGGAGGGAGAAATTCCTTTTGTTCACGGTCGTCGAGCTGCTCCGCTCGGTGTTCTACTCGCTGCGATCCCACGGTCGGAGCTGTCGGAATACCCGCGGCGGCTTCCTGATGTTCCTGATCCGATGTGCTTTTCTGAATGTCGGCGAATGGCTGCATTGCCGTAAGTGACTGCAGTTTCAACTGCGTCAGTCGCCCTCGTTGCTCGGAGGCATCGAGGTCCGCGAGCAGGATTTCTGCAGAGTCGAGTGCTCGATAGGCTTCAGCCGCCGAAAACGATTCTCCATGGGCCCACCGGTTCCGAACCGAACGTAGTTCGCTCGCACAGTTGGAAGCTTGTCGGGAAATCGAGTGTTGAAACGGGTAGCCGAGTGTGCCGAGTCGCTCAGTCAGCACTCGCAGCTGAAGCAACAGATCTGCCGGGTTATACGATTCGAAATGCCGCCCGTTCAGTTCGTCTTTCGTTCGGAGCACCGAGGTCCAGTCAGTGACGTCGGGCAGCACCTCAGACATCCGTTCGGTGATGAACGGTTGCAGTCCCGCTGAGAGGGCATCAAAGCCCTGCCCCACCAACACTCGAGTTTCGACCACGCTGACTTCCTCGCTTTCAGCCTATGAGGATGCCGTGACCTTGCGCACCCGAAGCACTAGGAGAGAGTGTAACTAAGACATCCGACGCTGAAGACTGCTCGCCCACTCTGCGGGACCGACTGCATGCTCTTTCTGCTTGCGGAAGCTACCTTTGAGTTGCAGTGCAGCAGGTGCCTTCCGAACAACCAGAATGGCCGTATCGCAGGATACCCTGCCAACGACATAGCAAGGAGCAAGGATTTATGTCGGGTTTCGCAGTGATCGATTTCGAAACGACAGGTTTTGTGCCGGAACGAAACGACCGCGTCGTTGAAGTCGGTGTGGTGCTGCTCGATGAAACAGGTCAGCAGGAACACTCCTGGACGACGCTGGTGAATCCCCGACGAGATGTCGGCGCGAGCCATGTGCACGGGATCAGCGGCGGTGACCTGCTTGGCTTGACGCCCCAGAGTTCTCGGAGATCAGCGATGAGATTCTCACCTTGATCGCCGGACGTGCAGTGGTCGCGCACAACGCGACGTTCGATATGCGGTTTCTCCACAATGAGCTTCTGCGTTCTGGCTACCAGCTTGACGATCGTCCGCGTGCGTTGTGCTCCATGAAGTGGTCCGGGCGTCTGCTCGGCACGGCGAAGCTCGCGCATTGCTGCGAAGCACTTGGCATTCCCCTCGATGATGCCCACACTGCGCTCGCGGACGCGGAGGCGACCGCGCAGTTGCTCAGCAAGCTCATGGAACTGGGCAGCTCGCACGCCGACTGGACGGCGGAACTGACCGCAGCGCGTTCATTCGCATGGCCCGCATCACGGAAACGCCGAGCGACCCGTCTGGCGATCAGACAGTCGAATGCCTCTGCGCAACCGGGGTCATGGATGGCCGAGGTGCTGAACGACGCGTGGATCCCCGGAGGTGCGACGAGTGAGGCCTCATACCTCCTCGCGTTGAATGACGCTTTGCTCGATCTCCACATCTCCAAGTCGGAGGGACGCGCACTGCTCGAGGTGGCGCAAGACTCCGGCATCTCCGGATCTCGCATGTTGGAGTTGCACCGCGAGCATCTCCGGCAGCTCGCGGCGGAGGCCTGGTCCGATGGCGTGCTCACCGATGAGGAGCTCTCGGATCTCTGCAGGGTCGCAGTCAATCTGAACCTCACCGAGGCTGATGTGGCGTCGGCATTGGATGGCACTCGCGAGGCACGTGCAGAACCTCGCGAGACGCTCCTTCAACCCGGCGATCGGGTCGTGTTCACCGGTACACTGCGACGGCCTCGTGAGGACTGGATCAGCGAGATCACTACGGCAGGTCTCACTACTGGCGCCATCACGAAGTCGACCAGAGTAGTCGTCGCGGCGGATCCCGATTCACTAAGCGGCAAAGCCGAGAAGGCGCGCGCTTACGGAGTGCCCGTCATCGATGAGCAGGCCTTCGGGAGGCATTTCGGCGAGTACCTGTCGATGGACCACCCTATGGCGCTGTGAATATCCTGAATCAGCGCACTAGCCAAGAAGCTCCCCGCGATCACGGTGATCGTGGGGAGCTTCTTGGCATCTCGATAGTCGCCGCTCAGTCAGCCTTCGTAGCTTCCTACATGAAGCGACAGCCCCAGGGCTTCGGCGATCTTGCGCAGCGTCACCGTATTGACATCGCCTCCGGCCTCGACGCGAGCCACCGACGGCCGGGAAACCCCCGCGCGGTCAGCCAGCTCATGTTGACTCCAGCCGGCAGCTTCGCGAGCTTTCTTGATCTGATCGGCGATGGCCCGCATGTCCGCGGATGCTTCAGGCATCACCGTTCCCCGGTTCGTGATGCTCGGTGTGCATCTTCTGGGCAGTAATCGCCAACAAGGATGCGAGCACCTCGGGGTCGGCCAGCGCCTTCTTGATCTCGTCGGTGTTCTGGAACGCCTGGAACATCGCGTAGTCACTGGCGTCCGAGAACTTCGTCGATCCCTTCAGCTGCTCGACGTTGTTGCGCTTGGCCATGGCCACAGCTTCTTCATCCGCGTCGAGGAACCCCCAGTACGCTGTGATGAACCCAGCGATACTGCCCGGATCCGCATCGATGCCCTTGTCGCTGAACAGCTCGTTGACTGTGTCTATTGCTTCTTCGAGAGGGCCCCGAGGCTTCGAGCCGATTCCGCCCGGCTCGGTGGTGAATTTTGGCAGCTCGATGGCGATGCCTGTGTCGGTGATGTAGTCCACGCGGAAGTCGGCGTTGACCTTGTCGGGGACGAGCTTCACTCCCCCGAGCTGCACGCCGTCCATGTAGCTGCCATCGTATTCCTCGGGCGTCAGATGCAGGTTACGTGCCAGCAGGGTCATGAGTACCGCGCGCAGGCGCAGGTCCTCATCGTCGTAGTCGACGATCTGGGAGAGGAACTGCCACGCGTTGCGGTAACTAATCGCATCGGAGCGGAACTGCTTCAGTTCTTCCGTGCGGACCTTGTCTTTGGTGAGACGCGCCTGCTGCAGACCCTGGCTCCAGGCGAATTTGATCGGTCCGAGAGCGGACTGGATTGCCTCACCGCCGAGCTCTTCAATGTACGCCTGAGCCACAGCACGCATCTGCGCTTCGGTGTAGAGACCCACGGCGTCCAAGCGCTCGGCGAGCTCGTACAGGGCGTTCGCATCCACTTCGCCTTCGACGCGCGCGTCGGTGTAGTACCGGGCAAAGTCCTTCTGGATGTTCTCCGGTGAGTTGACGAAGTCCACGACCATCGGCGCAGACTTGCCCGGGTACATGCGGTTCAGACGAGAGAGCGTCTGCACCGTGGCGATGTCGCTGAGGACCTTGTCGACGTACATCGCCATGAGCCGTGGCTCGTCGAAGCCGGTCTGGAACTTGTTCGCAACGATCAGCACCTTGTAGTCGTCCTCCTCGCGGAAGGCGCGTGCGACGTCGCTGAGCGCGTTCATCAAGACTTCGGTAACTTCTTCGCCGGCGTCGTTCTTGACGGAGCCGGAGAACGCGACGAGGGTCTCTAGCCCGGTGTAGCCCTTGTCAGCGATGTAGGCGTTCATCTTCTCCGACCACAGGACAGCTTCTTTGCGCCCGGAGGTGACGACCATGGCGCGTGCCTGACCGTTTAGCATGTGGGCGACATTGCGTCGAAAGTGCTCGACAACGACCTGCACTTTCTGCGCGATCGCGGTGGGGTGCAACCGAGTGAAGCGCACGATGTCTTTCACCGCGCGCCCGGTCTCGACCTCGGTGTCGTCGTCTTCCGACTCGAGGGTGTTCTTCACCCGCAGGAACATGTCGTAGGTCGAGTAGTTTGTGAGCACGTCAAGGATGAACTGCTCTTCAATCGCCTGCGCCATCGTATAGGTGTCGAACGCCTCCCAGCGCTCTTCCCCCGGTACCTGAGAGCCGAACAGTCGCAGGGTTTTTGCCTTCGGCGTGGCTGTCAGCGCGATGAACGTGATGTTCGAGCTTGCGGCGATCGCCGAGTCTGTTGCTGCAAGGAGATCATCTGCGCTGAGCTCTTCGTTCGGGTCGAGATCCAGATCGACGAGCAGACCCTTGAGCGCGCGAGCGGTGGACCCAGACTGCGAGGAGTGCGCCTCATCGGCGACGACAGCCCAGCGGCGGCCATGCAGATCCGCGGTGTCCTCGATCAGCTTCATCACGTGCGGGAACGTCTGCAAGGTACAGGTGATGATGTGGTTGCCCTCGAGCAACGCAGCTTTGACCTGGGCGGACTTCGCACCGGAGGCGTCGCCGATGTTGACAACCAGACCTGCGCTGGACTGCACGAGGTTCATGTCGTCGCGCACGTTCTCATCAAGCACGGTGCGGTCAGTGACGACGATGACCGAGTCGAACATCGGCTGGGCATCTTTGCCGACGTGGCGGATCAGGCGGTGGCTGAGCCAGGCGATGGTCTTGGTCTTGCCGGATCCAGCGGAGTGCCAGATCAAGTAGCGCCCACCGGCGCCCTGCTGCTCGATGTCGGCGACGACGCGCTCGACAGCGCGCAGCTGATGGAAGCGAGGGAAGACCAGCCGCCCATCGCCCTTCTTCGAACGGTTCGGCTCAAACAGCGCGAAGTTTCTCATGATGCGCATGAACGTCGGGCGCGCGAGAATCTCACGCCACAGGTAGTTGCTCGCCGAGCCGGTTTCTGAGGGCGGGTTGCCCGCGTGACCGTCGGTGCCCTGATTGAACGGCAGGAAGAACGTCTCAGCGCCCTGCAGCTTGGTGGTCATGTACACGAGGTCGTTCGACACCGCGAAGTGGACGAGCACGCGACCTGGCTGCAGCAGCGCGCGGGTCGGACCAGGCATGCGATCGTTCTTGTACTGGGCGATCGCGTGATTGACGGTCTGCGTGTTGTCAGTCTTCAGCTCGAGCGTGGCCACCGGCAGACCGTTGGCGCACAGCACGACGTCGATGGTCTCGTTGCTCCTGGTGTCGAAACGCACCTGACGCAGGACACGCAGGCGCACGGCATCAGACTGCTCGAGTACACGGAGCAGGTTCGGGTTCTCCGGCGGGAACTCCATCAGCGGGCCGAAGCTCGCTGCCGGGCGGCCGATCTGCGCGAACTTGAACCCTCGGCGCAGCACGCCGAGCAGGCCGCCGACGGGATGCCCGGTGATCGGGTCCATCTTCGTGAACTTGCCCAGCTCCTTGATGATGTGGTCCAGAAGCTTGCGCTGTGCGAGCTCCAGCGCACCATTAGTGAGATCAGACGGCACAGCCTTCTCGTACTCATCAGGGTACTGGGTCGCGAGCCAGTGAAGCACATCAGCCGGCACCATCGCGCGGGCGATGTCCCAGTCAACAGCGTTAGGCTCTCCGGCGTTCTCGTAGAGCCAGCCGCGGTCGGCGAGCTCGTCGCAGAGGTTTGACTCGAACTCGTGCTCGAGGATCTGGTGGTGGCTCATGCCACGTCCTTTCGGCCGGTCACGACATCAGTGATGAGAGCCGCACGGCGTTCGGTGAGGAGAGATTTGAGTTCAGCGACCTTCGCCAGCATGGCGTCGATCTTGCCGGTGACCTCGTCGAGGTGGTCGGCGATGCGCTGTTGCTCGCTGAGCGTCGACGGATATGAGATGTGCGTCATCTTCAACCCGATCACATCGACAGTCGGTACTGGGCCATTCTTAACAAGCGAGGAGATTGAGATCTCGGTCATTGCGTAGGCCAAGAATCGCGGGTTCACGACTCCTTCACGTGGCACAAGTGCCTGCATATTGTTGTCGATGCAGGCAGGCTTGGTTGTCTGCACAAAGCGAGCGAGCATGAGCGCCGCGCCGATCTTCGCCATCAGGATGCTCCCGGGCGGAATAACTCGGGCTCCAAGCTCAACAGCGGTACTTCTGCTCACGGTGTTCTCGTCATAGGCCAAATAGCCATTTATGGCCGAAGATAGGGACCCCACCTTGTAGAACGGTAGCTCTTCTGACGAAACACCTTGATACTTGTCAGGAAAGCCAGATCCTGAGGCGATATCTACCACAAGGGTCAGCTGCACCCGGTTTGGCACGCTCTGCAGTTCTCGAAGAATGGCAGCGGACCTGCGTTCCTCCAGCTGCCCCGCAAGCTCGTCCATCTTCGCGATCATCACGTCGATCTCGCCGGTTTCGCGGTCAAGGTAGTCGGCGATGCGTTGCTGCGAGTCATAGTCGACGTCGAGAACCCTTAGTTCTTGAACAAACCTCGGGGTGATTCGTCGAAGATTTCCCACACCTTGAAGTGCGGAGGCACCTTCGTCAAGGAAAGGCTGGCTTTGGAAGCAATACTGAAGGAATCGAGCATCGGCCGTATCGCGAGCCCTCACGACATGCACTTCTGTTGAAGCCAGCCCCAGCTCGGTGTCGATTTCGGCGATGATGGTACGTCCGGCTTCGAATGTTGGAGTGATTTTGGGAATCAGAATGTCACCCCGACTGAACTGGGTATAGCTCTGCTTGTTCGACCATGCCAACCTGCCAGCGTAGTCAGCGCGCCCTCCTGGCCACACTGCTTCAAGGGGCATGAATGAAACAACCGTGCCTTCAGCAAGCTCTTTGAAGTCGACAGAGAGAGGGTTCACTTCACCGAACTTCCACAGCGGCGCTGTCTCACGCATCGCGATGCACCGCCTCGAACATCTCAGCCAGCTCGCCCATCAGGCGAGACACATCGGCGTCGATCTCCTCGAGCGGGCGTGGCTCCTCGGGCACATAGAAGATGCGCGTGAAAGGAATCTCGTTGCCTGGCTTGGCCTTCTTCTCATCCCAGGCAGCGCCTTCAGCGAAGGGCAGCACCTCGCGCTGCATATGCTCGTCGAGGTCTTCGCTCATCGGCACACGCTCGGTGATCTTCCAGCCGTCCAGCAGCACTGGGTTGCCCTTGCGATCGATGGCCAGCGGAGCAGTATCGTCCTGCACGCCAAGAGCCTGGGCAACTGCGTCGACAAGGCCAATGGGTGCCTTCAGGCCTGCGCTCTTGCACCGCTGACTGAAGAGTACGGGCAGGCTGTTCCATGCGATGCCGTCGAGGCCGCGGATGATGTCGGCGTGCGCGTCGGTGTAGTTCTTGTGCTCGGCGATGGTCTCGAGAGCTTCTTCGGTGAACACGGTCGCGCGACGGGCCTGCTTGAACACAGTGACGTCGCGGAACATGAAGTCTTCCTTGGTGAGCACGCGCGAGATTGCAGGATCTGCGTCTTCGAACTGCTTGTAGGCGTCGTGCACGAGCTGGCGCTTGGCCTTGCCCATGCGGCGACGCTTGTCACCCATCGCCTTGCGCATCGGATCCCACAGACCAGAGCCGTCGATCAGCTGAATCTTGCCCTGGCGCTCGGCCGGCTTATTGGTGTCGAGGATCCACACGTAGGTGGCGATGCCGGTGCCGTAGAACATCTGCGTCGGCAGTGCGATGATCGTATCGATCAGATCTTCGTCGAAGAGCCATTGCCGGATCGCGTTCGGGCCCTTGTCGGAGTTGAACAGCGGCGAGGCGTTCGAGACCACGGCAGCACGGCCGCCGTGTCCGGCCTTGCCTGCGGGAGCGAGCTTCGAGGCGCAGTGCACGAGGAAAAGCATCTGACCGTCGGACTTGCTCGGCAGACCGTGTGAGAAGCGCGAGCCGGGCACCTTTGACTGCTCGACGACGCTCTTGTACTGCTTCTCCCAGTCGCCACCGAAGGGCGGGTTCGAGAGCACATAGTCGAACTGACGGTCGGCGTACTCATCGCGCAGCAGCGTATCGCCCTGGCGGATCGCGTCGGGCAGTCCGCCCTGAATCAGCAGGTCAGCTTTACCCAGTGCGAACGCCGAGTCCATGAGTTCCTGACCGAACAGGTTCACCTCGATGTCGGGATTCAGCTCGGTGAGGTGTTCTTTACCGACCAGCAGCATGCCGCCGGAGCCGGCAGTCGGATCGTAGATCGAGCGGGTGGTGTTCTGGCCGGTGAGGGTTTCTTCATCGGACGCGAACAGCAGGTCGACCATGAGCTTGATCGCATCGCGCGGGGTGTAGAATGCACCGGCTGCTTTGCCCTTCTTATCGAAGGCACGGTACATGACGTTCTCGAACAGGTCACCCATCGCGGTATTGGATACTGACTCCGCCGAGAGATCAAGAGTCGAGAAGTGACGGACGACCTGGTGCAGCGTGTTGGCGTCGGCGAGCTTCTTCACGAGGCGCGGGAACTCGAACGAGGTCCAGATGTCGGCGATGTTGTGCGAGAAGCCAGCGACGTAGTCAAGCACAGATGCTTCAACGTGATCATCGGTCGCCGCGATCGCTTCGAGGCTCAGCGGCGAGGTGTTGTAGAAGCTCAGTCCGAAACGGCGCTTGACCTCCGCGTCGATGAACCGGACGGGTGTGTCCTTCTCGATCAGCCCGTTGACGACCGTGATCAGGTCGGTCTTGGTGGCGGTGAGTAGGCACTCAAGACGCCGCAGCACAGTGAACGGAAGAATGTAGTCGCCGTACTCGGTCTCTTCGACGACGTTGCGCAAGAATTTATCGGCGGTGGCCCAGACGACGTTCTCCGTCGTAGCGACGCGCTGCGTTTGCGGGGGCGTGGTGATGGTCATGGAACCTCTTTTTTGGTGGCCTGACACGTGAAAGCTTGTATCAAAAAGTTTACATTGCGACTTGACCTTGCCCATGGAGACACGCCCCTGACGACGAGTCGACTGCCTCGCTCGAGGAGATCCGGGCGGATCAACAGATGGCGAGAGGTGCCCCCCGACATGGCGTCGGAGGACACCTCTCGCGGCGGCTCAGCTGAGAATGTCGACGATGACGGGCAAGTACTTCAGAACCTGTTCCCGGTCACTCTCCCGCTCTTCGGTAGATAGGTCCGAATAGTGCGTCCGGATCTGCGATTCCCACCGCGCCACCAGCTCGGGCGGAATCACGAGCGAACCGTCAGCCCGACGCTCGCAGCGGGAGTGGACGTACTCCTGCCAGTGCGCCCATCTCTCATGCTCGATCGCCGCAAGCCGATCGACCGTTTGCTCCGCGAACAGCGCCTTACGAACCTTGTCCACAGCAGGCATCAGATCAAATCCGCATTCACCAGCGCCCAGTAGTGCTGCCCAAGCGCCGTGAGTTCGCAGGACTTCGACTCCATGGCCGCGTGCCACATGTGCGGTGCACCGACCGGGCGAACGAGATTGACGCTCTCCATCGCCTGGAGCACCGCAAATTCGGCGTTTCGAGCCGGATCCGGAGCTGGCACCTCATCAGGCTCATGCCCCGCACGTTCCGGCTCGTACGACGGGTCGAGCTGAAGCACGGTGGACTGGCTCACAAACAGCTGGGTCAGCATGCGTAGCTGACTCGCTTCGATCGGTGCGGCCGCTTCCCGAAGCGAGACGAAGTTCTTCACATTGGTCTTGAACACGGGTCGCTGCGCCCAAGGACCCAGCGATTGGTCGATGTGGGCATACACGCTGCCTGGCGTCACTGCGCCAAGCAGGTTCGCCGCAGCTCCATTCAACGCATCGACCAGTAGGTTCGTGAACAGCCCGGAGCCGTTGGACTCCATGGCATATTGCTCAGCGGTTGACGCAGTAAGGATCGTAATGCCCTCGTTGAGCTCCGCGATAGGACTCGTTGCGGCTCCTCCCCCTGCGAAACCGCTGTGGCAGCTGTCCAAGATGATGACCTTGTTCTTGGCTGGAGACCCGTTGGCCATCACTAGCACTTCCGACAAAGACAGGCCGTCGTGACCGGCTTCGCAGTCGCTGGCGCACAGGTACCCGCCGACGCCATCGAGGAACCCGTGTCCAGAGAAGTAGAAAAGTGCAATCTCTGCGTCGCCTTTGAAGAGTTCTGCGACGGCGCTTCGCAGGGCATTCTTGGAGATCGCTGAGCCTGGCCCGGATGCGACCATCAAGTTCGGCTGGGCGAAGTTAACGCGGTTGTCCGCATGGCGCTTCAACACTGAGTTGACCGCGTGCGCATCATTCACGGCGCCATGCAGGCTGCCGATCTGATCATAGTGGTCAATACCGACAATCAAGGCCTTTCGCATCGATTGCCTCCTAGAGCCCGTCGATGAAGCCGGAGATATTGCTGTCGCTCCAGGCGACTGTCCGCACACCAACGAGAGCGGTGCGGTCGTCCGAGTACGCCCAGATGCCCAGCAGCGGCTTGCCTTCTTCCTTCGCGCACTGGATCTCCCACTTCTGGCCCTCCGAAGTGAGGGAGTTCTTGCTGACGAGGGCGATGACGCCATGGGAACGACGAATACGAGTGCGTACCTTGTCCTTCCACCCGGACTCGTAGGCCTCCTTCACCGACATGTCGATGAACTCGTAGGGAGAGCGCGGTCCGAGCGACTGCCCCTTCAAGAAATCACGCTGCCGCACGTCTTCCACAGCAAACGCAACGAACACAATCTTTTTCTCAGCCATGAAGGCCTCCTTAACCGTTGAGCTGCGACACTTTTGGCCGCTGTGAAGCTCTCAAATGAGGCTACCCACGACCACCGAAATCGAGACCTAGCCAGGGCCTTGATGGCGCGCACGCTCAGCAATTGAACCTGCGAACTCGGGCCTTTGGAGCTTCCGCCCGCACGAGGGTCCGAAGGTGGCAAGAAGCGATACGGAACGAGATCGCCGGCTACGTCGACCTCGACGGCGCGAGGCACGACGAGGGACCCTTGTTTCCTAGCAGTGACACTAGCGGCGACATCGTCCAAGATCGACACCGCCTCAGCATGCAAAAACCCCGAAAAATCATTGATTTCCCGGGGTTTCTGACTACTTTCTGGTCGGGCTGACAGGATTTGAACCTGCGACCCCTTGACCCCCAGGTATCCCGTTCGAGCCGATTCGTTGATTTTCCGGGCGCCTCTGCCCGTCAAACCGTGTCATTTCATCTCATGGGTTGCATCAATTGCATGGTTCTGGTCCCGGTTTGGTCCCGGTCCATCAGCTGACGGCGGCCAGTGCTACCAGTGGGGTTACGTCCGGGGAGTTCCCCTACTAAGTACGACTCGGGACTGCCTCTAGTCGTCGAGCAAAAGTAGGGAGGGCTTTACAACATTAGGGTCAGCCTCCGACTCCCCTCCTTTACGATCACGAACCTCGTCACCCTCTCGATCTACATTCATGACGTTTTCCTTTGCTATTGCGCCCGCCACCTGCATAAAGGTTCTAACGACCGCCGTCAACTCAAGAAGTGCGTACCACCAGAGCCAGAAGGACAGGAACACAGCAGCGTAATGCGCAGGGGCGCTCATGACCGTGATTCCGTGAGGTACGACCTTGTACCCGGTACCGATAGCGATCGCAAGAAACGAAACTAAGACGAGCCCGATCTGCGCCATCGCCGACCAAGCGAATGTGAAAAGTAGGTTCTGAAACGATGAGTATTTGGCCCCCTTGGGGACCAAAGTTGACCATCGCTTTATTCGCTTATCTCCCGGCACCCCCAGTGCGATACCTGCTCCGGCGATTGCGGCGCCAAAGCTCAGAGCAGAATAGAGAAGTGCATAGTTTGCTAACTCCTCGACATTCAATGCGCCCAGCGGGATAAGGGGCGCCAAGAGCGTCGTCGCCGCGCCTAGGAGTAGTGCCACCCAGAATGCAGGATCCCGCAGGAGCTGCTTGCGTCGCCCCCATACCTCGTCGCGCCAGAACCCGGGTGATCTCTTCTTTCGCATTTCACACCTCCTGGTTATGCGGCGGGCTTCGGAAAGGAGTTATGCAGTCGCACCCTCATCGTCGACAATCATTTCGATAGAGGCGTCCTTGATGGCATCTAACTCATCAAATGCAGATGCACCTCGATCAATCTCGACCTGCCGCTTCCTTGCGTACCGTTCGAGGTTGATGGTCTTGTTTCCTGCTTCACCATAGGCCTGGCCTACGACAATGACGTTCTTCAGTGAAGAGATCTTCTTGCGTGCGAGGCCCAAGATGTCATGCACGATTCCCTTGCTCTTCGAGAGTCCTTCACCTCGCGGCGCAACAAGTTCGACGCGGGCACTCGCAGCGCTGGATTCTTCCGCATATCGATGGATCTCATTGCTGTCGTCCGACCAGTCGAGGTTCGGCTGGTTGACCGCCACTGTCACCTTCTTAACAGTTTCAAGTTCACGGACAGCCTTGTCGAACTCTTCGGAGGTGACCTGGTTGAGATCAATACTCAACTGCTTGTATCCGGCGTCGCGGCCAAGAGCCTGAAGATACCGCTCGAGGAGCGCGGTTGAAATCCCTGGACGTTTTCGCTCAATGGCGACGAGGCGTGACTTAGTGTTGAAGATCGCCCAAACTGCAATCGCGAAGACACCTTCTTCTCGCTCTATCGATTCTTCGGCGCCAGTTTGCTCGTTGTAGAAGACCGGGACGTCGTCTTCATTTCCAGAGATAAATCTCAGGGCCACGACATCCGCGTCGATGCGGCTTGATTCCGTAACGGCAACGACCTGACCCAGCACACGTTTCCGGCTCTCACGGGCTGAAGCAAGATCAGCGACCATCGCAACAAACTGCTCATAATCGATCACGCCCGAGGCGTCTCGCCCGTGGATTGAGTACGCCGCGATGCTTCTCAGCCGAGTTCGTTTTCCAGCCAATACGTTTCCAATCTATCCAGCCCACAATTCTCATGTGCTTGCTTACAAAGCACGAGGCACCCAAACTCGATGTTTCCGAGTCCTCAATTTCTATTCCAGGTCTTCCACGCTAAGAAAGCGGTAAAGCCAGAATCCGCCTATCCCTCGCGTCTCGATGCATATTAACCGGGGTTGCATCGATCACACGTCGGATCATCTCCGCGATGAAGCGGTCGGGCCGAAGGTCTGCCGGGACTCGTTCCCAGGGAAGATGCACCGGCGGGAGGTTCGCCAAGGCGACGTCGATTTCGGTTGGCTCGACGTGCTCTTCGGCTTCTTCTTCAGAGTCTTCATCTGTACCGACGCCGGCTTCAGCGAGTGGGTCTTCCCCGTCTCCCTGGTCGTCGTCAGCTTCCTCGACAGACAGATGGCTTCCGTAGTCGATGACGATGAGCGATACCGCGTGGTACGCATCGTCTTCTCGGCCGAGCTTCTGCAGGAGGTCGATGAGCCAGTCAGCTTTGTCTGGTGATTCGTCGAAGATGGTCGAGCGCAGACCGTAGACGAAGCCGAGGGCCGCAAGTGGGTGTCGGAGTCGCAGGTTTTTTGCGTCACCGTAGGACTCCTCGACTCGGTTGGCAGCGTTCTTGCCGAAGCTAGAGTCCATTCGCTTCGTGCTGATCAGAAGCTCTGGTCCCGCTGCCCAGTTGGACATCACGACGTCCACTTGTTTGAGGTAGTTCTTTCCGAGGATGTTCGCGGTCGAGGCCGCTGCACCTGCGGGTGGAGTCTTTGCCTGCAGCCGCTTCCATAGCGCTTCGCGCTCCTTGACTGTGACTTTCTTGAGGAGACTGACCACGGGGGCCGGAAGTATGCGTGGAGCTGATGGGCGCGGCCAAACGGCGTCGCCGTCGAACCCTGCTCGCCTGAGCTCATATGAGAGCCACACATCGAGCGCAAGAGCAGGCACGCCTGTTGTCGTCGGGGCTTTCAAGTAAAGCGGCACCCCGAGCAGACGCTTCAGTGTTTCGTAGTCCGGCTCATAAGACAGAGCACCGCTGCCGTCTTTGCGCCAGGGGTTGCTGTACGCACCGTTGGGAGCAGCGTCAGCAACGATGCGATCAAAGATCGCCCATGCTTTCGCCTTGGTTGATGGTTCAGCGGCCACTGCGCCCCCTAGCTACACGGCGTTCGGTCAATGCGGCGTGAGCGTCACGCACCTGTTCGAGCTCAGACTCGGTCACGAGTTGAGAGTTGATGAGGAGCACCTCGTCAACGAGGCTCACAGTCTTCATGAGTTCTCCCTGCCGCAAGAGCTTGGCGACGTCTGGTTTGATAACGCGCAGCTGATCAGCATGCGTCCGAACGAGATCGAGAGATGGCATTGCCCAGACATCGGCTTCCCTCGGCTCGAGTTTGAGGATCCCTCCCCCATACGAGCGCCCGACCATCTCCGCGTTCAAGAGCGTGACGGAGTTTAGGCTTGCGAGCGGCAGAAGCTCGCGGCCGAGTTCGCGATGTTTCTCGTCGAGGTAGACGCCGTGAACAGAGTTGAGGTGGTGTGCTCCAGCGGTGTTGGTCGTCAGGCGCGGAGTATCGGCGTTCATGCACGTCAGCAGCAGGTCAGCCGCTGGCAGCAGGGGCACCCGGTACCAGGGCTTCCTGACCCGGCATTTATATGCCTCGTCCACGCCTGCAACATGTCCAGCATCGATATATGCCCGTGCCGCCTCGGAGTGCTTTTCGGAGGGACGGAACAACCAAGTGGCTTTGCCCTGTTGTCCCAACCTGGTCATTGTGTCGCTGGACAGTTCCAGCCCGCGCAGGTGCGAGCTTCCCGGTGGGGAGAGTCGTACGAGGTCCTTGCGGGTGAGGCCCAGCTCCTTCACGCGGGCTGGTGAAAGCGCGAAGTAGCGGTTGTTGCCGGTCACCATGCCAAGAGTCGTGTCGCCCCAAGTGTCGAGGCTGGTGAAATGTCCTGCAGCGCGAAGAGTGCGGAGAGGCTCCACCGCATCAGGAGCAACCAGCAGACCAGTCCACTTGCCGGACGGGTCGGCGGGCTTCCACGTCAGGGGACCGTCAAGCGAGGTGAGCGCATCGGCATCTTGCGCCTGATAGATCGTCGCCTGATCTGTTGGACCTTCGTTATACCCGTCCGCGAGCAGAAGCACCACATCAGCCTCAGCTTCCGGGAAGACCTGCTCTGTGAACAGCACAAGCTGGACACTCCGGAAGCGATCAAAAAGGAACTGTCGCACCGCAGCGGCGTAGTTCACGCTGAGCAGCTCGGCTGGAAGCACTAACCCCATTCGCCCACCATTTTTGAGGAAGAGCGCCGAGTGGATCGTGAACGCAGCCCAGCTTGAAGCGAGAGCGGTGAGGGAAACTCCGGCTTTCAATGCAGCCGCCCGTGACCGTGTTCGAGACTCACCCGAGAAATCTTGGTAGCGGATATACGGAGGATTTCCGACAACGACTGAATAGTGGGCCTCTGGCTCAACCAGGAAGAAGTCGCTGACGGTGATATTCGCCGTGCCCCCAGCTTCTTCGATACGACGACGCGCGACCTGCGCACTATGTTCGTGGATCTCCACGCCATCGACTCCTGGCGTCGGGATTCCGAGGTTGCGAAGCCGTCTGACAGCTTCGACGAGGAACGCAGCGTCTCCTGCGGAGGGCTCGAGCACTGTGTCGTCGAGGTCGCGAATCGCCCAGTCAGTGATGAATCGGGTTATGGGCTCAGGGGTGAAAAACGCACCGCGAGCTTTGCGCAGCTCTGTCGTATCGACAGGGGCGGTCACGGCAGATTCGAACATGTCTTCATTCTGCCGTACACCACCGACATCTTCGGGATCCGCAGCCGCATTGCGTCACGCCGTCCGCCCGAAGGCCTGTTCCAGATACCCAGCCGTCGCTGGGTTCACAGTCTCGTTGCGGCGGATGTAGTGCTCTCGCGTGATCGCCGGATCGCTGTGGCCGAGCAGCTCAGACGCTAGTTGGAGGCCACCGATCTCGTTGATCGCAGTGGCCGCTGTGCGG
The DNA here is from genome assembly GCF_900102345.1 of Leucobacter chromiiresistens. Taxonomy (NCBI): domain Bacteria; kingdom Bacillati; phylum Actinomycetota; class Actinomycetes; order Micrococcales; family Microbacteriaceae; genus Leucobacter; species Leucobacter chromiiresistens. The sequence goes on along the minus strand of NZ_FNKB01000001.1, from coordinate 1,516,551 downwards.
CGGAACCGGTGCGGGGTAACGTCGGGAACACCTGCGCGGTCCATGACGTCGCGAAGCTGCCTCCGGACGTTGTTCGTCGTATGCGGAGTACCGATGCGGGTCGAGAACAGCAGCGCGTCAGGGTGGGTGAACCGGATCTGCTCCAACCTCTCCCGGACTGCGCGGAGCGTGAAGCTTGGAAGGGCGACTCGGCGCACCGAACGGGCCGTTTTCGGATGATCCTGCCGATGCGTGGGCTCCCCCTTCCTGCTGATGATCGTGCCGCAGATCCTCACTGCAGGGATCGGCGCGTCGAGGTCGAGATCCCCGAGACGAATCGCGAGCACCTCACCGATACGGGCCGAAGTGCCAAGTAGCACCTCCACGATCTGACCGAGTTGCCCATCTGGGCGCGGACCGGCCGTGACCTCCCGCTGCTCCCACGTCCTGATTCCAGACCGGATGGCTGCGATCTCTTCCCAGGAATAGACGTCCGGCGTTCGAACCGGACGGCGCAGACGCGAGACATGATCCATCGGATTGCGTGACAGGATTTCGTGGCGGACCGCGAGAGCGAGCGCGAGGCGGAGGACGACACGCGCTTGCCGGGCACGGTTGTAGCTCTGCTTCGCGAGTTGCTTGAGGAAGTAGTCGCAGCGCGCGACACCGATCTCGCGGAGTGTGACTTCCTTGAAGAATGGGAGGACGAGAGTTCGCATGTTCCGCTCGTATAGGAGCCGGGTGGTTCGAGAGAGCCGGTCCTCGAGCTCCATGTCTTCCAACCAGTACGAGACAAGTGCGGGGAACGGGCTATCTGCGGTCATACCGGAGAACCCTGGCTGGAAAAGGTCTCGCTCAGCGAGCTTCTTCTTCAGAGCACGTTCGGCTGCAGCGCGGGTGTCGGCGGTGACTTGGACGTGGCGGCTCTTGCCGTCCCAGTCGCGGTATCTCGTGCGGGCAACATACCGCTTCTGGACGGTGCGGGAGGTCGCGATAGTGCCGAAGGTGCCGATGGGGGTACGGGGTCTAGCCACGAGTCGCCACCCCCGTTTCCCAGGGCTGGTCGTCTGGTGAAGTAGTGCTGACGCTATCGAGTTGTGGAGATTGCATCCCTCAAGTCTGAAGAGTCTGCACTCAATGACGAATTTCCCGCTTGCAGCGACGAGGTCTGCACTCGGTGCTCACAGATACGGGTATGAGCGAGCCGGATGAGGCTCCACGGCCCGATCCAGAGGAATTTCATCCCGTTCCACAGCAGCAGGAGGAACAGCAGGTAGAGCGCCTGGTTCCAGCCGTACTGGATGAGGGTGATGCACATGGCGGCGGCGAAGAGGTAGATGCCGCCGAACAGCATCGCTGGGACACCCCATTTGAGGCCTCGGCGGGTGCGGATCTTGTCGAGCAGGATGTTCGTGGGCATGCGGCGGCGCAGGAAGATGCGGGTGCGGACGCTGGCGTTCCACAGACGCTGCATGAGATTCATGATGGCCTCACTTTTCACACGGGAGCACTTCGATGTGGCTGGTCCTGTGTGGTGAGTGCCCCGAGGCTTCTTGGGGCGGTCTGCTCCGCCCGACGTCAGGCTTCGCGCGTGGTCTGTCCTGCCATTTCGCAGTCTACGCTGCTCGGTTGGAGTGCGGAAGAGCGGTGGAGTTCCGCTTGCGGATTGGAGTGGAGAAGCGTCAGAAGGAGGAGCCCAGCGCAGCCTTTTGCTCATGGGAGGTTTCGTGCCAGGTGTCGGCGATGAACTGCGCGACTGCAACAGTCGAGTTGAACACGAGGCGTGCATGTCGTGGAGTCGCGGGGCTCTCGTTGACGGAGCCATGCCCGTCGCCGATTGAGTTGCGTGCCTCCGCGACGGACTGCACGAGAGTGGAGAGGGCGCGCATCGCTTTGCGGAGGGCGTCGCTGCCGCGCTTGCTGCCGTCTACCGCGTCGGCATTGATCGCGAGTGCCGATGCGGTGCTTGCGAAAAGAGCCGGGAGCTCGTCTCGTTCGGAGAACTCGATATCCAGATCCGTGAGCACGATCTTGCACTGGCTCTCGAGGAGGTTCTTGCAGGAGGAGATCGCCGCAGCGGGATCTGAGCTGAGGTCGCGGTTGATTAGATCGAGGTGACGGCGCAGCACAGAGTTCTCGGTGAGGTCGGGCGTCTTGGCGAGCGTTAGCTCGGTTGGGGCGTAATACGCGGAAATCTGACGCCAGCCATAGATGATGCGATCTCCGAAACGGTCTGTCTCGATGAGCTCATACCCATCTCGGCGGAGGGTGTCATTGTAGGCAGCGACCATCGCGGCAGCGGCGTCTGGATCGTCGCGGACAATGGGATGGACTGTCTCGGCTAAGAAGTTGAGGAACGTCTCGTCGCTGCCGTTACGAAGCTGGAAACGGTCGTCGTTGAAGACCCAGTCATCCTCCCAGTCCCAGTTGTTCACCATGTGCTGGTAGATGTCGCCGCTGGCAGTGCGGTACCTGTGGTCTCTGCTCGGCAGCTCCTCCAAGTCGTAGAGCCGGGCGAGGAACTGCGGATGCTGCAGCCGCCCCGACCAGTCGTACTCGGAAAGCGAGAGCCAATCGAACACGTTTGAGCGCGTCTGGCGAGAGATCCGCGCGCGGTTCGTTGGCGTCATGCACTAAGAATATCGGCCGCATACATCAGGAAATCGACCGCCTCTGACTCCGTCTGGACCGCACTTCCTCCGGGGAGTGCTCGGTCTGCTGAAGGCTCACGAGCACGCCCTGGGCGCGTTCGTAGTCGACGCGCTGAGCATCGTCGCCGGGCACCGCTCCGAGTGGGCTGCTCGAGGTGACGCCCCACCGGTCGCGGTACGCAATGACCGCCCGTGCCGCAGCCTCACCCTCTGCGGGAGCGGTCTCGTCGAGTCCCGTCAACCAGGGCTCTGGCTGCTTGAGGAGCTTCTCGACCAGGGCATCGATGCGCTGCTCCATGAGCTGCTCCCGCTCGTCGAGGGCTTGCCTCATCGCGGGATCGGTGATCCCGGTCGCGCGCGGGACCAGGCCGGCGATCATCCTGGCGGTCCGCTGCGGAGCAGGCTGGTAGGCCGCCGTGATGCGCTGGAGCCTGTAACGCAGCAGCGACCCGAGATCCTGCACCTCGTCCAGTCCTCCAACCTGGATGATGCGCGGGAGAAGACTGTCGATGTCGTGCCCGTCGGCTTCGAGCCTGCGCAGCTCGGTGGTGAGGATCCCGAAGGCGTCTGTCTCGACGAGCTCGTCGATCGTCTCCGCCGTGAGGCCTCCGGCGTGCAGGAGGGCGATCCAGCGTTCCTGTCCGGCGACTTGTGCGATGGTGTCGTACTCGGCCGCGAGTTGCTCGAGTGAGCCCCAGAAGTCCTGCTCCACGGTGATCGTGTCGTGTGCGGAGAGCTCTGCGCCAGGGTGCTGCAGGATCCCGTAGAGGATGCTCCGGGCGGTGTTCTGCAGGTCCTCACGGTGCTGATGCTCCTCGAGGTGATGCTCGTCGGTGGCGACGTAGACGCGGTTGGATTCGCGGCCGCGGGTCATCGCGACGTAGAGGGATTCTCGGGTCACTTCCGGTGAGTGGACGACCGCGTGTGCGGTGTCGACGGTGGCCCCTTGGGCACGGTGCGCGGTGACGGCGTAGCCGAGGTCGACGTGCTCGGCGACGTAGCTCACGGGCAGCGTGATCGTGGTGCGCCGCTTCGATCCTGCCCGCCGCACGGTGAGGGATCCGTCGTCGTTCGCATGGGCGACGTGCCAGCGGTCGCCGTTTTTCACCCAGCTTCGCCCGAGCGAGAGGCGCCGATTGTTCTCGCGGGTGATGATGAGATCTCCGCGGGAAACTTCGTTGCCGTCATGGAGTTTGACGCCGTCCACAGCGACGTCGCCCTGGAGGATTCGGTCGGTGCGGGCGCGGGTGTTGAGCGCAGAGACCGTGTCGAGGGTTTCCGCGATCAGCACCGTGCTCTTTCCCGCTGCGAGGTCTGTGCGCCAGGCTTGGTAGGCGGCTTCGAGAATCTCGTCATATCCGCCCGGCGTGACGCGCTGGTGCGCAATGTAGGTATCGATGACGTCGGTGTCGCCGATCCGCAACTGCAGGGACGCCTGCTTCTCCCAGTCGTTTCGGAAGCGACGCACATCGACCAGTTCCGGGGCGTCGCCGCGGTCACGCACGAGCATCCCGAACGCGCCGCCCGCGTCCACCGCTGCGAGTTGCGCCCAATCGCCCACGAGCAGCACTTTCGCGCCGACCTGCTGGGCGTGACTGGTGATGGCATCGAGCGCGAACGTGCCACCCAAGGAGGCTTCGTCGATGATGACGAGCTGTCCGCGCGTGAGGTTCCATTTCCCGAGGCGATGCTCATGCAGCCACTTCGCCGTGTTCTCCGTCCCGATCTCCAGATCCCCGGCGAGGACGTCGGCGGCAGCGGCCGAGGGCGCGAGCCCGGTCACCGAGCCTGGCCCGTAGCGTCGCTCCCAGGCTCGGCGCAGGGCACGCATCGTTGTGGTCTTCCCAGTCCCTGCGGGGCCGACGAGTACGTCGAGGACGCGGCCGGAGACGCCGATCTTCGCGATCGCCTGCTCCTGGTCCACCGACAGGGTGTGCCCGTCGCGGTTCTTCGTTCTGGCAGCGTCCTCGATCCATGCCAGCGGTACGGTCGGCGCCGACCGATCATTCGACGCGCCAAGGAGTCGGTCTTCTGCCGCGAGCACCTGCTCGGAGGAGAACACCGTTCCGGCTTTGGGTCGGAACACGCTCGACCCGTCCGCGCGACGAAACAGCGAGGGGCTCTTCGCGAGCTCGGGCGGAGTGAGGCGCAGCGAGACCCGTTCTGCGGCATCGACGATCTGCTGGGTGATGACGTCCCGGTCGTTCGCGGACGCGAAGCGGAGAGCCATCGTCTGTCGCACGGCCTCCGCGTGGAGGTTCCACCGTTTCCACGTCGCTCGCCGGTCACCGACCTGCTGCACCACGACCTCGGCGACCTCCTCGAGATCCTCCAACGGGATATCGTCTGCCCGCAGCAACGGTTCGTGCTCACTACCGGCGAGCAGTGCCGACGCCCAGGTTGGCGCGTCCTCACCCAGCAACGCGGTCGCGCGTTCTCGCCACTGGGAGGTGAGATCGCTGAGAGAGTGCTGCTGCTTCGGGGGCCGAGTCTCGAGCGTGGCCTGCTGCCGGAACTGCCACACCAGCTTCGGGGACGGCTGCCTCCCGTGCTTCGAGACGTAGTCGTCGACCAGCCGGTCTTTGACCTGCTCGATATCGCGAGTACGGGAAGAGAACTCGTCCATCAGCTCCTGCGGCACGCCAACGATCTCCCACGCCGTGGAGCGCCCCGCACCGCGCTCACGGGCTTCCCACCCGACGCCGAGGATCTGAGTGAGATGGTCCGAGAGGACCGCGTTGTAATGCTCCGATAGGCCGGTGACGGCGGCGTGGATAGCGCGAGAATCGAGCGTGCGCCACTTCCCGTCATGAGCTGCTTGCACGCGGTTGGCGACGACAATGTGCGTGTGGAGTTGTGGATCCGCGGCCCGAGAATCGTAATGATCGTAGGCAGTCGCAATCACACCCCGCACGTCGACTTGCGCGACGGCGCCACGCGCCCCTTTCGCGCCGACCCTGGTCATCGCGACGTCGCGCTCGAGTAGGGCGATCATGTCTCGGATCGCTGCGTGGTGAGCTTGGGCAATGAGTGCTTGCGTGCCGCCGTCGGCAACTGCCCAGAGGGTCGAGACGGACTTCGGGACCGAGAACGTGAGATCGAACCCTGCGACCGGCGCATTCGTTGGCTTCTGTGCTTCCTCCGCCTCGATCAGCGCTTGCTGCGCGGTACGCTCACCTGCGGTAAGGGACTTCGGGAGCTGATCGAGGCGGCGCTGCGTCCGCTCGCCCGCGGTGGCAAACTTTCGGTACGGACGCCCCAGTTGCTCGCCGCTGTTCGGATCCTGCCCGTGCCCCATGAGGCGCCGTAACTGCTCCTCGCTCACCGAGGCACCGACGGCGATCTCTCCGGCGAGTCCTGGGAGGCCGGCCCCGAGCCAGATGCCGGGAGGCGTTCCTGCTTCAAGGTAGTACCTTGTCAGCGCTGACGACGCATCGCGATCCCCGTCGCCAGCGACAACTGCGTTCAGCAGGTACCGGTACCCGTCCCCAGCGGTCATGACCCTGATCGAGATCGTCACACTGGGCAGGTGCGCCGCAGATCTTGGGATCTACCCTCGGAAGGCGGAGAGCGCGATGTTTGCGTCAATGCAGGGAGATAGCGAAGAGCGCGCTTCAACGGAGATGCTCGAATGGGTCCACGACGGATTGGACTCCGTGGTCGCGGCAGACGTAGACGATTCACACGCCGTACCCGTCGGCGCCGCTCGGCTCGGGGTCGCATTCTGCGCGGCAGACGTTACAGAGCCGGTGCTCGTTGCTCCCCCAGACCGTGACCTCGATATCGTCGGGGATCTCCATTCCGTCGAACTCCATATGCGGAGGTTAGCTGTCGCGGATTGAGTCGTGTCAAGATGCGGCACCGATGCTAAACCGCCGTTACCTATGGTCATCGCGCCGGTCACGCACTCGACGCTTAGTTCTTGAGGTACTCGAGGACGGCGATGACGCGCTTGTTTCCTGTGCGCTCGTTAAGGTCGAGCATGGTGAAGATGCTGCTGATGTGCCGTTCCGCGATCGCGACGCGACATGCATACGGTCCCTGATTTGCTCGTTAGTGAGCTCCGTAGCCATGAGCGAATCGTCAGTATCGCGGAGGAGGTGCTGCGGGAGCGGGAAAGGATTGACCTTACCGACGCAGAGACCCAAAGCGCGAGCATCCCTCATCGCTTTGATGCCAGCCCTTCAACCATTGCAACTAACCCGAACTCGAAATCTAGGTCTTGATCGACAGGCTCACATCCGTTGTCGAGCGCTGTTTGTTCTTCTAGTACGAAACCGACCGTATAGCGGCTGATAGCCATGAGAGCTCGGACCGCAGAGACCTCAGCGAATCCTTCGGACACGAGAAACTCGATCTGACTTTCGGGGGCATCCGAGCCCGCTGGCATCTGGTCACTCTTTTGACGGTGAAACTCTGCGTGCAGCCGTGCTCCATCCCGGACTGCCAGAAGCGCTGTCCGGAAGCTCCGCGCGTTGCGCAGGAGAAAGTCGTCCCAGCGCTCCCCTGACTCTGGGAGTGAGGCGTGGTGTTCGCGATCAAGCACATCAGCTGCGAGCGATCCGAGCAGGTGGCCCTTTGTCCGAAAGTGCCAGTAGAGCGCTGGCTGCTGCACCCGCAGATGCGCAGCCAGCGCCCGCGTGGTGAAACCGTCGATCCCCGTGTTATTGAGCACATGCCTCGCACCGCGCAAGACTGCTGCACGATCGAGTCGCGCTTGTTTCTGAGCCATGCTTGCACTTTATCATCGATAACTTTATCGTTGATAAGGTGTCATCTCTCACTTCCGCTCGTGGCTCGTTGGCCACGGTCCTCATCACGGCTAGCCTCGACGCCGCCGGCATGGGCCTGGTGATGCCGATTCTCCCCGCACTGCTACACGAGGCAGGGGTCACCGCTGATGCGGTTCCGCTGAACGTCGGAGTGCTGATCGCGCTCTACGCGGTAATGCAGTTCATCTTTGCCCCCGTACTGGGAACACTGTCGGACCGATTCGGCCGCCGCCGGGTGCTGCTTGTTTCCCTGGCCGGTGCGACCGTCGACTATCTCGTGCTCGCCACGACATCCGCTCTGTCGGTGTTCTATATCGCCCGTGCAGTGGCTGGGATAACCGGAGCGACCAATGCGGTCACCGCCACCGTGATCGCCGACATCACGCCACCCCACCAGCGCGCCAAGCGTTTCGGTTTACTCAGTGCCTGCTATGGCGGCGGAATGATCGCGGGGCCAGCCATGGGTGGACTGTTCGGTGCCATCTCGCCACATCTGCCGTTTTTGCTCGCTGCTCTTCTCTCAGCGAGCAATCTGGCACTCACCTTTATCTTGTTACGCGAGACCCGTCCTGATTCCCCTGCGCGCTCTGCGTCGCTCGCTCAGCATCGTGGTCGCCCCGGCCTCAGCGCGGTGCCTGGGATTACCTTCCTATTAGTCGCATTCGGCCTTGTTCAATTCATTGGGCAGGCTCCAGGTGCGACCTGGGTGCTGTTTACTGAACACCGCCTCGACTGGAGTCCCGTCGAAGTTGGAATCTCCCTGTCCGTCTTCGGGATCGTACAGGTTCTCGTGCAGGCCCTCCTTACTGGCCGCATCGTGGAGTGGATCGGTGAGGCAAAAACAGTCATCATCGGGTGTGTTACCGACGCCTTGGGTCTCGTAGGCCTGGCGATTGTCACTGACGCATTTTCCATGGCGCCTATCTTGGCGGCACTGGGGATCGGTGGCATCGGCCTCCCCGCTCTGCAAACCCTTCTCTCCCAGCGCGTCGATGAACAGCACCAAGGGCGCCTCCAGGGTGTGCTCGCCAGCATCAACAGCGTCACATCGATCTTCGGACCGGTCGCTTTCACAACGATCTTCGCGCTCACTTACATCAACGCCGACGGCTTCCTCTGGCTCTGCGCCGCAGCACTCTACGTGCCCTGCGTGATTCTCATCATGCGTGGTACAGCAGCGTCCCCGAAGTTCGGCTCATGGGCGAGCGGCGACTCGATGTGAGTTGTGAGACGTGAGCAGGAGCAACACGGCGGCGACACTGCTTCGCCATGGCCGACTAGCGAGACGGCGCCACCGGGAAACTCGGCATCATCTACCAAGGACAGGTCAGCTGGGAGCCTGATAGACCCATCGAAATGTGCGTGCCGATCGCGGAGAAAGGCCGGGCGCATCGGATCGAGCCATAGCACCATGAGTCTTCACGGAAGTGCGTTGACGGAGACTTCGTTGTGAACCGGGCCAAGGGAGAGCTGGAGGCCCTCTCCGAGTGGCTTGCCGATGACATGAGCTGGACGCTCATCGAGAAATCCACACACAGCGGCCCCAGTGCAGCCCGAGAGGTGCGCCCGCCGTTCTCCCGAGCGGGTGGAGGTCATTTCTGTCGTCACCCACGGACGACGCGCTTCCTGCGACGGCTACCTCGAGGCTGGAGGAATGCGCGTCCGTTTCAGCCATGCGTTCCGCTTCGTCAGCACCCCCAAGACCGCGATGATCGCAGAACTGCGACGCTACTGCATCGAGACGCAGGTTGACTGAGGCCTGTGCGGACAGCACGAACGACCCTTAAGCCCGTAATCTGGGAACCGCAGAAACTACCCGATCGAAACGCAACTACTTTGCCGGCCCTACGGGGTTGGCTCGCGGTCGTCGTCCTTGGCCGCGACCGTGCGCAGGAGGTGCTTGTAGCCATCCCTCGCGATCATCACGCGCATCGAAACCGTCACGACGCTACTGCCTTCGACGATCAGGGGAGCGGGGACTGATCGCGGACGCGCTGTCCACTTTGGTTAAAAGATTGCGCCGCTGTAGACGACCGCCATCTAGATGCCGACGATGACCATGCTCTCGAGTGCGCCACTACCCACCATTAGTGTGGTCAGGGTCGGCTTCAGGTGATGAGTCCATGTCGGTAGGCGGTGATGGCGGCGTGGACACGGTTGTCGATGCCGAGGGTGTTGAAGAGCTGGGAGACGTATTGCTTGACGGTGCCTTCGGACAGATGCATGGCCCTGCCGATCTGGGCGTTGGAGAGTCCGCGAGCGATGTGGGTGAGGAGCTCGATCTGGCGCTCGGTGAGCAGGGCAGTGAGTTCGTCTCGCGCGGTTCGGGTGCGGTGGCCCGCTCGTTGCTCGGCGGCGAGCCAGCGGGCGACTCGAGGGGAGAACGCGCCTCCGCCGTGCGCGAGGGCCCTGACGCCGGCAATGAGTTGCTGAGGTTCGTCGGACTTGAGGAGGAAACCGAGGGCGCCGGCGTTGATCGCATCGGCGATGAGATGGTCGTCGGAAAAGGTGGTGAGCATGGCGATCGGAAGCTCGGGCAGTCGGTGCCGGATCTCACGGAGAGCTCCGATGCCGTCGAGTCGTGGCATCTGGATATCCAGCAGTGCGACGTCAACGCGGTGTGTTGCCGCGGCGTCGACGGCCTCGTGGCCGTTGCTGGCGAGGGCGGTGATGTCAAGGTCAGTGGCGGAGGCGAGAATAGCGGCGACGCCGGTGCGGACGAGCTGGTCGTCATCCGCGATCAGGACACGGATCGGCGGGGTGTCGGTGCGATCCTCCGGGGTCATGGCGCGGGAACCGTTCCGATCCTGCTGACCTGGTCGGAGGCGAAGCAGACGACGTGGACGTCGACTCGTTCGAAGAAGCTGATTTCCGCCTCGTAATAGTGACAGGTCTCGTCGGGGCGAGGCGGGAACTCATCGCGTGGAGGATCGAGCATCTCCAGGGCGGGGAGGGATCGCTCGACCGTCTCCTGGGTGTCTCCGACGGAGATGTCCGCAAACTGTGCCGTGGTCATCACCGATAGCGTGTTGGCGAGCACGAAGTAAGCGACCGCGATGAACACGAGTGCGCCGAGGATGGCTGTGGGAACGGCGATGGCAGCACGGGTGGCGCGGGATCGAAGGATCGCGGCATCGTCCTCGGCGGCGACGATGTCGCCATCAGGTGCTGCGCTGTCCGCGGATGGGCGTGCGTGCGCGGGAAGGGTGAGGGTCAGTGCGAACTCGGTCGGCATCTGATGGACGGTGAGGGCGCCGCCCAGCATCGCGGCGCGATGCCGCAGGCCATGCAGTCCGAATCCACCATCGAGCGGATGGGCTGAGGACGCCTCCTTGTCACGCGGATTGCAAACGATCGCAGTGACAATATCGCCCTCGACCTCGATGCGCACGGTGACCGGTTGCCCAGGAGCGTGCTTGGACGCGTTGGTGAGCCCTTCCTGCACCACCCGCGCGACAGTGTTGAGCGCTTCATCGCTGAGTCGGTCGGACAGATCTGCGGCGATGTGCGTTTCCACGTGCATCTCGGCCTGACGAGCACCGGTCACTGCTTCGTCGATGCTCGGGGAGCTCCATCCGGCAGCCGGGTCTTCGGACTGGCGCAGCAGTCGAACGGCGAGGCCGAGCTGATCCGCCGCGTCCGCTGCGATCGTGCGGATACCGGAGACCTCTGCCCGGTCGGTATCCGGAAGCGTGGGTGTGAGGGAGAGCTGTCCGAGCCGGACGGCGATGAGCGTCAAGGAGTGGCCGAGGCCGTCGTGCATCTCCGCGGCAAGGCTCATCCGCTCTCGTTGCAGGACCTCACGGGTCTGGCTTGCCCGTCGTCTGGATTCGATCGCGGCAAGCTCCCAGCCTCGGCGGTGAAACTCTCGCCTCTGCGACACCGCGCGCCGCGTGGTCAGCGGTGCGGCGAGCACCAGGGCGGTCAGCAGACCATACACAAGGCCCTCGACGATCTCCTCGACTCGCAACTCGGGGAGCCTGACGACGGTAGCGGCGAGCACGGAACCAGCAAGGATCACGCGCACCCGCGCAGCCGGGGTTGCGAACATCAGCACGATCGCAGCAGTCGCAATAAGGCTCAGCACCAGCACGGGAGCATCGGGCAACCAACGCGTGGACGTGCCGCCGCTGATCGCGACGACGCATCCAACGATGGTCTGCCGACGGCGGAGTGTCGCGGGATCATTGGAGCTACCACTCATACTCCCAATCTATGCGCGCGACTCCGCCCGGTGAACTCACGATCGTTAGGTCATGAATGGGCATTCGGCAATATCGGCACGTTGACCCGTGAATCTACCGTCGTATGCATGGTCGATCTTCTCCGCATGTTCCTTGCGCAGGCAGGCGAGCACGTCACGCTCCTGCTCGCCTGCATGCTCCTGTTCGCGGCCCTTGACGCAGCCCTCGGTATCGGTGCTGTCCTCCCGGGGGAAACGGGCATCGTCCTGGCCGCGGTCACGCTCTCTGACCGTGCCGAGCTGCTCGCCGCCGGTGTGTTCGTTGCTGCGCTGGGCGCATTCCTCGGAGATCATGTGGGGTTCGCGGTCGGACGCGGTCTTGGAGCCCGCCTCGGCGACACCAGACTGATCAAGCGCCTGGGCCGGGACCGCTGGGAGAAGGCACGATATTACGTTGCCGGCCGGTTCTGGATTGTGATCCTCGCCCGTCTGCTTCCGGGTATCCGCACCCTTGTCGCTGCTGCAGCCGGCGCCTCAGCGGTGCCATACTCGCGGTTCGCAACCGCTTGTGGTGTCGCGGCGTTGCTTTGGGCGGGGCTTTGGGTCGTCGGTGGTGCGCTCATCGGAAACGCACTGCTCGACGTCGTTGAGCGCTACACTCTGCCCGCACTCATCGTCGTGGCCGCTGCACTCGTCCTTTGGCTCTTCGCACGCCACAAGCGTGGGGTGCGCGCATGAACCGCATGTCCTCGGCACACCCGCGCCCCGACTGGGCGACTCTGCCCAATCTCATCACCTTGCTGCGGCTTGGGCTCGTGGTTCCGATTGTCATCCTCGTCCTCCACCATGCCCAGCCGGTCCTCACTGTCGTACTCCTGGCGGTCTTCGGCGCAAGCGACTGGATCGACGGCTATCTCGCTCGCGCCCTGAACCAGGTCAGTGCCACGGGAGCGGTACTCGATCCTGTCGCAGACCGCGTCGGCGTTGCGACGATCGCACTCGCCCTCGCCGTAGCAGGTCATCTCTCCCTCGGAGTCGTTCTCACCATCGCAGCCGTCGACGCTGCACTTGCCGTCACTTACCTGGTGACTCGTCCTGCACGAGCGCCGAAGGTCTCCCGTGTCGGCAAGGTACGTACCGCGGCGCTTATGGCAGGCCTTGCGCTCATCGGAGTCAGCTTGGTCCCCGCGCTCCATCCAGTCGGAGCCGCAGGCAGAGTCCTTTGCGTCGTAGGAGCGTTCCTCCACGCTGTCGCAGGATTCGGCTACGTCCGCGCTCTCCTCCGTGACAACCGCGCAGATCCGCCCGATATGTGAGCCCAGGCCGTTCAGCTATCTTCTCCGGCGTCCACGCAGAGAGCCGGGGGTCTGGCCGTTGACCCGGGTGAAGGCGCGGTTGAATGCGGCCTCTGACTGATAGCCGAGTTCGGAGGCGAGGCGTGCTACGGTGATGTCTTCTTCGCGCAGCCGTGATGCGGCGATGCTCATGCGCCAGCGGGTGAGGTAGGCGATCGGTGCTTCGCCGGTCAGTGCGGTGAAGCGGCTGCTGAACGACGACCTGGACATCATGGCGGCCCTGGCGAGACGACCGAGGTTCCATTCGTCGCCGGGGTTGTGGTGGATCGCTTCGAGTGCGCGACCGATTCTGTCGTCTTCGAGTGCGCGCAACCAGCCTGCGGGGGCCGTCGCGTCGCTGATGAGCCAGGAGCGGATCGCCTGTACGACGAGAACGTCGGCAAGTCTGGTCGCGACGGCTTCGCCTCCGATCTGCGGGCAGGCGAGCTCGCCTGCCATGAGGCGCAGGGTGTCCTTGATCGAGGACGCGGCCGAGAGCGTATCGCCGCCGATGAACATCACGGGGGGAAGCGTGCGCATCAGTTCGCGTGCGGCAGGCTCGTCGAAGGAGACGACACCACAGATCAGCTGTGCTGCCCGGCCGCCGCCCCCGTGCTGGAGGATCGAGTAGCTCGTGCTCAGGTACTCCTGGGGAAGGAGGTCGACCCTCGGGCCGCGACACGCGTCGGCGTCACCCAGCAGGTCGTGGCCCAGGCCGTGCGGAACCAAGGCGAGGTCTCCGGCGCGCAACTCGATCGGGTCGGTTTCGGGCAAGCGCAGCCAGCAGGACCCGGCCGTAACGACGTGAAAACTCACCGAGTCAGCGATCGCGGGCATTTCCAAGGCCCAAGGCTCCGAGAGTTCGGCGTGGCAGTAGAAGGTGCTGCGCATTCGTAGCGTGTGGAGCACGCGCGCCACCCGATCCTGATATTCGAAACGCGAGATGCCCTCCATCCTGCAATCGTGTCACATCCCTGAACGGATATGTCCGTTGGATCAGACGAATAAGCAAGAACTTTGCCTATATGGGCATGGTTCTACCGGTCACTACCGCATAGCGTCGAAGAACAATCAATCGAAGCTCACAGGAGGAACCGACATGTACGTCATCGCAGGAGCCACAGGCAGGGTCGGATCGGTGACCGCACGGACACTGCTCAATGCCGGGGCTGGGGTGCGCGTGCTGGTGCGCCGCCAGATCGATGCGGAAGCATGGGCGGCACAGGGTGCCGAGACCCGCGTCGTGAAACTGAGCGACCAGACGGCGTTGAGCGACGCGCTTGAGGGAGCGTCCGGGTTCTTCGCGTTGCTGCCGTTCGATCTGACTGCCGACGACCTCGATGCGCACGCCGATGCCCTGATCGCTTCGATCAGCGGCGCGGTCGCGGATCGGCGGGTACCGCACGTCGTCATGCTGTCCTCGGGCGGGGCGGATCTGGCCGAGGGCACCGGCCCGATCGTGGGGTTGTATCGGCTCGAGCGAGCGCTCCTCACGACCGGCGCGGTTGTGACTGCGCTGCGTTCGGGGCATTTTCAGGAGAAGGTCGTCGACGTGATCGACGTCGCTCGTGACACTGGCGTCTACCCGGTGTTCGCAGCGTCAGCCGAGACGCCGGTTCCCATGGTCGCCACTCGCGACATCGGTGTCGCCGCCGCCCAGACGCTGCTCTCCCCGCCCGCTCGCAGCGAGAATGTCGATATCGTCGGTCCTGCCTACTTGGAACGCGATGTCGCCACGGTGCTCGGTACCGCGCTCGGGCGCGAGCTGCACGTTGCGACGATGCCTGAGGACACCTGGACCGGGGCACTAGTCGATGCGGGATTCCGTCCGCATATCGCCGAGAGCCTCGCCGAACTTTACCGGGCCGACGAGCAAGGGCTGCTTGCCCCGCGCGGCGACCGCATTATCCGTGGGGAGTCGAGCCTCGAGGTCACGATCGATCGTCTGCTCACCTCCGGCTTGGGGTGACGATCGTGTTCGACTGTATTTCCACGATCGTGCTTGCCGCCGGTGTCGTCACCAACGGGCTGCTGGCCGGAGTGTTCTTCGCGTTCTCCTGCGCGATCAGCCCCGAATTCAGACACATCGACGATCGCAGCTACGTCAGAGCGTTCTGCGCCATCAACGGGGCAATTCTCAACGGCTGGTTCCTCAGCGTTTTCCTCGCCGCACCACTCACTACCGTCGCAAGCGCGATCCTGGCCGTCGGCCGAGAGGACGCATCGACTTTCGGATGGCTCGTCGTGGGCGCTGCCTGCTCGATGCTCTCCTTCGGCATCACTGCCGCCGGGAACGTGCCGCTGAACCGCGCGCTCGACCGGGCATCCGCAGATACGGCACAGCGGCTCCACGACACGCGCAAGGGTTTCGAGGCGCCCTGGAACAGATGGAACCACACACGAACCGTCTTGAGCACTGCCGCACTCATAACGCTGGTGATCGCCCCATTCGGTCAGAGTTGAAGGGAGGCTTCGCAACGCAGGCATATCGGGTTCAGATGAGTTCCATCACCGGCCCCTCGTGGACGGCACGGTAGATCGTGTTGCGGATCGAGTTGGCCTGATCTGCGGTGAGTGTCCGGTCGATCGGGCGAAGCACGATCCGCAGCAGCACATTGACCTGCCCCGGCCGCGTCCCCAACCGCGCTCGTGCGGTCTCGGGCAGGTTCTCATGCTCGGTACGGCTGAGTACTGCGACGGTCTCGATCAGGTCAGTGTCGTCACCGAGCGCCGTGCGTATGCGATCGCCAAGGGTCTCCTCGTCCTCTTCGTCTGTGACGACCACGGAGATATCGCGTCGGGCCGGTGGCAGCGTGGATACATGCCGCCACGGTTCCAGGGTCAGCATCTGCTCGGCGATCCTCGGGTCGGTGGCTCGCAGATAGCGGATGTCCGGGATCGCCTTGCGCAGCATGAGCGCCCGTTCGAGCCCCATCCCGAGCGCCAGTCCCGACCACTGCTCGGGGTCGAGCCCTGAGTCGCGCAGCACCGCTGGGTGGATGCGTCCGCACTCGGCGAGTTCGAGCCATTCACCGTCATGCCGAACATCGATCTGACGCCCGCCCACAGTGTAGGGGTGCTCGGCCTCGCTGATCCTCCACTCGGCTCCTGGGAGAACGGCATCGACCAGTTCTCCAATCATGTCGAGCATGTCCTCGTCTCTGGTGCCTGGCGTGCTGCGGATGCGCCACAGGTCGACCTGGTGAGGTTCTCCGACGTGGCTGCGGTCGACGGCGTCGCGTCGATACACGAGCCCCGGCGCGACGATCAGTTCATCGACATCTCCGCAGCCGACGTAGGCTTCCAGCGCGGTGGGGAGCTCCGCGCTCATGTGGCTGCGCAGCATGGCCGTCGGGCTGATGTATCGGGTGTAGCGGCGGGCGCGGGTGACATCGCTCCGGGCATACCCGAGGCGGTCGTAGTTCGCGGTGATCGAGACGATGGGAGAGCTGCGCACGTACCGGATCGTGCTGCCCCAGCTGCGTTCGAGACTTGCGACGACGGCGCTCAGAAGAGCTTGGATGGCATGTTCACCCTGGGCGGGATCGGTGAGATCCCGAAGGTCGAGGGCGCGGCAGAGTTGTTCAGGGGTCAAGTAATCGGCATGAGCCATGAGAGTCTCCAACAGGATTGTGGGCTGATGAACGAGGAGAACACCCCCGGCCGCGCCTGCGGAGACCCAGTGAGCTATAGGCGCACGTCGAGAACCCCGCGGCCGTTACCCGGCCGGGGGCTGGAAAATCGCTGCTGCCAACTCATGGGAGGAATTCTAGCAGGAATCGACTCGGCCGTTCGGGATGTGTCCGGTCTTCATTCACGTCGGTGTGCACCATGTGACCGGGGCGCTCAGCCACGATCCTCTGCGGCTCCCGGTTTGTTGCGCCGGTCGGGTCGATCGTCGCTCGGCGGTTCAGCCCGAGATGTGCGAGCAGGCGCGTGACCATACGGCGGCTGATATTCCTACCGCTCTGTTCCAACTCGAAGGCGATTCGTGAAGCCGACCACTTGTGGTGACGTCGCATGGTTTCGATCATCACCACGATTTCGTTCCGCGGTGCCGTTGGCTGGCGGATTGGAGTAGACGCACGGTCGTGCAAGCCGGGTTCACCGAATCGGCGGTAACGTCCGACCCATTTGGATGCGGTGGCTCGAGAGATGCCCATCTCGGCGGCGATATGCGCGAGAGGTCAAGTCCGACAACGCGCGATGAGTCGGCGACCGCCTTCGACCGTCAGGGGAGAGTTTGCGTGCGTCACTTGACCGCTTCGCTCTCGACGGGTGCAATCAGCCGAAGAAGGAGAACTGCGAGCAGCAATGCCGTTGCGGTCGCGATGGCGGCCACCCAAACGGGCCCGAGCGCGCCCGGCATAACACTGAGTGCGACAGCGGCAAGTACGGGACCGACGGCTGCGCCCACGTTGAGCGCCGCTGTCGCATATGACCCGGCCATGGTGGGCGCACCCGCCGCCGCATAGAGCACTCGCGTGATCAGCGTGCTGCCGACAGCGAACCCCAACACACCCTGAACGAAAACGAGTCCGAGCAGGGCAACGGGGTTCGTCGCGAATATCGCCAACGCGAGCCACCCGAGCACCAGAACGCTGCCACCGCCCACGATGACGATTCGGGGTCGGGCATCCGAGAGCCGTCCCGCAACGGTGACACCGGTGAAGGAGCCGACGCCGAAGAGCACAAGCGCCACCGACACCCACCACTGGCTCAGACTGGCGGTCTCTGTAACGATCGGCGCGAGGAAGGTCAGTGTGGCGAAGGTCCCGGCATTCACCAGGGCAGCGAGCAGCATCGTCAAGACGAGGCGCGGGGAGGCAAGCTGAGCCAGCTCCACCCGCAGCGAGGTCGAGGACGGATCCTCCCTTGACGAGTTGTCAGTTTGAGTGGTGAAGCCCGCGGCGATGCCGATCGCAGCGGGGACGCAGAGAAAAGCGATCGCCCAGAACGTCGACTGCCAACCGAGTGCCGTACCAAGCAGAGCACCCGCGGGGACGCCGGCGACGGTTGCGACGGTGGTACCCGCCAGCAGAACCGCCACGGCCCGACCTTTGGCGTCAGGTGCCACGAGTTGCGTCGCCGCTCGCAGCGCGACCGCCAAAAAACCCGCATTGACGATCGCGGCGATCACGCGCGTGATGAACAGTGCAGTGAAGTCCGGCGTGAGTGCCCCTACGACATGGGACAGCGCGAACACGATCACGCAACCCAAGAGTGTCGCGTTCACGGGGAGGCGACGAGTGAGCGCGGCCATCGCAGGTGCGCCGATCACCATACCTGCGGCGAATGCCGAGGTCAGGAGACCAGCAGTCCCCACGGAAACGCCGAAGTGAGTGGAGATGTCGGGCACGAGGCCGGCGAGCATGAACTCGGAAGTGCCCATGGCGAAGACCACCAGGGCAAGAAGATAGAGAGCGAAAGGCATCGAGATAGCTCCGAAGCGAGAGTACGAACAAGAGAACGTCTCGTCACCACGGTCAGCGCCCAAAGAAACGCCCGAATGTCGTACTGCGTGCAGTACTGGGCGGCAGAGCTAGGGGCTCAGCGGAGGTGAGGGGCTGACGGCGTGACCGAAAGCCCCTGAGTGTCCGATTCAGGGCTCGACATACGGCTCATCGTACCCGTCTGCGCCGCAGTTCCCAAGAAGCGTCAACAACCTCCTGGCCGGCAAGAACTAGTTCTCATCAGCCAGTCGAAGGGATAGCGTGGCTGCCACGTCAACGGATGACGGCCCTCCTGGGAACCCTGCCTGAGAGATGAGCACGGCTCCGAAGACCGCGCTCCAGAATGTCTTCGTAGCACGGTCAATGCCCTGGTCGGTTGTCCATCCGTGTTCTCTCTGCACTCGCTCCAGAAAACGTTCGGATCGGCGGAACAGAAGACCAAGGCCAGCCTCGATAGCCGGCTGCACCATGGGATTCCCGCGCGCAAGGCCGAGCGCACTCACGACAACGGTCGTGGACGGCATAGTGAGAGCGGTTCGAGCGAGCACTCGTCGCAGAGCATCTGGCGTTGGCGCCCGGCGCCCCGCCTTCTGGAGACGTTCGGTATCCAGTAGCAGAAGCCCGAAAGCGGCATCGATGTACAACGCATCCTTCGAGCCGAAATGGTGGGTGATCTGGTTGGGGTACACCCCAGCCGCCTCCGCGAGCTCGCTCACCGTGACATCTGCGGACTTGCGATCCCTGAAGAGCGTCATCGCAGCGTCGCGAATCCTCCGGCGTGTGTCGACCCCGCGAATGGTTTGGCTGCGCTGATCCATACTGGCCATAACTCAATTGTATGTGATACAACTGGCTTGTATGCCATACAAGCCAGGAGGATGCAGATGCGAATCGCAATGACGGGATACGGTGCGGTGACCCCACTGGGACTCGGGGTAGATGCTCTGTGGTCGGGGTTGATCGAGGGGCGCTCGGGAGTGCGCGAACTGGAGAGACTTGATGTCGCGTGGGCAGACCTCCCGGTTCGTGTCGCCGCTCCTGTGACGGCCGACCTCGAGGCGACTCTGGGCGGTGTCCGTGCGAGGAAGCTCGACCGAAGCCAGCAGATGGCCCTCATCGCAACCGACGAGGCGTGGCGCGACGCAGGCCTTCGCGACTGTGATCCCGAACGCCTAGCGGTGTCCGTCGGAACCGGCGTGGGTGGAGTGCAGACCCTCCTCGACCAAGACGACGTACTTGAGAGTCGCGGTCCGCGGCGAGTGTCACCGCGAACCGTGCCCATGCTGATGCCCAACGGCGCTTCGGCTCAGATCAGTATCGAGTACGCAGCTAAAGCCGGAGTCTTCACACCCGCCTCAGCCTGTGCGTCAGGAGCGGAGGCGATCGCGTTGGGTGCTCGACTCATCAGAGACGGAGACGCGGACGTAGTGATTGCAGGCGGAGTCGAAGCGGCGATCACACCTTTGACCCTCGCCGGTTTCGCCCAAGCGCAAGCTCTCGCCAAACCGGACGGCGGCCCTCCGGAGCGGCTCTCCCGGCCGTTCGACGCCGAGCGCCGAGGCTTCGTACTCGGCGAGGGTGCCGGCATCGTGATCCTTGAAAGCGAAACCCATGCTGCCGCGCGTGGCGGGCGCGTCCACGCATGGCTTGCCGGGTGGGGCATCACCTCGGACGCGCATCACATCACCGGCACCGAACCGAGCGGAACCGGCCAGATCCGCGCCATTCACAAGGCACTCACAGTCGGCGTCCTCACAACGAACGACGTCGACCACGTGAATGCCCACGCGACCGGAACGATCATCGGCGACCGCGCCGAAGCGCAGGCGCTCCGTACAGTGTTCGGCGAAAGCATGAACGTCACGGCTCCGAAAGGTGCGCTGGGCCACCTGGTCGGAGGGGCCGGAGCCCTCGAAGCAATCATCACGGCACGAACCCTTGAATCGGATGTCATTCCCGCAACCGCCAACCTGCAGAACATCGACCCCGAGATTCATCTGGACGTGGTCTCGGAGACTCGCCGCAAGTCAGTACGAAGCGCGGTCAGCAACTCCTTCGGGTTCGGCGGGCAGAACGTGACGCTTGCAATGTGCGCCGCATAGGATCAAGCTCGTCTGCGAGCCCGACCACGGGATGCACAACGAGTCCTTTGAAGTTCAGCCCGTACTTGTTCTTGTCGAGCTTCCTACCCGGCCAGGTTCGCTCGGCGTGCGAGAGCGAGCAGGATGAGTGCTTCGAGCGCGAACGCCGCGGCGATGAGCGGAAGTGCAGCTATCCCGAGCCCGGATATGGCAACACCGCTGATCGCGGCTCCCATAGAGACGCCGAGGTAGGTCCCGGAGGTGTTGAGTGCCAGCGCTTGCCCGGCGACAGAGCCATCGCCGCGACAACCCGCAGTATCATCAGCACGGCGAAAGACGGAGCTACAGCTGCTGTGGATTTGGTGAAAATGAAGACCAACAGTGCGAATCCGAACAGGCGCCGACGTGAGGCGTGGGCAAGGACCACTGTCGCAATCGGTGCGGCCAGGGCGACCGTCAATGAGGATACCGCGACGAGCTGCCCGGTTTGCCCCTCGGTAACACCGAGATCATTCGTAAGCTCAGGCAAGACGCCCGCGATTACATAGTCGCCGGTGTAGAGCACAAACGCTGTTGCGAACAACCAAGCGTGCATCTGACGTATCCCCTCTGAACGGAGGCCCTGGCCCCACAATGTCACTTGTGTGCCGTGCTCACCGCAGCGGCCGGAAGAACTCCCTTACATCGTCCAGCAGCAAATCGGGTTCCTCGAGTGCGGCGAAGTGTCCGCCGCGCTCTTCGACATCCGTCCAGCGGACGATGTTGTTCGCCTTTTCTTCCGCGAAGCGCAGTCCGACGTCGTGCGCGAACACGATCACCGCAGTGGGCACCCCGGAGCTTGAGGGTTCTGCGCCCCAACCTGCATCCTGCGCATAACCTACGTACGCCGCCGACCCGCCCGTCGCCGTGAACCAGTACAGCGACGCGTTGTCGAACAGGAACTGCTCACCAACGATTTCAGCAGCCGGTACATCTGCGGGGTGCGTCCATTCCTGGAACTTGTCATGGATCCACGCGAACTGGGCGACGGGACTGTCCGTGAGCATCGCACCGATCAGTCCCGGCCGTGTCGACTGGATCGCGATGTAGCCGAACTCTCTCTGCATGAATTCGCCGACCCGTCGCATCCGATCCTGTTCGATCGGAGTCAACGCCGCTGCGGTTTCCTCATCGACCTCGCCGACAAATGAGCCCACCGACCCGTTCGCATGCACGCCGATCACGCGCTCAGGGGCGAGCCGTCCGATCTCGGGAGCGACACCCGCGCCCACATCGCCTCCTTGCACGGCGAACCGGTCGTAGCCGAGTCGAGTCATCAGCTCGAGCATCACCGCGGCGATGTCGCCGCGTTTCCAGTCGTGTCCGACCAGTGGCGTAGAGAAGCCGAACCCTGGATGTGACGGGACCACAACATCGAACGCGTCGGCCGCATCGCCGCCGTGCGCGACCGGATTGGTCAGAGGCCCGATCAACTTCTCGAACTCGAGGAACGATCCCGGCCAGCCGTGCATCAGCAGCAGCGGTGTCGCCTCCGGATGCGGCGACCGCACGTGTACCGCGTGGATGTTCTGCCCGTCGATGCTCGTGATGATCTGCGGCAGGGCATTCAGGCGTTCCTCGGTGGCGCGCCAATCGTGCTCGGCCCAGCGCGCGATGAGGCTCTGGAGCTCGGACGACGGGATGCCGGTGCTGCGATCATCGACTGGAAGCGGATGCTCGAATCGGGCGTTCGCGAGGCGTGAGCGGAGGTCTGCGACGGCGGCCTCCGCGATCTCGACGCGGAAAGTCTGGATGGTCTCGTTCATGTGCATGTCTTCCTTCTTGTTGGTGTGCTTGGAGTAGTCAGCGTGTCTTGTGATTCTTGGGTGAGAGCCTTCCTGCGGTCGCCAGTGTCGTCATGCCCCAGACCAACCATCCGCCGTACACGAGCAGGCCGGTAGCGGGATCGTCGGCGGGGCTCCGCGCCACGCCCCACAGCCCTGAGACGCCGAGGGATAGCAGGAGGAGGCCGCCGATCAGAGCGACAGGTCGCACCCATTTCGGCGCGGGGCGATTCCACCAGCGCATGGCGATCACGAGCGCCGGTACCGCGGCGAGGGATACTGCCACCGTTATATAGAAGGTCGCATCGACGACGCCTACCGTGTCAGGCGGGGCCGCAACGTCGATCCCGAACGCCCAGAGCGTCTTGAGTGTTGGATAGACGAGCGACGCGGCGATCCCGATGAGGGGCATCCAGGCAGGCACTGGTACGCGCAGATCGCGTCCGGGTCTGAGCGGGTTCGGTAAGAACCACAGGCTAAAAAGCGCGATTGCGGCCCCGAGCGAAACGCAGGCGGAGATCGGATCCACTGGGAACGGGATCGCCCCGACCGCTCGCAGCAGATGCAGGAGCAACAGCGTGCACGCGGTCGGCAGCAGCAGTGCCGTCGCGATGAGCAGCCCGGCGTAGCGCTGCCCCGTCGTCCGTGCGAATACACGGGCCAGAACAGCGACGACGATGCCTGCCAGGACAAACCAGCTCGGCGAGTTGACTGCGACATAGTCTGCGGCCGAGTGCAGGAGCGCGAGGACGCCGACGGCGGCCCCTAGCCCGAGAGCAGCCCAGCTCACGGTCGACCCTCGAGTCTCCACTCGATTCGATTCAGAAGTTTGTTGAAGCATTCTCTTTCTTTCCAAGTCGTGGTGGACCGCGAGGTCATACGTTCTCGGCTCGGCGGTGCAGGGCATATCCCCACGTCGCGAGCGCCAGAAGTGGCCCCCAAAGCCAGAACGGGAAGACTAAAGCCGTGGTCAGCAGAGGTATCGCGATCCCAGTAGGCGACTCACCCGCGAGCAACAGAGAGTCGAGTCCAGCAGCGGTGAATAGGACGGCCACGGTCAGTGCGGGAACGACGGCCACCCCCGTGGGGATTGCCCTACCTCCGACACGGCCGAACCAGCGAGGCACCCGCGAGCCCCACGGCAGGATGAGTCCGAGCGTCAAGACGCCTCCAGCGAGCATCGCTGAGCCGAGGATGAGACCGTTGGCGAATGTCAGAGAGGGGTCGTCCGACTCATGCGGGTTTCCGAAAAGTGGCCATGGCGTCAGCCAGCTGAGCCGCGCGATGACGTACGGCAGCGCGCAGCACGCCGCGATCACCGTGATGGCGACACGGTGCCGAAGCACAAACACCCCGGCCGCTCCCGGAGTGCGGTACAGAAATGACGCGCCGACCAGGAACCAGATCCCCGCGAACAGCATTAAGACCAGTGGCGTGACAGAACGTACGGTGAGCAGATCCACGGCGAAGTCAAAGTACAACGAGCGAAGCGGGGTCGGTCCGAGCAGCAGGACGCCCATCACGGAAAGACCGGCGAGTGTGGCGAACACGCGCATTGCGGGCGTCCTCATCGCGAACACGGCGAGCGCGAGAAGGATCAGGGGCAGTAGGTATGCGAGCGTATAGCCGGCGATGGCGAGTCCGCGCAGGCCAGTCAGACCGACCGCGCACGCCATGCCAATGGCAATGGCGACGCCGCTCAACAGCGGAGTCATGCCGTGCCTGCCGAACAGCGCTGATAGTCCGACTGCAGACGCCATTGCGCCGACGCATGCTTGGAGCGCAGCAGCGGCAATCTGGCCGAGGGCAGTGCTGTTGAACAAATGGTGGATCGGCGCCGGGTTCGGACGAGCAGCGTAGGGGCTGAGCTCTGGCGCGACCAACCACACCAGACTCGCTGAGAGCATGAGGACGCCGAGCGCAGTGCCAAGCCAGAGCAAAGCCCGCACGCGGGATTCCGGCGTACTTGTCCGAGGAAGAGCAGTGGCGTTCATGGCATCTACTCTTCCGAGAGAGACGGCCGAGATCATCGCTCCGGCAGGCGAGAGCGGCTCACCTGAGCGGGTGATCTTCACCAACCGCTGAACTGTCGCCCGGTTGCACAAGGCCGTTCTCGTACGCCCAGATCACGACCTGGATGCGATCGGAGAGCCCCAGACCCGCGAGTACGGCCTTCACGTGTGTCTTCACAGTGTTATCGGTGAGGTAGAGCTTCGAACCGATCTCAGCGTTAGAGGCCCCGCGTGCCAGCAGCGCGAACACCTCGCACTCGCGCGGTGTGAGCGCGTCGAGGAGTCCGTCGGACGGCAGCACCTGGCGGCGCACGTGTCGCAGCAGTGACGCCGCGGCGCGCGGGGCAACCGCGGCGTCTCCTTCAGCGACTCGGATCACCGCATCGCACAGATCTGGCGGTCGCGTATCCTTTGTGAGGAAGCCACTGGCACCGGCCTGGATCGCGCCGAACACATACTCGTCCAAGTCGAAGGTCGTGAGGATCAGTACCCTGGTCTGCGGGCTCACTCTGAGAACCTCGACAGTGGCTGCGATGCCGTCCATGCCCGGCATCCGCACGTCCATGAGGACCACGTCGACGCGATGCGACAGGACAAACGACACGGCTGCCGCTCCGTCGTCGACACCACCTGCGACCTCGATGCGAGGGTCGGCGCCGAGCACCGTGCCGAGCGCTTCACGCAGTAGCACCTGGTCGTCGGCAAGCAGCACCGAGATCGGTCTGTTCATGAGGATTCCTCAACGGGCAGTGTCGCGCGCACGCGCCAACCATGCCCCTTCCGAAGGTCTAGGTCGCCGCCCGCGCGCCGTACCCGCTCGACAAGGCCGATCAACCCGGTCCCGTGCGAGTCTGCCGCTCGGCGCAGAGGACCTTGTCCGCCGTCGTCACCCACCGTGACAACGGTCTCCGTTTTCTGCCAGTCGAGGCTGACGTCGATTCGCATCGGTGGCCGGACATGCCTGATCGCGTTGGTGACCGCCTCTTGGACAACGCGGAATGCCGCGAGATCGGCGTCAGGCGCCAAGCGTCGCGGGGTGCCCTGCACAGTCAGCTCAATCGTATGCTCAGCACTATTGGCGTGTTCGACTAGCCCGGCGATCGCATCGACCCCGGAGACCGGTGTCAGCGGACTTGCGTCAGGATCTCCGAGCGTATGGATCATGCTGCGCAGGCCACGCATGGCCTCGCGTCCGGTCTCCGCGACGCGCTCGAACGCGGCATCGGCCTCCGGACTGTTGCGGGAGGCGCTGGATTCGGTCACAATACGAGCGGCCTCTGCCTGGGCGATCATCACCGTTAGCGAGTGCGACACGACGTCGTGAAGATCCCGGCTGATCCGCGCCCGTTCTTCGCTGACAGCATGTTGCATCGATTCTTGAGCTCGCCGGTACTCTGCGAGACGCGACTGGCGTGCTAGCGCACCGAGAGCCCACGCCGCAAGGATCGCGGCGATGAGGCTTACCGTCTCAAACAACAACGTCATGCGATCGCTGAAAGCGGTTTGCACTGCGCTTGCCGCGGTGATGAGGCCGACCCCGAGTAGGCCAGTAATCAGGGCGCCGAGCGAGTGCCGGCGGTTCTGGCTCGAGGCCAAACGCCACAGCAACAACAGGTAGGCGACGCTTGACGGCAGGAGCGCTGCGCTACCGATGCCAGGAACGATCGTGAACGCGAGGAGGAGCATTAGCACCGATCCACCGACGAACGCCGCGATCGGACGCCCGGTGCAGAAGAACCCGGTCACATGCAGCAATACGAGGAGGGTAATAATCCATGTGAACTGCCCGTGGCTTAGCGGTTCGGGTGCCGCTTGTAGCAGGCCCACAACCGTCAAAGGCAAAGCGAGAACGATCATGATCGTGGCAGCGACAATCTCCCCTGACACGGTTCGCCGGCGCAGCCGGCTGGGAAACTCGCGATCGCTCATCACAACGCCATTATCCGACAGGAGCGAATGTGCCGCCTCACCCGCGAGAGTGAGACGACCCTAGTGAGGGCCTTGTCCTCAGCACCCCTCGGCTGTAGACCTGGGCCGCCGCCGCGCCCGGAACATACGAGTCAGCATCTGCGCACTGTGCCTTAGTCGGATATGCGAGTGATCCCCAATGGCTGCGCCCACGGTGAATCCGGCTTGGAAGCGTGTGACGGGAACACCGGCGTTGGAGTTCGAGGGCGTCAGTCGGTGTCGCTAGGGAGTGACATCTCGTCCCCAACGACCGCAACGTCATACGTTGAGACCGGCCCGAGGATAGTGTGGCAGCTCGATGTCGGTGGATTTGTTGAACTGCTTCTGCATGAATCCTCGCATCGGCCAGCGGGTAGCCCAGGACATCGATGCTTGGACAAGACGGATGGTGAGGTCGTTCATCGGGGCGAATCCTCCCGTGCCGCCCGCGAGCTGCTGGGCACCCTCGGCATAGGGGCGCACTATCCGGTCGTAGGCTTCGAACGCGGCAACATGCCCCGCCCCGGTACTGAGTTCTCCTGCCAGGACGTAAGCCCCGACGAGGGCGACGCTGGTGCCCAGCCCGCTCAACGGGCTCGGGCACGCCGCCGCATCGCCAATCAACGCAACCCTGCCATTCCACCACCGGTCGAGGTCGACCTGACCCATAACGTCGAAGGAGAAGTCTGATGACGTGCGGGCGGCTTCGAGCAGCTGGGGCGTTCGCCAGCCGGCGTCCGCGAAACGCTCGTCGAGGAGCGCAACCTGCGCGAGGCGGTCATGTCGGTTGTGGCGGATCATCTCGCCTCGGCGCAGGCGGAAGCTCAGCGCTGCCTTGGACTCCGTCCTGACCCTACCCGGCCGGACGGAGGCGACGAGCCCGCCGGCACGGTTGTACGTCTGGTACCAACCGTTTAGGTCGTCAAACGCGGGGGCTGTAAACCATGCCGTGTACAGGTCGAGAGGCTTGACGAATTGCTCTTCAGCCCCGAAAGTCGCAGCACGCACGGCCGAGTGGAGGCCGTCGGCGCCGATGACGAGGTCGAAGCGACGTGCTGGCGCGTGGCGGAAGACGACCTCCACGCCGCTGGCGTCCTGGGTGAGCCCCGTGATTGTGTCGTTGAAGAGGTATTCAACCTCGCTGTCGAGTTCACGGTAGAGCAGATCGACGAGATCTCCCCGAAGGATCTCGATCTCGGAGATGAATCCCTCCCCATCGAAGTCATCGGATCTGATCGCTGCGCGTGGGTGGCCGCGCTCGTCGACCCAGGAGATGCCGGCCTGGTCAAGGCAGATGCTGCGGGCATCTTCGAGCAGGTCCATGCGCTCGATCACTGTGCGCCCAGCTCCACGCAGGTCCACCGCCTGCCCGCCCTGCCGTGGCGTTGGCGCGATTTCAACAATCGTAACCGCGAAGCCGTACTTGCGTAGCCAGTACGCACAAGCCAGCCCAGCGATGCTTGCACCCGAGATGAGTATTCGTTGCTCAGTCATGCCGCCACCCTAGGAACCCCCGAGTAGAACGAGCAATCGCGTACTAGTACAGCTGGTATCCCTGGGCAGGGAGATCATGATGATCGCGGTGTTTGCCGATCGGCGGTGTTCTAGTACAGGATGAAGAGATGAGCACCTCGTCGACGACTATTGCCGCTGAACTGCGCGACCAGATCGTTTCCGGTGCCCTGCTGCCCGGAGAGCAGCTTCCCTCTGCGCGAGAGATCATGCGAACCCGGCACGTCGCCATCGCCACGGCCAGCCGGGTGCACGCGCTGTTGCGCGCCGAAGGACTCGCGCTCCCCGTGCCAGGGGTCGGAACCGTCGTGGCGGGAGATCGCAACGGCGGCGCGGCCCGCCTTCGTACCCGTCGGCCGAAGAACCGACATACTCAGTCTGCAGTACAGGGAGCTGCACCACTCAACGTCGAGCGGATCACGGCTGCGGGCATCGCGATCGCCGACAACGAAGGTGTGGAGATGCTCTCGATGCGCAGAGTCGCTCATGTACTGCGAACCCAGCCGACGTCGCTGTACCGGCATGTGACCAGCAAAGAAGACCTCGTCTTGCGGATGATGGAGTACGCCCTCGGAGAATGGTCCCCCGTGGCCGGAAACGGCGATTGGCGAGATCGGCTGATCCAGGGTCACCGGGAGCTCTGGCGGGTCTTCCGCCGTCATCCGTGGCTCGCACCGCAACTTTCAGTGACCCGCCCGCAGCTCCTCCCCGCGGCGCTATCCTTCGCAGAATGGGCGATCCAGACATTGGGGCAGGCCGGCATTAGCTCCGAGGAGGCGTTCGAGGCGCACCTGCTCCTGTTCACGCAGATACGCGGCATGGCCGTCCTGCTCGAGCCGGAGGCTGAGGCCGAATCTGCTTCCGGGGTTGACGCCGACACGTGGGTCGAGGAGCGCATGGATGTGCTCCGGGATCTGACTTACCGGGATCATCATGCTGGCCTGCGATCGCTCGTCGGATCTGGCTATGAGCTCGATCTGGATCGACTCTTCGAACGAGGCGTGGGTCTTCTCGTCGACGGCATCGCTTCTCGACTCGACTCCTAATGCTGCACTTCCAACGTCAGCAGGAGTGCTATGGCGTGCGAACTAACCGACTGGAGAGCGCGCGACCCGATCACGAAAGTGGACGCGACGACCAGGGCGCGTTCGCGACGGTCGACACAATTGTGGTTTCTCACCGCTTGATCGCACGGGTGGCGATGTAGGCCGGGAAATACTGCGCAGTGATGTCTGCGTGATGTGGCGCTTCAGTGAGATCGGTGAGCATGAAACCCGCTGACAGTTGCCCGCCGATCTGCTCGGTCAGCGAGTGACTGTATTCGATGGGGCCATCTCCGTAGGCGCGCAACCGGTCGTATTCCGAGAGGTCGAGTGAGCTGAAGGGAAGCCGATGGCGCACGACGAGCTCTTGTTGATCGAGCGACACTTCGTCGAAGAGGTAGACATTGGGGTTCATGAACCCGGTGAGGAGCAGTCCGCCGGGCCGGAGGACGCGGAACGCCTCTGCCCAGACCGGAGCGAGGTCGGGGCAGAACACGTTCGACACGGGGTTGACGATGATGTCGAACGCGTCGTCGTCAAAAGCGCTGAGGTCCCGCATATCGCCCAGAACAGTGTGAATCTCAAGCCCCTCACGTGCGGCGACCTCGTCGTCACGGGCAAGCTGCCTGGGAGAATTGTCAAACACCGTTACGGTGGCGCCCGCGGCTGCGAGGATAGGCCCCTGCTGACCTCCACCAGAAGCGAGGCAGAGCACGCGCACGCCGACCAACTCTGGCGGAAACCAATTGCGCGGTGTGGATTCATGGCCGATGAGGACCACAGACCAGTCGCCTTCGCGCGCGCGTTCAATGATTTGAGTGTCGACCGGTTGCGACCATTCGATCTCGTTGTCAACGAGACGATCCCATGCGACACGGTTATGTGCAACTGGATCTAAGTCTTCTCCAATGACGGCCGGCCCTAACACGCCGCTGGAACGCTCCCTCGCGTTAGGGGTCATCGAGTCAAGCCCATCAGTCATCTCGAAGCCTAGACGGAAAATCACTAGGGCTTGACATTCTCAGCGTCACCCCGAGTCCTGTAGGCCGTATCAAGGCGACTGAGCTACTCGTCCTATTGGCCGTGTCGTCGTGGAATCCGACCGAGCGGTAGTAGCGGATAGCGTCCTCGTTCGAGCGTTGAATCACGGCACGGATGCGCTGTACTCCGGTTCCCTCTGCGATGGCTGCAGTAGCATGTGACAGGCTCCGGCCGAGGCCCAATCCTCTCGCACTGACTGTAACGAACGTGGCGATGTCCGCCATGTCGTTCGGCAGGTCCGCATGGAAGCGCTCAAGGGCCTGGAAGCCGAGGATCCCCTCGTCAGTGTCTGCTAGGAGGCAGCTGATGCAGTGGGAGCCGGTGATGAACCATTCCGCGAACTCGGGGCCGGACAGCGGAGTATCGATCGCGGTCTTTCCACCTTCGGCAATGATGCTGTTCAGTAGGCGGGCCAACTCTTCTGCGTCGTCGATTTCAGCCTGGCGAATGTGCATACAAACACCCTAGTTCCAGGCTGGAATTCCTCGGATCACCCGTCCGGGTGACCCGGTCTCACCCGACTGAGCGATGATTTGAGCCGCCACCCGCGGAAGAGTGGAAGACATGAATACCGCCGCTCTTGCTTCTACAGGAGAATCAAATACTTCGGTCGGAACCCTGAGCTGGTTTGACATTTTGCTCCAGTCATCACGCTTTCTGCAAGTGTTTATGACTCGTCACAAGACCCAGCGGTTGAGGCGATGGTAAAGCAGTTGTCCGGGGTAGGAGCCGAGCGTGGTGGTATTGACAGCATCTGAATTGTTTAGCAGCCAAGGTCCGCCGCTAACAGTCCGCGAGCAGCACGCAGATGCTCCCTCGGGTCCAGTTATTGCTGAAGCAGTAAAGGTCATCTTCGGAATTTCAGGTTGGGCAAGAGTCTCCTCCTTTGGAGACTCGGTGACCCTCAACACGGGCACGATATTGGTAGTCCCAGCTGAGATGGCGTGCTCAGGATTTCCATTTGGGCACGCTCGAACGATTACGTTGTATCTCAATCCGGAGTATCTAACCGATCAAGTCCGTTGGCTCCCTAACGCACATCCACTCGTGCATCACCTACATCAGGCACTCGACGGCGATACCGGGTTGCAATCACTGCAGCTCGCGGCGACGAGCACGCAAGATCTCGCTCCGCTGCTTTTGCAGCTTGCTCGCCCTCCCAATAACGACTCAAACTTTTTCGCACTCCTGGCTGGGGTGGCTGAGGTGTTTGATGCACTCGGACGACTTGCGGGCACACGTTCTTCCTGTGCCGCAATAGCGGATGCGGTGCCAAGTCGTGAAGTCCTCACTGCGCTATCGCTGTTGCGATCGGATCTGAGCGCTCCGTGGCGGATCGATTCCTTAGCACGGGCCGTCTCGCTATCGACCTCACAACTCACCCGGCTGTTCCGCACCCAGGTTGGCGTATCGCCAGGAGCCTTCCTGAACCAGCTGCGGGCGGATCGGATGGCGGAGCTCCTCGCATCTACACATCTCACGGTCGGCGAAGCTGGAGTGTCCGTCGGCTGGCCTGACCCGGCGGTCGCCTCGCGGTCGTTCAAGCAACGGTACGGACTCGCGCCCAGTACCTACGCGAACTTCTACCGTACCGCTGACCGTTGTCGTTCCGAGCTTCCGTCGCCGGCCCGGTGATTTGGTGCTGTCGACTCCTGGATGCTCATCGGACGTGGTGCTCGTTGATAGCCGATCGTGTGTGGGAGAACGGAGCTCGGGATTTCAGGGTCGCGCAGTTCGCTCGTGGGATGCGGGGAGGCGGAGTAGCTTCTCTGTTTCCAGGCTGTTCGGGGGTGCCGCGACGTGGGCTCAGGAATGCTGGGACGGCCCGTACCTGCTGGGTGATCCTGATCGTCGCACACGGCGGCGAACAGGCCCCGAACAGCAGGGAGCCCTCGTCATGCCAGACCCCACGTCGCCCGGCCCGGGCGCCGCCGCCCTTCCGTCCCCGGCCTTCACCGATGGCCGCGTCACGCTCTACCACGGTGACGCGGTCGAGCTTCTGCGACTGCTGCCCGAGGCCGGCGCCGACGCGCTGGTATCGGATCCGCCGTACGGGTTGAACTTCAACGGGCAGGCCTGGGACGACGCGGCCGGGTTCCGCGAGTCGCTCCCGCATCTCGACACGGCGGGAATGACGCCGCCGGAGGTGTTCGAAGCGTGGTGCGGCGAGTGGGCTGCGGGTGCGCTGCAGGCGTTGAAGCCGGGTGCGCATCTTGCCGCATTCGGCGGTGCACGCACATGGCATCGCATGGTGCGCGGCCTGGAGAACGCAGGCTTCGAAATCCGCGACCAGATTGCATGGCTGCACACCACCGGGATGCCCAAGAGCATGGATCTCTCGCACGCAATCGACAAGCACTTGGGCGTGCAGCGTGCAGACCGGATCGTGCAGCACAGTGAGCACGAGGGCGTCCTCGGCGCAACGCGTTCGGTGCTGTCCAAGGGCACCCCGGTCACCGAGGAAGCTGCACGCTGGGAAGGGTGGGGCACAGCACTGCGCCCCGCGTTCGAACCGATTATCATCGCCCGCAAACCACTGTCGGACAGCATCGTCGGCAACGTCCTCGAGCACGGCGTCGGCGGCATCAACATCGACGGTGGCCGATTCGCCGACGAGCGGTGGCCTACGAACGTGGCATTCGATCCGGGGCAGGCCGACGCGCTGGATGTGCTGACCGGAACGTGGCAGGGCGAGTCGCTGTCGCGGAAGTTCCCGATCTTCCGGTTCGAGCACAAGCCCACCGCCTCTGAGCGGCCCCGCGCCTACGGCGTTTCACACACGACGGTGAAGCCTCTCGCGCTCATGCGCTGGCTGGTCGCCCTCGTCGCCCCGGTCGGAGGTGTCGTCCTCGAGCCGTTCGCGGGCTCGGGCACCACCGTGCAGGCAGCAGCAGCCGCAGGGTTTCGGGTGGTCGCGTTCGAGAAGAACGCCGGCTACGTCCCGCTCATCCGTTCCCGCATGGAATAGTGACCGGCCCGCAGTGGCCGCGGCGCACGGGCGGTGCCCTACCTGAGAGGTAGGCCGTCATCTGGCGAGCCAGCACCGTAAGCGGAGGAACCATGACGACGAGCGAAATGCACGCAGAGGAAGAACGCCCGCAGCGATCGGTGTATCTCGGGGTGATCATCTGGTCTGATGACCCGGACGTTGAGCCGACGGTAATCGCGGACCGGAACCCGGTGACGTTGGCGCGCAGCCTCGCCCTCACGATTCACGAGATGCTCGCCGACATCAACCTGTACGTGGGCGCGACCGAGTTCCTGCAGGAACAGCCGCCGCCACAGGACTGGGCTCTGCCCGAGGACGTCGACGACTGGCTGGAGGCGCTTCGTGCGGGAAGCCCGTATCCGTCGTACTCGTTCCACCAGGTGCCAATCACCGGCGGCGTCGACGGGACGAACCATACCGTCGTGAATCGCCACCTGCAGCAGGCCCTGCATGATCGCGAGCAGGCGCTCGCCGCCGACACCGACGCCACGTCCCCGGCCCCCGCATCGTCTCGGCCGGCGCCCGGCCCGGCTGGGTGGGGATGACGATGCGGCGCAGATTCTTGACCGTACGCCGCAGATCTGGTCCGTCGGCTCGACCGGGCCGACGCGAATCACGTAATCCGGAAGGGGCTGCCTGTGCTTCAGCGGTCCTGGTCGCCGCTTGAATCCCTGGTCCCTGATCGAAGGAGTATGCCCATGTCAGATCCGACCCTCCCGCCCGCGTCCGAACCGGCACCGCTGCGTTCGCATCGCGTGACGATCGAGTTCGACGTCCTCGCCCGTTCCCAACCCGAAGCCGACCACCTGGTGAACGAAGTGCTGATCGAAGAGATCGCAGGCCCGCCAGAGCAGCTCCGCACGGACGGGGATCGCGTGTTCGGCGAAGACTTCGGCGACGACGTGGCGCACGTCCTCTCCTGGGCTTCCCGCAGCGAATCGACTGCCGCTTCGCCGTCCGGGGCGGTGCCGTCGCCGGAGTGGGCACCGTTCGAGGACTCGGGGGTTCCAGAGATCGTCGCCCGCATGTTCCCGCCGTTCCCGTCCGAAGACGATCATCGCCGCGCGGATGGGTCGCTCAACGAGGACGCGTTCGAGTTCGAGGTGCAGGAATGGCGAGACGCGTGCTTGGAGCTCGCAGTCCAGGCTGCCCAGTTGCCGGATCTTCTGGCGCGGCTCGAACAGCTCGAGCATGCGCAGACCAGTCAGGCACGGATCGACGAGGCAGAACGCGTGCGGGACGGGCTCATCGATCTCCTCGACCGCGACCCGCTCCCGGTCGAGCCGCGCAAGGAGGACTACCTCGTGACCATCGCGCCATCATTCGAAGGCGAAGTCGAAGACATGCGGTTCGCATGGGATCACTCGCAATGGCGATCCGACTTCACCGCTGCAGCCCTCCGACGCGACCACACCCTCCGGGAACTCCTCACAGCGGGCGGGCCGCGCACGACGTACCTGCCCGAGCAGTTCCACCGCGACTGGGTTCCCGCCGACCTGATCGCACTCCACACGCTGCGCTCCATCGTCGAATCCGAACAGCCGACCCTCGGGATCTCGATCGAACGGGAACAGGCAGCACAGCTCGAGGCACTCCTCGCCGCCGCGGATCCCGAGGTGCGCGTCATCGATCCCGACGATCCATCCGGGGTCGAACTGTATGCGGGGCCGGCCTCGGAAGCGCATGCCTGGCTCCCGTCCGGCGTCTACGAAGCGACCGGTCCCGACGGCACAGGCGAGTTCCGGGTCGTCGTCGGTCCCATCCCTGGAAGCGAGGGCGTGATGGCCTCGGCCGGGTTCCCGCCGCTCGAGCACGATAGCGCCGCGCTGAGCGAGATCGCCCGCATCCTCGAACACGACACCGAGGTGGCTGACCCGGCGACGGTGCTCGCGCACATTAACGAGACGGTCACGGGCACCGGCCGCATCGGTGCGCTCCCCAGCGATCTCGCCCGCGCGCCCGAGCCGCTGACCCGGCTCGAGCGGGGCGTGCTGCTGAGCGAGCTGCTCGCCGAACGGGAACAGCACCTGGATCCTCCCGCGGACGGTCCCGAACCGCGCGCACCCGAGACGGGGCCGGAACGAAACCTCTAGCACGCGCCGGCACGACTTCCGGGGAGGCGGAGCCTGGCGGGTTTGACGATGCGGCGCAGATCCTTGACGATTCGGCGCAGACCGCTCCGGAATCCTCGCCAGGGCTTCCCTGGCCGGGTAAGGGTGGAGGCCTCAGAGAATGCTTGCGAGCGGACTCTCCCCAAGCCCCGGCAGCACCGCTGCCGCACCTTCTGGAAGACGCCGTACGCGGGCCGCAGAGCTCCTGCGACGTCATCGGAAAGGGGGTGATTCGGGTGTCTCGTCTTGACCCTACCGGCCGGCCGATCCCCCCGAAACTTCCCGGCACGCTCGCGGACGCCGCGGTCGCGTATGCGCAGGCGGGCATCCCGATTTTCCCGTGCGTGCCCGGCGAGAAGAACCCGCTCATTAAGCGTGGCTTCCACCGCGCCACTACCGATCTGCGACAGGTTCGACGGTGGTGGCGCCGTACTCCGGAGGCGAACATCGGGATCGCTACCGGCCGCGGAGTTGAGGTGCTGGACGTGGACGTGCACGCCATCGGGACCGGGTTCCCGCTGCTGCGGACCCTGCACCGCTCCGGGCAGATCAGCGGATGGGCGCAGGCCGTACGTTCCCCGGCGGGCGGCATCCATCTGTACTACCCAACCGATCCAGCCCGTGAACAACGGTCCTGGGCACGCGGAACGGCGCATCTGGATTTCCGAGGGCTCGGCGGCTACATCATCGCCCCGCCCTCCATCGTCACCACCGATCACGGGCCACGCCGCTACGAGCTAATCGCGACGGGTCGCAGTCCCCGCCCGATCGACGCCGACGCGATCCGTGAGTTCCTCACCCCGTCACCGGCCCCGGCCAGCACGACCGCGGCTCCGGCTCGTGGCGGGGCCGGAGCCGAGCGCCTCGTGGCCTGGGTCGCGCGGCTGCCCGAGGGGAACCGGAACGCTGGCCTGTTCTGGGCCGCGTGCCGCCTGGTCGAGGCCGGCCTCACCGAGGCGGAAACGCACGCCGTGCTCGAGCCCGCCGCCCTCGCGACCGCGCTGGACGCACGGGAGATCGCTGCGACCATCCGGTCGGCGCACCGCACCGCGAGCATCGCCCCCGACCCGGCCGAATCGAGAACGGGCGCCTCCAGCGATCTGACGGGGATGGGCAGGTAGCCCTCATGCACGCCCCGGCCCCCTTCGAGCACGCACCGCGCCGGGGCGAGCCTGCGGCCGGAGTGACGAGGCTGGTGATCGTGCTCGCGGTGACGGGGACGATCCTGCTGGCACTGGGCGCGTTCTGGCTCTCCTTCACCACCCTGATGGATCTTGCCGTCTTGTCCGGCATCCCGTCGGGGCAGGCGTGGGTGTGGCCGTTGATCGTCGACGGCGTGATTCTGGAGGCCACGATCAGTGTCGTCGCTCTCCGCAACTCGGCTCCCGCCGCGAGGCGGTTCGCCTGGCTGCTGCTCGCGGCCGGGGCCGGCGTGTCGGTCGCAGCGAACGTCACTCACGCCGTCGTCGCTTCCGATATCCGGGTGCCCGCCGTGATCGCAGCCGTGGTCGCGTCGGTGCCGCCGCTGGTGCTGCTGGCGATGACGCATCTCACCGTCGAACTCACCCGCAACGCCACCCCGCCCGGCGAGCCGCTCCGCGACGGCCCTTCATCGAACGGAGCCTCGAGCACCGCCGAGATCGAGAGCAGTCCCGAAACTGAGGCAGGGCAATCGCCCGCGCCGCGAGCGATCCAGACCGCACCGCCGACACCCGCCGCGACAGACCGGTCAGCGGAGGAGGCGCCTACGGTCTCGCCCCGGCGCGGTGACCGGGAGCAGGCGCGGGCTCGGGCACTCGCGTTGCATGCGCAGGGCGTCCCGAAGCGGCAGATCGCCGCCGAGGAAGGGGTGCATCCGACCACGGTGGGCCGATGGCTGAACGCACCTGATGAGCAACAGGACGGAGCCAATCATGACTGACCCCACCAGAGCGGACCCGATCCGTGCCGCCGCGACCCGTGACGAGGCCGCCCGCCGTGCCACGGCGGAGGCAGAGCGTGCCGCGACGAGCTCGGAGACTCGCAGCACGCAAGATGATAAAGCGTCGAGGTTCGCGACCCACGGAGACCCCACCGTCACCACAGGCGCCGAGACGGAGGCGCAGCGTGCCGGGGTGCAGTGGGTGCGGCCGACCGATCTTGCTGCCCGTGCCGGTGGCGCGGTCGTCGATCGGGGCGCGCAGTGGAATGCCCTGCTGCACGAGGCCGCCCTCGACGGGATCCGTGAGGGCCGCGCCCAACTCCACGAGCGGCTCGCACAGCGACAGGACGACCTCGAGCCTGCGACGACGACCTCGGGTCGGGCCATGCGGCCCGTGGCCGAGAGGACGGGGGTGAGCCGATGACCCATTCGTGGCCCGGCACCGCCCGAGTGCCGGACAACACCCCGACCCTCTAAGCACCTAATCACGCACCGGAAATCCTGGGCGTGAGATGCGCACAGACCCTCCCAGGGGAGGGCCTGCCGGTCTCGTGCGGCCTGCGCCGTGGCACCGTGCTGCCGTTCGCGGGCGACTGTGTCGATTGACCGGATGAGGGTCGTACCTCTCTTCCATCGACGGATCTTTCTTCTCAGGAGTCGCTATGTACCCCCAGTCTCATCACGAGCCCCACGACCAGGCACCGGATTTCACCACGAGTGAAGGCCTGCGCGCGCTACTCACGGAGCTCAACGAGCACAACGCGTGGGCGTCGAGCCCGGTCGCAGCCGAGCTCATGGTCTACGCCACGCAGAAATACACGCCCATCGCGAAGGCCTGGCACCGGGATCCGGCCGATGCCGCCTACGAAGCGTTCCTCGCGATGCGCACCCCGACCACCCTCGCCGCCGATGATCCGTGGGCGGTGATCACGCGGGCGGTGGCGCTCGGCATCGCCGCCGAGGTGCACGCCGACCGGAACATGACCAGCCAAGACAAGGCCCGCCGACCTTCGAAGCGCCCCGCGGAAGAGCCGATGCGGGCCGGGCATTATGAGGAGTTCTTCTACGACGTGCACCCGCACGCCCATTCCCTCGTGCAGCACGGCGGAGAAGATCATTCGGTGGACCGGGTGATCCGCGCGACGTGCGTGTTCCTCGTCCTCACCGACTGGCCGGCCCGCCCCGTCGAGCAAGCGGTCGACTACATTGCTCACCGCGTCACCGGCCTGTCGTCGCGCAGCGCCGCGGTGGAGGTCGTCTCCAAGGAGCTGCACATCGCGCATCGGCTGGGCTACACCGCCGAGACCTGGGCGGCACTGGTGCGCCTGGTCGTCGGCACGACAACCGGGAAACGTAAGAGCGGGCCGTACGGGTTGTTCGCCCGCGTGCTCCTCGGCGATGACGTCACCGATCTGTTGCGGGACGAGGCGCTCGTGTCCGCGTCCCGGCGCAGCGCCCAGCCCGGCACGGAAGGAGACGGGGGTGCGTCATGAGCCGCGGGCATCTCGTGCTCGAGCATGCGATCGACGAGATTAGTATCGGGTTCAGCTTCCGCCGCGACGTCGAGGAGGATCTCGACGAGCTGTGCGCGTCGATCGAGCGCTTCGGCGTCATCCATCCACCCGCGGTCACCGAGCAGTATTCGCTGATCTCCGGCCGACGCGTGCTCGCCGCGCAGAAGCGACTCGGCTACCGAGTTACTCCGGTCTGGATCGTGCACGGTGTGTCCGACAAGCTCTCCCAGGTCCTCGCGATCCGCGACGAGGAAACGCTCCGCAAGGCGTTGAAGCCGCTCGAGCAGGCCGAGCTTTACGACGAGCTGAAGAAGCTGTACGCCGAGGAGAACGCACGCAAGCAGCAAGCCACCCAGTTCGGAGCCGCTACCGGCCCGGATCAGGGCGGTTGGGAGCCGGGCCGCGGGGCGGGAGGTGACGGTGGTGTCGATTCGACACCACCGCAGAGCGCGCCCAAGGGCGAGGGACGTAAGACTCGGGTGCAGGCGGCGAAAGCGGTTACCGGGCAGGACTCGCACGGCAAGCTCGACCAGGTCGTCGAGCTGAAACAGATTGCCGCCTCGGACGAGGAACATCCTGAGCTGCGGCAGGCCGCAGCGGAGGCGCTGCTCGAGCTCAACACCGACGGGAAAGTGAACGGCCGCTACCTCCGCGTGAAACTCCTCCAAGCACTCATGTTGCTCGAGCGTTGGTCCGCGCACCCCGATGAGCCGGACGCGATCCGGCAGGCGGCCGGATCCGAGCTCGCCCAGGTGCGGGCGCAGGAGCATCCGAAGGATGCCCTGCATGACGCGAATCGTGCGATCGCGCGTCTCACGCAGCTCCGCAGGGACGCTGCGGCTGCCGCCCCGCGCGAGGGATGGAAGGACGCTGACCCGCTGCTGCGGGAAAAGCATCAGGTCCGCAAGCTCGTCGACCTGCTCCGTCGCGAGCATGGCTGGTGGGACCGCTTCGACCCGACTGTGTTCGGGACGCACGCCGACGCGGAGCAGTGGGAGCTCGTCGAGACGAGCATCACCCAGGCCGGTGTCTTCCTCGACGCCGCCCGCGAAGCCAGAACCCAGGAGAGTGCTGATGCCAACGTTTCCTGATCCGCAGCAGGACGCCGCTGAGCTCGGCGAAGCCGCCCGCGGCCTCGCGCACGCGACCCGCCATATCGAGCACCCGGCCGATACCTACCAGGTGCTCGGGTCGCTGCACTATGCGCTGACGAGTGTGCAGCAGTCGCTGTCGCAGTTGGCGTCCTGGCATCACCAGCACAGCGGCTACGCCGCGACCGACGATGGGAACCAGCAGGCCGGGCAGGAGCACGCCGAGAAAGCCGGAGGCTGGGCGCGGATCGCTGCCGCGTCCCTGGACCAGGTCGTTGACCTCGTGATGCGCGCGCAGGGCGAGAACGGGCGGATCGCCTGGCAGCCCGACCCGTCACGGGCCGCGCTCCCGAGCGAGCGGTCTCCGCTGGCCGAAGTCCTCCGCGACCGGGAGGCCGAGCTCGCCGCCGAGCAACGGTCGCCGGGCGAGCGGCCGGATCCCGGCGGTGGCGTGACGCGCTGACCACGAGGACGACCTACCGGGTGACGCACCTATCGGCTGACCGCTGCTCACCACCCGGGAAGGCCCGCCATGTCCTCGCCGCAAACTGAATATCGTTCACGTCGGCGTCGCCGCCTCATCATCACGCTCGTCGCCACCGGCCTGGTCCTGCTGCTGCTTGCCGGGATCGGGATCTACGGGCTCCTCACCGGCCCCGCACCATCCGGCACCGATCGCGATACGCCTCCGGCGACGCCAACCGCACCGCAGACGCCGGGCGAGAATCCCGACGGGACGAAGCTGGATCCGCTGCCGCGCACGGACGACCCGCAGGAGTATGTGCGGGCCATCGCACGGGCGCTGTTCGACTGGGACACGTTCACGCTCCTCACCCCGAATGATCATCGCGGCGTCCTGATCGAGGACGCCGACCCCTCCGGCACCGAAACACCGGGCCTGATCACCGACCTCGACGGCTACCTACCGTCGGCGTCGACGTGGCGAGATCTCGCCGAGTACCGCACCCGCCAGCACCTCGAGATCGACCAGATCTCCGTTCCCGCGCAGTGGGAGGAAGCGGTCGCCGTCTCCGACGGGCAGATCGCTGAGGGCACGATCGCATACACCGTCGAGGGCACCAGGCACCGGGAAGGCGTCTGGTACGACGACCCGGTCGAAAGCGCGCACCCGGTCTCCTTCACCGTGTTCGTCGCCTGCGAACCAGTATTCGACCGCTGCCATCTGCTGCGCCTGTCCCAGCTCGACAACCCCCTCCGATAAGCGGGAGGCGCGCATGAAGAAGTTCCTCGCCGTCGGCGTCATCGCGCTCTTGCTCGCCCCGATGCTGGGTCTGCTGAGCATCGGGGTGCTGATGAACCCCGCCGTCATCCACCAGGCGAACTGCATCGCCACCGGCATTCGGCTCGGCCCGATCCCCGACGAACTCGAAGTGACGACGAAGGACGGCACCCGGTTCATGCTGAACAAGCAGCAGCTCACCCACGCCGGCACGATCATCACCGTGGGAGGAAACACGGCAGGGGCAGGCCGGGACGGGATTCTCGTCGCGCTCATGGCCGCCCTCACCGAGTCCACCCTCCGGCAGCTCGCGAACACCAGCACCTATCCCGAGAGCGGCGACTATCCCAATGACGGCGATGCCTCCGATCACGACAGTTTGGGCCTCTTCCAGATGCGGCCCCAGGCCGGCTGGGGCACCGTCGCCGAGCTCATGGACACCACCTACCAGGCGCGCGCCTTCTATGGCGGACCGGACGGCCCGAACTTCCCGAGCCCGAGAGGGCTCTTGGATATTCCGGGCTGGCAGCAGATGGACAAGGGCGAAGCGGCCCAGGCAGTTGAGGTCAGCGCCTACCCGGATCGGTACCAGAACTACGAGCCCGTCGCTCGCACGATCCTCGACGCCCTCACAGTGCCTGACGGCGGCTCGGGCGAGGGCGCACCGGGCGATGAGACGATCCCCGAGACGACGCGGCTCGTGTTCCCGCTGCCCACCGGCACCTACGTCCGCACATCAGGGTTCGGGCCGCGCGTCGACCCGATCACCGGGGAGTCGAGCTTCCACTCCGGCACCGACTGGGCAGCGCCCGACGGGACGCCGATCTTCGCGCTCGCAGACGGGCGCGTCGTCTACGCAGGCATGGTGGATGGCTTCTCAGGGCAGATCACGATCGAGCACACCATCCGCGGCAAGAAGGTCGCAACGATGTACGTGCACATGTGGGCGCACGGGATCCAAGTCTCCGCAGGTGATCGTGTCACCGCCGGGCAGCACATCGGCGATGTCGGCAGCAGCGGCCACTCCACCGGCGCGCACCTGCACTTCCAAGTTCACCCAGGCGGCGCGGGCCAGCCCGCGATCGACGCCGAACCCTGGCTTGCCGAGCACGGCGTCGAAGGCATCGACGCGCCGACCGGCGGCGGACCCGGCTGCGCCGCCTGACCCCCGAACCGGGCGCCGTGCGGGGGCCGTACCTGTGCGATGCCAGATCCCGCGCAGCGTCAGGAGTCCCATATGCATTCGCTTGTCTTCCTCACCAGCAGATTCGCCCTCGTCGCCGCTGAGAACGTCTACCCGGATCTCAGCGGCGTCGGCGGCCG
Organism: Leucobacter chromiiresistens; assembly: GCF_900102345.1. Lineage (NCBI taxonomy): Bacteria > Bacillati > Actinomycetota > Actinomycetes > Micrococcales > Microbacteriaceae > Leucobacter > Leucobacter chromiiresistens. The sequence goes on along the minus strand of NZ_FNKB01000001.1, from coordinate 1,474,531 downwards.
TTCCACACTCATCTCGATCGTCGGCGCGCTCCTCACCTTCGTGCTGATCGTCGCCGTGCTGATGCTCGTCATCTCCGGCACCGTCTGGGCGGTGTCCTCCTCAAGCGGGAACGCGCAGGCCGCACAGAAAGGCAAGGTCGGCGTGTTCGTCGCACTCGGAGCGGCGGCACTGGCAGGAGCAGGGGTGGCGTGGATGAACTTCTTGCTGCGCCTGGGCGACACGCTCTGACCGGCCTGGCGGGGTCCGTACCTGTCGCGGTGACCCCTCCTCACATCCGGGGACGGGGCGTCTGCCCGCGAAGGAGCCCACCATGCTTGCTGTCCTCGACACGCTCACGACCGTCGCCGCGGCACTGCCCGCGAACATCGACATCAGCCCGAACGATTCGGGACTGCCCGGTATCGCGGCGCTGCGCACCATCGTCGGCGCCGTGATGACGATCGGTCTGATCCTGTCGGTGCTCGCGCTCATCGTGTCCGCCGTGGTCTGGGGTTTCGGATCCAATTCCTCAAATCCCCATCTCGCCAGTCGCGGGAAGGTCGGCGTGCTGATCTCCTGCGGCGCGGCCATCGTGACCGGCGCGAGCGTCACGCTGATCAATTTTTTCTGGACCGTGGGCCAGACCGTCTCCTGAAAATCCGGCACCTCGAAGGAAGGGAGGGGTGTCGTGGCTCTGTGTGACGTCCCCATCATCTCGAACGTCTGCGACACGGTCGGCGAGACCGCCGCGACGCTGATCTCGGCCCCGTTCGACTGGCTCGCGCAAGCCATCGGGCAAGCCGCGTCGTGGATCTTCCAGGGAGTTTGGGCACTGTTCGACTCCACCACCCTGGTCGATATCAGCGGCGGCGGCTACATCGGCGTGTACAACGTGATCTTCGGGATCGCGATTTTCCTGATGCTGATCTTCTTCTGCCTGCAACTGATCACCGGGCTGATCCGCCGCGACCCCGGAGCGCTGTCTCGCGCGGCGCTCGGGCTCGCCAAGAGCGTGCTCGGCTCGTTCCTCGTGATCACCATCACCGGCACCCTCTTGGAGGTGGTCGATCAGCTCTGCGTCGGGATCATCCAAGCCACCGGAACGACCCTCGAGGAGATGGGCGGGAAGATCGGCGTCCTGGTCGCCGGCCTGACCGCAATCAATCTCACAGCGCCCGGGGCGGGAGCGATCATCACCATTTTCCTGGCGTTTCTCGCGATTTGTGCGGCAGCGATCGTCTGGTTCAGCCTGCTAGTGCGCAAAGCCCTCATCCTCGTCGCCGTCGTGATGGCCCCGATCGCGCTATCGGGGTCCTCGTGGGATGCGACGAAGGGATGGTTCGGGAAGTGGGCCAGCTTCGTGCTCGCGCTGATCTTCTCGAAGCTCGTGATCGTGATCGTGTTCCTCGTCGCGATCAACCAGGTCAACGCCCCGATCGACCTCGACCTGTCGTCGATCGCGGACCCGATCGCGGGCATCGTGTTGATGTTCATCGCCGCGTTCGCGCCATACATGGTCTATAAGTTCATCAGCTTCGTCGGCTTCGACATGTACCACGTCATGAGCGCGGAGCAGGAGTCCAAGCAGGCCATGAACCGGCCGGTGCCCATGCCCGGCAAGCCCGATGGGAAAGAGCCCCCGCGCGTCCTCGAGGACAACAAAGGCAGCAACGGCGGAGGTGGCGGGAACCCGCCCCCGCCTGGTGGCGGTGGAGGAGGAGGGAATCCTCCGCCGCCTCCTCCTGGCGGCGGCGGTGGCGGCGGAGCCGGAGCCGGAGGCGCTGCAGGTGGCGGCGCGGCGGGCAGTGGAGCCGGTGCTGCCGGCGGCGGTGCGGCGGCCGGAGGCGCAGGTGCCGGGGCTGCGGCAGGCCCGATCGGGATCGCGGCCGTGGCCGGAGCGAAGGTCGCCAAGGGCGCAGCCGAGGCCGGCCCGAAGCTCGGTGCCGCGATCGGCCGTTCCGCCGACGCACACGCGGGAGCGGCAAGCGACGGGCAGAACCCTCCGCCTCCGCCGGATCGGTCGGTGCCACCGACCCCGAATGCGCCGTCGCAGCCACCTGCGAAGCCGGCAGCTCCGCCCCCGGAGGGGCCGAAGAAGCCGCCGCCTTCGCCCTCGGGCGGGCCGAAGTAGCAGACCGTCGAGGACGCAGAGAAAGGAGGTGAGGCCGCCGTCGATGCGGGCGGTGGTGCGACATGCCCGGCACGGGTCAGCCAGCGACCTGGCTCGTGCCCGGTACGCATCACCGTCCGCTTCTGCGCTCTGGGGCGCGTACCTGATCGGCGACCGTGTCTCTTCGTCTGTTCAGGAGCATCCTCATGGCGACCACCGCTTCCACCACGACCGAGTTCGACCTGTCCCCGGTGAAGTTTTCCAGACTCACCCGGCGCGGCATCATCCTCGGCCTCTCCCTCCCGCAGGTGATCGCCCTCAGCGCCGCAGTCGCCGTGTTCGTCGCCTCCCTGTACGCGGGAGGCCCGGCCGCGCTCTATACGGCACCGATCTGGGGCACCGCACTCGGCCTCGCCTGGGTGCCCGTCGGCGGCAGGAAGCTCGTCGAATGGGTGCCCATCACCCTCCACTGGCTGCTCCGGCAAGCCCTGCGACAGACTCGCTATCGGAAGCGGGTCGTGAAGCCACGCCCCGCAGGAACGCTCGCGCTCCCCGGCGATGCGGCGCCGCTGCGCCAGTACCAGGATCCCGAGACCGACGCGGTGATGGTGCACGACCCGCACGGGCAGACCCTCACCGCACTGCTGGAGGTCACGCATCCCTCGTTCATCCTCCTCGACCCCGGCGAGCAGGAACGCCGCGTCCACGCCTGGGGCAGAGTCCTCTCCACCGCATGCCGGTCGACCCGGATCGCCCGATTGCAGGTGCTCGAGCGCACCGTCCCCGACTCCGGGTCCGGGCTCGCACAGTGGTGGACGGAGCACGGCCACGACGACGACTCCTGGGTCGCGAGAACCTACCGCGAGCTCATCGACCGGGCAGGCCCCGCCGGAGAACGGCACATCTCCACCATCTCCCTCTCCCTGGACATGCGCGCAGCCGGTCGCGCGATCCGCACCGCAGGCGGCGGCATGAAGGGCGCTGCCGCGGTGCTGCGACAAGAGATGCAGACCCTCACCACGGCGCTGCGCACCGCCGACCTGAAGCCCTCCGACTGGTACACGCCAGGACAGCTCGCGATCATGCTGCGCTCCGCCTACGACCCCGCGATCGCCGCGACCCTGGAACGGGCCGGCGATATCGGACAGGAGCTCGCCGCCGCCGGCCCCGTCGCCGTCGAGGAGACCTGGGACCGGCTCCGCTCCGACAGCGCACATCATGCGGTGCTGTGGATCTCCGAATGGCCGCGCTCGCTCGTCTACCCCGGATTCCTCGCCCCGGTGCTGCTCTCCAGTGGCATCCGCCGCGCCTTCACGCTGCTGTGCGACCCGGTGCGCTCGGACCAGGCGGCACGAGACATCCGGAAGAAGAAAACCGAGTACATCTCCGACGCCGCGCAACGGCAGAAGGTCGGGCAGATCGAGGATGCGCAGCAGACCGCCGAATACCAAGACGTACTCCAGCAGGAATCCGACCTCACCAGCGGACACGGCGTCCTCCGCTACACCGGGCTCATCGCCGTCTCCGCGACGACCGAGGATGAGCTCGAGGCGGCAGTATCCGCGATCGAGCAGGCCGCGATCCAAGCGTCGTGCGAGACGCGACGCCTCGTCGGGCAGCAGGCCCAGGCGTTCGTCGCGGCAGCGCTACCGCTGTGCCGCGGGATCTGACCGCGGGCGTACCTGATCGGTGGTATCGGCTGTGCGACAGGAAGGCCCCGGTCATGGGAGATCACCAGCGTTCGAAGAAGCTCTACTCCACGGTGCTCGTGGAGGACGGGACCGGGCGGCGCGCCCGCCAAGCCCGTGAGCGTGCCGCCCGCCAAGTCATCGCCCGCGAGCACGCCGACCAGCGGCAAGTAGTTCGGCAGAAGCTTCAGGCCGAGCGTGCGGAGGCACGCTCCACGAACTATCTTCCGCGGGGAGGCGAGCCGGGAGCGGCGGCGCTCGGTTCGTATCGGGGGTTCCGGGTGCCCGCACACCAGGACACATCGGCGGCGCTCCAGGGGGCGTATCCGTTTCTCGCGGAGGGTGGGCTCGGCTCTCAGGGCGTCTTCGTCGGGCAGGACATGTACTCCGGAGGCAGCTTCGTCTATGACCCCTGGGTGCTCTATGAGCGCGGCATCATCACCGCCCCGAACCTGGTGCTGGCGGGCATCGTCGGCTCGGGCAAGTCGTCGCTGGCGAAGTCGCTGTACACGAGGTCGATCCCGTTCGGGAGGCGCGTTTACGTCCCCGGTGACCCGAAGGGCGAGCACACCGCGGTCGCCGAAGCCGTGGGCGGGAAAGCGATCGTTCTCGGCCACGGCCTCCGCAATCGGTTGAACCCCTTGGACGAGGGGTACCGTCCTGCCGGGATCTCCGACAACGAGTGGGCGGCGACCATCGCCTCCCGTCGCCGCGATCTGATCGGGGCGCTCGCAGAGACGGTGCTCGAACGATCCTTGACGCCCCTGGAGCACACGGTCATCGATATCGCCCTTCAGTCGGTCGTCTCCACCGCATCGGTGCCGATCCTCCCGATGATCGTCGACCGCATCCTCGCCCCCGATACAGGCGGTGATGATCGTCTCGCAGAAGATGGGCGCATGGTCGGGCATGCGCTGCGCAGGCTCGTCTCCGGAGACCTCGCCGGATTGTTCGACGGACCTTCGACCGTGTCCTTTGATCCGACGCTGCCGATGATCACCCTGGATTTGTCGCGGGTGGTGGAGAACTCCACGCTGATCTCGGTGCTGATGACCTGTTCCTCGGCGTGGATGGAATCGGCGCTGTTGGATCCCAACGGCGGACAACGCTGGGTCGTCTACGACGAGGCGTGGAGGCTGATGTCGCATCCCGCGCTCCTCAAACGCATGGACGCGCACTGGAGACTGGCCCGCCACTACGGAATCGCGAACCTGCTCATCTTCCATAAGCTCACCGACCTCGACAACGTCGGCGACCAGGGCTCCGCCATGAGATCCCTCGCCAACTCGCTCCTAGCGAATGCAGAATCTCGCATCATCTACCGGCAGGAATCCGACCAGGTCGGCACCACCGGAAAGACCCTCGGCTTGACCGGCACGGAACAGAGACTCCTCCCGAGCCTCGGCACCGGGCAGGGGCTGTGGCGGATCAAGGAATCCAGCTACGTCGTGCAGCATCAACTCCACCCGGATGAGCTGCGAGCCTTCGACACGACCCAGCGCATGACGCAGGCCCAAAATCCGCGGAAACACGCCGGTCCAGGCGGGTCGGAAGACGTGTCATGAGCCTACCGAGCCCCGGCCCCGAGCACCAGGGGCCACCGTACTCGGAAGCCGAGCTCGTCCAGCGGATGGAGTCGCTCACGACCGGGCTGGAGGAGATCGCGGAACGCTACTCCGAGCACATCGCCCTCGGATGGGAAGACCCCGAGGTCTTCGGCGCCGGGCACTTCGTCTTCACGCCCTGGAACAGCCACATGTATCGCTTCGCGATCGAGGAACGCTACGCCGACACCGACTGGGAAGACCCCGACCGCGTCCCGACCTCATGGACGTGGGTCTCCGAACTGCGCGTCAGAGGAATATCGGGCGACTTGCCCTGGATGGCGATCTCGGGCGGTGAAGTCGCACCAGGTGACTACGCCGAGCTGCTGCAGGAGGCAGAGATCTGGGCGAAGGGCACCTCCGCGCTGCTGGCACGCGAGCAAGCCCTCGACCCTGACGAGATCACGTTCCGCGGCCGGGAAGCGGAGGGTCCGGGTCGCACCTTGCAGACATGAGCCTTCGACCCCGCACGCGTAAACCGACCGCTTCGACTCCCAGCCCCGAGGCGGTAGTGGTGCCGCCGGTGCTGCCGCAGATCCTGCTCGAGGCGGTGAACGCCGACACGCTGATCGTGACAGTCAACGGAAACAAGCTCGCCGCGACCCCGATCCGCCGCGACCAGATCGCGCAGACCGTGACGGAGCTCGTCGCCCGCCTCGATTCGCCGACGCGGGTGGAAGTGCGGGAGATGGATGGCAGCATCCATGCCGACGTCCTCACGCCTCCCGCCCCGCGCTCGCCATTCGCACCGGCCGAGAACACGCAGAACGCGGCCCCTGTGCCGAGCTTGCTGGAGTTCACCGGAGAGGGGTTCATCGCGGGCGAGGACGTCGCGGTCGCGCTGATCATCCGGCACGCCTCCGCCGATCACACCGGGACTGTGCGAGCGCTCCTCGACCGTGGCGAGGTGCCGCAGATCGCGGGCGAAGTCCTGCTGTTCGGGCGGATCTCCGGCACCGCATCCGTGCAGTCCATCACCTAGCCGTCGGCCCGGCTGCTGCCGCACCTGCTTCCTGACCCCTCCGTATCGGGGCAGGAAGCAGGTGCGTTGTCATGTCCGGGCCAGTGCAGGCGAAACCCGCCAACGACATCTTCATCAATCTCGCCCTCGGAGCGCTTGTCGCGGCCGCCGCGTTCGCGCTGCTACTCCGACTCGCGGGCTCCGTCACCGCGTTCCTCACGGGCCTGCCGGAGCCCGAAGGCGGGATGACGTCCGGCATTGGCGTCCTCGCAACCCCGACCGATCCGGGGACGGCGCTCGGAGCGGAGGGCCTGAGCCCGATCTTGTACTGGATCGTCGTCACGATCTTCCTCCTCGCGGTGGTCGCGGTCGGGTGGGTCGTGGCGCGCCTGATCCTGCGGGCGCGTGCGACCACGGATCCGCACCGGCTGGCAGGCACCGCCTCTGCGGTGGAGATCGCCCGCGCCGCCTCCCCGAAAGCACTCGTCAAGAAGGCCGCCACGCTGCGACCCTCCCTCGTCGGGAAGGTCGCCCCGCACGAGGTCGGGTATCTCCTCGGGCACGGGAAAGGCGGGCAGGTGTGGGCGACGGTGGAGGATTCGATCCTCCTCATTGGGCCACCGCGTGCCGGGAAAGGTTATTTCGTGGCCCTGAACGCGATCCTGGACGCCCCAGGCGCGGTGATCGCGACGTCGACCAGGCCCGACAATCTCACCGCGACGATGCAGGCACGAGCACGCAAGGGGAAGGTCGCGGTGTTCGATCCGCAACAGCTCGCTCCCGGCCTGCCCGCGGGGATGCGCTGGTCGCCCGTGCGCGGCTGCCACGACCCCCTGACCGCGATGATCCGCGCCAAAGGCCTCGCGACAGCAACCGGGTTTGGTGGCGTGCAGGACGCCGGCTTCTGGGAAGGGAAAACCACGGCCGCGATCCAGGGGCTGCTCCACGCCGCAGCGCTCGACGGCCGCGATGCGAAGACCCTGTACCAGTGGGCGCTGAACCCGACGCTCGCAGCCGACGCCGCGCGGATCCTCTCCTCGCATCCTGACGCGGCCGAAGGGTGGGCGGATTCCCTCGACGCGATGGTCCAGGCAGACCCCCGCACGAGAGACTCGATCTGGCAGGGCGTCTCGCTGGCGTTCTCCGCGCTCGCAGACCCCCGCGTGCTCGACGCGGTCACCCCCGCGCCCGGCGAGGAATTCGATCCAGAAGCGTTCCTCCGCGACAACGGCACGCTGTATCTGCTCGCGACCGGCGCCGGGGCTGGAGCATCGTCGGCGCTGGTGGCGGCCTTCATCGAAGACCTCGTCGAGACCGCCCGCAAGATCGCCGCCCGTTCACCGGGCGCCCGCTTGGATCCGCCACTGCTGCTCGCGCTAGACGAGATCGGCAACCTCGCCCCGCTTCCGTCGCTGCCGACGTTGATGGCGGAAGGCGGAGGGACGGGGATCACGTCGCTACCGGTGCTGCAGTCTCTCGCGCAGGCGCGGGAAAAATGGGGCGAGAACCAGGCGAACGCGATCTGGGACGCCTCGATCGTGAAGATCATCCTTGGCGGGGCCTCCAACTCCCGCGACTTGCAGGATCTCGCGACATTGATCGGCGACCGGGACGAGACCACCGACTCGATCACGACCGACGCCTACGGGTCGCACTCGAATCAGCGATCGATCCGCAGGGTGCCGATCCTCCCGCCGGACGTGTTGCGAACCTTGCCATTTGGCACCGGCGTCGTGATGCTCCGCACCGCCCGTCCGATCATCACCAAGCTCCGCCCCTGGACCGCACGCGCGGACGCGACGCAGCTCCGCGCCGACCGTGCCGAGGTCGAACAGGCCCTCCAGCAGGGCTCCACGACCGTGGCCTCTCCGGAGCCAGACGGGGAGACCGCGTAGGTCCTGGCCGGGTCCGTACCTGTCTGGTGACCCCGACATACTCCGTGCCGGGGCGCGAGCAGAGGAGTAAAGCTGATGGCCGAAGAACCGCAGGAACAGACCCAGGAGCAGCAGCCGCAGAAGAAGAAGCCGCTCTGGGGATTCATCGCCTCCGACCCGGAGCTGACGTTCACCAGCAGAGGCGATGCGCGCTTCTATGCCCGGATCGGTGAGCCGAAGTCTCAGCCCGAACCCGACGGCACGTTCACGGACCTGCCCCCGCAGTTCGGTGACCTGGTGATGTTCCGCAAGTCCGCAGAGCGCGCCTTCGCGAAGTTCCAGAAGGGCGACAACTTCATCGCCGTGGTTGAACCCCGCGACTACGTCAACAGCGAGGGCGTAAAGAAGCAGCAGTTCGTCGCCTCCCGCATCGGGCACGACAATAACACCACCGACTACACCGTCGAACGCCGCCGCCCCGAACGCGACGCCGCGCAGCGAGACACGGCGACCCGTGACCAGGTGCAGCAGGCCCTCGCCGAACGCGAAGCGCAGCTCGATCCCGAAGCCCCCGCGACGGCGGGCGCCGACCCGGAGCAGCGGGAAGCCGTCGCCCGATGACGCGGGTGCGGCAGCCAGCGCCCGTGTCTCCTCCTGGCCGCCGCACCCGCCCTCTGATTCGGGGCGCCGCCCAGCGGCGCACTCCTCTTTCTCCTCGTGGATGGAGCTCTCTGATGAACACCGATACCAGCCCGTCCAGTATTGACGGCGACGAGCCGAACGTAACGGATGCGGCGCTGCCGCCCGAGGTCGAGGCGCAGGCTCGGCAGGTCGCGAAGCAGGCCTACGCCAACGACATCGCCGCGACACTCGGCGCGGTCCCGAGACCGATCAACTGGCGCACCCTGCCCCCGCAGGATCTCGAGCAGGAACTCCTCGACCTCAACGCCTGGGTCGACTGGCTCCGCCACACCTATGGGCTGCCCGCCCAGGTCGTGCCCCCGATGTGGCATCGGCATCCCGAGTTGCTCTGGGAACTTTCGGCGCTGCGGCAGCACTGGCTATTCTGCTTCGACCCGCAAGCCAAAGGCAACCAGGCCCTCGCCTGGCACTACGACTTCGCCATCGCCAGGGAGCGGCTGCGGGACTGGGTCACGATCTCCGGTACCCGGCTCGACCGCGACCGCCCCACCCGCAGCACAGCGTGGCCGGGCGGTGAAGCCGAGGACTGGACCCCGCCCGACACGACCGAGCGCCCCGTCACGAATCGGACGGAGGACTTCCTCGCCTTCGTGGAAGAACAGATCGTCGCACGGCGGGCCGAGCAGGACGCCACGATCCGCGAGATCACGAACCTCGAGTGGCAGGAACAGCGATGAGCGACCAGCCAGTCCTGACCTCACCGCTCCTCGACAGTCACGAGGTCGCGGCGCTCCTGAAGGTGTCGGAGTCAACGCTGTCGCGGTGGCGCGCAGACGAGAAAGGGCCTCCCTTCCTCAAGCTGGGCGGCATCACCCGGTATCGGCTCGACGCAGTCGAAACCTGGCTGGAGTCTCTGAGCAATGAGCGGCGCTGACAGCGGCCCGTCGCCCATTCCGCCGATCGGGGTGAAGGTCGCCACCGATCTCGAGTACCGCCGATCCGGTATCCGCGCCCGGGCAAGATGGACAGACCCGGAGACGAAGAAGAGGATGGTTCGTGCGCTCGTCGTTCCCGACGAAGAAGCCGCCGAGGAGTTCTTTCAGAGTCTGCAGGCCTCTGCCAAGATCGGGCTCGACCGTCGTATCTCGCTGTCGGAGTACGTGACCTTTATCGGCGACCGTTGGATGCGTGGGCTGGATCCCACCTCCACGGTTGACGGATACAAAGTCGGGCTCCGCCTGCGCGTGCTGCCATCTCTGGGGCATCTCCCGATCTCGCAGATCACGGCAGGCATGATCGATCGCACGATCGATGAATGGGAGAAACACTGCTCCGCCTCGACGATCAAGAACACGATCGCACCGCTCGTGCGCGTGCTCGACGAAGCAGTCCGCGACGACGTCATCCCGAGCAACCCTGCTCGCCAGCGTTCGCGCCGCAGCCTCGGCAAAACCGCACTCACCGTCGTCGAGAACGACTCGTCCCCGCGAGTGCACGCTCTCAAGGATCTTTCGACGCTCAACTCCTTGGCAGATGCTTGCGGCAAGGTCCACCAGAGCTATTCGGACTTCGTCATGCTTTGCGCGTTACTCGCTTCCCGAGGATCCGAAATCGCGGGGCTCCAGGTCGGCGACGTGGATTGGGATCAGCGTATCGTAACGATCCGACGCCAAACCTTTCCCGGCTCCGGCGGGCTCGTCACGAAGCAGACCAAGGGGCGCGAGATTCGACACGTCCCGATCCTGCAACACCTCGAGCCCGTCCTCCAACGCCTTACATCTGATCGCGCACCGGAGGAGCGACTCCTCACCGGGCCACGCGGGGGTGTCCTCACAACAGCGACCGTTCGCGATGCCACGAAGTGGGATGCGCTGGTCTCCCAGCTCGGGCTGCCGAACCTCACCCGGCACGGCCTTCGGCACACCGGAGCGACCTGGCTCGCCGACGCGGGCATCCCGCTGCACGTGCTCCAAGGCATCCTCGGACACAAGTCGCTGGAAACCACGCGAGGGTATCTGCACCCCGATACCCGACACCTCGCCGACGCCGCAGCGCAGGCCAACGCATTCCTCAGCGGTCAAAATACCAAGGGCGCCGAACGATCGGCGCGGAACTCGCGTAGTCCTTCGCTCAGTCGATGACGGGAAGGCGAATCACGCCGATTGGTCCCGGTTTGGTCCCGGCTCGTCATAAGCAGGCTCATCGGGCTTACTCCCGCACGAGAACTCCGGAACGACCGAGGCTTACATAAACCCTCCGCGGGAACGACGAAGCCCCGGTGAGATTTACCGTCTCACCAGGGCTTTTCTGTCGGGATGACAGGATTTGAACCTGCGACCCCCTGACCCCCAGTCAGGTGCGCTACCAAGCTGCGCCACATCCCGTTGTTCACTTCTCAGGCTGAAACAGTCGCTAACCCACTTGACCCCCAGTCAAGTGCGCTACCAAGCTGCGCCACAGCCCGTTGTTCTTCAGCTTCGCCGGTCAGAGTCTGGCCTGCGCTGCCGAGGCAACCCCTCTATATTACCCACACTCGGAGGGCGGATCGAACCAACGGCGAGAAATCGCGCCACAGCCGCAGAAACCCGGGCGCGCCACCCACTACGAAGCCGATCAGAAGACCAACGCGAGCCCGCGAAGAGACTCACTCAGCAGCGAGATCGACGACGGCAGCAGAATACGCATCCACCAGCTCATCGGCCGCCACCAGCGCCCCGTACTCGGCACTCCCAGAGCCGATCGCGATCCGGCGCCCCGCCAACCGGGCATCGAGCACGACGGGCCAGGATCCCGCAGCTCCCAGCGGCGTGATCGTGCCGCGCACGTAGCCGGTCGCAGCGAGCGCGCCGTCGGCGTCGGGCAGCGACAGCTTGTTGACGCCGAGGTGCGCCCGCAGCTTCGCCCACGAGAACTGCGCGTCGACGGGGGTGAGCACGAGCACGAAGCCCCGCTTCGTCTGCACCACGATCGTCTTCACGAGTTCGACGCCCTCGACGGGCGCGGGCCGCTCCCCCGGCGTGCGCGCGACAAACGAGACAGCAAGCCCGCGCGCGGCGGCGTCACGGGCAGCGGCGGCGTAGGGCTCGACATCGGTCGACATGCATCCTCCTCGAACAGCACAGAACGCGGCAGGGCCGGAATCACCCGCCGCACCGACCACAACGCCCTGACACCATCCGCGCATTCCCGCAATGGGGCGACCGACACGCGCGCGAAGCGGCAGGTCGCAGATACGCTGTGACCATGAGCGACCTTCGAAACCCCGGTGACGCCTGGGTCACGGCGGGCGACGGCGGGCGCTACTGGGGCCGCTTCGGCGCCGCCGGGCTGCTGGCCTACGACCACGCCCGCGACGCGATCCTGATGCAGCACCGCGTCACCTGGAGCGACCACGGCGACACCTGGGGCATCCCGGGCGGCGCCCGACACGAGGGCGAGTTCGCGAACGACGGCGCGATCCGCGAGGCGCAGGAGGAGGCGGGCGTTCCCGATGACGCGGTGCGCCCCCGCTACACCCACGTGCTCGACCGCGAGGGATGGACGTACACGACGGTCATCGCCGACGTGGTGCAGCAGTTCGAGCCCGAGATCACCGACCCCGAGAGCCACGCCCTCGCGTGGGTCGCGCTCGAAGAGGTCGAGAACCTGCCCCTGCACCCGGCGTTCGCGTCGAGCTGGCAGATCTTGCGGCCCCTGCTCGGCCCGCCGCCCACGGTGGTGGTCGACGCCGCGAACGTGATCGGCAGCGTGCCGAACGGCTGGTGGAAGGATCGCCGCGGCGCCGCCGAGGGCCTGCGCGACCGCCTGCACCGCTACCTGGAGACCTCGAACGGGGTGCGCGCCGGGTTCCTCGACCTCGCCGAGCCCCGCGTGCCGGGCCTCGACCGCGTCTACCCCGACTGGATTCTCGTGGTCGAGGGCAACGCCCGCGGCATCGACAGCACCGACCGGGTGCGGGTGCTGAGCGCCGCCGAGACGGGCGACGACACGATCGTGAGCGCCGTCGAGGCGCTGAGCGCGAGCGGATCGATCACCACGGTCGTCACGAGCGACGCGGAGCTGCGCGTGCGGGTCGGCGCCGCGGGCGCCACCACGGTGCGCGGCGTCAAGAAGCTGCTGAGGATCCTGCCGGAGGCATAGCGGGGCCCGCGTCGCCGGGCGCCTGCACGGTGTTGCTGCCGGCACCGGGCGCCTGCGCCGAGCTGCCGCCGGTACCGGGCTGCTGCACCGGGCTGCCGCCGGCACCGGGCACCTCGCCCGTGGGCGCGCGCCGCCGCAGCGCCGCCACGATGCCGTACGCGAGCAGGCCCTGCCCGATCGTGTAGGTGAGCATGACGACGCCGCTCGTCCAGGTGGTGCTGCCCGGCACGAACAGCCGGAAGGCGAGGATCGCGTCGGAGAGCAGAAAGAACGCGCCGCCCCACGCGATGACCGGGCCGCAGCGCGTGGCGAGCGCGGCGGTGCCGACGAGCACGAGCCCGTACGCCATGACGGGGATCGACAGCGACTTCGTGTGCGGCAGCAGCAGCGCGATGAGCACGAGGTACGCGATCACGTACACGAGGCTCCAGGCGGGCAGGCGACGCCGCGCGACGCCCGGCACGCGCCAGAGCAGCACGATGTAGGCGAGGTGCGCGATCCCGAAGCAGACGAGCATTGCCGGCAGCTCGCTGTCGAGCATCGGGAAGAACGTCGCGGCGCCGTCGCCGAGCCACGAGCCCGCCAGGGCGGCGAGCAGCAGGGCGAGCGCGCCGGCGGGCACCGGGCGGATGCGCAGCTCGGGTACGAACGCGACCGCCGCTATGACGCCGGCGGCGAGCGCCGGCATGAGCAGCAGCTTGGTCCACCCCTCGAACGCGTACTGCCCGAAGCAGGCGATGACGTGCACGAGCGACACCGCGACGTACGGCACGAACGGAAGCGAAGCTCGAAAGCGCTCGGTCATACTCGCATCATAGGCCGGGCCACGCCCGGCTGGCGGGGCGGGTTACGCCTCGACCAGGATCCCGTCTTCGTCGCACCACACGGTGACGCCGGGGCGGAACTCCACTCCCCCGATCTCGACCGGCACGTCGACCTCGCCCGCGCCCGTCTTCGTCGACTTCGCGGGGTTCGATCCGAGCGCCTTCACGCCGAACGGGAGCGTGCCGATCGCGACGCGGTCGCGGATCGCGCCGTGCACGATGAGCCCCGCCCACCCGTTGTCGCAGGCGAGCTCGGCGATCTGGTCGCCCACGAGCGCGGTCTCGAGCGAGCCGCCGCCGTCGATCACGAGCACGGCGCCGTGCCCGTCGCTCGAGAGCGTCTGCCGAATCAGGGCGTTGTCTTGAAAGCACCGCAGCGTGCGCACCGGCCCGGTGAACCCGGTCATGCCGCCGATGTTCTGCAGCTGCAACGACACCGACCGCAGCTCGCTGCCGCGCTCGTCGTAGAGATCGGCCGTACTGATCTGCGCCATTTTCTTCCCCCTCACGCCCGTCATCGGGCTGACCGGCGTGGTGCCGGTCGTCTGAGTGTCACGTTACCCGCTCCCTCCGACAACGGGTGGAATGACCGCCAGCTCGGCGAAATGCGGCGCAATGCGGCGATCGACCGCGTGCGGCGAGCCCTCGAGGCTGCGACTTCGGTGGGGCTCGCGCGGCCTATCCCGTGCGGGAACCCCGTCGAGAACCGAGCATGACGTACCCCGCGAAGACGCCGAACAGCACGAGCATGGAGAGCTGCATGCAGGCTCCCGCGTGCGGCGCCCACTCGAACAGGCTCACGAGGGAGCCGATGGGAAGCATTCCCGTCAGAGCCCCGCCGACACCGGCACCGATCGCACGCGCACCGACCGAGATATCCCCTTTGAGTGTCGACTCGTGACTGATGCGCGCGATCCACACGCCGAGCCGTGCACCGAGACCTGCAATGCAGCCCGCTGCGACCCCGGGAACCACCACCAGAACGAACACCCACCCGAGCGACCACCGGGAATCGGGATGCACCGCGGTGTTGACCGCTCCTGCGCCGAGAAACACCACCGCGGCCAGCAGCGCTCCGATCGGGGCGAGCTGGTTCCACCCGGGTGGCTTCGACTCCGGTTCCGACTCCGAGTTCGACGTCACCCCAGCGCTCTAGTCCGCCGTCACCGACGAGCATCCGGAATTTCCCACTGTACAAATGTACATGTACACATGTACATTAAGCAGAGGCACCCAGTGCCACCTCGACTCACGCCCGAATCGACCACGAAAGGAGCAGCCATGCACGAGACCACCGAATCCGCCGCGCAGGCCGCGCCCGCTGCGCAGGCCGCACCCGCCGCTCCCCGCCGACGGGATCCCGAGGGTCGGCGCCGCGCGATCCTCGCCGCAGCTACCGAGATCATCGTCGAGGAGGGCGCCGCGGCACTCACCCACCGCGCGGTCGCGAAGCGCGCCTCCGTGCCGCTCGGCTCGACCACCCAGTACTTCACCTCGATCGACGACATGCGCGAGTGCGCCCTGCAGCAGCTCGCCGACGAGATCGACGAGTCGATCGCGCGGCTCGAGCCGTTCATCGCGACCATCTTCGAGCGCCCCGACCCCATCATCGACGAGCTGCTCGCCTACCTCGAAGACCCGCGCACCGTGCACGCCGACATCGCGCTCATGACGAGCGGCACCACCGACCCCCGGCTGCGCGCCCTCGCGCTGCGCTGGCCCGAGCGCATCGTCGCCCTCCTCTCGACGCAGGTGGGCGAGGAGCGCGCCGTCGCCATCGCCGTCTTCCTTGACGGGGCGACCATGCACGCCGGGCTCACCGGCACGCCGCTCGGCCGCGACGAGCTCACCCGCGTGCTCCAGGCCCTCATGACGATGCCCGTGCCGGGCTCGGCGCACACGTAGCGAAACGGCCGGCCCCGACACCCACACGCACGACCCCAGACCGAATTCAGAAAGACCGTGATCCCCATGTCCGACCAGCGCATCGCACCACACTCCGCACCGCACCACGCACCGAAGCCCGCACCGCTCAGTCGAGCGCGCCGCTGGGCCGCGCTCAGCGTGCTCACCGCGAGCCTGCTCGTCATCACCATGGACATGACGATCCTCAACATCGCACTGCCCGAGATGGCGGCCGAGCTGCACCCCACGAGCGACCAGCAGCTCTGGATCATCGACGTCTACTCGCTCGTGCTCGCCGGCCTGCTCGTCTCGTTCGCCGCGATCGCCGACCGCTGGGGCCGCAAGCGCATGCTGCTGCTCGGCTACTCCATCTTCGGCGTCGCGTCGCTGCTCGTGCTGTTCGCCACGAACGCCGAGTCGGTCATCGCGATCCGCGCGATCCTCGGCATCGGCGGCGCGATGATCATGCCCATCACCCTCTCGCTCATCCGCGTCATCTTCACCGACGCCCGCGAGCGCGCCACGGCCCTCGCCATCTGGGCGGCGGTCTCGGGCCTCGGCGCCGCCGTCGGCCCGCTGCTCGGCGGGCTGCTGCTCGAGTACTTCTCGTGGCACGCGGCGTTCCTCGTGAACGTGCCGCTCATGCTCGCCGGGGTGATCGCCGGCATCGCGATCCTGCCCGAATCGCGCGTCGCGCACACCGGCCGCTGGGACTTCCTCGCCGCAGCGCTGTCGCTCGTCGGCATGACGCTGCTCGTGTGGGCCATCAAGACCTTCGGCAAGGAGGCGAGCCTGCTCGTACCCGAGGCGCTCGTCGCGTTCGCCGCCGGCGCCGCCCTGCTCGCCTGGTTCGTGGTGCGCTGCCTCCGCAGCGCGTCGCCGCTGCTCGATCTCAGTCTCTTCCGCAACCGCGTCTTCTCGGCCGGCGCCATCGCGGCCCTCGGCTCGACGTTCGCGATGATCGCCGCCCTGCTGCTCATCGCGCAGTGGCTGCAGCTCGTCGACGGCGCGTCCCCCGTCGAGGCCGGCATCCGCCTCTTCCCCATCGCGATCACCGGCGCCCTCGCCTCGCTCACCGCCCCCGTGCTCGCCCGGCGCATCGGCGCCCGCGCCGTGCTGGCGGGCGGCCTCGGCTTCGCGGGCGTCGGCATGCTCGTCATCGGCCTGCAGCCGGGCACGCTCAGCACCCTCACCGTGATCATCTCGCTGTGCTTCATCGGCGCCGGAACGGGGTCGCTCGCCATCGCCTCGGCCATGATCATGCACGGCTCCCCTGAGGAGAAGGCCGGCAACGCGGGCGCCATCGAGGAGACCTCGTACGAGCTCGGCGCCGTGCTCGGCGTCGCCATTCTCGGCAGCGTGTCGGCGCTGCTCTACCGGGCCGAGTTCGTCGCCTCGGGGGCGCTCGCGGGCGTCGAGCGGGCGCTCGCCGGGCAGGCCGAGGAATCGCTCGGGGCGGCCGTCTCGATCGCCGACGAATTGCGTCTCCCCGAGCTCGGGCAGCAGGCTGGCGTCGCCTTCACGCACGCGATGCAGGCGACCGGGATCGCCGGCGGCCTCATCATGTTCGCCGTCGCGGCGGCGGTCTTCCTCATGACGCCCAAGGGCACCGACGTGTCGCAGGCCGCGCACTGACGGCGGGGCTGGGCGTGGGCTGGTGCCGGGCTGGACGCGGGGCGCGGGCCGCGGGCCGCAAGCCGGCGGGACCCGACCGGCATTCCGGCGGCACCCTGAGCCGACCCCGAGCCGCCCCTGACGCGTCCCTGACCCGGGCGCCGCGACACGCGGTACCGGGGTCTCATGCGGGCCATACCGCAGGCGGACGCGGCGCCACCCCGCCCCGACCTACCGTGGAACCATCACCGACGAACACCCCGTTCGCCGCCCACGAGAGGAGCCGCCATGAGCGCCACCACCACCCCCGACACCCGCTTCGCCGACACCACGCCGCTCGCGGCGAGCAGCGCCGCATCGAGCGGCTCCGAGCCGTTCCCGAGCGGCCCGGTCGCCATCGACGACCACTCCCGCGCGTTCTCGATCACGAGCTTCGTGCTCGGCATCGCCTCCGTGGTGAGCGGATGGACCTTCTTCGCCCCCATCACCGGCCTCGTCTTCGGCATCCTCGCACTGCGCCGCAACACCCGGGATCGCACCCTCGCCCTCTGGGGCGTCTGGCTGAACGCCGCGATGCTCGCACTCTGGGCGCTCGCCGGCATCATCGCCGTCGCCGTGTTCGGGTTCGGTGCGCTCGCCCTCGCAATCGCCGCGTGACGACGCTTCAGCGGCTCCCCCCTCACCCCGCGTCCGGTCGCCTGGGGCGGTACACCCAGGTGACCATGACGACCGAGATGATCATCAGCAGGAACCACGAGACGATCTTCTGCCCCGAGACGAGCTCCCACCCGTCCACCTGACCGGGGTACAGCCACGCACCCGAGAGCGTGGCGACGTTCTCGGCGATCCAGATGAACAGCGCGACGCCGACGAACACGAGCAGCACGGGCACCCGCAGTGTCGCCCGCCAGATGCGGAAGTGCATGAGCGTCGGGGCCCACAGCAGCACCACGACCGCGAGCAGCAGCCACCGCGCGTCGAAGACGTAGTGGTGGGTGAAGAAGTTCGCGTAGATCGCGACCGCCGCGACGGTCGTCGCCCAGATCGGCGGGTACCGCGTGAAGCGCAGATCGTGCAGCCGGTACACGCGCACCATGTACGAGCCGACCGCCGCGTACATGAACCCGCTGAAGAGCGGCACCGCCCCGATGCGCAGCACCCCGTCGGCCGCGTACGCCCACGAGCCGACGTCGGTCTTGAACAGCTCCATCGCGGTGCCCGTGATGTGGAACAGCACGATCACCCACAGCTCGCGCCCGCTCTCCAGCCGGAACACGAGCATGCCGACCTGGATCGCCACGGCGGCGATCGTCAGCGCGTCGTTGCGGGCCAGCGCGGCGTCGTCGGGGTACCAGAGCCGCGCGGCGACGATCACCACGAGCATCAGCGCCCCGAAGATGCAGGCCCACGCCTGCTTCAGCAGGAACACCGCCGCCTCGATGGCGACGGCGCGCGGGCCCGAGGCCGGCCGGCCCGCGAGCAGGCGGTTCGCGGCGCGGTCGATCGTGCGCTCCAGGCGCGTGAGCTGCCGCCCCGGGGCGCCGTCGCCGGTCTCGCGAGTCTCGGGAGCCCCGGGCGTCTCGGGCGTCTCGGGTGTCTCGCCTGGAGTCTCGGGTCGCGCCATGCTCAGAGGCTAGCGCGCCCTCGCTGGGGGTGCGCCCCGCGACCGGCGGAGCGCCGCGACCGGCGGCGCGCCGCCGCGCCGCTCGCCCCTCCCCGCTCGCCGCTGCACCGGTTTCTCTCCGGTGCACCACGTATACACAGGTGCTCCGGCGAAAAAGGTGTGCAGTGGCGCGCGCGGCGGCACGCCGAAGTCGGCGGCGCCCCCGCAGCCGGCGGAGCGCCGCGACCGGCGGCATGCCGAAGCCGGCGGCACCCCGCGACCGGCGGCACGCCGCAGCCGGCGGCACGCCGCCGCGCTCCGCCCTAGGGGCGGGGGCGCCGCTCGCGGATGCGCATGTTGATCACGATGGGGCTGCCCTCGAAGCCGTAGCGCTCGCGCAGGCGCCGCTGGATGAAGCGGCGGTACTGCGGGTCGAGGAAGCCGGACGTGAAGAGCACGAATGTCGGCGGGCGGTTCTGCACCTGGGTGCCGAAGAGGATGCGCGGCTGCTTGCCGCTGCGCAGCGGGTGCGGGTGCTCCTGCACGAGCTCCGCCACGAAGGCGTTGAACTTGCCGGTGGGAATGCGCGTGTCCCACGACTCGAGCGCCGTCTCGAGGGCCGGCACGAGCTTCTCGAGGTGGCGGCCGGTGCGCGCCGAGATGTTGACGCGCGGCGCCCAGTCGACGTGCGCGAGATCCTGCTCGATCTCGCGCTCCAGGTAGCGGCGGCGGTCGTCGTCGAGCATGTCCCACTTGTTGAAGGCGAGCACGAGTGCCCGCCCCGACTCGAGCACGAGGTCGATGATGCGCAGATCCTGGTCGGAGATCTCCTGCGTCACGTCGATGAGCACGACGGCGACCTCGGCCTTCTCGAGCGCTGCGGCGGTGCGCAGCGACGCGTAGAAGTCGGCGCCCTTCTGCAGGTGCACGCGACGGCGGATGCCGGCGGTGTCGACGAACGTCCACACGCGGCCGGCGATCTCGACCTGCTCGTCGACCGGATCGCGCGTAGTGCCCGCGACGTCGCTGACGACCGCGCGCTCCTCGCCCGCGGCCTTGTTCAGCAGGCTCGACTTGCCGACGTTGGGGCGGCCGAGCAGCGCGACGCGGCGCGGCCCCAGCAGCTTCGGCTGCGCGACGGAGGACTCCTCGGGGAGCGCCTCGACGACGGCGTCGAGCAGGTCGGCGACGCCGCGTCCGTGCAGCGCCGATACCGCGCGCGGCTCGCCGAGCCCGAGCGACCACAGCTGCGCGGCCTCCGCTTCGAGCACGGCGTCGTCGACCTTGTTCGCGACGAGGAAGACGGGCTTGTGCGTGCGGCGCAGCAGCTGCACGACGCGCTCGTCGGTGGCGGTCGGGCCGACGCGCGAGTCGACCACGAACATCACGACGTCGCACAGCTCGATCGCGACCTCCGCCTGCAGCGCCACTGACGCGTCGATGCCCTTCGCGTCGGGCTCCCAGCCGCCCGTGTCGACGAGGCTGAAGCGGGTGCCCACCCACTCCGCCTGGTAGGTGACGCGGTCGCGGGTGACGCCGGGCACGTCTTCGACGACGGCCTCGCGGCGGCCGAGGATGCGGTTCACGAGGGCCGACTTGCCGACGTTCGGGCGGCCGACGATGGCGACGACGGGCAGCGACTCGGCGACGGGCTCGCGGAACCCGAGGAACTCGCCCTCGTCGCTGATGATCGCCACGTCGTCGTCCTCGAGGTCGAAGCCCTCGAGGTTGGAGCGCATGGCGCGCAGACGCTCCTCGTCGGTGACGCTGGCGTCGAAGCCCTCGCCGAAGACGATCTCTCCCTCGTCGGCGGCGCGCACGGGGGCGTCGTGCACGGTCGCCTCGTACGTGTCGGCCTCGTCGTACTCGGGGTCGGCGGCGACCTGGCTGCCGTCGGGGGTCACCTGCATGACCTCGGGCCCGACGTACTCGGGGGCCTCGACCTCGGGCGCCTCGGCGCGCGCGTCGCCGCGCTCGGCTCCCGTTGCGGGGTTCTGCTCGCTCATCATTCGCTCTCTTCCGCGGCGCGCTGCGCCGCTCGTACGATATCGACCACAGCCTGCACCGACTGCTCGAAGTTCAGGTCGCTCGTGTCGACGAGCGTCACCCCGGCTGCGGGGGTGAAGAAGTCCACGACCAGCGCGTCCTTGGCGTCGCGCGCCTCGATGTCGGCGAGCACCTGCTCGTGCGTCAGCCCCGCCAGCTCGCCCGCGCGCCGCTGCGCGCGCACTGCGGCGGAGGCCGTCATGAGCACGCGCACGGGGGCGTCGGGTGCGACCACGGTGGTGATGTCGCGCCCCTCGATCACCACGCCGGGCAGCTCCGATTCGGCGACGATGCGCCGGAACATCTCGTTGAGGCGCTCGCGCACCGGCGGATGCTGGGAGACGCGGCTCACGAGCCCGCTCACGGCGTGCTGGCGGATCGCCGCGGTCACGTCGTGGGCGACGCCGTCGCCGAGGTCGACCGTCACCCGCTGCGGTCCGTGCAGCGTGATCGTGTACGTCCAGGCGTCGAGGATCGCCATGACCGCCTCGGGGTCGTCGAGGTCGGCGGCGCTCTCGACGGCCGCCCACGCGAGCGACCGGTACGCCGCGCCGGTGTCGAGGATGCCGAAGCCGAGCTGCTCGGCGGCGGCGCGCGACACGCTCGACTTGCCGCTGCCCGCGGGGCCGTCGATGGCGACGAGCAGCGGGGCGGTGCGATCCGCCTCCGTCCGATCCGCTTCGGCCTGCGCCGCTCCGGTCGCGACGGTCAGTGCAGCGGCAGCTGATGCAGCATCAGTCACAGCGTCCTCCATCCGCGTTCGACGAGATCGGCGACCGCGCGTTCGGCGACCTCCGGCAGTACCGCGATCTCCGCGAAACCGATCTGGGCGCCCGGCGAGTGCTCGAGGCGCAAGTCTTCCATATTAATGCCCAGTTCTCCGAGTTCGGTGAGCAACTTCGCGAGCTGCCCGGGCGAATCGTCGATCAGCACCGTGATCTGGGTGAACCGCTCCGACGAGCCGTGCTTGCCCGGAATGCGCGAGACCCCGTTGTTGCCCGCCGACAGCAGGTCGGCGATGCGTCGTCTCGCTCCGGTGCGGGCCGGATCGCGGAGTGCGTCGGCGAACGCGGCGACATCCGCGGCGAACGCGTCGAGCAGCTCCACCACGGGAGCGCTGTTCGCACCGAGGATCTGCACCCAGAGCTCGGGGTCGCTGGAGGCGACGCGCGTGGTGTCGCGCAGCCCGCCGCCCGCGAGGCCGATCGCCTGGTCGGAGGCCGGCACGAGGCGCGCGGCGAGGAGGCTCGACACCACCTGCGGCAGGTGGGAGACGAGCCCGACGGAGCGGTCGTGCTCCTCCGGCGTCATCTCGATGAGCACGCCGCCGAGGTCGAGCGCGACGGCCTCGACCAGCGCGAGTGCCTCCGCGGGCGTCTCGCCGTCGCGGCAGATCACCCACGGCCGCCCCACGAAGAGGTCGGCGCGCGCCATGATCGCGCCGCCGCGCTCCCGGCCCGCCATCGGGTGCGAGCCCACGTAGCGCGAGAGGTCGATGCCGCGGCGCACGAGCACGGCGTAGGGCGCGAGCTTCACGCTCGCGACATCCGTGACCACGGCCTGCGGGTAGGTGCGGAGCGCGCGCTCCACCACGTCCGCCGTGACGTCGGGCGGGGTCGCGATGACGACGAGCGCCGGCGCGTCGTCGCCGGCCGACCGCACCCGCCCGGCGCCGTAGTCGGCGGCGAGCGCGACGGTCGTCGGCGACAGATCCTCGAGCGTCACGTCGACGCCGCGCTCGCGCAGGCCGAGGCCGACGCTGGCGCCGAGCAGCCCCGCGCCGATGATGTGCACCGGGCCCCGGGAGCGCGCGACCAGCGCGGCCCGCTCGCCGACGGGGCGCAGGTGCGCGCCGCCCGTCTCCGCACGCGTACCCGCGTCCGACCCCGCGCCCGCGTCCGCTCCTGCCGGAGGCCGCACGCCGCTCATCGCCCGCCCTGCTTCCGTCCGCCGCGGCCGTGCGGGTTGCCGCGCGCCGCTGTACCCCGCATGCCGCGGGCGCCCTTGCCGTCGCCGGGCCGCCCCGCGGTGATCTCGCCGCGACGGCGCGACCGGGAGGCGCCGCCGGATCCGCCGCCCTGCGCTTCACCGCGCTCCGGCGCCCCGCCATCCGGCGCCCCGCGATCCGGCGCCCCGCGATCCGGCGCCCCGCCGTCCTCGGCGGCCGAGAGCAGCGCACCGCGCTCCCCCGCCGACAGTTCGCGCAGCTCGCCGACGCGCAGGGTGCCGAGGTGCAGCGGCCCGAACTGGCGGCGCACGAGCTCGACCACCGGATGCCCCACCTCCGCGAGCATGCGCCGCACGATGCGATTGCGCCCCGAGTGCAGGGTCACCTCCACGAGCGAGTGCGCGGCGCTCGACCCGCCGGGCAGCAGCTTCGCCCGATCCGCGCGGATCGGGCCGTCGGCGAGCTCCACCCCGTCTTTCAGCCGCTGGATCACGGCGGGCGAGACCCGGCCGCGCACCTTCGCGATGTACGTCTTCTGCACGCCGAAGCTCGGATGCGCGAGGCGATGCGCCAGCTCGCCGTCGTTCGTGAGGATGAGCAGACCGCTCGTGTCGGTGTCGAGGCGGCCGACGTTGTAGAGCCGATCCTCGACCGCGTCGGTGAACTCGCGCAGGTCGGGCCGCCCGTTCTCGTCGCTCATCGTCGAGACGACGCCGCGCGGCTTGTTCAGCACGAAGTAGCGCTTCGACACGTCGAGCTGCACCACCACGCCGTCGACCCGCACGTCGTCGTTCTCGGGGTCGATGCGCGAGCCGAGCTCCCGCTCGACCACGCCGTTGACCGACACCCGTCCGCTGGTGATGAGCGTCTCGCACGCCCGGCGCGACGCCACGCCCGCGTGGGCGAGCGCCTTCTGCAACCGCACGCGGCCGTCGTCGGGCGCCTGCCCGGGGTCGCCCGGCGAGCCGCCCGAGCCCGCTGCGCGCTCCGGGCGATCCCACCCGAACGCGGCCAGATCGACCTCGGCGCCCTCGCCGTCGACGGAGAACGACCCGCCGAACTTGTCTTCCGAGCGATTCATTCGTCGAATCCTTCCGTGGGTTCTTCGAGCAGTGGGGAGATGGGGGGCAGTTCGGAGATGTCTCCGATGCCGAGATACCCGAGCAGCGCGTCGGACGTGCCGTAGAGGATCGCGCCCGTCTCGGGATCGTGCCCGGCCTCCGCGACGAGCCCCCGACCGAGCAGCGTGCGCACCACCGAGTCGACGTTCACGGCGCGGATCGAGGCGATCGCCCCGCGCGAGATCGGCTGCCGGTACGCGATGACGGCGAGCGTCTCGAGCGCCGCCTGCGAGAGGCGCGCGGGCGACTGCTGGTGCACGAAGTCCGCCACGATCGGGTCGAGGCTCTCCCGGGCGTAGAAGCGGTATCCGCCGGCGACCTCGCGCAGCTCGAACCCGCGCGGAGATCCGGCGCCCGTGCCCGACGCTTCGCCGACGGGTGATTCGCCGGGTGCCGCGGCGCCCGCCCCGCTCGCCCCGTCGAACTCGGCGACGAGGGCCGTCAGGGCGGCGCGCACCTCGCGCACCGGGCGGTCGGTAGCGGTGGCGAGCGCGACCGCGCTGAGCGGCTCGTCGGCGACGATGAGCAGCGCCTCCAGCTGCTGCGACAGCGTGTGCGCGCGGCGCGCGGCGGCGAGCTCTCCGCCGCCGTCGGCAGCGTCGTCCGCCGCGTCCGCCGCATCCGCCTCTGCGAGCGGGGTCACTTCTGGTGCGTGTCGCGCCGCGACACCCCCCGAAAGTGACCCCGCTCCGGAGTCGGGCCGGGCGTCGGGCCGGGGGGAGTCGGGCCGGGCGGAGTCGGGCCGGGCGGAGTCGGGCCGCAGGGCGGAGGGCCGCGGGGCGGAGGGCGGGGCGGCGCCGTCGTGCTCAGTCATAATCGTTCCCTAAGGTAGCAAGCTCGTCATCCGACCAGCCCTCGCCCACCCACTGCACGTACAGCTCCCCGAGCGGCTCCGCCTGCTCGAAGCTCACGGCGGCGCGGCGGTACAGCTCCAGGATCGCGAGGAAGCGGGCCACCACCACTCCGCGCTCCTCCACTCCGGCGACGAGTTCGCGGAAGGATCGGGCTCCCCCGCCCGCAGCGGCGCGCGACCCCACGGCGGCACCTGGCGCGTCGTCCGTGCCCCCGTCGGCGACGCGCAGCAGGGCGACCACGACGGCGGCCTGCTCGCGGATCGACACGAGCGGCGCGTGCAGGTGGTCGAGGCCGACCGTCGGAATCTCGCGCGGCGCGAAGGCGAGCGTCGCGATCGCCGCGAAGTCGGCGGCGCTGAGCGTCCAGACGAGTTCGGGCCCGCGCGAGCGGTACTTCGCCTCCAGCGGCACCTGCCGAGGGTGGCGGGCGCCCTCGGCGTCGAGGCGATCCCGGAACCAGGCGCTCGCCTGCTTGAACGCCCGGTACTGCAGCAGCCGGGCGAACAGCAGGTCGCGGGCCTCGAGCAGCGCGATGTCGTCGGCGTCGACCGCCTCGCCCTGCGGCAGCAGGCTCGCGATCTTCATGTCGAGCAGCGTGGCGGCGACCACCAGGAACTCCGAGGCGCGGTCGAGTTCGACGACGCCCTGCCCCTCGATGGTCGTGAGGTACGCGATGAACTCGTCGGTGACGAGGCTGAGGGACACCTCGGTGATGTCGAGCTCGTGCTTGCCGATCAGGGTGAGCAGCAGGTCGAAGGGGCCGTCGAAGACGTCGAGGCTGACGCGGAAGCGGTCGTCGGCGGGCACGGGATCCGCGCCGGCCGCAGCGGCTCCCGGATCCGTGTCCACCACCATGGCGCTAGGCGACGGCGCCGCGCTGCACGAGCTCGCGGGCCAGCTTGAGATACGCCTCGGAGGCGGCGTTCGACGGCGCGTAGTCGAGGATCGGCTTCGCGGCGATCTGCGCGTCGGGCAGTTTGACGGTGCGGCCGATGACGGTGTCGAAGACCTTCTCGCCGAACGTGTCGACGACGCGCTCGAGCACCTCGCGGGCGTGGAGGGTGCGGGCGTCGTACATGGTCGCGAGGATGCCGTCGAGTTCGAGCGCCGGGTTCAGGCGGTCGCGCACCTTGTCGACGGTCTCGACGAGCAGGGCGACGCCGCGCAGCGCGAAGTACTCGCAGGCGAGCGGGATCAGCACGCCGTGGCTGGCGGTGAGGGCGTTGACGGTGAGCAGCCCCAGCGAGGGCTGGCAGTCGACCAGGATGACGTCGTAGTCGTCGGCCACCTTGCGCAGCACGCTGCCGAGAATCTGCTCGCGCGCGACCTCCGTGACGAGGTGCACCTCGGCGGCCGAGAGGTCGATGTTGGCGGGGATGACGTCGAGCCCCGGGGTGGCGGTCTGCTGGATCGCGTCGCGCGGATCCTTCACTTTGCCGAGCATCAGATCGTAGATGGTGGGCACGTCGTGGGCGGGCACGCCGAGGCCCGCGGAGAGGGCGCCCTGCGGGTCGAAGTCGACGGCGAGCACCCGCCGACCGTAGCGTGCGAGGGCGGCGGCCAGGTTGATGGTGCTGGTCGTCTTGCCGACGCCGCCCTTCTGGTTGCACATCGCGATGATGCGCGCGGGCCCGTGGCGGTCGAGTCGCTTCGGAGCGGGAATGACGCGTTCGGGTCGCCCTGTCGGCCCCAGTTCGACCTGTTTCGCCATACCCGGTCTCCTCCCGCTCGCTGACATTCCATCCTAGCCTGGCGCGTGCATCGCTAGGATCGGGGAACGTGACCGGACCGCGCGCGACTCCCGGCGCGGCCGCGCGGCTGCGCTCCGCGGTGGAGCGCTCGGCGGCGCAGAGCGGGATCGTGCTCGATGCGGCGCAGAGCGCCCTGCTCGCGGAGGTCGCGGAGGCGGCGGAGCTCTGGGAGCGCCGCGCCGACGATGCACCGGTCGGCGTGTTCGTGCACGGCCCCGCCGGCCGCGGCAAGACCCGGCTCGCCGCTGAGATCTTCGCGGCGATCGACGCGCCGCCCGGCGCCAAGCAGCGCGTGCACTTCCACCCGTTCTTCCAGGAGCTGCAGCGCCGCTTCGGCGCGCGGATGACCGCTCGCGATGCGATCGAGTCGACCGTCGCCGAACTGCTCGACGGGGCGCGCGTCTTCTTCTTCGACGAGCTGCACGTGCACGATCCGGGCGGTGCGAGTCTGCTGAACCGCCTCGTCGCCGAGCTGGTCGCGCGTCGCATTCCGACGCTGCTCACCTCGAACTACGCGCCCGAGGGGCTGCTCGCCAACCCCGTCTTCCACCACGTGGTCGAGCCGAGCGTCCGCCTCATCCGCGAGCACTTCCTGGTGCGCACGCTCGACGGCGGAAGCGACTACCGCATGGTGGCCCCCGCGGCCCGCCCCGAGCGCGGCTTCGGATCGGGGCGCTGGATCGCGTTCGGTGCCCGGGGTGACGCGGCGAGCGCCGCCCGCACCGCCGGGCTCGCCCCGCCCGAGCCGCACGAGCCGACCACGGTGCTCGACGGGCACCGCGCTCTGCGCGCGCTCGCGGTGCGCCGCAGCGAGGCGACGCAGGGCGTCGGAGCGACCGCCGAGGTCTGGTTCGACTTCGCCGATCTGCTCGAGGCGCCGTCGATCGCCGAGGATTATCTGGAGCTCGCCGCCGCGTTCGACCGCTGGGTGCTCGTCGACGTGCCGCCGCTGTCGGAGGCGAGCCGGGAGGCGCGGCAGCGGTTCGTCGGCCTCCTCGACGTGCTCGTGCACGCGGATGCGCCGCTCACCGTGCTCGCGCGCACCGATCGCGCGGGGCTCGTCGACATCTCGGATCCGCCACCCGACCTCTTCCGCACCGTGAGCCGGCTGGCGCTGCTGGGTGAGGGGGCGGTGTGACGCCGGCGCCCGTGCTCGCCTCCTTCGGCGCGCGCATCGCGTGGCGGGCACTCGGGGGCGGCGAGGATCGCCGCACCGTCGCCCACGCCCTCCTCGCAGCCCTCCTCGCGCCCGGCGCGCCGGGCGCGGTGCGCATCACCCGTCAGTGCCCGTCGTGCGGGAGCAGCGCGCACGGTGCGCCGGCCGCGCAGCTGCGCGATCCGCGCCCCGCCGACCCGGCCCACCCGGGTGGCCGCGCCGCCCCGCTCGTCGGCATCGGCTATGCACCCGGCCTCGTCGCGGTCGCCGCAGCGCCCGCCGGTGCGCGCGCGTTCGGCATCGATCTCGAACTCGACGACGCCCGTACGCGGGCGCGCGTCGCCGAGGCGCTCGGCCGAAGCGCCGGCGTCTGCGACTGGACACGGATCGAAGCGGTCGCGAAGGCTCGCCGCACCGGGCTGCGCGGCGACTACGCGGGCGTCGACGTGACCCCGCTCCCCGACGGCCGGTGGATCGCGCACGCCGGTCGCAGACGGGCGGCCGGGCAGCCGGGCGCCGCCGTGCTCAGGGGCGCCGACCTGCGCATCGCGCCCGCCCCGGGCGGGCCGGCCGCGATCCTGAGCCTCGCCTGCGAGTGATCGCGCCGGCACTCGACGGAGCGGCGCCCTCCTACCGTTCGAGCGGCACGGGCAGTTCGGGCAGCGCTTCGTCGCCGAGCCACGAGTCGATGAGCGCGTCGACCCGCACCGGGCTGAGCGACCGGGCGAGCGCGACGAAGTCGGCCGTCGAGACGAGCCGGTGCCGGTGGGCGCCCGTCCACGCCACCAGCAGTTCGCGGAACGCCGCCTCTCCCATAACCCGCCGCAGCGCCTCGAGCAGCAGCGCTCCCCGCTTGTACACGCGATCGTCGAACATGTCGTCGGGCCCGGGGTCTGCGAGCAGCAGATCCTGCGGCAGCGCCGCCAGCCGCGCGTGGTGCGCGGCGGCGAGCGCGGCGATCGCGGGGCCGCCCGACTCCTCCGACCAGATCCACTCGGCGTAGCAGGCGAAACCCTCGTTGAGCCAGATGTCGCGCCAGCGTGCGACGCCGACGCTGTTGCCGAACCACTGGTGGGCGAGCTCGTGGGCGATGAGGCGCTGCTCGCCCGGCGCCTCGTGATTGCGACCGAACGTCGCCATGCCCTGCGCTTCGAGGGGGATCTCCAGCTCCTCCTCGGTGACCACGATGGTGAGATCCTCCTGCGGGTAGGGGCCGAACCACGCCTCGAACGCCTCGATCATGCGCGGCACGGGTGCGAAGGCGCGCTGCGCGAGGCGGGCGCGGGCGGGCGGCGCCACGAGCCGCGCCCGCGCGCCGAGCGGGTACTCGGCGTACTCGCCGATGTGGGCGGCCACGAGATAGGTCGCGGTGGGCACGGAGCTCGTGAACGTGCGGGTCGTCTTCCCGGATCGGCCGGTGACCGGGCCGGGCACCCCCGTGACCGCGGCGAAGAAGCCGCGATCGGTGGTGACCGAAATCGTGTAGGTCGCGCGGTCGTCGACCCGGTCGTTGCAGGGGAACCAGGTGGGGGCCCCGGTGGGCTGCGCCGCGACGAGGGCGCCGTGCTCGAGCTCCTCCCACCCGATCCGGCCCCAGCGCGACCGGCGGGGTGCCGGTCGACCCGAGTAGTCGATGTCGAGCTGCAGCGCGGCGCCCGCGGCGGCCGGAGCGCCGAGGCGCACCGTGATCGCGTGCGCGGATCGCTTGATGTGCCGCTGCAGCACCCCGTCGACGCGCACGCCGTCGGCGCTCAGCCCGACCAGGTCGACGCGCAGCTGATCCGTCTCGACCAGCACGCGCACCTGGAGGCGCGCGCGGCCCTCGAGCCGGTTCGTGCGCGGCTTGTACCGCAGCGCGAGATCGTAGTGCGCGACGGCGTAGGCGGGGTCGCCGCTCGTCGGGGTGTAGGGGTCGCTCATCGCTCGCAGCACGCCGCTCGGCTACTTCGTCGACTGGTAGGCGCGGAGCTTGAGCGCCCGCCACGGGCCGATGGGGTTGCCGCTCCAGCGCGACCCGACGGGCACGCGCTCGCCGCGCATCACGAGCGATGCCGGGCCGACGGTGGCGTGCGCGCCGATCTCGGCTCCGGGCAGAATGACGCTGTGCGGGCCGAGCGTGGCCCCCGCGGCGAGTTCGACGGTATCCATGCTCATGATTCGATCATGGAACAGGTGGGTCTGCACGACGCAGCCCCGGTTGACGGTGGATCCGTCGCCGAGCGTCACGAGGTCGGGCTCGGGCAGCCAGTACGACTCGCACCACACCCCGGCGCCCACCCGGGCTCCGAGCGAGCGCAGCCAGACGGCGAGCGCGGGCGTTCCGGCGGCGGCGCGGGCGAACCACGGGGCCGCGAGCATCTCGGTGAACGTGTCGCTCACCTCGGTGCGCCACACGAAGCTCGACCAGAGCGGGGCCTCGCCGGCGCGGACCGGCCCGACGATGATCCACTTCGCCGCCGTCGTCACCGCGGCGGCGACCGCTCCGGCTGCGAGCATGACGACTCCCGAGAGCAGCGCCGTCCAGACCGGGCCGGCCGTCTCCCACAGCCACGCGAATGCGAACAGCACGGCGAGGCCGAGCGCGGTCGTCGCGAAGACCGCGAGCAGCCGGCCCAGCTCCCACAGCGCCCGCGCCGCGCGCAGCCCCGCCCCGGGATGGTAGGTGCGGCGGTCGTCGCCGCTCTGCGCGAGCCGGCGCAGCCGCACCGGGGGCGACCCGAGCCACGACGACCCCGCCTTCGCCTTGCTCGGCGCGACGGAGAGCACGGCGACGAGCGCATCCTTCGGCACGCGGAGGCCCGGGCCCGCCATGCCCGAGTTGCCGAGGAAGGCGCGCTTGCCGATGCGCACACGCCCGATGCGCATCCATCCGCGATGCAGCTCGTACGACGCGACCATCGTGTCGTCGGCGAGGAACGCCCCGTCGTCGATGCGCGTCATCGCGGGGATCAGCAGCACGGTCGACGCCTCGACGTTGCGGCCGACGCGAGCGCCGAGCAGTCGCAGCCAGACCGGTGTGAGCAGGCTCGAATAGAGCGGGAACAGGAAGCCACGGGCCGCGTCGAGCAGCCGCTCGGTGGTCCAGCTCTGCCAGCCGATGCGGCTGTGCACCGGGAACGTGCCCTCGGTGAGACCGATCGCGAGCAGGCGCACCAGCACCACCACGGCTCCGGCGTAGACGACGCCCGTGACGAGCACGGCGGGCACCAGCCACGCGAGCGCCGCGAGCATGGCGCCGCCGAGGGAGTCGGCGCCGCGCAGGCCGGCGGCCACCACGACACCGCCCGCGGCGAACGCGGCGACGGGCAGCAGGGCGAGCACCACCGACGAGAGACCGTAGGCCAGGCGCCACGCGGGTCGCCGGGGCGGCCGCCGATCGGGCCACTCCCCCGCGCGGCTCCCGCCGACCCGCACGGCGGGCGATCCCGCCCACGTCTGCTGCGCTTTCACGCGGCCGAACACGGCCGAGCCCGGGGCGATCTCCGCCCCGTCGTCGATGCGCGCGCCCGGTGCGAGCGTGCTGCGCGCGCCCACGGTCACGTCGCTGCCGATCCGCACCGCTCCGATGCGCAGCAGGTCGCCGTCGATCCAGTACCCGGTGAGGTCGACCTCGGGCTCGATCGCCGAGCGCGCGCCGACCGCGAGCATGCCCGTGATGGGCGGCAGGGTGTGCAGGCTCACGTCGGCCGCGATCCGCGCGCCGAGGGCGCGCGCGTACACCGTGATCCACGGCGCGCCGGCGAGCCCGACGGCGTCGATCTGCTGCGCGAACTGCTCCGCCAGCCAGAGCCGCAGGTGCACCGCCCCGCCCCGGGGGTAGTCGCCCGGTCGCACGCCCGCGAGCAGCAGGCGGGCGACCCCCGCGGCGATCGCCATCCGGCCGAACGGCGTCCAGAGCACGAGGATCGCGAGCAGCACGACCCACACCGGCGCGCTCGGCAGCACCGCGATCCCGGTGGTCAGCTGCAGCACCGTGCCGGCGGCGAGCAGTGTGACGAGCCAGCGCAGCCCGCTCGCGATGCAGAGCGGCGCCCCGGCGAGCGTCTGCAGCCACTGCGTGCGCCGCGGGGTGGGTGCGGGTTCGTGGAACCCGTCGTCGCCCTGCGCATCGGCGACCGCCGAGACCGCCTTCGCCATCGATCCCAGGCGGGGCACGTCGTAGATGTCGGCCACGGTGAACTCGGGAACGCGGGCGCGGATGCGCGAGACGAGCTGCGCCGCCGCGAGCGAGCCGCCGCCGAGATCGAAGAAGTCGGCGTCGCGCCCCGCCACGGGCACGCCGAGCACGGCCTGCCACTGCGCCGCCACCCACTGCTCGCCCGCCGTCAGCCCCGTCGCCGTCTCGGCGCGCACGCCGGGCAGCGGCCACGGCAGCGCGGCCCGGTCGACCTTGCCCGAGGTGCGCACCGGCAGCGCGTCGACCACGGCGAGCAGCGGCATCACCCCGGCGGCGAGGCGCTCCGACAGGTGCTCGCGGGCGAGCGCCCGATCGAGCGATTCGCCGCCCTCCACCACGAGGTAGCCGACCAGCACGGGCACGCCCGACTCGCTCGCGCGCACCGCGGCTGCGGCGGCCGTCACGCCCGGCAGCTCCTGCAGCGCGTGCTCCACCTCGCCGAGTTCGATGCGGCGCCCGCCGACCTTCACCTGATCGTCGGCCCGGCCCAGAAACCGCAGGCCGGTCGGCTCGTAGCGCACCAGGTCGCCCGAGCGGTAGGCGCGCTCCCACCCGAGCTCGGGCATCGGCGCGTACTTCTCCGCATCCTTGGCCGGATCGAGATAGCGCGCGAGACCGACGCCGCCGATGATGAGCTCACCCGCCTCGCCGGGGCCCACGCGGCGCCCCGCGCCGTCGACCACCGCGAGATCCCAGCCGTCGAGCGGCAGCCCGATGCTGATGGGCGAGACGCCGTCGAGTCGGCATCCGCAGGCGACGACGGTCGCCTCGGTGGGACCGTAGGTGTTCCACACCTCTCGACCGGGCTCCACCAGGCGGGCTGCCAGCTCGGGCGGGCAGGCCTCGCCGCCGAAGATCAGCAGGCGCACGTGCTCGATCGCCTCGGCGGGCCACATCGCGGCGAGCGTGGGCACCGTCGAGATGACGCTGATGCTCTGCCGCACCAGCCACTGCGCGAGGTCGGCTCCGGCCCGCACGATGGCGCGCGGCGCGGGCACCAGGCAGGCGCCGTGCCGCCACGCGAGCCACATCTCCTCGCACGAGGCGTCGAAGGCCACCGAGAGGCCCGCCAGCACGCGGTCGCCCGGGCCGAGGGGGTCGTGCGGCAGGAACATGCGCGCCTCGGCGTCGACGAAGGCCGCGGCGGAGCGGTGGGTGACGGCCACGCCCTTCGGCACGCCGGTCGAGCCCGAGGTGAAGATGATCCAGGCGTCGTCGTCGGGCGACGGATCGGCACCGACTCCGTCCGGCTCACCGGGTGCCGCGCGCACCGCATCTCGCTGCTCGCGCAGCACGAACCCGTCGTTCCCGACGATGCCCACCACCCCGGCCTCGCCGAACACGAGCCGCGCCCGCTCGTCGGTGTCGTCGGCGTCGACGGGAACGTAGGCGGCGCCCGCCCGCAGAACGGCGAGGATGGCGATGTAGAGCTCCTGCGACCCCGAATCGACGCGCACGCCGACCCGGTCGCCGCGACGCACCCCCGACGCGCGCAGCTCGGCCGCCCTCCGCTCGACGGCGACGAGCAGCTCCCGGTAGCTCAGCGCCCCCGATCCGGCGTCGAGCGCGGAGGCCTCGGGGTGCGACGCGGCGCTGGCGCGCAGGATGTCGATGAGCGTGCGCTCGGGGGCGGCCTCCGCTCCGCGGGTGAGGGGGATCTGCGATTCCTGCGGCTGCTGCGGCTGCTGCGGTTGCTGCGGCTGCTGCGGCTGCGGCTGCGGCGGCTCGCTCGGGGTGGCGTTCACGGGTCGGTGTCTGCTTCGCTGTCGGCGTCGGGGCCGCGACTGCCCGTTCGGCGGCCGCGGTCGGTCTGCTTCGAATATGTCACCTGCGGCGGAGGGCGCGAGGCGGTATCGCCGAGAGTTCGGCCCCGCTCGCCGAACGTTTGCCGTTCGGCCATCCGCCGTTCACCTGCGGAAGGGGCGGTGCCGGGTGATGCGCGCGCCGGCCGGTGCGAGCGAGCCGGCTACTTCGCGCGCGGGTGGGCGAGCAGGTAGTGCTCCCGCAGCGTGTCGGCGGTGACCTGCGTGTAGATCTGCGTCGTCGTCACCGAGGCGTGCCCCAGCAGTTCCTGCACAGTGCGCACGTCGGCGCCGCCGGCGAGCAGGTGCGTTGCGAAGGAGTGGCGCAGCGTGTGGGGCGAGACCTCCTGGGCGAGTTCGGCGCGCTCCGCCGCCGCTTTGATCACGAGCCAGGCGCTCTGCCGCGAGAGCCGAGCCCCGCGCGGGCCCACGAACAAGGCGGGGGTGCCGGATCCGCGCGCCGCCATCGCCGGCCGCGCCCGCACGAGGTAGGCGGCGAGCGCCGCCCCCGCGTAGCTGCCGTAGGGCACGATGCGCTGCTTCGCCCCTTTGCCGGTCACCTGCACGAAGCCGCCGTCGCCCAGCGCTGCGACGGGGTCGTGGGCGGCATCCGCGTGGCCGGGCGCGGCCAGCAGGTCGTCGAGGTCGAGGGCGGTGACCTCGCTCACGCGTGCGCCGCTCGCGTACAGCAGCTCGAGCAGTGCGCGGTCGCGGAGGCCCACGGGATCGTCGCCGCCCGCCGCGGCGAGCAGCGCCTCGACGTCGGCGATCGGCAGGGCCTTCGGGAGGCGCTGCGCCCGCTTCGGGGTGCGCACCCCGCTGCCCGCGTGCGTCTCGAGCAGCCCCTCCTCGAACAGGAACCGGTGCATGCTGCGCACGGTCGAGAGTCGGCGCGTGATGGACGCGGCCGCGAGCGGCGGCCGCTCCGCTCCGTCATCGCCGGTCTGCGGGCTGGCGAGCTCGGCGACGTAGGCGGAGAGGGTCTCCGGGGTGACGCTGCCGAGGTCGGGCACCCCGCGACGCTCGAGCCATGCGGCGTACGCGGCGAGGTCGCGCCGGTAGGCGGATCGACTGTTGGCCGAGAGCCCGAGTTCGAGCGCGACGTGGCGCAGAAACCGCTCCGTTCCCTGCGCGACGCTGAGCGGCATCAGTGCGAGAGCTCTCCCCGCACGGCGTCGCGACCGCTCCACGGCAGCTCGGGATCGCGCAGCGTGCGCCAGCCCCGGGCGCGGGCGGCGGCGGCGGCGAGCACGGCGTTCGCCGTCACGGTGTTCTGCATACGACCGTCGAGCACCGCGTCCACCGCCGCGTCGAGCGGCACCCACTGCGGATGCAGTTCGGCCTCCTCCTCGGAGCGTACGTAATCGTGCTCGACGGGCGACAGGCCGCGCGCTGCGAAGATGCGCATCGCCTCGGTGGAGCTGCCGGGGGCGAGGAATACGTCGAGCAGCAGATGCCAGTGCTCGGCCTGCAGGTCGACCTCCTCGGCGAGCTCGCGCTGCGCGCCGGCGAGCCCCGATTCGCCCGCGACGTCCATCAACCCGGCCGGGATCTCCCATAGGCGGTGCCCGGTGGAGTGCCGGTACTGCTTGATGAGGAGCACACGATCCTCATCGTCGATGGCGAGCACGGACACGGCGCCCGTGTGGTCGAGGTACTCCCGCTCGAGCTCCGCGCCCGCGAACTCGAAGCGATCGCGCCGCATGTTCCACACGGCGCCGTGGGCGAGCACGGTGCTCTCCTCCACTCGCACGTCGTCGGCGCGCTCGTCGGCGAGGTCGCCGAACGCGTCAGCGCCCTCGCGCGGCGTCGCGCCGACGACGTCACTCACCGTTGTCGACCTCGAACAGCTGGGCGGCGTCGCGACGGTGGATCGCGGCCTCGACGAGCCCGGCGAACAGCGGGTGCGGCGTGCCGGGGCGCGAGCGCAGCTCGGGGTGCGCCTGCGTCGCGATGTAGAACGGGTGCACGTCGGTCGGCAGCTCGACGTACTCCACGAGGGCGCCGTCGGGGCTGGTGCCCGAGAACGAGAGGCCCGAGGCGCCGATCTCGTCGCGGTAGCGGTTGCTGACCTCGTAGCGGTGGCGGTGGCGCTCGGTCGCGGTGGGGGCCCCGTAGAGCGATGCCGCGAGCGACCCGTCGGCGAGCGCCGCCTCGTACAGGCCGAGCCGCATGGTGCCGCCGAGGTCGCCGCCGTCGATGATGTCGACCTGCTCGGCCATCGTGGCGATGACCGGAACCGGGGTCTCCGGGTCGAACTCGGTGGACGACGCCCCCTCGAGGCCGGTCACGTTGCGGGCGTACTCGATCACCATGCACTGCAGGCCGAGGCAGAGGCCGAGCGTCGGGATGTGGTTCTCGCGGGCGAAGCGCAGGGCGCCGAGCTTGCCCTCGATGCCGCGGATGCCGAAGCCGCCGGGCACGCAGATGCCGTCGACGTCGCCGAGCGCTTCGAGCGCTCCCTCCGGCGTCTGGCAGCTGTCGGAGGGCACCCATCGGATGTTGACCTTCGTCGAGTGCGCGAAGCCGCCGGCGCGCAGCGCCTCGGTGACCGAGAGGTAGGCGTCGGGCAGATCGATGTACTTGCCGACGAGCGCGAGCGTCACCTCGCCCTTCGGGTGGTGCACGGCGTCGAGCACGGGCTGCCAGCCCGCCCAGTCGACGTCGTTCGAGCGGTCGGCGAGCCCGAGGTTCTGGACGATGATGCTGTCGAGGCTCTGGTCGTGCAGCAGCTGCGGCAGGTCGTAGATGCTCGGCACGTCGATCGCGTTCACCACGGCATCCTCGTCGACGTCGCACATCAGCGCGATCTTGCGGAGGTTGTCGTCGGTGACCGGCCGGTCGCTGCGGAGCACGAGGGCGTCGGGCTGGATGCCGATCGAGCGCAGCGCAGCGACGGAGTGCTGGGTCGGCTTCGTCTTCTGCTCGCCCGAGGCGCCCATGAAGGGCACGAGCGAGACGTGCACGAAGAAGACGTTTCCGCGCCCCAGCTCGTGGCGCACCTGGCGCGCCGCCTCGAGGAAGGGCTGCGATTCGATGTCGCCGACCGTGCCGCCGACCTCCGTGATGATCACGTCTGGGCGCGGCGTCTCGGACGCCTGCAGCCGCATGCGCCGTTTGATCTCGTTAGTGATGTGCGGAATCACCTGCACGGTGTCGCCGAGATACTCGCCGCGGCGCTCCTTGGCGATGACGGTCGAGTAGATCTGGCCCGTGGTCACGTTCGCGGCCTGGGAGAGGTCGATGCCCAGGAATCGCTCGTAGTGGCCGATGTCGAGGTCGGTCTCAGCACCGTCGTCGGTCACGAAGACCTCGCCGTGCTGGAAGGGGTTCATGGTGCCCGGATCCACGTTCAGATAGGGATCAAGCTTCTGCATGACGACGTGCAATCCGCGCGCTGTCAGCAGGTTTCCGAGACTGGCGGCGGTGAGGCCCTTGCCCAGCGAGGAGACGACACCCCCGGTCACGAAGATGTGTTTGGTGATTCCGGCCTGGTCCGCGCTCTGCTCTGTTCCCACGGGCTTCAATCCTATCAGTTCGATTCGTTCACTGGTGCGCGGGTTCAGCGCAGTTCCTGGCGGGGCACCCACACCTGCTTGATGATCATCAGCAGGGCGGCCGTCACGGGGATCGCGACGAGGGCGCCGAGCAGCCCGAGGAGCGTGCCGCCGGCGAGCGCGCCGATCACGACGAGCGCGCCGGGCACGGAGACGACGCGGTTCATCACGCGCGGGGTGAGCAGGTACGACTCGACCTGCATGTAGATCAGGTAGTAGATCGCGGCGATGATCGCGGTCGTCGGGTCGTTGAAGAGGGCCACGACGGTGACGAGCACGGTCGCGACGACCGATCCGATCAGCGGGATGAGCGCGAGGAAGAAGACCCCCACCGCCACGAGGCCCGCGAACGGGACGTCGACGATCGTCATCATGACGAATCCGAGCACCGCGTTGATGAACGCGAGGATGACCATGCCGTTGACGTACCCGCCGACCGACTTCGTCACCTGCTCCGTGATGTCCATCACCTTCGCGCGGCCCGATCTCGGCACGAGCGAGTAGAAGGCGCGCTTCATCGATCGCAGCGAGGCGAGGAAGTAGAGGGTCAGTATGAGCACGATGAGGCCGGCCGTCAGCCCGTTGGCGACGCCGATGCCCGCCTGCCACACGCCGCCGGCGACCTGCGCCCAGTTCTCGGGATTGCTCACGAAGTCCTGCCCGATCGCGAGGAGCTGGTCGAAGTCGATGAACTTGCCGAACCGCTCGTTGAGATCCTCGAACCAGGGCTGCCGCATGATGTCGCGCACGAGCCAGGGTGCGCTGCGCACGAGCAGCGTGATCTGGTTCGCGATCATCGGGATGACGAGCGCGAGCAGCCCGGCGATGATCGCCACGAAGCCGCTGAAGACGACGGCGATGCCGATCGGCCGCTTCAGGCCGCGTCGCTGCAGCGCGCGCACCACCGGGTCGAGGCTGAGCGCGACGAACAGCGCGGAGGCCACGTACATGATGATCGTCGTGAGCTGCTGGATCATGCCGCCGAAGAGCAGGGCGACGAGCACGCCGAGCGTGATGGTGAATCCGAGCTGGAACGGCCCCCGGATCACGAATTCGCGCGTGCGCGCTTTCGCCCGCTCCTCGCGGGCGTCGACGGCGGCTTCGCGCGCGTCTCGGTACATCTCGCGCGTCTCGGCGTCCATCTGCTCGAGGTCGGCGTGCTTCACATCGGGGTGCGTATCCAGGTACGCCGCCTTCGTCGCCGCGTCATCGCTGATATCGGGCTTCCCCGCGCCGCGGGCGCTCAGCCGGCCGAACCACTTCACCATGTGTGGAGCGTAGCAGTGACCGCGGACGCTGCTGCGCTCACACGGACTCGCGCAGCGACAGCAGTTCGGCGGCGTGCTCGAGCGCGCTCTCGGAGTCGCTCAGCCCGGAGAGCAGACGCGCCATCTCGGCGAGCCGCGCGTCCCCGTCGAGGCGCCGGCAGCTGCTCTCGGTGAAGCCCCCGGCCGAATCCTTCACGACCTGCAGGTGGTTCGACGCGAAGGCGGCGACCTGCGCGAGGTGGGTGACCACGATGACCTGCGACGTGCGGGAGAGCCGTGCGAGGCGACGACCGATCTCGATCGCCGCGGCGCCGCCGACACCTGCGTCGACCTCGTCGAAGACAAAGGTCGGCACGGGGTCGACTGCGGCTACGACGACTTCGAGCGCCAGCATCACGCGGGAGAGCTCGCCCCCGGAGGCGGTCTTCGCGATGGGTCGCGGGGCGGCGCCGGGATGCGGGCTCAGCAGCAGCTGCACGTCGTCGCCACCGGATGAGCCGAGCGCGGGCGACTCCGCCACGTCGACTACGAACTCGGCGTCGGGGAGCGCGAGCTGGCGCAGTTCTGCGGTGACGAGCTGCGACAGGCGCGCGGCCGCTTCGGTGCGCTGCTCCGTCAGGCGCGCGGCGAGCGCGCGCTCCCGCTCGGTCTCGGCGTCCAGGCGCTCCGCGAGCTCGTCGACCAGTCCGCCGTCGCAGTCGAGCTCGGCGAGGCGCTCGGCCGCCGCCTCCGCGGTCGCGATCACGGCGGCGCTGTCGGCGCCGTACAGCCGGAACAGTCCGTTCAGCGCGGCGAGCCGGTCGTTCGCCCGCGCCAGTTCCCCGGGCCCTTCCTCGTCGAGGTCGCCCGCGTAGGCCGCGAGCTCCGTCGCGGCGTCCGCGATCTGGAAGCTCACGCCGCGCAGTGTCTCGAGCACGGCCGCGAGCCGCGGGTCGAAGTTGGCGACGCGCTCGAGCTCGCGCACGGCCTCGTCGACGAGACCTCCCGCGTCGCGCGCGAGCGGGTCGTCCGATTCGCTGGCGAGCGCCTCGTGCGCCGCCGATGTCGAGGCGCGGAGTGCCTCGACGTTGCTCAGCAGCTCGATGCGGGCGGCGAGCTCGGCCTCCTCCCCCGCCTGCGGGTCGACCGCCGCGATCTCGTCGAGCTCCGCCCGCAGTCGCGCGGCCTCGGCGGCGCGCTCGTCGCGCGTCTCGGTCAGCTCGCGCACGCGCTCGCTCAGCAGCTGGCGCTCGCGGTGGCTGACGCGGTATTCCGCGAGCGTCTCCGCGATGGCCGCCCCTCCGAAGCGATCCAGCGTGTCCCGCTGCGCCGCGGCCGATTTGAGGCGCAGCTGCTCGGACTGGCCGTGCACGGCGAACAGGCGATCGGCCAGACGGCCGAGGCTGCCGACGGGGGCGCTCGCGCCGCCGACGCCCGCGCGGCTGCGCCCTTCGGCGCTCACCGTGCGGCTGAGCACGAGCTCGTCGTCCTCGATCTCGCCGCCCAGCTCGTCGACGATGTCGGCGACCGCAGGGTCGGCGGTGCGCACGATGCCGTGCACGCGCGCCTGCGACGCACCGGCGCGCACGGCTCCCGCGTCGCTCCGCTCGCCCATCAGCAGCCCGAGCGCGCTGACGACCATGGTCTTGCCCGCGCCGGTCTCACCCGTGATCGCGGTGAACCCCGGGCCGAGCGGCACCGTCGAGTCGACGATCACGCCGAGATCCCGGATTCTGAGTTCTTCGATCATGCGACCTCCCCACCGCGTCGGCTGCCGCGCCATCCCGACGTCGGCAGGTGGAACTTGCGAACGAGCCGGTCGGAGAAGACGCCGGCATTCAAGCGTGCCAGCTTCACCGACTCCGCGGATCGGCTCACCGTCACCACGGAACCCGCCGGCAGCTCGGTGCGCCGCCGACCGTCGCACCACAGCACCCCGGGGCCGATGTTCTCGGGCAGAATGCGCACGCGCAGCTCCGAGTCGGTGCCGGTGACGAGCGGGCGGTCGAACAGCGCGTGAGCGGCGATCGGCACGATGAGCATCGCCTGCACGGTCGGCCACACGATCGGGCCGCCGGCGGAGAAGGCGTACGCCGTCGAACCGGTGGGGGTGGCGAGCACGACTCCGTCGCAGGCGAACGTCGATATGGGCCGGCTGTCGACTCCGATCTCCACTTCGAGCATGCGGCGCTGCTTCTCGACGCTCGCCTCGTTGAGCGCCCAGGTGTCGGCGATCAGCCGCCCGTCGAGCGTCGCCCGCACGTCGACGGTGAGGCGCTCTTCGACGGTGTAGTCGCGTCGCAGCACCCGGTCGATGGTCGTCGTGAGGTCGAAGCTCTCCATCTCGGCCAAGAAGCCGACGTGGCCGAGATTCACACCGACGATCGGGCATTCCGATCCGCGCAGCAGTTCGGCGGCGCGCAGGATCGTGCCGTCGCCGCCGAGCACGATGGCGGCTTCGAGCTCGGTCACCGCGGCGTCGGCGCCCAGCAGGGCGGTGCGCTCGACCTCCAGGTGCGGGGCGAAGTCTGCGCGATCCTGCGCGTCGAACACGGGTACGACGTCGGCTTCGAGCATCGCCGTCACCGCCTCGACGGTCGCGGCCACCGCCTCGTCGCGGTGCGTGTGCGAGACGATCAGGATCCGCCGCGGTTCGTCGAGCTGCATGCTCATCGCCCTTCGTCCACTCGTGCTCGGTCGGTCGTCGCTCGCGCTTCGCGGGCTCCGGTGAGCTCGGCGATGCGCGACTCCCATTCTGTCGGAACCGCCTCGCCGGCGCGCACGAAGCCGCCGAGGAATTCGCGATTCCCGTGTGCACCCGTCACCGGGGAGGCCGCGAGGCCGCTCAGCGCGAACCCGTGCTCCTCCGCGGCGCGCTGCACGCCGAGCACCGCGTCGCGCCACTGCTCGGGGGCGGTGACGACGCCGTCCTTCACACGGCCCACCTCGAACTGCGGCTTGATGAGCAGCACGAGCTGCGCGTCGGGAGCGGCGCACGCGGCGATCGCGGGCAGCACGAGGCGCAGCGAGATGAACGACAGGTCCGCCACCACGAGCGTGGGCGGCTCGGTCACCCCAGTGTCGGCGACGAGGTTCGCCGGCGTGAGCTCGCGTGCATTGCGGCCCTCGACGAGCTTGACGCGCGGATCGTCGCGCAGCTCGGCCGCGAGCTGGTCGTGGCCGACGTCGATGGCGAGCACGGCGCGAGCGCCGCGTTCGAGCAGCACCTGCGTGAAGCCGCCGGTCGAGGCCCCGAGATCGAGCGCGATGCGGCCGGCGGGGTCGACGCCGAACTCCTCGAGCGCTGCGAGCAGCTTGTGCGCGGCTCGGCCGACGTAGTGATCGTCGTCGGCGACCGTCACGAGATCGCCCGATGCGACGCGCACTCCCGGCTTCGGCGCGGCGGCACCGTTGACCGACACCCGGCCGGCTCCGATGAGCTCCGCCGCCCGGCTGCGCGATCGTGCGAGTCCGAGCTGCGGCAGCACCCGGTCGAGACGCTCGGCGTCGCCCGCCCACACCGCGCGTCGCTCGGCGTGCGGCAGCCCCGCGGCGTGCGGCAGCCTCGCGACGCCCGGGCCGTCCGCCCGCGGATCACGCCCCGCCATGATCACCCCGCTGGAGCTCGGCGAGCAGCTCGTCGTGCAACTGCTCGAACTGCGCGGCCCGCTGCGGCAGCGGCTGGGACTCGATCAGCTCGATGCGGCTCACGAGGCCGTCGACCTCCGCCTCCGCGCCGACGGCGCCCCGGGCGCGCTCGTGCGCCGCCGTGTCGCGGTGCTCGCTCTCACTCCGGTCGGTCTCGCCCATGCGTCAAGCCTAGCGAGCACCGCCGACACGCCGGCTCAGGCCGCGCGCCAGTGATCCTCGTACAGCGCCTCCGGCACCTTGAGCCCGTAGATCGCGAGCCCCGATGCCCAGATCGCCGCGCACCCCGCCCGGAGCAGATTGATCGCGGAATCCCCCTCGGCGACGACCGAGGCGATGTGGCCGTCCATGCGCACCTTCGCGGTGCCGACCTGCATGGTGCCGTCCTTCAACTGCTCCGTCGACGGGTACGGTTCGTGCAGCTCCGACAGCGAAGCGACGATGTAGTCGGGCCGCATGTCCTGCGAGGCAGCGATGAGCTGCTTCGGGCGGTCGACGCCGGTCAGCACGTGCAGCGACGGGATGCCGGCCGCGACGGCGCCCTTGATGTCCGTGTCGAGGCGATCCCCGATCATGAGCGCGTTGCGCGTGCCGAAGCGCTCGAAGGCCGCTTCGAAGATCGGCGTCTCCGGCTTCCCGGCGAAGACCGGCAGCCGCTGCACCGCGGTGTGCACCGCGGAGACGAGCGTTCCGTTGCCCGGCGCCAGACCGCGCGCTACGGGAATCGTCCAGTCGGTGTTGGTCGCGAT
Source organism: Leucobacter chromiiresistens (assembly GCF_900102345.1). Classification (NCBI taxonomy): domain Bacteria; kingdom Bacillati; phylum Actinomycetota; class Actinomycetes; order Micrococcales; family Microbacteriaceae; genus Leucobacter; species Leucobacter chromiiresistens. The sequence continues at coordinate 1,431,530 of NZ_FNKB01000001.1, read as the reverse complement.
CCAGGGAAGCGGCTCGCGCCCCGGCTCCTCAGCCAGGGCGAAGGCGGCCTCCGCCAGATGCGCCCAGCCGACCTCGGGGGCGAAGCCCTGCACGACGGCGGCCGGATCCTCATCGGCGCTTCGCGTCACCTCGAAGCCCGCCTTGCCCAGCTCGTCGACGAGGCCGTCGCCGCCGATCACCAGCACCCGGGATCCCGGTGCCACCGTCTGCCGCAGCAGCGTCACCGCGGCCTGGGGCGACGTGACGATCTCGTGAGCCTGCGTCTGCAGCCCCAGCTCGCGCAGGTGCGCCGCCACGGTCTCGTCTGTGCGCGATGCGTTGTTCGTCACGTAGCCGACGCGCACGGCCTGCGACGCCCGGTTCAGCTCCTCCACGGCGTGCGGGATCGCGTGCGGCCCCCGGTAGATCACGCCGTCGAGGTCCGCGAGCAGCAGCTCGCGACCCTCGATCGGCGCTGCGCCGAGCGCGGTGGATCGTCTGCCGAACAGCCCCATCAGTCGCGCCGCTCCGCATCCGCGTCCGGCTCGTCGCCGTCGGCTGCGGCCTCGGCTGCTCCGTCGGCGTCAGCGCCGGCGCCCGCGTCCCGGTCCGACTCGCCGCCGATGATTCCCGCTGCGGCGAGCAGTTCGTCGACCTCGTCCTCGATCGACATCTCCGCATCCGCCGCCGAGGCGGCTTCAGCGCCGGGCTCCCCCGCGGCGACCTCGTCGGCGGCATCGCCGAAGCCACCGTCGGCGTCATCGTCGGCTGCTTCATCGGCGGCCTCGTCCGCTGTCTCGCGAGCGACGGCTGCGCCATCGGCCGCGTCGGGATCGACGGCCTGGAATTCGCCGATCACCTCCTCCGCGGCCTCGCTCTCCAGCTCCGCCTCGCGCTCATCGTCGATCTCGTCCTCGTAGACCTCGAAGACTTCGAGCTCATCGAGCGATCCGTGGTGCGCCTGCAGCGCCCGCGCGGCGCGCTCGGCGTGCGCCAACCACTGCGCCGCCTCCCTCGACCGGCCGAGGTCTTCGAGCACCGCCGAGTACGCGGCGAACAGGTCGGGGCTCCACGAGAACGCCTTCGACGGGTTGAGCTCGGGAATCTCGAGTTCGAACAGCGCCTGCTGCGTCTGCCCGAGGTCGAGCCTGGCCCCCGACATCGCGATCGCGAGATGCACGCGCTGCTCCGTGTCGAGACGCGAAGCGTCCACGTCGAGCCCGGTCTCGATGGCCTTGTCGGGCCGGCCGAGGCCGCGCTCGCAGTCCACCATGAGCGAGACGTGCCCGTCGAGGCCGCTCAACCGCCGGTACGTGCGCAGCTCGCGGAGGGCGAGCGCGAAGTCGCCCGTGCGGTACGCCGTGATCGCGAGCGTCTCGCGTGCCACGGGAATGCGGCCCGCACGACGGTTCGCCGAGAGGGCGTGCTGGTGCGCGAGCTCGGGATCGTCGTCGATGAGGAAGGCCACCATCGCCAGGTGCCGCGCGACGCGCTCCTGCACATCGGCCTGCAGGGTCTTCAGCTCATTGCGCGCCGAAGGGTGCAGATCCTTCGGCTCGACCTCATCGGGGAGCACGGGGTCGCGGTGGTCCGAGCGCACCGGGCGCAGCTCGTGCTGCAGCCGTTCGGCCTCGGTGAACGTGCGGTCGCGACCGCCGCGATCGCTCCGGCCCGCACCGCGGGTGCCGCCGCGGCCGTAGGCGGGCGCAGCATCGCGCTGCGGACGGCGATCGTCGCGGTCGCCGTACTCCCGGCGCGGAGGGCGGTCGCCGCGGTCGCCGCGGTCGTCGCGACGGGGCGAGCGGAAGTCTCGATCGTCGCGACGCGGACGACGGTCATCCCGGTCGCCGTACTGCGGACGGCGGTTGTCGCGGTCGCCGAACTCACGGCGCGGTCCGCGATCGTCGCGCTGCGGACGGCGGTTGTCGCGGTCGCCGAACTCACGGCGCGGTCCGCGATCCTCGCGCTGCGGGCGACGATCATCCCGGTCGCCGTACTGCGGGCGGCGGTTGTCGCGGTCGCCGAACTCACGGCGCGGTCCGCGATCGTCGCGGTTGCCGTTCTGCGGGCGGCGATCGTTATCGCGTTGCGGACGCCGGTCGCCATCGCGCTGCGGACGACGATCGCCATCGCGCTGCGGACGGCGGTCGCCATCGCGCTGCGGACGCCGGTCACCATCGCGGTGGTCGAAGCTCCGCCGCGGTCCGCGGTCGTCGCGGTTGCCGTACTGCGGACGCCGATCGCCATCGCGCTGCGGACGCCGATCGCCATCGCGCTGCGGACGCCGGTCACCATCGCGCTGCGGTCGCCGGTCGCCATCACGCTGCGGACGCCGGTCGCCATCGCGGTCGTCGAAGCTCCGCCGCGAACCGCGGTCATCGCGGTTGCCGTAATCCGGGCGGCGCCGATCGCCGTCGTTCGCAGGTCCAGGGCCGCGCCCGTTCCGATCGCCGTCTCCGCGCTGTTTCCGGGGTCCACGATCCGAGAAGTCGTTCCGACCGGGTCGTTCGTTCATAGGAAGCCTCCGAAGATCAGCGCTGTTGAAATGTCGATAACAAGCGAAAGGGCCGCACAATGTGAGCCAGCATTGGCTCTCACTGTACGACCCTTTCTGTAAAAGGTGTCCGGCGGTGTCCTACTCTCCCACAAGGTCCCCCTTGCAGTACCATCGGCGCAGTCAGTCTTAGCTTCCGGGTTCGGAATGTGACCGGGCGTTTCCCTGACGCTATAGCCGCCGTAACTCTATTCACATATGACCACACCCACCCCAAGGGTGGCTGCGTGGCCGTACGTCTAGAACCACAAAGTGGACGCGAAACAATCGTTACAAACACACATCATGCCCCACCACAAAAGGGTGGGAAGAAATCAAGTCATCGGCTTATTAGTACCAGTCAGCTCCACACATTACTGCGCTTCCACATCTGGCCTATCAACCCAGTAATCTACTGGGAGCCTCACACACACAAGGTGTACGGAGATCTCATCTCGAGGCCGGCTTCCCGCTTAGATGCTTTCAGCGGTTATCCATCCCGAACGTAGCCAACCAGCCATGCCCTTGGCAGAACAACTGGCACACCAGAGGTCCGTCCAACCCGGTCCTCTCGTACTAGGGTCAGATCCTCTCAAATCTCCAACGCGCGCAGAGGATAGGGACCGAACTGTCTCACGACGTTCTAAACCCAGCTCGCGTACCGCTTTAATGGGCGAACAGCCCAACCCTTGGGACCAACTCCAGCCCCAGGATGCGACGAGCCGACATCGAGGTGCCAAACCATGCCGTCGATATGGACTCTTGGGCAAGATCAGCCTGTTATCCCCGAGGTACCTTTTATCCGTTGAGCGACAGCGCTTCCACAAGCCACTGCCGGATCACTAGTCCCGACTTTCGTCCCTGCTCGACCTGTCAGTCTCACAGTCAAGCTCCCTTGTGCACTTACACTCGCCACCTGATTGCCAACCAGGTTGAGGGAACCTTTGGGCGCCTCCGTTACTTTTTGGGAGGCAACCGCCCCAGTTAAACTACCCACCAGGCACTGTCCCAGAACCCGATCAGGGTCCGTAGTTAGATATCCAATATGACCAGAGTGGTATTTCAACAACGACTCCACCCAAACTAGCGTCTGAGCTTCACAGTCTCCCACCTATCCTACACAAGCCACACCGAACACCAATACCAAGCTGTAGTAAAGGTCACGGGGTCTTTCCGTCCTTCTGCGCGTAACGAGCATCTTTACTCGTACTGCAATTTCGCCGAGTTCACGGTGGAGACAGCTGGGAAGTCGTTACGCCATTCGTGCAGGTCGGAACTTACCCGACAAGGAATTTCGCTACCTTAGGATGGTTATAGTTACCACCGCCGTTTACTGGGGCTTAAATTCAAAGCTTCGACCCGAAAGTCTAACCTCTCCTCTTAACCTTCCAGCACCGGGCAGGCGTCAGTCCGTATACATCCACTTGCGTGTTAGCACGGACCTGTGTTTTTAGTAAACAGTCGCTTCCCACTGGTCTCTGCGGCCACCACACCCTTTCCGGAGTAAATCCGTATAAGTGGATGGCCCCCCTTCTCCCGAAGTTACGGGGGCATTTTGCCGAGTTCCTTCACCATGATTATCTCGATCTCCTGAGTATTCTCTACCTGACCACCTGAGTCGGTTTGGGGTACGGGCAACAGCAAACCTCACGTCGATGCTTTTCTTGGCAGCATAGGATCACCTGCTTCCCCTAACGGGTCCGCATCATGTCTCACCCAAAGCCGAAAACTATTCATAATCGACGGGCTACACATTTACACCGGGACAACCATCGCCCGGCACAGGCTACCTTCCTGCGTCACACCTCACGCTCACCACCCCAGTTCGGGTTCGCAACCGCCACCCGCACATCACCCGAAGGATCCGTAACAGGCTTTGGATAGCTGAGCACTACTGGTTAGGTCTTTGACGGTTTACCGCCGGTACGGGAATATCAACCCGTTGTCCATCGACTACGCCTGTCGGCCTCGCCTTAGGTCCCGACTTACCCAGGGAAGATTAGCTTGACCCTGGAACCCTTGGTCTTCCGGAGGACGGGTTTCTCACCCGTCTTTCGCTACTCATGCCTGCATTCTCACTCGTGTAGCATCCACGACTGGTTCACACCGCCGCTTCACTCGCCACACGACGCTCTCCTACCCATCCATACGGCTGGACCACGAAGGCCTACCTGTTATATGAATGCCACAACTTCGGTGGCGTGCTTGAGCCCCGTTACATTGTCGGCGCGGAATCACTTGACCAGTGAGCTATTACGCACTCTTTCAAGGGTGGCTGCTTCTAAGCCAACCTCCTGGTTGTCACAGCAACTCCACATCCTTTTCCACTTAGCACGCGCTTTGGGACCTTAGTTGGTGATCTGGGTTGTTTCCCTCTCGACTATGAAGCTTATCCCCCACAGTCTCACTGCTGCGCTCTCACTTACCGGCATTCGGAGTTTAGCTGACGTCAGTAACCTTGTAGGGCCCATCGGCCATCCAGTAGCTCTACCTCCGGCAAGAAACACGCAACGCTGCACCTAAATGCATTTCGGAGAGAACCAGCTATCACGAAGTTTGATTGGCCTTTCACCCCTATCCACAGCTCATCCCCTCAGTTTTCAACCTAAGTGGGTTCGGTCCTCCACGACGTCTTACCGTCGCTTCAACCTGGCCATGGATAGATCACTTCGCTTCGGGTCTAGGACATGCGACTGAACCGCCCTATTCAGACTCGCTTTCGCTACGGCTACCCCACACGGGTTAACCTCGCCACATATCGCTAACTCGCAGGCTCATTCTTCAAAAGGCACGCCGTCACAGATACAAAGCCTGCTCCGACGGATTGTAAGCAAACGGTTTCAGGTACTATTTCACTCCCCTCCCGGGGTACTTTTCACCTTTCCCTCACGGTACTAGTCCGCTATCGGTCATCTGGAAGTATTTAGGCTTATCAGGTGGTCCTGACAGATTCACACGGGATTTCTCGGGCCCCGTGCTACTTGGGATACACACCACGCGGTAAAACCATTTCGGATACGGGACTCTCACCCACTCCGGTCGCCCATTCCAAGGCGTTCTCCTATAGCTTCACTCTCACGCTCGAAGGAAAGCAGCCCTTCACGGCACGTCCCACAACCCCGACCATGCAACCCCTGCTCGGTATCACACATGACCGGTTTAGCCTGATCCGGTTTCGCTCGCCACTACTCCCGGAATCACTATTGTTTTCTCTTCCTGTGGGTACTGAGATGTTTCACTTCCCCACGTTCCCTCTACCCGCCCTATATATTCAGGCGGGAGTCACCAGGTACGCACGCGCCCTGGCGGGGTTTCCCCATTCGGAAATCCTCGAATCACAGCCCGTTTATCGGCTCCCCGAGGCTTATCGCAGATTACTACGTCCTTCTTCGGCTCCAGATGCCAAGGCATCCACCGTTTGCTCTTAGAAACTTGAAATCACATACATATGTTTGAAACACACACACCCCCCCGCAAACGGGACGGCATGTGCGACCAATGAAATTATTAGTATCAGCAGCACCACACCACACACACCCCCACACCCCAAAAGAGTGATCCGGTATCCATGATCTGACACTGCAAGATGCTCGCGTCCACTGTGTAGTTCTCAACGTACGGTCGATCCCACCCCCGAAGACAACACGTCCTCCGACAGCGGGTCAGGAACCAGTCCACCAAACCCAAAGGCTCAGCCGGCTGGTCTCCCAGGACCCAATAGTATGCACCCACAAGCACAGCCCGAACATTCCACCTGTTCCAACCATCCCCTCACGGAAACGGCGTACTCCAGCAAAACACCCAAACCGCACTCTTGTCATATGTTCCACCCATGAGCGACTCGCACAGAACATTCGCCTGTGAACGAGCCAATCTGCGGCACATAGTGCCGAGTGCTCCTTAGAAAGGAGGTGATCCAGCCGCACCTTCCGGTACGGCTACCTTGTTACGACTTAGTCCTAATCACCAGTCCCACCTTCGACAGCTCCCTCCACAAGGGTTAGGCCACCGGCTTCGGGTGTTACCGACTTTCATGACTTGACGGGCGGTGTGTACAAGGCCCGGGAACGTATTCACCGCAGCGTTGCTGATCTGCGATTACTAGCGACTCCGACTTCATGGGGTCGAGTTGCAGACCCCAATCCGAACTGAGACCGACTTTTTGGGATTCGCTCCACCTCACGGTATCGCAACCCTTTGTATCGGCCATTGTAGCATGCGTGAAGCCCAAGACATAAGGGGCATGATGATTTGACGTCATCCCCACCTTCCTCCGTGTTGACCACGGCAGTATCCCATGAGTTCCCACCATAACGTGCTGGCAACATAGGACGAGGGTTGCGCTCGTTGCCGGACTTAACCGAACATCTCACGACACGAGCTGACGACAACCATGCACCACCTGTTTACGAGTGTCCAAAGAGTCCTGTATCTCTACAGTGTTCTCGTATATGTCAAGCCTTGGTAAGGTTCTTCGCGTTGCATCGAATTAATCCGCATGCTCCGCCGCTTGTGCGGGCCCCCGTCAATTCCTTTGAGTTTTAGCCTTGCGGCCGTACTCCCCAGGCGGGGAACTTAATGCGTTAGCTACGACACAGAACCCGTGGAACAGGCCCTACATCTAGTTCCCAACGTTTACGGCATGGACTACCAGGGTATCTAATCCTGTTCGCTCCCCATGCTTTCGCTCCTCAGCGTCAGTTACGGCCCAGAGATCTGCCTTCGCCATCGGTGTTCCTCCTGATATCTGCGCATTCCACCGCTACACCAGGAATTCCAATCTCCCCTACCGCACTCTAGCTTGCCCGTACCCACTGCAGGCCAGAGGTTGAGCCTCTGGTTTTCACAGCAGACGCGACAAGCCGCCTACGAGCTCTTTACGCCCAATAATTCCGGACAACGCTTGCACCCTACGTATTACCGCGGCTGCTGGCACGTAGTTAGCCGGTGCTTTTTCTGCAGGTACCGTCACTTTCGCTTCTTCCCTACTAAAAGAGGTTTACAACCCGAAGGCCGTCATCCCTCACGCGGCGTTGCTGCATCAGGCTTGCGCCCATTGTGCAATATTCCCCACTGCTGCCTCCCGTAGGAGTCTGGGCCGTGTCTCAGTCCCAGTGTGGCCGGTCACCCTCTCAGGCCGGCTACCCGTCGTCGCCATGGTGAGCCATTACCTCACCATCTAGCTGATAGGCCGCGAGTCCATCCCGAACCGAAATTCTTTCCACCTACACACCATGCGGTGATAGGACATATCCAGTATTAGACGCCGTTTCCAGCGCTTATCCCAGAGTTCGGGGCAGGTTACTCACGTGTTACTCACCCGTTCGCCACTCATCCACCCCCAGCAAGCTGGGAGCTTCAGCGTTCGACTTGCATGTGTTAAGCACGCCGCCAGCGTTCGTCCTGAGCCAGGATCAAACTCTCCGTAAAAAACGATTGCCCCCCGCGCTCGGGAAAAACGAGCCACCGGGAAGCGAGTTCAATCTGGCAACAGAACCATCAAAACTGACGATTCTTGTTATCCAAAAAAGGAATCTCCCGCACCCGCACCAACGTGCGAGTGCCGGGGATTTTACATCAAATTGGCATATGACAATTTAAGTGCACACTATTGAGTTCTCAAAGACCAGACACCACCCGTCACCCCCAACCAAGAGAGCTCCGAACAGCAACCTGTCCAACTTACCACTAGTTCGTGGTGAGAAGCGCATGTAAATGAGCCGGACCGTTTCAGTCCGGCTGCGTCGCGCTGACAAGGGAATACATTACGGCCACCGAGCCCCACCCGGCAACACCAGCACGCATCCCGGGCGTGTCCCCGCACGAATCCGCCGATTCACGTGACAGACACCCACCGGACACCCCACCCCCTCCCCGCACCCGAACCGGCCCGCACCCGCCCAAACCCGGCCAGAACCGCAGCACGCGCACGCAGCCCGGGCGCGCCGCGCATCAGTCGGCGTGGTCGAAGCGCGCGACAGCGCGGATCGGCGATCCGTCCGATCCATCGAGGCGGAGGGGCAGCAGCGACATCTCCACGGAGCCCGGCAGCTCCGTCAGGCGAGTGAGGTTCTCGACGATGACTCCGTCGCCGCCGAGCCAGAACCGGTGCACGGGCATCGGGTCGGCGCCCGCATCGGCCCCAACCGCATCGGCCTCGCCCGCATCGGCCCCACCCGACTCGACACCACCTGCGGTCGGGTCGGGGCTGAAGCAGTCCACGCCGAGCACGCGGGCGCCGCGCTCCCAGAGCAGCCGCGCGAGGTCGAGCGAGATCGACGGATGGCAGAGCGCCACGGCGGTGCCGAAGTGCGCGTCCCAACCGGTCGCGATGCAGACGATCGACGGGAGGCGATCCGGAATCGCGTCGGCGAGGCGCTCCCGGGTGATCGACTCCCCCGCAGCGGCGGGCTCCGGCCCCACCCGGAGCACGCGCGCCGCCCCGACGAGGAGCTCGAGCGGGATCCGCTCGACGGTGCGCGCGCCCGCGATCGAATGGGCGGGCGCATCGAGATGCGTGCCCGTGTGCGTGCCCAGGTCGAGGCGCGCCACCGCCACGCCATCGGCGCCCACCGTGAGCGCCGGCGCGATCCTGACCTCCGGGTCGCCCGGGTAGACGGCCATGCCGGCCGTCACCGGGAGACTCAGATCGACGACGGGCATCTCAGTCGCCGAGTCGCAGGGCTGCGGTCTGGTCAGCCCCGTCGAGCAGGTGACCCGTGGGCTGCGCATCGCGCGGATCGACGAGCCCGAGCCCTCCGCGGCGGCCGATCCCGAGCATCAGGCCGAGATACAGGCCGAAGCTGATGACGAACGCGGGAATGTTCGCCCCGATCGGGCTCGGCGCGACGTACGCGAGCACGTAGGAGAGCACGGCGCCGACGACCCACACGAGCACGGCGATCCAGTTGACGCCGCCCCGGTACCAGTACCGACTCTCGGGCCGCTCGTGCAGGATCTGGCGCGAGTACCCGCGACGCTTCAGCAGGTAGTAGTCGGCGATCATGATGGCGAAGACCGGCACGAAGAAGGCGCTGATGATGAACAGGAAGTCGGTGAACTGGTTCAGCAGGCCGAGGAAAGTCGACCCGATGATCGACACGATGCCGAGCACGATCGCGGTCGGCAGGAACCGCAGGTGCCACTTCGACTGCGCATTGACCACCGATGTCACCATGCCGAAGACCACCATCGTATTCGTCGCCATGACCGAGAGGAAGATGGCGATGCCGAGCGGCCAGCCGAACTCGGCGACGATGACGGAGGGGTCGAACGGCGTCGCCTCGTGCCCGCGCAGCAGGACGGCGCTGAAGGCGACGAGGCCGAGGAACATGGCGATCGTCGTCGACAGCGTGTAGCCGATGCCCGAGCCGACGATGCCGGCGGTGCTGCTCTTCGCGTGACGGTTCATGTCGGCCGAGAGCACCGTCCAGGAGATCGCGGTGGCGATCACCATGTCGAGCGTGATGAACGGCGTGCCGCCGAGCGACGCGTCGACGGGCAGGGCGGCGAACTCGCCGAGACCGAAGGAGCCGAAGGCGGCCGCGAACACGAAGCCCATGACGATGAGGATCGCGAGGGCGAGCCACGGCTCGACGCGCGAGATGCCCGTGTGCCCGAAGATCGCGAGCACCACGACGATCGCCTGGCACAGCGCCGAGAAGAGCATCGGGTTCGAGAAACCGGTGGCCTCGTGCACGAGGTAGTTCACCGTGACGCCGGCGAGCATCGCCTGCACCCAGCTCCACCCCATGAGGATGATGAGGTTCGCCGCGGCCGGCAGGATGCTGCCGCGGATGCCGAACGAGCCGCGCGTGAGGGCCATCGTCGGGAGTCCGGTGCGGGTGCCCATGTTGCCGATGAGCACGAGCACGACCACGCCGATGAGCGTGCCCGCCACGATCATCGCGCTGGCCGTGCCGAACGACACCGCGGGGGTGAAGAGCGTTCCGGTGAGCAGGGTGGTCACGACGAGGTTCGCGGCGAGCCAGATCATGCCGATGTGCAGCAGCGACTGGGTGCCGCGCACGGGGCCTGCGGAGTCGTGCTGGCCGTCGAGGGTGACGGCCATGGTCTCGGGACTGGTCATGATCAGAGCGCCTGATCGCTCGTCGGGGCGCCGGCCGGCACGGTCGACAGGTGCTCGTGGATCGCGATCAGCCCGTCGGGCTGCGCGCTGTCGGCGCGGAAGACGATGCTCTCGCGCTCGACGTACGAGTCGGGGCCCTCGGCGGAGTCGATGCTCGTGGCGACGGTGTGGCTGAACACGGCGCCTCCGGGGAACGTCTGCACGAGGCGGTCGGTCGACGTGCAGGAGGTGACGCGCCAGCCGGAGGCGACCCATCCGCTCCAGAGCGCTTCGTACTCGGCGCGCGAGTCGAGCCGCGCGGCCTCGGGGTGGAAGACGAAGCTCGCGTCGGCGGCGAACCCGGCGAAGTACGCCTCGGTGTCGGTCGCGGCGAATGCTTCGATGATGGCGTCGGCGGCGGCGAGTACGGCGGCCTGGTCCGGGATCTGCATGGGTGCCTCCATTGGCGTGGCGTGTGCGGCGTGTGCGGAAGCGGCGGGCGTCAGTCGCGCGCCGCCATCGCGCTGACGAGCTCGTAGACGACGTGGCTGGCGGCGACGGCGGTGATCTGCGCGTGGTCGTATGCGGGGGCGACCTCGACGACGTCGGCGCCGACGATCTGGAGATCGGCGAGCCCGCGGATGAGGCGCAGCATCTCGCGACTCGTGAGTCCGCCGGCCTCGGGCGTGCCGGTGCCGGGGGCGTGAGCCGGATCCAGCACGTCGATGTCGATCGAGATGTAGAGCGGCTTGTCGCCGACGCGGGCGCGGATCTTCTCGAGCGCTGCGGGAATGCCGTGCTCCTCGACGAATTCGCTCGTGACGATCTGGAAGCCGAGCTTCACATCGTCTTCGAGGTCGCTCTTGCCGTAGAGCGGGCCGCGGGTGCCGCCGTGCATGGAGGCGGTGAGGTCGATGAGCCCCTCCTCCGACGCACGGCGGAAGGGGGTGCCGTGGGTGGTCGGGGCGCCGAAGTACGTGTCCCAGGTGTCGAGGTGGGCGTCGAAGTGCAGCACGGCGACGGGGCCGTGCTTCTTGTTGATCGCGCGCAGCAGCGGCAGCGCGATGGTGTGGTCGCCGCCGATCGTGACGATCTTGTCGACCCGCTCGCCGAGCTCGGTCGCCGCCTCCTCGACCTGTCGCACGGCCTCGTCGAGGCTGAAGGGGTTCGCCACGATGTCGCCGGCGTCGACCACCTGCTTGAGGGAGAACGGCGAGACGTCCTGCGCCGGGTTGTAGGGGCGGAGCAGGCGCGACGCCTCGCGCACGTGGGACGGGCCGAAGCGCGCGCCGGGCCGGAAGCTCACGCCCGAGTCGAACGGCACGCCGACGACGGCGATATCGGCGGCGGGCACGTCTTCGATGCGGGGCAGCTTCGCGAATGTCGCGATGCCTGCGTACCGGGGGGTCTGGCTCGCGTCGACGGGGCCCTGGGGCGTGTGAGAGGTCACGATGCGGATCGTCCTTCCGTGTTTCCTATAGGTAAACAAGTGAGTCCTCCAAGTGAACTCGCCTTCACTATAGGCTGGAGATCGCAGAGAGGTCAACGCGAAGGGCGGCAGGCATGCGACCGATCCACCCCACGGCGGCCGCCGAGGCCATTCGCATCGGCGCGAAGCTCCGCTCCTCGCGCCTCGCGCAGGGCCTCACCCTCGAGCAGCTCGCCCAGGCGACCGGACTCACGAAGGGGTTCATCAGCCGCGTCGAACGCGACGACACCATGCCGAGCGTGCCCACCCTCGTCCAGCTCTGCCAGGCGCTGTCCCTGCAGGTCGGCAACCTCTTCGAGGAGCCGGAGCTGCAGCTCATCCCCCTCGACACGGCGCCCGCCATCAACATGGGCGGCACCGGCGCCGACGAGCGCCTCGTCACGCCCCGGTCCGAGGACCGGGTGCAGGTGCTGCGCTCGACGCTCGCGCCGAATGCCAGCGGAGGCGACCAGCTCTACACCGTGAACTGCAGCCTCGAATCGCTGCACGTCATGACGGGCGATCTGGCGATCGCCTTCGCCGATCGGCAGATCGCCCTGCAGGCGGGCGACACCCTCACGTTCCCCGGTCGCACGCCCCACACCTGGAGCGCCGGCGCCGCCGGCGCGGAGGCCGTCTGGGTGCTCGTGCCCGCCGCCTGGAGCGGCTCGGCCTGACCCCGCGGCTACCGCTCGAACAGGATCACGCTGCGCGTGCGCTCCCCGCGCCGCATCGCGTCGAACGCCTCGTTGACCTCGTCGAGGCCGACGCGCGCGCTGATGAGATCGTCGAGCGGGAGCGCGCCCGAGAGGTACGCGCCCGCGACGCGGGGGAAGTCGCGCGCCGGCACCAGCCCGCCGTAGTTCGAGCCGATGATCGTCTTGCCCTCGTACGCGAGCAGCAGACCGTCGATCTCGACCTTCTGCCCCTCCGGCGGCAGCCCGACGAACACCGCACGGCCGCCCGGTCGGATCAGCTCGGGCAGCTGCTGCATCGTCGGCACGCGACCGATCGCCTCGAAGGCGACATCCGCGCCGCCGCCGGTGGCCTCGTGCACCCGCTCCGCGAGGTCGGGCCCGCTCAGCAGCGCGCGGGTGGCGCCCGCGCGCTCGGCCTCCGCGAGCTTCGCCTCGGAGACGTCGACCGCGACGATCGGATTCGCGCCCGCGAGGCGCAGGGCCGCGATGATGGACAGGCCGACGCCGCCGGCCCCCACCACGACCGCGGACTCGCCCGCGACCACCCGGGCATTGTTCGCGACCGCCCCGTACCCCGTGCCGACCGAGCATCCGATGAGGCTCGCCACGTCGAACGGCACGCGCTCGTCGATCTTGATCGCCGCGAACTCGGGCACCACGATCCCCTCGGCCATGGCCCCCGTGGCGAGGTACGGGAATGCGGCCGAGCCGTCCGCCGCGTCGCTCCACCGCGTCGTGCCGTCGGGCAGCAGCGAGTCGTTCGACCTCGCGCGGGTGCACGCCCAGGGCTTGCCCCCGGCGCACTCGCCGCAGCGCTGGCACGCCTGGTGCCAGGCGATGACGACGTGATCGCCGACGGCGAGGCCCCGAACCCCGGCGCCGACGGACTCCACGACGCCGGCCGCCTCATGCCCCATGACTGCGGGGAGCGGTACCTGCCACTCGCCGTCGAGCACGTGCCGATCCGATCCGCACACCCCCGCCGCGCGCACCGCGACGCGCACCTCGCCGTGCTCGGGCGCAGCCAGCGCCAGCGTCTCGACCGACAAGCGGTCGCCGTCGGTGCCGCGGAACACGGCCGCCCGCACCTGCATCGTCTCGGTCTTCGTCTCGGTCATCGCTACTTCCCTCCAGCGGCCGCAAACGGATCGGTCCGGCCGTACGCGCCGCGGCCGCGACGCACGTAGAGCAGCCAGTTGACGACGAGGTAGACCGCGATCGCGATGACGACGGTCGGCACCGTCGCCGTGGCGAAGCGGAAGATCGGCAGCGTCTCGAGCGTGATCGGGTTGTAGACCCACAGGTAGAAGACCGACGCCACGACGATCGCCAGCATCGCGGCGAGGTTCACCCCGCCCGTGAAGCGCAGCGGATCATCCGCACGGCTCGCGTACAGCGCGCGCAGCGGCACGTTCTGGCGGCGCAGGATCAGGTAGTCGGCGATGATCACGCCGCAGATCGCCGCGATGAAGGCCCCCGAGATGACGACGAACGTCATGAACTGGCCGTACATGAAGCCGGGGAACAGGGCGAGCACCGCGGGGAAGAACAGGAAGACCGCGCAGAGCGCCGGCCAGCGGAGCCCGGCGAGCACCCGCCCGCTCGACTGCTTGATGGCGAGCACCGTCGAGTACGCGATCGACGCCATGCTCGTGACGTTCGCGAAACCGACGAAGAGCAGGGTGAGGATGCCGAGCACCGGGCCGCCGAGCGGCACCATCCACGCGGTCGGGTCGGCTGCGCCGAGCATGAGCGCGGCCGCCATGCCGACCACCTGGGCCACCGCGGTGCCGATGAAGATGCCGCCGTAGGCCGGCCACAGCGCCGCCCGCGGCCCGCGCGTGAGGCGGGCGAGCGTTCCCATCACGGGCCACCACGAGAGCCCCGCGCCGAGGTTGAACTCGACGGCCATCGCGAAGTTCAGCGTCTCGTCCGCGAACGGCGCGAGCGGCTCGGCGGCGAACAGGTCGGCCCAGGAGTGCTGGGACATGAGCAGCACCATCATGAGCGCGACGATGACGAGCAGGCCGGGCGCGACGAAGCGGTTCAGCCTGCTGATCGCCACGGGGCCGCGTGAGAGCAGGAACCAGCCGGCGAGGATCGCGGCGAGCGCGAACACCGTGACGACGGGCCCCTCCACGTCGAAGCCGGTGCCGAACGCCTGATTCGAGATCTCCGTGAAGGCGCGGCCGAACATGACGCCGAGCAGCGAGCTCCACCCCATCTCGGTGACGAGCACGACGGTGAACACGACGATCGCGACGCCCACGGCGCCGAAGACCGACTTCAGCGCGCGGTACTGCTCGACGCCGAGGCGCTGGCTGAGCAGCACGCTGCCGAGCACCATGATGGCGAGCCCGAGCGTGTTGCCGAGCAGCATCGCGGCGATGCCGTCGCCGAAGCCGACGAGCAGCACCGTCGATCCGCCGGTGAGGAACGCCCACGTCGCGATCGCGAGGCTGAGAGTGACCCAGCTGAAGTCGGCGGCCTTCCACGTGCGCTCTCCCTTCGTGAGCGGCAGCGAACCGAACGTGGCCTCCTCGGCGACGGCGGCCTCGACGCGGAGGGCCTGGGTCTCGGTGAGTTCGTCGGATCCGGCTGCGCGGCGACGGGCGGTGCCGCTCACAGCGCGCCCGCGATCCACGAGCCGATCGCGATGACGCCGACGACGCCGAGGAACAGCGCGAGGCTGCCTGCGCCGAGCTTCGCGTGCACCGGGTCCGCGGTTTCGTGCGCCTCGATGTGGGTGAGACGCCGCTCGAGCTCTTCGGCGAGCCGAGTATCTGCGTGCATGGGACAAACCTCCTTGTGTATCCGTTCGATCCCGCTTCCGCTCCCGCGGAGAACGCAGCAAGCCTAGGCGAGGCCCGAGCATTTCGTTCCCTCGATTCGCCCGCAGATGCGCGAATGACGCATTTTACGTACGATCGTGCGCGACCGCCCTAGAATTGCCGTGTCCTGCTGCTGATCTGCGCAGGCACGACCGGTGGATGCAGGCCGGAGCGAGGGAGAGCCGGAGCGATGGAGACCGCGAGCGAATCGACCGAGCTGCGCAGACGCGTGCTGCGCGGCCTCCGGGAGAACGGGCGCGCGAGCTACTCGCGCATCGCGCAGGAGCTCGGAGTCAGCCGCCGGCAGGTGACCCAGATCGTGCAGAGCGCGATCGCGCGCGGCGAGCTGCGGCTGACGGTCTCCATCAGCCCCGACCTGCTCGGGCTCGAGCGCTTCGCCTACCTCCAGCTGTCGGTGTCGGGCCCCATCGCACCCGTGCGTGCGGCCCTCGCCGCCATGCCCGAGTCGACCTTCGTCGCCGACATCAGCGGCCACCACTCCATCGACGTCGAGGTGCGCGTCGGCGCCGACCCGCACCTGCGCACCACCGTCGACCGGGTGCGCGAGCTGCCCGGTGTGGACGAGGTGCGCACGCACCTCTACGAGAGCATCGAGGTCAACCGCTACTCGCCGCTGCGCACCGGGCGCACCTCGTTCGTCGTCGACGACGCCGATCGGGCGCTCGTGAGTCGGCTGCAGCGCAACGGGCGCGCGTCGTTCCGGGAGCTCGGCGAGGCCGCGGGCATCTCCCCGAGCGGCGCCCGTCTGCGCTTCGAGCGCCTCACCCGCAACGGGGCCGTGAAGGTCGTCGGCATCCCGGTGCGGGGCGCCCTCGCCGCCCCCGACGGCGTCGGCTCAGCCGATCGCCTCGAGACGCCGTCGCTCGGGGTGGGCGTCAAGATCCGCGGCGGGATCGCGGCCGCCCTCGCGAGCGTGCGCACCCTCGACCCCGAGTTCATCGCGACGACGATCGGCGACTACGACCTCATCGTCACGCTGTCGGCCGACGGATACGAGGAGCTGCTCGACCAGGCCGACCGACTGCGCACCCTCCCCGAGGTGGTGCGCATCGAGACGTGGGCGAACCTCAGAATCGTGAAGGAGCAGTACGGCGAGGGCGACCGGATCAGCGCCAGCCCGCGTACAGCTCCGGCCGATGATCGCGCAGGTACTGCGCTCCCGCCCCGACCGACGGCCGCTCCGGGTCGGACGCCTCGGGATCCGGCACCTCCACGATGAGCAGTTCGGGATCGGCTCCCGCCGCACCCAGCACCGCGCCCTCGAAGCCCGCGACCACGCTGAGCCCCGCGAACACGCCGCCGACGTGATCCGCGTACGCGACGACCACGCGGTTCTCGGCGGCGCGCGCCCGCACGAGCAGCTCGGGCACGTACGCGGAATCGCCGTCGATGGCGGTCGGCACGAGCAGCAGATCGGCGCCGTGCGCCGCCGCGAACCGAGCGGGCTCGGGGAACTCGATGTCGTAGCAGATCTGGAAAGCGACCCGTCGGCCGTTCCACGCCGCCACGCGCGGCGGCTCGGTCGATGCGGTGAAGGCGAGGCGCTCGTCGGCGCCCCAGAGGTGCACCTTCTCGTAGCGCAGCACCTCGGCACCCGTCGCATCCCAGAGGCCGGCGGCGATCGCGAACGTGCCGTCGGCGCGGGCGAGCGGCAACCCCGCCGCCACCGCGATGCCGGCCTCCTGCGCGATCGCGGCGACCGCGCTCGGGAACCCCGCCACGCGGTCCGCCGTCAACCACCCCGCCAGCTCGACCGGGGCGTACCCCGTGACGAAGAGCTCGGGGGTGAGAAGCAGCTCCGCACCCGCCTCCCGCGCATCGGCGGCGGCGGCGCGGATGGCGGCGAGGTTGGCCGCGGGGTTCAGCGGCTCGGCGGCCGCCTGCAGCAGGGCGATGCGCATGGGCGGAGCCTACTCGGCCACGACGCCGGCGAGCGTCTTCTTGCCGCGACGCAGCACCGCGACACCGCCGTGCAGCAGATCGCCGCTCTCGAGCACGCGATCCTCCGACTCGACCGCGACGTTGTTCACGTACACGCCGCCCTGAGCGATGGCGCGCCGCGCCTCGCCGAGGCTCTTCACGAGGTCGGCATCGACGAGCAGCTGCGCCACCGGGGTGCCGACCGTGCCGGTCGCCTGCGCCAGCTCGGAGACGGCCCCGCGCAGCGAAGACTCGTCGAGCGCCGCGAGATCGCCCCGGCCGAACAGCGCCTCCGATGCGTCGATCGCGCCCTGCGCTGCGGCGGCGCCGTGCACCAGCGTCGTCACCTCGAGTGCGAGGCGCTTCTGCGCGGCCCGCTTGAAGGGCTCGGCCTCCACCTGACGCGCGTAGTCCTCGATCTCGGCGCGCGACAGGAACGTGAACACCTTGAGGCGGTCGATCACATCGGCATCCGCCTGGTTGAGCCAGAACTGGTAGAACGTGTACGGCGAGCACATCTCCGGGTTCAGCCAGATCGCGTTGCCCTCGCTCTTGCCGAACTTCGTGCCGTCGGCGTTCGTGATGAGCGGCGTGCCGATGGCGTGCGCCGAGGCGCCCTCGACCTTGCGGATCAGCTCGGTGCCGCTCGTGAGGTTGCCCCACTGATCGCTGCCGCCCGACTGCAGCTTGCAGTCGTACTGGCGGTACAGCTCGAGGAAGTCGAGCCCCTGGAGGATCTGGTAGCTGAACTCCGTGTAGCTGATGCCCTCATCCGAGTTCAGCCGCTTCGCGACGATGTCCTTCTTGATCATCGTGCCGACGCGGAAGTGCTTGCCGATCTCGCGGAGGAAGTCGATCGCCGACAGCGGCGCCGTCCAGTCGAGGTTGTTGACCAGTCGCGCCGCGTTCTCCCCCTCGAAGCTCAGGTAGCGGGAGACCTGCCGGCCGAGGGAGTCGACCCACTCGGCGACGGTCTCGCGCGAGTTGAGCACGCGCTCGGCGGTGGGGCGCGGGTCGCCGATCAGACCGGTCGACCCGCCGACCAGGCCGAGCGGCCGGTGGCCGCGCAGCTGGATGCGGCGCATGAGCAGCAGCTGGACGAGGTGCCCGAGGTGCAGGCTCGAGGCCGTCGGATCGAACCCGCAGTAATACGCGAACGGCTCGCCCTCGAGCAGGTTCGACAGCGCCTCGGCGTCCGTCGACACGTGGATCAGCCCGCGCCACTCCAGCTCCTCCCACAGGGTGGGGAAGCTGTCGTCGTTGCGCTGGGCGGCCAGGATCTCGGTGCGATCGTTCAGTTCAGACACGCCTGTCATCGTAGCGCCTGCGCGGCGCGCGCGTCGGTGAGGGGTTCGGCTTCGGCGCGCGCGTCGGTGAGGGATTCGGCTTCGGTGAGGCTGATCACCGCCGATGCGTCTCACCGACGCCGCATCTCCGACCGACGGCAGTGCGGGAGGAGGGAAGGAATGGAGCGCGGGGCATCACTCGCCGCGGCGATCCTCGCGGTCACGACCGCGGCTGCGACGCACGGCTCGGGCGGCGCTGCGCACGGCCGCAACCACGATGGCGAGCGCGCCGCCCCAGATGAGGATCGCGAGCATCCACAGCGAGGCCGACCTGCGGCCGCCCCCGAGCACGTCGCCCCAGCCGGTGCCCGCCGCGTGCAGCACGAGCGGCCCCGCCGACATGACGGCGGCGCCGACGAGCAGCAGCGCCCAGCCCGCCGCGCCCGGTGCCCGCTTGCCCCGCGCATCGGCGGGCCCGAACGCGAAGACCGCGCCGCCCATGATCGCGAAGCCCGCGCTCACCGCGGCGAACCCCCACCCCGTCGGGTCGTCGCTCGAGATCGCGACGGCGGCCATCGCGACGGCGACCACGGCGAAGAACGCGACTGAGAGCCCGACGACCGCGAGCGGATTGCGCGGGCGCCCCGAGCTCATCGGAGGATCAGGCCCGGAACTCCGCGATGCGCTCGCCGAGACGGGCGAGCTGCTCCTCGACGCGCACGCGGGCGGTGCCGCCCGCGCCCACGCGCGAGTTCACCGATCCCTCGACGGTCAGCACCTCTCGCACGGCGGGCGTGAGGTGCTCCGAGACCGACGCCAGCTCGGCGTCGCTCGGCTCGTGCAGTTCGAGCCCGCGCTCCTCGCAGTAGCGCACCAGTTCGCCCGAGATCTCGTGGGCGTCGCGGAAGATGACGCCCTGCTTGACGAGCCACTCGGCCACGTCGGTCGCGAGCGAGAACCCCTGGGGCGCGAGCTCGGCCATGCGCTCCGTGTTGAACGTCATCGTGGCGACCATGCCGGTGAAGGCCGGCAGCAGCACCTCGAGCTGGCCGATCGAGTCGAAGACGGGCTCCTTGTCCTCCTGCAGGTCGCGATTGTAGGCGAGCGGGAGTCCCTTCAGCGTGGCGAGCAGCCCGGTGAGGTTGCCGATGAGCCGCCCCGACTTGCCGCGCGCGAGCTCGGCGATGTCGGGGTTCTTCTTCTGCGGCATGATGCTCGACCCCGTCGAGTAGCCGTCGTGGAGGCGCACGAAGCCGAACTCCTTCGTGTTCCAGAGGATGATCTCCTCCGAGAACCGCGACAGATCGATGCCGATCTGCGCCGCGATGAACGCGAACTCGGCGACGACATCGCGGGCGGCCGTGCCGTCGATCGAGTTCTCGAGCGGATCGCCGAGGCCGAGCTCCGCGGCGACGAGCCGGGGATCGAGCCCGAGCGACGATCCGGCGAGCGCGCCCCCGCCGTACGGAGACGCGCTGGCGCGCGCCGTCCAGTCGCGCAGGCGCTCGAGGTCGCGCACGATGGGCCACGCGTGGGCGGCGAGCTGGTGCGCGAGCAGCACGGGCTGGGCGTGCTGCAGGTGCGTGCGGCCCGGCAGGATCGCGTCGGGGTGCGCGGCCGCCTGGTCGGCGATCGCGTCGAGCAGATCGAGCAGCATGGCGCGGATCACTGCGGCGTGATCGAGCAGGTAGAGGCGCACCAGCGTCGCGATCTGATCGTTGCGGCTGCGGCCGGCGCGGAGCTTGCCCCCGAGCTGCACGCCGGTGATCTCGATGAGCAGGCGCTCGAGCGCCGAGTGCACGTCTTCGTCGTCTTCGGCGGGCACCGCGCGGCCGTCGGCCACACGGACGGCGAGTTCGTCGAGCGCCGCGCGCATCTCGGCGAGCTCGTCGTCGGTCAGGTAGCCGGCCGCCGCGAGCGCCGTCGCGTGGGCTTTCGAACCGCGGATGTCGTAGGGGGCGAGCACCCAGTCGAACTGCGTCGACTTCGAGAGCACGGCCAGGGCGGGGGCCGGCCCGCTCGCGAAGCGACCGCCCCAGAGCGCGCCGCTCTCCCCCGCCCGGTTGCCCGGGGCTCCGGCTGCGTGCTCGTCTCCTGCGGTGGGCACCTGATCGTTCGTCATCATCCAGTCTCTCTCCGTGTTACGCCTGCGCGAGCAGCCAGGTCATGAGCGCCTTCTGCGCGTGCACGCGGTTCTCCGCCTCGTCCCACACCACGCTCTGCGCGCCGTCGATCACCTCGGGGGCGACCTCGTACTCCCGGTACGCGGGGAGGCAGTGCAGAAAGATCGCGTCGCGCGCCGCCAGCTCCATGAGCTCGCCCGTGACGCGGTAGGGCGCGAAGGTCTCGATGCGCGCGGCCTTCTCCGCCTCCTGCCCCATCGACACCCAGGTGTCGGTGATCACGGCATCGGACCCGGCGACGGCGCGAGCCGGGTCGGTGAAGATCTCGACGCTCCCGCCGGTCTCGGCTGCGATCCGCTCGGCGTCGGCGACGATGTCGGGGCGCGGGTGGTGGCCCTCGGGGCCGGCGATGCGGATGTGCATGCCCGCGGTCGCGAAACCGAGCAGGTACGAGTGGCCCATGTTGTTCGCCGCGTCGCCGAGGTACGTCGCGGTGAGCCCCGCGAGCTCGCCCTTCTGCTCGCGGATGGTCTGCAGGTCGGCGAGGATCTGGCACGGGTGGAAGTCGTCGGAGAGCGAGTTGATGACGGGCACGCTCGCGTGGGCCGCCATCTCCTCGAGCCCGGCGTGCGCGAACGTGCGCCACACGATCAGCGACACCATGCGCGACAGCACCTTCGCGGTGTCGCCGATCGACTCCTTCGCGCCGAGCTGCGCCTCGCCCGGGTTCACGATGATGGGCGACCCGCCGAGTTCGGCGATGCCCGCGGCGAAGCTGAAGCGCGTGCGGGTGGAGGTCTTGTCGAAGAAGACCGACACGGATCGCGGGCCCTCGAGCGGGCGCTCCGAGAACGGCTCCCGCTTGAGACGGGCGGCGAGTTCGAGAACGTCGCGCTGCTCGGCCGGGCTCAGATCGTCGTCGCGGAGGAAATGTCGGGTCACCCGTATCAGTCTAGACGCGCGCCGGCGGGGCGTCGCCCCGGCGTGCGCGGCCCCCGGTCTCCCGAGGTAGGCTGATTGCGACCCGATGTGCACCCAGAGAGGCCCGCAATGTTCAACAAGATCTTCGACGCCGTCGCCCTGTTCACCTGCGTCGTCTTCGTCGGTACGGCGGTCGCGACGCTCGGGCTGGTGCTCGTCTCCGCGATCACCGGGACGTCGCCGATCGACTTCTCCGGCCAGCACTAGGCCGCGGGAGCTGCATCGTGAGCGAGCCGCTGCAGGTCGGCGATCGCGTCAGCTGGAATACGCCGCAGGGTCGCACGCGCGGCGAGGTCGTCGCGGAGAAGACCCGCGACTTCACCCACGACGGGCAGCGGTTCACCGCCTCGCAAGAGGCTCCCGCCTACCTCGTGCAGTTGGAGAAGTCGGGGGCGACGGCGGCGCATCAGCGCTCCGCACTGCGCAAGCTCCCGCACGGCGGCGCCTGATCCCCCACGGCGGCGCCCGATTCCCACGGCGGCGCCCGACCGCGCACGGCGGCCCGTGACCGCGCGTCGAGCCTCCGCAGCGTCGGCGCGTGGAAGAATCTTCCCGTGACCGAACTCCCGCGCATCATCGCCTTCGACCTCGACGACACCCTCGCACCCTCGAAGTCTCCGCTCGACCCGCGCATGCTGGCCGTCTTCGCCCGGCTGCTCGAGCGCACGAGCGTGGCCGTCATCTCGGGCGGCAACTTCCAGCAGTTCGAGTCTCAGCTGGTCTCCCAGCTCGACGGCGTCTTGAGCGTCACCGAGGAGGCGCTGGAGCGACTGCACCTGTTGCCCACCTGCGGCACCCGCTACGAGCGCCGCGAGGGCGGCCGATGGGTGACGGTGTATCAGGAAGAGCTCTCAGCGGAGGAGCGCCGCGACGCGCTCGCCGTGCTGCGCGCGGAGGCCGAGCGTCTGGGGCTCTGGGAGCGGGAGACGTGGGGCGAGATCCTCGAGGATCGCGGTTCCCAGATCACCTTCTCCGCCCTCGGGCAGC
Source organism: Leucobacter chromiiresistens (assembly GCF_900102345.1). Classification (NCBI taxonomy): domain Bacteria; kingdom Bacillati; phylum Actinomycetota; class Actinomycetes; order Micrococcales; family Microbacteriaceae; genus Leucobacter; species Leucobacter chromiiresistens. Next base: position 1,408,634 of record NZ_FNKB01000001.1, on the reverse strand, counting down.
GCGCCCCCGTGGAGGCGAAGCACGCCTGGGATCCGTCGGGCGCGAAGAAGAGCGCGCTCCGGGCGGCGGTTGCCGCGCGACTGCCGGGGCTCGAGGTGCGCAGCGGCGGGTCGACCTCCGTCGACATCACCCGGCGCGGCATCGACAAGGCGTACGGCATGCGGAAGCTCGTCGAGTACACCGGTGTGCCGCTCGGCGACATGCTGTTCATCGGCGACCGTCTCGACGAGGACGGCAACGACTACCCGGTGCTCGCGCTCGGGGTGCGCTGCCATGCCGTCACCGGCTGGGCCGAGACCGCCGACTACATCGAGGCGCTGATCGCCGCGTAGCGACGCCGCGCCGCCCGTGAGCGGTCAGTACGGTGCGCTATCGCGCCGGATAGCGCACCGTACTGACCGGTCACAGGGCGGTGTCGGCGCTCGCCCGGGTGAGGCCGAGCACCTCGGAGGTGTGCGCGAGCGAGGCCGCGGCGAGCTCGGGGTGGTCGTTGAGACCGCCGGTCTTGAGGGCGGGGATGTTCTCCGCGAACACGGTCTCCCACGCGCCGGTGAACTGCTCGGGGAAGCACTTGCGCAGTACGCCGAGCATGGCGTACACCGCGGTCGATGCACCGGGCGATGCGCCGAGCAGGCCCGAGATGGTGCCGTCGGCGCCCGTGATGACCTCGGTGCCGAACTGCAGGATGCCGCCCTTCTCGGGGTCGTTCTTCATCACCTGCACGCGCTGGCCGGCCTCGATCATCTCCCAGTCCTCGGTGCGCGCCGTGGGCATGTACTCGCGCAGGGTCTCCATCTGCTTCTCGCGGCTCGCGAGGAGCTCGCCCAGCAGGTACTTCTCGAGGGCGAACTCGGTGAGCCCGACCTTGAGCATCGGCCCGAGGTTGTGGGGCCGGATCGACCCGGGGAGATCCCACCAGGAGCCCTTCTTGAGGAAGTTGGGGCTGAACCCGGCGTAGGGGCCGAAGAGCAGGCTCTGCTCGCCGTCGACGACGCGCGTGTCGAGGTGCGGCACCGACATGGGGGGTGCGCCGACCGCGGCCTTGCCGTACACCTTGGCCTGGTGCTGGCGCACGATCTCGGGGTTGCTCGTCTTCAGGAACTTGCCGCTGATGGGGAACCCGCCGAAGCCCTTGATCTCGGGGATGCCCGAGGACTGCAGCAGCGAGAGCGCCCCGCCGCCGGCGCCGACGAAGACGAACTTCGCGTTGACGATCGAGGTCGTGTACCCGGCGCGATTGCGCACGTAGACGTCCCACGTGCCGTCGTCGAGGCGGCGCAGCTTGCGCACCTCGGCGCCGAGGCTCAGCGCGGCGCCCTCGGAGACGAGGTGCGAGATCAGCTGCCGCGTCAGGGCGCCGAAGTCGACGTCGGTGCCGCTCTCGGAGCGGGTGGCCGCGAAGACCTCGTCCTTCGAGCGGCGGTCGACGAGAAGGGGGGTCCACTCCGCGATCTGCTCGGGGTCCTCGCTGAACTCCATGTCGGAGAAGAGGGGCTCGCTGCGCAGCAGCTCCCAGCGGCGGCGGAGGTAGTCGACGTTCTCGGCCCCGCGCACGAAGGTCATGTGCGGGGTGGCGTTGATGAACGAGGACGGCTCGCCGAGCACGCCCTCCTCCACGAGCTTCGCCCAGAACTGGCGCGAGAGCTGGAACTGCTCGTTGATGTCGATGGCCTTGGCCGCCGACAGGCTCCCGTCCTTCCCCTCCGGCATGTAGTTGAGCTCGCAGAGGGCGGCGTGACCGGTGCCCGCGTTGTTCCACGCGTTGCTGCTCTCGGTCGCGACCTCGGTGCGGGACTCGAAGATCTCGATGGACCAATCGGGCTGGACCTGCTTGATCAGCGTGCCCAGCGTGGCGCTCATTACGCCGCCACCGATGAGGACGACGTCTACGGTGTTCTTGCTCACGATGTGCAAGTCTAGCTCGCTCCGCCGAGCCTAGAACCCAGCTTGACGTCGCGCGCGATCCAGGGTCTCGACCGACGCGTCGACGACGCGCGCGTAGCCGAGGCGCGCGGCCTCCGATGAGCGCTGGGCCCCGCTCGCGACGGGTCGCACCTCACCGGCGAGGCTGATCTCGCCGAACGCCGCGAGATCGTGGGGCAGCGGCTGGTCGGCGATCGCCGAGAGCACGGCGAGCGCGATCGCGAGATCGGCCGCCGGCTCGGCGAGCTTCACGCCGCCCACGGTCGACACGTACACGTCCTGGTCGTGCAGGCGCGCCCCGAACCGCCGCTCGAGCACGGCGAGGATCATCGCCACGCGGGACTGATCGACCCCGCTCGTGACCCTCCGCGGGTTCGGCGTCGCGCTCTTGGCGACGAGCGCCTGCACCTCGACGGGCAGCGCGCGCCGCCCCTCCATCGCGACGGTCGCGCAGGTGCCGCTCACCGGCGACGCCGATCGGCTGAGGAACAGGCCGCTGGGGTCGGGCACCTCGGAGATGCCGCGATCCGTCATCTCGAAGCAGCCCACCTCGTCGGTGGGGCCGTACCGATTCTTGAGCGTGCGGAGGAACCGGAGCGCCGTGTGGCGGTCCCCCTCGAAGTGGCAGACCACGTCGACGAGGTGCTCGAGGAGGCGCGGGCCCGCGACCGACCCGTCTTTCGTGACGTGCCCGACGAGGATCACCGGGGTGCCGCGCTCCTTCGCCGCGCGGATGAGCGCGGCGGCGACCTCCCGCACCTGTGCGGGGCCGCCCGCTCCCCCGTCGACCTGATCGCTCGCCATCGTCTGCACCGAGTCGACGATCACGAGCGCGGGGTCGACCGCCTCGATGTGGCCGAGCACCGTCGCGAGGTCCGTCTCGCTGGCGAGGTACAGCGTGTCGTGCATCGCCCCCGTGCGCTCCGCGCGCATGCGGATCTGCCCCGTCGACTCCTCGCCGCTCGCGTAGAGCACCCGCGCCCCCGACTGCGCTGCCCGCGACGCCGCGTCGAGCAGCAGCGTCGACTTGCCCACCCCGGGCTCGCCCGAGAACAGGATCGCCGCGCCCGGCACCACCCCGCCGCCGAGCACCCGATCGAGCTCGCCGATGCCGGTCTGCCGGTGCTGCACCCGGTCGCCCCGCAGCTCGGTGATCGGTCGCGCCTCACGGCCCGCCCCGGGCGCGCTCGCCCGGGTGGTGCGCGCGATCGACGCGCCGGCCCGCCCCTGCTCGACGACCGTGCCCCACTGCTGGCATTCGCCGCATCGGCCGACCCACTTCGACGTCTGCCACCCGCACTCCGCGCAGGTGTATGAGCCGCTTGATTTCGCCATGCTGCGAGCCTACTGGCGACCTCCGACATCGTCGGTCGCGCGGTCTCGGCGCCGATCGCGGCCGGAGTGTCGGCGGTCGCCGCTACGGTGAGAGCGTGACCGGATCCACGCCTCCGAGCCCCGGGCGGGCGGCAGCCGCCGCCGGGCCGCGCTGGTGCGTCGTCGGCCGCCGGGGCGATGGCTGGTCGCTCGTCGACATCGGCGCCGGCGGCGACGCCGGCTCGGCGGTGCCGGTGAGCGACGCTGAGCTCCCCGCGGCGGTCGCCGAGCGCGAGCGGGCGCGCGCACCGCGCTGGGTCTGGTGCGACACTCCGCACGTGTACGCGCCGTTGCTCGCCGCCGGGGTGCGTGTGGCGCGCTGCCACGATCTGCGGCTCGCGCATCAGATTCTGCGCCACGCCGCAGCAGCGGGCGGCGGCCCCGCGGCGCGCGAACTGCGCAGTGCCGACGAGTGGAACGCTCCGCCGCGAGCGGCCCCCGTGCCGCCCGCGGCCGCCCCGGGAGCCCCGATGCTCTTCGACGATGTGATCGCGGCGGCCCCGGAGCCGGGCGGGGTGCCGGAGTCGGTCGAGGCGGCGCTCGCCGAGTTCGAGCGGCAACGCGCAGCGCTCGGGGCCGCGTCGCCCCCATCGGGGCTCGCGCGCCTCGTCGCCGCGGAATCCGCGGGAGCCCTGGTCGCCGCCGAGCTGACCGCGGCGGGGCTGCCGTGGGACGCCGACGAGCACGACCGCATCCTCGCCGCGGAGCTCGGCCCGCGGCCGCCCCTGGGCGTCAAGCCGGAGCGCATGCAGCGGATCGGGGCGGATGTGCGCCGGCACCTCGGCGCGCCCGACGCTCCGCTCGACTCCCCTCCGCGGCTCCTGCGCGTGCTGCAGGCCGCCGGCATCGACGTGGCGTCGACGTCGCGCTGGGAGCTCCGCGAGCACGAGCACCCGGCCATCGCCCCGCTGCTCGAGTACAAGAAGCTCTCCCGTCTGCTCACGGCGAATGGATGGGCGTGGCTCGACGACTGGGTGCGCGACGGGCGCTACCGCCCCGTCTACGTACCGGGGGGCGTCGTGACCGGGCGGTGGGCCTCGAGCGGCGGCGGCGCGCTGCAGATTCCGCGCATGCTGCGGCCCGCGATCCGGGCCGACCCCGGGTGGGTGCTCGTCTCGGCCGACGTCGCGCAACTCGAACCGCGCGTGCTCGCCGCGATGGCGGGCGACCGTGCGATGGCGGCGGCGGGATCGGGCAAGGACCTGTACGCGGGCATCGTCGAGAGCGGGGCCGTCGCGACGCGCGAGGAGGCGAAGTACGCGGTGCTCGGCGCCATGTACGGCGCGACGAGCGGCACGGGCGGCCGCCTCGTGCCGCGCCTGCGCCGCGCCTTTCCGGCCGCGATGCGCCTGGTCGACGACGCCGCCGAACGGGGCGCCGCGGGCGGCACGGTCTCGACGTGGCTCGGGCGCAGCTCGCCGGCGCCCGGCGCGGAGTGGAACGCCGTGCAGTCGGCCGCGAGCCTCCCCGGGGCCAGCGCGCGGGACGAGGCGCTCGCACGTCGCCTCGCGCGGGAGCGCGGCCGCTTCACGCGCAACTTCGTGGTGCAGGGAACGGCCGCGGAGTGGGCCCTCTGCTGGCTCGCCGAGTTGCGCACGCGACTCGCAGGTCTCGACGCGGCACCCGCCGATCGCACGGCTCGCGCATCCGGCGCCGTCTTCGCGCGCCGACCCCATCTCGCGTTCTTCCTGCACGACGAGGTGATCGTGCACGCCCCCCTCGCGCAGGCCGACGCCGTGTCGAGCGCCATCGAGGAGTCGGCCCGCGCCGCGGGTCGACTCCTCTTCGGGGACACCCCGGTGGAGTTCCCGCTCGACCTCAGGGCGTCTGAGCGGGCGGGGAAGAGCTAGCGGCGGGCGCTGCCTGCGATTCCGACGCCGACGCCGACCCCGCGGCCGGCGCCGCCGATCCCGGCGACGCCCCCCGCAGCTCCGCTTCGAGACGCTCCGCCTCCTCGCCCGAGATCGCCTCCCCGCGGGCGACCAGACCCGCCTGATCGGAGAGCGGGATCTGCTTCAGCACGAGCGACAGCACCAGAGCGACGGCGATGAACGGGATCAGGTACCAGAACACGGGCGCGAGCGCGTCGGCGTACGCCGTCACGATCCCGTCGCGCACCTCGTCGGGAAGGGCGTTCAGCGTTGCCGGATCGATCGTGGAGGTCGCGGCCGCCGCGGCGGAGGGGCTCGCTCCCGCCCGGGTGAACACCTCGGTGAGGTTCTCGGCGAGGCGCGTGGTGAAGATCGTGCCGAACACCGCGGTGCCGAGCGAGGCACCGACTTCGCGGAAGTAGTTGTTGGTGCTCGTCGCCGTGCCGATCTGCGCCGCCGGCACCGCGTTCTGCACGACGAGCACGACCACCTGCATGATGAGGCCGAGGCCGGCCCCGAAGAAGAACAGGTAGACGCAGATCAACCAGACCGGGGTGGTGGCGGCGAGCGTGGTCATCGCGGTCATCGCGAGCCCGGTGACGATCGTGCCGACGATCGGGTAGATCTTGTAGGCGCCGGTCTTCGAGATCGCGATGCCCGAGGCGATCGACGTGCCCATGAGCCCCACCATCATCGGGATCATGAGCAGCCCCGACGCCGCCGCCGAGGTGCCCGACGACATCTGCAGGAAGGTGGGGATGAAGCCGATCGCGGCGAACATGCCCACGCCGAGCACGAGCCCGATGGCGGTCGCGTTCACGAAGATCGGGTTGCGGAAGAGTCCCAGCGGGATGATGGGATCCTTCGCGCGGGCCTCGGTGATGATGAACGCGGCCGCAGCGACGACGAGCCCGGCGCCCCACAGCCACGTCGCCGGCGAGCTCCAGCCGTACTCCGCATCGCCGCCGAAATCGGTGAAGAAGATGAGGCAGGTGGTCGCTGCCGAGAGGAAGACGACGCCGAGCACATCGATGGGCTGCGTCGCCCGCTTCGTCGGCAGCTTCAGGGCGACGAGGCCGATGATGAACGCCGCGATGCCGACCGGGATGTTGATGTAGAACGCCCACTGCCACGTGAGGTGGTCGACGAAGTAGCCGCCGAGCAGCGGGCCGGCGACCGCCGAGAGGCCGAAGACCGCGCCGAGCGGGCCCATGTACTTGCCGCGCTCGTTCGCGGGCACGATGTCGGCGATGATCGCCTGCGAGAGGATCATCAGCCCGCCTCCGCCGAGACCCTGCATCGCGCGGAACACGACGAAGCCCCAGAAGTCGGTCGCGAAGGCGCACCCCACAGAGGCGAGCGTGAAGAGCGCGATCGCGAGGAGGAAGAGCCCGCGGCGGCCGAGCACGTCGCCGAACTTGCCGTAGATGGGCATCACGATGGTCGTGGCGAGCAGGTACGCGGTCGTGATCCAGACCTGGTGCTCGACGCCGCCGAGCTCGCCGACGATCGTCGGCATCGCGGTGGAGACGATCGTCTGATCGAGGCTCGAGAGCAGCATGCCGGCGATGAGGGCGCCGAAGATGATCCAGATTCTGCGCTGCGTCAGCAGAAAGGGGGTGGCGGGTGCGGTCATGATTCCATTTCGAGAGGGGGCGGGGTTCGGGCGCGGATCCGGGAGCTGCGGAGCGGGATCCGGGACTGCCGGGGCGGGCTGCGGGCGCGATGCGGCAGTCACCGCAGCAGCGATCGGGCGATCTCGATCCGTTCGCGCAGCATGCGGGTGTAGGTGTCGATGCCCATCGGGCTGCGCTCGGGCTGCCGCTCGGCGGTGGAGAAGTACTCCTCGGCGACGAGGCGCGTCATCGCGCCGAGCAGGTGGACGAGCGTCGCTGCGCGCCGGTCGCCGGCGTCGAGCCGCTCGCGCCGTTCGACGAGTGCGATGTCGATGAGTTCGCTCTCGCGCAGGTGCTCGAGTATGCGGCGGTGCAGCCGCGGTTCGCGATCGACCGCGGCCATCAGCGCCTGGGCGTCGTCGAGCGCGAGGTCGAGGTGCTGCCAGCGGGCGCGGAAGAGCTCGACGAGGTCGTCGACGAGTGCGGGGCTCAGCCCGGTGCCGGCGCCATCGGCCGCCGCCCCTCCGGCGACGAACGCCTCCTGCAGCTCGGCGTCGTCTCGGTCGGCCGGCACCCCCAGCACCGCGTCCTCCTTCGAGGCGAAGTAGTTGAAGAACGTGCGGCGCGAGACGCCCGCGGCATCGCAGAGCTCTTCGATGGTGAACCCGCTGATGCCGCGCTCGGCGGTCCAGCGGCGCGCGTGCGACGACAGCGCACGCGCGGTGAGGGCGCGGCGGCGCGCGCGTGTACTGGTTGCACTCTGAGGCATGGAATGCATTTTTGCACTGCAACGCTGAAAGTGCACTGAACGGCCCCGGGGATCACCTGTGGGCGATCCAGCGCACCCGTCGGCCCCGCTTCGGCGCCCCGCTTCGGCGCCCCGCCTCAGCGCCCCGCCACCGCGACCGCTACGACGAGCGCGTCGCCGCGAGATCCCGTGGTCGCTCCACGCGCTCCGCCGCAGGCTCAACCGGGCTGCCGGGCCCGGCCGGAGACCCCGCATCGTCGCCCCGACCCATGTGCTGCCGCCAGCGCCGCGACACCGACGCGCTCAGGTGCTTCCAGCTGCGGTCGCGGATGAAGATCGAGTCGATCGCGATCATCGTCAGCGAGAACCACGGCAGCCCCATCAGCACGCCGATGGCGATGTGGAAGCTCAGAATGCCGAAGAGCGCGAAGAGCCGTGTGGGCCGCGACAGCAGCATGAGCAGGAACGCCACCTGCAGCACGATGGACCCCCAGGTGCCGATCGCGACAGCGGGGCCCCAGGCGGTGACGATGTCGCTCAGGATCGGCCACGTGCCGAACCGCATCGTCTGCAACGGGTTGTACACCGCGTAGCCCTCCGCCCACGGCGCCCCCTGGGCCTTGTACAGCCCGCCGGAGGCGTAGACGAACGTCACCTGCGCGGTGAGCGCCACGAGCGCCAGATTGTGGAGCACCGTGCCGATCTGGTTGCCCGACGAGCCGGCCGGGAACCACTCCCGCCGTGCCCGGCGACGCGCGTCGAGCGACCACCGGGCCGCGGGGTCGGCGAAGAACATGAGGATGAGCGCGATGCGGAACATGTTGTCGCCCTGATCGCCGACCATGTCGTTCATCTCGATGAAGCCGACCCAGAGCGCGAAGAACACGGGGTGCACGATCCGGAACCGCCACCCGAGCAGGAAGAGCACCGCGAGCACCATGAGGCAGAGATACAGCAGCGTGAACGCGACATCGTTGCCCGCGACGGCGTGGAACGCCCCGAAGATCCACACCTTCGGGAAGTCGCTGACGGGCTCGGCGAGCTCCCCGTTCCAGGCCGACCCCGAGCCGAAGATGTAGAGGCGGGTGCCGAAGTTCGCGAGGAGGAGCCCGAGCGCGGTGGCGCCGAAGACGATGCGGGTGACGGCGAGACCGTACAGCGCTTTCTTCCCGTCGAACAGCCACCGCTCGACGAAATCGAACGCGCGGCCGATCGTGCCCGTCACGGCCGACCACGCCGCGGCGACGAGGCTGCCGATGAACGCGCCGAACCGGCCGGGAGCGGAACCCTGCTCGCTCATTCTGAGATCCTCTCGAACTGCCCGCCGAAGACGTCGGCGAAGTTGCCCTCGTTCTGGCCCTCCTCGACCACGAGGGGCCGCCACCCGGGGAGCACCACCGCGGGCTCCGGGCGCTTCGCGTCAGGGTTGTGGCGCTGCGCGAACGGGATGATGTTCTGGCGGCTCACGCGATACTGCACGGCCACCACCTCATCGCCCCAGACGGCCTTCGCCACCTGCGTGGCGTACGCCGTGGAGCGGCGCTCGTCGCTCATGAACTGGTCGACCGCACCCGCGTTCTCCTCCACCGCGGCGGCATCGAGCCCCGAGTTCTTCGCCCCGTTCTCGAGCGCGGCGCGCAGCCCGATCTCCCACTCCGGAGTCGCGAAGTCGCCCGCCGCAGTGGTGCGCTGCACCTCGGTGAGCGCATCGAACGACTTCTTGAAGCTCGAGGCGAGCTCGGTCGACTGGATGCCGGCGCGCGGCGGCGTGAGGTTGTAGCGGATCATCGAGAGCTCGACGTCCGTCGCGCTCACCCAACCCGTCTCCGTGCGCGCCCCCGACTCGTCCTCCACCGCGGCGCGCACGTTGAAGTGGTAGTCGCCGTTCACGGGCTCCGGCGCGAACACGCTCCACGACTGGCCGAACATCGGCAGCATGTACGAGCTGAGCGCGTCGCCCGGAACGATCTCGCGCGCGTTCGCCGAGTACGGAGCGATCCACAGGAACGAGGCGAGGATGTGCCAGGCCGCGAGCAGCACGGCCGCCCATGCGACGAGACGGACCCAGAGCTTCACCGCGGGTCGCGCGCTCGGTTGCGTCGTTTCAGGGGTCACACCTGCTCCTGTCTAGCCGGAATGGAGTGCAGTCGTGGCGAACCTATCACTGCGAGAACCCGCGCGTCAGCAGTGCGTCGCGCGTCGCCACGACGAAGGCGTGCGGCCGGGGCGCTCCCCGACCGCACGCCTTCGCGACTCCGATCAGTCGGTGCGCGCGTGGGTGCGACGGCGAACCGTCAGCGCCACGCCGGCACCCGCGAGCACCAGCAGCAACCCGGCGATGCCGAGACCGAGCTGGCTCTCGCCGCCGGTGTTGCTGAGGTACCCGCCGCCGGAGGCGTTGCTCGAACCCGAGGCGCTCGCCGACGAGGATCCGCCGGCCGACGACGTGCCGCCCGCGTCAGCGGCGCCACCCGCATCGGCCGCACCCCCGGCGCTGGGATCGGCATCGGCGGCCCCGGCCGCGAGCACCGTGAGCTCCGCGGCGTCGGTCGTGACCGTGGTGGTCCCGTCCGTCGCGACGGCCCGGAAGAGCATGCCCGTCTCGGGCACCTCGGCGTCCTCGATGGTCAGCGTGCGGCCATCGTCGGACACGGGCTCGTCGGTCGGCGACCAGGCGTTCTCGGCCATGGGCTGGACGCCCTCGGCTGCACCCTCGGACTCCGACGGGGCGACCGGCGTGTACTCCTCCCACGTGATCGAGGTCGGCGAACCCGAGACCACGTCGACGGTGAACACCGCGTCCTCGCCCTCGGTGACGGTCACGTCGGCGGGATCCGACAGCACCAGCTCCTGGCCGTCGGCGTCAGCGGTGGCGTCGGCCGAAGCCGCAGCCGACGCATCCGCCGACGACGTCGCCTCAGCCGCAGCCTCCGACGCCGCATCCGCAGCCGACGACGCATCCGCTTCCGCCGCAGCCGAAGCCGCCGCCGACGCATCCGCGTTCGACGCCGCATCCGCCGTCGAATCCGCACTCGCCGTCGCCGCAGCCGAAGCCGCAGCATTCGTCTCAGCCGACGCCTCCGCAGACGCATCCGCCGTCGCAGCCACCTCGGCCGCCGCGTTCGCCGACACATCCGCAGCCGCCGAAGCGTCGCTCGTGTTATCCGCGTTCGCCGCCGCCTGAGCCGCAGCCTGCGCCGAAGCCGAAGCCTCGTCATCCGCAGCCGCATCAGCCGAAGCCGACGCGGACGCCGACGCGTTCGCATTCACCTCGGCATCGGCATCAGCGGTCGCGTCGGCCGAAGCCGCCGCCGACGCATCCGCCGACGACGTCGCCTCAGCCGCAGCCTCCGACGCCGCATCCGCAGCCGACGACGCATCCGCATCCGCCGCAGCCGAAGCCGCCGCCGACGCATCCGCGTTCGACGCCGCATCCGCCGTCGAATCCGCACTCGCCGTCGCCGCAGCCGAAGCCGCAGCATTCGTCTCAGCCGACGCCTCCGCAGACGCATCCGCCGTCGCAGCCACCTCGGCCGTCGCGTTCGCCGACACATCCGCAGCCGCCGAAGCGTCGCTCGTGTTATCCGCGTTCGCCGCCGCCTGAGCCGCAGCCTGCGCCGAAGCCGAAGCCTCGTCATCCGCAGCCGCATCAGCCGAAGCCGACGCGGACGCCGACGCGTTCGCATTCACCTCGGCATCGGCATCAGCCTCGACCACCGTGGTGGCCGTGGCGGTCAGCCCGCTCGTCGCGCCCGTCGCGGTGAACGTCGCCTCGCCGGGCTCGTAGTCGGCGGGCACCTCCCAGGTCGCGGTGACCGCTCCGCCGGCTGCGGCGGTCACGGTCTCCGTGGTGCCGTCCGGGAAGGTAATGGTCACGTCCTCGCCCTCGGTGAAGCCGCCGCCCGTCAGCGTGACGGTGCCGCCCTGCTCGACCGGGTTCGGCGTGGCCGTCAGCGTCGCCGCAGCGTCGGCGGCCACCTCCGTCGTCGCCGTGGCCGTGAGTCCGCTCGTTCCGCCGGTCGCCGAGAAGCTCGCGGTGCCGGGCGCGTAGTCGGCGGGCACCTCCCAGGTCGCGGTGACCGCTCCGCCGGCTGCGGCGGTCACGGTCTCCGTGGTGCCGTCCGGGAAGGTGATCGTCACGTCCTCGCCCTCGGTGAAGCCGCCGCCCGTCAGAGTGACGGTGCCGCCCTGCTCCACCGGGTTCGGGGCGGCGGTCAGCGTCGCGGCAGCAGCTTCGGCGAACGCCGAGGCTGATCCGAGCTGCACGTCCACCGACGCGTCGCCGAGCAGCGGCAGCAGCGTGACGCTCAGCGCCCGCACCGTGAAGCCCTCGGCCCCGAGATCGCTCTCCTCCGGCTGCTCGTTGATGGTGACATCGAGCACCTGGGTGAGCACCGGCTCGAGCGCCTCGTCGAGCAGCCCCGTCACGATCGGCTCCAGGAGCTCGACGAGCGACGGCTGGATGTCTGCGACGGTCGTGGTGAGCACGGGCAGGATCGCCGCGCCGATGCTCGAGACGACCGGCGTGATCGCGTTGACCACGGGCTGCAGCACTGCGCCGAGGTCGACCGGAACGGGGAGCCCGGGCAGCAGCGTCACGTCGGACGTGTCGATGCCGAGCGGGTCGTAGCCCGCCTGCCCCAGGATGCCGCCGAGCGTGCCCTCGATGAGCACCGAGCCGGCGGCGACGTCGACCGTCGACAGTCCGAGGTCCAATCCCAGCCCGACCTCGAGGTCGACCGTCAGGCCGACGCCGTAGACGCCCTCGGTGATCAGGGTCGTGGCCTTCGTCACGAGGGAATTGGGACCCGGGCCGACGAGAGCCTCGCTCACGCCGTTGAGGATCGCCGTGACCGTGTCTCCGCTCAGCACGTCCGTGTTGGGCGCGAGGGTGCTCAGGGTCTCGCCCGGCTGACCGCTGATGGCCAGCTGATCCAGGTAGACGGTGATCGTTCCGTCGTTGAGGTTGACCGACACGCTGCCGTCGCCGTTCTCGACCGGCTCCTCCAGCAGCTGCTCGCGCAGCTGGCCCGTGAGGGGGGTCGTGTCGAGCCCGATGCTGTTGACCGAGGCGTCGACAAGCGGCAGCGCGTTCAGCGTGCCGACCAGGGTGGTGACGAGGGTGTCGACGCTGCCGCCCTCAGCGAGGAGCGCGTCGACCGGATCGAGGAGGGTGGCCGCGAGGCCGTCGACGTCGTCGACGAGACCGCCGACGGCGGGGCTCGACAGCTCGAGCTCGAGGCCCGAGAGCGAGTACTCCGAGGTCGGCGCGCCGTTCTCGGCATCGACGCGCGAGGCGAGGGCGCCGACGCTCAGCGTGGCTTCGTCGAGGAGCTCGTCTGCGACGGCGTCGCCGAGGAGCTGACGCACGAGGGCGCTCGCGTCGAGCTGCGCCGGAGTGAAGCTGGATGGGTCGTTCACCGGTCCGAGATCGATGCCGCCGTCTTCCGTGATGATGCCCGACGAGGCGACCGAGGAAGTCGCGGAGGGCGAAGCGGAGTAGCTGGAGAGCGCCCCGAGATCGCCGAGTGCCAGCAGGCCCCCGTTGGTGCCGTCGCTCAGCAGCGGCAGCGTGAGCCCATTGGCGTCGACCGTCGCGGTCTGCAGCAGTGCGAGGTCCAATCCGCTCGTCTCGGGGCCCGCGGCGCCCGGAAACTCGGTGCTCGACGATGCCGTGCTCGCGACGTCGAGGCCGAGGCCGTCGATCCAGAGCCCGTGCCCGTGGCCCGCCGATTGCGCGTCTGCGCTCGGAAGGTCTGCATCGGCGACCGCGGCGGTCGCGCCGAATGTCGCTGCCGAGGCGAGCGCGGTCAACGCCGCCAGCCCCGCTGCCATCGGACGAGCGGCTCGCCTGAAGCCTCTCCTCCGCCTGTCTTCTCTGTACCCCACGAAAGGCCCCCTCTGATTCGTGCTGACGTGTGCTCCGCGTCGCTGCGGCGTCGGGGTTCGGACAGAGTCCTGTCCCCTCCGGCGAGGCTATTTCTGAGCGTTGGCTGAAGCTACGGCTTGCCGTAGTGCTGCGCGCGCCGGCGCTTCACGCCGAGACATGGGCACCGAACTACTGAGTGGCGGGCGCGCATTACTGATGCGCTGCGCAGCCTGCTCCGTACGTTTCTCCGGGCACCGCTGAGGCGAAGCCGATGCCCGGCTGAAGTCAACCCCTCAGCACAGCACTATCGGCAAGCTATGGTGTTCCCAGAAGCCGTATGTGTTGAGCGAATGCTCAGCGCTTACGGAGGCAGTTCGTCTTTCAAGGGGGGAAGGGCGTGAGTCGACGCGTGCAACGAGGCAGGGTGCGGAGCGATCTGATCGCTCAGGTGGTGCAGGAGCTGGAAGCGCCCGGCACCGTCGTGCTGTCGGGCCGGAGCGGGAGCGGCCGCTCGCACATCATCCGCGCGGTGGCGGGCGCGCTGCGCGAATCCGGGCAGCCGGTGCTCGCCTGCAGCGCCGCCGAACCCGAGGCATCGACACTCGTCTCCGATGCCGATCGCGCGCGCGTCGTGCTCGTCGACGACGCGGAGCGGGCCCCGGCCGAGCTGCTCGGCGTGCTCGTCGAACGCGCGCGCGCCGGCGGGCGGATCCTCTGCGCCGCGGCCTCCGAGCAGCCGGCGGAGGAGTCGCACCGCACGCCCGAGTGGGCGCGCCTGCTCGCGCCCGACGGGCCCGACGCATCCGCCACCCGGTACGTGCGACTGGAGCCGCTCACCCCGCCCGAGACGCTGCAGATCGCCGTCGAGGTGACCACCGCGCCCATCGACGCCGGCGTGCTCGCCGCCCTGCACGCGATGTCGTGGGGTCGCCCGGCATGGCTCATCGATCTGATCCACCTCGCCGCGCAGGGGGCGGTGATCGCCACCCCCTGGCCCCGCCTATCGCTCACGCACCTCAGCGAGTCCGGTGTCGCCACGCTCGAACACGCCGATGCGCTGGCCCGGAGCGCGCTGACGCCCGACGAGATCGCCGGCGCCATCACGCTCGCGCAGCTCGAACCGCGCACCCTGTACGGTCACGAGGACCTCATCGGCGGCCCAGCGGTCGCGTCGCTCGTGGCGAACGGCGTGCTGATCCCGACCCCGCGCGACACGACCCTCTACGGCGTCCCCGAGCTCCTCGCGAGCGGCATGCGCCTGCGGGCGGCGCCCGACGCGGTGGCGAGCGCCGAACGGCGCGCCGCGCGCACGCTGATGCTGCAGGAGTCGCTCGGCGTACCGCTCTCCGAACGGGAGGCTCACTTCTGCACGACGGTGGCCGACGACGAGGCGGGCCGCCGGCGCCCCGATCGGTCGCGAGCCGCCCTGTTCGAGCGGGCGTCCCTCGACGCGCTCGGCTTCGGGGCCGGCGCCGAGTGCCGCGATCTGCTCGTGCGCGGCGCGGGATCGGGCGCTGCGCTCCACCCGCTCGATCGCAGCCGCGCCGCCACGGTGATGCACGGGGCGCTGGCGGGGCTCCGCAGCCTGCACTCCGTGTCTCGCGACGATGTGCCCACCCCGGCGCTGCGCATCGCCGCGAGCGCGCTGGCGAGTCAGCTGTCGGCCGAGTCGCCCATCCCGCAGCGGGCGCGATCGAGCGCGTTCGCCGGCGCGGACGACCAGGAGCCGCTCGAGCGCGATGCGGAGTTCGTCTTCGCCCGGTGGAACACGACCGAGCCGATCGGCTCCGACCTCGACGACATCCGGCGCATCGCGGCCACGCACCCGTTCCCCGAGGTGGCGCTCCTCGCAGGCCAGCTCATCGACGTCGAGAACATCAAGATCGGTCGGCGCCCGGGCGATCCGGCCACGTGCACCGAGCGCATCGCCCGAGTCACCGACATCGCCGTATCGAGCCCGCCCGAGCTGCGCGACCTGCTCGCCTCGGCGACCGTCACGGAGGCGATGCTCGCGCTTTATCTCGGCGATACCGATGGGAGCGACGTCGCGCTCTTCTCGCTCACCGAGTCGCTCCCCGCCACCACGCGGCATCGGATGTGGCTCGGGCACCTCGGCGCGGTCGGTCAGGCGATCTCGTCGGGCGACATGCCCCGGGCGCTCCGGGAATGGGAGCTGTTCGCCGCTCGCCTGCCGCGATTCATGCCGCAGCGACTGACCGCGCTCATCTCCGACACCGGCAGCGCGATCCTCCGAACCGCGACGGGCCACGCCGACCTCGACGGGAACGGCGAGGAGATCGTCGACGACTTCCCGACGCAGGTGCTCGCCTACTTCAGCGGGCGGATCGACCGCATCGGATCGCGGATCCGCCGCTACGAGCACCTCCACGGGACGCCAATCGACGCGTCGCGCGCCCTCCCCATCGCGTCGCTCGCGCGCGCCCACGTGCAGGCCGCGAACGATCAGAACCCCGTCGCGCTGCTGCAGTGCGCCGACGCACTCACGACGGCCGGGTACTGGGCCCCGGCCGCGCACGCGCTGCGCGAGGCCAAGCGCATCTTCATGCGGCGGCGCGCCGCCGGGAGCGTGAATCGCTGCGAGGCGCTGCTCGGGGAGCTCGAGACCGCCGCGCGGCGGGTGGATCCATGGTTCAGCCTCGACCGGCTCCCGACGAGCGACCACGTGCAGCTCACCCCCCGCGAGTCGGCGACCGCCCGACTCGTCGCCGAGGGGCTCAGCAACAAGGAGATCGCGGTGCGCCTGCGCTGCAGCGTGCGCACCGTCGAGTCGCACATCGCCCATGCGCGCGCGAAGCTGAGCGCCGGCGACCGGGGCGAGCTCGCCGCGCTCATGCGCGAGGTGCGGGTGCCGGGCGAGGAGCGGGAGCGCGCCGCCGTCATGCGGCGTCGACTCGATTCGCGTCTCGTCGATCAGATGCGCTAATCTCGGTAGCGGTGACGTGTCCGAGCGGCCGAAGGTGCAACTCTCGAAAAGTTGTGTAGGGTAACCCCCTACCGTGGGTTCAAATCCCACCGTCACCGCCACTCGAGGGCCCCGCGCCCCTGCATTCGCAGGGAGAAACGGGGCCTTCGTCGTGCCGGCGGGCGAACGTTCGGCGCGGCGGCGAGGCGGAGCGTCGGCGGCGGGCACGGGAGCTCGGCTCAGCCGGCCGCGCCGAGCACGGGAACGCCCCAGATGCGCGCCGCATCCGACACGAGGCGATCGAGGCCGTCGGGCGTCTCACGACGGAGCGGCGACTCGTCGCGCGTCACCGGGATCGGGATCGCGGCTCGCTCGGCGCCGTGCGAGACCACGACCACCAGGGTCGGGTAGAGGAACGCCCCCTCCTGAATACCGCCGGTCGCGACCCCCACGATCCGGTCGCGCGGCACGCGGTACGCGGTGACGAGCCGCGCTCCGCCGCGAACCAGGCGGAACCCCGACGGGTCGATCACGCCGGTGGGGCTCGACGTCAGCAGCCCGCGAGGCCGGGCGCCGAGCCCGAGCTGCGGGATCGCGCGCGCGAGGAACGCCGCAACGCCGTTGAGCGCGTACGAGCCGAAGACGCGCGCCCGCGGCTCGCGCTCCTGCAGCGCCCGCCGCTGGTGGCGCTGCAGCCTCCCGATCCGTCCGAGCACGAGCCAGACGATGAGACCTGCGGCCCCCACGCCCGACGCGAAGAGGAGCAGGGTCTCAGCGGGCGACTCCCCGCGGACGAGGGGGCGCACCAGCGCAGCCCAGACGAAGAACGCCGCGAGCACGGCGGCGATCACGAGGACGAGGCGGTTCGCGGGCGGGTTCTGACGCACGGGCATTCTCTCCTTCGGGGCGCGGTGATGGGGCGCGGTGATGGGACGCGGTGATGGGGCGCGGTGATGGGGCGCGGTGATGCGGCGCGGGGCGATGCGGCGACGCCGGTCAGACGCCCGTCAGGAACACGACCGCGGGGAGGAGCTGCAGTGCGCCGAGCACGAGGCCGACGACCGGCCACCCGTACCCGCCCGGCTCGGAGCGGGCGAGCGTGATCCCGATGATGCCGAGCACTCCGGCGATGGCGCCCATGAGCACGGCCCACGGGAGCGTGACGAACAGGAGCCATCCGTAGTTGGGATCGACCGTCCCGGCGAGGATCCACACGATCCCGTTCGGCAGGATCCCGACGAGCGCGACGACTGTTGCGGCGATGCCGAACCCGCGTCCTCGGCGAGGCCGCGGCGGGGAGAACTGGGTCACGCACACGAGCATAGCCCTCCCCTGCAGCAGCACCTCGCGGCGGACGCGAGCCGATCCCCGCCCCGTCTCCTCCCCTTCCGGCCGAAGCTTCGGCGAGCACCCGCGATTTCCCAGCCATGGCGCGTCGCAGGTCGGTATCTTGGAGGGCACCAAGGGGAGTACTCCCGTCTTGTGGTGGGTTCGTCATTACGGATGCGCAGTGCATCCCGGCCCACCAGCTGATGCGTCAGTGGAGGAGACCTTGTCGATCACCGACGTCACCCTTGGAGACCCCGATGCACGCAGATGCCTCAGCCGCACGCGGATCCCGCGTCGCCGCGTCGCACTGCGCCCTCGCCCCCGTGCGGGGCCGCCTCGGTCGCCCCTCCTCGGGTGATGCGCACCGCGCACTCCACTCAGAAAGGGACCACCGATGAGCAACATGAAGAAGCTGTTCAACCTGGCCAAGCGGGCGATGGACTCGCGAGACTCCGACGCGGCCGAGTCGCAGCGGGGAGGATCGGCCCAGGGGTCGACCGACTGGCGAGCGCTCGTGCATCGGGCCGCGGATGCGGTCACCGGCGAGTCGCGCGATCGCGCGCCGCACTCCCCCGCGCCTCGGGCCGATACCGCGCAGGCCCCCCGCAGCGGCCCCGGGCAGGCTGCGCGCAGCGGCCCCTCCGCACCGCCGGCGCCGCCGACGGCTGCCTCCCCGCAGGATCGCGCGGCCGTCGCCCGCTACACCTACCTGCTCGAGACGGCTGATCCGCGGCAGCTCGAGCAGGTGCACGCGGAGGCCTTCGCGAAGCTCACGCCGGCGCAGCGCGCGCTGCTGCAGCAGGACCTGCAGCGCGATCTCCCGGCCGCTGAGCGCCCGGCATCGGCGGAGCCGGCCGACCTCGCGCGGGCGGCCACGCGGGGCGAGATGCGCAGCCCGGGCACGCTGCGGCGCCTCCTCGCTCGCTCGGGAGGCGCACGCGGTCGCGGCGCCGTCACAGCCGGAGCGGCCGGGGTGGCCGGGGCGGGAGCCCTCGGGCTGCTCGGAGTGGTCGCCGGCGGCGCAGTCGCGACCGCGATCGGCGGATCGCTGCTCGCCGAGGCTGCGGCTTCGGGCGTCGACTTCGACGCCCTCGCGAGCGGGCTGGATCACGAGGCGCTCCTCGGGGATTTCGCCGCGGGTGACGCGTTCGCGGGCGTGGGCGAGGCCGTGCCGGGCGTCGAGGAGGCCCTCTCGGGCGCGGGCGATGCCGCGAGCTCGACCCTCGATGCGGCGCAGGGCGGCCTCGGTTCGCTGGGCGATGCCGTCTCGGGGTTCGATCTGCGCGGCTTCTTCGAGCGATGAGCCGCTGCAGGTGAGCAACCAGGGTTGACAGCCGCGATCCGCGCAACGTAGGTTGACAGCATGGATTCGATGCAACTCGCGGCGCGCGCCGCCGACCTCAGCGACCCGCGGGCCGGGCTGCGAGCCGTGGCCTCGCTCCGCGTGCTCGCCGACACCCTCGAACTGCGCCAGGTCGAGGCGGGGCTGCGCGCGGGAATGAGCTGGCAGCAGATCGCCGACGCGCTCGGCGTCACCCGCCAGGCCGTGCACAAGAAGTACGCCAAGCGCGTCGACCCCGCGATCGCGATTCCCCGGAGGCAGGCATGAGCAAGTTCACCCGATCGGCCGACGCCTCGCACCGCCTCTCGCTCGCGGCGATGGAGGAGGCGTCGCGCGTCGGCCTCCGCACCGCCGACATCGAGCACCTGCTCCTCGCGCTCGTCATCGACCGCGACCGCGCGGGGAGCGTGCTGCGCAGCCACGGCCTCACCCTCGATGCGACGCGAGCCGGGATCGCCGCGCAGCACGCCGCGCACCTCGCCGTCATCGGCGTCAGCGCGCAGGGGCCCGAGGCGGGCCGCATCGTCTTCCACGAGACCGACGGGTACGCGTGGAGCGATCGGGCGCAGCGCATCTTCTCGAGCGCGAACCGGCGGGGCAGGTCGGGCGACGCCGTCGCGGTGCTCCGCGAGCTGCTCGCCGAGCCCAGTGGATTCATCGAAGCGGTGCTGACCGAGGTCGGGGCGAGCCGAGCGGCGATCGAGGGCGACCTCGCCGCACTCGACGACCCGGCCGCGCGTGCCGCCGCGCCGGCTCCCCCCACCGGCGGCGCCGCCCGCCGGGGTACCGGCCCGCTCGCCGGCACCACCGAGGCGTTCGTGCCCGCTCCCCTCGCCGAGGTGTGGGCGCTCCTCTCCGACCCTGCGCGCATGCCCGAGTGGCAGCCGTCGGTCGCGAGCGTTTCCGCGCACCCCGAGCCCGCAGCGGGTGGGAGCGCCGAACCCGGCGCATCCGACGAGCGCGGCACGATCTGGAGCGCGCGCGCGACCACGACGCGCCCCGACGGCTCCGAGCTCAGGGTGGGCGAGGCGTTCCGCAGGCTGCGCATCGAACTGCTGCTGCACGACCCCGAGCGGCGCATCACATGGCGGCTCGCCTTCCCCGACGCGCGGCAGGCGAACACCCGCGCGTTCGACATCCGCCTCGCCCCGGAGGCCGACGGAACCCGCCTGCGCATCGACTTCGCATGGGAGCGCCCCGCCGACGGTGTGCGGCGGGGGGGCGTGCTGGGGCCGCTGCTCGGCGTGCTGCTGCGGCCCGCGCACCGGCTGCTCGTCTGGGTGCAGCTGTCGCAGCTCGTCAGCAGTATCAGCCGGGTCTTCCGCTGAGCGACGCCCCGGGCGAGCATCAGCCGGGTCTTCCGCTGAGCGACGCCCCGGCGCGCGGCCAGCGGCGTATCCTGCTCGCATGACCGATTCGCGCTCCGGGGCTCCCCCGCGGCTCAGCGCCCCGCAGCGCCTCGTCACGACCATCGCGACCCTCGCCTCGTTCGTGACCTCCCTCGACATGTCGGTCACGAACGTCGCGCTCCCCCGCATCTCGGAGGAGCTCGGCGGCGGCCTCAGCACGCAGCAGTGGGTGGTGGATGCGTACCTCGTGACGTTGAGCGCGCTCATGCTGCTCGCGGGCTCGATCGCCGACGCCTACGGGCGCGTGTTCATCATGCGGATCGGGCTGATCGGATTCGGCATCGCCTCGATCGCGGTCGGGCTCGCCGTGAACCCCGAGATGATGATCCTCGCCCGCGCGCTGCAGGGAGCCGCGGGCGCGTTCCTGCTGCCGAGCTCGCTCGCGCTCATCACGTCGCGCATCGCCGGGGCCGCGCAGGGTCGCGCGATCGGCGCCTGGACGGCGGTGACGACGGGCGCGATGATCGTCGGGCCGCTGCTCGGCGGCGTCTTCACCGACTACCTCTCGTGGCGCCTCGTGTTCCTCATCAACGTCCTGCCCATCGGGGCGACCCTCTGGATGCTCACGAAGCTGCCCGACACCGACGACCGCCGGCGGGGCGTGCGCATCGACTGGCTCGGCGGCGCGGCGGCGGCGATCGGGCTCGGCCTCGCGGTCTGGGCGCTCATCGAGGAGCCGGCGCACGGGTGGGCGAGCCCTGCCATCTGGCTGCCGCTCGGCGCCGGCGTCGCACTGCTGCTCGGGTTCCTCTGGTGGCAGACGCGCGTGACGTCGCCCATTCTGCCGCTCGCGCTCTTCCGCGTGCGCAACTTCTGGACGGGCAACCTCGCGACCCTCTTCATCTACGCGGCGCTGTCGCTCAACGGCTTCGTGATCGGCGTGTACCTGCAGAACCCGAACGGCCCGGCGCTCACCGCCACGCTCGCGGGCCTCGCGAGCCTCCCCATCACGATCCTCATGGTGCTGCTGAGCTCGAAGGTGGGTGCGCTCGCCGGCAGGTACGGCCCGCGCCTCTTCATGACCGTCGGCCCGCTCCTGCTCGGGTGCGGCGCCCTGCTCCTGCTGCTCGTCGGCGACCAGTTCTCCTACTGGGGGCAGGTGCTGCCGTCGATGGTGGTCATGGGGCTCGGGCTGTCGATCATGGTCGCCCCGCTCACCGCCGCCATCCTCGGGGCCATCGGCCCGGAGCGCAGCGGGATCGCCTCCGCCGTGAACAACGCGATCTCGCGGGTCGCGGGCCTCATCGTCATCGCGCTCCTCGCCACCATCGTGGGGGGCCGGCTCGATCTCGGCGGCTTCCACTCGGCGGCGATCGTCACGGGGGTGCTGTTCTTCGCGGGAGCGATCGTGTCGTTCCTTGGGATCAGGAATCCGGCTCCGGAGGGCGCGGCGTAGACAGCCGCGCGATCGGTGCGCCGGCGCAGAACGAGCGAACGAGCGAGGGCCCCGCGCCTCCCTGCAGTGGCAGGGGCGCGGGGCCCTCGGTGGCGGTGACGGTGGGATTTGAACCCACGGTAGGGGGTTACCCTACACAACTTTTCGAGAGTTGCACCTTCGGCCGCTCGGACACGTCACCGCGGAAGAGCTTACGTGATGAGTGCGCGCGGCGCGAATCCGGCCGGGCGGGGCGCGTCGCGGACGGTACGCGGCGCCCCACGAGCCCGCGGGGCGCCGCTAGGCGGTCGTGTTGATGATGAGGCCGATGTGCGTGAAGTAGTTCAGCGCCCCGAAGAGCAGGAAGGCGAGCCCGGCGAGCCCCCACGCCGCTCCCGCGACGACCGCGACCGGCCGCAGCTTCGGCGCCGCGGAGCTGAAGCCGCGCAGGGCGAAGGGGAAGAGCACCGCTCCGACCCCGACGAGCGCGAAGAGGCCCGACATGAACGTCGCCTCCACCCACGGGTACTCGGCGAACGCGCCCGAGATCGGCTCCTCCGGCGGTGCGGCGAAGAGCTGGAACACCATGCCCGCCGCGGCGATCCCGAACATCGCGAGACCGAGCCCGAAGACGAAGACGCCGAACGGGTACGCGGTGCGCGCGAGCTGCGCCCCCGGGTCGGGCGACGCGGCGATGACGGCGGAGCGGCGCCACAGCAGGAAGGCCGCTGCGAGCAGCAGCACCCCGAACCCGAGACTCGGCTCGCCGAAGATGATGTTGTCGAACGGGAAGTACGCGGCGAGCGGCCACGTGAGCGTCATGTGGGCTCCGGTGAGGGTGAGGATGCCGCCGAGCACGGCCGCGGTCAGCGCCCAGCCCTCCGGCGCGAAGCCCTCGGGGCGCCGGAGCGCTCGCACGAGGCCGAGCATCCACAGCAGCCCGGCGCCCGCGGCGAGCGACATGATCGTGTTGTACGTGGGCATCAGCGTCCAGTCGACGACGAGCCCATCGGTCTCCATGAGATGCATCTCTCCCCTTCCCTCGGCGCAGCGCACGCCGCATGCTCCAGGTCTATCGCAGGGGGCGCGGGTGCGGCGACGGCCTTGACGCGGAGCGGATCCCGCACGACGCACGTGCGCGTGCGCACCGCCGCGACGCGCGCTCGGCCGGCGTCGACGCGCTACGCCAGCCGCTCGTCCCAGAACTCGCGGAGCTGCTCGCTCTTGCGGAACACGATCGCGTCCCACTCCTCATCGGTGGTCGCCGAATCCGCGAAGTCGGAGGGCACCTTGAAGATCTGCAGCGCGGCGCCGAAGCGGGCGCACACGCTGGCGTAGGCGTACGCCTCCATGTCAACGAGGCTCGCTCCGAGCCCGGCGATGGCCGCCCGCTGCGCGTCGCTCTGCACGAACACGTCGCCCGTCGCGATGACCGCGGTCGACTCGGGGGGCAGGATCGCGTCGCCGCCGGGCCGCAGCTCCGGCGAGGGCAGCGAGAAGTCGTGCTGCACCACGCCGGTGATCTGGTAGACGGCGTCGAGCGACGGCCGCTCCGGCCCATCGCTCACGACGCCCGCGGTGCCGAGCACCACGACCCGCTCCGCCGGCCGCTCCGAGAGCTCGGCGGCGAGCGTCACCGCCGCATTGACCTTGCCGACGCCGGTCACGACGTGCGGCACGTCGCCGAAGGCGGAGGCCTCGTCGCGGTGCGCGAAGACGAGCAGGGTGGAGGGTTCAGGCATCGGTGCTCCCAGCGGCGCGCGAGCGCCCGTCGATCCGGATATTCGACACCACACTAGCGCCGATCGAAAATGTGTTCTAATATGAGGTGTCGGGTTCGCGAGCCGTACGCATGATCGCCGTTGAACGGCACGTCGAGATCACCTCAACTCTGCGTCAGAAGCCGCGACACCCACCGAGCACCGCAGGCCTCCAGACGAGGCCGGTCCCCCGATGAGACCGGTGCAGATGCGCTCCGCCTTCGATCGCGCAGATCGAGCGGGCTGTACCGACGCAGCCCCGGCGAAGCAGCGCAGGGCTCCACGTGAGCCACACCCCGAGAATCGCTCGGGGATCGCGCACCACGACGGTGCGCCACGAAAGGAACAACATGACTTCGCATACCCGAATCACCCATACCCCCGCCGCCCGCACCGCAGACGCCCGGCCCGCCGCGGCCGCGCCGCTGCGCACGCCCTACCACTCCCTGAGCGGAGCCGACGAGATGCTGGTGCCCGACTGGGCGCAGCGCCGCTCGGTCTACCGCAGCTCGGGCCGCACGCTCTACGTCGTCGAGACCGACCGTCTCACCGACGCCCGGAGCGACCTCAAGCGGCTCGACCGCGCCGGCTGGAACGTGACCGTCTCCGAGCTCCCCTCCAGCGAGCGGGCGCGCATCGCCCTGACCCGCAAGGAACTCGCGCGCGCTGCCTGATCGGTGCACGCGGCGTAATCTGCGCCGCGCGCACCGATCCCCCGTGGCACACTGGAGCGCATGAGCGATGTCGAACTTGCCGAGGTGGAGAGCTTCTCACTGGACCACACGAAGGTGCTGGCGCCGTACGTGCGCCTCATCGGCGTCGAGCACGGCCCGAAGGGCGACGCGATCTCGAACTTCGACATCCGCCTAGTGCAGCCGAACGAGGCGGAGATTCCGACCGCCGGCCTGCACACCATCGAGCACACGCTGGCCGCGCTGCTGCGCACCCGCTTCGACGGCCTCATCGACATCTCACCCTTCGGCTGCCGCACCGGCTTCCACCTGATCGCGTGGGGCGAGCCGAGCGTCGAGGCCGTGGCCGAGGCGATCAAGAGCTCCCTCACCGACCTCGTCGAGCGCGTCACCTGGAGCGACGTGCCCGGCACCGAGGCGGTGAGCTGCGGCAACTACCGCGATCACAGCCTGCACTCCGCCCAGGAGTGGGCGAAGGCGGTGCTCGCTCAGGGCATCAGCCTCGACGCGTTCGACCGCTCGCGCATCGCGTAGGCGTCGATCAGGCCGGGCAGCTCCTCCAGGCTCGAGAACACGAGCGACGCGCCCGCACCCCGCAGCGCCTCGGGACGGGTGCTGACCGCGCTCCCCGTCGAGAACCCGAATACCGTGGCACCGGCCGCGATGCCCGCGGTGACCCCCGCCACGGTGTCCTCGACCACGAGGGCGTCGGCCGGGTCGACGCCGAGCGCCGCAGCCGCCGCCAGGTAGACGTCGGGCGCCGGCTTGCTCGCCGCCAGCTCCATGCCGCTGAACACGCGGTCCCCGAACCACCGCCCCAGGCCGGTCACGTCCAACTGCATCGTGATCTTCACGCGATCCGCGCCCGACGCGAGGGCGATGCGGTCGCCGAAGCGCTCGACCACCTCCGCCATCATCCGCTCGGCCCCGGGCATCGGCGCAACGTCGACGCGGAGGGCGTCGTCGCGTCGCACGTGGAACTCGTGCACCCAGGCATCCGTGATGCGGAAGCCGGTGTTGGCGAGGATCACCTCCCACTCGTCGACGAGCGCGCGGCCGATGAAGGCGCGCACCGTCTCCTCGAACGAGATCTCCCAGCCCAGCTCGCGGAGCATCTCGGCGAGCACGCGGATGGTGATCGTCTCGGAGTCTACGAGCACCCCGTCGCAATCGAAGAGCACCGCCGCGAAGGGCAGGCGAGCGGTGCGCAGCGCCCCGCTCACGAGACGAGCACGTCGAGCGCCGCGGTGAGCGCCGCGTCGACCGCGGTCACTACGATCTCGCGATACGGGTCGTAGTCGCCCATGTCGGTGTCGTCGGCGGCGAGCGGGTTGCCGTCGATGGCGAACACGCCCGCGGCCTCGATGCCGTGCAGCGCGGCGATGACGAACAGCGTCGCGGCCTCCATCTCGACCGCGACGACCCCGGCGCGCTGCCACAGCGCGAGATCGACGCCGGTGATGACGTCGCTCGGGTAGAACATGTCCCCCGTCAGCACGACGCCGCGGTGCACGTCGAGCCCCGAGGCTGCCGTCGCCTGCGCGAGCGCGACGGTCAGCTCGGGCGTCGTCAGCGCCGGGAACTCCGTCGGCACGAGCTGGTGACTCACCCCATCGGCGCGCACCGCGCCCGTCGCGACGACGACCGCGCCGTCGACGATGCCCGGCTGCATGCCGCCGGCGGTACCCGACCGGATGATGCGCGTCACCCCGCCCCGCGCGAGCTCCTCGAAGCAGACCGCGGCCCCCGCTCCGCCGACGCCGTGCGATGCGACAGTCACGGGCACGCCCTTCCACGTGCCCGCGTACACGTGGTACTCGCGGTTCGTCGCGAGCCGGCGCACGTCGTCGAGGCGCTCGGCGACGCGCTCGGCGCGCGCGGGATCGCCCACCACGAGTGCGCGGTCGGCGAGGTCGGAGACGCGGACGCGCAGCAGGGGCAGTTCGGCGTCGGAGGGGAGTCGGACGGGCATGTGTGGCCTTTCGATGTGTGGATGGAAGCTCAGGCGGTGAGCTCGGGCAATGAGCTCGGGCGGTGCGCTCAGGCGGTGAGCTCAGTCGGTGCGTGCCGCGTCGCTCAGCCGGGCGCGGGCAGCTGCCGCCCGCGCGCGGATCGCGTCGGCGTCGAGCGTGAGGTGCTCGCCCTCCGCGTAGACGTGGCGGCCGCCGATGAAGACGTGGCGCACGTCCCCGCCCGTCGCGGCGAACCCGAGGTGGGAGACGAGGGACGCCGCCTCGAAGGGGATCGCGGAGGATCCCGTGACGTCGAGCGCGATCACGTCGGCGAGGCGCCCCGCTTCGAGGGCTCCCGTCTCGGGGAAGCCGATCGCCTCCGCGCCGCGCCGCGTCGCGATGTCGAGCACGTCGGCGGCGCGCACGATCGCGGCGTCGCCCCGCGCACCGCGGTGCAGGATGGTGCCGGTCTTGATCTCCTCGAAGAGGTCGAGCGTGTTGTTGCTCGCGACGGAGTCGGTGCCGAGCGAGACGCGCAGCCCCGCCGCCTGCCACTCCGGCAGGGCGGCGATGCCGTTGCCGAGCTTCAGGTTCGACACGGGATTGTGGCTCACCGCGGTGCCCGTGCGCGCGAACAGCTCGATCTCGCCGTCGGTGAGGTGCACGCAGTGGGCGGCGAGCACCTCGGCCTCGAAGAGTCCCAGCGCGTCCAGGT
Organism: Leucobacter chromiiresistens; assembly: GCF_900102345.1. Lineage (NCBI taxonomy): Bacteria > Bacillati > Actinomycetota > Actinomycetes > Micrococcales > Microbacteriaceae > Leucobacter > Leucobacter chromiiresistens. Next base: position 1,381,736 of record NZ_FNKB01000001.1, on the reverse strand, counting down.
GCACCGCGGGGGTCGCCCCGTAGCGCTCCCGGATCTGCGCGACCTCCGCCGCCGACTCCGAGATGTGGGTGTGGATCGGGATGCCGAGCCGCACGGCCCGCTGCGCGATGTCTCGCAGAAACTCGGGCGGGCACGTGTAGGGGGCGTGGGGGCCGTAGGCGATCCGCACCTGCGCGTCGCCCGCGTACCGCTCGGCCAGCGCCTCCGTCTGGTCGGTCGCCTCCGCGCCCGTCCAGGGCGACACCCCGGGGAACCCGACCGCTTCGGGCGCGAACGAGGCGAGCGCGACGAGGGCGCGCATCCCCGCCGAGCGCACCAGTTCGATCAGGTCGGCATCCCAGTGGTACATGTCGGCGAACGAGGTCGTGCCGGTCTCGATCATCTCGACCATCGCGAGCTGCAGCCCCACCGCGACGTCGTCGTGCGTCAGGTGCTGCTCGAGCGCCTGCACCGCCGCCAGCCACGGCATGAACCCCTCGTCGTCGGAGACGCCGCGCAGCAGCGTCATCGCGGAGTGCGTGTGCCCGTTCACCAGCCCCGGCATGAGCACGTGCCCCGGGAGCTCGTGCACCACGCGGTCGCTCGCCGAGGCGGCATCGGGGCGGGCGGATCCGGCATAGGTGATGCGGCCCGACCCGTCGAAGGCGAGCTCGGCGCCGGCGATCGCCCCCTCCGGGGTCAGCATCGCGTCGGCGCGCAGCACCGTCTCGTAGTCGCTCATCGGCAGCTCCGTTCTCGAATCGGGGAAGGGGAGGGTCACCAGCCCGGCGTGGCCAGCATGCCGCCGTCGACCGCGAGATCCTGCCCGGTGATGAACGCCGCGGCCGGCGAGGCGAGCAGCACGCACGCGCCGCCGATGTCGGCGGCCGTCGCGAGACGCCCGAGCGGGGCGTGGGTCGTCCAGCTCGCGACGCCCTCGGGCCACGCCTCCGCGAGACCCGGGCGGTCGACCAGCCCGGGCGACACGGTGTTCACGCGGATCCCGAGCGGCCCGAGCTCCAGCGCCGCCGCGCGGGCGTGCATCACGACGCCCGCCTTCGCCGCCGCGTAGTGGGCGTGCGCGGGGCTGGGCCGCGACGCCTCCACCGAGGCGATGTGCGTGATCCAGCGATTCGCGGCGCGCTCGCCGCGATCGCCCGCCATCGCCGCGGCCGCGGCCTGGGAGAGTTCGAAGACCGCGCCGAGGTTCGTGCCGAGCACCTCGTCCCACTCGCCGCGCGTCGTCTCCGCGAGCGGCGCGACCGGCTGCACGCCCGCGTTGTTCACGAGTCCGTCGAGGCCGCCCAGGGCGGAGACCGCATCCGCCACCAGGGCCGGCGCCGCTCCCGGAGCGGCGAGATCCGCGCGCAGCGCCTCGACCTCGGCCCCCGCACCGCGCAGCTCGCGCACGAGCGCGCCGATGGCGTCGGCCGACGCCCGGCTCTCGCCGCGGTAGTGCAGGGCCAGCCGGGCGCCGGCCGCGGCGAACGCGCGCGCGATGCCGCCGCCCACGCCGCCCGAGGCCCCCGTGATCAGCACCCGCTGCCCCGCGAGGTCGGGCAGCCCGGGACTCGCCGGTGCCGGTGCCGCCGGTGCCGATGTCGTCGATACCGGTGCCGCCGGTGTCGCGTCGTTCGTCATCCGTTCAGCCCCCCATCCGCCGCTGCCGAGACGAGTAGTCGCGCAGCGCGCGCAGCAGATCCACCTCGCGCAGATCCGGGTACAGCGCCTCCACGAAGTAGAACTCCGAGTGCGCCGACTGCCAGATCATGAAGTCGGAGAGCCGCTGCTCCCCCGAGGTGCGGATCACCAGATCGGGATCGGCCTGACCCCGCGTCCACAGATGCTCGCCGATGAGCTCCGGCGTCAACCGCTCCGCGAGCGTGTCGATCGTGCCGCCCGCCGCCTGGTGCTCCGCGATCACGCTGTGCATCGCCGCGGTGATCTCGCTGCGACCCCCGTAGCCGACGGCGAGATTGATGTGCAGGCCCTCGCGATCCGCCGTCGCCGCCTCCGCCGCGCGCAGCGCCTCCGTGAGCTCGGGCGACAGACCCTCGCAGGTGCCGACGTGCTTCACGCGCCAGCCCGGATGCTCGGCCAGCAGACTCGCGAGCTCCGCGATGATGCCGAACAGGTCGTCGAGCTCCTGGCGATCCCGAGCGCCCAGGTTGTCGGCCGAGAGCAGATACAGCGTGACCGTGTCGACGCCCGCCTCCGCGCACCAGCCGAGGAACTCGGGAATCTTGCGTGCGCCGGCCCGATGGCCGAAGGCCGCGCGCTCCTGCAGCCGCTGCTTCGCCCACCGGCGGTTGCCGTCGACGATCACGGCGATGTGCTGCGGCACCCGACGCGGATCGATCTCTCGACGCAGGCGACGCTGATACAGCCGGTAGAGCAGACCGGCACGCGGATTCGACGGCTGGGCACTCACGTTCCGAGTGTACCGGCTCGATCCGCAGAGCGGCCGGGATGCTTCCGCTCCCGGCTACTCGCGCATGCCCGGTGCAGTGCGGCGCGACCGTAGACTCGACGCATGACGTCGCAGAGCCCGCGCTCATCGGAGCGCCCGCTGCCCGAGCCCGACCGGCTCTCGCTCCCCCTGCTCGAGGACGCCATCGACCACTCGCATGATCAGCCCGGAGCGATCGAGGCGAAGCCGAAGTGGCGCGGCTGGATCCATGCGGGCACCTTCCCCGTCACCATCGCGGCGGGGATCGTGCTCATCGCGCTCGCCCACGGCGCCGTCGCGAAGTGGGCGTCGGTCGTCTACATGCTGTCGAGCATGCTGCTCTTCGGCGTCTCGGCGCTGTACCACCGCTTCAACTGGAAGCCGAGCACGAAGCAGGTGTTCCGGCGCCTCGACCACGCGAACATCTTCGTGCTCATCGCCGGAACCTACACCCCGATCGCGCTGCTCGCCCTGCCCCTCGAGAAGGGCGTGCTGCTGCTGGTGCTGGTCTGGTCGGGGGCGCTGCTCGGCATCGGCTTCCGCGTGTTCTGGATCGGAGCGCCGCGTTGGCTGTATGTTCCGCTCTACGTGCTGCTCGGGTGGGCCGCGATGATGTACATCGTCGACATCGCGCGCGCCGATTTCGCGGCGATGGTGCTCGTCGTGGTCGGCGGCCTCCTCTACACGCTCGGCTCCATCATCTACGGCACGAAGCGGCCGAACCCCGTTCCCGGTGTCTTCGGATTCCACGAGATCTTCCATGCGCTCACCGTCGTGGCGTTCCTGTGCCACTGGACGGCGGCGCTGCTGCTCGCGCTCGACCCGTTCTTCCTGCGGTAGCGGGAGTTCGGGAGTGCGCTACCGCCCGAGGTGCTGCTCGATGCGGTCGAGCACCTCGACCTCCCGGCACGAGGCGTCGACGGTGAACCCCGGTTCGTCGGCGCCGAGCGGCTCGAGCGTCGCGAGCTGCGAATCGATCAGCGTCGCGGGCATGAAGTGCCCGGATCGGCCTCGCACGCGCTCGATCAGCACGTCTCGAGGCACCTGCAGCAGCACGAACTGCAGGTCTGCCCCGCTCCCCGAGCGCAGGCGGTCCCGATAGACGCGGCGCAGCGCCGAGCACGCGACGACGAGGTGCGCACCGTCCGCGGTCTCCCGCGCGATGCGGGCGCCGATCACTTCGAGCCACGGCCAGCGATCCTCGTCGGTGAGGGGCACGCCCCGGCGCATCTGCTCGACCGCCGCGGGCGTGTGCAGATCGTCGGCGTCAATGTACCACGCGCCGAGCTCTGCGGCGAGCGCCGCCGCGATCGTGCTCTTCCCCGAACCCGAGGCGCCCATCACGACGATCGCTCGCCCGGAGGTGTGGGGCGACGTGCCGGAGGAGTGCTCGGTGCGGTCGCGGTCCATGCGCTCAGTGTGCCATGCGGATGCGCCGCTCAGCACTCGACCTGCGGCGCGCACCGCGGCGTCGGCCTGCGGCACCGTGTCGACGAGCCCCGCGGCGTCAGCCTGCATCACCGCGTCGGCGAGAAACTCGGCTTCGGTGAGCAATTCGGCTTCGGTGAGACGGAAGCGGCGGATCTGCCCTCACCGACGCTCGATGTCTCACCGAAGCCCGGCGTACTCGCGGCCGGACGCCTGACCACCGAGCTGGGGCTGACGGCGACGCCCTGGGAGCAGACCGTCGCCGAGTGGGCGGCCTCGGTCGGCGGCACCTCGGCCGATGGCGCCGCGCGGCCGACTACTCCCCGGCCGCGAGGGCTTCGAGCACGGCGGCGCCGTAGCGCTCCAGCTTGACCTGCCCGATGCCGGAGATCGCGAGCAGGTCCTCGTCGGTCTTCGGCTCGTGCACCGCGAGCGCCGCCAGGGTCGCATCGCCGAACACCACGTAGCCGGGCACGCCCTGGGCGCGCGCCTCGCCGGCCCGCCACGCGCGGAGCCGCTCGAAGATCTCGGCCTGATCCGGCGTCAGATCGGCCGCGGCCGCCGAGCGCTTCTCGCCCCCGCCCCCGCTGCGCGAGGCGCGACCGCGACCGCCGCTGCTCGCGGCCCGCGACACGACCTCCTCGCGCATCATCACGGCCTCCTCGCCGCGCAGCACCGGCTTCGCCGCCTCCGTCGGGGCGAGCACTCCCCACTCGCCCTGCGCCTCGAGCAGGCCGGCGGCGAGCAGGTGGCGCACGACCCCCCGCCACTGCGCGACCGACCACTCCGTGCCGATGCCCCACGTGGAAAGCTCGTCGAGCCGCATCTGCCGCGTGCGATCGGAGGCCACGCCGCGCAGCACGTCGATGTGCTGCCCGGCGGCGTACGTGCGGCCGCGCTCCTTCTGCGTGCGGATGATCGTGGAGAGCAGCATCTGCGATGGAACCGTCGCGTCCCACAGCTGCGGCGGCGTGAGGCACACGTCGCAGTTGCCGCACGGCTCGGCGCGATCCTCCCCGAAGTAGCGCAGCAGGAAGACGCGGCGGCACTGCACGCCCTCGCAGAGCGCCAGCATCGCATTGAGGTGCCGCGTCTGGCTCGCCCGCGTCGCCTGATCTCCGTCTCCCGACTCGATCATCTGCCGCTGCTGCACCACATCCTGCAGGCCGTAGGCGAGCCAGGCCTCGGAGGGCAGCCCGTCGCGGCCAGCTCGGCCGGTCTCCTGGTAGTACCCCTCGACCGACTTCGGCAGATCGATGTGGGCGACGAAGCGCACGTCGGGCTTGTCGATGCCCATGCCGAAGGCGATCGTCGCGACCACCACCACCCCTTCCTCGCGCAGGAAGCGGGTCTGCGCGTCGAGGCGCACGTGCGCGGGCAGCCCCGCGTGGTAGGCGACGGCGTCGACCCCGGCGTCGCGCAGCGCGGCCGCGGTCTGCTCGACGCGCTTGCGGCTCAGCGCGTACACGATGCCGGCCTCGCCGGAGTGCTCGCGGCTCACGAACGAGACGAGCTGCGCCCGCGCGTTCTGCTTCGACTCGATGCGGTAACGGATGTTCGGCCGGTCGAAGCTCGAGACGAAGTGCCGCGCGCGCTGCAGGTGCAGGCGCTCGGTGATCTCGCGGTGCGTCTCGGGCGTCGCGGTCGCGGTCAGCGCGATGCGCGGCACGTCGGGCCAGCGCTCGGCGAGCGCGCCGAGCCGCAGGTAGTCGGGGCGGAAGTCGTGGCCCCACTGCGACACGCAGTGCGCCTCGTCGATGGCGAACAGCGCGATGCGCCCCTGCGCGAGCAGCTCGACCGTGCCCGGCGCCGACAGCCGCTCGGGCGCGAGGTAGAGCACGTCGAGCTGCCCGTCGCGGTACGCCTGCTCGACGGCGCGGCGATCCTCGATCGACATCGCCGAGTTCAGCGCGGCGGCGCGCACGCCCACGAGCTGCAGCGCGGCCACCTGGTCGTGCATGAGCGCCACCAGCGGGGAGAGCACGACCCCCGTGCCCTCGCGCACGAGTGACGGGATCTGGTAGCAGATCGACTTGCCGCCGCCCGTCGGCATCAGCACGACGGCGTCGCCGCCGCCGATCACCTGCCGGATGATCTCCTCCTGCTCGCCGCGGAAGGCGTCGTAGCCGAACACCTCCGCGAGCACCTCGCGGGGATCGCGGCCGACGTGCGGCCCGGCGGCGGAAGAGCCGGCACCGGTGGCGGGCGCCGCCTGCGAGACCTGCGGCGCCGGCGCACCCGAAGCCGCCTGCGCCGTCACCCGCGCCGCATCGGGCGGCGGCGCGCCCCACGCCTCACCGGGCCAGCGCTCGTCGTCGCCGAAGTCGAAGTCGGCGTACTGCTCGTCGGGGTCGCCCGGCGCTCCACCACCCGTCATGCGTTCAGCTCCGCGACTCGGCGCCAGGCTCGGTGCGCGAGCCACCAGGCTCGATGCGGGAGCCGCCAGGCTCGGTGCTCGGCGCGCCAGGCTCGGCGCCCGACGCACCCGCCTCGGCGCGACCGGGCTGCACGGGCGCCTGCGGATCCGCGGCCGCCGTGCCGACGGCGCCGTTCTGCGCCGCGAGCTCCTGCTCGATCTGCTCGCGCACCTCGGCGCGGTAGCTGTTGCGGCGCAGGCGCCTGACGAGGTTGAAGCCGAGCAGGATGATGCCGATTCCGAGCGCCGCGAACGCGATGAAACCGGCGACGCCGGGGCTCACGGTGTCGGGGTCGAACTCGGCCTCTTCGGCGATGCGGGCCGCCGTGGTCAACAGGCTCATGCGCCCTCCTCGATTCCCTGGAACAGGTCGGCTTCGAACTCGCTCGTGGCCACCCGGGAGGCGGCGAGGCGGTAATCCTCGAAGGGCCACGCCTGGCGCTGCAGCTCGTTCGGCCAGAAGAAGAAGGTGCTGTCGGGCGGCACCTGGCTGGCGTGGGCCCGCAGCGCCTCGTCGCGGCGCTCGAAGAAGCGCCCCACGTCGATGCTCGCGGTGCCCACGTAGGGGCGGCGCGTCATCCACTCGCGTATCTCGGTGAACTGCTCGATCATGGGCGACGTCGGATCGTTGTCGGCGAGCCACTGGTAGATCGTGTTCACGCGCTTCGCGTTGAAGATCTCCTCGTAGTAGAGCTTCGACATCTCCCACGGCTCGCCCGCCTCGGGGTACGCCTCGGGGTCGCCGGAGCGCTCCCACGCGATGCGGCTGATGTCGTGGCACCGGATGTGGTCGGGGTGCGGGTAGCCGCCCTGCTCGTTGTAGGTGATCATGACGTGCGGGCGGAACTCGCGCACGATGCGCACGAGCGCCTCGGCCGAGACATCGGCCGGGATGCCCGCGAACGAGGTCTCGGGCACGGTCTCCCCCTCGTCGGGCAGCCCGGAGTCCTGGTAGCCCAGCCAGCGGTGCTGGAACCCGATGATCTCGCGGGCGCGCGCCATCTCGTCGCGGCGCAGCCCGGAGAGGTCGCGCCGGCTCTTCGGATCGCGCGAGACGAGCTCGTTGAGCAGATCGCCCCGCTCTCCGCCGGTGCAGCTCACGATCAGCACTTCGGCACCCGAGTCGACGTAGTGCGCGTAGGTGGCGGCGCCCTTGCTGGACTCGTCGTCGGGGTGCGCGTGCACCGCGATCAACCTGAGCGTCATGAGGGTCCTCTCACATGCTTCCCGGGAGCTTCCCGGTACTCTGGCAACAGAGATCCAGTTTACCCAGCGCACATCGGAGGTTGCCGTGCCGCAGGCCGAGGCCGTCGACGCACCCGGCGATCCCGCGCCGGCCGCGCAATCGCTCGAGGATCGCTACGGCACCCGCCGACGCGCCTCGTTCGATCGGCGCTTCGCGTGGGCCGCCGCCGCCCTGCTCGTCGCCGCGGGCATCGCCTTCCTCCTGTTCAGCGGGTGGCAGCAGCCGAACCGCGTCGCCTTCCAGGACATCGGCTTCACGAAGCAGGGCGAGACGAGTCTCGACATGAAGTTCCAGGTGACCACCGAGCCGAACACGCCGGTGGCGTGCGCGGTGGAGGCGCTGAACACGTCGAAGGCGACGGTCGGCTGGAAGATCGTCGAGCTTCCCGTCACCGAGCAGCAGTCGCACACGGTCACGACGCGGGTCGTCGTGACGAACCCGGCGACGGCCGCCTCGGTGCGGGACTGCTGGGTGATCGAGGATCGCGCCGCCGAGTGAGGCGCAGCGGGCACCGCGCCGCGCCTCCGCGTCAACCGCTCCGTGCCTCCGCGTCAACCCCTCCGCGCGGAACTGACACCCGCGAGCACCCCTGGTAGCCTGGAGGCGACGCCCTGATGGTTCAGGGCGTTCTCTGCATTCCCGGCGCGTCCGCGCGTCGATTTCGAGACCGCTGATTGTGAAACGAGGATCGTCCATGGCCGAGCCCACCCAGACCTGGCTGACCCAGGAGGCTTACGACCGGCTCACGGGTGAGCTGGAGCAGCTCTCCGGGCCGGGCCGCAAGGAGATCGCGGCCCGCATCGAGGCGGCCCGCGAGGAGGGCGACCTCAAGGAGAACGGCGGCTACCACGCTGCGAAGGACGAGCAGGGCAAGATGGAGGCGCGCATCCGCGACCTCGAGGAGCTGCTGAAGCACGTCGTCGTCGGCGAGGCCCCGGAGGCGAGCGGGGTCGTCGAGATCGGCACCGTCGTCACGGCCACGATCTTCGGCGACGAGGAGCGCTTCCTGCTCGGCAATCGCGAGCTGGCGAACGGATCCGACCTCGACGTGTACAGCGCCGAGAGCCCCCTCGGGGCGGCCATCCTCGGCCGGAAGGTCGGCGAGGAGGTCACCTACGCGGCGCCCACGGGCAAGGAGATCGCCGTCAAGATCGTCGCGGTCGACACCTACGCGGGCTGAGCGCGCGCGACGTCGAGGGGTGGGGCCGCGCGAGCGGCCCCACCCCTCACTCGTACATGGAGAGGTTGATCGGCCCGGTGAGCTCGGGCGCCGGAGTGCGCAGCCCGCGCGTCTGCACGAGCAGGTAGACGACGCCGAGCGCCAGCCATGCGCCGCCGATGACCATCGAGATCGGGTCGAGGCTCAGCCACAGCCACACGTTGATGGCGACGCCGATCGCCGGCACGGCGACGAACGTCGCCCACGCTCCCGCGGTGCGGCGCTGCAGGAACTTGAAGAACACGAAGATCACCGACAGGTTCACGAAGGTGAATGCGATGAAGGCGCCGAAGTTGATCATCGATGCGGCCTGGTCGAGGTCGACGAACAGGGCCGTCAGCGCGACGAGGGCGACGATCAGCACGTTCACCACGGGAACGCCGGTGCGCGGGTCGACGGTGCCGAAGAGCCTCCGCGGCAGGGCGCCGTCGCGCCCCATCGCGTAGAGCAGGCGGGCGGCGCTCATCTGCTGCGTGATGCCGCAGCCGAGCACGGCCATCATGTACCCGCCGACGAAGACGGCCTGGAAGGCGGCGCCGCCGATGTACTTCGCGATCTCGGGCGATGCGCCGACGATGTCGGCGAGCTGGGTCACGTCGGGGAACAGCGTCTGCATGACATAGGTCACGGTGATGAAGAACGCGCCGGCCACCGCGATGATGATGAAGATGGCGCGGGGGATGTCGCGCTCGGGCTTCTCGGCCTCCTCGGCGAGCGTCGAGACCGCGTCGAAGCCGAGGAACGAGAGGGCCAGGATCGCCGCGCCCGCTGCGATGGCGGCGCCCTGCACGTCGCTCGAGATGAACGGGCGGACGGTGAACTCCGCGCCGTTGGCGCCGTTCACGATGTTGACGACCGTGAGCACGACGAACACCACGGCGACGACGAGCTGGATGCCGACGAGGATCACGTTCATGCTGGCCGCGAGCTTCACGCCGACGAGGTTCAGCGCCGTGCAGATGCCGACGGTCAGCAGCACCCACACCCAGAACGGCACGCCGGGGATCACGGCGGTCATGTAGATCGCCGAGAGGATCGCGTTGATCATGGGCAGCAGCAGGTAGTCGAGGGTGGCCACCCACCCGACGAGGAAGCCGAGGTGGGCGTTGATCGCCTCCTTCGTGTACGTGTACGCGGACCCCGCGATCGGGAAGAACCGCACCATGCGCGAGTAGCTGAAGGCGGTGAAGAGCACGGCGATCATCACGACGAGGTAGGCGAGGGGCACGTGGCCGCTCGTGACCTCCGCGACGATGCCGAACATGTCGAACACCGCGAGCGGCGCCATGTACGCGAGGCCGATGAAGACCAGGTGGCGGAGCTTCAGGGTGCGTTTGAGCGAGCCGGCCCCGGGGGCGAGGGCGTGCGCGATCTGGTCGTCGCCCGCTGCGACTGCTGAGTGCGATGGCGTCGTCGACATCTGGGATCCTCTGTTCGGTGTTCCGGGTCAGTGCGTGTGGGCGTGGTCGTGGGTGTGGGCGTGGTCGTGGGTGTGGGCGTGGTCGTGAGTGGAGGCGTGGGCGTGCGCGACGGATGCGGCCGGTGCGGCGGGTTCGGCGCAGGTCTGCCCGGCGCCGGCCGGATCCTGCCCGTGCGCGGCCGCCGCGACCCCGCCGAGCTCTCCCCGGGCGTCGTGGATCGCGGAGCCGCCGACCACGGTGAGGTCGGCGCGCTGCTCGAGCAGCTCCGCCGGCTCCATGGCGTACAGATCGCCCGACCAGACGACGACGTCGGCGAGCGCGCCGACCCGCAGGGCGCCGAGCTCGTGCTCGCGGTGGAAGGCCTCCGCGCCGCCCAGCGTGTACGCCCGCAGCGCGCGATCGAGGTCGAGGCGCTCGTCGACGGTCCACGCGTCGCCGCCGTCGAGGCGGGCGCGCGTCATGGCGCTGTAGAGCCCGATGAGCGGATCCATCTCGCCGACCTGCCAGTCACTCGAGAACGTGACGCGCGCGCCGGATTCGATCATCGATTTGAAGCGCCACGCGCGATCCCACCGGGCCTCGCCGACGTTCTCCATCCACGTGCCCGCCACCAGGTCGGGTGAGGCGTGCCGCGGCTGCATGGCGGCGACGACGCCGAGCTCGGCGAAGCGCGGCAGATCCTCGGGGGCGAGGCACTCGACGTGCACGATGCCGTGCCGGGTGTCGCGGGACGCGCCCGACCGCGCGTTCGCCCGCTGGGCCGCCTCGATCGAGTCGAGCGTCAGCCGGATGCCCCAGTCGCCGGTCGCGTGCGTGTGCACCTGGTAGCCGAGGCGGTCGAGCTCGACGAAGAGCTTCGTGAACTCGATCGGTTCGAGGCTCGGGCGGCCGCGGTGCCCCGGGCGGTTCGCGTAGTCCTCGAGCATGGCGGCGGTGTGCGGTTCGATCACGTCGTCGGCGTAGAGCTTGACCGGGCCGAGCGTGAACCGATCGTGCTGCGGCGTCTCGCGGATCGCCTCGGTGATGCGCGCGCGGAAGCCTCCGTCGGCGCCGACGGGGTGGTAGATCGCGGCGGTCGTTCGGCTGGTGAGCCTGCCCTCGCGCTCGGCGCGCGCGAACAGGTCGAGTTCGGCGAGGGGCACCTGGGGCTCGACGACCGATGTGATGCCGGATCGCGCGGCCATCTCCAGGCTGTTCGTGATCTTGCGGTAGCGCCGGTCGGGCGAGTACAGCGGGATGTCGCGCTGCAGCTCGGCGAGGCCCGCGATGGTCATGGCGCTCGTGTAGAAGTCGGTGACCCACCCCGTGGGCTCCCCCGTCGCGGCGTCGATCTCGGGGTTGCCCCAGGCGATGTCGCCGCCGCCCAGGATGCCGAGTTTCGCGAGCGCGGGGCGGTTCAGCCAGACCGAGTGCTGGTCGTAGGTGGTGATGAAGACCGGCCGGTCGGTGACGCCGACGAGGTCGTCGGCGCGGGGGCGGCGACCTTCGACGACGGAGTAGAGGGCGTTCTCGGCGCAGATCCAGTCGAGCTCGGGGTGGGCCTCGGCGAACTCGGCGATGCGTGCGCGCACCACGTCGAGGCTCTGCACCTGGTCGAGGCTGACCGCGAGGTCGTCGAAGCCGAGCAGGAGGTGGTTGTGCGTGTCGGCGACGCCCGGGGTGAGGAGGCGGCCCTCGAGCTGCACCGTGCGGCGTGCGGCCGGGGCGTCGGCGGCGGGCCCGACGTAGGAGATGCGTCCGTCGGTGACGCCGAGCGCCTCGGCCCACGGCTGGGCGGGGTCGAAGGTGCGGATGCGGCCTCCGGTGAAGAGGGTGTCGACGGCCATGTCAGCTCCTACGAGTTCGGCTCGACGGCGATCCGCCGAGTTCTTTTACTCAACAGTAAATTAATTTACGCAGATGTCAAATAACGCGTGGCGACCGCCCTCTCTGCCCTCCTGCCCGGCCCGCCTTCCGCCCCCTTGGTGCGAGCGGGGTCACTTGCGGAGGGTGTCGGCGGGTTGCGCGGGCCGACACCCTCCGCAATCGACCCCGCTCGCTCGGGGCGACCGGCTCGGCTGGCATACTGGCAGGCATGGCACGCCCGAGCACCCAGCAGCAGCGACGCAAGGAGGTCGTGGACGCCGCGCTCGCCGCCGCCGCGCAGCACGGGCTCCGCAGCCTCTCGCTCACCGACGTGGCCAACCAGGCGGGCGTCACCCGAGGCGCCCTGCTCTACTACTACGACGACCTCGACGCGATCCTCGTCGAGGCGCACGCCGCGGGCATGGAGCGCGTCGGCGCCGAGCGCGCCGAGCTGGTCGCCCGCGAGGTCGGGGCTCCGGCGAAGCTCGCCGTCGCCATCGCCGCCGGACTGCCGACCGGGCCCGACGACGCGCTCATGAGCCTGCTGTACGAATTCGACGTGCTCGGCGGCAAATCGCCGCTGCACGACGAGCTCGTGCAGCGGCTCTACCGCGAGCAGCTCGACCTCTTCCGGGGCATACTCGCCGAGGGGGTCGCCGCCGGCGACTTCTCGCTCACCGGGCCGCTGGACGACATCGCGATGAACCTCGTCGCACTCGAGGACGCCTACGGGCTCCACATCACCGGAGGCGGCAGCATCACCGTCGCCGACGCGCGCCGAGCGATCGCGCTCTACGCGCAGCAGGCGGGCGCGCCGCTGCCGCTCTGACCCCTCCCGCGTACGGCAGGCCCGGCGCCGAACCCCTGCCGGCGCGCCGAATCGGCAGGGGCTCGGCGAGCGAGCAGGGGCTCGGCGAGCGAGCAGGGGCTCGGCGGGCGAGCAGGGGCTTGGCGCCAGCGAGCAGGAGCTCGGCGCCAGCGAGCGCTCAGCGCCGCGCGCCGCGCGCCGCGCGATGCGCGTCGCCTCGGAGACCGAAGCCCGCTCAGTAGCGCTCGCCCACGCGCACGATGTAGCCGGCGTCGCGCAGCGCCTGCGCCACGATCTCGCCGTGGTCGTGGCCGCGCGTCTCGATGTGCAGCTCGAGCTCCACCTCGCTGATCGGCAGCTCGGTGGCGTGGCGCGTGTGGATCACCTCGACGACGTTCGCGTTGTGTTCCGCCACGATCGACGCGGTGCGCACCAGCTGGCCGGGCACGTCGGGGAGCAGGATGCGGAGCTTCATGTAGCGCGCCGAGGCGGCGAGACCGTGACCGATGACGCGCTGCAGCAGCAGCGGGTCGATGTTGCCGCCCGAGAGGATCACGGCGGTGGGTCCGCTCACCCGCGCCTTGCCGGCGAGCATCGCGGCGACGCCGGCGGCGCCCGCGGGCTCCACGACCAGCTTGGCGCGCTCGAGCAGCACGACGATGGCGCGCGCGATGTCGTCGTCGCTCACGGTGACGACCTCGTCGACGTAGTCGCGCACGTACTCGAAGGTGCGATCGCCGGGGCGGGCCACGGCGATGCCGTCGGCGATGGTGGGCTTCGTCGGGATGGTGACGGGTTCGCCCGCGTCGAGCGAGGCGACGAAGGGCGACGCGTTCTCCGACTGCACGCCGATGATGCGCATGGGGGTGCCGTCGCGCTCGGCGCGCAGCTTCGCCGCCGCGGCGACGCCCGAGACGAGCCCGCCGCCGCCGATGGGCACGACGATCGTCTCGACCTCGGGTGCGGAGTCGAGGATCTCGAGGGCGACGGTGCCCTGACCGTGGATCACCGCCTCGTGGTCGAACGGCGGGATGAACACGGCGCCGGTCTCGGCGACGAAGCGCTGGGCGGCCGCGTTCGTCTCGTGGAAGGTGGCGCCCTCGAGCACCACTTCGGCGCCGTACCCGCGCGTCGCCTGCAGCTTCGGCAGCGCGACGCCGAGGGGCGTGAAGATGGTGGCCTTGATGCCCAGCTCGCGCGCCGCGAACGCGACGCCCTGGGCGTGGTTGCCGGCCGACGCCGCGACGACGCCGCGCGCCCGCTCCTCGGCGGTGAGCTGCGTGAGCCGGTAGTAGGCGCCGCGCAGCTTGTAGGCTCCGGTGCGCTGCAGGTTCTCGCACTTCATGTAGACGGTCGGCACGTCCAGGATCTCGGCGAGGTAGCGCGAGGTCTCGAGCGGGGTGCGCTGCGTCACCCGGTGCACGACGTCGAGCGCCCGCTCGAAGTCCTCGAGCACCGGTGCGGTGGTCTGCTCGGTCATGAACGTCCTTCCTTGCGCCGCATCCGGGCGACGGCTCGCGCGCGGTGCTTGGCACGGTGGTGCAACTGATATCTGCGGTGGTACTCGGCCACGGGGTCGACGCCGGTCTCCCACTGCCGTTTGACGAGCACGTTGACGACCGAGTTGGCGGCCGCGGCGAGGGGGACGGCGAACAGGGCTCCCGGAATGCCGGCGAGCAGCGCGCCCGTCGAGACGGCGAGCACGACGCCGAGCGGGTGCACGCGCACGGCGCTGCCCATGACGAGCGGCTGCAGCACGTGGCCCTCGATCTGGTTGACGAGGATCACGACGCCGAGCATGAGGAGCGCCGTGACGGGTCCGTTGTAGACGAGCGCGACGAACGCGGCGAGCAGGCCGGTGCTGATGGCGCCGAGGAACGGGATGAAGGAGCCGAGGAAGACGAGGATCGCGATGGGGATCGCGAGGGGCACGCCGAGCACGGCCGCTCCGACGCCGATGCCGACCGCGTCGACGAAGGCGACGAAGATCTGCACGCGCACGTACTGCCCGACCGACACCCAGCCGGCCCGGCCGGCGGCGTCGACCGGCGCGTGCGCGCGTGCCGGGAGGAATCCGAGCACCCAGTTCCAGATGCGCCGGCCGTCGATGAGCATGAAGATGAGGGAGAAGATGGTGAGCAGGAGGCCCGCGACGAACTGGCCGGCAGAGGTGGCGACGCCGAGCGCCCCGTTCCAGAGCTCCGACTGGTGCTCGTCGACGGTCTTCCACAGCTGATCGGTGAACGCGCCGATCTCGTTCGCGGAGATGCCGAAGGTGGCCTCCGCCCAGCGGAGCATCTCCCACCACACCTCTTCGGAGCGGCTCGCGACATCGCCGAGGCCGTCGCGCAGCTGCGTGATGATGAGGGTGAGCAGCACCCAGACGAGGGCTATGAAGAGGGCCAGCGCGAAGACGACGCCGAGCCACCGGGGCAGCTTCTGGCGCTCGAACCAGTGCACGACGGGGGCGAGCAGCGCGGTGAGCAGGATGGCGACGAGCACGGGGATCACGATGATGCGCACCTGCACGACGAGCCACAGGAACCCCGCGAGCGCGATCCCGATGAGCACGAGGCGCCACGACCAGGCCGCCGCGACGCGCACGCCGAGGGGCAGCTCGTGGGCTGCGTCGCCGGCGCCCGCGGCGTCTCGGCTGTTCTGGGGGTCTGTCACAGGGCAATCCTAGCGACGGGGCGATCCGAAGCCGGTCATACGCTGCGCCCGCGCAGCTTGCCGAGCCATCGGCGCACGAGCGCGTCCTTGCGCGGGGTGAACGGCGGCATGATGGTGCCGGCGAGCGTGTCGGGGGTCAGCGGCTTCGCGAGCACCGCCTTCTCGTGGCTGAACGTGCGGAACGATCGCTCGCCGTGATAGGCGCCCATGCCGCTCTCCCCCACCCCGCCGAAGGGCAGGTCGGGCACGACGAGGTGGAGCGCGGGCGCGTCGAAGCCGAGCCCTCCCGAGCTGGTCTCGCGCTCCCACCGATGGCGGGTCTCGGCGTCGGCGCTGAACACGTACGCGGCGAGGGGCTTCTCGCGGCCGTTCACGAGGGCGAGCGCGTCGTCGAGACCCGCGACGTCGACGAGGGGCAGGATCGGTCCGAAGATCTCGTCGCGCATCACCGGTGCGGCGGGGTCGACGCCGCTCAGGGCGGTGGGCGCGATGAAGCGGTCCGCAGCATCGTGCTCGCCGCCGAACACGACGTCGCCGTCTGCGAGGTATCCGACGAGCCGGTCGAACTGATCCGCGTTCACGATGCGGCCGTAGTCGGGGTTCTGCTGCGGGGCGCTGCCGTAGAGCGTGTGGACGGCCTCGGCGAGCAGCGGGGCCAGCTCGCGGAGCACCTCGGGCCGGCCGAGCACGTAGTCGGGCGCGACGCAGGTCTGGCCGGCGTTCATGAACTTGGCCCAGGCGATGCGCTGCGCGGCGAGGTGGAGGGGCACGGTGTCGTCGACGTAGACGGGCGACTTGCCGCCGAGCTCGAGGGTGACCGGGGTGAGGTGCTCGGCTGCCGCGCGCGCCACGATGCGGCCGACGCGGGCGCTGCCGGTGTAGAAGATGTGGTCGAAGCGCTCGGCGAGGAGCGCCGTGGTCTCGGGCGCGCCGCCCTCCACGACGGCGACCGCGCGGCGGTCGAGCACGTCGGGTACGAGCCGGGCGATCAGCCGGGAGGTCGCGGGCGCGAGCTCGCTCGGCTTGATGACGACGGAGTCGCCCGCGGCGAGCGCTCCGACGACGGGCGAGAGCGCGAGCATGAGGGGGTAGTTCCAGGGGGCGATCACGAGCACGACGCCGAGCGGCTCGGGCACGATCCTCGCCGTGGCCGGCTGCACGGCGAGCGGCACCCGTACGCGCCGGGGCCGCATCCAGCGCGCGAGGTGCGCGAGGGCGTGGTCGATCTCGGAGACGAGGAACCCGATCTCGGTGAGCATCGCCTCGGTGCCCGACTTGCCGAGATCCGAGCGCAGCGCGGCCTCGAAATCGGCGCCGCGCTCCTCGAGCAGCGCCCGCAGGCGGGTGAGCTGCTCCCGGCGCCACTCCTCGGGCCGGGTGATGCCGCGCGCGTGGCTGTGCCGGAGGCCGGCGACGAGTGTCGGAATGCGGTGCAGTGCGGTCGCAGTCATGCGGTCACACTACTCCGGGCGACTCACCAGAAGTGCAACGCGGGAACGATGAGGAAGATGCCGACGAGTACGACCAGCACGGAGAGCCCGAAGCAGATGTTCGCCAGCACCGTCGCCCACCGCGGGCGGCCGATTGCGTCGACGTCGTCGTCCTCGTCGTCGCGGGAGGGCCCGTTGGGCGCGACGGATCCGTCTGCCAGTCGCGCCGGCGGGGCGGGGGTCGCGAGGAAGCGGAGGCCCAGCGAGTAGAGGGATACGACGAACAGCGCGGCGACGAGCGCCGAGCCGAAGACGATGAGGAATGCCGTCCAGTCGATCATCGGTCGCCCTCCTGCTGCCGGGTGCTGCGCGTCGGGATCGGCCCGTAGCCGCCGGGCAGCGCATCGCCCGCGCGCTCGGCCGCGAGTGCCGCCTCGCGAGCGGCTTCGCGGGCCGCCTCGCGCGCGGCCTCGTCGTCGCGCATCGCGGTCTGCGCGACCGAGTTCAGGGGCGCCGGGGCGCCGGCCTTCGACTTGGGCACCTTCACCTTCCCCTTGCGGATGCGCACCGCGTAGCCCGACTCGGCGACGTCGGGCGCGGGGATGGCGTTGGAGTGGTCGACCTTGTTGCGGCGCGAGCGCCAGAAGATGAAGATGATGAAGGCGAAGCCGAGCACTGCGTCGATGATGACGCCGACCATGCCGGTGTGCGCGATGGCGGCGGCGATCGCGCCGACCGCGCCGGAGGCGGGCAGGGTGAAGAGCCACCCCGAGGCGATGCGGCCGACGGTGCGCCAGCGCACGCTCGATCCGCGGCGGCCGAGGCCGGAGCCGATGACCGAGCCGGAGGCGACCTGCGTTGTCGACAGGGCGAACCCGAGGTGGCTCGAGGCCAGGATCGTGGCCGCGCTGCTCGTCTCGGCGGCGAAGCCCTGCGCGGGCTTCACCTGCGTCAGCCCGGCGCCGAGGGTGCGGATGATGCGCCACCCGCCCGAGTAGGTGCCGATCGCGATCGCGAGCGCGCAGGCGACGACGACCCAGAGGTGCGGCCCCGTTCCCGGCTCCTGCAGGTTCGCGGCAACGAGCGTCAGGGTGATGACGCCCATGGTCTTCTGCGCATCGTTCGTGCCGTGCGCGAGGGCGATGAGCGACGAGGAGGCGATCTGCGCGTAGCGGAACCGGCCGCGCCCATCCTTCTTGCCGTCGTGGCGGCGGGTGATCGCGTAGGCGGCCTTCGTGGCGGTGAAGGCGACGATGCCCGCGGTGAGCGGTGCGGCGACCATGGGGATGAGGATCTTCGAGAGGAAGACGCCCCCGTTGATCGACGCGACGCCCGCTCCGACGATGGCGGCGCCGATGAGGCCGCCGAACAGGGCGTGCGACGAGCTGGAGGGGAGCCCGTAGAGCCAGGTCACCAGGTTCCAGACGATGGCGCCAATGAGTCCGGCGAAGATCAGCTCGGGCGTGATCAGCACCCCGTCGCCGCCCTCGTTGATGAGGCCGCCCGAGATGGTCTTCGCGACCTCGGTCGAGAGGAACGCCCCGACGAGATTGAGGATCGCGGCGAGCATCACGGCGGTCTTCGGCTTCAGCGCACCCGTCGCGATGGGCGTCGCCATCGCGTTCGCAGTGTCGTGGAAACCGTTCGTGAAGTCGAAGAAGAGGGCCAGTACGATGACCAGCAGCACGATGATGGTGAGTTCCACCGGCGTCTTTCGGTTCGGGGTCGGGGGGTCCTGTCGAACACCGGCGAAGTCATCTCTCGTTCACGTTCCCGTGAACCCCGAGGGTGCCCCCGCAAGCGCCGTAATCATGGTTCCACCTCGCCTTCGGCAGGTCAAGCTGGGGGGTGGCCGTTCACGCCCCGTTCACCTGGGAGTCGGATCGCGGGAGCGTCGCCAGTCGACGCGCACAGTCGCTCCGGGGCTTCGGCGAGTACCCTGTGCGCATGAGTACTGCAACGCTGAACGAGTTCACGCCCGAGTCCGGCACGGTCACCATGTTCTCGACGACCTGGTGCGGGTACTGCAAGCGCCTCAAGCTGATGCTCGACAAGACCGGCATCGGCTACACCGTCGTCGACATCGAGGAGACGCCCGGCACGGAGGAGCTCGTGAAGTCGGTGAACGGCGGCAACGCGGTCGTGCCGACGCTCGTCTTCCCCGACGGGTCGACGGCGACGAACCCGTCGCTCAAGGACGTGCAGGAGCGCCTCGCCGTCTGACGCGCCTCCGTCCCAGCGAGAACGCGTTGCCGTTCAGCCGAAGTTGAGTCGGGCCTCTTCGTAGCGCGCCTCCGGCACCGTCTTGAGGTGCCCGACGGCTTCGGCGAGCGGCACCATCGCGATGCGGTCGCCCCGCAGCCCCGCCATGGTGCCCCACTGCCCCGCCTGCGCGGCGTCGGCGGCGGCGATGCCCGTGCGGGTGGCGAGCACGCGGTCGAAGGCGGTGGGCGATCCGCCCCGCTGCACGTGCCCGAGCACGGTCGCGCGGGTCTCGATGCCCGTGTGCTGCTCGATGAGCGGCGCGAGCACCTCGGCCACCCCGCCGAGCCGCTTGCGACCGAACCCGTCGAGCCCGTCGCGCGTGGTCTGCGCGGCGTCGCCCGCGAGCCGGAAGCCCTCGGCTACCACTACGAGCGATGACCGGCCGCGGTCGCGCACGCTCAGCACCCACTCGCTGATCTGCTCGATCGACTCGGGGAACTCGGGAACGAGGGTGACCTGCGCGCCGCCGGCCATGCCCGCGTGCAGCGCGATCCACCCGGCATCGCGGCCCATGACCTCGAGCACCATGCAGCGCCGGTGCGAGTCGCCGGTGGTGCGCAGGCGGTCGATCGCCTCGGAGGCGATCGAGACGGCGGTGTCGAAGCCGAACGTGTAGTCGGTTCCGCTGAGGTCGTTGTCGATGGTCTTCGGGAGCCCGATGGCGGGGATGCCGTGGTCCGTGAGCATCTGCGCAACGGTCTGCGTGCCGTTGCCGCCGATCAGCAGGAAGGCGTCGAGGCCGTATGCGTCGACGCGCTCGCGGATCACCCGGATGTCGGCCTCGTCGCCCCGCCCCGAGACGAACGGCTGCACCCGGCTCGTGCCGAGGATCACGCCGCCGAGCGGTGAGATGCCGCGCACCGCGGCGCGGTCGAGGGGCACCCGGTCGTCCTCGTGGAAGCCGCGCCAGCCGTCCATGAAGCCGACCATCTCGAAGCCGTGGACCTCGACGCCGCGGAGCACCGCGCCGCGGATCGCGGCGTTCATTCCGGGGCTGTCTCCCCCTGAGCACAGGACACCAATGCGCATGCGACTCCTCATTCTTCGGCGCGCGAGCAACGGGGCGGGATCGCCCCGTTCCACCCTAGCTTTGGCAGGATCGACGCGGATACGATCATTCTCGCCAAAATGCGGCATCGAACCTGCCACGGCGCGTCTGCGCCGAATCCCCCGGGGTCGCCCCGGGGGTGGGCGGAGACCGCCACTCCCTACGCGCCCTCGCGCTCCACCGCCTGCGCGAGCACGCTGACGAGCGCGAGCAGCTGCACCGAATCCGCATCCTCCGCGGGGGCGGCCGCTCCGTCGAGCGCGCGAGCGGCGAGGCCCGCCTTGCCGTCGATGAGCTCCGCGATCTTGGCGTCGATCGTCTGCGCGGCGACGATGCGCCACGCGGTGACGGGCTCCTCCTGGCCGATGCGGTGCACGCGGTCGATGGCCTGCGTCTGCTCGGCGTCCGTCCAGCTGAGCTCGGCGAGCACCACGTTCGACGACGCCTGCAGGTTGACGCCCACGCCGGCGGCGGTCAGCGAGCAGACCGCGACCGAGACGTCGGGATCCTGGTTGAAGGCGTCGATCTGCTCCTGGCGGAACGCCGCGGTCTGGTCGCCGCGGATCGACACCGTCTTGAGCCCGGCGTCGGCGAGCTGGCGCTCGACCCGATCCATCACGTCGATGTGCTTCGCGAAGAACACGACCTTGCCGACCGAACGTGCGAGCTGCACCGCGTAGTCGGCGGCGAGCTGCGCCTTCGCCTGACCGATCTGGCGCACCATCGTGAACACGTTGAGACCGTCGGCGGAGGCGTGCGACTCCTCGAGCTCCTGCGAGGCGACCATGCGGATGATCGCGGCGTCGTCGAGCTTCTCGCCGAGCTTGCCGCGCTTCACCGCGCGGAACCGGTCGAGCAGCTTCTTCGCGAGCTGCGCCTCCGCGTCGCGGATGCCGCGCCCGAGCTCGTCGTCCAGTTCGACCGGCAGGTCGACGACGCGCTTCGCCGGCAGGTCGGCGGCGACGTCGATCTTGCGGCGCCGCACGATGCCCATGTCGATGACGCTCTGGCGCGCCTCCGGGTAGAACGCCGCGTCGGCGGGCGTCCACCCGTTGTTCTCGAGCTGCGCCATGAGCTCGGGCCCCGGCTTGTCGCTCTCGGTCCAGCCGAGGAAGCGCCAGATCGCCCGGAAGTCGTCGATGTCGTTGATGAGCGGCGTGCCGGTCAGCGCGATGAGCAGCGGCGACACCCCGGGGGTGCGCTCGCGGATGCGCTCCGAGATCGCGAGCACGTTGCGGGATCGCTGCGACTGCACGTTCTTGATCATGTGCGCCTCGTCGACGACCATGCCCGCGAAGCCGAAGTCGGAGATCCAGCTGAGGTGCCGGTCGAGGATGTCGTAGTTCACGATGAACACGTCGGCGAACGCGTCGACGTCGTTGCCGTCGCCGTGGATCACGGTGACGCGCCGCTGCGGCGTCCACCGCTCGACCTCGCGCGCCCAGTTCATCTTCACCACGTTGGGCACCACGACGAGCAGCGGGTAGGCGTCGGCGACGGAGGCGGCGAGCACCGACTGCGCGGTCTTGCCGAGGCCCGGCTCGTCGGCGAGCAGGAAGCTGCGGTGGCCGTCGCGCACGCTCGCGAGGAAGCGCGCCTGGTGCGGCATGAGCTCACGCCCGGCGGGGGCGAGGCGATCCGGCACCGGGGGCTCCGGGAGCTCCATGCAGGCCGAGCCGCCGCCGCCCTGCTCGAACGACTTGAGCAGCGGCCCGAGCAGCTCCCAGTTCGCGAGTCGCACGACCGGGGTGGGCTGCTTCGGCGGCGCGAGATCGGGCTTGAGGAACGGGTTCGCGCGCATGCGCGATTCGATGCCCGCGGGCTCCACCTGCCGCTCGGCCAGCTCGGGGGGCACGATCGCGCGAGCGGGCTCGGGCGCCGCCTTCTCCTCCTCGGGCAGTTCGATGCCGGCCTGCGTCAGCATCTTGCGCTTCAGCAGTCGCGTCGCGTCGGTGATCGGCGCGGTCGGCTCGAGCAGCGTGATGAGGCTCGTGTCGCGGGCCGCGGTCTTCGCGAGGATCGAGGCGACGCCGTCGAGGCGCTTCAGGGTCTCGGCCCGCTCCGCGTCGCTGACCTGCTCGTCGGTCTTGACGCGGGCGCGCTCCTCGCGCATCAGCAGCGCGATCACGTGGAATTTGGTGCGGTTCGCGGGCGTCGCCTTGCCGCGCTGCGCAGACGCCTCGACCTCGCGTACGGCGCGGGCGAGCAGCGGGATGATGCCCTCGTTGTGCGTGTGCTTGCGGCGACCGTTCGAGCGCGACTGGCCGCGCTGCGCGCCGCTCTTCGTCTGGGGCTGACGCGTGGCAGTGGTGGATGCCAATGGATCTCCTGATCGGCGAGTTGCAGTCTCGGAACGCGTACCGAGTCGCAGGTCGCTCGCGGGTTCGGAGCCTGACCTCATGCGCGGCATGGGACTCGCGAACCGCAGAAAGCGCGACCGTGCCACCGATTCTAGCATCCGGCGCCGGGAGGATCGCGAGAGCGCGCTCGCAGCGGGCGCGCTCAGGCCCCGAGCAGCTCCCGCGCCCGCGCCACGTCGGCGTGCATCTGCACGACGAGCGCGTCGAGGCCGTCGAACCGCTCCATGCCGCGCAGGCGGTGCGCGAAGCGGATCTCGAGCGTGCGACCGTAGATGTCGTCCGAGAAGTCGAGGAGGTACGCCTCGACGCGCGAGACCTCGTCGGGCGTGAACGTCGGATTGTTGCCGACCGAGATCGCGGCGGGATGCGAGACGCCGTCGAGCACGGCCCAGCCCGCGTACACTCCGTCGGCGGGCACCAGCCCCTCGATGACCCCGCCCAGATTCGCGGTGGGGAACCCGAGCTCCCGCCCGCGCGCGTCGCCGTGCACCACCTCGCCGCGCACCGCGACGGGGCGGCCCGTCATGCGCCCGGCCCCCTCCACGTCGCCCGCGAGCAGCGCCTCGCGGATGCGGGAGGACGACACCTGACCCGCCTCGTCGTCCTCGACCCAGTCGAGCACCTCGGCGGTGAAGCCGTGCCGCTCGCCGAGTGCGCGCAGCAGCGCACCGTCGCCCGAGCCGCGGTGCCCGAAGCGGAAGTCGGCGCCCATGAGCACGTGCTTCGCGTTGAGCCGCCCCACGAGCACGTCGACGACGAACTCCTCGGCAGGGATCGACGCGAACGCCTCGTCGAACTCGACCATCACGCACGCGTCGAGGCCGAGACCCGCGATCGCCTCCAGCCGCTGCGCGCGACTCATGAGCGGACGGGGGCAGGCCTCGGGGCGCAGGTAGCTGAGCGGGTGGTTCGCGAAGGTGAAGGCGACGCTGCGCGCGCCCGAGGAGCGGGCGGCGGTGCGCATGCGCTCGAGGATCGCCTGGTGCCCGAGATGGAGGCCGTCGAACTTGCCGATGGCGACGCAGCTGCCGGACGCGAAATCGGCGGGGCGGATCGCGTCGAGCGATTCGATGATCTGCATCAGGCGGATCCTGCACGAGCCGTGCTGCGGAGCCAGATCAGCCCGAGCACCGGCAGCACGAGCGGGATGAAGAGGTAGCCGCTGCCGAAGAACGACCAGACCGACGGATGGCCGAAGAGCTGGGGCTCGAGGATGCTGAGCAGCCCGACGACGAGCACGCCGCAGAGCTCGAAGATGAGCGCGCCCCAGGCGATGCCGCGCCACACGCCGCGGCGCTTGATGAGCGCGATGGTCGCCACGATGTAGACCGCGCCCGACAGCGCCGACAGGGAGTACGCGAGCGGCGCCTCGTCGAACTTCGCGATGATCTGATAGACGGAGCGGAAGGTCGCGGCGAGCGCGAGCACGATGTACACCGCGATGAGCACGCGGCCGAGGCCGCCGAGGCGGTCGGAGGCCGCCGCCGATCCCGGCTCCGGAGCGCGCGCAGCGGACCGCGCGGCGGCGGGGGCTGCGGCGGTTCGCGAGGCGGGGGCTTCGGATTCGGCGTTCGACACGCGGATCAGTGTACTCGCCTTCGCAGGCCGATCAGCGCTCGCCGACTCCCACGGTCGCGAGGAAGACCTCCCCGTGCCCGGTGATGCAGATCGGCTCGCCGGCCGACACGTACAGCGACTGGCCCCGGCGCGCGCTCACCACCTCGGCGGGCTGCGCATCGGGGCGCTCGATGCGCACCTTGCCGGCGGTCACGACGAGCACGACGGGGGCGTGCGCCGGGAGATCGACGCGGGTGGCGGCCTCCGACGCCGCGTAGCCGCTGCCCGCCTCCGCCTCGGCCTCGCGCACGCGGGCGCGCACGAGCTGGAACTCGGGCACCGCGGGGCGCCACGCGAGCACCCCGCTGCCGAGGCGCTCGGCCGGGAAGCGGGGGTCGGCGAGCTCTCCCGTGTCGACGATGCGGCACAGCTCGTCGATGTCGACGTGCTTCTGCGTGAGGCCCGCGCGCAAGACGTTGTCGGAGGACGCCATCACCTCGACGGCGACGCCCGAGAGGTAGGCGTGGATCTGCCCCGCGCCCAGGTAGATCGCCTCCCCCGGTGCGAGCCGCACGAGGTGCAGCAGCAGCGAGACGAGCACCCCCGGGTCGCCCGGATGCGCCGCGGCGAGGGCGCGGAGCGCGGCGAGGCGATCCGGATCGACCGCACCCTCTTCGAGCGCGCGCTCCCAGAACCCGAGCACGCCCGACTCCGCGGCCGCGAGCACCTCCACGAGACACGCCAGGGCGTCGCCGACCGCCGGCTCGCGGCTGAACACCCAGGTCAGGAAGTCGCGTCGCAGCTCGCCCGCGTCGCGCCCGACCAGTCGGCAGGCGGCGCGCTCGAACCCCGCCGCCCCCGGTGCGAGGCCGAGCTCGCGGGCGGCGGCCGCCAGCAGCAGCAGATCCTCGCGGGCGAGCGCCAGATCGCGGAACCCGCTCAGCGCCGTCACCTCGGTCAGCGCGACCAGCAGCTCCGGCTTGTGCGTCGGATCGCAGTAGTTGCGCTCGCGGGCATCGCGCGGCACGCCCGCCCGCTCCTCCGCGGCGAATCCGGCCGCCGCCTGCTCGCGATTCGGGTGCACCTGCAACGACAGCGGCGCGCCGATCGCGAGCACCTTCAGCAGGAACGGGAGCGGGCCGCCATCGACGCCGTAGCGCTCGGGATCGCTCTCGACGAGGTCGATGAGCGTGTGCTGCACCGGGGTCGCCTTCGCCACCTGGGCCGGGCTGCCCGGATGCGTGCCGAGCCAGAGCTCCGCCTGCGGCTCGCCCGTCGGGGCCGTGCCGAGCATGTCGGGGAGCGCCTCGGTCGACCCCCAGGCGTACGCGCGCGGGGTGTTCTCGATGAAGATCAGCACGTCACTCCTCCGCCTCCGCCTCTCGGCCGCCGCACATCGACCGACTCGGGGCCGCCTGCGCGCACCGACCGTCGCGGGGCATGAACTACCATACCGACTATGTCGGAGAGCAAGACCAGACTCGGTGTGAGCGCGTTCGCGATCTGCGTCTTCATCCTGGCGCTGGGCAGCAACGGTGTGCGCAATCTCGTCGGATGGGCCGGTTTCCTGGGCCTCGCCGCCGCGCTCGTCGTGTGGGGGATCGTCATCTTCGTGCGCGAGCGACCGGAGCGGTTCCGCTGGTATCGCCTGCCCGCGCCGCTCTACTGGTTCCTCGGCCTCGCGATCCTCTCGATCCTCTGGTCGCAGTACCGCTTCGAGAGCGTGCTCGGCGTGCTCGGGCAGCTCGCCACCACGCTGCTCGCCGTCGTCATCGCCTTCGTGCTGTCGTGGCACGAGGTGCTGCGCACGCTCGGCACCGCGCTGCGGTACCTCATCGGGCTCTCGCTCGTCTTCGAGCTGATCGTCGCGGTCTTCGTGCAGCGCCCCGTCTTCCAGAACTTCATCGACGGCTTCGTCGACGTGCCCGAATCGGGGAAGGTGCCGAAGCTCCTCTACTGGAGCCGCGACCTGCTCTTCGCCGGCGGCCCCATCCAGGGCCTCGTCGCGAGCTCGGTGCTGCTCGGGTTCATCGCCCTGCTCGGGCTCATCATCTTCGGCATCCAGCTGCGCGCCGGTCTCGTGCGCCCCGTACGGGGATGGTTCTGGGTGGTCGTCTCCTTCGGCACGATCCTGCTCACCCGCGGGGCGACCGTCTGGGTCGCGCTCGCCGCGGTGGTGGTCGGGCTGGTCCTCGCCCTGTGGGCCCGCAGGCTCGGGCCCGAGCGCCGCGTGCCGCTCTACGCCACCGGCGGGGCCGTGCTGGTCGCCGCCATCGGGCTCGTGCTGTTCGCGCGCGACTTCGTCTTCGGGCTGCTCGGCAAGAGCGGAGACCTCACCGGCCGCGTCGAGACCTGGCAGAAGGTCATCGACCTGGCGGAGCAGCGCCCCTGGTTCGGCTGGGGCTGGGTGAGCTACTGGGCGCCGTGGGCCGAGCCGTTCGCCTCGCTCGACGAGAAGGCCGGCATCCAGGTGATGAGCGCCCACAACGCGTGGCTCGACGTCTGGTTCCAGCTCGGCATCGTGGGGCTGCTCGCGTTCGCCCCGCTGGTCGTGCTCACCACGTGGCGCGTCTGGTTCCGCGCCGTCGACCCGCCGCGGCGCGGCTACGGGCCGCCGCTGACCTACGCGACCAGTGCGCTCTGGCCGTTCCTCGTGATGATCGCCCTGCTCGTGCAGTCGCTCACGGAGAGCCGCCTCATCATCGAGGGGAACTGGCTGCTCCTCGTGCTGCTGGCCGTGAAATCGCGCTTCGACTTCCAGCTGCCCTCGCTCGAGGCCGAACCCACGCAGCTGCCCTGGCGGCGCGTGCCCATCACGTCGGAGACCGGCGCCGTCGGGGTGCAGCGATGACCGCGCTGCACCTCACCACCGAGCGGCTCGTGCAGCTGCGCTCCGATGCGCGCCTCGAACGCGAGACCATCTTGGAGCACCTCGTGCGCGACGGCGAAGACCCCGCCACCGCATACGCCGAGACTCCGGAGGTCGACGATTTCGTGGTGCGCGCCCTCCGCGACGAGATGCTCGAAGACCGCGGGCTGCTCGCCGAATTCGGGCTCGCGCGCCTCGCCGCACGGGCGGGCGGCACCGACGCCGCGGTGCACCGGCGCAACGCGGATCGCGTGGAGTTCGAACTGCTGCGCGAGATCGCGGCGAGCGCGCCGCCGCTCACCGTCGCCGTGTGGCGCGCCGGTCAGGAGCTGCAGGTCCACGACGACTGAGGCCGCCGGCATTCGGGCGCCGCGCTCGGGCAGCGCTCAGGCCGCCGCGCTCTGCTCGTGCTGCGAGACCTCCGCGCCGCCACCGGCGTCTGCGACGGGGCCGAACATCACCCGGGATGGCGGCCGCTCCCGTTTTCGGCGCCCCAGCGGCGTCGCCCAGTCGATCGAACCGTCGGGGTGCTGCGTCATCTCGATGCCCGCGTGGTGCTTCATCGTGTGGTGGCGTCGGCACAGCACCGCCAGATTGACGACTGAGGTCGCTCCTCCCCGGGCCGCGTCGTGCGTGTGGTCGACGTCTGCGCGGAACGGCACGATCTGGCAACCCGGGAACCGGCAGTGCTGATCCCGCGCACGGAGGTAGCGGAGCAGCTCCTCGGAGGGCCGGTAGCGATCCACGGCGAGCACCTCGCCCGTCGCGTGGTCGACGGCGACTCGGTCCCAGCTCCGGGAGAGACCCGCGAGCAGCCGCGCGCGGTCCGCGCCGATCGCACCGTACCCGCTGAGCATCGCCGGCGCCGGGAGGCCGGTATGCGTGGCGGGGGCGCCCACCGCGGGGGCATCCTCGGTCAGAGCGCTCACCGGCACGATCACCTGCACCCGCGCATCGATCCGCTCGCCACTCACCCCGCCGTGCGCGCGCCACGCCTGCGACGGGTCGCCGTTCAGCAGCAGCTCCGTGCAGAGGTCGGCCCGCGCCTGATCGAGCGTGCGCGGCACGACCCCGCCGACGTCACGCTCACCGCTCTCGCCTGTAGCAGCCGCCGCCGCATCGGCGTCTACCTGCACCCGCGCGATCCGCGTCAGACGGTCGTGCAGGGCCGCGGCGAGCGCCGCGTCGACGACCGCGTGCAGCTCCGCCATCCCGTCGTCGAGCGGCGTCACCCACACCCGTCGCGCTTCGGCGGCACGCGCGCATCGTTCGTCGAGCGTTCGCTCGGCGAACCGCTCCGCGAGCACCTTCGCGGCCCGACGCGCCCGGTTCGGCGTCTCGGCCTCCGCGACCTCCACGGCTGCCCGCGTGTACGCCTCACGAGCGACCGGGCGCGCGATGATCAGCCCGGCGTCGGCGATGGCGGAGGCGTGCGCGACCGAGATGCGCCCTGACGCGAGTGCGGCGTGGGCCCCCGCGAACCGCGTGCACAGATCGTGCGACCGCTCGATCAGGGCCTCCGCGCTGCGATCGGCGATGCCGAGCGCGAACCCCACCTCGGCCGAGGCCGCGCGGTGCACCAGTTCGGCGGCTCGCCCGGTGCGGCCCTCAGCTGCGCACACCGCATCGGAGACCTGCCGCACCCGCGCGAGCAGCGCCCGCTTGCGACCCTCGAGACCGCGGATCTCCCGTTCGACCGCGGCGATCGCCGTCACGACCGCATCGAGCTCGGCGCCCTGCGGGTCGGGAAAGAACGGTTCGGCCTCCATGGAACAAGCCTGGTCGGCACCACCGACACTCACGAGGTCGAGACCGCGGGTTCGATTCCAAGATTTCGGGGCATCCGTTGTTGAGCACCCGACAACGCTCAAGCGGGCAGGCGCCCGGCCGACGACACTCGAGCGATCAGGCGCCCGCCTCCGCACGCCGGGCGGAAGCACACCCCGCTCAGTACCCGGACGAACCCGTTCCGCCCGAGAGCACGGCCCGGCTCGACGAGAGGCCGAGCCGGCTCGCACCGGCGCGCAGCATCGCCTCCGCGTCCTCGCGGCTGCGGATGCCGCCCGACGCCTTGATGGCGAGGCGATCCCCCACGGCCCGCCGCATCACCTCCACAGCGTGCACCGTGGCTCCTCCCGCGGGGTGGAAGCCGGTCGACGTCTTCACGAAGTCGGCCCCCGCGGCCTCGGCCGCGCCGCACACCGCGACGATCGTGTAGTCGTCGAGCGCGGCCGATTCGATGATCACCTTCAGCACGGTGGGCGCGGGCACCGCGGCGCGCACGGCCCGGATGTCGGCCTCGACCGCCTCGATGCGCCCGTCGAGCGCGGCCCCGACGTCGATCACCATGTCGATCTCGTCGGCGCCCTGCGCCACGGCGAACGCCGCCTCCGCGGCCTTGACGGCGGAGCGGTGCTTGCCGCTCGGAAACCCGCACACGGCCGTGACCTGGAGCGCGCTCCCCGCGGGCAGCTCCAGCGGCAGCTCGCTGGGCGACACGCAGACGCTGTACACGCCGAGCTCCTCGGCCTCGGCGACGGCGCGCTCCACGTCCGCCCGCCGCCCCTCGGGCTTCAAGAAGGTGTGATCGATGGCGCGGGCGAGATCAGCGCGAGCGAGATCGGCGCTGGCGAGATCGGCGCGGGCGAGATCGGCGCCGCGCCCGGCGTCGGCGGCGTGTTCGGGTGCGACCACGGGGGCTCCTGTTCGAGACGGGGATCGGCGGCACGGGATCGGACCGCTCCGCTCCAGCCTAAGCGGCGCCCCCGCTCGGCCCGCACCCCCGCTCGACCCCCAGCCTCCGGGCGCAACCGCGCCGCTAGACTGAATCGGTACTCTGCCCGCCGCACGCCCAGAGAGGCTCGCTCCGATGCCGACCATCCTGCAGAACGTCGTGTTCCCCGTCGCCAAAGACCCGGACATGCTGCCGCTCTACGCGGACGCCGAGACCTGGACCACGGTGCGCAACCGGCCCGTGCGCCTCAGCGAGAACGCGCACATCGACCACGTGCTCTCCCGCGACAGCATGCGCGTGCGCTCGGGGCACCGCGTCTCGTTCGCGAGCTACTTCAACGCGTTCCCGGCGGCGTACTGGCAGCACTGGACGGTCGTCGACCGGGTGCGGCTCGAGCTGACCACGCAGGGCCCCGGCACGATCATCGTGTACCGCTCGAACGCGTCGGGCGTGCAGCAGCGCGTCGACTCGTGCGCGGTGACCGGGGAGGCGACCTCCACGTTCGATCTCCCCCTGCGCTCCTTCAGCGACGGCGGCTGGTACTGGTTCGATCTCATCGCGAGCACCGAGGATCTCGAGCTGCAGGGCGGCCGCTGGTCGACCGACGCTCAGCCGGTGGAGACGGGCAAGCTCAGCCTGGGCATGACCACGTACAACAAGCCCGACTACTGCGTCGGCACGCTCCGCAACGTCGCCGAGAACCCCGGGCTGCTCGACGGGATCGATCGCATCTTCCTGGTCGATCAGGGCACGCAGAAGGTGCGCGACGAGGCCGGGTTCGACGAGGTGGCGGCGGCGCTCGGCGAGAAGCTGCAGGTCATCGAGCAGGGCAACCTGGGCGGCTCGGGCGGGTTCGCGCGCTCGATGGCCGAGACGCTGGAGCGGGAGGACAGCGACTTCCTGCTCCTGCTCGACGACGATGTGGAGTTCGAGGCGGAGAGCGCGCTCCGCGCCCTGCAGTTCGGCCGTTTCAGCCGCACGCCGGTGATCGTGGGCGGCCACATGTTCGATCTGCTCGACAAGCCCGTGCTGCACGCCTGGGCCGAGGTGGTACGGCCAGGCCCCTTCCTCTGGGGTCCCTCGTTCGAGGAGCAGCACCGCCACGACTTCCGCAAGCGCAATCTGCGGCAGACCCCGTGGATGCACGCGCGTCTCGACGCCGACTACAACGGCTGGTGGATGTGCATGATCCCGAAGAAGATCATCGCCGAGATCGGCCTGTCGCTGCCGGTGTTCATCAAGTGGGACGACGCGGAGTACGGCCTGCGCGCCCGCTCCGCCGGCTACCGCACGGTGTCGATGCCCGGCGTGGCCCTCTGGCACGTCTCCTGGATCGACAAGGACGACTCGCAGGACTGGCAGGCGTTCTTCCACACCCGCAACCGCATCATCGCCGGCCTGCTGCACTCCGACCAGCCGGGCAGCGGCAAGCTGCTGCAGAACAGCGGCCGGCAAGACATCAAGAAGCTGCTGAACATGCAGTACTACGCGACGCAGCTCGCGGTCGACGGCATGCGCTCGGTGCTGCGGGGCCCGAGCGGTCTCCATGAGGATCTGCCGAAGGACATGCCCGCGGCCCGGGCCCGGGCGGCCGATTTCCCCGAGACGCACGTGTACCGCTCCGGCGATCCCGATACGCCGTACGCGCGCGGCGGTCGCGCGCTCCCGCTGCTCAAGAAGCCGAAGGACTATCCGACGGGTCTCCGTCTCGGCGCGTTCACCGCGCGCATGATCCCGGTCCACTGGCGGCGCACCGTGAGCGAGCACGACGCGCAGGCGCCCGAGCTGGAGTACGCGAAGGTGGACGCGCTGTGGTGGCGCATTCCGCGCCACTCGAGCGTGCTCATCGGGGCCGCCGACGGCAGCGGCAAGATGTGGTACCGCCACGATCGGGCGAAGTTCCGCCGCCTGCTGAAGGAGTCGCGCGACCTGGTGCGCGAGATCGAGAAGAACTGGGATCGCCTCGCCGCCGAGTATCGCGCGGCACTGCCGCAGATCACCTCGGCCGAGGAGTGGAGGCGCACCTTCGAGGGCCGCTGATCGCGGGCCCCTCGTTTGCTACGCTGGATCCGATGACTTCGCACGGGTTCCCCCAGACCTTCACTCCGGTGGAGTGGATGCTGTCGCACCCGGGCACCAACGGATACGTCTCCTCCTGGGGCGCCATGCTCTCGGGCACCACCCCCACGTTCGCCGCAGCCTAGAACGGCGCCTGCACCGTGGTCTGCTCTGCAGCCACGCCGATGCGCGCTGCCGTTCACGAACTGTTCAGACTGCGAGTGAACCCTGGGAGACGCTGTGGCATCCACGCCCCGAACACCTGATCAGACCGTTCCGCGTTACGGAACCTTCTCGGAAGCGCGCAGGATCAGCACGATCCTGCGCACAGAAGCCGTCGGCGGCATCCTGCTCGTCTGCGCGGCCCTCGTCGCGATCGTCTGGGCGAACTCGCCGGGCGCCGACACGTACTTCGCCCTGCGCGACTGGGAGTTCGGGTACGAGCCCTGGCACCTGCGCCTCAGCCTGGGCGCCTGGGCCGCCGACGGCCTGCTCGCGATCTTCTTCTTCCTCGTCGGCCTGGAGCTGAAGCGCGAATTCGTCGCGGGCGACCTCAAGCACGTGCGCACCGCGATGCTGCCGATCGCGGCCGCGGTCGGCGGCGTGCTCGTGCCGGCCGGCATCTACGCCGCGGTGGTCTGGTCGCATCCCGAACTGCGCGCCGGATGGGCCATCCCCACGGCCACCGATATCGCGTTCGCGGTCGCCGTGCTCGCGATCATCGGCTCGAAGCTGCCCGCCGCGCTCCGCATCTTCCTGCTCACGCTCGCCGTCGTCGACGACCTGCTCGCGATCAGCATCATCGCGATCTTCTACACCGACAGCATCGCGGTGCTCCCGCTCCTGCTCGCGCTCCTCTCCATCGCGGTCTACGGAGCGATCGCCCAGGCCTTCCGCCGGTTCTTCAGCACGCGGCCGCTCGCCGCCTGGATCGTGCTGCTGCCGATCGGCGTCACCGCCTGGGCGTTCATGCACGCATCCGGCATCCACGCGACGATCGCGGGCGTGCTGCTCGGCTTCACCATTCCGGTGCTGCACGCCCGGCGCGACGAGCAGCGCACCGCTCCAGGCCTCGCCGAGGGGTTCGAGCACCGGTTCCGCCCCATCTCGGCGGGCTTCGCCGTGCCGATCTTCGCCTTCTTCGCCGCGGGAGTCTCGGTGGGCGGCTGGGAGGGCCTGCGCGCGGCCGCCGCGAACCCCGTCACGTTCGGAATCGTGGCCGCGCTCGTGCTGGGCAAGCCGGTCGGCATCGTGCTCACGACCTGGCTGGTCACGAAGGCGACGCGCGCACGGCTCGATCCGGCGCTGCGCTGGATCGACATCGTCGGCGTCGGTCTGCTCGCGGGGATCGGATTCACGGTGTCGCTGCTGGTCGCCGAGCTCAGCTTCGCCGCGGGCACCCCGGCGCACGACACCGCGAAGGCGGCGATTCTCGCGGCATCGGTGATCGCCGCCGCACTCGCCGCGATCCTGCTCGGCGTGCGCAACCGCCAGTTCGGGCGCGTGCAGCGCCGAGACCGGGTGGACGCCGACGGCGACGGAGTGCCCGACGTGTATCAGGGCGCTCCGCCGCAGGCGTGAGTCGGGCCGGGCCCGTCTAGAGCAGGTCGGCGAGCTTGTTGTTGTACATCGACAGCGCGGAGCCGATGGCCATGTGCATGTCGAGGTACTGGTAGGTGCCGAGGCGCCCGCCGAACAGCACGCCGTTCTCGCCCTCCGTGAGCTGCCGGTACTTGAGCAGGCGGTCGCGGTCCTCAGGGGTGTTGACCGGGTAGTACGGCTCGTCGTCGCGGGTCGCGAAGCGGGAGAACTCGCGCATGATGACGGTCTTATCGGCCGGGTACTCGCGCTCGGGGTGGAAGTGGCGGAACTCGTGGATGCGGGTGTACGGCACGTCGGCACCGGCGTAGTTCATCACGCTCGTGCCCTGGAAGTCGCCCACGGGCAGCACCTCCTGCTCGAAGTCGAGCGTGCGCCAGCCGAGCTCGCCCTCCGCGTAGTCGAAGTAGCGGTCGACGGGGCCGGTGTAGACGATCGGCACCGTGCCGACGACGGCGCGCTTGTTGAGCGGCTGGCTCTCGTCGAAGAAGTCGGTGTCGAGGCGCACCTCGATGTTCGGGTGGTCGGCCATCCGCTCGAGCCACGCCGTGTACCCGTCGGTGGGCAGCCCCTCGTGCGTGTCGTTGAAGTAGCGGTTGTCGTACGTGTAGCGCACCGGGAGGCGGCTGATGATCTCGGCGGGCAGATCTGTGGTCGGCGTCTGCCACTGCTTCGCGGTGTAGTCGCGGATGAAGGCCTCGTAGAGCGGGCGCCCGATGAGCGAGATGCCCTTCTCCTCCAGGTTCTGCGCCGACTTCGTGTCGAACTCCTCCGCCTGCTCCGCGATGAGCTCTCGCGCCTGCTGCGGGCCGTACGCGGCGCGGAAGAACTGGTTGATCGTGCCGAGGTTGATCGGCAGCGGGTACACCTCGTCCTTGAAGTTCGAGTAGACCTTGTGCACGTAGTTCGTGAAGGTGGTGAAGCGGTTGACGTACTCCCACACGGTCTCGTTGGAGGTGTGGAAGAGGTGGGCGCCGTAGCGGTGCACCTCGATGCCGGTCTCCGGCTCCGCTTCCGAGTAGGCGTTGCCGCCGATGTGCGAGCGGCGATCGATCACCACGACTCGCTTGCCCGCGCTGGCAGCGCGTTCGGCGATGGTGAGTCCGAAGAAACCTGATCCGACGACGAGAAGATCCATGGCATCGAGCATACCGGCGGGGCGCGCCGCCTCCCTGCGCCGTGCCGCGCTCGCGAGCGACCGGCCCGCGGAGCGCGTAAACTTTCAGGGAGCGTCTGATGAACGGCGCAGAAACGAGCAGCTCCTCCGCCCATGCCCTTCATCGCGACTCCGCAGGGTCTCACCCTCCCCGACCTCACCGAGGACGTTCGGTCGGTCGACGTGCACTTCGGCGAGCAACGGGTGTGGTCCATCGACCTGTTGGATCGCGAGGAGGCTCCGACGCAGGCGCTGCCCTGGCCGCCCGCACTGCACCCGCACCTCACGGGATCGGCCGACGTGGTGCTGCGCCGCTCGGGCGACGGCGAGGAGCTCGGCCGATCGCGCGTCGCCTTCACCGACGAGCCGCACCCCACCCGCGTGGTGGACGCCGAGGGCATCCCGCTCGCCATCAACAAGTGGGGGCGGCTCGGGAAGACGCTGGGAGCGGGGAACGCGGGCGTGCAGGAGCGCATCCTCGACCGCACCGAGGAGATCATCGGGCACCTCGTCGGCATGGGGCTGCGGCCGTTCGTCGTCGGCGGCACCCTGCTCGGCGGCGTGCGCGAGGGCGCGCTGCTGCCGCACGACGACGACGCCGATGTGGCGTACCTGTCGGAGCTGCGCAACCCGGCCGACGTGGCGCGCGAGGGCTTCGCCGTGGGGCATCGCCTGCAGCAGCTCGGGTACGAGCTCGTGCGGCACAGCGCGACGCACATGCAGCTCTACTTCCGCACCCCGGCCGGGTCGGTGGACCACTACGTCGACGTCTTCACCGCCTTCTTCACCGACGACGGCATGATCAATCAGCCGTTCCACGTGCGGGGGCCGCTGCGCGCGGACCAGATGCTGCCGTTCGGCTCGGTGCAGATCGCGGGGCGCGCGTTCCCGGCGCCGGCGGATCCCGAGGCCTGGCTCGTCATCAACTACGACGAGAACTGGCGCACGCCCATCCCCGGCTACCATCTCGGCACGCCCCGCAGCACCTCGCGGCGGTTCCAGAGCTGGTTCGGCTCCTACCACTTCAAGCGGGACTTCTGGAACGAGTTCTACGCGACGGGCGGCGACCCGGATCCCGATGCCCAGTGGGCCTCGGGCGCGGAGTGGATTCTGGGCGAGCGCGACGCGCTGCGCGCGCCCGTGCTGCTCGAGCTCGGCGCCGGGAGCGGCGCTCTCGCGGCGCGGTTGAGCAGCGATCCGGGCCCCCACCGCCATCGCACCCGAGTCATCGCCTCCGACTACTCCTCCAGCGCGCTCTCCGCGGCGCGCGCTCGCGCGAACGCGAACGCGCGCACGCCTGCCGAAGGCGGGGCGGGCGCGGGCCCCGGCTTCGAGGTCGACCACCTCAATCTGTACCGCACGCTCTCCCTCGACGTCTTCCGTCGCCTCGGCGTCTCGGGCCCCGTCGACATCGTCGCCAACCATCTGCTCGAGCAGGTCGGTCACATCGCCCGCGCGAACGCGCTGCGCCTGATCCGCATGGCGCTGCGCTCGGGCGGCACCGCCCGAGCGACGGCGTACCGGGAGCACGCCGCAGACGTGTCGTTCGGCGACCCGACGACGTGGCATCTGAGTACGATCGACTTGGCGCGAGAAGCACGAGCGTACGGCCTCGACATCGACGTCGAGCCGATCGACCCGCAGCCCCACGAGCGCGAACGACGACCCTACGGGGTCAGGTTCACCCTCGGCGCCGCCCCGCCCATTCGCAAGGAGATCTCGATGAAGCAACGCCTGAAGCGACTCGTCATGCGCGCTCGCCCCACCGGCGCCCGCGCGCAGATCGAAGCGCTCACGGAGCGCGTCAGCGAGCTCGAGAACGAGCTCGACGAGTACCGCCGCGACAGCCTGCGCGTGGCCGAGCTGCTCGATCTCGCCGAGCAGCGCCTCACCCCGGCGTCGGACGACGGCGGAGCGGGCGACGGATCCGGCGACCCCGGCACCGGCACCGGCGCAGCCCGCCCCGCAGCGACTCCCGAACACCCCCACAGCGAGACCCCGAGAGCGGAAGCATGACCGAATCCGAATCCGAATTCCATCCCGGCACGCACCCCGTGCCCATCGTCGGCGCTGCGCTCTCCGCAGACAGCGACCGCGCCCGCGTCGCCGCCGTCATCGTGACGTTCAACCGTCTGGCGAAACTGCCGCAGACCCTCGCGACCGTGAGTGCGCAGACCCACGAGTGCGACTGGATCGTCGTCGTGAACAACGCGTCGACGGACGGCACGAAGGAGTACCTCGACGGTCTCGACGACCCGCGGCTCGTGGTGCTGCACCTCGACGAGAACCTCGGCGGCGCGGGCGGGTTCGAGCACGGCATGGCGCACGGCGTGAATCTCGGCGCCGACTTCGTCTGGATCATGGACGACGACTGCTACCCCGATCCCGACGCCCTCGCGACGCTGCTCGAACAGCGCGACGCCTCG
The DNA here is from genome assembly GCF_900102345.1 of Leucobacter chromiiresistens. Classification (NCBI taxonomy): domain Bacteria; kingdom Bacillati; phylum Actinomycetota; class Actinomycetes; order Micrococcales; family Microbacteriaceae; genus Leucobacter; species Leucobacter chromiiresistens. Next base: position 1,344,750 of record NZ_FNKB01000001.1, on the reverse strand, counting down.
TCGCGCGCGCTCGGCCGCGAGGTGCCGTTCGCGTGCTCGATGGTGAAGTACATCGACGGATCGCTGTGCGAGATGAACAACCCGATCACCACGTGGGATTGGCCCCGCGCCTACCTCGCGGGCGTCAAGTCGCTGCTCGTGGTCGAGTGCACCTTCGTCTCGGTGCTCGTGCCGCGCTGGGCGATCGAGGAGCAGGGGCTGCCGCTCGGCGAGTACTTCATCTGGTTCGACGACAAGGAGTACACGAAGCGGCTCACCCACGCCTACGGCCCGGGCATCATCGCGCTCGACAGCGAGGTCGTGCACGACATGGGCGTGAACGCCGGCGTGAACTACCGCTTCATCGACGAGAGCAACGTCTGGAAGTTCGAGAAGGGCGCCCGCAATCAGGCCTCCTACCGGCTGCGCCGCGAGGGCCGCGTCTCCTACCTCATGTACTACCGGCGCCTGTTCCTCGAGATGCGCGAGGGCGGGGTGGCGAAGCCGGTGCGCAAGCGCATGTTCCGCGCGCTCAAAGCGGCGCGCTCGTTCGACCCGCAGCCGCGGTTCCCGAACGATCCGCGCTACCGGCGCTGAGCGCCCGACAGACGACGAACGCCGCCGCGAACCGATGGTCGCGGCGGCGTTCGTCGTTCCGTGCGGCTCAGGCGCCGATGACGATGCGCGGCACCCCGGTCCACTTCGCCGGATCGGTGGCGTTGCGCCCATCGGCGAACAGCTTGATCTCGGGGAAGTCGGCGGGCCCGAGCGCCAGGTAGTCGGCGTGGTCGGCCTGCAGGATCGCGACGTCCACCGGGTCGCCGATCGTGTGGGCCGTGAATCCGTACCCCGCCAGCTCCTCGTCGGAGAACAGCGGGTCGTGCACGGTGACCGCGGCGCCCCGCTCGACGAGCGCCTCGACCGTCGGGAACACACCGGAGACCGCGGTCTCCTTGACGCCGCCGCGGTAGGCCGCGCCGAGCACGACGACGCGCTGGCCCGAAAGGTCGCCGATGGTCTGCTGCACGCGATCCACCACGTACTCGGGCATCGTCGCGTTGTAGTTGCGGGCGGTGCGCACGATGTCGGCGTCGGGGTCGGTCGACAGGTAGAGACGCGGGTAGACCGGGATGCAGTGGCCGCCGACGGCGATGCCGGGGCGGTGGATGTGGCTGAACGGCTGCGAGTTGCAGGCCTCGATCACCTTGTACACGTCGATGCCCGCGGTGTCGGCGAAGCGCGCGAACTGGTTCGCGAGGCCGATGTTCACGTCGCGGTACGTCGTCTCGGCCAGCTTCGCCATCTCGGCCGCTTCGGCGGTGCCCATGTCCCAGACGCCGTTGGGCCGGGGCAGATCGGTGCGCTCGTCGAAGGTGAGCACCGACTCGTAGAAGTCGATCGCCTTGCGGGTGCCGGCCTCGTTCAGACCGCCCACGAGCTTCGGGTACTTCTTCAGGTCGGCGTACACACGGCCGGTGAGCACGCGCTCGGGCGAGAACACGAGGTGGAAGTCGGTGCCCTCGGCGAGCCCGGAGACCTCCTCGATGAGCGGCTTCCAGCGGCCGCGCGTCGTGCCGACCGGCAGGGTGGTCTCGTAGGAGACGAGGGTGCCGGGGGTCAGGTGCTCGGCGAGCGAGCGCGTCGCCGCATCCATCCACTTGAAGTCGGGCTCCCAGGTCTCCTCGTCGACGAGGAGCGGCACGACGAGCACGACCGCGTCGGCCCCGGGAATGGCGTCGGCGTAATCGCTCGTCGCGCGCAGCCTGCCCGCGGGCACCTGCTCGGCGAGCTTCTCGGCGAGACCCGCCTCGCCCGGGAAGGGCTCTTCGCCGCGGTTGATGCAGTCGACCAGAGCCTGGTTGACGTCGACCCCCACGACTTCGTGCCCCATCGAGGCGTACTGCGTGGCGAGCGGGAGCCCGATCTTTCCGGTGGCGACGACTGCAATTTTCACGGGATCAGTCTAGCGCCACGGCGCGCCGCCCGGCTGATCCCTCAGCGAACACCCGAATCCGCGGCGGCGCCCGCCTGCTCGCGGGCCTCCGCATACACCGCCGCGTACGCCTCGGATCGCCGCTCCGGGGAGAAGCGCTCACGGGCCTGCGCGGCCGTCGCCGCGCGCTGCTCGACGCTGTCGGCGCGGAGCAGCTCCTGAACCGCGTCCGCGAGATCCGGAGCCGCGCGCTTCGCGAGCCGCGCGGCGGCGAACTCCTCGAGCAGCCCCGTGTGCCCGCCGGTGCCCGAGGCCACGACGGGGAGGCCGCACGCGAGCGCCTCCGCGAGCGCGATCCCGAACGTCTCCCCCGCCGTCGGCAGCACGAAGACGTGCGCTGCGAGCAGCTCCGCCTCCAGATCCGCGCGCTCCAGCTGGCCGAGCAGGTGCACCCGCGACTGGAGCCCCGCCTCGGCGACGGCGGCGTCCACGGCGCCGCGCTCCGGCCCCTGGCCCACCCAGCGCAGCTCCGCGTCGACTCCGCGCCGCACCAGCTCCGCGAGGGTGTCGACGGCGATCCCGGGCCCCTTGTGCGGGGTCAGGCCGCCGACCGCGATCAATCGCACCGCTGCGCCCACCGCGGCGGGCGTGGAGTGGCGGCCGAGCGGCGGCATCGGCACAGCGTTCTCGATCACCCGCGGCTCGGCCCGGCACCACCGGCGGATCGATCGCGCGAGCGACGCGCTCACCGCCACCACCCGGTCGGGGCGGCGCAGCCGGCGGAACACGAGGCGCTTGATCCCACCCTTGACGCCGGTGACGGGCTTCGCGAGCCCCGACCAGTGCTCGCTGTGCACCCACGGCAGACGCACGCGCAGGCCCCAGAACGGGAGCAGTGCGGGGAACGCCATCGTGTGCAGCACGTCGGCTCGCGCGAGCTCGCCGCGAATCGCAGACCGCGCCCCTCGCCAGGTGCGCGGGCGCGTCGCCGAGAAGGGCACTCGGCGCACGCTCAGGTCGGTGCCCGCCTCCTCCGCCTCGAGATACCAGTCGGGGCGGATGAGGTGCAGCACGCGCACGTCGCGCCCGGCTGCGATCATCTCGGCGTCCCTGAGGTTGAACACGCCCGATCCCGTGTGCATGCGGGAGGGGAACCAGGGGGTGACGACCAGAACGCGCATACGCCTACACTACGACCTGCCGCCCGGCCGAAACCGACGCACGAGGCTCGCCGAGCCCACGGGGCCCGCGGGGCTCAGCGAGCGCACGGGGCTCGCCGCACTCACCCCGCGAGGTCGGCGACCACCTGCCGGGCCCGGGACTGCCACGTGTGATCGTGCCGCACCTTGCGCACCCACTCCGTCACCGCCTCCAGCTCCTCCGGCCGTTCGACCAAGCGGTCGAGCGTCTCCGCGAACTCTGCGCTCCCGTAGTCGACCGTCCATCCGACGCTCTGGTCGCGCACGAAGCGCCCCGAGTAGCTGCCCGACGAGGCGAGCACCGGCTTGCCGTTGCCGAGGTATTCGAAGAGCTTCACCGGAACGGCGAACGTCCAGTAGACGATCGGCTCGACCGCGAGCAGGCACGCGTTCGCCTCGTCGTAGAGCTCGCGCAGCTCATCGCCGCTGCGGTGCACGACGCGGATGTTCGGGGCCATCATCTCCCGGTACTCGGGTTCGCGGAGCTTCCACTCCGCCTCGCGCGTGCAGATGGTGAGCGTGACGCCCGGCCGCCCGGCGATGGCGCGCACGCTCTCGTGCATGCGGTAGTTGTCGCTCAGCCCGCCCACGTAGAGCAGGCGCAGCGGCGCGCGCTCGCCCTCCGGTGCGGGGGCGCCGTCGCGGATCTCGCACCCAGGCGGCAGCTCCCGGAACCGGGCGCGGTCGATGGTGGGCACCCACTGGCTCATCTCCATCGACGGGAGGTAGATGTCGATCCCCGCCCGGCGGTAGCCCCGCAGGTCGCGCCGGTGCAGCGCGCGCAGAACCATCGAAAACGGCCACTTCACTATCTTGCGATAGATCGGAAAATTCCAGTAGATGTCGCGATAAAAGAGCCCGACCGGAATGCCGAACCGTTTGCAGAAATGCAGGAAGCGGACGTCCCGACTGAAACTCGTGTGGAGCGTGAGCGGTTCGCCGAGACCTGTTGGAGCCGTTGCCGACTCCGAATACACGAAATCAACACGGAGCCCGCTGCGGATCTCCTTGCGAACTCTCTTCAGACGACCTCGCCTTTCAGAGTGACGACCAGAAATCTCGATAACCCGATACCCGAGGTCCTCGAAAGCGCGGCGCATCTTCAAAGGCCGAATGCCGCTGGCGCTGGTCGCCTCCGGATCGAGCCGGTACGCGACGTGGAAGATCATCACCGGCTGTTCAGACAATACGGTCCCTTCGTTCTGCTCATGACGTGTCAGTACCGGCCGCACCGATAGAACGCTGAGCCACTTAGTCACTGCTGATCGAGCAACCCCGAGGCGAGTCCGATAGCCCGATCGCAAGAGTATCGCACTGTGTTCGTCGCGACGCCGAACTCGAGTGCATTGGCAGTCCAATGCTCAACGCGGCTGACGTCATCCCCGACTGCTGCGGCGCGCCACTCGTACCGGGGGCCGCCGGTGCTCAAACCATACAATGGTTGGGTGAAGATCATGAGTGTTGTCGGAGCCCGACCCCAGTTCGTCAAGCTTGCGCCCATCGCGAATGTCCTGCGCGAGGTTGGTCACGAGCACATCATCGTGCACACGGGCCAGCACTATGACCCTATGCTCTCTGATGTGTTCTTCCGGGATCTCGGGATTCCGGAGCCCGATGCTCATCTTGGTGTCGGGTCCGGCTCCCACGGTGCGCAGACGGGGGCGATGCTCGCCCAGATGGATCAAGTTCTACAGCAGCACGAGCCAGATTGCGTACTCGTTTACGGTGACACGAACTCGACACTAGCTGCTGCGGTCAGCGCCGTTAAGCTTCATTATCCGGTCGCTCATTTGGAAGCTGGCCTTCGTTCCTTCAACCGGTCAATGCCCGAAGAGCACAACAGAGTATTGACCGATCATGCTGCGGATCTATGTCTTGCTCCGACCAAAGTTGCGATGCATCATCTCGAAAGTGAAGGTCTTGCGGCGCGGTCCGAGCTCGTCGGAGACGTCATGACGGATGTCCTCTTGCAGGTACGAGACTCAGTCCTTTCAACGAAGGCAGAAAACCCACTCGCAGACATCGACGCCCCTCTCGGGTACTATGTGGCGACGATTCACCGAGCTGAGAATACGGACGACCCGGAGCGACTGCGCGAAATAGTGGATGCCCTCGCCGCTGCAGACCGACCTGTCGTTCTGCTTGCTCATCCGCGAGTGCGAGCGAAGGCAGCTGATCACGGCATAGTGCTTGAGAAGGGAGCGCTGGCTGTTCATGATCCACTTGCTTACCCTGAACTCATCGCGGCCGTAGTCAATAGCGCGGGAGTGGTCACTGATTCCGGCGGATTGCAGAAGGAAGCATTCTTGCTCCGAGTGCCGTGCACGACTGTTCGGCGAGAAACAGAATGGGTGGAGACCATCGAACTTGGCTGGAACGTTCTCGCGAATACCTCTGCGGAGATCACAAAGGCTCTGACGCGCACAGCACCTCCCGCGACCGATGCCACTCCGTACGGCGATGGACATGCCGCTCAACGAGCGATCGCCGCAATCGAGGCACTCTACGCAAAGCGATAGGAACAAGCGCATCCGGCGTGAGAGCTGGGCTACGTTCTCATGCCGGTGAGCAAAATGCGCGCCGCTTGCACGGCGCGTGCCTCCCAGGTGTGCTCAAGTCGCGCAGCTCTTACGCGCTCGCGAACCTCCTCGAGTTCTTCCGGTCGCGCGGTCAGGCGATTCAGGAGCGTACGCAAAGCGTCCGCTGAGTACGGAATCGCCCAGCCAAGGCCGTTCGCCGTCACGAACTCACCCACAAGGCTGCCTTCGGTGGCAATAATCGGCTTTCCATGCCCGAGATATTCGTAAAGCTTCATGGGCGCAGCAAATTCACGGTAGGTACTCGGCTCCATTAGGAGTGAGCAGATGTCCGATGCCGCGTACAATTCCCGAAGCTCGTCACCAGAGCGGTGCACGACAGTCGTATTCGGACTGAGAACGCTTCGGTACTCGCTTTTGACAACCTCCCAATCGCTTTCACGCGTGCAAATTGTCAACGTCACGTCTGAGCATCCCGCAACAGCTCGCATGGTTTCTTGCATGCGATACTCGCTACCGAGTCCTCCGATGTAAAGCAGATTCATCGCGCGATTTGATTCTGCCTGTACTGGACGCTCAAGATCGATGGCGTCGCTCCCTGGAGGGAGCTCATAAAAACGATCCTGCGGCACTATAGGCACCCATTCAGCCATGCGCATCGACGGTAGAAACAGCCGAAGCCGCGCACGCCGGTACCCGCGCAGGTCCATTCGATAGAAGCGTCTCATGAGCGTTGCCATCGGTCTTCCGACAAGCGCATCGTACAGGGGGAAGCGCCAATAGATGTCTCTGTAGAACAACCCGACCGGAATGTCAGCACGCTGGCAGAAGCGCAAGAACGCTATGTCACGCAGGTAACTCGTCGCTCTCGTCACCGGTTCCCCGAATCCCGTCGGCTGCGTAGAAGATTCCGAATAGACAAAATCAACACTCAGGCCGGCAGAGATACGACCCTTCACGTCGCGAATCAGTGCACGCCGTTCTGCATGGCTTCCCGTGACTTCAATGACCTCGTAACCGATATTGGAAAAGGCTTCGCGCATGCGAACGGGTCGAATTCCGCTCGCACTCTTCGCGTTTGGATTCAATCGATACGCGGCGTGGAAAATCATTATGGGGCGGCGCGTCATTGTTCGTCCTCCCCGTTGTGAACGATAGTGTCGACTGCCGCTGCCCATCCCTCGTTCTGCCGCTCCGAAGAAAGCTGTTCGGCCGCATCGTGCGACCGACCTTTGAAGTTGCGGACCTTCTCGACGTCCAGGGCATTCACGGATCTCGAAATGTCTTCGGCCTCGAAGCCATCAGTAACAATGCCGAGCCCGAACTCGTTCAGCAAATCCACCATCGAGTCTGTCGGACCGATAAGTAGCGCTAGGCGCGCCTGCACGTAATCGAAGAATTTGTTGGGTAACGCGAGCGAATTATTGGTGTTGGTGGGCGGCAAAACATGGATTCCGACGTCGTAAGTATTCAAAGTACCGAGCAACTGCGAGTGAGGCACTGGAGGATGCAACGTAACACGTGGGCCTAGTTCTTCCGCCAACTGCTGCAAACTAACGTGGTAAGGAGTGCCCTCGCCTACAAGGTAAAGATCGAGGGTTGCTCCGTTGCTCGCGGCAGCTACACCTCGCATGATGTTCTCTACGCGCCGATTGGACAGGCTCGCGCCCGAATGAACGATGCGTAGCGGATCCGAAACCGTCCTGGGAGAAAGATGCCGAAGAGGACTCGCGTTCGTCACCACACCTGCCGAGATACCGAATTCATCTGCATACCGAGCCGCGATCGTCGAGCTGACGGTCGTCACCGAGCGAGCTCGCGTCGCTTTCCGGCGAAGCTGCCAGAGATAGTAGGGCAGCCGAACCTTCACCCACGCCGGATTCTGATCTTCACGTCCGGGCCAGTACTCATGCAGATCAACGTGCACGCGGTTCTGCGGTGCAACCGTGAGTGCTACGCCGACAGTGTCGAGGTCGTTTGCAAGAACGACATCGAAGTCGCGCTTTCGAAGACCCCGCTTCGCCTGTCGCACCGCCGGCGTAATCCAGTAGGCGAGGGCGAAGAGATGGAGCCTTATGAACGCCGCCCGGAGGAGTACGACGAGACGTGGCTCGGCGGAATCCACCTCGATGTGCGCGACCGTACCCTCGGGCCGAGCGCCGTAACCGCACGTCGTGATCGCGAAGTCGTCGGCGAATAGTCGGATCTGCTTCAGGATCCGCGCATCCGACTCGATTCTCGAGAACGACAGGATCAACATGTTCGGTCTCACAGTCATAGCAACCCCGCCAATTCTGCCTGAAGTCGAAACTCGGGCACCTGATCAACGACGTCCTCGAACGAGCCGCGTCCGAGGATTCTGCCCTTATCCAGGTAGCAGACCTGGTCATAGTCGCGAATAGTCGAGAGGCGGTGCGCAACCGTGACGAATGTGACTTCGCCCTTCAGATCCCGCATCGACTCGGTGACTCTGTTTTCCGTGGCTGTATCCAGCGAGCTCGTGGCCTCATCCATCACCATCACCCGTGGGTTCGAGTACAAGGCTCGAGCGATGCCCAGTCTCTGCTGCTGACCACCCGATATCGATGTGCCGCGCTCACCGATATGCTCCTCGATGCCGCGACCCCTGAGCGCCAACTCGCCGAGATGCGCGCGCTCGAGCGCTGAACGCACCTTGTCGGGGTCGTAATCGTCGCGCCAAGTCAGAGCCACATTTTGAGCGATAGACGCGTCGAACAGCGCCACCCGCTGCGGCACGTAACCAACTTGCGTGCGCCACTGCTTCATCACGTGCGCGATCGGCACCCCGTCCACGAGGAGTTCACCCGCCGTGGGCAAGCTCAGTCCAAGCAATATGTCGATCAGAGTGGATTTTCCGGCACCCGAGGGCCCCACGACTGCGAGGCTGCTGCCGAATGGCACAGTTAATGTCAGACCATCGAGAACATTCTTCTCGGCACCCGGATAACGGAAACCAACGTCGCGCAGCTCGACAGCCTTCGCAACCGGGGGCAAGATGGCACGATCCTCGGCCTGCGAACTCACCACGTCCTCACGCGTTGAGGCTGCGAGTTCACGGATCACGTCACGTGCATAGACTTCATTGGCACCAGCTGTCGTGAACGCCGACTGCACCGTGGTCATCGCGGGAATCATCCGGAAACCAGTCGCCGCGAAGAGGGCGACCGCAGTCATCGCTGCGGCCATTCCGCCCATCAGGTAGGCACTGCCCCCGATCACCACGAAACCGCCGATAAGCGCGCTTTCGAACGCGTATTTGGGAACGATCCCGAGAAAGGAAATGTTGGCTCGGGCGCGCGTCGCTATGCGACGGTTGTCGGACACGACCTGACCGATGTCATCGAGCTTGCCGCGCAGCACCACTTCCTTAAGCGCTTCCACCATCTCCGTCATGATCGTCGCAACTCGATAGGCGTACTTTCTGTTGTTCTGCCCAGCCTTGCGAGCGCGCCGAGAGATTACCAGGAGCATGAGCGCGGAGAACGCGAGAAGATAGATCAACGCGATGATCGCAGTACTCGGCTGCGCGATGACAAGTACCGTCAGCACAGAAACGAAAGTCAGCACGTTGCCGGGAACCTGCGAAAGCGGGAGGATGAAGCCCATATTCGCGTTCGCCATTGAGCTGTCGACGATACGCGTGACTTCGGCCGTGCTGATTTGAGACCGCTTTTCCCAGCTCGAATGGGTGTACGCCCGAAATAGTGCGTTCCCAACCTCCAGTTCGTATTTGGCGAACCGTCGCGTTGCGAACCAGTGCAAGACAATCGCGAGGACCCCCTTGAGCAGAAAGAGCGCACAGATCACCAAAACGATCCAGACGGTCGCCTCTGTGGGAATCTCACCAATAAGCGGCAGCGTGATCGGCGCGCCGCTCGCTACCGGAGTCACTACGGCGACGATGAGAGCAAGGGCCAGCGTATCGAGGATCGCGAGCGCTCCCGTGAGGATCGAGTACGCAATGTAGAAGGGCTTCGCACCCTTCGGCAACACGTCAAACAGCTCGACCAGCGTGCGCCATAACTGCTTCATCGTTCCGTCTCCTTCATCGTCGAGCTGCTCCGCGAGCCGTCCGCGGCGTCGCCCCCGCCCGTCTGCGTCGAGTACCGGCGGGTCACCGGCGGACCGCTTCGGTGAGCACGCCGACCGCGCGGCCGGCGACCGCCTCCAGGCCGACGTGCTGCGTCGCCCAACGCGATACCGCGCCGCGCCGCTCCCAATTCGCCTGGGGCTCGTCGGCCTCGAGGGCGCGGGCGGCCGACACCATCGCCGCCGCCACCTCCGTCGCGTCGTGCGTCACCGATGCTCCCAGCGGCGCGCCGTCGACGCGGGTGCGCACGAACTCCTCCGCGGGTCCGGCTCCGGCGTAGATCAGGGGCGCGCCGCACACGGCCGCGCTGTAGAGCTTGGTGGGGAACGCGAAATCGTATCCCGCTCCCGGGCGCACGCTCGCGATCGCCGCGGTCGCCGAGGCCAGCACGGGAGCGATGCGCTCCGCGTTCATCACGGGCTCGAACGAGACCGCGCCCGCCACGCCGAGCTCCTCCGCGCGGCGCTGCAGGTGCTCCAGCTCCGCGCCGCCGCCGATGAATCGGAGGCGCGCTCGCGGCACGTCGCGCAGCACCGCGGGCAGGGCGTCCACGAAGACGTCGGCGCCGTGCCATTCGGAGGCGGTGCCCGCGTAGACGTACTCGGCGTCGCGGCCGCGCAGATCCTCCGCGCCCCTCCGCGCGGCGGCTAGCGCCCCCGAGAAGCGCGAGGCGTCGACGCCGTTGCCGACGGTCGCCACGGTGTCGATCGCGAACTCCGACAACCGACTCGTGACGCCGGAGGAGACGGAGAGCACGCTGCGAGCGCCGCGGAGCGAGAACGCCTCGAGCGCGCGCACGACGCGCAGCATCCATGCGGGCGCGCCGGTCTGCGAGGCCGCGTCGGACCAGATGTCTGCGGCGTAGTACGCGTACGGCGTGCGCCGCAGCCGGGTCGCGAGGCGCACGAAGAACCCCGTCGTCGGCGGCGGTTCGGAGACGACGAGGTCGCGCTTGCGCCCGAGCAGCAGCCTGAAGAACAGCGGCACGTCGAAGCTCAGGTACGGCAGGTACCCGCGCACGTACCCCGTCGCATCGCGGAGCACGGGGAACCGCTTGACGCGGCAGCCGCGGATCATCTCGCCCGTGCCGCGCAACCGCGACGGAGCCCGCACCGTCAGCACCTCGACCTCGTGCCCGGCCTCGACGAGGGCGCGGGCGAGCGCGGCCAGCCGGAACGACGCCGCACTCGGCTCGGGCTCGAAGATGCGGCTTGCGATTGCGATCCTCAAGCTGACGCGGCCTCCGCGATCACGCGCCCGCCCCGGCGACGGCGGTCACCGCGGCGATGATGCGGTCGAGATCGGCCTCGCTCAGCGACGGGTGCACCGGCAGCGACAGCACCTCGGCGGCGGCGCGCTCTGTCTCGGGCAGGTCGAGCCCCGGCGCGTACTTCTCGAGCGACGGCAGGCGATGGTTCGGGATCGGGTAGTAGACGCCCGATCCGACGTTGTGCTCCTGCTTCAGCGCTTCGCGGATGCGGTCGCGCTCGCCCGCATCGAGGCGCACCGTGTACTGGTGGTAGACGTGCACCGCGCTGTCGTGCACCTTCGGGGTCTGCACGCCCGCGACTCCCGCGAGCCCGGCGTCGAGCGCCGCGGCGTTGCGCTGGCGCTGCGCCGTCCACGCGTCCACCTTCGTGAGCTGCACGCGGCCGATCGCCGCGTGCACGTCGGTCATGCGGGCGTTGAACCCGATGACCTCGTTGGCGTACTGCGTCTCCATGCCCTGGTTGCGGAGCAGTCGCACGTTGCGGGCGATCGTCTCGGAGGCGCAGGTGACCATGCCGCCCTCGCCCGACGTCATGTTCTTCGTCGGGTAGAGGCTGAACATGGCGAAGTCGCCGATGGTGCCGACCTGCCGGCCGTTCCAGCTCGCGCCGTGCGCCTGAGCGGCGTCCTCGTAGATGGCGACGCCGTGCTCGCGCGCGATCGCCTCGATCTGGTCGACGAGGAACGGGTGGCCGTACAGGTGCACCGGCATGATGCCCTTGGTGCGGGGCGTGATCGCCGCGCGCACGGCCTCGGGATCGAGCGTGAAGTACTCGGGCTCGATGTCGACGAAGACGGGGGTCGCACCGGTCAGCGCGACGGAGTTGCCGGTCGCGGCGAAGGTGAAGGAGGGCACGATGACCTCGTCGCCGGGGCCGACGCCGGCGGCGAGCAGGCCGAGATGCTGCCCGCTCGTTCCCGAGTTGACGGCGACGGTCTCGCGGCCATCGGCGAAGTGCGCGCCGAACTCCTGCTCGAAGGCGGCCACCTCGGGCCCCTGGGCGATCATGCCGGAGCGGAGCACCCGGTCGACGGCCTCCCGCTCCTCCTGGCCGATGATCGGCTTGGCCGGAGGAATAAATTCGATTGCCATATGATCTCGGCCTCTCAATTTAAATTCGCCCTGTTGCCGGAGCGAGTATGGTCCAAGGTTAGCCGAAGCGCTCATGCGCCCGCGCGATCGAGGTCCTGGTTCGACCGAGAATGTTACGGCAGAAGCCTTAAGAGGGTAGACGGGAATCAAGCCACTGCGAAAGCACGTGGCCGCTCTCTCGCCCATCGTGCCAGTGCGAAATAAAACCTGGCCCTTGGTTTGCCCTCTTCAATGCATCGCCCGGATCGGCGACAATGGAGGCGACCACGTCCTCAAGCTCCGCAGCTGTCGACTGGACGATGGGGAGCTCTAGACCGGAAAGTTCATGGGTGAGTTTTCGAACATGAACTGGAACATGGGACACGACGATTCGACCGGCAGCAAGCGCCTCACAAGCCGCAACGCCATAGGGTCCCCCACGGAACTGATCGAGGACGATGTCCGCACTGCGATAGACGTCAAGCATTTCACGATGGCGCATTCCGGCTAGTCTGCGGTACTCAATGAGACCCAGTCTGTGCAGGCGGTGCATGGTCTTATCAATGAGGTCCGTCCCCTTGATGTGGGAACTCGATGGCGCATGCACCACACAAGGACGTCGGCTCGTCTGGAAGGGAAGGTCCGTTGTCGCCCAAACTTTTGGATCGACAACAATCGGCAGCAGCTTAGCCCCCTCAACCTCACGCAGAAGATCCGGAGTCGATACAAGAACTGGCAGCCCTGATTCCTCGATCAGCGCCCTGCTGCGACGAGTCTTCTGCCGCATCGATTCTGTGAAGTTTGAATCGACAGAGAAATATGAGTCCGGTTCGGTTGCCAAGTGCATATCGGGATCTCTCAGATCGCTCCCGTGGAACAAGAGTCCGAGTTGAACGTTCCGGCGTTGCAGTGCATCTATCTGGGCAAGGACATCCCCACGATAAGCGCCTCCCAGGACAGGGGAAGCGGACTCGATGAGCACCGCTCGATAACCTTCGAGCGCGGATGTCTGATTCCTCTGCCACTTACGCGAGTAGGCGGAGTATCCGCTGTTCACAGTTAAGTCAGCGGGATAATTGAACTTGTCTGACCCGGAAGACACCTTGAGATTGATCGGCAGAAGATCTGGTCTCGCTCGTTCTAAAGCTCGCGCCCAGAGATAGCCTTGTCCTGCGCTATTCACTGGTCCGATAAGCACACGTTCAGCGGCATGATCCGCCGGACAGGAATCAGGGAATGGCACACCGTCCCTTCTGAGGCGGCGGAGCGCTAGTATTCCCCAAATTTGGGCTCGAATCGAGTTAACCCATCGGAATGGCCGAGTTCTACGCTGCATCAGTACACATTCGCATCTCAGAGTGCGCAATTCCTGGCTCGCGTCACCTCGTCAGTCAATACTCCGGTTCCGCCGAGGATCATGATCTTATCGCGAGCGACCCAGGCCGTAGCTTCGTAGACGCTAACGGGAACACAGCTCGCCCTCGACAGCAAGAGAGGTGCCCCCAGCGAACCCGCAATCGCATTGCCCGCAAGAGCATCAGCGAAGTCCAGGCCGTTCGCCCAGTAGGGGTTGCTTCCGTTCTCTTGAAAGAAGGCTTTCGCAATAAGAGCGGATGTATCGAAGCGGTCTCTGCCCGCAAAACGCTGCACGGTTCGTCCGGACGCGATTGAGGCCTCTGCGCCCGCAGAAACTGCTCCGACGCCGCCAGCAATTGTGACTTGTTTCACCCCGAGTCGCGAGAGTTCCGACTTCACCGCGCCCGGCATTTCGTTAGCGTTTCCGGGAACGAGCAGAACTGGCGCACCTCTACTACCTGCTGCGGCTCCGGCGGAAAGCGCGTCGGCAAAGTCTGTACCAGTTGCGAGAAACACCTCAGCAGAGGCTCCTGTCGGCCATCCAGCTTGTGAGATGGCAAGTGAAGTCTGATAGCGATCTGATCCATAGATACGGTCGACTCGAGGAGCCAACTTCTTCAATTGTGCCAAGGCGTTGTCGCTGACGGCCCCCGGTCCTCCAGCAACGACGATCCGTTCAGGCTTCAGCCGTACTATCTCGGAGCGCGTAACCTCCGGCACGCCCAACTGACTCGTCAGCAGCAAAGGCGCCTTCCACTTCGCCCCCAGCGCTCCCGCACTCAGCGCATCCGGGTAGTCGGCGCCACTCGCGATAATCACAGTAGACGCAGCGTTCGGGTATCCACTCTTCGCGATCTGCGCAGCAGTGGAATAGCGGTCGGCTCCACTCAGTCGTTCCTTCGGAAAATCCTGAAGGTTCCGAGAGAATGTCAGGGTGCCATCGCCCTTTGCGATCGCAATACCGTTCACGAAAGACATGACGCATTTCGAGCCGTCTGCATCGCAAGACATGTCGCTTGACGGCCACCCCCACTTGCCAGTCGGTCCCCCCGCCGATTGATAAGCGTTTCTCAAAGTCCCATCCGGGAGCGCAAACGTGCCGAGCTTCGACTGATAGATGTCGCCGCTCGCGAAACGATGAACCGTTCCCGCGTTTGAACCGGTCCCTACCGCCTTCGCGGTCGTCTTTGGATAACCAAGTTCAGACGCGTGCTTCCCCCAGCTCTCATAGGCTTCAGGAGAGAGCTTCACGATCCCAGTTGCGCCACTCCACAGGCCAACCCCGCGCTGGAATGACATGGCACATCCGCCGTCAAGCAGACCGCATTCAGCAGGCGAAGCAGGCCACCCGAAGGCCCCAGTGTGCCCTCCTGACGCACGGTACGCGTCTCCGAATGGTCCCGTCCCGATTGCGTAAACTCCAGCAGGGCTCTTGTACATCGTCCCTCGAAGCATCGCGTAGGTCTTCCCGCCGCCGTTAGCCGCGCTTGTGGTCGGGGTTCCGATCGGCACGCCAACGGAGCCACCTCCCGGCCCTAGTGCGCGCCAAGCGGGGAGAAACTCGGGATCGACTTTCAGCGCGCCGCCGCTCGGGCTGTACACAAGTTCCCCGGACTTGAAGGTCTGAGAGACGATGTCCCCTGGTTTGACAAGCGCCTCCGCTACAGGGAAACCGAGCTTTCCAGCAAATCCACCTTCTTTTTCCCAAAGCGTTTGTATCTTTGCCGGAACAAGGTACACGCCGTACCCCTTGGCTTCCGCGGCTATGCCTCCCTGAAAGCGCATGCTGTTGTTCCCCGAGGAGCCTTGATTGGTCGCGGGCGCCACAGGCCAACCCCAGGAGCCGGCAATACCCCCGGCACGTGAGTAAGCCACATAGATCGGGCTCGTCCTTTGCATACCCGACACCTGGCCAGCCTTAGGCTCAAAGACTATTCCTCCGGAGAACTGCTGAGTACGACCACCGCCGTTCGCTCCATTGGAAACCGCCGCAGCCTTCGGATTGCCGAGCCACGCGCGATTACTCTGCCAATAGTTCAGAATCGCGCCGTCTACAGGGAACGCCAGATGTGGGTTGCCGAACCACGACTTGTAGAAGTTGTAGAAGTTGCGGTTGCCGTAGCTCGAGCAGGCGTCGCCGGTGCCCCAGCCCGCGTTCAGCGCGGCCTGGTTCGGGCGGTACGGCGTGTAGATGTAGAGCGCTGCGGTCGCCCAGTTCGAGATGTAGACGGTCGACGCCCCGCAGCCCGCGTTCGGGTGCCACTGGATGCGGTTGTTCTGGAACGGCTTGTAGTTGTAGCTGTTCGGGTTGGCGCGATACACCTCGAGCTGCCACGCGGCGCGGTAGACCTGTTGGAAGAACCCCGTCTGCGTGGGGTCGCAGTTCGCGCTGTTGCCCGGGCCGGAGTCGGGGCACGCGTACCCCATCGCGACGTCGAACTGCCGAACTGTGGGCCAGGTATCGGTGACGAGGCTCTGCTCCTTCTCGAGCATGATGAGCAGCACGCGCTGGCTGATGCCGCAGGCCTGGCCCACTTTGGCGATGATCTGCGCGGCGCTCTCACCGCTTCGTCCCCGGTACGCGGCGCAGTACGCATTGGAAGCGCGGCTCTGCGAATTCATCGAGAAGTTGCGCAAGCACTTCGAAGCGATTTTGGTCTCGCCCCACTTCATGCCGGCAGTGCGACCCGGATCTCCAATGGTGCACCGGGGGACGCGCTGATTGAGAAACGTCTGAATCTCATTCACACCCATCGCTCGGCCGTCGTAGAAGTTCGCGTCGGAGACGATATTCCCCGGGTTGAACCCGTCGGTGATGTTCGCGGCCTGGGCCGGGCTCGCGCCCAGGCCCGGCACGAGCATCGACACCGTCATGACGACGGCGGCGAACGCCCCCACCAGGGCGGCTCGGGCGCCGCCGCTCCTGCTGCTGCTCGAGCGCACTCAGACTCCCCCGTTGTGAAGCCTGAGCTTCGACGTATCTCTTGATGGTAAAGAATAAGCGCATCTGCGCTCGTCTGCCAGAATAGAGGTCATGGACTCTGCCCCCGTCGCCTCGAAGCGTCACGATCTCGACGTATGGGTGGTGATCCCCCTCTACAACGAGGCATCGGTGATCGGCGGCGTACTCGCGGACCTGCTGCGCGTGTTCCCCCAGGTCGTGTGCATCGACGACGGATCGCGAGACGGCTCGGGGGCGATCGCCCGCGCCGCGGGCGCGCGCGTGGTCAACCACCCCATCAACCTCGGGCAGGGCGCCGCGCTGCAGACCGGCTTCGCGTACGCGCTCGAGCGGGGGGCGAAGTACGTCGTCACGTTCGACGCCGACGGCCAGCACCGCGTCGTCGATGCGCAGGCGATGCTGCAGCGCGCACGCGACGAGAACCTCGCGATCGTGTTCGGATCCCGCTTCCTCGACGACCGCACGCAGGCCGGCTTCATGAAGAAGGTCGTGCTGAAGACCGCCGTCCTCGTGACGAACTGGACGACGCGCACGCGACTCACCGACGCCCACAACGGCCTCCGGGTCATTCGCGCAGACGCGGTGCGGGGCATCCACCTGCGGCAGGATCGCATGGCGCACGGCACCGAGATCGTCGTGCAGCTCGGCCGCACGGGCCTCCCGTACGCCGAAGAGCCCGTCGAGGTGATCTACAGCGAGTACTCGAAGGCGAAGGGCCAGTCGCTGCTCAACTCGGTCAACATCCTCATCGACCTCATCATCAGGTAGGCCACCATGTCGATCTTCCAGCTCCTGCTCATCCTCGGGATGGTCGCGCTCGCCGCGCTCGCCGTGCGCTTCCTGCCCGGCGAGCGCTCGCTGGCGCTGAAGCGCATCTTCGCCATCCTCTTCGTCATCGCCGCCGCGCTCGCGATCCTGTTCCCGAACGCCCTCACCGCCGTCGCGAACCTGCTCGGCATCGGGCGCGGCACCGACCTGCTGCTCTACGTCTTCATCGTCGCCGTGCTCGCGTTCGCCGTGGCCGTAATCCGCGCCAAGGCCCGCAGCGATGCGCGGGTGACGCAGCTCGCGCGGGCCGTCGCGCTGATGGAGGCGCGCATCTCCGAGCGGCTGGACGACTCGGGCCCGGGCGAAGGCACCGCCTCATGACGGCCTGGCTGCCGCTCGCCCTCCCGGCGCTGATCGCCCTCGGGGTCGTCGCCCTCCTCGGGCTGCCGAGCGCCTACGCGCTGCGCCTGCGCGGCGCGGCGGCGGCCGTCGTCGCCGTGCCCGCCGCCTTCGCCGTGCTGGCGCTCGCGCCGATCTTCTCGGGCGCGCTCGGCATCCGCTGGACGCTCCTCTCGCCGTTCGTCGTCGCGATCCTGCTCGCCCTCGTGCTGCTCGTGCTCCGCAGGTGGCTCGGCGCCCCCCGCGAGGCCGCCGCCCGCCGGATCGCACCGTCGCAGCGGTTCTGGGTGCTCGTCGGCGCGGCCGCGATCGGCGGGGTCGCGACCGCGACGATCCTCATGCTCAGCATGAAGTCGGCCGATGCGATCTCGCAGACCTACGACGCGATCTTCCACCTCAACGCCACCCGCCTGATCCTCGACAGCGGCAACGCCTCGCCGTTCGCGATGGATCTCGCCTCCCCCGGCGACCCGGCGTTCTACCCGACCCTGTGGCACGGGTTCGTCGCGCTCGTCGCCCAGCTGAGCGGCGCCTCGATCCCGCTCGCCACCAACGCCGTGCTCTTCGTCGTCTGCTGCGTGGTCTGGCCGATCGGCGCCGTCGCGCTGGGGCGCGCCCTCGCCGGCCCGTCGACGCGCGTCACGGTCGTCTCGGGCGTCGTCGCCGCCGCGTTCCCCAACTTCCCGCTGTCGCTCGCCGGGTTCGGCGTACTGTACCCGAACCTCCTCTCCCTGGCGCTGCTGCCCTACGTGCTCGTGGCCGCCCTCCAGCTGCTCGGCCTCGGCTGGGCGCGCCGATCGCTGCCGCTGCCGATCGGCACGAGCTGGACCCTGTTCATCGGCTCGCTCGGCGCGGCGGTGCTCGCGCACCCCAACGCCGTCCACGTGCTCATCCTGTGGCTCGCCGTGCCCATCATCGCCGCGGCCGTGCGGGCGTTCCGGGGCGGCCGGATCGCCGCCGCCGACGGCTCGCTGGTGCAGCCCTCGCGGAGCCGGGCGCTGCGCGCCTCGCTCGCCGCGGTCGGGCTGGCCGCCTTCGCCGCCCTCACCGTGCTGGCCTGGTACTTCGGCCGCACCACCACCAACCCGTGGGAGGGCGGCCACCCCTCGCCGTTCGGCGCGATCCTCGACGCCGTCGGCGCGACGCCGAAGATGGAGGGCCACAACTGGCCGGTCACGCTGCTGGTGCTGCTCGGCGCCGCACTGCTCCTCCGGCGCCGCCGCCTGCGGTGGGTGCTCGGCCTCTCGCTCGTGCTGATCGCGTTCTACGTGATCGCCGACGGCTTCCCCACCTCCGACTGGCGCACGTTCTTCCTCTCCCCCTGGTACAACGACCCGTGGCGGCTCGCCGCGCTGGTGCCGCTGGGCGCACTGCCGCTCGCCGTGCACGGCGCCTCCGCCGCCGCGGCGGTGGCCAGCACGGCGATGCGGCGCACGGCCCGCATGTTCCCCGCGGGCGGCGAGCGGTCGCGCCACGCGTTCTGGGTGGCGTTCGCCACGCTCTTCCTGCTCGCCGCGACGCAGGGTGCGGGCGCCTTCGCCGCCGTCAACTACGTCAGCTCGAAGTACGAGTTCGACCGGTGGTCGCCGCTGCTGAGCCCCGACGAGCGCGCCATCATCGAGCGCCTCCCCCAGCACGTGCCCGACGACGCGGTCATCATCGACAACCCCTGGAACGGCGGCGCGCTCGCCTACGCCCTGACCGGGCTCGAAGTGCTCGTGCCGCACACGAGCGGCACGTACGACCCCGACGTCGCCGACCTCACCTCCGGCATCGACCGCGGCACACCGGAGGCCTGCGCCGCCGCAGCCGACCTGGGCGCCGAGTTCGTGCTCGACTTCGGGCGCGAGTACGTGTTCCCCGGCACCCCGCGCGCGATCCCGTACCTCGGCATCTCCGGCGTCGAGGAATCCGCTACGCTCACCGAGGTGGATCGCGAGGGCGGAGCGGTGCTCTACCGCATCACCGGGTGCGACCTGAACTAGATATGCTCGCCGCCGACACGGCATGCGAACCGATAGGAGAGAACGTGACGATCAAGTACGGCCTGATCGGCCTCGGAATGATGGGCCGACACCACGCGCGCGTGATCCGCGAAGTCGACGGCATCGATCTCATCGCCGTCGCGGACGCGATGGGCGACCCCCACGGCGTCGCCGGCAAGACCCCCATGCACGACTCCGTGCAGGGGCTCATCGACGCCGGTGTCGAGGCGGCCGTCGTCGCCGTGCCGACGAAGTTCCACGAGGAGGTCGGGCTCGCCCTCGCCGAGGCCGGCATCCACGCGCTCATCGAGAAGCCCGTCGCGCACGCCCTCCCCGCCGCCGAGCGCCTCGTCGAGGCGTTCGAGGCCGCCGGCAGGATCGCGGCCGTCGGGCACGTCGAGCGCTTCAACCCGGCGCTCATCAGCCTGCGCGAGCGCATCGCGAACGGCGACCTCGGCGACGTCTACCAGATCCAGACGCGCCGCCAGGGGCCGTTCCCCGCGCGCATCGCCGACGTGGGGGTCGTGAAGGATCTCGGCAGCCACGACATCGACCTCACCTCCTGGCTCGCGCAGTCGCCCTACGCGACGCTGGCCGCGCAGACCACGCACCGCTCGGGCCGCGCGCACGAGGACATGGTCTCGATCACGGGCAAGCTCGAGAACGGCATCATGATCAATCACCTCGTGAACTGGCTCACGCCGTTCAAGGAGCGGCTCACCGTCGTCACCGGCGAGCACGGGGCGTTCGTCGCCGACACCATCACGGCCGATCTGACGTTCTTCGAGAACGGCACGCACGCGGGGTCGTGGGACACCGTGGCGGCGTTCCGGGGGGTGAGCGAGGGGACCGTCACCCGGTTCTCCCTCGAGAAGCGCGAACCCCTGCGCAGCGAGCACGAGGCCTTCCGCGACGCCATTCTCGGCACCCGCGCCGACGCCGTCACCCTGCGCGAGGGCACGGAGACGCTGCGCGTGGCCGAGGCGGCCATCGAGTCGGCGCGCACCGGCGCCGTCGTGAGCCTGAGGGCGGGCGCGTGAGCCGTACCGATTCGCCGGTCAGCGCCACCGCGTTCATCGGCGACGGCGTCGAGATCGGCGAGGGCGTCGCGATCGGCCCGGGCGCCGTGATCCTCGGCCCCGCGGTGATCGAGGACGGGGTCTGGATCGGGGCCGGGGCGCTCATCGGCGCTCCCCCCGAGATGAGCAACCTGCCGCAGAACACGGCGTGGACGGGCGAGCTGCTGCATGCCGGCGTGCGCATCTGCGCGGGCGCCGTGATCCGCGAGGGCGCCGTCATCCATCAGGGCAGCTACCGCGAGACGACCGTCGGCCCCCGCAGCTGGGTGCTGAACCGCGCCTACCTCGCGCACGACGTGCTGCTCGGCGCCGACTCGACCGTCTCGGCCGGCGTGAGCGTCGGCGGGCACTGCGTCATCGGCGACCGCGTCAACATCGGCATGAACGCGGTCGTGCACCAGCGCCGCGTCATCGCGCACGGCGCGATGGTCGGCATGGGCACGCCGGTGGCGCGCGACGTGCCGCCGTTCGCCAAGGTGTACGGCACACCCCCGCGCATCGCCGGGGTCAACGCCGTCGGCCTGCAGCGCGCGGGCTTCTCGGCGGAGCTCGCCGAGGCCCTCCTGCACTCCTACCGCACGGGCGACCTCCTCACCGAGGGAGCCCCGGCGCCCGAGCTCGAGCCGCTCGCCGACGCGGTCGCCTGGTGGCGGTCGCACGGCGCGCTCGAACCCTCAGGCGTCGCCGATAGGATCGCGTTGTGAGCGATGCTTCCCTGCTGAACGACCCCGACTTCCGCGTGCCCGGCGCGAGTCGCGGGCTGTTCGACGTATTCCGGCACCGGTACCTGCTCACGCTGCTGCTGAAGAAGGGCGTCGCCACCCGGTACCACGGCTCCGTGCTCGGCTGGGTGTGGTCGTACGTGCGCCCCGGCGCGCAGTTCCTGATGTACTACCTGGTCATCGGCGTCATCCTGCAGGCCGACCACGGCATGCAGTTCTTCCCGGTGTACCTCTTCGCCGGCATCGTCGCGGTCAACCTCTTCAGCGAGACGCTCCGCAACACCACGAACGCCGTCGTCGACAACGCGTCGCTCATCAAGAAGATCTATCTGCCCCGCGAGCTCTTCCCGGTCGCCGCGACCGGCGTCGCCCTCGTCCACTTCCTGCCCCAGGCGGCCCTGCTGCTCATCGTCGCGCTGCTCTGCGGCTGGACGATCGGGTGGCTGCAGATCGTCGCCTTCGTCGCGGGCACCATCATCATCGTGCTCTTCGCCCTCGGGCTCGGGCTCTTCTTCGGAGCCATCAACGTCGCCTACCGCGACGCCCGCAACTTCGTCGACCTGATCCTCATGTTCTCGACCTGGGCGTCGCCCGTGCTCTACGTGTGGAACCTGGTCTACGATCGCGCGCCGCTGTGGCTCTACCACGTCTACATGTCGAACCCGATCACCGGGGCCGTCGAACTGTTCCACGACGCGTTCTGGCTGCCGCTCGAACCGTCGATGCCCCGCCCCGACAACTTCCTCACGTACGTACTGATCGGGCTCGCGGTCTCGCTCGTCACCCTCGTGATCGGTCAGCTCGTCTTCCGCAAGATGGAGGGGTCCTTTGCCCAGAGCCTCTGAGCCCGAAACCAAGCCGGCGATCGTGCTCGACGAGGTGCGCAAGACGTTCCAGATCAAGCACACGCACTCGTTCAAGGAGACCTTCATCGCGGCGATGCGCCGCAAGCCGCTCTCCAGCTCGTTCAACGCGCTCGACGGCATCTCCTTCACCGTCGCCGAGGGCGAGTCGGTCGCACTGCTCGGCCGCAACGGCTCGGGCAAGTCGACGACCCTGAAGCTGCTCTCGGGCGTCATGGCCCCCGACCAGGGCTGGGTGCGCACCCGCGGCCGCGTCGCCGGCCTGCTCGAGGTGGGCGCCGGGTTCCACCCCGACCTCACGGGGCGCGAGAACGTGTACCTGAACGCCGCGATCCTCGGCATGGACAAGCAGGAGACCGATGCGCGCTTCGAGTCGATCCTGGAGTTCTCCGAGATCGGCGACTTCATCGACACCGAGGTCAAGCACTACTCGTCGGGCATGTACTCGAGACTCGGCTTCTCCGTCGCCATCCACACCGAGCTCGACGTGCTGCTCGTCGACGAGATCCTCTCCGTCGGCGACGCGCAGTTCCGGCAGAAGTGCACGGCGCGCATGCTCGAACTGCAGCACGCCGGGAAGACGATGTTCGTCGTGAGCCACAACGCCAGCCAGGTGCAGGAGCTCTGCGAGCGCGGCATCGTGCTCGAGCACGGGCGCATGATCTTCGACGGCCCGATCGACGAGGCCGTCGAGTTCGTCAAGCCTCGCGACGACAACGAGCGCAACGCCCACCCCGTCGTCGGCGAGATCTACGACCTGTACCAGCGCGATCCGCGCCGGTGGGGGCGCCCGAAGGGGCCGCAGATCGAGGTCGCGGAGAACGGCGGCGGCGCGTACCAGGAGTTCGACCACGGCATGATCACGCACTCGAACGCCCTGGCCTCCCGGCTCGGCGACGAGCACGCGACGGTGGGTCTGGGCAACGGCGTCTTCCTCGCCGCCTACCGCAAGGCCGGTGGGCCGGCGGGGCCGTGGGGCTTCATGGCCGGTGCGCCGAAGGGCATCATCGAGAACTTCGAGACCCGCACCATGCAGTTCCAGAACGGTACGGCGGGCTTCGCCATCGAGGGAGGGCTGCGGTTCACCCGCGACTGACCGGCTCGCGCCCGGCGGCGCCGACACCGACCGTCGCCCGCTCGCCGGGCTATCGCCACGACATCGACGGCCTCCGCGCCGTCGCGGTGCTGCTCGTCGTCGTCTACCACGTGTGGCTCGGCCGCGTCTCGGGCGGCGTCGACGCCTTCCTCATGATCTCGGCGTTCCTGCTGACCGGCGCGCTCATGCGGCGCTGGGAGGCGACCGGGCGCGTGGGCGTCGCCGGGCAGTGGATCCGCAACTTCAAGCGGATGCTGCCCGCCGCCGCCATCGTCATCGCCGCGACCGTGGTCATCGGCATGCGGGTGCTGCCCGCCTCCACGCACGACGAGCTGTGGCGGCACGCGTGGGCGTCGCTCACGTACACGGAGAACTGGCTGCTCGCCGCCGAGGCAGCCGACTACTACGCCGACCAGTCGCAGGCGAGCCCGCTGCAGCACTTCTGGTCGCTGTCGGTGCAGGGGCAGGTCTTCATCCTCTGGCCCCTGCTGTTCCTGCTGATCGGGCTGATCGCGCGCTGCAGCCGCGGCCGCATCCCCGCGCGCCGCATCGCGATCGCCGTGTTCGGCGCGGTGCTCGCCGTGTCGCTCGCCTACTCGATCGTCGCGACCCGCGCCGACCAGACCCTGGCGTACTTCGACACGAGGGCTCGGCTGTGGGAGTTCGCGGCCGGATCGATCCTCGCCCTCGTCGTGCACCGCCTGCGCCTGCCCGTGATCCCGCGCGCCGTCATCGGGTGGACGGGGCTCGGCGCCCTCGTCGCGTGCGGGCTCGTACTCGACGTGCAGGGCGGCTTTCCGGGCTACCTCGCGTTGTGGCCCGTGCTGAGCGTCGCCGCCGTCATCGTCTCGGGCAACGACGCGGATCGCCGCTACGGCCCCGCGATGCTCCTCGAGCAGCCGCGCGTGCTCGCCCTCGGCCGAAGCTCCTATGCGCTGTACCTTGTGCACTGGCCGGCGCTCGTCTGCATTCTGGTCGCGCGCGACGGGCAGCCGCTGAACCTCGTCGAGGGTCTCATCGTGATCCTCGGATCCATCGTCGTCGCACGCCTGCTCACGGGCGCCGTCGACGCCCCGCTGCGCCGCCTCGACTGGATCGAGCGCTCCCGGTGGCGCGGCCTCGGCGTCATCGCGCTCTCCGCAGCACTCGTCGCGGGCGTCGTGGTGCCGGCCCAGGTCACGGCGCAGCGGCAGCTCGAAGCCGAGCAGCGCGCCATCGCGGAGGCCGAGGCGCAGCGCGTGTACCGCAACCCCGGCGCCCGCGTGCTGTTCGACGACTGGACCGGCCGCGACGTGCCCGGAGCGCCCCTGCGCCCCCTGCCCGCCGAACTCGACGACCAATGGGGCACACTGTCGCGCAACTGCGGCGACGGGAGCGTCGTCGATATCCCGGCGACCGTGCCCGCGTGCCTCGACAACGAGGTCGGCGCCGATGAGGCCGAGCGCACCGTCGTCGTCGTCGGCGACTCCCACGCCCAGCAGATGCTCGCCCCGATCGGCGCCGTCGCCGAGCGGGAGAACTGGCGGGTGGTGTCGTTCCTCCTCGGCGCGTGCGCGTTCGGGCTCCGCGACATCGACGAGGATCGGGGCGGGTACTACCGTCAGGAGTGCCGGGACTGGAACGTCGACGTGATCCGCCTCATCGAGGAGATCGAGCCCGACGCCGTGGTGACGATCGGCACGCGCACCGAGGCGGCCGACGCCGAGAGCCCGCGCGATGCGGGCGAGCGCGAGACCGTGCCCGAGGGGCTCGAGCGCACCGTCGATCGGCTCGCGCGGGCCGGGATACCGACCGTGCTGATCCGCGACAACCCGCGGTTCACGTACGACGCGTACCGGTGCGTCGAGGAGTCGCCTCCGGGAGACGGCGTCGACGCCGCGAACGCCCGAGGCGCCGGAGAGGCCGGAGAGGCCGGCGACGCCGGCTCGGCGTGCGGCGTCGACGCGCACCAGGCGCTCGCG
Source organism: Leucobacter chromiiresistens (assembly GCF_900102345.1). Taxonomy (NCBI): domain Bacteria; kingdom Bacillati; phylum Actinomycetota; class Actinomycetes; order Micrococcales; family Microbacteriaceae; genus Leucobacter; species Leucobacter chromiiresistens. Next base: position 1,319,459 of record NZ_FNKB01000001.1, on the reverse strand, counting down.
GCCTCCAGCCCGCTCGACGCCCTCGCATCGCCGCACGTCGCAGCGCTCGACTTCAGCGACTACTACTGCCCGAAGCGGTGCCCTGCGGTGATCGGCAACGTCGCCGTGTACATCGACAAGAACCATCTGAGCACGTTCTACCTCGGCACCCTCGAACCCGTGATCGGCCGCGAGCTCGACGGGGCGCTCGCCCGGCTCGACGAGTTCTCGGCTACCGCGGCGGCAGGGTGAGGATCTCGGCGCCCGTCTCAGTGATCGCGACCGTGTGCTCGGTGTGCGCCGTGCGGCTGCCCGTGGCGCTTCGCAGCGTCCACCCGTCGGCGTCGAACACGAGCTTGTCGGTATCGGCCATGACCCACGGCTCGATCGCGAGGAGCAGCCCCGGCCGCAGCCGGTAGCCGCGGCCGGCACGGCCGTTGTTCGCCACGTGGGGCTCCTGGTGCATCGTCGTTCCGATGCCGTGACCGCCGAACTCCATGTTGATCGAGTAGCCGGCCGCCTTCAGCACCCCGCCGATCGCGTGCGAGATGTCGCCCAGGCGCCCGTCGGGCCGGGCCGCGGCGATGCCCGCGCGCAGCGCCTCCTCCGTCGCCTCGATGAGCGCGACATCGGCCGGATCGCGCCGCTCGCCGACGATGAAACTGATCGCCGCGTCGGCCGCGATCCCGTCGACCGTGAGGGCGAGATCGAGCGTCAGCAGGTCTCCGTCGGCCAGCGCGTAGTCGTGCGGCATGCCGTGCAGCACCGCATCGTTCACGGCGGTGCACACGTAGTGCCCGAACGGGCCGTTGCCGAACGAGGGCGCGTAGTCGATGTAGCACGACACTCCCCCGCCCTCGCGGATCATCTCGCCCGTCCAGCGGTCGAGCTCGAGCAGGTTCGTGCCGACGCGCGCACGCTCCCTCAAGGTCTGCAGAATGGTGCCGACGAGCGCCCCGGCCCGTCGTGCGCGGCTCAGCTGGTCGTCGTTCAGAATCTCGATCATCGGTATTCATGTTAGTCGCGCCGCGCCGTCGCCGCCCCGATCCGCCATTCATCCGATGAAGCTGGAGAACGTGCCCGCCACGGGGGTACGGTAAGGGGGTGAACGAAACCTCTCGCCCCCGCCGGGGCGGCCCCGCGCGAGTCCTGACCGTCGAACGCACCGAGCGCATCAGCCCGCACCTCGTGCGCGTGCACCTCGGCGGCGAGGACTTCGCCGCGTTCATGGGCGAGGCCGATCCCGCACGGCTCGCCAAGACCGACAAGTACGTGAAGCTGCTCTTCGCCAAACCCGAACTCGGCCTCGAACCGCCGTACGACCTCGAGCAGCTGCGCGAGCGCCTGCCGCTCGAAGACCTTCCGGTGCGCCGCACCTACACGATCCGCTCGATCGACACCGCGACCGATACGCTCGCCATCGACTTCGTCGTGCACGGCGACGAGGGCGTCGCGGGCCCGTGGGCGGCCGCGGCGACCCCGGGTGAGCGCCTCTGCTTCTCGGGCCCCGGCGGCATGTTCGAGCCGTCCATCGACGCGCAGGTGCCACGCCTCTACCTCGGCGACGAGTCGGCGCTCCCCGCCATCGCGGCCGCCCTCGAAGCCACCCCGGCGAGCGCCACCGGGCTCGTGCTCGTCGAGGTCGGCGACGCGGCCGACGAGATCGAGCTCGCGCACCCCGCCGGCATCGAGGTGCGGTGGCTGCACCGCACCCGTGCCGACGGCAGCGCGGCCGAGCACGGCACGGTGCTCGTCGAGGCCGTGCGCGCCCTGCCGCAGCCCGACCGCCACCCCGAGGTATTCGCGCACGGAGAGCGCGGCGCGATGCAGCAGCTCCGCGTGCTGCTGCACGACACCTGGGGCATCGAGCGGCGGGCGCTCTCGCTCTCCGCGTACTGGGCGCTCGGCCGCGCCGAAGACGGCTTCCAGGCCGAGAAGCGGAGCGCCGCGGGTCAGATCTTCGCGGGCGAGTGAACTCCCGGGCTACGCCCGGTCGCCGGGCAGCCCACGGCTGATCAGCCCCCTGAAGAGCCGCCGCTTCACCCCCGCGGGCAGCAGGCGGTACGCGCCCTTCATCACCACATTACGCGCGTACTGCGGGGCCGACACGAACCCCATGCGCAGCAGTTCGCGCTGCAACCGCCACTCGGTGCGCGCCTCGGCCCAACCGCCGCGCCGGGCGAACGCTCCCGCGCCCACCCGGTACCGCAGCAGCGGCTCGGCGATGTTCTCCACCCGGGCTCCGGCGTCGATGAGGCGCACGCCGAGCCAGTAGTCCTCCATCCTGCCGAACGGCTCGTAGCGGCCGACGCGGTCGAGCGCGGCGACGCGGTACATCATCGTCGGATGGTTGAACGGGTTGTGCGTGCGGGCATGCGCGCGAATGCGCTCCGCCCCGACCGGCGGGGTGCGCACCGAGACCGGGCGATCCGGATCCGACTCGAACTCCGCCATTCCCGTGCCCACGAGGTCGAAGCCCGCGTCGATCAGCTCCCACTGGCGGGCGAAGCGCTCGGGCACTGAGACGTCGTCGGCGTCCATGCGGGCGACCACCGGATGCCGCGCGGCATCGAGACCCCGGTTGAGGGCCTCCGCCAGCCCGAGATTCTCGGGGAGTCGCACGAGCCGCACCGGAACGGGACTCTCGGCGACGAGGCGGTCGAGCTCGGCGGCGAGCGCGGCGGGCACCGGCCCGTCCTGCACGATCACCGCCTCGGCCGGGCGCAGCGTCTGGGCGTCGACCGAGCTCTCGAACGCGGCCCGCACGAATGCGGCGTCGTCGCCGGCGTACACCGGCAGGAGCAGGGAGAAGTCGGCGGTCGGCACGCCCTCCAGCCTAGCGGCCGCGCTCCGCGCCCCACGCTCTGCGCCCCCGCGCTCCGCCCGCCCGCCCGGCCCCGCCCGCCCCGCCCGGCCCCGCCCGCCCCGCCACCGGTGAGCGGTCAGTATCATGCGCTTCGGGCCGGAATAGCGCACCGAACTGACCGGTCACGCCGGAGAACCAGACGCGGCCCGGCAGAAGCACCGCTCACAGAGCTGGCGCGGCGCTCGGCGCGCACACTTATCCACGAACCGCGACTCCGCACGCACCGCGTGCGCGAGAGGTGTCAGGCTCGGCGTATGCCCCGAGCACGCGTGCCCCTTCCCGACGCCCTGAGCGCTGCGTTCACCGCGGCCGAAGCGCGAGCCGCGGGCCTCTCCTCACGCCGCCTGGCCGCCCCTGATGTCGCGCGGGTGACGCGCGGCGTGTACCGCCGCGTCGGCGTCGCGAGCCCCGACGAGGCGGGCGAGCACCGTGCAGTGCGCTGGCGCCGGCAGCAGATCGCGAACGCCCGCGCGATATCAAGAACGCTCTCCCGCGGCCAGTTCTTCAGCCACGCCACCGCGGCCGTGATCCTCGGTCTCCCCGTGCCTCCCCGATCCGACGACGACGTCGACATCTCGTGCTGCTCGGACCGGTGGGTGTCGCGCGCACCCGGGGTGCGCAGCCACCGTCTCGCGCCCGCATCGGTGCGCGTGGGCACCTCGCGCGGCCTGCCGACCGCGGCACCCGCGAGCATGTGGGCGATGCTCGGCGGCGTCCTGTCGTTACCCGACCTCGTAGCGCTCGGCGACGCGGTGATCCGCCGTCCGCGCATCCCGGGAACGCAGCGGCTCGAACGCGCACCGCACGCGACGTGCGATGAGCTCGCGGCGATCATCTGCGCGACGCGTCGGCGCGGCAACACGGCGCTGCGTGCCGCGCTTCCCCTCCTGGCTACCGGGAGCGCATCGGCGCCCGAGAGTCACCTGCGCGTCAGGCTGCACACCTGGGGGCTTCCGCCCCCTCAGCTCGATGTCGACGTGTACGACGCGAACGGCCGGCTGCTCGGGGCGAGCGAGCTCGCGTATCCCGAGTACCGGGTCGCGCTCGAGTACGAGGGATCGCATCACCGGCTGCTCGCGGCCCAGTGGAACCGCGACATCGACAAGTACCACGCCTACGCGAGCGCGGGCTGGTGGCCGATTCGCGTCACAGCGGACCTGCAGTACGTGCGCACCCACGAACTGCGCGCGCGGATCGAAAGCGCACTGCGCGATCGGGGGTGGCACCCTTCGGCGGCGTGAGCGTGGGTGGGCGCCTTCGGCGGCGTGAGCGGTCAGAAATGTGCGCCACTCGCCGGAGTACTGCACCGAACTGACCGCTCGCCGTAGGCGCGGCGGCGGGAGCGGGCCGCGCAGCTGCGGCCGCGCGCCCGCGGCCGGGGCCGCTCAACGCCCCCGGCTCAGCGCTCCCCGCGCTCCGCCCGCAGGCGCGCGATCTCGTAGAGCGACACGCTCGCCGCGATGCCCGCATTCAGCGACTCGGTCGCCGACGAGATCGGAATCGACACCACCGCGTCGCAGGTCTCGGTGACGAGGCGTGAGAGACCCTTGCCCTCGCTGCCGACCACCACGACGACCGGGCGATCCGCCAGCTCGAGACCGGGCAGCGAGACGTCGCCGTCGCCGTCGAGCCCGACCACGAAGACGCCCTGCTTCTTGAACTCCTTGAGCGTCTGAGTCAGGTTCGAGGCCATCGCGACCGGCACCCGGGCGGCGGCCCCCGCCGACGTCTTCCACGCCGCCGAGTTGAGGCTGGCCGAGCGGCGCTGCGGCACGATGACCGCCTGCCCGCCGAACGCGGCGACGGAGCGGATGATCGCTCCGAGATTGCGCGGGTCGGTGACGCCGTCGAGCGCGACGAACAGCGGCATCTCGCCGCGGCCGATCACCTCGTCGAGCACCTCCATGGGGTGCGCGTGCTCGAGCGGCGGCACCTTCAGCACGACGCCCTGATGCACGGTGTCGCGCTCGACCATGCGATCCATCTCGGGCCGCATGATCTCGAGCACGGCGAGCCCCCGGTTGGTCGCGATGCGGAGGATCTCGCGCATGCGATCGTCCATCTCGACGCGGGCCGCGATGTACAGCGTGGTCGCCGGAATCTTCGCGCGCAGCGCCTCGAGCACGGCGTTGCGGCCCGTGACGAGCTCGCTCTCGTCCTTCTTGGAGCGTCCGCCGCGCTCGGCGGGGCGGCCCGTGCGCTCGGTGTAGCGCGCCTTCGCCGCCTCGTACCGCTCGCGGGCCTTCTTCTCCTTGTACTTCGCGTGGTACTCGCGATCCTCGGCGCGCGGCGTGGGGCCGCGGCCCTCGAGCGCCTGGCGCCCCTGCCCGCCCGATCCGACGGCCTTGCCGAGGCCCTTCTTGCGGACAGCGCCGGTACGGCTCTTCTTATTACTCATGTCAGGCTCCAGCGGGGTCCGTTCGGGGTGTCTTCGAGCACGATGCCGGCCGACAGCAGGCGGTCGCGGATCGCGTCGCTCGTGGCGAAGTCTTTGTCTGCGCGCGCCCGGGTGCGCTGTGCGAGGAGGTCATCGACCAGGGCGCCGAGTGCGGACTCGGCGTTGCTCGTATCGGCGCTGCCCGCGGCCCAGTGCGGGTCGCGCGGATTCAAGCCGAGAACGTCAAGCATACGCGACACTGCGACGCCGTGCCGGGCGGCGAGCTGCGCATCCCCGTCGGCCAGTGCCGAGTTGCCGGCCCGCACCGCCTCGTGCAGCGCGGCGAGGGCCTGCGGGATCGCGAAATCGTCGAGCATCGCGGCGACGAACGCCTCGGGCAGCCGGTCGGCGGCAGGCGCGGCGAGCGGCGCGGCGAGCGGTGCGGCGAAGCCCGGCAGCTCGGCGGCCCGCGCCAGGAACCCCTCGATCCGCGAGAACGCGGCCTCGGCCTCGGCGAGCGAGGTCTCGGAGTACTCGAGCACCGAGCGGTAGTGCGCCGATCCGAGGAAGTAGCGCAGCACGATCGGCCGCGCCCGGGCCAGCAGGTCCTCGGCGAACAGCGAGTTGCCGAGCGACTTCGACATCTTCTGCCCGCCGGTGTTCACGAGCCCGTTGTGGATCCAGTGCCGCGCGAACGCGTGGCCCGCCGCCTGCGACTGCGCGAGCTCGTTCTCGTGGTGCGGGAAGCGGAGGTCGAGCCCGCCGCCGTGGATGTCGAACTCCTCGCCGAGATACCGGGTCGCCATCGCCGAGCACTCGATGTGCCATCCGGGGCGGCCGAGCCCCCACGGCGACGGCCATGCGGCGGTGAGCGGTTCGCCGTCGCGGTGCGCCTTCCAGAGCGCGAAGTCGCGGGGGTCGCGCTTGCCGACCGGCTCGGAGTCCGCCGCGTCCTCCATCTGGTCGCGCTGCTGACGGGTGAGCGCCCCGTACTCGGACCAACTGGCGGTGTCGAAGTAGACGCTCGCCGATCCGTCAGCGGCCGGGTACGCGTGCCCGCGCTCGATCAGCAGCTCGATGAGCTCGACCATCTCGCGGATGTTCGCGGTCGCCCGGGGCTCGTACGTGGGGGCGAGCACGCCGATCGCGTCGTACGCGGCGGTGAACACGCGCTCGACGCGGTACGCGAGCGCCCACCACTCCTCGCGGGAGCCGCGCTCCGCCCGGGCGGTGCGCGCGTTGTCGAGGATCTTGTCGTCGATATCGGTGACGTTGCGGATCAGCGTGACGTCGTGCCCCGTGGCGGCGAACCACCGGCGCATCTGGTCGTAGACGAGGGCGCTCCGCAGGTGGCCGATGTGGGGTGCCGACTGCACGGTCGGGCCGCACACGTAGAGGCCGACCCTGCCCGCTTCGAGCGGGGCGAAGTCGACGACCGCCTGGGCGCGCGAGTCGTAGATGCGTTGATTCACGGGTATCAGCCTACCGTCGCGCCCTCGGCGCGCTCCGGGAGCGCGCGCCACCCGCAGCCGCCGGCGCCACCCGCGCCACACCCGCAGCCGCCCGCGTCACGCCCGCGTACGACGGCGCCCCGCCCGGCACGGGGCCGAACGGGGCGCGGAGCAGCGAGCCGCGAGCGCTCTCAGTCGAGCGAGCCGCTGATGAAGTACTGGATCTGGCGCGCGATGCCGACCGCGTGATCGCCGAAGCGCTCGTGGTACCGGCTGGCGAGGGTCGAGTCGACCACGTTCGCGGGCGTCTCGGCGAGGTTGTCGCTGAGCACCTTCTCGAACACCTTGGCGTGCAGCTCGTCGAGGTCGTCGTCGAGGTCGCGCACCTCGGCGATGAGCCGCGGATCCTGCGTGCGCAGCAGATCCACGATCTTGCGCGCCATCTCGACGTCGAGCGCGCCCATGCGGGCGAACGTCTTGGTGAGCCCGGCCGGGATCGCGCTCTCGGGGTAGCGGTATCGGGCGAGCTGGGCGATGTGCTGCGCCAGGTCGGCCATGCGCTCGAGCGATGCGCTCATGCGCAGCGACCCGACCATGAGGCGCAGGTCGGAGGCGACGGGCTGCTGACGGGCCAGGATGTCGATGGTCAGCTGATCGAGCTCGGCGGCCAGGATCTCGATCTCCTCGACGCGGTCGATCACCTTCTCGGCGATCCCGACGTCGGAGCTACCGAAGGCGGTGGTCGCCTCGGTGATGGCCTGCTCGACGAGCTCGGCGATCAGTACCAGGCGATCCTGCACATCGCGGAGCGACTGCTGAAAGACCTCACGCATGGGGTTTCCTCTCTTGTCTGCGCAGACGCGCAACCTCAACCAGTTTGGGCGGAACCGATGAACCGCGGCGCACCAACAGGTAAACAACAGTTGAACTCTGGGGTCTCGGGTCTGTGCGCACATCTACGATGAGAGGCATGGACCCGACCCTGCTCGTACTCGCGGCGACGGCACTGGGCATCGTCGTGGGTGCAGGCACCACCCTAGCAATCGTGGGCGCCCGCGCGGCGGGCGTTCGACGGTCGAAGGAGATGCGGCCCGAGCTGCCCGAGGTGGCCACCGCGATCCTCGACGAGGTCGACACGTTCGCCGTCGTGCTCGATTCGTCGCTCGCGCCGGTGTACGTCAATCCGGTGGCCCGCCAGGAACGGCACCTGAGCGACGAGGAGCTCCTGGACACCGAGTTCCTCAGTCGTGTGCGCCGGGTGATGACGTCGGGCGTTCCCGATACGCACGACCCGGATCCGAGCAACCCGGCCGACACGGTGCGCATCCACATCGTGCGCCTGCAGCAGCGGTTCGTCGTGATCCTGGCGGAGGACATGGGCGAGGAGCAGCGCGTGAATGCGATGCGCCGCGACTTCATCGCGAACGTGAGTCACGAGCTGAAGACGCCCATCGCGGCGATCGGGCTCCTCGCGGAGGCGGTGCAGGAGGCGGCCGACGATCCCGTGCTCGTGCGCGACTTCGCGAAGAGCCTCGTGAAGGAGTCGCGCCGCCTCGGCGAGCTCTCGCGCGACATCATCCAGCTCTCGGAGGCGCAGTCGACGCTGCGTCCCGAGGATCGCGAATCCGTGTCGCTGATCGACCTCGTGCGCGCCGAGGTCGAGACGCACCGCGCGTTCGCCGAGCAGCATCACGTCGACCTGGTCGTCACGGCCGACGATGCCCGGGAGCGGGACGCGGTGATCCTGGGACGCCCCACCTCGCTCAGCTCGGCCGTCGCCAACCTGCTCAGCAACGCGATCCGCCACTCCCCGGAGGGCGGCCGCGTGGGCGTGGGCATGGCGCGGGAGAAGAATCGTTTCGTCGTGACCGTCACCGATCAGGGCGAGGGCATCCCCCCCGAGCACCTGCCGCGCATCTTCGAGCGCTTCTACCGGGTCGACGGCGCCCGCACGCGGGTGGACGGCGGCACCGGGCTCGGGCTGAGCATCGCCCGGCACACGATGCGCGCGCACGGCGGCGACGTCGACGTGTGGTCGCAGCAGGGCGTGGGATCGAGCTTCACGCTCACCTTCCCGCTCCACCCGGAGAACGACTCGTCGAAGAGCGCGAAGCGCGTGAAGAAGGCGAAGCGCGCGATGAAGTCGGCGGGGCTCGCGAACCAGGCGGCACGCATGAACGCCCCGGCTCCGGCGGAGTCGGGTCACGAGAAAGGACCACAGTAGTGGCACAGCACATCCTGCTCGTCGAAGACGAGGAGTCGATCTCCCGGCCGCTCTCGTACCTGCTCGAGCGCGAGGGCTACCGGGTCACCGTGGTCGACGACGGGGCGGAGGCGGTGACCGCGTTCGCGGCTGCGCAGCCCGACCTGGTGCTGCTCGACCTGATGCTGCCGAGTCTGCCCGGCACGGAGGTCTGCCGAGCGATCCGCCAGACCTCGCAGGTGCCGGTCATCATGCTCACCGCGAAGGACAGCGAGATCGACATCGTCGTGGGCCTCGAGCTCGGGGCGGACGACTACATCACGAAGCCCTACTCCACGCGCGAGCTGCTCGCCCGCGTGCGCGCCGCACTGCGGAGGTCGGGATCCGTCGAGGAGGAACGGGCCGACGACTTCGACGCGCTGGTGCTCGACGAGCTCGGGATCCGCCTCGACTCCGAGCGGCACGCGGTCGCCGTGCGCGGCGAGGAGATCTCCATGCCGCTGCGCGAGTTCGAGCTGCTCGAGATGCTGATGCGGCATGCGGGCCGCGTGCTGACCCGGGGTCAGCTCATCGACCGGGTGTGGGGCAGCAACTACTACGGCGACACGAAGACCCTCGACGTGCACATCAAGCGCATCCGGGCCCGCATCGAGGAGGAGCCGTCGAAGCCGAAGCTGATCTCGACGGTGCGCGGGGTGGGCTACCGCTTCGGGTAGCGGGTGGTGCGGCGTCGCGCCGGCCTCAGTGCGGCGTCACGCCGGCCTCGGTGCGGCGCCGCGCCGGCCTCGGTGAGAGATTCGACTTCCGTGAGCTCCTCTCCGAGGCACCCGGCTCACCGACGCCGAATCTCTCACGGACGCGCGCACACGGCAGACGGGGCCGAGCGGGCCGCAGCACGCCGCGCATGAGAAAGCCCCCGCGATCCTCTCGGATGCGGGGGCCGTCGAGCGAGCCTACTCGGCCTGCGCCGCCTCTTCGTCGGTCACATCGTCGCCGACCTTCGACTGATCCGCGACCTCGTCGGCCTCGGTGATCTCGTCGCCGACCGTGCTGTCGCCGTTCTCGTCGGCGCTGAAGTTCTCGGGGAGCACGTACTGGCGGTACTCCTCGAGCGTGCCGTCGAGCACGGGCACCTGGTAGGGCACCTCCGGCGATCCGGCGATCTGGAAGTACGCCTCGATGGTCGACCCGACCTCGAGCCCGTCGAGCGTCACGAGCACGGGCGTCTGCTCGCCCTCGGGATCGCCGAATAGCGTGTTGCCCGTGGGCACCTCGAACTCGGCGCTCGCCTGCTGCGATCCCGACCCGATGAACGTGATGGTGAGATCCTGCGGCTCGCCCGACTGGTTGACCGCGCCGAACACGACGTTGAAGTTCTCGCCCGACTCGTCGGCCACGAGCATGATGTTGCGCACGTCGACCGCTCCGACGTCGACGTTGACTCCGTCGCTCGGGCCGTACGGGGTGGCGGTGGCGATCGGAGCGACGAGGCTGCAGCCGGTCGCGCCGAGCACGATGGCCGCCGCAACAGCGACGGTCGAGGCGATCCGAGTCTTCAAGGTGGTCCTCCGAGCCGTATGGTGATCCGCGAATTGCGCACCGAAACACGAGCGCACAGTTGAGATCATCTTATCGGTGGCGCCCGTGAGGTGCAGCTTAGGCTCTCCTAACTTCTCCGTGCGCTGTGATATTCTGAGCGCGGATCGTGAAGGAGCCGTTCGATGCAGTTCGAGGTCGGAGAGACGGTGGTGTATCCCCACCATGGTGCAGCGAAGATCGTGGCGGTCAAGCAGCGCAGGCTCGGCGGCCGGGAGCAGACCTTCCTCACGCTGCAGGTCGACGAGGACAACCTGACGATCGAGGTTCCGGCCGAGAACTGCGAGCTCGTCGGCGTGCGCGACGTGATCGATCAGCAGGGCCTCGAGCGCGTCTTCGACGTGCTGCGCGCGCCCTTCACGGAGGAGCCGACGAACTGGTCGCGGCGCTACAAGGCCAATCTCGAGAAGCTCGCCTCGGGCGACGTGTTCAAGGTCTCCGAGGTGGTGCGCGACCTGTGGCGCCGCGACCGCGACATCCGCGCCCTCTCCGCCGGCGAGAAGCGCATGCTCGCCAAGGCCCGGCAGATCCTCGTCTCGGAGGTCGCCCTCGCCGAGCGGACCGACGAGGCGAGCGCCGGTTCGCTCGTCGACGAGGTGCTGGCCTCGTGACGAGCGCCGGATCGCGTATCGCCGATCCGGCCCGATCCCGCCCCGCCCGGCGGCGCCCCACCGAGTAGCCTGGGCGCATGAGCAGCTCAGCCTTTCTCACCGAAGCGGACGACGCCGTTCCGCACCCGCTCGCCGCGCTCGGCGTCGTGCTCGTCGGCGCCGGCAGCGGGCGGCGACTCGGCGCCGCGCAGCCGAAAGCGTTCACCGAGTTGCACGGGCGCCCGCTCATCGAATTCGGCGTCGGCGTCGTCACGTCGCTCCCCCACGCGGGCCACCTCGTCGTGGTCGTGCCCGAGTCGCACGCGGCGCGCGCACTCGAACTCGTCGAGCAGGTGCTGCCCGAGCGCACCCGCTGGGAGGTGTCGGTCGTCGCCGGCGGACGCGAGCGCTACGAGTCCGTGCGATTCGGCCTCGACGCGCTGCCCGAGTCCATCGACACCGTGCTCGTGCACGACGCCGCGCGCCCCTTCGCGAGCGCCGCGCTCTTCGAGCGGGTGATCGCCGAGGTGCGGGCGACGGGCGACGGTGTCGTACCCGCGCTGCGCGTCACCGACACGCTGAAGCGCGTGGACGCCGACGGACTCGTGCACGAGACGGTGGATCGCGACGCGCTCGTCGGCGTGCAGACTCCGCAGGGGTTTCCGCGCGAACTCCTCGCCGCGGCGTACGCCGACGCCGAGCTGCAGAGCGCCGCCCCGACCGACGACGCCGACGTGGTGCAGCGCGGCGGCGGACGCGTGCGGACCGTGCCCGGCGAGATGCGCGCCCACAAGCTGACGACGCCCGACGACATCGCGATCCTCGAGCACTTCCTCGCGGCGAACGCGGCCGGGCTGGAGCCCGAGCAGTGATCCGCGTCGGCATCGGCGTCGACGTGCACGCCTACGCGGATGCCGGGAGCGGGGGCGGCGGCGGCCCCGCTGAGGGCGGCGGCCTGCGGCTAGCCGGGCTGGACTGGCCGGGCGAGCCCGCGCTCGCCGGGCACAGCGACGGCGACGCGGTGTGCCACGCGGTGGTCGACGCGCTGCTCTCGGCCGCCGGCCTCGGCGATATCGGGGAGCTGGTCGGGGTCGATGATCCGGCCGCGGCCGGGGCCGCGAGCACCGGGTTCGTGACGGCGGCGCTCGCCCGCCTCGCCGCAGACGGCTGGGCGCCCGTCAACGTGTCCGTGCAGATCGTGGGCGAGCGTCCGCGCTTCGCGGCCCGCCGCACCGAGGCTCAGCGCGCGATGTCGGCGCTCGTCGGCGCCCCTGTCTCACTCGCCGCGACCACCACGGACCGCCTCGGGTTCACCGGGCGCGGGGAGGGCCTCGCCGTGATCGCGACGGCACTGATCGAGCGCGCCGACGCCTGACCCGCCCCCTCCTGTGGTGAGGCTCTGGCATCGCTGGCACGCCTCACCATCAGGCTGCAGGATCGCCCAAAGCGCGATTCTGCACCGGGCAGGCTCTTGCGCGAGCACGAACTGAGCTTTCGCGGGCTCTCGAGCGAGCAGGATCCGCGCGAGCAGGATCCGGGCGAGGCACACTCGAGCGAGCAGGATCCGCGCGAGCAGGATCCGGTCCCCGAGCCCGCCGCACCGATCAGGCCGCGTACGACCCCACGAGGCGCACCGCGCCTCCATGCACGCCCTTCGCGCCCTGCTCGAACCCGTCGAGATCGCGCGCCGACGCGGAGACCTCGCCCACGACCCACACGTCGAGCCCCTCGGCGGTCAGCGCGGCGGCGACGTGCTGCGCCGATGCGGCGTCCACGACGGCGAACATGCCGACGCCGAGATTCCAGGCACCCTCGACCGACTCGAGCGTGTGCCCGCCGAGATCGGCGAGGTGGCGGAAGACGGGGAGCGGCGACCACGCGCCGCGATCCAGCTCCGTCCAGGTGCCGACCGGCAGCACGCGGGCGAGGTTCGCCGCGATGCCCCCGCCGGTGACGTGCGAGAGGGCGTGGACGGCGCCGTCGAGCGCCGGGTCGTCGAGCACGCGCAGCAGGGGCGACGTGTAGAGCGCAGTCGGCACGAGCAGCGCCTCGCCGTAGCTCGCGCCGAGCTCGGCGCTGCGGTCCGTGTACGAGACGCCCCGCTCGGCCAGGATGTGCCGCACGAGCGAGAATCCGTTCGAGTGCAGCCCGGAGGCGCCGAGGGCGAGGATCACGTCGCCGTCGGCGACGCGCTCCGGCCCGAGCACGCGGTCGGCCTCGACGACGCCGACCGCGGCGCCGGCGACGTCGTAGTCGTCGACGCCGAGCAGACCGGGGTGCTCCGCGGTCTCGCCGCCGACGAGCGCCGTGCCCGTGGCCTCGCAGGCCTGCGCGATCCCGCGCACGATGTCGGCGATGCGCTGCGGCACGACCTTGCCGCAGGCGATGTAGTCGGTCATGGCGAGCGGCTTGGCGCCGACGACGACGATGTCGTCGACGATCATCGCGACGAGATCCTGGCCGATGGTGTCGTGGATGTCCATGGCCTGGGCGATCGCGACCTTCGTACCCACGCCGTCGGTGGCGCTGGCGAGCAGCGGGCGGCGGTACTCCTTCAGAGCGGATGCGTCGAAGAGCCCGGCGAACCCGCCGACGCCGCCGACCACCTCGGGGCCGTGCGTGCGCGCCACTGCGGATTTCATCAGCTCGACGGCCAGATCACCGGCAGCGGTATCGACTCCGGACTGGGCATAGATCGACGCGTTTTCGCTCACCCGAACAGCGTACCCTGCGGTGCACCGCCCTGCGATTGCGGGCGCCGACCGTTCGTGCGGCCTCGTGTGGGAGACTAGGCGGTGCGTCACCTCGACTCGACGCATCACCCACCTCGCAGGGAGCATTCACAACAGCATGTGCGGCATCGTCGGTATCGTTTCACCCGAACCCGTCAACCAGCAGATCTACGACAGCCTCCTGCTGCTGCAGCACCGCGGCCAGGATTCGACGGGCATCGCCACGCTCGACGGCGACTTCTTCCACATGGTGAAGGCCAAGGGCCAGGTGCGCGAGGCCTACCGCACCCGCGACATGCGGAGTCTCACCGGCAACGTCGGCCTGGGCCACGTGCGGTACGCGACGCGCGGCTCCGCGGCCGCCGAGGACGAGGCGCAGCCGTTCTACGTGGGCGCCCCGTACGGCATCATCCTCGTGCACAACGGCAACCTCACCAACACCCGCGAGCTGACCGCCGACCTCTACAACGTCGACCGCCGCCACCTCAACACCCACTCCGACACCGAGCTGCTGCTCAACGTGCTCGCCAACGAGCTGCAGTCGACCATCAGCGGCCTCTCGCTCGACGCCGAGCAGGTGTTCGCGGCGGTCTCGCGCGTGCACGAGCGCGTGGAAGGGTCGTACGCCGCGATCGCGCTCATCGCCGGCTACGGCCTGCTCGCCTTCCGCGACCCGTTCGGGATCCGGCCGCTCGTGCTGGGGCGTCGCACGGGGGCGAACGGCAGCGACGAATGGGTCGTCGCCTCGGAGTCGCTGGTGCTCGAGTCGGGCGGATACGAGCGCGTGCGCGACGTGGAGCCCGGCGAGGCGATCCTCATCTCCCCCGACGGCAAGATGACCTCGCAGCAGTGCGCCGCCGAGACCCGGCTGGTGCCGTGCGCGTTCGAGTACATCTATCTCGCCCGCCCCGACTCCGTGCTCAGCGGGATCTCGGTGTACGAGGCGCGGCTCCGTCTCGGCGACGTGCTCGCCGAGCAGGTGCAGGCGGAGCTGCCCGACGTCGACATCGATGTCGTCATGCCGATCCCCGATTCGGGTCGACCGAGCGCGATGCAGCTCGCGCAGCGCCTGGGCGTGCCGTATCGCGAGGGGTTCTTCAAGAACCACTACGTCGGCCGCACGTTCATCATGCCGGGGCAGGCCGTGCGCAAGCGCAGCGTGCGCCAGAAGCTCAACGCGATGAGCTCGGAGTTCGCCGGCAAGAACGTTCTGCTCGTCGACGACTCGATCGTGCGCGGCACCACCTCGCGCGAGATCGTCGAGATGGCGCGCGCCGCGGGTGCGAAGTCGGTCATCTTCGCGTCGGCCGCGCCGCCGGTCGTCTTCCCGCACGTCTACGGCATCAACATGCCGTCGCGCAGCGAGCTGATCGCGCACGAGCGCACCCCGGCGGAGATCGCCGCCGAGCTGAACGCCGACCATCTCGTGTACATGAGCGTCGAGGGCATGAACCGCGCGATTCTCGCGGGTCAGGATCGCGTCACCGAGCTCGAGCAGAGCTGCTTCACGGGCGAGTACATCACGGGCAGCGTCGACGAGGAGTACCTCTCCTGGGTCGAGGCGACGCAGGAGAGCTGACCGCGGGCGGCGCGCGCGTCGCCCGCGCGCGCCCGCGCATACGACGAACCCCTCCGGCCGGATGCGGCGGGAGGGGTTCGTCGTTCGTTCGTCGGTCTAGCGATTCGGGTCTTCGGGATCGACCGGGCGCTGCGGGGCGTGCGGCGCGTCGGCGGGGCCGCCCTGACCGGCACCGGTCGCGGGCGGCTGCTCGGGAGCGGCCGGCGGGGCCGGGGGAACGACGGGCGGAGCCACCGGCGTCGTCGGGTCGCTCGGGGCGGCCGGAGCAGTCGGGGCCGCCGGCGGTGCGGCGGGATCGGCGGGCGTCGTCGGGGATGCGGGCGCGGCGTCGCTGCCGGAGCCGTCGCGATCCGAGCTGACTTCCTTGCGCAGGATCTTCATCGACTGCCCCAGGCTCTTCGCCAGTGCGGGGAGCTTCGGCGCACCGAACAGCAGCAGCACGATGAACAGGATGACGATCAACGTCGGCCCTGAGAGGTTACCGATCATGGAAAGCAGTCTCCGATCGTTGCGACGGGACGGTCAGGAGGCGTCCGTCTGGGTGGTGGAGGGGGTCGTCTCCGCGGTCTTCTCGGCGTCGCTCCCGACCTCCTTCCGGAGGATCTTCATCGACTGGCCGAGGCTCTTCGCCAGTGCGGGAAGCTTCGGAGCGCCGAACATCAGCAGGATGATGAAGAGGATGGCGACGAGGTGCATCCCTGTGAGGTTACCGAGCATGGCAGTTTCTCCGAATCGTTGTTGAGGGGATTATCGCACGTCGGACTGTATGGCGATACCGGTGCCGCGCTGCCGCCGCACCGCTGCCCCGAGCAGGATCGCGAAGAGCCCGGCGAGGCCCGCGCCGATGGCCGCTCCGATGAGCGCCATGAACCCGACGATCTGGCCGAGCGTATACTCGGCGCCCTCCTCGATCGGGAAGAACAGGCACGCGAGCATCGCGACGACCGCCCCGGCGACGATCCCGCCGATGACGATGCGGCCGACCCGCACCGAGCGCTCGATGGCGACCTCGCGCTGCGCGACCTCGACGATCGGCTCGCGGTCGACCGGCGTATCGCCGGGCTCCGCCGCGGGCGACTCGGGTGCGGGTGCGGGTGCTGCGGGCGCATCCGCTGAGGGTGCTGCGGGCGCCTCCGCTGCGGGTGCGGCGTCGGCGGGCTCCCGCGCAGGGAGGCCCGTCGGAGGATCGGACTGACTCATGCCTCTAGTGTCTCAGCTTCGACTGGGTACTCGCGCACGAGCGGGAGCAGCCCCGTCAGCACGGCGCGCGATCCCGAGGCGACGACGCGGGAGTCGCCGATCGCCGTGCTCCAGCCGACGTCGCCGCATGCCAGCGCGATCCAGGTCTCGGCATCGGTCTCGATCACGTTCGGGGGCGTGCCCCGGGTGTGCCTCGGGCCGCTCACGCACTGGGTCGCCCCGTAGGGCGGCACCCGCACCTCGACCGTGTTGCCGGGAGCGCGCTCGGCGAGCTCCTCGAGCAGGTAGCGCACGGCGGTCGCCACCTCGGTGCGCGCGGTGCTGCCGGCCCGCACGGCCGAGAGGGCCGCACGTCCGTCGTCGATCGGTATCCTGCGCTTCGCCACGATTCCAGCCTATCCGCGCTTCGGTAGTCTGGAGCGCGTGAAGATCCTCGTCCTGGGCCCCGGCGCCCGCGAACACGCCATCGTCCTCGCTCTCCTCGCGGAGGGCGCCGATCACGAGATCGTCTGCGCACCGGGCAACGCGGGCATCGCTGCGAGCGGTGTCGAGACCCCGGAGCTCGCGTACACCGACCCGCAGGCGGTCGCCTCGTTCGTGCAGGATCGCGGCTTCGACCTCGTCGTGATCGGCCCCGAAGCGCCGCTCGTCGCGGGGGTGGCGGATCCGCTGCGCGCCGCCGGGGTTCCGGTCTTCGGGCCGGATCGCGCCGCCGCCCAGCTGGAGGGCTCGAAGGCGTTCGCGAAGCGCATCATGGACGAGGCGCAGGTGCCCACCGGGCGGGCTTCCCGCGTCGCCTCTGCGGAGGCCGCCGGGGCGGTGCTCGACGAGTTCGGCGCACCGTACGTGGTGAAGGCCGACGGGCTCGCCGCCGGCAAGGGCGTGCTCGTGACCGAGGATCGCGACGCAGCGCTCGCGCACGTCGCCACCTGGGCCCCGCACGGGGAGGTCCTCATCGAGGAGTTCCTGGACGGGCAGGAGGTGTCGCTCTTCTTCTTCGCCGACGGGCACGACGTGCTGCCGCTGAGCCCCGCGCAGGACTACAAGCGCATCTTCGACGGCGACCAGGGGCCGAACACCGGCGGCATGGGCGCGTACTCCCCGCTCCCCTGGGTCGACGACGACTTCGTCGACGAGATCACCCGCACGGTGGCGCTGCCGACTGTGCGGCAGCTCGAAGCCGAGGGCACGCCGTTCGTCGGTCTGCTGTACTGCGGCCTCATCGTGACGGCGCAGGGCGTGCGCGTGATCGAGTTCAACGCGCGGTTCGGCGACCCCGAGACGCAGGTGGTGCTTGCGCGGCTCGAGTCGCCGCTCAGCCGGTATCTGCTGGCGGCGGCGAACGGCGCACTGGCGGCGGAGCCCGAGCCCGCCTTCTCCGCGGACCCGGCTGTCATCGTGGTGGTGGCCAGCGAGGGCTACCCGGGCGAGGCGGCGACGGGTCGGGAGATCACCGGCATCGAGGCCGCCGCGGCGCTTCCCGGCGTGCACGTAGTGCATGCCGCGACGGCGCGCACGGCGGATGGCGGGTGGATCGCGACGGGCGGCCGCGTGCTCGGCGTCGTCGCGCGCGGCGCCGATTTCGCCGAGGCGCGCGAGCGCGCGTACGCGGGGGTCGCGGAGATCTCGCTCGAGGGCGGCCAGTCGCGAACGGATATCGCGGCGCGCGTCGCCTGACGCGGCGCTACTCGCCGCGGATCAGCGTGTCGAAGTCGGGTTCCTCCGGGTCGCTCGGCGCTTCGGTCTCGCCGCGGCCCGCGTCCGACTCCCGCCGGGACTCGGGGCTCTGCGCCGTCGGCAGCTCGGAGCGGTCGATCTGGATGGTCTCGTCGAGGTCGTGGCCGCGCTCGGATTCCGCGTCGGCGCCGTCTGCTTCGCGCGGGGAATCGGCCTCGTCGCCCGAGATCACGGTGACGGGATTCGTCTCGAGCTCGGGGTGGTCGCCGACCGCCAGCTCGGCGTCGATCTCGATCGCCGGGGCGTCGTCGGCCGACCCCGACGCCGCGACCGTGTCGTCGATCTCGCCGTCGACCTCGGGCTCGAGCACCTCCAGCTCGCCACCGGCACCGGCGCTCGCGTCGGCCGCGTCGCTCGCCTCGGCCTCCGCATCGCCCGCGTCCGCGACCGCGTCAGCATCAGCATCAGCATCAGCATCAGCATCAGCATTCTCCTCGCCGGCCGCGGCACCAGCGGCAGTCGCAGAACCGGCAGCCGCCGAACCGGCAGCCACGGCCGACCCCGCGCCCGCATCCGGCTGCTCCCGGTCGCCGAAGGCGCCCGCCGCCTGCGCCGCCTCGAGCGCCGACTTCAGGTCGCGCAGCAGCACCTGCCAGCCCTCCTGAGAGGCCGCCGCCCGCTCGCCTGCCGAGGGAAGGGCGTCGAAGCCCGTCTCCGTCACGGTGATGCCCGTGTCGACCCCCTGGGTGCGCAGCGTGATCAGCACCGCCGTGTCGCGCTCGTCGCCGGCCTCACGCCAGGTGAAGCCCACCGCGTGGCCCTCGACCCACACGTCAACCGTTCCCGAGGCGTCGCGGCTGACCATCGCGTCGCCCTCGCCCTCGGACCACTGCTCGGCGACGACGCCGCCCACGCGGGCGTCGAGCTGCAGCTCGGGCCACCACTCGGCGCGGCGATCGGGCTCCACGAGATACGTCCAGGCAGCGGCTCGCGCGACGCCCACTCGACTCCGCGCCACCACAGGCCCCAGCGGGATCATACTTCTCCTCAGATCTCTCGCGCCGGCCTCAGCGACCGGCCTCCGGAAGCTCGGCCCAGGCGCGAGTTCCCGACTTGGTACCGAGCGTAACGTCACCCCCTGACAACCGGGTTCCAATCGGCCGCCTGTCGGAGTATTGCCGCCGAAACCGGGGCGGTGGCGCCCGTCACGCGATCCCGCGCCCGCACCCGGCGCGATGCGCAGTGCGAGAATGGAGGGGTGACCACACTCCCCGCACCCACGCAGCTCGCCGGTTGGCGCCACATCTACTCGGGCAAGGTTCGCGACCTCTACACGCCCGCCGATGGATCGGACGCGCACCTGCTCGTCGTCGCGAGCAACCGCGTGAGCGCGTTCGACCACGTGCTCGAACCGCCCATTCCGGGCAAGGGCGCACTGCTCACCGCGCTGTCGAACTGGTGGTTCGCGCGCATCGACCTCCCGAACCATCTCGTCGGCGACCGCGCGGCCGCTCCGGAGGTGCCCGCCGAGGTCGCCGATCGCGCGATGCTGACGCGTCGGCTCGAGATGCACCCGATCGAGTGCGTCGTGCGCGGCGCGCTCACCGGATCGGGCTACGCCGAGTACGAGCGCACGGGCGCGGTCTGCGGCATCGAGCTGCCCGCCGGGCTGCGCGACGGCGATCTGCTCGACACCCCGATCTACACGCCCGCGTACAAGGCCCCCCTCGGGGAGCACGACGAGAACATCACCTTCGAGCGCAGCGTCGAGCTGGTGGGCGCAGAGGCGGCGACCGCGCTGCGCGACGCGTCGCTGCGCATCTTCACCGCCGCTCGCGATCTCGCGGCCGCCCGCGGCGTCGTGCTCGCCGACACCAAGTTCGAGTTCGGGCGCGACCCGCGCACCGGCGAGCTCGTGCTCGCCGACGAGGTGCTCACAAGCGACTCCTCCCGGTACTGGGATGCATCCGCTTATCACGACACCTCCCTCCCCCGGCAGGATCGCCTCGCCTCCTTCGACAAGCAGATCGTGCGCAACTGGCTCTCGGAGCACTGGGACCGCGCCGGCGAGCCCCCCGCGCTGCCCGAGCGGATCGTCGCCCAGACGTACGACCGGTACCGCGAGCTGTACGTGCGGCTGACCGGCGGAGAACCGCCGTACGCTCCCGTCGCCGTCTGAGCGGCCGCGCGATCCCCCGCCGTGCGATCCGTGCGAGAATATGCAGTAGCTTCACCACGAGAAATGGAGATCCCGGGTGCCCACGATTGTCGTTGATGTCATGCCCAAGGCCGAGCTGCTCGACCCGCAGGGTAAGGCCACCACGGGGGCGCTCGCTCGTCTCGGCCACGAGAAGTTCGAGAACGTGCGCATCGGCAAGCGCTTCGAGTTCCAGGTCGCCGGCGAGGTGACCGACGCGGTGCTCGACGAGGTGCGCCAGGTCGCCGACGACATCCTGTCGAACGGGGTCATCGAAGACGTCGTCGCGATCAGCGTCGACGGCGTTCACGTCTCCGCCGACGCATCCGTCGCCGACGCGCTCGCCGGCGAGGGCCGCTGATGCCGCGGATCGGGGTCGTCACCTTCCCCGGCTCCCTCGACGACCGCGACGCGCAGCGCGCGATCCGCCGCGCCGAGGGCGAGCCGGTGGCCCTCTGGCACGCCGACCACGATCTGCAGGACGTGGAGGCGATCGTGCTGCCCGGCGGCTTCAGCTACGGCGACTACCTGCGCCCCGGGGCCATCGCAGCGGTCTCGCCGATCATGACGGAGGTCGTCGCCGCCGCGAATCGCGGGATGCCGGTGCTCGGCATCTGCAACGGCTTCCAGGTGCTCGTCGAGTCGCACCTGCTGCCCGGCGGGCTCATCCGCAACGCTCACCAGCAGTTCATCCGCCGCGATCAGCGACTCATCGTCGAGAACGCCGATACGGCGTGGACTCACCGCTTCCAGCCGGGCGAGGAGATCGTGATCCCGCTCAAGAACGGCGATGGCGGCTACATCGCGAACGAGGAGACCCTGGATTACCTCGAGGGCGAGGGGCTCGTCGCCTTCCGTTACGCGGGCGTGAACCCGAACGGATCGCTGCGCGACATCGCCGGGCTCACCAACGAGCGCGGCAACGTGGTCGGCCTGATGCCGCACCCCGAGCACGCGGTCGAGGCGGGCTTCGGGCCCGACATGCCCGACGCGATGCGCTCCGGCACCGACGGCCTGCGGTTCTTCGAGAGCGCCGTCGAAGCGCTCGTCGCCCGCGCCGCCTGAGCGGCTGAGGCGCCGGCTGCCGGCGCCCGACGTCGTGCGGGCCTCCCCGGGCGACCCGGGCGCGGCGCCGCTACGCCGTCACGCGGTCGACGTCGAGGCCGTACGACAGGATGCGCAGCGGGCCGATGTCGCGCTCGATGGTGAACTCGCGCTCGGGAATCTGCACGAACCCCATCCGCTCGTAGAGGCGCTGCGCCGCGAGCATCTGCTCGCCCGTGTGCAGCACGACCCGGTCGAGCCCGCGCGAGCGCGCCACGTCGGCCGCGTGGCGCATGATCGCCCGGCCGACGCCGCGCCCGCGGGCCGCACGGGAGACGCCGAGCAGGCGCACGTCGAACTCGTTCTCGGCGGTGTCGTCGATCAACCGCTCGCCCGCCCGGGGAAGGGTGATCGTGCCGAGCAGGTCGCCGGTGCCGCGGTCGACGGCGACGAGCACTTCCGAGACCTCGTCGCGCCCCGCGACGTCCTCGATCTCGGCGAGGTACTCGTCGTTCAGGGTGTAGTCGCCCGCGTAGGCCGCGCGCACCATCGCCCCGACGGCGTCGTACTCCTCGGGGCGGACGCGGCGGATCTGGATCGTTTCTCGCACCCCGGAAGCCTACTCCCCCGCGTCGCCGACCGCGCCGCGCGCCCGAGCCGCCGAGCGCGCCGCCGTCGCACCGGGCGACAACGGGCGCCCGCAGGCGGTCGCCACGACCCGAGCTCAGGCGCCCGCGCCGGCCGCCGCCCGAGCCGCCCCGGGCAGCGCGTCGACGACGCGGGCGAGCGCCGCGTCGTCGTGCGCGGCGGTGACGAACCACGCCTCGAACGCGCTCGGCGGTAGATTGACCCCCTGCTCGAGCATCGCGTGGAAGAACGCGCGGTGCGCCGCGACGTTCTGCTGCTGCACCTCGGCGTACCCGCGCGGCGCGTCGGGGAACTCGCCGAACAGCACGCTGAACAGCGTGCCGGCGCGCTGCACGCGATGCGGCACTCCGGCATCCGCGAGCGCCGCCGTCACCGCTCCGGTGAGCACGTCGGCCGCGTGCGACAACCGCGAGTAGGCCGCAGCGTCGGCGTGCTGCAGCGTCGTGAGGCCCGCGGCGACGGCGAGCGGATTGCCCGAGAGGGTGCCGGCCTGGTAGACGGGGCCGAGAGGCGCGAGCAGCTCCATCAGCTCGGCGCGACCGCCGAGCGCCGCGAGCGGCAGGCCTCCGCCGACGACCTTGCCGAAGGTGAGCAGATCGGGCGCGACGCCCGCGGCGACGCGATCCTGCTCGATGCCCCAGAACCCCGAGGGGCCGGCGCGGAAGCCGGTGAGCACCTCGTCGAGGATCACGAGCGCGCCGTGCGCATGGGCGAGCCGGATCATCGCCTCGGTGAAGCCGGGCATCGGCGGCAGCACGCCCATGTTCGCGGCGGCGGACTCGGCGATGACGGCGGCGATGCGATCGCCGTGCTCCGCGAACGCGGCCTCGAGCGCGTCGAGATCGTTGTAGGGCAGCACGAGGGTCTGCGCGGCCGTCTCAGCCGTCACGCCCGCGGAGCCCGGCATCGCGAGCGTCGCGAGCCCGGATCCCGCCTCCGCGAGGAGTCCGTCGGAGTGGCCGTGGTAGTGGCCCGCGAACTTGATGACGAGCGGCCTCCGCGTCGCGCCGCGGGCGATGCGGATCGCCGTCATGGTGGCCTCGGTGCCCGTCGAGACGAGGCGCACCCGCTCGACGACCGGCATGCGCGCGATGATCTCTTCGGCGAGCTCCGCCTCCTGCGGCACCGAGGCTCCGAAGCCGAGCCCGCGCGCGGCCGTCTGCTGCACGGCGTCGACGACGGCGGGGTGGGCGTGCCCGAGGAGCGCCGGCCCCCAGGAGGCGACGAGGTCCACGTACTCGTTGCCGTCGACGTCGGTGACGTACGGGCCCGAACCCGAGACGAGGAAGCGGGGGGTGCCGCCGACCGAGCCGTAGGCGCGCACCGGCGAGTTCACGCCGCCGGGGATGACGCGCGCGGCGCGTGCGGAGAGCGCCGCGCTCGCGGCGGCCTCGGGGTGGGGGATCTGGTGTGCGTGCATCGGTTCCATCCTGGAGGTCGGGTGCGGTCGAACGGGTCGGCGGGGCGGCTCAGAGCCCTCGGGCGAGCTCGGTGGCGAAGTAGGTGAGCACGGTATCGGCTCCGGCGCGCTTGATGCTCACCACCGATTCCTCGATGGCGCGCTCGCGATCGATCCAGCCGTTCGCGGCAGCCGCTTCGATCATGGCAGCCTCCCCCGACACCTGGTAGGCCCAGACGGGCACGGGGCTCACGGCGGCGACGTCGGCGAGCACGTCGAGGTAGCTCATCGCCGGCTTCACCATCACGATGTCGGCCCCCTCGGCGAGATCGAGCTCGGCCTCGCGCAGCCCTTCGCGGCGATTGGCGGGATCCTGCTGGTAGGTGCGGCGATCCCCCACGAGCTGCGAGTCGACCGCTTCGCGGAACGGCCCGTAGAACGCCGAGGCGTACTTGGCGGAATAGGCGAGGATCGCCGTGTCCTGGAACCCCGCCGCGTCGAGGGCGTCGCGCACGGAGGCGACCTGGCCGTCCATCATGCCCGAGAGCCCGAGCAGCGCTGAGCCCGCCTCGGCCTGGGCGAGCGCCATGGCCCGGTAGCGTTCGAGCGTCGCGTCGTTGTCGACGACGATCCGATCGCTGTCGGCCGAGGCGACCTGCAGCACCCCGCAGTGGCCGTGGTCGGTGAACTCGTCGAGGCAGAGATCGGTCTGCACGACCAGGGCGTCGCCCACCTCGTCGGCGATGGCACGCGTCGCCACGTTGAGGATGCCGTTCGGGTCGTCGGCCGCGCTGCCCACGGCGTCGCGCACCTCGGGCACGCCGAAGAGCATGACGCCCCCGACTCCGGCGGTCGCCGCCTCGACCGCGGCGCGGCGCAGCGAGTCGATCGTGTGCTGGAAGACGCCGGGCATCGACGAGATGGCCTGCGGCTCCGAGATGCCCTCGCGCACGAAGAGCGGCAGCACGAGATCGGCGGCGTGCAGCCGGGTCTCGGCCGTCAGGCGGCGCATGGCTCGGCTCGTGCGCAGGCGGCGGGGGCGAACGGTGGGGATCATCGGGGGCTTCCTCCTGAGGGGTTCGGGAACCGGGCGCGGGCGACCCGGTCGAGCAGGTTCGCGACGGTGTGCGGATCGGCGGTGACGCCTGCGGCGAGGCCGTGCTCGGCGAGGGCACGGGCGGTCGGGGCGCCGATCGCCGCGAGCTGCACCTCCGCGGGCAGGGGCGCGAAGCGGCGTGCGACTTCGCGCGCACCGGAGGCGCTCAGCACGAGAATCACGTCGATATCACCCGCGCGCACGCGCGACTCGACCGCCGCGTCGCGCGGTGCCGGCTGCGTGCGGTACGCGCTCACGCGGTCGATGCGGTGACCGGCGCGTTCGAGCGCCGACTCGAGGGTGCGGTCGGCGAGCTCCGACACGGGCAGCAGGAAGCGCAGCGCGGCCTCGCCCGGGAGCGCGAGGAGCGCCTCGGCGAGCCCGACCGCCGAATAGTCTGCGGCGGGCGCGAGATCGGGATCGAAGCCGTGCGCGCGGAGCGCGTCGGCGGTCGCGGGCCCCACCGCGGCGACCCGCGGCGCGCCCGGCTCCGAGCGGTGCGGCGGGCGGGCGCCGACGGCGGCGAACGCGTCGGCGGCGTTCGCGCTCGTGACGAGCAGCCAGTCGTACTCGCCCCGGTTCCACGCCGCGGCGGCGGCGGCGAGCGGCGCGGGATCGGCCGGCGGTGCGATCACGGTGAGCGGAGACCGCACGGCCAGGCCCCCGCGAACGCGCACGGCCTCGGCGTCGCGCTCGCCTGCGGCGCCGCCGCGCGTGACGAGCACGCGCGCGTCGCGCAGCCCGTCTGCGTGTGCGCGATCCTCGTCGCTCATGCGCCCCCGAGCGGCGCGAGATCGGCCGCCCCCTCGGCGAGCAGGGCTGCGGCGACCCGCCGGCCGAGCTCCTCGGGCGCGCGCGCAGCGCGCTCGCGGGCGTCGGCATCACGGTCGGCGTCGAATTCTGCGTCGGCCCCGGATTCGGCGCCGAGCCAGGGCAGTTCGCGCTCCGCGCTCAGCTGCGCGGAGCCGTCGACCCGGTAGACGACCGCCCGCAGCCGCAGCGCGTCGCCCGCGACCTCGGCGCAGGCGCCGATCGGGGCGGCGCACCCCGCCTCCAGTGCGGCGAGCAGGGCGCGCTCGGCCAGCGCGGTCGCACGCGCCTCGGCGTCGTCCAGGGCGGCGAGCGCGCGGGCAAACGGCTCCGCCGCCGCGTCGGCCTCGCGCACCTCGATCGCGAGCGCACCCTGGCCCGGAGCGGCCGGAACATCGGTCAACGGGAAGCGCTCGGTGATGGCCGTCGCGCGACCGAGACGGTCGAGCCCCGCCGCGGCGAGCACCACGGCGTCGAGGTCGACCCCGACGCGGCCGAGACGGGTGTCGACGTTGCCGCGCAGATCGTGCACGTCGAGGTCGGGGCGCCGCGACCGGAGCTGCGCGGCGCGGCGCGGCGAACCGGTGCCGACGCGGGCGCCCTCGGGGAGATCGGCGAGGGTGAGGCCGTCGCGCGCGCACAGCGCGTCGCGCGCGTCGGCTCGCGCGGGAACGGCGCCGAGCACGGTGCCGGGGCACGCCCCCGTGGGCAGGTCCTTGAGCGAGTGCACCGCCAGATCGCACTCGCCGGCGAGGAGCGCATCCCGGAGCGCGCTCACGAACACGCCGGTGCCGCCCAGCTGCGACAGCGGGGCGCGCGTTACATCGCCGTGCGTCGTGACGATGACCAGGCCGACATCGAGGCCGGTCGCCGCGGCGATCTGCTCGGCGACCATCGTCGTCTGCGACACGGCGAGCGCGCTTCCGCGGGTTCCGACGCGCAGCATGCCCGGCGCTGCCGCGAGGGGCGCGTCGGAGCGGAACACGCGGCCGGACGGAGTGGGAGGCGAAGCGTTCATGGAGAGAAGTCTTTCGGGTCGGATCATCAGTGGGAGGCGGCCGCCAGGGCAGCGGTCGCGGCCGCGCGGGCGCCCTGCACGATCGCGGCGAGGCCGGTGCCGCTCACCCAATCGCCTGCGAGGGCGATCCCCTCGGGGGCGGCCAGCGGGCGGGCGTCGCGCGAACCCGGCGGACGGCCCATGCGCCAGGTGCATCGGGCGAGGTCGACGACGGTATCGGCCCTGAGGTCGACGCCGAGAATGCGCGAGGCGTCGTAGCGGGCGATGCCGCGCACCTCCGCGTCGTCCAATCCGATCGTCTCGGGGGCCGACCCCGAGCGCCCGTACGAGAGGCGCACGATGTGCCTACCGGGCCCCGCCTCTCGGGCGCGCTCCGGCCACTTCGCGGTCACATGGGTGAGCGCCTTCGCGAGGATCGGCGCCGCCGCTCCGCCGCGGCGCGACCCCGAGCCGACCGCGTCGCGTGCGACGAGGGCCCCCGTACCGCGGGGCGCGCCGTCGAGCCGGGGGTCGTCGATGGCGAGCGCGACCACCTCGACGCGATCGGTCGTCTGGGCCGTCGTTCCACCCGCACCGAGCAGGCGTCGGGCGACGTTCTCGGGAACGGCGAGCACGAGGCCGTCGGCCTCCGCGAGCATCGCGCCGTCGTCGGCGAGCACGCGCCACCGGCGGTCCCTCGAGGGGCCCTGCTGCTGCTCCAGCCGCCGCGCCTTCACGCCGCGGCGCACCGCGACGCCGAGCCGGGCGAGCTCCGCTTCGAGCCCGGCGATCAGCTGCGTCATCCCGCCGCGGAGCCCCGCCACCGCGCCCCCCGCCGCCGCCTGGCTGTCGCGCACGTCGCGCGCGGCGGCGATGAGCGACCCGCGCCGAGCGTACGCATCGGCGAGGCCCGGCACCGTCGTCACCCCGAGCCGGTCGGGGTCGGCGGAGTAGACGCCGAGCGCGACGGGCCGCACGAGGCGCTGCAGCGCTCGCGCACCGAGCCGCGCTCGCACGAGTTCGGCGAGCGACCCCGCATCGCGGCCGATGGGCCGCGGCAGGAGCGGCTCGGCCGCGGCGCGCAGCGCGCCGGGGAGCCCGAGGGCGCGCACCGTGGCGGCGGAGAGCGGCGTCGCGGGGATGCCGAGCGTTCCGGCCGCCGGAAGCGGAATCGACCGTGGACCGTCGATCACCCAGGAGCCGAGCGGCGCGGGCCGCACGATCTGATCGGCCATGCCGATCTCGCCGATCAGCGCTGCGACGGTGCCGCCCCGCGTGGCGAACGACTCGGCGCCGATGTCGATGGTGGTGCCGGCGAGCGCCGCACCTCGGATGCGGCCGCCGAGGCGATCGGCGCCCTCGACCACGACGACGTCGGCGCCCGCGAGCGCGAGCTCCCGGGCCGCGACGAGGCCCGAGACGCCTCCGCCGACGACCGCGATGCGGGGCCGCAGTGAGTCAGGCTCCATGCGCGAGCGCGACGATGCGGGTGAGCACATCGGGTTCGGTCTCGGGGGGCACGCCGTGCCCGAGGTTCAGCACGTGGGCGGGGGCGCTCCGGCCCTGCCGCAGCACATCGGCCACGTGCGCCTCGAGCACCTCGGGCGCGGCGCCCAGGAAGGCGGGGTCGATGTTGCCCTGCAGCGGGATCCCGCCGCCGAGCCGGCGGTTCGCCTCCTCCAGCGAGGTGCGCCAGTCGACGCCGAGCGCATCGACGCCGACGTCGGCCAGCTCCTCGAGCAGATGGCCCGACCCGACGGCGAAGTGGATGATCGGCACGGCGCGGGGCCGGGCCGCGTACCCCTCGCCCGCGGCGAAGCCGAGCTCGCGCACCGGCTCCAGGGTGCGGCGAGACGCGGGCGCAACGCGCTCGCGGTAGTCGACGGGAGACAGCGAGCCGGCCCAGGAGTCGAACAGCTGCACCGCGCTCGCGCCGGCCTCGACCTGAGCCTTGAGGAAGACGCCGCAGAGGTCGGCGACCCAGTCGAGCAGCGCCGCCCAGGTCTCGGGATCGGAGTGCATGAGCGTGCGCGCCCGCAGGTGGTCGCGCGACGGGCCGCCCTCGACGAGGTAGGCGGCGAGGGTGAACGGGGCTCCCGTGAATCCGATGACCGGCGTGCCCCCCAGCGCGTCGGCGGTGAGACGCACGGCATCGCGAACGGGATCGAGTGCCGCGTGGAGACGCTCGGGCGTGAACTCCTCGCGCACCCGGGCCACGTCATCGGCGGTGCGCACCGGGTTCGCGAACACCGGCCCGCGGCCCGCCACGAGGTCGACGTCCACCCCCACGAGCTTCATCGGCACGACGATGTCGCTGAAGAACACCGCGGCGTCGACGCCGTGCCGGCGCACCGGCTGCAGGGTGATCTCGCTCGCGAGGTCGGGGGTCAGGCAGGCGTCGAGCATGCGGTGGTCGGCGCGGATCGCCCGGTACTCGGGCAGCGAGCGGCCGGCCTGACGCATGAACCAGACCGGCGTAGACTCGGGGCGGTCGCCCCTCAGGGATCGGATCAATGGCGCGTCGCCCGTTCGGCCGTCGACGAGCGGGTGCGAAGCTGGGAGGAAGTTCATCGGTCGAGATGCTAGCTTATAGATCTGATGTGTCACATCTGATGTGCTCAGGTTCGAGCGAAACGCCGCGCGAAACATCCACGAATCCCTGATCAGAAAACGTATCGATAATCTATGCTGCTGTGCCTCTCCTTCGATCACCGCGGGTGCTCCTTCCCTCTGCTGGAGCGCCTCACCGGGCGTACCCAGGAGATCACGGAGGCGCTGACCGCTGCTCCCGACATCGAGGGCGTCGTCGTGCTGTCGACGTGCAACCGCTTCGAGGTCTACGCACAGGCGCCGCGCGACACCAGCGCTGAGCTCGTCGAGCAGATCTCGCGCACCGCGGGCGTGCCGGCGTCGTCGCTCTCGATGGCCGCAGACGTCGAGGTCGACCACCGCGCCGCCGAGCACCTCTTCGCCGTCGCCTCGGGCCTCAAATCGGCAGTGGTCGGCGAGGAGGAGATCGCGGGGCAGGTGCGCCGCGCCCACGTCGAGGCGCGCGAGCGCGGAACGGTGACCCACCACCTCGAGCGGCTGTTCCAGACGGCGACGCGCACCTCGCGCACCGTGAAGCACCGCACCGAGATCCACTCGCAGGGGCGGTCGCTCGTGCGGCTCGCGCTGCGCCTCGCCGAGATCCGCGTGCCCAGCTGGGAGGATGCGCGCATCCTCCTCATCGGCACGGGCGCGTACGCGGGTGCGACGGTCGCGGCGCTGCGCTCCCGCGGGGCCGAGCACATCAGCGTGCACTCCCCGTCGGGCCGGGCCGCCGGCTACGCCGAGCGCCACGAACTCACCGCCGTCGACCCGGGCGAGCTGCGCGCCGCGCTCGACGCAGCCGACGTCATCATCGCCTGCAGCCGCACCGAGGAGCCGCTGCTCACGGAGGCGGACTTCGCGCAGGCGGACGATGCGGCGGCGGATCGCGGCGGCGCCGAGCCCGAGGCCTCGCGCTCCCCGCGGCTGCTGATCGACCTCGGCATGCCCCGCAACATCGACCCGGCCGTCGCGCGCATCGACGGCATCGAGCTGCTCGATCTCGAGACCATCGCGAAGCACGCCCCCATCACCGAGCTCGGCACCGAGCACGAGGCGCTCGAGATCGTGCACGACGCCGCGGTCGAGTTCGGCGCATCCCAGGCGGAGCGCGACACGCTGCCGGTGCTGCTCGCGCTGCGCGGCCACGTCAACGCGATCCTCGAAGAGGAGCTCTGCCGCGCCCGGCGGGGCGACGACGTCGACGACAGCACCTCCGCCGACGTCGAGGCCGCACTGCGCCGCCTCACCGGCCGCCTGCTGCACGCGCCCACCACGCGCATACGCTCGCTCGGGCGCGAGGGCCGCGCCTCCGAGGCGTCGGATGCGCTCTCCGCGCTCTTCGGGCTGGAGTCGGCCGACCGCGGCTGACGGCGCCGCGATCCGCGCCCCCGCCCCGGGGCGGGAGCCCTCCACTCTCCGCCCCCGGAGGCGCCACCCCCTCGCCTACGGGCGGTAGTAGACCGCCACGCGGGTGCCGCCGTGCTCGACGACCTCGACCGGCGTATCGAACACGCGCTGCAGCACCTCGGGTGTGAAGATCTCGTCGGGCGTGCCCGACGCCACCACGCGCCCGTCGGCGAGCGCCACGATGCGGTCGGCGTAGGCCGCGGCGAAGTTCACGTCGTGAATGACGAGCACGACGGTCTTCCCGAGCGCGTCGGCGGCCGCCCGCACCTGCCCCATCATCGAGACCGCGTGCCGCATGTCGAGGCCGGTCAGCGGCTCGTCGAGCAGCACGTAGTCGGTGTCCTGCGCGAGCACCATCGCGACGAACGCCCGCTGGCGCTGCCCGCCCGAGAGCTCGTCGATGAAGCGGTGCTCCATCGCGGTGAGGTCGAGGAACGCGATGGCCGACGTGATCGCCGCGTCGTCGACCGCGGTGATGCGGCCCGCCGAATGCGGGAAGCGCCCGAACGTGACGAGCTGCCTCACGGTGAGGCGCGACATGAAGTGGTTCTCCTGCCGCAGGATCGACACCGCCCGGGCGAGCTCCCGGGGTTTCGCGGCGCGAACGTCGAGGTCGCCGACGGTGACCCGGCCCGAGTCGGCGTCGAGCAGCCGCCCGATGATGGTGAGCATGGTCGACTTGCCCGCCCCGTTCGGTCCGATGAGCGCCGTGACACCGCCGCGCTCGATCGCGAGATCGATGGGGCCGAGCACGCGCCGGCCGGCGTAGTGCTTCTCGACTCCGGCGAGCGCGATCATGCGCGGCCCCCGCGGGTCGTGCGGGAGGGACGGCGGCGGCATCGGCTCATCATCGGAGCCCCTTTCTCAACAGGATGACGAGGAACAGGAGGCCCCCCGCGAATTCGATGATCACCGTCACGAGCCCCGCGGCGGCGAACACGTGCTTCAGCACGAACGTCGCGCCGAGCAGCGTCACCAGCGCGACGCCGATGGCGAGCGGGAGGGTCTCGGCGTGGCGATCCTCGCGGGTGAACTGGTAGGCGATCGTGGCGACGAGGAATCCGAAGAAGGTCATCGGGCCGACCATCGTCGCCGACACCGAGATGAGCACCGCGACGGTCACGAGGATCAGCACGACCTCCCGGCGGTAGGCGACACCGAGCCCGGTGGCCACGTCGCGACCGAGCGCGATGACGTCGAACACGCGACGCCGGCGCCACACGACGATCAGCACGATCGCGACGATCGCGCCCGCGATCGGCAGGTAGTCGGGGTTGCCCCTGCCGATGCTGCCGAACAGGCGGGCGCTCAGCACATCGAACTCGCTGGGGGTGAGCAGTCGCTGCATGAACGTCGACAGCGAGCCGAACCCGATGCCCAGCACCACACCGACGAGCAGCAGCAGGTGCAGGTTCGCCCGCTTGCCCGAGAACAGCCACCCGTAGAGCAGGGTCGCGAACGAGATCATGAGGAGGCTCTGCGCGATGATCTTCGGGATCCCCTCCATGCCGACCGCGGCCATGCCGAAGACGAAGATGAGCGCGGTCTGCGAGAGCACGTACAGCGCATCGAATCCGAGAATCGAGGGGGTGAGGATCCGGTTGGCGGTCGCCGTGTGGAAGAGCACGGTGGCGACCGCCTGGCACACCGACACGAGCACGATCGTTCCGAGCGAGGCGAGCCGCGACCGCACGATGATCCAGAACCCGTCGGAGCCCGGGGCGGCGGGGTTGCCGTACACGAGGATCGCGATGGCGAGCACGACCGCCGCGCACCCCACGACGACGAGCGCCCGATGCTCGCCGCACCACGCGAGCGGGGAGCGCGGGCCGCCGCGCGCCGGGGTCGCGTGCGGCTCGGGGCGATCCCCCGCCACCGCCGCCAGCTCCCGCCGCCGCTCGGCGCTACGCACTGCGCCGCCGCAGCAGAATCGTGATGAAGGCGACCGACCCGACGATGCCCAGCACCATCGAGACGGGCACTTCGAAGGGCATGCGCACGGTGCGGCCGATCAGGTCGCACGCCGTCACGAGCGCGATCCCGCCGAGGCACACCCAGGGCAGATTGCTGCGCACGTGATCGCCGCGGATCATGGCGACGACGTTCGGCACCACGAGCCCGAGGAACGGCAGGAACCCGACGACCACCGTCGTGACGCCGGCGGCGACCGCGACGAGCGCGGTGCCCGCGACGAGCACCAGCTCGTACCGCACGCCGACGCTCGTGGCCACCTCTTCGCCGAGCCCGGCCACGGTGAGACGGTCGGCGAGCACGAAGACCAGCAGCGTGACGATGCCGACGACCCACAGCACCTCGTAGCGGCCGCGCACCACCGAGGTGAAGCTGCCCATGAACCAGGTGCCGATCATCTGCAGCAGGTTGAACTGGGCGGCGAGAAACGTGGTGAGCGCGCTCACGACGGCGCCCAGCATGATCCCGATGAGCGGCACCACGAGCGTCGTGCGGATGACGATACGGCGCAGGATCGCCATGAACACGAGCGTGCCGACGAAGGCCGAGAGGCTGGCGATCACCATGCGCCCCACGAGCCCCACCTGGGGAGCGATGAGCACGGTGAGCAGCAGCCCGAGCGCCGCCCACTCCGTCGTGCCCGAGGTCGTCGCGTCGACGAATCGGTTCTGGGTGAGCATCTGCATCACGAGCCCGCTCGTCGCGAGGGCGGCACCGGCCAGCACGAGGGCGAGCGTGCGCGGCACCCGCGTGATCCAGAACATCTCGCCGCCGCGCTCCCCGCCCGCGATGTCGTACGCTCCGACGAGCAGCGAGGCGACGAGCAGCGCGGCGACCAGCACGATCGCGACGATCAGCGCGATCGACCCCCTCCAGCGGGAACGACGGGCGGGGCCGGCACCATGGGTGCGGGCCCCGCCCGGAACCGCCGGAGCGGTCTGCTGCGTCACGCTCATGCGCCCGCGAACGCCTCCTGGATCTGCTCGTACAACTCG
This sequence comes from Leucobacter chromiiresistens, assembly GCF_900102345.1. Lineage (NCBI taxonomy): Bacteria > Bacillati > Actinomycetota > Actinomycetes > Micrococcales > Microbacteriaceae > Leucobacter > Leucobacter chromiiresistens. The sequence goes on along the minus strand of NZ_FNKB01000001.1, from coordinate 1,286,053 downwards.
GTGTACGCCTGGATGTCTTCGGTGAGGTAGAAGTCGGAGTCGAGGTAGACAACCTGATCCTTCGCGACCGCCGTCACGCCCTGGAGCGCCTCGGAGCCGGCGATCAGCTCGTCTGCCGGCACGGCGCCCGGCTCGGGCTCCGCGAACGACGCGTCGCGATCCAGCACGACGATCCAGTCGGGGTTCGCCTCGGCGATCGCCTCGACGCTGATGTCGTCGCCGTGCGAGGTGTCCTCGGCCTCCTGCTCGATCGCGGGCCGGAGGTCGAGCGCCGAGAACACGGGGCCGACGCTGCGCCCTGTCACCGGGGCGGCGAACTCGATCTTGCCGCCCGAGGTGATCAGGCCGATGACCGTATCCGAGCCGTTGTACGCCTGCTTCGCGTCGGCGATGGACTGGTCGAGCTCGGAGACGAGCTCCGCCGCCTCATCCTCCCGGTCGAAGATCTGCCCGAGGATCTCGGTCTCGCGCTTGAGCTCCTCCATCGGATCCTCGCCGTCGCGCGGGGCGATCTCGATCACCGCCGCGTCGGGGTTCTGCTCGACGATGGTGTCGTACGACTCGGAGAACCGGTAGCCGCCGATGATGAGGTCGGGCTGCGCCGCGACGATCGCCTCGAGGTTCGGCTCGCGATGCGTGCCGACATCCGCGATCTCGGGGTCGTCGGTGTAGTCGGGCCACGCGGTGCCCATGATTCCCTTCGGAGCGGCGACGAGCGGCACGTCCCACTCGTCGAGGGTCTCGAACACGTGGTTGTCGAGTGCGACGACGCGCTCAGGGTTCACCGGCACCTCGACCTCGCCGTGGTTGTCGGTGATGGTCGCGGTGGTCTCGGCGGTCGCGCCGGAGGCGGCCTGCTCGGATTCCGCCTCTGCGGCGGGGGCGCATGCGGAGAGCGCGAGTGCGGCGATCGCAGCGAGGGCCGCGAGGGCCGCACTGCGGGGCTTCGGGGTGGACACGTGGCTGCTCATTTCGTCTCGGGTCTCATCGAACTGCGCCGGGCACATCGGCGGGGCGCAGGGGCCGCGCGGGGGTGCCCGGGGCCGCGAGTTAGCCTAGCCAATGTTTCATCTGATGTTCAAGATTCGAGCATCGTTCAGTAGTGGTCGGGCAGTTTTACGCACCGAAGCGCGAAAAGCAGTAGTGACCCGGGCGGTTTACGCAGCCCAGACGCACGCATCTCCCGGATCCGAACCGCGGACCCGGGAGATGCGTGAGGATCGTGCGACACCGGTCGACCGACTCCGGTCGAGCCTCGTGCGGTGGGCGACTCCTCTCGTGCGACTACTGCAGATGCGGCGGGCGCGGGGCGCCCGGCACCGAGAAGTCGGGCTGCCCATCGGGGCCCGCGGGGATCGGGCGACCGTCGGCGAAGGTCGGCCAGGGCAGCAGTTCGGAGGCTCCGCCGGTCGGGGGCTGCGGGGGCAGCCCCTGCTGCGCGGGCGCGGGGTGCTGCTGGGCGGGCGACTGCGCGAGCGCCTGCGGGTGCTGCTGGGCGCGGCCGCGCGACTGCTGCGCGACGTACGGAGCGGGACCGAGCTGGCGCGCGCCGCGGGCGGCGCGCGCCGCCTCGCGCTCATCCGCGCCGAAGAACCAGCGGAGCAGGAGCGTGATCGAGAGACCGAGCGCGGTCAGAATCAGAATCGCGGTGGCGATCTTCCAGTACATGTCGGGCACGTTCAGCTCGAAGGCGTCGATGCCGACGGGCGCGGTGAAGAGGATCCCCGAGAGCACCGCCAGCACGCTCGTCACGAAGGCGAAGCGCGTGATGGTCTCCGAGTGCTGCGCGCCGACCCGGAGCAGGAGCTGCGCGCAGAGGATCACGAGGCGCGTCATCACGATCACGAACAGCGACTTCCAGAAGATCTCCCAGAGCAGCGAGTACGGGCTGTACGGAGTCATCCAGATGACGATCATCAGCAGACCCAGAATGTACGCGTTCGCGATGAGCGCGACCGGCGCGTACCAGTCCGACTTCTGCTCGCGACGCGTATCGAGCGCCGTGAAGATCACGAACACGGCGAACAGCGCGAACGTCGAGAACACCCGCTCGAACTTGCCCTGGAAGTCGCCGATGAAGAGCAGGGAGATGGAGGCCACGGTGAGGCCGGCGAGCAGGATGATGCTGACCTTCAGGAAGGTCGAGAGCTTGCGCTGCGGGGCGCCCGCCCGCTCGGCCTGCTGGGCCGGCCGCTGCTGCGCCTGCTGCGGGGCCTGGCGCGCGCCGTCCGGCGAGTACGACGGCGCCGGGGCCTGCTCGCTCTGCTGCGGCACGGGCGTCTGGCCTGATGCGTGAGTGTTCGGATCGCTCATGGCGTTCAGTCTCCCCTGATCTGTTGACAATCTCCACCCTAGACCGTCATCCCGCGCACCCCCGGGAGGCCGCCGGGGCCGACCGCACCGGCACCGGCCCCGCCGTGCGACCGCGTAGACTGAAGCCCGTACGTTCGGCGCTCCCGTGCGCCGAAACCGCCCCCGAGCCACGGAGCACATCGAGCGTGACAGACATCGACGCCACCCAGAGCGGTCCCCGCCCCGACACGGTCGCCGATGCGATCGCGACGCCCGAGAAGGAGCAGCCGTACGGCGCCCTCGGGCTGAAGCCCGACGAGTACGAGCGGATCCGCGAGATCCTCGGGCGCCGCCCCACCTCAGGCGAGCTCGCCATGTACTCGGTCATGTGGTCGGAGCACTGCTCCTACAAGTCGTCGAAGATCTACCTGCGCCAGTTCGGCAAGAAGGTCAACGACAAGATGCGCGAGCGCCTGCTCGTGGGCATGGGCGAGAACGCCGGCGTCATCGACATCGGCGAGGGCTGGGCCGTGACCTTCAAGGTCGAGAGCCACAACCACCCCTCCTACATCGAGCCGTTCCAGGGCGCCGCCACCGGTGTCGGCGGCATCATCCGCGACATCATCTCGATGGGCGCCCGTCCCGTCGCCGTGATGGATCAGCTGCGGTTCGGCGCCATCGACGATCCCGACACGGCCCGCGTCGTGCACGGCGTCGTCTCGGGCATCTCGTCGTACGCGAACTGCCTCGGCCTGCCGAACCTCGGCGGCGAGACCGTCTTCGACGGCGTCTACCAGGCGAACCCGCTCGTGAACGCGCTCGGCGTGGGAGTGCTGCGCCACGAGGATCTGCACCTCGCCAACGCCTCGGGCACCGGCAACAAGGTCGTGCTCTTCGGCGCCCGCACCGGCGGCGACGGCATCGGCGGCGCGTCGATCCTCGCCTCCGACAGCTTCAGCGAGGGCGGCCCCACGAAGCGCCCCGCCGTGCAGGTCGGCGATCCCTTCGCCGAGAAGGTGCTCATCGAGTGCTGCCTCGAGCTCTTCCGCGACGAACTCGTCGAGGGCATCCAGGATCTCGGCGCCGCGGGCATCTCGTGCGCCACGTCCGAGCTCGCCGCGAACGGCGACGGGGGCATGTTCATCGAGCTCGACAGCGTGCTGCTGCGCGATCCCTCGCTCACCGCCGAGGAGATCCTCATGTCGGAGAGCCAGGAGCGCATGATGGCGGTCGTGCACCCCGACAAGCTCGACGCGTTCCTCGCCGTCACCGCGAAGTGGGACGTCGAGACGAGCGTGCTCGGCGAGGTCACCGACACCGGCCGCCTCGTCATCAACTGGCGCGGCGAGGAGATCGTCAACGTCGACCCCTCCACCGTCGCCGTCGACGGCCCGGTCTACGAGCGCCCCGTCGCGTACCCCTCCTGGATCGATGAGCTGCAGGCGTCGGGCGTCGACGCCTCGGGCCTCGCCCGTTCCGCGAGCGGCGACGATCTGCGCGCGCAGATGATCGCCGTGGCCGCGTCGCCGAACCAGGCCGACGTGTCGTGGGTCACCAACCAGTACGACAAGTACGTGCTCGGCAACACCGCCCTCGCGTTCCCCGACGGCGCCGGCATGATCCGCGTCGACGAGGAGAGCGGCCTCGGCGTCGCGATCGCGACGGACGCGAACGGCCGCTACTGCCAGCTCGACCCGTACGTCGGCTCGCAGCTCGCGCTCGCCGAGGCGTACCGCAACGTCGCCACGTCGGGTGCGGTGCCGACCGCGGTCACCGACTGCCTGAACTTCGGCAGCCCCGAGAACCCCGAGGTCATGTGGCAGTTCTCGCGCGCCGTGGAGGGGCTCTCGGACGCCTGCCTCGAGCTCGAGGTGCCCGTCACCGGCGGCAACGTCTCGCTGTACAACCAGACCGGCGACACCCCCATCCACCCGACGCCCGTCGTGGGCGTGCTCGGCATCATCGACGACGTCGCCCGGCGCGTGCCGAGCGGCTGGCAGGACGAGGGCGAGCACCTCTACCTGCTCGGCGTCACCCGCGACGAGCTCGACGGGTCGGCCTGGGCCGAGACCGTGCACGAGCACCTCGGCGGCCGCCCCCCGATCGCCTCGCTCGCCGACGAGCGGGCACTCGCCGAGCTGCTCCACGCGGGCGCGCAGGGCGGGCTCATCTCGGGCGCCGTCGACCTCTCCGAGGGCGGCCTCGCCCAGGCGCTCACCGACGGGGCGCTGCGCTTCGGCGTCGGGGCTCGCGTGTGGATCGAGGAGATCATCTCGCGCGACGGGGTCGACGCGACGGCGGCGCTCTTCTCGGAGTCGCAGGCGCGCGTGCTCGTCGCGGTGCCGCACGAGGAGGAGGTCAAGTTCCGCGGGCTCTGCTCGGGCCGCGACTTCCCGGTGCTGCGCATCGGCGTGACCGACGGCTCGGGCGACGATGCCGCCATCGAGGTGCAGGATCGCTTCACCCTGCCCCTCTCGGAGCTCGGGGCGGCGTCGCGCGCGACCCTGCCGGCGCGCTTCGGCGCCGTGATCGGCGAGACCGCCTAGCCGGTGCGCGCCGGTCGGCTTCGGCTTCGGCTTGGGCTTCGGTGTCGGCTTGGGCTTCGGCTTCGGTGATTGTTCGGGCTTCGGCTTCGGTGAGAGATCGGGCTTCGGTGAGATGTTTTCTGCGGAATGCGTCTCACCGAAGCCCGTTCTCGTACCGAAGCGCGGGCGTTGCGGGCGCGCAGACGCTACGGGCGCTGCGGGAGCGACGGCGCTGCGGGCGCACGGGCGCTGCGGACGCGCCAGCGCCGGAGCCGCGTGAGGCTCGTCAGCGCGTGAGGTACCCCGATACGCGGCCGACGATGCGGGTGTGGATCTCGTCGACCGGCAGCGTGGCGTCGACCGTGAAGTAGCGGTGCGGGTCGGTTGCGGCGAGTGCCCGGAACCCCTCGCGCACCGCGACGTGGAACGCGGCGTCCTCCGCCTCCAGCCGGTCGGCCGATCCCCCGCGGGCTCGGCGGCGGCCCGCGCTCGTCTCGGGATCGAGGTCGAGCAGGATGGTGAGGTGCGGCCAGAGTCCACCGGCTGCCCACTCGCTGATGCGGCGCACCTCTTCGACGTCGAGCACGCGACCGGCGCCCTGGTAGGCGAGCGACGAGTCGATGTAGCGATCCTGCACCACGACCGCGTCGCGCTCGAGGGCGGGGCGCACGATCTTCGCGACGTGCTGGGCGCGGTCGGCGGCGTAGAGCAGCGCTTCGGCGCGCGCGTCGACCTCGCCGATCTCGTCTCCTCCGTGCAGCAGCAGGCGTCGCAGTTCGGCTCCGAGCCGCGTACCGCCGGGTTCGCGGGTGCGCACGACTTCGAGGCCGCGCCCGTCGAGCCACTGCCCGAGCATGTCGGCCTGCGTGGTCTTGCCCGCGCCGTCTCCCCCTTCGAGGGTGATGAAGGTCCCGCTCATGTGCTCCTCAGCGGCCGAAACCGCGTTCGTTCTACGCCTGCGCTTCTGCGGCTGCTCGGTTGGCGGCTCGCGTCGCGGCAGCCTTCTTCGCCGCAGCCGATCGTGCCGGGTCGACCGTCTTCGAAGCGGCCGCCGACGTCTTGGCTGCGGGCTTCTTCGCTGCCGGTTTCTTGGCGGCGGGCTTCTTGGCGGCCGTCTTCTTCGCTGCGGGCTTCTTCGCGGCGGCCTTGCGGGCGGGTGCCTTCTTCTTCGCCGGCCCCTTCGCTCGCTTGATCGCCAGCAGTTCGACGGCTCTCGCGAAGTCGACGTCTTCGACGCTGTCGCCGCGCGGAATGGTGGCGTTCGTCTCACCGTCCGTGACGTACGGGCCGAAGCGCCCGTCCTTCACCTTGATCGGCTTGCCGCTGACCGGATCGGCTTCGAACTCCTTCAGCGCGCTCGAAGCGCGCTTCGCTCCGTACTTCGGCTGCGCGAACAGCTCCTGCGCTCCGGCGAGGTCGATGGAGAAGATCGCGTCTTCGCCCGGCAGGGAGCGAGTGTCGCTCCCCTTCTTGAGGTACGGACCGTAGCGCCCGTTCTGCGCAGTGATCTCGGCCTCGGACTCGGGGTCGACGCCGACGACGCGGGGAAGCCCCAGCAGGGCCACTGCCGTGTCGAGGTCGATGGTGGCCGGGTCCATGCTCTTGAACAGCGAGGCGGTGCGCGGCTTCTGCCCCTTGGGCAGCTCCTCACCCTCGTCGGGGAGCTCGGTGACGTACGGGCCGAATCGCCCGTTCTTCGCGACGATGCGCTTCGAAGTCTCGGGATGCAGACCGACGACGCGATCCTCGGCAGGCTCCGCGTCGGCGAGCTCGTGCGCCTTCGCCGGCGTCAGCTCGTCGGGTGCGAGACCGTCGGGGATGTTGACGCTGCGCGGCTTCACCACGCCGTCGTCTCCTACCTCGCACTTGTCGTCGACGACCTCGAGGTAGGGGCCGTACTTGCCGTTGCGGAGCGAGATCTCGTCATCGATCTTGATCGTGTTGATCGCTCGGGCATCGATCTCGCCGAGGTTGTCCACGACGCCGCGCAGCCCCGGGTGGGCGTCGGTGCCGAAGTAGAACTCGCCCAGCCACTTGCCGCGATCCGCCTCGCCCGAGGCGATGCGGTCGAGATCGTTCTCCATCTCGGCGGTGAAGTCGTAGTCGACGAGCTCGCTGAAGTGCTCCTCCAGCAGGCGCACCACCGAGAACGCGATCCAGCTCGGGACGAGAGCCTGGCCCTTCTTCGCGACGTAACCGCGATCCATGATGGTGCTGATGATCGCGGCGTACGTCGAGGGTCGGCCGATGCCGAGCTCTTCGAGACGCTTCGTGAGGCTCGCCTCGGTGTACCGCGGGGGCGGGCTCGTCTCGTGGCCCTTCGCCGACGGCGCCTCGATGCCGAGCGCCTGGCCGGAGGCGAGCTGCGGCAGCTTCGCGTTCTGATCCCCGCCCTTGTCGCCGCGGTTCTCGTCGCGGCCCTCCTCGTAGGCGAGCAGGAAGCCGGGGAAGGTGATGACCGTTCCGCTGGTCGTGAATTCCGCCGCGGTGGCTGCGGCGTTGGCGCGCTCGGGCACCTGCGCGGCGATCGTCACCGTATCGGTCGATCCCTTGGCATCGGCCATCTGACTGGCAACCGTGCGCTTCCAGATCAGCTCGTACAGCGCGTACTCGCCCTGCGTCAGCTTCCCCTTGAGCGACGTCGGGCGCTGGAACACCTCGCCCGCGGGGCGGATCGCCTCGTGGGCCTCCTGCGCCCCCTTCGCCTTGCCCGTGTACACGCGCGGCTTCTCGGGCAGCGTGTGGGCGCCGTACAGCTCGGAGGCCTGCGCGCGAGCGGCCTGCACGGCCTGCTTCGAGAGCGAGGGGGAGTCGGTGCGCATATAGGTGATGTAGCCGTTCTCGTACAGCGACTGCGCGAACGACATGGTCTGCCGCGAGCTGTAGCGGAGCTTGCGGGAGGCCTCCTGCTGCAGCGTCGACGTCGTGAACGGCGCCGCCGGGCGGCGGGTGTGCGGCTTCGTCTCGACCGACACCACTTCGCCGTGCGCATGCTCGGCGAGGAGTGCGGCGATGCGCTCCGCGCGCTCCTGCTCGAGCGGAATGACCCCGGCCTTCGCCGCGCGCGCCGTCAACTTGCCGTCGTCGCCGAAATCCCCGCCCGTCGCGACGCGCTGCGCGTCCAGCCGCACGAGTCGCGCCTCGAAGGCGGTGCCGTCTGCCGCGTCCGCTTCGGGGCGGAAGGTGGCCGTGAGATCCCAGTACTCCGCTGCGCGGAACGCCTGGCGCTCGCGCTCGCGGTCGACCACGAGGCGGGTCGCGGCCGACTGCACGCGCCCGGCGGAGAGTTTGGGCGCGACCTTGCGCCAGAGCACGGGCGAGATGTCGTAGCCGTAGAGGCGGTCGAGGATGCGCCGGGTCTCCTGCGCATCGACGAGCGCCGTGTCGAGGTCGCGCGTATTCCGCTTCGCCTGCTCGATCGCATCCTGGGTGATCTCGTGGAACACCATGCGGTGCACCGGCACCTTCGGCTGCAGCACTTCGAGGAGGTGCCACGCGATGGCCTCGCCCTCGCGGTCCTCATCAGTTGCGAGCCACAGCTCGTCGGCTCCCTTCAGCGCTCGCTTCAGCTCGGAGACGGTCTTGCGCTTGTTGTCGTTCACGACGTAGTACGGAGCGAAGTCGTTCTCGACGTCGACCGCGAACTTGCCGAACGCGCCCTTCTTCAGCTCTGCGGGCAGCGCCGAGGGCTCCGCGAGGTCGCGCACGTGGCCGACCGAGGCGATGACCTCGTACTCGTCTCCGAGGTAGCCGCCGATCGTCTTCGCCTTGGTCGGCGACTCGACGATCACGAGTTTCTTCGTACCCTTCACGGGTCTCCTTCGTTGCTTCACGCAGTGCAGGGCTGCTCCGCCAGGACCGGCTGAGGGTTCTGCTCCGACACGATACACATTCTCGCGTGAGAATCCACCTCCGGGATTCCACGCGCGTTCTCCTCTCATTATGTCCGTCGTTCCGATGAGTTCGCGCATCGGCCGCCGTCTCACCCCGTTCATCCGCTCTCGCCGCCGCCGATAAAGAGGTACGGATTCACGTCGGGATACGCGTTGGAGGGGCGGGTCGAGAGCGTGAAGTGCGAGTGCGGCCCGGAGGTGCAGCCGCTCATCCCCGCCAGCGCGACCGTCTGGCCGGCGCGCACCGCAGTGCCCGGCGCGACTCCGACGGCCGCGGGCGATCCCGGAGCCACGTGGTTGTGCGAGCTGTAGAGCACCCGGCCGCGGTATTCGTGCCGGATCAGCACGGTGTAGTTCGGCCCGCGCCACCAGGTCGGCTCGGCGATGCACTTCGCGGGCGGCCCGCCCCCGTCGGCTCCCGCCGTAACGACCACGCCGTCATAGGGGGCATAGAGCGGGGAGCCCTCGGCGGTTCGGAGGTCGATGGAGTAGCCGTCGTGGAACCCCTGCGTGATGCCGGGCTCCGAGCTCGGCCATGCCCAGCCGTTCGCGCCCACCGCGCCGCCGGGTGCCTCGGCCACCGGCGGCAGCCCGGCGTGCGCGGACGCGCTGACCGTGCCGAACGGGCCTCCCGCCGCCACTTCGACTCGCGCGTCGGCGAGTGCCGCGTCGAGGTCGCAGCTCGCGATCTCGGTGCGCGCCGCCGCCGCGACCTCCTCTGCGAGCGCGCACGGCTCGCCGGAGATGAACCCCGCGGCGGCGTCGGCTGCGGCGAGCGCAGCGGTATCGGCCGTCGCGGCTGCGCGATGCCCGGCCTCGAGGTGGGACGACGCGGCGATCACCGGAATGCCCAGGCAGACGGCGGCGGCCGCGCAGACGAGGGTGGCCGGGGCGCTCACGAGCGCGCCCCGTCCGTGGAGCGCGCGGCGCATGAGCGCGACGTGAGCGTCACGTGCGCGAGCAGGCCTCCGGCGGGTTGCGAGCGCAGGACGACGCAGTGCAGCGACCCATCGTCTTCGCGCTCCACTTCCACTCGCCCGCCGAGCGCATTCAGCCGTTCCTCGGCGAGCGCGTCGTCTCCGCGCGCTTCGAACCGAGCGATCTCGGCGGAAGCGGAGACGAGCGCGATGCGGTGCGCCGCAAGAAGGACTCCGCCGATCACCAGGCCGAGCACGGCGAGCACCGCGGGCACGACGATCGCGAATTCAGCCGTCACCGTGCCGCGTTCGTCGTGCCGCAGTGCCGCGAGCATCAGGATGCCGTGCCGAGTGCGTTCTCGACGAGCTGGACGAGCATCGCACGGATCTCGCTCGAACGCATGATCGCGACGAGCAGGCCGGCGAAGGCCACCGCGGCCATGATGACGATCGCGTACTCAGCCGTCACTGCTCCGCGCTCGTCATCGACGAGGGCTCGCGTTCTGAGAGCGAACGCGCGTCCCCCACCGCGCTCCGCGCGACGATGCCGCGTCGAGCGCGCTCGACGGCGCCGCTGATCGTCATGCTCGGACGTCGCTCCTCGGTCGAACACGAGCTGAAGTGTGGGTTGCATCGAAACTCTCCTTGACCTCGCACGGCCCCGGCGGTCACCGGTGCACCCATCCTCACGAGTGGCCGGGGAACGCATGCGCCGTCACCCGGGAACTGTGGAGAATTGCAGTCGCGCGGCGCGGGGCGCCGCCTGTGGAGAACGATCGCGAGGGGCCGCCCGCATTCGCAGTGCACAGGCGCCGCAATGATTGAACTGATCTAGATGAGGCTTGCCTAACTTTCTGCTAGATTGACGGAGGCTTTCCCAGCCGACGGCGCTTCTCGGCGCCGTGACCCCCACTCCCACACGAAGGGAGCGCTTGTGCGCACTTCCCGTCTCCTCGCCGCGGCCGGCGTCGCCGCGGCCCTCGCCATCGGGCTCACCGCCTGCAGTTCCTCCCCCTCCGAGTCCGCGCCGTCCGCAGGGGGCAACCCCGCCGAAGACAGCGCATTCCCCGTGACGATCGAACACGTGTACGGCGAGACGACGATCACGGAGAAGCCCGAGCGCGTCGCCAGCATCGCGTGGGCGAATCACGAGGTCCCGCTCGCCCTCGGCATCGTGCCCGTCGGCATGAGCAAGGCGACCTGGGGCGATGATGACGACAACGGCATCCTGCCGTGGGTCGAGGAGAAGCTCGACGAGCTCGGAGCCGATGAGCCCGTACTCTTCGACGAGACCGACGGCATCGACTACGAAGCGGTCGCAGACACGCAGCCCGACGTCATCCTCGCGTCCTACTCCGGGCTGACTCGGGAGGAGTACGACACCCTCTCCAAGATCGCTCCCGTCGTGGCGTACCCCGATGTGGCCTGGGGCACTCCGGTCGATGAGATGATCGAGATGAACTCCGCGGCGCTCGGCCTCGGCGCCGAGGGCGACGCCCTGATCGAGCAGCTCGACTCCGATGCGGACTCGGCCCTCGAAGCGCACAGCGTCCTGAAGGACAAGAAGATCCTGTTCGCGTACATCGATCCCTCCGATCTCAGCCAGGTGGGCTACTACACGGCAGCCGATACTCGTCCCGGCTATCTGCACGACGATCTCGGCCTGCCGCTCCCCTCGATCGTCGAGGAGAACGCCGACAGCGAGGAGTTCTATCTGACCGCGAGTGCGGAGGACGCCGATGAGTTCTCCGATGTCGACGTGTTCGTGACGTACGGCGACGACTCGTTGATCGCCACCCTCCAGGCCGACCCGCTGCTGTCGAAGATCCCCGCGATCGCCGAGGGACGCATCGCGATCCTCCCGGATGCGACACCGATCGCCGCCTCCGCCAACCCGTCACCGCTGTCGATCCCCTGGGGGCTCGACGACTACCTCGCGATGCTCGCAGCTCCGCTCGAGCAGTGACGCTCGGCGTCGTGTCCGCGCGCTGACATCGTGTCCGCTCTCACCTCACCCATGCCGGTCGCCGCGAACCTGCGGCGACCGGCATGGGCTCGTACCTCGTGGCTGCTCATCGGTTGCGCGGCGCTGATCGTGCTGTGCGCACTCTCGGTGAGCTTCGGCGTACGGGAGGTCGCGTTCGGCGATATCGTCGCCGCGTTCGGAGGTCACGACGACACGCTCGCGCAGGCTGCCGTCGTCAAGCGGATTCCGCGCACCGTGCTCGCGCTTCTCGTCGGCGCGTCCCTGGCGCTCTCGGGGGCGACGATGCAAGCCGTCACGCGCAATCCGGTGGCGGACCCCGGCATCCTCGGAGTCTCCAACGGAGCATCGCTCGCCGTCGTCTTCGGCCTGGCCTTCTTCAGCATCCGGGGTCCCTACGCCCAGATGACGCTCGCGATCGTCGGCGCCGCGCTCGCTGCGACGTTCGTCTACACCGTGGGATCGCTCGGGCGCGGCGGCGCCACTCCGCTCAAGCTCGCCCTGGCGGGAGCTGCGACGACGGCGGCGTTCGCCTCGCTGATCAGTGCGGTGATGCTGCCGCGGGTCGACGCCCTGCCCGCCTTCCAGTCGTGGCAGATCGGCGGTGTCGGCGGTGCGGAATGGCCCCGGATCGCGATCACGGCTCCGGTGCTCGCTCTGGGGGCGCTGATCTGCTTCGCGAGCGCGAAAGGCATGAACTCCCTCGCCCTCGGCGACGAGATGGCCCGAGGGCTCGGCGAGCAGGTCTTCCGCACGCGCCTGGTCTCCGCGCTCGGAGCGGTCATCCTCGCGGGTGCTGCGACGGCGATTGCCGGACCGATCGGATTCGTGGGCCTGGTCATCCCGCACGTGTGCCGGATGCTGATCGGCACCGACCATCGCTGGCTGCTGCCCTTCTCCGCCCTGGCCGGCGCGGGGCTGCTCCTGACGAGCGACATCATCGGCCGGGTCGTATCTCCGGGATCGGAGGAGATCCAGGTCGGCATCATCACCGCGATCATCGGCGCACCGTTCTTCATCTGGATCGTGCGACGTCAGAGAGTCCGAGAACTGTGAGTACGTTGACCCGAAACGCCCGCCTGCACGAGGCCCCGCCCGGCGACGGCGTCACCGCGATCCTCGCCGGTCGTCGATCGCGGCGCACACGCCACGTGAGCGTGATGGTCCTGCTCGGTGCGCTGCTCGTCGGCCTCTTCACCGTCGCGCTCATGGTCGGCAACACGTTCTACACCTTGGACGAGGTCGTTCGGGTGCTCTTCGGCGATACCGTCCCGGGGGCATCGTTCACGGTCGGAGAACTGCGACTGCCGCGCGCCGTGCTCGCCATCCTCGCCGGCGGGTCGTTCGGCATCGCGGGTGTGACCTTCCAGACGCTGCTGCGCAACCCGCTCGCGTCGCCCGACATCATCGGCATCTCGAACGGCGCCGGAGCTGCTGCCGTCATCGGCATCATCGTGTTCTCCGCAGACGGGCCGCTGGTCTCGCTGCTGGCACTCTGCGGTGCGCTGCTCACAGCGGGTGCGATCTACCTCTTGTCGATGAAGGGCGGCTTCGCCGGCACCCGACTCATCCTCATCGGGATCGGTGTTGCGGCGATGCTGCAGAGCATCATCTCCTATCTGCTGTCGCGGGCTGCGGCCTGGGACATCCAGACGGCCATGCAGTGGCTCACGGGCAGCCTGAACAACGCCTCTTGGGAGCGTGCGGCGCCGCTCCTCCTCGCCGTGATCTGCGTCGTCCCCCTGATGCTCTCCCAGGGTCGCGCGCTCGGCGCGCTCCGCCTGGGCGACGAGTCGGCTGCCAGCCTCGGGGTTCGCGTGAACCCGACCCGGCTGGTCCTCATCCTCGGCGCGGTGACGCTCCTGGCCTGCGCGACGGCAGCCACCGGCCCGATCGCGTTCGTCGCGTTCATGGCCGGCCCCATCGCGGCGCGACTCACCGGCCCGGGGGCGAACCTGCTGGCGCCGACCGCCCTGGTGGGCGCCGCGCTGGTGCTGAGCAGCGACCTCATCGGCCAGTTCGCCTTCGGCGAGCGGTACCCGGTGGGCGTGATCACGGGCGTGCTCGGAGCTCCCTATCTGATCTATCTCCTCATCCGCACCAATCGCTCGGGAGGCGCACTGTGACCGAAGCGCACACGCTGCAGGCGAATGCCGTCACCCTCGGGTACGGCGATCGCACCGTCGTTCACGACCTGGACCTCGAGATCGCACCCGGCCGCATCACCACCATCGTCGGCGCCAACGGCTGCGGCAAGTCGACGCTCCTGCGTTCGCTCGCGCGGCTGCTCAGGCCGTCCTCCGGACAGATCGTTCTCGACGGCGCCTCGGTGCACGCGAGGCCCACGAGGGAGGTCGCACGGATCATCGGACTGCTGCCGCAATCGCCCGTCGCACCGGAGGGCATCGCGGTGGCCGACCTCGTGGGGCGCGGCCGGCATCCGCACCAGACGATGTTCTCGCGGTGGAGCCCGCGCGACTACGAGGTGGTGGCCGACGCGCTCGCCGCGACCGGTATCGCCGAGCTGGCGGATCGGAGCGTGGACGAGCTCTCGGGAGGGCAGCGTCAGCGCGTGTGGATCGCCATGGCGCTGGCTCAGGAGACCGACGTGCTCCTGCTGGACGAGCCCACGACATTCCTCGATGTCGCGCACCAGGTCGAGGTGCTCGATCTGCTCACCGATCTGAATGCTGCGCACGGCACGACGATCGTCATGGTGCTGCACGACCTCAATCTCGCGGCACGGTACTCCGATCGGCTCGTCGCCATGAAGAACGGCCGCGTGCACGTCACGGGCACCCCTCAGGAGGTGGTGACTGTCGAGCATGTCGAAGAGGTGTTCGGCCTCGCCAACCGGGTCACCGCGGACCCGGTTTCGGGCAAGCCGCTGGTGACGCCCATCGGGAGGCACCACGTTCGTTGAGCGGTGCGCACACCGTCCCGCCTGCGTGCCCGGATGAGCCGGCACCTGGATCACGCCGCCCCGAACATCGACAGCACGACGGGGAGCACCCCGAGCACGATGAACGACGGCAGCACGCAGACCCCGAGGGGCAGCAGCACCCGCACGCCGAGACGCTCCGCCTCGCGTTCGAGGCGTGCGGCGGCCGCGACGCGCTCCGCAACGGCCTGCTCGAGCAGCAGCGGGCGCATCGGCACTCCGGCGGACTCGGCGGCGGCGACCGTCGCGAGCAGCGGACTCCCCGAGCAGAAGCCGACGAACGGCACCCACTCCGCCCCGAACGCGTCGACGTGATCCACGACGATCCGCATCGCGACGGCGGGCGGCGCGCCGCCTCCGAGCGCCACCCAGAGCAGTTCGCTCGGCAGCCCGGCGATGGCGTCCTCGCGCGCCGCGCGGCGCTGCAGCAGGCGCGACCACTGCACCCCGACGCCGAGCAGACCCGCACCGACCGCGGCGATCACCGCTCCCGCCGGTCCGACGAGCACCGGCACCGGGTCGAAGCCGAGCAGCAGGCCGAGGAGCAGAGCGAGGATCGGCAGGGCCGCCACCATCCGCACCGTCGCCCGCGGACCCGCCAGCAGCACGGACCGGCGTTCGCGCATCCGGTCGAGTTCGCGCAGGGACTCGGCGATGCGCTGCAGTGCGGGGGCGAGCGGCGCACCGCAGACCTCGGCGAGCCGCCACGCGACCGCGAGCACCCGCCACTCCGGCTCTGCAGCGGCGGCGAGCGCCGAGGGGACGGGGACGCCGTCGGCGACTCGCCCGCCGACGATGCCGACTTCTGAGGCGGGCGGCGCATCCGCTGAGATCAGGGCGATGGCCCGAGCGGCGGGCACGCCCCCGCGCAGCAGCGCTGCGGTGCGCTCGGCGACCACGGCGGCCTCGGATCGCTGCTCCGCAGCAGTCGTCGCCGCGGCGAGGCGGGGAAGCCGCGCGCGCAGCCATTCGACCGGTCTCGCCTCCATGCGCTACGCCACCACTCTGCGCATGCCCAGCAGCCGATCGGCCGTCAGTTCGAGCGCCCCGATCGCGCGCACTCGGGGGCCGCGACGGGTGCGCTCGACGTGCACGATGGCGTGGAGCGCACCGGCGGCCTGCCGGGCGAGCGCCTCGGGCGTCCACCCGGCGAGCGCTCCGAGCGCTTCGAGGCGAGCCGGAACCTCCTCCAGGCGGCTCGCGTGGAGCGTGCCGGCGCCGCCGTCGTGGCCGGTGTTGAGCGCGGCGAGCAGGGTGGAGATCTCGGCGCCCCGGCATTCCCCGAGCACGATCCGATCGGGGCGCATGCGCAGCGCTTCGCGCAGCAGTCGATCGATGGAGACCTCGCCGACGCCCTCGGCGCTGGCTTGACGGGTCTCCAGGGAGACCGCGTGGCGGTGCCGCAGTCTCAGCTCGGCCACGTCCTCGATCGTGAGGATGCGCTCGTGCGGCGGGGCGAGGTCGAGCAGTGCCGCGAGCACCGTGGTCTTGCCGCTCCCCGTGCCGCCCGTGATGAGCACGTTGCGGCGGTCGACGATCAGTTCGCGCAGCATCGCAGCGGTACGCGCCGAGCAGAGGCCGCCCGCGACGAGGTCGTCGAAGCGCGGGGGCGAGACGCGCGGCAGCCGGACCGAGACGGCGGCGCCCCCGACCGCGATGGGAGGCAGCACCGCGTGCACGCGCATCCCGTCGCCCAGACGCACGTCGGCGCAGGGGTGCAGTTCGTCGAGGTGCCGCCCGCCCGCCGCGATCAGGCCGGTGGCGAGGCGATGCACGGCGTCGGGCTCCGCGCGCCACTCCCGTACCTCGTGCAGCGCGCCGGTGCGGTCGAGCCACAGCCGACCGACGCCGTCGCGCACCTGCACCACGAGGTCGCGCAGCTCGAGGTCGTCGAGCAGCGGCAGGAGACCGCCGAACGAGCGCCTCGCCGCACGGCTGAGCGCGGCGGATCGCCGGGCGACCGAGTGCGCCGAGCCGCTCGACGTCGGGTGATCCGGGTTCTCGTCTGGAGCCATGCGGCCATTCGAGCAGGGATGCTCCGCCTCGCGGGGGCACTGCACGGATTCGGTGCAGAACCCTGCAGCCTTGCGCCGCCGCCGACGATGTGAGCGGCGATCCGACCCAGAAGCGACCCGGCCGCACTCCACCGCAGCCCGCGCCGCGACTCCCCCGCCGCACCGCGATCGGCGCCCGAGATGAACCGAGCCGCACGAAAGGTATAGCCTGGATCTGCGTTTCGGGAGTGTTACGGACCCCGTGCGCGACTGAAGGGGGCCGGGTGCGAGCGATCGCCCCGGAAATCGATCGAAGATAAGGGCGTCAATGAGCGATCAGACCGGCAGTATCGAAAGCCACCACCTCCCCGAGGGAGCGACCCCGGAGACCTATGCTCCGAGTCCCGAGTTCCGCGACCAGGCGAACGTCGCCGACTCGTCCGTCTACTGGCGGGCCGCGCAGGATCCGGAGGGGTACTGGGCGGAGCAGGCGCAGAACCTGCAGTGGACGAAACCGTTCACCGAGGTGCTCGACTGGACGAACCCGCCGTTCGCGAAGTGGTTCCAGGACGGCGAGCTGAACGTCGCGGCGAACTGCCTCGACCGTCACGTCGCCGCTGGCAACGGCGACCGCGTGGCACTGCACTTCGAAGGCGAGCCGGGCGACACCCGCACCCTCACCTACGCGGAGCTCACCCACGAGGTGAAGCGGGCCGCGAACATGCTCACGAGCCTCGGCGTCGAGGCGGGCGACCGCGTCGCCATCTACATGCCGATGATCCCCGAGACCGTCGTCGCGATGCTCGCCGTCGCACGGCTCGGCGCCGCGCACTCCGTCGTGTTCGGCGGGTTCAGCGCGGAGAGCCTGCGCGCCCGCATCGACGACGCTGAGGC
The DNA here is from genome assembly GCF_900102345.1 of Leucobacter chromiiresistens. NCBI lineage: Bacteria > Bacillati > Actinomycetota > Actinomycetes > Micrococcales > Microbacteriaceae > Leucobacter > Leucobacter chromiiresistens. The sequence goes on along the minus strand of NZ_FNKB01000001.1, from coordinate 1,268,613 downwards.
GCGGCTCGTGATCACGGCCGACGGCGGATGGCGCAAGGGCCGCGTCTCGGCGCTGAAGCCGACCGTCGACGATGCGCTCGCGCTGCACGGCGGCGGCAGCACCGTCACCCGCGTGCTGGTCGTCGAGCGCGCCGGCAACGAGGTGGCCTTCGACGAGGATCGCGACCTGTGGTGGCACCGCGAGATCACCGCGTTCGACGGCGAGCACGAGCCCCAGGGCTTCCCGGCCGAGAACCCGCTCTTCATCCTCTACACCTCGGGCACCACGGGGAAGCCGAAGGGCATCCTCCACACCTCGGGCGGCTATCTGACCCAGGTCTCCACGACGCACCGCGACGTGTTCGACCTGAAGCCCGAGACCGACGTGTACTGGTGCACGGCCGACATCGGCTGGATCACGGGCCACAGCTACGTGGTCTACGGGCCGCTCGCGAACGGCGCGACGCAGGTCATCTACGAGGGCACCCCCGAGACGCCCGACTGGGGCCGCTGGTGGTCCATCATCCAGAAGTACGGCGTCACGATCTTCTACACCGCGCCGACCGCGATCCGCGCCTGCATGAAGGTCGGCCGCCAGGTGCCCGAGCAGTACGACCTCTCGTCGATCCGGGTGCTCGGCTCGGTCGGCGAACCGATCAACCCGGAGGCCTGGCGCTGGTACCGCGAGGTCATCGGCGCCGGCTCGGCGCCCATCGTCGACACCTGGTGGCAGACCGAGACGGGCGCGATCATGATCTCGCCGCTGCCGGGCCTTACGCACTTGAAGCCGGGCAGCGCACAGGTGCCGCAGCCGGGCATCTCGGTGGCGGTCGTCGGGGAGGACGGCGAGCCCGTCGACAACGGGCAAGGCGGCCTGCTCGTGGTGCAGCGCCCCTGGCCGTCGATGGTGCGCACGATCTGGGGCGACGATCAGCGGTTCATCGACACGTACTGGGCGAAGTTCGGCGACCGCTACTTCGCCGGCGACGGCGCCCGGCTCGACGACGACGGCGACGTGTGGCTGCTCGGCCGCGTCGACGACGTCATGAACGTCTCGGGCCACCGCCTCTCCACCGCTGAGATCGAGTCGGCGCTGGTCGAGCACCACGCCGTAGCCGAGTCGGCGGTGGTCGGCGCGGACGACGAGACGACCGGTCAGGCGGTGGTCGCGTTCGTGATCCTGAAGACGCAGCAGAGCATCCTGTCGCTCGAAGACGCGGAACCCGAGCTGAAGAAGCACGTCGCCGCGCAGATCGGCGCGATCGCCCGGCCGCGGCAGATCTTCATCGTCTCCGAGCTGCCGAAGACCCGCTCGGGCAAGATCATGCGCCGGCTCCTGAAGGACGCCGCGGAGGGGCGCGAGGTGGGCGACACGACCACGCTCGCCGACACCTCGGTGATGCAGACGATCTCGGATCGCGTGCGCAGCGAACGCGGCGCCTGATCGGGCGGCGCGGCGTCTGCGCCGCGGGCCGCTCGCACGACAGAGGCCGGCCCCCGGATGGGGTGCCCGGCCTCTGCCGTGTCGACGCGGTGCCCGCCGACGCGTGCGGGTGCCGGTGCGGGTGAGACGTCAGCGCTGCGCGCTGCGCCTCACTCCTCAACCTTGAAGACGAACTCGATCTCGACGGGGGCGTCGAGCGGGAGCACCGCGACGCCGACTGCGGAGCGCACGTGGATGCCGAGGTCGCCGAAGACGCGGCCCAGGAACATCGAGGCCCCGTTCGCCACGGCGGGCTGGCCGGTGAACGACGGATCGGACGCGACGAAGGCGGTCACCTTCACGACCTGCGAGATCTTGTCGAGCGACCCGATCACGCCGCGAGCCGCCGCGAGGGCGTTCAGCGCGCAGAGCTGCGCGAGCTCCTCGGCCCGCTCGGGCGGCACGAGCCCGTCGCCCGCGCCCACCTTGCCCGTCTCGGGCAGCGCGCCGTTCACGAACGGGAGCTGACCGGCGGTGTAGACGTAGTCGCCGTCGCGCAGCGCGGGCACGTAGGCGGCGACGGCGGCGGGCACCTCGGGAACCTCGTACCCCAGTTCGCGCAGTCGATCCTCGATCACAGATGCCATGTCAGGCCTTCCTCTTCTTCATATAGGCGACGTTGCCGCCGGCGGGGCCCTCGATGATCTGCACGAGCTCCCAGCCCTGGGAGCCCCAGTTGTTCAGAATCTGCGCCTCGTTGTGCAGCAGCAGCGGCGTCACGAAGTACTCCCAGGTCGGGGCGGCTTCGGTGGATTCACTCACGTGCGGATCTCCCTCGGTTGACGTTCTTTCACGCGTGCCGACGATCGGCGTCGTCGCAGCGCGGACGGGCGCGTTGCTGTTTTGTCAGCAACGTCGCTTACCCTTGATTCTATGACCCGTCAGACATCTCAGTCTTCGCGCGTGCGCTCGCAGAAACCGCGCACCGCAGGAGGGGCCCTCGCGGGGCTCCTCGGCGCGCTCGCCATGAGCGTGATCGCCGGCGTGCTCCTCACCGCAGCGGTGACCCCGGTCGTGGCCCTGAGCGGCACCGCCACGAAATCGGCGGTCGGCATCTTCGAGAGCCTCCCCGACCATCTCGATCCCGGCAAGCTCGCGGAGCCGTCGTCGATCTACGCGACGGCCAACGACGGCAAGCAGATCGAGATCGCCACGTTCTACGATCAGGATCGCGAGACGCTGAGCTGGGATCAGATTCCGCAGTTCGTCAAGGATGCGGCGGTCGCCGAGGAGGATCCGCGCTTCTACACCCACGGCGGTGTCGACGTGCTCTCGACGGCGCGAGCGGTGCTGCAGAACGCCGCGGGCCAGAACCTCTCGGGCGCCTCGACCATCACCATGCAGTACGTGCGCAACGTGCTCATCCAGGAGGCCATCGCGATCCCCGACAAGGAGGCGCAGAAGGAGGCCTATGAGGACGCGATGCGCCAGGATGTGGATCGCAAGCTCAAGGAGATGAAGTACGCGATCTCCATCGAGAAGAAGTACCCGAAGGACGAGATCCTGCTCGGGTACCTGAACATCGCGCTGTTCGGCCGCCAGATCTACGGCATCGAGTCGGCGGCGAAGTACTACTACGGCAAGACTTCGGCCGACCTGACGCTCGCGGAGTCGGCGAGCCTCGTCGCGATCGTGAACAACCCGTCGGAGCTGCAGATCGACGTCGAGGAGAACATTCCGGCGAACACCGAGCGGCGCAACAAGATTCTCGGCAGCATGCTCAACCACGGCAAGATCACGCAGGCCCAGTACGACGAGGCCTTCGCGACGCCGGTGACCCCGAACATCACGCCGCGCGTGCAGGGCTGCAACGTCGCGGAGCAGAACCACGGGCTCGGCGCGTTCTGCGACTACGTGCAGCGGTACATCAAGGCCGACCCCAACTTCGGCGACACCCCCACCGAGCGCGAGTTCAACTTCAGCCGCGGCGGGTACAAGATCTACACGACGATCGACCTCGACATGCAGGCGGCCGGCAACGAGGCGACCCGCAACACGGTGCCCGCGCTCATGGAGGGCATCAAGGTCGGCTCGGCGTCGAGCAGCGTGGAGGTGGGCACCGGCAAGGTGCGCGCCATGGTGCAGAACCGGCCGTTCAACAACGCCGAGTCGTTCTTGAAGGAGCACCCCGAGTACACCACCGTGAACTACAACACGGATGAGGAGCTCGGCGGCTCGAGCGGCTTCCAGGTCGGCTCGACGTTCAAGCCGATCACCCTCGCCGAGTGGATCCGCACCGGCCATTCGGTGCGCGACATCGTCAATGTGAACAGCCGCAAGGGCGTGCCCCTGCAGTCGTTCCAGGCGAGCTGCATGCCCGACGGCGTGTACAGCTACGGCACGTTCGACTTCTCGAACGACAACGAGGGCATCAAGGGCAATCAGTCGGTGCTGACGACGATCGCGAACTCCATCAACGGCGGTATCGTCTCGATGCAGCAGAAGATGGATCTGTGCGGCACCTTCGAGACGGCCCGCGCGCTCGGCATCCACCGCGCCTCCGACCTGCCCGTGTGGTCGCAGGAGGAGATCGATCAGGGGATGGTCGCGCCGGATCAGCTCGGCAAGACGAAGGTGCCCACGCTCACCAACAGCCCGCGCGACCTCTCGATGGTGCCCTCGAACACGTACGGCGGCGTCGACGAGATCGCCCCCATCACGATGGCCGCGGCGTACGGCGCGTTCGCCGGCGACGGCACCGTCTGCACGCCCGTGCCGATCGAGTCGATCGTCGACGACGCGGGCAATCAGGTGCCCTTCACGAAGAGCGAGTGCTCGCAGGCCATCGCGCCCGAAGTAGCCGCCGGTGTCGCCTTCGCGCTCGAGAACGCGGTGACCCGCGGGCTCGCGGACCACGCGCTGTCGTCGACCGGTGTGCCGCACCTCGCGAAGACGGGCACCACCGATGACGTCATCGACAACTGGACCGTCGGGGCGAGCACGAAGGTCGCGACCGCGACCTGGGTGGGCAACGCCGACCCGTACTGCTCCGACCCCAACAATCCCGACAGCTGCTCCCGCGTATCGACGATGGGCTTCGGCAACCTGATGTACGCCGATCAGACGATCTGGCCCGCCATCATGAACACCGCCGATGCGAAGTACGGCGGGGATCCGTTCCCCCAGCCCGACGAGGCCGCGATCCGCCAGACGATGGTCACGGTGCCCGATGTGAAGGGCAAGACGTTCGAGGAGGCGACGGGAATGCTGACGCAGCTCGGCTTCTCGGTGAGCGACGGCGGAGAGGTCGACTCCAGCGAGTCCGAGGGCCGTGCGGCCCGCACCGACCCGGAGGCGGGCGCATCGGCCGGTCTCGGCGCCGGCGTGACGCTCTACCGCAGCAACGGCAAGGCCTCGAAGATTCCCGACGGACTCGTCGGCCAGACGGGCAACAACGCGAAGTCGGCGTTGAACGGCGCCGGGTTCGGCAGCGTGGAGTTCGCCTGCGGCACGGGCAGCAGCTCGAACCCCAAGTCGAACAAGGTGGTGTCGGTGAGCCCCGACAGCGGCAGCGAGGCGAACCGCAGCGACACCGTCACACTCACCCTCGCCTGCAGCAAGAAGGATTGAGCTTGGCACTGCATCCCGCACGCTCGACGGCGGCCGTTCTCGGAGCGGCCGCCGTCGGCGTACTGACCTGGTCCACGCTGATCGAACGCCGGCTGTTCACGCTGCGCCGGCACACGCTGCCGGTGCTGCCGGAGTCGCGCACGCCGGTTCGGGTGCTGCAGCTCTCGGATCTGCACCTCGCCCCCTGGCAGGCGCAGAAGGTCGACTGGGTGCGCTCCCTGGCGGAGCTCCGCCCCGACCTCGTGGTGCTGACGGGCGACCTCATGGGGCACCGCGAGGCCCTTCCGGCACTGCTGCACGCGCTGCGCCCCGTCGTGGAGGGCACGCCGACCGTGTTCGTGCACGGGTCGAACGACTACTACGGCCCGCTGTTCAAGAACCCGCTCAAGTACCTCGTCGAGTCGAGCCGGCGCAGCACTCGCACCCCCGATCTCGACAACGCCGCGATCACGCGCGGGCTCACCGACCTGGGCGCCATCGATCTCAACAACAGCGCGGCGCAGCTCACGATCCGAGGCACGCGCTTCGAGTGCATCGGCCTGAACGACCCGCACATCGGGTACGACGACGCCGACCGCATGCGCGCCGCGGCGGCCCGCACGTTCTCGGAGGCACCCGCGAAGGCGGGCGGCGCAATGGACGGCGCGGCCGTCGACTCTGCGGCCGTCGACGCTGCAGCCGTCGACGCTGCAGCCGCCGATGCTGCATCCGCCGAGTCTGCGCCCGTGCGCCTCGGAGTGGTGCACGCGCCCTACCAGGAGGCCCTGGGAGCGCTACTGACGGCCGGATCCGACGTGATGCTCGCCGGGCACACCCACGGCGGCCAGGTGCGCGTGCCGGGCGTCGGAGCGCTCACGGCGAACTGCGACCTTCCGACGGAGCAGGCGCGCGGCCTGAGCGTCTGGTTCGATGCGCACCGCGCCGCTTTCCTGAACGTGAGCGCGGGTCTCGGCAACTCGATCTACGCGCCGGTGCGGTTCGCCTGCCGACCGGAGGCGTCGCTGCTCACCCTCGAATCGGCGTAGCGCGCGCTCGCACGGGAGACGCGCGAACGGCCCCGGGATTCGGTATCACCGATTCCCGGGGCCGTTCGCCGTTGCGCCCGCGACAGGCGTGCGCGCGGTCAGACCGTGCGCTGCTGAGCGACGAGCTCCGCGATCTGCACCGCGTTCAGGGCGGCGCCCTTGCGCAGGTTGTCGTTCGAGATGAAGAGCGTCAGGCCGCGGCCCTCGGGGGCCGACTGGTCGGCGCGGATGCGCCCCACGAGCGACGGATCCTTGCCGGCGGCCTCGAGCGGGGTGGGCACGTCGCTGAGTTCGACGCCCGGAGCGGCCCCGAGCACCTCGCGTGCGCGATCCGGCGAGATCTGCCGCTCGAATTCTGCGCTGATCGACAGGGAGTGACCGGTGAACACGGGCACGCGCACGCAGGTGCCCCCGACCCGGAGGTCGGGGAGCTCGAGGATCTTGCGGCTCTCGTTGCGGAGCTTCTTCTCCTCGTCGGTCTCGCCCTCCCCGTCGTCGACGATGGACCCGGCGAGCGGGAGCACGTTGAAGGCGATCGTCTTCGTGTAGACCTCGGGTGCCGGGAAGTCGACGGCCGAGCCGTCGTGCACGAGCTGCTCGAGGTTGCCCGACCGCACCGCGGCCTCCGCCTGACCGGCGAGCTCTCGCGCGCCGACGAGCCCCGAGCCCGAGACGGCCTGGAAGGTCGTGACGATGAGACGCTCGAGGCCCGCCTCGGCGTCGAGCGCCTTCATGACGGGCATCGCCGCCATCGTGGTGCAGTTCGGGTTCGCGATGATGCCCTTGCGCGCCTCGGCGATCGCGTGGGGGTTCACCTCGCTCACCACCAACGGCACATCGGGGTCGAGCCGCCAGGCGCTCGAGTTGTCGATGACGATCGCGCCGGCGGCCGCGAACTCGGGCGAGTACTGCTTCGAGGCGGCTCCGCCCGCCGAGAAGAGCGCGATGTCGATTCCGCTCTTGTCGGCGGTCGCCACGTCTTCCACGACGATGTCCTCACCGCGGAAGGCGAGCGTGGATCCGGCCGAGCGGGCGCTCGAGAAGAATCGGATGCTCGCGATCGGGAAGTCGCGCTCTTCGAGCAAGCGGCGCATCACCGCGCCCACCTGACCGGTCGCGCCGACGACGGCGACCGAGAGACCCTGCTGTGCAGCCATGTGTTTCGAAATCCTGTTCTGTGTCTCGCTGAGGGGGGTTACCGGCCGGTGCCGGCGTACACCGTCGCTTCGGTCTCCGCATCGAGCCCGAATGCGGTGTGGAGCACGCGGACCGCCTTGTCGAGGAGGTCGGCACGGGTGACGACCGAGATGCGGATCTCGGAGGTGGAGATCATCTCGATGTTGATGTCGGCCTCGTAGAGCGCGCGGAAGAGCTGCGCCGACACTCCGGTGCTCGTGCGCATTCCGGCGCCGACGACCGCGAGCTTCGCGATCTGATCGTCGTACTGGAGGCTCTCGAAGCCGAGCTGCTCGCGCTCCGCCTCGAGCGCTTCGATCACCTTGCGGCCGTCGCCGAGCGGCACGGTGAAGGAGATGTCGGTGCGGTTCGTCTGCGCAGCGGAGACGTTCTGCACGATCATGTCGATGTTGGCGTGGGTCTTCGCGACGATCTCGAAGATCTGAGCGGCCTTGCCCGGGATGTCGGGAACGCCGCCGACGGTGACCTTCGCCTCGCTCTTCTCTGCGGCGATTCCAGTGATGATCGGCTCTTCCACCTGATCTCCCTTCGGATGCCCCTTTGCGGGGTCGTAGACGATGGTGCCCGGCTCATCGGAGAACGAGGAGCGGACGTGCAGCACGACCCCGTGGCGGCGGGCGTACTCGACGGCGCGCAGGTGCAGCACCTTGGCGCCGGAGGCCGCGAGTTCGAGCATCTCCTCCGCGGTGATCGCGTCGATCTTGCGCGCGAGCGGCACCACGCGGGGGTCGGTCGTGAAGATGCCGTCGACGTCGGTGTAGATCTCGCACACGTCTGCCCCGAGGGCGGCGGCGAGTGCGACGGCGGTCGTGTCGGATCCGCCGCGGCCCAGCGTGGTGATGTCGCGCGAATCGCGGCTGAAGCCCTGGAAGCCGGCGACGATGGCCACCGCCCCCTGGTCGAGCGCCTCGCGCACCCGGCCGGGAGTGACGTCGACGATCTTCGCCGATCCGTGCTCGGCCGTGGTGATCATGCCGGCCTGGCTGCCGGTGAAGGAGAGCGCTTCGATGCCCATCCCCTTGATCGTCATGGCGAGCAGCGCCATGGAGATGCGCTCGCCCGCGGTGAGCAGCATGTCGAGTTCTCGGGGCGCCGGGATCGGCGTGCACGCGTCGGCGAGTTCGAGCAGTTCGTCGGTGGTGTCTCCCATCGCGCTGACGGCGACGACGACCTCATTGCCTCCGCGGCGAGCTTCGACGATGCGCTTGGCGACGCGCTTGATGCTCTCAGCGTCGGCTACGGACGAGCCCCCGAATTTTTGCACGATCAACGCCACGCGGGTTCCTCCTGAATATCCGAGCCGAACGCTCAGTCTACCGGAACCCGTATTCGGCTGATGTCACCGGGTTACTCCACTTTACGTCGGCCCTCGAAGGCGCGGCCGAGGGTCACCTCGTCGGCGAACTCGAGGTCGCCGCCCACCGGCAGGCCCGACGCGAGTCGCGAGACCGGCACCTCGATGGCCGTCAGCAGGCGCGAGAGGTACGCGGCCGTGGCCTCCCCCTCGAGGTTGGGGTCGGTCGCGATGATCACCTCCTGCACCTGCGATTCGCCGATGCGGCGCATGAGCGCCGGGATGCTGAGATCGTCGGGCCCGATGCCGTCGATCGGGCTGATCGCCCCGCCGAGCACGTGGTAGAGCCCGCGGAACTGCCGGGTGCGCTCGATCGCGACGACGTCTTTCGGCTCCTCGACGACGCAGATGAGGCTCTCATCTCGCCGCGGGTCGCGGCAGATCGAGCAGCGCTCGTGCTCGGTGAGGTTGCCGCACACCTCGCAGAAGCGCACCTTCTCGCGCACCTCGCTCAGCAGTTCGGCGAGTTTCGACACGTCGAAGTTCTGCGTCTGCAGAATGTGGAACGCGATGCGCTGCGCCGATTTCGGGCCGATGCCCGGGAGCCGGCCGAACTCGTCGATCAGGTCTTGGACGATGCCGTCGTACACGCTAGGTCCTCCTCGGATTGACGACGTGACATGCGCCGTTCAGCACACACCTTAGTCGCGAGACTGCTGGGCCGCTCATCGCTGCGGCAGCGGCCGCTCCTCGACGAATCGCGCCCCGAGCACCTCGCGCACGACGGCCTCGCCGTACCGCGTGAACGCGGGTCGGGCCGTCTGGGGAGCTGGAGACGCGGGCGATGCCGCCGGTTCGGCGGGCTCCGGTGCCGAGATCGGTGCCGCAGGCCGGGCGGGGGCGGTCGGAGATGGGGCGGGGGCGGCCGGAGCGGGGGCGGTCGGATCGGCGGCGGTCGGATCGGGCTGAACCGAGGCCGGGCCGCCGGGAGCGCCCGCGTACGGGTCGCCCTCCCCCGCATCGTCGGGGCCGTCGCCGGGATCATCGGCGTACGGGTCTCCGAATGCCGCGGGGTCGGGGATGCGCGGCGCCGCTTCCCCCGCGCCCGTCCCGCCCGGCGCCGCCGCCGCGTCGGGGTCGGGCCCGCCCGGCGCCGCTGCGCCGTCGAGGTCGGCCCCGCTCGGCGCTGCCGCGACGTCAGGCGCCACGGCGGCGGGCGGGCTCACCTCGGGCGCCGTGCCGTCGGACTGGGTGGCGCTGCGCGCCGATTCGGATAGCCCCGGGGAGGACGCGGGAGCTGCTGCGCCGCCGCGCGTCGGTGCCGGAGCCGCATCGGGCTGGGGGTCGGCCCAGGCGGGTGCGGCGAGTGCGGGCCCGAGGCCGCTCAGGCGTGCCGCTGCGCGCACCATCGGATCGTCGGCGTCTGGTGCGGCCTCAGCGGCGCCGGCCGCATTCGCCGGTGCGGCGGACGGGGCCGTCGGGGCTGCTGCGGCGGAGGTGCGTGCGGACCCCGCTTGATGGGGCTCCTCTGCGTCGGCGCCGGCGGAGGGTTCGCGGGCGGCCCCGTGCCCGGGTGCGGCCTCGCCTGCGGGCATGCGCTTCGGCTTGTACTTCACGCTGATGCCGACTGCGGAGAGGATGGTTTCGCGCAGCGGGCCCGCGCCGGTCGACTTGAAGGCGGCGAGATCGGACTCGGAGGAGAGCCCGATCGTGAGCACGTCGCCGTCGAGCGCGAGCGGCGCGACGACGCGCACGGCGTTCCAGGCATCGCGGTCGAGCTCGAGCAGCTCTTCGAGCAGGTCGGGCCACACCTCCATGAGGTCTTCGTACCCGCCGGCCGATGCCTCGGACTCGGCGCCGTCGCCGCCGGTCGGCTCGGCGTCGGCTGCCGGTGCGGCGTCGGACTCGGGGCCCGGTGCTCCTCCGGGGATCGGCGTCTCGGACGACCCGGAGCCGGGGGTCGCAGTGGGCGCCGCCGCTCCGCGCTCCGGCGCGGCGGAAGCCGGTGCCGAGGAAGCCGGTGCCGCGGGAGCCGGTGCCGTCGGCGTCGGGGCTTGCGGCGCAGGAGCGTCACTGCCGATGCTCTCGATCTGCGCCGAGCTCAGCACTGCCGAGATCGGCCGGCCGAACTTCGCCGCGCCCTCATTCGGGTGCGGCGCACCGCCGCCTTCGGAGGCGTGGTCGGCAGCCGGCAGAGGCGCGGGCGTGCCGGTGGGCTGCCCACCGGCAGCTGCTCCGGGGCCGGTCTGCGGCGTCGCCCCGGTATCGGCGGGCTGCGCCGCCTGCGCATCCTGGTTCAGGAACTCGCGGATCGAGGCTGCGGTCTGGGCGGCGTTCGGCGCCGACGGGCCCGTCGCGGGGGCCTGAGCCGCCGACGGCGCGGCAGTCGGCGCGGCAGACGGCGCGGTGTGCTCCGTGGCTGCGCTTCGGGCTGCAGCGAGGGCGGCGAGCGGGTCGGACTCGTGCTGCGGCGCGGGAGCCGGAGCGCCCGGGCCTGCATCGCTGGCGCCTGCGCTGCTGGCACCCGCGTTGCCGGCGCCGGTGTTCCGAACCCCCGCGTTCCGAGCACCCGGGTTGCCGGCGTCGGCGTGCACGGCGCCCGAGTTCCCGGCACCGGCCGGGGCGGCCTGCGGCACGGAGGCGGGGGCTGCGCCCGCGCCGGCGTCGGGGGCGTGCACGAGCGCGCGGGCGATCATGAGTTCGAGCTGCAGCCGAGGCGCGGTGGCGCCCGCCATCTTGTCGAGCGCCCCGCTCACCACGTCGGCGATGCGCGACAGCTCGCCCCGCCCGAAGGCGCGGGCCTGCTCGAACATGCGGCTGAGCTGATCCTGCGGCACGCCGCGGAAGATCGCGGCCGCGCCGTCCACGGTCGTCGCGTTCACCACGATGAGGTCGCGGAGGCGCTCGAGCAGATCCTCCACGAAGCGCCGCGGATCCTGCCCGGTCTGCACCACCCGGTCGGCGGCCCGGAACGCCGCTGCGGCGTCGTGCGCGCCGAGCGCCGCGACGGCGTCGTCGAGCAGCTCGGCGTGCGTGAAACCGAGCAGGCCCGCGGCGCGCTCCGCCGTGACCAGTGCGGTCTCGGACCCCGCGATGAGCTGATCGAGGATCGAGAGCGTGTCGCGCACGGAGCCGCCGCCCGCGCGGACGACGAGCGGAAGCACGCCGGGCTCGACCTGCACCCCCTCGCTGTCGCAGAGCGACTGCACGTAGTCGATGAGCGTGCCGGGCGCGATGAGGCGGAACGGATAGTGATGAGTGCGCGAGCGGATCGTGCCGATGACCTTCTCGGGCTCGGTCGTCGCGAAGACGAACTTCACGTGCGGCGGCGGTTCTTCGACGATCTTGAGGAGCGCGTTGAAGCCGCCGGGCGTCACCATGTGCGCCTCGTCGATGATGAAGATCTTGAAGCGATCGCGGGCCGGGGCGAAGACCGCGCGCTCGCGCAGGTCTCGGGCGTCGTCGACGCCGCCGTGGCTCGCCGCGTCGATCTCGACGACGTCGAGCGATCCGCCCCCGTCTCGGCTCAACTCGACGCAGCTCTCGCACACGCCGCACGGCGAATCGGTCGGCCCCTCGGCGCAGTTCAGGCACCGGGCGAGAATACGCGCCGAGGTCGTCTTGCCGCACCCGCGCGGCCCGCTGAACAGGTACGCGTGCCCGATGCGACCGGTGCGCAGGGCCGTCATCAGAGGTTCGGTGACCTGCGACTGCCCGATCATCTCGGAGAAGGCTTCTGGCCGGTATCGGCGATAGAGTGCGGCAACCACGACACCATGCTACCGGCGGCCTCCGACATTCCGGCTGGGGCCGGAGCTACCGCAGACCCAGATCCGGCTCCGGCAGCCCGTACTCGTGCCGCAGCACCGATTTCGCCGCGTACCAGCCGCTCAGTCCGTGCACTCCGGGGCCGGGCGGCGTGGACGACGACGCGAGGTAGATGCCCCGGCCGGGGGTGCGCCACGGATCCGCCGACACCGTGGGCCGTGCGATGAGCTGCGGCAGGGTGATGGCCCCCGCGCTGAAGTCTCCGCCGTGGTAATTGCGGTTGTAGCGCGACATCTCGTCGGCCGTCGTCACCCGCACGGCGCGGATCCGGTCGCGGAACCCCGGGGCGAATCGCTCGATCTGCCGGATCACCGGCTCGGCCATGTCGACCGTCGATCCGCTGGGCACATGCGTGTACGACCAGACGGCGTTGACGCCGGGCGCGTTCCGCCCGGGATCGAACTCCGCGGTCTGCGCGAGCAGCACGTACGGGCGCGCCGGGTGCCCGCCCGAGGCGACGATCCGCTCCGAGGCCGCGAGCTCGGGCCGGCTGCCGCCGACGTGCACGGTGGGCGCCTGGGAGACCCGCGGGTCGCTCCACGGAATCGGCCCGTCGAGCACGAAGTCGACCTTCGTCGCGGCGTCGCCGTACGAGAAGCGCCGCAGCGCCCGCCGGTACCGCGCCGGCAGCGCCGACCCGGCGATTCGCTCCAGCCCGCGGGCGGAGGTGTCGAAGAGGCGCACGCGGTACGCGCCGAGCTCGCGGATGTCGTCGATCGGATGCCCGGTCTCGATCCGACCCCCGTGCGCCAGCAGATCGGTGGCGAGCGCATCGGTGATGGCGCGGGATCCCCCGACCGGCACCGGCCACCCCACCGTGTGGGCGAGGGCGCCGAGCACCAGCCCCACCCCGGCGGTCGCCAGGTTCGGCAGCCGTCCGATGCTGTGCGCCGCGACGCCGGAGAGCAGAGCCGGCGCCGCCGCCTCGCGGAACCGCAGGTTCCACAGCGGCGTGCCCTGCTCGAGCGCGCGCAGCCCGGTGAGGGCGGCGGCGATCGGGGGGGCCGGCCAGCGCAGCATGCCGCCGCCCAGCGCAAAGTCGAGCACATCGGGCATGCGGGCGAGGAGCGGACGGTAGAAGCGCCCGTACGCGCTCCCGTCGCGGCCCAGCTCGGCGACGGTGCGGTCGAGGTCGTGGTAGGCGATCGCCGCGCGATCCGACCCGCCCCCGGCACGGCCGTCGAGCGGGTTCGCGAACGAGGCCTCGGGCACCACGAACTCCATGCGCCGCTCGATCTCGAACGCTCGGAAGAACCCGGTCGCCAGCGCCATCGGATGGATCGCCGAGCAGACGTCGTGCAGCACTCCCGGCTCGACGAGCTCCGTCGTGCGCGTGCCCCCGCCGATCGTCTCCGCGGCTTCGAACACCGTCACGGGAACGCCGGCGCGTGCGAGCGTGACCGCTGCGGCGAGCCCGTTCGGGCCCGCTCCGACTACGGCCGCTCCCTCAGAAGAGTGCATGCACCGATCGTACTCTCCGCCGACGGGCTCGCGCTCGATGCGCACCCGCCGCCCCGGGGGGACGAAAATACTCCCCACGCACCCGCCAGAGCCCAGGTACCCTTGCTTCGTTTCCGACCTGGGGGAGTTCCCTGAGATAGCGCCACGTGGGGAGCCAGACCAGTCTACCCGACGTTGCGCCTCGTTCGGTACGCGCCCGCGCGCCGACTCCTGCTCCCGCGCGCTGACCGTGCCCCGACCGCGCGCCGACCGGTCAGCACCCGCGAGCCGACCGGTCAGCGCTCGCTCAGCGGCCGGGCTCCTCGTGCCCGGCCGACGCGATGGATCCGGCGCCCGCGCCGGCGTCGAGCCCGGCGCTCTCCTCGGCATCCTCACCGGCGAACTGCGCCTGGTACAGCGCGTAGTACGCGCCTCGCCGCGCGAGCAGCTCCTCGTGCGATCCCTGCTCGACGATGCTGCCGCGCTCCATCATGAGGATGGTGTCGGCGTCGCGGATGGTCGACAGTCGGTGCGCGATCACGAACGAGGTGCGGTCGGCCCGCAGCGCGCGCATCGCCTGCTGCACCAGCACCTCCGTGCGGGTGTCGACCGACGAGGTGGCCTCGTCGAGGATCAGCAGCGATGGGTTCGCGATGAAGGCGCGAGCGATCGTGAGCAGCTGCCGCTCCCCCGCCGACAGCGAGGAGCCGTTCTCCGAGATGACGGTGTCGTAGCCCTCCGGCAGCTGCCGCACGAACCGATCCACCATCGTCGCCTCGGCGGCCGCGACCACCTCGTCGTCCGTCGCGTCGAGCCGGCCGTACCTGATGTTCTCGCGGATGGTGCCCTCGAAGAGCCAGGCATCCTGCAGCACCATGCCGACCTGGCTGCGCAGCTCGGCGCGCGCCAGGTGGGTGATATCGACGCCGTCGAGCAGGATGCGCCCGCGATTCAGCTCGTAAAACCGCATCACGAGGTTGACGAGCGTGGTCTTGCCCGCTCCCGTCGGCCCGACGATCGCGACGGTGTGCCCGGGGCGCGCCTCGAGCGAGAGCCCCTCGATCAGCGGCTGCGACGGCTCGTAGCTGAAGGCCACGCCCTCGAACTGCACGTGGCCGCTCGTGCGCTCGGGCAGCCGCTCCGACGCCGTGTCGGCGTCCTGCTCGTCGGCGTCGAGCAGCTCGAAGGTGCGCTCGGCCGAGGCGACGCCCGACTGCAGCATGTTCGCCATGCCGGCCATCTCGGCGATGGGCTGCGAGAACTCGCGCGAGTACTGGATGAAGGCGGTGACGTCGCCGAGGGTCATCTGGCCTCCCGTCACGCGGAGCGCGCCCACCACGGCGATGAGCACGTAGCTCAGATACTGCACGAACTGCATCGCCGGCATGATGGTGCCCGAGAGCGCCTGCGCGCGGTACGCGGCGCCGTAGAGCCCCTCGTTGCGGCGGTCGAACTCGTCGAGCATGTCGGCGTCGCGGTTGAAGATGCGCACCAGCTCGTGACCCGTGAACGACTCCTCGATGTGCCCGTTCAGGTCGCCCGTGTGCTTCCACTGGGCGACGAAGAGCTTCTGGGCGCGCACGCCGACGACGCCCGCGACGATGCCCGAGAGCGGCAGGGCGATGAGGGCGATCAGAGCGAGCTGCCAAGACACGATGAACATCATCGCCGCGATCCCGATCACCATGAGCAGCGACTGCACGAGTTGCGAGAGCGCCTGCTGCAGCGCCTGCTGAATATTGTCGACGTCGTTCGTCACGCGCGAGAGCACGTCGCCGCGCTGCCGCCCGTCGAAGTAGCTCAGCGGCAGGCGGTTGATCTTCGCCTCGATGTCGGCGCGCAGCCGGTACACGACGTTCATCACGAGCCGGTTCAAGACGAAGCCCTGCAGCCACATGAGCACCGACGCGACGAGGTACATGCCGAGCACGATGAGGATCAGCCGGCCGAGCAGCCCGAAGTCGATTCCCGCCCCCGGCACGATGTCGGCCCCGGCCAGCACTTCGGCGAACTGGTCGTTGCCCGATGCGCGGGCCGCCTCGACGGCCTGCTCGCGGGTGATGCCCTCGGGCAGCTGCTTCCCCAGGATGCCGTTGAAGATGACGTCCATCGCCTGGCCGAGGATCTTCGGCGCGATCACGGTCAGCACCACGGACCCGACCACGAGCAGCACGACGAGCGCGAACTGCCATTTGTGCGGCGCGAGCAGCCCGACGAGGCGCTTCGCCGACGGCCAGAAGTGCTTCGCCTTCTTCACGGGCTGACCGCCCGTCCAGTCGTCGTTGTCAGGCTGGTAGTCGTCGGGCAGCTCGAGGTCTTCGGCCGGCGCCGCCTCCGCCGCGGATCGCTTTCGAGCCATTACGCCGCCTCCGCCGATTCGAGTTGTGACCGCACGATCTCGCGATAGACGTCGCTGGTCTCGAGCAGTTGGGTGTGGGTGCCGCGGTCGACGATCTCGCCGGCCTCGACGACGAGGATCTGGTCGGCCTCGGTGATGGTCGAGACGCGCTGCGCCACGATGATGGTGGTCGCGCCGGCGGTCGCCTCGGGCAGCGCTGCGCGCAGCTTCGCGTCGGTCGCGACGTCGAGCGCCGAGAAGGAGTCGTCGAAGAGGTACACGCGCGGCTTGGCGACGAGCGCCCGCGCGATCGACAGGCGCTGCCGCTGACCTCCCGAAACGCTCGTGCCGCCCTGCGACACGGGCTCGTCGAGGCCGAGTTCCTTCTCGCGCACGAAGTCGGCGCCCTGCGCGATGCGCAGCGCCTCCCACAGCTCCTCGTCGCTCGCGTCGGTGCGGCCGAAGCGGAGGTTCGAGGCGATCGTGCCCGAGAAGAGGTACGGCCGCTGCGGCACGAGGCTCACGGTCTCGGCGAGCTGCGCCCGGGTGAGCGCATCGATCGAAGCCCCATCGATGGTGATCGCCCCCTCCTGGGGGTCGTAGAGCCGGAGCAGCAGGTTCAGCAGCACGGTCTTGCCGGCACCGGTGGACCCGATGATGGCCGTCGTCTTCCCGGCCTCGGCGGTGAAGCTCGCCCCCGTGATCACGGGCTTCTCGGCGCCGGGAAACCCGAAGGTGACCCCGGAGAACTCGATGCGGCCCGATGCGGGGGTGGCCACGGTCTGCTCGGCGGGGAACGAGAGCGTGGAGCGCGTGTCGAGGAGTTCGCGGATGCGCTCGGCGCAGACGACGGCGCGCGGGATCATCATCGTCATGAAGACGCCCATCATCACGGCCATCAGAATCTGCAGCAGGTACTGGAGGAAGGCGGTGAGCGATCCGACCTGCACGAGGCCGTCGTCGACGCGATGCCCGCCGAACCACAGCACGGCGGCCGTCGCAAAGTGCAGCACCATCATGATGACCGGGAACATGAGCACGAAGACGTTGCCGACCTTCACCGACACCTCAGTGATGTCGCGGTTGGCGCGCTCGTAGCGATCCGCCTCGAAGTTCTCGCGCACGAACGCGCGCACGACGCGGATGCCCATGATCTGCTCGCGGAGCACCCCGTTGATGGCATCGACCCGCGTCTGCATGGTGCGGAAGAGCGGGAGGAGGATCCACACCAGGAAGCCCACGATGACGGCGAGGATCGCCACCGATGCCCAGACGAGCCACGCCATGCCGGCGTCTTCGCGGAGCGCCATGATGATGCCGCCGACGGCCATGATGGGCGCCGTGACCATGAAGTTCAGCGTCATCAGCACGAGCATCTGAATCTGCTGCACGTCGTTCGTGCCGCGGGTGATCAGCGTGCCCGCCCCGAACTTCGTGGCCTCGAGCGTGCTCAGCGAGTCGACCTTGCGGTACACCTCGCGGCGCAGGTCACGGCCGACGCCCATCGAGGTGCGCGCGCCGAAGTACACGGCGATCACCGCGGTGGCGACCTGCCCGAGCGACACCAGCAGCATCGTGCCGCCGGTGCTCCAGATGAATCCCGTGTCGCCCTGGGCGATGCCCTGATCGATGATCTGGGCATTCAGGCTCGGCAGCCAGAGCGCTGCGATCGTCGACAGCAGTTGGAGCACGAGCACGGCGACGATGAAGGGCCAGTACTGCCTCGCATGTCGAAGCGTCAGGGCGATAAGGGCCACGGGGGATCCTTTCTGCGAGCTGCGCCGCAGTCGACGCTCGAGAGCTGGGTCGACCGGTGCGGCCGCCTCAAATTACCACTTCCGGGAAGCGAACTCCAGCGTTGCTCCCGGTAGAAACAGCAAGGGCAGGTTCACCTCTCGGTGAACCTGCCCCCGCAGGAAACGAGACTCAGCGCGTGAGCCCCATCACAGCGAATCAGACGAGCTTGACGCCCGCGCCTGCCTCTTCGAGCTTCGCCTTCGCTTCTTCAGCGGCTTCCTTCTTCGCGCCCTCGAGCACGTTCTTGGGAGCCTCCTCCACGAGCGACTTCGCCTCGCCGAGGCCCAGGCCGGTCAGCTCGCGCACGACCTTGATGACCTGGATCTTCTTGTCGCCAGCCGACTCGAGGACGACGTCGAACTCGTCCTTCTCCTCGACGGCCTCAGCAGCGGCGGCCGGAGCAGCAGCAACGGCGACCGGAGCAGCGGCGGAGACGTCGAAGGTCTCCTCGAACGCCTTGACGAACTCGGAGAGCTCGATGAGGGTGAGCTCCTTGAACTGCTCGAGCAGCTCTTCGGTGGAAAGCTTAGCCATAATGTTTCTCCTTGATGTGTGCCTGTGCGCGAAGCGCACGGGCGGGGTTGTATAACCGATCCGGCGTGAGCCGAGTCTTACGCGTCCTGCTTCTCCTGCAGCGCACCGAAGCCGCGGGCGGCCTTGGCGGGCAGGGCGGCGAACAGCTGTGCAGCACCGACCAGAGCAGCCTGCATGGCGCCTGCGGCCTTGGCCAGCAGCACCTCGCGGCTCTCGAGATCGGCAAGCTTGCCTACCTCAGCGGCGGTCATGGCGTTGCCATCGAAGTAGCCCGCCTTCACCACCAAAAGAGGGTGTGCCTTGGCGAAGTCACGCAGCGACTTTGCGACCGCGACGGTGTCACCGTGCACGAAGGCGAGAGCCGAAGGACCGGCGAGCTCGTCATCGAAAGCGGTGATCCCGGCGTTGTTGGCCGCAATCTTCGTCAGCGTGTTCTTCGCCACAGCGTACGTCGCGTGCTCGCGGATGCCGTCGCGGAGTTCCCGCAGCTCAGCAACCGAAAGTCCGCGGTACTCAGTCAGCAGAACGGCGTTCGACTCTTCAAACTTCTGCTGAAGATCGGTGACCGTAGCGTCCTTCGTAGCCATGGCGCTCCCTAACTTGTCGTACCCGCGCGGCGGTTGCCGCTCGGGGGCCGCGCCGCTCGGAGCGATTCGTTCGGGACTCCCGAAAACGAGAAAAGCTCCGGCGCGCATGCACGGAGCTTCAGAAGACCGGGATCGAGATCCCGTACTCAAGGAGTTCTGCACCTGCGCAGGTCTTCGCTTTCGCGAACGTTCCGGGATCCTCGCGGATCCTACCGGCGGTCTTGGGCCACGGGAGACTCTACCAGTTCACCTCTGGGAACGCAAAGGCGGGATCGGGGCTGCCGGCTTGCCTCCGGCAACTGCGGCTTCGCCGCGGTTGCTGCCAGACCCGACCAGCAAACCGTCAGCCCCGATCCCGCCTTCGCTTCACGTGTCAGGCAGAGATGTTCTCCTTCAACGAAAGCGATGCTCAAGCCACCGGCTTGAGCATGTAGCCCGCCACTCCTCGCTGCGCTCCGTGAGCCGCGGCGAAGCCGCGCCGCGGGCTGCGCAAGAGCGATGCTCTTGCGATGCTCAAGCCGCCGGCTTGAGCATGTAGCCCGCGCCCCGCACCGTGTGCAGCATCGGCACGCGGCCGGCGTCGATCTTCTTGCGCAGGTACGAGATGTACAGCTCGACGACGGTCGACTTGCCGGTGAAGTCGTACGCCCAGACGCGATCCAGAATCTGCGCCTTCGAGAGCACGCGGTTCGGGTTGCGCATCAGATACCGCAGCAGCTCGAACTCGGTGTTCGTCACGGTGATCGGCTCGCCCGCGCGCTCCACCTCGTAGCTGTCCTCGTTCAGCGTCAGATCCCCGACCCGCAGCACCGGGTCCGGCTGCTGCGCGAGGGTGAGCTGCGAGCGGCGCACCAGACCGCGCAGCCGGGCGATGAGCTCCTCGAGACTGAAGGGCTTGACGACGTAGTCGTCGCCTCCGGCCGTCAATCCGTTGACGCGATCCTCGACCGAGTCGAGTGCGGTCAGGAACAGCACCGGGAACATCTGCCCCGCCGATCGCAGGCGGGCGAGCAGCTGCATGCCGTCGAAGTCGGGGAGCATGATGTCGAGCACCGCCACGTCGGGCGCGAACGAGCGCATCGTGTCGAGAGCCTCTTGCCCCGTCGCGGCGGTCTCGACCTCCCACCCCTCGTAGCGCAGAGCCATCGCGACGAGCTGGGTGATCGATTCCTCGTCGTCGACGACCAGGGCGCGGATCTTGCTGCCGTCCGCGCGCTGCAGTCCTTGTGCTTCCATACGCTCGGGATGATCCTCT
Organism: Leucobacter chromiiresistens; assembly: GCF_900102345.1. Classification (NCBI taxonomy): domain Bacteria; kingdom Bacillati; phylum Actinomycetota; class Actinomycetes; order Micrococcales; family Microbacteriaceae; genus Leucobacter; species Leucobacter chromiiresistens. The sequence continues at coordinate 1,248,286 of NZ_FNKB01000001.1, read as the reverse complement.
CAGCCGACCTCGATAACTCCGGGCTTCAGAATAGCCACGTCACCTGCGTTTTCCATGATCCAAACCTCTGAAACCAGCGTTTTTCGATGGAGCAGCTATGCGATCCCTGCATCTGCGCCGCGATGACCGCGGCCGCTGCACCGGTCGCAGACCGCCGCCGTGCTCCCTCTCAGCGAGTTGCGTCGTCTGCGTGCGGGGACGTGAGAAACTGGAGGGGTGTTCGCACCTGCTCCACTCCACCTCCAGCGCATCGTGACCGACGGGTCGGATCGCATGGCGTGGATGCGAGCCCGCGCTCGCGGCATCACCGCCACCGACGTCGCGAAACTCTCGACTCCTCGCTCCATCGCAGCCGCAGCTCACGAGAAGCTGCATGGAAGCCGGTTCAGCGGCAACGTCTACACCGAGCACGGCAAGCTCCGTGAGCCCGAGATCGCGTCGTGGGTGCTGCGCGAGTACGAGATCGAGCCCAGCCAGGCGCTGTTCCACGCCGAGACCGATCTCAGGCATCTCGCGACTCCCGACGGGCTGGCGTTTCGCGGCACCGGCGTCGTCGAACTCGCGGAGATCAAGACGACGAACAAGGAGTGGCGGTCGATCCCCCGCCAGTACCTGCGTCAGGTGTGGTGGCAGCAGTACGTGCTGGGCGCGGAGCGCACGCTGATGGTGTGGGAGCGCCACGAGAACTTCGTGCCGGTCGGCGACCCGGAGTGCCGCTGGGTGGATCGTGACGAGAACGAGATCGCGCGCCTCGTGAAGCTCGCGGGCGACCTCATCGACGTGCTGATCGCGCGCACGACGTAGCGGGGCGGACGCGGCGTCGCGCGCGACCGCGCCCCACTCCTCGGACCCGCCCCTCAGCTCATCGGGTCGGTGAACACCACGTTCGACACCGGGTGCTGCTCGGCCAGTCTCCGCTCGACGCGCGTCGCGTGCGCGTAGTTGCGCTCGACGAGCTCCTGCAGCGCATCGGCCGCCACCCCGACCCCGGGCACGTCGGGAATCGTCGTGCGCTCGGCGCCGACGTACAGGTCGAGGTCGCCGGAGCCGAAGAGGCGCTGCACGAGCGTGCGCCGTGTGCGCACCTCGCGGGTGCGCACGAAGGAGACCTCGCTGCGGTGGCGCGAGAACACGCCCTGTCGCTGGATCACCCGACGAGAAGTGACCGTGGTGCGCCAGGTCAGCCACCGCAGCAGGGGGAAGACGCCCAGCAGCAGCGCGAGCACGATCGCGCCGCACGCTGCGAGCGCGTTCATCCAGCCCTCCGCGAACGTGCCGATCCAGTAGCCACCGGCAGCCGCGAGCGCCACGAGCACCAGCACCGGCAGCACGAGCCTGCGCCCGTGCCGCCGGAACCGGAGCACCACCACCTCGGGCTGCCCGTACTCCGCCGGCGCCGGCCCGAGCACGGAGTCGACCTCCGAGGTCAGCGACTGCGGGTTGCGTGAGGGCATGCCCCTATTCTGCACCGTTCACGAGAGAGGCCTCGGAAGGCCTACTGCGAGCCCGCTGCGAAGCCTCGCGCCCGATCGGCGAGAGCCGCCGCCGCGCGTTCGGCGGCGTCCTCCGCCGACTGCGCCGCGTCGCCGGCCGCGTTCGCCGCGCCGTCGGCGGCATCGGCGGCCGCGGACGCTGCGGTCGCCGCGCTGCTCGCGGCACGACGCGCGCTCTCGGACAGGGCTTCGCGATCCGACTCGGCGGCGGAATCGAACCGATCGGCGGATCCGCTGTCGCCGTACCCGGCTCCGTGGTCTCCGGCGGTGCGCTCCCGGCGCGACGCGCTCTCCTCGCGATCGTCGGCGCGGCGCTCGGCACGACGCCCCTCCGAGACGTCGCGCGATGCGCGGCCCGCGGCTGCGCCCGCCGCGCCGCCCGACACCGCGCCGTTGAGCATCCCGGCGAGGTCGATGCCGACCGTGTCCTTCGCCATCTCCAGCAGACCCTTGATGTTGCCCATCGCCTCCCCGGCGACCTTCGACGTGCCGTCCGCCGACACGACCGTCATGTGCTCGATCGCGCCGATGGCGCGCGCGTACTCCGTCGCGATCTCGGGGAGCAGGTGGATGAGCTCCTGGGCGAGCACCGCCTGCGACTGGGTCTCGAGCGCACGGGCGCGCGCATCGATGGCCGTGGCCTCGGCCGTACCCTTCGCCTCGAGGGCGGCCGCCTCGGCGCGGCCCTCGGCCTCGAGCGCCTCGGCCGCGGCGATACGCGCGACGCGGCTCGCGACGCCCTCGCGCTCCACCGCCTTCGCGCGGCCCTCGGCCGCCGACACCGATGCCGCCGCTTCCGCCTTCGCGAGCGCCTCGACCCGGTAGGCCTCCGCCTCGGCGACGGCGCGCACGTCGGCGTTCAGCTGCTCCGTCTTCAGCGCGACCTCCTTCTGGGCGGTGATCTGCTGCTGCTCGACGATCGCCTGCTGCTGGATCGCCTGCTCGAGCGGCTGAGCCGCCGATGCCTGGGCCGTCGCCTTGTCCGTCTCCACCTGCACCGCCGCCTGGCGCAGCTTCAGCTCGCGGTTGCGGTCGACGAGCACCTGCTCGGCCGCGATCTTCGCCTCCTGCGACGCCTGGTACGCGTTCGTCTCGGCGATGTCGGCCGCCTGGCGCACCTTCGCCGCCTCGGGGCGCCCGATGTTCGCGATGTAGTCGGCGCCGTCGCGGATCTCCTGGATCTGCAGCGTGTCGACGACGAGGCCCTGCTTCGTGAGGGCCTCCTCAGCGGCTTCGAGCACGCTCTGCGCGACGACCGCGCGGTCGCGGATGATCTGCAGCACGGTCAGCCCGCCGATGATGGATCGCAGGGAGCCCGAGAGCACCTCCTGCGTCGACTCGTCGATCTCATCCGAGTTCGAGAGGAAGCGCTGCGCGGCCGCGCGGATCATCTCCTGCGTTCCGCCGACCTTGACGACGGCGACCGCCTGGGCCTGCATCGTGATGCCGTCGGTCGTCTGCGCCTCCGTCGTGATCGAGAGCCGGCGCGAGCGCAGCGAGATCGTGAACGACTTCTGCACGAACGGCACGACGAAGACGCCGCCGCCCGTCACGACCTTCTGCCCCGACAGGTCGCGGCCCCGGTTGCCCGCGGCGTCGACGACCTCCTTGCCCTTGCCTCCGGTCACGATGATCGCCTCATCCGGCTTCGCGATCCGATACCGCTTGATGATGACGAGAGCGATCAGCACGAGGGCGATCACCGCGCCGAATATGCCGACGATCGCCGGGCTTGCGAGGAACATTACGTCTCCGTTCGGTCTGACGGTTGGGCGTGGGTTTCGGGGAGCACGGGCTCGACGCGCACGGAGGTCGAGGTGACGACCTGCACGACGCGCACGAGGGCGCCGCGCGGCACGGGCGACTCGGCGGCGGCCGAGAGCGAGATCCGCTCGCCGTGCCGCGTCACGGCCACCTCGCCGAGGCCGTTCGCGGGAATGGCGAGCACGACGGCTCCCGTCGAGCCGACGAGGTCGGTGCCGCTGACGGCCGTGTTCGACTCCGCTCCGCGAATCGCGCGGGAGAGCCACCAGGCGGCCGCGGCGCCGAGCAGGCCGGAGAGGGCACCGACGATCGTCGCGACCGGGGTCGACATGCCGGCTCCGACGCTCGCGAACGACGCGAACCCGAAGATCGCGGTGAATGCGGCGATCGTCGTCAGGCTCAGGGGGCCGTCTCCGAAGTCGAACGCGTCGAAGATGCCGTCGAGCAGCAGCGAGACCAGCAGCAGCACGCCGCCGACCACGCCGATGATCAGGAAGATTCCGCCATCGAACAGCGAGCCGTCGAGCAGACGCTCGATCCAGTTCATGAGGCCGTCCATGGCGCCGTCCTTCCGATGGCTGTCCCATGCAGAGTACCAAGCGCTCGCCCTGACCGCGCAATGATCGCGCATACCCCGCCCGGCGGCGGGTCGGCAGGGCGCGCGCCGGCGCCGCGCATCGGGTGGGCCGCTAGAGGCGCACGACCGAGGTGAGCAGCTCGCGCCCGTACTCCGAGCGCGGCGCCGCGAAGAACGCGCGGTCGCCCGATTCCACCACGGAGCCGCCGCGCATCAGCAGCACCCGGTCGCACAGCTCGTGCACGACGCCGAGGTCGTGGGAGACCACGATGACGCCGAGCCCGAGATCGTCGCGGAGGCCTCGCAGCAGGTCGATGATGCGCCCGCGAGCGGTCGTGTCGAGCGCCGAGGTGGGCTCGTCGGCGACCAGCACCCGCGGATCGGCGGCGAGCGCCCGAGCGATCGCCACCCGCTGCCGCTGACCGCCCGACAGGCGATCGGGTGCGGCGCCGGCGATGTCGGCGTCGAGGCCCACGCGGCGCAGCAGCTCGCGCACCCGAGCGGCGCGATCGGCTGCCGCGGAGCCCGGGGTGTCGACACCCGGGGCGTCGCGCAGCACCTCGTCGAGCACCCCGCCCACGCTGCGACGAGGCGTCAGCGACGAGAAGGGATCCTGCGGCACGAGCTGGATCCGCCGCAGCTGCGCCCGGCTGCGGCGCGCCCCGAGCACGGCGCCGTCGAGCAGCACGCCGCCCTCGGCGAGGCGCACCTGGCCGGCGATGGCGCGAGCGAGCGTGGTCTTGCCCGATCCCGACTCCCCCACGATGCCGAGCGCCGACCCGGCCCCGAGCCGCAGCGACACCCCGTCGACGGCATCGAAGTCTGCGTACCGCACCCGGGCGTCGCGCACCTCGAGCAGCACCCGGGCCGCGGCGGGCTCGCCCGCGACGACCCCGATTCGGCTGTGCGCCGGCGCCTCGGCCACGGGATCCGCGAGCTCGGGCAGCGTCGGCGCCGCCGCCAGCAGCGCGCGCGTCTCCGCCGCCGCGGGAGACGCGAGCACGTCGGCCACCGGCCCCGACTCCACCACCTCGCCGTGCGCCATGACGACCAGGCGGTCGCACATCTCGGCCACCACGGCGAGATCGTGCGAGACGAACACGAGCGTCAGCCCGCGCTCCGCGCGCAGACGTCGCAGCAGGTCGAGCACCTCGCGCTGCACGGTCACGTCGAGCGCCGTGGTCGGCTCGTCGCAGAGCAGCACCGCGGGCGAGCCGGCGAGCGCGAGCGCGATGACGACCCGCTGCCGCTGACCGCCCGAGAGCTCATGCGGGTAGGAGCGCGAGATGCGCGGCGGATCGGGCAGACGCACCTGCGCCAGCAGATCGAGCACCCGGCCCGCTGCATCTCGGCGCGTGATCAGCGGCTCGGCGGCCCGCACGGCGGCGAGCAGCTGGCCGCCCACGCGCGTGAGCGGGTCGAGCGCGGTGAGCGGCTCCTGGAAGACCATGCCCACCGGCCCACCGACGGCGACCGACCCCGCAGCCGCACGCGCACCGCCCGGCAGCATGCCGAGCATCGCGCGCAGCGTCAGGCTCTTGCCCGATCCCGACTCGCCCACGATGCCGAGCGACTCCCCCGGGCGCACCTCGAGATCGACGGCGGCGCCCCGGCCGACGAGCGGGGCTCCGCCCTCCGCGGCGATCCGCAGCCCGGCGACACGGACGGCGCCGCGCACCGCGCCGTGCATCGCGACGCGATCCACACCGCGCACTCCGCGCCGATCACCGCCCCGCTCTCCTCCGCGTGCGGTGCGCGCCGCGCCCACCCGCAGCAGATCTCCGATCCCGTCGCCGAGCAGCGACAGCGCGACGCCGGTGAGCACGACGGCGAGACCCGGGATTGCGGCGAGCCACCACTGCGTCGTCACGAACGGCTGGGCGTCGGCGATCATCGTGCCCCAGTCGGGGGTCGGCGGGCGCACGCCGAGCCCGAGATAGCCGAGCGTCACGATGGCGACCATGATGAGCACGATCTCGGTCGCGAGCAGCACGACGGCCTGCGGCAGCACATTCGGCAGCACGTGCCGCACCAGCACGCGCGCGTGGGAGAGCCCGCCGCCCCGCGCACTGCGCACCCACCCGGTATCGCGCAGCGCCGCCGTCATCGCGCGCAGCACCCGCGCATAGCCCACCCAGCCGACGAGCGCGAACGCCACCACGATGCCCTCGGCCCCCGCACCCAGGGCGAAGACCAGCGCGATCACCAGCACGTAGAAGGGAAAGGCGATGACGGTCTCGGTGACGCGCGACGCGACCCAGTCGACCGCGCCCCCGAAGTACCCCGAGACGAGGCCCACCGTCACGCCGATCACGAACGGCGCCAGAGCGGCCGTCGCGGCGATGCCGAAATCGGTGCGCGCCGCGAAGAGCATGCGCGACAGCACATCGCGGCCGAGCTGATCCGTGCCGAACCAGTGCTCGGGCGACGGCGGCAGCAGCCCCTGCCCCAGCTGCTGATCCGTGGGCGAGTACGGCGCCAGCAGCGGTGCGGCGAGCGCGACCGCGATCAGCAGGGCGGTGAGGATCGCGCCGGCGGTGAACGCCGGCGAGAGCCGCGCTCGGGCGCCTCGGCCGCCTCGGCCGCCTCGGCCGCCTCCGGCCCCGGGGCCGCCCGGGGTCGACGCCCTCATCGCGTCCCCCCGAGCTTCCGCAGCCGCGGGTCGAGCACGCTCGCCAGCGCCTCCGTGATCGCCGTCACCACGACGACCGCGAACGCGCAGTACAGGGCCACGCCCTGCACCACCGGGAAGTCGCGCGTGCCGATCGACTGGAAGAGCAGCGAGCCGACCCCGTTGATGCCGAAGACGCGCTCGACCACGAGCGTGCCCCCGATGAGGTACGCCGTGTTCACGCCGAGCAGGGTGAGCGTCGGCAGCGCCGCACTGCGCATGACGTGCCGCCAGACGATCCGTCGCTCCGGCACCTGCGCCGCCCGCAGCGTCGTCACGAAGTCGGCCTCCAGCGCATCGACGAGCTGGGCGCGCAGCGACCGGATCAGCGGAGGCGCCATGCCGAGCGCGACGGCGAGCGCGGGCAGGAAGAGGCTGCGGAGCGGCTCGCCCGGCCCCGATCCCACGCCCCCGACCGGGAACCAGCCGAGCTGCACCGCGAACACGATGATGAGCAGCAGGCCGAGCCAGAACAACGGCATGCCCATGCCGACGGCGGGCACGATCCGCACCAGGTGATCCGCCCACCCGTCGCGGCGCAGTGCCGCGACGAGCGCCAGCGGCACCGCGATGAGCACCGCCAGCAGCAGCGCGAGTGCCACGATGCCGGCGCTCACCGGAGCCGTCGCGAGCACGAGCTCGCGCGTCGAGACGCCGCTGACGAGCGAATCACCCGTGTCGAAGTGGAGCACGACCTGCCCGAGGAAGCCGGCGAACTGCACCCAGAGCGGCGCATCGAGCCCGAGCTCCGCGCGCAGCGCGGCCACGGATTCGGGCGTCGCCCGCTCTCCGAGGATCATGGCGGCGGGATCGCCCGGCACGAGTCGCAGCAGGAAGAACACCGCGATCACCACGCCGAGCATCACCGGCGCCGTGCGCACCAGCGCACGCCCGACCGCCCCTGCAGCTCGTCTCATCGCGATTCCCCCGTGCACCCCGCTAGCGGGCGCCGCCCGAGACCCAGACGTCGGCGAACTGCACGCTGCCGTTCGGGAGCACGGTGAAGCCGTGCACGTCGTCGCGGGTCGCCTTCAGGTTCGCCGGGAAGAACAGCGGGATGTAGGGCACCTCGTCGGCGAGCGTCTGCTGAATCTCGCGGTAGATCTCCGTGCGGTCGTCGCCCTCGGGCGTGCTGCGCCCCTGCCGCATCAACTCGGTGACGCGATCGTTCGCGTAATGCGTCCAGTACGACTTGCTGAAACCCTCGGGGTCGGCCTGGAACGTGATGAACCCGTTCGGATCCGGCGCATCGGACTGCCCGCTGTTGAGCATGAAGTCGTAGTCGTAGGCGAAGAAGCGCTCGCGGAATACGGCGATGTCGAGCTGCTCGATCTCGACGTCGATGCCGATCTGCGCCAGCGACTCCTGCACGATCTGCGCGATCTGCGCCCGCTGCGAGTCGCTGCTCGCGAGCAGCAGCGTCACGGAGAACCCATCGGGGTAGCGCGACTTCGCGAGCTCCGCCCGCGCCGCCTCGACATCGAAGTCGAGCGGCTCCACCGTGTCGTTCGCCGAATCGGTGATGGTCGGCGGCAGCAGGGCGTTCGCCACCTCGGCGGTGCCGAACGTGGTCGCCTGCGTGATGCCCTCACGATCGAGCGCGAGAGCCACGGCCCGGCGCACGTGCACATCGGCGAACTGCTCCCGCTGCGTGTTGAAGAAGACCTGCTCGGTCGACCAGCCGCTCGTCTGCGAGAGCACCGTGCCGCCCCCCGCGTCGACCTGACCCGCGTTCGCCGCCGGCACGTCGTCGATCGCATCGAGCTGCCCCGCCGAGAGCTGCTGCTGCAGCTGCGTGTCGTCGGCGACCAGCTTGTACACCAGCGAGTCGAGGTAGGGCTTGCCCTCCTGCCAGTAGTGCTCGTTCCGCACGAACGCGAGATCCCCGTTCGGATCCCACGAGTCGACGACGAACGGACCCGTGCCGACGGGGTTCTGGAAGAACTCCTCCTCGCTCACTCCCCCGAAATCCTCCGGGAAGACGCCGTTCGAGAAGCTCGCGAGCTCGGAGAGGAACGGGGTGTATCGCTCGCGCAGCGTGATCGTGACCTCCCGATCCCCCGACGCGACGATCGACGCGATGGGCGCCTCGAGCGGCAGCGGCCCGCCCACCTCGATGTGCCGTTCGAGCGAGAACACCACATCGGCCGGAGCGACCTCCGCGCCGCTCGAGAACGTCAGCCCGTCGCGCAGGGTGAACACGTACGTCAGCCCGTCGGCGGAGGACTCGTACTCCGCGAGCCACGGCACGATGCGGCCCTCGGCGTCGAAACTCACCAGCGGCTCGAAGATCTTGTCGATCGCGAACGCATTGTTCGCCGTGATCTGCTGGTTCAGGTCGAGATCGGTGACGGCCGCCACCCGGCCGAACTCGAGCGTGCCGCCGCTCACCGGCGTCTCGGAGGCGGCCGAACCGCCCGCCGCAGAATCGGAGCCGCCCGCGCAGGCGCTGAGGAGGAGCGCGGCGGAGAGCACGGCTGCGGCCGCCGACGCGATGCGGGCGGCGGGGCGGCGGTTCGGGCGCTGGTTCGGGCGGCGGTTCGGGCGTTCGTGGGAACTGCGGGCGGGGGTCACGGGAGATCCTCTCGGGGAACAGTGGATGACGAAGGAAGATGCGGATCGATCAGGCGCCCGTCGAGCAGCACGCCGACGATCGAAGCCGGGTTCGACAGGGCGCCGGGCTCGCGCGGATCGCGAGACAGCAGCACGGCGTCGGCGACCGCACCGGGCGCGATCGCACCCGTCGGGGCGGCGCCGCTCGGGGCCGCGGGATCCGGCGCCTGAAGGGCCCGTGGCGCCCGGGCGAGCAGCGCGGCACCCGTGCGCGTCGCCGCGACCAGCGCCTCCTGCGCGCTGAGGCCCGCAGCGACGAGCGCGTCGAACTCGAGCCGGTTCGCGCCGTGCTGCGCCGCCGTGCCGTAATCGGTGCCGAGCGCGATGCCGACGCCGTGATCGCGGGCGGTGCGCACCGCGTTCGGATGCCGGGCGACCGCCCGATCGACGCGCGGACCGAACTCCCGCGGAAGCCGCCCGTCCGCGATCATGCCCCGCACCAGACGGTAGATGCGCAGCGTCGGCACGAACACGGTACCCGCATCCGCGGCCCGTGCGGCCTGCTCGGGGGTCAGGAAGATGCCGTGCTCGATGCTCGCCGCACCACCCGCGACCGCGAAATCGATCGCCTCGCCGCCCCACGCGTGCACCATCACCGCGGCGCCCGCAGACTCGGCGCGACGCACCGCCGACGCGCACTCCGCCGCCGAGAAGTGCGGCTCGAGCGCCGCCCCGGCCGGGGCCGCAACGCCCGCCGTCGCGACCAGCTTCACCCACGTCGCCCCCGCCTCGAGCACCGCCTCGACCGCGCGGTCGAGGCCGCCCGCGGCGTCGGCGCGCGCCCGATCGATCAGCGCGACCGAGCATGCGACCCGGGGCCGCTCGCCGGCCGGGATGCGGTCGCGGTCGCCGACGCTCAACCCGCCCGCGTCGCGCGCACTGGTCACCCCGGCGCGCAGCGTGCGCGCGAGCGCCTCCGCCGTCGCCCGCCGCGTCTGCTCCACGTCGAGCCGAGCGCGGTCGGCCGCGTCGAACGCGTGCCAGGCGGCGTGGATGTGGGCGTCGACGAGGCCCGGGATGATCCAGCCCGCCGTTCGCAGCAGGGCGTCGGCGGGGATGACGGGGGTGGTGGTGGCGATGGTGGGGGCGGTGTTGGGGGCGGTGGTGGTGGCGGTATTGGCGGCGGCGGAGTTGGCAGCGGTGGAGTGCACTGCGCTGGCGCCGGTGCTCGCGGCGCCGTCCGCGCCGACCGCGGTGAACCGGCCTCCGCTCCACGCGACGCGCTGCGGCGCGGAGAACCCGCCGTGCGCGTCCAGGACGCGCAGCGTCGCCGTGGTCATCATGGCTCCTCGGTTCGGTGTCGTGCGGTCGCTCGTCGCGCAGCGCGGGCACGGTGGTCTATGCCATCACAATATTCAGCGTTGCTCGAATGAACCACTCGCGCGTCTCCGCGCTGAACCACCGCCGCCCAGCGCCCGCCCCCACCGCAGCGGGGTCACTTTCGGAGCGTGTCGCCTTCGCTGTCGAGAGCAACACCCTCCCGAAATGACCCCTCTCGCAAAGGGCGGGCCGTGACGGCGGTGGGCGGGCGAGCCGGGACGGCGGTGGGCGGGGGGAGCGGCGGTGGGCGGGAGGGGCGGCGGTGGGCGGGCGGGGCGGCGGGCGGCGGTGCGGAAGGCGGACGGTAGACTGGGCCGGTGACCAGTAGTTCCCCAGCACCCGCCCCGCACACCGCCCGCCCGGCGCTCCAGCTCGCGCGCGGACTGTTCCAGCTCGCCGCCATCGTGATCGTCACGGTGTGGGGGTTCCTCGCCTGGCCGCGGCCGTTCCCGGGCATCCTCACCGGCCTCGGCCTGTTCGTGCTCGCCGTGCTGCTGTGGGCGCTCTTCCTCTCGCCGAAGCCGGTGCTGCGCGTCGACCGCTTCGCGCAGGCGCTGTTCGAGCTCTGCCTCATCGCCGCCGCCGTCGCCGCGCTCCTCGCGCTCGGCGTGCACTGGGTCGGGGCCGCGGCCTTCGGCGTCGCCGCCGCCGCCATCGGCTTCATCGCGTCGAGCCGCCGCGGGTAGTCGCGGCGCACCGCCCGCCAGCGCCACCGCACCGCCCGCCGGCGCCACCGCGCCGCCCGCCCCGCGGAATAGCGGGCGTCCGCGCAGCGTTGCCACCGGCATGACCGCACTCCGCGCCGTCGCCGGCGCCACCCCCGACCAGCTCGTTCTCGGCCTCGACACGTTCGGCGACGTCACCGTCGACGACGCGGGCGAGCGCGCCACGCACGCGCAGGTGCTGCGCGACGTCGTGGAGCAGGCGGTGCTCGCCGACCGGCTGGGCGTCGACGCGATCACGCTCGGCGAGCACCACCGCGACGACTTCGCGCTCACATCGCCCGAGATCGTGCTCGCCGCGATCGCGGGGTGCACGGAGCGCATCCTGCTCGGCACCGGGGTGACCGTGCTCTCGAGCGACGACCCCGTGCGGGTGTACGAGCGCTTCGCCACGCTCGACGCGGTGAGCTCGGGGCGCGCTGAGGCGGTGCTCGGCCGCGGGTCGTTCATCGAGTCGTTCCCGCTCTTCGGCTACGACCTCGACGACTACGAGGCGCTGTTCACCGAGAAGCTCGACCTGTTCGCCCGCCTGCGCGAGGAGGATCCGGTGACGTGGTCGGGCCGGCACCGCGCCCCGCTCGTCGACCAGCACGTCTACCCGAAGACGGAGCAGCCCGACGGCGTGCGCGCCTGGATCGGGGTCGGCGGCAGCCCCGAATCGGTGGTGCGCTCGGTGCGCACCGGCATTCCGATGATGCTCGCCATCATCGGCGGCGACCCGTCTCGCTTCACCCCGTTCGCCGATCTGTACCGGCGAGCGCAGGCGGAACTCGGCCGCGCCCCGATGCCGCTCGGCGTGCACTCCCCCGGGCACGTCGCGGCGACCGATGCGGAGGCGCGCGAGCAGCTGTGGCCGCACTTCGAGGCGAACCGCAACCGCATCGGGGCCGAACGCGGCTGGCCTCGCACCACGCGAGCCGAGTTCGAGCGCGAGGCAGACACCGGATCGCTCTACGTCGGCTCGCCCGAGACGGTCGCCCAGCGCATCGCCGCGACGGTGCGCACGCTGGGGGCCGATCGGTTCGACCTCAAGTACGCCAACGGCACGATGCCCCACCGGCAGCTCATGGAGAGCGTCGAGCTCTACGCCGCAGCGGTGATGCCGCGGGTGCGGGAGCTGCTCGCCGCGGCCTGAATCACGCGGGGCGGATCACCCGGGCGTCGTGCACCTCGTGCGTGCCCGGGGCGACCGCCCCGTCGAGCACCCTGAGGAGCAGCCTGACGGCCGAGCGGCCGTATTCGCGGGCCCGGAGATCCACCCCGGTGACCCCCGGAGCCCCGGGCTCGGCGGCCATCGTCGCCATGGTGAGCCGGGGTGCGGGGGCCGCAGCGCGATCCTCGGTCGATTGGGCGGCGAGCGCGCGGAGCACGAGGCCCTGGGCCACCCAGACGATGCCGTCGCAGCGGGCGTCGACGGCCCGCTGCATCGTGGCGCGCAGCTCGGCTTCGGAGGGGTCGAGCACCGACCGCAGCAGCAGCGGCGACGCCCCGTGGGCGGCGCACCAGGCGCGGTAGCCCTCGGCGACGTCGTGCGCCCAGGCGGGCTCGCGGTCGGCTGGCAGTGCGACGAGCGCGGGCGCGACGACCCCCTCGTCGGTCAGCGCGTCGAGCGCCTCGGCGATGAGCGATCGATGGTCGGCCGCGATCCAGGCCGAGACCCGATCCTGATCGGGGCCGACGTATTCGCCGACGGAGACCAGGGGAACCGGGCCGACGCGCTCCACGAGGCGCGGGAACGCGGCGGGCGTGGGATCGACGACGATCACGCCGTCGGTGCTGGGTCTGCGGGCGGCCCCGCGGCCCGTGTCGGCGAGGAGCAGCAGGTCGCTTCCGGCCTCCGAGGCGGCGGCCGCTGCGCCGAAGGCGAGCTCCATGTAGAACGAGAGCTCGCGCACGTCGTGCGGCACGCTGAGACCGATGGCGCCGTGCCGCCCGCCGCGCAGGCGTTGCGCGGCGCGGTTCGAGACGTACCCCATCGCCTCGGCTTGGGCGAGCACTCGGGACCGCGTGGCCTCGGAGACGCGCCCGCTCCCGTGGAGGGCGGCCGAGACCGCGGTCTTCGAGATGCCGAGCGCCTGCGCGATGTCGACGATCGTCACACCCGGAACGCTGCTCGCCATAGCCTCAGTGTAGGTGCGCCGGGCGGTTGTGGGGGCGTCGGGGACTTGCGCGGCGCCCCCGCGGGACGTATATTTGCTGTCGTTGCGGGAACGTTCCCGCACGCACACCGCACGCGACGAAGGAGTCCCATGTCGAACATCTCGCCCCCGAACGCCGCCGCGAGCGGCCTCGCCGCTCTCACCGGCAGAGTCGTCTTCGGCTTCGTCGGCACCTGGGTGTTCGCGCTCATGGCGGCGAACCTCGTGCCCGTGCTCATCGCCGCGATGGTGCAGGATCTCGGCGTCGACATCGCCGCCGCCGGTGCGCTCGCCACCGGAATGACGGCGGGCTCCGCGCTCGCCATGTTCGTCACCAACCGGTTCATCGCCCGCGCCGACCGCCCCAAGCTCGGCCGCATCGGCCTCGTGCTCATGGTGCTCGGCTACGGCTTCCCGGCGGCCGTCCTCACCACCCCGTCGGTGATGATCGGCCTCATCGTCGGCGGCATCGGCGCCGGCATCATGATCGCGACCGGCACCGCCGCGGCCTCATCGACCCGCAACCCCGACCGCACCGTCACCAGCATCATGGTGATCAACCGGCTCGGCGCCGCCGCCCTCCTCGCGATCGCGCCGGTCTTCCACAACGACCTGCGCACCGTGCTCATCGTGATCGCCGCGCTGGGCGTCTTCGGCCTCCTCCTCGCCGGCGGCCTGCCCAATCTCCCCGCCAGCGCACTCGACGCCACCGGGGCCGTCGACACCGGCGACGGTCGGGTGCGACGCACCGTCGGCGCCGCGGCGCTGGTGTTCGCCGTGTCGATCCTGCTCTGGTCGCTCACCGAGGACATGGTGTACTCGATGACCAGCGTGCTCGCGCAGCAGTCGGACATCGGGCCCGAGACGAACAGCTCGCTGCTCGCGGGCAAGGTGCTCGGAGGGCTCGTCGGCGCACTGCTCGCCCCCCTCGCGCTGCGCTGGCTCGGACGCAGCTGGTCGTTCGCGCTCATCATCGCGATCAGCACGATCACCAAGTTCATCATGGTCACGAGCACGACGCCGCTCGCGTACACCGTCTCGATCCTCGTCTGGGGCGTCATGTACGGCGCGATCCTCGTGCTGTACACCGGGCTCGCCGCGATCATGGACGTCACCGGGCGCACCGGAGTGCTCGTCTCGGGCTTCTACCTCGCCGGCGTCGCGTTCGGCCCCCTCGTCGGCGGCCAGCTCGTCGGCCTGCTCACCCCGCTGCAGTACGCCATCACCGTGTCCATTCCCAGCGCGATCTTCGCCGCGGCGCTCTTCGTCATCGCACGCCGTAGCCGCAAGTTCGAGCAGGGCAACACCACCGCGGTGCCCGTCGCCAAGGCCGCGGCCGCGCAGCCCGACACCGCGCCCGTCCAGCAGCACTGATCCGGAGACCCGCATGACCCACGCATCCCCCTCCCAGCTCCCCGCAGCAGTCGCCGGCATCGCCGACCGGCTGATCGTCGCAGACCGCGTCCACACGTTCACCGAGGCCCCCGACGATGCCGCCGCGAACACCGCCGCGAACGCCGCCCCGAACGCCGTCGCCATCCGCGACGGCCGCGTCATCGGCGTCGGCCGGCGCGAGGAACTGAGCGCGCACGTCGGCGACGGCACCGTGATCTCCGAGCACCCCGGCGCCACGCTCGTGCCGGGCCTGGTCGACGGGCACACGCACATCGTCTTCGGGCTCGAGCTGACCCGAGGCGTGCAGCTCACCGACCTGACGCTCGCCGAGGCGCAGGATCGCATCGCCGCCGCGGCGGCCGACGCCGCCCCCGGCGCGTGGATCTTCGGCTGGGGCACCGACCCGAACCTCTTCACCGAGACCGGGTTCACCGGCAGGCTCTTCGACGAGGCGGCCGACGGCCACCCCGCATTCCTCCGCCTGCGCGACGCGCACTCCGCGGTGATCAACAGCGCCGGCATCGAGGCGATCGGCCTCACCGGTCGCGAGACCTTCCGCGACGAGTCGGCCGTCGGCGTCGACGAGCACGGCGCGCCCACCGGGTATCTGCTGGAGCTCGCCGCCATGGACCTCGTGCTGGATCGCATTCCCGCGGAGAGCCACGAGGAGCTCGCCGATCGCCTCGCGGTCGTGCTCGACGGGATGGCGGCGAGCGGCATCACCGGCACGCACGTCATGGACTTCCACCCCGGCAGCCGCGAAGTGCTCGAGATTCTGGAGTCGCGCGGCGACCTGCCGATCCGGCTCCGCTTCTCGCCGATGGTGCCGCCGGGGTCGACGCAGGAGGCGCTGGAGCAGATCGCGGCGGTGCAGGGCCTGCACGGCCGCAGGTGGCGCGTCGAGGGCGTGAAGTTCATGATCGATGGCACCGTCGACAACGGGTCGGCCTGGCTGCACGAACCCGACTGCTACGGGCAGGGCCGCCGCTCCATCTGGACCGACCCCGAGGCCTACCGCGCAGCGCTCCGCTTCTTCGCCGAGCGCGGAATCGCAACGGCGACGCACGCGATCGGCGATCAGGGCGTCGCATTCGTGCTCGACGCCATCGAGTCGCTCGGCGACGCCGCCCGGCGATCCGCGCACCGCATCGAGCACATCGAGACGATCCCCGACGGCACGGTGCCGCGCTTCGCCCGGCTCGGCGTCGCCGCCAGCATGCAGCCCATCCACGGAACCCGGCACACGCGCGCCGACCGCACCGACAACTGGTCGGTGCGCCTCGGGGAGGAGCGGGCGGCGCACGGCTGGCGCTGCCGCGACATCCGCGACTCGGGCGCCGTGCTCGCGCTCGGCAGCGATTGGCCGGTCACGCCGTACGACCCGCGGGTGATGATGGCCGAGTCGATCCTGCGCTTCCCGGTGGCGCGCCCCGAGCTCGCCCCCATTCAGCCCGAGCAGGCGCTCACCGTGCGCCAGGCGCTCGAGGGCTACACCTCGCACGCGGCGCGCGCCATCGGCTCGGACGATGAGGGCGTGATCCGTCCCGGAGCGCGGGCGGCCTTCACCGTGTTCGGCGCCGATCCGCTCGCCCTCTCGGCCCAGGAGCTCGCAGCGATCGACGTCGTGGCGACGTACGTGGACGGCGCGCCCGCGCATCGGTGAGAGATTCGGCTTCGGTGAGACGGACGGCGCGTCGAACGTCCCACCGAAGCCGGATCCCGCACGGAGGCGGGGCCCGGCCGCCCCTCCCCTCAGCCGAACCGGCGCGCGCCGTGCTCGGCCAGGGCGACGGGCGACCCCGGGTAGTACTCCAGCTCGCCCGCGACCAGGTCGAAGCCGACCGTGAGCAGCGTCGACCACTGCTCGTGCAGCGGCTCCGAGGGATCGGGGCGGAAGCAGATCGGGGCGAGCGCGCCGGCCTCGCCCGCCATCTCGCGCGCCCGCTGCTCGATCGAGAGGCCCGCCATGCGGGGGCGCTGCGCGCTCACGTGCTCGAGCCGGGTGTACGTCGTCGACGCGTCGCGCGTCGCCTCGCCGGGCAGCTGCTCGGGCGCCAGGAAGTTGTTCGTGTGCACGAGCCACCCCTCCGCGTCGGGGCGCACCGCCGCGACGCGCTCCGAGGAGATCTCGAAGCAGGCGGCGCGATGCTCGGCCTCGCCGCGCGCGAGCACCGTGATGACGGTCGAGGCGCTCGCCCGAGCCGAACGGATGATCGCCTCCGCCTCGTCGACCGTCGTCGCCTCGTCGAGCACGCGGCGCGCGATCGCGTGCACCGGCACGCCCCCGACGCCGCGGTCGGACGCGTGATGCAGGATGTTGAAGTGCACGGCCAGGCCGGCGTCGTTCACCCCGATCTTGCCGAGCACGCCGAGCTCGGTGAACATCGCGACCCGGCCCACCCCGGCCGAGGCGCGCGGCCGGCCGGTCGGCGGCTGGGCTGCGGGCGCAGCGCCCCCGGCTGCGGCGGTGTCACCGGCTGCAACGGCGCCACCGGCTGCTACAACTCCCCCGGCTGCCGCCTCGCGCCGCGGCGCATCCGGCGCGTACGAGACGACGAGACCGGCCCGGCACAGGTGCTCGTGCCAGTCCCACGTCTGGATGCTCTCGGGCGGCGCCCACCCGGCCGGCGCGAAGACTGCGGTCGAGCACTCCCCCTCCGCATCGGGCTCGACGACGGCCAGCACCTCCGTGCGCGCGTTCAGGGCTGCGAGCCGCCAGAGCGGCACCTCGGCGGCGAGCGCCGTCGCCTCGAGCTCGTCGGCGAGGTTCGGCGCCCAGGCCCGGAGCGCGGCGAAGCAGCTCTCCGCGATCTCGCGCACCCGGGGCTCGGCGAGCCCGCGCACGGCGAAGAACCCGAGGTACCCGTCGACGGCCTCGCGGATCTCGGCGCCGAAGCGCGTGCCGAGCTCCTCGCCGCGCTCGCGCGGGCACGCCCCGGTGAGGGTGGCGGTGATGATCTCCATCGCCATCCCCTACTTCGCCGCCTCGAGCAGCGCATCCCACATGACCTCGGAGGCGATCGCGCCGAGCGCGGTCGCGTTCACCGACAGCCGGCCCCGCGACGAGCCGGGGCTCGCGGGCAGGTCGATCTCGTCGGTGGTGACCGCGAAGAGCGTGTCGCCGTCCATGTCGGTGTGGAACGGCTGGATGCCCCGGTGCATGGAGCTGTGCACCTGCTTGGCGAACTGGTTCAGCTCGACCGCGCTCATCTTCACGTTCGTGACGACCGCGCTGATCGTCGTGTTGCCCGCCTGGGTCTCGGCCGCCCGATGCTCGGCGAACGCCTCCGCGTAGTCGTGCACGGGGTGGCGGCGCTCCCCCGTGGCGGCGTCGTAGTTGCCGCGCACCACGCGCCCGGCGCGGTCGAGGATGACGCCGACCGGGTTCGGCACCACGATCGCCAGGATGCGCACGTCGCCGATCTGCCGGAACGCCGCACCCTGCCCGGTGATCTCGGTGCGCTCCCAGTCGACCTTGCCCGACGACGCGCTCACGCCCGCGCCGGCTCGCCCCTGCGCGAACTCGCCCTCGACCGCGAACTCGAGCGCGGCCCGGCCGAGCTCACGATCGGGGTGCACGGACGTGGAGCGCGCCGAGAAGTCGTAGATGATCGCCGAGGAGACGAGCTGCAGGTCGGCGAAACCGGTGCGGTTCTCGAACCGCTCGAGCAGCGCGTCGCTCACTCCGGCTCCCGCCTCGAGCCCGTACACCGAGCCGCCCGCGAGGCAGATGGCGTGGTTGAAGTCGTAGCCTCCCGAGAGCCCCACCGCGCCGCCGCGGGCGTCGACCGCGGTGCGCGCACCGGCGGGCAGGTGGATCACGGTCGCACCGGTCGGCCCCTCGGCGTAGTGCGCCGAGCCGACGCGCACCCCGGGGAAGTCGAAGGCGAGTCGCTCGCGACCCTCGCTGCGCACGGGTACGAGCGCGAAGTCGCCGTTGCCGGGACCGCCGAACACGGGCGCGCCGGCGAGGCGCGGGGCCGAGTCGACGGCGATGCCGGGGTCGAATGCGGCGAGCGCGTGCGCGGGCGCGGGCCCGGTGGACTGGTCGGGCGCGTGCTGGTCTTGGGATGCGGTGTTCACAGAGTCTCCAGGAGTTGTTGCGAGTAGGGATGCGACGGGGCCGCGAAGAACTGCTCGGTGCCGGCGGTCTCGACGAGGTCGCCGCGGAACAGCACCGCGACCCGATCCGCCACCCGCTGCACGGCTCCCAGGTCGTGGGAGATGAAGAGGGCGCCGAAGCGGTGCTGCTGCTGCAGCTCGCGGATCAGCGCGAGGATCTGCATCTGCACGGCGACGTCGAGCGCGCTCACCGCCTCGTCGAAGACGATGAAGCGGGGCTCGGTGACGAGCGCGCGTGCGACCGAGACCCGCTGCCGCTGCCCGCCCGAGAGCTCGTGCGGGTAGCGGTCGGCGAAGCCCGGGTTCAGGCCGACGTGCTCGAGCATCTCGCCGACGCGCGCCCGCTGCTGCTCCCGGCCGAGGTCACGGCGCGCCACGGTGAGCGGCTCGCGCACCGACTCGCCCACCCGACGGCGCGGGTTCAGCGACCAGTGCGGGTGCTGCAGCACGGCCTGGATCTTGCCCGCGGTCGCCCTTCGGGAACGGCTCATCGGACGCCCGAGCAGGCGCACGTCGCCGCTGTCGGGCGCGCGCAGGCCCAGCGCGACGGCGGCGGTCGTCGTCTTGCCCGATCCGGACTCGCCGACGAGGCCGAGGGTCTCGCCGGGCGCGACGCTCAGGCTCACCTCGTTCATGGCCCGCACCGTGCGCCGCTTCGCGCCCGCCCCCGACGTGAACGACACGCTCACGTCATGCATCTCCAGTACCGCGTTCTCAGCTGCGACGCTCATGCGCGCTCCTCCCCTTCGCGGCTCGCGCGCGAGCGCGCCGGGATGGCGGCCACGAGCGTGCGCGTGTACTCGGCCTCGGGGGCGTCGAGCACCCGCGCCGTCGGCCCCGACTCGACGATCGCGCCGCGGTGCATGACGACCACGCGGTCGCACCACCGGCGCACGGCGCCGAGGTCGTGGCTGATCCAGATGAGGCTCGCACCCGAGCGCCGCACGAAGGCGACGATCAGTTCGAGGATCTCGTCGCGCACCTGGGCGTCGAGCGACGCCGTGGGCTCGTCGGCGATGAGGATGCTCGGCTCGCGCGCGATGGTCAGCGCGATCGCGATGCGCTGCGCCATGCCGCCCGAGACCTCGTGCGGGAAGAGCCGGAGCACGCGCTCGGGCTCCAGGATGCGCACGCTGCGCAGCAGCTCCACCAGGGAGCCGGCATCGGTCGGCCGGCCGAGCGGAGCCAGGGCGAGCTCGAGCTGCCGCCGGATGCGCATCGTCGGGTTGAGCGACGCGATCGGATCCTGCGGGATGAAGCCGAGCGACTCGCGCCGCACGCGGCGCACCTCGTCGGGGGCGAGCGAGGCGAGGTCGCGCCCCAGCACGCGCACCTCGCCCGCCGTGATGCGGCACGAGCGGGGCAGCATGCGCCCGATCGCCTGGGAGATCGTCGTCTTGCCCGATCCGGACTCGCCGACGACGGCGACGAGCTCGCCGGGGGCGATGTCGAGCGACACGTCGTCGAGCGCCCGCGTCACGCCGAGGCGCGTGCGGTACTCGGCGCTGAGGCCCGACACCGATACCGATGGGGCGGATTCGTGAGCGGTCATACGAGGCTCCTCGTCTCGCGGGGGTCGAGGCGGTCGCGCAGCGTGTCTCCCACGAGGTTGATCGCGAGAATCGCGAGCACCAGCACGACCGCGGGGGCGAACAGCAGCCACGGCGCCTGCACCATGTAGCTCGACCCCTCCTGGATCAGCAGCCCGAGCGACGACTGCGGCAGCTGCACGCCGTACCCGAGAAAGCTCAGGCCGCCCTCGACGAGGATGCCGACCGACAGCGCGTACGTGCCCTGCACGGCGATCGTGCCGCTGATGCTCGGCAGCACGTGGCGGAACAGGATCACCGGCGCCGAGACGCCGCTGATCTGGGCGGTCGTCACGAAGTCGCGCTTCGCGACCGCCATCGACGCGGCGCTCACCATGCGCGTCATCAGCGGTACCGTCACGAGCACGATGCTCGCCAGCGCCGCGACCTGACCCGGACCGACGACCGCGGCGATCAGAATGGCCAGCACGATCGACGGGAAGGAGTAGAGCACGTCGACGAACCGCATCACGCCCTCGCGCGTCCAGCCGCCGAGGTAGCCCGCGATCATGCCGAGCATCACGCTGATGACGGCCGTGCAGAGCACGGCGACGGCCGAGAGCACCAGGGTCGTGCCGATGCCCTCCAGCAGTCGCGCGAGCACCGAGCGGCCGAGGGCGTCGGTGCCGAGCAGCGCCGCGCCGGAGGGCGCGCTCAGCCGCGGACCGACGATCTTCGCGGGGTCGCCGGCGAACGGCACGACCGCCGCGACCACTGCGATGCCGACGATCGTCGCGAGCGTCGCGATCGACGCGATGAACAGCCCGTCTCTCGGCGGGCGCACCGATGCGGCCCGCTTGCGACGGACGAGGGGGAGGGAGTACGTCGTCATGATCCTGCCTTCCCGGTGACGGCGACCCGCGGGTCGAGCGCGCTCGTGATCAGATCGAGGACGAGGCTCACCACGATGAACACGGTCGCCGCGAAGAGCACCGACGCCTGCACCACCGCGAAGTCGCGGCGGTCGAGACCCGTCACCATGAAGGAGCCGAGGCCGGGGATGTTGAAGATGGTCTCGACGATCACCGCGCCGCCGAGCAGGTAGGCCGTGATCGTCGCGAGGAGCGTGAGGATCGGAATGCCCGCGTTGCGCATCACGTGGTGGCGCACGATGTGCCACGGCGTCTCGCCGCGCGCCACCGCCGCCGCGATGTGCGGCTCGACGAGCACGTTCATCACGGCGTCCCGCGTGGTGCGCGCCGCTGCCGCGACGCAGAACACCGAGAGCACGACGGCGGGGAGCAGCAGCGCCTGGAACGTCGGGCCGAAGCCGGTGCCGACGCGCGAGAAGCCGCCGACCTGGATGCCGAGGGCGAGCCGCGAGAACACGAACACGACCACGCTGCCGAGCACGAACTCCGGAACGCTGATGCCGAGCCCCGAGACGATGCGTCCGACCGCGCCGCCGCGGTGCGCGCCCGAGCGCACCCCCGTCCACACGCCGAGCGGGATCCCGATCGCCACGGTGATGGCCAGCGCCATCGCGGTGAGCAGCGCCGTGACGGGGATGCGCGCGCCGAGTTCGACGCTCACCGGGCTCTGCGTCACGAACGACGTGCCCAGGTCGCCGGTGGCGATCTGCCCGATCCAGGAGAAGTACTGGAGCACGAGCGGCTGGTCGAGCCCGTAGGCCGCGGCGAGCGCCGCGCGCTCCTCGGGAGATGCGAGGGGCCCGAGGATGATGTCCTCGTAGCTGCCCGGCATCAGCCTCACGGCGGCGAAGATGAGGATGGAGACGCCGAGCAGGGTGACGAGCGCGCTCGCCACCCGCCCGGCGGACCATCGGAGCTGCTGCAGCATGCCGGTCGCTCGCTACTCGCCGGAGGCCGGAGCCGCCGGGAGGCGGTACGAGGCGATGTCGCGGAAGATGTCGCCGTACCCCTCGTTGCTCTGGATCGTCGGGCTGAGCGCGGCCGAGTCGTAGCCGATGATCGAGGGCCGGTGCACGAGCGGAACGATCTCGGAGTACTCGTCGGCGCTCGCGCAGAGCTCGGCGAGCACCGTCTCGCGCTCGTCGGCGTCCGTCTCCTCGGCGCCCGCGGCGATCAGCGCGTTGAGGTCCTCGTGCACCCCGGTGAAGCCGACGTTGAAGCCCGCCTGCTCCGGGTTCCACCACTTCGTCACCATCGACGGATCGACGTAGCCGGCGAACCAGCCCAGCGACAGGTCGAAGTCGCCCGGCTGCGCCGTGAAGACGCGCGCGTTGTAGGTGGCGGTGTCGAACTGCTCGATGTTGACGGTGACGCCGATCTCGGCGAGCTGCTGCTGCACGAGCTGCGCGATCTGCCCCATCACGGGTTCGGAGGTGTACACGATCAGGTCGAGCGTGGTGCCGGCGGCGTCCGACGCCGCGATGACGTCGCGCGCCTCGTCGAGGTCGGCCTGCTCCGACGGCAGGGCGTCGACGGCGCACGCGCCGGGCAGGTTCGACGGCGTGACGCCCGTGGGCGCGGATTCGCCCGCGAACACGATGTCGGCGATGGCCTGACGGTCGATCGCCGCGTTGATGGCGAAGCGCACGTCCTGATCCTGCAGCGGCGATCCCTCGATCTGGGAGTTCACGTTGAGGTAGTAGAAGTCGCTCTGGGTCTGGTTGACCACCTGCACGTCGCCGGCGTCGGCGAGCTGCGTGAGCGCGTCGATGCTGCCGAAGTTCGCGAGCCCGGCGCTGCCCTCGCGGAGGGCCGCCTGCCGGGTGGTCTCCTGGTCGACGATCTGCAGTTCGAGGGTCTGCACGGCGAGGTCGTCGCCCCCGCGCCAATCCGGGTTGGCCGAGAACGTCCACGATTCGTCCTGGCGGTGCGCGTCGACGACGTAGGGGCCGGTGCCGAGCATGGTGGTCGCGAGGTCGACGCTGCCGTCGGCGACCTCCTGCATGGGCAGGATCGCAGCGGGAGTGTTCGCGAGCGCCGCGAGGAACGGCGCGTAGGGGCTGCTCAGCCGCACGGTGACCTGGTCGTCGCCGGTCGCCTCGATCGACTCGACGGGGCCCATCTGGCCCGACCAGACGCTCGCGCTGTCGATCTGGCGCTGCAGGCTGCCGACGACGTCGTCAGCCGTGAGCGCCCGCCCGTTCGAGAAGGTGGCGGTCGTGTCGATGGTGAAGACGTAGGTGGTGTCGTCGGGCTGCTCCCACGACGTCGCGAGCTCGGGCTGGATCTCGAAGTTCTCGTCGGTGGTGACGAGCGTCTCGTAGACGAGGCCCATGATGCTCCACGAGCGCGCCGTCTGGGCCGTCGCCGGGTCGAGGCCGTCGGCTTCGCTCGTGTCGTAGTCGAGCTGCACGGTGAGGGCGCCCTGCCCGTCGAGTGCGTCGTCTGCCACGGCGAGGAAGCCGGGGGCCGCCTCCTGCTGCTCCCCCGCGCCGGTGCCGGCCGGTGCGGCGCAGGAGCTGAGCGCACAGGCGAGGCCGAGTGCGAGTGCGGCGCCCGAGACGACCCGGGCGCGTGTGCGTGATTGTGTCAACACCGTACTGACTCCTTCGACAACTGTGGTGAGCGGGATCGCAGCGTCACGACCCCCCGGGCTCCGCGTCGGCGCGGATTGCCCTGGTGACTCAAGCTAGCTTCATAAATCGTTTTATGCAATGCTGTGATCGAATTGTCATCAAACGATGCATGCAACGGTTTATGCGCCGCACGGGCGGTACGCTCGTGTCAGGAAGCAAGGAGGGCCCGTGGCCGCGCACCGCAATGTCACCATCAAAGACGTCGCCGCCCGAGCCGGCGTCTCGATCACGGCGGTGTCGCACGCGCTGAACGACAAGGGCACCCTCGCCGAGGAGACCCGCAAGCGCATCCGCGAGATCGCGACCTCGATGGGCTACCAGGCCGACGCCCTGGCCCGCGGGCTGCGCCGATCGCGCATCGGCGTCATCGGCATCGTGCTCCGGCCCCTCGACGCGCTCGAGGACTACAGCCCGCCCGGCGTCGACTACTTCCTCCGGTTCGCCGGCGCCGCGGCGGTGAGCGCGCTCGGGCATGGACTGAGCCTCATGCAGGTCGCCGACCTCGTGAAGGGGCCGGTCACCCCGCTGGCGTTCTCCCTCGACGGCTACGTCGTCACCGACCCGGTGCGCGACGACCCGGTCGTCGACCTCCTCGAGAGCCGATCGATCCCCTACGTGACGCTCGGCCGCGACCCGGGCAAGCCGCAGGCCGCGAACTGGGTCGCCTCCGACGACGCCGCCGCCACGCGCACCGCGCTCGACCACCTCGCGGAGCACGGGGCCCGCGACGTGGCGTTCGTCGGCGGCACCGACGACAACTCCTGGAACGCGGACGCCGAGGAGGCGTACCGGCACTGGTGCGCCTCGCACGGAAGCACGCCCCGGCTCTTCCGCAGCCCCGAGCGGCTCGGGGAGGCCGGCGGGCGCGAACTGGTGCCGCGACTGCTCGACGACGGCGTGCCCGACGCGATCTACTCGCTGACCGGCCGCCACGCCGCGGGCATCCAGGAGGCGATGCGCGAGCGCGGGTACACCGCGCCGGAGCACTACCTGCTCGCGTGCGGCACGGACGCTCAGCAGACGCGCACCGCGGAGCCCCCGATCACGGCGATCGACCTGCGCCCCGAAGTGCTCGCCCGGGAGACCGTCGCGCTGCTCGCGCAGATCACGCGCGGCGAATCCCCCGACGGGCGGCGCCTCGTGGCCTCGGAGCTCATCGTGCGCCGGTCGTCGCAGCGGGAGCGCTGACGGGCGCGGGCCCTCGCAGCGGGGGCGCCGCTGCGCGCCTGCCGCGCAGCGGGATCGCCGACTCGCGTCAGCCGCGCCCCTGATGCGGGCAGGCCGGCCCGATCCGATCCATCAGCGCGGCGACGTCGGGGTGGCGGTGGTCGCCCTCGACGAGGTCGCGCCGCACGCGCCCGTGCACGTCGGCCGGCATGTCCTGGCTGAGCTTGAACATCGCCGACTCGCTCTCGATGTCGATCGTGAACGAGACGACGCCGTCGAGAATCTTCTCGAAGACGTGCCGCGATGCCGCCGGATCCCAGGGCTGCGCGCGCAGCTCCTCCAGATGGGCGACCGTCTGCTCGACCACCGCCAGATTCTCGTGCGGCTCCTCCAGCACGGTCACGCGGCCCGTGAGGTGCACCGCGGCGTAGTCGAGCGTCGGCACCGCGGGCGTGAACTCGTAGGTGCTCGGCGACACGTACGCGTGCGACGACGAGAACACGAGGAGCGCCTCGGGGTGATCCGCGAAGTGCGTCCAGTGCGCGTTGGCCCGGCCGATGTGCCCCCAGAGTCGGGTGCCGACCAGGGTGTCGCCGGGCTCGAGCCCGGGCGGGAACACGACGGGCGTGTGGGTGGCGACGGGCGCCCCGTCGGTGGAGGTCGCCACCACGGCGAAGGGGTGATCCTTCACGAACTCGGCGATGGCGCGGCCGGGCGGGGCGACGTAGCTCGGGTACGTGTGCATGGGGCTCCTCGGGTCGGGTGTATCGTCAGCCTAGGAGCGTAAAACGTTTTATGCTAGAGCCGCCCGATGCTGCGGCGCGCTTCGGTGGGGGATTCGGCTTCGGTGAGCCGGTTCGAGCGGAGTTCATCTCACCGAAGCCGAATCTCTCACGGGAGTGGGCGCCGCGGGCGCCGCGGGCGGGCGCCGCGGGCCGCGCGCCCGGCGCCGAGCGCCGGGCGCCGCGGGCGCCGGGCGCCGCGGGCGGGCGCCCGCCAGCGCCGCCTCAGACGGCGAGCACCCGCCACTCCCCCGACTCCGACGCCTCGGGCATACCGTCGAAGATGCGGATGGTGCGCGCATCGGGGTCTGAGACGATCGTCGCGAGGGTCGCCCAGCGATCGCCGTACTCCTTCGTCATGTCGGGCACGCAGGTGAGCGGCGGCTGCCCCGGCCCCGAACGCAGCAGGCGCACCAGTTCGGCAGGCGACTCGGGCAGGCCCGGCGACAACCGCTCGCGCACGAGCTCGAGCCGATCGCTCGAATCGGGCTCGTAGAGCTCCGTCTTCTGCTGCGCGTGCGGCTCCGCGTGCTGGAAGTGGTTGGTGCGCTGCACCGACCCGTCGACCTCGGCGATCTCGTAGACGCCCACGGGGCTGATCTCGAGGGAGACGGCACGGTTCGCGTCGAGCATCGTGAAGGCGGAGGACGAGGCGATCGGGGCGGCCCGCACCAGTGCGACCGCCTCGTCGACCGACGCGCACTCCGACAGCACCGCGCTCGAGAGCAGGTGCATCGGCACGCCGTCGGGCCCGTCGCTCGCGTGCCCCAGGATGTTGAAGTGCAGCGCCAGGCCGGCCTCGTTCACGCCGATCTTCGAGAGGATGCCCTGCTCGGTGAGGCCCGCGTAGCGGAGGCCGTGCCCGGTCACCGTGTGCGTGTGCCAGTACGCGTCGAGTTCGACGTGCCAGTCCCAGGTCTGCACCCCGAACCGGTGCGCGCCGACACGTGCGGTCACCGTCGAGCACTCGCTCGCACTCCGCGTGCCGAGCGCGATCAGCTCCGTGCGCGCGTTCAGCGCCACGACCTGCTCGAACGGCACGCCCGCGCCCTCGGCCACGCCCCTGAGCTGCTCGATCAGCTCGGGCCGCCACGGGTCGACCGCCGCGACGACGCGGGCGACCCCGTCGAGCTCCATCGCCTCGGTCACTCCGAGGATGCGGAACAGCTCGGCGTACTTCGCGTACGCCGTGGGCAGCGTGCCGCGGAGCGCAGCGCCGCGGCTCACCCCGAGCGCGCGGGCGTTCGCGCCGGTGACGTCGAGGTGGAGGCGTTCGGTCTGTGCAGTCATGCAGGGGTGCTTTCTGTGAGTGGCGGGCGGGCGCCCGCCGGGTGGGGAGCGGAGCGGGTCACGCGGACGGGCCCGCGGCGAGCGCGTCGCGCAGGCCGCGCCGGGGCTTCCACCCGGGCCGCGGGGCAGAGGCGAGGAGGAGCCGCGTGTACGGATCCCTCGGCCGATCGAGGATGTCGGAGACGCTGCCGCGCTCGATGATGCGGCCCGAGCGCATCACCACGACGTCGTCGGCGATGTCGCGCACCACCGAGAGATCGTGGGTGATGAACAGGTACGACAGGCCGTGCTCGGCGCGCAGCCGCTTCAGCAGGGCGAGCACCTGCGCCTGCACCGACACGTCGAGCGCCGAGACCGCCTCGTCGAGCACGATCACCCGCGGCTCCGCGGCGAGCGCGCGTGCGATGGCGACGCGCTGCTTCTGCCCGCCCGAGAGCGCCTCGGGCTTGGCGTCGGCGTGGCGCTCGGTGAGCCCCACCTCCGCGAACAGCTCGAGGGTGCGCGCCCGCCGCCCGGCGCGATCGAGGTCGGGGCGGTGCGCGAGGAGCATCTCGTTGATCGTCGCCGAGACCGGCAGCGAACGGTTGAGCGAGCCCTGCGGATCCTGGAAGACCATCTGCACGAGCTTCGCGCGCTCGTGCAGCGCCCGCCTCGAGGTGGTGGGGCGCACGGGGGTTCCGGCGATCCGCACCGTGCCCGCGTCGGCGGTCTCGAGGCCGACGATCACGCGGGCCAGCGTGGATTTGCCCGACCCCGACTCGCCGACGACTGCGAGGCAGGTGCCCGGCCGCAGTGCGCACGACACGTCGTCGAGCGCGGTGACGCGCGCCGAGCGGCTCAGGTGGAAGGTGCGGTCGAGGTGCTCGACCTCGATCATCGGCTCGGCGCCGCCGTGCGGGGCGGCGTCGCGGGGCGTCGTGGTCATGCGCGGTCCTCCGTGTTCGCGTGGGCGTCGCCGCCGAGCGCCGGCGTGTTCGCGCCGAGCGCCGGCTCGGAGCGCCCCTCGGGGTAGAGCTGGGGGCGAGCCGACATGAGCGCCCGCGTGTACTCGGTCTTCGGCCGATCCCGAATCTCCTCGGGCGTGCCGATCTCGAGGATCTCGCCGTCCTTCATGACGGCGAGGCGATCGCAGACCGCGGCCGCGAGATCGAGGTCGTGGGTGACGTAGATCATCGAGAGCCCGTGCTCGCGCCGCTTCTCGTCGAGGATCGCCACGACCTCGGCCTGCGTGGTGACGTCGAGGGCCGTGGTCGGCTCGTCGGCGAGCAGCAGCTTCGGCTCGCCCGACATCGCCCCCGCGATGACGACGCGCTGCAGCATGCCGCCCGAGAGCTGGTGGGGGTACGAGCGCAGCACGCGCTCGGTATCGGTGATGCCGACCTGGCGCAGCAGATCTGCCGCCCGGGTGCGCGCCTCGCCCGCCGGGAGCGAGCGGGCATCGCTCATGCCCTCGACGAGGAAGCGCCCGACCGGCAGCACGGGGTTCAGCGACCCGTGCGGGTTCTGCGCGATGAGGGCGAGGTCGTTCGCGCGGATGCGGCGGAGCTCCTCCCCGCCGGCGCTCAGGAGATCGGTGCCGTCGAGCGCGATGGACCCCGTGACGCGGGCGCCCGACGGCTCGATGCCGAGGATGCACTTCAGGGTCATCGACTTGCCCGAGCCCGACTCGCCGACGAGCCCGAGCGATTCGCCGGCGCCGAGCGCGAACGAGTTGCCGTGCAGGATCTCGGTGGACTGCCCCGTGTCGGGGTCGGTGACGGTGAGAACGAGGGAATCGACGTGCAGCATCAGCGGATCCTTCCTGCGGCGCGGCGACCGCCGAGTTGCTCGCCGACGTAGCCGAACGCGGCGACGGTGATCACGATGGCGAGGCCCGCGAAGATGCTCTGCTCCCAGTACCCCTGCTGCAGCGACGCCTGGCCGTTCGAGACCATGAGGCCCCAGTCGGGCGTCGGCGGCTGCACCCCGAGGCCGAGGAACGAGAGCGCCGCGAGCTCGATCATCGCGTAGCCGAAGTTGATGGTCATGCCCGTCAGAATCTGCGTGCGCACGTTCGGCAGGATGTGCCGCACGGTGATGAGGAACCCCGAGATGCCCTGCAGGCGGGCCGAGGCGACGTAGGGCAGATTCCGCTCCCGGAGGGCGACGGAGCGGATCACGCGCGCCGAGTACGGCACGAAGCCGATCGCGAGCGCGAGCGACGCGGTGAGCATCGACGGCCCGAAGATCGCGACCGCGAGGATCGCGAGCAGCATGTTCGGAAAGGCGAAGAGGATGTCGAGCACGCGGCTGATGAGGGCGTCGACGCGACCGCCGAACCAGACGGCGGTGAGGGCGAGCAGGGTCGCGAGCACCGCGGTGACCACTGCGACGATCGCCGGGCCGATGAGGCTCGTGCGCGCACCCCAGATGATGCGGGAGAAGATGTCGCGGCCCGACTGGTCGGTGCCCATCAGGTGCGCGAGGCTCCACGCCTCGTGCCGCGCGGTGACGGCGCCCGCGTACGGGTCGTACGGGGCGATGACGGGGGCGAGGATCGCCATGAGCACGACCAGCGCGATCACGACGAGGCTGCCCACGCCGACCGGCCCAAGCCGGCGGGCGAGGAGGCGCCAGCCCGAGACGGGCACGTCGTTCCGGTGCTTGCGCAGCAGCTGGACGGCGATGGTGTTCTGCGCGCGGGTGCCGGTGCCCGGTTCGCGCGCGGGCTTCTGGGTGGTCATCGTGCCGCCACTCCCTTGCTGAGTCGGACGCGGGGATCGATCACGGAGTACAGCAGATCGACGATCAGGTTGACGATGCCGAACGCCAGCACCATGACCAGCGCGATCGCCTGCACGACCGCGAAGTCCTTCTTCTGCACCGAGTTCACGAGCAGGGAGCCGATGCCGTCGAGCGTGAACGCGTACTCGATCACGAAGGCGCTCGCGAGCAGCCCGGCGACCTGCGTGCCGATCACGGTCGTCACCGGCAGCATGGAGTTGCGGATCGTGTGCCGCCACAGCACGAGCTGCTTCGGCACGCCGCGCGCGATCGCCATGACCACGTGCTCCGACCCCTGCTCCTCGCGCACCGCGGTGCGCGTGATCCGCGCCACCACCGCGATGCCGGGGAACGCGAGCGCGATCGCGGGCAGGGTGAGGTGCCAGAGCCGGTCGAGGAACCCCTGCCCCGATCCCGACACCGGGAACCATCCGAGGTTCGAGCCGAAGATGAACATGAGCACCAGCGCCGCGAAGAACGTGGGCACCGCGAACCCGAGGTTCGAGCCGAACACGACGATCTTCTCGAAGACGCCCGATCGGGTCGCGGCGAGCACGCCGAGCCCGATCCCGAACACGACGATCAGCAGCGCGGCGAAGCCGGCGAGGTACAGGGTGGTCGGAATGCGCGCCGCGACGAGGGTCGTGACGTCCTGCTGGGTGATCAGCGACCGGCCCAGGTCGCCCTGGAGCACGTCGATCAGCCAGTGCCAGTACCTGATGAGGAAGGGATCGTCCAGACCGTACTGCGCCCGGATCGCGGCGAGCACCTCGGGGCTCACCGTGCGCCCCTGCACCAGGAACTGCTCGGGGCTGCCCGGGGCCAGGTACATCCCCGAGAACACGATGAAGCTGGAGACGACGAGCACCGCGACGAGCGCTCCGAGCCGTTTGCCTACGTAGATCATGGACGATCCCTTCCTGCGGAGAGCTCCGCTCAGGCTGCCGCGCCGAGGTCGGCGGCCCAGGGGTAGTAGAGGTACACGAAGGAGGCGGGGGCGCCCGTGATGCTCTCGTCCATGTACATGCGCACCGCGAGGTCGTTGATCGGCACCCACGGCTGCTGCTGCATGATGAGCGCCTCGGCCTCCACCGTCAGCTTCGCCCGCTCGGTGTCGTCGCTCTCGCCGATGGCTGCGTCGAGCGCCGCATCCACTGCGGGATCGGAGAAGCCGGAGTAGTTCTGGTCGCTCCCGGTCTTGGCGACGCTGATGAGGTGCAGCAGCGGATCGGGCGCGCTGAGGTAGTTGGTCGTGACGAACCCGTCGAAGCCGGCCCGCGCCTGCGGGTCGGAGAAGAACGCGCCGAACTGGGCGCTCGGCACGCCGGTCGGCTCGAGCGTGATCCCGAGCTCCTTCGCCCCGTTCGCCATCTCGTTCAAGATGTCGGCGTAGAAGCTGCGCTCACTCGGGTACGCGATCTTGATGGGCTGCGACAGGTCGACCTCGGCCTCCTCGAGCTCGGCCTTGGCCGCCTCGATGTCGAAGCTCAGATCGGGCAGCTGCTCATCGCGCAGCTCGGCCACGCCGGGCGCCGACTCCTCGACGGCGTCCCACGGCGACTGCGGAACGATCGAGCGGGCCGGGGTGCCCGTGCCCTCGTAGACCGTGTCGGCGATCGCCTGGCGATCCGTGGCCCGCGTCAGCGCGCGCCGCACGGCCGGGTCGCCGAACACGCCCTCGCCCGTCGAGATGATCGCCATGTTCTGCATGCCCTGCCCCACGTACAGCTCGCCGCTCTCGCTCGTCTCGAGCTGGCCGAGCGCCGGCAGCGGCACGTCGTAGGAGCCCTGGATCTCGCCGGTGCCGAGTCCGTTCGCGATCGCGGTGGGATCGACGACGAATCCGATCTTCACCTCGCGGGCCATCGCCCGCCCCTCCTCGTCCCAGTAGTCGTCGTTGCGCTCGAGCGTGATCGCCTGGCCCTGCTGCCAATCGCCGGGCGTGAACTTCAGGGGGCCGGTGCACATGACGCCGGTCTCGGGGTTGCCGTAGTTCTCGCCCGCCGCCTCGCGCTGCGCCTGCTGCACCACGACGCCGATGATCGTGCTGAGCGACGACGGCAGCGTGTAGTCGGCCGTCTCGAGCGTGATGGTCACCTCGTGCTCGCCGGTCGCCTCGACGCCCGCGATGTTCGCGACGACGCCGCCGCCCCAGTAGCTGCCCTCGGCGGGGTCGAGGTGGCGGTTGATCGAGTAGACGACGTCGTCGACGGTCATCGGGGTGCCGTCCCAGAACGTCACGTCGTCGCGGATGCCGAAGACCCAGGTCTTGCCGTCGTCGGTGTTCGCTTCGGTGGCGAGGTTGGGCTGCACCGAGAAGTCGGGCTGCATCTCGAAGAGCGGCTCGCAGAGGTTCGAGACGATCGTGTTCTCGGGGTAGTTGAAGGCCTTCACCGGGTCGAGGCTGGCGAGCTCGCCGTAGGTCGAGTTCCAGGTGACGGTCTCCGCCTCGGCGGTGGCCTCGGGCGTGGTCTGCAGCAGCTCGCCGCCCGCCGACGGCGACCCGGCGTCGCCTCCGCGGCTTCCCGTGGCGCAACCTGCGAGAGCGAGGCCGCCCATGGCGAGCAGGGCGATCGACGCCCGAATCGGTGCGAATTTCACGTTGTTCTCCTTCGAAGTTTCATCGTTGAAGCTCCTCATCCCGGTGAGCGCCGGGCGAAGACCCACCGGCGATGCTAGCACCCAAAACGGTTTGTGAAAAACGGTTTGGGTATCACGATTCGGTGACGTTCGCCCGGTCGCGGTCGCGGGATCGGCCTCGCCCCCGCGCCGGCCCCGGGTTCACCGGCCCCGACTCCCCGCACCGGGCCGGCCGCCCCGGGCGCCCAGCGCGAACCGGCTATCCTGACCAGGTGCAACCGACCGGGCGACCGACCATCAAAGACGTAGCGAAAGCCGCGGGCGTCTCGCCGACCACGGTCTCGCACGCCCTGAACGGCAAGGGCGTCGTGCGGCAGGAGACCGCCGACCGTATCGCGCAGGTCGCCGCCCGCATCGGCTACCGCCCGAGCCCCATCGCGCAGGGGCTGCAGAGCTCGCGCCTCGGCCTGCTCGCCCTCGTGATCCGCCCGCTGCGCTCGCTCGACACCTTCCTCCCCGAGGGCGTCGACTACTTCCTCCGCATGGCGGGCGCCGCCTCGCTCGCCGCCATGGAGCGCGGCTACAGCATGATGCTCGTCGACGACCCCACCCGGCCCGGCGCGCCCATGAGCGCCACCGCGGCCGACGCCTACATCGTGTCGGAGCCCTTCGCGAACGACCCGGTGCTCACCATGCTCTCCGAGCGCCACATCCCGTTCGTGTCGGTCGGCTCCGACCCCGCCCGGCCGGGGCAGTTCGTCGAGCTCGCGACCCGCGACTGGGAGGAGACGGTGCTCGCGCTCGACCATCTCGCCGGGGCCGGCGCCGAGCGCGTCGCCCTGCTCACCGGCACCGACCAGAACGCGTGGAACCGTGAATCCGAGGCCGCCTACCGCGACTGGTGCGCGCGCCGCGGGCAGGAGCCCGACATCGCCGCGTTCCCCGAGACCGACGGCGAGCGCATCGGGCCGGCCGCCATCGAGCGCTTCTTCGGCTCGCCCGAGGCCACGCGCCCCGACGGCCTCTTCTGCCTGACCGGCCGCCACGCCGCAGGCCTCAACGCCGCCGCCCGCGAGC
This sequence comes from Leucobacter chromiiresistens, assembly GCF_900102345.1. NCBI lineage: Bacteria > Bacillati > Actinomycetota > Actinomycetes > Micrococcales > Microbacteriaceae > Leucobacter > Leucobacter chromiiresistens. The sequence continues at coordinate 1,214,715 of NZ_FNKB01000001.1, read as the reverse complement.
ACGGCATCCGGGTGCCCGACGACCTGCTGCTCGCCGCCGGCTCGGGAGCCCTGCAGAACCGCATCTCCCACCCCAGCGTCACCACGCTCGACCTCCACCCCGAGGGCATCGCCGCCCGCGCCGTCGAGGTCGCCGTGCAGCTCGCCGAGGGCGCCGAGCTCACGGTGCCGCTCGAGGTGCCGCGCGCCACCCTCGACATCCGCGAGTCCACCACCCGCTGAGGCCCCACCGCCGTCGGTGAGAGATTCGGCTTCGGTGAGACCTTCCGCCCCGGGCGCCGCCCACCGACGCCGAATCCCTCACCGACGCACACCCCGACCAGCCACGGGCTGCGCCAACCGCCGACACCACCCCACACACCGACACCCGCGCCGACGCGCACCGACACCCGTACCGCCACTCGCCGGCGCGAACGCCGCCCGCACCGCGCACACGAAAACGGGGACCGGCGCCGAAGCACCGGTCCCCGTTTCACGGGCGCGACGTCTCAGCCGAGACGCGCGGCGAGGTTCTCATCGATCGAGGCGAGGAACTCCTCGGTCGTCTGGTAGCCCTGCTCCGGGCCGACCAGCAGCGCGAGATCCTTGGTCATCTTGCCCGACTCGACGGTCTTGATGACGACGTCCTCGAGCGTCTCCGAGAAGTCGATCAGCTCCTGGTTCTGATCGAGCTTGCCGCGGTGCGCGAGGCCCCGCGTCCAGGCGAAGATCGACGCGATCGGGTTCGTCGACGTGGGCTTGCCCTGCTGGTGCTGGCGGTAGTGGCGCGTCACGGTGCCGTGCGCGGCCTCGGCCTCGACGGTCTGGCCGTCGGGCGTCATCAGCACGGAGGTCATGAGGCCCAGCGAGCCGAAGCCCTGCGCCACGGTGTCGGACTGCACGTCGCCGTCGTAGTTCTTGCAGGCCCAGACGTAGCCGCCCTCCCACTTCATCGCCGACGCGACCATGTCGTCGATCAGGCGGTGCTCGTAGGTCAGGCCGCGCTCTTCGAACTGCTCCTTGAACTCGGCGTCGAAGACCTCCTGGAAGATGTCCTTGAACTGGCCGTCGTACGCCTTCAGGATGGTGTTCTTCGTCGACAGGTACACGGGGTAGTCGCGCGACAGGCCGTACTTGAACGAGGCGCGCGCGAAGTCGCGGATCGAGTCGTTGAAGTTGTACTGGCCCTGGATCACGCCGCCGTTCTCGGGCAGCGTGACGACCTCGAACTGCTGCGGCTCGGAGCCGTCGGCGGGCTCGTACGTGAGCGTGACCTTGCCGGCGCCGGCCTTGAAGTCGGTCGCCTTGTACTGGTCGCCGTGCGCGTGGCGGCCGATGATGATCGGCTTGTTCCAGCCGGGCACGAGGCGGGGGATGTTCGAGATGATGATGGGCTCGCGGAAGACGACGCCGCCGAGGATGTTGCGGATGGTGCCGTTGGGGCTGCGCCACATCTTCTTGAGGCCGAACTCTTCGACGCGCGCCTCGTCGGGCGTGATCGTGGCGCACTTCACGCCGACGCCGTGCTTCTTGATGGCGTTCGCGGCGTCGACCGTCACCTGATCGTCGGTGGCGTCGCGGTGCTCCATGCCGAGGTCGTAGTACTCGAGGGTCACGTCGAGGTAGGGGTGGATGAGGCGGTCCTTGATGAACTGCCAGATGATGCGGGTCATCTCGTCGCCGTCGAGTTCGACGACCGTGCCTGCAACCTTGATCTTCTCCAACGCATCTCCCGTTGTTCGTCGTTTATCGGCCGCGAACCATCCTACCCGAGTCCGTCTGGGTATCTCGACATCGAGATATTTCTCCGCATCGCGGCGCGCGGCGGGCGGGGCCCGGGGGATCGCACTGACCGCGATCCGACCGTAGCGCCGCCGGCCCGCGCTCCCTTATGGTGGGATCACCCGAACCGGGTACCGACGGCGATGCAGCCGTCTTCCACTGCAACGGATCGTCCGGCACGTGCCTGCCGGCAGAGGAGTACATCATGGCAACAGTCACATTCGACAGCGTCTCCCGCGTCTACCCGGGAGCATCGCGCCCCTCGGTCGACGCGCTCGACCTCGACATCGGCGACGGGGAGTTCCTCGTGCTCGTCGGCCCATCGGGCTGCGGCAAGTCGACCACGCTCCGCATGCTCGCGGGCCTGGAGGAGATCGACGGCGGCCGCGTGCTCATCGGCGACCGCGACGTCACCGATGTGCCCCCGAAGGATCGCGACATCGCGATGGTCTTCCAGAACTACGCGCTGTACCCGCACATGACGGTCGCCGACAACATGGGCTTCGCGCTCAAGATCGCGGGTGTGAGCAAGGCGGAGCGCGACGAGCGCGTGCGGGAGGCGGCGCGCATGCTCGACCTCGAGGAGTTCCTCGACCGCAAGCCGAAGGCCCTCTCGGGCGGCCAGCGGCAGCGCGTCGCGATGGGGCGCGCGATCGTGCGCCAGCCCCAGGTCTTCCTCATGGACGAGCCGCTGTCGAACCTGGACGCGAAGCTGCGCGTGCAGACCCGCACGCAGATCGCCTCGCTGCAGCGCCGGCTCGGGGTGACCACCGTCTACGTGACGCACGATCAGACCGAGGCGCTCACGATGGGCGACCGCATCGCGGTGCTCAAGGAGGGCGTGCTGCAGCAGATCGGCACGCCGCGCGACCTGTACGAGACCCCGAAGAACGTGTTCGTCGCCGGCTTCATCGGGTCGCCCGCGATGAATCTGCTCCCGGCGACCGTTGCGGGCGATGCGGCGCGATCTGGATCGCTCGAGGTGCCCCTCCCGGCCGCCGTCCGCAGTGCGGCGCGGAGCGGCGCGGTCACCGTCGGCGTGCGCCCCGAAGACCTGCACGTCGTCACCGATGGCGGCGCGGGGATGAGCGTCGAGGTCGATCTCGTCGAGGAGCTCGGCGCCGACGGCTACCTCTACGGGCACGCGGATGTCGACGGCGTGCGCACCGACGTGGTCTCCCGCGTCGACGGTCGTGTGCACCCGGAGGCGGGCGACGTCGTCACGCTCGCTCCCGATCCGGCCCGCGTGCACGTCTTCGACGCCGAGTCGGGAGCCCGCCTCTCCTGACGCCGGCGGATGCGGGGGCCGGGCAGCGCGACCGCTGCGCGGCCCCCGCATCCGCTGCGCGACCCCCGCATCCGCACCGCATCCCCACCGCATCCGCCGGGTCTGCGCGACGCCGAATATCCTGCACGCGATCCTTGCGCGAACCGCGCGAGGCGCTAGCCTGGGAGCATGAGCGACCTGAGACTCGAAGAGCTTTCCGCAGCGACCATCGTCGCGGTGAATACGCTGGGCTTGAAGCGGGGCCAGGAGCAGTTCATCACCCCCGTCTCGTACGCCGCAGCGGCCGCCGTCACGCCCGCGCACACGGCCTGGCAGCGCGTCGTGCTGCGCGGCGACGAGGTCGTCGGGTTCATCCACGGCAACTTCGATCCCGACGCCTCGCAGGAGGAGTTCAAGGCGGCGCTCTGGCGCATCAACGTCGACGCCGAGGAGCAGGGGACGGGCGTCGGCACCTTCGCCGTCAACGCGCTCATCGACGAGGCCCGCCGCCGCGGGTTCGACCGCGTCACGGTGCTCTGGGAGCGCGGCGAGGACGGCCCGGAGGGCTTCTTCCTGCACATCGGCTTCGCCCCGATCGGCGAGACGCCGTACGGCGAGGTCATCGGCGCAATCGACCTGTAAGGGGTGACCGGCTCCCCGAGCCGCGAATCACGAGGGGCGATCGTCTCGGTCGCCTCTTCAGTGCTGTTCGCCGGCATCTACTTCGTCACGCCCCTGCTCGCGCCCGCGCCGGCCGAGGCGATCTGGGCGCTGCGCACGCTCTGCGCGATCCCGATCGTCGCGCTGGCGCTGCTCGCCGCCCGCCAGTGGTACCTCGTCGCCGAGCTGCGGCACCGCGTGCGCCGCGCCCCGCTGCTCGGCCTCGGCGTCGCGGCGTGCGGGGCGCTGATCGCGGTGCAGCTGTGGGTGTTCACCTGGGCACCCCTCCACGGCCGCGGGCTGCAGGTCGCCCTCGGGTACTTCCTGCTCCCCCTGATGCTGGTGCTCGTCGGCAAGTTCGTCTACCGGGATCGCCTGCTCTGGTGGCAGTGGACGGCTGCGGGCATCGCCGCGGTCGGCGTCGGGTTCGAGCTCGTGCGCGCCGGCGGCGTCTCCTGGGAGACCCTGCTCGTCGCCGTCGGCTACCCCGTCTACTTCGTGCTGCGCCGCACCCTCGGCTTCGCCCACCTCGGCGGAATGTTCTGGGAGTTCGTCGCGATGAGCCCCATCGCCGCGGTGCTGCTCGTCCGGGAGCTCGCAGTGGGCGACGCGCTCGCCGCGAACCCGAGTCTGGGGTGGCTGGGCCCGGTCTTCGGCGTCGGCACCGGCGTCGCGCTCGTCTGCTACATCCTCGCCTCGCGCCTGCTCACGATCAGCGTGTTCGGGCTGCTCGGCTACCTCGAGCCCGCCCTCCTCGTCGTCGCATCGATGCTCAACGGCGAGCGGATCCCCCCGGCCGAGTACCCCCTCTACCTCGCGATCTGGCTGGCCGTGCTCGTGCTCATCGGCGGCGGCGTCGCCGGCCTGCTGCGCCGTCGGCGCGCGGACGGCTGAGCCCGGGTACAGTTCTCGCATGAGCGAAGTCACGGATGCCGCCGGTGCGGAGCACGCGCACGGCTACATCGAGCACAAGGACGCACTGCTGAAGCGCCTCCGCCGCGCCGAGGGCCAGGTGCGCGGCGTGCAGCGGATGGTGCAGGAGGACGAGTACTGCATCGACATCCTCACCCAGGTGTCGGCGGCCACGAAGGCTCTCGAGCGGGTTGCGCTTAAGCTGCTCGACGACCACCTGCGCCACTGCGTGGCCTCGGCCGCCGCAGAGGGCGGCGCCGTCGCCGCGGAGAAGCTGCACGAGGCGTCGGCCGCGATCGCACGGCTCGTGCGCTGACGGCGACCCCCTTGCATCGCCCGGCGCGGCCCACCACGATGGAGGCATGAGCGCACCCGAAATCGACCCCGCGACCATTCCCTCGGAAGCCCTGGAGAGCGGGGTGCCCGAGCAGACGTTCTCGCTGTTCGCCGCCTTCCGCGTCAGCTCCTCGCACCCCGTCGTGCTCGACGGTCGCGACGTTCCCGGCTCCGTGCGCGAGCTCGAGGACGTCTCCCGCGAGATCGAGGACGAGGGCGTCGTCGTGCGCGGCTGGTACGACGCGAGCGGCGTGCGCTCCGATGCCGACGTACTCGTGTGGCTGCAGGGGGCCGCGCCCGAGGATCTGCAGTGGTCGCTGCGCCAGCTGCGGCGCACGGCGATCGTGCAGCCGCTCATCCGCACCTGGAGCGCGCTCGGTCTCGTGGTCGACGCTCCGGAGGCCGGCGAGGCGCCGAAGCAGTGGCTGGCCGTGCGCGGCTCGGCCGAGCGGCCGGGCTTCGCGAACACGGCGAGCGCCGTGTCGGTGCAGGCGGCGGCGTCGTGCGGCATCGGCGACGCCGACTGGATCGTGACGCACGAGGCCGACGCCCTCGCGTCGATCATCGATCACCTGCGCGACGCGGGCGGCACGGGCGCCGACGCGACGGGCGGCGGGATCGCGGGCCGTCTCATCGACCCGGCCGAGATGATCGAGGTGCTGCAGTAGCCGAGGCGCGCCCCGCGGCGGCCTACAGGCCGGAGTAGGCGTGCAGCCCCTTGAAGAACACGTTGACGATGGTGAAGTTGAAGATGACCGCCGTGTAGGCGATGATCGACAGCCACGCCGATCGCGTGCCGCGCCAGCCGCGCGTCGCCCGGGCGTGGATGTACCCGGCGTAGAGCACCCAGATGACGAAGGTCCACACCTCCTTCGTGTCCCAGCCCCAGTAGCGGCTCCACGCGGCCTCGGCCCAGATCGATCCGGCGATGAGCGTGAACGTCCAGAACACGAAGCCGATGATCGCGAGCCGGTAGGCGAGATCCTCGAGCCGCACGGCGGCGGGGAACGTCGACAGGAAGCGCATCGTGGGCGTGCCGCCCTGCGCGTCGCGCGCCTCGCGCCGCGTCTGCATCAGCTGCAGCACGGAGAGGCCGAACGAGAGGGTCAGGAATCCGACCGCCAGCACGGCGACGAGAATGTGGATGACCAGCCAGTAGGAGTCGAGCGCCGGCTGCAGCGGCACGATCGCCACGTAGAAGTTCACCTTCGTGACGCCGAGGAACAGAATGGTGAGCCCGGTGATGAGCGCGCCGAGGAAGCGCAGGTCGACGAAGAACTGCACGACGAGGAAGATGAGCACGATCGCGCAGGTCGCCGTGAGGGCGAACTCGTACATGTTGGCCCACGGCACGCGCTCGGCGCCGATGCCGCGCAGCACCGTGGCGCCGAGGTGCAGCAGGAATCCGAGCACGGTGAGGGAGAAGCCGATGCGCAGCGATCGGGATCGCCGCGGCTTCACCGCGGACGCCGCGACCCGGCTCGGCGGCGCCTGGCGCACGAGGGTGGCAACGCCGCCCCCCGCGGCCGCGGACTGCGCCTCCGCGGCGGGGGCGCGCTCGGCCGCGGCGGCGTCGCCGCTGCGGTTCGCGAGATCCACCGCGTAGAACACGAAGGCGATGGCGTAGACGATCATCGCCGAGTACAGGGCGATGGTCGAATAGTTTTCCAGATCCGTCAGCAGCACAGTCCCCTAGAGTAGCCGCTCCCCCTGAGAAGCGGGGGCGCACCCTCAGGCCGACAGCACCTCCCGCTCGAGCCGCTGATAACCGGTCTCCATGCCCTCGGCCATGCCGGTCGCCAGCACCGCCTCGCGCACATCGGCATCCGGGTAGGTGATGACGTACGCGAGCAGCGTGCCGCCCTCGACCGGGGTGAGCGTCAGCTCGTTCAGCGTCTCCGGGCTCTGCGCGCCCTCGGGATCCTGCGGCGAGATCATGCGCTCCGTGGTGACGAGGCGGCGCGGTGCGACCGACTCCGCGACGACCCCGGCGAACCCGAAGCGCTCACCGCTCTCATCGTTCTGCCACTCGGTGCGCAGTCGCTGCCCGACCTCCGCGCCGAACTCGCAGACGGGCATGCTCCACCCGTCGGGGCCGAGCTGCCAGCGCCGCAGCAGCGCGGGCTCGGTGTGCGCGCGCCAGACCTCGTCGACGGTGCCGCGGATGACGCGCGAGACGCGGGCCCGGGTCTCCCCGAGCAGCTGCACCTCGGTCGACCGGTCGGTGGCGAAGGACCGGAGATCCTCGACGACCGCGTCGATCTGCCCCATTGCGGCGCGCATGCCCTCCTCCATCCCCATCGCCGTGAGCTGCTCGAGCGCCTCGAGCGAGCCGAATCGCGAGGTGGTGGTGAGGCGGGAGCCGAGCGCCGTCTCGGCGAACGCGAACTCCATGAGCACCGTCGGCAGCTCGGTGCTGGGGGCGCCCTCGGCGTCGGCGAAGCCGTCGCGCACGACGAAGGAGCGGGGCGCGTCGACCGATTCCCACTCCCAGTAGCCGCCGTGGCTGTCGCCCTCCGGGCCGGTCATCACGTAGGTGCTGAGCCCGCCCGCAGCCGCGTCGTGCCGCGTGAAGGTCGACGGGTACTCGGGCGGCCCCCAGAAGCGCTCGATCTGACGAGGATCGGTGTACGCGTCCCAGAGTCGGCGCACGGGCACCGTGAAATCTGCGACGACCGTGAGCGTGCAGGCTTCGGTGTCGGTGGTGACGGAGGTGATGGGCATGATGCGGGCCTTTCTGCTGTCTGCGCGGGCGGCGTCGGTGCCGCACCCGCGGGGATCACTCGGGGCGTTCCGCGAGGAACGCGTCGAGCCGATCGGTGCGCGAACGCCAGATCTGCTCGAATCGGCCCAGGAGCTCCTGAGCCCGGCGGATGGTCTCGGGGTTGCCGCGGATGATGCGCTCCCTTCCCTGCGGCGTGCGCGCGACGAGGTCGGCGGCTTCGAGCACGGCGACGTGCTTCTGCACGGCGGCGAACGACATGTCGTAGGCGCTCGCGAGTTCCGATATCGACGCTTCGGCGGTGAGGGTGCGGCGCACGATGTCGCGGCGCGTGGCGTCGGCGAGGGCGCGGAACATGCGGTTCACCTGCTCGTCGGTGAGCTGAGCGCCGGGGGCGGCGAGCTGCCCGCCGGGGGCGCTGAGCGGAGCGCCGGGGGCGGCCGACGCCGACGCCGACGCGCCGGCCGCCGCGTGCTGGGGTGAGATTCGTGCAACCATTTGGTTGCACTTTACGTCGCGCGGGTGCGCCCGTCAACCCCGCGCATGCGCCCTACTCTGCTCGCCGGCGCCGCGCGTTGCGCACGAGCCGGGCGATCACGAACCAGAGCAGCAGCGCGACAACGATCACGATCACCGCATCCGAGAGCACCCCGCTCCACTGCTCGAGGATCGGCTTGATCGCCGGCCCGAACGCGTACCCCAGGCCGATCCAGAGCGCGTTCCACACCCCGGATCCGAGCAGCGTGTACAGGCTGAACTTCACGATCGACATGCGCTCGATGCCGGCGGGGATCGAGATGAAGGAGCGCACCAGCGGCACGCAGCGCCCGACGAGCACGGCGGTGCCGCCCCAGCGGGCGAAGAAGGCCTCCGCCCGGTCGAAGTCGTCGTGATCCATCAGCGGGATCCGGCCCACCACCCGCCGCGTGCGATCGCGCCCGAATGCGGCCCCGATCGCGTACCAGACCCAGGCCCCGACGAGCGCGCCGAGCGTCGCCATGAGCCAGGCCAGCCAGAAGTTCAGCCGCCCTTCGTACGCGAGGAAGCCGGCGCCCGGCAGCAGCGCCTCCGACGGGATCGGGGGGATGAACGTCTCGAGGAAGACGGCGAGACCCACCCCGAGCTCGCCGATGCGCTCCATAAGGGTCAGAATCCAGCCCACCAGCCCCTCGTACTCGCCGCCGGGGTGCGTGTTGAGCTGCGTGATGGTCATGCGCATCACGCGATCTCGTCGCGCGCGTCGGCCGCGGGCTCCGCGCTTGCGGCCCGGCGGCGCGCGCGCCAGGCCGAGAGCGCGCGGAAGAGCTCGATGAGGATCGGAATGCCCGGGATGAGCACGAGCACGATGATGAACACCTCGCTGTACTCGCGTACGAACGGGATCTGGCCGAGGAAGTAGCCGAGCAGCGTCACGCCGACGCCCCAGAGCAGCGCGCCGACCGCGTTGTACAGCACGAAGTGGCGGTACTCCATCTTGCCGACGCCCGCGGCAGCCGGCACGAACGCGCGGAAGACGGGCAGGAAGCGGGCGATGATGATCGCCTTGGGGCCGTGCTTCTCGAAGAAGACGTGCGTGCGCGCCACGTTTTCGGGGTTGAAGAACCGGCTCCGCTCGCGGCTGAACACCGCCGGCCCGAGCGTGCGGCCGATCATGAAGCCCATCTGATCGCCCGCGAAGGCGCAGATGAAGAGCAGCGTGCAGGTCACCCAGATCGGTACGTCGATGATGCCCGTCGCGCTGAATAGCCCCACGGTGAACAGCAGCGAATCGCCGGGGAGGAAGGCGAGCACGAGCACGCCGGTCTCCAGGAAGACGAACGCGCACGCCAGCACGAGGGCGATCCACCCGCCCGCCTTCAGCAGCGTCTCGGGATCGAGCCAGTCGATGCCGAGCAGCGCGGGGGCGGTCGCGAGCGCGGAGAGCGCGGTGGTCGTCAGGGTCACGTACTGAGCTCAGCTTTCTTCGGAACGGGCATCGCGGGCGCGACGCACCTCAGTATGCCGCGCCCGCCTGAACGGCCCGTGCCCCGGGCCGGGGGTCAGGCCCGCTCCGCCATCTCCACGACGTTCTGCAGCAGCAGCGCGCGGGTCATGGGGCCGACGCCTCCGGGATTCGGTGAGACCCAGGCTGCGACGTCGGCGACGGCGGGATCGACATCGCCGACCACGCGGCTCCTGCCCGTCTCCGGGTCGGTCTTCCGCGACACTCCGACGTCGAGCACGATCGCGCCGGGCTTCACGTGCTCCGCGCGCACGATGCCCTCGGCGCCCGCGGCGGCGACGATCACGTCGGCCTGCTGCAGCACCGCGCCGAGATCGCGCGTACCGGTGTGCGTGAGCGTCACGGTCGCGTTGTACTCGCGGCGCGTGAGCAGCGGCCCGATCGGCCGCCCGACGGTCACGCCGCGGCCCACCACCACGACGTGCTTGCCGCTCCACAAGAGCCCATTGCGCTCGACGAGCTCGATGACGCCGCGCGGGGTGCACGGCAGCGGCGACTCGATCGGCCGGTTCGCGTTGAGCACGAGCCGCCCGAGGTTCGTGGGGTGCAGCCCGTCCGCGTCCTTGTCGGGGTCGATGCGCTCGAGAATGCGGTCGGTGTCGATGTGCTTCGGCAGCGGCAGCTGCACGATGTACCCCGTGCACTCGGGGTCGGCGTTGAGCTCGTCGAGCACCGTCTCGAGCTCCTCCTGCGTCACCGACTCGGGCAGGTCGCGCTTGATCGACGCGATGCCGACCTCGGCGCAGTCGCGGTGCTTGCCCGCGACGTACCACTGCGAACCGGGATCGTCGCCGACGAGCACGGTCGCGAGCCCCGGCACGACGCCGCGCTCGCGCAGCGCCGCCACGCGGCCGGAGAGCTCGCGCTTGATCGCGGCGGCGGCTGCCTTCCCGTCGAGCAGCTCAGCGGCCACCGGTCACCACTCCTCGAGGCCGGGGTACAGCGGGAACGCGTCGGCGAGCGCCTTCACGCGCGCCGAGAGCCCGTCGACGTCGCCCGACTGCTGCAGGGTGAGCGCGATGATGTCGGCCACCTCCGCGAACTCCGCGTCGCCGAAGCCGCGCGTCGCGAGGGCGGGCGTGCCGATGCGCAGGCCCGACGTGACCATCGGCGGGCGCGGGTCGAAGGGAACCGCGTTGCGGTTGACGGTGATGCCGACGGCGTGCAGCGCATCCTCGGCCTGCTGGCCGTCGAGCGACGAGTTGCGCAGGTCTGCGAGCACCAGGTGCACGTCGGTGCCCCCGGTGAGCACGTCGACGCCCGCGGCCCGCGACGCCTCCGTGGTCAGCGCGTCGGCCACGAGCTTCGCACCGGCGAGGGTGCGCACCTGGCGGTCGGCGAACTCCTCGGTCGCCGCGAGCTTGAACGCCGTCGCCTTCGCGGCGATCACGTGCATGAGCGGCCCGCCCTGGTGGCCGGGGAAGACGTTCGAGTTCAGCTTCTTGTGGAGCTCGAGGTCGTTGGTCAGGATGAAGCCGGAGCGGGGGCCGCCGATGGTCTTGTGCACGGTCGACGACACGACGTGCGCGTGCGGCACCGGGTTCGGGTAGAGGCCCGCGGCCACGAGGCCGGCGAAGTGGGCCATGTCGACCCAGAGCGTCGCGCCCACCTCGTCGGCGATCTCGCGGAACTTCGCGAAGTCGAGCGTGCGGGGGTAGGCCGACCACCCGGCGATGATCACCTTGGGGCGGTGCTCGAGCGCCTGCTGGCGCACGACGTCCATGTCGATGAGGAAGGTCTCGGGGTCGACGCCGTACGAGGCGACCTTGTACAGCTTGCCCGAGAAGTTGAGCTTCATGCCGTGGGTGAGGTGCCCGCCGTGCGAGAGCTCGAGGCCGAGGATCGTGTCGCCCGGCTCGGCGATGGCCGAGAGCACCGCGGCGTTGGCCGAGGCGCCGGAGTGCGGCTGCACGTTCGCGTAGGCGGCGCCGAAGAGCGACTTGGCGCGCTCGCGGGCCAGGTCTTCGGCGACGTCGACGAACTCGCACCCGCCGTAGTAGCGGCGGCCGGGGTAGCCCTCGGCGTACTTGTTGGTGAGCACGGACCCCTGCGACTCGAGCACGGCGCGGGGGACGAAGTTCTCACTGGCGATCATCTCGAGCGTCGACCGCTGGCGGCCCAACTCGTTCTTGAGCACCTCGGCGATCTCGGGATCGACCGTCTCGAGCGGCTCGTTGAAAAAGGCTGACTGGGTGGTCATGCAATGCTCCTCGGTGGTGATTCGCGCGCGAGCGCGGCAACATTTCCGGATCCGACCCAGGCGAGCGGCCGTCCCTTGCAAGCAGTGTGTCGTTTCCCGATGGTGACCATCTGTACGCCAGTCACGACGCGCTCAGCTTAGCAAGCGGCGGCCGCAGCGGCGAGCGGCGCGGGCCGCCGCCCCGGCGCTAGCAGCAGCGCGCACCGGGGTTGCGATCCTGCTCCGCGTAGTGCTCCCGCCAGAACGTGCGCGCGTCGGGCACCGGGGCGTCGGGGTGGGCGATCCGCAGATGCGCGACGTAGCGGTCGTACTTCGCATCGCCGAAGAGCTCGCGGCAGAACCACCGCACGCGGCGTGCGGCGCGGGCGGCGGCCCCCATCAGCGCGCGCATGCGACGCCCGCCCCGCACCCGAGGGCTGCCCGGTCAGTGCCCGCCGGTGCGCACCGCATCGGGCTGCTCCTCCGCCACCGGCGCTCGAGCCGGCGCTCGTTCACCGTCGCGAATATGCCTGCGGGTGCATAGGTGCGCGATGCGACCGGCGGGTCGCTCGTGTCGACGGCTTCGGGGCTGCGGCGCGACCGCAGCACGGCGACGATCGCGGTGATGATGACGATGATCGCGAGCGTGACGAAGAGGATCGAGAGCGTGCCCTGGATCGCCGTGTTGCGCACCACCGCGCTCATCGCCTCGACCCCCTCGGCCGTGCCGTGCGACGTCTCCCCGGCGGCGAGCGCATCGCGGAACGCGACGTGGTTCGCCCAGTAGCCGATCGCGGGGTTCGGCGAGAAGATCTTGTACATCGACGCGGTGATCGTGACCACGGCGGTGAGGGCGAGGGGCACGACCACGACCCAGAGGTATCGGAAGTTCTTCTGCGCGGCGACGATCGCCATGACCACCGCGAGCGCGATTGCCGCGAGCAGCTGGTTCGCGATGCCGAAGAGCGGGAAGAGGGTGTTGATGCCCCCGAGCGGATCGGTGACCCCCATGATGAGGATCGACCCCCACGCCGCGACCATGATGGCCGTGGTGATCCACACGCCCGGCCGCCACGAGTTGTCTCCGAACTTCGGCATGACGTTGCCGAGCGAGTCCTGCAGCATGAAGCGCGCCACCCGCGTGCCGGCGTCGACCGCGGTCAGGATGAAGAGCGCCTCGAACATGATCGCGAAGTGGTACCAGAACCCCATCATGGCGGTGCCGCCGATGAGATCCTTCATGATGTTCGCGAGGCCGAGGGCGAGCGTCGGGGCCCCGCCGGTGCGCGAGACGATGCTCTCCTCGCCGACGGCGGCGGCGACGTCGGTGAGCTGCTGCGCCGTGACGTCGACGCCCGCGATGCCGAGGCCCATGACGAAGTCGACCGCGCCCTGCACCGTGCCGCCCGTCGCGGCCGCCGATCCGTTCATCGCGTAGTAGATGCCCTGGTCGAGCGTCACCGCGGCGACGAGCGCCATCAGCGCCACGAACGACTCCATGAGCATGCCGCCGTACCCGATGACGCGGGTCTGCCGCTCCTTCTGCACGAGCTTCGGGGTGGTGCCGCTCGAGATGAGGGCGTGGAACCCCGACAGGGCGCCGCACGCGATCGTCACGAAGAGGAACGGGAAGATGCTGCCGGTCACCACGGGCGCGGTGTCGGTGAACGCGAACTCGCTGAGCGCGGGCGCCTCGACGCTCGGCATGACGAGGATCACGGCCGCCGCGAGCAGCAGGATCACGCCGACCTTCATGAACGTCGAGAGGTAGTCGCGCGGGGCGAGGAGCAGCCACACGGGCAGCACGGCGGCGATGAACCCGTAGATGATGATGCACCAGGCGAGCGTCGTCTTGTCGAGCGTGAAGAGCGCGGCGCCCCACTCGGTCTCGGCGACCCATCCGCCCGAGATGATGGCGGCCATGAGCAGCACGAAGCCGATGATCGACACCTCGGTGATGCGGCCCGGGCGCAGGTAGCGCAGGTACACGCCCATGAAGAGGGCGATGGGGATGGTGAGGCCGACGGAGAAGACGCCCCACGGGCTCTCGGCCAGCGCGTTCACCACGACGAGGGCGAGGATCGCGACGATGATGACCATGATCACGAGCGTCGCGAGAATCGCCGCCGTGCCGCCGATGCGACCGAGCTGATCCCGGGCCATCTGCCCGAGCGAGCGCCCCCCGCGGCGCATCGAGAAGTAGAGCACCAGGTAGTCCTGCACGGCTCCGGCCACGATCACGCCGACGATGATCCAGATCGTGCCCGGCAGGAAGCCCCACTGCGCGGCGAGGATCGGGCCGACGAGCGGCCCCGCACCGGCGATCGCGGCGAAGTGGTGGCCGTAGAGCACGCGACGGTCGGTCACCACGTAGTCGCTGCCGTTGGCCCGGTACTCGGCGGGCGTCGCCCGGCGGTCGTCGGGCCGCGCGATCTTCCACTCGATGAACTTCGAGTAGAAGCGGTAGCCGATGAGGTAGGTGCAGACGCCCGCGAACACGAACCAGATCGCGTTCACCGTCTCGCTGCGGGCGAGGGCGAGCATGGTCCAGCCGATCGCGCCCAGCACGCCGACCGCGATCCAGATCGCGATCTTCAGGCCGCGCCGCCTGCCGTCGTCCTCCGCCCGCTCCGCGTCGGTGAGGGCGACGGGAGGCAGGGCCAGGTCCTGCTCGGGAACCGCTCCGCTCGGTGCTTCGGTGCGTAACTGCGACATCCATTCACTCCTTTGCGCTGATGCTCGCCGCCCGGTGAGCTCCGCTGGAGCCCGGGGCGCCGCCCCCTGGCGTCACTGTAGCAAAATTGGGCCGGCCGGGCGCACGCACTACCCTGGACACCGTGACTACGCTCCCCGCTCCGCCCACCGCGCCCGACACCCAGTGGGTGCTCACCCTCTCCTGCATCGACGGGCCGGGAATCGTGCACGCGATCAGCGGCGCCATCGTCGCCGCGGGCGGCAACATCGCGGAGAGCCAGCAGTTCGCCTCAGCTGACACGGGGCGCTTCTTCATGCGCCTGCAGGTCGAGGCCGTCGCGCAGCCCGAGACCTTCGACCAGCGGTTCGCCCAGGCGCTCGCCCCCGTCACCGAGCGCTATCACATGACGTGGCGCCTCGACCGCGCCGATCGGCCGGTGCGCACCCTGATCCTCGCCTCCACGGCGACCCACTGCGTGAACGACCTGCTCTACCGCCGCCGCGCCGGCCAGCTCGCGATCGACGTGCCGCTCGTGCTGTCGAACCACGAGACCGTGCGCGACATCGCCGAGTTCTACGATGTGCCGTTCGAGCACCGCGCCATCTCGGGCGCCGACGACAAGGCGGCGTTCGAGGCGCGCGTCATGGAGGCGGTCGACGAGCTCGACATCGAACTCGTCGTGCTCGCGCGCTACATGCAGATCCTCTCCCCCGAGCTGTGCGCCCGGCTCGAGGGCCGCGCGATCAACATCCACCACTCCTTCCTGCCGGGCTTCAAGGGGGCGAACCCCTACAAGCAGGCGCACCAGCGCGGCGTGAAGCTCATCGGGGCGACGGCGCACTTCGTCACGACCGACCTCGACGAGGGGCCGATCATCGAGCAGGATACGATCCGCGTCGACCACGGCTACACCGTGCGCTCGCTGACGCAGCTCGGGCAGGACGTGGAGGCCCGCGTGCTGCGCCACGCCGTGCGCTCCTACGCCGAGAACCGGGTGCTGGTCGACGGCGACCGCACGATCATCTTCTAGCGCCGCCGGGCGCCTCACCCGCCTCGCCGGGGGCCCTGCCCGCCTCGCCGGGCGCCTCCGCACCCAGCCGCGCGTACTCGGCGCGCAGTCCGGCGAGCATCGCCCGCAGGCCGATCTCGAACGCGTCATCGGCGGGGCTCGCGCCCGAGGCGTCGAGCGCGGCGCCGCGGGCTCGGTAGACCCCCGAGAACGCGGGCACGTCGTCGCGCCGCCCCGGGTCGAGCATCGTCGGGTCGGCCGCGAGGTCGAGCGCCGCGCCGAGGATGAAGCACTCGAACGCCACGATCACCGAGAGCGCCCGCTCCTCGGGCCAGCCCGCGCGCACGAGCGCCGCCGCGACCGCGTCGTACATGAGCGAGGTCGCCGAGTCGGCGGTGAGGGGCTGCACGGCGAGCAGCGCGATCGTCGGCGGATGCGAGGCGAACGCCAGACGGTACCCCCGTGCCCACAGCTCGAGCGCCTCGTCCCAGGGCCGGTCCGCGAACGGCGCGGTGGGGATGCGCTCGCTCACGAGGTCGCGCACGCCGGCGATGAGCTCGTGCTGGCCCGCCACGTGGTTGTAGAGCGACGAGGGGCGCACGCCCAGCTCCGCCGCGATCGCGCGCATCCCGGCCCCCTCGACCCCGTGGCGGTCGATGAGGCGCAGCGCGGTCTCGTGGATCAGGCGCGGCGAGAGCACGTTCTGCTTCGGGCGCCCCGCCCGCCGTCGTTTCGGAGTCCCCTCCGCCGTCATGTCACTCCCTCGTGCTGCTCGATACGGATTGCGCAACGAATCCGGTGGTGCGCTCGCGCTCCCGGGCGATCCGTACTATTCTCGTCCCGCCGGTAAACGAACCCCGTTCGTTTACCACACTAGCCCCACCGCCTCTCGGCGCCGAGCAGCAAGGATGCAGCATGAGCGATGCCTCGCGAGTCACCGTCTTCCTCAACGGAACGATCATCGTCGATCCCGACGAGGCGGGCCGCAGCCCCGAGACCGCGACGAGCGACGCGATCGCCTTCCGCGACGGCGCGGTCGCCGCGCTCGGCGACGACGCCCGCGCGCTCGCCGTCTCCCCCACCGGCGACGTCACCACCGTGATCGACCTCGCCGGCGGCGCCCTCGTGCCGGGCATCGGCGACGGCCACGCGCACCCCGTGCTCGGCGGCGTCGAGGCGCTCGGGCCGCAGGTGCGCCAGGCCGCAGACCTCGCCGGCATCGTCTCCGCGGTCGCCGAGTGGAAGGCCGCCCACCCCGACGCCGAGTGGATCGTCGGAGCGAGCTACGACGCGACCTTCTCCGAGGGCGGCCTGTTCGACGCGCGCTGGCTCGACGAGGTCACGGGCGACACCCCCACCATCCTCCGCGCCTGGGATTACCACACCGCATGGGTGAACAGCGCCGCGCTCGCCGCCGCCGGCATCACCGCCGACACCCCCGATCCCGAGCTCGGCCGCATCGTGCGCCGCGCCGACGGCTCGCCGCTCGGCACCCTGCAGGAGGCCGCGGCGAACGACTTCATCGCCGACATCGTGCCCCCGTTCACCCTGGAGCAGCGGCTCGACGCCATCGAACGGGCGACCCGCGGCTACGCCGAGCAGGGCACCACGTGGATCCAGGACGCGTGGGTCGAACCCGCCGACCTCGGGCTCTACCTCGAGGCCGCCCAGCAGGAGCGCCTGCACACGCGCGTCAACCTCGCCTTCCGCGCCGACCCCGCCCGCTGGCGGGAGCAGGTCGCGGAGTTCGCCTCGAATCGCAGCCGCGTGCGCTCCCTCGGGCACCCCCGGCTCACCGGCGACACCGTCAAGTTCTTCCTCGACGGCGTCATCGAGAGCCACACCGCCGCGCTCATCGAGCCGTACGCCGACCGGCCCGACGACCGCGGGCTGCCGAACTGGAGCGACGCGGAGCTCGCGGAGGCGGTGCGCGCCTTCGACGCCGAAGGATTCCAGCTGCACCTCCACGCGATCGGCGATGCGGCGAACCGCAGCGCGCTCGACGCGCTCGAGCAGGCGCGCGACGCCGACCCCGGCCGCGAGCGCCACCACGTGATCGCGCACGTCGCCGTGCTCGACCCGGCAGATGTGCAGCGCTTCGCCGAGCTCGGCGTCATCGCGAACTTCGAGCCCTACTGGGCGCAGTGCGACGCGGTGATGCGCGACCTCACCATCCCGCACCTCGGCCACTCCCGCGAGGGGTGGCAGTACCTCATCGGCTCGGTCCACCGCAGCGGCGCCACGGTCACCTTCGGCAGCGACTGGCCGGTGACGACTCGCGACTGGCGTCCCGCACTCTCGACGGCGATCACGCGCCACAGCCACACCGAGCCCGACGCCGAGGCGTGGCTGCCCGACGAGCGGGTCTCCGCGGCCGTCGCGCTCGGCGCCTACACGACCGGCATCGCGCGCCAGGCCCTCGCGAGCGACCGCGGCACCCTCGCGGTGGGCCGCGCGGCCGACGCCGCCTGGCTCTCGGCGAACCCGCTGGCCGTCGCGCCCGAGTCGATCGCCGAACTCGACGTGCTCGGCACGTGGCTCGCGGGCGACGTGACCTTCCTGCACACCTCCGGCGCCCCCGGCGCCCCCCGCACCACCTGACTCCGCCTCCCCCTCTATCGCACGACTCAAAGGAGACCACCGTGAGCGATACGCACGCCAAACCCCGCCTGCAGCGGGCGCTCGGCCTCACCGGCCTGACCCTGTTCGGGGTGACCTACATGACGGTCATCACCGTCTTCACGACGTACGGCATCGTGAACCAGGTGACCGACGGGCATCTGCCCGCGGCGTACATCGTCGCCGTCATCACCATGCTCTTCACCGCGGCGAGCTACGGCGCGATGGTGCGCAAGTACCCCGTCGCGGGATCCGCGTACACGTACTCGCAGCAGTCGTTCGGCGGCGCAGCAGGGTTCTTGACCGGCTGGGTGATGCTGCTCGACTACCTCTTCATCCCGATGATCAACTTCATGCTCATCGGCATCTACCTCAACACGCAGTTCCCCGCGGTGCCGGTCTGGGTCTTCACCCTCGTCGCCCTGCTGCTGGTGCTCGTGTTCAACATCCTGGGCATCAATCTGGTGAACAAGGTGAACTTCGTGATCATCGCCCTCTCGATCGTGCTCGTGATCGTGTTCGTGGCCCTCGCGTTCAAGCAGTACCTGGGCGGCGACCAGTCGGTCGGCCTCATCGAACCCTTCACCTTCGGCGAGGGCGGCATCGGGGCGGTCGCCTCGGGCGCCGCGATCCTCGCACTCTCGTTCCTCGGGTTCGACGCCGTGTCGACGCTCTCCGAGGAGGCGAAGCAGCCGCGCCGCGACATCCCGCGCGCGATCGTGCTCTCCACGCTGCTCGGCGGGTTCTTCTTCATCCTCGTGTCGTGGGCGGGCGCGCTCGCGTTCAGCCCCGACTGGGAGACGCTGAGCCCCGAGCAGATCGACGCCGCGGGCACCACGGTGATGGACAGCTTCGGCGTGAGCTGGCTGACGGCGTTCTTCGTCGCCATCTACGTGGTGGGCGCCTTCGGCTCCGGCATGACCGGCCAGGTGTCGGTCTCGCGCATCCTCTACGCGATGGGCCGCGACGGCATGCTGCCGAAGCCGCTCTCGCGGCTGCACCAGCGCTTCAGCACACCCGTCGTGGCCGCGGTGGTCGTCTCGGTGTTCGCGCTCTCCGCGCTGTTCCTCTCGCTCGACACCGTGGCGTTCATGATCAGCTTCGGCGCGCTCGCGGCGTTCGCGATGGTCAACCTGTCGGTGATCCGCTCGTACCTCTTCCCGAAGCACGGCAAGCGGCCCGAGGGCGTCTGGGCCTGGATCCGCTACGGGGTCATGCCGCTCATCGGCTTCGCGCTCACGATCTGGCTGTGGACGTCGCTGCAGGCGCTCACCTGGCTCGTCGGCGCGATCTGGCTCGCCGTCGGCGTCGTCATCATCGCGATCGTCACCGGCGGGTTCCGCCGCCCGGTGCCGAAGATGGACTTCTCCGAGCAGGATCCCAGCACCCAGCAGATCGATCAGCTGGCCGAGGAGTACCCGCTCGACCCGCGCTGATCGACCCGGCTGCACGCGCGCCGGTCCCCGCCCGCACGGGTGGGGGCCGGCGCGCGCGTCTGCGCCGCCCACCGCCCCGCCCCACCGCGCCCTGCCCCCACCGCGCTGCCCCACCGCGCTCGCCCACCGCGCTGAGACCGAGCCCTCGCGCCGAGACCGAGGGTTTCCGCGGCGGAAATGCGCTCGTGCTCGCGCCGAACCCTCGGTCTCGGCGGGCGGGGCGCAGGGCGAGCGGGGCGCAGGGCGGGCGGGCGAGCGGCGCGGGCGGGCGGGCGGCGCGGGCGGGGCGCAGAGGGGCGAGCAGGGCGGCGCTTCAGGAGGCGGCGCGTGCGCCCGCCTCGCGCTCGCGCTGCTCGGCGCGCAGACCCCGCAGCAGCAGCTCGAGCCCGGCCTCGAACGCCTGATCGGCGGGCGCCGCGCCCGTCGCCGCGACCCGCCGCTCCCGCTCCGCATAGGCGGCCGTGAAGTTCGGCACGTCGCCGCGGCCGCGCGCGTGCATCATGTCGGGGGCGGCCGCGGCGTCGAGCGCGGAGCCGAGGATGAACGACTCGAACGCGACCAGGATGTTGAGCGCGGCGGCCCGGCTCCACCCCTCCGCGATCAGCAGCCCGACGATGCGGTCGTACGATGCGAACACGTCGGAGCCGGGGTCGAACGGCATGACGGCGAGCAGGGCGATGGTGGGCGGGTGCGCGGCGAATGCGTCGCGGTACGAGCGCGCCCAGGCGGCGAGGGCGTCGTCCCAGGGTTCGTGGTCGAGCTCGCGCGTCGACACGCGCCCCGCGATCACCTCGCGGATGCCGCGGAACACGTCCTCCTTGTTCTCGACGTGGTTGTAGAGCGCCGACGGCCGCACGCCGAGCTCGCGCGCGAGGTCGCGCATGCCGAACCCCTCGCCGTGCTCGTCGAGGAGGTCGAGCGCGGTTTCAACGATCCTGACCCGCGAGAGCACCTGCTCGCTGGGTCGCCCCACGCGCCGTCGCTCCCGTTCCCCCACGTGCATCACTCCCTCGTCGACGCGCTCAGCCTCGAGTCGCGCTCGCGAACTCGCAATCCTGACGATCTGCGTCTAGTCTATTCACGTCAAAAAGAACATTGTTCATTTTGGTCGCGGTTCCGCAGACGGAACCGGCGCAGAACGCCGGCACCAGCCGCCACATCACAGGAGATTCAGTGAGCGAAGCAACCGGGGCGCATCTCAAGCGCACTCTTGGACCCATCACCCTCACACTGTTCGGGCTCTCGTACATGGCCATCGGCACCGTGTTCACGACCTACGGCATCGTGAACCAGCTGACCGAGGGCCACCTCGTGGACTCGTACATCGTCGCCCTCGTCGTCATGCTGTTCACCGCCGGCAGCTACGCCG
Organism: Leucobacter chromiiresistens; assembly: GCF_900102345.1. Classification (NCBI taxonomy): domain Bacteria; kingdom Bacillati; phylum Actinomycetota; class Actinomycetes; order Micrococcales; family Microbacteriaceae; genus Leucobacter; species Leucobacter chromiiresistens. The sequence goes on along the minus strand of NZ_FNKB01000001.1, from coordinate 1,193,749 downwards.
CCATGGTGCGCCGCTACCCGGTCGCCGGATCGGCCTACACCTACTCGCAGCAGTCCTTCGGGGGCGCCACCGGCTTCCTCACCGGCTGGGTGCTCATGCTCGACTACCTCTTCATCCCGATGATCAACTTCCTCATCCTCGGGCTCTACGTCGGCACCCAGTTCCCGAGCGTTCCGACGTGGATCTTCACCCTCGCCGCGCTCATCGCCGTGTTCGTCTTCAACGTGCTCGGCATCTCGCTCGTCGGCAAGATCAACACCGTCATCGTCGTCGTCTCCCTCGCCGCCGTGATCGTCTTCGCGATCCTCGCCATCAAGGCGACCATCAACGACCCGAACGCGCCGTCGCTGCTCGACCCCTTCATCCCCGGCTCGGTCGGCTACAGCCCGATCTTCACCGGCGCCGCGGTGCTCGCGCTCTCGTTCCTCGGCTTCGACGCCGTCTCCACCCTCTCCGAGGAGGCGAAGAACCCGCGCCGCGACATCCCCCGCGCCATCATGCTCACGACCATCATCGGCGGCCTCATCTTCATCATCGTCTCGTACGTCGGCGCACGCGCCTATTACCTCGACGACTGGAGCACCGCGTCGACCGAACTGCTCGACGCGGCGGGCGCCGTGCTCTTCGCCCACGTCGGCGGCGACGTGCTCGCGGCGATCTTCGTCATCATCACCGTCGCCGGCTGCTTCGGCTCCGGCCTCGCCGGCCAGGTCGCGGTCTCGCGCATCCTCTACTCGATGGGCCGCGACGGCATCCTCCCGAAGCCGCTCGGCATCCTCTCGAAGCGCTTCGGCACGCCGATCGTCGCGGCGACCACGGTCTCCGTCGTGGCGCTCGCGAGCCTCTTCGTGAGTCTCGACCAGGCGGCGTTCATGATCAGCTTCGGCGCGCTCGCCGCCTTCGCGATGGTCAACCTCTCCGTGATCCGCACCTACCTCTTCCCGAAGGGCGGCCGCACCGAGCCCGTCTCGGCGTGGGGCTGGTTCCGCTACGGCGTGCTCCCCCTCATCGGCTTCGGCCTCACCATCTGGCTGTGGACCTCGCTCGAGGGCCTCACCTGGATCGTCGGCGGCATCTGGATGCTCATCGGCGTCGCGATCCTGGCGCTGAAGACCGGCTTCTTCACGAAGCCGGTGCCGAAGCTCAACTTCTCGGAGGAGATCCCCTCGACCGAGGCGATCGATGCGCTCTCGGCGCAGCACCCGCTCGACGCCTCCGAGACGCGCTCCACGCGGTGACCGCCCGGGGCGCCCGGCCGTCCGGGCGCCCCACCCCTCCCCGCGCGCTGCGATCCGCGCACCGCAACCCGCGCACCGCGCCCCGCGATCCGCACCGTGATCCGCTCCCGACCCTCGGAGACTCCCCATGACGACCACTCTGTACCGCAACGCCGTCGTATTCACCGCCGACCCGACGCCCGAGCAGCCCCACCCCATCGCCGAGGCCTTCGCGGTCGCAGACGGCCGCTTCACGGCCGTGGGCTCGGTCGCCGACGTGCGCACCGCGGTGGGCGGCGTCGCGGGCGGCGCAGGATCGCACGAGGTCGTCGAGGTCGACCTCGAGGGCCGGTTCGTCGCGCCGGGCTTCATCGACTCGCACACGCACCTCGTCGGCTTCGGCGAGTCGCTCGGGCGCGTGCAGCTGCGCGACTGCGCCACGCTCGCGGAGATGCAGCAGCGCCTCGTCGCCGCCCGCGAGGCCGATCCGTCGGCCGCTCGGGTGCTCGGCAGCGGCTGGCTGTTCGACGCGCTCCCAGACGGGCGGCCGACCGCCGAGATGCTCGACGAGGTGCTGCCCGACGTGCCCGTGTACCTCGACGCGAACGACTTCCACTCGACGTGGGTGAACGGCGCCGCGCTGCGCGAGCTCGGCATCACCCGGGAGACCCCCGATCCCGTCGGCGGCGAGATCGTGCGCGACGCCGCGGGCGACGCGACCGGCCTGCTGCTGGAGACCGCCGGCACCCAGTTCGCCTGGGCGTTCCTGAGCTCGCAGACCACCGAGGCCGACGTGGTCGCCGCCCTCGACCGCGCCTTCGCGACCTACCTCGCGGCCGGAGTGACCGGGGTCACGGAGATGTCGCTCAACGCCGCCGAGGTGACCGGCCTCCAGACCATCATCGCCCGCGACGGCCGCCTGCCGTTCCCGGTGACGGCGCACTGGATCCTGGAGCCGACCGGCGACGCAGCCCGCGATGTCGCGGGCGCCGAGCGCATCGCGGCCCTCCGCGAGGAGATCGCCGCGGGGCCCGCGCGCGACTGGCTGCGGATCGCCGGCGTGAAGTTCATCATGGACGGCACCATCGACGCGTGCACCGCGACGATGCTCGCCCCCTACGCCGACGGGAGCAACGCCGAGCCGATCTGGACGGCCGAGCGCATCCTCCCCGTCGCCGAGGCCGCCGACCGTGCGGGGCTGCAGATCGCGATGCACGCGATCGGCGACCGCACGAGCCAGATCGCCCTCGACGTCGTCGAGCACTGCGTGCGCGCGAACGGGCCGCGCGCACGCCGACACCGCATCGAGCACCTCGAGAGCGTCGCCGACGACACCATCGTCCGCATGGGCGAGCTCGGAGTGGTCGCCTCGATGCAGCCGGTGCACTGCGACCCCGCCGTGCTCGACAACTGGAAGGCGCAGCTCGGCGACGAGCGCCAGGAGCTCGGCTTCCCGTGGCAGAAGTTCCGCGCCGCGGGGGTCGCGATCACGCTCGGCACGGATGCGCCGACCGCCCCGCACGAGGCGATCCCGAACCTCTACATCGCGCTGACCGGCGCCTCGGTGCTCGCGCCCGAGCGCGACCCCTACCACCCGGAGCGCGCCTTCACCCCGGCCGACGCCCTGACCGCCCTCACCGCGGGCGGCGCGTTCGCCGGCGAGATGGACGACACGACGGGCCGGATCCGGGCGGGCCTGGCCGCCGACTTCATCGTGCTCGACGTGAACCCGCTCGAGGCCGCCCCCGAGGCGCTGCTCGCGTCGCGCGTGCTCAGCACCACCGTGCAGGGCGAGGAGCTGCACCGGGCGCGGTGATCCCGCGCCCCGCCCACCGGAAGGGCTCGCCGCCTAGCGCAGGTGCTCGACGTCGCCCGCCGAGACCGTGAGCTCGCCGCCGGTGGGCAGGTCGACGACGAGCGACCCGTCGGCGGCGAGCGCCCGCGCCCGGCCGTCCACGACCTCGCCGCCGGGCAGGTGCACGCGCACCTCCGTGCCGAGCGTGAGCGAGTGCCGGGCGATGCGTGCGCGCGCCGCCTCGGGCTCCTCGCTCGCGAGGCGCACGAGCCGCAGCAGCTCGCGGGCGTAGTCGGCGAGCACCCGGTCGGTGAGATCGCGGCCCGCAGCATCGGCGAGGCTCTCGGCCCCGCCCGTGTCGGCACCCGCCGCGAGCAGCGAGGTCGCGCGATCGGTGGGCAGCTCCCACTCGGGGATCAGCAGGTTGATGCCGGTGCCCACCACCACGTCGTGCCCCTGCGCCCCACCGCCCGGCAGCAGCTCGCACAGGATGCCGCAGAGCTTCCTGCCGGGGCGCCCGGCCATCGCGTCGCGCTCGTCGCGCACGTGCACGTCGTTCGGCCACTTCACGCCGACGCGCTGCGCCTCGCCGCCCGCGCGGGCCGCCGCGGCCGAGAAGTGCGGCTGCAGGGCGGCGGCGACCGCCGATCCGGCGAGCAGGGGGAGCCAGCTCACGCCCAGTCCGGTCGCGCCGAACCCGCGCACCAGCAGCGACGCCGCGATCGACGTGTTCGGTGGCGTCACCCACCCGCGGTCGAGGCGCCCGCGACCCGCCGTCTGATCGCTCGTCGCCAGCAGCGCGCCGTGCGGCAGCCCCTCCGCGCCCCCGCTCCGCTCCGCCGTCGCGAGCGCGCGCAGCTCGGCGTTGGTGGAGGGCGACGACTCGCGCCATCTGACGTCGGGCAGCAGCGTGCGCGTGCGGGGAAGCTCCATGCGCATCACGTTAGCCCGGAAAACAAGTGGACCGAGGCACCGGCGCACGAATACACTCCGATTGTGGAGCACTCAGGCCTGTCCCCCGATCTGCGACCTCGACCGCTCGGGCGGTGGTGGCTCGCCGCGGTGCTCGGCGCGGGCCTCCTGGCCGCGGGCGCCTCCAGCGCCGCCGCGGTCGGCCCGGGCACCCTCGGCAGCGAATACGTCACCGACGCCGTCGACGTGCTCGACGACTCCGAGGAGCGGGCCGCGAACGCCAGACTCGCCGAGGCCTTCGACACGACCGGGCTCGACCTCTTCGTCGTATTCGTCGACGAGTTCACCGACCCTGCTGATCGCATCGCGTGGGCCGACGAGACCGCCGAGCTCAACGGCCTCGGCGACTCCCAGTACCTCCTCGCCGTCGCCACCGACGGCCGCCAGTACTACCTCTCGTCGTCGGCGGACGGCGAGCTGAGCGATGCCGCACTCGGACGCATCGAGGAGCGCGTGCTCCCCGAGCTGCGCGACCAGGACTGGGCGGGAGCCGTCACGGCGGCCGCAGAGCAGCTCGAGGCCGAGGATGCGGCGCCGGGCCGCAACACCGCCGTCGTCGTGGGCGTCGGCGCCGGGGTGCTCGGGCTCGGCGGAGCCGCGTTCGGCGTCTCGCGGCTCGTGCGCCGCCGACGCGATGCAGCGGCCGCCGAGCAGGATCTGGCGCAGCTCGAGCGCGCATCGGGATCGGCGCTCGTCGCCGCAGACGACGCCGTGAAGAGCAGCGCCCAGGAGCTCGAGTTCGCCCGCGCCCAGTTCGGCGACGCATCAGTCTCGGCCTACGCGGACGCGGTCGAGACGGCCCGCGCGCGCCTGCTCGAGGCGTTCGCCCTGCGCCAGCAGCTCGACGACGCGACACCCGACACCGACGCGCAGCAGCGGGAGTGGCTGCAGCGCATCATCGAGCTCTGCGCCGCCGTCGACGAGGTGCTCGACGCGCAGGCGGACGCCTTCGCGCGGCTGAGAGCGATCGAGCAGAACGCGCCCGCCGCGCTCGCCGAGGCCGTCGCGCGACGGGAGCAGGCGGGGGCGCGGGGTGCGCAGAGCCGAGCCGAGGCCGAGCGTCTCGCCGCCGCCTACGCTGCCGACGAGCTCGGCGCGCTCGACGGGGCCGTGCAGCAGGCGGAGCAGCTGCTCGCCTTCGCGGAGGATCGCGAGCGCGCCGCCTCCACCGCGCTCGGGGCCGCCCCGCCCGACTCGGGAGCGGCCGCTGTGGCGATCCGGGAGGCCGAGGCCGCGGTCGCCCAGGCCGACGAGATCCACCGCGCCATCGCCGCGCGCGGCCCCGAACTCGCGAGCATCGAGGCCCGCTGCGCGGAACTCATCGGCGAGCTGGAGGCCGACGTCTCGGGCGCCCGAGCCGTGCCCGATGCGGACGGCCGGGTCGCCGCCGCCATCACCGCGACGCAGGAGCGCATCGCGCAGGCGAGGCACGACCTCTCGGGCGCCGAGCGGCGGCCCGGTCGGGCCGTGCAGGCGCTCGAAGCCGCTAACGCGCAGATCGACGGCGCAGTGCACTCCGCCCAGCAGGCCGAGCGTGCGCGCCGACTGCTCGACGCCCAGATGGCGCAGTCCGACAGTCAGGTGCGGCAGGCGGAGGCGTTCATCGACGCACGGCGCGGGGCCATCGGCTCGCGGGCGCGCACCCGGGCGGCGGAGGCTCGCGCCGCCCTCGCACGCGCCGACGCCGCGCGATCCGCGAACCCCGAGACCGCGCTGGCCGACGCGCAGCGCGCGAGCAGCCTCGCCGCCGAGGCGCTCTCCGCCGCTCAGTCCGACGTCTCCGGGTTCGGCACCGGCTACGGCGGCGGCTCCGGCGGAGGCTCGTCGGCGGGCGGCGACCTCGCCGCGGTGCTCGGCGGCATCCTCGGCGGGGGCAACGGCGGCTCCGGCTACGGCGGCTCGGGGGGCGGGTTCTGGGGCGGCGGCTCCAGCGGCTCCTGGGGCGGCGGCTCCCGCCGATCCTCGGGCCGCTCAGGGGGCTTCTCCCGCAGCTCCGGCCGCTCCTCGCGCCGATCCGGAGGCTCCTCGCGGCGCTCGGGCGGCGGCCGCTCGGGCCGCCGCGGCGGCGGGCGCTTCTGACTCGGCGCTTCCCCAGTCCCGATCCTTACACTCGATCCAAACCGCTCCGCCGAAAGGAACTCACATGTCGAAGCAGTCCATCCTCGGTCGCATCACCACCCTCGTCCGGGCCAACGTCAACTCGATGCTCGACTCGGCCGAAGACCCCGAGAAGATGATCGATCAGCTGATCCGCGACTTCTCCTCCAACATCTCGGACGCCGAAGCCGCGATCGCGGAGACCATCGGCAACCTGCGGCTGCTCGAGCAGGACTACGACGAGGACGTGCGCACCGCGCGCGAGTGGGAGCGCAAGGCGATCGCGGCGAGCGCGAAGGCCGACGAGCTGCGCTCGGCCGGCAACTCCGTCGACGCCGACAAGTTCGACAATCTCGCGAAGGTGGCCCTGCAGCGCCAGATCACCGAGGAGAACGAGGCTCGCGCCGCCGAGCCCACCATCGCCGCGCAGCGCGAGGTCACCGCGAAGCTGAAGGACGGCCTCAACGGGATGCGCGAGAAGCTGCAGCAGCTGCAGACGAAGCGCTCCGAGCTGGTCGCGCGCGCCAAGACCGCGGAGGCGCAGAACCGCGTCGCCGACGCCGTCAAGTCGATCGACGTGCTCGACCCGACGAGCGACCTCGGCCGGTTCGAGGACAAGATCCGCCGCCAGGAGGCCCTCGCGCGCGGCAAGCAGGAGATCGCCGCGTCGACGCTCGACTCGCAGTTCAACGAGCTCGAGAACTTCGAAGCCGTCACCGAGGTCGAGGCGCGACTCGCCGCCCTCAAGGCCGGCCGCTCGCCGCAGGCGCTCGAGCAGTAACCACCGCCCACCGAGCGGGGCGGGGCGGGCCGATCCGGGCCCGCCCCGCTCGGCACCGTCTCACCCATCGCACTCAGCAGACAGGACACACCGTGGCATTTTGGGGACGCCGAGATCGTGAGTCGCAGGAGCGGCAGCACGCCTCCGACGCGCAGCAGGCGCAGCGGGCGCGCAGCGCGATCGTCGCCGCAGACGAGCGGATCCGCGCGACCGGCGACGAGCTCGCCTTCGCCACGGCCGAACTCGGCGAGGACGCGACGGCCGAGCTGAGGGCCGGCCTCGACTCGGTGCGCGAGCACCTCGGGGAGGCGTTCCAGCTGCACCAGCTCAACCACGACCACATCCCCGACACCCCCGACGAGGTGCGCACCCGCAACGCGCGCATCCTGCAGCTGTGCGAGTGGGCCGAATCGGTGCTCGACGAGCGCACCGCCGCCCTGCAGGCGCGCGTCGAACGCGCACGCCGCGCCCCCGAGATGGTGCAGCGGGTGCGCGCCGACGCCGCCGCCCTGCGCGAGCGCGTGCCCGACGCCCAGCGCGCGGCGGCGCGTCTCGCCGAGCGGTACAGCCCCTCGGCGCTGCAGCGCGTGAGGCTCCACTCCGAAGACGTGGAGCAGCTGCTCGACTTCGCCGAGCACTCCGCCGACCTCTCCGATCGCCGCCGCGCCGCCGGCGCCCTCGCCGACGCGAATCTCGCGCTCGAGACGGCGACCGAGACCGTGCGGCGGGCGGCCTCGATCCTCGACGGCGTCGACAGCTTCGAGATCGAGGCGCTGCGCGCGCAGAACACGCTCGCCGACGTCATCGACGACTCCCGCAGCGACATCGCCGCGGCCCGCACCGAGCCCCGCAACGCGTCCGTCGACGACGCGATCGAACGACTCGAGGCGGCCCTCGCCGAGGTGAGCGCCGGGCGCCAGCGCGATCCCTTCGCCGACCTCTCCCTCGTCTCGTCGGCCAACGCCGCACTCGACGCCGCCCGCGCCCGCGCCGCGAGGCCCGTGCCCTCGGAGGCGCAGGTGCAGCACGGCATCGCGGCCGCGGACCACGCCATCGGCATCGCGGCCAGCCTCATCGAGGGGCACCGGGGCTGGATCGGCGCCGACGCGCGCACCCGGCTCGCCGAGGCGCGGCGCCACCGCAGCGAGATCGCCGCCCTGCCGATGACGGAGGACTCGCGGGAGCAGGTGCTGCAGCGCGCCCGCCGCGCCTCCGAACTCGCCGACGAGTCGCTGCGCCTCGCGCAGCGCGACATCGACTCCTCCCGCCCCGATGACGACGACTGGGGCTGGGGCGGCGGCGGAGGCGGCGGCCCGTGGGGCGGCGGCGGACGCGGCCGCGGCGGAGTCGGAGGCGGCGGCGGGGGCGTGCTCGGCCCGGTGATCGGAGGCGTGCTGCTCGGCGGACTGCTGGGCGACATGTTCGACTGAATTCGTAGGGTTCGCACCAAGGAGTTTCGATTCCGTTGGAGAGGTTCGGAGGGTGCGGGCATGCCCTCCGCGCTAGGCTGGCAGGCGTGACTGCAGAGAACACCGCACCCGCGACGACCGCCGACCGCATCGCGGACCATCGCCGCAAGTACCAGGAAGCCGTCGGCGACCGAGACGCGGCGGCCGCGGCGAAGCAGCACGCGCGGGGCAAGATGACCGCACGCGAGCGCATCGCGACCCTGCTCGACACGGGCTCGTTCGTCGAGTTCGACAAGTTCGTCAAGCACCGCTCCCAGGGCTTCGGCATGGAGCAGTCGCACCCCTTCGGCGACTCCGTGGTGACCGGCGCGGGAACGATCCACGGCCGCCAGGTGGTCGTGTACTCGCAGGACTTCACCACCTTCGGCGGATCGCTCGGCGAGGTCGCCGGCGAGAAGATCGTGAAGGCCATGGAGTTCGCGCTGAAGACCGGCGCCCCCGTGCTCGGCATCCTCGACTCCGGCGGGGCGCGCATCCAGGAGGGCGTCGTCGCCCTCTCCAAGTACGCGAGCATCTTCCGCCTGAACACCATGTGCTCCGGTGTCATCCCGCAGATCTCCATCGTGATGGGCCCGTCGGCCGGCGGCGCCGTCTACTCCCCCGCACTCACCGACTTCGTCATCATGGTCGACAAGACGAGCCACATGTTCGTCACCGGCCCCGACGTCATCAAGACCGTCACCGGCGAAGAGGTCGGCTTCGAGGAGCTCGGCGGCGCCCTCACCCACAACAAGACCAGCGGCGTCTCGCACTACCTCGCGAGCGACGAGCACGACGCGCTCGACTACGCGCGGGCGCTCATCAGCTACCTCCCCGACAACAACCTGGCCGAAGCGCCGATCTACGACACCGACACGGCGCTCGAGATCACCGACGCGGACCGGCGCCTCAACACGCTGATCCCCGACAGCCCGAACCAGCCCTACGACATGCTCACCGTCATCGAGGCGATTCTCGACGGCGGCGACTTCCTCGAAGTCCAGCCGCTGTTCGCGCCGAACATGCTCATCGGGTTCGGTCGCGTCGAGGGCCGCACGGTCGGCATCGTCGCCAACCAGCCCAGCCAGATGGCGGGCACCCTCAACATCGACGCGAGCGAGAAGGCGGCCCGCTTCGTGCGGTTCTGCGACGCGTTCTCCATCCCGATCCTCACCCTCGTCGACGTGCCCGGCTACCTGCCCGGCACCGACCAGGAGTTCCAGGGCGTCATCCGCCGCGGCGCGAAGCTGCTCTACGCCTACGCCGAGGCCACCGTGCCGCTCGTCACCATCATCACCCGCAAAGCCTACGGCGGCGCGTACATCGTGATGGGGTCGAAGCAGATGGGCGCCGACTTCAACATCGCGTGGCCCACCGCCGAGATCGCCGTCATGGGCGGTGCGGGCGCCGTGAACATCCTCTACCGCAAGGAGCTCGCCGCAGCCGCAGAGCGCGGCGACGACGTCGAGGCGCTGCGCGCGGAGCTCACCGCCCAGTACACCGCCGACGTCACCTCCCCCTTCCTGGCGGCGGAGCGCGGCGAGCTCGACAACGTGCTCGAGCCGGCCGGCAGCCGCCTCGCGGTCATCAAGGCCCTCCGCGGCCTGCGCGGCAAGCGCACCGAGCAGCCCGCGAAGAAGCACGGCAACATCCCGCTGTGAGCGGGATGCGCCAGACCCCGAGCACCGGCCCCAGCACCCATCCGAGCACCGAACCGAGCACCGACCCCATCACCGAACCGAGCACCGAGAGCGAGCACACCGTGGCCAAGCACGCTGCACCGCCCGCCGACGCCGAGACGCGCGCCGGCGGGGCGATCCTGCCTCCCGACGCCGCCGCGCGCGACGCCGCGAAGCGCGAGACGGTCGTCGACGACGTGCTCCGCGGAGACGACATCCGCTTCATCACGCGGGGCGTCGACGACGCCGAGCGCGCTGCCGTCGTCGCCGTGCTCACCCAGGTGCGCACGGAGGAATCGGAGCAGGTCAAGCGAGTCGCACGTCGCGATCGCGAGCCGTGGGCGCGCTCCCAGCGCGTGCCCGACAGCATCTACGATCTGCTCGCAGACGCCTGAGCCGCCGGCGGCGCTCGGCTTGTAGGGTGTCGGGTATGCCCCGAACCGTCGCCGACGCCGAACGCGAGCTGCGAGCGCTCGCGAGCGGCCGCGCAGCCGTCGCGTTCACCCCGCAGGCGCCCCGCACCGACCGGCCGCTGCGGCGATCGGCCGTGCTGATCCTGTTCGGAGCCCTCGACCGGCACCCGGCCGAGCACGGCGCCCGAACGGTGCCGCCGCAGCTCGACGTGCTGCTCACGCGCCGCGCCGACGGCATGCGGCACCACGCGGGGCAGATCGCGTTCCCCGGAGGCGGCACCGAGCCGCACGATCGCGACGCCGCGCACACCGCACTGCGCGAGGCCGCGGAGGAGACGGGAGTCGAGCCGAGCGGCGTCGAGGTGCTCGGCTCCCTGCAGCCCGTGCACATTCCGGTGAGCAACAACCTCGTCACCCCGGTCGTCGGATGGTGGCGCCGTGCGAGCCCCGTCGCCGCCGACCACGCCGAATCGGTCGAGGTGTTCCGCGCGCCCGTCGCCGAGATGCTCGACCCCGCGGCCCGCGGCACCTCGGTGCTGCGGCACGGCGCCTCCACCTACCGGGGCGCCGCCTTCGCGCTCGGCCCCCACCTCGGCGGGCACCTCGTCTGGGGCTTCACCGGCATGACCCTCGCGAGCCTCTTCGACGAGCTCGGCTGGTCGGTGCCCTGGGATCCGCGACGGGAGTTCCCGGTCTCCCCGTAGCGGGCTGCCGGGCTGCGCGGCCCTGCCGCGTGCCGGGGCGCTGCCTGCTGGCTGGCCCGCCGCCCCGCCCGCTCGCTGGCCCGCCGCCCCCTCTCCTCCCGCCGAGCCCCTCCCTGCGCGCCGAGCCCCTCCCTGCGCGCCGAGGCCCTGCCTCGCGCACGCCCTTTCGGCAGGGACTCGGCGCTCGAGCAGGGCCTCGGCACGCGGGCAGCGGCTGAGCGCGTCAGCAGCACTCCGCTCACAGCCTGTCTCCTCCCCGGATCGCCATGACTCGTCCAGAGTTCCGCTCTGCCGCGACTCTCACGTTCGGCGATCGGTATTGACTACCTCCATGCACCATCCCGACCACGTGACCCGCGTCGCCACGGCGCTCGAGCACACCGACCACCAGCGCCACGGGATGCAGCGGCGAGCAGTTGCTGCGAAGTTTCGCTCCGGCGCGTGGCAGCGCGTCGGCAGAAACGGATGCGTCGAAGCGAGCACCTGGCAGCGGTGGTACGCGCAGGACCGTCATCTCGCGTCGGTACTCGTTGCTCACCGGGAGTCGCACGGTCACAGCCCACCGGTGTTCTCTCATGTGTCCGCGGCGGTACTGCTCGGTCTGCCGCTCTGGGGATTCCGCAACGATGCGGTCCACGTGATCGCGACGACCTCGCACGCCCGCAGCCGCACCCTCATCCGGCACCAGCTGCCGCTCGACGAGCGCGACATCGTCGAAGTCGACGGGATGCGGTGCACCGGGCCCGATCGCACCCTGATCGACCTTGCGGCCACCGAGAGCGAAGAGCTTCTCGTCGCGTACGCCGATGCGCACCTCCGTTCGCAGGCCCGCTCGGAACGGACGGTCGATGCAGCCGCCTGCAGCGCCTGGCGGGAGCACCTGCGCTCGCATACGCGCAATGCTCCCGGCGCGCGTGGCGTGCGTCGGCTGCGTCGCGTCATCGAATTCGCAGATGGACGCGCCGATTCTCCGCTCGAGAGCATCAGCCGCCTGCACTTCGATCGGCTCGGTATCGAAGTCGAACCGCAGTTCGCGGTGCCCGCGCCTGGCGGAGGCCGGTACTTCGTCGATTTCCGGTTGGTCGGGCTCGGCGTTCTCGGCGAATGCGACGGCGCGCAGAAGTACCTGGATCCTCGCATGCTCGGCGAACGGTCCCCCGGCGAAGCCGTGCTGCGCGAGAAACGCAGAGACGACTGGATCACGGGAAGCAGTGGAAGCCGAATGATCCACTGGGGGCACCGCGACACGAGCACCACCGAGCATTTCGCGGCGATGCTGCGCGCTTTCGGAGTGCCGCTGCCGCTCCGCCATCGGTGAGACATTGCGCACCGTTCGGTCCGCGCGCCGGAATCTCGCCGGCGCGCTGCACCCCTGCCGGTGCGCCTGCCAGTGCGCCTGGCGGTGCACCGAACCCCTGCCGATGCACCGAGACCCTACTGAGAACGCGCGCGTTCGGCAGGACCTCGGCGGGCGAGCAGGGTCTCGGCGGGCGAGCGGGAGCTCGCCGGGCGAACGGGCGGGCGGGGCCTCGGCGGGCGAACGGGCGGGCAGGGCCTCGGCCGGCAGGCGGGGGTTCGGCGAACGAACGGGCGGGCGGGGCCTCGGCGGGCGAACGGGCGGGCAGGGCCTCGGCCGGCGGGCCTTCCGCGGGCGGGCGAGCCTACGCGTGCGCCGCCGCGTCGTCGGGGAAGACCGTTCCGGTATCACCGAGCTGCACGGCCAGGGCGGTCGCCTGCGCCGCATCCTCGAGGTTGAGCGCGCGCCGGTACGCCATCTGCACGGTATCGGCGACGACGGAGCAACCGTGGTGCTGCATCACGACGCAGTCGTGGTCGCGCAGCGCCTCGGCGGCCGTATCGGCGAGCTCGTCGGTGCCGTTGTGGTAGAACGGCACGACCGCGATCTCCCCCAGATAGTAGGCGTGATCGAGGGTGAGCCTCCGGATCGGCGTGCCGATGCTCGCCAGCACCACCGCCGTGCGCGGGTGCAGGTGCAGCACGCACTCCGCATCGGGCCGGGCGCGGTACGCGCGGTGGTGCAGCTTCCATTCGCTCGAGGGTCGCGGCCCCGACGGGCGGGCGTCGCCCGTCTCCGCCGCGTCGACGGAGAGCACCGCGAAGTCGTCGGGCGTCAGGCGATCGAGCCACGTGCCCGACGCCGTCACCGCGAACTCGCGCTCCGAGATCCGCGCGGAGAGGTTGCCCGCACTCGCGAGCACCAGACCGCGCCCCACCGCATCGCGGCCCACCTCGATCAGCTCCGCGATCACGCGGTCTCGATGCCGCCCCTGCTCACTCACTCGTCACTCCTCCGGTCAACGCCCGATACGTCGTCACAGCCTGCTGGTCGCTCAAGGACGCCACGTAGTCGAGGATCGCCCGGCTGCGCCCCTGCCGCCGCAGCCCGGCGTCGCTGGTGTCGCCCATCAGCAGCTCGGGGCGCTCGCGGCGCACCGCGAACACGGCCTCCGTCGCGTCGTCGGCCCACTCGAGCAGGCGCCGGGGCGCGCGCCCCGCATCATCGGGGTCCGCCAGCCAGGCGTCGAACCCCAGGGCGAGCTGCTCCACCACGCGCGCCCGCCCCCGCTGCGGCTGCGCGAGCTCCGGCCGCTCGAGCACGAAGTGCGCGTGCACGAACTTCAGCACCATCACCTCGTGCCACGCCTGCGTGTTCAGGCGCACGTGGCCGCTGCGCACGTGCGGGCGCTCCTCCACCACGATCGACGTGCGCAGGTGGTCGATCCAGCGCCGCGTGAAGTCGGAGACCGACCGCTCGCTGTCGATGCCGCCGTCGTACGGGGCGGCCAGCAGGGTCTCCCCCACCTCCTCGCTCACCCGACGCACGGCGGTGCGGAACGCATCGCGATCCGCGATCCAGCCGTCTTTCGCGTGGAGTCGCCGCCAGAGCAATTCGAGCGACCGACCCGGGGTGCGCCACGCCGATCGCACGGCGTCGTCAGGCTCTCCGGCCAGTGCTCCTGCATGATCGAGCCAGGCTCGGAACTCGCCGGCGACCGACGACTGCTGCAGCACCCCCGCCCGCGTGAAGTCGTCGAGATCGTGCACCGCGTAGGCGATGTCGTCGGCGAGATCCATGACGGCGCACTCGACCGTCTGCACGCCGTCCGCGATATGCGGGAAGGGGGCGAGCGCCGTCTCCATCTCGACGACGTCGAGCGCGTACACCGAGAACTTCTCCGCGCCGTTCTCCGTATCGACCCCGACGCCGCGGGGGCGATCGGGTGCCGCGCGGTCATCGGTCGAGACCCCGACCCACGCCCCGCGCGTCCACGGGTACTTCAGCGTCGCCGCGCGCGTCGCCGCCGTGAGGTTCAAGCCCGGGAAGTCGCGCCCGAGCGTGTCGAGCTGCGTCAGAATGCGGAAGCTCTGCGCGTTGCCCTCGAACCCCTCGGCGAGGCCGAGCCGATCCCGCGCCACCCGGTCGAGCACCCGTTCGCCGAGATGCCCGAACGGCGGATGCCCGAGATCGTGGGCGTGCGCCGCCGCCTGCGCGACGATCGTGTCGCAGCCGCCGAGGCGGGCGATGATCGCGCCGACCCCGTCGTCCTCGGGGAGATCGCCGCGCACGAAGTCGGCGTGGCGGGCGGCGCGCCCGGCGAGCTGGGCCGCGATCACCCGCGCGACGGCGCTCACCTTGAGCGAGTGGGTGAGCCGGTTGTGCATGACCGGGCCCACGCCCGTCTGCGGCACCACCTGCGTCACATCGGAGAGCCGGGCGAAGTACGAGGAGAAGCGGATGCGCTCGAGGTCGACCCGGTACTCCTGCGGCTCGGGCGCCGACCCCGCGACGTCGGCGGGCCACTGCGAGTCGGCGATCCCGGCGGGCCGGTGCTGCGACGACACGTGCTCGACGTGGCGTCGCCCCTCGCGCCCCGCCCCCGATGCCTCCATGCCTCTTATTCAAGCATGCACCGCGCCGCTACACTGAGCGCAACGCGCAGCGCGGGGCGGCGCACGGCAGCGCGGGCAGCGCGGGCAGCGCGCGGCGCCCCTCCCCCGCGCAGTGCACCACGGCGAGCAGCGAAAGGCGGCCCATGAACGAGGCGAACCGCACCAGACCCGAGAGCGTGGCCGCGATCGAGCGGGCGTCGGGGCGCGAGTGGAGCGCCTGGGTGGCGCTCTTCGAAGCGCAGGGCGCGCCCACGCTGCAGCACCCCGCGATCGTGAAGATCGCCCGCGCCGCCCTCGCCGACGACCTCCGCAACCCCGACTGGTGGGCGCAGGCCATCGCGATCGCCTACGAGCAGCACGCCGGCATGCGGGTCCCCGGGCAGTCGTCGGCCGGAACCTTCCGCGTCAGCGCGAGCCGCACGCTGGCGACCGACCGCGACGCCGCGATCGAGGCGTGGGGCGCAGCGCACGGCTCCAGAACCGAGCACCTCGGCCACACCGTGTCGGCGACGCGCACGTCGCGCACCGAGAAGCGCAGCTTCCGACGATTCGACCTCGAGGGCGCGGGCCGGGTCGAGGTGTCGGCCACCCCGAAGGGCGACAAGACGACCCTCGCGGTCAGCCACGACGGCCTCGCCGACGGCGAGCGCATCGAGGAGTGGCGCGCGCACTGGAAGGCGCTGCTCGCGGCGCTCTGACGCGCACCGCTCCCAGCATCCTCCCGGCCTTCCCCGGGCGTCCTCCGGGCGCGCGCTGCCAGGGTGGACGTCAGAGGGTCGGGTTCACCGCAGCGGGCAGCCGCCGCGGTGGGGTTCGGCCGACCGCAGCGCGAAGCCCCTCCGCGCCGACCCCCGGGAGACACCGTGAAGCAGTCCCAGAAGATCCTCATCGGCGTCGGCGCGGGCGTCGTCGTGCTCGCCGTCGCCGCGGCCATCGCCGGGCCCGTGATCTACCGCGACCTGATCGCCGGGCCGGCGGCCGACGCGCCGTCGCTCGCCTCCGAGCCGTCGTCGCCCGGATCGCCCGATCAGACGGCGGAGAGCGACGCGGGGGTGGCGGAGCTCGACCCCCGCTTCCTCGTCGGCGGCTGGAGCGTGACCGACGGCTCGGAGGCCGGGTACCGCGTCGACGAGGTGCTGAACGGCACCGACGTCACCGTCACCGGGCGCACCGACGACGTGACGGGCACCTTCACGATCGACGACACCGGGCTCACGCTCACGGCCGCCGAGCTCACCGTCGACGTCGCCAGCATCGAGACCGACAGCGCGAACCGCGACGCCTACTTCCGCGATGAGGCGCTGCGCACCGACGAGTTCCCCGAGGCCGCGTTCGTGCTCGCCGAACCGGTGACGCTCGAGCGTGCTCCCGCCTCGGGCGACGTCGTGCAGACCGAGGCCACGGGCGAGCTCACCATCGCCGGCCAGACCCGCACCGTCACCGCCGCGATCGAGGTGCGCAGCGACGGCACCACCGCCGAGATCGCCGGCTCGATCCCCATCACCTTCTCCGACTTCGGCGTCGAGGCGCCCGACCTCGGGTTCGTGTCGGTGGAAGACAGCGGCGCCGTCGAGTTCCAGCTCACGGCGGCGAAGTCGTAGCCGTCGAGTTCCAGCTCGCAGCGGCGAAGTCGTAGCCGACTCGGATCGGAGCGCTCAGCCGTCGGCGAGCTCGCGCGCCGCCTTCGAGAGCTTGCGCACGCGCGCCCGGCGCCGCCGACGCTCGGGGAGCATCGAACGCATCTCCTCGAGCTTGCCGAAGCACAGCAGCCGATCCTCGGCCTCGAGCACGAGGCTCTTGCGCGGGTTCGGGATCACCTGCACGCCGCGGTGCAGCGTCAGCACCGTCACATCGCGCTCCCAGAGGCCGAGCTCGCCGAGCGTCTTGCCGACGTATTCCGATCCGTGCATGGTGAGCTCGGCGACCCCGTAGGCCGTCGAGACGCTCAGCCGCTGCCGCAGATCGATCTCGGGGAAGTTGACCTGGTTCGCGATGAAGTCGATGATCGCCCCGGCGATGTCGAGGCCCGTCGCGCTCTCGATGCCCTGCAGGCCCGGCGAGGAGTTGACCTCCATCACCAGCGGGCCCTCCTCGCCCTCGAGCATGTCGACGCCCGCCACGCGCAGCCCCATGATCTGGGCGGCCCGCACGGCGGTCTGCTCGTAGTCGGCGTCGAGCTCCACCGGCTCGACCGTTCCACCGCGGTGCACGTTCGAGCGGAACTCGTCTCCGCCGGCCGTGCGGCGCATCGCGGCCACCACGCGGTCGCCGATGACGAGGGCGCGCACGTCGCGACCTCGGCTCTCCGACACGAACCGCTGGATGAGCACGTTCTGCCGGGTGGAGTGCAGGGTCTCGATGATGGCCTCGGCGACCTTCACCTGCGGCGCGAGGATCACGCCGATGCCCTGCGTGCCCTCGAGCAGCTTGATCACGACCGGGGCGCCCCCGACGCTCTCGATCGCCGGGCGCACGTCGGCGCGGTTGCGCACGAACGCCGTAGCCGGCATCTCGATGTTGTGGCGCGACAGGATCTGGTTCGCGCGCAGCTTGTCGCGGGCGTTCGCGATGCCGTTCGACGTGTTCGGCGTGTACACGTCCATCTGCTCGAACTGGCGCACCACCGCCGTGCCGAAGTAGCTGATCGAGCTGCCGATGCGCGGCAGCACGGCGTCGTAGTCGCTGAGCTGCTTGCCGCGGTACAGCAGGTCGGGGGCCTCGCCCGCGAGGTCGATCGCAAAGCGCAGGGTGTTGAGCACGCGCACGGTGTGCCCGCGCTCGAGAGCGGCGGACTGCAGGCGCTGGGTGGAGTACGCCTGCGGGGCGCGCGAAAGAATCGCGAGTTTCATCGTGATTTCCTGCCAAAATAGATGCGTGACCGTACCCGACCATTCAAGCACTCTCACCGGGTGGCGTGAATGGGTGAAGCTGAATGGCATCGGCGTGCCGTGGATCAAGGCGAAGATCGACACCGGCGCCCAGACTTCGGCGATGCACGCGACCGACATGGTCGAGTTCGAACGCTCGGGCGCGCCGTGGGTGCGCTTCCTCGTGCAGCCCTGGCAGGCCACCGATGACGATGCCGTCGAGGTGGAGCTCCCGGTGCACGACCGGCGCACCGTGCGCAGCTCGTCGGGCCACGCCCAGCTGCGGCCCGTCGTGCTCATGACGATCTCGCTCGCGGGGCGCGAGATCGAGGCCGAGGTAACGCTGACGGATCGCGAGGAGATGGTCTTCCGCATGCTCATCGGCCGTGAGGCGCTGCGGCAGGGGTTCATCGTCGACTCGAACGCCTCCTTCCTCGGCGGCCGGCCCCCGCGCGGCACCCGGCGCCGCAACCGCGGCCGGGCGTGACGCCGCTGCACGCGTCTTCTCGGCCGGGCACCCGGCCAGTACGCTGGCTCCATGAGCGCGCATGATCTCGACCTGATCCCCGCCGGAACGGTCTTCGCCCCGTCCGAGGTCATCCACTACGCCGACCGCGACATGCGCGATCTCGCCGAGGCGATCTCGGACGCCGACGTGCTCGTGACCGTTCCGCACGCGGAGGCGGCGATCCCCGAGGAGCTCGCGGGGTTCCTCGCCCCGGGTCTCACCCGCCGTCTGCAGCGGGACTTCTCCGATGCCACCGCGGCACGGGTCATGCGCCGGTGGGCGCAGATCGATCCGCGCGTCGTCGCGGTCGTGAACCCGCATCCGCGCCTCGTGCGCGACCCCAACCGAGCGCGCCCCGACGACCTGCGCGACCAGCTGCGGCAGGCCTTCGATCGCGTGCGCGCCGCCGAGGGCGCCGGAGCCGCCGACCTCGACGGCGTCGACGCGATCCGGCCCGTCTCGTACTCGAACATCGCGATGCTCGACGCGCCCGCGACGCCCGAGCGGCTCGACGAGCTGGTCGGCGCGCTGACGTCGGTCGCCTCGCAGGGGCTCGACGTGTACGAGGCTATGCGCGAGGAGCTCACCGAGCTCTTCATCACGAAGGGGCTCGCGCACGGCGGCGCCTTCACGCGGCTCTCGTTCCACGACACCATGCACCTCGGAATGCGCCCCGACGGCTCCCTCGAACCCGAGGCGCCGGCGGGCGGCCCGCCCCGCGTCGTCACGCTCTCGAACGGCGGCGACGCGGAGGGCGAGCAGCGCACCGCCGACCAGCCGGTGACGATGCCCCCCGCCGATCTGCGCATGCTCGCAGACGCCCACCGTGCGGAATTCGAGCTCGTCGATCACGACGCCGTCGCGCTCAACCGGCCCTACCGCGGCGAGCACGAGATCTTCGCCGCCGCCGCACGATTCCGCGGCATCGCCGGTGACGCCGAGGCCGCGGGCTTCTCACCGGCGGCAGCGCAGGTCGAGTTCTCGCGCGCCTACCTCCTCGGGCCGCACGCGATCGGCGCGCTGCGCGATCCCGGGACCGACTGGGTCGACGAGGATCCGGAGCGCATCGACTTCTTCGCGTACGCCTGCAAGCGCGCGTGGGATGCGTTCCGGGATCGCGACTAAACCTGGCGCTGCAGCGTGCCGATCTCGTCGCCCGAGTCGTTGAACACCTGCAGCTCATCCCCCGAGAGCTGCACCTCGCTCACGCCGCGCAGCCAGTCGTCGACGCCGGGGCACGCCATCATCGTCGAGACGAAATTCTCGATGCGCACGCGATCGCCCTCGATCGTGTACGTCGACCCGATGCCATTGCACCCGTCGGTGCCCGACACCTTGCCCGATTCGTCGAACGTGAGCGTCGGCTTCCCCTGCTCATCCGAGAACCAGGTGCCCACCACATCGGCCTGCTCGATCATCTCCGCATCCCCCGTCTCTCCGTCGGTACCCGATCCGTCGGCGCTCAGCGAAGCGCACCCCACCAGCAGGGCAGCGCCGCCGACCACCGCGGCGATTCCCGCCGCCCACCTCATGCGTCGCTTCATCGCTCTCCCCCGTCGTCGCCGTCGTAGTACTGCATCGCTGCGAGCGCCCGTGCGGGCGTCTGACGCCATCGTAACGAGGGGAGATGCACACACGATCCAAATTTCTCGAATAGGCAGTGCATCGGGGTTTTCCGACGAAACGCCCGGCCGCCCAGGGGTCTCACCCCTTGCATGGTGCTAATTATCAGGTTACCGTTTTCCTGGCCTCTGGTGTCGCGCCGGGGTGTTCGCGTGTGGGTAACGAGAACACCATCGAACCGGCGTCGACGTGTACGGAATCAGAGGCCGATTTCAATCATTTGAACGCTAGGGGAAAACACGTGACACAACGTCGCCCAATCGCGCTCGGCGCGGCCGCGGTGCTCGGTCTCGGCAGTCTCTTCGTCGCCACGCCGGCGATGGCAGAAGACGGCACCGGTGCACAGCTCGACACCACTGCATCGGCAATGGTCGCTTACGACGTGATCAACGACAAGGTCGCCGGTGATCCGGCGATCGGTGTCGGCACCACGACCGACAACGAGCGCGTCGTATTCGTCAAGGACGACGAGAAGATCGGCGAGGGCGTGCTCGACAGCATCTCCGACAACGTCGACAAGGTCGTCGTCGTCGGCGAGATCACGAGCGATGCCCGCACCGACGTCGTCGCCGGCGCCGGGTACTACGGAGAGGTCGCAGGCCAGGAGGAGGGAACCGTCGGCAGCTGCTCCGTCGGCTTCACCGGCTTCGACGCGCAGGGCGATCCCGCCCTCATCACCGCCGGGCACTGCTCGAGCGACGGCGCCGTGACCCAGGTCGAGCTCTCCGACCCCTCGAACGACGTCACGAGCCCCAACACCGTGCAGCCCGACGGAAACGGCATCGCCGGCGCCTTCGGCTTCAGCCAGTTCGGCGGCCCGGGCCACACCCCCGGCGCGGAGAACGACCCCACCTCCACCGACATCGCCGTGATCGACATCACCAACGATGCGCTGAACCTGAAGCCCGAGGTCACCGACTGGACGACGGCTCTCGAGGACGACCTGTCGCTGAGCGCCACGCCGATCAAGTCGGTGGGGCTGCCCCAGTCGGGCACCGTCTCGAAGTCGGGCGCCACCACCGGCCTGACCAGCGGCTCCACGAAGCTCAACCTGCCGGTGCGCTACACCGACGGAACCTCGGGTGTCGAGGAGATGGAGATCCTCGACGGCTACATGCAGGTCTCCGACCGCTGGGTGCACGGCTTCATCGGCGGCGCACTCACCAGCCCCGGCGACTCGGGCGGCGCCGTCTTCCAGGGCGAGACCGCAGTCGGCGTCGTCAGCGGCGGCCCCAAGACGCCCCCGCCCGTCGGCGATGACTACGCCTGGTACACCCTGCTGCAGCCGGCCCTCGGCCTCACCGACGGCTACACCGTCGCGCTCGACATCGACGAGCCCGTCGTGAAGACCGACCTCTCGCAGGGCGTCGCCGGCGGAAGCGACATCGTCGTCACCGTTCCGAGCAACGCCGCCGAGCTCGCCATCAGCCAGGGCAACGCGGGCGACACCATCCCCGTCGAGGGCACCGAGGTCTCCTTCCCCGCACCGAACGAGCCGGGACAGTACACCCGCACGCTCACCGCGCTCAACGGCTTCAGCGCCTCCGAGCCCGTCGAGATCAACTTCGAGGTCGTGCTCGCCGCGCCCGTCGTGAACGACATCACTTCCGAGGAGTCGGCCGTCACGCTGACCGGCTCGGGCGTTCCCGGCGCCGAGGTCGCGATCACGCTGACCCCCGCCGCCGAGGGCGCCGAGCCCGTCTCGCTCACCGCCACGGTGAACGAGGACGGCACCTGGTCGGTTCCGACCGAGCTCGACTACGGCACCTACGCCGTCTCCGCCACGCAGACGTTCGAGGGTCAGACCTCGGCCGCCGGCACCGGCACCGTCTCCGTGGTTCCCGCGGCCCCCGCGATCACCTCGGTGAAGCCCGGCGCGACCTTTGAGGCCGCTGACGCTCCCTCCTCGATCTCGGGCACCGGCATCGAGGGCGCCACGGTCGTCGTGAAGCTCAACGGCGAAGAGGTCGGCACCGCGACCGCCGGTGGCGCAGCATCCGAGTCGGGCGTGGCGGCTGACGCCGCGGTCGTCGGCGCGGACGGCACCTGGACGCTCGACCTGGGCGCACAGCTCGGCGCGGGCGCCTACACTGTCGAGGCCACGCAGGCCATCAACGGTGCGACCTCGAGCCCGGCGAGCCTCGTGTTCAACGTCGCGGCTGCACCGGTCGCCCCGGTCGACCCGGTGGATCCGGGCAACCCCGGCAACCCGGCCGATCCCGCCAACCCGGCCAACCCGGCCGCACCCGGCCAGGGCGGCGCCGGCGGAGCCGAGCTCGTCAACACCGGTACCGGCTTCTCGATGCTGCCCTTCGGGCTCGCAGCACTCGGCATGCTGGTGCTCGGTGGCGGCGCGATCGTCTTCACCCAGCGTCGTCTGCAGGCCAGCGCTGCGGAGTAATCCGCACGCCGGCTGACTGCCGCATCGCACCGCACAGCGGGCCCCGATCTTCGGATCGGGGCCCGCTGTCGTTGTGCGGGGTGCTTCGGGTTCCGCCCGGGCCCCGTTCGTCGAGACCGTGCCCCTGTGCCGCAACCGGCCCATTCCGGCGAACGCGAGGGTTGCCGCCGAAACCGAGGGCTGCCGCCGAGCACGAGGGTTGCCGCGTGCCGCAACCATCCCCTCCCGTCCCGTGCCGCCGAGCACGAGGGTTGCCGGCGAAACCGAGGGATTCTGCGCCGCACAAACCCTCGCCTTCGGGCGGAACCCTCGCTTTCGGCGCGATCACGCGCGGGGCGGCGGAACACGGGGCGCGCGGGGCGCGGGGCGCAGCCGCCCCCTCCCGTCTCGTATCACTGAACCCGAGGGTTGCCGCCGAAACTGAGGGATTCTGCACCGCACGAACCCTCGCCCTGAGGCGGAACCCTCGCTTTCGGCGAGATCAGGCGCGGGGCGCGGGGCGCGGGCGGCGCGGGGCGGGGCGGGGCGGCGCGGCGCGGCGCGGCGGGCCGGGCGCACCCGCGGGCGCCAGATGACGGCCCGTTACCTCGCGGTTCGCGCCCGCCGACGCTCGCGCGAGACCATGGGGGCATGAGCGACGCAGACTGTGCACCGAGCCCGACAGCGCTCACTGCTCGCGCGCTCGCGCACGATCCCAGCACCGCCCAGCACCCCGACGCCGCCCAGCACCCCGACGCCGCCCAGCACCCCGGCACTGCACCGCAGGCCGAAGCGACCGCCGACCCGTCGGGCGTTCCGTTCACCGAGCTCGATCCGCGGGTGCTGCGCAAGCAGCGCACGAGCATCAAGTGGTCGCGCTTCGCGGAGGACGTGCTCCCGCTCTTCGTCGCCGAGATGGACTTCACGGTCGCGCCCGAGATCCGGCGCGCGCTGATCGAGCGCGTCGACGCGTCCGACATCGGGTACGTCGACGGCCCGGGCGAGCTCGCGGCCGCCTTCGCGGGCTTCGCGGCGGATCGCTGGGGCTGGCGCGTGCCGCACGACCGGGTGCACGTCGCCACCGATGTCGCGACGGCCGTGGTGGAGGCCCTCCGCGTGGGTCGGCCGCGCGGGGGCCGGCTCGCCCTCGCCACCCCCACGTATCCCGGGTTCTTCGAGATGCTCGAGGAGGTGCCGTTCGAGGTCGTCGAGATCCCGCTCGCCTCCGAGCCGGAGCCGGAGGCGGGGGCGCGGCTCGACCTCGCGGCGATCGAGCGGGAGTTCGCGAGCGAGCCGGGAATCGATGCGTTCGTGCTCTGCAACCCGCACAACCCGCACGGCCTCGTGCACTCCCCCGACGATCTCGCCGAGCTCGCCCGGCTCGCCGCCGCCCACGACGTCTTCGTGGTCTCCGACGAGATCCACGCGCCGCTCACCTTCTCGGGCGTCGCCTTCACGCCGTTCGCCCCGCTGGCGGCCGCGGCGGGCGCGCTCTCCGTGTCGGCGCTCTCCGCGAGCAAAGGGTGGAATCTGGCGGGTGCGAAGTGCGCGGTGCTCGTCGCCGCCGATGGGCGTGCCGACGAGCTGCTCCGCGGGCTTCCGCCCGAGACCGTCACCCGCGTGAGCATCCTCGGCCTGCACGCGAACACGGCGGCGTTCACGGGCGCCCGCGGGTGGCTCGACCGCGCGGTCGCTCAGATCGAGGCGAACGTCGAGCTGCTGGCCGACCTCGTCGCGCGCCGTCTCCCGGGCGTGCGAGTCGTGCGCCCCCGGGCCGGGTACCTCGTCTGGCTCGACTTCCGCGAGGCGGGGCTCGGGTCCGATCCGTACCTGCGCATCCTGCACGACGCCCGGGTCGCGCTCAACGACGGCTCCGCGTTCGGCGCCGGCGGTGCCGGCCACGTGCGCATCAACGGGGCCTGCGCGCCGCAGACCCTGCGCGAGGCGGTGGATCGCATCGCGTCGATCCTGCCCGCCGCCGAACGCCCTGCAGCACCGGCACCGGCACCGGCACCGCCCGCCGCGCCCGCCCCCACGCCCGTTCCCGACCCGGAGGCCTCCCGATGAGCGATTCGACCCCCGCACCCCGCCGCCCCGCAGCGGCGCCGCCGATCACGGACTGGGACGGCTTCGCGTTCGACACCCGGCAGGTGCACGCGGGCGAGTACCCCGACCTCAACACGGGCCTTCGCGTGCCGCCGATCGCGATGTCGGCGGGCTACGTGTTCGACGACTTCGACGACCAGGTCGATCGCTTCGCCGGCCGCTCGGTCGATCCCATCTACTCGCGCCAGGGCAACCCGACGAACTCCGTCGCCGAGGAGCGGCTCGCGTCGCTCGAGGGCGGAACGGGTGCGGTGGCGGTGTCGAGCGGGCAGGCGGCCATCTCGTCGGCGCTCTTCGCGCTCGCGCAGCAGGGCGACCACATCGTCTCGACGGCGTCCATCTACGGCGGCACCCGCATCCTCTTCGGGCGCAGCTTCAAGCGGTTCGGCATCTCCTTCGACTACGTGTGGGATGCGGACGACGACGCCGAGTGGGATCGCGCCATCCGGCCGAACACGAAGGCGATCTACACGGAGACGATCCCGAACCCGCGCAACGACGTCACCGATCTGCGCCGCATCGCCGCGGTCGCCGCCCGCCACCGTCTTCCGCTCGTCGTCGACAACACGGTCGGCACCCCCGCGCTCATCCGCCCCTTCGAGCACGGCGCCGACATCGTGGTGCACTCGACCACCAAGTTCCTCACCGGCCACGGCGCGGCCGTCGGGGGTGCGGTCGTCGACGGGGGCTCGTTCGACTGGGATGCGGCGGAGCGCGCCGGGCGCGCCTATCCACTCATCACGGCGTCGCCGCGACCCGGCCTGGGCTCGATGCTCGACCGGTTCGGTGCGGGCGCGTACGCGCGCACCGTGCGCGAAGCGGTGGTGAACGACATCGGCCCGTCGCTGTCGCCGTTCAACGGATTCCTGCTGCACCAGGGCATGGAGACGCTGTCGCTGCGCATGGAGCGCCACGTCGACACGTCGCTGGCGATCGCCGCCTGGCTCGAGCAGCAGCCCGAGGTGGAGTCGGTCGACTACGCAGGGCTCCCGTCGAACGAGCTGCACGACATCGCCGTGCGCGACTACGCGGGCCGCACGGGCTCCGTGTTCGGCGTCACGGTGCGCGGCGGCGTCGAGGGCGCCCGCGCCTGCGTCGACGGCCTGCGCGTGTTCTCGCGCATGACGGGCATCGGCGACACCCGCTCCATGGTGATCCACCCGCTGACGTCGACGCACGCGACCTTCCCCGACGAGATCAACGACCGACTCGGCATCACGCCGGGGCTGCTGCGCCTCTCCATCGGCCTGGAGGCGGTCGGCGATCTGCAGCGCGACCTGCGGGCGGGTCTGGATCGCGTCGCTGCGCTCGCCGAGCCCGCGGGCTCGCTCGCGCGCTGACCGCCGCTCGGCGGGAGCTCGGCGCGGCCCGGCGGGAGCACGGCGCGAGCTCTGCGCGGCTCAGCTCGGCGCGAGCGCGGCGCGGCTC
This sequence comes from Leucobacter chromiiresistens, assembly GCF_900102345.1. NCBI lineage: Bacteria > Bacillati > Actinomycetota > Actinomycetes > Micrococcales > Microbacteriaceae > Leucobacter > Leucobacter chromiiresistens. The sequence goes on along the minus strand of NZ_FNKB01000001.1, from coordinate 1,167,819 downwards.
AGCTCGACGCGAGCTCGGCGCGGGCGGCCTCCAGAGCTTCGGGGGTCGCCGCGTAGCGGTGCTCCGGGGCGGGGAACGCTCCGGAGCGCACCTCGTCCGCGTAGGCGGCGATCGCTGCGGCCGCGTCGTCGCCGATGCTCGCGTAGCGCTTCACGAACTTCGCCGTGCGCCCCTCGGTGATGCCGAGCAGGTCATGCGCCACAAGCACCTGCCCGTCGGCCTCGCCTGCGCCGATGCCGATGATGGGGATGCGCAGCTCTTCGCGCAGCAGCGCCGTGAGCTCGGCGGGCACGGCCTCGACGACGAGGCAGAACGCGCCGGCCTCCTGCACGCCGCGCGCCTCCCGCACGAGCCGCGCGGCGGTGGTCCCGGTGCGGCCCTGGGCTCGCAGCCCGCCGAGCGCGGTCGCCGTCTGCGGGGTGAGCCCCAGGTGCGCGACCACGGGGATGCCGGCCGCGACGATCGCGCGGATGCGGCTCAGCCGCGGCGCCGACCCGCCTTCGAGCTTGACCGCGTCGGCACCCGCCTCCTTCGCGAAGCGCACGGAGGTCTCGACGGCCTGCGCATCCGACACCTCGGTCGACCCGAAGGGCACATCGCACACGAGGAACGCCGTCTCGGTGCCGCGGCGCACGGCGCGGGCGAGCACGAGCATCTCGTCCGTCGTCACGGGAACGGTCGAGCCGTAGCCGAGCACGACCTGCGCGGCGGAGTCGCCGACGAGCACCATGTCGACCCCGGCTCGCTCGGCGGCGCGCGCTCCGGGGTAATCGTAGGCCGTGACCATCACGATCGGCTCGCGGCGCTCGCGCTTCTGCTCGAGTGCGGGAATCGTCACCTGCGGCATGTCAGTGCTCCTCGGTCGGGTCGGGCAGGGTCAGCAGCGCGTTGTCGATCAGGCGCACCGATCCGACCCGCGCCGCGATCGCGCAGAGCACCGGATCGGCGATCTCGCTCACGGGGCGAACGGTGCGCTCGTCGACGAACGCCACGTACTCGGGCGGGATGCCCGCAGCGGTGAGCACCGCCGCGGCGCGCGCGTGCAGCGCCTCGACGGAGGTCTCCCCCAGCGCGAGGGCCGCCTCGACCGCTTCGAGTGCGCGCGGGATCGCGGTCGCCCGCGAGCGCTCCTCGGCGCTCAGGCGCACGTTGCGGCTCGAGAGCGCGAGCCCGTCGCGGTCGCGCACGGTCGGGCACGCGACGATGCGGGTCGGGATGCCGAGATCCGCGACCATGCGGCGCACGACCATCACCTGCTGCGCGTCCTTCTGCCCGAAGTAGGCCGCATCCGCGTCGGAGACGAGCAGCAGCTTCGCGACGACCGTGGCGACGCCGTCGAAGTGCTCGGGCCCGCGGCCCGACGCCTCCAGCGTCTGCGTCAGCGGGCCGCCGACGTGCACCGTCGTCGCGAAGCCGTCGGGGTAGAGCTCGGCGGCGTCGGGGGCGAACAGCACGTCGACGCCGGCGGACTCGGCGAGCACCGCATCGGCCGCCTCCTGCCTCGGGTACCCGGCGAGATCGGCCGTCTCGGTGAACTGCTTCGGGTTCACGAAGATCGACATGACCACGACGTCCCCGTCGCGCCGCGCGGCGCGCACCAGCGAGAGGTGGCCGTCGTGCAGCGCCCCCATCGTCGGCACGATCCCGACCCGCTCCGCCCCGCGGGCGCGCGCCCGGCGCACCTCCTCGCGGAGCTCGCCCAACCTCCGTACGATCTTCATCCGACCCCCTCGGCCGTCGCGCCGCGCGATCCGATCAGCGCTCGGCTCGCCTCCACCATCGCATCGTACAATGCCGCGCTCGCCGCATCGCGCTCGACGAGCGCCTCGCGCTGCAGCTCGATCGTCGCGAGATCGCCGCGCACGACGGGGCCGGTCAGCGCGGCGGTCGGCCCGAGCCGCTCCCAGTTCGCGAGCGCTCCGCGCGCGAGCGGGGCCAGGGCCTCGCGCGGCACGCCCGCCGTCGCCGCGATCCGCTCGGCCGTCGCCTCGAGCACGACGAGGAAGTTCGCGGCGATCGACGCCGACGCGTGGTAGGCCGCGCGATCCTCGTCGCGAACGCGGAAGGTGCGCATGCCGAGGCGCGCCGCGACGCCGGTCGCCGCATCCAGCGCCGCCGCGGTCGAACCGTCGACCGCCGCCCAGGCGCCGTCGAAGCGGGCGGCGTCGTCAGCGGCGGAGAGCAGCGGGTGCAGGCTGCACGACTCGCGCGCGCCCACCGCCCCGAGCGACGTGATCCCCGAGAGGTGCCCCACGATCGGCCCGGGTGCGACGCGCGCGGCCGCGTCGGGGATGGCCGCGTCGGGCACTGCGAGGAGCACGAGGTCGGCCCCCGCCCCGTCGGCGCCCCGGCCGCCGATCGGCAGCACGTCTGCCCCCGCATCCCGCAGCGCGCGATCGATGGCCCGGCCCATGCGGCCGGCTCCGACGATCTGCATGCGCATCGCCGCGGCTACAGCTCGAGACCGTACAGGTTGGGCTCGGGGGCGAGGATCACCCCGAACTCCTGCTGCACGCGCTGCACGACGAACCGTGCGAGCTCCGCGACCTCGTCGGCGGTGGCGCCCCCCTGGTTCGTGATGGCGAGCGTGTGCTTCGACGAGATGGCGGCCCCCGAGCCGGGCAGCCTGAAGCCGCGCCGCACCCCGGCCTGGTCGATGAGCCACGCGGCGGAGAGCTTCACCATGCGCTCCGGCTCCGGCTCCGGCACGCGCACCGGGAGGCCCGCCTCGAGCTCGGCGAAGGTCGTGACGGCGTCCACCGGCTCCGGCACGGGTTGCGGAAACCGGGGGGCGCTCTCGGGCAGATCGCGGGCGAACCGCTCCGTCACGATGGGGTTCGTGAAGAAGGATCCGCAGCTCCAGCTGTCGCGATCCTCGGCGTCGAGCACCATGCCCTTCGAGGCGCGCAGCCGCAGCACCGATTCCCGCAGCTCCCGGATGGGCACCCGGTCGCCCGGCTCGACGCCGAGCGCGCCCGCGAGCTGCGCGTACGCGATGGGCTCGGAGAGCACCTCGGGGGCCGCGTGGCGCCCGCCCCGGCTCGGCTCGCCGACCGCGAGCACGATGTCGATCGACAGGACGACGCCCTCGAGCCCCTGCTTGATGGCCGAGTCGCGGTAGGCGAGGCCGAGCGCATCGGCGGGGATGCGTCGCGCGTGCCCCCGCTCGCGGTCGAGGAACTCGATCGAGTGCAGCACGTCCGACAGCTCCTGCCCGTACGCGCCGATGTTCTGCACCGGAGCCGCGCCCGCGAGGCCCGGTATGCCCGAGAGCGCTTCGACTCCCGACCAGCCGTTCTCGACGCAGGTGGCCACCAGATGATCCCAGTCGTGGCCGGCCTGCACGCGCAGGCGGATCCGCCCCTCGGGCAGCGCGTCGTCGGCGACCGGGGCGATGCCGGTGGTGCGCACGAGCAGCACCGTGCCGGGGAATCCCCGGTCGTTCATGACGGTGTTCGAGCCGCCGCCGAGCAGCATCCACGGCTCGTCGGTGTCCCAGAGCCCCTGCGCGTACGCGACGAGCTCGTCGGTCGCGTGCGCGACGAGCACCCGCTCCGCCGGCCCGCCCACGCGCATCGTCGTGAGGTCCGAGAACGGGGTGCCGTCGCCCGCGGGTTCGGGTCCGATCTCGGGGAGCATCAGGCGAACGCCGCCACGAGCTGCGCCTTGCCCAGCACGGTCGCGCCGTCGAACGTCACCTTCAGGTCGATGCGCGCCGTACGCGCATCGGCGTCGAGCGCGCCGATCGTCGCCGTCACCGTGACGCGCGCGCCCTCCGAGGCGTCGACCGGCACCGGGCGGGTGAAGCGGGACTGGAAGTCGCGCACGCTGCCCGCGGCGCCGAGCCAGTCGGTCGCGACCGAGCCCGCGACCCCCATCGTCAGCATGCCGTGGGCGAGCACGCCGGGCAGCCCGACCGAGACCGCGACGTCATCGCGGTAGTGGATCGGGTTGAAGTCGCCCGAGGCGCCCGCGTACCGCACGAGACGGTCGCGGGTGAGCACGAGATCCCGCTCGGCGACGACGTCGCCGGTGGCGAGTGATGCGAAATCGGGGGCGGTCATGCGTTCTCCTCCTCGGCAGCGCGCACCACGAGCGTCGAGATGGCCGTGACCACGTGCTCGCCCTGCGCATCGACGACATCGCTCGACGCGGTCACCATCGAGTGGCCGCCGAGCTGCTTGACGGCGGCGATGGTGAGCGTCGCGGTGAGCTCGTCGCCCGCCACGATCGGCCGCGTGTACGTGAACCGCTGATCGCCGTGCACGACGCGCGAGAAGTCGACCCCGGCCTCGTCGTCGGCGAGCAGCTGCGCGAGCGTCGCCTCCTGCACCACCACGGCGAAGGTGGGCGGCGCCACCACGTCGGCGAAGCCCGCGGCGCGCGCCGCCTCGGGATCGACGTGCAGCGGCGACGCGCTGAGCACGGCCCGCGCGAACTCCCGCACTTTCTCGCGCCCCACGAGATACGGAGCGGTCGACGGATACACCCGGCCTTGGATCTCTGGATTCACCACGCTGCCAGTGTACCGAGGGGCCCCTGCGACCGGCGTGCAGTTCGATTCGGGTAACGATTCGGGAAAAGGTTTGTGCGATATATCCAAGGCTGGGCCGCAGCGCTCGAATAGGCTGTACCTCATGTCGCGCATCCGTAAAGTGCTCATCGCCAACCGCGGTGAGATCGCCGTCCGTATCATCCGAGCCGCCGCAGACAGCGGAATCGCCTCGGTAGCCGTCTACGCAGACCAGGATCGGGACGCGATGCACGCCCAGCTCGCCGATGAGGCGTACGCGCTCGGCGGCACGACGAGCAGCGAGACGTACCTCGTCATCGAGAAGATCCTCGGCGTCGCCCGCCGCTCGGGCGCCGACGCGGTGCACCCCGGCTACGGCTTCCTGGCCGAGAACGCCGAGTTCGCCCGGGCCGTCATGGACGCCGGGATGACGTGGATCGGGCCCGGCCCCGACGCCATCGAGCGCCTCGGAGACAAGGTCTCGGCCCGTCACGTCGCCGAGAAGGTGGGCGCCCCGCTCGCCGCCGGCACGAGCGACCCGGTGCAGAACGCGGAGGAGGTGCTCGCCTTCGCCGACGAGGTCGGGCTGCCGATCGCCATCAAGGCGGCATTCGGCGGCGGCGGCCGCGGGCTCAAGGTCGCCTACGAGCGCGACGAGGTCGCCGAGCTCTTCGAATCGGCGACGCGCGAGGCCGTCGCCGCCTTCGGTCGCGGCGAGTGCTTCGTCGAGAAGTACCTGGAGAAGCCCCGCCACGTCGAGACCCAGTGCCTCGCCGACCAGCACGGCAACGTCGTCGTCGTGTCGACGCGCGACTGCTCGCTGCAGCGACGCCACCAGAAGCTGGTCGAGGAGGCGCCCGCGCCCTTCCTCACCGACGAGCAGAACGCGCAGCTGTACGCCGCGTCGAAGGCGATCCTCGCCGAGGTCGGCTACGTCGGCGCCGGCACCTGCGAGTTCCTCGTCGCGAAGGACGGCACCGTCTCCTTCCTCGAGGTGAACACGCGCCTGCAGGTCGAGCACCCCGTCTCCGAGGAGGTCACCGGCATCGACCTCGTGCGCGAGCAGTTCCGCATCGCCGAGGGCGGCGCGCTCGACTACGCCGACCCCGAGCCGCGCGGCCACTCCTTCGAGTTCCGTCTCAACGGCGAGGATCCGGGCAACGGATTCCTCCCGGCGCCCGGGCCCGTCGCACTGTTCAAGCCCGCCGCGGGCCCCGGCGTGCGCATCGACACCGGCGTCGCCTCGGGCGATGTCGTCTCCGGCGCGTTCGACTCGATGCTCGGCAAGCTGATCGTCACCGGCGCCACGCGCGAGGAGGCGCTCGAGCGCTCGCGTCGCGCACTCGACGAGTTCGAGATCCAGGGGCTGCCCACCGTGCTGCCGTTCCACCGCAAGATCGTGCGGGATCCCGCCTTCACCGCGCCCGACGGCGCGTTCGGCGTCTACACGCTCTGGATCGAGCGCGAGTTCGACAACGACATCGAGCCCTGGGAGGGCGAGGTGCCGCCCATCGGGCAGGACGACAAGCGCCGCAGCGTCACCGTCGAGGTCGAGGGCCGCCGCGTCGAGGTGACGATGCCCGCCACGCTCCTCCCGCTCGTCGACCAGGAGGTCACCCGCGGCCCCGCCCCGCGCCGCGCGAAGAGCGCCGGCATCGCAGCTGCGGCGGGCGACGGCGTCGCCGCGCCGATGCAGGCCACCGTCGTGAAGGTGTCGGTCGAGGAGGGCCAGGAGGTCGCCGAGGGCGATCTGCTGCTCGTGCTCGAGGCCATGAAGATGGAGCAGTCGATCTACGCGCACCGCTCGGGCGTGGTCGCGGGCGTCGACGCGCCCGTCGGGCAGACCGTGCCGAACGGGCACCTGCTGCTCTCCATCATCGACCCGGCCTGATTCCGCCGACGGCGTACCGGCCCCGCGCGCGCCGCGGAATAGCCGCCGATCGGGCGGGGTTGCACTCTCCATGACTGCAACCCCGCTCTCGATCCTGGATCTCGCGACCGTCGAGGCGGACGGCACCATCGCCGACGCCTTCCGTCACTCCGTCGACGTCGCGCGTCTCGCCGAATCGACCGGGTACCGCCGCATCTGGTACGCGGAGCACCACAACATGCCGTCGATCGCGTCGAGCGCCACCTCGGTGCTCATCGCCCACATCGCCTCGCAGACGTCGACCATCGGCCTCGGCGCCGGCGGCGTCATGCTGCCGAACCACTCGCCGCTCGTCATCGCCGAGCAGTTCGGCACCCTCGCCGAGCTGCATCCGGGCCGCATCCACCTCGGGCTCGGCCGCGCCCCCGGCACCGACGGCGCCACCTTCCGAGCGCTGCGCCGCACCTACGAGGCGGCCGACGCGTTTCCGAACGACGTGGCCGAGCTGCAGCGCTACCTCTCCGACGAGCTGCCGCGCACCGCGGTGAACGCCTACCCGGGGCGCGGCACGCGCGTGCCGCTCACGATTCTCGGGTCGAGCCTGTTCGGCGCGAGCCTGGCCGCGCAGTACGGTCTCCCCTACTCGTTCGCGTCCCACTTCGCCCCGCAGTCGCTCAAGGCGGCGATCGAGCACTACCGCTCCCACTACGTGCCGAGCGAGGCGCACCCCGAGCCGTACGCGAGTGCGGGCATCAACGTGGTCGCCGCCGGCACCGACGCCGAGGCCGAGACGCTCTTCGCGCGCGCCGAGGTCGATCGCGTGCGCCGCTTCCTCTCGCGCGGCCGGGATCGGGAGCTCACGTTCGACGAGGCCTCCCAGCTCGTCGACACCCCGGCCGGCCGGGAGATCCGCGGGATGATGCAGTACACCGCCATCGGCGGGGCTCGGCGCGTGCACGACGAGCTCGAGGCGTTCGCGAGGTTCGCCGACGTCGACGAGCTCGTGACCGTGCACATCGCGCCGACGCGCGCCGAGCAGCTCGAGTCGGTGCGGATCGCGGCGGCGCCCACCGCCTGAGCTCGGCGGCGCCCACCGCCGTCGCTCACCGTCGCCACCACCCGCCCGCACCGCCCCCGCACCGCCCCGCCGACCGGCGCCGGCCCCGCACCGTGCCCCGCCGACCGGCGCCCTGCGAGCGGGGTCGCTTCGGGAGGGTGTCGCGCGGCGAACGCACTGCGACACCCTCCCGAAGCGACCCCGCTGCGGGATGGGAGGCGGGGTGGGGGGTGGGGCGGGGCGGGGCTTCACGCCTCCGCGGCCTGCGCGTCGGCGATGCGCTCGTCGACGCGGCCGAGCATGCTGCGCAGCGCGAAGACGATTGTGCCGAAGCCCGATTCCGTCGCGGATCGCTCGAACACCTCGCCGACCTCCTGCACGGCGGCAGCGCAGCGCTCGCGCGTCTCCTCCACATCGACCCCGGTGTTCCAGGCGCGGATGTACTCCGCGAGCTCGCCCAGCGCCCGGCCGAGCGACTCGATCGACTCGTCGGGAATGGTCACCGCGACCGGCTGGTGCCAGATCGCGCCGCCGAGCGCGTCCGAGATGTCGGCGACGCGCAGCCCGATGTAGCGCAGCGCCTCGATGTCGGCGTCGTCGCTCGAGGCGTCGTACCGCCGCCACATGGCGCGCGGGTTGCCGCGGCCGCTCTCTTTCGCCTCGCGCACGAGCTCCTCCGCCTCGTCGACGGAGCGCTGCCGTCTGCGCGCCTCGTCCAGCCAGTCCGCGCGATCCGGCGGCCACTCGGTGGAGAGCACGGTGGCGAGATCCTCGATCGCCGAGGCGAAGTCGCTCTTCAGGTCGGCGATGCGGGAGCGGGCGTACCCGTACATGAGCGGCGGGATGAACACGAGGTTGACGAGCGTGCCGATGCCGAGACCGATGCCGAACTGCGCGATGTACCCCGCCGCGTACGAGTCGGGGTCGCCCGCGCCGATGATCACCACGAACACCGCGGCGATCGGCACGTAGACGCGCCCCTCGCCGAGCCGCCGCACGCCGGCGATCAGCATGCCCACGCCGGCGGCGAGGGGGGCGCGGACGTACCAGGGCGTGCCGCTCGCGACGAGCGCCCAGCCGATGCCGAGCCCGATGCCGATGCCCGCGATGAGCTCGATGCTCGTGCGCACGGAGCTCACCACCGTGGGCGCCACGCCGAGGAGGGCGCCGAGCGGCGCGTAGTACGCGTACTCGTTGAGCTCCCCGGGCAGCAGCCGGCCGATGAGCCAGGCCGCGGTCACGCCGATGGCGGCCTTCAGCGCGAGCAGCAGGCGGTACCGGGTGACCAGCGGTCGCACGCGGTTCATCCCGCGCCTGAGCACGACCGTCACGGGCGACGTCTCGTTCTGCTTCGCGTTCTCCACCCTCCGAGCCTGCCGCACCGGGGTTCACCCGTCACAGGCCCTTGGGCTCGCCCCGCGGACGTGGTAGCGGGGCCCGCTCAGGGGCCGGCTCAGCGGGCTGCGCCGGTGAGCCGGCGCAGCCGATCCTCGGCTCGGGCGATGCGATCGCTCTCGTCCATCTCCCACCACGCGGTGCCCCGCTCCCCGAGACCCTCCTTCGCCAGCTGCACGCGATCGCGCAGCGCGCGGCGCGCCGCGTCGTCGGGCGCGGTGCGGATGCGGGAGCGGGCGCTCCCGAGCTCCGACTTCAGCGGCGCGACGAGCCGGTCGGGCAGCTGCGGATCGGTGGCGCGCCACCGTCGGCCGTTGACGATGATGTAGCGGCCGTCGGGAGTGCGCTCGGGAGCCGGCATCAGGTCGATGCGGGATCGCGTCGCGTGGAGGCGTCGTCGTCGCCCGACTGCGTGCGCTCGGGGAACAGCTCGTCGAGGTCGAGATCGGGGTTCGTGTCCTGCGTCTCGACGAGCGCCTCCGCCTCCGCCGCGGTCTCGACGCTCGGCATCGCGCCGGGCAGCGGCCGACGCGCCGACTCCTTGAGCAGCACGATCGCGATGAAGCCCGCGACGGACGTGCCGATGACGTAGAACGCGGGGGCGAGCGACGAGCCGCTCGCCTGCACGAGCGACTCCATGATCACGGGCGCGGTGCCCGCGAAGAGCGCGACGGAGAGGTTGTAGGAGATGCCCATGCCGCCGTACCGCGACGAAGTCGGGAAGAGTGCCGGCAGCGACGATGCGAGGTTCGCCACGTAGAACGTCACCGGCACCGCGAGCAGGGCGAGGCCCAGCAGCGTCGACCAGATCTCGCCGTGCATCATGAACAGGAACGCGGGGATGGAGAGCACGATCGCGGTGATCGAGCCGATGAAGAGTACCTTTCGGCGCCCGATGCGGTCGGAGAGCTTGCCCGTGAGCGGGATGCAGGCCGCCATGCCGACGAGCACCGGCAGGGTGAGCAGGTTGCCGTGCACCGGGTCGTAGCCGAGCGTCTGCGTGAGGTAGGTCGGCATGTACGAGGTGAGCGCGTAGCCGACGGTGTTCGCGGCCGCGACGAGCACGAACGCGGTGAGCAGCTCGCGCCAGTACGCCCGCACGAGCGCGATGACGCCCTTCGGCGCCTCCGCCGAAGACTCGGCCTCCTCGGTGGCGCGCTCCGCGGCATCGCGGGCCTCCTGGAACGCCGGCGTGTCCTCGATCTTGAGGCGGAAGTAGATCGCGATGAGCCCGAGCGGCAGTGCGACGAGGAAGGGGATGCGCCAGGCGAAGCCCTCCATCGCCTCCTCGGAGAGGGTCAGCTGCAGGATCGACACGAACGCCGCGCCCATGGCGAAGCCCAGGTACGAGCCCATGTCGAGCAGTGATGCGTAGAAGCCGCGCTTGCGGTCGGGCGCGTACTCGGTGATGAAGGTGGTCGCCCCCGCGTACTCGCCGCCGGTCGAGAACCCCTGCGCGAGCTTCAGCACGATGAGCAGGATGGGCGCGAAGACGCCGATCACGGAGAAGTCGGGCAGCACGCCGATCAGGAAGGTCGCGGCCGCCATCATGATCAGGGTGAAGGCGAGCACCTTCTGCCGGCCCATGCGGTCGCCGAGCTGGCCGAGCACGATGCCGCCGAGCGGGCGGGCGACGAAGGTGACGGCGAAGACGCCGAGCGAGAAAAGCGCCTGCGCTCCGTCCGATGCGTCGGGCAGGAAGACCCGGCCGATGATGACGGCGAGGTAGCCGTAGATGCCGATGTCGTACCACTCCATGAGGTTGCCGACCACGGTGCCCGCGATGGCGCGCTTGAGCATCGGGCGGTCGACCACGTGCACATCGTCGACGGTGAGGCGGCGGGGCTCGCGCCGCTTCGGCTGGAACCGGGAGAGCCAGCCGCGCCAGAACGCGGCGGCGCGGTGCGGCTCGAGTGGTGAGGACATTCGGTGCTCCTTCGGATTCCGCATCGGTCGGAGGCGAATGCGAGACCACTGGGTCGGGGACTGGGGGTTGGGGGCTGAGCGGGGATGGGGGGGGCGGGTCGGACGGACGGGGCGCCGGCGGGCCGGGCGCGCGGGGCGGCGGATCGGTCGGGGCGGCGGAGGTCAGTCGAGCGCGTCGAGGGCGCGGGTGAGCCGCTCCAGCACGCGAGCGGCCGCTCCCGCCTCCTCCGCGTCGATGACGTCGATCTCGGAGACCAGCGCAGCGTGGTGCCGCATGAAGATCGCATCGACGTCGCTGAACGCCGCCTCCGTCGGGCGCAGGTGGTGCGCGCGCCGATCGGTGGGGTGCTCGACGCGCGCGACCAGCTGCCGCTTCACGAGACGGTCGACGACGTTGGTCACGTTCGCGCTCGACGTGCCGAGCATGCCGACGAGGTCTTTCGGCCCGAGGTCGCGGCCGTCGCGGTCGGCCTGCACGAGGTAGCGCAGCGCCCGCAGGTCGAGGCCGGAGAGCCCGGACCGGCCGAGGGATCGCGCCTCCTGCCTCTGCTCGGCTCGGCGCATGCGGAGGAGGGCGGCGGAGAGGCGCTGCCCCGCCTCGGTGGCCGGCCCTGCGGCGTACAGGTGCTCGGCCTCATTGGCGATGATGCTCTGCGGCATGGTCTCCCCCCTCCGGCGCGCTGCCACTGCAATACACGGTATTTTACACAACTCGTGTGCAATCTACTCGCCTGCAGACACCCCCGCCTCGGCGCGCGCCGCACGGACGGGGCGCTCCCCCTCGGCGAGCCCCACGATGCGGGCGACCATCCCGCTGAAGATCAGGCCGTGGAACGGCAGCATCGCGAGCCAGTACAGCCGCCCCGCGAGCCCGCGCGGGAAGAACACCGCGCGCTGCCGATAGATCGACCCCTGCGCGGTCGGCTCCACCGACAGTTCGAGCCAGGCGAGGCCCGGCACCCGCATCTCGGCGCGGAAGCGGAGCAGCCGGCCCGGCTCGATCGTCTCCACCCGCCACACGTCGACCGCGTCGCCGACGACGAGCCGCGTGCGCGAGCGCCGCCCGCGCTGCAGCCCGACGCCGCCCGTGATGCGGTCGTACCACCCGCGCAGCGCCCAGAGCCGCGGCGACGAGTACCACCCGGTCTCGCCGCCGATCTGCGTGATGACCGACCACACCGCCTCCGGCGACGCCGTCGTCTCGCGCTCCCGCTGATCGGTGAAGACGGTGCGGCCCGCCCACTCCGGGTCGCTCGGCAGCGGCTCGCTGGGGGCGGTCACGCGGGCGTCGACCCAGCTCGTCTCGACCCGGTCGAGCTCGATGCGCCCGAGCGCGAGCCGCACCGCCTCCCGGTACGACGTCAGCCCGTGCTCGGGCTTCGGCAGGAGCGCGTCGACATCGTGGTTCTGCATGACGCACCGGTGCTGCAGCGACTCGACGAGCGGGCGCGCGATCGAGGTCGGCACGGGAGTCACGAGGCCCACCCAGTGCGAGGCGAGCCGCGGCGTCAGCACCGGCAGCGACGCGATGCCGCGCTGCGGCAGCCCCGCCTCGACGGCGTACCCGTTCATCATCTGCCCGTACCGCAGCACATCGGGGCCGCCGATGTCGAGCGCGCGGTTCACGTCCTGCTCGACGCGGGCGGCGGCGAGCAGGTAGTGCAGCACGTCGCGCACCGCGATCGGCTGGATGAAGTTGCGCACCCACTTCGGCGCGGGCATGTAGGGCAGCACCTCGGTGAGATGCCGCACCATCTCGAACGACGCCGATCCCGATCCGATCACGACGCCGGCCTGCAGCTCGAGCGTCGGCACCCCCGAGGCGAGCAGGATCTCCCCCACCTCCGCGCGAGACGCGAGGTGCGGCGAGAGGCGCACCCCCTCGGGGTGCAGGCCGCCGAGGTAGACGATGCGCGACACCCCGGCGTCGCGCGCACGGGCGGCGACGTTCTCGGCGATCTCGCGATCCTTCTCGGCGAACTTCGCCCCGCTCGACATCGAGTGCACGAGGTACACGATGATGTCGACGTCGCGCACCGCGCGGGTCATCGCCTCGCGGTCGCTCGCGTCGCCCACCTCGATCTCGGTCTCATCCGACCACGGGTACGCGCGGATGCGCTCCTCGGAGCGCGAGAGCGTGCGCACCCGGTAGCCGGCGTTCAGCAGTCGCGGCATGAGTCGGCCGCCGAGGTAGCCGGTGGCGCCCAGTACGAGCACGCGCGGCATCGTTCCGTCATCGCGAGGGATCGCGCGGAGCGCCTCCTCCTGCCCCGTCGGCGCGCTGAGCCCCTCGTGGTTCTCCTCGGACCGATCTGCACTGCTGTTCATCCGCACCCCCGCAGGTTCCGCCCGGGGCACTGCACCCCGGCGCACCCCACCCATGATCCGCTGCTTCGCGCACAGCCGCGACGGTCTTGACATTGGCGAGAATGCGGAAGTGCCCGCCGGTGTCGACCGGCACGTTGCGCGCCCCGGCGAGTTCGCTGCCCTCGGGGATGTGCGGGTCGAACCGCGCGTAGACGGAGACGATGCGGCTGTTCGCGTCGGGCGCCTCGGCGAGGAGCACGATCGTCGGGTCGACGGGCGAGAAGGCCCGCAGCGTGCGCCCCAGCAGGTAGCGCGCGTACCGGGAGCCCCCGAAGGGCGCGGCGACGGCCACCATGCCGCGCACCCGCTCGGCCTGCCGCCCGAACGCCATCACGTGCTTGCCGATGAGGCCGCCCTTGCTGTGCGCGAGCAGCACGACGTCGGCGAGCCCGGCGGCGGCGAGGTAGTCGTCCACGATCCGGGCGCCCTCGACGACCGGAACGCGATTGTTGCGCAGCGGGTCGAGCACGTGCACCGGGTGCCCGTCGCGGTGGAGGCGGCGGATCAGCGGAAGCATGAACCGCCACGGCTCGTAGACGCCGGGGATCACGACGACGGGGCACCCCGACCCGCTCAGGAAGTCGCGCGGACCGGAGCGGTCCCAGAGCGCACGGGCCTGCCAGCGGAGCGCGTAGGCGTAGTCCGCGATCCACCACCCGAGGCGCCGCAGCAGCCCGCCCCGCCGGGGCCCGGCATGGAGCTGCGCCGCATCCGCGCTCTCCGGAGTTGCCGCTCTCGCGTTCGTCGTGTCCCCCGAACTCTCGGCGGCGCGGTGCCGCGCCCTGCCCGACGGCGCTGCGCCGCCCGGTGTGATGGTGCTCGTGAGCGACGGTATCGCGCTCGCGCGCGCGTCACAAGCCGGGTGCCGGAGTACGATCGCGACCCGACCGCGGAGCACGCCGCCGGTTCTCGCCCCTGTGCGCGGCGGGATGCCGCCGTTATGATGGCGGCAGACGCGTTCCGTCGTCTCCTCGCCGCCCATCGCGTTCTGTGCGACCTCGTGTCGATGGCATCTGTGAAAGGCAAGCAATGAGCGTCACTACGAGCGGTCTGCCGGGTGCGATCACCTGGGCGCGGATCGAGGACGACTTCTTCGTGGGGAGCCGCGATGGCGAATTCCTCGGGTTCATCGATGTCGAGTCGTCGGGCATGTATGTGGTCTGCAACCAGTTCTCGCGCCCCATCGGGCAGTTCGCGGAACTCGACGGCGCGATGGCGGCGCTGCGCGACGGCGCGGTGCCCGTGCTCGAGCAGGACGGAGCTGCGTGACGTGGACGGCATGACTGCGACGCCCGAAGCGGGCGCGGAGACGGTGCGTTCGGTGGTCTACACGAGCGTCGCCGCCCGCCCGTTCACCGACGACGAGCTCGACGCGCTGCTGCAGCAGGCGCGCGCCCGGAACGCAGCGCTGGGTATCACCGGCATGCTGTCGTACCGCGACGGCAGCTTCGTGCAGTTCCTCGAGGGCCCCGAGCCGCGGCTCGCGGAGCTCATGGCCGACATCTCGGCCGATGCGCGCCACACCGACGTGCGCGTGCTCATCGACGAGCCCATCGCGCAGCGGCAGTTCTCCAGTTGGACGATGGGATACCGGCGCATGCGCCCGACCGCGGGGCCGGTGCCCGAGGGGTTCCGCGACACGTTCACGGATCTGGAGCGGGGCGCCGACGATGCGACGACTGCGCGAGCCGCGCGCGAGCTCGTCTTCTGGTTCAAGGTGCGCACGGAGAGCTGAGGGCCGCGATCCCTACGGCGCGCGAACCGATTCTTGCGCATCCTGTACTTGTCGCGAACTGTATTAAAATCTGACCTAAACTGGTCGGGGGGCCAATCTCAGGCGCGGTAAGGAAGTGTTGTGAAGAACATCGTCAGCAGCGAAGAGGAGCACCTGTACTCCGCCGAGCCCATCACCGAGTCCGCCCGATCGCTCATCACCGCGATGCAGCAGCTCAGAGGGGCGCAGCAGCGCCAGGAGGCTCGCTCCCTCGACCACTCGGGGCTGCACAGTCAGGATCTGCGGGCGCTGCGCTACATCGTGCAGGCCGACCGCAGCGGGCAGCCGATCAGCCCCAAAGACCTCATCACCATGCTGAACACCTCGAGCGCGAACGTCACCAACGTCATCGATCGCCTGGTGAAGAAGTCGCTGGTGACGCGCGACCCGCACCCGACCGATCGCCGCGCGCGCTTCCTGAAGCCGACGGGAGTCGCGATCAACGAGGTCGATGCGGCGTTCGAGGAGCACCATGCGGCGCTGATCTCGGCGGCGAACAGCATCTCTCGTGCAGACGCCGAGACGACGAGTCGCGTGCTCGCCAGCCTCACGGCGGCGCTCAACGACGTCGCGTAGGGCGCGAACGCGCCCCGCACGACGGCGCTTCAGCGTGCCTGCACGTGAGCGCGTCCGCGCGTGAGCGTGCGCTTCCGCCCGTCGGCGCGTTCGCGTTTCAGTGCGTCAGCGGTCGAGCAGGCGCGGGCGGCGACCGGCGCGGCGGTCGAAGTGATTGCGCACCTCGAAGTGCGCGCGCACCGCGTCGGCCATCTCCTTGTCGAGCAGCCAGGGCTGGTGACTCGGGTGGTCGGGGTAGCGCAGGCGCAAGAACTTGCGGACTCGGTGCCCGGGGTGCACCCCCGGGTTGTGGCCGAGTTCTTCGGCGAGCTCGCTCGGGCTCATCGGGTACTGCAACGCTGGTCTCCCCTCGTGCGCGCGGCTCGCAGAGGTCTGCCGGTGCGCCATTGATCGGGCGCCGCGATCCCGAATTCCGGGTCCACGGACCGAAGTCGCCGTCACCGACTCCCCACGTAGCGTGACACATGGTAGGGCGCACGTCGCGCGACGCGCCGAGAAAGGTCAGAAGTTGACTTTAATTCTATCTTAAACGCCGTCCAAACTTGCGCCGATCGCCGACACGGCAGCGGATACGGCGGAGCGCCGCCGCACTCGCCTCAGCGAGCACGACGGCGCTCCTTCCCACGCACGATGGGCCGGCGCGGCGGCCGCGCGATCAGGGCTGCAGGCCCGCGATCGCCGGCTTGAACCCGAGGCGCGGGTTCTCGCAGCACCCCGGCCTGCACACGTCGAACCAGGGCCCGATCGAGGTGGCATTGGCGCGCTCGCTCGCGGGCCGGCCCTCGATGCGCTCCTGCACGAGATCGACGAGCGCCCCGACGAACGCGGGGTGCACTCCGGGAGTGGGCACGCGCGTGACCCAGAGGCCGCGCTCCGTCGCCGTCTCGGTCGCCTCCTCGTCGAGATCCCACATGACCTCCATGTGGTCGCTCACGAAGCCGAGCGGCACGATCACCACCGCGGATCGGCCCTCGAGCTCGCCGATCGCGTCGTTGATGTCGGGCTCGAGCCACGGCTGCGAGGGCGGGCCCGAGCGCGACTGGTACACGAGCTGCCAGGAGATCTCGGGTGCGGCCTGCTCGATGATCTCGGCCGCGGCGGCCAGGTGCTGCGCGGCGTACCCGCCGCCCTCGGTGTCGGCGAAGAGCCCCGCGCCCGAGAGCGCGGCATCCGCCGTCGGGATGCTGTGCGTCGTGAACATGATCTCGACCTGCTCGGCGCCGTGGCCGGCTGCGAGCGCCTGCGCGACGCCGGCGCGCACGCCCTCGACGAACGGCTGCAGGAATCCGGGGTGCGAGAAGAACTGACGCACCTTGTCGATGCTCAGGGTCTGCTGCAGACCGGCGCTCTCGAGAGCATCCGCCCAGTCCTCCCGGTACTGGCGGCACGAGGAGTACGACGAGTACGCACTGGTCGGGATCGCGAGCATCGTGCGCACCCCGTCGGCGGCGGCCTGCTCGAGCGCCTCGTCGAGGTAGGGCGCCCAGTTGCGATTGCCCCAGTAGACCGGCAGGTCGATGCCCGCCTCCTGGAGCCGGGCGCGGAGCGCCGCGAGCAGCTCGCGGTTGTGATCGTTGATGGGGCTGACGCCGCCGAAGTGGCGGTAGTGGTGCGCCACCTCCTCCAGACGCTCGTCGGGGATGCCGCGGCCGCGGGTCACGTTGCGCAGGAAGGGGAGCACGTCGTCCTGCCCCTCCGGCCCGCCGAACCCGGAGAGCAGGATCGCGTCGTAGGCGAAGGGCTCCGTCGTGTGCTCGGGCCCGTCTTGCGTCGCGGGAGTCGCATTCGGCACCCGCGCGCCCGGCGCGAAGTGCACCGAGGTGGCTGCGGCCGGCTTCGTCTCCCGGCGCCCCGTGGGCCGGTACCCGGCTGCCGTCGAGGTGCTTCCGCCTCCAGGTGCGTCAGTGCTGTTCATGTGGATTCCTCCCGTCAAACCTGCTCCCCTCAGCATAGATCTGATCTATGGCCGATCCTGGCAGCCGTCCCAGCCGCGCGCCGCGCCGACCCCGATTGCACTGTGAATTACACAGTTAGTGTGTTACAAAGTAATTGTTGGAACGTGATGACGGCATCGCGCTCGAGCTCGTGCTCGATCCAACCGACGAAAGGGGAACATCGTGGGACTCGACGACAAGATCAAGAACGCGGCCGAAGAATTCACGGGCAAGGCCAAGGAGACGGTCGGCAAGGCGACGGGCAACGAGAAGCTCGAGGCCGAGGGCCGCGCCGATCAGGCGAAGGCAGACCTCAAGCAGGCCGCCGAGAAGGGCAAGGACGCGCTGAAGTAGCCAGCCCGGCGATACGCACGACCGCGCCCCGAGCGGCGCACCCGACCCCGATGGGGAACCGGATGCACCGCTCGGGGCTCGATCGTCTCGGGAGGGCCCTCCGGCTCACTCCATGCCGGGAATGGCCTCCAGATGGGCCACCTTCATCGTCGACATCTCGTCGAGCAGCTCCGGCCCGTACCCGAACCCCGCGCCGCTCCGGCCGCGCGGCTGCGCCGCTCCGCCCGGTGCGCCGCCGAAGACGTGATTGATCTTGACGGTGCCCACCGCCAAGCGGTCGATCGCCTCGTGCGCGTGATCGAGCCGAGGGGTCAGCACCGACGCCGACAGCCCGTACTCGTCGGCGGACGCGCGCTCCAGCGCCTCCGCGAAGTCGGCGACGACCATCACGGGGGCGACCGGCCCGAACGTCTCCTCGCGCATCACCGTCATCTCGGGCGTGACGTCCACGAGCACCGTCGCCGGGTACGCGCTCCCCGCCCCCTCCGGCACGGCACCGCCCACGAGCGCCCGGGCGCCCCGATCCACCGCGGCCCGCACCTGGTCGTGCACGGACTCGCGCATCCGCTCATCGACGAGCGGCACCACGCGCCCCTCCGCCGTCCAGCGCTCCGCCTCTGCGGCGAGCGCGTCGATGAACGCCTCGGCCACATCCCGGTGCACGAAGATCCGCTCCACCGACGTGCAGATCTGGCCGCTGTTCGTGAAGGCGCCGATCGCCGCCTGCTCGGCGGCCCACTGCACGGGCACGCCCGCGTCGACGATGAGCGCGTCGTTGCCGCCGTTCTCGCGCACCAGGTGCGCGCCCGTGAGTGCGACGCTGCGCGCGATCCGCTCGCCCGCGTGCGTGGAACCCACGTGCGCGACGAGATCGATCTCCGTCGAGGCGACGAGCATCTCCCCCTCGCGGGCGCCGCCCGTCACCGTGGCGAGCACGCCGGCGGGCAGGTGCTCGCCGAGCACGGCCCCCAGCAGGGCACCCAGGTGCGGGCACCGCTCGCTCGGCTTGTGCACGACGGTGTTGCCCATCGCCAGCGCGGCGCCGATGAGACCGGCGCTCACCGCGACGGGATCGTTCCACGGCGTGACGATCGCGGCGACACCCCTCGGCTCGGGGCGCATGACGTCGAGCGCGGTTCCGGGCCCCAGCAGGCTGCGCCCGCGGTGCACCGGCGCGAGCTCGGAGTACTGCAGCAGCGTGTCGACGGCCGCCCGCACGCCCCCGAGGGCGCCCTCCAGGTCGCGGCCGGTCTCGCGATGGTGCAGATCGGCGACCTCGCCCTCGTGCTCGGCGAGGGCGCGCGCCGCCGCACGCAGCGCCTGGCCGCGCTGCGCCGGCGCCGTGGCGCGCCAGGCCGGGAAGGCCTCGCGGGCACCCTGCACGAGTGCGCGGATCTCCCGCTCGCTCGTGATCGCGGCGCTTCCGACGCTGGTGCCGTCGCTCGGGTTCGTGATGTGCAGTTCGCTCTCGCTGGTCGCGCTCGTGTTGCTCTGGTGCACGCAGGTCCCTTCCGTCGTCCGTCGCTGACTGTCTATCGGTCCGCCCGCCCCGGGCGCAGGAGGGTTGCGCCCGGTGATCGTTCGATGCAATGGGGCGGCGGCGCGGCCGCGCGTCACTCCCGCGGGCGCGCCGCGATCCGCTCGTACTCCTCGAGCAGACGCAGCGCCTCCTCGCCGCGCTCGCCCTCGGCGTGCAGGCCCTCCCGCATGGGGCTCAGCTTCTGCCGCGCCCCGGGGAACGGCGGCAGCAGCGGCACGTGCTGCGACACGATCGCCTCGACGACGACCGGCCGCTCGGCGGCGAACGCCTCGTCGAGCGCCGCGGGCAGCTGCTCGGCGGCGTCGACGCGGATGCCGTGCAGACCGAGCAGCTTCGCGTATTCGGCGTAGCCGAACTCGGGCAACCGCTGCGACGGCACGAACCGCGGCTGCGCCCCCATCTCGCGCTGCTCCCAGCTCACCTCGGCGAGATCGCGATTCTGCAGCACGAGCACGACGAACTGCGGGTTCACCCATGTGCTCCAGCGCTGCGCCACCGTGATGAGCTCGGCGTTGCCGAGCATCTGCATGGCGCCATCGCCGGCGAGCACCGCCACCGGGCGTTCCGAGTCCGACTCCTTCGCGGCGATCCCGTACGGCACCCCGCACCCCATGCTCGCCAGCGTGCTCGACAGGTGGGCCTGCAGCGAACCGGGCAGCCGGATCTGCCGCGCGTAGTGGTAGACGCAGCTGCCCACGTCGCTCGCGAGGCGCACCTCGGGCGCGAGCCTCGCACCGAACTCGCGCACCATGAGCTCCGGGTTCAGCGGCGGAGCGGCGACCTCGGAGCGCAGGCGGGCGGTGTCGCGCCACTCCTGCACGCTCCGCTCGACGCTCTCGCGCCACGGCGTCGCGCCGCGCGCGTCGAGCCGGGCGAGCAGCGCTTCGAGCGTGTCGCGGGCATCGCCGACGAGCCCCACCTCCACCGGGTAGCGGTTCGCGATCACCGCGGGATCGATGTCGATCTGCACCGCTCGGGCCTGGCCGGGTGCGGGGTAGAACTCCGTCCACGGATCGTTCGAGCCGACGATCAGCAGCGTGTCGCAGTGCTCCATCGCGTACGCGGACGCGTCGGTGCCGAGATGCCCCATCGTTCCGGCCGACAGGGGCAGCCGCTCGTCGACGTAGGGCTTGCCGAGCAGACTGGTGGTGAGCGCGGCGCCGAGGTGATCCGCGAGACGCTGCACCTCCGCGCGCGCATGCGCCACGCCGCGGCCGGCGAGGATCGCGATGCGCTCGCCCGCCGCGAGCACGTCGACCGCCGCATCGAGATCCTCGGAGAGCGGCCGCGGCACGCCCCGCGCGGCGAGCGGGGCCGTGACGACGTGGCCGTGCTCCTGACCGAGCTCCGGGGCCGGGGCGTCCTGCACGTCGTGCGGCAGGATCACGACGGTGGGCTGCTTCCGCGCCAGCGCGGAGCGGAAGGCGCGATCGAGCGCCAGATAGATCTGCTCGGGCGAGCTCACGAGCTGCACGAACGGCGCCGCGACATCGTGGAAGAGCGTCTGTAGATCCACCTCCTGCTGGTAGTCGGAGCCGAGCACGCTGCGGTGCTGCTGCGCGACCAGGGCGACGACCGGAACGCTGTCGAGCTTCGCGTCGTAGAGCCCGTTGAGCAGGTGGATAGCGCCGGGGCCCTGCGTCGACGTGACCACGCCGACGCCGCCCGTGTACTTCGCGTCGCCGACGGCCATGAACGCCGCGCTCTCCTCGTGCCTCGCCTGGACGAACCGCGGCGCCGCCGTGGCCCGGCCGAGCGCCCCGAGCAGCGGATTGTTGCCGTCGCCCGAGTATCCGTAGAGGCGCTCGACGCCCCACTTCGCCAACCGGTCGACGATCGCATCCGCCACCGTGCCCCGCTCCACTCCTCCGCTCATGCGAACGACCTCCCGTCTCCCTGCACCTGCGTATCTCCCGGGGCGCCGCGCTCCCAGCGCAGCAGCGCGAACGGAGGCTGCGCATCGCGCTCCTCCCGCGCCGCGTCGGGCGCCTGCGGTTCGTCCTCGCAGATGCGCACCCGCGCATCGGTGAGCACTGCGGCGCGCGCGAGAGCCTCGGCGAGCGGCTGGCGGGCGACCTCGCCCGCCGCGTCGAACGCCTCCCCGTCGGCCGCGATCCACGGCTCCGCATCGAGCGCGACGAGCGCGCCCGGCGCATCGGCGTCGTCGGCGTCGGCGGCGGCGGGCGCTGCGATCAGGCGCGCGTCGAGGAAGAGCTCGGCCACCTGCGCCTGCTGCAGCGCCGCGACGACGGCCTCGGCGCCGTCGGCCCGCAGGCGGCCGCCCTCCGCGTGCGAAGCGTCGATCGCCCCGGCGAGGTCGCGCGCGAGCGCGCCGTCGAGCGCCTGCTCGATCGCGTGCCGCAGCGCGGCATCCCCCGCACCGTCGGCGCGGGTGTTCGCGTCGACCTCGACCACGAGGCTCGCGCTCTCGGGGGCGAGCTGATCGCGGAGCAGCTGACGCGCCCGCACGTCGCCCGCCAGCGCGATGAACGCGGGCGCGGCTTCGCGCGTGAGGCGATCCACCACCTCGGCGACCTCGGACTGCGTGTGCTTCCAGATCTCCTCCGAGTGGCGCTGCCAGCGCGGCTGCGACCACCCGCCGGCCTGCACCTTCGGCAGCGCATCGGTGCGCCCCTCGACGCTCTCCGACGACTCCGCCTCGCGCTGCCCCGCGGTCTCGAGGCAGACGTCGGCGCCGTCGCGGGAGGTCTCGACGACGAGGTAGCGGAGCATGCGGCCCCGGTGCCGCAGCAGGGGCACGAGCACCGGGAGCGGGCCGTGCGCGAGCACCTCCGGACCGTGCCGTGGCCCCGCGAACTCCTCGTGCACGACGATGCGCCCGTCGCGCACCAGCAGGAAGCGCGTGGTCGGGTCGGCGGCTCCGTTGCGCTCGCGCAGCGCCTCGCGGATCACGGCCACGTCGCCCTCGGGGGCGCCCGCATCGGCCAGTCGACGCAGCGACCGCCCCTCCCGCGCCTCCTCCACCGACTGCGGCTCGTCGCTCGTTCCATCCGTATACGCCGTCGTCCACGGCCCGGGCGTCTGCAATGCGTTCCGGAGATCTCTTCCTGTGGTCATCGCGTGCGCTCTCCCCTCAGTCGTCGGATTCGTCCGCAGCGAAGCTGCACCTCCAATCTGGGGCGTGCGGGCCGAGCGCGCGACGGCCTTGAAGGCGGGCGCGCGGGCACCTACACTCCGAACCCGCCCGGTCGCGGAAGCCTCACCCGCCGGTCACTGCTCCCCGAGCGCCCGGCCGGCCGGGCGCGGCGCCCGGCTGCGCGGCTGCACGGGCGTCGCGCTCGCCGCCGGCTGCGCCGGGGTCGGCAGGCGCAGGGCGCGATCCGGCCCCAGCGCGACCTCCTCCCCGAAGTGCCGGAAGCGCACCGCGTCGCCCTCGCGCAGCCGGTACGTCGTCTCGGTCGGCGCGATCTCGAGCTCCACCACCGAGCCGTGCACGCGCACCGCGAACGTCAGGCGGCTCAGCCGCGAGGGGAGCCGCGGCGCGAACCCGAACCCCGAGGAGCTGTCGCGCAACCCGCCGAAACCGCAGACGAGCGCCAGCCAGACGCCGCCCAGCGCGGCCACGTGCAGCCCCTCCTCCGTGTTGCCGTGCAGGTCGTCGAGATCGAGCGTCGCCACCTCCGCGAGATAGTCGTACGCGAGGTCGAGATGCCCCACCTCCGCGGCCACCACCGCCTGGGCCGCTGCGGAGAGCGAGGAGTCGCGCACTGTGATCGCCTCGTAGTAGGCGAACGCGCGATCCTTCTCCGCGAACGTGAACGCCTCGTGCGCGAAGAACAGGGCGAGCACGAGATCGGCCTGCTTCACGACCTGCTTGCGGTACAGATCGAAGTAGGGGAAGTGGTCGTGCAGCAGGTACTGCTCGGGGTGCGTCGACTCGAAGTCCCACCGCGCCAGATCCGTGTAGCCCGCCGCCTGCGGGTGCACGCCCCGGGCCGAGTCGAACGGGATGTGCATCGCGTCGGCCGCCGCCTCCCAAGCCGAGACCTCCTCCGCCGCGATGCCGAGGCGATCGGCGACATCGGCATGGGCGCGAGCCGACGCCGCGGCGCCCCGCAGGTTCAGCTGCACCATGAGGTTGGTGTACACGTTGTCGTTCATCACGGCGGAGTACTCGTCGGGCCCCGTGACGCCGTCGATGTGGAAGGCGCCGCGCTCATCGCGGCGGCCGAGCGAGAGCCACAGGCGCGCCGTCTCCATCAGCATCTCGATACCGCACTCCCGCTCGAAATCGGTGTCGCCCGTCGCGCGCACGTACTGCGTCACGGCCACCGCGATGTCGGCGTTGACGTGGAACGCCGCCGTGCTGGCCGGCCAGTACCCCGAGCTCTCGCGGCCGTCGATCGTGCGCCAGGCGAACGCGGCGCCCTCGAGACGCAGCAGCTTCGCACGATCGCGGGCATGATCGAGCGTCGCGTAGCGCCAGCGCAGCGCCTGCTCCGCGGCGCGCGGCGATGTCGAGATGAGCACCGGCAGCACGAAGGCCTCGAAATCCCAGAACGTGTGCCCCTCGTAGCCCGACCCCGTGAGCCCCTTGCCCGGGATCGAGCGCAGCTCCAGCCGCGCCGAGGCCTGATGGGTCTGGAATAGCGCGAAGCGCACCGCCTGCTGCAGGCGCGGCTCCCCCTCGACGCGCACGTCGGCGGAGCTCCAGAACGCGTCGAGGTGTCGGCGCTGCGCGGCCGCGATGCCGCCCCAGCCGTCGCGCACCGCGGCCGCCACACCCGACACCGCCTGCTGCTGCAGCGCCGCGACCGAGGCCCGCCCCGACCACTCGTGACCAACGAACTTCACGAACTCGAGGGCCTCCCCCGCCCCCAGCGACGCCCGGATCGTGGTCCGGGCGACATCGCCCTCGGCGCGGGAGCTCACGGAGGCGCTCGGCCCATCGGGCGCGTCCTCCCCCATGAGCACGTGATCCATCGCCGTCGCGACCGTCAACCCGCTCTCCCGCGTGCGGTGCACGACGACGGCCGACGCCCCCGCCGCCTCGCCGGCGAGACCGACCAGCGGCCGCGCCAGCAGATCCTGCACCCGTGGATCGCCGTGCTCCGTCGGCAGCGGCTCGTTCGCGCGCACCTCCGACTCGACGACGACCTCGACGGGCGACGCCACCGCTCGCACCGAGTAGCGCACGGCCGCGATCGAGCGGTGCTCGAACGACACCAGCCGCGTGGAGCGGATCTCAACAGCATCCCCCGAGGGCGTCGTCCAGGTGAGGCTGCGCTGCAGCGTGCCGGCGCGGAAGTCGAGCCGCCGCACGTGGCCGTCGACCGCGCCGTGGCGCACCGTGAAGGGCTCGCCGTTCACCTGCAGCCTGATGATCTGCCCGTTCGGCACGTTGATCACGCTCTGGCCCGTCTCGGGGTAGCCGTAGCCGTCCTCCGCGTACGGCATCGGGTGTTCCTCGAACACGCCGTTCAGGTAGCTGCCCGCGAGCCCCCGCGGATCCCCCTCGTCGAGATTGCCGCGCCAGCCCACATGCCCGTTCGAGAGCCCGAACACCGACTCCTCGTGCGCGAGCTGCGCCGCATCCAGCCCGCCCGTGCTGAGGCCCCACGGTTCGACGTCGAATTTCGGTGCGGTCACAGGATCCTCCGGAGTTCGGGCAGCAGTTCGGCTTCGCACCGCCGCAGAAACGTCTGCTGGTCGGGGCCGACGTGGTGCAGGTAGACGTGATCGAAGCCGGCGGCGAGCTCCGCGATCCGCTCGGCCAGGTCGACCGCGGAATGGGAGATCACCACCTCGCGCCCGAGCGCCTCCTCCGACACCCGCGCGGCCGCCTCGTAGTCCTCGGGTTCGGGGAGCTCCCACATGAGCTCGCCCGGCACGGTGCTGTGCGCCCACTGATCCGCCGCTTCGCGCACCGCCTGCTCCGCCGTCTCGCCGAGGCTCACGTGCACCTGCAGGCGGGCACTGCCGGCGCCGCCCGCCGCACGGTACCGCTCGAGCATGGCCCGCGTCTCCTCGGGCGTGGATGCGACGGTGATCAGGCCGTCCGCCCACCCCGCGACCCACTCCGCCGTGTCGGCGCTCGCGGCCGCGCCGAGCAGCGGCACGCGCTCCGCGGGGCGGCTCCAGATGCGCGCCCGGTGCACGCTGACGAGACCCTCCGGCTCGTGCACCTGCTCACCGTCGAGCAGTCGGCGGATCACGTCGACGCACTCGCGCAATCGCCGCTGCCGCGCGGGCTTCTCTGGCCAGGGGTCGCCGGTGACGTGCTCGTTGAGCGCCTCTCCGCTGCCGAGGGACGCCCAGAAGCGGTTCGGGAACATCTCGGCGAGCGTCGCGATCGCCTGCGCCACGATGACCGGGTGGTAGCGCTGACCGACCGCATTCACAATGCCGAAGCTCAGCGAGGTGGTGGCGAGCGCCGCGCCCAGCCAGCTCCACGCGAACCCCGACTCGCCCTGCCGCCGCGTCCACGGCGCGAGGTGATCGGAGCACATCGCCGCCTCGAAGCCGGCCCGCTCGGCGAGCTGCACCGCCTCGAGCAGCTCGCTCGGAGCGTGCTGCTCGTGCGACGCGTGGTACCCGATCACCGTCATATCTCCGCCCCTCTCTCGCGCGTCGGCCCCGCGTGCGCGGTGCGACTCGTGCGCGCTGCGCGCCTCGTACGCATTGCGCACCTCGTGTGCATTGCGATCGAGGCTACCGATCGCGACCCCGCCGAACCATCGGCTTGCGCCCGGCGCCGCCGATTTCGTATGGGCCCCGCATGCGTATCGAGGCTCGATCCACTGCGCAACCCGGCCCGCACTACCTAAAAACGCTCGCTCGCATACGTAAAAACGCGGAAAGGCGCGTACGGACGCGGATCACGGCTCACAATTGCGGATGCGCAGGCACACGCGCAGCCCTGCACCCACCTCGTCACGACCGAATCAGGAATCGAGCCCCTCATGCACCGTCGACCATTCACGTCCGTCTCGATCGCCCTCGCGATCCCCGCCGTTCTCGCCGCCGGCCTCATGCTCACCGGCTGCGGCGACACCAGCGGCGACACGGCGCCCACCGAACCGACCGCCACGAGCGCGGCCCCCGATTCGACAGCGTCGCCCGGCGACTCGTCGTCGACCGCCGACGAGTCGCCGCAGACCACCCCGTCGCACCCCGACCTTCGGGAGTTCGTGCCCGACATCGCGCCGCAGGAGGCGGCGGACGCCGCGCTGCACGCCGCCCCCGGCGACCTGCAGTCGATCGAGCTCACCCCGCGCCGCTCGCGCCTCGTCTACCGCGTCGAGATCATCACCGCGACCGAGGAGGTCGACGTCGACGTCGACGCCGCAGACGGGTCGGTGCTCGACCAGCGCACCGAGCGCATTGAGCACGACGAGGTACCCGACCCCGCCATCTCGCTGTCCGACGTCGTGCCCGTCGCTGAGGCGATGGTCTCGGCGACCGCCGAGATCGACGAGCCGGTCGGCAGCTGGAAGCTCGGCTTCTCCGACGGCCGGCTCGTCTACCAGTTCGAGTTCGCGAGCACCGACCGCGAGGCCGTCGTCGACGCGTTCACCAGTCAGCTGGTCGACATCGACGACTGACCGCGGCGGCGGTGCGGCCGGGCGGCGGTGCGGCCGGGCGGCGGCTTTGCGACTGCGCCGCGGCGGCGCAGCGGTGCCGCGGTGCCGGTGCGGCCGCGCAGCGGCCGGACCCGCCGCCCGCCGGCCCGACCGCACGACCGGCCCCGAACGCGAAGAAACCCCCTCGCAGGAGGGGGTTTCTTCGTGACTCTGGTAGCTGAGGCGGGGCTCGATCCCGCGACCTCACGATTATGAGTCGTGCGCTCTAACCAGCTGAGCTACTCAGCCAAACCTGATCGGAAGACCAGCAGAGTCAGAGCCCCGAGCCAGGATTGAACTGGCGACCCCTTCCTTACCATGGAAGTGCTCTACCACTGAGCTATCGGGGCGCGGCCACCGTGCGATGACAACCGTTAGAGAATAGCACTGTTGACCGCCTAAAGTGAAATCTGGTGGGCGCGAATCGTGCGCCCGGGCGGGTCCGCAGCCGGAAGCGGGGCGGACGGATGAGGAGCAGGTGTGCGGAGCCCGATCGTGGTGGTCGTCGGAGTGGTGCTGGCGCTGTGGATGTCGGTCGGCCGCTGGCCGTTCGGCATCGGCGGCAGTCTGACCTGGTGGTACGTGCCGACGATCGGGTTCGTGTTCGCCGGGCTGCAGCTGTGGCTGGCGCACCGGCTGCGGGTGACGGCGGCGCGTGGGCGGCGCACGAGTCGCAGCACGATCGTCTCGCTGATCCTGGCATGGCTCAGCGCCGTCGGTTTCGGGCTGACGGTTCCGGATCGCGTGGGCGACGATCTCGTCTCCGTGCTGAGCCTGGCCTCGGGATCCGACTTCTCCGTGGAGATGTCGCTCGCGCTCTGCAACCCCCTCGGCATCCTCGCGTTCGCGCTCGCCATCGCCGCCCTCGCGTTCGCGTACGCCGACGCCCGCGATCCGAAGCCCGAGGAGGACGAACTCGCCGAGCGCTCAGATCTCGCCGAGCACTCAGAGCTCGCGGATCGCTCGGAACACTCAGATCTCGCCGAGCGCGAGCGTTTCGTCTGAGACCGAGGGAATCTTCGGCGCCGAATCCCTCGGTCTCGCGGCGACCCCTCGGTCTCGCCGCGTCGGGGCGTCGGCGCGGGCGTCGGGGCGTCGGCGCGGGCGTCGGGGCGTCGGCGCGGGCGTCGGGGCGGCGGGGCGTGCGGGCAGCGCCGGCAGCGCGCGGGCAGCGCGCCGGCAGCGCGCCGGCGCACGGGCGGATCAGCGCGCGGGCGACGGCAGCGCCGCCTCGATCGCGGCGAGCGACCGCGCGAGCGCGGGGCGGGGGTCCAGAGCGTAGCTCCCGTCGCCGAAGAGCTCGACCGTCATCCACCCCGGGTAGCCGTGCCGATCGAGGGAGGCGAGAATGCCCCGCAGATCGAGCGATCCGTCGCCCCAGGCGAGGTGGCCCGTGGGCGAGCCGTCGATGAGGTGCACGTGCCGCACCCGGTCGCCGAGCACGGCGAAGGTCTCGTCGACGGTCTCCCCCGCCGCCGACATCGCGACGGTGTCGAGCGCGACGCCCAGGTTCGACGCCCCGATGTCGGCGAGCGCCCGGGCGGCGTCGCGGGCCGTGTTCACGAGATTCGACTCCACGCGCTGCAGCGGTTCGAGCAGGCACTCGACCCCGAGCGCCGCCGCGCGGCCGGCGATCTCCCCGATCGCGTCGACCGACCGACGCCACGCCGCCTCGCGCGGCTCGCTCTCGAACCCTCGCCCGGGCGTCAGGAACAGCTTCGGCGAGCCGAGTTCGACGGCCAGCTCGGCCGCGCGACGGAACATCGCGATGCTCTCGGCGCGCAACCGGCGATCGGGCGAGGCGATGTTCACGGGGTACATCACCTGCTCGGGCGTGAAGCAGACGATGTCGAGCCCGCGCTCCGAAGCAGTACGGCGCACCCGGCGGGCGTCGTCGTCGCTCGCCCACGGCACGTGCAGGTGCGGGGCGATGCCCCACAGCTCGACGGCGGCGCGGCCGAGGGTCGCGAGGTCGTCGAAGCACCGCTCGAGCGGGTGGTGCTGATACGAGAAGTTGGATCCGGCGACCCGGGCGAGCTCGATCGTCATGGCGCGCCCCCTCACTTCCCGACCCCGTCGGCGAGGCCCTTCACGAAGTAGCGCTGGCAGACGAGGAAGAGCACGACGACCGGCACCGCCGCGATCACCATGCCCGCGAAGACCACGGGGTAGTCGGTGCCGTGCTTGCTCATGAGGCTCGTCAGGCCGACCGGCAGCGTCTGCGCACCGACGCTGCTCGTGAACACCATCGCGAAGAGGTACTCGTTCCACGCGAAGAGCACGTGCAGCAGCACCGTCGAGACGAGGATGGGCTTGCACATGGGCAGGATGATCCGCCAGAACGTCGTCCAGCGGCTCGCCCCGTCGATCTGGGCGGCCTCGTCGACCTCCATCGGCAGGTCGATCATGTACGAGCGGATCAGGAACGTGGTGAAGGGGATGCGGAACGCGGTGTAGAGCACCATCAGCGCCCAGAACGTGTTGTACAGCCCGAGCGCCTGGAACATCTTGACGAGGGGCACCAGCGCGACCGCCGGGGCGAGCATGAGCCCGCCGAGGATGATGCCCGACCAGAGCGCGCTGAACGGGATCCGCACCCGCGTGAGGCCGTACGCCGCCCAGGCGCTCACGAGCACCGTGGTGATCGTCGACACGACCGTGACGAGCAGGCTCGTCGTGAGGAAGTCGCTCACCCCGCGGTTCCACGCGTTCGCGTAGTTCTCCCAGCTCCACTGCTGCGGGAGCGCGAACGGGTTGCCGAAGAGCTCGGTGTTGGTCTTGAACCCGTTGAAGATCATCCACAGCAGCGGGTAGATCACGATCACGGCGAGCCCGATGAGGAACGACCAGGCGAAGACGCGCCCGATGATCCCGAGGAACCCCGCCTTGCCGATGCGCGGCCGCTGCGGGCGCACCGTCAGCAGCACTGCAGTCTCAGTACTCATACCTCGACCCTCCGTTTCCGCGTGTACCACAGCTGCGCGAGGCCGATGCCGAGCGAGAGCACGAAGATCACGACGGCGATCGCCGCCGCGTATCCGAAGTCGTTGCGCACGAACCCGTTGCGGTAGAGCCAGGTGCCGAGCACCTGCGTCGAGTTGTTCGGCCCGCCGCTCGTCATCACCATCACCTCGTTGAACACCTGGAACGCCCCCGAGATCGTGACGATCATCATGAGGCCCGACATCTCGCGGACGAGGGGCAGCGTGATCGTGAAGAAGCGGCGGAAGGGCCCCACGCCGTCGAGTTGGGCCGCCTCGTACAGCTCGGACGGGATGCGCTGGATCGCGACCGTGAAGAGGAGGGCGGAATAGCCGAACCCCTGCCACTGGCTCATCGCGATGATCCCGAGCATCGCCGTGCTCTCCTGCCCGAGCCACGGCTGGGCCAGGGCGTCGAGCCCGAAGAAGCCGAGCGCGCTGTTGAGCATGCCGATGTTCGGCTCGTAGATGAAGTAGAAGAGGAGGCCGGAGACGGTGATCGAGATCGCCGAGGGGATGAAGTAGATCACCCGCAGCGAATTGCGCACGCGTGCGTTTCTGACGCTCTCCACCATCGCGGCGATGACGAGGGCCCCGCCGACCTGGAAGACGATCGACATGAGCGCGTAGAGCAGGTTGTTGCCGAGCGAGCGCCAGAAGACCGGGTCGTGCAGCAGCTTCTCGAAGTTCTTCGCTCCGACGAACTCCTGGGTGCCGGAGTAGATGTCCCACTCGCTCGTCGCGAACCCGAAGTTCTGCACGAGCGGGAGGTAGACGAATGCGATGAGGATGAGGATCGCCGGAGCCAGCCACAGCAGCCCGCGGAGCGATGCGAGGCGCGTTTGCATATCAGGTCCTGTTCGTTCGGGATCGGGCGGGGCGGTCGAGCACTGCGGGCTCGACCGCCCCGTTCCTGATCACTGCGCCATCGAGTTCGCGTTCTGCACGCTGGCGAGAATCTCATCGGGGGTCGAGTCGCCGCTGATGAGCGCCTCGCCGCCGGCGAGCCAGGCGTCGGCGACCTCGGGAACGGTGACGGTGTCGAGCCACACCACCAGCTGCGATGCGTCGTTGACCTGCTCGATGCCGCTGAAGACGGCGGCGCTCGAGGTCTCCTCGGTCACGGCGCCCACCACGGTGCTCGGCTGCCCGTAGGGAGGTGACGAGAGCGTCTTTGCGTTGGCCTCCTCGGTCACGAACTGCATGAAGTCGACGGCGAGCGGCGCGCGCGGCGACTTGGCGTTGATGAGGTACCCCTCGGGGGATCCCTGGATCGCGTCGGCGTCGCCCTGGGCGCCCTCGGGCACCGGCAGCTTGAAGATGCCGAAGTTCTCGGGGGTGAGCTCGGCGCCCTCGGCGGTGACGGTGTCGAATTCGAGGATCTCCTGGTAGTACATGGCGGCACGGCCGCCCGAGAGCGCCTCCTGCGCGGTGGTGTAGAGCACGCCGTTGGTGCCGCGGCCGGAGTCGGTGCACTCGGAGACCAGCCGGTCGAACTGCTCGAGCGACTCGATGTAGCCGGGGTCGCTCCACTCCGCGGTCGCGGGGTCGAAGTCGGCGTGCAGCGTGTCGGCGGGCACGTTGTAGCCGAAGAGCTGCTGCAGGTAGTGCAGGGCGGGCCAGCCGTCTTTGTTGCCGAACGCGATGGGCTCGTAGCCGGCGTCGCGCAGCGGGCCGCAGGTGTCGATGAGCTCTTCGAACGTGGTCGGCACCTCGACGCCCGCCTCCGCGAACGCCGCGGTGTTGTAGCCCATGAACTTGCCGTTGTTGTAGAGCGGCACTCCGTAGTACTGGTCGCCGAACTTGAAGGCGTCGAGCGAGGCCTCGCCGAATGTCGCGCCCCATTCGGTGTCGGGCGCGATCACGTCGGTGAGGTCTGCGGCGAGCCCGCCCTCGACGAAGTTCTGCGCCCAGGTGCCGGCCCAGGTGAAGTAGATGTCGGGCAGCGCGCCCGAGGCCGTCAGCGTCTTCGTCTTGTCCTTGACCGACTGGTCGGTCTCCTGGATGAACTCGATCTCGACGTCGGGGTGGAGCTTCTGGTACTCCTCCGCGATGTCGAGGAAGTAGGGTTCGAGCGGTTCGCCGGCGAACTTGGTGAGCACGCTGAGCGTGCCCGAGTACTCGGGCTCGGCGGTGACGTCGACGGCTTCGCCGCCGCCTCCGCCGCCCGCGCAGCCGCTCAGCGCGATGGTCGCCGCTGCGGCCAGCACGATGACCGATCTTGTCTTCCGTTGCATATTCATGCCCTCCTCTTCGAGAGCGCCGCAGGTGCGCGACGGCCCGCCAGGTGTGGTGTTCGGCGCCGGGAGGCTGCGATTTCGCGAAGCCTGATACCGGTCCCACCTGCCTGAAAAGTATTGTGACCGAACGGGGGCGGCACCGCAAGGCCTGTCGCGAATCTCCTCCGTATTTGTAGGCGAAATCGACGATCGGACGCGATTCCGTATTGACGGCCGCGACGCAGCCGTGTCACGATACTCGGACGTGATACCGGTATCAGACCGGAGCACTCGACCGCCACGAAAGGACAATCACCATGCTCGGTTTCAACGAGGAAGAACTCCGCGAGCAGCTCAGCAGTGCGGTCGCGCTGCGCCCGCAGATCGAAGCGCTCGTCGATCAGCTCGAGAACATCGACAACGTGCTCCTCATCGGCTCGGGCGGCACCTACGCCCAGATGTGGCCGTACGAGTACCTCGCCCGCCGCCACTCGAAGCTCCCCGTGCGCGCCGCGATCTCCCGCGAGCTCATCGAATCGGGCGACGCCTGGCTCGGCACCGGCACCCTCGCCGTCTTCGCCTCCGCATCGGGCACCACCGAGGACGTGCTGCTCGCCATCGACTACGTCACGAGCAAGGGCGCCACCACCGTCGCCTTCACCGGCATCGCCGACTCCCCCATCGCGCAGAACGTCGACCACGCACTCGTCTGCGCCCCGAAGACGTGGCCCTTCGACCCGCAGCTGCTGCTGCTCGTCGGCCGCATCATGCACGCCCGCGGCGAGTTCGACGGCTACACCTCGCTCGCCGACGAGCTCGTGCACCTCCCCGACGCCGTGATCGAGGCCGCGAAGGCGACCGAGGATCAGGCGAGCGCCTTCGCGGAGGCGCACGCGGATTCCGACTACTACTTCCTCATCGGCGGCGGCCCGCTGTGGGGCCTCACCTACCTCTACTCGATGTGCGTGCTCGAGGAGATGCAGTGGCTCCGCACCACGCGCGTCAACGCCTCGGAGTTCTTCCACGGATCGCTCGAACTGCTCGAAGCCGACACTCCCGTGCTGATCTTCCAGGGGGAGGACGAGACGCGGCCCCTCACCGATCGCGCCGAAGCCTTCGCCAAGCGCATCTCGAACGACGTCACGGTGCTCGACAACCGCAACTACGAACTCGCCGGCTTCAGCCCCGAGAACCGCGCGCTCATCGCACCCATCGTGCTCGACATCGCGGTCGGCCGCTTCAGCAAGCACCTCGAGCGCGTGCGCAATCACTCGCTCGACCTCCGCCGCTACTACCGCGTCATGGAGTACTGAGCCCCCGAGCCCCGCAACGGCCGGGTGCTCGCGTCGCGCGACCGACGCGAGCATCCGGCCGCCCCTCCCCCGGTGCGCGACGCCCGTCGCGCACCGACTTCGCGCTTGAGAGGAACGCCCGTGAAGATCCTCGGCTTCGGCGACAACATCGTCGACCGCTTTCTCGACCGTCGACTCGACTACCCCGGCGGCAACGCGGTCAACGTCGCCGTCTACGCCCGCCGCCTCGGCGCGACCGCCGGATATCTGGGGGTCTTCGGCGACGATCCGCTCGCCGGCTTCCTGCGCGCGGCGGTGGCCGCGGCGGGCGTCGACGATGCGCACTGCGTCGTGCGACACGGCGAGACCGGCATCTCGACCCTCAACGTCGTCGACGGCGAGCGCGTCTTCCTCGAATGGAACGACGGCGGCATCACGGTGCGGGAGCCCATCGATCTCGACGACGGCCGCCTCGCCTACGCGGCGGGCTTCGACCTCGTGCACTCGAGCGTCTACTCGCGCACCGAACCCGAGCTGGCGCGGCTGCGGGAGACGGACGCACTCGTCAGCTTCGACTTCTCATCGGAGCCCGAGTTCCGCACCGATGCTTACCTCGCGCGCGTCGCCCCCCACCTCGACCTCGCCCTCCTCTCGTGCTCCGAGCAGAGCGTCGAGGAGACCCATCGCCTGCTCGACGCGGCGCTCGCCGCGGGCGCCGGCATCGCCCTCGCCACACGGGGAACGGACGGCGCCATCGCAACCGACGGCGCGCATCGCGTGCACGCCGACACCCTCCTCATCGCGGACCCCGCCTCGATCGTCGACACCATGGGGTGCGGCGACGCATTCGTCGCCGGGTTCGCCGTCGAGCTGCTCCGCCGCGGGTGGAGCCGCCGGCGCCGACCGGGCGCCGAAGACCTGCTCGCGGCGCTGAGCGCCGGCCACCGCTCGTCGCGCGAGCAGTGCTTCGTGGAATCCGCATTCGGCGGGGGCCGCGCGATCCCCGCAGACGAGCTGCGCCGGTACACCGCCCCCGAGGCGGCCGCCCCGCGCGGGCTCTAAACTGGAGGCTCCGGCATCGAGGAGGTAGACCGTGGGCAAGCCTCGCCCTTCCGCCCCGACCATCTCGGAGGTCGCAGCGGCCGCCGGAGTGGGGCGGGCCACCGCCGCCCGCACCCTCGGCGGGTACGGCTACGTCAGCGCCGAGATGCGGGATCGGGTGCTCGCCGCCGCCGATGAGCTCGGCTACCGCACCAACCAGCTCGCCCGGAGCGTGTCGACCGGGGTGAGCCACACGATCGGCGTCGTCGTCGCCGACATCTCGAACCCGTTCTTCGGCGGCGTCGCACTCGGCATCTCGGAGGTCGCCAGCGCGCGGGGATTCGACGCCCTGGTGCTCAGCACCGCGGAGCACCTCGATGAGGAGATCAGCGCCGTCAACGTGCTCGTCGACAAGCGCGTCGACGGCATCATCCTCTCCTCGGCCGCCTGCGCCGCCGACTCCACCGCGCACCTGCAGCTCCCGAACGAGCAGGGCATCCCCCTCGTCCTCCTCGACCGCCTCATCCCCGGGCTCGACCTCGACGCCGTCGTGATCGACAACCGCGCCGCGGCCCGCCACGCCACCTCCGAGCTCATCCGCGCCGGCCACACCCGCATCGGCTTCATCTGGGGTCCGCCCGTCGCGGGCCGCATCGAGTACCGGCGCGAACTCGTCGAGGCCGCGCGGCGCAACCTCTGGTCGGACGGCGAGCGCCTCGCGGGCTACCTCGACGCGCTCGACGATGCCGCGCTCCCCCTCGACCTCGACCACGTCATGCTCGGCGAGAAGACCGAGGCGCGCGCGTACGAGGCGGTCACTCGCATGATCGCGCTCGACGCGGCGCCGACGGCGTTCTTCTGCACGGAGACCGACGCGCTCACCGGAGCGCTGCACGCACTGCGCGACGCCGGGCTCTCGATTCCGCAGCAGGTCTCCATCATCGGCTTCGACGACAGCTCGTGGGCGGCCGTCATGAACCCGCCGCTGACCATGGTGCGGCAGCCCATGCTCGAACTCGGCAGGCAGGCGGCGGAGCTGCTGCTCAGCCGCATCGACGCCGCCGGCGAGGCGTCGCACGCCGTGCAGCGCGAACTCGCAGCCGAGTTCGTCGAGCGCGCCTCCGTCGCACCCGCCCCCGACCAGCGCTGAGGCGGCACGCTCGGCGCCGCCGCAGCGCCGCTGAGGCGGGGGCTCCGCGCCGCCGTCAGCGCTGTCGCAGCACGGTGAACGAGATCTCGCTGCCGCGGTGGTAGTCCTTCGCGTGCAGCACGCGTCGGCCGGTGATGCTGAGCCCCACTTCGGTGACGAGCAGCCACGGCCCCATGCCGGCGAGGTTGTGCGGCTCCTCCCACTCGGCCGGCAGATCCACCGCAGACACCGTGGCGAGCGCGGTCTGCACGTACTCGCCGTGCGCGGCGAGCGCGGCCGTCAGCGAGCCGCCCCAGTCGCGGTGCGCGATGGGGCCGGGGAGCAGCTCGCGCGGCACCGTGTTCTCGCTCACCACGAGCGGGCGGTCGTCGCCGAAGCGGATGCGGACGAGTCGGATGACGGGCGCGCCCACCTCGATCTCGAGGGCGGCGGCGGCCTCGGGCTCGGCGGCCGCCTCGGCGACGCTGAGCACGGCGCTGGTCACGCGGTACCCGCGCGCGGTGAGCACCTCGGTGATGCTCTCGTACTGCGTCATGGGCCGCTCGACGCGCAGCCCGCCCGTCGCGGAGAGGAAGCGCCCCTGCCCCTGCACCGCGACGACGAGGCCGCTCTGCTCAAGCTGGCGGAAGGCCTCGCGCACGGTGGACCGCGAGGTCTGCAGGCGCTCGGTCAGGGCGGCTTCGGTGGGCAGCCGGTCGCCCGGGCGCAGGTCGAGCTGTTCGACGATCGCGGTGATCCGCCTGCGCGCCCGGTCGACCGCGCTCTCGCGCCCCGCGGGGTCCGTGGATGTGTCAGACAGCGTTCCGCCTCCTGCGCCTCGATGCATACGCGCCTCTGCCCGGCCGGCGCTCCTGCCGCCCAGCATAGCGACGGTGCACCGATCGCCGGCAGAACCGGCCCTTGCACCGGGGTTGTCTGCTCTTTACGATAGTTGTCAGACAATGAGTGTCGCACACAGACAGGAGCAATGATGCTGAAGTTCGATCCCGAGGCGTACCTCGCCGTGCAGCGCGGGGCCGTGGCCCTCGCCCCCGCCCTCCGCGACACCGCCCGCTCCTGGCTCGACGCCGGCGGCGGCAACCTCTTCTTCATGGGGGCGGGCGGAGTCAACTTCCTCATGCTGCCGGCGGCGCGCCTGCTGCAGACCCGATCCTCCCTGCCCGTGCACATCGAGATGAGCGCAGAGATCGTCCACTCCGGCAGCGCGCACCTCGGGCCGCAGTCGCTCGCCGTCTTCCCCTCGGTCTCGGGCACCACCAAGGAGGCGCTCGCCGCAATCCGATTCGCGCAAACGCGGGGGGCCACCGTACTCGGCCTCACCGCAGACCCCGGCACGCCCGTCGCCGAGCTCGCCGACATCTCGTTCTCGAACCACTGCGCCGACCCGACCTCCAGCGAGAACTTCGGCCTGCAGTCGCTGCTCCTCGCACTCGGCGTCATGGATGCGAGAGGCGAGATCGACGACTACGAGGCCGTCGTCGCCGAGCTCGCCGCCCTGCCCGAACTGCTGGTCGACGCGAAGCGCGCATTCGAGCCGCGAGCGGAGGCGCTGGCGGCCGAGATCGCGGACGAGCAGCACCACATCATCACCGGCGCGGGCGGCTCGTGGTACGAGGCGATGTACTACGGCATGTGCATCCTCGAGGAGATGCAGTGGATCTGGACGCGCCCGGTGCACGCCTCCGACTTCTTCCACGGCACCCTCGAACTGCTCGAGGCCGACACGAGCGTGTTCATCCTCGCCGGCGAAGACGAGCAGCGGCCGCTCACCGATCGCGTCGAGCGCTTCGCCCGCACCGTCACCCGCAAGGTCCGCATCATCGACACCCGCGATTTCGCGCTCGCAGGCCTGAGCGACCGCGTGCGCGCCCTCGTCTCGCCGATCGTGCTGGCCGCGGTGCTCGAGCGGCTCAGCACGCACCTCGAGCGGGTGCGCGACCACGACCTCACGATTCGCAGGTACTACAAGAAGGGCGACTTCTGAGGCTGCGCGCGAACGCTCGCGCCCGGTCGGAGCACGTGTCGCCCGCGCCCCGATCGGCGTGACGGCGCCGACGCCGGCGCCGACGCCGACGCCGGCACGCCGAGACCGAGGGGTCGCCGCGAGACCGAGGGATTCGACGCCGATGATTCCCTCGGGTTCAGGCGAAACGCTCGCGCTCGGCGTGCCTGCGCCGGCGCCCGACCTCGGTGAAGAGCAGGTTGAGCACGACCGCGGTGATCGCCGCCGAACTGATGCCCGAGTGGAAGATGGTGCTGAACCAGGTGGGGAAGGCGTCGAAGAAGTCGGGCGCGACCACCGGGATGCAGCCGACCGCGAGCGAGGCGGCGACGATCAGGAAGTTGCCGGTGTTCTCGTAGTCCACCTTGCCGAGCGTGCGGATGCCGGAGGCCGCGACCGTGCCGAAGAGCAGGATGCCCGCGCCGCCGAGCACCGCCATCGGCAGCGTGGCGATCACGCGCCCGAGCACCGGCAGCAGGCCGAGCACCACGAGGATCGCTCCGCCGGTCGCCACGACGAAGCGGCTCTTCACGCCCGAGATCGCGACCAGCCCGACGTTCTGCGCGAAGGCGCTCTGCGTGAACGTGTTGAACACGGGCGCGACGGCACTCGACAGCATGTCGGCGCGCAGGCCGTCGGCGATGCGGCGGGAGTCGACCTTGGAGCCGGTGATCTGAGCCACGGCGAGCATGTCGGCGGTCGTCTCGGTGAGGATGACGAGCACGACGATGACCATCGCGATGATGCCGCTGATCTCGAACACGGGCAGCCCGAAGGCGAACGGGCTCGGAAACGCGAAGACGGCCCCGTCGCCCACGGACGAGAAATCGGTCTTGCCCGCGATGCCGGCGATCAGGGTGCCCAGCAGGAGCCCGAGCAGGATCGCCATTCGATTGATGCCGAAGGCTCGCACCCGCGAGAGCACGAGTGCGATGAGCAGCGTGGCGGCGGCGAGCGC
Organism: Leucobacter chromiiresistens; assembly: GCF_900102345.1. Taxonomy (NCBI): domain Bacteria; kingdom Bacillati; phylum Actinomycetota; class Actinomycetes; order Micrococcales; family Microbacteriaceae; genus Leucobacter; species Leucobacter chromiiresistens. The sequence goes on along the minus strand of NZ_FNKB01000001.1, from coordinate 1,129,287 downwards.
GATGTTGCCGACACTGCCGTAGTCGTCGGCCGTCGCGGATCCGCCCATCGCCCACCGCGCCGCGACGGGGATGAGGGAGACCCCGATCGTGGTGATCACGACCCCGGTGACCACCGGGGGGAAGAACCGCACGATCCGGGCGAAGAAGGGGGCGATGAGCAGGCCGATGAGCGCGGCTCCGAGCACGGCGCCGAAGACGGCCGGCATTCCGCCGCCCCCGCCCACGATGGCGACGAGAGTGGCCACGGAGGCGAACGACGTGCCCTGCACGAGCGGCAGCTGACTGCCGAAGAACGGCAGACCGACCGACTGCAGGATGGTCGCGAGCCCGCCGACGAAGAGGCAGCTGGCGATGAGCACGCCGATCTCGGCGCTGCTCAGCCCCGCGGCGGTGCCGATGATCAGCGGCGGCGCGATGATGCCGCCGTACATGCTGAGCACGTGCTGCATGCCGTGGGCGAGGTTCTTCGACCAGTGCAGGCGCTCGTCCTCGGGCCGGGGCGCATCTGAGGCGGGTGCTGCGGCGCCCGGTGCTGCGGCGCCCGGTGCTGCGGCGCCCGGTGCTGCGGCGCCCGGTGCTGCGGCGCCCGGTGCTGCGGCGCCGGAGGTACGGGGATCGGTGCCGCGCCGGCTGCGGCCGCGCCGCGCCGCCCTGCGTTCGATTCGGGGGTTCACGGTCGTTGACTCAACTCTCGGTAGAGACCGATCGAAGGCGACCTCGCCGCTTGCCGACCCGTCGTGGGATGTTCCGCAGAAAGAATAACTCAGAACTTGTGTAAAACACATATATGCTTAAAAATTGAGAAACATCCGCAACGACCTCCAGATCGTAGGTGCCGCATGGCAGTCGCAGAGCAGGTGCGGGAGATGCTGCACACCGGTACGCTCACGCAGGTGATGCAGCACGAGGAGCGGCTCGCGCACGCCGCCGCGCACGACCCCGACGGTCTCGAAGCGTTGCGCGCCGCAATCGCGGGCGACGACCAGGCCGTGGCGATCGCGGCCGTGCACGCAGCCTCCCACGTCGACGACGAGCGCGCGTCCGATGTGCTCGACGCTGCGCTCCGCGACGCCCGCCCCTTCCTGCGGGAGCACTCAGCATGGGCCTTCGCGCGCCGACGCCCGCGCACCGCGGCGATCCCCCCGCTCGTCGACCTCGTCATCGCGGGGGGATTCGGCGGCATGATCGCCCAGCGCACCCTCGAGGCGTGGGGCGACGATGCGCCCGAAGCCGTCGTCGCGCACCTGAGCGAAGCACTGCGCACGCATACCGCCGCGCCCGTGCGCAGGCGGCTCACCGAGACACTCGGCCTGATCCGCGACCCGCGAGCACTGCCCCACCTCGACCGCGCGGCGCACGACCCGAGCGAGGAGGCAGTGGTGCGCGACGCCGCTCGCGACGCGCTCGACGACGCCCGCCACCGCGACGCCCGCGAGCGCGACGCCCGCGAGCGCGACGCCGTCGCGACGGCGGAGCCGGGCAGCGCGGCGGATACCGAGCTGACCATCGCCCAGCTGTTCCTCGGAGCCGACATCGACGCCGGTCTCCGCACCGTGGGCAGCGACAACAACGGCGGCATCGCCACGCTGCTCGTGCGCCTCGGCGACGCCCTCATCGGCGACGCCCCCAGCTGCGGCGGCCCCATCGGCGGTTCCATTGGCGGCGGCCGGAGCGACCGCAGCGGCGCCGCACCTGCGACCGTGGGCCGCGTGCTCACCCTCTCGCGCGGAGCCGACGTCGACTGCACCCCCGCCGCCACTGCCGCGGCCGACCAGCCGAGCCGGCACGCGTACGCGCCGATCCACCTGCCCGTCGCCGCCGCGAGCGTCGAAGACACGTGGTCGAACTTCGTCGCCGCACGCCGGGGCATCGCCCGCGCGCTCGTCGAGCACGGCCCGGTGCACGCCATCCACCTGCGCATGGCCGACGTCGGCACCTTCGCGGCGTGGGACGTGGCCAACGCGCTCGGCATCCCCGTGATCTTCACCGCCGCCCCCGACCCGCACGCGCTCATCGAATCGCTCGAGCACTCCGGGGTGCTCACGCGGCAGAACTTCGGCGAGCACGACGCGCGCGACCGCTACTGGTTCCGCGCCCGCCTGGTGCGCGACCTCGCCCGGCGCGCCGACCACACGGTGCTCATGCCGCGCGAGCGGCTGCGCGCCGACCTGCAGCGACTCGTCGGCATCGAGATCGACGACGCCGCGCAGTACACCCCGGTCGCCGAGGGCATCGACGTCGGCGTCATCGACGCGGCGGTCGACGAGGCCCGTGCCGTCGCGCAGGGCGCCGACCCCGAGCCCCTGCTCGCCGAACTCGCCGAGCTGCTCCGCGGGCTCCCGGCCCACCGCCGGGGGCTGCCCCTGCTCATCAGCGTGGGGCGGCTGCACCGCGTGAAGGGCATGTCGTCGATCGTCGAGGCGTGGGCCGACCCCGAGCTGCGCGAGCACTGCAATCTGCTGATCGTGGGCGGCAACCTCGCACGACCCTCCGCCGACGAGGCCGAGCAGATCGCGCGCATCGACGCCCTCGTGGATCCGGCCGAACGCGCGGCGCAGGGCCTGCTGCTCGTCGGCCACCGCCCCAACGAGACGGCGGCGCGCTGGGTCGCCGCAGCGCGCTTCGGCATCCCCGGGCTCGCAGCGCCCCACGGCGTCTACGTCTGCGGCAGCATGAAGGAGGAGTTCGGGCTGGCGATCCTCGAAGCCATGGCCGCGGGCGTCTTCGTCATCGCGCCCCTGCGCGGCGGCCCCGCCACGTACGTCGAATCGGGCCGCACCGGCGTGCTCGTCGACACCTCCGACGTCGGGCAGCTGCGTGCCGCGATCGCCACCGGCCTCGCCCGCGCCGCCGACGAGCCCGACGCCCGCGCCGCCGCATCGCGCGCCCTCGTCTCCGAACGGTTCTCCATCCACACCATGGCCCGCACCCTCGCCGGCATCTACCGCGCCGCGCACGGGCGCCGCCGCACCGCACCGCTCAGCACAGAATCGGATCAGCACGCATGACCCTGCTCATCATCAGCCCCGACTACGCGTCGCACCTCTACCCGCTGGCGTCGATCGGGCAGGTCTGGCGCGGCCACGGCCACCGCGTCGTCGTGGCCACCGGCCCGGCCACCGCGCACATCGTGGAGTCGTTCGGCTACGAGCAGGTGCCGCTCAGCCTGGGCAAGGGCTCCAACCCGGGCACCATCCGCGCCGAGCAGCAGCCCCGCGGCGAAGACGACGTGCTGCGCGGCTTCTTCGACGCGACGCGCGCGGGCATGGTCGAGACGCTCGCGTTCCAGGCGCGGGCCCGACTGCACGATCTCATGTGGCGCCCGGTCGACACGGCCCGGCGGGTGCTCGACATCGTGGCCGAGGTGCAGCCCGACGAGATCGTGGTGGATCACCTCGCGTTCAGCGCCCGACTCGCCCTGCGCGCGGGCGGCATCGACCACATCGACATGGTGCTCGGCCACCCCACCGCCCTGCCCCTGCCCGAGGCGGGAGAGCTGTACGGGTATCCGTCGGCGTGGCCCGCGGCCTTCGACCCGAGCGCCGAGCAGCTCGACGATCTGCGAGCGCTCTGCGCGCGCGTCAGCGCCTCGTTCACCGACGAGTGGAACCGCGCGCTCGCCGAGCTCGACCCCGCGACGCCGCCCACGACCGACGCGTTCGCGGAGCACGGCGACCACCTCGTCTACAACTACCCCGAGCAGCTGGTGCCCGAGTGGCGCCGCGCGATGCTGCCCCCGCACACCTGCATCGGCTCGTCGCTGCGCCCCGAGCAGGCCGACGACGCGGTGCGGCGCTGGCTCGACGCGGGCGAGACGCCGTTCGTGTACGTCAGCTTCGGCAGCTTCCTCTCGGTGCGCGCCGACGTGCTCCGCACGGTGGCCGATGCCCTGCGCGAGCTCGGCGTGCGGGCCGCGATCGCCCACGGGTCGTCGGATCGCGCGGCGCTCGGAGAGATTCCCGCCGACTGGCTCGTGCAGGAGTTCCTGCCGCAGGTGACGCTGCTCGAACGCGCCGCCGTCGCCGTGACGCACGGCGGCAACAACAGCGTGACCGAGGCGCTCTCGTTCGGCGCCCCGCTCGTCGTGCTCCCCTTCTCCACCGACCAGTTCGCCGGCGCCGAGGCGCTCGAACGGGCCGGCCTGGCCGTCGCGCTCGCACCGAACGAGGCGACGGCGGCCGAGGTGCGCGACGCGGTCGCGGCGATGCTCGAACGGCGCCCGGAGCGTCGCACCCTCGACGAAGCGCTCGCCGAGAGCCGGCGCAACGCCGAGGCGGCGTACGCCGCTCGGCAGCGGGTGCGCGCGTAGTCTCGCGCGCGGCGGCGCGTCGATGGGGTGGTGGTCGGTCGGTCGGGCCGCCCGATCCTCGTCGCGCCGGCGCGATCCTCGTCGCGCCGCTCGTCAGGGGTTCCGAGCCGGCCCGGCCCGGCGCGGCCCTGTCCCGCCCTGCGAGCGCACCGGCGCCGAGACGCTCCGGCCCACTGACTGGGAGCGGACCGGAGATGCGAGCCGCCTTCCGTTAGCTTCCCCTCATGCGCATCCACGTCGAACCCGGGCACCTCGCCGCGGAGGGCGCGCGCATCGATGCGGCGGCGGATGACGCCGATTCGGGGATCGAGCGGGCCGCGACACGCGTGGGGGAAGGGGACGCTGAAGATCTCCCGGTAACCCCCCACAATGTCGTGGTCATGCTCCGACCGGACGGCCGCGTATTCATCGAACCGTACTCACGCCCGATACAAGGCACCTGGACTCTGGACGGCATTCCTGAGGTGGTTCCCGATATCCAGGACGCAAAAGCTCTGGGCACGGCGATTCTCAATGCCCTGGAACGATCCTCCTGGCGCGTCATTCCCGAACCCGATCCGCGCGACGATCCGGTCGTTCGGGAGGTGCTGAAATGGGCCGGAGCGCGGAACTGGAAGCAATACACGAAAGGGTCGAAGGCCGTTTCCGTGTACGCCCGATACGCGGTCGGGCCGCCCACCTCGGCGAACATCTCCCCCAAGGAGCGGGAGCGAAGCGGCGCGTACGCTCCGATCGACGACGCGTACCGCGAAGGCGTGCACTTCGAGAGCGCAGAAGCACTCGGGCGACTGGTGCAGGAGGCGATGAAGGTCGCCCGTGCCTGACATCGCACGAAGCATCAATTCACCAAGCAAAGCAGAAAGGTGTCACATGGACGCCGGAAGTCTCCCCGTACACCCCCACAACGCCTCGATCATGCTCCGACCGGACGGCCGCGTGTTCATCGAAACGTATTCGCAGCCCCATACGGGAGCGTGGATTTCCGACGGCTTTCCCATCGTGCTGGCCGGCCTCGAGGGCCCGGTGGTTCTCGGGGAAGCCATTCTCGATGGGCTCGAACGATCGACATACGATGTGTACTCCGCGGATGAACTCCGCAGCCGGCCGACGCTCGACGAACTCTACGCATGGGCGGGCGTCCGGAACTGGAAGCAATACACGAAAGGGTCGAAGTCGGTTTCGGTGTATTCCCGATACGCGGTCGCGCCGCCCACCTCGGCGAATATCTCCCCCGAAGAGCGGGAGCGAAGCGGCGCGTGCGCTCCGATCGACGACGCGTACCGCGAAGGCGTGCGCTTTCAGAGCGCGGAGGAACTCGGGCGCCTGGTGCAGGAGGCGATGAACGACGCCCGAGCCTGACGCCCGGATGCGCCGCGCACGCGCCTCAGGCCTCGCGCGCAAGCCCGCAGAACGGGCCCGCCGCTCGGCGACGGGCCCGGGAAGATGGCGGAGGGTAGGGGATTTGAACCCCTGACTGGGGGTTACCCAGTGCTTGTTTTCAAGAGCAGTTGGCGCTCCCTCTACAGTCCGGTTTCACCTGGTTTTTTCCTCCGTACAGGATCCACCGACCAACGTGGACCAACCTATTGGCCTTTCACCTGTTGCCGTTTGTGAGAAGTTTGTGATCTGCCCGTGATGGACACGGACACTACAAACACCGAAAGGAAACTGTCAAGTGATTTCATGAGCTACAAACGCAATCTGCTGCAGCACCAAGCAGACCTCTCAGAGACGGAGAGCCAAAGTGGGCGCGCCCCTAACATGAGCAGCAGGCATCAAACCGTCTCGCCACGGTAGTACGCATCGCGCTGACTCAGGTCTTCGGTCACTTCCCCCTCACACACGTAATTTCGCTTCCTGGGAAGCGAGTACATCGAGCCGAAGTCCGAAGTATGAGTCTGATGCACGTGAACCGCTCTGAGTTTGTTGGAGGCTCTTGAGCTTGGAAACGAGGATGGAGTCATGGTGTCGAAGCAGGGATCTGGTGGGTCGACGGGGCGTAGGTATTCGCCGTAGGAGAAGGCGTCTTCGGTGCGGATGGTCAGGACGTTGCGCGCGGAGCTCGGAACCGATCACGGGACGGTGCGGCGCGTGGCGACGCAGCTCGGTTACGGGCTCGAGTCCGTCCGGAGTTGGGTCAAGCAAGCGGATGTTGATGACGGTCACGTTGCCGGGGTGACGGCGGGGGCCTGTCGGGTGCGAGAGCTGGAGCAAGAGGTTCGTGAGTTGCGGCGAGCCAACGAGATCTTGAAGAGAGCGGCGTCTTTCTTCGGGGCGGAGCTCGACCGCCAACATCGGAAGTAGTCGCGTTCATCGTCGCGAACAAGAACAACGTCATCGAGGGTCGCCCGCTCGGAGTCGAGCCCATCTGCAGCCTGTTGCGCGTAGCTCCGAGCACGTATTACGCCGCGAAAGATCGTGCTCCGTCAGCGCGGGCGATCAGCGACGCTGTCCTGATCCCTGAGCTTGTCGAAGTCCGGGAAGACAATTACCGCGTCTATGGGGTCCGGAAGCTCTGGAAGGCGGCTCGGCGCGCCGGGAGCGAGATCGGTCGGGACCAGACGGGCCGGTTTATGCGGGCGGTAGGTATCGAGGGGGCGATTCGGTCGAAGCGGGTGAAGACCACACGGCCCGATCCGACCTCGGCGCGGCATCCTGACCCGGTGAAGCGGGAGTTCACCGCGGTCGCGCCGAACCGGCTCTGTGTCACCGACCTGACGTTCGTGCCGGCCTGGGCCGGGGTCGCATACGTCTGCTTCATCATCGACGCGTTCAGCCGGATGATCGTGGGGTGGCGGTGCGCGTCACATATGCGTACTGAGATGGTCCTCGACACGATTGAGATGGCCCGCTAGTCGAGAGGCCGCCATCACGAGGGTTTGCGATGTCACAGCAACGTAGGGGCTCAATTCACGTCGATCCGCTACGGGAACGCCGCGCAGCGCGACACCATCGATTGGAACCGTCGGGGATTCGTATGACAACGCCCTGGCCGAGACGGTGAACGGCTACTACAAGACCGAACTGGTCCGCGGGCCCGGCAGATCCGGACCCTGGCGAACAGTCGAAGATCTCGAACTGGCGACCCTCGGCTGGGTGCACTGGCACAACACGCAACGCCTCCATGGCTACCTCGGCGGCGTCCCACCAGTCGAGTTCGATGAAGCGTTCCATGCTGGCCAAACAGCCGCCGATCGGCGGCTGGGAATCAAATAAAGTGAGTCTCCATCACACCCAGAGCGGTTCAAACGTGCTTTAGAACCTGGTTTCGGTGGACGTTTCAACGACAAGGAGTCGGGCGATCGTCAGGTAAACCTCCTTGACATGTGGCCTCTAGGAGCGTTGTGTGTATCCCGGAGGGACCGACATCGTTAGCGCCCCCCCCCCCCCCTGGAAGAACTATCGAGCAACACCAGCGGATCGGAGCAGACATGAAAGCAGTGGTGTACGAGGGACCCCGTCAGGTCAGCACGAAGGACGTCCCGGACGCGAAGATCGAGCGACCCACCGATGTCCTGGTCAGGGTAACGACGACGAACATCTGCGGCTCGGACCTCCACATGTACGAGGGGCGGACCTCCTTCGAAGCAGGCCGGACGTTCGGTCACGAGAACATGGGGGAGGTCATCGAAGTCGGTAGTGGCGTGGAGAAGGTCAGGGTCGGAGACCGGGTTGTGCTGCCGTTCAACATCTCGTGCGGGTTCTGTAAGAACTGCGAACGCGGTCTCACGAATTACTGCCTGACCACGCAGCCTGACCCGTCCGCCGCCGGTGCGGCATACGGATTTGCGGACATGGGCCCGTACGGCGGAGGCCAAGCGGAGCTGCTCCGGGTTCCCTTCGGCGACCACAACGCACTGCGCCTGGGTGAAGATGCGGAGGAGAAGGAGAACGACTACGTCATGCTCTCTGACATCTTCCCCACCGGCTACCACGCCACCGAGATGGCCGGCGTGATGCCCGGCGACAGCGTTGTGATCGCTGGGGCGGGTCCGGTCGGATTGATGGCCGCCCTGTCCGCGACGATCAAGGGCGCAGCAAAGGTGATGGTGGTCGATCGCCATCCTGACCGGCTCGCGCTGGCCGAGCAGATCGGTGCGATTGCCATCGACGACTCCAAGGTCGACCCCGTGCAGGCTGTGCTGGACGAGACGATGGGGCTCGGAGCTGACCGTGGTTGCGAATGCGTGGGCTACCAGGCCCACGATCCCCAGGGCAACGAGGACACCGCCGCCACGCTGAACATGCTCATCAACGCGGTGCGCTTCACCGGACGAATCGGCACCGTCGGCGTGTTCGTCCCCCAGGACCCCGGAGCCAAGGATGACCTCGCCAAGCAGGGAAAGGCGGCCATCGACTTCGGCACTCACTGGTTCAAGGGGCAGACCATGGGCAACGGTCAAGCCCCGGTCAAGCGGTACAACCGCCAGCTGCGAGACTTGATCGCCGCCGGCAAGGCCACCCCTTCCTGGATCGTCTCCCACGAAATCTCGCTGGACCAAGCCGCCGACGCCTACAGGAACTTCGACGCCAGGTCCAAGGGTTGGACCAAGGTCCTCATCAAGCCCGGCATGTCGACCGAGAAGAAGGCGAACTGATATGGCCGAGACGCTACAGAGCAAGAGAGTCGCCATCCTCGCCGCCGACGGAGTCGAACGCGTCGAGCTCGAGCAACCCCGCGAAGCACTGGAACGGGCCGGCGCTCAGACCGAGGTCCTCTCGATCCACGACGGCGAGATCAAGGCCCGTAAGAACGACCTGGATGAAGCGGGCACGTTCACCGTCGACGGGTTGATCGCCGACGCCTCGGTGGGCGACTACGACGCCCTGCTGCTTCCTGGCGGCACGGTGAACCCCGACCAACTCCGGGTCGACAAGGACGCCGTTTCCTTCGTCCGCGACTTCGTCGAAAGCGGCAAGCCCGTGGCGGCGATCTGTCACGGACCGTGGACGTTGATCGAGGCCGGCGTGGCAACCGGTCGCACCCTGGCGTCCTTCCCGAGCATCCGCACGGATCTGCGCAATGCCGGCGCGAACGTCGTCGACCAGGAGGTCGTGGTCGACAAGAATCTCATCACCAGCCGCTCGCCGGAGGACCTGTCGGCGTTCTCCGAAGCGATCGTGTCCCAACTCGCGGGCAGCACAACAAAGGAAGAGGAGACATCATGAGTGTGACCAAGGGATTACTGGTCAGGTTTGACGCGTTGCCCGGCAAGGAGGACGACGTGAAGGAGTTCCTTGACAGCGGCCGCGCGCTTGTTGAGGAAGAGCCGGCGACCACCGCGTGGTTCGCGATCCGTCTCGGCCCGTCCTCATTCGGGATCTTCGACGTGTTCCCCGATGACGCCGGCCGCGACGCGCACCTGTCCGGCGCAGTTGCGACCGCTCTCGGCGAGCAGACCGGCAAACTGTTCAGCGAACCGACGATCGAGAAGCTCGACGTTCTGGGGTCCAAACTCCCCGCCTGACACCACAGACCGGGAGAACTGGCCCAGAAATGAGGGGTCGCTGCGCGCGGTGACTTCGGGCTTACACAGCCCGCTGACGTCGTGGCAGCGGCCCCTTCTCTTGCGGCCTATCGCTAATCACCAACAGATCGGGGAACCGCGATGACAGGAACTGACGACGGCGTTGCCACGACGCGTTCACCCGAGGTAGCAGTGATCGGGGGCGGGATCGTCGGTCTGTCGACGGCGTACGCGCTGCGGGAGCAGGGCGTGCCGGTGCGCTTGTACGAGGCTGGTTTGCCCGGGACGGGTCAGTCCGCAGGCGAGTCGCGGATCTTCCGGCATGCCCACGACGACCCGCGACTCGTCGCTTTCGCGCGCGAAAGCCGCGGCGTATGGGATGAGTGGGCCGAACACTTCGACGCCGAGCTGGTCTCATCAGACGGTGTCCTGGCGATCGGAGACAGCGCCCTGGCGCGGCTGCGGGTGCTCGACCAGGTCGGCGGCGTGGAAGCGCACGAGATCGACGCGGCCGAGGTCGCCCAGCGGATGCCGCTGCTCGCTGGGTACTCGGGGCCAGCGGTGCTCGACGAGTCGGGCGGCGCGATCCGCACCCGCGCCGCGATCACGGCACTCACGGGTGCCCTCGCAGATGCGGTCACCACCGGTGAGGTCATCTCCATCGACACCCGCGCCGACGGGACGGTCGAGGTGCGCAGCGTCACCGACCGGGCTGTCTACTCCAAGGTGGTCGTGTGCGCCGGCCGCGAAACCGCCCGCCTGGCACGCAGCGTCGGCCTGTCGCTGCCGGTTCGCCTTGCCGCACACGTCAGGCTGACTTTCGACGTGAAAGCCGCCGCCCCGGCACGAGTCGCGTGCCTGCAGGACAGCAGCGGCGTCTTCGGCGAAGTCGGCGTCTACGCGACGCCGCTACCGGGCAACAGCAACTATTCGGTCGGACTCAGCGACACCGTCGGCGTCCGCGACGACGGAACTTTCATCGACCCGGCGGCGATTCGATCGTTGGACGAACGCGCACGCGAATACGTGACACGGGCGCTGCCCGGTCTCCACCCAGAGCCGCGCGAATTCCTTCACTGCTGGGTGACCGACCTCCCGTGGAGTGAGGACGGCATGGCCGTGTGGGAGGCAGGCTCTGTCCTTTTTGTGGCCGGTCACAATTTGTTCAAGCAGGCACCTGCGCTGGGTCGCGCTCTTGCCTGGGCTGCGACCGGCGGCGGTCTCCGCGCCGAGCTCACGCCCGAAGCGCGCCTCGGCGAGGCCCAGAGCTAGGGCGTGTCTCCCAATCGCGGGCGGGGGGGGTGAGCCGCGATTCTGGCCGGCAAACTGTTCATCGATCCCACGATCGAGAAGTTGGACGTCCTGGCCTCTAAGCTCCCCGCCTGAGACTACGACCTCGTCGAGTGTGTCGCTGTGCGATGTTCAGATCGCACAGCGACACACTCGTCACATTGGGGTCACGTTGGGGCCTGCCTGCAGTGCGGCGGCAAGGTAGCCCGCGGAAGCACCGACGCCCTTGTCCGCGACGTAGGCGGGCGTACCGGCGGCAACCACGGTCCCGCCGGCGTCGCCCGCGCCGGGTCCAAGATCGATCACGTGATCGGCCATCGCGACAACGCGCATGTCCAGCTCCGCGGCGACGACCGTGTTGCCCGCATCGACCAGCGTCTGCAGATGCGCGATCAGACGATCCGTGTCGGCGCAGTGGAGCCCGGACGTTGGCTCGTCCAATACGTACAGCGTGTCCCCACGCTGCGCACGCTGCAACTCGGTCGCCAGCTTGACTCGCTGGGCCTCACCCCCCGAGAGTTCCGTTGCCGGTTGACCCAGTCGGAGGTAATCGAGTCCAACGTCCGACAAAGCGGCCAGCGATCGCGTGATCTCCTCATCGCCCACGAAGAACAGGTTCGCCTCCTCGACGCTCATCGACAACACGTCAGCGATCGTGCGCTCCCGCCACGTGATCTCGAGCGTTGACGCCTTGTATCGGGTGCCGTGGCAGTCGGGGCATTCGGCGTACACGGAAGGCAGGAAGAGGAGCTCGACCATCACCGATCCCTCGCCCTCGCAGGTCGGGCAGCGCCCACCGGCGACATTGAAGGAGAATCGGCCGGGCTTGTACCCGCGGGAACGAGCTTCCGGGGTATCTGCGAATCGACGACGGACATGGTCGAACAGCCCGGTGTAGGTGGCGACGTTCGACCGCGGCGTCCGGCCGATGGGCCGCTGGTCGATGACGATCAGCCGGCGTACACCGGTGACGGGCCCGGCGACGCGTCCATCGAGACGTTCCGGCGCATCCGCGAGCAGTGACTCGTCGCTGACCGGCTCGTCATCGGCCGGGACGGCCTGGCCAAGGCGATCGCCAAGCAGCGACGGAAGCGCCTGGCTGACCAGACTCGACTTGCCGGACCCGGACACGCCCGTAACCGCGGTGAAGACACCCAACGGGATATCGACCGTGAGGTCGTGCAGGTTGTTCCGCGTCACGTTCTCCAGGCGCAGCCAGCTGCGTGCCTCACGGGGTGTGCGAAGAGGGAGACCGCGGCCGCCGAATAGGTATCCGCGTGTCACCGACTCCGTGATATCGGCGAGCCCGTCGGGCGGGCCGCTGTAGAGCACTCGGCCGCCGTGTTCACCGGCACCGGGGCCGATGTCGACCAGCCAGTCCGCGTGCCGCATCACAGCCACGGAGTGTTCGACGATAAACAGGCTGTTCCCGCGCCCCTTGAGCCCATCCAGGATCCCGAGGAGCGCCGTCACATCCTGCGGATGCAGCCCCGCCGATGGTTCGTCGAGGACGTAGACCACCCCGAACAGATCAGAGCTGAGTTGTGTCGCGAGCCGTATCCGCTGTAGCTCACCACCAGACAGCGTCGGCGTCGTCCGACTCAATGAAAGGTAGCCCAGCCCCAAATCGACCAGTGGACGAAGCCGCTGCAGCACCCCTGATGCGAGCTGGACCGCAGCGGCACGCTTCTCTGGCGCGGGACGCACTGTGGGTCGCACATCCGACGCCGAGGCCTGCGGCGACTCGCCACCAGCGATTCGCTCTTCCCGTGCGGCTCGTGGAGAGACCGCCCCAGAAGAAGCGGCCTCCTGCTCCTCCGTGCGTGCGATGACACCCGAGAGCGTCGTGACAAGTTCCCGAAGCGGCAGTTGGGAGAACTCGGCGATGTCGAATCCTTCGAACGTGACGGACAGCGCCTCGGGCTTCAGCCGTTTGCCATGACAGACCGGGCAGATCGCAGCGGTGAGGAACTGCGCGACGCGCCGCTTCATCGATGCGCTCTTTGTGTTCGCGAACGTGTCCAGAATGTACCGACGAGCCCCGACGAACGTGCCCGAGTAGCTCGGCTCCGCACCTGCTTCGATCGCAGCTTTGGACTCGGAGAGGGTGAGCCGGGAGTGGACCGGAACGAACGGGGTCTCGTCGGTGTATAGGATCCAGTCCCGGTCCTTTCGCGGCAGGTCCTGCCACGGCACATCGACATCGTAACCGAGAGCAACCAGTACATCGCGCAGCTGATGACCGTGCCACGCGGTCGGCCAGGAAGCGATGGCGCGTTCGCGGATGGTGAGCGATGGATCCGGGACCATCTGCTGCTCGCTCACCGTGTACACGCGGCCGATGCCGTGGCACTCCGAGCAGGCTCCTTGGACCGTGTTCGCGGAGAAGTCATCCGAATACAACATCGGCTGCCCATCCGGGTAGTCCCCCGCTCTCGAGTACAGCATTCGTATCAAGCTCGACAACGTGGTGATGCTGCCCACGGTCGATCGTGCGTTGCCGGCACCGCGCTGCTGCTGCAGCGCAACGGCAGGCGGCATCCCCGTGATCGAGTCGACATCGGGCACTCCCGCCTGATCGATCAGACGGCGGGCGTACGGTGCCACCGACTCTAAATAGCGTCGTTGCGACTCGGCGTAGAGCGTCCCGAACGCCAGCGAGGACTTTCCCGATCCAGACACCCCGGTGAACACGACCGTTGCATCGCGCGGTACAGAGAGACTGACATCCTGCAGATTATGTTCGCGGGCCCCGAGAACGCGAACATCGGGCTGCACGGAGACCTTCGTCGGCACGATCGCAGAGGGTTCAACCACGGTTGAAGCTTAGCCGAAGACGGAAGGGTGGATGGCCTTCGGCCGTCGGAAAGGTCTCTCGCACCAACAAGGGAATGGAGTGCGGCTGTAAGGCACGCCCCATACCAGTCGCCAAAAGCGGCAAGGCAATAGAGACGCTCAGTAGGTGGCCCCAACTTCACACGTCGCACTTCTCAGTTCCGGCGAAACGGTCGCCTTCTTAACAGAGCCAGTCAGGTGCGCGTAGCGAGGATAGCGCCATGCGATCGGCATAGTCGGTCCGGTCCGGTTCAGCGTGGGTGACCATAAGCCCTGCCGCCCCGCCTCAGAGGTTAATAGATTGATAGGCAAGTAGCACCCCGTGGTGACCGCGTGCTCGAACGGAACCAACTTTGAGCAGGTAAAGAACCCCATTACCGGCTCGCCATCCGGCGGGATACAACGAGCGAACTCGGTGAGCGCAGCGCCGATGCGCGGTGGCTCGGTATGGATGAGTGAATAACATGCGAGAACTCCGCCCAGCGAACCATCGTCAAGGCTCGGGGATTCAGCTTGGCACACCCGGAATTGAGCTCCTATATAAAGTATTGCGCCATTGATCTGAACTCAGTCACCGGATCGGCGCCTCCTGCATCCAATCAGAGCTCGGAAAAATACTGCTTCCGCTGCCCGGGTCGCCGCCAGATTCTTGACATCGCCGTCGAGCGTCTCCCGGACGCCGAGCCCGTAGCGCTCACAGGCGAGCGGCTCGGGAAGTTGCCCCTGCGAGCGCTCGCGGCATTCGCGATCTCGCAGAGGCACGATTCCGGTCCGAGGTCAATGAAACTCTTTCCGGCCCTGGCCGCGCTCGGCCAAGCTAACCCCGACAGCTCAGACCTGACGCGCCAGGTTGAGCGCGCCGCGGGCGTCTGGATGCGGCTACGCGACGAAGGCACCCGCCCATTGCGCAGCCGCGCAGCCGAAGAACTGAATGTGTCGGTTGCTACGCTCGACCGGCACCTGCGGCGGGCGCGCGAGCTGAACTTGATCGCGACCCCAGAGCGCCCGAGCCCGGAGGAATTGGCCCGGCTCAGGCGGGAGGGCCTCGCAGCCAAAGATATCGCGGAGCGGTTCGAGCGGAGCGTCGCGACCGTCAACTCATGGATCTATCGCGCACGGCAGGAACGCCCGGACCTCGATTTGTCACGGGCGGCATCTGCGCAACGAGAGGATAGCTGAATGGCCGGTAGACGCCACACGATCCCGGCAGGGATCGACGCTATAAAGCAATGCCCGAGCTGCGGCGAGCGCCGCGGCAACAGGCGCGAAGGATGGACCCCGATCCACGAAGGCGAGCGCGTCGTCGGGTTCGCCTGCCCCAGGTGCCCGCATGGGGCGAACCCACCCGCCGAGTCGAGGCGAAGCAAGGCGCACGGTTTCGGGCCGTCGTGGACGCGACACCGCGGGGGGCGTTGCAGCGGCGACAGCTCACCAAGACGTTCGGCAGCGTCGAGGCTGCCCGCGCATGGGTCTCCGAGGTGCGCGCCGCAGTCGCCGAAAGGGGCGCACGCGAGCGCGACGAAACCGTTGCCGAGCTATGCGAGCGATGGCTACGGTCTCGCACCGACGTGCGCGAGGTCACCGTGAACGGCTACCGAGATCAACTCGCGCCCGTACTCAGAGCCATAAGGTCGCGTGCAGCCGTTGACCTCCGCCCCCGAGATATTCGCGCTCTGATCGAGCATCTCGCGACGAGCGGACGCAAGCGGGATAACGGACCGCTATCGCCCCGGTCGATCCGAGCGGCTCTGGGTGCGCTCTCACAGGCGCTCGATTTCGGCGTCGCCGACGAGACCCTGACACGGAACGTGACGAAGGGTGTACGGCCACCGCGGCAGACAACGAAGGTCGGCGAGTCCCTGGAGCACTGGCCGACGACTGGCCGGGGCACTGAGGCCCGATGCGAGGCCCTGGAGCAGTTCCGGGCGCACACAGCAGATGATCGACTCGGTGGGGCATGGTGGTTGTCATCGCTCGGTCTCACCCGCGCCGATATCTGCGGGCTGCGTTGGAGCGACGTGGACATGGAGGCCGGTACGGTAACGGTCCGTCAGGGACGTGTGGCTCTCGGGTCAAGCAATTATGCGGTCGATGATCCGAAGTCTCCGCAGCGCCGCCGCACGCTGCCGGTCGAGGAGGTGCTGCCGGGAACTGTGGGGCTTCTCCGTCGCATGAGGCGACGGCAGGCCGAGGACCGACTGCGGGCCGGTTCGGCGTGGAGGGAGACCGGTCTCGTGCTCGTGGACGAGGTTGGCACCCCACTCCGACCAGACACCTACAGCGAAAGGTTCCGGCAGCTCTGCGCATCCGCGTCTATGCCGAAGATCCACCTCCACTCGCTCCGCCATACGAACGCGTTTTTGTTCATCGCGGCGGGGGTGGCACCGACCGATGCCGCGGCCTGGCTCGGCCATACCGTCGAGACCTTCTTGGGCGCGTACCTGCCTGAAGGTGGAGCAAGCGGCATCGCGGCGGTAGCGGCGAAGGTGGGGAAGCGTTCGGAGTGAGAGTCAGATGTACCGGAGGCGGCGGCGGGCAAGGTCTAGACGCTGCATTCCTCGGGTTGTGATTGATTTTGTGAGAGGCAGAATGAAAGCCCCGAACCTGGGTCTAGACGGGTTCGGGGCTTTCGGCCTCTGATCTTGGGTTTCAGCGGAGGGTAGGGGATTTGAACCCCTGAGACGGGGTTACCGCCTGCTTGTTTTCAAGACAAGTTCCTTCGGCCGCTCGGACAACCCTCCGCGCACGAGCTTAGCAAACGGGGCACGGGCGAACCGACGTCGGCGCGGGCGAACCGACGGCGCGGCTGGCGCAGGCAGCCCCCGGGATCCGCGCTCCGATCCGCTACCCGAGCACCGGGAACCGGTCGCGCAGCGCGGTCAGCAGCCCGCCCTCGTCGATCGTTCCCGTCACGCGACTCGCGACGGCCCGCACATCGTCGACGGCCTGCCCCATCGCGACCGCATCGCCGCGCTTCGCCGCCCACTGCAGCATCTCGATGTCATTGCGACCGTCGCCCGCGGCGAAGACGCGCGATCCGTCGATGCCGAGGTGCGATGCGACCACCTCGAGCGCGCTCGCCTTCGTCACCCCGTGCGGGGCGATGTCGAGCCACGAGGTGCTGCCGACGGCGTACGAGACGTGGGTGAGGCCGAGCGTGCTCACCACGTCGAGGAACTCCTCGAGCCGGTGGTCGGGCGACACGACGACGACGCGCGACGCCTGCACGCCGAGCAGCTGCTCGAACGGCACGCGCCGCTGCCGCGCGGGCAGGGTGCCCGTGGGGATGTCGTCGGTGTAGAGGAACCCGCCGTCGGCGAGCTCGACGGCGAAGCGCGCCGTGACGAGCTGGGTGCGGATCTTCCGCAGCGCGTCGCTCGGGTCGAAGGCCTCCACGAACTCGCGGCGGTACGCGCGGTGGGCGAGCGGGTCGCGGCGCAGCGTGACCGCCCCGTTGGCCGAGACGACCCACTCGGGACGGATCCCGAGCCGCTCCACGATGGGCAGCGTGGCGTCGACGGAGCGGCCGGTCGCGATGACGACCTCGTGCCCCATCTCGTGCAGGGCGAGGATCGCGTCGGCCAGTTCGGGGTCGATGTGCCCGCCGTCCGCGTCGTCGCCGGCGCCCTCGCCGAAGCCGTGGCTGAGCACGGTGCCGTCGATGTCGAGCGCGATGAGGTGCCGCTCGGCCACGGGGATGCGGGTGGAGGCGCTCACCGGCTCACGCCCCCGCGATCGGGGTGAGCACGTCGAGCCCGCCGAGGTAGGGGCGCAGCGCCTCGGGCACGATCACGCTGCCGTCGGCCTGCTGGTGCGTCTCGAGGATGGCGACGATCCACCGCGTGGTGGCGAGCGTGCCGTTCAGCGTCGCGACGGCGGCGGTCTTGCCGCTCTCGGTGCGGTAGCGCGTCGAGAGGCGTCGCGACTGGTAGGTGGTGCAGTTGCTCGTCGACGTCAGCTCCCGGTAGGCGTCCTGCGTCGGCACCCACGCCTCGATGTCGAACTTGCGCGCCGCGCTCGACCCGAGGTCGCCGGCGGCGACGTCGATGACGCGGTAGTGCAGGCCGAGGGCCTGGAGGATCTCCTCCTGCCAACCGACGAGGCGCTCGTGCTCGGCCTCCGCCTCGGCCGGGTCGGTGTAGACGAACATCTCGAGCTTGTTGAACTGGTGCACGCGGAGGATGCCGCGGGTGTCCTTGCCGTGCGAGCCGGCCTCGCTGCGGTAGCACGTCGACCATCCCGCGTAGCGGATCGGGCCGCCCGCGACGTCGATGATCTCGTCGGCGTGGTAGCCGGCGAGGGCCACCTCGCTGGTGCCGGTGAGGAAGAGATCCTGCGCGGGCAGGTGGTAGACCTCGTCGGCGTGCTCGCCCAGGAACCCGGTACCCTGCATGATCTCGGGCTTGACCAGGGTGGGCGTGATGAGCGGGGTGAAGCCGTGGTGCAGCGCCCGGTCGAGCGCCAGGTTCATGAGCGCCAGCTCGAGACGTGCGCCCACGCCGCGGAGGAAGTAGAAGCGCGCTCCCGACACCTTGGCGCCGCGCTCCATGTCGATCGCGCCGAGCATCTCGCCCAGTTCGAGGTGATCGCGGGGCTCGAAGTCGAAGTCGGGCCGCTCGCCGACCTCGCGCAGCGTGACGAAGTTCTCCTCGCCGCCCGACGGCACGCCCTCGATCACGAGGTTCTCGATGCGCAGCGACACGGCCTCGAACTCGGCCTCCGCCGCCTTCGCGCGGGCATCGGCCGCCTTCACCGAGGCGGCGAGCTGCTGCGCCCGCTTGATCAGCTCCGGCTTCTCCTCCTTCGAGGCCGCCTTCACCTGCT
Organism: Leucobacter chromiiresistens; assembly: GCF_900102345.1. Lineage (NCBI taxonomy): Bacteria > Bacillati > Actinomycetota > Actinomycetes > Micrococcales > Microbacteriaceae > Leucobacter > Leucobacter chromiiresistens. Next base: position 1,110,560 of record NZ_FNKB01000001.1, on the reverse strand, counting down.
TGCCGAACTCGTTCTGCTCGGCGCGCAGCGACTCGAACTCGCCGAGGGCCGCGCGGCGACTCGCGTCTGCGGCGAGCGCCTCGTCGACCACCGCCTCGTCGTTTCCTCTGGCGCGCTGCGAGCGCTTCACGGCTTCGGGATCGTTGCGGAGGAGGACTGGATCGATCACGCGCTCCAGCTTACCCGCGCCCAGGCTGCGGCGGGCCGCCCGGCGTTACGCTGGTCGCATGCCAGGCACCCGGTCGCATCACATCCCGTGGGCCGCGGTCGTGTACCAGCCGTTCAAGACGGACCTGCCGGCGCTCCGCGCGGCCGTCGCGCAGCACGAGCGCGCGGCCGCGTGGGGGGCGACGCGCTGGTACGAGACGGCGGCCGAAGACGCGGGGGTGACGGCCGCCCGCCGGGCGATCGCCGACGGTGCGAACGTCGTGCTCGCGAGCGGGGGCGACGGCACGATCCGGGCCGTGGCCGAGGCGCTCAGGGGCAGCGGGACCCCGTCGCCATCGTGCCGCAGGGCACCGGCAACCTGCTCGCGAGAAACCTGGGCGCACCGCTGAACCGGCTCGACGAGGTCGTGCGCGCGGCGTTCACCGGCCGCAACCGCGCCATCGACCTCGGCATCGTGCGCATCGTGCGCGCAGACGAATCGGAGAGCGAGCACGTCTTCCTCGTGCTCGCGGGAATGGGCCTCGACGCGCGCGCCATCTCGGCCACGAAGGCGACGCTCAAGAAGCGGCTCGGGTGGCTCGCCTACGTGGACGCCGGGGTGCGCACCATGATCTCCGACCGCCCGCTGCAGATCCACTACTCCGTCGACCGCTCGCCCGTGCAGCCGCTCTCGGTCTACACGGTCATGATCGGCAACTGCGGGCTGATGCCCGGCGGCGTCCTGCTCATCCCCGACGCCCGCCTCGACGACGGCAAACTCGACGTCGTCGCCCTGCACCCGCTCGGCCGATTCGCCTGGCTGCGCATCTGGCGCAAGATCGGGTGGGAGAACGGGGTGCTGCGCCGCACGCGGGCCGGGCGCCGCATCATCGACCTCGTGCGCGACACGCGCAGCGTCTCGTACCTGCGCGCCGAGCGGTACGCGCTGGCCGTGGCGAAGCCCGAGCCGGTGCAGCTCGACGGCGACGACTTCGGGGTCGCCCTCGCCGTGAGCGGCGACGTGGACCCGGGCGCCCTCGTCGTGCGCGTGCTGCCCGAATGGCGGGCGCGGGCGTAGCTCGGGCTCGGGCGTAGCTCGGGCTCGGGCGAAGCTCGGGCGCAGCGGCGGGAGGGCGTTACGCGTCCCCGTCGCGCGTGCCCTCGATGACGCCGCGCAGCCAGTCGCGGGCGTCGCGGAACGTGTCGTCGTCGTGCAGATCTCGGATCGTGGCCGCCACGCGGTCGGCCCGCGGATACGAGCCGAGGAACACGACCTTGGGGCTGAACCGCTTCACCCCGAGCAGCGCATCGGCGACCCGCTCGTCCTTCACGTGCCCCTCGGCGTCGATCACGAAGCGGTAGCGCCCCATCCGATCGCCGATCGGGCGCGACGCGAGCAGGGTGAGGTTCACGCCGCGCGCGGCGAACTGCTCGAGCAGGTCGAGCAGCGCACCCGGCCTGTCTTCGGGCAGCTCGACCATGAGCGACGTCTTGTCGGCGCCGGTCGGCTCCCCCACCGGCACGCTGCGGCTCACCAGCACGAACCGGGTCACGGCGTCGGGGTTCTCGGCGATGCCTTCGGCGAGCACCTCGACGTCGTAGTGCGCCTCGATGCCGGGCGGCGCGATGGCGGCGTCGATGCCCTTGGCCGGGTCGAAGAGATCGGCTGCCGCCTGCACGTTCGACGTGGCGACGAGGTGCCGGTGGGTGGGCGCCGCCCCGTCGAGCCAGGCGCGGCACTGGGCGTACGCGACGGGGTGACCCGACACCACGTTCACGTCGGCGAGCGCCGTGCCCGGTCGCGCCACGAGCACGAAGCGCACGGGCACGAGGTACTCGCCGATGATGCGCAGGCCGGGCATCGTGGCGAGCGCGTCCTGCGCGACCGTCACTCCGCCGTCGATCGAGTTCTCGATGGCGATCATCGCGGCGTCGCTCGCGCCCGAGACCACATCGCCGAGCGCCTCCCCGAGGTTCTCGACGGGGCGCCACTCCTGCCCCTCCGCCTCGGGCACCTGCCGCAGCGCCGCCTCGGTGAAGGTTCCCGCAGGCCCCAGGTAGGAGTACCGACGGGGGGCGGGCGAGGCGTGCGACATGCCTCTTAGCGTACCGGCGCGGCAGCCCGTCAGTCGGCGAGCACGCGCCCGACGAGCGCCTGCGCCGCCGCCTGCACCTCGGCGAGGTGCTCGGGGCCGCGGAACGACTCGGCGTAGATCTTCATCACGTCTTCGGTGCCCGACGGCCGCGCCGCGAACCATGCGTGCTCGGTCTGCACCTTGAGCCCGCCGATGGGCGCCCCGTTGCCGGGCGCCTCGGTGAGGATCGCGGTGATGGGATCCCCCGCCAGCTCCGTGTCGTCGACGTCGTCGGGCGAGAGCGCGCCGAGCCGCGCCTTCTGCGCGGGCGTCGCGGCGGCGTCGACGCGCGCGTACGCGGGGTCGCCGAAGCGGGCGGTGAGCTCGCGGTATCGCTCGGAGGGCGACTGGCCCGTGACGGCCTGGATCTCGGCGGCGAGCAGGGCGAGCAGGATCCCGTCCTTGTCGGTGCTCCACGCGCTGCCGTCGCGGCAGAGGAAGGACGCCCCGGCGCTCTCCTCGCCGCCGAACACGACGCTGCCGTCGGCGAGGCCGGGCACGAACCACTTGAAGCCCACGGGCACCTCGAGCAGTTCGCGGCCGTGCGAGGCGACGACGCGGTCGATGATGCCCGACGAGACGAGCGTCTTGCCGATGCCGGCGGCGGGCGACCAGTCGGGCCGGTGCGCGAGCAGGTAGTCGATCGCGACCGCGAGGTAGTGGTTCGGGTTCATCAGCCCGTCGGCGGTGACGATGCCGTGCCGGTCGGCGTCGGCGTCGTTGCCCGCGATGATCGCGAACGGGCCCCGGTGCGCGTCGACCGTCGACATGACGTGCGCCGACGACGGATCCATGCGAATCCTCCCGTCCCAGTCGAGGTGCATGAACCCCCACCGCGGGTCGACGCCGGGGCCGAGCACGGTGAGCTCGATGCCGAGCCGGTCGCGGATCGCCGCCCAGTACGCGACGCTCGCCCCGCCCAGCGGGTGCACCGCCAGCGGCACGCGCGCGGCGCGGATCGCGTCGAGGTCGATCGCCTCGCCGAGGGTGTCGACGTACGCGTTCAAGAAGTCGAAGCGCTCGACCGACCGCACGGCCGCCTCGTCGGCGCGCGCGATGACGGCCCCCGATTCGAGCAGCGCGTTCGCGCGGTCGGCGATCCAGCCCGTCGCGTCGCCGCCCGCCGGGCCGCCGTGGGGCGGGTTGTACTTGAAGCCGCCGTCGCTCGGCGGGTTGTGGCTCGGCGTCACCACGATGCCGTCGGCGCGGCCCGGGTCATCGGCGTCGCGGCCGCGGTTGTGGCGCAGGATCGCGTGGCTGAGCGCGGGCGTCGGCACGAAGGCGGCGTCGCCCTCGCCGGCCGCCGCGAGCACGCGCACGCCCGCCGCGATCAGCACCTCGATGGCGGTGCGCTCGGCCGGGGCGGAGAGCGCGTGCGTGTCGGCGCCGATGAAGAGCGGCCCGGTGATGCCCTGCGCGGCGCGGTACTCGGCGATGGCGGCGCTGATCGCCGCGATGTGGGCCTCATTGAAGGAGCCGTTCAGCGCGGAGCCCCGGTGCCCCGACGTGCCGAAGACGACGCGCTGGGCGTCGACCGACGGGTCGGGAACGATCTCCGCGTACGCCTCGAGCAGCGCGTCGAGGTCGATCAGGTCTTCGGGGCGTGCAGCGGCACCGGCTCGTTCGTGCATGGTTCCAGTGTGCCATTCGCCTGCCGACCGTGGGCCGGGCTTGACGCGCGCGCTTCGCTCCCCGCCCCGCCGCCGTCAGCCCCGCGGCACGGCGGCGATCGCCGTCAGCTCCACCAGCATCGTCGGGCGGGCAAGTTCGGCGACGCCGACGGCGCACCGCACCGGCACGCGCTCGCCGAAGCGCCGCGCGTAGACCTCGTTGAACGCGGGGCGGTGCTCCGCGAGGTCGCGCAGGTAGATGGTGAGATGCGCGATGTCGGCCAGGCCGGCGCCCACGGCGGCGAGATCCGCCTCCAGTGCGTCGATCACGGCCTCCGACTGGGCGGTGATGCCCTCCACGAGCCGGCCCTCCGCGTCGAGCGGAATCACCGTCGTGTACGCGGTCTCCCCGATCACGGTCACGCTCGACGAGAGCGCCCCGTGCGACTCCGCGGGCACGCGCCGCACGCCCGCGCTCATGCGCTCGCCCCGGCGGGCGCGAAGCCCGCGTCGTACATCCGCTTCCAGTTGCCGTAGAACACCTGATCCGCCTCCTCTGCGGTGAGCAGGCCGCGCTCGGCGATCCGGTCGCGCACCTCCCCGAATTTGTGGAAATCGAAGTCGTCGATCCACGCCGCCGGCGGCGGCGCGACGTCGGGCCGCGATGCGCCGTGCTGCACCTTCCGGCTCCAGCGCCCGTTGCGCATCCACGCGAGGTTGCCGGGCGGCGAGTTCGGATCGAGGTCCGACCCGTACGCGACGTGGTCGATGCCGAGCATCTCGACGTGCCGGGCGACGAGCTCGGCCGAGCCGTCGAGGGTCGCGGCGTACTCGCCCGCGATGTTGTTGTAGGTGCACACGCCGAGCACACCGCCGTGCGCGACGAGCGCGCGCAGCACGTCGTCGCCCTTGTTGCGGGGGTGGTCGTAGACGGAGCGGGCGTTCGCGTGGTTGATCGCGACGGGCCGGCCCGAGGCCTCGATGGCGTCGAGCGACGTGCGCTCCCCCACGTGCGAGAGGTCGACGATCATGCCCACCCGGTTCATCTCCTCCACGACCTCGTGCCCGAAGCGCGAGAGCCCCGTGTCGACGGGTTCGTAGCAGGAGGATCCGATGGCGTTCTGGATGTTGTACGTCAGCTGCACGATGCGCACGCCGAGGTTCCAGAAGTGCTCGACGAAGCCGATGCGGTCGTTGAAGAGCGACGAGTTCTGCGTGCCGAGCACGATCGCGACGCGATCCGACGCCACCGCCGCGTCGATGTCGGCGCCGCTGCGGGCGATGAGCGCGACGTCGGCGTGCTCGCGCACCGCGTCGTTCCAGCCGGTGAGCACGTCCATCGTCTCGAGCGCGTCCTCCCAGAACGACGCGGTGATGGTCACCGCCCGCACTCCGCCGTCGCGCAGCCGCTCGAGCGCGTCGCGGTCGTAGCGCCCGCACTGCAGGCCGTCGATCACGGGCGCCCCGCTCATGCGAGCACCGCCCGCTCGGGGTCGTTCTCGTCGCGGCGCAGGTGCAGGTACGTCTCCTCGCTGACCTCGCCGATCAGATCGCCGTTCTCGTCGTAGAGCTGCGATCCCGCGTGCCGTCGCGACAGCTCGGAGTCGGGCGTGAGGGCCTCGTTCGACTCGTGGAAGAGGCGCCAGAACTGATCGGCATCCATCACGTACCCCTCGAGCAGAATGCGGCGCATCGCCGGCCCGGCCGCCGACTCGGCGGGGCGCACGGGGGTGCGCTCGATGCGGCGCGGGGCGAGGATCGCGCGGTCGCCCGCATCGCCCTCCGCGTCTTCCGCGGCGTCGTCGCCCGCCGGCGGCTCGATCTCGAACGCCACACCGCGCACCGCCGCGTACTCGCCGAGGGCCGCCGCGATCCCGACTCCTGGAGTGCCGACGACGTGCACCCGCGCGACGCCGTCGACGGCGGCGAGCGACAGCTCGTCGATCAGGGCGGGGGCGAGCAGGATCGCGGGCGTTCCGCGCCCGTCGAGCACGATCCCGTCGCCGTCGCGGCGCACGTCGAAGCTCGTGCGGGCGCCGGCGTACCGGTCGCGCACCCGCTCCATCTCGGTCACGGCGTCGGCGCCCTCGGCCTGCGCCGCCATGATGGCGTCGCGGATGGCGTTGACGGCGTAGGCCGGGCAGGAGCGCGCGTGCAGGTAGCGGCCGACCATGTGGCGCATCTCTCGTGCGGATGCCCGCATCTGGGTGGTCATCGAGCGGCTCCGATCGTGGTCGCGGGCATCTGGGGGTAGCGGGTCTCGAGGGCGAGGCCCTCGTTGAGGTCGGCGGCGGTCGGGGCGCCGAGGTAGATGAGTCCGAGCACGTTGCGGTCGTCGCCCTCGTCGACGGTGCGCAGCAGGCCGTGCACCGCCGAGTTCATGAAGCGCACGATCGAGACGGGCACGAAGTCGGCACCGAGCATGTTCATGTGCGGCGAGTGGTAGCGGAAGTCGCGGAGCGACTGGATGCGTTCGACGGTCGCCCGGAGCTCGGGGTGCTCGCGCAGCAGCCCGCCGACGTGCTCGTGGGGCGTCGCCCGCAGCGCGGCGTCGAGGGCTTGCACGTCGCTCGGCAGGTCGAGCGCCCAGTTGCGCCCGCCGTCCACCTCCGACGCCGGTCCGCGCCGGGGCTCCTCCGCGTCGGCCGACTTGTACCAGACGTACTCGCGCGCGCCGGGCGCCGCCATGTCGATGCTCAACGCCCAGCGGTAGTCGCGCTCGATGGTCGCCCGCAGCTCGGCGAGGGGCATGTCGGCCTCGGCGACGAACTGCTCCGAGCGGATGCCGCCCTCGATCGCCTCCACGATGCGCTCGTACGGGAGCAGCTCGAGCAGGTTGGCGGCGACGAGCTCCCAGGCCTCGTCGCCGATGGCGCCGTCGAGCCGGTTCAGCAGCTCGGCGCCCGTGGTCGCCCCGCGGGCCACGAGCTCGTCGAGCGCGTCGATCGCCGTCGCCAGCTGCTCGGAGACCCGGTGCGGGTCGTCGAAGCGCGCGTAGACGTACGGATCGACGCGGGTGAACTCGGCCGCGCGCTCGAGCAGCGCCCGGTACTGCTCCGTCTCCTCGGCGTGCTGCAGCAGGGGCAACTGCGTGGCCTCGGCGAGCAGCGTCTGCCGCTGCTCGAGCCAGGTGCCGATGAGCATGGGGTGGGTGTTGACGAAGAACAGCAGCCCGAGCGCGGAGCCGTTGCCGATGCCGATCATGCGCCGCACCTCGCGGTCGAGCGGCACGGCCTCGGGGTCGCGGTGCTTCGCCATCGCCTCGACGAGGTCGGCGGCGAACTCGCGCATGATGAATGCGGAGAGCAGCTGCGCGTGCAGCGGCAGCCGCAGCGGATGGTCGTGCTCGAGGGTGAGGAAGGAGCGCGTGAGGAAGGTGCCGTTGCCGTCGAGACCGGTGTTGCGCATGAGGTACCCGACCTCCCAGAGCGCGCGGGTGTCGGGCTGGCGGCCGTCGGCGAGCGCCTGCACGGCGTGGTCGAACGCGCGGAAGCTGCGGTTCGACCGGGCCCAGGTGAGCGTACCCGGCACGGCGCGGCCCGCGTAGAGCTTCGGCAGCTCGGCACGGGTGACGGCGCGATCCTCCGCCGTCGTGGGCCCCTCGATGAGGGCGCCCATCATGTCCCAGTTCTGGCCGGTGATGCGACCGGTGCGGCCGTCGAGCGTGGGTTCGAAGCTGAACACCGCGAAGTCGAAGACGCGACCCTCGCCGGCGTGCACGCGGTACAGCGCCTCGCCGTCCGCCCGTTCGTCGATGTCGAAGTGCACGAGTTCGAAGGTCCACGATTCCCGCTGCATCTTCTCGAGCAGGCTGCGCCCCGCCGAGATCCGGCTCGCGGGCAGCGACTGCAGGCGGGTCGGCTGCAGCAGCAGATCGGGGTCGAGGATCCGTCGAGGGACCTCGGCGATCGGGGGCGTGGGGGACATCGGCACTCCTTCGTGGTGGGGGTGGTTCAGGTGAGGAGGATTCCCGCGCTCTGCACGGTCAGATCCTCGATGGCGCGGGCGCCCGCTTCGAGGGTCGAGATCACGTGATCCGGCTTCGTGCGGCCGTGCGGCCAGTGCGCGGAGAGGGCGAAGCGCACCCGGCCGGGTGCGCGGCCGACGGGCACGGCGACAATCTCGATGGGATCGAACTCGTCGTCGACGAGCATCGCGTAGCCGGCGCTGCGCACCCGGGCGCGCTCGGCCGCGGAGGGGAGCTCCACGTTCGCGCGGCGGAAGCGCTCGACCTCTTCGTCGGGGAGGTAGCTCGCGAGCACCGAGCCGAGGGCGCTGCCGGCGATGCCGAAGCGCTGCCCGTGCTCGAGCGATACGTGCACGTTGCGCGGCGGCAGCCCGCGGCCGACGATGGTGACCGAGTCGCCGTCGAGGGTGCCGAGCGAGGTGCCCTCGCCGAGCTCGCCCGCGAGACGCGTGAGCTCCTCGGCGATGCGCTGATCGACGCTCGCGTGCCGCAGTGCGGCCTGGGCCACCCGCACCGGCGAGAACGTCAGCGAATAGGCGCCCTGCGAGTCGGTCTGCAGCCAGCCGGCCGCCACGAGGGTGACGAGCTGCCGGTGCACCATCGAGCGCGAGCCGCCCGCGCGGCGGGCGATCTCCGAGACGCCGAACGGCGCGCTCGTCTTCGCGATCTCCTCGAGCAGGCGCAGCATCTTGAGATTCGAGGTCAGCGGAGCGGTGCCGCCGGTTCCCGGAACGCTCTCAGCCATGATTTCTCCATTCGTCTGTCAACACATATGTGACAGAACCGCGCATTGAATGACATGAAGTTAGCCAGTCTCGTGCGATTCGTCAACTTCCAATTTCCCGGCTTCCTGCTCGCCGACTCACGGAGAACCCAACGTTACGATTCGAAGTTTTCTCTTGACGGCGACGTACCGACCGGTAATATCGCTCTCACTGCCTCGCAAAATCGAAGCAGTTGTCACGATATGGTTGACACTAGTTTGGACAACGAGGTCTGACAAGCCCTCACGCCGAATCGGTGCAGCTCAAGGCAACCCGACACCGAAAGGAATCGCGTCATGGCACCGAAGCCAATGCGAAGAGCAGTGGGGGCATGCGCTCTCCTGCTGACCGGAGCTCTCGCCGTCACCGGCTGCTCGAGCAGCACCCAGGGGGGCGGAGGAGCCGCACCCGAGAAGACCGGCACCCTCGTGATCGACCAGGCCTTCACCGCCCAGTCGATCGACCCGGCCACCATCTTCCAGGTCACCGACGCGATCACCGCGAGCGGCCTGTACCAGACCCTCTTCACCTACATCGACAACGTCGCCGACCCGCAGCCGCTGCTCGCCGAATCGATCACCGCGAACGACGCGGCGACCGAGTTCACGATCACCCTGCGCGACGACGCGACGTTCGCGAACGGCAACCCCGTCACCGCGGCCGACGTCGTCTTCTCGCTGAACCGCCTCAAGCACCTCGCCGCGAGCCCCGCCTACCGCATGGAGGGCATCACCGTCGCCGAGGTCGACGAGCGCACCGTGCAGCTCACCACCGAGAACCCCGCACCCTACATCGAGCACACCCTCACCGCACCGCCCCTCGCGATCGTCGACGACGAAGCCGTACGCGCAGCCGGAGGCACCGACGCCGAAGACGCCGCCGACGCCGACACTGCGGGCCAGTTCTTCACCCAGCCCGCCAACGGAGCCGGCAGCGGACCCTACGCGCTCGAGAGCTACGACACCAACGCGCAGATCGTGCTCGTCAAGAACGAGAACTACTGGGGCGAAGCGCCCGCCTACGACCGCATCGTGATCCGCAACGTGAACAACGCCCAGCAGCAGAAGGCGAACATCGAGGGCGGCGACAGCCAGATCGCACTCGACATCCCCGGCCGCATCGCCGAGGGCATGGAGTCCGAGGCGCTGCAGGTGCAGTCCTCCTCATCGCCCGAGGTGCTGTACCTCGCGCTCTCCCAGAAGGAGGGCGCAGCCACCGCCGATCCCGACATCGTCGAGGCCATCAAGACCGGCATCGACTACGAAGCGCTGCGCACGCTCGTCGGCGCCGGCGCGAAAGAGGCGACCGGCATCATCCCCTCCATGATGATCGGCGCCCTCCCCGAAGGCGAAGGCCCCGAGTCGGATCCGGAGGCCGCGAAGCAGCTGCTCGCCGATGCCGGGAAGACGGGCACCGAGGTGACGCTCGACTACGCCAACGACTACACCCGACTCGCCGGCATCGACTACAACACCCTCGCCCAGGGCCTCCAGACGCAGCTCGAGGCCATCGGCCTGAAGGTGACCCTGAACCCGACGCCCACGTCGACCTCGCTGCAGCGCTACGTCGACGGCGAGACCGAGATGGCGCTGTGGTCGTGGCCGCCCGACACGGCCGACGCCTCCGACGAACTCGTCTTCGCCCCCGGCGGGCTCATCGGCGAGCGCGTGCACTGGCCGGCCGAGGCCGCCCCCGAGACCGCCGAGCTCGCCGAGGCGGCGCGCGTCGCCACCGGCGACGACCGCGAGGCCGCCTTCACCGCGTGGAACGAGTCGATGAACGAGGAGGCGCCGTTCGCCTTCCTGCTCGAGCCCTCCTTCTTCCTCGTCGCGTCGACGAGCGTCGAGCACGTCAGCCACGACCCGCTCGCCGCCATCAACCTCTCCCAGATCGACTAGACGCACGGGACATCGCATCGTGACTCACACCCTTTCCGAGACCGGGGCGGACGTGCAGGCGCCCGCCCCGGCGCCGGGCGGAGGCGGAGGCGGAGGCTACTTCCGCTTCGTGCTGCGCCGTCTCGGCACCTCGCTCGTCACCCTGTTCGGCATCACGCTCGTCTCCTTCGGGCTCGGCGTGCTGGTGCCGCTGCGCCCCGAGACCGCGAACCTCAGCCAGCAGGCGCTCTCGAACCCGGAGGCGGTCGCCGCGTTCCGCGAGAAGTTCGGGCTCGACCTGCCCATCTGGGAGCAGTACCTGCGCTACCTCGGCGGGCTCTTCCGCGGCGACCTCGGCATCTCGCAGCAGACCGGCCAGCCGATCGCCGCCGACCTCGCCAAGTACGCGCCGGCGACGCTGGAGCTCGTGCTGTGGGCCACCGTGCTCTCCGTGCTCATCGGCGTCTCGCTCGGCATCGTCGCCGCCTACGCGCGCAACCGCTGGCCCGACCACCTCGCCCGCGTCGTCTCGCTCATCGGCGTCAGCCTCCCCACCTACTGGCTCGCCCTCATCGGGTCGAGCTTCTTCTTCCGCCAGCTCGGCTGGCTCCCCGGCAGCGGCAGGCTCGACGCCTCCGCGACGCCCCCGCCGCGCGTCACCGGCTTCATGACCGTCGACACCCTGCTCGCCGGCGACGTGCACGCGTGGGGCTCCGCCGTCGCGCACCTCATCCTCCCCGCCATGATCCTCGCGCTCTCGAACCTCGGCATGGTGCTCCGCTTCACCCGCAGCGCAGTGCTCGACGGGCTCAACACCGACGCCGTGAAGGCGGCGCGCGTGAAGGGCCTCCCGGGCCGCCGCGTGCTCATGCGCTACGCGGTGCGCAGCGCCTCGAGCCCCATCATCACCGTGACCGCGCTCTCCTTCGGGTTCCTGCTCGCCGCCACCGTCTACGTCGAGCAGATCTTCGCGTGGGGCGGCCTCGGCCAGTACGCCTACCGCTCGGCGACGAACCTCGACGTCACCGCCATCACCGGCATCTCCGTCGTGATCGCCGTGATCTTCCTCGCCGTGAACTTCATCGCCGACCTGCTCGCGTCGGCCTTCGACCCGAGGATCCGACTCCAATGACCCGCACCGACGTCATCTCCATGATCGCCGCCCCCGAACGCGCGCGGCGACGCATCCCGGCAGGGCTCCGCACGCCCTCGGTGATCGCCGCGGCCGCCGTGCTGATCGCCTGGCTCGCGGTGATCCTCATCGCCGCGCTCACCCCGCAGGATCCGCTCGCCACCGTCGGGCCCGCCCTCGCACCGCCCGACTCCACGGCGCTGCTCGGCACCGACGCGCTCGGCCGCGACAACCTCAGCAGAACCCTCGCCGCAGCGCGCACGTCGATCCCGAACGGCCTCATGATCGTGGCCGCGGCCGCCCTCATCGGCACCGCGATCGGCCTCGTCGCCGGGTTCTTCGGCGGCTGGATCGACGAGATCCTCATGCGCGTCGCCGACCTCGTCTTCGCGTTCCCCGGCATCATCCTCGCGATGGCGATCGCCGCGGCCCTCGGCCCGAGCGTGCAGAACGCCGTGATCGCCGCCGCGATCAGCTGGTGGCCGGCCTACGCCCGGGCCGTGCGCTCCATCGTGCTCGCCCTCCGCGAATCCGAGTTCGTGCTCTCGAACCGCCTCTCCGGCATCGGCCCCTTCCGCTCGATCGTCGTCGACCTGCTCCCCGCGGTGAGCGGTTCCGTGCTCGTGCTCGCGATGCTCGACATCGGCTCCGCGATCCTCTTCCTCGCCGGCCTCTCCTTCCTCGGGCTCGGCGCCGTGCCGCCGACACCCGAATGGGGCTCCATGATCTCGGGCGCCGTGCAGTACTTCGACCAGTGGTGGCTCGCCGTCGCCCCCGGCCTCGCGATCGTCTCGGTCGTGCTCGCCTTCAACATCATCGGCGACGCGATCCGCGACAACCTCGAACCCCGCCTGAACGAGAACGGAGCCGGGTCATGACCCTCCTGCACGTCGACCATCTCACGGTCGCCCGCGCCAGCGGCGCCGGATCCCCGCTCGTCGACGGGGTCTCGTTCACGGTCGAGGCCGGCGAAGTGGTCGGCGTCGTCGGCGAGAGCGGATCGGGCAAGACCCTCACCGGGCTCGCGCTGCTCGGACTGCTGCCCGACGGGCTCGCCGCCTCCGGCTCCATCCGCTTCGACGGGCGCGAACTGCTCACCCAGACGAAATCGGAGTGGGAGCGCACGCGCGGCACCGACATCGCCATGGTGCTGCAGGATCCGTCATCGAGCCTGCACCCCATGCTGAAGCTCGGCGAGCAGCTCACCGACCACGTGCGCCAGCACCTCGGGCTCTCGAAGCCGGCCGCCGAGGCGCGCGCCATCGAGCTGATGGAGCGCGTCCACCTGCGGGAGCCCAAGCGCCTGCTCGGGCAGTACCCGCATCAGCTCTCCGGCGGCATGAAGCAGCGCGTCTCCATCGCCATCGCGCTCGCGTGCGACCCGAAGCTGCTCATCGCCGACGAGCCCACCACCGCGCTCGACGCGAACATCCGCACCGGCATCATCGCGCTCCTCAACGAGCTGCGCCGCGAGTCGGGCATGGGCATCATCTTCGTCACCCACGACCTCGCGATGCTGAGCACCATCGCGGATCGCCTCAACGTGTTCCGCACCGGGGAGATCGTCGAGGCGGGCGACTCCGACCGCATCTTCCGGTCACCCCAGCACCCCTACACGCGGGTACTGCTCGACGCGGTGCCGCAGGTGCCGTGGCCCCTTCCCGAGGAGGTTCTCTCATGACCGCACGCCCAGTCGCCGCGGGTGCACCCGATGCTCAGCCGCTCATCGAGGCGACCGACGCCGTCGTCAGCTACCGCGTCAAGGGCAAAGGGCGGTTCGTCGCCGTGCACGGCGTCGACCTCGACGTGCGCCCCGGCGAGATCGTCGGCATCGTCGGCGAGAGCGGCTGCGGCAAGTCGTCGCTCGCGCGGGCGCTCGTCGGCATCAACAAGCTGTCGGGCGGCAGCATCCGCTTCCTGGGCGAGAACGTCACGCCGCTGCCGATCCGACGGCGCCCCGCGCGCCTCGTGCCGCTGCAGATGGTGTTCCAGGATCCCTACGCCTCCCTCAACCCGCGCCGCCGCATCGACCAGCAGCTCGCCGAGGTGTGGAACGCGGCGGCCCGCGCCCGCGGCGACGCGCTCGGGGCGGAGGCGCGCCTCGCCGACATCACCGATGTGCTCGAACGGGTCGGCCTCGACCCGGCGCTGCGCACCCGCTACCCGCACGCGCTCTCCGGCGGCCAGCGGCAGCGCATCGCGATCGCGAAGGCGCTGCTCGCGAAACCGCAGGTGATCGTCGCCGACGAGCCGATCTCCGCACTCGACGCCTCGTCGCAGAAGCACGTCGGCGAGCTCCTGCGCCGCCTCGTCGACGAGCTGCAGATCGGCATGGTCATCATCTCGCACGATCTCGCCGTCGTCGCGACCATCGCCGACCGCACCGCCGTGATGCGCGCCGGCGTCTTCGTCGAGCAGGGCCCGACCGAACGGGTCTGGACGGCGCCCGAGCACCCGTACACGCGCGAACTGCTCGGAGCCGTGCCCGCGCTCGTCGGCCGAGAGGGGTAGCGCTCGGCGATCCCTCCCGCGGTCCGCTCCGGTCCTCTCCGGCCCCGGTCCGATCCCGCCCCGATCCCGCGCCCGCCCCGTTCCCGCGCCCGCCCCGTTCCGCCTCTCCGTCCGCCGAGAGGCGACAGAACGTCCGTCTCAGGAGCGCTCTGACGCGGACTCTCCGTCGCATTTCTCCTCGGCGGGCGGAGCGGGGTGGAGCGGGAGCCGGAGCCGACGCGGGCCGGGACGCGGGCGGGGCGGGTGAAACGGCACGTTCACACGCGCGGGCTACGCTGAACGCATGACCCAGAACGAACCGCACCCTCGCCGCGCCGAGATCGAATGCTGGCTCACCGACATGGACGGCGTTCTCGTTCATGAGAACCGCGCGATTCCGGGCGCGGCCGATCTCATCGCGCGTTGGCGCGAGCAGGAGATCCCCTACCTCGTGCTCACCAACAACTCGATCTTCACCGCCCGAGACCTGAGCGCGCGGCTCGCGGCCTCCGGCATCTCCGTGCCCGAGGAGCGCATCTGGACGAGCGCACTCGCCACCGCGGCCTTCTTGAAGCAGCAGCAGCCGGGCGGCTCGGCGTTCGTGATCGGCGAGGCCGGGATCCTGACCGCCATGCACGACGCCGGCTACGTGATGACCGAGTCGAACCCCGACTTCGTGGTCGTCGGCGAGACCCGCAACTACTCGTTCGAGGCGATCACGAAGGCGATCCGGCTCATCAGCAAGGGGGCGCGATTCATCTCGACCAACCCCGACGCGACCGGTCCGAGCCCCGAGGGCCCGCTGCCCGCGACGGGCGCGATCAACGCGCTCATCACGGAGGCGACCGGCAAGCACCCGTACATCATCGGCAAGCCCAACCCGATGATGTTCCGCTCGGCGCTCAACCAGATCGGCGCGCACTCGCACAACACCGGCATGATCGGCGACCGCATGGACACCGATGTGGTGGCGGGCATCGAGGCGGGCCTCCACACGGTGCTCGTCATGACCGGCATCTCCGATCGCGCCGAGATCGAGCGCTTCCCCTTCCGCCCCGACGAGGTGCTGGGCTCGGTCGCGGATCTGCTGTAGTCGGCGCCGCGCGCCGTTCGCCGCTGCCGCGCGCCGCTTCGCTCCGCTCGCCGCTCCCCGGCCCACCCCGCAGCGGGGTCGATTCGGGAGGGTGTCGCGATCCCTCACGGCCACGACACCCTCCGAAAGCGACCCCGCTGCGCGCGGGGGGGGGCGAGGGGGGGGCGAGGGGCGAGGGGGCGGGGGCCGGGCGGCGGATCACCCGGCGTCGGTCAGCCCCACGTACATCGAGTGGTGCAGGCCCTGCACGTGGGCGGCGGTCAGCCGTGCCGCGGCGCCCGCGTCCCCGCGCTCGAGCGCGTCCACGATCTGCTCGTGCTCGCGGTTGCTGTCGCGCAGCAGCCCCATGCTGTACGGCAGGAAGTAGGGGTCGAGGTCGGCGTTCACGCGCGCCGCGAGCGATTCGGCGAGCGGAGCGCCGGCCGCCGCGACCACTCCCCGATGAAACGCGCGGTCGAGATTGCGGAACTCCGCCCAGCTCTGGGTCTCCGCCATACGCTCCACCAGCGCGCGCAGCTCCCCCACATCCTGCGGCGTGCACGCGTGAGCGGCGAGCGCCGCGAACCCCGCCTCGAGCACGGCCCGTTCGTCGATGAGGGTGTGCACGTGGGAGTCGTCGTCGAGGAACGACTGCACTGGCGCATCGTCGACACTCCGAGCGTCGCCGACCCGCCGCGCGCGCCGCTGCGCACCCCGTTCGACCCCGCGCACGTAGCTGCCGCCGTAGCGCCCCGCCTTCCGCACGATCACGCCCTCGTCCTGCAGCAGCGCGAGGCCGCGGCTCACCGACGTCGTGCTCACGCCGAACGACTCGGCCATCTCGTCCGCGGGAGGCAGGCGCTCGTCGGGCTGCAGCAGGCCCAGGTCGATCGCCATCGTGATGCGCGCGCGCACCGTGTCGATCGCGCTCAGGCGCGCGATCGCCGCCACACGCGGCGCCCGCAGGGGGTCGGCGCGATCCGGCACCTCCTCGCGCGGCTTCGCACCAGTCATCCCATCAGCTTAGATGACCGCCGGAGCACCCGATCCGGCACCCGCGCCCCGCGCCACGACCCGCGCCGCGACCCGCCCCGCTCACTCGCGCGACTCCGCCTCCAGCACCCGGTCGAGCTGGATGTCGACGGTGCGCCCGCCGTCCTTCCGATTCACGATCGCCCCCGCGACCAGCGCCGCGGGCGGGATGAGCGCGAGCACGATGCTCACGGCCAGACTGCCGCCCGTCACCATCGTGAAGTTCGAGAGCACCAGCCACGCGGCGAGGCAGAGGGCGGCGACCGCGACGACCGGCAGCACCGTGCCCGTCCAGATGCTCTTCCGCAGTCGCGGATTGCGCACGAAGAACACGACGACCGCGACAGTGGTGAGCAGCATCATCATGACCATGCCGATCGTCGCGACGCCGGCCATGTATCCGAACACCTCGACGAGCGGATCGAGACCGATCACCACGAACAGCCCGATGATCACGAGAGCCGTGACGCTCTGCACCAGCGACGAGAGCGCGGGGCTCTGATGCCTGCGGTGCACCCGGCCGAGCGGCGCCGGCATGGAGCCGATCTTCGCGAGCGCGAACTGGTAGCGGGCCACGATGTTGTGGAAGCTCAGCACGCACGCGAACAGGCTGGTGATGAGGAGGATCTGCATGACGTTGCGCGTGAGCGAACCGGCGAAATCCCCCGCGGTGTCGAGCAGCATGTTCTTCGACCCGAAGAGGGTCTGCTGCGCCACCTCGGTGACGTTGCTCGCCCCCGCCGCCACCACGAGCACCCACACCGAGAGGGTGTAGAAGACGCCGATGATCGCGACCGCGAGGTAGGTCGCGCGCGGAATCGTGCGACTCGGGTCGCGCGCCTCATCGCGGTAGATCGCGGTCGATTCGAACCCGATGAAACCGGTGAGGGCGAAGAGGATCGCCACCCCGATGCCCGATGTGAGGAAGACCTGCGGGTCGAACGACTGCGGGGCGAGGCCCTCCGGGCCGCCGTTCACGAGCACGGCGACGTTGACGATCATCATCACGAGGATCTCGAGCAGCAGCGCGACCCCGAGCACTTTCGACGACAGATCGATGTGGCGGTAGCCGAGCAGCCCGACGACGACGAGCGCGAGCACCGCGAAGACCGACCAGTGGATCTCGGGGCCGCCGTAGTAGCGCACGAGGTCCATGACCGCCCAGCCCATGTAGCCGTAGATGCCGGCCTGGATCGCCGTGTACGCGATGAGGGCGACGTACGCCGTCCCCATGCCGAGGCGGCTTCCGAGACCCACCGTGACGTAGCTGAAGAACGCCCCCGCCTCCTTCACGAACGGGGTCATGGCGACGAAGCCGACGGCGAAGAGCAGCAGCACGATCGACGCGATCAGGAAGCCGACGGGAGCGCCGGCGCCGTTGCCCTGGCCGATGGCGAGGGGTGCGTTGCCACCGATCACGGTGAGCGGCGCCGCGGCGGCGATCACCATGAACGCGATGCTGCCGGTGCCGAGATTGCCCGAGAGGCGTGCCCGCTGCGGGGCGTCGGGAGTTGTGGGATGTGCCATGGAACTTCCTCGTTCGGTGGGATGTGCTGGGGCCGGGGCGGCGGTGCGCTTCGGTGCGATTCGGGTGGGTTTGGGCGGGATCGGTGGGTTTCGCTGAACTCGGGTGGGTTTGGGCGGGATCGGTGGGTTTCGCCGAATTCGGTAGGTCTCGGTGGGATCGATGGGTTTCGGCGCGTTCGGTGGGTTCCAGCGCGTTCGGTGGGTTTCAGCGCGCGATGACCCGTTGCGTCAGGTGCGCTCGTCGGAGCGAAACAGCGCCGTGCGCACCTCGTCGAGGTAGGGGTTCTGCCGACGGGCCCGCTCGCGCGCAGTGCGGTCGACGTCACCGAAGATGAGCGCCTCGCCGGAGGGGTCCGCCTGCGCGACGTGCACGCCGAACGGGTCAGCGATGACGCTGCGACCCACGTAACGCAGCTCCCCGTCGGGGCCGTGCTGATTGGCGTAGGCGACGTACACCGAGTTCTCCCACGCTCGCACCCGGATGACGTGCTCGTTGACGAACCCGTACGGCTCCATCTGCGCGGTGGGCACGGCGACGAGGTCGGCACCCGCGAGCGCCGCAGCGCGCACGGTTTCGGGGAACTCGACGTCGAAGCAGATGAGGATCGCGATGCGGTGCCCGCGGAACTCGGCGATCGTGAGCGGTGCGTCGCCGGCGACGAAGAGATCCCGGTCGAGTTCGCCGAAGAGCTGGATCTTGCGGTGACGGGCGAGCACCTCGCCCGTGTCGTCGATGAACCAGGCCGCGTTCGCGACGGGCGGGCCGGGATCGGCGTTGGCGGGGGTGGTTTCAGTGGGGTCGGCTTCCGCAGGATCGAGCAGCTCGGGTCCGCCCGCGATGATCGCGATGCGATGGCGTTCCGCGATCCGGCGCACGCGCTCCAGCGGTTGGCGTGCAGCGATCCCGGCCATGGATTCGCCGATGTTGTACCCGCTCACGTACATCTCGGGCGTGATCAGCAGGTGCGCGCCGTCCGCAGCGGCCCGAGCGGCGACGGCGTCGAGCGCGGCGAGATTCGCATCGACGTCGCGCGGCGTGCTCGCGGCCTGCCACACTGCGACGGCGAGGGGGTGAACGGCATCGGTCATGCGTTCATTCAAGCACAATTATGCCCAAATGAAACAATTAAAACGTCGGGATCGCGTGAGCGCCGCCTGCATCTTCGGGATCCGATGCGAGCGGGGTCACTTTCGGCGCGTGTCGCGCCGTCAACACGCACCGAAGGTGACCCGGCTGCGGAGAAGATGGGCGCGCGGCGATCGGGCGGCGGATCGCCGCCACCCTTCCCGCCGCGCACGCCGCAGCGGGGTCGCTTCGGGAGGGTGTCGCAACTCCGCACGACGCCGACACCCTCCGGAAGCGACCCCGCTCGCAGGAGGGGCGGGTAACGCCGCGGGCCGAACGGGCCGGGCGGCGGGCAGGGCGGGCGGGCCCGGCCCGCGGCCCGGCCCGGCCCGGAGCCCCGCCCCGCTACTTCTTCGCGCGGAGCTTGCGCACCAGCATCTGCACGAGGATGAAGACGAGGTACAGCGAGAACGCCACATTGCCCCAGAACGGGTCGACCAGCACCGCGAAGAGGTTGCCGACGGGCACGAAGACGCACGCGCCGAGCCCGACGATCGCGGCGGCGCGCAGGTCGACGTTCTGCCTGCGGAAGTTGCCGATGGTGCCCGAGATCGAGCCCGGGATCATCATCAGCAGCGAGGTGCCCTTCGCGATGAGGTCGCTCGCGCTGAAGAAGAACATGAGCACGGGCACGACGACGACGCCGCCGCCGACGCCGAGCAGCCCCGAGAGCACACCGGTGATGAAGCCGGTCACGATGAGCAGGATCACCGTGAGCGCATTGATCTCGATCTCGTCGCCGCGCTGCGGCACCACGAACCAGAGGCTCACGATGACGATCGCGAGGAAGACCATGAACCCCCACTGGATAGCGCCGACCGGCAGCTTCGCGAGCAGCGCGGCGCCGACCTGCGCGCCGATCACGATGCCGATGGCGAGGCAGGCGCCCGCGATCCAGTCGACGTGCCCCTGCAGCCCGTACGTCGTGGCTCCGACGATGGCGGTGGGCAGGATCGCCGCGACCGACGTGCCCGCGGAGAGCTTCTGGGGCATGCTCAGCCAGAGCGCGAGGGCCGGCACGATGATCGTGCCGCCGCCGATTCCGAAGAGCCCGGAGAGGATGCCGCCGGCGACGCCGACGAGGAGGAGCGGGAGGAACCCGGGGCGGACGATCTGGTTCATGTGCTGCTTTCTCACTGGAGCTCGGGGAGTGCTACGGATGGGGCGCGCCGGCGTCACCGGCGAAGGTCGTGACGGGCGCGGAGGTCGTGACGGGCGCGTGGGGTGCGAAGGGCGCGATGATGCGCGCGGGTGCGGGTCACACGACGATCGCGGATCCGTCGGATCGCGGGTCGCTCGCGGCGTCGACCCCGCTCGCGGCGAGACGGATCAGGTTCGAGTGACCGAGATCCTCGTCGGCGGGCGGTACCACCTTCAGCGGGAACCCGGCTGCGGCGATCGCCTCGTGCACGGCGGCGGGCACGTCCTCCTCGATGGTCACGCGCACGACGCCGTCGGCGCCGGGCTCGTCGACGATCCAGCGGGGGGCGTGGGTGGCGGCCTCGGGGGCGGCGCCGGCGAGGGAGCGCACGAGGAGCTGGGTGTGGATCTGCGGCTGCGCCGATCCTCCCATCGTCGCGGGCACCCAGGCGAGTTCGTCGTCGCGGAGCACGAGCACGGGCATGAGGGTGTGGCGGGGTCGCTTGCCCGGCGCGAAGGAGTTGGGGTGCGCGGGGTCGAGCGAGAAGGAGGTGCCGCGGTTCTGGAAGAGGATGCCGGTCTCGGGTTCGAGCACGGCGGCGCCGAAGCCGAAGTAGACGGAGTTGATGAGCGAGATCGCCCAGCCGTCGGCGCTGACGGCGCTGAGCCCCACGGTGTCGCCGCTCGGCTTGGCCTCGCGCACGGGCGGGTGGGCGGGGGGCGCGGCCGCGATCAGCTCGTCGCCGGTGGCGCCGCCGAATGCGGGGTCGGCGAGCGATGCGGCGCGCACGGCGTTGCTCGCGCGGAACGACCGGGCGAGGTCGCCGGCGCCGGCGCCCAGGGGATCCGCGATGCCCGCTTCGATGTCGCGGAGGGCGCGCAGCAGCATGAAGCCGGAGGTGTTCGGAGGCCCCGTGAGCACGCGGTGGCCCTGGAAGGATCCCTCGAGCGGTTCGCCCCACTGGGCGGAGTACGCGGCCGTGTCGTCGAGGGTGATGCGCGATCCGAGGCGCTGCAGCCCGTCGACCCACTGCTGCGCGAGTTCGCCCTCGTAGAATTCGGCCGACCCTCCCGCGGCGAGCCGCTTGAGCGATGCGGCGAGCGCGGGCTGCACGAAGGGGGCGCCCTCGACGAGCGGGAGGCCCTGGTCGAAGAACACGCCGTGGCATCCGGGATCGAGTTCGAGCACCTCGCGGTTCTCGACGATGGCGGCCGCGACGGATCGCGCGGTCGGCACCCCCTGCTCGGCGTGGCGCGTCGCCGCTTCGAGGTGCTGCTCCCACCGCCGCGTGGCCCCGTACTCGTGGAGGGCGTTCCACCCGCAGATGCCGCCCGGCACGGTGACGGTGTCGATGCCGCGCACCGGCAGCAGGTCGCCGTAGCGCTCGCGCAGAACGTCGATCGACTGCCCGGCCGGAGCGGTGCCGGTGGCGTTCAAGAATCGCACCTCGCCCTCGGGGTTGCGCACGAGCGCGACGAGGTCGCCGCCGAGGGCGACGTTGTTGGGGTACACGACGCAGAGGGTCGCGGCTGCGGCGATCGCCGCGTCGATGGCGTTGCCTCCGGCGCGCAGCACCTCGGCGCCGGCCTCGGTGGCGAGGTGGTGCGAAGTCGAGATGGCGCCGCGGGCGGCGGGTGCGGTCGTCATGCGGGGAGTTCCTCCTGGGTCGTCGCGGCGTTCGCGATCTGGTTGCTGATGTCGAGTACGTGTGCGCGGGCCTCGTCTTCGGCGAGGGCGGCGTTGCCGCTCGCGATCGCTTCGAAGATGCGGCGGTGCGCGATGCTCGACGCCTGCCTGCGGGCGCGCGTCTGGTAGCGGCTCGCCCGGCTGGGGGCGATGCGCTGGGCGATCTGCTCGTTGATGAGCGCGAGCAGCGGGTTGTGCGCGTACTGGGCGATGGCCTGGTGGAAGGCGCGGTCGAGCTCGGCGTACCGCTCCTTCGTGACGTCGACCTCCATGGCCTCGACGAGTTCGCGCAGTTGGGCGATGTCGCGGTCGGTCGCGCGCGTGGCGGTGATGCGGGCGATGGGCGGCTCGACGATGGCGCGGAGCTCCATGATGTCGTGCAGCTCGGGCTGCAGGGCGGCGAGTTCGCCGAGGGCGCCGTCTGCGATCCCGGCGCGCTCGCCGGGGCTGAGCACGATCGTGCCGCGCCCCGGCCTCCGGTCGATGAGGCCGCGGTTCTCGAGTTCGCGCAGGGCCTCCCGGATCGAGACGCGGGAGACGCCGAAGTGGTCGGCGAGTTCGCGTTCGGGCGGCAGGCGCTCACCCGGTTCGAGCTTGCCGTCGAGGATGAGCCGCTCGATGTCGACGGAGAGTCGATCCGGCAGCGACAGCGTTGTCGCCCGACCGATGTCGTTCCAATCCACTACGCCTCCATCGTGGTCTCGGGCTGCAGTTCGCGCCCTCGTGATGCTATACCGACCGCGCCGGCCGGGTTCTGTTTCGGTTGCGTTTCGGCTCGGCCTGCCCGTTGACGCGGGGCCGGGTGCCGATGTATGTTCCATTCAGTTCGGCAGTTGGTCTGACCAACAGCTGATCGCAGCATACACCCGACACTCTCGGAGTATGCAACGTTTCTCCCGGCGCCAGCCGGGATCACCGAACGGAGAAATCATCGTGGCTTTCCCCCAATCAGCACGGCGCTTCGCGCCCGCGCTGGCGCTCACCGCAGCGGCCGGCCTCATGCTGTCGCTCGCAGCATGCACCGTCACCTCGAACGACTCCGGCGACGACGGCGGCTCGGGCGACACGAGCGCCGCGGAGGCGACGCTCGCACCGCCGACCATCATCAAGGAGGGCACGCTGACCGTCTGCACCGGCGACAGCGCGCCCAACATCTACTACGACGAGAACAACGAGCTGCAGGGCGTCGAGATCGACATCGCCAACGCGCTCGCCGACAAGCTCGGCGTCACCACGACGCTCGGCGAGTACGCCTTCGCCGGCCTCATCCCGGCGCTGCAGGCGAAGCAGTGCGACGTCATCATGGGGTCGCTCTACATCAAGCCCGAGCGCGAGGAGATCGCGAACTTCGTGCCCTACCTCTACTCGGGCACCGCGGTCGCCGTGAACAAGGAGAACCCGAAGAAGGTCACCGGCTTCGACGACTCCCTCTGCGGCACGAAGGTCGTCGGCATCACGGGCGCGACGGGCGCCGCCTCGGCGCAGGAGAAGTCGGACGAGTGCGCCGCGAACGGCGAGGAGCCGCTCGCGATCACGCTCGTCGATGAGGCGACCAGCGCACTGCAGCAGGTGCTCGCCGGCCAGGCCGACGCGTTCATCGACACCACCGAGATCATGAGCTACTACGAGCAGCAGTCGGACGGCGACCTCGTGGCCGTCGGCGAACCGTTCGGCAAGATCCGCATCGGCGCGGCCACGCTGAAGGAGAACACCGAGCTGAACGACGCCCTCGACGAGGCCTTCGCCGCCATGGTCGAAGACGGCACCTACGCCGACATCCTCGCCGAGTGGGGCGTCGAGAGCAACGACATCACCCAGCCCGAGTAACCCGTCGTCTGCGGCGGCCCGCGCGGCCGCCGCAGACAGCGGCGACAGGAAAGACACTTCATGAAATTCGACTGGGACTACTTCTGGCAGAGCCTCTTCACGCCCAGTGAAAGCTTCCTCAACGGGCTCGCGCTCACCATCGTCATCTCGATCGCGGCGATGGCGCTCGCGCTCATCCTCGGCCTCCTCATCGCGCTCATGGGCCGCAGCCGGTTCGTGCCGCTGCGCATCTTCGCGAGCCTCTACATCTGGATCGTGCGCGGCACCCCGCTGCTCGTCCAACTCGTCATCATCTACACCGGGTTCGCGGCCGCGAACCTCTTCCGATTCGAAGACCTGACGCTGGGGCTCCGCCTCGAAGACGTCACCGTCGGCATCCTCATCAAGGGCGCCGTGCAGGCCGCCATCGTCGCCCTCATGCTCAACGAGAGCGCCTACATCTCGGAGATCGTGCGCGGCGGCCTCGAGTCGATCGAGAAGGGGCAGACCGAGGCGGCGCTGTCGCTCGGCATGACCCCCCTCGCCTCCATGCGGTGGATCATCGTGCCCCAGGCGATCCGCGTCATGGTGCCGCCGCTCGGCAACTCGTTCAACGGCCTGATGAAGAGCACCTCGATCCTCTCCATCATCGGCGTGGCCGAGATGTTCCAGGTGGGCAGCTCGATGAGCGCGGCCACCTTCAAGGTGTTCGAGATCTACATCGTCGTCGCGCT
Source organism: Leucobacter chromiiresistens (assembly GCF_900102345.1). Lineage (NCBI taxonomy): Bacteria > Bacillati > Actinomycetota > Actinomycetes > Micrococcales > Microbacteriaceae > Leucobacter > Leucobacter chromiiresistens. The sequence goes on along the minus strand of NZ_FNKB01000001.1, from coordinate 1,086,314 downwards.
GTACTACCTGCTGCTCACCACGGTGTGGACGATCATCCAGACCTTCATCGAGAACTGGCTCAACGCGAAGGCCGGCCTGCCCAAGGCCGAATCCGTCTGGAAGCGCCTGTTCGGCTTCCGCAGCAAGCGGGATCGCGTCGCCCCGAAGAGCCCGATCGCCGACCTGGAAGGAGTCGCGGCATGAACGCGCTCAGCGAGTACACCGCCCCGGTATCGGTCTCCGACGGCCCGATCGTGCGCACCGTCGAGGTGAACAAGTGGTTCGGGGATCGGCACATCCTCACCGATGTGTCGCTCGAGATCGAACGCGGCGAAGTCGTCGTGCTGGTCGGCCCGTCGGGCGCCGGCAAGACCACCTTCCTGCGCACGCTCAACCGCCTCGAGCCGATCGACAGCGGCGAGATCTACGTCGACGGGCAGCGCATCGGCGAGCGGGTGCGCGACGACGGCAAGGTCACCGAGATCTCGGCGAAGGCGCTCGCCGCGCAGCGGGCCGACATCGGCTTCGTCTTCCAGCACTTCAACCTGTTTCCGCACATGACGGTGCTCGAGAACATCTGGCACTCGCCGGTGCGGGTGAAGGGCGAGAAGAAGGCGGAGGCGGTCGCCTACGCGCGGGAGCTGCTCGACCGCGTCGGCCTCTCCGACAAGGCCGACGTGCGGCCCCGCTCGCTTTCGGGCGGGCAGCAGCAGCGCGTCGCGATCGCGCGCGCCCTCGCGATGCGCCCGGCGCTCATGCTGTTCGACGAGCCGACGAGCGCGCTCGACCCCGAGATGGTGGGCGAGGTGCTGCAGGTGATGCAGGATCTCGCGAAGGCGGGCATGACGATGATCATCGTGAGCCACGAGATGGGCTTCACCCGCGAGGTGGCGGATCGGCTCATCGTCATGGACGCGGGCGCCATCATCGAGCAGGGCGACCCCGAGCTCGTCTTCACGAACCCGAAGCACGAGCGCACCCGGCAGTTCCTGTCGAAGGTGCTCTGACTCCGGCACTCACGGGCCCCTGCCTCCACCGCACCGGTGGGGGCAGGGGCCCGTTCGCGTCTTCCCGCGGGGGGGGGCGCTGCGGCGCTGGGGCGCTGCGGCGCTGCGGCGTTTTGACACGTCCCGCGACCACCACTACCATTTGAATGTCGATCAGTTGGTCTGACCAACTGCCCTATGAAGTCGCGGTTCGCCCGGTGCGCAACCGCGAGGCCGCGGCGGCCCGCTGATCTGCACGACGCATCTGATGTGCCCGCGGTGATGCGCGCACGCGACCCAGGAATACCAATGGCGAAATCCTCCCCCGACGTTCCCCCGACCGGCGGAACCCAGATCGCGACCGAGCGCATCGGCGTGACCCGCGCACTCGGCGTCGTCGCCGACGAGGCGAAGCCCAGCGGCCTGATCACGCTGTCCGCGGCCGAGATGTGGGAGCGCTTCAGCTTCTACGGCCTCCAGGTGCTGCTCGCCTACTACCTGTACTACTCCGTCACCGACGGGGGCCTCGGTCTGCCGCAGCCCGTCGCCCTCGGCATCGCCGGAGCCTACGGCGGCCTCGTCTACATCGCGCAGATCGTCGGCGCCTGGATCGCCGACCGCGTGCTCGCCCCCCGGTACGTGGTGCTCATCGGCGGCAGCGCGATCCTCGCGGGCCACGTCATGCTCGCCGTCGTACCGGGCCTCCTCGGCCTCGTGATCGGCCTCGCGCTCATCGTCATCGGCACCGGCGGCCTGAAGGTCAACACCACGATGATGGTCGGCGCGCTCTACCCGAAGGGCGGAGCGAAGCGCGACGCCGGCTACTCCATCTACTACATGGGCATCACGATCGGCGCGTTCTTCGGGCCGCTGCTCACCGGGTGGCTGCACCAGGAGTGGGGCTTCCACATCGCCTTCGGCGCCGCGGCCGTCGGCATGGCGGTGGGCCTCACCCAGTACGCCATCGGCATGCGCAAGCTGCCCGCCAGCACGGCGGTCGTGCCCAACCCGCTCCCCCCGGCGCACCGCCTCCGGTGGGCGATCGCGGCCGCCGCCGGCATCGCGCTCGTCGCCCTGGTCGTCGCCACCGGAATGGTGCGCGCCGACAACATCAGCAACGCGGTCGCCCTCGTCGTGGTCGCCGCCGCGGTCGCCATCTTCGCCATGCTGCTGACGAACCGGCAGGTGACCCCCGCCGAGCGTCGCTCCGTGCTCCGGTACCTCCCCGTCTTCCTGATGAGCCTCGTCTTCTGGACACTGCTCTTCCAGCTCTTCACGGCGTTCGCGGTCTTCGCGGATACGAAGATCCAACTCACGGCCGGCTCCGTCACCATTCCGCCCACGCTCATCGTCACACTCGAGAGCCTCGCCGTCGCCGGCATCACCGCCCTGCTCGCGGTGCTGTGGACGCGCAGCCGGGCCTCCCGCATGCAGCCGGTGAGCAAGCTCATCACCGGCGTCGTCGCCATGGCGCTCGGCGCCGCGCTCATCGTTCCCTTCAGCCTCGGCGCCGGCCAGTCGATGCCGCTGCTCGCCGCGATCCCGGTCATGCTGCTGTTCGCATTCGGCGAAGCGCTGTTCGCGCCGTCCGCACTGTCATTCACCGCCGAGCTCGCACCGCGCGCCGCCAACGCGCAGATGACGGCCCTCTACTTCCTCACCATGGCGGGCGGATCGACCCTCTCCGGCTGGGTGTCGGGCCTCTACCAGCCGGGCTCCGAGGGTCAGTACTTCAGCATCGTCGCCGTGGCGTCGCTCATAGTCATCGCGCTGCTCGGCGTCGCCTACCGGCTCCTCGACTCGCGGTTGCGGGTCGGCTGAAGGGGGCGGCGCGGGGCCGGCGGGGGCGGCGCCGCGCCGGCCGGCGCGCGCCGCTACTGCGGGTCGAGCCCCAGGTCGTCGAGGCCGATCGCGTAGCGGTACTCGAAGCCGGCCGCCTCGATGCGCTCCTTGGCGGGCGCCTGGCGATCCACGACCACCGCCACCGCGGCGATCTCGGCGCCGACCTTCTGCAGCGCCTCGATCGCTTTCAGCGGCGATCCGCCGGTGGTCGAGGTGTCTTCGACGACGATCACGCGCTTGCCTGCGAGATCGGGCCCCTCGACCTGGCGGCCCCGCCCGTGATCCTTCGGCTCCTTGCGCACCACGAACGAGTCGTACACCTTGCCCTGAGCGACGCCCTGGTGCATGATCGCCGACGCGATCGGATCGGCGCCCATCGTCAGGCCGCCGACGGCCACGACCCCGTCGATGTCGTCGATGAGATCGAGCATGACCTGCCCGATCAGCGGAGCGGCCCGGTGATCGAGGCTCAGCTTGCGCAGGTCGATGTAATACGTCGCCTTCTTGCCGCTCGTGAGGGTGAAGTCGCCGTGGAAGACGGCCTCGCTCGTGATGAGGTCGATGAGCTGTTCGCGCGCACTGGTCATGCAGCCGATTCTACCGGCGGGGTCGGAGCCGCCCGGCGAACGACGCGAACGGCGCGAACGAAGCGAACGAAACGAAGGACGCGAACGATGCGACGGGCGGCTTCACCTCACGCTCTCCAAGAAGTTGCGCGTGCGCTGGCGCTGCGGACGATCGATGACGTCGCCGGCAGGTCCGGCCTCGACGATCACACCGCCGTCCATGAACGCCACCTGGTCGGCGACGCCCCGGGCGAACCCGATCTCGTGCGTCACCACGATCATCGTCATCCCGTCATCGGCGAGCCCGCGCATCACGTCGAGCACGTCTCCGACGAGCTCTGGGTCGAGAGCGCTCGTCGGCTCGTCGAACAGCATGAGTTTGGGATCCATGGCCAGCGCACGCGCGATTGCGACGCGCTGCTGCTGACCGCCCGACAGCTGCGCCGGATAGTGGTCGGCGAAGTCGGCAAGGCCCACCCGGTCGAGCAGGTCGCGCGCGCGCTGCCGCGCCGTCGCCCTCGATCGCCCAGCGACGCCGATGGGCGCTTCGCACACGTTCTCGACCGCCGTCATATGGGGGAACAGATTGAACCGCTGGAACACCATCCCGATGCTGCGCCGCTGGCGAGCGATCTGCCGGGGACTCATCTCGTGGGTCTTCGCCCCGGACTGCCGATAGCCGATGAGGTCGCCGTCGACGAGAATGCGACCGCCATCGATCGTCTCGAGGTGGTTCACGCACCGCAGCAGCGTCGATTTCCCCGACCCCGAGGGCCCGAGCAGCACGGTGACGGTGCCCGCAGGAACGGCGAGCGACACATCCCGGAGCACCTGGTGCGCCCCGAAGCTCTTGCGCACGCGCCGAATCTCGACGAGCGCGTTCCCGACCTCCTGCTCCAGCTCCGGCCCGTGAGTCTCCACTCGCACATTGTTCGCGGTCATCTCTCGACCACCTCCACCTTCGTCGTCGCAGGGGCGGGCTCGGGCCCGGGTCTGCGGGAATCGATCATCGCCCGAACGCGCTGGAACGGAGTCGGGGGCAGCGCCCGGGTAGCCCCTCGCCCGAAGCGGCGCTCGAGGTAGTACTGCGGAACCGAGAGCACGCTCGTCATGAAGAGGTACCACGCGCTGACCACGATGAGCAGCTCGACCTGCTTCAGATTCGACGAGGAGATCACCGACGCCTGCGTGTACAGCTCCATCACCGCGATCACCGACAGGAGCGACGTGTTCTTCAGCATGGAGATCAGTTCGTTCCCCATCGGAGGGATGATGACGCGCATGGCCTGCGGCAGCAGGACGCGGCGGAACGTGTAGAGCGGCGACATGCCGAGCGAGTAGGCGGCCTCGCGCTGCCCCTCGTCCACCGACATCATTCCGGCGCGCACGATCTCCGACGAATACGCGGCCTGGTTGAGGGTCAGTGCGAGCAGTCCGGCGATGAACGGCGTCACCAGAGAATTCGTGTCGACGGACCAGAAGACGACGTCGGTGAACGGCACGCCGAGGGCGATCCGGTCGAAGAGCAATCCGAGGTATCCCCAGAGCACGATCTGCACGAGGACGGGCGTTCCGCGAAACGCCCAGACGTACAACCAGGCGACGCTCGAGAGCACCGGGTTCGACGCGAGCCGCATCGCGGCGATCACGATGGCGAGCACTGTGGACACCACCATCGATATCACGGTGATGACGATGGTGAGCCAGACCCCCTCGAGGATCCGCTGGTCGAAGAGGAACTCGCCCACCGTGCCGAAGTCGAGATTCGGGTTCGTCGCGATCACGTAGCAGAATGCCGCGAGCACGATGAGCACGACGACGGCGCTGATCCACCGCCACGGACGTCGCAGCGGGATCGCCTCGACGTCGTCCTCGGTCGAGGGTACCGGCACGGTCACTCCCTCGCGGACGGAAGCTTGAACGGTCATGAGGCATCAGCTCCCTGATTGACCTCTGCAGATTCCACTGCGTATGCGCCGATGCTGTTCCGTTCGAGCACCTCCTGGTAGGTGCCTTCGTCGATGAGGGCTTGCAGCGCCTGCCGCACGGCCTCGATGAGCTCGGTATCGTCTTTCAGCACCCCGATGCCGCTGTAGACGGGGTTGAACCCGGCAGGGTTCTCGGGGTCGCGTACGATCTCGAAGGCCTCCCCGTCATCGGTGGTGGCGACGACGTACTCCGCGACGACTGCGTCGGCGGTGTACGCCTGGCTCTTTCCGGCCCGCAGCGCGGTCTGGGCATCGAGATCGCTCGGAAGCTCCATGACGTCGACGTCGCAGTCCATGGCGCGGAGCAGATCACCCTGCACCGTGGCCTTCTGCACCGACACGGTCTTCCCGCAGAGGTCGCGCTGCGTGGTGATGCCTTCGGGATTGCCCTTCTGCACGGCGATGGCGAAGCCTCCGTGCGTGTAGTCGATGAAGCTCAGCGTCTCCTGCCGCTCGGGGGTGTCGTTCATGCCGCTCATGATGATGTCGTTCTTGTTCGCCTGCAACGACGGGATCACGGAGTCGAATGCCTGCTTGTTCAGCGAGACGTCGATGCCGAGCTTCTGGCCGAGCAGACGACCGAGCTCGGGGTCGAAACCGATCTCGCGATTGTTCTCGTCGTACATCGCCATGGGTGGGAACGGGATGTCGACGGCGATGTTGATGACGCCGGCGTCGACGATGTCCTCGGGAAGCAGCTCGCCGAGGGCGGCGTCCGCCGTCGTCGTGATCTCGTCACCCGTCGGCAGGCTCGACGAGGCCGTTTCGTTCGCCGCATCGGCGGAGCCGGATCCCGAACAGCCGGAGAGTGCGAGAGTCGCAACGGCTGCGGTGGCGAGCAGGGCAAGTGGGTACTTCGTCATGAGCAGATCCTTCGTCGTTGAGAGGTGTCGTGAGTGCCGGGGCGCGGCGGGTGCGGGGCGTCCCGCTACAGGGCAGCAGGGGCATGGAGAGCGAGCAGATCGTCGTACGTCTCGCGCCGAGCGACGAGACGCGCTTCGCCTTCGCGCACGAAGACGATCGCGGGTTTGAGGGCGCCGTTGTAGTTGTTGGCCATCGTGTATGCATACGCACCGGTCGTCGCCATGGCGACCAGGTCGCCGACGCGGGCGGCGGGGAAGTCGGCGCCGTCGACCAGCAGATCACCCGACTCGCACTGACGCCCGACGAGCTGGACGCGTTCGGTCCAGGCTTCGTCGAGCCGATCGGCGATGACCGCCTCGTATCGCTGATGCGTGAGCGCGACGTCGAGCTGGTCGGCCATCCCTCCATCCACGGCGACGAACACGTCGCCGGTCCGCTTGACCGAGACGACGCGATAGAGCGTGATGCCTGCGCGAGCGACGACCGAACGTCCGGGCTCGATCATGAGGCGGGCGGATTCCGGCAGGTGGTCGCGTGCGGCCGCAACGATGGCGTCGAGATACGCCTCGACGCTCGGCGCCTCCTCGTCGTAGGTGTATTTGACCCCCAGGCCTCCGCCCACGTCGTAGGTGTCGAACGTTCCCGCCGAGGAGATCTTCTCCACCGCTTCGGCGAACTGCCGCGTGTTGAGGATCTGCGATCCGATGTGCAGGTGCACGCCTTCGAATTCCATGAAGGGGTGGGCGCGCATGCGCTCGATGGCGGCGTGCGCCTGCCGCATCGGCAGACCGAACTTCGAGCGCTCTCCGCCCGTGGCCTGCGAAGCATGAGTGTCTGCGTCGACTCCGGGGATGACCCGGAGCAGGAGCTTCTGGGGCCGCGTCAGCAATCGCTCGAGGCGATCGAGTTCGTCGCAGTTGTCGACGATGATCGTGCCGATTCCGGCATCGAGCGCCATCTGCAGCTCTGCATCGGTCTTCGCGTTTCCGTGGAAGTGGAGACGTTCCGGGGCGACCCCGGCGGCGAGCGCGAGCCGCAGCTCGCCGCCGCCGGCGATGTCGACCGACATGCCCTCCTCCTGAGCGACGCGATACATGCCGACGACGGGAAGCGATTTCGATGCGAAGAGCACCTCCGCGTTGGGCCATCGCCTCTGCAGGCCGTCGACGAAGCGGCGGATCTGTCTGCGCAGCCCGGTCTCGTCGATGACGTGGAGCGGGGTGCCGTAGCGTTCCGCCAGGGTCGTGACGGGCACGCCCCCGATCGAGAGCACTCCGTCGGCTGTCACGGATGACTCCTCCGGGAGCACCTCCCGCAGTTCACTCAGACGGGTGCCCTGGGGAGCGGGCGGCATGGTGTGCATAAGGGGCCTCCGTTGGCGTCGTTGCGTGTCCAGGTTAGGCTTCGAGACGGCCGAGAGCTTTGTGGTTCTGGCATATATTTGGAGCGTGGATACGCAGATTTCTCCAATCCCTGTTTCCGATGGAGTGCCGCTCGCCGAGTTGCTCGCTCTGTTCGAGCCGGGGATCGCGACGCCGCTCGGCGCGCGCGATCTGCAGCACCTAGTGCGCGGCGCCGAGTTCTACGACGCCCGTGACGCCATTCCCGACGAAGCAGGGCTGCTCCTCCTCGTACCCGCGCCGCAGCAGCTGTCGGTGCAGCACATCGCAGACCTCGCGAACCTGGCGGCGCGCCACGCGGCAGCCGGCATCGTCGTCAAGTGCAGCGACGACCACGTTGCCGCGCTCGAGCTGCTCGCCGAACGCGTCGGCATCCCCTGCATCCGCATCGCGGACCAGGTGAGCTGGCGCCTGTTCGACTCATTGCTCGCTCAAGCGCTCGGCGAGCGGCGCCACCGCGACGACGCGCACCGGGATCGCGGCTTGGAGCCGTTGTTCGCTCTCGCCAACGAGCTCGCGGAGTATTTCGGCGGTTCGGTCGCCATCGAGGATCTCGGGCGCCGCATCATCGCCTACTCATCGGTACCGGGGCAGCTCATCGACCGGCTCCGCACCCAGGGAATCCTCACCCGCGAAGTGCCCGATTCCCCCTTCAACGACGACCAGTACCGCACCGTGCTGCGCTCAGAGGACCCGATCAAGTATCCGCGTCTCGGCGACGAGGAGCCGCGGGTGGCCTTCGCGATACGTGCGGGGGCGCTCCCGCTCGGCACGATCTGGGCAATCGACTCGAGCGGTCTCCCCGAGCTCACCGCGGAGCAGGGCGCGAGGATCCGCGAGGCCGCTTCACTGGCTGCTGCGCACCTCCTCAGCGACATCCACGCGCGACGCACGACGCACATCCCCCGCGAGGCCAGGCTCCGCACGCTCCTCGACGGCAGCGACGTCACGGGTTCCGAACTCGCAGAACTCGGGCATCCCGAGGAGCGCGGCAGCGAGCTCATCGTCTTCTCCCCCGCGAAAGATGCGCGGCAGACCACGCTCGCGCAACTGCGGTCGACGGTGCAGCGCCATCTCGCCCTGCATCGCCCGGAGTCGGTGACGGTCGCGCGCGGGGATCGCGTGTACGCGCTCGTCGCGCGTCAGCCGCTCCTCCCCGCGACGCACCTCGTCGAACCGCTGCTTCCCGTCATCGACCGGCTCGTCGGGCCCGGCACGCTCGTCTCCCTGCCCGGCGCCGCGTATCGCTCGGGCGAAGTCGCCGCGCTGCGACAGCTCGCCGATCGCCTGCTCGACACGGCCGAACGACATGGCGGGATCATCTCCCGACGCATCGTCACGGTCGACGCCGTGCGAACGCTGCTCATTCTCGAACGCGTCGAAGCGGTATTCCTCTCAGAACCCGAACTGCTCACCCCGGGGCTCGTCGCCCTGGAGGCGGAACAGGCACTCCTCGTCGAGACGCTGGAGGCCTGGTGCGCGAATCTCGGCAATGTCGCCCGCACCGCCCGCGCCCTCTCCGTGCACGAGAACACCGTGCGATACCGTATGCGTCAGATCGAGGAACAGCACGGCATCGACCTCTCCAACGCCGACGTGCTCCTCACCACGTGGCTCCAGCTTCGCGCACGTCGAATCGCGGGAAAGAAGAACCCCAGATGAACGATCACTCAGCCCGACACCGCTCGTCCGAGGCGCGGCCCCGCAGGGCGGCGGTTGCGAGCGACCCGTCCGGGAGCCGTTCGGCCGAACTCGAGCGGCTCGCGGCACTCTTCGGGGCCGCCCCGCTCGCGGTGCTCACGGGTGCCGGCATCAGCACCGATTCGGGTATCCCCGACTACCGCGGTGCGGGCACGCCGCCGCGCACGCCGATGAGCATCGCGCAGTTCATGGAGGACCCGGCGTACCGTCGCCGCTTCTGGGCCGGTGCGCGCGTGGGCGCGCTGCGGGCCGCCGGCGTCGCCCCGAACTCCGGTCACCTCGCGCTCGCCCGATTCGAGGCCGCGGGGCTCACGAACGGCGTGATCACGCAGAACGTCGACAATCTGCATCGGCGGGCGGGATCCCGGAGCGTCGTCGAGCTGCACGGCAACGGGAACGTGATCCGGTGCACGGAGCACGATCACCGCTTCACGCGCGATCAGGTGCTGGGCTGGTTCGACGACCTCAACCCGGGCTTCGCCGCGCGCAACGCCGGTGCCGAGATCGCCCCCGACGGCGATGCCCTCGTGAGCGAGACCGCCACCGTCGAGGCTCCGAGCTGCCCGGAGTGCGGGTCGATCCTGCGCCCCGACGTCGTGTACTTCGGCGAGCTCGTGCCCCGGCCCGTGTTCGAGACCGCGGAGGCGCTCGTCGCGGCCGCGGGCGGTCTGCTGCTGATCGGCACCTCGCTCGCGGTGAACACGGGCATCCGCCTGGTACACCGCGCGCAGCTGCGCGGCATCCCGATCGCGGTGATCAACCGCGGGCCGACCGCGATCGATGCGCGCGAGTCGGTGACGGTGCGCATCGACGCCGGTGCGGCCGAGACACTCGCCGCGCTCGAGCGGATACTCGGCTCCTCCTGAAATGCGACACGAACTCCGCTTGAGCCGCGCTGAGGAGCGGACTTTCTGTCGCCGATCCTGCACGCGTGCGCTCAGGCGAGCTCGCGCGGGCTCAGACGAGCACGACCGGGCTCGCCGAGCACGCGTGCGCTCGCGCGGGCTCGCAGCGAGCCCGCGCTACTCGCCGCGGGAGATGCGCGTCATCTCGTCGCGCGGCACCACCTTGATGCGCGCGCGGCCGTGGGGCTCGCCCAGGCCGAGCTCGTGCGCGTCGAGCCGGTGCCAGCCCTCGATGGTCGTGTACGGAACGCCGCGCTCGTCGAGCAGCGCGGGGATCGCGAGCGGGTCGGTCTCGTCGGGGGTCCACAGCGCGTCGCGATCCTCGAGCAGGCACTCGAGCGTCTCCATGGCATCCGACTTGGTGTGTCCGATGAGGCCGACGGGCCCGCGCTTGATCCACCCGGTCGCGTAGACGCCCGCGATCTGCTGGCCCTCGAGGTCGAGCACCCGCCCCTGCGCGTTCGGGATCACGCCCTTCGCGTCGTCGAACGGAATCTCGTCGAGGGGCGATCCGAAGTACCCGACCGCGCGGTACAGCGACTGGATCGGGATGATCTCGAACTCCCCCGTGTCGACGATGCCGCCCTGCCCGTCGGGCGCGGTGCGCTCGACCTTGAGCCCGGCGACGCGGCCCGCCTCGACGACGACCTCGACGGGCTTCGACCAGAAGTGGAGGTGGAGTTGGCGCGATGCGGGCTCGACCTCGCCGGCTTCGCGCGCGCGCTGCTCGTCGCGCCACTTGTCCATGATGCGGGTCATCACGATGACCTGCTTGTTCTTCATCAGGGTCTCGTCGGCGAACGCGTCGTCGTGCGCGAAGTCGCGCTCGTCGATCACCATGTCGACGTCGCGCACCTCGCCGAGTTCGCGCAGTTCGAGCGGCGTGAACTTCACGTACTTCGGGCCGCGTCGGCCGAAGAGGTGCAGCTCCTCGATGGGGTTCGCCTCGAGCCCCTCGTGCACGTTCTGCGGAATCTCGGTGGGCAGCAGGTCCTCGGCGTGCTTGATGAGCATGCGCGACACGTCGAGCGCGACGTTGCCGTTGCCGATGACGCCGACCGAGCGGGCTTCGAGCGGCCACGTGCGGGGCACGTCGGGGTGCCCGTCGAACCAGCTCACGAAGTCGGCGGCGCCGTACGAGCCCTCGGCGTCGATGCCCGGGATCTGCAGCGCGGCGTCGCGGATCGCGCCGGTCGAGAAGATCACCGCGTGATAGTGCCGCTTGAGGTCGTCGAGCTTCAGATCCTGCCCGTACCGCACGTTGCCGAAGTAGCGGATGGAGTCGTCGCCCGTCTCCCCCGAGCTCGCCCGGTCGAGCACGTCGCGCAGTGCGGTGATGATGCCCTTGATGCGGGGGTGGTCGGGCGAGACGCCGTAGCGCACCAGCCCGTACGGCGCGGGAAGCTGCTCGAAGAGGTCGATCTCGACCGCGAAATCGCGTTCCGCCTTCAGCAGCAGATCTGCGGCGTAGATACCCGCCGGTCCGGCTCCCACGATCGCCAGTCGCATCTTGCTCATCGCTCGGTTCTTCCTTCCATTCCCCCGCCGCTGTGATCCGCGGGGGTTCGCGCGTGGGTGGTGTCGTGTCGCGGCGCTCGGCGCCGCGGGTCAGCCTTCGCGGTTGACGATCGAGTCGGCCATGCGCTCGAGTGCGCGCTTCACCGACGACTTCGGCAGCGGGTCGAGGGCGCGCACCGCGTCCTCCGCCCAGCGGTGCGCGGTCGCCTCGGTCTCGCGGGTGACGGGGTGCGTCTGCAGCGCCTGCACCTCGGGATCGAGCAGCGACGGATCGGCGCCGCCCCGAATCTCGGCGACGCCCGCCTCGATGCGTGCGAGCAGCGCGGCGTCGTCGGCGTCGCCGGAGGCGGCGCGATCCTGCAGCAGCAGGTACGGCAGCGTCACCACGCCGGCGCGCAGATCGGTGCCCGCCCGCTTGCCGGTCTGCTCCTTCTTCGGCGAGAGGTCGATGACGTCGTCGATGAGCTGGAAGGCCACGCCGATGCGCTCCCCGTACTCCGTCACGGGGTCGGCGAACTCGGCGGGCGCGTTGCCGAACATCACGCCCATGCGCGCCGCGGTCGAGATGAGCGCGCCGGTCTTGTCGGCGAGCACCTGGATGTAGTGCGCCTTCGGGTCGTCGCCCGGCTGCGCGCCGACCGTCTCGTGGAGCTGCCCCAGGCACAGGCGCTCGAAGGTGCGCGCCTGCAGCAGGATCGCCTCCTCGCCCATGCCCGACACCAGCGATGACGCGCGGGCGAAGAGCAGGTCTCCGGCGAGGATCGCGACGGAGTTCGACCAGACGGTCTGAGCCGCGTCGACGCCGCGCCGCAGCTTCGCGTCGTCCATCACGTCGTCGTGGTACAGCGAGGCGAGGTGCGTCATCTCGACGGCCTCCGCCGCCCGGCGCACCAACTCGTTCGGGCCGGTGCCGAGCTCGCTGGTGAGCAGCGTCAGCAGGGGCCGGATCCGCTTGCCCCCCGCGCCCATCAGGTAACGGGCGGGTGCATCGGCGACCGGCGAGGCGAAGCGGAGGTGCTCGAGCAGCTCGGACTCGACGAGCTCGAGCTGCTGCTGGATCTCCTTCGCATGCCTGCGGTCGGCCGCGCCGCGGAAGAGGCGCATGGGGAGCGCCTGCGTTGCCGTGTCTTCGGCGATGGGACGACTCACGGGGTGTCTCCAGGTCGAGGGGTGGTGTCGTTCGGCGCCTCGGGGGCGGGCTGCTGGGGCGCCGCGGGTTTCTGGGGCGCAGGCTTCTTGGGAGCAGGCTTCGCCGCGGCAGGCTGCGCGGCAGCTGCGGGCTTCTTGGGCGCCGCCTTCGCGGCAGCGGGCTTCGCGGGGGCCGGCTTCACGGCAGCTGCGGGCTCCTTGGGCGCCGCCTTCGGGGCAGCGGGCTTCTTCGCGGCTGCGGGCTTCTTCGGCGTCGCGGCTGCGGGCTTCTTGGGCGCCGCCTTCGCGGGAGCGGGCTTCTTCGCGGCTGCGGGATTCTTCGGTGCCGCGGCCTGCTTCGCTGCTGCGGGCTGCTTCGCTGCGGCGGGCTGCTTCGCCGCCGCCGGCTCAGCCGCAGCGGGCTGCTGCGGCGCAGCGGCCTGCGGCGTCTCGCGCGGCACGAAGCCGCGGTGCAGTGCGACGATGCCGAACGTCAGGTTGCGGTAGACGACGCGCTCGAATCCGGCCTCCCGCATCCATGCGGCGAGCTCGGCCTGATCGGGCCACGCCTCGATCGATTCGTTCAGGTAGCGGTACGCCGCGGCTGCATCGCGGTTGATGGCACCGGCGACGCGAGGCAGCACGTGGCGGCCGTAGAACGCGTACGGCCCGCGCACGAGCGCGGAGGGCGGCGTCGAGAACTCGGCGATCACGACGCGGCCGCCGGGCTTTACCACCCGGCGCATCTCGCGCAGCGCCGCCTTCGGGTCGTTGACGTTGCGCAGCCCGTACGAGATGGTCGCTGCGTCGAACGAGTCGTCGGCGAACGGCAGCTGCGTGGCATCGGCCCACTGGAACTCGATGAGATCGTTGCCCGCGTGGCGCTTGCGCCCCTCGGCGAGCATGCCCTCGGAGAAGTCTGCGGCGACGACGTGGGCGCCGTGCGCGGCGATCGCGGCCGACGACGTTCCGGTGCCCGCCGCGAGGTCGAGCACGCGCATGCCCTTGCGCGGGGCGATCGCTTTCGTCGTCGCGACGCGCCACAACCGGTCGTTGCCGACGGTGAGCACGTCGTTGATGAGGTCGTATCGCGGCGAGACCTCATCGAACATTGCTGAGACGTCTGCGGCGTGCTTGGTCGCGGTATCGGGTCGGGTCACGCTCCCATCGTATCTCGAACGGCTATGCGCCTCCTGGGGCGCGGCTCGCGGCGATCGCGGGCCCGCCCGAGCGGAGCGCGCCCAGCCGGGAGGAGTAGATTGGCACTGTGACGAGCACTCCCCCGGCGCCCCGCCTGCGCGCGACGACCCGGCCCCTGGAGCAGGCTCCCGACCTCCTCTCCCTGGCCGACCCGAGCGCGCCGCTGATCTGGACGCGCGGCGACCGCGGCTGCGTCGGCATCGGCGAGGTGCTGCGCCTCACGTTCTCCGGGCCGAGACGGTTCTCGGACGCCGCTGAGGCGTGGCGCCGGATCGCCGCGGCCGCGACCATCGACGACCCGGTCGGCATGCCCGGCTCGGGCCTGGTCGCCCTCGGGTCGTTCGCGTTCGCCGACGGCAGCGCCGCCGAGAGCGTGCTCATCGTGCCGCGCGTGCTGGTCGCCCGCCATCGCGGTCAGGCGTGGATCACCGAGATCGTCGAGATGACGGAGAACGGTGAGACCGCGGAGAACGGTGAGACCGTGAAGACCGAGGCCGCCCGGTTCGCCGTGCCCGCCGCCCCCGCTTCGGGCGACTGGGAGGGGGCGGCGCTGCACGACCGCGAGCTCGACGGCGGCGGCGACTCGGTGGCGGCGTACCTCGCCGGCGTGCGCGAGGCGGGCGCCCGCATCGCGCACGGCGCGTTCGAGAAGATCGTCATCGCGCGCCAGCTCGCAGGCCGGCTGCCCGGCGGCGCCGACCTGCGCGTGCCGCTCGCACGGCTCGCGGAGCAGTACCTCGACTGCTGGACGTTCGCCGTCGACGGCCTCATCGGGGCGAGCCCCGAGACCCTGATCCGATCGACGAGCGGCGCCGTGTCGGCACGAGTGCTCGCCGGAACCCGCGGACGGCATCGGGAGGACGCGGCTCGTGACGCGCGCGCCCGCGACGAGCTCCTCACGAGCGCGAAGGAGCAGCACGAGCACGCCTTCGCCGTGCAGAGCGTCGTCACGGCGCTCTCGCCGCACGTGCGCGAGCTGCGCACCAGTGAAGAGCCCTTCCCGCTCCGACTGCCGAACGTGTGGCATCTCGCCACCGACCTCGGCGCCGCGCTGGGCGAGCAGAGCTCCTCGATCGAGCTCGTCGGCGCCCTCCACCCGACCGCGGCCGTCGCGGGCACCCCGACATCGGCCGCCGTCGCGGCGATCGCCGAACTCGAACCGTTCGACCGCGGCCGGTACTCCGGCGCGGTCGGGTGGATCGACGCCGCCGGGGATGGGGAATGGGTGATCGCCCTGCGCTGCGCGCAGCTCGGCGAGCCGGATGCGGAGACGGGCGCGCGGTCGATCGTGGCGAGCGCCGGCGGCGGTATCGTCGCCGGCTCCGATCCGACTCACGAACTCGGAGAGACGGTGTCGAAGTTCCGTCCCATCACCGAGGCGTTCGCCGCCTGAGCCTCAGCGCCGGCCGCCCGGCTCGCCGCCCGCTACGCGGGCCAGCGCAGGTCGAGGGAGTCGACCACCCGCTGCCGCTCGGCGGCGACGTCGAAGTCGGGGTGCGGCCAGTGCGGACTGAGCCCTGCGAGCTCCGAGATCACGATGCGCTGCACGGCCGCGCGGGCGTACCACTTCGCGTTCGCCGGCACCACGAACCACGGCGCCGCATCGGAGTGGGTGCGCTCGATCGCGGTCTGGAAGGCGTCCATGTAGGCGGGCCAGTGGAGGCGCTCGTCGACGTCTCCCGGGTTGTACTTCCAGTGCTTCTCGGGGTCGTCGAGCCGTGACAGCAGCCGCTCCGCCTGCTCCTCGGGCGAGATGTGCAGCATGATCTTCACGACGCGCACGCCGTCTGCGGTGATCCTCGCCTCGAAGTCGTTGATCGCACCATACCTGCGCTCGATCTCCTCGGGCGGGGCGAAGCCGCGCACCTTCTGGATGAGCACGTCCTCGTAGTGCGAGCGGTCGAAGACCCCGATGACGCCCGGCTCGGGCACCCGTCGCTCCACGCGCCACAGGAAGTCGTGCGCGCGCTCCTCCTCGGTCGGCGACTTGAACGCGGTCAACGCGAGACCGTACGGCTCGGTCTGCCCGAAGACGTGATTGACGATGCCGCCCTTGCCCGCGGCGTCCATCGCCTGCAGCACGACGAGCAGCCGATCCTTCGCCCCGAGACGGCTCTGCGCGAACAGCTTCTCCTGCAGCACGCGCAGCTCCTGAGCGGCGCGCTCCAGCTCCGCGAGACCGGCGTGCTTCCGCGCCGCGGTGCCGGGCGTCGCCGACGGGTCGACCTCGCTCAGCCGGAAGCCGGGGCGCACGCGCAGCAGTTCGCCCACCTCATCGGTCCAGAACGCCTGCGTCATGGTGCCTCCTCACGTCGCCTCGCCTCCCACTGTAGGGGGCGCGGCGCCGGCGCACGAGCGCCCCGCGCGAGAACCCGGTGCACGCGCCCGCGCACGAGCGCCCCGCGCCTCAGTCGACCAGCGGAACCTCGACGATCATCGGCCCGGAGACCGGTTCGGTGAGCAGCCGCTCCAGTTCGCTGCGCGTCTCCACACGGCGGTGCTCCCACCGGTACGCCGCCGCGAGCGCGCCGACGTCGGCCCGCTGCGGGGTCCGCATGACGCGCGCGAACGCGTCCGGATCAGCGGTCTCCGCGACTTCCAGACCGTCGAAGATGGTGCCCCCGCCGTCGTTCGCGACGAACAGCTGCAGGCGCGGGCGGCGCTCACCCTCCAGCAGCAGCAGCGATCCGGCATCGTGCAGCAGCGCGAGATCGCCGATGAGCACCCGGGTCGTGCCGGCCGCCCGTGCCGGATCCTCGGCGTGCTGACTCGCCACCGCGATGCCGAGCGCCGTCGCCACCGTGCCGTCGATGCCCGCGAGCCCCCGGTTCGCGTGCACGCTCACGCGGCGGGCGGGGGCCAGCGCATCGAGCACCCGCACGAGCCGGGAGGCCGCGATCACCAGCCGGTCGTGCGGCCACGTGCCGCGCCAAACGCTCTCGGCGAGCATCTCGCGCGAGATCGGCTCGCGCATGGTCGCCACCTCGGAGCGGGCGTACGCGTTGCGCTCTTTGTAGCCGGGGGCCAGCGCGGCCTCGAGGTCGGGTTCGTGCACCGTCGTCCGGTCGCGCTGCAGCGCACGATCGGCCACCACCCACGCCCCGAGCCAGCGGCGCAGCGCCCGCGGATCGTGATCCGGAGCTACCCGCGCCGCAGACACGACGCGCGCATCGCGACTCGGATCGACGTACTCGGCACCCGAGGCGTGATGCGGATCGACGACGATCACGTCGACGTCGTCTCGGCGCAGCAGCCGGGGGATCTGGCGGGTCAGAGTCGGGTGCCCGAATACGATGGCACGCTCGGCGAGGCCGCCGATCTGCGGGTCGTCGATCAGGGTCGCGTACCCGGCGATCGCCTCGCGCCCGAACCGGGCGCCGCTCACGACCTCGGCGAGCAGCGGCAGGCCGGCAGCCCGCGCGAACTCCTCGGCCTCCGATCCGGCGCCCGCGCCCGCGATCACGACGGCGAGGCTGTCGCCCGAGTGCACGTAGCTGTCGTCGGGGGCGGGCTGCGCATCGGATTGCATCGCCGGTGCGTTCAGCGCGCGCCCCTGCTCCGCAGCTGCAGCGGCCACCGCCTCGCGCCCGCGCTCCGCAGCCTCGGCGGCCGCCGCCGCGAACCCCTCCGCGATCATCCGCTCGAATCCCGCCGCTCCCGAGAGCGGATCGCGGAACGAGAGATTCAGCTGCACCGGCCCGGCCGGCCCGCCGCCGAACGCACCGAGCGCCGCAGCGAGCCCCCGAGCCGCGAGCGATGCGGGATCGCGCAGCCCGTCGCGCACGAGATCGCCGCCCGCGAATTCGGGTGCGGGCACGTCGACCGACCACCGGGCGGCGTGCCCGAACAGGTCGGCCTGACGCGTCGCCTGGTTGCTGCGGATGCCGCGGAGCTCCTCGGGCCGGTCGGCGGTGAGCAGCAGCATCGGCACCCGCCCCTCGTGCGCTTCGAGCACCGCCGGCATGAGGTTCGCCACCGCCGTGCCGCTCGTCACGATCACGGGCGCCGGCATGCCCGTTTCACGTGCAACGCCGAGTGCGAAGAACCCGGCCGAGCGCTCGTCGAGCTTCACGTGGAGGCGCACCGCATCGGCCTCCTGCGCGGCGGCCGCGGCGAGGGCGAGCGCCTGCGACCGCGACCCCGGGCACACCACCACGTCGCGCACGCCGCGGCGCACGAGCTCGGCGAGCAGCTCGACCGCGAAGACCGATGCGGCTGCGGGCTGCGCCGCGCTCACGGCTTCGCGTCGCCGTCGGAACGGGTTCCGCGCTCCTCGGCGCCGCGGGGCTCGGAACGCCCCTGCTGCGTCGCGTCGGCGTCGGGGGCGTCGTCGGCAGCAGCTCCGTCGTCCGCAGCGGGGCGCGAGCCGGTGTCGGCGGCGCGGGCGCTGCCGGCGGCGTCGGGCCGGGCGGCGCCGGTGCCGGCGGCCTCCGCTGCGGTGTCGGCAGCCTCTGCTGCGGTGTCGGCGGCGCCGGCTGCGGTGTCGGCGGCGCCCGGAGACGCGTCCTGCGCGGTGTCGGCGTTCGGTGCAGCGTCAGCGCCAGAGTCAGAGTCAGAGTCAGCGTTAGTCGCACGGTCGGCGTTCAGCGCGGTCTGAGCGTTCGCCGCATCGTCGGCGCCGGTCGCGGCGTCGGCGCCGGTCGCGGCGTCGGCGCTCCTCGCGGCGTCGCGCCGCCCCGCGCGCTCCTCGCCCGGGAACGTCTCGTCGTCGAGTTCGCGCAGGCGATCCTCGAGGTCCCGCATGTGCGCATCGAGATCCGAGCTCGACAGTCGCGTACCCGAGAAGCGGGGGTCGTCATCGGGGGCGACCCGCCGTGCCGTCTGCGCGTTCGCGGCGCCCTTGCCGATGAAGAACCACAGCAGCGCGCCGATGACGGGCAGCACCGCGATGATCGCGATCCACACCGGCTTGTTCACCCCGCGCGCACGCGATCCGCTGGTCATCGCGGCGTCGACCAGCGCGTACAGCGTCAGTGCCACAGCGATGACGACTCCGATTATCACGAACCGCACCATGCTCTCAATCGTACTCGCAAGCACTCGTGCAACCCTGGGGCTTGCGCGGAGCCGCGGCCCAGGTGCCGCCGGTACACTCGAGCGGGTGAACAACCCCCGCACCGCTTGGATCGTGTACATCGTACTGCGCCTGCTGTTCTTCGCAGTGCCGTTCGCGGTGCTCTACGCCATCGGCCTGACGCCCTGGATCGCGGCGGTGTTCGCGGCCCTGATCGGCGTCGCGCTCTCCGTCATCTTCCTGGCGCGCACGCGCTCCACCGCATCCGAGAGCATCTACGAGTGGCGCAACCGCCGCCGCACGGCCGACGACATCGTCGAGGACGAGGCCGTGGATGCGGGTGCAGCGGGCGCAGCAGGGGCATCGGCCGGTGCAGGTGCGGCGGGTGCAGCGCCGGATGCGGAGCCGAGTGCGCTCCCGCAGACCTCCGCGCCGGATGCCGAAACGCGCACCGCGTCCGCAACGGATCGGCGCTCAGCCGACTCCTAGCCCGCGGCAGCGCGTTTCGCGCGGCATTCCGCCTGCCGGCCGCATCCCGGCCCGCTCTTCGGTGAGAGATTCGGCGTCGGTGAGAACCTTTCGCGCGAATTCGCCTCACCGAAGCCGAATCTCTCACCGAAGCAGCGCCGCACGCCGCACGCCGCGCGCCGCGCGCCGCGGAGGCGGTCCCGTCACACCTGCGTCGACTCCCAGCTGCGGTAGAGCCGCGCGTACCGGCCGCCGAGGGTGACCAGCTCCTCGGGAGAGCCGTCCTCCACCACGCGGCCGTGCTCCATCACCAGCACCCGGTCCGCGATCGCGACCGTCGACAGGCGGTGCGCGATGATGATGGCCGTCCGATCTGCGAGCAGGCGCTGCAGCGCGCTCTGCACGAGACGCTCGCTCGGCAGGTCGAGCGACGCGGTCGCCTCATCGAGGATGAGCACGGTGGGGTCGGCGAGGAACGCGCGCGCGAACGAGATCAGCTGGCGCTGGCCCGCCGATACCCGGCCGCCGCGCTTGTTCACGTCGGTCTCGAACCCGTCGGGGAGCGACTCGATGAACGCCTCCGCTCCCACCGCTCGCGCGGCCGCGCGAATCTCCGCCGCGGTCGCATCGGGTCGCCCGAGCGCGATGTTCTCGGCGACGGTGCCGCTGAAGAGGTACGCCTCCTGCGTCACCATGACGATCGCGCGGCGCAGATCGGCGGGGTCGAGCCGGCGCAGATCGACGCCGTCGAGCCGCACCGCGCCCTCGGTCGGGTCGTAGAACCTCGCGAGCAGCTTCGCGAGCGTCGACTTGCCCGCACCCGTCGTTCCGACGAGCGCCACCGTCTGGCCCGCGGGCAGCTCCAGATCGCAGTCGTCGATCACGGTGCGCGCCCCCGCACCGGCGGTTCCGTATGCGAAGGTGACGTGATCGAACGTGAGCGCGCCGCGCGGGCGCTCGAGACGCACGGGGTCGGCCGGATCCTGCACCGTCGGCTCCTCCTCGAGCACGCCCGAGACCTTCTCGAGCGCGGCCGTCGCCGACTGGTACGAGTTGAGGAACATCGCGACGTCTTCGAGCGGGCCGAAGAAGTTGCGCACGTAGAGCACCGCGGCGATGAGCACGCCGATCGCGAGCTCGCCCGCGCTCACCCGCAGCGCGCCCCAGAGCAGCACCGCGGCCACGGTCACGTTCGCGAGCAGGATCAGGCCGGGGTCGAGCACTCCGAAGAGGCGCAGCACGCGCAGGTTCGCGCCGCGGTACTCGTCCGAGATCGCGCTGAAGTCGGCATCGCCGCGGCGCTCGCGACGGAACGCCTGCACCGCGCGGATGCCCGTCATCGTCTCCACGAACTGCACGATGAGGCGGGCGCTCACGACGCGCGTCGAGCGGAACCCCTTCTGCGACTCCACCACGAACCAGCGCATGAGGATCGCGAGCGGAACGCCCATGCACAGCAGGATCAGGCCGCTCCTCCAGTCGAGCAGGAACAGCATGATGAGCGTGAACGCGCCGATCAGCACCGCGTCGACGAGCTCGTTGAGGCTCCCGTCGAGCAGCTCCTGGATCGATTCCAGGTCGCTCGTCTGGCGGGAGATGATGCGCCCCGACGTATACCCCTCGTGGAACTCGAGGCTGAGCCGCTGCGTGTGGCGGAAGATGCGGGTGCGCAACTCGAGCATCACCGCCTGCGTGAGCCGGGCGATGAGCACGACGTACCAGCCGACCAGCAGCGACCCCAGGCCGCCGGTGAGCACGAACGCCGCGGTGACGCCGGCTGCGGGCAGCCAGTCGCCGCGGTCGAGCGCGGCCGGGAGCGCGACGTCGATGCCGTACGCGATCAGGGAGGGTCCGATCGCGCGCATCACCGACGACACGATCACCACCGCCGCGGTCAGCGCGATGAGCCGGCGCAGCGGGCGCAGGATCGAGCCGAGCAGCCGCAGCGAGCGCCGCCGAATCGCTCGGCTCTCCTCCCGCGTGTAGACGTTGCGGTCCTCGCCGCTCGTGCCGTGCACGCTCTCGGGGCTCACGGTCGCACCTCCTCGGTATGCTCTGCGGCGGGGCCGCCGGCGGTCGTCGTCTCGGCGGCGGGGCCGCCTGGTGGCATCGTCCCGGCGGCGGGGCCGCGGGCGGCGTCCCCGTCCGCGGCGTCCTCGTCTGCGGGTCCGACGAGCGCCTCGCGCTCGATGCCCGCGATCAGGTGCCGGTAGTGGGGGCTCGTGCGCAGCAGCTCGGAGTGGGTGCCGACCGCATCGATGCGCCCGTCGCGCAGCACCGCAACCCGGTCGGCGAGCGCGACGGTGGACGGCCGGTGCGCGACGACGAGGGCGGTCGTGCCCACGAGCACGCGGCGCAGCGCCGCCTCCACGAGCGCCTCCGTGGCGACGTCGAGCGCCGAGAGCGGGTCGTCGAGCACCAGCACGTCGGGCGCCGCCGCCACCACGCGAGCGAGGGCGAGGCGCTGACGCTGCCCGCCCGAGAGGCTGAACCCCTCCTCCCCCACCTCGGTGTCGACGCCCTGCGGCAGGTCGAAGACGAACCCGGCCTGGGCGACCGCCAGCGCGTCGTGCAGCACGCGCTCGGCGTCGGGCCCGTTCGGATCGAGATCCTCCCGCCCCAGCAGCACGTTCTCGCGCACCGAGGCCGAGAACAGGATGGGCTCCTCGAACGCCACGCCGATCCTGCGACGCAGGTCTCCGAGCGCGAGGTCGCGCACATCGACGCCGTCGAGCACGATCGACCCGCCGGTCACGTCGAACAGCCGGGTCGGCAGCGTCGTGAGCGTCGTCTTGCCGCTTCCGGTGGCTCCGACGATCGCGAGCGTCTCCCCCGGCCGCAGCACGAGGTCGAGGCCGTCGATGAGGTCGGTCTCGTCGGGGCGGGCGTCGGGGTACCGGAAGTGCACGTCGCGGAACTCGAGCGCACCGCGGCCGTGCTCGATCGTCAGCGGATGCTGCGGCTCGCGCACGGTCTGCTCGGCGTCGAACACCTCGAAGACGCGGTCGGTCGCCGTGCGCGTGTCGATCAGGAAGGAGACGAGGAACCCGAGCGATCCCATGGGCCACCGCAGCGCCGCCGCCATCGCGAAGAACGCGACGAGCTCCCCCGTCGAGAGCAGGTCGTGCGCCGCGAGCCAGACGCCCGTGATGAAGCACGCCCCCATCGCGAGGATCGGCACGAGCTCGTACCAGAACCAGAGCCCGCCGACCTCGCGCGCCTTCCGCATCTCGGTCTCGCGCAGCGTCTCGGCGCTGCGCCTGAACTGCGAGAGCGCGTGGCCGCCGCGGCCGAACGCCTTGAGCACGCGGATGCCGTGCACGCTCTCCTCCACCGCTGTCGCGAGGTCGCCCGTCTGATCCTGGCTGCGCCGCGACAGCACGCCGTAGCGCTGCTCGAAGCGGTAGCCGACGACCCAGATCGGAAGCGAGCACACGATGAAGGCGACGCCGAGCGCCCAGTGCCAGCGGAAGAGCAGGGCCATGCCGATCACGATCGTGAGCAGGTTCACGACGAGCAGGATCAGGCCGAACGCCAACCAGCGGCGGATCGAGCTGATGTCCTGCATCATGCGGCTGAGCAGCTGGCCCGACTGCCACCGGTCGTGGAAGGCGACCGGCAGGCGCTGCAGGCGCTCGAAGAACGACTGCCGCACCGCGTACTCGATCGCGGCCGAGGGCGCGAGCACCATGCGCCGGCGCAGGAACACGAGCAGCGCCTCGAGCACGCCGAGCAGCAGCACGCCGAGGGTGGCCCAGAGGATGCGAGCGCGGTCGCCGGAGGCGATGGGCCCGTCGACCGCCCACTCGAGCACGAGCGGGATGATGAGGCTGGCGACGGCTGCGCCGAGACCGAGGAACAGCCCGGTGATCAGCCTGGGGAGCGCCGGGCGGGCGAAGGGGAGGAGTCGCGCGAGCGCGCGCACGGTGCTGACGGGCGCGTCGGCGGTTCGCGCGGGATCGTGCGCTGGGTCGTCGTGGGCGGGGTCATTCGAGGGGCGCGGGGAAGCGGCGGTGTGGTTCATCATGCCTGACGTGCGTCGGCGCCCGGGGGCGGCAGCCCGAGAGGCGGGCGGCGCGGGGCGCGAGAAGAGGGAGTGCGGAGGTCTGGAGCTGGGAGGCGGCGGCCCGCGATCGGGCCGCGGCGGCTACTCGCCCGGCTGCGGAGCGCCGGAAAGTCGCGATGCCGATGACGTGCCGATGATTGCCATGGGGCGCTCCTCTCCGGGTTCAGGGTTTCCGGGCCTCAGCTTATCCAGGCGGCGCGCTCGCGCACAAGCACCGCGTCGTGCGGTCCGAGATCCTCCCCGCTCGGCGACTCAGAACGCGAACGCGATGCCCAGCAGCACGCCGTACGCCAGCGCCGCGAGGCTCGTGAGCTGCAGCACGAGAATCAGCTCGCGCGGCGTCTTCGCGGTCAGCGTGATCACCGACGCGGGAACGGCGATGAGCAGCACGAACCAGACGAGGATCATGCCGGGCTGGGCCACCGCGTAGAGCGCCGGCACGGCGAAGGGCAGCAGCACGCACACCACGTAGAGGATGCGCGACGCCCGATCCCCGATGCGCACCGCGAGAGTGCGCTTGCCCGCCAGCCGATCCGTCGGAATATCGCGCAGATTGTTCACCACGAGCACGGCGACGGCGAAGAACCCCACCCCGGCGCCCGCGATCCAGGGCTCCTGCACCTCGATGTCCGTCTGCAGCCACACCGTGCCGACCGTCGCGACGATCCCGAAGAACACGAACACCACGACCTCGCCCAGGCCCGCATACCCGTAGGGGCGCTTGCCCCCCGTGTAGAACCAGGCCGCCACGATCGCGACCGCGCCGAGCGCGAGGAACCACCAGCGCCCGCTGAGCACCACCGCGACGAGGCCCGCCACGGCGGCGAGCCCGAAGAATACGAGCGCGAGCGCGAGCACCCGCTTCGGGTTCACCAGCCCCGAACCGGTGAGGCGGGCCGGGCCCACGCGGAACTCGTCGGTGCCCCGCACCCCGTCGGAGTAGTCGTTCGCGTAGTTCACCCCGATCTGCAGAAACACGGCGACGGCGAGCGCCAGCAGGCTCAACGTCAGCGAGAAGCCCTGCACCATGTACGCGATGCCGCTGCCCGCAGCGACGGGCGCAACGGCGAGCGGAAGCGTGCGCAGGCGCGCGCCGCCCACCCAGTTGCGCCACGTGATGCGCGGCGCAGCGCCCGCCGCAGCCTGCCGCTCAGCAGCCGCCCGGGCCGCCGGATTGCCCGAGCGCCGTCGATCCCTCGCCTGATTCACGACTCATCCTTCTCTCGACGCGCACCCGCGTCGCCCGTCACCGCAGCGCCCGCGCGCCGCACCTCATCGGAACTCGACCGCAACCGGCCCATCCACGCCTCGATCGCCGCGTGATCGGGCTTGCCGCCCGCAAGCCGCGGCACCTCGTCCATCTCGGTCACCCACTCCGGCGCCGCAGCCGGACCGAGCGACGCGCGCAGCACCTCCCGCACCCGATCGAAGGCGAGACGCTCACCCGCGGCACCCCGATCGAGGTCGACGACGAGCGACACCCGCTCCCCCCACTCGGGGTGCGGAGCGCCGAGCGCCACCGCGCCGGCCCAGCCGGGCTGCTCGCGCACCACGCGCTCCACCTCGTCGAGCGACACGTTGACGCCTCCCGAGACGATCACCCGGTCGAGGCGCCCCGTCACCGTGAGCATGCCGCCGAGCAGCTCGCCCGAATCACCCGTGCGATACCAGCGCACCGGGGCCCCGTCGCGACCCGTCTCGGTGATGAACACCCGATCGGTGAGCTCGGGATCGCCGACGTAGCCCAGCGCGAGCGAGGAACCCGCCAGTTGCACCTCTCCGCCGCGGATGCGCACGCGAGTATCGCCGATCTCGACGCCGTCGTACACGCAGCCGCCCGCCGTCTCCGTCATGCCGTAACTGCGCCGCAGCGCCACACCGAGCTCGTGCGCGCGACTGCGCAGCGATACGCTCATCGTCTGGCCGCCCACGAGCACCGCGTCGAAGCGGCGCAGCACGTCGGCGGCGGCGCGATCCCGCTCGGCGAGATCGATCAGCCGCGCGAACTGCACCGGCACCAGCGAGACGAAGCGCCGCTCGGCGTCGAGGGCCTCCGCCCGATCGAGGAACGCGGCCGCGTCGAACCGCCCGTCGAAGAACACGGGCTGCGTGCCGGCGAGCTCGCTGCGCACCAGCATCTGCAAGCCCGAGATGAGCTGCGTCGGCAGCGCCACCAGCCACTGCCCGTGCCCGCCGAACCGCTCAGCCGTCGCCTCGGCGCTCGCGCGCAGTGCATCGGCCGAGAGCGCGACCGCCTTCGGCCGACCGCTCGATCCCGACGTGCGCACCACCACCGCGGTGCCCTCGGGAAGCTCCTGCTGCTGCAGCACGGCGACCTCGTCGGCGTCGGCCCCGGGCGCCAGCGGAACCACCGGAGCGCCGCCGTGCAGCGCATCGGCGAGGGCGGCGGTCAACCAGGCTCGATCTTCGGTCGGAATCGCGCGGAGTCGGTGGGGCGAAGTCACCCGTCCAGGGTACTCCGCGCCGCCGTGCACAGGCCGCGCGCCGTGCGAGCGGTCGCGTTCGGCCCGCCCGCCGTGCTCGGAACCGCCCGCCGTGCGAGCGGGGTCACTTTCGGAGCGTGTCGGAGCGGTGAGACGCCGCAACACCCTCCGAAAGTGACCCCGCTCCGGTTTGGGGCGGGCGGCGGACGGCGGCGGACGGCGGGGCGGCGGGGCGGCGGGGCGGCGGGGCGGCGGGGCGGACGACGGACGGCGGGGGCGGCACCGCCGCCCGCCCGCCGCACCGCCGCTCAGTAGTAGTAGGGGTACGGGGACCAGTCGGGGTCGCGCTTCTCGAGGAACGAATCGCGGCCCTCGACCGCCTCGTCGGTGCCGTAGGCGAGGCGCGTCGTCTCCCCGGCGAAGAGCTGCTGGCCGACGATTCCGTCGTCGACGGCGTTCATCGCGTACTTGAGCATGCGGATCGCGGTCGGCGACTTGCCGAGGATCGTCCGCGCCCAGGCGATTCCGGTGCGTTCGAGCTCCTCGTGCGGCACGACCGCGTTCACGGCGCCGATCTCACGGGCGCGGTCGGCCGAGTACTCCTCGGCGAGGAAGAAGATCTCGCGCGCGAACTTCTGGCCGACCTGCTTCGCGAAGTAGGCGCTGCCGTAGCCGGCGTCGAACGATCCCACGTCGGCGTCGGTCTGCTTGAACTTGGCGTGCTCGCGGCTCGCGATGGTGAGGTCGCAGACGACGTTGAGCGAGTGGCCGCCGCCGGCCGCCCACCCGGGCACGAGCGCGATGACGACCTTCGGCATGAAGCGGATCAACCGCTGCACCTCGAGGATGTGCAGGCGCCCGGCTCGAGCGGCCGCCTCCGGCCCCACCCCGGTCTCGTCATCGGAGTACTGGTAGCCGTCGCGGCCGCGGATGCGCTGATCGCCGCCCGAGCAGAACGCCCAGCCGCCGTCTTTGGGGCTCGGTCCGTTGCCGGTGAGCAGCACGACGCCGACCCGGGGATTCACCCGGGCGCGTTCGAGCGCGTCGGCGAGCTCGTCGACGGTGCGGGGCCGGAACGCATTGCGCACCTCGGGGCGGTCGAACGCCACGCGCGCGATGCGCCCGTCGCGGCTCAGGTGCGACGTGATGTCGGTGTAGCGGTCGGCGCCGGGGGCGACCTCCCACTCGGCGGGGTCGAAGAGCTCGGATACCTGCTGCGTCATGCCCCTAGCCTAGGGCGCGGCTCGTGGAGGGGGCCGGGTCGCCGGGTTGATCCGCGGGACGCTCCGTGATGAGCCGGTCGGGCACGTACTGCGTGCGGCGCGCCCACGGGGTGTACACGGCGAAGGTCACCACGATCGCGACGAGCCACGAGAGGTCGGCACCTCCGAGCGCCTGCGCGACGGGGCCGGTGTAGAGCGCCTGACTCATGAAGGGCACCTGCGCCAGCACGCCGATGCCGTAGCTCGTGATCGCGACCCAGTTGAAGGCGCGGTAGGGCCCGTCGGCGTCGTAGAGGGCCGGGATGTCGACGCGCTCCTTCGAGATCAGGTAGTAGTCGACGAGGTTGATCACGCTCCACGGGATGAAGACGGTGAGCAGCGCGAGCACGAAGTTCTTGAACACCGAGAGGAACCCCACCTCGTTGGCGATGAGTGCGACGACGGTGGCGAACACGGTGAAGCCCACGATGATGCCGGTGCGCATGGTCTGCGACACGCGCCGGTGGCTGGTCCATCCGGTGATGATCGTGAGGATGCACATGAAGCCGCCGTACGCGTTCAGGGAGTTGACTGAGAGCTTGTTCACGACGATGACGACGTAGATGAGGATCGCGACGAGCCCGCCTCCGGCGATCTCGCCGAGGCTGCCGATCTGGCTGGCGAGGAATGCGTCGGTTCCGAGGGCTCCGGCGATGAGCACGCCGAGGGTCATCGCGATCTGGGCGCCGATCACGGAGCCGAGGAAGGTGCTCCAGAACGTGGCCCGCACCGAGGTGCGCTGCGGCAGATAGCGCGAGTAGTCGGCGACGTAGGGTGCGAAGGTCATCTGCCAGCCTGCGGCGAGCGCGATGGCGAGGATGAACGACGCCCAGGTGAAGTCGACCTGGCCGAAGGCGGACTGCACGTCGTACCCCGCGAAGAGGCGGATGGCGACGTAGCCGAAGCCGATGAGGCCGACGACGGATGCGATGCGGCCGATCATGTGGATGAGCCGGTAGCCGACGACGGCGACGCAGGTCGTCATGAGCCCGAACAGCACCATGCCCCAGACGGGCGCATTCCAGCCGAAGATGAGGTTGAGGGCCTGCCCGCAGAGCACGACGCTCGTCATCTGGAATCCGAGGTACATGAGGATCGTGAGCACGAGGGGCAGTGCGGCCCCCTTGACGCCGAACTGCACGCGGCTGGAGATCATCTGCGGCAGGCCGAGGCGCGGCCCCTGCGCCGAGTGCAGCGCCATCGTGATGCCACCGATGACGTTGCCGATGAACAGGCCGACGATGGCCGCCATGGCCTCGGCGCCGAATGTGATGGCGATCGCGCCGTCGACGACCGCGGTGATCTGCAGGTTCACGCCGAACCAGAGCGAGAACTGGTTGCCGACCCGCCCGTGGCGCTCCGCGTCGGGAACGCGCTCGATGGTGCGGATCTCGCGAGTCATGAGGCTCTCGGAGCCGGGAGTTTCGGTCTGCATCGTCCGTGTCTCGTTTCGTCGTCGCATCGGTGCGGGTACTGCGGTTCGGCCAGCGTATGCACCGTGCGCGGCTCGGCGGAGGGCGCGCTCGCAGCCCGTGTCCGGGATCTCAGAACGTCGGATCGGAGCCGTGCGCAGCGATGAGGGCGGGGCGAGCGCGGTCCTGCGCCGCGGCGCGCACGGGGGCGCGCCCGAAGCCCGACGTGGCAGGATCGAGGCATGACGCCCGCCCGCCCGCCCGCCCTCGACGAGATCATCGCCGCCGCGCACGTCGTCGCGATCCCGACCCGCACCCGCTTCCGCGGCATCTCGGTGCGGGAGGCCGTCGTGTTCGACGCCCCCGAGGGCGCGAGCGAGTTCTCGCCGTTCGTCGAGTACGACGACGCGGAGGCGGCGCCGTGGCTCGCGGCGGCCCTCGACTTCGGGTGGCGTGAGCAGCCGGCCGCTCGGCGCGAGCGCATCGAGGTGAACGCGACGGTTCCGGCGGTGCGAGCGGATGAGGTCGAGGCGATCCTCGTCCGATTCCCCGGCTGCACGACCGCGAAGGTGAAGGTCGCGGAGCGCGGACAGAGCCTCGCCGACGACATCGCGCGAGTTCGGGCGGTGCGCGAGGCGCTCGGACCGGAGGGTCGCGTGCGCGTCGATGCGAACGGGGGCTGGTCGGTCGACGAGGCGGTTGCGGCGCTCGCGCAGCTCGCCGCCTGCGATCTCGACTACGCGGAGCAGCCGAGCGCGAGCGTCGGCGAGCTGGTCGCGGTGCGCGAGCGGATCGGGGAGCTGGGCGTCGAGGTGCGCATCGCAGCCGATGAGAGCGTGCGCAAGGCCGAGGATCCGCTGGCCGTCGCCCGAGCCGGCGCCGCCGACCTGCTCATCGTCAAGGCGCAGCCGCTCGGCGGCGTGCGCAGAGCGCTCTCGATCGTCGAGCAGGCCGGGCTGCCGGTCGTCGTCTCGAGCGCGCTCGACACCTCCGCGGGCATCGCGATGGGGCTGCAGCTCGCGGCGGCCCTCCCCACCGACCTGCTCGCCGGCGCGTGCGGGCTCGGCACGGTCGCGCTGCTCGACGGCGACGTCACCGCGTCGCCGCTCGTGCCCGAGTGCGGCTCGATCCCCGTGCGACGACCCGCGCTCGATGCGGCGCTGCTCGAACACCACCGAGCGTCGCCGGATCGCGTGGAGTGGTGGCGCGAGCGCCTCGCCCGCACCTACGCGCTGCTCCGCTCAGACGGCTGATCAGAGCCCCGAACACGCGGGGCCGCCGCGGGAGCGCCCCGCCCGTGAGCGCCCCGCCCGTGAGCGCCCCGCCCCGGGAGCGCCCCGCCCGGCGCCGCCGCTCAGGCGAGCTTCGCCGCGCGGCGCGCGCCCTCGCCGAGCGCCTCGAGCTTCGCCCACGCGATCTGCGGGTGCACGCGCCCGCCGAGGCCGCAGTCGGTCGACGCGATGACGCGATCCGCTCCGACGACGTTCGTGAAGCGCTGGATGCGCTGAGCGACGAGGTCGGGGTGCTCGACGAGGTTCGTCGAGTGACCCACCACGCCGGGCACGAGAATCAGGTCGTCGGGAATGATGCTCCGGTTCTCCTCCCACACCGCCCACTCGTGCTCGTGACGGGCGTTCGCAGCCTCGAAGGAGATCTGGCCGACGTTGGCGCCGAGCACGGTCTTCAGAATGTGCTTCAGCTCGATGTCGGTGGTGTGGGGGCCGTGCCACGAGCCCCAGCAGAGGTGCAGACGGATCTGCTCCTTCGGCAGGCCCGCGATCGCCTCGTTGATCGCGTCGATGCGGATCTGCGTGAACGCGAGGTAGTCCTCGACCGAGGGCTCCGGGTTGATCTGATCCCAGTTCTCGGCGAGCGACGGATCGTCGAGCTGCACGATCAGGCCCGCGTCGGTGATGGCCCGGTACTCCTCGCGCAGCGCCGCGACCCACGCATCGATGTGCGCCTGCTCCGTGGGGTAGAAGTCGTTCTGGATGCGCGCGGCCGAGCCCGGCGCGATCGCCGTGATGAACCCCTGCTCGCCCGGCTGGAGGGCGGCCCGCAGGTTGCGGGTGTCGGTCTCGACGAGGTCGTGGCCCGTGTAGGTGATCGCATCGGTGGTGGTGGGGAAGGGCGTCGCGTTCGTGCCCGTGCTGATGCCGTCCTGGTACGCCTCGGAGAAGCGGACCCAGTCGCGGCGGTCGGGGAACGAGGTCAGCTGGATGTTGCCGGGCGTCGAGCGCACCGGCTCCTGCGTGAAGATGTTGCGCTCGGTGACGGTGAGCCCCGAGGTGCGCTGGAACGAGTACGTCCACCAGGCGCCGTAGTCGACCGCGTTCGACATCGCCTTGCCGAACTCGCCGTCGCCCGGCTGTGTGATGCCGAGGTCGCGCTGGCGCGCCACAACGTCGCGCACGGCCTCCGCGACGAGCGCGTCGAACTCGGGCGTCGACTGCAGGGTCAGGCCGTCGTCGGCGAAGGTGCGTGCGGCGTTCGCCTCGATGAGGGCCTGCGTGCGGGGCAGGCTCCCCGCGGTGGTGGTTTCGATCTGCGTCATACCTCGAAACTATCCGGCAGCATCGCCGGCACGGCAATTGCGTGACGCCGCGTGACGGCGGATCGGCCGCGAGCGTGCGGGGCGCCGCCCGCGCGCCGATCCGCACCGCTCAGCCCTTGAGGCCCGGGAAATCCTCTTCGCGCCACTCGGTCGCGATGCGCTCGCCGGCCGCGTGCGCCGCCTCCTCGCGCTGACGGAGCTCGATGCGGCGGATCTTGCCCGAGGTGGTCTTCGGCAGCTCGAAGAACTCGACGCGGCGCACCCGCATGTACGGGGGAAGCGCGCCGCGGGCGTGGGCGAGCACCGCACGGGCGGTCGCCTCGCCCGCCTCGACGCCCGACGCGAGCGACACGTACGCCTTGGTGACGTTGAGCCGGGTGTCGTCGGGGGCCCCGACGACGGCGGCCTCGGCGACGAACGCGTGCTCGATGAGCGCGCTCTCGACCTCGAAGGGCGACACCTTGAAGTCGCTCGACTTGAAGATGTCATCGGTGCGGCCGACGAAGGTGAGCACGCCGTCCTCCCCCCGCTGCGCCACGTCGCCGGTGTGGAAGAGCCCGTCGCGCGTGGCGCGGGCGGTGGCCGC
Organism: Leucobacter chromiiresistens; assembly: GCF_900102345.1. NCBI lineage: Bacteria > Bacillati > Actinomycetota > Actinomycetes > Micrococcales > Microbacteriaceae > Leucobacter > Leucobacter chromiiresistens. The sequence continues at coordinate 1,054,430 of NZ_FNKB01000001.1, read as the reverse complement.
CGCATCGCCGTAGTACCCCGGCATGAGGTTGACGGGGCGCTCCGGTTCGAGTCGCAGGCAGATCTCGCCCTCGTCGGCCTCGTCGCCCGTCGTCGGGTCGATGAGCACCGCCGAGACGCCGGGCAGCGCCCGCCCCATCGCGCCCGGCACGATGGGGTCGCCGGGCAGGTTGCCGATGAGCGCGGTCGTCTCGGTCTGGCCGTATCCGTCGCGGATCTCGAGACCCCACCAGTCGCGGATGCGGGCGATCACCTCGGGGTTCAGGGGCTCGCCCGCCGAGACGATCTCGCGCAGCGCGCGCGGCTTGCGGGTCAGCTCGCTCTGGATGAGCATGCGCCACACCGTGGGAGGCGCGCAGAACGTGCTGACGCCCGCGCGGTCGAGCTCGGAGACGAGGAACTCGGCGTCGAAGCGGGCGTAGTTCGCGACGAAGACGGTCGCCCCGACGTGCCACGGCCCGAAGAAGCTCGACCAGGCGTGCTTCGCCCAGCCCGGGGCGCTGATCACGAGGTGCGTATCGCCGGGGCGCACGCCGAGCCAGGAGAGCGTGGTGAGGTGCCCCAGCGGGTAGCTGGTGTGCGAGTGCACGACGATCTTCGGCAGGCTCGTGGTGCCCGAGGTGAAGTACAGCAGCGCCGCGTCATCGCTCGACGTGGTCTTCGCGACGGGGGCGAGCGATCCCGCCGACGACTCCTCGTACCGGGTCCAGTCGTACAGGCGGGCGCGCTGATCGGCCGTGGCCGCGTCGAAGCCGACCCCGACGCCGCGGTAGTCGCCCGGCACCTCGCCGAACTTCATCGCATCCTCGGCGGCGGCGAACACCCACCGAACCGTGCCGCGCTCGACGCGGTCGACGAGCTCGTGGGGGCCGAGCACCACCGACGTGGGCAGCAGCACGACGCCGAGCTTCATCGCGGCGAGCATGATCTCCCACAGCTCGACGCGGTTGCCCAGCATCAGCATCGCGACGTCGCCCCGCTTCGCGCCGATGCCGCGGAACCAGTTCGCGACCTGATCCGAGCGCTGCTTGAGCTGCGCGAACGAGCGCTTCAGCTCGCTCCCGTCCTCCTCGACGATCCACAGCGCCGTCGTGTCGTTGCCCTCGGCCAGCACGTCGAACACGTCGTGCGCCCAGTTGAACGCGTCGCCGACGTCGGGCCACGCGAACTCGGTGCGCTGGCGCTCCGGCTCCCCGGCGAGGGCGAGCAGCTGATCCCGGGCGGCGAGGAACGCGGCCGTGGCGTCGATTTCGGTCATGCCCACTATTCTGCTCCGTTCCGGCCTCGCGGCGGCATGCGGCGCGCGACGAGGACCGCCTGGGTGATCACGGCCGTCAGCATGAGCGCGCCGAGCGCGATCGCCCCGCCGCCCCTGACGTCGTCCCCCGCCATCGGCAGCACCACCCAGCAGAACACCACGCACTGCGCCACCGCGAGGAGCGGCACCGTCAGCCACGACGTGACGCGCAGGCTCGCGCTGGCCCCGCGCCGCGCCCGCGCCGCGAACGCGATGACGCCGACCGATGCCGCGACCACGGCGCCCAGCATGCCGAAGAGCACGACGAACGGCAGGTTGACCTCCCGGTCGTACTGCGCGAACGCCCCCTCCTCGACGTGCGCGAAGGTGCCCGGCGAGAAGTGCAGCAGCGCACCCAGGTCGCCGTTCAGATCGAGCGCGTACGCGTCGAGCGACTCGTTGATGTCGGCATCGACCGTCCAGTCGCCCGCGGGCGCGCCCGTCGTGAAGTCCTCCGCCACGCGGGACTCCACGCGGTCGGCGTCGATCTCGACGACGAGCGCCCCGTCGGCCCGCTCCCGCTCCGACCCGATGCGCAGCTCGTAGTGCGTGCGATCCTCGAGCTCGGGCTCGTCCGTGTAGAAGCTCTGCTCGGCGACCCAGGGCTTGGCGACGTTGCCCCGCTCCAATGGAATGCGCGTGCGATCCGGATCGGAATCGAGCCACCCCGCGTCCGTCAGCTCCTCGACGAGGTCAGGGGCGACGGTGAGCTGCACGCGGAGCGGGCGCACGGGCAGCTTCGCGCCGAAGTAGTCGCCGGGCTCGGCGTAGTACTCGTGCTCCCAGTGCGACAGCCATGCCGCCCACCGCACCTGCTGCCCCGCGTCGAAGCCCGGCGCATCCACCGCCGCGCTGCGCAGGGAGTAGGCGATCTCCATCTCGTGCTCGCCCGAGAGCACCTCGGAGAACTGCGTGAGCATCGCGAGGCTGCGCGTCTCGGGCTGCGGCAGCTCCGTGTGCGGGGCGGGCTCGCCGTCGATCGTGACGGATCGCAGGTCGAACCCGAGCGACTGGCCGAGACGCTCGGTCGGCCACTCCTTCGCGAACTGCGGCACCTTCGAAGACGAGTCGTCGAACACCACGTCGAGCCGCTCGACGACGTCGAGCCGCGCCGCTCCGTCGTCGCCGCGGGTCAGCTCGGCCGATATGTCGAAGCCGGAGACCTCGGTGTAGAGCGTTCCGGGCAGGTCGTGCGACCAGGTGACGAAGTCGTTGTCGACGCGGTACGGCGACGGCTGCGTCGAGACCATGACGATCGATCCCGCGAGCACCGCCGCGGCCGCCGTCAGCCCGAGCAGGGCGGGGGCGCTCACGAAGTGCTCCGTGCGCCAGCCGCGCACGACCCCGCGATCACCGGTCTCCGCCGCCGCCTGCCCGATGATCGCCCGGCCGGCGCGGCGCGGGCGCTCGAAGAGCAGCGCGTACGGCAGCAGCGGGTCGTCGAGCGGCCCGCGGTCGAGCAGCCGCGTGGTGCGCGCCCAGACGTCGATGCCCTTCAGCTGCTGCATCGTGCGGGCGCCCGCGCGGGTGAGCGGGCGGGGCCGCGACACCGCGATGTTCGACAGGATCGCCAGCGCGGTCGAGACGAGCACGAAGACGGCCGGCCACCAGACGACGGCGAGGATCACCTGGTGCGAGAGCTGGCGCAGCAGCCCCCACTGCAGCAGCATGATCGCGATGGGAGCCACCGTGAAGAAGTCGCGCACATAGCTGTCGGGCACCCACCGGAGGCCCTCCCGCACCGCCGCGTCGCTGTTGCCCCACGACCCGGTACGCCGCAGCACGGTCGGCGTATTGCCCGCGGTGCCGGCCCGGCGCGCGGCGCGGGCGAGGCGGCGCAGCCATGCCTCTCGGCGGTCGCCCGATCCGCGCGGCGCCTGCTCGAGCTCGGCGATCAGCTCGACGTGGCGGCGCCTGCCCATGAGCTCGGCGGCGAGCATCGGCGGCAGCCCCTCGGGCGGTTCGCTGCGCGGCAGGAACCACGGATCGCCGGCGCTGTCGGCCCACACGACGCGCCGCGCGGCGAACGCGAAGAGCGTGAGCACGGCGAGCAGCACCAGCGGCAGCAGCGGGCCGTAGGTCTGCACCCAGAAGAGCGCGGTGGTGTCGGGCTGCGCGAAGGTGCCCGGCTCGAACGTGGCGCTCACGTAGAGGTCGGCGTTCGGCGGCAGCGCGTCGTCGTTCGAGAACGCGTAGCGCACCCCGTCGGCGCTCTCCCCCTCGGGGGTCAGCCATTCGGTGCCGCTGATGAGCAGCCACCCCACGTACGCCTGCGGCGCCCGCACGAGCGCATCGTCGAGCTCGGGGGCGAGCGTGAGCGAGACGTCGATGCCCTGCGTGGCCTGCGGCCAGGTCGGGGCGAACAGCGGCCAGTCGAAGCTGTCGACGGCGCGGTCGGTCGCCTCGTCGACGTCGCTGACGACGAGGTCGTGCAGCTCGTAGGTGATGGCGATCTGCTGCGTGCCCGAGAGCGGCTCCCCGTCGCTGCGGGAGAGCCGCAGCTCGGTGGTGGTCGGGGCGTCGCGCACGTCGACCTCGGCCTCGGCGCCGTCGATGGTGGCGCTCGTGAGCGCGACGCCCACGTCGTGGCCGTGGTACTCGCTCAGCAGCGTGCGCGCGACGCTCGACTCGGGCCCGTTGCGGAACTCGGCGTCGAAGCGCTCGCTCACCGTCGCGACGAAGCCGCCTTCCGCGTCGCGGTCGACGACGTACGCGATGCTCGCGTCTCGGGCGATCCAGTCGACGTCGTCGATCTCGGCCGACGCGATGACGTCGTCGAAGTCGAGCGGTTCGTTGATGACCGGCCCCACCATGAGGAACACCCCGACGAGGGCGACGAGCGCCCAGAAGGCGCGGATCGCGTTCCGCAGCGACGCGTCGCCGCGCGCCCGGAGGCGCTGCTCGACCCACTGCAGCACGCGGGCGAGCCAGCGGAACAGCGGGGTGTGGCCGGGCTGCGGATCGGGGATGCGGCCCGACGCGAGCAGCTCGGGGTCGCTCCCCGCGAGATCGAAGAAGTCGGGGGCCGGAAGCCGCCGGCTGCTGCGCTTCGGCGCCCGGCTCATGCGGCGGAGCCGCTCATGCTGCGAGGTCTCATCGAACCGTGGCCGCGGGCGTCAGCTGCGGAACACCGTGTGCAGCGCCGCGTCGCCCACGGTCTCGCGCCCGCCGAGCCCGTCGATCTCGAAGAGCACCGACGTGCCCGCTGCGACGTACCCCAGGCGCTCGATGAGCTCGTGCGCGGCGGCGAGGGTGCCGCCGGTCGCCAGCACATCGTCGATGAGCAGCACGCGGGTGCCCGGCGCGAAGTCGTCGTGCGCCTCGACCTCGGCGGTGCCGTACTCGAGCTGGTAGCCGACGCTGGCGGCCGGCCGCGGCAGCTTGCCCGCCTTGCGCACGGGCATGAGCGCGGTGCCGCTGGCGTACGCCGCGGCGCTCGCGAGCAGGAAGCCGCGGGCCTCGAGCCCCGCCACGACGTCGAAGGCGCCGCTGAACGGCTCGATCAGGGCGTCGACGGTCGCGCGCAGCGCGGCGGCGTCGCCGAGGAGCGGCGTGATGTCGCGGAAGAGGACGCCCGGCGACGGGTAGTTGGCGATCTCGCGGATCAGTGCTTCCGCGCGGGCGAGTTCTGGGCTCAGTGACACGCGTTCCAGGGTACCGCGCACCCGCGACACGCGCGGCCGTCGGGTGTCGCGGCGCCCTGATTTTCCTTTTGCCGGGGTCTCGTGTAGTCTCTTTCGAGTTGGGAAACCAACGGGCGCCCCTAGCTCAGCTGGATAGAGCATCTGACTACGGATCAGAAGGTCAGGGGTTCGAATCCCTTGGGGCGCACCAGTTGTTCAGAACCCCGTCGCGGTCGCGGCGGGGTTCTGCTGTTTCCGCGCGCAGACGCCGTCGACCTGGCACGATGGATACATGCGTACTCAGAGCCGCCTCGGCACGGCCGTCCTGCTCGCGTGCGGCGCGCTCGGCGCCGTGTCGCTGGTGACCGTGCTCGTCGCCCTCCCGGGCGGGGCGCCCGTCTCGCGGGATCCGGGGGCCCCGACGGTTCCGTGGTGGGTGACGCTGCTACCGGCTGCCGCGGGCATCGCGCTCACCCTCGCGATTCCGCCCCGTGCGGCGCCGCAGCCGGCGATCGGCACGTCGCCCGCGCGACTCGCATCGTCGCTCTGGGCGCTGCTGGCGATCGCCGCGCTCTTCCCCGCGCTCGTGCTCGCACTCGACATCGGCGGCTCCCCCGCGTACCTCCTCGTGAAGTTCCTGCTGATCACCGTCGCGGCCGCCGCGGTGGTGGCGACGATCAAGGGCGTGCGCATCGACCGCGCGCCGGGGTCGTGGCGATGGTGGGCCCCGGCGCTCGTGATCGTCGTGTGGACCGCGCTCTCGCAGGTCGCGCCGTGGAACCCCTCGGCATCGGCGCCCGACGTCGACCCCGCGTACTTCGCCGTCGCCGCGCTGCTCACCGCCCTCACGGCCGGTGTCGGGGAGGAGCTGTTCTACCGGAGGTGGCTGCAGACCCGCCTCGAGGCCGCGCTCGGCGCCTGGCCGGGCATCGCGCTCACCGCCCTGCTCTTCGCGCTCATGCACGTCGGCTCGCACGGCAGCGGCGACGTGCTGCTCGACCTCGCACGCGTCGTCGTCGTGCAGGGCTCGTTCGGGCTCCTCGTCGGCATCATGTGGTGGCGGTACCGCAACCTGACCGCGATCATCGCGGTGCACCTCATCGTCAACGGCTGGGGTGCGGTCGCGCTCCTCCTCCGGATGCTCGCATGAGCCCGCGAGCCGGTGAACCGGCGAATCGGCGAGCCGGCGTGAAGATGCGACGATGAGACGTTCGCCCCTCCCTGATCGACCCCCGAAGGAGCCCACGATGGAACCGGCTGTCCGGCGCGCCCGCGCCGACGACCTCGACGCGGCGGCCCGCACCCTGGCAGCGGCGTTCGCGGCGTACCCGTGGACCCGGTTCGTGATTCCCGAGACCGACTACGCGGCGCGGCTGCTCGAACTGCAGTCGCTGTACCTCGGGTACGCGCACCGGCACGGCGTCGTCGGGGTGACACACGACCGCGCGGGGGTCATCGCCCTCGTACCGCCGGCCGCGCCCGATCCCGATGCGCAGACCGTGGAGCGGATCGTCGCGCTGCACGGGGAGCGGATCAGCAGGATCGAGGCCCCCGAGCCGAGCGGGCGCGCGTGGCGGCTCGAGACGCTCGGCGTCGCTCCCGAGCTGCAGGGGCGGGGCCTCGCCTCGGCGCTGCTCCGCTTCGCGCTCGACGCGGTAGACGACGTCGGGGGCGCGGAGATCGCGCTCACCACCTCAGACCCCCGCAATGTGCGCCTCTACGAACGGCACGGGTTCACGGTCGAGGAGCACGTCGAGCGCCCGGAGCGCCCTCCGATCTGGAGCATGCGGGCCGCCCTGAGCGGGTGAGCCGCTCAGCGCCGAGCAGCCCGGAGGCGCCGGCGATCGCGGCGGCGACGGCGAACGCCGCGGCGGGTCCGACCGATTCGAGGATCGCGCCCACCGCCGCCGCACCAGCGGCCTGGCCGAGCATGAACACCACGAACAGCACGGCGGTGCCGGTGGCCGCCCGCGCGCCGTCGATCTGCGTCGTCCATTCGATGAGCGCACCGGTCGCGGTGACGTACCCCCAGCCGAAGACCAGGCACGCGGCGCCGCACAGCACGAGCTCGCCGGGCAGCAGCCCGAGCAGTGCGGTCGCGACCGCCGCCGGGATCGTCGAGAGCGCCCAGAGGGAGCCCGGCCGGAGTCGCCGGGCGAGCGGGGCCGTGCCGATCACCGCGGCGCCGCCGACGCCGAGCAGCACCCAGGCGAGCAGTGAGCTCGACTCCGGTGCACCGGCCGCGACGAGCACGGCCCGCCCGTAGTTCCAGATCGCGGCCGCGCCGAAGCCGAAGCCGGCGGCCGCGACGAGGGGCGCGCGATGCGCGACCCACCAGCTCAGCGGCGGCGCGCGATGGGCGGCCGCAGACTCCGTTCCCGCCGGCCGGTCGAGCGCGAGCACCGCGACGGCGGCGATCGCCGTCGCGGCGCCGGCCACGATCCAGGCGAGTCTCCAGTCGGGCGCGAGCGCCCACGCGCTGGATCCGGCCGCGACCAGGCCGGGGCCCGTGCCCGCGTTCACCACAGCCTGCATCGTCGCGCGCGACGGCTCGGGCGCCGACCGGTGGATGATGCGCACGAGCGCCGGGGAGGCGAATCCGGCGCCCGCCGAGCTCGCAATCGCCGCCGCGACGAAGACTCCCGAGTGCTGGGCGAGCGCGATGCCGATCGCGCCGCACCCGGCGGTGAGGCCGGCGGCGACCACGAGCGCGCGAGGCAGGCGGTCGCCGACGAGGAATCCGATGCCCGCGCCGAGGCCGTAGACCACCGAGGCCGCCGCGGAGACCAGTCCGAGATCGGCCGTGTCGAGGCCGAACTCCGCACCCATCTCGGGCAGGTGCAGCCCGAATGCGAGCCTCACGAGGCCGTACGTCGCCGCGATCAGCGCCGTGCCGGCGGCGGTGAGGGCGACGGCGCGAGCGGCGTGCCACGAGACCGAGCGATGCTGCATCGACGCATCACCCCCAAACAATAACGAGCGTTTCACTTTGCGCTCGTCTAGAGTATAGCCATGCCGCTCAGGCCGACGACGGAACGCCGCATTCTCGACGCCGCGGAAGACCTGTTCTTCACCCGCGGGATCGCCGCGACCCCCATCGACGCGGTCACCGCACGTGCGGGCGTCTCCCCCGCCACCCTCTACCGCGGCTACCCGAGCAAGGACGCGCTGCTGGCCGCCGTGCTCGAGCGGCGGCACCGCGCCTGGATCGCGGTCTGGGAGGATGCGATCGCGCAGGCCCCCGACGACATCGGCCGACTGCTCGCGATCTTCGACGCGCTCGAGGTGTTCCGCGAGCAGCCGCACGGGTCGCGCTGGTGCGCGTTCCTCGCCGCCTCGGCCGAGTACGCCTCCGCCCCGCCCGAGGTCGCCCGCGCCGTGAGCACCGACACCGAGGGCATGCGGAGCCGCCTCGCCGAACTCGCCGCACCGATCGCGGGGGGTCGCGCGCCCGACCTGGCCGAGCAGCTGCTGCTCATCGTCACGGGCGACCTCGCGATGCGCCTGCGCGAACCGGGCGGCGCGTCGGGCCGGGGATCGGGCGTCGCGCGCGGCGCGGCGGCGGCGATCATCGAGCATCGCTCCGGCGGCGCCTGACGGCCGCGCGCGCCGCTAGACACATGCGGCACCCCTGATGCCAGGGGCTTGCGCAGTGACGTGCACGCTCGGACGATGGAGGTACTGCGCGGCGGATCCCTCGCCGCACGGTGCGAACCGGAAGGAGCACGCATGGCCGACCACGCCACAGACGATCAGCTGCCCGGCGACGAGGAGTCGCAGGACGTCACCGAGAACGCGAAGACCCACGACGACATCGCGGAGCACCCGGGATCGAACGAGGTCTCGCACGAGCACGCCGATGCCGTCGCCGACGAGTGGGGCGAGGACTCGTTCCCCGGAAGCGACCCGCCCGCGCACTACTGAGCGACTCGCTGCACGTCTGCGGGGGCCGGCGGAATCCGTCGGCCCCCGCAGTCGTGCGCGCGGCCTACTCGGAGAGCGGGCCGCCCCGATCCTCCATGATCGAATTGCCCCCGTCGACGACGATCACCTGGCCCGTCACGTACGACGCATCGGGTCGCGCGAGCCACGCGATCGCGCTCGCCACCTCCTCGGGACGCCCCGAGCGGCCCACCGGCGTCGCATCGCCCATGCGCAGCTCGTGCGGCGTCGACGAGCCCGTCGCGATCCACCCCGGCGCCACCGCGTTCACCGTGACGCCATCCGCGGCGAGATCCACCGCCGCCGCCCGCGTGAGCCCGACCGCGCCCGCCTTCGCCGCGTGATACGCGACGTCGCCCGCGTAGGCGGTGACCGGGCCGGAGAGCGACGAGACGTTGATGACGCGCCCCGCACCGCTCCCCACCAGCGCCGGCGTCGCCGCGCGCGTCACATACAGCATCGTGTCGAGGTTGCGGCGCAGCGCGGAGCCCCACTGATCGTTCGAGATCTCGCCGATGCCGGCCGGCTGCTCGGGATCGCCGATCGACGTCATCCCGGCGTTGTTGACCAGCACGTCGAGCCGCCCGAACGCCTCGACCACGACCGCGACCGCGCGATCCGCCTCGGCGGCGTCCGTGAGATCCGCCACCACCGTCACCACCTCGCAGCCCCCGCGGCGGAGCTCGGCCGCGCGCTCCTCGATGCGGGCCGACGTCGCGGCGATGCCGAGACGGTACCCCGCCTCCGCCAGCGCGCGAGCGGCGGCGAACCCGATCCCGGTCTCACTCCCCGCGCCCGTGACCAGCGCGACCCGGGATGCTGACTCGTCGACGATGGGCATGCGGCCTCCTTCTCCAGCGCGAACGGGGCCCTGCAGCCGCACCGCTCGCAGATTAGTATGAAGACTCATCATGTCGCATTCACCCGAGCAGCACGAGCCGACCTTCCCCGCATACGGCAGCTACCGCGAAGCCGGCCGCATCACCGCGCTGCTGCGCAAGGAGACCGTCGGCGGCATGCTGCTCGTCGGCGCCGCGATCATCGCGATCATCTGGGCGAACTCGCCGTGGGCCGACGCGTACGCGGCGCTGCGCGACTTCGAGATCGGGTACGAGCCCTGGCATCTCAGGCTGAGCCTCGGCACCTGGGCGTCGGACGGCCTGCTCGCGATCTTCTTCTTCCTCGTCGGGCTTGAACTCAAACGCGAATTCGTCGAGGGCGACCTGCGGAGCTTCCGCTCCGCCATCGTCCCCATCACCGCCGCAGCCGGCGGCGTGCTCGTGCCGGCGCTCATCTACACCGCGATCGCCGCACAGCGGCCCGAGCTGCATCACGGGTGGGCGATCCCGACCGCCACCGACATCGCCTTCGCCGTCGCCGTGCTCGCCATCATCGGCTCCCACCTGCCGCCCGCGCTGCGCATCTTCCTCCTCACCCTCGCCGTCGTCGACGACCTGCTCGCGATCAGCATCATCGCGATCTTCTACACCGAGCGCATCGAGATCGTCCCGCTCCTGCTCGCACTCGCCGTCATCGCGCTCTACGCCGTCGTCGCGCAGCGGTTCCGCCGGTTCTTCAGCCGCCGCGCCGCCGCCGCGTGGTGCATCCTGCTCCCAGTCGGAGCGGTCGCCTGGGCCCTGATGCACGCCTCGGGCATCCACGCCACGATCGCGGGCGTGCTCCTCGGCTTCGCGATCCCCGTGCTGCACCGGAAGAGCCTCCGCGACGAGGCCGCCGGCGCACCCGGGCTCGCCGAGGAGTTCGAGCACCGGTTCCGGCCGATCTCCGCCGGGTTCGCGGTTCCCGTCTTCGCGTTCCTCGCCGCCGGCGTGCCCCTCGGCGGAGTGGATGGGCTGCGGGAGGCGTTCACGCATCCGCTCACCTACGCGATCATCATCGCGCTCGTGGGGGGCAAGCCGATCGGCATCCTCGCCTCGACCTGGCTGACCACGAAGGTGCTGCGCGCCCGGCTCGACCCCGAACTGCGCTGGATCGACATGGTCGGCGTCGGCCTGCTCGCCGGCATCGGCTTCACCGTGTCGCTGCTCGTCGCCGAGCTCACCTTCGCGCCCGAGGCACCCGAGCACGACATCGCGAAGGTCGCGATCCTCAGCGCATCCGTCATCGCCGCCGTGCTCGCCTCCCTGCTGCTCGGCTCGCGCAACCGCCGCTACCGGCGCATCGCACTGCGCGACTCCGTCGACGCCGACGACGACGGCATCCCCGACGTGTATCAGTCGGCCGGGTAGCTGACCGCCCCGTCTCCCGCCAGCCGGGCGCCCGGTGTGAGGTCGGCGGGCTGCACCCGGCCGTCGGGCATGAGGTGCGCCACTCGCACGCCCTGCGCGACCAGATGGTCCGCGACGATTCTGCGGTGGCAGCGCCACCAGACGGCCTCGGCGCACATGAGGGCCGGAGGCGCGTCGGCGCTCGCGAGCTCGCGCACGCGCCTCAGGCCGTCGCGGAATTCGCCCGTCATGGCGTAGTCGGCGTAGCGATGGAAGCTCGCGTTGCGCCAGAAGCCGTTCACCTCGGGGTCTGTGGCCGTCGACGCCGAGCGCAGCCCGCCCAGGCGCTCCTCCCGCTCGTAACCGATGCCCGCGCTGCGCAGGGAATCGGCGAGCGCATCGGCGTCGAACTGCGGAAACCGGCGGGAGCCCGGCAGCTTCCGGATGTCGATGACGCGCGCCACCCCGGCCTCGCGGAGCAGCTCGACGAACCGCTCGATCGAGTGGGTCGAATGGCCGACGGTCAGCACCTGCGGGCGGGCATCATCGACGGGCACCGGCAACCGCCTCCTCCCGATCCCCGCCCTCGGCCCCGTCTCCGCCCTCGTCGCCGTCTCCATTCGACGCGAGCGCGAAGAAGCCATCGAGTGCCGCGGCGATCTCGTCGCGCGCCCGCTCGTTCGACACGGTCGGCGTGCCGTCGCCCGACTGCTCGCCGTAGGCGCCGAACTGCGCGTGCACCCCGCCCTCGATCGTCGCGAACACCGCGCCCTTCGGCAGATCGTCGCGCGACGCCTCGATCTTCTCGGGCGTCGCGAGCCCGTCGTTCGTCGCCGACAGTGACAGCACCGCGAGGTCGTCGCGCTGCGCGAGCGCGTCGTCCGCGCAGTACGAGGCGAAGAGCACGAGCGCGTCCACCGCCTCGGGCTCGGCGTCGGCGACGCGGCACGCCTGCACGCCCCCCATGCTGTGCCCGCCGACCGCCCACGCGTCGACCTCGGGAGCGAGGTCCGTGAACTCGCTCAGCGGGCGCGTCTCGAGCAGCGGCAGGTTCAGGAACGACTGCACGATGACGACCGTGCGCCCCTGCGCCGCGGTCTCCCGGAAGGTCGCCGCGTACGCCTCGGGCTCCACCTTCGCCCCCGCGAAGAAGACGAGCCCCTGCTCCCCCGCCCCGCTCGCCGGCGTCAGCACGACCGCGCCGTCGCGCTCGGCCAGCACCACCCGGTCGTCCTGCTCCACGTCGCCGAGCGCGTCGGGCTGCGCCGCATACGTCGCGTTCGCCCAGATCACGAACGCCGCGACGGCGATCACCAGCACGCCCGCGAGCACCGCTCCGGCGATGCCCAGCACGCGGAGCGGCCGCACCCGCCCCCGCTCCTCCCGCGCCATCAGGGCGTCTCCTCGTCCCAGCCCTGCTGCGGCGTGCGGCACGACTCCCGATACACGAACTGCGACGGCGGGCGGCGCTCGCGGCTCGACCAGTCGATCTTCGGCCGCCGCTGATCCTGCGGCACGTACCCGAGCCGGTAGAGCGCCATCAGCTCCAGATGGTCGGGAACGTCGAGCAGCTGCGACAGCCGCGCCCACTGCTCCGGCGCCTCCATCGGGAAGGAGATGAACTGGATGCCCATCCCGAGCTCCACCGTCGTCAACCAGATGTTCTCGACCGCGGCGCCCATGCTGAACTGGCAGTAGAAGTCGGCGAGCGGATGCGCGCCGCGCTCCTCCCGGTCGAGCATCACGCCGAAGATCAGCGGCGATCCGGCCACCAGCTTGCGATTCTCCTCGCCGAGCGTCTGCGGCACCCTGAGCATGCGCATCATCGCGAGCCCCGACGCCGAGAACACGGCGCGCGTGAAGGGGCGGAGAGGCGCGGGCAGCTTGTCGAAGTACATGCCGGAGCGGTGCTCCACCATCTCCTCCGCGCTGAACCTGAAATGGCGCTTGTACCGCGTGAAGAACGACCCCTCGCCGATGACGGCCGTCATCGACTCTCCGCTCACCCGGGCGATCGTCTCGATCGTGTCGCGATCCTCGATCACCACGAAGCGCCAGGGCTGGCTGTTGAACTGCGACGGCGCCGAGGCCGCCGCGGCGATGAGCAGCCGCTGGTGCTCCTCCGACACCGGATCGGGGAGGAACGGCCCGTTCGTCGTTCTCCGGTTGAACAGCACATCGCGAAACTCCATGCTCGCCTTCCTCTCACTCCTGCAGACACCCGGCGCGGACCCCGGTCTTCCCACCGGCGCCGACCCGGGTCAGAAGACCGCCGCCGCCCACAGCAGCAGCGCGATCGCGAAGCACGGCGCCGCCACGAGGCCGATGACGATGTGCGTGCTCGGGCTCCGCCGCACGGGCCGCCCGAAGAACGGCAGCGCCGCGAGTGGCACCAGGGCGACGATCAGCGCGGCGCCGCGGGCGGGGTGATCGGGGAACGATGTCGCCGCCGCGATCGCGGTGAGGGCGAGCGCCACGAGGAACACGCGGCCGTGCCAAGCCCGCGGCACCCGGCGGCCGCGCAGGCTCGCCGTGCCGATGCCGACGTTCGCGGCGTACGCGAGGGCGGCGAGGACGGTCCACGGCAACTCTGCGAGCATGCACCCTCCCCCCGTTCGCGGCCGGCGCCGTCAGACCAGGTCGGGGTTGTTCTTCGCGTACGCCTCGGCCTCTTCCTCGCTGATCACGATCAGCCCGCGCGGAGTGTTCGACAGCGCGTTCAAGGCCTTCAACCACGTCAGGTTGAGCTCCGCCCGCTTGCTCCCCGAGAACCGGAACGCGACGGTCACGTACGGCGACAGCCACACCGACACCCGGCCGCTGCCCTGCTCGGGGGTGCGGGTCCAGCTGAGGAAGAAGCTCTCCTGCTTCGTCAGCTTCTGCCCGATCACCGTCTTCAAGTGGGTGAGCACCCGATCCTCGAACTCGTAATCATTTCCGCCATGAATGAGAAAACCCATGGAAGCAGCATGGCACATCCGCGTGGATTCGGGCAGACTTCCGCGGGCGGGGGTTCGCTGGGGTGCGTGCGGGGTCCGCGGCGGGTCCGTGCCCGTCCGCGCCGCAGCGAGCGCGAGGGTTTCGCGCGAGCACGAGGGCTTCCGAGGCTCCGAACCCCTCGCGCTCGGAGCAAACCCTCGGTTTCGCGCAGATGAAGCAGATGGAGCAGATGGAGACGTCGCGCCGCCCGCACCGCGCCCCCGTATACCCGGCGATCCCCGAAAAACGCAACCGTCTCACGTTGCGAGTAATCGCGTGCGATGGTTACTGCATGAGAACGATCACCTACGCCGGAGAAACCGTCACCACCACGGACGACGTCGCCGAGGCGCTGGTCAAACTCACGGCCGCCGTCGCGAAGAACGGACGCGCGGAGGCGGTGCGGATCCCCATCGTCACGGAGGATCACGCCCGGGTCGGCACCGCCGATCTCGTCATCGGCGTCGGCAACGACGTGCTCTCGCTGCCCCTCGAGTGGGATCGCGATGAGCAGCCCGACTTCTCGCAGCAGGCCGACGAGCTGCGCACGCACCCGAGCTACCCGCAGCCCATCACCGGCGGCCCGCTCCTCGACGAGGAGATGCAGGCCACCGGTTGGGACTTCGAGCTCGACGGATTCGACCGGAGCTGACCCGCGGGCGGTTCAGCCGCCGGAGCGACCCGACCCGAACACGGGCACCGGGCGGCCCCGCGCCCCGCCGTCGCACACGAAGATCGCCCCCGAGTCGGGCGCCGCGCGCAGCTGCTCCTCCGTGAGATTCTCGCGGGCGGTGCCGATGAGCACGCGATCGAGACCGGGGCCCGCGAACGCGACCGAGGTCACGTTGGGCACCGGCACCGCGATCTCCTCGAGCAGCGCGCCATCGCTCGACCATCGGGCCACCGCGCTCTCGCCGTAGAGGCCGTTCCAGAACGTCCCGTCCTCCGCCAGCGCCAGCCCGTCGCTCGTGCGCCCGGAGACGAACGGCTCGAGCTCGCCGAGCAGCCCTTCGGGGCCGTACGCGCCCCGGTAGACCGTCGACGTCGATGTGTCGGTCACGTACATCGTGCGCCCGTCGTCAGACCACTCCATCCCGTTCGTGATGCCGAAGCCTCCGCGCAGCACCGCCGCCTCGCCATCCGCCGACACCGACCACAGATCGGCGTCGGGGGTGTCGCCGATGACGCTCAGGCCGCCCACGACGAACCGCCCGTACGGGTCCACCTTGCCCTCGTTCAGCCGCATGCCGGCGCGGCGGTGGCGCAGGCGCGCCACCTCGTCGACGATCGCGCCGGAGGCGTCGAGCAGCACCACGGAGCTTTCGAGCGCGGCGACGTACCCGCCCTCCGCACCCGGCACCTCCGCGGGCTGCACCGCCGAGAGCGGCGGGGGCAGGTGGACCACGCGATCCTCACTGCCGTCCGCCGCTCCGTCGAACCGCCCGCGGTGCAGCAGCCCCGCGACGATGTCGACCCACACCACCTCTTCCGTTCGCGCGTCCCACCAGATGCTCTCGACGAGGATCCCCGGGGTCGAGCGGAACAGGCGCATCTCGCGATCCACGATCACGGGGTGGGCATGCCGCCGTTGACGTTGAGGGTCTCGCCCGCGACGTAGCTCGACTCCGCCGACGCCAGGAAGACGTAGGCGGGCGCCAGCTCGGCGGGCTGACCCATGCGCCCGAGCGGGGTCTCGGCGCCGAACTCCTCGATCTTCTCCTGCGGCTGGCCGTCGCTCGGCTGCAGCGGCGTCCAGATCGGGCCGGGGGCGACGGCGTTCACGCGGATGCCCTGCGGGGCGAGCTGCGCGGCGAGCCCCTTGGTGAACGCATTGATCGTCGCCTTCGTCGATGCGTAGTCGACGAGGATCGCCGCGGGCGAGTACGCCTGGATCGACGTGGTGTTGATGATGGCCGAACCCGGTGCGAGGTGCGGGAGGGCGGCCTTCGTGATCCAGAACATCGCGTACACGTTCGTCTTGAACGTGTCGTCGAACTGCTCGTCGGTGAGGTCGGTCAGCGACTCCTGGTAGACCTGCTTGCCGCCGTTGTTCACGACGATGTCGAGGCCCCCGAGCTGTGACACGGCGTCGTCGACCAGCGAGCGGCAGTAGGCCGCGTCGCGCAGGTCGCCGGGGAGCTTCGCGACGGTGACGCCCGCCTCGCGCAGGATGCCGGCGATGCGCTCCGCGTCGGTCTCCTCCTCGGGCAGGTAGGAGATCGCGACGTCGGCCCCCTCGCGCGCGAACGCGATGGCGGTGGCGGCCCCGATGCCCGAGTCGCCGCCGGTGATGAGCGCCTTGCGGCCCGCGAGCCGGCCGGTGCCGCGGTAGCTCTCCTCGCCGAGATCAGCCTTCGGGGTGAGATCCGCATCGAGCCCGGGTTCGGGCATGTGCTGCTTCTGCGGCTTGATGTCGGCGTAGAGCTCGGCAGGGTTGACGAAGGTGTACTGGTCGCGTGACATGGTGTGTCCTCTCACTCGTATTCCTGTTGGGGTCTGGTGCGCGCCGGCCGTCAGCGGCCGTCGAGCAGGTCTGCGGCGACGACGTCGCGAATGGTCATCACGGCGCCGAGGAACGCGAGGTGGCTGAGCGCCTGCGGGGTGTTGCCCCAGGCGGATCCGGTGGCGGCGTCGATCATCTCGGCGTAGATGCCGACGTCGTTCGCGTGGCCGACCAGGGCGTCCATCAGCTCGAGCGCCTCCTCGTGGCGGCCGACGCAGGCGAGCGCCTCGACGCGCCAGAAGGCGCACGCCACGAACGTGTGCTCCTCGCGCTCGGCACCGCTGTAGCGGTACAGCAGCGGGCCCGCACCGAGCTCCGCGGTGAGCGCGTCGATCGTGGCCGACATGCGCTCGCCCCGGTCGAAGCCGGTCGGGGCGTGCAGCAGCACGGAGGCGTCGAGCTCGTCGCCGCCCGCGTAGAAGAGGTAGGAGCGGCGCTCCTCCGACCACCCGTGCGCGTCGATCCACTGACGGATGCGGTCGCGCTCGGCCCGCCAGCGCTCGGCGGATCCGGGGATCGATCCCGCCTCAGCGAGCGCCGCCGCGTCGTCGAGCGCCTTCCAGCAGCCCATCTTCGACGAGATGTAGTGCCGATCGGTGCCGAGCTCCCACATGCCCGAATCGGGGTTTCGCCACAGATCGCAGGTGCGGTCGGCGACCCCCGCGAGCATGCGGGCGGTATCGACGTCGAGCACGTTGCCGGCGTCGACGTACGTGCGGCAGATCGCGATGAGGTCGCCGTAGACCCCGAGCTGCAGCTGCCCGCTCGCGGGGTTGCCCGACACGACCGGCCCGATGCCCCGCCACCCCCGCACGTGGTAGGCGTGAGGTTCGGGCACGAGCTCCCCGTCGAGCGTGTACATGACGTGCAGCTCGGGCCCCCGCTTCCGGATCATCTGCAGCATCCACGAGAGGGCAGCCTGCGTCTCCTCGCGCAGCCCGAACCTCACGAGCGCCTGCGCGGTGTAGGCGAGATCGCGCACCCAGGCGAGGCGGTAGTCCCAGTTCTTGCCGCCCTCCGGGTTCTCGGGCAGCGAGGTGGTCGCCGCCGCCGCGATCGCCCCCGTGGGGCTGTAGATGAGGAGCTTGAGCGCGAGCGCGTTGCGCTGCATCGCCTCGGCGTACGGCCCGTCGTAGGAGAAGACGCGCGACCAGTGGCACCAGTTCTCGACGGTGCGGTCGATGCCGGCGTCGACGTTCTCGGGGGTCGGGAAGTGGAGGGGCTCGTCGTGCGTGGCGGCGAGGGCGACGAGGTGCCGCGATCCGGCTCGGGCCGCGAACGCACCCGCGAGCTCGGGGCCCTGCTCGCCGTCGACCTCGGGATCGGCCGGGCCGTGGTCCATGCCGACGACGGTGAAGGCGGTGGCGCCGCTGCGCACCACGTGCCCGTGCGCGGTGGGCTCGACCCACGGCGCCGCCGTCTGCAGCGACGTGCCGGGTCGCACGGCCCAGCGCATCGGCACCGTGCCCGACAGGCCGTCGACGCGACGCGCGAGCTCCGCCCACGGCAGCCGGCCCGCGACGCCCGACACGAGGGCGTCGGTCACGCGCACGGCGCCCTCCGCGGTGGTGAACGTCGTCTCGAGCACGTTCGTGTTCGGCACGTAGCGGCGCTCGGCTCGGTACTGCGATTCGGGCAGATCGGGCGCCAGCGTGAAGGAGCCACCCGTCTCGTCGTCGAGCAGGTGCGCGAACACCGGAACATTCGTGAGGTTCGGCAGCGGGAGCCAGTCGATGCGCCCGTTCAGTCCGATCAGCGCCACCGTGCGGCCGTCGCCGATCGGGGCGTACGACTCAATGGCGCGGGCCACAGGTGCCTGCCACGATGGTCGCGATCCCGAAGTGCATGCTGCCATGGTCGAACGCGGCCCCGGATCCCGGCAGTGCCTTGCGTGGTGCCCGCCCACCGCGATATGAGTGTGGCATGACGACCCGCCTGCTCATCATCGCCGACACGCACCTGCCGAAGCGGGCGAAGCGCCTGCCCTCCGCCGTGCTCGCGGCGGCGGCCGAAGCCGATCTCGTGATCCACGCCGGCGACTGGGTCGACGCGGCGACGCTCGACCTGCTCGACGCGCGGTCGCGGCGACTCGTCGGCGTGTGGGGCAACAACGACGAGCCGGAGCTGCGCGCCCGGCTCCCCGAGGTCGCGCGCGTGCGCGTCGAACAGCTCGACTTCGCGGTGGTGCACGAGACGGGCGCCGCGGCGGGGCGGGAGCGCCGAGCCGACGCGGCCTTCCCCGACGCAGACGTGCTCGTCTTCGGGCACTCGCACATCCCCTGGCACACGGTGTCGCCCGCCGGCATGCACCTCATCAACCCCGGTTCCCCGACCGATCGCCGCCGTCAGCCGGAGTGCACGATGATGACCGCCGTGGTCGACGGCGCCGACCTCTCCGTCGAATTGATGCCCGTCGACCGGAACGCCTGAGTCGATATGACCACCCCGCGCGGATGGCACATGATCGCCGACCGTGCAAGGCCCGTTTCCTTCCGCACCCCTTCGACTACAAACGGTGTCACACCGGCAACGATCCGGCGTGGAAGGAGAGAACATGTCCCATGAGAATGAGCTCCTCGGGAGCGGCAACGCGAATCCGAATCGCACCCCATCGTCCGGCACGGTCGACACCGCGAAGGAGGAGGCCGGAGCACTCGCGCACACGGTGCAGGAGAACGCGAGCAACGTCGCCCACACCGCGAAGGACGAGGCGGGCAACGTCGTCGAAGAGGCGTCGATGCAGTTCCACGAGCTCGTCGCGCAGACGACGCGCGAGCTGAGCGACGAGGCCTCGAAGCAGCAGTCGCGCCTCGCGACCGGTCTGCAGCGCGCGGGGGACGACCTCGACGCGATGGCGTCGAGCGCCTCGGGCGGCGGCGTCGCCCCCGATCTCGTCCGTCAGACCTCCGAGAAGGTCGCCCGCATCGGGGATTGGCTCGAGAGCCGCGAACCCCGCGAGGTGCTCGACGAGGTCAAGTCGTTCGCGCGCCGTCGGCCCGGAGCCTTCATCGGCATCGCCGCCGTCGCGGGCGTGGTAGCCGGCCGGCTCACCCGCGCCCTCGCATCGAGCGCCCACGACCAGCAGTCGAGCGGATCCGGCGTCTCGGCCACGGGGTCCAGCACCACGGGGTCCAGCCCCGCCGCTCCGGTCTCGCGGCCCGCGGTCCCGGTGACGACGCCGGCGGCGCCGGCCTCGAGCCCCGCAGCCCCGGTCGTTCCCCCGGCGGCACCGCCCGCACCGGTCGCTCCGGCCTCCGGGCAGCCGATCCCGCCCGCGCCCGCCGCACCCGAATCGCCGCTTCCCGGCGTCGTGCCCGGCGCACCCGGCTCGGCACCCGGCACCACCCCTGGCCCGAACCCCGGGCTGACAGGCGGATCCCGCCACGGCGACATCACGGGAGGAGGCGCAGATGGCCGACCCAACCCCCTCTGAAGAACGCGCCGCGAACGAATCGCTCGGTGACCTGCTGAGCGAGGTGACGGGAGACCTCTCGACGCTCATGCGCCAGGAGCTCGCACTCGCCAAGGCGGAGCTGCGGGAGTCGGCGAAGAACACCGGCCGCGGTGCGGGCATGCTCGGCGGCGCGGCCTACGCCGGCAGCATGGTCGTGCTCTTCCTCTCCATCGCCCTCTGGGCCGCGCTGGCGACACTCGTCGGCGGCGGCTGGTCCGGGCTGATCGTCGCCGTCATCTGGGCGATCATCGCCGCCGTGCTGTTCGTCGTCGGCAAAGCGCAGCTGAAGAAGGTGAAGGGCGCCCCGCAGACGATGGAGACCCTTCAGGAATTCATTCCGACACTCAAGAGAAATGAGGAGAACCGATGAACGAGTCACCTGACGCCATCCGCGCCGAGATCGAGCGCACCCGCCGGTCGCTGGGGGCCGACACCGACGCCCTCGTCGACAAGGTCACGCCCGGCAAGATCGTGGACCGCCAGAAGGACAAGGTGCGCTCCAAGTTCGGCTCGTTCAAGGAGCGCGTGATGGGCGTGGCTGACGACGCCAGCGGCTCGGCCTCGGATGTCGCGGGGCGCGCGAGCGACGCCGCATCGCGTGCGGGCGACGCCGCGCACGACGCCGCGCACACGGTGAAGGCGAAGGCCGAGGGCAACCCCCTCGCCGTCGGGCTCATCGCGTTCGGCGTCGGGCTGGTCGCGGCCTCGCTGATCCCGAGCTCGGAGAAGGAGAAGGAGCTCTCGCAGACGCTTCGCGAGGAGGCGCAGCCCCTCGTCGACGAGGCGACCGCCGCAGCCAAGTCGGTCGCTTCGAACCTGCAGGAGCCGGCCGCCGAGGCCGCGCAGGCCGTGAAGGAGAGCGCGACTGAGGCCGTCGATCACGTGAAGAGCGAGGCGACGTCGGCTTCGGACGACGTGCAGTCGCGTGCCGAGGAGGCGCGAGACAACATCTCCGGCCAGTAGACGCCGGTGCCGGGAGGAGATCCGGCGCCGATGCCGTGCACGCAGAGTCGTGCAGGCATCGGCGCCGGATCTTCTCTCGTTCTCGGGCGCTCCTCCGCCCCCAACCCGCCCGCAACCCGCCCGCAACCCCCTGGCGCCCGGTCGCCGCAGACGGCAGAGTGGCGAGCAATCGGCCGCACCGGCCGGCTGCCCGATGCACGGAAGGGGTCACCCGCATATGCACACGCGCACGCACACGGATGTGGACGAGCAGGTCGTCGCCCGGGCGAAGGGCCCGACGACGCTGCGGCAGGTGATCGCCGCCGTCCTCTTCCTCCTGATCGTCGCCGCGGTCGCCTTCGGCGGATCGCTCGCCTCGACCGGCAACGTCGACGGCTGGTACGCCGAGGCCGAGAAGGTGCCGTGGGACCCGCCGAACGCCGTCTTCGGGCCCGTGTGGACGGCCCTGTACGCGCTCATCGCCCTCGCGGGCTTCCTCATCTGGCGGGCCGGCTTCCGCATGGGCGGGCCGAACGCCGCGCGCTCCGCGCTCGCGCTCTTCGTGGTGCAGATGGTGCTGAACGCGCTGTGGACGCCCATCTTCTTCGCCGGGCTCCCCGTGATCGGCGACGCCGCCTGGTGGATCGCCGCCGTGGTCATCATCGCCCTCATCGTCGTCGTGATCGCGCTCGCCGTGTCGGCGGCGAAATGGTCGCGGATCGCCAGCTGGGTGATGGTGCCCTACCTGCTGTGGCTGTGCTTCGCGAGCACCCTCAACATCGGCATCATCGCGCTGAACTGAGGCGTGCTGCGGAACGCCCCCGCCTCCACGCTCGGGGGTGCGGGGGCATCATACTGCCTTCGATTGGGCAAATCGGCCGGAATCGGCTAAAATTAGTATGAAGTGCAAGTTCGAGGGCGTGAGCAGACCGCTGGCGGCGGCGTCCGCTCCCCTCAAACTCGTCCAGACGGTGCGGCATCCAGCCCACGCGTCGGCACACGACATTGCCTGAGGAGATCACTATGCAGCAGTCTCACGTCGTGGGACACACCCTCGTGTACCCGCACCACGGTGCGGTGACGATCACTGCGATCGATGTGAAGAAGATCGGCGGCGTCGAGCGCACATGGCTCACCCTGCAGCCCCTGCTCAACGAGCTCTCCATTCAGATCCCGGCCGACCAGCTGAGCGAGATCGGCGTGCGCGAGCTCATCGACCGCGACGGCATCGAGTCGCTCATCCAGATCCTCCAGGAGGAGTTCACCGAGGAGCCGGGCAACTGGTCGCGCCGCTTCAAGGCCAACGGCGAGAAGCTCGCCTCCGGCAGCGTGCACCGCGTCGGCGAGGTCGTGCGCGACCTGTGGCGCCGCAGCCAGGGCGCGAAGCTCTCCACCGGCGAGAAGGCCATGTACCAGCGCGCGAGCGGCATCCTCGTCACCGAGTTCGCCCTCGCACGCGGCATCTCGGAGACCGAGGCGTACGAAGAGGTCGAGCGCATCCTCGCGGGCGAGAAGATCACGGTCTGA
The DNA here is from genome assembly GCF_900102345.1 of Leucobacter chromiiresistens. Classification (NCBI taxonomy): domain Bacteria; kingdom Bacillati; phylum Actinomycetota; class Actinomycetes; order Micrococcales; family Microbacteriaceae; genus Leucobacter; species Leucobacter chromiiresistens. The sequence continues at coordinate 1,031,936 of NZ_FNKB01000001.1, read as the reverse complement.
GCGATCGGCTCCGGCGATGATGCCGCCGGAGCCGTCGACCTGCCGAAGCGGGCCGCGCACGTCATTCGTGCGCGGCCCGCTTCGCGTTTCCGCGTCAGCTTCCGGTCGCCGCGCCCCGCGCAGCGCGCAGCACGTCGACCAGCGGCGTCGGCTCACGGCCGATCAACTCGGCGAGCGTCGGATCGTCGACATCGAGGTCGCCCTCCGCGATCCCCGCGTCGAGTCCGGTCAGGAAGCCGACGGTGCCCGCGTCGAGGCCGGCGCCCTCGAGCGCGGCGCGCAGCTCGTCCGCCGACACGTCGCGATGCACCACGGTGCGCCCCAGCGCCTCGCCCATCGCGACAGCGATGTCGTCGTAGGCGAGCGGACGCCCCGCCAGCTCGTAGACCTTGCCGATGTGCGCGTCGTCGATCAGCGCCACCGCTGCGACCTCCGCATAATCCGCCCGCGCGGCGGCGGCGACCCGGCCTCCCCGCGTCGCCGACAGCAGCACCCCCGTCTCGCCGTTCTGATCGAGATTCGCGACGTAGTTCTCGGCGTACCAGTTGTTGCGGAGGATCGTCGCGGGCAGCCCGGACGCCGCGATGGCGCGCTCGGTCGCGAGGTGCTCGGGTGCGAGCGCCAGCGAGCTGCCCTCCACCTTCGCGAGGCTCGTGTAGACGAGCTGCTCGACCCCCGCGCGCCTCGCCGCATCGACCACGGTCTGATGCTGTGCGGCGCGCTTGCCGACCTCGCTCCCCGAGATGAGCAGCACACGGTCGACCCCGGCGAACGCCGCGTCGACCGACGCCGCGTCGTCGTAGTCGAGCGGCACGACCGCGACGCCCCGCTCGGCGAGGTCGGCGGCCTTCGCCGGAGTACGCGCGCCGGCGACGATCTGCTCGGGCGCGACTCCGCGGGCCAGCAGTGCGTCGACCACGAGGTGCCCGAGGGCGCCGCTCGCTGCAGTCACGAGAAGAGTCATGAGGTGTCCTTTCGTCGGAGGTTTCGGGGAGTGCAGCGATCCGCCCCTCGCGTGCATTCCCGGGCGCGGGTACCCACTTTCGGGTAAGGTACTTCCCTGATGGTGAGTTATGCGCAATTGCGCGAAACCGGCGCATTCGCGCGAGACTGCTCCACGCGCGTCGTGCTCGACCACGTGATGAGTCGATGGGGAGTACTGGTGCTCTGCACCCTCTCCGACGGCACCCACCGATGGGGCGAGCTGCGCCGCGAGGTCGAGGGCATCAGCGAGAAGATGCTCGCCTCCACCCTGCGGCAACTCGTCGCCGACGGCATCGTGCACCGCGAATCGCTGCCGACCGTGCCGCCCCACGTCGAATACCGCCTCACCGAGCGCGGCCGCGAGCTCATGGATCGCATGCTGCCGCTCATCGAGTGGATCGCGGTGCGCGCCGACGAGATCGTCGGCCGAGCCCCCGGCGCCGGCGACGGCGCTCCGTCAACGGAACCCGCTCGGCGCTGAACGCCGGGCGCCCGCCCGGCGCTGATCGCCGGGCCCCCGCCCGGCGCGGGTCGCCGCAGAACCGATCACATCTCTTCGTGCGTCGCGGGATCCGCATCGAATAGACGACCATCGGGGCGCCCCAGAGCGGTGATGGCCTCCACCTCGGCGTCGTCGAGCCGCACCTCGGCCGCCGCAAGATTCTCCCGCTGCCGCTCCAACCGCTGCGAACGCGGGATCGACACCACCCCGCGGGCCACGTGCCACGCCAGCACCACCTGCACCGGCGTGCAGCCGTGCGACTCCGCCAGCTGCCGCACCACGGGCTCCTGCAGCACCGCACCCGCGCGCCCGATCGGGCTCCACGCCTGCGTGATGATGCCGAGCTCGCGATGCGCCTCGACCGCCTCCACCTGCGGGAAGTACGGGTGCACCTCCAACTGGTTCACGACCGGGCGCACCCCCGTCTCGCGCTCGATCCGCTCGAGATGATCGAGGAGGAAGTTCGAGACGCCGATCTGCTCGACCACTCCCCGCTCGCGCGCGTCGACGAGCCCCTGCCAGGCGTCGACGTACTGCCCCTGCGACGGGTTCGGCCAGTGGATCAGATGCAGGCCGATCGCATCGACGCCGAGGCGCGAACGGCTCTCCTCTACGCTCGTGCGATGATCCGGCGCTCCGTGATGCCGGCCGGGCAGCTTCGACGTGACGATGACGCCCTCAGCCGCGTCGCCCGCGAGGCGCAACCCCCGGCCGACCGACCCCTCGTTCTCGTAGTTGACCGCCGTGTCGAGCAGCCGGTAACCGGCGCGCACCGTCGCGGCGACCGCATCGGCGCCGGCATCGCCGTTCAACCGGTAGGTTCCCAGCCCGATCGGCGGCAGCGCGAATCCGTTGTGCGCGGTGAACGATGCGTGCCCTGCCATGATGCTCCTCCATTGGTCGCTTGCGGAACTCCTGTCTACCACGGCCACGGCGGTGCCGGCCCGCCCGGCCGGTGCCGCGCCGCGCCCTTCTGCGAGCGGGGTCGCTTCGGGAGTGTGTTGCAGTGCTGTTGAGGAGAGACACGCTCCCGAAGTGACCCCGCTCCGGGTTGTGCCGGGAGGTGCCGGGGTGGATGGCCGTACGAGCGGGACGGCGAGGCGCGGCGGTCGGCGCGCGGAGCGTTACGCGAGCCAGGCCGGAGCCCGACCGCGGAGCAGCGGCCGGTCGAGGGAGAGCGATCCCGCACCCGTCAGCGCGATGCCGAGCGCGCCCGCCCCCAGCACTGCGACGAACTCCCAGCCGCCCTCCGCGACCCAGAATCCCGCCGCAGCGTGCACGAGCACGAGGGCCACCACCATGTCGACGGCGAGCAGCGCCGCGACCGGACGCGTGAGCAGCCCGAGGATGAGCAGCACGCCGCCCGCGAACTCGAGCACGGCGACGAGCGGCGCGGTGATGTCGGGCAGCGGCGCGCCCATCTCGCCGAACGATGCGACGGTGCCCGGGATCGTGTACTCGAACAGCTTCTGCGCGCCGTGCATGAGGAAGACCGCACCGAGCGCGATGCGGATGATCAGCAGCCCCCACGTGGTCGCTGCGGGTGTCGCCGTCGCTGCGGCGTTGGTGCGGGGAGTGCGGGTGCGTGGCATGTGACGGTCTCGCTTTCGCTGTCGTGGATCAACCGGGTGCCAGATTAGGAGCACGCGCGAACGCGAAGCTGAAGAAGTGCGAACTCTGCGGAAGCCTCATCCGCAGATCTGGTATCCGCCCTCCTTTACCGCGGACCGCGCCCGCCCGCCGCCGCCCGCCCGCCGACCGCGCCCATTCTGCGAGCGGGGTCGCTTTGGGAGGGTGTCGCGTCGCCGTTGAGGAGCGACACACTCCCGAAGTGACCCCGCTCCGGATGAGGGACGTGAGGGACAGCGGAGCGGAGCGGTGCGCGGAGCGGAGCGGAGCGGAGCGCGGCGGAGCGCGCGGCGCGGCGCCGTCAGCGGGCGGGGAGGTAGCTGCGGGGCACCCGCGACCCGATGCTCGTGAGGATCTCCCACGGGATCGTGCCGGCGGCGTGCGCCCACTCGCGCGCGTTCGGGCGCCAGCCCTGCGCCGGCCCGAACAGCACCACCTCGTCGCCCTCGGCGACACCGGCGGCGTCGGGGCCGAGGTCGACGACGAACTGGTCCATGCAGACGCGCCCCACGCTCGGGAAGCGCCGATCGCCGATCGCCACGTCGAACCTGCCCGACATGATGCGCGGCACGCCGTCGGCGTACCCGAGCGGCACGAGGCCGAGGGTGGTGTCGCGCTCCGCGATCCAGGTGTGCCCGTACGACACCCCGTCGCCGGCGCGCACCCGCTTCATCAGGGCGAGCGGCGCCCGCAGCGTCATGGCGGGGACGAGCGACGAGTCGGGCTGCTCGAACGGCGTGTATCCGTACATCGCGAGGCCGGGACGCAGCGCGTCGAGGTGCAGGTCGGGCCGGGCGAGCGCCGTGCCCGAATTGCCGAGGTGCATCTGCTCGACCGGGATGCCGTGCCGGTCGAACGCGGCGCGCGCCGCCAGCAGGCGCTCGAGCTGCAGGCTGTTCTGCGGGTGCTCGGGCACGTCGGCGTGGGAGAGGTGGCTGAACAGCCCGTGCACGCGCACCGCGCCCTCGGCGCGCAGGCGCCCGAGCTGACGCAGCACCTCGGGCAGCTCGGCCTCGGTGACGCCGTTGCGGCTGAGCCCCGTGTCGACCTTGACGTGCACCTCGACCGGCCGGCCGACCTCGCGCGCGGCGGATGCGATCGCCGCGAGCTGACGCTCCGAGTTCACGCCGAGTCGCACGTCGCGCGCGATCGCCGCGGCGTACCCGCTCGTCGACAACCAGGCGAGGATCGGGGCGGTGACCCCTCCGTCTCGCAGCGCGAGGGCCTCGGGGATCGTCGCGACCCCCAGTGAACCGGCGCCCGCGGCGACGGCGGCGTGCGCGACCGGGAGGGCGCCGTGCCCGTATCCGTCGGCCTTCACGACCGCCATGAGCTCGGAGTGCGGCGCGAGCGCGGAGAGGACCCGGATGTTGGATGCGATGGCGTCGAGATCGATCTCGGCTACGGGTTCGGTGATCATCTGAGCGGCAACCACCCTTCCTTCGTCCACCGCTGCGCGCGCAACGCAGCGTACGGAACAGTCTAGGCGGCGCTCCGCGCGGCTCCTGTCAGCATCCCCGCACGGCCGCCAGCGCACGGCCGCCGCGCGCACGCCGCACTCGCCAGGCACGCGGCTCACGCCACGCGCACGCCCTCCTCGATACGCACCACGCGGTCGGCGCGCGCGATGGCGGCGTCGTCGTGGGTGACGCAGGCGACCACGGCCCCGCGGTCGGCCTCCGCGGCGAGGATCGCATGCGTGCGCTCGCGGCTCTCGGCGTCGAGCCCGGAGGCGGGCTCGTCGAGGAGGAAGATCTGCGCGCGGCGGGCGATGCCCTGCGCGAGCAGCACGCGCTGGCGCTGGCCGCCCGAGAGCGCGGCGAACGGACGATCGGCGAGCTCGTGCAGCGCGACGCGCTCGAGCGCTTCGACCGCTCTCCGCCTCGCTTCGGCACGACTCGCGCTGCGCCGCTGCCAGGTGCCCATCGCGACGACCTCGCGAACGGTGACGGGCAGGGCGTCGGGCGCGGCGATGCGCTGCACGACGAGCGCGAGCGATCCGGATCGCTCGACGCTTCCCGCCGTCGGCCGCCGCACGCCGGCGAGTACTTCGAGCAGTGTCGACTTGCCCGCACCGTTCGGGCCGGCGATCACCGTGACGACGCCCGGTTCGAGCGTGATGTCGACGCCGTGGAGCACGGGAGCGCCGTCGAAGGCGAAGCGGAGGCCGCTGCCGCGCACGAGGGGGCGCGCCCGCCCGGCGGCGCGCGAGGGCTCGGACCTGCTGGCATGGGGATGCTGGGTGAGCGGGCCGGAGCCCGCGATCGAGGAGGACATGCCGCAAGCCTATCTGATTTTGATAATGATTCTCGTTTATGCGTAGGATGTGCGAGTGCCTATGCTCCTCGAACCCTTCACCGCCGACTTCGTGCTGCGCGCCCTCATCGGAGGCGCGCTGGTCGCCCTCGTCTGCGGTGTGGTCGGCACCTGGGTGGTGATCCGCGGCATGGCGTTCCTCGGCGAGGCCCTGGGGCACGGCATGCTCCCCGGCGTCGCTCTGGCGACCGTGATCGGCCTGCCGACGACGTTCGGCGCCGCCGCGAGCGCGATCGCGATGAGCGTGCTCATCGGCTGGGTGCAGCGCCGCGGGCGCCTCTCCTACGACACCAGCATCGGCCTGCTCTTCGTCGCGATGCTCTCGCTGGGCGTGATCATCGTGTCGCACTCCCGCAGCTTCGCCACCGACGCGACCGTCATGCTCTTCGGCGACATCCTCGCGATCACCCCGGCCGACCTCTGGCTGCTCGCCGGTGCGTCCGCGGTCACGATCGGCGTCGCCGCCGGCTTCCACCGCCGCTTCGTGGCGGCGGCATTCGATCAGCGCATCGCCGCGACCCTCGGCCTGAAGCCGCAGTTCGCCCAGGTGGCGCTCGTCGGCCTCGTCACCCTCGCGGTCGTCAGCTCGTACCAGGCCGTCGGCTCACTGCTCGTCGTCGGACTCCTGCTCGCTCCCGCAGTGGCGGCGGCCCCGTGGACGCGCAGCATCGCGACGCGCATGGTGCTCGCGAGCGCGGTCGGTGCGCTCGCGGTCTGCATCGGCCTGCTCGCCTCCTGGCACCTCGGCACCGCGGCGGGCGCGTCGATCGCGGCCGGCGCCATCGCGCTCGCCGCACTCTCGGGCCTGCTCGCGCGCGCCACGGCCCGCTTGCGGCGCGCCCCGCACGCGGTCGCCGACGCCGCCCCCGCCGACGCCGCCGGCGCAACGCACACCGTCGGCGCACCGCCGCCCACGGCCCCCGCACTCCACCACCCCGCTCCGCTCCCGTGAAAGGCACGATGTTCTCGCATTCCCACCGCCCAACCCGCACCGCCGCACTGGCCGGGGTCGCCGCGCTCGGCATCCTGCTCGCCGGCTGCAGCGCGTCGCCCTCCGACGCCCCTGCGCCCGATGACGCCGCCTCCGCCTCCGACGACTCCGGCGCCGGTCACGCCAAGATCGAGGGCGCGGTCGAGGCCCCCGAACCGCCGCTGCACCTCGTGTCGATCGACGCAGGCGGCTCCGTGTCGCTCCTCGATCTGCTCGACGGCGCCGAGACCGAACTCGACCCGGTGCGCGCCCCCGAAGCCGTGACCACGGACGGGCGCTACGCGTTCGTCGCCGACGATCAGGGCGTCGACATCGTCGACAGCGGTGCGTGGACGTGGGATCACGTCGACCACTTCCACTACTACCGCGCGACCCCCGCGCTGCCGGGCTCGGTCGCGGGCTCGGGCGTCGCGACCGTCGCGACCGGCATGCTCTCGACCGCGGGCGGCACCGGCGTCTTCTTCCCCGAATCGGGCGAAGCCGTGCTGCTCGACAACGCGGCGCTCTCGCAGGGCGAGATCCGCGAGACGCTGCGGCTCGAGGTCGCACCGCACGACGGGATCATCGCACCCCTCGGCACCGGCGCCCTCGTCTCCGAGGCGGGTGCGGGCGGCGACGTCGCGCGGCTGCGCGCGGTCGACGCGGAGGGATCCGAGGTCGATGCCATCGCCTGCGCCGACGCGTCGGGCACCATCACGACCCGACTCGCCCTCGTGGTGGGCTGCGCCGACGGCGCGGTGCTGGCGACCTCGTCGGAGGGCGCGACCGAGCTGACGCAGGTGCCGTACCCCGAGGGGGCCGCCCCGGCCGCGACCGAGTTCTCGGCGCGCAAGGGCCGCCCGACCGTCGCGGGTCTCGGGGACGGGAGCGGGGTGTGGCTGCTCGACACGCGCGAGCGGTCGTGGCGCTGGATCGCGATGCCCGAGCGCCCCGCGGCGGCGACCGCGGTGGACGACGAGTCGGAGCACCTCGTGACGCTGACATCGGATGGCAGGGTGCACGTCTTCGACGGGAGCGGGGCCGAGGTCGCGGCGACGGATCCGCTCGTCTCCGACGCCGACCACGGCGGCCGGGCGTCGCTCACCGTCGACGCGCAGCGCGCCTACGTGAACGACCCCGCGACCGGCGCCGTGCACGAGATCGACTACGCCGACGGCGCCCGGGTCGCCCGCACCCTCGAACCCGGCACGGCCGCCGACTTCGTCGTGGAGACCGGCCGATGAGCGCGCGGCGCACGAGACTCGCCGCCGCTCTCGCCCTGGCTGCGGGCGCTCTCGCATCGATCGCGCTGGCCGGGTGCGCGTCGCCCGGCCAGGGCGGGGCGGCGGGCGCGACCGGCGCGGACGGCGGGGCGGATCGCCCGCAGATCGTCGTCACCACCAACATCCTCGGCGACGTGGTGGGCGAAGTGGTGGGCGATGAGGCGGAGGTGACGACCCTCATGCGCCCCAACGCCGACCCCCACTCGTTCGAGATCTCGGCGCAGGAGGCCGCGATGCTCGGCGACGCAGACCTCATCGTCTCGAGCGGCCTCGGGCTGGAGGAGGGGCTCCAGCAGCACCTCGATCGGGCCGCCGACTCGGGCGCCCCCCTGCTCGTAGCGGGCGACGCCGTCGTGTCGCTGCCCTACGCGAGCGGAGACGCGGCCGGCGCCCCCGACCCGCACTTCTGGACCGACCCCGCCACGATGGTGGACGTGGTCGACGCCGTCGAGCAGGCGGTCGGGGGGATCGACGGCGTGGACCGGGAACGGCTCGCCGAGCACGCCGCGGAGTACCGCGGTGAGCTCGAGTCGCTCGACGCCGAGATGACGGAGGCGTTCGCGGCGATCCCGGCGGAGCGGCGGGCGCTCGTCACGAACCATCACGTGTTCGGCTACCTCGCGGATCGCTACGGCTTCCGCATCATCGGCGCGGCGATCCCGGGCGGCACGACGCTCGCCGCCCCGAGCGCGGCCGACCTGCAGGAGCTCAGCGACGCGATCACGGAGGCGGGCGTCTCCACGATCTTCGCGGAGTCGTCGCAGCCCGATCGCCTGGTGCAGGTGCTCGCGAGCGAGGCCGATATCGACGTGCGCGTCGCAGAGCTCTTCACCGAGTCGCTGACGGGCCCCGGCGAGGGCGCAGAGACCTACCTCGAGATGATGCGCGCGAACACCGCGCGCATCTCCGAGGGACTGACGCAGTAACACCCATCGAAAGAAAGCAGGACACCACTATGACCCGACGACACCTCCGATACGGCGCCCCCGCGGCGCTGCTCGGGCTCGCACTGCTCGCGAGCGGGTGCTCCTCGAACACGGCGGGCGACGCCGCGGCCGGCGACTCCTCCTCCGACTCCGCGAGCGAAGAGCACGCGCACTCCGACGAGCAGCGCGTCGCCGTCTCGTACGCGGGCGGCATCGCCGTGCTCGACGCCGAGACCCTCGAACTCGTCGACGAGCTCGAGAGCGAGGAGTTCACCCGCTTGAACGCCGCCGGCGACGGCCGGCACGTCTTCGTCACCACCTCGCAGGGCTTCGAACTGCTCGACACGGCCGAGCCGGCGCTCACCGGGCTCGTCGTTCCCGCCTCGGCCGCGGGCCACGTCGTGCGGCACGCGGGCAAGACGGTGCTCTACGACGACGGCGCGGGCGAGACCACCGTGTTCGACACCCACGATCTCGCGCACGTCGACGGCGAGCTGCCCGAGGCCGTCACCCACACGGCTGAGCACGCGCACCACGGCGTCTCGATCGAGCTCGAGGACGGCACGCTCGTGACGACCGTGGGCGACGAGACCTCGCGCTCGGGCGCCGTCGCCCTGCACGCGCACGACGACCACTGGGACGAGGTGACGTCGAGCGATCAGTGCCCCGGGATCCACGGTGAGGGCACCGCGGCCGACGAGGCCGTCGTCTTCGGGTGCGAGGACGGCGCGCTGCTCTACTCGGACGGCGCGTTCACGAAGCTCGACGCCCCCGACGCGTACGGTCGCATGGGCAACGCCTTCGTCTCGGAGACGAGCCCGATCGTCGTCGGCGACTACAAGTCGGACCCGGATGCCGAGGGCTACCTGCTCGGCTCCGTCGCGCTGATCGACACCGTCGCCGAGAAGCTGGAGGTCGTCGACCTGCCCGAGAACGTGAGGTACACCTTCCGCGACGTGACGCGCGGACCGGACGACCTCGCCTACATCCTGTCGACCGACGGGTCGATCCACGTGCTGGATCCCGAGACCGGCGACCTGGTCGACGAGTTCCCGGTGATCGACGCCTGGGAGGGTCCGGCCGAGTGGCAGGACGCCCACCCGGCGCTGGTCGGCACGGGCGGCGACACCGCGTACGTGACGGAGCCCGCGGCGAACTCGGTGCACGCGGTGGATCTGCGCACCGGCGAGATCACGGCGACGGCCGAGCTCGATCACACCCCCAACGAGTTCGCCGTCGCGCTCGGCGAGCACTGAGCACGGCGAGCACTGAGCTCGAGCACTCGGCACGGAGGGCGCCGCATCACCGGGATGCGGCGCCCTCCGCGTCGTCGTGCGCGGAGGCCTCGCCCGCCTGCGCCCACGCGAGCCCGCTGACGTCGATCTCGGCGGTCATGTCGCGCAGGAAGCGCTCGACGATCTCGCGCTCCTGCGGCGCGAGGCGGGCGGCGGCGTTGAAGCGGTTCGCCTGCTGCTGGCCGACGGTGCGCATGGCGGCGTCGCGCGTCTCGGGGGTGATGCGGATCACGAGGGCCCGCCGGTCGTCGGGGTGCCGTTCGCGCGAGATGTGGCCGCCGCGTTCGAGCCGGTCGAGCAGCTTCGTGGTCGACGCGCTCGAGATGCCGAGGTGCGCGGCGATGGCGCCGGGGGTGGGCAGTACGTCGGTGTTGCCGGCGACGATGAGGAAGTGCAGGGCGCGCATGTCGACGCTGCTCAGCCGCATGTACTTGAGCGACGCCTCCGACAGGCGCTCCTCGGCCGCGCGCAGCGTTCTCAGCGCCTCCATGAGGCGGGCGATCTGCCTCAGGTCGGCGTCGTCGTGCCCGGAGCGGTCGACGAGCTCGGATCTCGGGTCCGAGTGGTCGAGGCGATACAGCGCCGAGGGGTCGGCTGCCGCCGACACGTCGGTCTCCGCACCCCGCTTGTTTTTCGTCACAGCAGAATATTATCCTGAAGTTGATCACTTTCCAGGTGAGTAATCAAGATTTCTACACGAGCGGGGATGACGTGGACGAGCTACGCGAGAAGCGCACGGCGCCCGGCACCCACGCGCCGCCGGATGCGGCGGAGCGCGTGTCGCTCGCGATCTCGGAGGCCTTCGACCGTCGCACGCGCGCCGCGGAGGCGTACCACCCGGTCTTCGCGCAGCTCTGGAAGATCTGCGGCGAGCGCGTCGCCGGCGGCAAGCGCATCCGACCCCGGCTGATGCTCGACATGCTCACCGCGCTCAGCGACGACGCCGTGCCCGAGGCCGCTGTCGAGATCGCCGCCGCCATCGAGCTGCTGCACGCCTCGTTCCTGCTGCACGACGATGTGTTCGACGGGGATCTGACCCGCCGCGGCTCGCTGAACCTCGTCGGTCTGCTCGCGACCGACGAGCAGACCGACGCCGCGCCGTCGCCGCAGCGCCTCCACTGGGCGCGCAGCTGCGGCATCCTCATGGGCGATCTGCTGCTCGCCGAGGTGCATCAGATCTTCGCCCGCGTCGACGTCGACCCCGAGTCGCGCACGCGCCTCCTCGACCTGCTCGCGCACGCGATCACCGAGTCGGTGGTCGGCGAGCAGCTCGACATCGGGCTGGAGGACGGCGCCGTGGTGGCCGACACCGCCACCGTGCTCGAGATGTGCCGCCTCAAGACCGCGACCTACACGTTCGAGCTGCCCCTCCGGGCCGCCGCCATCCTGGCGGGCTCCGCCTCCCCCGCGGCCGAGAGCGCGCTCGCGACCGCGGGGGCCCACCTCGGTCTCGCGTTCCAGCTGCAGGACGACCTGCTCTCGACCTTCGGCGATCCCGCGGCCCACGGCAAGGACGCGTTCTCGGATCTGCGGGAGGGCAAGGAGACCGCCGTGATCTCGGCGGCGCGGATGACGAGCGCGTGGCCCGAGATCGAGCCCGCGTTCGGCACCGGCACGCTCACCGGCGACGCGGGCGAGCGGATGCGCGGCCTGCTGCGCGACTGCGGCGCGGAGGCGTTCGTGCACGGACTCATCGACGATCAGATGCGCGCCCTCCACGAGACGCTCGCCGACCCCGCCTCCGGGCTGCCCGACGCCGCGCGCGACACGCTCGTCGCACTCGCCGGCCGCCTCGACGGGCGCCGCTCGTGAGGGCCCGCTCCCCCCTCGACCGCTACTCCCGGTCGGCCATGCGCGCCTCGGCGGTCGTGATCCGCAGCTACTCGACCTCGTTCGGGGCCGCCACCCGGCTGCTCGGCAGGCGCCACCGGGGGCACGTGCGCAACGTCTACGCCCTGGTGCGCGTCGCCGACGAGCTCGTCGACGGCGTGACCGAGGGCGCGGGGCTCACGCCCGCCGAGCAGGCGGACGCACTCGAACGCCTCGAGGCCGAGGTGGCGCGAGCCATCCGCTCCGGCTACTCGAGCGACCTCATCGTGCACGCCTTCGCCCAGACCGCGCGCGCCGCCCGCATCGACGCGACGCTGATCGCACCTTTCTTCGCGTCGATGCGCGCCGACCTGCCGCCGCGCGATGCGAGCGAGGGCGCCGACGCCGCCGGGCTGCGCGGGTTCGACGCCGAGCAGCACGGGGCCTACGTCTACGGGTCGGCCGAGGTGGTGGGGCTGATGTGCCTGCGCATCTTCACCCGGCACCGCTCGCTCGACGCCCTCGAGCAGCACCGCCTCGAACGGGGCGCCCGCAGCCTCGGCGCGGCGTTCCAGAACGTCAACTTCCTGCGCGACCTCGCCGACGACACCGACCGTCTCGGCCGCAGCTATCTCGGCACGCAGCAGCGACTCACCGACGCCGATCGCATCGACTGGGTGCGGCGCATCGAGGCGGAGCTCGCCGACGCGCGCGCCGTGCTCCCCCTGCTGCCGAAAGACGCGCGCTCGGCCGTGCGCTGCGCGCTGAACCTCTTCGCCGAGCTGACTCGCCGCATCTCGCGCACGACGGTCGACGACTTGTACGCTCGCAGGGTGCGCGTGCCCGACTGGCGGAAGGCCGGGATCATCGCGCGATCCATCGCCCGCACCGCGGCAGAAGCACGATGAGCGGCACACCGAGAACGGGGCACCGATGAACGACGCACGCCACAGCCCGCAGGCCCGTGCCACCGGGCGCACCGTCATCGTCGGCGCCGGCATCGCCGGCCTCGCGACCGCGGCGCTCCTCGCCCGGGAGGGGCACGACGTGACGGTGCTCGAACGGGGAGGCCGCGTCGGCGGCCGCGCCGGCTCGCTCGCCCGCGACGGCTTCCGCTTCGACACCGGCCCGTCGTGGTACCTCATGCCCGGCGTCTTCGACCACTTCTTCGAGCTGCTCGGCACCTCGACGGAGGAGCAGCTCGATCTGCGACTGCTCGATCCGGGCTACCGCGTCTTCAGCGAACCCGCCCCCGGCCAGGCCCCGCCCGAGCCCGTCACCATTCCCGCCGGCCGGGCCGCTGCGCGGGCCGTGTTCGAGCGCCTGGAACCGCAGAGCGGGCCCGCCTTCGACGCCTATCTCGACTCGGCCGCCGAGACGACGGAGATGGCGGAGCGCTACTTCCTGTACAACCCGTTCACGCGCCTGCGCGCGCTCGCCGTCGGCCCCGTGCTGCGCGCACTGCCCCGACTGGCACGGCTGCTCGGCACCTCCCTGCGATCCTTCGTCGCGCAGCGCTTCCGCCACCCCGTGCTGCGCCAGGTGCTCGGCTACCCCGCGGTCTTCCTCGGCACGAACCCGAAGGACGCGCCGGCCATGTACCACCTGATGAGCGCGCTCGACCTCGACGACGGCGTGCGATACCCCATGGGCGGGTTCGCCGCCCTCGTCGACCGTCTCGCCGCCCTCGCCGAGCAGGCGGGCGCGCGCGTCGTGCTCGACGCCGACGTCACCGAGATCGAGGTGGGCGCCGGATCGCGGCGACCCGATCGGCCCGCCGCCGACCGCGGGGCCGGCTTCACGTCGACGGCGCGCGCCGTGCGCTGGCGGAGCGCCGACGGCGAGCACCATCGACTGCCCGCCGACGTCGTCGTGTCGACCGCCGACCTGCACCACACGGAGACGCGACTGCTGCCCGAAGCGGCCCGCAGCTACCCCGAGAACTGGTGGTCGAAGCAGATCAGCGGCCCCGGCGCGGTGCTCGTGCTCCTCGGCGTGCGCGGCGCGCTGCCCGAGCTGCCCCACCACTCGCTCTTCTTCACGCGCGACTGGGATCGCAACTTCTCCGACATCTTCGACGAGCCCCGGCGCGTTCCCGACCCCGCTTCGTCGTACGTCTGCAAGCCGAGCGAGACCGACCCGGGCGTCGCGCCGAGCGACCACGAGAACCTCTTCGTGCTCGTGCCCGTGCCGGCCGACCCGGGCATCGGACGCGGCGGAGCGGACGGCGGCGGCGATGCCGAGGTCGAACGCGTCGCCGACGCGGCGATCGACCAGATCAGCGACTGGGCCGGCATTCCCGACCTGCGCGAGCGGATCGTGGTGCGCGAGACGATCGGCCCCCGCGATTTCGCCGACGACTACCACTCGTGGAGCGGCGGGATGCTGGGGCCGGCGCACGTGCTGCGGCAGAGCGCGCTGTTCCGCGCGCAGAACCGGTCGAAGCGCGTCGACAACCTCTACTACGCCGGCGCGACCACCGCGCCCGGGGTCGGCATCCCGATGTGCCTCATCAGCGCCGAGCTGGTGCTGAAGCGCATCCGCGGCGATCACTCCCCCGGCCCGCTGCCGACGCCGACGCCGGAACGAGGGTGAGATGGGGGTCGTCTACCTCGCGTGCCTGCTGGGCGCCAGCGCGTGCATGCTGCTGCTCGACGCCCGGTTCCGGCTCTTCTTCTGGCGCGACTGGAGGGCGGCCGCGGTCGTGACCGTCGCGGGCGTGCTCTTCCTCCTCGCCTGGGACCTCGTCGGGATCATGACCGGCGTCTTCGAGATGGGTGCGAGCGCGGGCATGACCGGCATCCTCATCGCGCACGAGCTGCCCATCGAGGAGCCGGTCTTCCTCGCCTTCCTCGTGCTGTGCACGATGGTGATCTTCACCGGCGCGACGCGCCTCCTCGAACGGCGCGCGGCGCGGCGCGGCGCGGCGGCGGAGGGGCGATGACCTACCTCCTCATCAGCATCCCCTTCCTCTCGGCGGCGCTCATCGGCGCACTCGCCCTCACCCCGTGGCGCGACCCGCACCTCGCCCGGCGCCAATGGGCCGCGACCGGCATCGCCATCGTCGTGCTCGCGATCCTCACCGCCGTCTTCGACTCCCTCATGATCGCCGCCGACCTGTTCTCGTACGGGCACGGGCACACCCTCGGGCCGACCGTCGGCCTCATGCCTGTGGAAGACTTCAGCTACCCCGTCGCTGCGGCACTCCTCGCCCCGGCGCTGTGGACCCGCCTGACAGCGCGGCGACCTTCGGCCGACGCCCCGAACCTCCGAGAGGACGCCCCAGATGCGCGCGCGTGAGCACTCCGGCTGGAACGCCCATCTGCTGCGCGAGGCGTTCGTCGCCTCGCGGCCGGTGAGCTGGATCAACACCGCGTACCCGTTCGCGGCGGCGATGCTGCTGACCACGCGCGAGGTCGACTGGCTGCTCGTCGTGGGCGCGCTGTACTACCTGATCCCGTACAACCTCGCCATGTACGGCATCAACGACGTCTTCGACTACGCCTCCGACATCAACAACCCGCGCAAGGGCGGCATCGAGGGCGCGCTGCTCGCCCCGAAGTACCACCGCCCGATGCTCTGGCTCGCGGTGCTCACGAACGCGCCCTTCCTCGTCGTGCTCGCCATCGCGGGCGGGCCGGGCTCGTGGCTCGCCCTCGCCGTGAGCACCTTCGCGGTCGTCGCCTACTCGGCGCCCGTGCTGCGATTCAAGGAGCGCCCGTTCCTCGACTCCGCGACGTCGAGCACCCACTTCGTGAGCCCCGCGATCGTCGGCCTCACCGCGGCGGGCGCGCAGTTCACGCCCGAGCTCTGGCTGATCCTGATCGCCTTCTTCTGCTGGGGCATGGCGGCCCACGCCTTCGGAGCGGTGCAGGATGTGATTCCGGATCGTGAGGCCCGCATCGGCTCCATCGCCACCGTGCTCGGCGCCGCATCGACCGTGCGCCTCGCGCTCGCACTCTGGGCGCTCGCCGGCGCGCTCATGCTCTTCACCCCCTTCCCCGGGTCGCTCGCCGCCGCCGTCGCCATCCCCTACCTCGTGAACTGCGCGCCGTACGCCCGCGTCTCGGATGCAGACTCGGGGCGCACGAACCGCGCCTGGCGGCGCTTCATCTGGCTGAACTACGCTTCGGGAGCCGCCGTCACCATGATCCTGATCGGGTGGTGGCTGCGCACCGCGTAGCCCGCTCGACGCGGGGGCGGATCGGGCCCGCACCGCCGCACCTGCCCCGCCTGCGCCCGCGTGCACTACGCCGACCGTTTCGTCAAGGGCTTATCGCTTCGCGGCGCCCCCTCTTACGCTGATGCATGCAGGAGCCGCTCTGCGGGGTTCCCCTGCCGCGGCAGTTCAGAAGGAGAATGGCATGCGTATCTCATCCGAGGACGACCGCGATCGCGAAGCCCTTCGCACCGTAGGGGTCGAGGAGGAGCTGCTGCTCGTCGATCCGCGCACGGGCCGCCCCGCTCCGGCAGTGGAACTCGTGCTCGCCGCCGCCGCGTCCGCCGACGTCGCCGCCCTCGTACCCGAAGCAGCGCAGATCACGCATCTGGAGCGCGAGAGCAAGCGCGAGCAGCTCGAAGTCATCTCGATTCCGCACACCACGCTCGACGACCTCGTGCAGAGCGTCGCCGCCGGCCGCAAGCTCGCCGACGTCGCCGCCCAGCAGCTCGGGCTGCGCGCCGCCGCCATGGCCACGAGCGCCACGGCGGGAACGACGCACCTCACCGTCGCCGGCCGGTACACCGATATGGAGGACCGGTTCCAGAACCTGATGCGCGAGCAGCTGACCTGCGGCCTGCACGTGCACGTCGGCGTGAGCGACGACAGCGAGGGCGTCGCCGTACTCGACCGCATCCGCCCCTGGCTGCCGCTCGTGCTCGCCCTCAGCGCGAACTCGCCCATGTGGAACGGCGCCGACAGCGGATACGCCAGCCAGCGCTACCAGGTGTGGAGCCGCTGGCCGACGGCGGGCCCGTACGACACGTTCGGCTCGCCCGCGAACTACCACCGCGCCGTCGACGAGCTCCTCGCGACCGACGTGCTCGTCGACGACGGCATGATCTACTTCGACGCGCGATTGAGCGCCCGCTACCCGACCATCGAGGTGCGCGTCGCAGACGTCTGCCTCGACGCAGCGCACTCCGTGGCGATCGCCGGAATCATCCGCGCCCTCGTCGACACGGCCGCGCACGAGTGGCGCGCCGGCTTCTCGCCCGATCCGCTCCCGACGCCCGTGCTGCGTCTCGCGATGTGGTCGGCGAGCCGTCACGGGGTCACGGGGCCGCTGCTGAACCCGATTCTCGGTCAGCCCTCCGATCCCGACGTGGCCGTCGACGCCCTGCTCGCCCACATCGCCCCCGCGCTCGCCGCCTCGGGAGACCTCGGCCGCGTGACGGCGATGATCGAGGACGTCTTCGCGAACGGCACCGGCGCCGAGCGGCAGCGCCGCGCGCTGCGCTCCCGCCGAAGCGCGCGAGCGCTGGTCGAGGAGGCCATCGAGCGGACGCACCGCTCCATCGGCCCGACGTCGACGGTGCGGGATCCGCTCCCGATCTGACCCGCACCCCGCCCCGGCCTCCCGCGTCTCGACCCGGCCCCCGGCTGTTTCCATCCCCCTTCCACCCTCGCACAAGGAGCTCACCGTGACCGCGCCGCGCCGCGCTCGACCCGCGTCACCCTCGTCCGATCCCGTCGCCGCCGCCTCCGCGGTGTCCCTCTCGCGAGCGGCCCGCTCGCACCCGGTGATCCCGGTATCGGCCGAGCCGGAGGCGCCGCAGCCGCATCCGCTGCGGCTCGCCGGTCTCGCCGCGCTCTTCGGCCTCGGTCGACGCCGCTCCGCGCCCGCTGCGAGCACGCTGCCCGACGACGACCCGTACGCGGCGTACCTGCGGTGGGCGACGAGTGGAGCCGCCCCGGCCCCCGACCAGGACGCTCAGGAGACCGCCGCCGCATAGTCGCGCCGAAGTTCTCGCCGGAGCGGGGACATCCGTTGCAGCCCTCGCCGTTTCGTAATACACTTGTGTACTACGAAAGGCGGTGTGCATGGCGATTATCGTTCACCCGCGGATCTCGACGAAACGACCTCACATTCGCGAAGAGGACGTGATGACAGCGTTTGCAGCGTCGATCCGTCACATGCCGCGGTTGGACACGGACCCCACTCAGTGGATTGGCGCCGGGTATGACAGCAATGGTCGCCTGCTGGAGTATGTGGGAGTGGCGACCGGCGCAGACTCCTGGCTGATATTCCACGCCATGCCGCTCACCACCAAGGTCCGGCGCGAACTCAATCTCTAGGAGGCGATCAAGATGGCAAAGCATCTTCAGAACACCGACACGGTGTATACAGCGTCGAACGGCACCACGTTCACGGAAGCCGATATCGAGCGCTGGGCGATGGACGCGGAGGCCGGATTTCCCGATGCGGACTTCGGCCCCCCGACAGCGGGGAGGCCCACCGGCAGGCCCCGGTCGGTCGGAGAGAGTGCCCCTGCGCGGCCCTACAGCGTGCGACTCGACGAGCACCGAATCGCCAAGCTCAAAAGGATCGCCAAGGACCGGCACAAGAACACCTCGGAGTTGATGCGGGACTTGATCGACGCGCTGTAATCCGGTCGGCGGGAGCCTGGTGGCCGGCTGCTCTTCGACGTGAGCGCAGCGCCTCGATTCGACGGCGTCGTCGAGACATGCGTTGAGGAGCCGAACCTCATGGGAGGGTTCTGGTCAGCCTCGCCGTACACGGGTCGGCATGAGACGTTCGCGTACCCGGAGGAACGTTTGATCCTCGACCGCTACACGATCACCACGGCGATTGAGACGAGGGTGTTCTGGAACTGGACGCACTGCCTCACCCCCACTCGGTAGCAAGCGAGTTGCAGTCCGCGGGCTTCGAGGACCCAGCGTTCTTCGGAGATGTCGCGGGGGCGCCGTTCGACGCGCAGGCGGCAGCGTTCGCGGTCCTCGCCCGGCGCCGATAGGAGATTGCCCGCGCGGGAGACCGGGCTGTGATACCGCCGCATAGTCGCGCCCACCCGGCGCGATATGGTGGATGACGCCGAAGCGGCGAGGCGGCGTTCTCCTCCCGACGGCCGAGCGCCGGGCGCTCCGGATCGGGAGGGGATCATGACGCAGACCGTCGCCGCCCCGCCCGCCGCCGTGCCCGTGCGCGCGTGGGTCGTGCTCGCGCTCGGCCTGCTCGCGCAGGCCGCGGGCACCCTGCTCGTCAGCGCCCCCGTGTATCTGATCCCGCTGCTCCACCTGCAGCTGGGCCTGCCGCTCGCGGCCGTCGGGGCGCTCACCGCGGCGCCCACGCTCGGCATGGTGCTCACCCTCGTGCTCTGGGGCGCCGCCGCCGATCGCTTCGGCGAACGCTGGGTGATCGCGGGCGGGCTCGCCCTCACGACCGCTGCCGCCGCGGCCGCCGCCATCACCGCTGCTGCGACCGACGCCCTCGTGCCCCTGGGCATCGCCCTCTTCTTCGGCGGAGCCGCCTCCGCGAGCACGAACGCCGCGAGCGGCCGGGTCGTCGTGGGCTGGTTCCCGCGCCACCGCCGCGGCCTCGCGATGGGCGTGCGTCAGATGTCGCAGCCGCTCGGCGTGGCCGCCGCCGCGGTGACCGTGCCGCCCCTCGCCTCGGCGGCGCAGACGAGCGGAGTGTTCGTCGCCATCAGCGCGCTGCTCGCCGTGCTCACCGCCGCGTGCGCCATCGGCATCCGCAACCCTCCGCGCCCGCAGATCTCCCGCGCCGCCCCCGCGCCCGCCGGCACGGGCACTGCCGCCACCGACACCGCCGCAGCGGGCTCGGCCGCGCGCCCGGCGGCACCGCCGAACCCCTACCGCACGAGCGCGTTCCTCGCCCGCATCCATGCCGTGTCGGTGCTGCTCGTGGTGCCGCAGTTCGCCCTCGCCACCTTCGGCATGGTGTGGCTGATCGCGGGGCTCGGGTGGACCCCCGC
Source organism: Leucobacter chromiiresistens (assembly GCF_900102345.1). Taxonomy (NCBI): domain Bacteria; kingdom Bacillati; phylum Actinomycetota; class Actinomycetes; order Micrococcales; family Microbacteriaceae; genus Leucobacter; species Leucobacter chromiiresistens. Next base: position 1,012,266 of record NZ_FNKB01000001.1, on the reverse strand, counting down.
GGCTGCCGGACTGCTCATGGGCGCCTCCCAGTTCGTCGGCGCGCTCGGCCGCATCGTCGTCGGCGCGCTGAGCGACCGCGTCGGCGACCGCGTGCGGGTGCTGCGTCGGGTGGCCGTCGCCGGCGTGATCGTCATGGTGCTGCTCGCGCTCATCGCCCTCGCGCACGGCGCGATCCCGGCCGGGTTCGCCGTCGGGGGCGTCGTGCTGGTGCTCGCCACCGTCGTGAGCGTCGCCGACAACGGCCTCGCGTACACCTCAGTCGCGGAGGCCGCGGGCAGCGCGTGGGCGGGCCGTGCGCTCGGGGTGCAGAACACCGGGCAGTTCATCGCGGCCTCCGCCGTGGGGCCCGGCATCGGCGCGGCCATCGCGCTCCTCGGGTACCCGCTCGTGTTCGGACTCATCGCGCTCGCACCGCTCATCGCCATCCCGCTGATTCCGCGAGAAGACCGCCACGGCTGAGCGCGTACCAGCCCCGCACCGCGACGACAACCCCGCTCCGCCCGCGGGCGACCTCGCGTACCGTCGCACGGGAAGGAGGTCGACCATCATGACATCGAAAGACGCCGCACACCCGACCGCAGAATCGCCCGACTCCGTCGAGAAGTCGGTGCCCGAGGCCGCCGATCGCGTGGGCCAGACGGGCCCCGACGCGGCCGATCCGCCGCGCGCCGGCGATCCCGGCCCGCTCGACAGCACCAACGGCAAGCCCGACAGCGACGCGCAGCTCGACGGGGAGACCGCGAACCCCGGATCGGACGAGCTCGACGACGACGAGGGCGCCGACGCGTTCGAGACGCAGCAGCAGGCCGACGTCAACAGCCGCGACGAGGGCGCCGAGCGCGACGACCTCGATCACATCTCGGTCGACACCCCCGACTGATCACTCGTCGTCGCCCGGGCCCCTCGGGTCGGGGCCGCTGCCGCGCCGGAAGACGAGGCGCGGCAGCACGCCCCACAGGCCGATCACAACGACCGTGCCGATCGTCAGCGTGACGAAACCGGCGGTGCGCCCCATCGCCACGTCGAACACGAGCCCCGTCACGCCCGCCGCGAGGAGGGCGAGCACGACGAGATCGGTCGACAGCATGCGCCCGCCGAGACGCACGATCTCGGGCTTGCGCCCCTTGCCGAAGAATGTGCGGTGCAGCGTGACGGGGGCGAGGCCGAGCACTGCGGCGACCCCGGCGAGACCCACGAGCACGAGGTAGAGCGTCAGCTGGAACCCGTCGAGATCCTGGAACCGCGGCTGGAACGCCAGGGCCAGCAGGAACCCGCCGAGGATCTGCGTGCCGGTCTGCGCGACGCGCAGCTCCTGCAGGATCTCATTCCAGTTGCGATCCGCACGCTCGTTCGTCGTCTCGGAGCGGCCGTCGCCGTTCACATCGGTCATACGCAGACTGTACGGTCTCTCTCGGCCGACGCGCCACCTCCCCTGCGGCGCCGCGCGGGTCGGCGGCGGATCCCGCACCCGTCAGCCCGTTCTCGGCCGCGAACGCGCGCACCGCGTCCGCGACCTCTCGCGGGGCGGAGGCGTGCACCGCATGGGCCCGGCCGGGCACGGTGACGAGAGCCCCGCGCGGCGCCGAACGGCCGAGCTCGTGCGACCAGCGCGGCCCGGCCACGCGGTCCCGCGCGCCGCGCATCACCAGCACCGGCACGCCCAGCTGCGCCACCGCGGTCTCGATGCGGTAGCGGCGCATCCGCACCGCCTGACGGAGGAAGGTGCGCGGGCCGCACCGGAGGTACGCGGCGCACGCGAGCGCATTCACGCGAGGCGGTTCCGCGCACGCGTCGACCAGCAGCGCGACGAGCTGCGCGCGGAGCGAACGGTGCGCCCGGTCGACCACCGGCCCGATCAGCACCACCGCGGCGACGAGGTCGGGCCGCTGGCGCGCGAGCTCCGCAGCCCACTGCGCCCCCATCGAGTGGCCGATCAGCACGTTCGGCGGCCCGCCCAGCGCATCGAGCACGGCCCCCAGCGCGGCGGCCATCGTCGGTAAGTCGGGCGCCGCGCGCGGTTTCGGGGCCGACCCGAACCCCGGCAGGTCGATCGACCGCACCTCGGCGGCGCGAGCGAGGTCGTCGTGCAGCTGCGCGAAGTAGCGGTGCGAGAGCCCGATGCCGTGGAGGAGCACGTAGCGCACCCGCGGCGGCTCCGCAGTCGGGGCGCTCGGGGCGCGCGGTGCCGCGCCCGGCTCGTTCCCGCCGAACACCGAGAACGTCAGGTCGCCGACGGCGAGACGGCGCACGCGCGATCCCGCACCGGAGCGCACCCGCGGACGCGGGCGCCTCCCCGCGCGCACGGCTGCGCCTACCGGTCGTCTGCCGGAACGCGCACCGTGAGCGCTCCCGGCTCGATCCAGGCGTTGAACGCGACCGCCTTGCCGAAGCCGTCGCCGTCGAGTTCGATCTCCTCGGGGCGCGTGAGCCGTGCGACGAAGCGCTTGCCGGTGCGGTACTTGAGGTCGCCGTCGTCCTTCTGCTCGCCGACCAGGGCCCGGCCCGACTTGGTGCGGCGCATGATGCCGTTGACCCACGCGATCTTCGCCCAGACGCGCAGCCAGCCGAAGACGTTGCCCGGCCTGATGAGCAAGATGTCGAACTGGCCGTCGTCGATGACCGCTTCGGGCAGCAGCAGGATGTTGGCGGGCAGAGACCCGCAGTTGCCGATGATCACCGTGTGCGCCGTCGCCCGCTTCGTGCGCCCGTCGTCGAGGCTGTAGCGGAAGTGCAACTCGTTCGGGTCTCGGAGCGATTTCACGATGGCGCCGAGGTACGCGAGCCACCCGGCGCGCTTCTTCAGGTCGTCATCGGTGTTCTTGATCATCTTCGCGTCGATGCCCATGCCCGCCATCACCACGAAGACGTGCCGCTCGCGGGCTCCGCCCTCGCGCTCGAGGTCGATGACGCCGAGGTCGATCGGCCGGTTCGTCCCGGTGAACGCCGAGGTGACCGATCCGGGCATGTCGTTCAGGGTGAGGTCGAGATTGCGGGCCAGCAGGTTGCCGGTGCCCGAGGGGAGGAGTGCCAGAGGGATCTCGGAGCCGCGCAGCCCCTCGGCGACGGCGCGCACCGTGCCGTCGCCCCCGGCCGCGATCACGAGATCGACGCCGGCGCGCTTCGCCTCCTCCGTCATCCCCTGCCCGGCGTCTTCAGCGGTGGTCTCCAGCCACAGCGGCTCCGCCCACTCCGCCTCCACGGCGGCTCGGGTGATCTCCTTCCGCAGCACGTCGACATCGACCTTGATGGGGTTGTAGATGACGGCTGCGGTGCGCTGACGACTTTCGCTCATCTGCTCATCGTACGAGGTCTGCGGCCGGAGCCGGAAGCCCTCCCCGCAACGATCGGCATCTGCCCGCATCGCGCCGCGAAGTCAAGGCGTCGGCCGGGAGTTGAGCACGCGATCGCTTTCTCCCTATGGTCAGGGTATGCGTAGATTCCGAAGTCTGCTCGCGATCACCTGCCTGGCGCTGCTCACGGGGTGCTCCTCGTCGATCCCCGCCGATCCCGAGGGCACCCTCGAGCGCGTCACCGGCGGCACCCTGCGCGTCGGCGTGTCCGAGAGCCCGCCCTGGGTCGAGACGACGGGGCACGGCGAACCCGCGGGAACCGAGCCCGACCTCGTCAGGGAGTTCGCGGAGCGCCTCGGCGCCGAGCCCGAGTGGACGGAGGACGGGGAGGAGCACCTCATGGAGGCCCTCGAGCGCGGCGAGCTCGACATGGTCATCGGCGGATTCACCGATACGACCCCCTGGGCCGACTTCGGGGCCGTCACCGTGCCGTACGCCGCGGAGGAGCGCGACGTCGCGCGCAAGAAGCACGTGATGATCGTGCGCATGGGCGAGAACGCGTTCCTCGTCGCACTCGAACGATTCCTGCTCGCGGAGGGGGCCTCGGCATGACCACGCACTTCGGGCGCACCGAGCTGCCCCCCGCTCAGGCCTCGGCGCTGCGGCGCGCGATCCGCTTCGAGTGGTACACCCTGATCTTCCTCGCCATCGCCATCACCCTGGTCTTCCTCGTCATGGGCAGCTCCCAGGCCATGAAGGCCGCCTGGATCGAGGATCTCCTGTCGCTCGCTCCGCCCATCGCGTTCCTCGTCGCGGTGCGCATCGTGAACAAGCGCCCCACCGAGAAGTACCCGTACGGCTTCCACCGCAGCGTCGGCGTGGCGCACCTCGTCGCCGGAGTCGCGCTCTTCGCCATGGGCGCCTTCCTCATCGTCGACTCGATCTCCGGGCTCATCACCGCCGAGCACCCGCCCATCGGCACGATCGTGCTCCTCGGCCACCCCGTGTGGCTCGGCTGGCTCATGATGATCGTGATGGCGCTGACCATTCCGCTGCCCATCTACTTCGGCCGCGTGAAGATGCGGCTGGCGCGGGAGCTGCACGACAAGGTGCTGTACGCCGACGCCGACATGAACAAGGCCGACTGGATGACGGCGGTCGGGTCGATCGTCGGCGTCGCCGGCATCGGCATCGGGCTCTGGTGGGCCGACGCCGCCGCCGCGCTGTTCATCGCCGCCAGCATCGTCTGGGACGGCATGAAGAACCTCCGCGCCGCCATCACCGACCTGATGGACACGCGGGCGACCACGTTCGACGACGGCGAGCCGCACCCGGTGTCGCAGCAGATCGACGACTACCTCCGCGACCTGCCCTGGGTGGAGGAGGCGGGATCGCGCGTGCGGGATCAGGGGCACGTCTTCCACGTCGAGTCGTTCGTCGTGCCCCGCCTCGGCGAATCGCCGACCGTGCGGCAGCTGATGGAGGCCCGCGACGGCTGCATCGAGCTGGACTGGAAGGTGGAGGACATCGTGCTCGTGCCCATCGACGAGCTGCCCGAAGAGGTGTGCGGGGCGCGCGACACCCGTCAGTCGGAGCGGAACGAGTAGGCGCGCCCGACCATTCAGCGGACGGCGCCCGCTCCACCGCGCTCAGGCGCGGCGCCGCGATCCTCCGCCGTGCGTCCGCGATCCTCCGCGACGCCGTGCTTGCGCAGGCGCACCCGCCCCGTCACCACCCCCGCGTCGGCGGCGTGCTCGGCGTTGCCATCCCGCTCGCGGTCGTCGTCGCCGTCGTAGTACTGCCACAGGCGCTCGTGCTCCTCGTCCGAGAGCACGCCGTCCGCGTCGATGCGCGGCGCATCCTTCACGGCGGACCGGTCGTACGCCACGCGTACCGCCTCGCCGTCGAAGGTTGCGCCGCGCAGCGGCACGAACGACTCCGACGTGCCGAACAGGCCGGTCGCCACGCTCACGAACAGCGGCTCACCGCGATCCGGGCCGACGAACACCTGCTTGACGGTGCCGATCTTTTCGCCTGAGACGTCGAAGACCTTCGCGTCGAACAGGCTGTTGATGGAGGTGGGGTCGATCATGGTCGTGCCTTTCGTTCTCGTGAGCTGCTGGAGGGGCGCGGAGCTCAGCGCCCCAGGCCGGTGCGGTCGACGCGGCGGTGGAAGCGCATGCCCGACAGGCCGCCGAGAATCGCTCCGCCCAGGCTGACGAGCGCGACGACGACGGCGGTGACGATGCCCGTCGCGGTGAGCGTCCCCTCGTCGATCGGAATCCGGGGGAACCCGTTCAGATTCCCGAGCACGTTGAACTGGGAGCCGGCGATGGCCGTGATGATGGCCACGACGATGGCGATCACGATGGCCCACACCCAGACGGCGACGCCCTGCTTCGCCCCCGAGAAGCGCGCCATGCGACCGGCGACGTACCCGCCGCAGAAGTACGCGACGAAGAGGATCACGGCGAGCACGATGGCGCCGACGATGCCCACCGTGTCGGCGTTCGAGGCGAGGTCGTCGGCGGCGCTCTGCACGTCGCCCTCCGCCGCGCCCAGGCCGACGCCGGCGCCGATCGCGCTCAGGATCGCGGTGAGCAGCACGGCCGTGCCCATCGCCGTCAGCCAGCCGAAGAACGCAGAGCCCCACTTGATTCCGCCGTACTCCTCCTTCTCCCGGTCGAGCACCACTTCGCGCCGCGTGGGGCCGCGCTCGGCGGCGACAGCGGCCGCGTCGGCTGCGTGGTCGGGGCCGCCTTCCGGGGTGCGATCGCGGGCGCGGTCGGGGCTGTGATCGGGGGTGTGCTCAGTGTTCATGTCCATGCTCCTCGCCTCGAAGTGGGTGCCGATCCGCCCGCCGGATGCGGGGCGGGCGGGTGCGTTCCTCCAGGTTCCGCGATCCCCTCCCGGCGCGCGCGGGGGTTGACCTCGTGCGCCGCCCTGTGGTGGCCCGTTTGGAGGGTGCGCGCGCCGGGTCGTACTCTGGGCGGGTGAACACGACCCAGGCGCTTCTCGGATTCGCGGCCGTTGCGGCGGTGCTCACCGTCATTCCCGGCCTCGACACGACGCTCGTGCTGCGCTCGGCACTTGTGCGCGGGCGACGACAGGCCGCGGCGACGGCGTTCGGCTTCGCCTCGGGGGCGCTCGTCTGGGGCGCGGCCGCCGCGCTCGGCGCCGCCGCACTGCTCGACGCATCTCGCGTCGCGTACCAGATCGTCGCCATCGGCGGCGCGGCCTACATGGCTGTTCTCGGCATCCGCATGATCGTGCAGAGCTTCCGGGGAGCGCCTGCCGCGGACCCCATCTCCGCGGGCACCGTCGCCGCCGGCCCCGTCGCCGCGAGCGGTGGAACGCACTCCGTGCGGCGCGCCTACCTCACCGGGGCGTGGACGAACCTGCTCAACCCGAAGATCGGCGTCTTCTACATCGCGACCATCCCCCAGTTCATCCCCGCCGGCGCATCGACGCTGGGAATGGGGCTGCTGCTCGCGGGCGTGCACGCCGCGATGAGTCTCGTGTGGCTGGCCGTCATCGTTCTCGGCGAGAAGTACGCGCGGCGGTGGCTCGCCCGGGCACGATCGCTGCGCATCATCGACCGCGTCGCCGGCACCGTGCTCGTCGGCTTCGGCGCGAAGCTCGCGCTCGAGCAGCGCTGATCGCCTGAGATCGGTCAGTCGCAGACGGCCGCCACTGCCTCGATTTCCACGAGCTGGTCGTCGTATCCGAGGACGGTCACTCCGAAAGGCGTCCTCGGAACATTGTGCGCGTCGTCCCGTCGTCATCCAGCTGGCGCGAGCCCGCGAGAAAGATCAACCTGGCATCAGCCGGGGGGGGTCGCCGCAGAGGCGTACTCGGCGGCGTCGGAGAGAGAGGAGGAACGGATCAGCCTAACGGCATTGGGCTTGGCAGGCCGTTCTCTGCATCTGGGGAGATTTCTCCACTGCTCTTGACGATCAGGGCGGCGCGTGGCCAGCGCCCCGTGCCGCAGGGTTCACACGGAACGGGAGATCCTCACGGGACCGGGGACCGCACGCAGGGCCGTCTCCGCCACGCCGAGCAGAACAGCATCTGCCCCGAGCGACGCCGTTCGAATTTCGGGAACGAATTGAATTCTCCCTTCCAGCCGTTTCCGAAGGCCGGGAATCACGAGATCCGCGCGTTCATCCAAGCCCTCCCCCAGGACAACGACGTCTGGGTCGAGAATGCTGACGAGGGCGGCGACACCGCGAGCAAGCATATCGAGCACCATCGAGGCCACCGGCGCCGCCCGCTGATCCCCTGCGGATTCCCTCGCGACGATCTCGGCTGCGGTCAACGGATGCGCGGCATCGATGCCCACGTCGTGCGCTGCGCCGGTCACCGCGACAGGATCGATCTTGCTCTCGAGTTCGCCGCGCCCCTGCGGCGGTGTCGTCAGGGAGTCCGAATCGATGAGCAGGTAGCCGACCTCTCCGGCCGCGAATCGAGCGCCGCGAACCAGCTCCCCGTTGGCGACGATTCCGGATCCGAGGCCCCGGTCGAGCACCAAGGCGACGAACTGGCGGCTGAATCGCCCCACCCCCCGGTACAGCTCTCCGAGCGCCAGCGCATTCGCATCGTTCTCCACGACGACGCGAACTTCGTGCTCGCCGACCAACTCGGTGAGCGTCGCCTCCGGCCAGTATCGCGGGTTCAGGCCTGTGACCGTTCCATTCGGACTCGCGATGCCCCCAACCGAGACGCCGACCACATGGAGAGGGATGTCGAGGGCGGTGCAGCGTTCAGCGAGCCGAGCGATCATGCGGTGGAGCGCACGAGGCCCCCCGTCCGGCCCCGGGGCATCGAACTCTTGCTCGAAACGCTCGATGATCTCGCCGTTGAACCCGACGAGGGCGCCTGTGATCCCCTCGCGCCGGACCTGCACCGCCCCCGAGACCAAGGCGGTCGGTACGACGTCGAAAAGCACAGCAGGCCGACCGCCGGTGGATTCCTCGGTACCCGCTTGCGCGACGAAACCGTGCTCGATCAGGCCCTTCAGTACACGATTCACGGTCGCCGCGCTGAGTCCGGTGAGCTCACTCAGTTGCATCTTCGAGAGCGCTCCGCGCTGGCGCAACGCTTCGACGAGCGCCCCTTGATTGGACGCCGCGATCACGCTGGTACTCGCCGGCCACTCCTGGATACCGGCAGGCGGCGTTGCAAGGTCGTCGTACATGGCCGTCAGTTTACGGCCAGGCGCGCTCGCCGACCCGGGCGTCGAGCGAGCGCGACGGCCGCGAATCTCTGCAACTTGACGCGTTCGCGGCGCGACGGTAGATTCGGGCCATCTTCTTTTCACTCTGACAGATAAGTAACTTTAGGCAGCAATGAAGCTCATCGGCATCGACATCGGCGGCACCCACACACGGGTGCGCGTCGCGGACTCCGCGTCGACGGAGGTTGCCGACACGAGACTCCCGACGGCGGGCTGGCTCGGACCTGCCGGGCTCCGTGATCCGGAGGGGGCCGGGATTCTGCTCTCCCACGCGCGCGCATTGGGGGCCGATCAGCACGCCGCACTGACCGTGGGCGCGCACGGCTGCGATTCCGAAGCGCAGATACAGGCCTTCAGAGCGGCACTGGAATTACATCATCTCGGACCGCTCCTGGTGCTCAACGACGCCCTGCTCGTAGGACCGGCGGCCGGCTACACCGATGCCGTCGGCATCATCGCCGGTACCGGCTCCATCGTGGTCGGTCGCACGCCGAACGGGGAGCACCTGACTGCGGGCGGCTATGGATGGATGATCGGAGACCCGGGGAGCGCCCCGGGCATCGCTCGCGAGTCGATGCGCGCCGTGCAGCGCGAGCACGATACCGGCAAACGCCCCGGCCTCCTCGCGCGCCGGCTCATGGAGCACTTCGCGGCTTCCACCGTCGACGATCTCTCTCTCGTCTTCACGCACAGCGCGACGATGCACCGCTGGGCGGAGGCCGCTCCCGTGATCTTCGCCGCCGCATCCGACGGCTCACGTCTCGCGCGCCGGGTCATCGGAACTGCGGCCGACGAGCTGGCGACGAGCGTCGGAGATGTGCTCGGGCGTCACGCTCGAGCAGACGCCATCGTCGCCGCGGGCGGCGTCGTCACCGCGCAGCCGCTCCTGCAGAGCGAGCTCGGACGAGCCCTGACAGACCAGGGGATCGACCTGCCCTTCGTGGTGCTGCACGACGAACCCGTGGCCGGAGCCATAGCTCTGGCTCGAACCCTCATCTGACCTACATCGAGAATCAAAGGAGAAATTCATGAAAGGCAAGAACCTCAAGCGAGTGCAACGGAGCCTCATCGCTGGTGTCGCAGCCGCAGGTCTCACGTTGAGCGGCTGCAGCGTCACCGGTGGCGGCGGCGGTGGCGACGCGGGCGACGGAACCGGCGAGATCAACGCGCTCTTCATGAAGCAGGCCGGGTATTCCGAAGATGACTACAAGCAGATCATCACCGATTTCGAAGAGCAGAACGGGGGCGATATCACCGTCAACCCCACCTTCGTGTCGTACGAAGCCCTGCACGACAAGATCGTCACCTCGGCCCCCGCCGGGACATACGACGTCGTCTTGATCGATGTGATCTGGCCCGCGGAGTTCGCGTCGAAGGGGATCATCGCGGACCTCGGGGATAAGTTCCCCGGCGCGGCCGAGGACGAACTTCTGTCGGGGGTGATTCCGACGGCCGCGTACCAGGACAAGTTCTACGGCGTGCCGAACGGCCCGTCGACGAAGCTCTTCTTCTACAACGAGGAGATGATCGCCGAAGTGGGCGCCACGCCGGAGGACCTGGAGACCTGGGACGGCGTACTCGCGACGGCCGAGAAGATCAAAGAGGCGGGAATCAGCGAGTATCCGATCGCATGGAGCTGGGCGCAGGCCGAGGCCCTCATCTGCGATTACGCACAGCTGCTCGGAGCGTTCGACGGAGAGTTCACGAATGACGATGGTGAACTGATCATCAACAATGCGCAGGGAGTCGCCGCCCTCGAGTGGATGAAGCAGACCATCGACGACGGACTCACGAACCCCGCCTCCACCACGTTCCTCGAGGACGACGTGTCGAAGGCGCTCGCCCAGGGCGAGACCGCGTTCGGTCTGAACTGGGACTCGACCATGCGAGATCTCCAGGATCCGGAGATCTCCACGATCGCCGACGCTGCGGGCGTCCTGGCGACGCCGCAAGGCCCGAGCGGTGCTCGGCCCGGCGTCAACGGCGCCATGGCGTACTCAGTCACGGCCACTTCGAAGAACCAGGATGCTGCGTGGGAGTTCATCGACTACATGACGAGCGAGGAGACGCAGGAGGAATACGTCAACTCATCGCAGCCGAGCTGGAAGGCCAGCTACGAGAAGCCGGAAGTCATCGACGTCAATCCTGAAGTCTTCGCAGTGTCGGAAGAGGCCTACGCCGACTCCATCCTGCGCCCCGCGGTACCGAACTACTCGACCGTCTCGCAGATCATTCAGGTCGAGCTGCAAAACGCGCTTCTCGGTAAGAAGACACCGCAGGAAGCCCTCGATGACGCCGTCGAGGCTGCGAACGCAGAGTTGGAGGACTGAGACCTCATGGCAGTATCGACCGCATCGGCGCCACGCGGGAAGCGGCGCGACAGCGAGAGGCGACTCGCCTTCTGGTTGTTGCTCCCCGCAATCCTCGCCGTATTCGGCGTCATCCTGTATCCGCTGGGCCGCACGCTGCTCATCTCGCTCTTCGAGGTGACCTCCGCCGTTGCGGTCGATACTCCCTTCGTCGGCCTCGGCAACTACATCGAGGCCCTGAGTGCGAACGGCTTCTGGGGCGCGCTCGGGCGCACACTCTATTTCACGCTCGTCTCGACCTCGATCGAGCTGGTGTTCGGACTCGGGATCGCATTTCTCCTGAACGCGAAGATCCGCGGTCGCTGGATCCTCCGCGCACTGGTCGTTCTGCCATGGGCCGTGCCGACCATCGTGAACGCTGCTATGTGGAAAGGCATCTACAACGCGCAGTACGGCGCACTCAACGGCGTGCTCAGCCACCTCGGTGTGATCGACAGCTACCAGGCCTGGCTCTCCGATCCGACGACCGCACTGAACCTCGTCATCATCGCCGACGCATGGAAGACGACGCCGCTCGTGGCCATCTTCCTCCTGGCCGGTCTGACCTCGATTCCCAGTGAACTGACCGAGGCGGCGAAAGTCGACCGCGCGGGAGCCTTCCGCCGGTTCTTCTCCATCACGCTCCCTCTGCTGCTGCCCTCCGTCGCTCTGGTACTCGTGCTGCGCACCGTGGAAGCAGTGAAGGTTTTCGACATCATCTACGCGATGACTCGAGGAGGGCCCGCGAACGGCACCCAGACCATCTCGTACTACACCTACGTCACCGCGTTCTCGGAGCAGAACTACGGCCTCGGGTCTGCAATCTCGTTCCTCGTTCTCATCATCATCCTCGTGCTGACCACGGCCTACCTTCGAATGCTGCGCCGATCGGAAATGAGCACCCTATGAAACAGCACCACAATCGTCGAATCCTCGGTCAGGCGCTCACGTACCTCGCGGCTCTCATCGTCGCGGTGGGGTGCATCGCGCCGCTCGGCTGGTTGGCGATCGCGAGCATCTCCACGCAGGCGGACATCGTCGCGAAACCCATGCGCTGGTGGCCCAGCGAACTGCATCTCGACCGGTATCAGGAGATACTCTTCGACCCCACATCATCTGTGGGCGCCTCATTCCGTGCGGCCTTCATGAACTCCCTCGTCGTCGGCGTCGCCACAGTGGTCATCTCAATGGTCGTCGGCATCTTCGGCGCCTACGCGTTCGCCCGCCTGAAGTTTCCATTCCGCCGCGGGTTCCTCGTGCTGTTCCTGACGACGTACATGCTGCCGCAGATCTCACTCCTGATCCCGCTCTACATGATTCTGAATTCGCTCGGAATGCTGGATACGACGATCGGACTGATCCTGGTGGATTGCTCGCTCGTCATTCCGTTCACGCTGTGGATCTTGAGCAACTACTTCATGACCGTGCCGGCGGACCTCGAAGACGCGGCGCGCATCGACGGCACCAGCCGTCTCGGTGCGCTGTTCCGCATCATCCTTCCCTCGGCGAAACCCGGCCTCTTCGCAGCCGTGATGTTCGCGTTCCTCCTCGCGTGGGACGAATTCATGTACGCCCTCATCTTCACCTCGTCCGACGCGTCGAAGACCATCCCCGTTGCGATCTCAGAGTTCGCAGGACGGTACACGACCGATTTCGGCCTGGTGGCCGCCGGCGGAGTGATCGCGGCCATCCCGCCGCTGGTCATTGCACTGATCTTCCAGCGTCAGATCGTCAGTGGTCTGGCTGCGGGCGCAGTAAAGGGCTGACGTCCCGACCTCCTCTTGTTCCTCTCGCCGTTTCGCATTCCACCTCAGGAGAACCCATGTCCGATCGCATTCCCTTCCACCAGGCCATTCACCAGCAGCCGGAGCTCCTCACGGTCGCAGCCCCGGCGATCGCCGCATCGCTGGCCGCCGCCGAGCTTCCGCGCTGGAACGCCGGCGACACGGTTGCTGTACTCGCCATGGGCGCGTCGAGCAATTCCGGCCACGCTCTGGTGGCCGCCCTCGCACAGCAGGGGGTTCGAGGTGTGAATCTCACCGCATCTGAGGTCGCTGCCTACCCGGGCGACTTCGAGCCGGGCGACCATTACCTCCTCGTTTCGGAATCCGGGCGCAGCCCGGAACCCATCGCGGCGGCGCGCGGTCGCGGGTCGGGGCGGCGCGTCGCGATCACCAACTTTCCCGAAGCAGCGATCTCTGAGGTGAGCGACTTCGTCGTCGGATACGGCGGTATCGATGATTCCCCCGTCTACACCTCCGGCTACCTCTCGACGCTTCTGGCCTACTCGGCCATCATGCAGGCGGCCGGACTCGAGAGCGACCTCGAAGTCGATGGTGCTTCGCGACTCGTCGCGAAGCTCCTCAGCGCCCACCGAGATCACGCCGAGTCGCTCGCACCGATCTTCGACGGTATCGCCGCAGTCGACCTCATCGGTCGCGGACCAAGCGTCTCGTCCGCCGCTCAGGGCGCCCTCATGCTGCGCGAAGCCGTTCGGCTCCCGGCGACCGGCTGGGAGACGTTCCAGTTCGTGCACGGGCCCCACGAGGTCATCGACTCGAAGAACATGCTCGTCACCATCGGCGACGGGCGCGAGCTCGAAGTCGTGCTGCAGATGGCCGACGCCGGGGCACGCGTACTGGTGATCACGGGCGCGGGCGACGAGCGGGTCGCCGACCTCGCACACGAGAACGTGACGGTCGTGCGGGTGCAGCACACCGCCCCCGGCCTCGCTCGGGTGTTCGAGGAGACCGTCATCCTGCAGCTCGTCGTCGACGCTGTCGGGCGCCGCCGGGGCATTCCCGTCGAAGGCACGCGCTACGAGCAGAACGACACGAAGCTCCCGATCACCGAATAACCGCGGAAGGAACCCCACCTTGGCAAACGTCACCTACGACAACGTCACCCTGTCATACCCAGGCACCGACCGTCCGGCGGTGCAGAATCTGAATCTCGAGATCGCCGATGGAGAGTTCCTCGTGCTGGTCGGCCCCTCCGGCTGCGGAAAATCCACTGCGCTCCGCATGCTCGCCGGCCTCGAGGAGATCTCCGACGGACGTATCCTCATCGGCGAAGCTGAGGTCACGCATCTGTCGCCGAAGGATCGGGACATCGCCATGGTGTTCCAGAACTACGCCCTCTACCCGCACATGACGGTCGCGGAGAACATGGGTTTCGCGCTCAAGATCGCGAAAGTCGGAAAAGAGGAGCGCCGGCAGCGCGTCGAGGCCGTTGCCGAGCAACTCGATCTCACCGAGTATCTCGACCGCAAGCCGAAGGCGCTCTCCGGAGGACAGCGTCAGCGGGTCGCGATGGGCCGAGCGATCGTCCGAGAACCTCAGGTCTTCCTCATGGACGAACCCCTGTCGAACCTCGACGCGAAGCTTCGCGTGCAGACCCGCACGCGCATCGCGGCCCTGCAGCGCGAGCTCGGAGTCACGACCGTCTACGTGACGCACGATCAGACGGAGGCTCTCACCATGGGCGACCGAATCGCCGTGATGAAGCTCGGGGTGCTGCAGCAGGTGGGAACCCCGCGAGAGCTGCTGGACACTCCTGTGAACACCTTCGTCGCCGGTTTCATCGGCTCGCCTGCCATGAATCTGTTCACCGCACAGGTAGGCGCCGATGGGATCGGGTTCGGCGACCTCGTCGTCCCCATCTCTCGAGAGGCCCGGTCCCGCCTCTCGTCGGGCACGGTCACCGTCGGGGTGCGGCCCGAGGATTTCGCCGTCTCCACAACCGGAGCTGCCGGGCTCTCAGTGCGCGCGAAACTCGTCGAGGAGCTCGGCGCGGACGGTTACCTGTACGGGGAGACGTCGCTCGATGACGAGAGCACCGAACTCGTCGTCCGCGTCGACGGGCGCGACCATCCGCAGATCGGCGATGTGGTGACCGTCGCTCCGGTTGCCCCGTCCCGCGTCCACCTGTTCGATCACACGACCGGCGAGCGAATCGACTCGGCCCGCACAGTGCTGCCCTGACCCATGGCACTGCGCGTCGTGATCCGGGAGGTGGAGCCGGAGTACCGAGGCAGCCTCGACGCAGGCCGATCGAGCTGCCCGCGTGAAACCGTCCGTCGGCGCTCGACCACAACGGTGCTCGTGAACGGGATGCGCTCGCTATCTCTGTGCTGGACGAAGCCCCCCCCAACAGAGCGGTGACCGCAAAGGCTCGTGATGCGTGCGCGCCGAGCATTCACGACGGAGAGAGCCCCCGACCGAACACGAGAACCCCCGGCAGGATCGCTCCTGACGGGGGTTCTCGGTGTTGTTCGACTGGCGGAGACGGGGGGATTTGAAACCTAGTAGCAGTCCTCGTCCAGCCTTGTTCAAGCACTTAACCCTCGTTTTTAGGGCACTTTATAGTTTCTCGAGCGATGTTCGGGACAGGCTAATGTCGCACGGTTGTTGCCATTCTGTTGCCAGATCCTGCGCCGAGAGAGGGGACGAGAAGAGCACACCGGCGCCTCGACCGAAGTCGGCAACACTTGAAACTTCCAGTAGCGCACCGTCGACAGGTAATCGCGCACTTCCCGTCATGGGCGCCCATATGCATCAATAGTGCGATCCCGCGCACTATGACACTTGACCTTTGTTCACTGACGGTTCGGTTTTTATCTGGCAACGTATCGGCAATTCGGATGGAGCCGAGCGACACTCACGGTTGCCGGCACCTCTAAGATGTCTGTGGAATCTTTTTAAGACAAGGGGAATTCCATATGGAACAGATTATTCATCCTTCAAGTTTGGCATTTTTTGCGCTCGCGATCTCGTTCTTGGTACGTATACGTAGCGCAATCCGGGTGCCCACAGCTCGCCTTACTTGGCTTGCTTCTGGGGTTGGCGCCGTCGCGCTGCTCTGCTGTGGAACGCTGATCTCCATGCCAATACTCGATGGGTGGCTTGGCGGTACGAACTTCCTCAGCTTGCTGCAGAACGTTGCCGCTGCGGTCGCTTTCTGGCTGGTAGCTCAAGCCGTAGTGAGTCAGGTTGACTTCCCGCTTCATAAGCTCTTCCGCTGGCCACTGTACATCGGGTTTCTCTCCTTCGTCGTCGCATTCTTCTTCATCGAGCGCGGCGCTACGGTACAGGATTTCATGCTCGAACATGCCGATCAGATCGCGGGTTTCCTCTACTCGAGCTTGTATCTGGCGCTCATCGCGGGGATCTGTTTGCACCTCGTCTCAAAGATCTGGCGAACCGGCGCTCAGAGCTTTGCCACGATGCATCTCGGTGGGGCCTTCGTGACGATCGGGTGCGTGCTCCAGATCCTGGCGCTCGCGTCTATCTGCTTCAGCTGGCTGCCGGAAGGGGCGAGCGGCCCCGTTTACACACTCGCGCTGACCAGCTTCAGCGGTGGTGTTGTTCTGATGGCCGGCAATATGGCCAGCCTTGCGCTGCTACGGCTGCGGAGCACGAGCCGGGTAAAGCACTCGATCAAGTCACTCGAATCGATCTTGCGTCGGAAGGATTTGGAAGTTCCCGCGCGCCCGGTGATGACTACGACCTGGTTGAATGGTGAAACCGCACTGAACCATCTCTATAGGAGCGTGATCGCCGTGAATGACCATGTGCATGCCGACGGGTCAGCATTGAACGATGACGAGAAGAGGCGCGTTGAGCGCGCCTCTCACCTGGTTTCTCGCAAAATGTTCACTAAGCCACGGAAGGCGCGTGGGCGTCTTCCGCGTTGGGAGCTGAACTTCATGAAATGGGCGACTAAGGGGTCGAAGTCGAACTGATTCTCTTAATCGTGCGCATCGTATTCGGGTGTTACTCGAAGACGGCGCGCACGTTGCTTTTGGTGCCGGCAATGACGACGCGGGAGAGGGCGTAGGCGATCTCCTCGGCCAGGTCCTCATCGTCGTTGTGACGGAACCCTCGGGCTCGGGCTCGTTGGATCTGGCCACCAAGGGAAGCGGAGCCGATGGCCGTGCTGTCGATGAAGTCGAGGACGCCGCATGTGGTGTGGTCAGCGATGATGTGACCAAACTCATGGAATATCGAGTGGGCTTGATAGATCTCCGGATCGTCAGCTCGGTAGAAGACGTGGCTTGCGTGCTCCATCTCAACCCAAAGCCCCGTGATGTCGCGAAGTTCTGAGTCGCTGGTGGGATGAAGAACGACGTCCTTTTGGTGAACCTGCGAGACACGTTCTCGAATGTCAGCGATTCCTGCTCCGGGTGGGCATTCCAGGCTCTCTACGAGCCGTTCTGCTTTCTGCTGAGTGTTCATGCCGCCATTCACCTCCTGATAACTGAGTGCGGACGTAACGACGTTACTTGGGTAAACGACCTATGAGATTCGCGATCTCACGAAGCGTTTCGGCAGAGAGCCTGGTACCTCTTGCCGCGATGTTCTTGACACCCGCTTTGGCAGCAACTCGCGCCAGAGCAGCCTCAGCCTCAACACGTGCAGTGACTTCCTCATCATCGACAGTGAGGTAATCCAAGGGAGCACCAAGCGCATCCGCGATCGCGACGATAACCTTGCGATCGGGCGCCGTCGTTCCTTCCAGAACTGTGTCCCATTCCGCGCGATCAATAGTGACGCGTCTCTTCATCGCCCTATCGCGAACGGCTTCATATCCTGACCCTTCATCCATCCCTTTGAGCTCTAGGAGAGCACGCAGGCGGCGACTGGTCTCGTTGGACGAGAGTGCGGAGCAGGGGGATTCGCCACGGCTGAACGTTTCGGTCCTAACTACTTCGTCGTCATCCTCGGGGTAAAGATCGATTCGAGCTTCAGCACGGTCGACGAGTTCGGCTATAGGTAAGTCGATCGCCTTGCAGACGTTGTAGGCGAAGTGGACCGGGATGACTTTCTTCCCGCTCAGCCATTCCCCGGCGACTGCAGGCGCCTTGCCGAGTCGGAGGGCGATTTGTCGCACCGAGATGTCGCGCGCGGCGAGTTGCGTCCGTAGCTCGGCCGAGATGCACTGAATAAACCGCACGCCGCGCGTTCGGAGCTCGTCAGGGGTGAGGGTGGAGGGCTCTGTGCGTTCAAGGTTTCCGGAAACCAAAGAAGGTTCTGACTTCTTGAGCCGCCGTTCGGCGAGCTTGAACAGGCTGCTGGGCTTTATGCCAGTCACGAGGCAGGCCGAGTACACAAACGCGAACGGGATCTTGTTCCGCCCGTTGAGCCATTGGGTGAGTGTTCGAGTTCCGATTTGAAGCATGCCTGCGAGAGCCGACCCAGAAATGCTCAGCCCTCGCAGCTGCCATTTCTGCTCGGCTGCAAGAGCTTCGGCAAAGCTCGCACCAGGCTCGTCAACATTCACATCGGAAGAATACTTGACGTCATTCGGTGTATATATGTATTGTTCCAACTAGCGTTCCAGATGGAACAGGCGTTGGAGGAAAAAGTGATTATCCTGGAGACAAAGCCGGCCCCCGTCGCTGGCGAGATCGCAGCTCTCGTTGTCGCGGCCCTCGAAGAGGCGGGGTATTCGCAGCGCGGCGCGGCCGATGCAACGAATCTCGCGGCTTCCTCGTTCCATCGCAAGCTGCAGGGGGACGAGAAGTACGAGTTCACGATGACTCAATTGCTGCGGATCGCAGCGCTCATCGGACTACCTCCGGCTTCGTTTCTGCCAGAGGCGTTTCGGTCGCCTTGCTCGTGCAGCATCGCGTAACCCAGAAACGAATCTGGCCCCTGGTGCGGGAACACCAGAGGCCAGCGAATTCCTTGAAAGGAACTCCGATTCATGTCTCACGATTTTGACACCTGCGCGCGCGCTGTGGTCACGCCTGGAAGCGAATTCACAGCACGCGAGAATAGCCAGCCTCCCAGCGCGGCTCTGGCCCTGCTTGAGGGGTGGACGCGATGAGTAACACTCCGATCGTCCGGCAACGGATGCGTTTCGAGGACCAGTACGGGACGCACCGCAACTGGTGGGTGCGAGATCCTCGCGTTACCGGCTTGCCGATCGCCCTGTTTCTGTACATGCAGTCACATGCAGAGAACTTCGAAGTCACACCCGCCAAAGCGAAGCGCGATCTGGGCCTCACCGACTACGCGTGGAAGACCGCGAAGAACACCCTCCGTCGTTACGGGTTCTTCCTCGAGGTGCGTGACCGGTGGCCGGCTGGCTCGGTTGCTCCGATGATGCGTGATGGGTCCCCGATACTCGACCGAAAGGGGCAGCCTCGTTACACGGATCTGACCGGCAACCTCCGGGTACGTGTCTTCACACAAGACCCTGACGAGAACGTTGATCTTGGACCTGACGGCGGCGTGATCGAAGTCGACGAGCCGTACGAGCTGTGGCTCGAAAAGCAGAATGAGCTGCTTTCGAGGGCCGGAGCACAGAGGCCGGTTGAGCCCACTTTCACCGCCCCACGAATTTCACATAGCGGTGACGGCACCGCCCCACGAAATTCGCACCCCGGTGAAGAACACCAGGTCAGCACCGCCCCACGAGATTCGCATAGCGGTGTACCGGTCGACGAAATTCGCACCACCCCTATAAAGGAAGAAGAAAACCAAGGTTGGTTGGTTGGTTCTCAATCTTCAATTCGACCAACCAACCAGACCACGCGCGACGCTGAGATTGACGCTGAGCTCGAAGCACTCGCTCCCGGTTGTGGCCTCACGCTCGCAGCGGTAGAGCGCGAGATTCAGGGCCGAGTGGACCTTGCTGGTGTGGACGTCGTTCAGGCCACACGAGACACGCTGCTGCGAGCCAGTGGCCGCGTGAATAAGCCTGCAAGCTACATCGCGTCTGTCATCGTCCGCTACCCAGAAAAGTGGGCGGTAGGCGGCGACGGTACCGCACCCTTTGATCCCGCTCCGGCGGCCGACGCGTTCGCTTCCGAATCGCCTGTTGCCGCATGTCTTCGTGGTGAGCACTGGTGGGGCAGTGAGCGTCTTCGTGAAATCGAACGCTCGCATTGCCCGGACTGCGGAGAACCACGCCGGAACGTCGATCCCGCATTCGCCGCACTCGAAGCCGGGCTGCTCGCAATTGGGAGTGATCACTGATGGGCCGGGTATGGCGTCGCGAGGTCGTCGCGATCAGGTGTGAGGTTCGGTCCTGTGCGGTAACCGATCCGATGTTTCCTGCCGTTTCCCACGAGACCACGTGGCACGATCATGCCTCTCAGCTGACTTGGATGGTGTCGCGAGGCTGGTCGATCGTCCTCACACCCAAGTTCCGGACGTACTGCCCGGAGCACGCCCAACGGGCACGCGACTGCACCTGTCGCACGCATCCGTCTCGCCGGCATCTCTGTGTGGTTCACGCACCGGAAGCCGCCGAACTGATCTGGGACGCAGATCAGACCCCCCTCGAAGTCTCCTCATTTCTGAAGGTTGCATCATGAATCACGCATTCCTCCCTGACACAGTCACGATCTCTAATGAGATTCTGGATCCCTGCTCGGTCATCGTGATGGAGCGGCAACGAGAGATCGATCCGGATCACGTCGAGATCCTCCGTTCCTCGGTGCAGACTCTCGGGGTACAGCTTGTTCCGGCGCTGGTATCTCGACGGCCCGGTGGTGAGCTCGTGCTCGTCGACGGCCGCCATCGTCTTGAGGCCGCCAAGGAAGACAGCTTGGGCCTTCGGGCTGAGGTGTATGAAGGGCTCACAAGAGAGCAGGAGCAGCTGCTCGAACTTGAATCGAATCGTGCTCGCAAGAATCTCTCGGCCGCGGAGGCCCTTGATGCGTGGGAGACGTTCGATCTTCCGATGTACGAACTTCGCGCGAAGGAGAAGCAGGCGGCGGGTGGTCTGGCGTCCCTTCAAGCTCGAGGCGTCATCGACAATGCGCCAGTTACCGACGCCCTCGGTAACTGGCAGCAAAAGGCGCCCGTCTCCATCGCGCAGGCAGCGAAAGAAGCAACCGGGCACGACATCAACTGGCTCAGAAATATCGCCGCAGTCCGCGATCTCGCGCACGCTGAGGACGTGCCCGAAGAGGTTCGCGCGGTCGCGCAGCGCGGCTACGAGAAGCTCAAGACGTCGACGGCCAAGGTTGGCCCGGTTGTCAAAGAGGTGCAGAAGGTTCACGAAGCCGTACTCCGGCAGGCAGAGGATCCACAAGTGCTTCTGGAGCGAAACGCTGAAGAACGACTCGACGAGATGGTCCGGCACACAACCTTGTTGCAGGAGAGGCTCGAGAACAGCGATTTCCGGGACGTTCTCACTCTCGCCGCACAGAAGGACCAGATGGGGCGTGAGTCGCTCCGTGCGGTGCGTATGGCTCTCGTGAACGCGCTCTCCACAGTCGTTGTGGTCGAGTGCACGGTTGACGGCTCGCCGTCGCAAAGCCTTCAGCGCATCGGCGGCGAAGTAACACACTTGCTTTCATCGCAGTCGATGCGTCAGCTCGGGTTGGAGGTTCGTCGTGGCTAAGGTCGAGAAGTTCTCCAACTGGCGGACACGGGCGATCTTCACGGAGATCGCAGATTCCGGCGTCGACGCGTTCGAGACCGCTGAGGGCGCGGCCTTCATCGAGCAGTTGCACGCCTACCAGGTCGCTCAGCTGCGTGAAGCGGCACGGGACTGGGGGTACGCCATCTCCGCCGAAGAGACGGTGCAGATCATCATCGCGAACCTGTTGTCCACTCGGAAGAACCCCGAACGTTGCCCGGCCCGCTACATCGCGGCCGCAGCGGAGCCCTGGGCGTATTTCCATACGACCGCCATTGGGTGGCTGCAGAAGGAGTGGGGCATTCGCGGAGCCCCACTCGAGCACGTCGGCTACGCCGAGTACACGAACCTCTGCACCACCGATGGTGACGCGCACGGCCTCACCCCGCTTGAAGACGTCGTGGATCTCACCTTCGGAATCGTCGCTCAGGTGATCGACTCGCGCCACCACAGCGCGGTACGCGAGCTGCTGTACTGGATCGCCGCGAACCCGCCGCAGCGGCTCTCCTACGATGTCGACGACCGCGTTGCCGCCCACCGTCTCTGCCCGTCACTCTCGATCGAGCAAGTCATCGCAGTGATCAAGATCGCGCGCGGCTCGCGACCGAATACCGCAGCGACCAGCCTGATGGGGCAGTTCCTGCTGGACGATTCGTTCCGCGTCTCAGAATCTGGCTCCCACTACCGGGCGCTCACGTCTTTCAAGAACGCCTTCCGGGCCGGGGAAACCGGCTCCAGGATGCTCACGGATTGGGTTTGACCATGAACGAATACACGGAGTATCCCGTGCTGATGTGGATGCTTACGATCGCTCTCCTGAGCGTCGTCTTGCTCGGGGCAGTGATACCGCTTGTTGCCGGCCTGACTTCGCTGCAGGTGAAGCGTGACTCGCGCAAGGCAGGGAATGTCTGATGGCGAAGAAACCGAACCGCACCTGGGCGATGGTGATGTCGCTGGGCATCCCGCTCGCAATCGTGGGCGTCTCAGCGATGGCGATCTCGTACGCCACCCTGATCGATGTCGCCCGTGTGAACGGGCTCCCACTGCCTGAACTGTTTCCGGTCGTGGTTGACGTTGGCACCGTGGCCACCATGATCGCTGCTGCACAGTTTCGGATGCGTGGCGTCCCCGGCCGTTGGCTCGCGTACACCACCTTCATTCTGCTGTCCGGCGTTTCTATCGTGGCAAACGCTACGCATGCGTGGCGTGCGGCAGACCTGACCCTCACCAGCCCGTGGGCCGCCGCGATCCTGGCATCCACCCCACCGACAGCACTCCTCGCCATAACTCATCTCGTGATGATGCTCATCCCGGATGAGAAAGAACGCGCCAAGCTCCAGGCCAAGCGTGAGCGCATGGAAACGATCGCCTCGAAGCCACTCACGCCGCAGCGGCCCGCTGAGGTAGCTCAGACGCCATTGGCGCGTGCCGCGGTGGCCCCGTCACAGCCAGCGCCCGCGTCGCCTCCTGCTGTAGTGCCTGAGCACGCCACGTTGCGGCTCGTCGACGCCGAGATTCCGGAGGACGAGGTGCGTACCCGCGTGCTCGAGTACGTGAAGTCCGAAGGTAAGCGGCCCACTGGGAAGCTCGTCGGAGAATGGCTGGGCGATAAGACCCCGAAGACGGGTCAGCGATTCATCAAGAGGCTGGAAGAGGACGGCGCGTTCGATGATGAGCCAGCACGAGCTGCCGCCCATGTCGTAGGCGTTCAGTAGGCTCGAAGCAAGGACACAGGAGACCACCATGAAGACCTCACGCACCCTCGCTTCATTCGCCACCGCGTTCATAACCGCAGCGCTCGTGGCCGGCGTGGTCACCCCAGCCGCAGCGGCCCCAGTCCCGGTTGGACCCGTCACGGCCGAAGCCGCGACGGCGGCCACTGGTGGCACGAAGCACTTCCCTGATGTGCCGAAGTCGCACAAGTTCTACAAGCCGATCACCTGGATGTACAACGTTGGACTCACCACTGGCATCAAGCAGGGAAACGGAGCGGTCTACGACGGGTACAGCCGCCTCTCTCGTGAAGCGATGGCAGCGTTCTTGTACCGGGAGGCGGGAAGCCCCTCGTTCAAGATGCCGCGGAAGAAGTTCATCGACGTCCCCAGCGGCCACAAGTTCTACAAGCAGATCATGTGGATGTATGCCGTGGGCCTAACCACCGGCGTGAAAACCCCTCAGGGGATCGCATTCCAGCCGAAGGCGCAGCTCTCTCGTGAAGCGATGGCAGCATTCATGTATCGGAAAGCGGGAAAGCCCTCGATCAAGGGTGCGCGCGGATTCTCTGACGTTCCCAAATCGCACAAGTTCTACACCGCGATCACGTGGATGAAGAAGGCCGGCCTCTCAACCGGCATTAAACAGCCCAACGGCACGGTCGTCTACGGTCCGCAACAGCGCATCAGCCGTGAAGCAATGGCAGCGTTTCTGTACCGGGAGGCCGGTAACCCAGCGGTGATCGAGTCCGGCAAGCTGACGCTCTCTGGCACTGCGGCGGTCGGAAAGACGTTGACTGCGAAGCCCAACGGGTGGGCGCCGGCCTCCGTCACGTACAGCTACCAGTGGCTCGCTGGCGGCAAGAACCTCCGCGGCGCGACCGACGCGAAGCTGCCGCTGACTGCGTCGACTGAGGGCAAGCAGGTGTCCGTCCGGGTGACAGCGTCCGTGAAGGGCGCACCGTCAGTGACGATGACTTCCGGGAGCCAGACGATCGCCCCGAAGGGCCTCGAACCGATCGCGGGAACCACACCCACGATCCACGGTGTCGTACAGGTCGGCCAAACCGTCACTGCCGAACCCGGAGCATGGACAATCGAACCGACGCTCACGTGGCTCGCCGACGGCAAACCGGTCGGCACCGGAAACACGCTCACATTGACGCCTGAACATGCGGGCAAGAAGCTTTCGGTGGAGGCAACCGCGGCCGCGCAGGGCTACCAGACCGCCACACTCACCAGCCGAACCTTCCCAGTCGCACTCGCCCAGATCACTGGCACCGCACCCACCATTGAAGGACCGATCCGTTCCGCGGAGACCGTCACCGCAAACATCGGTGAATGGTCCGTCGCGCCCAAGCTCTACTGGGTGATGGACATCGACAAGTACCTTGCGAACGGTGGAAATCTCGATCCTGACGACTTCGATTTCGTTGGCAGCATGTACGGATGCGACACCACATGTTCGATGGCTAAAGTCGGCTCGACGATCACGCTCCTTGCCGTAGCAGACGCGCCAGGTCACGAACGCCTCACCCTCCTCAGCCCGACATACACGGTAGATGGCATGGATACCGCAGTGGTTGAGCAGGAGATCCATAGGTTGATCAACGAGTATCGCGCTTCGCAGGGGTTGCAGCAGCTCGTGTGGGATGACCGCCTTGCGCTCGGCGCTCGCACCTGGGTGCAGCACCTCAACGACATCGATAAGCTCTCGCACTCGACCGTGGAATGGCGCAATCAGTGGGCCGCGACCACCTGGGGCACGGGCGAGAACATCTTCCGCACGTGTGGCACGTCATTCAGTACCGCCGTTCATGAAGCCGAGACTGCCTATCGCCAATGGCTCGCCTCGCCAAGTCACCTCCGTAACATCAACACCTCCAGCTGGGACACCACCGGGATCGGTGTCGACGTGCGGAAGTACGAGGGCACCGAAACTACGCCGTGGGGCACAACAAGGCCCACGACAACTTGGTGTGTGACGTCGTCGCAGATCTTCGAGAACCGGTAACCCTTCCTTCAAGGGCGGGCCCCGTTCAGCGCAAGCTGAGCGGGGCCTTTTTGCGCCCCAAGGGGGTGAAGAACGGCAACTGCGCGCAGTCCTGCGTCTACTGATCGGACACGACCTGCTATCCGAGGGCCGAGTCTGCCTAGGCAACGGATACGAACTGGAGGTAGTCGATGCTGTCGACACTCAAGACGCGCGGTGGGGGCCGCGTGCATCGAAACAAGGAACGAGCAAGACGTTTGATCGCGACGCTCGCAGCGGGGCTGGTGCTGGCATTGGGGATGCCACTCGCAGCGACCACCGTCGCAGCGCCTGCGCAGGCGGATACTGGCAACACGAACGCGGCGGTCTTGGGGCAGGGGGCGCGCCCGTTCTACGTGTATGTCAAAGCTGGTGAGTACCTCTACGTGAAGACTGACCAGAAGACTGATTACATCCGTGACAACGAGGGCAAGGACCACGCCTGGGAACCGATCGGAAACACGTTCGGTCCGGCGAAATCGGACGGGATCTGGCAGGTCTATCTCGCCACCGGCAATCCCGCAAACCCGGTGGGGTCGTGGGACATCGAGCCGCGCACGAGCACGTCTGCCTCGAGCGGCGTGCAGGGGCGCGTGTGGACGAATCAGTACTACATCCGCCAGAACGACGGGGTGAACGCCACCAAGGTGAACCTCAACTACTGGATGATGAATGACACCGGCTACCTCTACCAGGTCGAGATGCGCGGCTTCCGGGGCATGAACTCCACCATCGCGGCAAACTCGGTTGGCAACAAGAAGTCTGCGACCAATTGCAGCTCGGCCTATCGTTCGGTCGACACCTGGTCGGGCCTCGAATCCACGCTCGATTGTGGCGACCGCTACCGCATCTTCTTCTCGAAGCCCGCAGCGGATCTTCCCGCTACGGCGAAGGCTGGGAACCGCACGATGTACGTTGCTCCCCAGCCACTGACCAAAGAGGAACTCAACCAGTCCGAACTCACCTATGATCCCAGCGCAGCGTCGCAGGGGAACTTCGCGGGAACCTTCACTTCAAAAATCACCGAACGTTTCCAGGGCAACTACAAGCTCCAGATCGACACCGACGGCAACGACTCGTTCACCGATGCCAAAGACGTAACCATCGACCTCGCAGCAGACGGCTCAGGCACGTACAAGTACGTCTGGGACGGCAAGGACCAGGATGGGAAGCTCGTTCCGTCGTCCGGCAAGAAAATGAACGCGCGCATCCTCTTCGACAAGGTCGGTGAGATGCACATCGTGCAGCGCGACGTCGAAGGCCGCGATGGAATCCGAGTGACGTTGCGAAACGGTGACCGTGAGAATGTTGGTGACACCACGCTTTCTTGGGATGATCGAGCTCTTTCGACCAAGAACCGAGAGTCGGTCACGCCCAACCGTGACGGGCGGGCAGGTGTCGATTCATCGGGATTCGTGCATGGATGGGAATACTCGTACTCCTGCCATGAGGTCGACGAGGACTGTGGCGCATGGGGCAACAACCGCGCAATCGAGGACTGGGTCTCGCAAAAGGTTTCAGCGTTCGCAGAGGTGCAGGCATTCGGCGGCGACCCGTCGATCGCGATCGAGAAGACCGCAGATCGTACGTCCTACAAAGCCGCAGGCGAGGTTGTGACCTACAACTTCCACGTAACCAATACCGGAAACCTCGACCTCGAAAACGTTGCCGTCAACGAGACCGAGTTCTCCGGTGCAGGGCAGATGTCGGCCGTGACGTGTCCTACGACGACGCTCCTGGCTGGCGCAGCGATGGACTGCACGGCGACGTACACCGTGCAACAGGAAGACCTCGAGCGCGGCACGATCACGAACGCGGCGATCTCGACCGGCAACCCCCCAGGCGAAGAACCCGTCACCTCACCTCCCGATGACGTGGAGATCCCCGCAACGGATCTCCCCGCGATTTCTCTTCTGAAGGAGATCTCGAACCAGCAGGCCGAGAGCGTCGAGTGGGGGCCGGCGTCACAGTTCCAGGTCGACCAGAGCCTCGACTACCGGTTCACAGTGACGAACACGGGCAACCTGACCCTGAACGACGTCACGGTGTCCGAGACCGTGTTCACGGGGTCCGGGGACCTTACTGACGTGGTGTGCCCGGTCACGACGCTCGCACCGGGTGAGTCGACGATCTGCACGGCGACGTACACGCCGACATCTCAGGCAGACGTCGACCAGGGCACCATCGACAACACGGCGATCGCGACCGGTAACGCGGTCCGCAACGAAGGAGTGACGTCTGACCCGTCGTCGGCCATTGCTGTCGCACCGCACACGCCCGCGCTGCACCTGGTGAAGCTCGCCGACAAGCAGAACTACGTCGCTGGCGACCTCATCACGTATTCGTTCCAGGTATCGAACGTTGGAAACGTCACGATGAAGGACATCGTGGTCAACGAGACCGAGTTCACCGGCTCCGGCGAGCTTTCGCCGGTTGTGTGCCCCGTGACGGAGCTCGCTCCCGGCGCAAACACGATCTGCACCGCCACGTACACGGCGACGCAGGAGGATCTGGACCGAGGAACGATCGAGAACGCGGCAACATCCACGGGCACCCCACCCGATGGGCCGGACGTGACCACGCCCCCGAGCGAGGTCGAGATCCCGGGCGTGCAGGAGCCGCACCTCACTCTCGTGAAGACCGCGGACCAGGAGAGCTACGTCGCTGGTGACCTCATCAACTACTCGTTCGAGGTCACGAACTCGGGCAACGTCACCATGAAGAACATCTCCGTGGAGGAACTCGCGTTCTCCGGCGACGGGGAGCTTTCCGCGGTGACCTGCCCCGCCGACGTCGTGCTCGCACCGCGTGAGTCGACGATTTGCACGGCCAGCTACACCACCACTCAAGCGGATCTGGACCGAGGCACGATCGAGAACGCCGCGATCGCTCACGGCACTGATCCGAAGGAAGCACCGGTCGATTCCAACGATGACGACGTGAATGTGCCTGGGGCACAAAACCCGAAGCTGGTGCTGGATAAGTCGGTCGACAAGCAGACGTTCACGGAAGGCACCGAGCTCACCTATTCGTTCACGGTCACGAACACTGGCAACGCCACCACCTACAACGTGGGTGTGGTCGAGGTCGCATTCAACGGCACCGGCAAGCTGGGCGATGTGGTGTGCCCGGCAGAGGAAGTGCAGGCCCTCGCGCCTGGCGCATCTGTGACGTGCACGGCAACGTACACGGCGACGCTTGAGGACCGTGGCAACCTGGATCTTCTGCGCAACGTCGCCGTGGCCACGGGGAACCCGGGCGATCCGGGCAACCCGCCTCTCCAGTCGAACGAAGATGACGCGGTCACCACCCCCGAGCCCTTCCCCGAGGTTCCGGCTCCTGCAGCGCCCGCAGCGCCGCTCGCGGTCACGGGTGGGGACGGGCCGTCGCCTGCGCTCGTCGGTGGCGGTGCGCTGCTTCTGATAGCTGCTGCTGGGGTGTTCACGTTCGCCGCGTTGCAGCGTCGCCGCCAGGCCGCAGCAGCATCGGAAGCGGGTGACGCCACACTCGTGAGCTAGAGAGAAACTCCAGGGTAAACAGGGCAGCGGCCCTGGCCAGATTCGTCCTGGCCAGGGCCGCTGCCCTTGTGTCCCCCGGTTAGTCGTTTCCGGGCCGCAGCACCGAGTCCGACAGGCTGTATCCGCCCCAGGGAGAACCGCCCGGGACATGGCGGGTGCCGTACGTGTTCCGTTCGCTGATGATCGGGAAGCCGGAAGCTTGCCACGCGGCTGGGTAGTACTCCTCGAGCCAGCTCTGGAGACGTGCGAGCTTCGTGCGTTCGCCTCCGTGTTCTGCGAGCTTCTTCGGGACGACGGGGAGATCTCGCCAGCCGGGAAGGACGTGGTCATGCCACGCTTCGACGGCCGCGTTCTCACTGTTGCTGATTGTGTGCCAGCGGCACCGGCTGCAGATGAACTGGTAGATGAGGTCGTTCGGGAGTTCCCCGTCTGCGTGGTCGTGCTCTGGCCCGCCGAAGCGGCCACCGTCGCACCGGGCGTCGGCCTGGAACGATGCGTGCTGGTGGGCTCCGATGCTGATCTCTTCGCCTCTGCGGTACTTGTCGCTGTGCCACATGTGGCTGTAGGGCACGCACCCGAAGCTTCCGTTTTCGAACTGCCACCGCTCCCACGCCGCGTCGAGTTCTGCAGGGGTCCGGTACTGCTCGTGGTACCGGAGCGGTGCCCCGTCCCAGGTGGGCACGGTTTCGACGGCGGCCTGGTGGATGAGGGCGTCGATGTCGAAGCTGAGTTGTGCGGTGCTCATTCGTGGGTGCCTTTCTTGGCGAGTGCGGGGAGAATCCAGAGGCGGTAGCCGGCGATGGCCCAGAGCGTCGGGATCAGGATGATCGCGAGCGGGAGCGGTATCTCGTCGGGGATCATCGGGTGCTGCCGTCCGCGTAGGTGGCGGTGAGGCCGAACTGATGCATGAGTTGCTCGATGAGTGCGGCGGCTGTGGCGTGCTCGTCGTCGCCACTGTGCCCGGATCGTGCGTCTTCCCACGCTGCGTGTGCGAGCTGGTGTGTGAGGCAGATGGTTCGCACCTGCTGGGTGTTCCCGTAGTCGAGTCCCACCTTGTAGATCGCGTCCCCGACGTGAGTGACCAGTTCGTCTGTATCTGTGATTTCGTCGAAGCCCCATAGCCCCATCACGCGTGCTCCGAGTGCTGCGAGTTGCATCGTGTAGTCGCTCATTGTCTGCTCCTTGTTCTTGATCCCTCCCTCACGTTTTTTTGCCGTGAAGGCACGTATGTGCCTGCGGAGGTGTGCAGCTCGGAGGGGGTGCGGAGCGTCGATCCCGCATGGCGCAGACATGCGAGAGTGCTGCGGCAAGCTCAGCCGCGGAGCGGATGTGCGACCGTGCCCCTGGAGAGCGGAACGGCCGTATGCTGCCGAAGGCTTCATGGCAAAAAGCGGGCGTAGCCCGAAAGGAAACGATGCCGGCCTCTGTGCCGGCATCCGCCCGGAGCACCCCGGAGGGGTGGTCGTTCCTGCGCAGCGGCTTGTGCGCACCTGCACGCTTCTGCAGGTATGAGCCGATCTGATTTCAGCCTGCAGGTGATCCCACATGGTGCGTGAGCGCGGTGCACGTCCGGAAACCCCTACGGCTCCCCCGCTGCCGCTGCCGGAGCGCGGCGTGCCGGAACTTCCGATCGATTGGATGGCTCTCGACGCTGTCGCGCAGAGCAAAACTCTCCGGAGCGTGCTCGGGGTGTGGGTGCCGAAGATCGTGTGCGAGTTCGGCCTCAGCGAGCAGGTGGTGCCGCGGTGCTGGTATCGGCACTCCGCCATGATTCATGAGCTGTTGGCGCTGTTCCAGTATCGGCAGCAGCAGCAGTTCAACATGGAGCTCGGCCCGCCGGCGTCTGCAGCGATCGATTTCCAGTACCAGTTCAGTCTCTGGCTGCAGCGCATGCGCTCCCTCACCGGCGACGCCGGCTGCACAGCTTCGAAGCACCTGCCGCAGCTCCGTCCGTCTTGGGCGGACTCGTCGACCACGGACTTTGCGATGTGGTCGGTGGATCTGGACGAGTTCGCTCGGGAGCTGGTGGCGTTCGCTGAACCTGACGTGTCGGAATCATCTGCCCTCGAAAACGGAGAAGAGTCATGAGCAATTTGCAGACCAATTGGAAGAAGTGGAAGCCGAAGCTCGTCGCGGCCGGTGCTGCGGGTTTCGTGGTTGCGGTCGTGGCGGTGCTGATCGGCATCATCATCGGCCCGGGGGACACCGCGGAGACGCGTCCGTCGCGTAACAGTTCGCAGCCGACCGACAGCGAGAAACCAGCCCCCGAGCAAGATGCGGAGGAAGCTGCTGGGGAGCTGGCGGCGGCACCGTCGCTGGGAGATGACGGGTTCGCGTCGATGGAAGTCACCACAGATCCGCGTGTCGCTGCGGCGTCTGCAGCACAGGTGCTGATGTCGGCGGATACGAAGAAGATCGAGTGGGTCGAGAATTTCCGCAAGGAATCCCTCTCACGAGTCATGCGGCCAAGCCCTGAATACGTCGGCCCGGGTGACGGCCTCCAGGTGAAGGCATTCGGCGGTGACACCTACTACGGTGACGAGCTGATCGACCGCGCCCCGGAGATGCTCGCGACGGAGAAGTACTCCCCTGACGGGTGGTGGTGGCTGCTCGGTGACACGCAGAGCTTCGGCGGGTTCGCCTCCTACGGGGCGAGCCTCACGTCGCGGGCGATCGAGGTGTACGACCAGGAAGAGATGGAGGAGTACTCCGGTGGGTCGTACTGGACGAAGCCGTCCGATCAGATCACCGTCGACATCGACCCAGAAGCGTCGTTCGAGCTGTACTGGGTGCGGGTAGAGACCGCGACTGATGCCGGCGAAGGGGCAACCACGCAGCGCTACCCGGTGGCGCTTGCGGTGTACTGCGACCCTCCCGCTGCGGGTGGGGTGTGTGGTGTGACTTCGCTGATGACGCGGTACCCGGACGGCTGGAAGACGAGCTACTGATGGCTGCACCCATCGCCGCGAAAGTCGCGATACAGGTTGTTCAGTCAAAGACTGGGCGGCGCATCATTGCGGGCGTTCTCGCCCTGATCCTGCTGATCGTGATGCTGCCGGCGATCCTCATCGGCGGCGCAGCGATGGCGATCGCTATCGGAACCGGGGAATCCGGGACGTGCACCACGGGTGAAGCTGTCGGAGGGTTCTCCAGTGAGCAGCTCGGGAACGCGGCGGCGATCCGCGCGGCCGCAGCGGAGATGGAGGTCCCCGATTCGGGTGTGAAGATCGCGATCATGGTGTCGCTCGTGGAGTCGAACCTGCTGAATCTGGCGAATACGGGCGTCCCTGAGTCGATGTTGCTTCCGAACCAGGGCATGGGGTCTGACCATGACTCGGTCGGCATCATGCAGCAGCGCCCGTCCTCTGGGTGGGGCACTCCGGCCGAGCTGATGAAACCTGAGTTCGCCGCTCGTGCGTTCTTCGGCGGGCCGAGCGGCCCGAACGGTGGGAGCCCGCGCGGGTTGCTCGACATTGCCGGCTGGGAGTCGATGGGGCTGGGAGTCGCCGCGCAGACGGTGCAGGTCAGCGCGTTCCCGGACCGGTATCAGGAGCGCTCGGCGGACGCCGACGCGGTACTCGCGGCATTGGGCGACACGACGACCATCTGTGAGGGCGGCGACGGCGGCACTCCCCCGCAAGTGGTGGGCGGCTGGGCGAACCCCATAGGGATGCAGACCTGGGCGACCTACCCCAACCACGCCGGGGGTGCGATGGACGTGCACGTCGGCACCGGCACCCCCGTGTACGCGCCCGCAGCCGGGAAGGTCTTTGACCTCTCCGAAGGGTGCGGAGGGATGGTCATCGGCATCCAACACGACGTGCAATACACGACCGCGTTCGCACACATGTCCTCATTCGCCGTCGCCGCAGGAGAGCAGGTCAAAGCCGGTCAGCTCATCGGATACTCCGGCGCTTCGGGATCGTGCGTCAACGGCGCCCATCTGCACTTCGAGGTTCGTGTGGGGCCGAACCCGACGAGTTGGGGGTCGTTCACGCCCGCCTACAAGTTCATGCGCGAGCAAGGGATCACGATGGGGCCCTGCACGGGAGGGTGCGACCTGTACCCGATGTGAGACGAAAATGGGTGGCTTCCAGGAGTCGTCGCATCGCGAATTTCTCCGATCCGGCGATTTACCTACACGGTTTGAACCATACAGATCAGCTGGTCCCTGTCTTCCCATGAACTGGTATCAGTGAATCCGACCTTCTTGTAGAGAGCAATCGCGTTCGAGCGCCACTTCCAAACCGAGAGCTGAATTACCTCAGCGTTGACGCGGACGGCATGATTTCGCGCCTCCGTGAGTAGAGAGGTGGCGATGTGCCGACCGCGATAGTTTTCGTCCGTCCACAGGCGCTTGATCTCTAAGCTTTGGTCGCCTCGAGTCGTGATTACGAGACAGCCTGCAGCGTGACCCTCGTACCGTGCTACTAGAACGGTGTCGCCGCTAAACGTCCTTTGAGGATCTGTCAGCTCGAAACGGTATTTCTCGGGAAGTGCGTCAACGGACCCGACCGGGTTGCCCTTCTCCGACTCTGTCCGGAGGTGGTAGTCCGTCAACAAGGTCGTTAGCTCGGCGCAGTCCCGCGGGTTCGCCGCGTTCCATTGGGTCACGGTGACGCTGCGCTGATCGGACATGAATCAATAGTCCCATGAGGCTGGAAGCAAACACATGCGGCCGCGGCGATGAGCTTGGCGAGGCGTTCAGGGCACGGTCCTTCTTCGTGCCTGCCGGGTGCGCGGTCCCTTTCTTCTACGAGGCGAACCACCAACCTCGAAAGGACACATCCCATGTCTCTCCCCTCCCTCTCGGCGATCGCCGACACGACCGTACGTAAGGTGCTCGAAGTACCCGATATCAACGCAGACTTCAGCACCGGCCCCGCACGGGCCGGAATGACGCTCGTGAACCAGATCCTCGCCGTTGGCACGATCGTCGGCATCGTCGCATTCATCGCGGCCGCGTGCCTGCTCATGTTTGCCGGCCTGGACAGCCGCAACAAGACGCGTGCGTGGGTGGCGCTTGCTGTCGCCGGCATCGGGGCTGCGGTGCTGGGGTCGATCGTCGCGATGATGACCTTCTTCGGCAACATCAACCTGTTCTAAGCGCGGATCTCATCGTGTACGTGCTGGAAGACCAGATCGAGCTCGGCTGCACGCCGGGTCTCGATTACCCCATCTGCGTCAGCGCAGAATCGACCGCGCGCGGCATGGGCACCTTCATCGGGTGGCTCGCACAGACCGTGCTGGGTTCACAGGAGTTCGCCCCCGGCACGACGCTGTGGGATAACGCGATCGGTGAAGCCTCGAACTGGTTCGCGATCGCGATCGTCGTGATGCTCATCACGGGCATCGTTGGGGTGTCGACTGGCATGTTGTCGATGAAAGGCCGCCGCTTATGGGTGTCCGTGCTGAGTATTGCCGCCGCGATCCCGTCCACGTTCCTCTCCCTCGCGCTCGGCGGCGAGCTGCTCGCGATCAGTGACCAGCTCAGCGAGCTCGCGCTTAAACGCATCGGCGGTGAGGACGGGTTCGAGAACCTGTTCCGCACCGTCGTGCAGGGCGGCACCGGCTCAGACGTGGGCGGGGCAGCGCTCACGCTGACGGGTCTGAGCTCGGCCGTTCCGATGATTCTGATGCTGATCGGTATCCTCCTCGGGCTGCTGCTGATGTCGTTCGCGCTCGCGTTCCGCAATCTGGGGTTGATGGTACTCATCGCGTTCTCCCCGCTCGCGTTCATGGCGGTGCCGATGCGAGGCGGTTGGGGTATCGCGAAGAAGTGGGCGATGGCGGGTATCGCGTTGCTGCTCGCTAAACCCCTCATGTTTGGGATCCTGGCGATGCTGCTGAAAACGTCGGACGGGATGGCATTGTTCTCGCCGCAGACGTTGACGGTGATGACGGGCCTGTTCGTCGTGTCGTTCATGCCGATGATGTCGTACTCGTTCTTCGCGTTCCTCGGCTCGGGCAACGAGAACATGGCCGGCCAAGGCATGGCCGGCCAAGCCGGTCAGAAAGCTTCCGCCCCGGTGCAGCGGGCAGCGGGGGCGGCCTCGAGCAAGATCGGGGCCGGCGCTGCAGGAGCGGCAGGTGCGGTATTCAAGACGTCCAAGAGCACGACGTCGACCAGCTCACAGGCGTCAAGCTCCCCTATCAGCTCGAAGGGGCAGCAGGGCGATGCTGCCGGCAAGAGCGACGCTTCGGCCGCCGCCAAGAACGGCGCTGCGACGGGTGGCGGTGCTACTCCGGCTGGCACCCCCAACGGGGGCGGCGGGGCCCGCGGTGGGAATGCCCCCAGCGGCGGTGCCCCTGGCGGCGGTGCCCCTGGCGGTGCTGGCGGCGGCAGGAGCGGTGCACCAGCCCCCGCGGGAGGCGGTGGTGGGGCTCCGGTGAACGCGAGTGGCAGCTCCAGCACTCGGTCGCCTCAGGTTCCGTCCGCACCCGCACCTTCCGCGCCCGGGGGCGGCAGTACGCCGCAGCCGAAACCGGGAACGCCCGCAACTCCGAAGTGGTGATAGCTCATGGCTCACGAAGAACTGGCGACGGTGCGCTTCTCGCGCCGCGCCTCCCAGGGCGTCGTCCTGGGTATCGACAAACCCGGCATCTGGTCGCTCGGGATCGCGATCGCCCCAGTGCTGGCAACCGTCGTCACCCAAGGGCCGTTCAACGCGATGTTCGTCGCCCTCCTGATGTCACCGCTCGCGATCACCGGACTGATCAAGCGGCACGGGATCGCGCTCACACTGTGGCTCGTCTGGGCGACACGTTTTCGACTGAGAAAGATGATGGGACGAACAATGTTCAAGCGTCGCGTGAAGCGGGCGGAACCGATTATTCGCGGTGAGCTGCAGCTTCCAGGGCTCGAAGATCGCTTCCAGATCTGGGAATCCCCTACGGGGATCGCCGTCGTCTGGGACAAAGCCCGGCAAACCGCGTCGATCACGTGCATGGTGACCTCCCCCGGTATGGCGCGTCACCGCACTCAGGTGATGACCGCGCATGACCGGGAGCACCTCACTGCTGCGCTGATGAGCGTCGCGGGGTCGTGGACGCGGCGCCGCCAGATCATGCGCGTCTCGATGCAGGAGCGCACCCGACCAGGCACGATCGTTCGTGAGCAGCGCACCTTCGATGCGCTGGGTGCGAGCGGGGAGCTCGCTGAGTCGTATCAGGAAGCGCTCACCCGCGTAGCTGAGGAGAGCGTGCTGCACCCGCAGTCGATCACGCTCACCATCGACGCGGGCGGCGGCGCGGGGCGTGCGGCCGCGAAAGACCTCGGCGGCGGCAAGGCCGGGATTCTCGGCATGGTCGAGCAGGAGATCGCCGCGACGACGGAATCGCTGCGCGTCGCGGGCTTCACGAAAGTGGTGTGGACCTCCCCCCGGGAGTGGGGGGCGTGGGGGCGCGGCATCGTCGACCCCGTCGCGGAAGGCAAGATCGACATTCGATTGGGGACCGCGTTCGAGGGCATCGCCCCCGAACTTGCCGGCCCGATGTCGTGCGTCGATGAGAAGAATCATGTCGAGACCGATTCCGCGTTCCACCGCGTGTACTGGATCGCTGAATATCCGCGCCTGGAAACGCTGCCGGGGTTCATGGGCGAGGTCGCGAGCGCGGAGACGTCCGCGGGGATCCCGGTGCGGCACACGCTGCAGATCGTCGGCACCCCCGTTCCGATCGAACAGGCCCTCAAGGGCATCCGTAAACAGCGAGAGTCGTGGAAGCAGAACGCCGCACTGAAAGCTCGGCGCGGCAACGATGTGACGATCGCGGACAATTCCGACTGGCAGAACCTCGACGCACGCGAGCAGGACCTCATCAACGGACAGGGCGAACTGGCCTGGACCGGGTTCGTGGTCGTGTCGGCGCTGAGCCATGACGCGCTTCTTCGCAGCTGCACGTCGATGGAGCTCGCAGGCAGCACCGCGTCGATCGAACTTGTCCCCCTCACCTATCAGCAGGCCGCAGCGCTCATGACCGTGGCGTACCCGGCCGGAACGGGAATGTGATGAATCAGCATCAGCAGTTGGCGTTCATCCCTCAGAAGCTCTCACGGAAAGAACGCCGCATTCTCAAAGAAATGCACACCGTCGGCCAAGACGAAGCGACGGCCGCCGTCGACGTGGAAGAAGCACCGTACCTGTCCCGTATCGGGCGTCTCGTGCGCGGCCATGCTTCCGACATGAAACTCCCCCGGCACACGGGTACGGGGTGGGAGTGGGCGTCGCTGAACCCGTTCCCGTTCTCCGACGTGCCCGTCGTCGCGGGCCCGGTGATCGGGCTCGAGCGCACTTCTGGCGGGCAGCCGTTCTCTTTCCACGCCTGGCACATGTACAACGACGACATCATCACCTCCCCCAACGTGCTGTTCAAGGGCGGTATCGGGCGCGGCAAGAGCTACTTCATGAAACGCATGGTCGCACTCGGCGTGCTGTTCGGTGTGACCTCGATCAACACCAGCGATGTGAAGGGCGAGCACGGGGTGGTAGCTGAAGCGCTCGGTGGCCAGTGGTATCGGGTCGGCGCGTTCGGCACCGATGTGCGGTTGAATCCGTTTGAGAAGGGTGAGCGGCACTTCAAAGAGACCGAGATCGAGCACAACCAGCGCATCCATGCTTCCCGGCAGCTGGTCGCCCAGCAGCTCGCGGGCCTCCTTCTCGAGGATGAGGACCCGCTCACCGCGATCGAGAAGTCGATCCTGGCGTGGGCGTTGGAAGAAGTGGTTCGGGAAACCAACGACCATCCCACGATCCGGAAGGTCGTGCAGAAAATCGACGACGCCGACGCCCTCAAGGCCGCCCGCGATAACCGGTTCGAGCGCGGTGAGGAACGACGGCTCAGGTTCTTGTTCGATCCGATGCTCACCGGCAATCTCGCCGGCATGTTCGAAGACGAAGGGACGGTCGAATTCAACCCGGATTCGCCGTACACGGTGTTCGACACGTACGCAATGCAGAAGCGCGGAGATCTCGCGCTCGCCCTCACCCAGACGATCACGAATTCGTGGGTGATGAACGTGGTGTCCAATAAGTCCGCAGGTCGCATGATCCAAGTCATCCGCGAGGAAGGGTGGCGCGATATGAAGACGCTGCAGGGCCTCGAAGCGCACGAGCTGCAGTTGAAGCTCTCCCGCGAGTACGGCATCTCCCTGATGATGGCCGTGCACGAGGATGGCGATTTCGATTCGGTCGGCACGCAGGGATCGAAAGAGCGTGAGCTCGCGCAGAAACTGCTGCGCCAATACGCCGTCTCGTTCACGTTCCACCAGGGCGATAAGACACGCAGACGGGCGGTGGAATCGGGAAACCTCACCCCCGGTGAGGCTGCGATGCTCGCGAGCTTCTCGGGCCAGCAGGGCATGTGCCTGTTGCAGGCGGATGAGCGCTCATTCGTGATCGACGGCCGCTCGACGTCGACGGCGTGGGAGCGCACCTTGTTCGATACCGACCGGGCGATGCGCGCCCGTGAGGCACAGCACGAAACCCTGGGGGTCGCCGCATGAACACCGACAACGGAGTGGACTCACTCGTCGACGAATCCCTCACCCTGTTCGCTGAATGCGATCCGGGGATCACGGATCCCTACCTGGAGGAAGCGTGGGCGTTGCTCGTGGATCTCGTGCAGATGGCCGGCGCCAGGCTCATGGAGCACCGCTTCGGCGGGCTCATCAGCGCCGCCGACGAAGTGGCGCTGTATCTCGGACAGCTCGAACGCGTGTCGCAGGTCGCCCGTGAGGCACCGTTTCAGGTTCCCGCGATCGCGT
This sequence comes from Leucobacter chromiiresistens, assembly GCF_900102345.1. Lineage (NCBI taxonomy): Bacteria > Bacillati > Actinomycetota > Actinomycetes > Micrococcales > Microbacteriaceae > Leucobacter > Leucobacter chromiiresistens. Next base: position 973,989 of record NZ_FNKB01000001.1, on the reverse strand, counting down.
TGCGACCGTTGAAAGCGGCGGGCCGGTTCGTGGAGCACTCCCCGCACCGTGACGAGGTGTGCCAGCTGCTGCTCGCGATGCCGCACATCATCGCCGGCTACGCGTCGTACCTCACCCGCACCGCGGGCCGCCCGGCTCGTCCCGCGCTGGACGTGCTGGATCTCGCCGTGCGTGCGGGAAGCGTCTACCGGGACAGCCTCACCCGCGCTGTTCCAGCACTTTGAAGCATCGTCACTGAAAGGTCTCCCCTGATGAGTTCTCCAGATCGCGTCGCTCCCGCGTCCGAGTTCGGCCGCGTCGTTCGCATGATGGGTGTGTGGCAGCGCGTCGTCGTGTTCATCATGCTCCCCGCGATGCTGCTCGGCGTCGTGCAGGCGATCACGCAGGCGATCGTGCTCGCGATCAACGGCAACCGCGACTTCCAGGTGCTCGGCGTGCTGCAGTACGTCGCACAGTGGGGACGCGCAAACCCTGCTGAAGCGTACGGAATGGCCGGGTCGGTGGTGCTGCATTGGGCGGTCGCCGTACTGCTGCTGGGCGTGTTCGGTACTGCAGCCGGTGCGATCGTGTGGTGGGGCATGAAGCGCCGCAAGAACCCGCAACTGCGTGCCGGCCTCGCCTCGGAGAAAGACGTGCAGCGGGAGTTGGGAACGAAGCAGCTCGTGGAGCAGCGTGGCCCGAAGCTGCGCCCGTCGCTTGCCGGGAAGCTCATCAAGCCCGAGTGGGTGGGGTACTGGCTCGGCCAGTTCCGGGGGATGGATGTGTGGTCGCGTGTGGAGGACGCGATCATTCTCATTGGCCCGTCGCGTTCGGGTAAAGGGTTCCGGTTCTTGCTGCGAATGATCTTGGATGCGCCCGGCGCGGTCATCACCACGAGTGTGCGCTTGGACAACGCGAAGATCACGATGCGGGCGCGTGAGCGTGCCGGCTCCCCCACTCTGATCTGGGCTCCGGGTGTCGAAGGCGGGAAGGAGACCGGCCGCACCCTGAAATGGGATCCCGTGGCCGGCTGCGTCGACGAGGAAACGCTTGTGCGTCGCATGAATGCGCTGATCCCTGCTGGGGCGTTCGGCGGGTCGACGTCCAACGGTGGTCATTGGGATGCGCTCGGCAAGCAGCTCGCGGGGCACCTGTTCCACGCGGCCGCGTGCGGCGGTGTCGGCGTTGACGAGATCTGGGGGTGGGTGATGTCCCCCACGATGGCGCAGGAGGCGGCCCGCATGATCCGGGAGCACCCTGAAGGGATGCCTGAGCACGCCGATCATCTCGAATACGTGCTCGGCATGCCCGCGGAGCAGCGCGCGACGAGCTGGGGAGTTCTCCCCACGGTGCTCGCGTTCATGGGGTCGCGTGCGGCGCGCTGGTGGATGAAACCCGACGAAGAAGAAACCGTCGACCTGGTCGATTTCATCCTGCGCCGCGGCTCGGTGTTCATCGTGGGCGACAAGATGGCAGCCCCCGAGTACACGCGCATGAACGATGGCCTGCTGGCCGAATTCGACTACATCACGAAGGGCATCGCGGCCGCGTCCCCCGGCTCCCGTCTCGATCCTCCGGTGTCGTATGTGCTCGATGAGGCCGGCAACATCGAGTACCAAGGCATGTACGAGATCATCACCGCGGGTGGCGGGTATGGGCGCGTGGTCGTTGCCACGTTCCAGTCGAAGAATCAGCTCGAGCAGTTCGGCGACAACCAGGTCGGGGCGACGCTCTGGGATGCGGCGCCGACGAAGATCATCCTTCCCGGCGGCGGCGACACGAAAGCGCTCGAAGAGATCTCGAACCTGATCGGGGATGTGTGGGTGGAGCGGCAGTCGCAGACGCTCGGAAGCGGTGACCCGTCCGCGCAGTACAGCACCGAGCAGCGGGCGGCGTTCTCGAAGAAGGAGATCCGCGAAATGGATCTCGACTACGCGTTCGTGTTCTACCGCAACCTCTCCCCCGTTGTGATCCGCACGAAGCCGTTCACGGAGCACCCCCGATTCGCTGAATGCATGAAGGACGCGGAGCAGGTCGACGCATCGTTCCGGGAAACATCGCGCTACACGGAGCAGATCGCAGAACACGCGAACGCACGTGCGTGAATTGAGCCCATGGGCGCGACAGTCGCAGGGACGCAACGCGCACCGCGCGTTCTACGCCGACTACATCACATCCGCGAAGTGGTATAGCCGGCGAGCGCGATGGGCACTGGAGGAGAGTACTCGGATTGCTCCAGCACTGATCCTGTGCCGGGGCAGGTGCGGGAACGCATGGAACGTGGACCGGGATGACCTGCATCACTGCGTTTACGACCGTCTCGGAGACGAGGCCCACGAGGATCTGTGGCCGATGTGTCGAAGTTGTCACACGAGGCTGCACGAGTTGCTCGATTCGTCCCGCTCGTGGCGGAAGCTGCCTAAGCGGCAAGCGAACCGGCAGGCGCTCGCGATCCTCGCAGGCCGGAACGAGCCGCCATCGCCAAGATCGTTGACGGTCTATCTGTAAATAGTGCGGGGACGCTGCATATCGCAACGGCCCCGCACTATTAGCTAGTTCTCAGTCGTGATCCTTGCAGACCACATGCATCTACTCAGTCACCTGAGCGTGCTGTGTTCGAGCGCGGGAGTCCCGCACCCATGTCACGATGACGGTCAGGAGCGCGATCACTCCAGCCACGGGCAGCAGGTGCATCCCAATGAAGAAGATTCCGCCAGCGCCGATATTGGTTTCTCCGCCCCAACCGGTCTTGATGATGATCAGACCGGCTAGCAGGGAGACTCCGATCAGGAGGAAAGCAGCTGAAAGCCAGGCTGCAGCGTTCTTCTCGTAGCTGACGAACCAGGTACCTGAGACTCCTGTGATAGTTGCGATCAGCGCGAGAATCCCTCCCCAGATTGGAGCGGGGAGACCTGAGTTCAGACTGCTGATGAAGGCCCATCCGGAGATTCCGAACGCGATGGCAGCAACCAACAGCAGTAGGCGGCCCATCTGGAGAGTTACCGGTCGTTTCAACTGCCGTTCCAATCATTGGTTTTCCCGCTGACTACCCCGTAGTACGCGGAAGCTGCCCCGAAACGCGACGTCTTCACGGTCGTCGATTCGTAGAACTTGTTTCCGCAATTCTGGCGGAGGTGAGAGTTCAATGTGGAGTTCGCGTTCCTGCATCACAGATTGGTGCGCTTCCAACGGTCTCTGGAGGCCGAGGCTGTCAAACCACGGCCATGTCTCCCAGCGGTCCGAATGCAAGTGCCTGTGAACGGGGCGAAGTTGCACTTGGTGCATCCGCAAAGCCTGATTTATGCTGCGCTGGCGGCGCTATCTACGGGGTGAGGCGGACGATCCGACGCTCGCCCATCATGGAATGGAGACCAATCATGATCCTGGTCAAGGCGAACTTGGGAGATCTGAGCGAAGCGCGGTACTTCGAAGCGACCGAAGACAAGCCCCGCGCGCTGTACGTCGGTGTCGTTGAGCAGCAGCGAGTGCAGAACGAGGCTGGCGACTGGGAGGACGGCGACAAGGTCTGGTACCAGGCCCGGTTCAAAGGCGCAGACGCTGACTGGGTGCGGGACACCCTGCGAAACGGTGACCCGGTGCTGTTGTGGGGTAACGTCCGCGACAGCACGCGGGAAGTGGACGGGAAGACTCTCGAGTCGAAGGAACTGTTCGTTGATGCGGTGTCGATTAACCCGCGATTGCGGAAAGTGACGATCGACCGTCCAGTGCGTCAGCAACAGACGCAACAGGCGTCTCAGGCTGCCACGCACGCCGTCGACGCGGAGGTAGACGGGCGGGCGAGAGCCGCAGCGCGGGCGACGGTCGTGAGCCGGTTGCACGACGTCGTGGGCAAGCGGTACATCGACGGCGCTGTGGCCGACCAGGTCGTGGCTGCCTGGGACGATCCCGCGCTGCCGGTGCCGGAGCTCGGGCAGGCAACGGTGAGCGCGCTGCGTGCCGGGGGTGCGAACGAGGCGGTCGTGGCCTATGTTTCGAGCGTCGCTGACGAGTATGCCGGTGGTGGGCACGTGATGAGCTGGAATGAAGCTGCGGCGGCCGCGAACCCTGCGCCGCCTGCGAACGATACTTGGACGCTGGTGAATCAGGCGCGACGTGACGTCGCAGCAGGTGCGTCGCAATCACCTGGAATGTAGTCACGTCCAGACATCGAGAGGGGCCGGCGCAAAAGCGCCGGCCCCTCTTTTCGTGTGCCCGACCGGCTATTCGCGGTCTCGGGTGATTGCAGTGAAGATCAGAGTGAGCACGCCGATGGCGATGGGAGTCAGTATCGTCACGGCCGCCGAAACCGGGAAGAACACCGCCCAAATCCCGCTCATCTCGCCCTGAATCGGTACGAACAGGGCGAGCAAGTTATTGAGTAGCACGATGACGATCTGGGCGGCAAACATGATCGCGGGAACCCACTTCCACTTACCGAAGCTTTGCAGCGATCGCGCCGCGGCAACTGCGCTGATCAGAGCGGCAGAAATTCCGATGACGATTGCAAAAGGTGACGCTGCAGTGAGCCAGAGCGGAGCGCTGCCTTCGCCATCGAAGACCGTTGAAAGGACGAGCATTCCCCAGACAAAGGACCAGGCCGCGTAGAAGAGTGCGCAGTATGCCGCAAACCGGCTACGGCCGAGCGGGCCCCGTGATGCCAGACCAGTAATCGCCAACACGGCATATCCAGCGCTGATCAGAGTGAGAGAGGAAATCTCACCCCAGACGGTCATCCAAGGGGCGGCCAGGTTACACACGGCCCCCGCCAAGATCAACGCGCCAGCGGCGAGAAGCCGCTGATCCATCGCCTGCTTTTTCGGTCTCGTGACTGTGGTGTCGATCATGAGTGAGCCCTCCCCCATCGTCATTGATTCGGACTGCTACTGGCATCCTCGCACGAGAGCGGGGTTGGCACAGATCATGCCAACCCCGCTCTCGTGTGTGCGCTGCCCGTCCCTTCTTGAGGTACCAGTACCTGATCGAGAGGACAGAGTATGGATACCCAAGCGACTGACCGAAGCGTGGCCGCGGAACTCGAACACCTCGAGTTCTGGCAACGCGTTGACGAGCTGCGAGCGGCAGGACGTATCTGCGCTCGCACTGAGCTGCAGCTGCAGAAGATGGCCGAGGATTCGAGCAACATTCATGATTTCAAGGCGCGGCTTCGCTCTGGCGGACCCCATTTGATGGACGCCACGGAGCAGCGGTATCTGACGTCAGCGGTGGATACGCCGGAAGGGCGCCGGCCGGAGTCGTGGGCGGAGTCCTCGGCATATGTGCGCGCCTTCGGCTCGGATCAGTACCAGGGCACCGCTGCGGTGCAGCAGCAGGAGCGTGATCGCCAGGTGGAGGTGACTCGCGTCATCTCCTGACCGGCCAATCGCACAGAGGGGGCCGCGCTTTGGGAGCGCGGCCCCCTCTGGCGGTTGTGGGACTGCGCGTGTCTGGGCTTCAAGGGGCATGAAGCCGAGAGACGTCGAAGGTGGGGGCCAGAATGGCACGTAGGAAGCAGCGGGTACCGGATACCCAGATGGTGTTCGACCTGTGGGGCGAATTTGAGACAGCAGCAGCGACGGAAGGAACAGCATATGCACGATCAGGAGAGCCTCGCGAAACTGCAGCAGTCGTGGCCGGAGACGACGGACTATTTGCGGCGGGTTGGTCAGGTCAACAACGATCTGGCAGTGCTGAGGGAGATCTCGCAACGGGACGAGTACGAGGCGTCTCTGACGTGGCTGGATCATCTCGCGGTGGGCGTGGAGGATCTGACGAGTCGGCCGAACGCGGCGATAGTGATGCGGTTCCTCTTCGCACGGCAGATCGTGATTCGCAGCGCGGCGGAGGTTCCGGAGTATCGGGAGCTGCAGGAGGCGTTCGACCAGGAGCAGACGGAGGAGTACGGGGAGGATTCGTCGAGCAGGGAGCACCTGTTGGAGAGCCCGACGTCGACGTTCTGGGAGTCCCTGGATCAGAAGATGTGGAGCCTTCACGAGCTGCACGTGAAGCTGGCGCTCTGGGCGTTGGAGACGGCGACGAGCCACGGCTACGAGGGGCCGTCGTTGACGTTGACGCAGGCGGTGATTCTGCTGAACGTGTGCCGGTTCCTGGAGCAGGAGCCGGAGCAGTCTCCCGGGTGGGCGGCGGAGTGTCTGCGGTCCGCACTCTCCAGCGACTTCTTCGAGAAGGCCGCGAACCCAACAACGTAGAGCTCGATGAGTTGCGCCGCTTCCCCGGGTGGGGTGCGACGCCGGAACTGTTCGACCCGAACTCGAACAAGTACGCCGCCGATCGTGAAGCGCTGCAGGAGATGTGGGGCGACACGGAGTGGGGTGCCGCGCGGCGTACAGTCCTGAACGCGCACTACACGCACCCCGACTATGTCAGAGCGATGTGGGACGCGGCAGACCGGCTCGGAGTGTCTGCCGACGCGCAGGTGCTGGAGCCCGGATGCGGCACCGGCAACTTCATCGGCCAAGCGCGCCCGGGCCAGCAGGTGACCGGTGTGGAGCTCGACCCGACGACGGCCGGGGTTGCGCGGCTGTTGCACCCGGGAGCGACAGTGCGAAACGAGTCGTTCGGTGACACGTTCCTCGATCACGACGGCTACGATCTGACGATCGGGAACGTGCCGTTCGGGCAGACGAAGCTCTACGATCCGGCGTACAACGAGGCGAAACTCAGCCTCCACAATCACTTCATCGTGAAGTCGCTGCGGCAGACCAAGCCGGGCGGCATTGTCATGGTGATGTCGTCACGGTGGACGATGGATGGGAAGACGGAGCGAGCGCGCCGCGAGATCGCGAAGTACGGGGAGCTGCTCGGCGCGGTCCGTATGCCGCGCGGAGCGCACGGCGAGATCGCCGGCACTGACGCGACGATCGACGTGCTCGTGTTCCGGCGCCACCTGGGCGAAGCGCCCGAGAGTGAGCCTGCATGGTTGCGCGCGGTCGACGTCGACGGGGCAGCCGGGGCCGCGGCGATCAACTCCTACTTCGAGGATCACCCCGAGATGGTGCTGGGCGAGCTCGGCACCCGGCTCGGTCAGTTCGGGCCGGAGCTCACAGTGACCGCGGCCGACGTGTCCGCTGCGGCCGTGGCTCCAGCCCTGCGACGGTCGCTCGACCGCATCGTGGATGACGCGATCGCGAACGGTCAGGCGTGGGAGGCGACCGGCAAGGTCGTGGCGGATCGGCCTGTCGCTCGGATCGTGCAAGATCCCGATCAGGTGATCGGGCATATCGGCTTCGACGAGGAAACGGGGCTTCTCACGCAGGTGGGCCTCGACGGGCCCGAACCGGTGACCGTACCGAAGAATGCGGTGGCGGAGCTCCAGCACCTCGTGCGTCTGCGGGACGCCGCGGTGAGGGTGCTGGAGGCAGAGGCGTCGACCAGGGAAGACACTCCGGAGATCGGTCGACATCGTGCTGCGCTGAACGGCGTCTATGACCGGTATGTGGAGAAATACGGGCCAGTGAACCGGGTGTCGGTGACGGTGAAAGAACGGGTCGGGAAAGACCCGAGCATCATCCGCCGATATCCGGCTGCGGTTCGGGCGCTGCGGCAAGATCCGCACTTCGCGACGGTCGTCGCGCTCGAGCGATACAACGAGGACACCGGGGAAGCGCGCAAGGCGACGGTGTTCACGGAACGCGTGGTCGGTGCGGTGACCGAGGTGCACCGCGTCGACTCCCCCGAAGACGCGATCCGCGTCTCCCTCGACCGGATCGGGCACGTCGACGTGCCGCTCGTTTCGGAGCTGCTCGACGTCGACGAGGCGTCCGTGCCGGAACGTCTGGGCGATCTGGTGTTCCTCAACCCCGACGATCTGGAGACGTATATCCCAGCCGGTGAGTTCCTGTCCGGGAACGTGCGGCAGAAGCGCAAGGAGATGCGCGAGCTCGCGGCCGCCGATGCGATGTTCCAACGGCATCTCGACGCGTTGGAGCAGGTCATTCCCGAGGAAGTGGGGCCTGCGGAGATTGACGTGAAGTTCGGGGCCGGCTGGGTGCCCGTCGACGACGTGTCGATGTTCCTGGAGCACGAGCTGAAGAAGGAAGTCAAAGCGATCGAGAGGATCGACGGCGAGTGGAAATATGCGCTCGTGGGAAAGCCCGCGGCCACGGCGGAGAGCCGGTGGGGGGTGTCCGGTGATCATGTGAACCTCACCGCGACGGATGTGTTCAAGCGAGTCCTCAACGGCAAGTCACTCGAGGTGACGTACCGGCCCGATAAAGATGGGCCGATGTTCGTGGACCAGGTCGCCACGGAAACGTTGCAGGAGCGTGCTGGGGAGCTTCACGAGTCGTTCCAGGACTGGCTCTGGCAGGACGGTGAGCGTGTGGAGCGCCTGCAGGAGCGCTACAACGATCTCTACAACGGGATCGTGCTGCGCTCCTATGACGGTGTCGAGCTGACGTTCCCGGGGAAGGCAGCGACGTTCGAGCCGCGCCCGCACCAGCACGCGGCGGTGGCACGCATGCTCGCTGAACCGGCGACGGGCCTCTTCCATGAGGTGGGAGCTGGAAAGACCGCTGAGATGGTGCTCGGCGTGAAGGAGCTCAAGCGGCTCGGCATGGTGAACAAGCCCGCGATCATCGTCCCGAATCAGATGCTGGAGCAGTTCACGCGCGAGTACAAGCAGATCTACCCGCGGGCGAAAGTGCTCGCTGCCGGCAGCGAGGATATTCAGTCGTCGGGCACGAAGAACGGGAGGAAGCTGTTCGTCGCGCGAGCCCGGACGGGTGACTGGGACGCGGTGATTCTCACGCACTCCGCATTCGAACGGATTGGGTTGGGCAAGGCGCAAGAGGCGTACGCCGCGCAGCGCCTGCACGAGATGCAGGAGATCCACGAGGCGAAACTGAACTCGCAATTGTCGGAGAAATCCGTGAAGGGGCTGGAGAAGGCTCTCGCAGATCAGGAGCAGCTTCTGAAGCGGATGCTCGATATTGGCCATGACGAGGGAGTGTCGTGGGAGGAAACGGGCATCGATTATCTGTGCATCGATGAGGCGCACAAGTTCAAGAATCTCACCGTCATCTCGAAGGTCGCGGATCTGTCGAAGCCGGCCGGTTCCAAGCGTGCGACGGATCTCGATATGAAGCTCTGGTACTACCGGGAGCATCTCGGGCAGTCGCGGGTGGCGACGCTTGCGACGGCGACGCCGCTGCCGAATTCGATGATCGAGATGTACGTGATGATGCGGTACATGCGGCCAGACTTGCTGCGCGAAGCACAGGTCTACACTGCGGACGACTGGGCCAGGCAGTTCACCGAGCAGGTCACGGCCGTCGAAGCGAAACCCGATGGTGGCGGGTTCCAGGTGAAGACGCGCACGACGAAGTTCCGCAACGTGCCGGAGCTGCTGCGGATGTGGCATGTACCGGGCGATGTGAAAACGCAGGCGGACCTGGCACTGCCAGTCCCCGAGCTCGTCATCAACTGCGACGGAAAACGGGCGCCGGAGATGATCGTGGTTCCGGCCACCCGCGCGCAGGAGGCCGGCATGGCTGATCTGATCGTGCGCGGCGAAGCCGTGCGCAACGGTGCGGTCGAACCAACCGAGGACAACATGCTGAAGATCACTGCGAACGGTCGGGCGCTCGCGATGGATGCGCGTCTGATGGATGAGCCTGGGCCAGAAGATGACGAGCGCACGAAGCTCGACGTCGTAGCGGAGCAGGTATTTAGGATCTGGGACGAGAACAAGGATCGCGAGTACCTCGACGAATGGGGCGAGATCTCCTCCACTCCCGGCGCCCTGCAGATCGTGTTTGCTGATCTGGGGACCCCGGCCGCTGACGGGCGGTGGGATGCGTACAACGAGTTGCGGGACCAGCTAGTCGCGCGAGGTGTGCCTGCGTCTCAGGTGCGCTTCATTCATGAGGCGAGCAACGACCAGGCGAAGGCCGAGCTGTTCCAGCAGGCCCGCGACGGCCGCGTGCAGGTACTGGTCGGGTCGACCGAGAAGATGGGCGTCGGCACGAACGTGCAAGCGCGCGCGATCGCGCTGCATCACGTCGATGCCCCGTGGCGGCCGGCGGACGTTACCCAGCGTGAGGGGAGGGAGATTCGTCAGGGCAACCAGAACCCAGAGGTCCATCTGCTCCGGTATGCGACGGAGGGGTCGTTCGATTCGTACATGTGGGGCACGCTCGCCCGGAAGGCTGCCTTTATCGAGCAGGTGCTCACCGGCAGGCTCGACGTGCGCGAGGTCGATAACTCGACCGAGATGGCGTTGCAGTTCGCGGAGATGCAGGCGATCACCGCGGGAGACATGCGCATTTTGGAGGTCGCGAACCTCCGAAACGAGACGCAGAAGCTCGCCCGGCAGCAGCGTGGCCACCAACGCAAGATCGGCGCGATCGAGGTTCGACAGAAAATGCTGGAGCAGCAGGTCGGCGTGTTCGAGCACGATCTCCAGGTGCTACGGGCTCTGGCGCCGAAGGTGGTTGAGACGCGCGGGGATGCGTTCTCGGGGCGGGTGAAGCCGTCGAGCTGGGCGGAGTCACCCATGTACCGGGACCGGAAGGAGTTTGGGGCAGCGTTTCGCACCACGCTCGAGCGCGCTCGAGCGGCAGTGCCGTACTTCGGGACGAACAACGCCGGCTACCCGGCACCGTTGAAGTTCACCGTGTCCGTTGGCGGCCTCGACTGGGAAGCACGGCTCCGATGGAATCCGAAGGCGAGCAACGATCCTATCGTGGAGTTCCACGCGGGACGTACGATCCACGCGCTGCAGTACAAGATGCTGTGGTCGCGTGCGATGGACGGCGAGGTCAGCATGGTCTCTCAGGGGTTCGAGTCTCACGCTCGGATGGTCCCCGATGAGATCTGCCAGCACGAGGACGTTCTGGTGTCGGCCCGGGGCGAGGTTCGGGAGCTGGAGGTGATGAGTGCGGAGAAGTGGCCCAGAAAGGACGAGCTGGATCAGAAGCAGATGCGGCTCGCTGCGATCATCACTGAGCTCGAACGGGAAGCCGCGGGACCCAAAGACAACGCGCCTGCCCCACCGCAACACACCGTGGAGCGAACAGTGAGTAGCGGGCACACGATGTAGCTGCCGGAGGGCCAAAAGCGGCGACCTTGCGTCATTTCGATGATGCGAGGTCGCCGCTTTCGCGTGCGGTCACGCGCGTGGACGTCCACGCTGATGGGGCAAAGGCTGGGAACATAGCTGTTGTCGTTGCACCCGTTGTCGAGAGGATCGTCCGTCATGAGTAGTTCCGAGCCACGGGCCACGGCCGAAGAGGTCAACGCGCTCGTCGAGAACTACTACGGCACGCTCGGTGCAGCCGGGTACGCCGAACCGTTGCCGCTGCATCCCGCCGATACCGCCCTCGTGCTCGTCGACATTCAGCAGCACCTCTCGACCCGCTCGATCCGCGCCTCACTCAAGCACGCCGGGGTGTACGACGAGAGCGCCGAACCGGTGCTGGCCGCGATCAACGCGGACCTGCAGGTCGCGCTCCGGAACATCAGCCAGGTGCTCGCGAAGTGCCGCGAGGTCGGCATTCGCCCCATCCATGTGGGCATTCAGTCGTACCTGCCGGACTCAGCCGACGCCGGGATGCTGCACAAAGCTGCCGGCATGTTGTACGCCCCCGGCTCCTACGATTCCCAGTTCCTTCCAGAAGCTGCGCCGCTCGACGGGGAGATCGTTCTGACGAAAACTTGCTCCGGCATCCACGTGGGAACGCACATCGACCAGGTGCTCCGAAATCTCGGTGTGCAGAACGTCATCGTGACGGGTTTCTACACGGACCAGTGCGTAAGCGCTTCGGTGCGAGATCTCACGGATCTTGGCTACCGGGTCAGCTTGGTTGATGACGCGATGGGGGCGATGAGTCCCGAGCGGCATCAGAACGCGCTACAGAGCATCCGGAAGCTGTACGCGAATTCTGAGAGCACTGAAGAGATCCTCCCCCGCCTCGACCAGGTCGCGGCGAAGCTGACGAAGAAGAAGCGCGGCTGGCTGTCTGGCCGGCACGGCAGGTGACCTGCCTGCTTTCGTAAAGTTGCATCAACACGCGTTCGATGAAACGTTAAGCGCGTAAAGTTGCATTAACCGGTGCAGCGGGCAACTTTAAGGGGTCACAATGGGCGAATACGTCGAGCGCCAATGGGCGCCGTCCTCAACGTTCGGCCTGTCCCGGCGAGAACAGACCGGCGGCACGTACCTCGCGTTCGTACCCGGCGTCCTGGGGGCACAGGGGCCGCCGATCAGTGCGAGCACGTTCTCGGTTGTCGCCGACGCGCAGAGCACGGTGTCGCGTGCGGACGGCATCATCGGTGAGTCCGAGCTGTACCTCAATCACCTGCTGCTGCGATCTGAGAGCATCGCATCCTCCCTCATCGAGGGTCATGTCATCTCCGCGAAGAAGCTCGCCCTTGCAGACGTGCTCGGCCGTGGGAAAGAGAACGCCGTCGCGGTCCTGCAGAATCTTCGCGCGATGGAATACGCGATTGACGTCGTCGCAGAAAAATGGGACATCGAGCTTGAAGATCTGGTGCAGCTACAGCAGACGATCACGCCGGATCTTGAGCGTGGCTTCCGCACGCAACAGAATTGGATCGGTGGGGGCTACTCCCCGCTCACTGCATCGTTCGTGCCGCCGCCCGAGTCCGAAGTGGTGCCACTGTTGGACGATCTGCTCGCGTATGTGAATCAGAGCGAACATCCTCCACTGCTGAAGGCCGCGATCGCTCATGCTCAGTTTGAGACGATCCACCCGTTCATCGACGGGAACGGACGCACGGGTCGTGCGCTCATCCACGCGATCTTGAAGCGGGACGGTATCACCGATCGCGCCGTGCTCCCGATCAGCACGGTCTTCTCGACAGCGAAGGATCACTACATTGCGGGGCTCACGGCGTTCCGCGAAGAACCACCGAACGTGGACCTCTGGGTGCAGGAGTTCTGCCAGTCGGCCGTGCGCGCTGCGGGAAACGTCGTGCTGCTGAAGGAGCGGGCAGACGAGTTGGACGAGCTACTCCGGGAGCGCCATCATGCGTGGCGTTCCGGGCAGGGTATCCCCGCAGCGCCGCGCGCCGATGCGACAGTGGAACGAGTACGGCGAGATCTTGCATCCCAGCCCGTACTCACAGTGGCCGCGACGGCTGAGCGATACGGGGTGTCCCGGCCCGCCGCGGAGCGGGCGCTGACGGAACTTGCAGACGCCGGGGTGCTGAGCGTCAGCAAGAACCACCGCGGAGTGCGAGCCGCATTCGTCTCCGACGAGCACTTGCACCTGGTGACTCTGGCAGAGCGCAGCAACAAAGCAGGCGGCTGGGACACCGCGGACGAGGCGACCGCTTCACGGCTGGCACTGCCAGAGTCCACACTGCGGTGGCCACCAGGCGACCCGGTGTTTCACACCCAGAGCCGAAGCGGGGACTACGGAAACCCGCAGTCCCCGTCGGGCCTGGGCTACTAGCGCTCAGTAGCCCAGGACAGGCGCACTCGGCAGCACGTCCGGGCCTTGCTGTGCGGGCACGTAGCTTCCCTCAGTTCGAGGTGCAGGGGCGACTCTGAGTGCCGCTGCGGCGATCTGGCGATCGCGTTCCCGATTGCGCGCGTGGGCGTGCTCGCGGCCGAGCGGTTCGTCGGTGGCGACGCCGTACAGGTCACGGAAGCATGCGACAGTGACGGCGCGCCTGCGCCATTCTGATTCGGCGCCAGGGAGCTGCTCTCCGAGCGCTTCGAGCCACGGCTCCTTGTCCGCGATCGCGCGGTCGACGACGAGTTCTGCCCGGAGCTGCATCGCGAGCTCACGATCCCTCAGAGCCTTTCCAAAGTCGGGATCTCCAAAGTCCGGAGCCGGTTCGATGAGGCCGGCGATATGGTGCACCGTGTTCACGCTGCGGAGATGATCTGGTGCGTCGAGCGCGTCGGGGTCGATGCGGTACTCGGAGCGCAGCAGGTGAGCGAGCCGTGCGGAGACATCTCGAGTACTCCCCCGGTCCATGCGCTCGAGCGCCCCGCGCACCGCGTCTTCGAGGGTGGTGTCGGCCGCGCCCTCCAACGCGGTGAGCATCCGCCCGAGACGGAGGTTCGAACGGGTCTCTTCTGAGTCGATGCCGAAGGGGGCCAGCAGAGGCGCGAATCGGGCGTAGGCGTCGTGTTCGCGCAGATCTTCCAGGTGCGTGTTGAGGCGGTAGTGCAGCACTGCGAGCACGTCGCGTGCGCCGTCGAGGTCCCGGGTTGCGAGCAGTTCCGTGATCGTGCCGGGCACGTCGTGGCCGCGCGTTTCCAGGCGTCGGAGGTTCACAAGTACCGGCCCGAGATACGGGGAGTCTGGCGATTCCGGGTCGACCAGGTGCAGGTTCGCGAGCCCGGGGAGGTATTCGCGTTCGAGCTGGTCGGCGGTGAGGGTCTGGTACTCGGCCGCGAGTTGCCGGATCGAGCCGATGCGTTCGGCTTCTTCTCGGAGCGTGTCGTGGGCGGCGATGTCGCCGCCCTGTTTCGTGACGACGTGTTCGAGGGTTTCCCGCCAGGTGCGCGTCATTCCGAGCGCGCCGGGGTCGCCCATGTCGCCGTTCTCGTCGACGACGACATACGCCTTGTTCGAGCGCTTCCCGCGCGTCATCGCGACGTAGAACGTCTCCCGGGAGGCGCTGGAATCGACGATGGTGTGGGCGGTGTCGACGGTGCGGCCCTGGGAGCGGTGCGCGGTGGTCGCGTATGCGAGCTGCACGTGATCCCGGCAGTAGTCGGCGGGCAGGGTGACGTACTCGTCGCCGGCGACGGCGACGATGTCGCCCGTGTCCGGGTTGATGCCGGCGACGACCCATTCGTCGTTGTTTTTCACCCACCGGTCGTGATCGGTGCGGAGGGTTCTCGCGTTCTGACGCGTCACGATCCGATCGCCCGGGGATGCGACACCAGAGGCGATCACCGTTTCCTGCGTCGCGTCGACGTCGCCTTGTTCGATGCGCCAGGTGCGTGCGATGGTGTTGAGGCGCTCCACCATCTCGTTCGTGGGGGCGATCAGGAGCGACACGAGCCGGTCGCCGGAATCGTCCAGTGTCGCCTCGTCCGTTCGCCAGGCGTCGACGGCCTGGTCGATGATCGTTTCATCGAGGCCCGCGAAGACGCGGTCGTGTTCGATGTAGGCGTCGAGGCCGGCGGTTTTCCCGAGCCGGAGGAGTTTGGAGGCGTCCGCTTCCCAGTCGGCGGTGAAGCGGTGGAGGTTCACGAGCTCGGCGACGTCCTGCCGGTCGGAGGCGAGGAGCCCGAACGCGCCGCCGGCATCGACTGCGGCGAGCTGCGCCCAGTCCCCCACGAGCAGCAGCTTCGCGCCGGCCGCTTGGACCTGTGCGCGGATCGCGTCGAGTGCGAGCGTGCCCCCGATGGAGGCTTCGTCAACGATGATGAGTTCGCCTGGCTGGAGTCGGTAGTCGATGCCGTCTTTGGTGTCGGTGCCGCGTGCGGTTTCGTGGAGCCATTTCGCGGTGTTCTCGGTCTGGATGCCGAGTGATTCTGCGAGCACTTCGGCCGCGCGGGCGGTCGGGGCGAGACCGCGCACAGTGCCGGCGCCGTGCGTGAGTTCCCAGAGCTCGCGGAGCTTTTCAAGGCTCGTGGTCTTGCCGGCACCTGCGGGCCCGACGAGGACGTCGACCTGGCGGCCGCTGGTGACAATGTTCTCCACGGCGGCCGCCTGGTCACTGGAAAGAACGCGCCTTTCAGTCCCTGTCGGCAGGGAGATGTGGGTATCGACGATCGCTTGCTCGATGCGTGGGCCTTGCAGGGATCGGCCGGCTTCGAGGAGGCGACCTTCTGCATCCCACACTTCGCGAGTCGTGAAGAGGTCCCGCGCTTCGGGATGGAACATGTCCTGCCCGTCCGCGGTTCGGAACCGATACGGGGTGTGCAGGTGGTTCTTGGGTGTGAGCGGGATGGCTTGGGAGAGGACGAGATCAACGACTCGGTGCACGGCCTGGTCGCGGTCTTCGGGAGAGCGAAAACGCCACCCGGCGATCGCACGCAGTGCCGCGGTCTCGGCGTTGCGTCTCCCCCACGTCGACCGTGCGCTAGCGAGGGTGTGCAGCACGAATTCGGCGGCGTCTCGGGCAGCGTCGTCGTCGACGTCGTCGTGCCGGAATGACCACAGTGGGAGGTCCGCCTTGCGCGGCGCCGCTGTATCCAACAGTCGATCTGCGAACAGGAACGAGTCCCCGATGTGCGACTTGGCTCGCTCCCGCCAGTTCTGGGTGAGCTCTCGAAGCGATCGTGCTTTCTTCGCCGCACGGGTGGCGAACGTCGCATATTGGCGCATCTTGATGACGGCTCGGTCGCTGGGCTGTTTGCAGTGCTCCTTGACGTACTTTGCCACCAGTCGATCCTTCTCTTTTCGGATCGCATGTGATCGTGTCGAGTATTCCTCCACGAGAGTTTTCGGCACCCCGTCGATTTGCCACTTCACCGATCCGGGATTGGTGCCGGCGTCGATCGAGAACTGCTGCCGTGCTGCCGGCGTATCGGGTCGCTGCGATTCGACCAACCATTCCCGGTACTGCTCGGGGCGCTGCAGGACGTCTTCGACGGTCCACTCGATGCCGAAACGGGAGGAGAGTTCGTCCATGAGGACGCCGTCGTAGTACGCGCCGGCCGTGGCCACGGCTGGCATCAGGGACCAGCGGGAGTCGATCGTGCGCCAGCGGCCGTCTTCTCCTTGGACCCGGTTGGAGACGAGCATGTGCGTGTGGAGCTGCGGGTCTCCCTCACGGGAGTCCCAGTGATCGAACAGTGCGGCGGAGATCCCGCGCACGTGCGCCTGCGCGACACCGTCTGCCCCGGTGCGGGTGCGAATGATGTCGGTTTCGAGTTTCTCGATCGTTGCTTGAATCGCGGCGTGGTGGGCTTGCCGGATCTCGTCTTTCAGTGCGGGATCTGCAAGCGCCCACCACGAGCTCACGCTCTTGGGTGGGGAGAACACGAACTCGAACCCGGCCACGGACTGTCTCTCGGGCTTCTCGGTGACCTCTCGCCGGATCTGGTCTGCGAGCGCTTCGAATTCGGGCTCGCTGAGGTCACGGTTCTTCGGGTCGGCGGCTGCCGCCTGGATCTTCCGCTCGATGCGTTTCTCGAGCGGGAGGACGGTGTTGTATTTGCGGCCGAGCTGTTGCCCGGTGGTGGGGTGCACGCCATCCCCGAAAAGTGCGACGAGTTCGCGTTCTTCAACTGCCGTGCCGACGTCGAGGCCGAGTGCGGTGGCTCCGCTTCCGGCCCACGCGCCGGGTGGGGTGCCGTTCGACATGTAGTACGCGGCTTTGCCTTCGGCGCGGTCGATGGTGTGCTCGTCGGCGACGGTGTTCATGAGGTAGCCCCAGGCGTCTCGCGACGCACCAATGAGGGTGACGGTCATCATGGTTCAGTTCTCGTTTCTTCGGGCGGCTCGTTGGGCGCGTTTGCGGCATGTGGCGTCGCAGTAGCGTCGGCGCCGGCTCTTCCCGTGAGGGAAGGGCGTCATGCAGAACGCGCAGTGGACCGGGGAGAGATCGCTCGCTGCCCGGTAACCGCGCTTGCGGCACGTCGTGGAGCAATACATGTGGCGTGGATTGCGTCGATCCGGGAGGAAGACGTTGGAGCAGTGCGGGGCGGCGCACGAGTACAGCAGAATGCTGGTGAGGACGTCGACGCGTCGCGCG
The DNA here is from genome assembly GCF_900102345.1 of Leucobacter chromiiresistens. NCBI lineage: Bacteria > Bacillati > Actinomycetota > Actinomycetes > Micrococcales > Microbacteriaceae > Leucobacter > Leucobacter chromiiresistens. The sequence continues at coordinate 956,361 of NZ_FNKB01000001.1, read as the reverse complement.
CGTGCTTTCTCGGCAAGGTTCTGGCAGGTGTTGCTGCAGTACCGCCGTTGCTTGGTGGGGGTCAGGAACGTGCGCTCGCATCCTGACCGCTCACACCGGGTCTCCCAACCGGTGCCTTCTGGTCGAGGAGCAGCCGGGTGGGCGAGCCCTCGTGACTGCCGGATGCGTTTCTCGAAATCGCGTTGGGCTTGCGTCTTTCTCATGGGGTCACCGCGGTTAGATCACACATACATCCACTCCGATCCCCATGCGACGTGGTGGCCGTCAGGCACGGGCTGGTGTGCTCGCTCTAGGAGCGCATCGACGTCTTGCACGGGGCCGGCGAGCCGGGTGCTGGGTGACGGAAGGTCGAAGTGCTGCATGAGGTCGCTGACGTCGGCTGAGTCGAATGCAGGGGCGACGATGTAGAACGACTCGATTGCGCCGACGACGATCTTGGGTTGCTGGGTCGGTTCGATCAGGAGCGACAGGAGCGGTGTCCATCCCCGCAACATGGCTTCGTTGTAGGCGCCCTCAACCTGCGACAGCACGGGTGCGTCGCTTTCGAGAGGCTCCGTGATTCTGAGGGAGAAGTCGGCACGCTTCGTGGCTTCGTAGAACCAGGGGTGCGCTGAGGTGAGTTGGGCGACCTGTGGGAACGGGAACGAGAAGTCGTTGTGCCAGGTGTGACGGATGATCGGGTTCATCCACTCGGGGACGCTTGGGTTGTCGCCGGACGGGTCTGCGAGCATCGCTGCCTGCCACGCCTCCCATTCCGCGGGCGACCACTTTCTCACGTAGTCGTCGTCGAGGCCGGCGACGTTCTTGAGCCAGGCGAGTGAGTGCTGCAGCTTCTTGAGTCGGGAACGGATCATGGGTTCTCCTATGCAGACGGATCGGTAGAGGGGCAGGGCAACCAGGCTTCTGAGTGGGAGAGCTCGATGCTTGCGCTGTCGAGCTGGCTCCGAGCGCGGTCGTGATCATGGCTGGCTAGCGCGAACGTGACTCCCTCGGAACCTGAATCCGCGGACGCAGCGTCGAGGCGGTTTAGGAGGGATCGAATTGCGTCGATACGTGCATCGGTGACGATGATGTCGCTTTCGGTGATCCCTCGCCAAGACCAGGCTTCAAGGGCGTCAGCCCGCGACGCGTACTGCGTGCTCGTGATGCGTCGGCCGGTGAGTTCGTCGTAGTCGTTGAACAGCACTCGATGGCACTCGACGGGGTGGGCTTCGATCTGAATCACGGTGGTTGGGAAGGGCAAGAGGGGCCTCCGGGATGGGTTCTGATGTGGACGTTCAAGGTGAAGATGTGCGGGGCTGCGCAGTTCGTGTCACGGAACGCGGGACGCGGTTTCCCTCGAATGCCAGTCGTGTATGGGTGAAAGTCCGGCGAAATGCAATGGAGCCGGACAGAGCAGCGCGAGGCGCTGCGGGCAGTGGCAGGCCGGAGGGCTGCACGTACAGATGGGGTTCGTGTGCGCAGTGAAACGAACGGTGGGGTGCGGGTGTGCTGATGGGTGAATAGCGGCGTGGCTGGCAGGAGCCGGGGCGGGGGTGTCGTCCTCCCCCTTGGTGCGCGCGTCGGCCTATCTACAGGGCATGAGCGATCACCCCACCCCAGCAGTGCCCGCGATCGTGCAGTGCACGTTCTGCCTCTGCCCCAACATCATCACCGCCGACGATCTCGAGGCGCTCTGCAAGAACTGCGGACTCGACCTCTCCCGCCTGGGCGTCTCAAGTGCCGCCCCGGCGCCGCCTGAAACTGATGGCACGGTCTTCTCGCAGGGGCCGGACGACACTCTCAACGGTGCTCAGGCGATCGCGACGCTCTTCGCTGATGAGACGTCACCCGACAAGGCTGCTTCCGTCGTCGATGCACCACCCATCGAGACGACAGCGACAGCGACAGCCGAGGCGGCCGCGAATCCAAAGCCGACCCCGATGTCGACGTCGACGCGGAGGTCGCCGATTCATCCGTGGGTCATCACTGGCGCGTTCGCGGTCCTCATCGTGGGCGCGATCATCACGACATGGGTGCTGCTCTCGACTCCCCCGAGCGTCGCGTCGGCCGACGCAGCGCCGAAGCAGGCGACACCGATCACCCTCGAAGGCTGGAACGCGACACCCGCCTGGACCTTCGACGCGACAGCAGAGGAGACCGCCGAGAGCGCTGACGGTGCGACACTGCTCGTCACGACCCGGGATGACGCTTCGATCGTGGACACGACGACCGGAGATCTGCTCGCGACGCAGGAGCTCGGCGGCGACACGTCGGCACGCGCCTACTGGGCAGGCGACACTGCCCTCGTCGTCGACGGCGACACCCTGCGCCTCTGGTCAGCAGGGCAAGGATCTGGCTCAGATGTATCGGGCGACACCGAAAGCGACCAGGCAGGGTGGGCGACGACGAAGCTCGGCGACGCGACAGTGTCGCTTCGCGGCGACGCGATCTTCGCTGTCGCAGAGGTCGGGGCAAAGTACGAACGCATTCACGCCGACGCGTCACGCGACGCCGTGACCGTTCCGACCGAGGGTGCTGTCCCTGTCGCGGCATCCGGCGACACGATCACCTGGGGCACCAACAAGGGTGTCGCCTACGTCACCGCCAGGGACGGGAGCGACAGTCGCGACACCGTCCTCGCCGCGCCCACAGACGCTGCGTCCGTGTCTCGCTGGATCAGCGGCGACACGAAGCATGTCTATGTCGTGTGGAGCGACGGCGACACTGACACGGTCGCCGTCCACTCGCTCGAGAGCGGTGATGCCGTTTCGACCCACCCCCTCTCTGCTGACCGAGAAGCGGCAGCGACATCGACCCGGGACGGGGCGCATGTCGCGTACGCCGGTGTGCTGATCGACGCGACGACAGGTGCCATCACCGAAACCAGCCACGACATCGACGGGACCGTGGGCGAGCGGTTCCTGACGACAGACCCGCTCACTCTCGTGAACCCGACCGGAGACGCGACGCCCCTCGAAGGCGACAGCGTGACCCTGGTGGCGATGTCGCCAGACGGAGATCTCGTCGTGAGTACCGGCGACGCGATCGCCTCCCTCGCTCCGGCATCCGCAGACGCAGGTGCGCGGACCCCGTGATCTGTCTCATGAAGCCGGCCCGAATGCGCGGACCTCCCACGAGGCCGGCCATCGACCACCACCCCACATTTATGGAGAAGAACCCCGTGAAAATCAGACCCTTCATCACTGCAGCAGTCGCTGCCGGCATCGTCCTCGCCCCGACCGCGGCGATGGCAGACGACACCATCGCAGACACCCCCATGACCACCGAGTTCCAGGAGACGGAAGTCTTCGCGAACGCGCAGGACTGCGAAGCGACACCGGCGCCCCCGGCCCCGGTCGCCCAGACCGTAGTGGCCGAAGATGCCGCCCCCGCCCCAGGGGATCTGTCTACCGAGAACACGGTGACGGCAGAGAACGTCAAGGTAGTCCCCGGTGACCTGCCTGAGGCGCCGGCCGATCCGGTCGACTGCGGAACCCCGACCATCCCGTCCCTCCCCGGTGATGGCCACATCGACCCGGTCGAACCTGTTGACCCGGTCAACCCCGTCGAGCCGGTCGATCCTGTCGCCCCGGTCGCCCCGGTGGATCCCGTCGTGCCGGTCGCCCCGGTGGATCCCGTGGTGCCGGTGGCGCCGGCAGATCCGATCGAACCGGTCGCACCGGTGGATCCGGGCGTGGTGCCCGGTGAGTCTGTCACTCCGGTGGGGTGGACCGAGACGCCGAATCAGAACATGCAGCAGATCTCGTACCCTGATGCGTTGGCGACGACGGGCGGGGAGCCGGCCAGCTGGCTCGGAGCCGCTGCAGCAGCGACGCTCGCTGCAGGAGCTGCCCTGTTCGCGTTCGGCCGCCGCAAGCGCGGTGCAGAGGCAGCGGTGTAGCGATGAGCACGGCGACTGCAACGACCAACATCATCGTCACGCACGCGTGCGGTCACGCTCATGCGCGGGATCTTTCCGACACTGCGGCATCGCTGCGTTCGGATAAGGCGAAGTGGTGGGCGACCCAAGAATGCAAGCCGTGTAATGCGGAGACGTTCGCCGCCCGGCAACGGGCAAAGCCCGTCTCCGCGGAAGTGAAGGCCGCGCGTGCGGCTCGCCTGCAAATGGCCCTCGATGATGCGCAGCGAATGAACCTGCCGCCGCTGCAGGGCTCTGAGAAGCAGATCCCGTACGGCACCGAGCTGCGCTACGACGCGATGCGGCTCTTGTACGAGGAGCTCGTGCAGTCGGAACGGATGACTGAGGACGAGTACGACGAGAAGGTCACGACGCTCGCGCGCAGGATCAATCGGGCGAAGTTCTGGATCGAGCACAAGGAATCGTCCATCGACGACTTCCTCCTGGACCTCGCGGACCCCGGCGATCAGAACATCGGCACGGAGAACCCGTACTAGAGGGAACTGGGCCACTCTCGTAACAGACAGAGCGCCCTGCCGCGGTGAATACCGTGGCAGGGCGCTCTGCTGTTTGGCAGGTGCGTTTCTAGTCGATGCGCTGCCAGCTCAGGAGCATCGCGTCTGCTGGAATCGGGCACGCGATCTTCGCGGCTTCCCAGGTGGATGCTTGGGCTCCCTCGATGAGTTCGCTCACATAGTCGTCAGACTTTCGGAGGTGCCGTTGGTCCTCAGCGATGGTGGAGGCGTTCGGGTAGATGAGAGCTGCAGCACGCATACGCTCAGGATAGATGCCTGCCTATAGATCAGAGCACCCTCGCGCGGTGTGAACCGCGCCAAGGTGCTCTGTGACGTTGACGAGCGCTGAACTCAGTACATCGGACCCGCCGATGGTGCCTGCCGCTGGTGCTGCGATGCCTGCGCGGTAGGGCCATGAAGGGCATCGTGTGTGGACTGCTCACGAGCGCGGTGGTTCACCCAGTCGGCCGTGAACTCGATGAGCGCTTCGACTTCGTCCGTTTCGTATGTGCGCGTCCCCCGCAGCTTCCACTCGGCACCGGTATGAGCGCGGGTGTACCGGTCGACCTCCCACGAATTCGGTATGCGGTCCGGGTCTGAAGAATCGGTGCCGATGTACTGCTCAGTGAAGGCGAGGCGGTGATCGTCGGCGGTGTTCTCGATCACATAGTGTCCGATGCCGAAGCTGTCCGGGTCTCCTTCGTACAGCGAGACGGCGTTCTCGTGCCGCGCGGTGATGACGCGGAGCGATTGATCAAGATGCGTCATCGCGGCCTCCCGGGTTTGTCGTTGACTGCTGGTCTCGAAACCGAGTTCGACGTCCTGGTGCTCGTCGACGCGGAGGATGTAGCCGGCATCGGTTTTCTGCACCCATCCGGTGAAGACCGTCTCACCGAATTCGTCGGTGAAATCAACCTTGCCGAAGTCATCCGAGGCGGCGCCGGCGCCGGTCGACCAGGGCTTGGGTTCGAGCCGGTAACCGGAGTCATAAGCGTTCACGTTTTCTGGCATCTGCGTCTCCATCGCTGGTGGTACTCCCCCGGTGATGATCCGCTGCACGGGATCTCGGGGCTCACCACCTAGACGCAGCACTCAGCGCACTTGCCCATCACGATCCGCCTCGAGCTATTCAGCACAGCTCGCAACGTTCACATGCCAGTCGAGCAGCCACTCAGCCTGCTCAGTTCGTGGGCGTGCAGGCTCCCCAGAGTCCCGCTCCAGCTTTGCGGGCGCTGTTCTCTGCATTGCGAAACTCGGCCTGGCCGACGTAAGGCTTGGAGTACGTGTACTCGTGTCCCGCGCCCTGCACGAGGAGCTGCTCGGCCACGTTGCCGGCGTCGGTGTGCAGGTGGCGCAGGAGACGCCCGTACCGGTCGACGTCTCCCTGGGACGGGTCGCTGATGAGGTCGACGTCCTGGCCGTCGAGCAGCGCGACGAGTGCGGTACGCGCTTCCTGCGCCCAGCGTTCGTCTACGGTGCCGCCCCGGCCGATTTCTGGGGTATCGATGCCGATGATGCGGACGCGGTTCACGGTGCCCTCGGCGTCGACGGTCTTGATCGTGTCTCCGTCGATCACGGCAACCACCTGCTGCGTCGATGAGTTCGTCGCAGTGCCGGGGTTCCTCCCCGGGGCGTCGACGTCGATGTTCTGTGCGGCGATGAAGGCAGCGATCGTTACGGCCACGAGCGTGACGGCGAGCTTCGTGATGCGGGTGACAGTGCGCTTGTTCACGGCGCTTCCTGTGATCTAGTTGCGGTAGCCGGCGCGGTATCCAATCGGGACGAACGCGATCCCAGTGTCTGGGAAGAGGTCGAGGTCGCCGAGTTCGTTGACGTACTCGTACGCTTCCTCATCTGTTGCGAAAACTCCGAGAATCCGGCCCTCGAATTCGTCGCTCGCCTGCGCGATCCACACACCTGGCTTGTCTGCCCGATGGTCAATGTCGCTGTTCGTGGTTCCACTGCTCGGCCGCCCCACGCGATATCCAATCGGGAAAAACACCGGCTCAGAAGGCGAGAAGGTGCCGGCAAGTTCTTCGACGAACTTCTGCCCGTCGTTCTCCGATTCGAAAACGCCCAAAAGGCGGCCGTCCCACTCCTCGGTCGGCTGCAGGATCCACACCCCTGACTTCGATGTCTGCTCTTCCATATCGCTGTCCTTTGTTCTTCAGGTGAGCTACCCCACTGCGGGGCACATGTCATGATTCAATCAGCCAACGAGGCCGGCGATTTTGTCGGGTCGAAACCCACTCCAGTTGTCGTCGTCGGTAACCACGACGGGGGCTTGCATGTACCCCAGTTCCTTGACGGTCTGGAGCGCGGCTTCGTCGGTCGAGAAATCCACGACGTCGTAGACGATCCCTTTGCTGTCGAGAGCGCGATAGGTCGCGGTGCACTGCACGCAGCTGGGCTTCGTGTACACAGTGATGGTGTTCATGGTGTGCCTCCTGTGACCTAGATGCGGTACCCCGCGCTGTTCGTGATTTCCTCCCTCACGTTTTTTGCCGTGAAGGCACGTATGTGCCTGCGGAGGCGCGCAGCGTGGAGCCCGACCGGAGGGGCACCCCTGCGTGGCGCAGACACGCGAGGGTGTACCGTCAAGCAACGCCGCGAAGCGGGGGTGCGACCGGTTGGGCGGAACGCGAAGTGGCCGTATGCTGCCGAAGGCTTCACTGCAAAAAACGGGGCGTAGCCCGAGAAGAAAAGAGCCGGCCTCCGTGCCGGCTCCTCCAGGCGCATGACGTGCGCACGATTCAATGAAGGGTGAATGTGAAGAGGTTGCTTAGCGTGCTGATCGCGATCGGCATGGTCGTCGCGGCTGCCTACGTGGCCCTCGTCATCCACATGGACACTACGTGCCACCTCCCTGACAAATTCTGCGTCAAGGAAGTTTCCTGGCTCAATTAAGCCATCGGCCTGGCAAGAACCAGTAGCTCTCGGCTTCTTGACTTTAGAGATACCCAGATAAAAGTGCTAGCGTGCACGGCAGTCCGAGATGAAATTGAGTACCGTGAACCCCATTCCGCAGCAACGCACAGGCCACCGGCCTCATGCGTATCTCTGGTTCGCGGCGGCTGGTCTCATCGTTTTGGTGATTGCCGGCCTCCTAGGGATGCACACACTGAGTGTCAGCTCCACGGAAAACGGCAGAGGCACGGATGCTCAACCTTCGGCCGTGACTTTCTCTGACGGCGTGGGGAATCATGGTGTTGACGTTCTAACTCCTGCTGCGGGCATCGGAGACCCAAGCTTGGTGAGTGGTACGGCGCACACCGATTCATCACCTTGTGGTGTGGAATGCGATCCAGTCGGACATTCCGATGAACACGGGATGCTGGCAATGGCGTGTGTTCTAGCTCTGATGATCGGGTTGCTCATACTCAGGCGGCCTCTCTTCAGACGCCTAACGAACCTTCACAGGGCAATATTTCTGCCCTTTTCTTACCTTTTTGTGGCGCGCTATGTCAGGCCGCCCTCCCTTATCTCGCTGTCAATCAGTCGAACCTGAATCGACCCCGGCGACCGCACGTGCGCTCTGAGTGACCTGTCTCGGTACGGCCAGTATTGGCCAATTCTTCCCGAGTTGAAATTGGGCATACCCATCGTTCCGTGTTGACTCTGAAACAAGAACGAGTCGAGCGCACCGGTCCAAATTTGCTTTGGACACTGCACGTGTATCCGAGCGCTTATTCATGCCCAGACGCGGAACTGAGCTTCTTGCAGCTCTGGGCTCAGACAGATTTAGGGCGTTTTACGCCTCAGTAGAAATTCGGAGAACATAGTGAAGAGATCTTTCGCTGCCTTCATCCTCACCATTGGAGCTTTCACTGTCGTGGGGTGTGCATCTCCAGGCAACCCCCCTGCTGATACGTCTCCGCCACGTATCGAGCATGTGCACTCCATCACGGGCGACCCCAGAAGCGAGGGCGTTCTCCTCGGCACACACAACGGCATCTTCACCGTCACCCTCGGTGGCAAAGTAAATGGTCCTGTGGGAGGCAACGACTTTGACGCGATGGGATTCACCCTTCTAGGGGACGCTTTCATAGCGTCGGGTCATCCCGGCCTAGAGACCCCAGAACAACTCGGTTCCCCAAACCTGGGCATCATTCGAAGCGATGATCAGGGCGAGAATTGGGAACCAGTGTCAATGAATGGTGTCGAAGATTTTCACGTGCTTACAGCTAGCACAGACGGCACTCTCTACGGCGTTGGCTCGTCGGAGCAAGTCCTGCTCAGAAGTTCGGATGCTGGCCTCACCTGGGAGAAAGGGGCCCGGATCGAAGCCGTTGACGTCACGAAGGCAAACGAATCGGTGTACGCATTGACCAAGGATGGGCTTCAACAGAGCGCGGACGATGGAGACACCTTTGTCCCGGTCGCTGAGGCTCCGCTCTTCTACGCAATTGAGGTGAAAAGCAATGGAGCGCTCGTCGGGGTCGATGTTGAAGGAACTCTCTGGCAAAACGACGCGCAAGGGGACTGGGTTCAGATTGCGCAGGCCGAGGGGACCGTACAAGCCCTCGGTATCGCACTCAATGACGCTCCGGTCTGGGTTGATGATCGTGGCGTGGTCGAACTCGCGACTGATGAAGTCAGAGTCATTGCCGGAAACGGCTAACGAGCGGAGTTACGCGCATGAACCCCAATCAGAACCCCTTCAAAAATTCCACTGCGTTTATCATCGCAATCCTTGTGCTGACGGCAGCTATTGCAGTCATAGGATATGCAGCGATCGGAGCACTGTTCTCGTGAATTTCTCATTTCCCACTGAGACCCAGCAGACACCCAAGAGCGCGGCATCCGCCTCAAGTAGTCGGACGGGTAGCGGCCGTGGCACTGTGCGACCACAGCAGCTGACTCCTCACGGCCGTCTGATCACGTCACCTCCCCGAGCGTCTGGCAGGCAGCGCGGTCGCACCAGACCAGGACCCTCAGGAGAGTCCTACATGACACCGCTCCCTGCCTGGAATATCAGCACCAAAGACACCTCATTCACCGGTCTTTCGACCGATGCCGATGAAACCTCTCATTCGGGGTTACCGACGAAACGCTCCTGGAAACGTATCGTCTCTGCGGCCTCATCATTTGTTTGTGTGGGAGCACTGCTCACTGCCACCCTCTTCCCATTGAACAGCTCAGCCGCCGAGCCCCTCACCACCCAGGCATCGATACAACCACAGAAATTGTTCAGTGAAGAAGACGCTGGACCCGTAGCGGATGCCTTGCAAGCAGTCTCCATCAAGACCATCCCCCTGCCGCCGAACGTAACCGCCGAGAAAGGGCTGGTCGACGCGAGTTCGCTCTCTGACTCATCCGTGCGATACCCCTTCGATGAGCAGTGGCCAAATACCGATAGTTTCGGCTATCGCACCGAGCCCGTCGCGCAATTCCACGACGCCCAGGACATTGGAGCGCCAGGAGGCACATCAATTCGGGCGATCGCGAGTGGTGTCGTCTTGGAGGCTGGGTTTGCAACTGACGGTTGCGGATTCGGCCTCAAGCTGCAGCACAACATCAATGGGCAAGACCTCACGAGCCGGTACTGCCACATGGAAGCCAACTCGCACTCCTATCAGGTCGGCGACACGGTCAAGATAGGTGATGAAGCCGGTCGAGTCGGAAACACCGGCATGTCCTTCGGACCTCATTTGCACCTTGCCCTGCGATTGAACGGCGAACCCATCGATCCGCTCCCGTACATCCAAGCGAACGAAAAGTGAGATAAAGGCCCTCTTGCAACGACGCTCTGGTTCAAGCCCCGAGAGGACCACATTGGATCCAGGGCGACCGTAGTCTCGTAGCCGTTTGCGAGGCATGGACGTGACCTCCGGGCGAGCACGAGCATTCCGGTGGCTAAGCAAAGCGGGAGGCTCACAAGCGGTCGGCGGCATGGGCGTCCAGCATCGCCTATTGAATTTTATACCCCCTGGGGGTATAGTGCATCATGTGAACGGCTACGAACAGAACAAGGATGACTTGCAGAAGCGATTGCGTCGCGTCGAAGGCCAGGTACGCGGAATCGCGCGGATGGTTGACGACGACAAATACTGCATCGACATTCTGACGCAAGTCTCAGCCGCGACGAAAGCGCTTGAAACCGTCGCCCTATCGCTCCTCGGCGACCACCTCAGCCACTGCGTTGCTGAGGCAAGCGCAGAAGGCGGCCAAGTAGCTGCCGACAAGATCCGTGAAGCTCAGGACGCAATCGCACGATTGGTCCGTTCCTAACCCAACCCGCTCGACTCGGAGGAGAACATTATGATTGACAGTTTCGATGCCCCGCAGGTGGCCATCATTTCGGGCTCCGCTTGTTGTGCGACGCCGGTCACCTCCGATACCACTCGTGCAACGACGGCCGAAGTGACCAACAAGATTCTCGTATCCGGCATGACTTGTTCCCACTGCGTTGCAAGCGTGACCGAAGAACTCACGGGTATCAGCAATGTCGAGAGCGTTTCTGTCGAGCTCAACGCCGGCGGTATTTCGCGGGTCACTCTCCAAGCCACGGCCCCGGTCGACGCTGCCGCGATTCAAGGGGCTATCGAGAACATTGGATATTCCGTTGAAAACCCGCTTGATCTAGCAGTCGGGTATTCCGACAATGAGAACGCCTGAAGCGTTCGACGCGTGATTTGTCACCGAAAAGGTGCATGTTCGAAGGAGACTTCAATGAGTCAGCTCGACCCTGAACAAAGCGAACCAGCAGACCACGGCGCTCTTCCAAGTGACGCTTCCACGTCAGGGAATACCCCTGGCCACATGACGCACGAGCATGTTAGCCACCGGGATCAGGCTCCTGCAGCCGGTCACTCCGAGCACGGACATTCGGATCACGGAGGCCACGCGGGTCACGGAGATCACGTCGCAGGGTTTCGGAAACTGTTCTGGCTCATGCTCATCCTCGCGGTGCCCGTCGTGGGATTTTCCACGATGTTCTCAATGCTTCTGGGCTATTCGCTGCCGGAGACTCAGTGGGTGAGCTGGGTATCCCCTCTCCTTGGTACCGTCATGTATGTATGGGGCGGCGCCCCATTCCTCACGGGCGCTGTCAGCGAGCTTCGCGCCCGCAAACCGGGGATGATGCTCCTCATCGCTCTGGCAATCACTGTCGCTTTCCTCGCTTCCTGGGGTGCAAGCCTCGGAATACTGCACCACGAGCTGGACTTCTGGTGGGAGCTGGCGCTACTGATCGTCATCATGCTTCTAGGCCACTGGATTGAGATGCGATCTCTCGCTCAGACCACTTCTGCGCTCGATTCGCTGGCCGCGCTTCTTCCTGACGAAGCGGAGAAGGTCGAAGGGCAGAGCACCATCACCATCGCTCCCGAGGATCTCGAAGTTGGCGATGTCGTCGTGGTCCGCCCGGGAGGGCGTGTACCTGCCGATGGGCGAGTCATTCAAGGTTCCGCCAGCATGAACGAGTCGATGATCACTGGCGAATCTCACCCAGTTCGTCGCAGCGTCGGGGACCAGGTCGTTGCCGGCACCGTTGCAACCGATTCAGGCATTCGTGTTGAAATTACGGCGGTAGGACAAGACACCGCGCTTGCCGGTATCCAGAAACTTGTTTCTGAAGCGCAAAACTCGTCGTCTCGGGCGCAGCGACTAGCCGACCGCGCCTCTGCATGGTTGTTCTGGTTCGCTCTCATCGCAGCAGCAATTACCGCACTCGTGTGGACCGTGGTTGGTTTACCTGATGCTGCGGTGATTCGCACGATCACTGTCTTGGTGATCGCATGCCCTCACGCCCTTGGCCTCGCGATTCCTTTGGTGGTCTCCATTGCCACTGAGCGAGCTGCACGAGGAGGCGTCCTCGTGAAAGACAGGCTCGCCCTGGAAAGCATGCGGACGATCGATACGGTGCTGTTTGATAAGACGGGAACCCTTACCGAGGGCGCGCCTGCTGTAACGGCTGTCCACCCGACGGGGCAGCTCGACTCAGATGCACTGCTGGTCCTCGCGGCGGCAGCAGAAAACGATTCTGAGCACCCTCTCGCTCGCGCAATCGTGAACGCAGCGAAGGTAAAAGAGCTCGCAATCCCGAACGCCACTGACTTTGAGTCTTCGCCGGCTGTCGGCGTCCGAGCTCGAGTCGATGGTCGCATCGTGCAGGTCGGCGGCCCCTACCTGTTGCAGCAGGAACATGTAGAGGAACTTCCCATTGCTGAACTGTGGCGAAAAGAAGGGGCGATCATCCTGCATGTTCTCATCGAGGGAGAAGTGGCCGGCGCTCTGCGGCTTGCCGATCAAATTCGGCCCGAGTCTCTTGCCGCCGTCACCGCTCTGAGAGATCGCGGCGTTGACGTCGTGATGATCACTGGCGACGCCGAAGCCGTCGCCGCGACTGTATCAACGGATATCGGTATTGATCGTTACTTCGCAGGCGTACGGCCCGAAGACAAAGCCTCCAAAGTGAAAGAACTGCAAAACGAAGGACGCAAAGTTGCCATGGTCGGAGATGGCGTAAATGATGCACCAGCTCTCGCCCAAGCCGACGTCGGAATCGCTATCGGTGCTGGCACCGATGTAGCGATTGCATCAGCCGGAGTGATTCTCGCAAGCGATGACCCCCGGTCAGTGGTGTCAGTCATCGAGTTGTCGCGTGCAAGCTATCGCAAAATGAAACAAAACCTGTGGTGGGCGGCCGGATACAACCTCATTTCTGTTCCACTCGCTGCTGGCATCCTCGCCCCTATCGGGTTCGTGCTTCCGATGTCGATAGGCGCCATCCTCATGTCACTTTCCACGATTGTTGTGGCCCTGAACGCCCAACTACTGCGCCGTCTGGACCTCCGCCCAGAAGCAGTTGCCAGAAAGCAACTCGCGAGCTAGCAGTACGTACGCTGGAATGGATGGAGGTGCACATGACTGTGGTCGTCACGATGGGACCTGTACGTGATTCGCGTTCGCGAGTTCGTGCACTCTTCAAAATGGTCGCCATCACGGTCGGAGTGATCGCGGGACTTCTCGCGATGCACTCTTTTAATTCGCACCTCGTGCCTGCTCGGCACAGTGCCACTGTGGAAACGCAGAACATTGTCGGGTTCGCCCACCCTGGTGCCGATGAAGCGGCGTCGGACAGTGACCCTGCAGGTACTCCTTCACACGGATGTATGAATTGCACTGGCAGCGTTACTTGGATGGAATGTGCTCTCGCGCTCCTCCTCACTGTCGCACTCTTCATTGGAAGCCGTTTGAGCTGGCGCACCAGTGTGTCCCGAGAAGGAAATAGCGCGCGCGTCTCGCGATGGAAAGCCCACATCCGACCCCTTCCGCCGCCTTCGTTGGAGGCGCTCGGAATCAGTCGAACTTGAATAGCGATGAGCCGGCATTAGCGCTGGCATTTCCCTCTTCTGCTCACTCGTATTGAGCATCCTCAGCGAATTGGAGAATCCATTCATGAAAACTCGTACCGCGGCGACCGCCGCGATCACACTTACTGCCATGCTCGCCCTCGCTGGCTGTGCCGGAAACACCGACACAAGTAGTGACATGACCGAGATGGACCACGGGAGCACCAGTAGCTCAGAAACCGCAACCACGGAAGCAAACGAAGCAGACACCATGTTTGCCAGCATGATGATCGAACACCACAGCCAGGCGATCGAAATGTCCGACACCATACTCAGCAAAGATGGTATTGATGAGCGGGTCGTCTCGCTCGCAGGCGAGATAAAAGATGCCCAGGCACCAGAAATCCAACAGCTGGAAAGCTGGCTTGAAGATTGGGGTGCCGACACCTCGGAAATGGGAAGCATGGATCATGGTGCCGGCATGATGTCCGAGACGGACATGCAGGCCCTCGACGAGGCGACGGGCGCGGAAGCCTCACGACTATTCCTTGAGCAGATGATCGAGCATCACCGTGGCGCGATCGATATGGCTCAGGATGAAGTTGACAATGGATCCAACCCGGATGCCGTTGCGTTAGGGCAGAAAATCATCGACGACCAAACAGGTGAGATTCAGAAGATGGAAGAGATTCTCGCGTCTCTATAGACGATAGGGTGGGGCGGCCATTTCTAGTCGCCCCACTCTCCCCCGCGGCGACCGTACAAGAGCTACGGTCCTTCCGGCCTATAGGGTCAGCTGATCCTGCGACCGTGGCCGGACTGCAAGTAGATTGCTTGTTGCAGCCGCGAGGTTAGTTAGCTGAAGCCGTGTCTCCGAAAAGAATTCGGTTCCCTCTGGCGCTGCATTGCGATTGGGACACCCTCTGGCCTCCCACGCCTCGTCCCATTCCCCCGCTTGTGTTCATCGGAGAAATCTTGGAGAAATCGATTCGCCCATCTTTTTGGGGACCGCTCAGTACGTCGACCAAAGCTGCGATCATCTCCGTGCCAGCAGTGTTGCTTGTTGCAGCCATCGCAATTTTTTGGACCATACTCAGTCGCCCCGAACCCGTTGCGTTGCCGACCGGCGACAAAGCGGCTCGAACGCTCGCCGAAGACTCCCACTATTTGGACTCAGCGGGACCGGATGCGCCCACCGTCGTCGAGTTCCTGGATTTCGAGGGCGAGGCCTGCGGTGCTCTCTACCCATACATTGAGCAAATGCGTGAGAAGTACGACGGCCGAATTAACTACGTCGTCCGGTACTTCCCCCTCAATGGTCACTTCAACTCCATGAACGCCGCCATCGCGGTTGAAGCTGCAGCCGAGCAAGGCAAGTACGAGGATATGTTCCATCTCATGTTCAAAACACAGAAGCAATGGGGGGAAGGCCGTGAGTCCGAGGCCGAACGATTCCGAGGGTACGCCGAGCAGATCGGCCTCGATATGGAACGGTTTGATAATGCGGTTGCGGCCCCTGATACGAAGGCTCGAGTCCAAAAAGACTTCGACGCAGGTGAAGCCCTCGGTGTGACAGGCACCCCGACCTTCTTCCTCGACGGGGAAACGATCGAGCTCACAGGCCCAGAGGACCTACCCAACGCGCTCGATGCTGCGCTCTCGGCGGAGTAGCGCCACGCCAAACTTGCCCGTAAGCCGATCCCTCAGCGGGCGCTCTCCCCGCTCCCTCGGAAATCGTGGGGTTTAGTGCTTTTGGCCGGGGTTCTGGAATTGCTGCGTTTCGCATTGTAAGTGTCTTGAAACAACGAGGTCACGAGACGCAGATCGGCCTAACGAGGCAATTTGGGCCACGTCGCCACCGCGAGTACAGCTAGCTTTTGCTGCCGTGTCTCTATGACGGAGGACGTCCAATCGGATTCGGCCCCAGCTTGACTGGTGAGGTGGAGCACCGACGACGTCAAGACGGATTTCTTCACTGGCCAACCCTTATTCCCGATCCGGTCATTCACACCCTTCTTCAGCAGGACATGATTTCCAACCCGATCAACAAAACTCCGACGGTCCTCGAGTGAGAAGGACGGCCAATCGGCGTCTTTAGCGTTCTTAGGGAGCACATGCTCGAGGTTTACAAGATCTACGTCGTCATTCACGATGAGTTCGGGTTCCGTGTCACCTCTTTCAGTGAGTTCAAGCGAGCGAAGCAGGTACCTAGACAATTTAGGCGTCGTCCGCCAGGCCGCGAATCCGGCCTGAAATACAGCATCGGAGGGAACGAGCGCTCCCACCTTTGTCTTCGTCAAAATGTCTTCTGTTGTTGTGACCCGGCCTCGCCGGATTTCGACTGCTGCGTCGCAAAACGCTGCCTCAGCTACACCACCGCTCAAATTGCCGGAGGACAGCATTCGTATGGACCACGAAACGAGTGTCGGCACAAAGCGTTCGATCTCTTTCGCATCAAAAGTCGTGAGCGCGGCTAAAACCAAAGGCCGGTATCGCTCGACCTTTAGGTCCGCCAGGATATCGGCTGCACTGCCAACGGATCCGGCAAACTCGGACCAATAGTCGCTATCTGATCGGATGATCGCGTAGTAAAGTCGCGAAGCGTCCTTCAGTTCTTGGGTGAACTTTACTGCCGAATCCGGATCGGTAACGACCCCCTTCAATTTTCCGTAAACCTCTCGTTCTCGCACTAGGCCGAACTTAGAGCTGAGCAAGTGTCGAGCAAATGTCGTGAACAGCCGGTTTCCGACCTTGTCGATTCCGAGATTGCTCAATGTGGCGAGCCAACCGGCCTGAACCTCATCCAATCTGGCTCCCGACTGACTGAAGAGAAAATTCTTCAGCAGGTCGGCGATTGTCAGATCGGCTCCCCGATCATTCAGAGTTTCGAAAATCATGAACGCATCGGCTTCAGTGGCGACCACAATTGCCACGACTTGGACGCTCTCGTCCAACCAAGTTTCGAGTTCGCCGAGTTTCAATGCCCAGTCCGGTCCGTAGCTGTCTGCAAAAGCATTTACTTTGCGCTGCAGAAAGTCGTACGCCTCGCTCAGGAGACGCTGGCTGAAGTTCGATGGTTCGACGCCGTTTTCGCCTTGAATAATGTGTCGCTGGTAGTAATCACGATCTTCGGAGTTGAGGATGAGCTTTGGAAGATCCGCTCGAGCGCGTTTGTCATACTTACCGAGAAACTCCTGTTGCGTGGAGTTCCCGTCGTTCGTTTCTCCCCCCGAGTGGTAACGGTTGCGGATAGCAGCCAAGAGCAAAGATGCCGTAGCGAGGCGCTGCTGACCATCAATAACGCTCTTGCGACCGAGACCATCTTGGTCGTTCCCCGCCAGTACGACCGTGCCCAAGAAGTAGCTGACTTGGTTAATGAAGCTACTGTGCAGATCGTCCCAGAACTCGACCACCTGCTGCTTGTCGATACTTGTGTCGCGTTCAGTCGCAGACTTCGAAACAGTCATCCATGAGTAAGACCGTTGGTATGCCGGTACGGACAGCGTGCGGGTACGCAGCAAGGCGGCAATCCCAGATGCCTCATATTGGAGAAACTCATTCTGCGACATTCGGGCTCCTAATCTTCGTGCGCCACGACAGCCGTAGTGCCTCGTTTCGACAATAGTGCCCAGGCAATAACGAGTTCGAGAGTCTAACCGCGCCAATAAGCCGTGCGAGTTAGCCACGAAGGTTCCTCTCGAAACTTTGAGATTCGAGGTGTTTCGCTATCCCTCCAACGACAGATGTCGGCAGGCGGGAGTTTTGGTATAGAAGCGATTCTTATAACTATGCGTCACAACCCTGTCTTCGAATTTCGATCTTCACCGACTGTCGTAACGCACCTGGAGATTTAGTCGTCATCGAATAACTTAACCACTGATGTACCGCCCGTAAGCCGGTCGCTCACCGGGCGCTCATTCCGCAGAAACCTCGCTGCGGAAACATAGGGGATCTAGGTGCTCGTATACCCCGCCCGATTAAATGCCCGCTAACGGGGCCATAAATGCGACACTAAGTACATGAGCGGGTTAAAAATTGGGTACGCACGTGTTTCGACTAGCGGGCAAGACCTCACCGCGCAGCGTGAAGGACTCATCGCTCTCGGCGTCGACGCGGAGAACATTCACGTCGACCATGGCCTGGCCGGCACGAATCGCAGTCGCCCCGGACTGCGCGAAGCGCTGGTCGCGGTGCGTGCCGGCGATACGCTCGTCGTCACCAAGCTCGACCGACTTGCACGGTCGCTACCCGATGCTCGAGATATCGCCGACGAACTCACTCGCAAGGGTGTCTCACTCAGCCTTGGTGGATCAATCTATGACCCCGCCGACCCGGTAGGCCGGCTCCTGTTCAATGTGCTCGGGATGGTCGCGGAATTCGAGGCAGATCTTATTCGAGCCCGCACTCGTGAAGGAATGGCGATCGCGAAAGCTGCCGGGAAGCTCCGCGGGAAGCAGCCCAAGCTCACGGCTACAAAGCGCCGCCATCTGCTCGCCACTCACGCGGCTGGCACCCATACGCAGACGGAGCTCGCCGAACTGTTCGATATCTCTCGCGCCACGGTGTACCGCGAGCTCCAACGGGCCTTACCCCCCCCCAGCCGGCGATCTAGCGTCGCGAAGAAGGTACCTCTTATCCTGCGGTGCGCCGTGACAACCTATGCTGCTCCTCACGAACGGTCGCTTCTAGGGTTTGTGAGCTACACCAATTCACTCACAAGCTGACTGATACGTATACGGATCTCGTCACGGATGGGTCGTACTGAGTCAAGATCCTGCCCGGCCGGATCATCAAGCTTCCAGTCCTCGTAACGTTTCCCGGGGAAGAACGGGCAGGCGTCACCGCAGCCCATTGTGATAACAACGTCAGAGGCCTGTACCGCTTCTGTGGTGAGTACTTTGGGCTGCTCAGAAGTGATGTCGATACCGAGTTCCGCCATCGCGGCGACGGCCATTGGGTTGATTTGATCGGCTGGCATCGAGCCGGCCGATCGAACCTCGATGCGGTCTCCGGCGATGTCGCGCAGGAATCCTGCGGCCATCTGGGACCGACCAGCGTTATGGACACAGACGAACAGTACGGAGGGCTTATTGGTGTCAGTCATAAATGCGTCGCTCCAGATAGTTGGTTAGTGGGTGAGGTCGTCGACGAGGGTGCGAACTCGGGCGGCAATGTCATCCCGGATGGCTTGCACGCCCGCGTCGGATGCGAGAGCGGGATCGCCCACGGCCCAGTCCTCGTAACGGACGCCCGGGATGATGGGGCATACATCTCCGCACCCCATCGTGATCACCACGTCTGCCGCACGAATCGCATCGTCGGTGAGGGGTTTTGGGAACCGGTCAGCTGCGGCACTTTCCCCTTCGATGTCAGCGATCAGCGACCGCACGTGAGGGTGGATCACATCGGCCGGTTGAGACCCGGCCGAGCGAGCGATAACGCGTCCGTCCGAGATCTGATTCACGAGCGCTGCGGCGAGCTGGGAACGACCGGCGTTTGCGACGCAGACAAACAGCACTTGAGGTGCGGATGTGTCGTGATGTTTCGTGAGGTCACTGATGCGTTGGCGGGCGAACCGTTCGGTGAGTGGGATGAGCGCAGTGGTCACTCGTGCGGTGCTGACGAGCGCTGTGTAGGACTCACGCACGATGGAGCGAACGATCTGTGCGTCGAGCTCGGGTACTTCTGCGGCGAGTTCGTCAGCGAGTCGGGTCACTCGGGCGTCAAAGTCCGGGCGCACCACGTCCGCTGACTGGGTATCCAGCGGCCTTGCCAGTGCGACCGGGGCGAAAGATTCGAGTAGCGCCGTGACTGCTTGCTGCCGGCCGGGTGTGATCCGGTACCAAACCCACGTACCGCGCCGCTGTGCCGTGAGGACGTCAACCTCTTTGAGTACTTTCAAGTGGTGGGACACGGTGGGTTGGGAGACGTTGGCGAGTTCGGCGAGATCGCATACGCACGATTCGCCGCGCGGGTCTGCCGCAATCGCGGACAGCATGCGGAGCCTGAGCGGATCAGCAAGCGCTTTCAGTGTGGCTGCGACCGTCGAGGCCGCTTCCTGCCCGATCGCGTGCGCGGCGATGGGGCCGCAGTCTTCGGCCGTGGTGAGGGTGGCGCTCATGCTGTCGTCCTTTCCGACGTATACGGGTCACTGTTGAACCAAGCTCTCGCGGCCCACAAGGACACATATACAAGCCCGACGAGCACAGGGACTTCGATCAGTGGCCCGACAACGCCGGCCAATGCTTGACCGGAAGTCGCGCCGAACGTGCCGATGGCGACAGCGATGGCGAGTTCGAAGTTGTTTCCAGCCGCGGTGAACGCCAACGTCGATGATCGGGCGTAGCCCAGCCCCAAGGCTTTGCCGGCAAAAAGACCCACGAACCACATTGCTGCGAAATAGACCAGCAATGGCAGCGCGATGCGGGCAACATCTAGCGGTCGAGAGATGACCTGATCGCCTTGGAGAGCGAACAGCAGCACGATCGTGAACAGCAATCCGTACAGGGCCCAGGGGCCGATCTTGGGGATGAACGTTTCCTCGTACCAATGGCGGCCTTGCGCTTTTCCCCGATGAACCGGGAAGCAAACCCAGCAATCAGTGGTACCCCCAGGAATATGAGCACGTTCAGTGCGATCTGTCCGATCGAGATGTCGAGCCCTTGCGAATCAAGCCCCAGCCACGCCGGGAGGATGGTGAGGTAGAACCATCCCAAGAGGGAGAACGCGACAACCTGGAAGATTGAGTTGATCGCTACGAGGACCGCGGCAGCTTCACGGTCGCCACAGGCGAGATCATTCCAGATAACGACCATCGCGATGCAGCGGGCGAGCCCCACGATAATCAGCCCGGTACGGTATTCGGGGAGATCGGGAAGAAACACCCATGCCAGAGCAAACATCAGGGCCGGCCCGATGACCCAGTTCAGCGCGAGCGAAGAGATCAAGAGTTTCCTGTCCCCGGCGACGGCTGCGACCTTGTCGTAGCGTACTTTCGCGAGAACGGGGTACATCATGATCAGCAACGCCAGAGCGATGGGGACCGAGATCCCACCAACTTCGAGGTGCGCGAGCACCGTAGAAACGCCAGGAATGAACCGTCCCAGTAGGAGGCCGGCGACCATGGCTAGCCCGATCCAGAGCGGTAGCCAACGGTCGAGCGTTGACAGCTTGCGTGTCGCAGATGGTGCGGTGGGGGTCGTTCGGGTGCTCATGCGTGGAGCGCCTCCATTTTTTCGACGATGACAGGCTCCGGGTGGGCATCGGTGACGGTAATGGTGGTTGCGAGAGTCATGCGAAAACCTCCTCGGACCGCGGATGGGTATCCATCATGTGATCGAGAGTGCTGAGGAAGTGTTGGGCGTCCTGGGCGGCAGCGCAGCCCGTCCCGGCAGCGGTTATGGCTTGACGATAGGTGTGGTCGACCAGGTCGCCTGCAGCGAACACCCCTGGGATGTTGGTGCGGGTTGATGGATGTGCGACTTGCACGTACCCATCGGCGTCTGTATCAATGGTGCCCGTTACGAGCTCCGAACGCGGGTCGTGGCCGATTGCGACGAATACGCCGGTGACCTCGATTGTTCGTAGCTCACCCGTTTGCGTGTCGCGCAGTGAGACTGCTCGCACCGATTCCTCTCCGGTGAGTTCCGCGATCTCGCTGTTCCAGGCGACATCGATTTTGGGATGGTCGAGGACTCGCTGCGCCATGATCTTGGATGCGCGGAACTCGCTGCGCCGGTGCACGATCGTGACCTTCGACGCGAAGCGAGTAAGAAAGAGTGCTTCCTCCATCGCTGAGTCACCTCCACCGACAACCACGATCTCCTGATCTCGGAAAAAGAACCCATCGCACGTCGCACACCACGACACCCCGTGGCCCGTCAGCCGCTCCTCGTCAGCAAGATGCAACTTCCGGTAAGCCGACCCCATAGCAAGAATGACGGCACGAGACTGGTACGTGTCTCCCCCACCGGTCACTGCTGTTTTGAGTGAACCGGTGAGGTCGAGGCTGGCCGCGTCATCGACAATGATGCGGGCACCGAATCGCTCGGCCTGGGCGCGCATCGATTCCATGAGGTCAGGTCCCTGAATACCGTCGACAAACCCGGGGAAATTCTCGACTTCGGTGGTGGTCATCAACGCGCCCCCGGCGCTGATCGATCCGGCAAGAACCACGGGTGCGAGTCCCGCACGAGCGGCGTACACCGCTGCGGTATAACCAGCCGGGCCAGACCCCACGATCAGAACGTCAACTTCTTGATTAGACATGCATCTATATTGACACAGATCGATACAGAGTGTGACCGTCCACGATGAATTTTGTGTGCTGCCGATCCGCTCGGACCGATTGCAGCCTCGCGTACGGCTCAGGGAACACCATGCGTCATCGGGATGTAGGCTAAACGCGCGTCCTTTACCGCCGCTCCCTTACGTGCGCTGACCCGTGAGAGGCTTCTGGCTTCCTCAGTCAGTCCTTCTGGTCGGCTAGTAGATCGCTGTGGCCGTGCAGTGTGCCTGTCGCGAACCCGATAGTCACGGGTTCTGATGCCCCGCAGCACGAAGCGTGGGATAGTCACGCGCCGGGCGACGACGCATTGGGAGGAGCGGGTGACGGTGTGTGCGTAGAACACGCTGCGGTGTTGGCCGCGTGCACGGCGGGATTCTGATCACGGTGGGCGGCTCCTAAGCATCGTGGATCACGATGAACTGCCCTATGTTCCCATGTCGTGATGCATGAGCCAGTGGCAGTGGCACATGTAGGGCCAGTCGAGGTCGGTGCTGTGACCGAACTCGGCGTTGAGGAGGAACAGGCTCATCAGTCCGCGGCCCACCTACGCTTCGGCGGTGCCGTGGGCGTGCGGGTGGTACCAGCAGGTCGCTGCCGCCTGCTCGACCTCCCACTCAGCGATCCATTCCTCGCCGGGGATGGGCCGGTGGGGCCGACGTCGTATTGCGCCGGGAATTTCACGCCATGCCAGCGCACGGTCGTCGTCTCGGGGAGCTCGTTGCGCACGACGATGCATATCCGATCGCCCTCGGTGGTTCGCAGCGTGGGGCCAGCGAAGGCGCCGTTGTAGCCCCGCTCGGCGCGAGGATGGCTTCAAACTGCGGCGTTCATCCGCTCAGCGCGGCTCCATGCTACGGCTCGGGGGTGGTCTCGTGTGGAGCGGCGGGGCTCTGGATGGGGTCGATGCGCTTCCTGCCGTGTCCGCCTCGGGTGAAGGCACGCAGTGTGAGCCACATAAAGAGGGCGAGGCCGGCGATCTGGCCGATCAGCCCGGCCGGCCTGCCGTCGCCTGCGATCTGCGCGGTCTCCCCGGTGAGACCCGAGGCCATGATGCCGAAGGCGACGTAATTGTTAACGATGTGGATCGCGATCGCCGCCTCGAGGCCGCCGGTGCGCCAGGTGAGCCAGGCGGAGACGACGCCGAGCAGCCCGACGGCGAGGAGCCCCCAGATGTCGTAGATATGGAGGAACGCGAATCCGATCGAGGGGATGAGGATCGCGAACCAGGGGTTTCTGAGCCACGCCCCGAGCACTTGCATGAAGAGTCCGCGGAAGACGACCTCCTCGGCGGTGGATTGCAGCGGCACCAGGATGAGCACGAGCAGCATCGACAGCACGGCGGCGCGCGCGTCGAAGACCGTGTCGCTGGTAGCAGCTGCGGCATCGGTGGCGGGATCGAGGAGCGCGCCTGCGGCGATGCCGACGAGGTTCATGACGGCGATCGCGAGCACGGAGACGCCGAGCAGCCTGCCGAGGAGCCCCCAGCGCATACGGGTGGCGACCGACCAGATCCGGCCGGTGGGTCGCATGCCCATGACGAGCATCGCGAGCAGCACGGCCGGGAGCATGATGATGATCGACACCATGCTCACGAGCACCGACACGGGCCGCTGGGTGTCGAGTGCGGCGGCGGTGCCTGCGGCGACCTGCGTGGGGTAGTCGGGATCCGTGAGCATCAGCACCGGGATGACGGCCACCGTGACCACCACGGTGAGGATGCCGAAGAACACGCCCGAGAGCAGGAGCAGGGCGAGCGGCTTCCACCACCGGTAGGCGGGGGCGCCGCGCAGCAGGCGATGGTAGTCGAGCGGTTCGGTCTTCACGGTGCGCAGCTGCTGCGACCCCCGCGCCCAGCCCCAGGACGGCGGCACCGCAGACGGCGGGCGCGGCTCGGGTGCGGGACTGGACATGCTGGGGTCTGCAGCTGCGGGTCAGGCGGTGGCGTTCGCCGGGTCTTGGGCGGCGCGGTAGCGGCGGGCGCGCACGAAAAAGGCGATGCCGGCGACGAGGAACACGAGGAGGACGACGAAGGTGACGGTGCTCGCGATCACTGCGTTCGGGCGCTCGGCGGTACCGGCGAAGAGCTCCCCGAGCTTCATCACGTTCATGGCGGTACCGGCGATGCCGAGGAGGGCGATCGCGAGGGCGGCGTGGAGCGCGTGCCGGCGGGCCTTCGGCGCGCGTGAGATGAAGGCGGCGATGAGGATGAGCACGCCGAGCGCTGCGGGGATGAGGGCGGTCAGGCTGCTCGCGTCGGAGGCGACGTAGGCGATCACGCCGGTGGCGGTGAGGATGCCGCCGACGGCGAAGGTGAGTCCGGTCATGGTCATTGTTCCTTTCGCGGACGCCGCAGGGGTTCTGGGCCGCGCCGGGCGCCCGGGGCGTGTCCTCCCCTGCCCCTGGTTCGGGGAACTGTGAGGGGTGCGGGCCTCGCCCGTACTCTACATGATGTAGTTGTAAGCTCGTGGGTATGCTGACTGCCCCGTGGAATCTGATCCTCACCGTCGTCTTCGCGTTCACCGGGGTGTACTGCCTCGTGCGCCTCATCGCGCATCGACCGTCGGCTGGGGCGCCGCGCGGCCCGGTGCTCGAGTCGCTGGCGATCCACCTCATGCACCTGGTGATGAGCGCCGGGATGATCGCGATGTGCTGGATGATGTCGATTCCGGCGGCATCGAACTGGGCGCAGATCGTGGTCTTCACCGTGCTCGCGCTCGCGCTGATGCCGGGACTCTGGAAGGCGGCGCTGTTGGCCCGTCGCGTGGATCTCGCCGGGCACATCTGGCTCGCGGCCGCGATGGTGTGGATGATCGCGGTGATGCCGCTGCTCATGGCGGACATGAGCAGCGGGGAGCATGGTGGCGGCCACGGTGAGGCCGCTGACGGGGCGATAATGATGGCGATGTCGACCCCGCTCTGGGTCGACGTGCTGAACGGGGTCTTTGTCGCAGGCAGTGCGGCGATCGCGCTGTGGTGGACGTACCGTGCGGCGACGATCCGCGGCGAGCGGCTGCATGCGCTCTGCCACTGCCTGATGGCGGCGGGTATGGCAGCGATGCTGCTGCTCATGAACGGGTAGCGGCTAGGGCGCGACTTCGAAGAGGGCGGGCCAGAGCAGCAGTGCGAGCGGGCAGCCGACGAAGCTGACGATGTTGAGCAGCCAGTGCGCGATGATGAGCGGCAACGACCGCCCCCAGCGGTGGTACACCCAGCCGAAGAGGAGCCCCATCACGATGTTGCCGATGAACGCGCCGATGCCCTGGTAGAAGGGGTAGCTGCCGCGCAGCAGCGCGCTCGAGACGATGGTGGCGAGCGGGCCGACCCCGAGCCGGCGCATGCGATCGAAGAAGTAGGCGACGACGATGAGCTCTTCGCCGAGGGCTGCGCGCAGAGCGGAGAGGATCAGCACGGGCACTATCCATCAGTAGGCGTCGAGAGCGGTCGGCACGACGTTCGCGTTGATGATGCGCGAGAAGAGATAGAACACGAGTCCCGGGATGCCGATCGCAGCCGCGAGCACGACGCCCCAGCCGGCGTCGGCCAGCCACCACTGGCCGCTCTTGCCGGGGAGCCGGCCGAGGCCGAGGTTCCCGAGGCGCGGGGCGGCACTGCGCCAGAGCAGGTACGCCACGAGTCCGACGGGCGCGAGTTCCCCGATGAAGCCGGGCAGCTGGTAGGCGAGGTCGAAAAGGGACTGCTCGGCGAGCGGCCGGTTGATCGTGGCGGTCTGTGAGGCGAGCACGGTCTCTTGGCTGAGGCGGCGCAGGATCGTGATGATCGACTGCACGCCCGCGTAGCCGAAGGACAGGGCGAGCACGATCGTGAGCTCCCAGCGCAGTCGGCGCTTCGAGATCGGGGCGACGTCGAAGCGCGCATACTGGGGCGGTCGCATCTGGGGCACCCCGGCTAGGCCCTGCGGCGGTAGTTCTGCAGCCGGAGGCTGTTGAACACGACGAGCACCGAGGAGAGCGCCATCGCACCGGCAGCGATCAGGGGGTTCAGGAATCCGGCGGAGGCGATCGGGATCGCGGCGAGATTGTAGCCAAACGCCCAGCCCAGGTTCACTCGGATGGTGCGCAGGGTACGCCGCGACAGCTCGATCGCCTCGGGGATCACGGCGAGATCTTCCCGCACGAGGATAATATCGGCCGACTTGAGGGCGATGTCGGTGCCGGAAACGACGGCAAGGCCGAGGTCGGCGGCGGCGAGGGCGACGGCGTCATTGATGCCGTCGCCGACCATGGCGACACGCTCCCCCGCGGCTTGCAGCTCGCGGATCGCATCGGCCTTCTCGGCGGGCAGCACTTCGGCACAGACGCGGTCGATGCCGAGGGTGCCGGCGATCTCCTCGGCGACGACGCGGGAGTCGCCGGTGAGCAGCACCGTGGTGAGACCCTGCTGCCGGAGCGCCTGGATCGCAGCTCGGGCATTCAATTTGATGGTGTCGGCGAGGCCGAAGCGTCCGATGAGGCGTCCCGCCTGGGCGACGAACACGGCCGATTCCGTGGGGTCGGCTTCGCTGAGGTAGACGCGGGCGGCACCGGTGGACACGCCCTGCTCGTTTAGGTAAGCGAGGCTGCCGATCATGACGGTGTCGCCGGCGACGGTGCCAGAAGCGCCCCGGCCGGGTACGGCGACGAAGTCTCTGACGGGGTCGAGGTCGGTGATCTGCTGATTCGCGGCCGCGACGATGGCTCGGGCGATGAGGTGCTCAGACCCTTGCTCGACTGAGGCGGCGAGGCGCAATAGCTCGTGCTCTGCGACGCCAGGGACGGTGGCGATGCTGCGCACGCTCATCTCGCCGGTGGTGAGGGTGCCGGTCTTGTCGAGCACCACGGTGCTGATCGTGCCGCTCGCCTCGAGCGCGTCCTGCCCCTTGACGAGGATCCCGAGGCTGGCGCCGCGGCCGATGCCGACCATGAGCGCGGTTGGGGTGGCGAGCCCCAAGGCGCAGGGGCAGGCGATGATGAGGGTGGAGATGCCGATCCCGAAGGCTTCCTCGAAGGAGCGGCCGGCGAGCATCCACCCGGCGGTGACGAGGATGGCGAGGACGATCACGCCGGGCACGAAGTAGCGGGTGACGCGATCCACGAGGGTCTGCACGCGCGCTTTGCGTGCCTGGGCTTGCTCGGCGAGGGCGGCCATCTGCGCGAGCTGGGTGTGCGCACCCACGGAACTCGTGCGCACCTCGAGGCGACCGTTGATGCTGATTGTGCCGCCGATCACGGTGTCACCGCTGCCGGCTGCGACGGGGAGCGGTTCGCCGGTGAGCATACTGGCGTCGATGTCGGAGAGGCCCGCGATCACGATGCCGTCGGCGGGGAGGGTTTCGCCGGGGAGCACGACGAACACGTCGTCGACGCGGAGTGCCGAGGCGGGCACAATCTCCTCGGTGCCGTCGCGTTGGATGCGGACGTGCGTGGCGGCGAGCTCGCTCAGGGCGCCGAGCACGTCGCCCGCTTTACGGCGGGAGCGGGTTTCGAAGTAGCGGCCCGCGAGCTGGAAGGTCGTCATGCCGGCTGCGACGTCGAGGTAGATGGCGTTCGCCCCCTCTGGGGTGGCGCCGATGCCGAGCCAGTACCCGGCCCCGCTCCCTTCGATGCCGAACAGCAGCGTCACGACCGACCAGCCGAAGGAGGCGGTGATGCCGAGGGAGACGAGGGTGTCCATGCTGACGTCGCCATGGCGGAGGTTTCTGAGGGTGGCCTTGTGGAACGGCCAGGCCGCCCAGGTGACGATCGGGACGGCGAGGGCGACGCAGAGCCACTCCCAGCCGGGGAAGCGCCACTCGGGGACGAGGGCGAGCACAATCGTGAGATCCATGAGCGGCACGGTGAGCACGGCGGCGAGGATGAGCCGTCTGCGTAGCGAGGTGATGCGTACCTCGGTGGCGCGCTTCGACCAGGCGTCGTCGGCGTCGTCGTGGATGCGGGCGCCGTAGCCGGCTTTCTCGACGCGCTCGAGGGCCTCGCTCGCTCGCGCGGTGCCGAGGCCGGAAACGATGGCGCGCTCGGTCGCGTAGTTCACGCTCGCGGTGACGCCGTCGACCTTGTTCAGGGCACGCTCGACGCGGCCCGCGCATGCGGCGCAGGTCATGCCTGAGACGTCGAGCTGCAGTGGCTCGGCGATGTCCGTGGCCGTGTTCACGGCTGGGGCTCCTCGTCGCTCTGGGGCGCGGGCCGTCTGGGGCCGGTGGCCTGGCGTCGGTTGGAGAGGGTTTCGAGCATCTTGTTGTAGTCGTCGAACTCCTCGTCGCGGCCGGAGTCCATGTGCCGATCCTTGCGGCGGGCCTCCTTCGCGTCCTGCCGCGACCATTGGATGCCGAGTGCAATGATGACGAGCAGCAGCGGCAGCTCGCCGCCGGCCCAGGCGACGCCGCCGCCGAGGTACTGGGAGGCTTGGAGGTCTGTCCAGGGCAGCCCGAAGTAGAGGTAGAAGTTCTCTGCGATCCACTCGCCGTCGGCCATCATCAGGATCACGCCGAAGAAGGCGTGGAACGGCATCGCTGCAAGTACGAAGCCGAGTTTGCCGATGTGCGGGAGGGGTCGAGGCGGCCGGTCGACGCCGATCACGAGCCCGTAGAAGAGGTATCCGGCGATGATGAAGTGGATGTTCATGAGCTGGTGTGCCCAGTGGAAGCGCATGCCCTCTTCGAAGATTCCGGTGAAGTAGAGCCCGTAGTAGGAGCCGACGAAGAGCGCGAACACGAACAGCGGGTTGAAGACGAAGCGGAGCACCTTCCAGTGCAGCACCCAGGTGATCCAGTGGTGCAGGCCTGCGGGCCTCGTCGGGTCGGCGCGGGTCGCGCGCAGCAGCAGGGTGATGATGCCGCCCATCACCAGAAGGATCGGGGCGAGCATGTTCAGGCTCATGTGCACGATCATGTGCGTGCCGAAGTCGGGAGCCGAGTACTTCCCGAAGCCGGAGCTCGTTGCGAACACGATGACGCACCAGCCGCCGATCCACGAGATCGTGCGGCCAAGCGGCCAGGTGTCGCCGCGTCTGCGCAGGACGCGCACGGCCCAGAGGTAAGCGGCGACGGCGGCGATCGCGAGCACGATGAAGAGGACGTTGGGCCGCCAGTGTGTGAACCAGACGAGCAGCGACGGCGGCTCATCGACGTTGAAGCCGAGGAACACCTGCGAGATCGTCGTGGGCTGGAAGTAGTGGGGCGGCGGGATCCTCGTCATCGCTGCGGTGATCCCGATCCAGCCGGTGATCGCGAGGGTCGCGATGGCGGGCGGTAGGAGCGCTGGCTGGGCCGGGTTCGCGCGCTGCGCCGCGCGCCAGCCGAGCAGAGCGACGATGAGGAGTGCCAGGCATGTCCAGCGGGCGAGGATCTGCCACCCGGTCTCGGAGTCGAGGAGGCCAGATCCGGCGAGCTTGAACCAGGTCAAGAGTACGTCGGTGGCGACGATCAGCGGGATGCCGACGAGCACGAACCTGGTGAGTCGGGTAACGATGACCGGGTCGAACCTGCGGCCCTGCGCGGCGCGGATGGCGGCGATGATGATGACGCCGAAGACCGCGCCGGTGGCGAGGGTCTGGTAGGTGCCGGCGTCGCTGCCGAGGTCGTGGTTCGGGCCGACGAGGATCTGCCCGACGACGACGGGGGCGAGGATGCCGAAGCAGGTTGCCCAGAGTGGGATGAGGAGCCCTGTCCAGCGGGTGACGAACTGGCAGACGAGCGAGGTGATGACGGCTGCGAGCAAGGACACCGTCCAGGCGCGCGGGAAGGCGCTCGTCTCGTAGAGGAACGCGAATGCGCCCGGCTCGCTGAGGCGCGCGAAGGGCATGCCGCTGCTGTCGAGCGCTTCGAAGACCACCATGGCGGCCGACACCATCGCCCAGGAGACGGAGGCGATGCGCAGCACGGTGAGCTCGAGGCACGGCTCGATCCGCTTGGCTTGTTTGCCGCGGGCGTCGCGGAAGAACAGGAGGTACAGCAGGGCGCCGAGGGTGAGCATGGCGGCGAGATCGCCGAGGCCCTGGCCGAACGCGGTCGGCACGGCGACGTCGAAGCCGGGGAAGGTGAGGTAGATCTGCTCGTAGGCGGTCGGTCCGATGCGGAGTGTGGCGATGATCGGGGGGACAATGATCGCGATGATCCCAAGTGCCACGATCGCCGGAGCGAGGGCGGTGCGACGTGGTGGGCGCTCCCCCGGTGTCCCGGCGGGCGCGATCGGGATCGCGCTGCTGCTCATCGTGCTCGCTCGCGGACGGCGGTGAGTTCGAAGCCTGCCTCGCTGACGGCCGCGGCGAGGGCATCGGTGCTGAGGGGGTGCGCGGCGTGCAGGATCGCCCGCCCGGAGGTCACGTCGACCTCGACGGTGTCGACGCCGCTGAGCGCGCTGACTGCCGTGGTCAGCGTCTGGGCGCAGTGGTCGCAGGTCATGCCGCTGACGGTGAGCTCCTGCTTGCTAGTCGCGTCCATCGCCCGTCGTCCTCTCCTCGGAATACTCGTATAAGACTACAAGATGTAGACGTATGGGAGCTTGGCGCGAGCGGCCGGCGCGCCGGGATCAGCGCAGCTGGGCGGCGGCGTGCATACCCTGCGGGATGCGACGACGCCGCGGGGTCGGCCAGCGCTTCCGGGTGAGGCGCTGGGCGCGGAGGGTCATGCCGACGTCCTGGGTTGCGGCCGCGAGAACGATGAGCGCATTCGCGAGGTGCGCGGCGCCGACCTGCCGGGCGGCGGCGTCGTCGGCGGCGAGCTCGATCTGCACACGGGTGGCGCGCTCGAGCGCTCGGCTGGCACGGGTACCCGGCAGGAAGAGCGCGTTGAGTTGGGCGATGCGGATGGCGAGCCCGTGCTGGTGGCGCAGGTGGGCGAACTCGTGTGCGAGCACGGCTTGCAGCTGCGGCCGGGTGAGGAGCTGCTCCATGGCGGAGGAGACGAAGATCTCGGGTCTCCTGCCGGGGACGGCATATGCTTCGGGAGTCTCCGAGTGGAAGCGGACGAGGGTGAAGCCGATGTGCTCGTCCCTGGCGTAGGCGATCGCGTGGGAGTGGGAGGCCGGACGGAGGGACTGCAGCGAGCCCGCGAAGGTACAGGCGAAGACGAGGATGACGCCGGCGATCCCGGCAGCGACCCAGATCGCCGCCGACACGGTCACGCTGGTGGTGTGCGGGAAGGCGTGCCGCAGCGACTCGACGGCGACGACGCCGAGGGCGATGCCGGCGAGGGCGGTCACGATGCCCACGCCGAACGACCCGAACCAGACCGTCAGTGCGGCTCTGGGGTGAAAGAGGTGCCAGCGTCCCACGGTGAGCACACGCGGGCAGAGCACGGCGAGAGCGACGGCCGTGCCCAGGAGAACGAGAGCGAGGAGCAACACGGTCGGGCTACGCTTCGTGCTTCGCCCCGCCGAAGGCGTCCATGAGCGCGGTAACGTCGTCGTCGGCGAGGTTGCCGGCGAAGGCGAGCAGGGCGGCCCGACGGTCGGCGGCCTGGTCGAGTGCCGAGGTCATCGTCTCGCTCGCTTCTTCTTCGCTCGAGCGCAGCGGGCGGAAGCTGATCTTGCGCGGGGAGTCGCCGATCCGTTCGACGCGGCCTTTCCCCTCCAAGCGGGTGAGGGCGGTCATGAGGGTCGTGTAGGCCGGCACGGGTTCGCTGAACATGGCTTGCAGCTCGCGTGCGCTCACAGCCCATTCCTGGGCGTGGAGGCGTTGCATGACCTCGTCTTCGAGCCCGCCCCATTTGCGTTTGCGCGCCCCTGCCATGTCGTCCCTCCTTGTCAGGTTTTTAACTCTACATCTCGTCGAGTTAGTGGATCGTTCTCACAGCATGCAACAGTAGCCTCTGCGCATGGAGAAATGGTGGGCGAATGCGCTCTGGTCGCTCACCCCATCGGTGATCATCGGCGCCTTCTTCTGGTTCGTGATCCGTGCGATCTCGCGGGCCGATCGCACGGAGCGCCGGGTCTATAAGCAGATCGAGGACGAGGAGCGGGCGAAGGCGGGTCTCCCGCCGAAGCAGCAGCCGTCGGCGGTCGCCGAGACGGGTCCTGCCGAGGAGCCGCCGCAGTGAGCGCGCTGGCCGATCAGTGAGCTCCGATGCCGTCATGATGCATGGGGCACAGACGCACCGCGTCTCCGGTGAGTGCGAGCATCTTCTCGGCCGCGGCGAGGATCGCGACGACGGCGTCGGGATGCGCGAGGGAGTACATTGAGGCCCGACCCACCGCTCGCGAAACGACCATGCCGGTGTCTTTCAAGCAGGCGAGGTGCTTGGAGACGGTGCTCTGGGAGAGCCCGAGGTGCTTCACTAGGTCGACTACGCGGTGCTCGCCGAGCTGCAGGTGCTGCAGGATCACCAGGCGGGACGGGTCTCCGAGGCTGTGGAAGAGAGCCGCTGCGGAGGTGAGCGCCTCGGCTTCGGCGATTGTCGGGAGCTCGTGCGATCGTTCGGCTTGCATCGTCATGTGACGATGTTATCTCCGATTCGGCAATCACTCTAGGCCAGCGATGCCCGCAGTCCACCCACGAAAGATAACATCGTCAAACGGCGATGTTATCAATATAATGAAGTGCATTGGCCGGTATCGAACACGAACGGAGATCCCGAATGGGTGCAGGACATGATCACGGGCCGAGCGCGGCCGAGGTGGGGCAGCCCGGCGACTACCGTCGCAAGCTCTGGATCGCCTTCGGCATCACCGCGACGATTGTCGTGGCGCAGGCTGTCGGCTCCGTCATCACCGGCAGTCTCGCCCTGCTCACTGACACCGCGCATGCCATCACCGACGCCTCGGGGCTGCTGGTCGCGCTGATCGCTGCGACGCTGATGCTGCGGCCGGCAACGTCGACGCGCACTTGGGGGTTCCGCCGCATCGAGGTGATCGCCGCACTCGGGCAGGCGACGCTGCTGCTCGTGGTCGGCTTCTACACGGCCATCGAGGGCATCCGGCGCCTCTTCGAGCCGCCGGAGGTGCCCGCGACCGAGCTGCTGGTCTTCGGCATCGTCGGCCTCGTCGCGAACATCACCGCCATCCTCATCCTCTCCTCGAGCCGCGGCGCGAACTTCAACATGCGGGCCGCGTTCCTCGAGGTGCTCAACGACGCGCTCGGCTCCCTGGGCGTGATCGTCGCCGCGATCGTGATCGCAATGACTGGTTTCCAGCGCGCCGATGCCCTCGCCGGCCTCTTCATCGCGGCGCTCATCGTGCCCCGCGCCTTCAAGCTGATGCGCGAGACGACGAGCGTGCTCATGGAGTTCACCCCCAAGGGCCTCGATCTCGACGCGGTGCGGGCGCACATCCTCGAACTCGAGCACGTCAAGGATGTGCACGATCTGCACGCCTCGACGGTCGCGACCGGCCTGCCGACGATCACCGCCCACGTCGTCGTCGAGGACGAGTGCTTCACCGATGGGCATGCGGCCGAGATGCTCCATGCGGTGAAGGCGTGCGTGGCCGAGCACTTCGAGGTGTCGGTCAACCACTCGACCTTCCAGATCGAGACGGCGCACATCAGCGAGGACGAACCGGTGGGCGTTACGCACCCATGAGCAGACGGCGCGGGAGCGACGGCGGAGCGTGATGGGCACCGTCACGGCTCCGCTGCGCTGTCGCATCGCGCAGAACTGGTATCGGCTGAACGGGCCTGGCCGGGTCGCGGGGGTCGACCTCGCCCGCGGTCTCGCAGTGATGGGGATGCTGGCGGCGCATCTGCTCTGGCTCGGCTCGCTCTCGTGGACGGAGCCGTCGACGTGGGGCTCCATCGTGAACGGCCGCTCCTCGATCCTCTTCGCCACGCTCGCCGGTGTCTCGCTCGGACTGTCCACGGGCGGCTCGACGCCCCCGCAGGGCGCCGGTCTCGGCCGTGCGAGGCTCAGGGTGGTGATCCGAGCCCTGCTGATCTGGCTGCTCGGCGTGCTGCTCATCAGCCTCGACGTGCCGGCGGCGATTATCCTGCCGACGTATGCGGTCATCTTCGTGCTGGCGCTCCCCCTGCTTGCACAGCGCGCCTCGCGGCTCTTCTTCGCGGCCGCGATCGTCGCGTTCGTGGCCTCGCCCCTGGTCGTGAGGGCGAACGCCTCGCCGTGGTGGGAGAGCTATGAGGGCTGGCTCCTCGGCCTGTACATCGGGTGGAACTACCCGTTTCCGCTGTGGGTCGCATTCACGCTCGCCGGCCTCGGGCTCGCGCGCGCGGGGCTCCGGTCTCGTCGGGTGCAGTGGGCGACGCTCGGTATCGGCACGCTGCTGGCGGTCGTCGGGTACAGCCTCTCCCCCGGCCCGGCGTCGTCGGACGAGTCGGCTGATCGCTCGTTCCTCGAGGCCTGGTGGACGGCGGATCCGCATTCGAGCGGGGTGCTCGAGGCGATCGGGAGCGGCGGCTTCGCGATCGCGGCGATCGGCCTGGGCCTGCTGCTGTGCGCAGGCGGCAGGTTGCCCTGGCTGACCTTCCCGCTTCGGGCGGTGGGGTCGATGCCGTTGACGGCCTATGTGCTGCAGATCGTGGTGTGGGCGGTCGCGTCGACGATGCTGCTCGGCTCCGCGCACGAGCATGCCTTCCGCGACCTCGACCCCTTCCTGCCGATCACGCTTGCGACGGTGGGGCTCTCCGTGGCGTGGAGTCTGCTGGTCGGGCAGGGGCCGCTGGAAGCGTTGATCGGTCGGCTTTCCCGGCTCGGCGGGCCGCCAGCCTCCTCTGGGGCAAATGCGCAGCAGCGCCAGAATAGTCTTGAGCCGTGACCGTCGACCCCGCCCTTGCCGCCGCATGATCGTCTGGTTCGGCATCGCCCAGATCGTCGTCGCCCTGCTCGCGATGCTCGTGTGCATCGTCGAGTACGCCCGCAAGCGCGGGCCGAACGACTACACGCTCGGGGCGACCCTGCTCGTCGGGGTACTGCTCATCGCGCAGCTCGTCGTCGGTATCGTGCAGCCGGGCGCGGGCCATCCCGCCGAGGGTGATCCGCTCGAGTTCTGGATGTATCTCATCGTTGCGTTGCTCATCCCGTTCGGGGCGGCGTTCTGGGCGCTCGTCGACCGCAAACACACCGCGAACCTCGTGCTCGTCGTCGTGAACTTCGCCGTCGCCGTCATGGTCTACCGCATGATGGTGATCTGGGGGTAAGCGGCAGGCGGCCATTCGCCAGTGGGGATGCGCGGATGTCGTCGAGCGACTGGCCACCCCAGGAGCCGAAGCACGAGACTGGGGCGGCTCACTGTCGCGAACAGGCTCTCGTCAGCGGCGCGGTGGCCGTTTCTCCCGCTTGCCGCGCTGCCGCCATCGGCGCTTGAGGCGTGAGCCGAGTCTGCGCGAGCGGTAGACGAAGTCGTCGAACTCCTCGCGCACGGTCGGGTCCTCGCGCCCGTCGCACGGGGGTACGCCGGCGACGCCGATGACGGCGATCAGGGCGGACATGATGAGCAGCTGCGTGATCCAGACGGCGATCTCCACGCCTGCTCCTTTCGATGGCCGGAATGGGACAATGTTCCGGCGTATGCGACCGATCGCGACCACTATTGATCAAGAAAGGCGTCTTCCTCTTCGGCGTCGGTGGTGCCGCGCTGAGCCTTGCGTGCGGCGACTCGTCGCTGCTGCCGCAGGACGGCTTCGCTGCCCGCGTTCAATCCGCGATGTTCCTGCCGGGCGGCGTAGACGACACCGAAGGCGGCGATGAGGATGAACACATACCACTGCAGCGCGTAGGAGAGGTGGGGGCCTTCGTCGCGTTCGGGCGGCTCGGGTAGCACCCCGGTTGCGGCGTCGGGGGTTTCGCGGATGAGCATGCCATACGCCCCGGTGTAGGCCTCGTCGAAGCCGCCCACTCGGGCGAGCTCGGGCAGATTGATGCTGGCGACCGTGCTGCCCTGGGAGAGGCGCCCGGCGACCTGCGGTTCGCTCGCACGGAGCCGGACATCGACCCCGACCGGCCCGGTGGGGGCCAGCGGGACGCGATCGAGCCAGTCCGTGTCCGTATTGGCCTCGTTGCCGTCCACCGGTACCCAGCCGCGATCGACGATGAAGACAAGCCCCTGACCGGTGCGCAGCGCTTGGAGAAGGTGGGAACCGACCCCCTCGGGGCCTGGACGGTTGCGGGCGAGGAAAGGCGCGCCGAAGTACTCGCCCTGCAAGGTGGCGGTCTGCCATTTCAGTGTGTCTTCGTCGAAGCTCGCTGGGTCGGGCACGGCTTCCTCGAGCGCGATGGCCGGGGCGTCGTAGTTCTGGTCGATGCGGGCGATCTCCGCTCGGGCCTCGGCTCGCCGGTCGAACTGCCAATCGGCGAGCCAGACGCAGATGACGCAGAAGAGGATGAGGAGGACGTAGTAGCCGAACCAGCGGCGCGAGCGCAGGAACGACCAGCCCGGGTGCGGTTGGAGCGAGTCGTGGGGGCGCTCGAAGCCGGCGGGAGCGGGGCGCTGCTCGGTGGTGGGGGTCGGTGTGGTCATGCCGTGCGAGGCGTGGTCAGCGCGCCGCAGTCGATGCGGAGCGTGAGGGCGGCAAGCATCATGCCGGTCATCCTTTCCTGAACCGCCCGGAGGTGGGCGGCCTCGCTGCTATGGCTGCGAGGTGAAGCCTACGAGTGCGACCTTCCCGACCGCCGTACCGCTCTCGATGAGGCCACGGGCTTGAGCGAGGGCGACGGCGTTGATCGCACCGATCGTGCTGGTCAGCGTGCTGCGGATCTTCTCGGCGGCGACGGGCTCGCCGACCTGCCGTAGGATCTCGCCCTGCTCGGCCAGTGCAGGCGGGAGCACCTGGACACGTCTTCGGGGTGCAGTGAGTCGCACTTGGCCTGGAACGCCTGAACGTCGAGCTCGGGGTGGTCGGTGTATCCGAAGCGGCCCTGCGGGGCGAGCAGCTCGACGATGTCCTCCTGCCGCTCCACCGACTCTGCGGTGGAGCGCACGAAGCCGGGGGCTTCGAGGTTAAATTCTGCCACCTGTGGGACGAGCGGTCCGCGGTGGTCGAGGACATGTGGGCACCGAGGTTCACGCACCACGCCTTCGTGATGGGGCGCGAACCAGTGGCGATCACGGTGGCCTTGGTGAAGGCGCGCGGCAACTGGAAGGCCATCGAGCCGACACCGCCGCCACCACCGATGAAGACAACGACGGATGCCGCGCCCGGGACGGGCCGCGTCACTTCGAGCCAGTCGAAAAGTAGTCCCAACGCGGTGAGTTGCCGCCAGCGGCAGCACGGCCGCTTCCGCATCGCTCAGCGAGGCGGGTGCATGGGCGGCGAGATGGGCATCGACGAGCTGATATTCGACGTTGCTGCCTGACCGGTCGATCGCTCCCGCACAGAAGACGCGGTCGCCGATAGCGAAGTGCTCGAGGAGCGGTTCGTCCTCCACGGAAGTCGCCGAACTTGACGATCGTGCCTACTGCGTCGTACCCGAGGACGCGAGGTGACCGGTACCAGTACGGGGTGGCGCGGATCGTGCAGTCCACCGGGTTCACGGAGACAGCATGCACATTGACGAGCAGATCGTGCCCTCCGGGTTGCGGCTGGGGCAGGTCGACGTCGACGAGTGTGCCCTCCTCGTCGATGGTGCCAGCGCGGGTATATCCGACGGCTTTCACGCCCCTTCTTTTCTTTCTGAGTAGTTGAGTTCCGAGTGGTGTCATCGGGCTAGATGAACGGGGTCGGATCAACGTAATTACCGTCTGAAAGCACTTCATAGTGGAGATGGCAGCCGAAGCTCATCCCGGTGTTGCCTACGTATCCAATGACGGCACCTGCGGGCACCCACTGTCCGTAGGACACCGGGGGTGTACCAATTTGATGGGCGAAGCGAGTCTGATAGCCGTTGTCCTGATCCAGATAGGTCATGTACCCGCCGAAGTTGTCAACCCATCCGGCAACGACCACAGTGCCTGACGACGGGGCTACGATCGGAGTGCCACAGCCGGCGGGCAGATCGAGTCCAGTGTGACTTGGTGGCTGCCGAAAGTAGGTGGAGATCCAGGAGATCGGTACCGGTTGATACCAGCCAGCGCCACCCGGTGCACCACCACCACTGCCACCGCCACCACCACCACCACTGCCACCGCCACCACCACCACCACTGCCACCGCCACCGCCACTTCCACCGCCACTGCCGCTGCCACCGCCATTGCCACCGCTCTGCTGCTGCTTACGACGCTCCTCCTCCTCGTCCCGCAGGCGCTCTTCGTAGCCAGCTACGGTGTCGGTGGTCGCGTCTTTTAGGGCGGCGAGCTGCGCCTCGAGCTCGCGCAGCTGTGCCTCTTGCTCGAGGAACTCGGTGCGCTGCGCGTCGAGATTCTCGGCGGCGGTCTGAGCAAGTCGTTCGGCCTCGGTGTTGAGTTGGTCGCGTTCTTTGCTCGCGGCCTCGGCTTGCTCGCCCAGCGAGGTCGCGGTGTTGAGGGCGTTCTCGGCATTCTCGGCGAGCGTGGTGTTGCGGCGGCTCGCCTGCTCCATCATCGCGAGGCGGTTAAGAAGCAAGTCGGTGGTGTCCGCATCGGATTCGAAAAACATGTCCGCGCTGCGGTCGATACCGCCGGAGCGATACATTTGTCCGACGAGCGCTCCGGCCTGATTTGCGGCCGCATCTGCTTCTTCGCGACTCTTCGTGGCTTTCGTTTGGAGGGTTTCTGATCTGAGTGCGGCTTCGGCAGCTGCGGTTTCGGTGTCCCGCCAGCGGGCGTTCGCCTGCTCGGTGGCGACGCGGAGCAGTTCGAGCTCGGCCTTGCTCTGCTCGATCAGCCCTTCGATTTCCTTCACCTTCGTACCCGCGTCGGCCTCATTCTGCTTCGCGGTTTGCACGTCATCCCAGGTGGGCAGCTCGACAGCGTTTGCGGGACTCACCCCGCCCCCGTAGAAAAGGGCAAACCCGATCAGGCCGACACAAACGGTGCCAATGATACGTCGTGTTCGAGCGGTTGTAGTGGCGCTCATTTCTCATCCCCTTGGTTGCTGCTAGACATGCGGGCGCTTACTTCTTGGGTGCGGTGTCACGGGACCGTTTGATGAGCGCACCGGCGATCAGAAAAGTACTACCGGCGAGTGGCTGGGCGAGGATCCAGAAGATGCCGCTGAACTCGAACGGGTAGACAGGGTTCCAGATCACGGCGATCGCGACGAAGACGGGCACCCACCACCAGTGACGGGCCTGTACCGCGAACCAGACGACGATGAGCGCGAGGATCGCGATGACAAAACGAAAGACGGTGAACCATTCGGTGCCAACGAAAGCGACGCCGACGACGAGCGTGGCGAGGGCAATAAATCCTGGGAGCAGCGCGTTGCGCTGATAGGACGGGGTCTGCTGTTTCTGACTCATGGATGCGTCGTCTCTGTTCGCGTCGCCACGGAATTGGGGGTCGGTGGGTCGGCTTCGTGATTCTCGACAGGATCGACGGTGTCTCGTGTGCGGGAGACCGCGTGGAGACGCAAGGCGCCGATGCCGTAAAGCACGACGCCGGCACCGATCGCGACATCGGCGATGTTGCCGATAAATAGCTGCCCATAGGTGAGGAAATCAGTGACCGCGCCGCTGCCGAATCCCGGCGGGGCGAAGATGCGGTCAGTGAGATTACCGAAAGCCCCACCGAGGATCAACCCGATCGAGGCGGCATAGATGCGGTGCTCCGTGCGGAGTGCGGCCCGGACAAGGAGCACGGAGGCGACGATCCCGAGCAACGTGATGAACGGGGTGAGCTGGGAACCGATCGAGAACGCGGCCCCGGTGTTGAAGGCGAGCTGCAGCCCAAAATGATCACCGAGCAGGGGGATGCGATTCTCTGTGTCGAGGAAGTGCAGGGCGAGCTGCTTGCTGATCACGTCGAACGCGATCGTGAGAGCGGCAATGGCGCAGCTGTAGACGAACAGCAGTCGGCGGGAGGGGCGACGGTTCCTAGGCTGCATCGGAGGGTCGGTACGCTCATCGGCGGGCGGGTGGTGTTGTGGTTTGTGGGTCATGATGCTTTCGTTGGGGGTTTGGCCGATGCGCCGCTCTCGGTCAATTCGGGCGCGGTCGGGTGGGGCGTCGTGCGGCTCCGTCGCCCCTTGAGCAGGCCCAGTGTGAGGAGCCCGCTTAGCGCGGCGATGGGGATGAGTAGGGTGAGGGTCGAGCCGACGAGGACGGCCGGGGTGAGCCCGGTGCGCAGCGGCACGGTGGTGATGGCGGCGTCCGGTGTATCGGCGGGGGCGCCGTCGATAAAGGTGCCGTCAGGGGTGATGACCTGGCTGGTGCCCACGGTCGAGACGTTCACGACGGCACGACCGGTTTCGATGGCGCGCATGCGTGCGAACTCGAGCTGCTGCAGGTTCTCATCGGTGCCTCGAAAGTCGGCGTTGTTGGTTTGAAAGACGTAAAACTTCGCCCCGCCACGCGCCCCGTCCCAGATCACCGTGTCGTAGATGACGTCAAAGCAGATCGCGAGACCAACCTGAATGCCGTCGACGGAGACGAGCGGTGGGTTCGTGCCCGGGGTATATTCGCGTTGGATGAGGCCGACGAGGTCTGGCACGATGCGTTCGTAGAACCACCGGTCGGGCACATATTCGCCGAACGGCACGGGGTTCACCTTGTCGTGCAGCTGCTCAGCATCACCGCCTTCCCAGAGCATCGAGGTGTTGTAGGTGTCCTCGCCTCGCACGGTGGCCGCGTTCATGAGGAGCGGGGCCCCGGCTTCGGCGACGACAGCGTCGAGGGTGCGGGCGGTGGCCGGGGTGTTCAGCGGATCGGAGTCGACGCCGCCCTCGGGCCAGACGAGCAGATCCATCGCTTCGCCGAGGATGGCGTCGCTCGCTGCGCGTTGGGCGGCGAGCACATCGCCGGGGCTGCGCGGGTCGAAGTAGCCGGCGGGCCCGTCGCCCTGCACCCAGCCGACGCGGAGGCTGCCCGCCTCGCTCGTGGGGAAGGCCGGCATGAGCAGGAGAGCGAGGATCACCGCTGCGGGGAGCAGCCTGGTGCGCGTCCGGGGCCGGATGGCCCAGTCGACGACGGTGGCGCAGAGCCAGACGATGAGGAAGGTGAGGCCGGTGACGCCGACCCAGGAGGCGGCTTCGGCGAAGGGGCCGCCCGCCTGGGACATGCCGATTCT
Organism: Leucobacter chromiiresistens; assembly: GCF_900102345.1. Taxonomy (NCBI): domain Bacteria; kingdom Bacillati; phylum Actinomycetota; class Actinomycetes; order Micrococcales; family Microbacteriaceae; genus Leucobacter; species Leucobacter chromiiresistens. The sequence goes on along the minus strand of NZ_FNKB01000001.1, from coordinate 915,343 downwards.
GCCCCAGGGGAATCCGCTGTAGGGCCAGGTGCCGAGGAGGAGTTCGCGTGCGGCCCAGAGCGCCGCGATGAGCGCCGGGAGGAGCAGCGTGCGGGCGAGGCGATGCCGGAGGGCCGCGCCCCAGCGGTAGGCGAGCGCGATCGGGATCGCGCCGAGGGCGAAGAGCAGCGACTCGAGTCCGGCGAGCGCGACCCAGGGGATCGGGCCGAGGAACTGCACGACCCACATGAGGTGCGTGAAGTAGAACGCGGCACCGTAGGCGAGGCCCACGAGGAACGCACCCCCGACGCTGCGGCCCACGAGAGCCCAGAGGCCGCCGGCGATGCTCAAGAAGGCGAGCGGCCACCAGCCGACGCTCGGGAACGCGACGTCGAGCAGCAGGCCCGAGAGGGCGGCGACCGGGATCGCCGCGCCCCACGGCAGGCCGTGCGCGGCCGGAGTGCTGCGCGACGACGGCGCCGCGTGCGGTGCCGCTGCGTGGGGCGCATTGGGGTCGTCTTGTGCCGGTCGTGTCTCCGTGGTCGTCACCGCATCCTCCTTCCTGGTGCTCGTATCTCGGGCGTGGTCGTGGGGCGGCTCAGCTGACGCCGGAGTAGGCGTGCAGGCCCTGGAAGTAGAGGTTGACGATGGTGAAGTTGAAGATCACCGTGGCGAAGCCGATGAGCGACAGCCAGGCCGACTTCGTCCCTCGCCAGCCTCGGGTGGCGCGGGCGTGGATGTAGCCCGCGTAGATCACCCAGATCACGAACGTCCAGACCTCTTTCACGTCGAAGCCCCAGTAGCGGCCCCAGGACTCGTTCGCCCAGATCGCCCCGGCGATGAGGGTGAACGTCCAGAAGATGAAGCCGAGGATCGCGAAGCGGTAGGCGAGCGTCTCGAGCACGTCGGCCTTCGGGAGCGTGCGCAGGTAGCCGCGGTCGGGGGCCACCTCGTCGCCGCCGGCGGTCTTGATCCGTTCGCGGCGTGCCTGCAGCAGTTGCATCACGGAGAGGCCTGCCGCGATCGCGAGCAGCGCGGTGGCGAGTGAGGCGACGAAGACGTGGATGATGAGCCAGATGCTCTTGAGCGGATCCATCAGCGGGGTCACTTCGACGTAGAAGGAGATCGTCGAGCCGCCGAGGAAGAACACCACCATGCCGACGATGAAGACGCCGAGGAATCGGAGGTCGTACCAGCGCAGGGCGACGAGGTAGACGGCGACGATCAGCAGGGTGCCGATGAGGGCGAACTCGTACATGTTCGCCCACGGCACCCGTTCGGCCGCGATCCCGCGCGTGACGGTGGCGGCCAGATGGAGGGCGAAGCCGAGCGCGGTGAACGCGATGCCCAGTCGTGCGAAGTAGCGCCGTGACCGCTCGGCGCCGGGCACGCGGAGGCTCCCCTCCCCTGCCCCGTTCTCCGCTGCGGGCGTGGGGCCGCCGGCGGCTCCGACGAGCACGGCCTCTCGTTGCTTGACCGGTGCGGCTGAGGCGCGCTGCGAGAGGTCGTAGGCGAAGGCGAGGAACGCGAGGACGTAGATTGTGATCGCCGACCAGACGGCGAGCACGGAGAACTCGTCGAGTGCGGCCTGCAGTTGCAGATCCATGGCTACTCCTTGCTCTCCGCGATCGCCGCGTCGAGGGCGTCGGTGATGTCGGTGACGGACTGCGGCTGCAGCAGCTCGCCGTTCAGGAAGAACGTCGGGGTGCCGCGCACGCCGAGTGCCATGCCCGCGTTGTGATCCTCTTCGACCCTCGCCTGGGTCGCAGGATCGGCGACGGCCGCATCGAAGGCGGCCATGTCGAGCCCGAGCTCCTCGGCGTAGTTGCGGATCTTGTCGGCCTGGGAGGTCTGCTGCTCCGCCCATTCGGGCTGCGATTCGAAGAGCTTCTGGTACATCTCCTCGAACTTGCCCTGCTGTGACGCGGCCTCGACCGCGATGGCGGCGTTCATCGAGTTCGCGTGGTTGGTGATGAAGTAGCGGGGGACGTAGGTGATCTGGCCGTCGTACTGCTTACGGATTTCCTCGATCACCGGGTAGACGGCGCCGCAGGCTTCGCATTCGAAGTCGAGGAACTCGACGAGCACCGGCGCGCCCTCGCCGGCGTCGTCGAGGACGTGCGAGTTCTCCTGCACGAGCGGCACGTCGCTCTGCGTGGGGGTTCCGCCGCCCGTCCCGCTACCGTTCGACGACTCGCCGGGTGCCTGGACTTCGGGACGGTTGAGCACCGAGATGAGGATCAGGATGAGCGCGATGAGCAGCACGGCGGGGATCGCGATGAGCGCCGCTTTCTGCGAGGTGCTCAGTTTCTTGGTCGGTTTCTGCACGGTGTGCGGGGGCCGGTTCATGGGGTTCCCTTCTTGAAGTGTGGTGACGGTAGTTGCTCGGCGATGGCCGAGAGGTGGCTGGTGCGGAACTGCTCGATGGAGCGTTCGAGGGCGGGATCCTCGCCACGGGCGAGGCCTGCGTACTCGATCTTGACCTTGCGTTCGCCGACGACCGGGTCGGTGAGGGTGGCCTTCACCCAGAGTCGGCGGCGCGGTATGAGCAGGCCGGTGATGAGGCCGACGGTGGCGAGGATGGAGAAGATGAGCACCCAGGTGGCGCCGGTGTCGCGTTGGATCTGCAGGGAGACGAAGCGCTTGATCGGCTCCTCAGCGCCTTCGGTGACGGTGAGATCCTCGAAGGTGATGGTGCCCATCCCGTTCGGGAGGTCAGCGGTGTCGCCCGGGGTGAGCTCGATCGAGTCGACGCCGGTGTCGCCGCCGGTGATCTGGGTCATCGACTCGGTGTCGAGCTGGTACACCGAGCGCGGGGTGCCGTCGTCGATGCCGAGGTCGCCCGTGAACACGTTGAACGTCATCATCGGGTTGTAGAGATCGGGGAATACCGAGTAGTAGGCGCCGGTGTCCAGCGTGCTCTGCGTCGGGTACAGGAAGCCTATGAGCCCCACCTGCTCGGGGAGCCCGTCGGGGACTTTGATGACGCCGAGCGAGGTCATTGCGGAGTCCTGCGGGAGGAACGGCTGGGGCTCCTGGTAGACGACGTCGCCGGCGGCGTTGCGGATCGTGATCATCGGCGCGTAGCCGTTGCCGAGGAGGTAGATGCGGTCGCCGTTCACCTCGATCGGTGAGTTCACCCGCACTGTCTCGGCCCGGCTGTCGTCGTCGCCGGGCTCGCGGATGGAGAGGTGTGCGGCGAAGTTGCCCGCCTGCCCCGCGCCGGGCAGCCCCGGATCGACGTACTCGACGTCGAATCCGTCGAGGCTCAGCGCGTAGGGGGTGAGCGAGCTCCGGTCGAAGTTTCGGCCTGGCGAGAATGAGGAGTAGGCGCTCTCGCTGTTCACGAAGGTGGTGCCTTGCACGATGACCCGGTCGCCGGTGTAGTTGAGGCCGGTGCTCAGGAGCACGGTGACGAGGATCCCGACGAGTGCGGAGTGGAAGACGAGGTTGCCGGTTTCGCGCAGGTAGCCGCGTTCAGCGGAGACCGACCAGGAGCTCGGGGTGTCGTAGCGTGCGGTGCGGTATCCGCGATGGCGCAGCTCGCTCTCGGCGATCGCGACGGCATGGGCGACGTCGGCCTCGGAGGTGCGGCCTGCGACGATCTGCAGTTCGCTCGAGGAATAGCCGACCATGCGCTGCAGCCGCGCCGGGGTCTTCGGCGCCGGCGCACGGAGCGCTTTCGCATGATGCTTGATCCTCGGGATGATGCAGCCGATGAGGGAGACGAACAGCAGCAGGTAGATGGCCGAGAACCAGGCCGAGCTGTAGACGTCGAACAGCTGCAGCGTGTCGATGGTGGGGGCGAGCTCGGGGTTGTCGTCGAAGTACTTGACGACGCCGTTGGGGTCGGCCTGGCGCTGTGGGAAGAGCGAACCGGGGATCGCGGCGATCGCCATGAGCAGGAGCAGGATGAGGGCGGTGCGCATGCTCGTGAGCTGCCGCCATGCCCAGCGCAGCCAGCCCCGCCAGCCGAGCCCGACCTCGCCTCCGCCGCGTTCGGTGGAGTCGACGTGATCGCTCGGGCGTGCGGGGAGGGTGTCGTTGTCAGAGCGGGAGTTGGACATTCGCCATCACCCCCTGCAGGGAGGACATGAGACGTGTCCAGAGCCCGCTCACCATGAGCAGGCCGAGCAGGACGAGCACGACGCCGCCGGCGATGTTGATGGTGCGGATGTGGCGGCGCAGGAACGACATCGAGCGGGTCGCCCAGCCGAGCCCGAGGGCGAGCAGCAGGAACGGGATGCCGAGGCCGAGCGAGTAGGCGACGCCGAGCAGCCCCGCACGGATGGGATCGCCGAGGTTCCACGAGACGGAGATGATCGCGGCGAGGGTCGGCCCGATGCACGGCGTCCAGCCGATGCCGAGGGCGAGGCCGAGTAGCGGGGCTCCGGCGAGTCCCAGGCGTGCTCGGAAGCGGGGGCGGACGGTGCGCTGCATCTTGCGGAAGACGCCGACGAAGGCGAGGCCCATGACGATCACCACGACGCCGAGGATGCGGGTGGCGATGTCGGCGTAGGAGAGGAAGACTTGGCCGAAGACGCCGCCGAGCACGGTGACGGTGACGAACACGACGGAGAACCCGACGATGAACAGGAGCACGCCGAGGAGCAGGCGCCGGCGCTGTGCCGTGGTGCTGCCTGCGGGTGCGGTGCTCTGTTCGACGGGGGCGACGGCGGAGCCGAGGTAGCCGAAGTAGCCGGGCACGAGTGGGAGCACGCACGGGGAGGCGAAGGAGACGAAGCCGGCGAGAGCGGCGATGAGCACCCCGGCCCAGAGTGCGCCGTCGAAGACGAGATCGCTCGGGCTCATGAGGTCTCCGCGAGTGCGTCGGCGACGAGCGTGTCGAGGATGGAGGCCGATTCGAGTTGCCCGATGATGCGGGCCGTGACCCGCCCCTCACGGTCGAGCACGAGCGTGGTGGGGGTGGCTTGGATCGGAGTGACGCCGGCGAAGGCCTGCTTGACGCGGCCGTCGTTCACGTCGATCACGCTGGGGTAGGTGATGCCGTTCTCTTCGGCGAAGGCGACGGCGGTTGCGGGCTGGTCGTAGATGTTGATGCCGAGGAATCCGACGCCCTCGTCCTGGTAGTTCTGCCAGACCTCTTCGAGCATGGGGGCTTCGATGATGCAGGGGCCGCAGGCGGCGTACCAGAAGTTGACGACGTACACCTGCCCGGCGTAGTCGTCGCTTGACACGGGGTCACCGTATTCGGTGGTGCCGCTGAAGCTCACGGCGGCGCCGCGCTCGTCGACGGGGATCTCGACGATGCGGCCGTCGGAGGTGCCGCTTCGTACGCTGCCCTGCTGGTACTGTTCCGACATCGGCTCGGCGGCGGTGCAGCCGATCAGCCCGGTGCTGATCGCGGCGGTCGCCACGAGTGCGGTCATCAGCAGGTACGTCGTTCTGGACGTCCTCAAGTTCTCGGTTCTCCTCAATCCTCAACGCGCGGTCGCGGGCACGGCGGACGTGCCGGCCCGTTCCTGCCCCAAGGGGCAGCGTGAGGAGCGCTTAGATGCGCAGGAGACTGAGGTGGTGCAGGCCGAAGCGATGCCGGCCGCGATGGTCGAAGGCGGCAGCTGCGGCGATCGGGGCGAGCTGGGGTCGCTGGCGCTGGAAGCGCAGCTGTCGGCAGCGGAGCAGGAACACGATCAGCGTCGCCAAGGCGAAGCCGCAGAGGATCCCGAGCAGGCAGGTGACGACGCCGATCACGATGCCGTCGCTGGCGGCGGCCTCCCCCGCTGTGTCGACGAGGTGCCCGACGGCGACGTCGACGGAGGCGGCAGCGACCGTGCTCGAGGCGGCCGCCGGCGTGGACAGGCCGACGTCATCGGCATGGGAGACACCCCACAGGCCCACGACGGTGACGATTGCGGCGAGGAGCAGCGTTGCGGCTCTCATCGTGAATCGTCGCCGCGTTGTGCGGGCGCTGCGGGAAACTGGGAACACACCCCGATTGTAACGAGCGGGTGCTCGCTGATCATGGGAATGGACTGACTCGCACGCCATGCTGCGGCCTATTGGAGGGCGATGAGCAGGCTGAGCACACCCATCGCGAACGTGTAGGGGGCGAGCGTCATTTTCTCGTACTTGCTCTTGGAGAGCAGGCTGAGGATCACGCTGAACCCGAGGTGGGCGACGATGAGCCACATCACCCAGAAGCTGAACTCCTCGGGGAGCACAGCGATGGTGCCGCTGCGATCGAGGGCGATGAAGACGATGAAGGCGTAGCGGAGCACGGCGGAGATCGCGCCGAAGCGGAGGTTGAGCGGGAGGGTGGTGTGTTCTCCGCCCCAGGCGAACTTGCCGAGCGGCGCGCCGGCGGCCAGAGCGATCTGGAAGATGGCGAGCAGGCCGAGCATCCCGGTGAGCGCGAAGGTGAGGACGGTCGCCATCACTGCTCCTTTCCGAACTTAGAAGCGAGGTAGGCGTTGTAGGCGTCCAGCTCGGCATCCTCCTGCGCTTCGCGGCGTTTCGCTTGCCGCAGATCGCTGGTGCGCCATTTGGAGATGGTGACGATGAGCACGATGATCAGCGGCAGCTCTCCGTACGACCAGATCAGGCCGCCGGCGATGGCCTGGTCGAGGGCGCGGCTGATCTTCCAGGCGTCAGGGTCGGCGGCGTACCAGCGGAACATGGGCTCGGTGCTGCGCAGCAGTATGAGTCCAAAGGTCGCGTGGATCTGGATTTCGAGGAGCACGTCGACGATGCGCACGACGAATGAGGGGGCGCGCGGCAGTGGGTCGAGTGACCACAGCGGGGCGGCACCGATCATACCGAAGGCAAGGAACAGGGTGAGCAGGATGAGATGCCCGGACGGGAGCTCGAGGAACCAGCTCACCGTGTCGGTGAAGTAAAGGGTGGGGAAGGCGAGAACGGCGATGATGATCACGGTGGCCGGGTGCAAGAGCACCCGGGCGGTGCGCGAGCGGTAGGCGCAGAGGGCCAGGCGCAGCACGGGGCGCCCGACCCCGCGGCGCGGGGTGGAGCGCAGCAACAGCCGGCCCGGGGATCCCATGAGCAGGAACGGGGGCACGACGACCATAAGCGTAATCTGCTGAAAGAGCAGCACCGCGACGAGTTCCTCGGCGTAGGCGTTCGCGGTCAGGCCGGTTGCCGCAAACCATATGACGCATCCGAACGTGAACAGAAGCGTCGAACTGATACCCCATCGTTTGCGGCGCATCCATAGGGAGATCGCTCCCGCGAGGTATAGGGCGAGGCAGACGATGGCGAGCCAGGCGAGCGGCGACACGCTGAGCAGATCGAACTGGAAGAGGTCGCCGAGCTCGAGGCTGGCCTTCGCGGGATACACGGGCAGGGGATGTCCTTACTGAGGCCGGCGATCGCTCGCCGGGGAGGGGCTACTTCGAGTTCGCGGCGATGAACGGCAGCGGATCGACAGGTTCGTCTTCGACGCGCATCACCAGGTGCAGGTGGTTCCCGAAGGACATGCCAGTGGTGCCCACGAGCCCGGCTTGGTCTCCGCCCTTAACGGGTTGCCCAACCTGCCAGGAGTGAGAGTTCGCCTGCATGTGGCAGTACCGGCTAAACACGTTCTGCCCAGCGACCTGGTGCTGGACTTGCAGCGAGAAGCCGCACCCGTCGGAGGCCCAACCAGCCTCGGTAATCACACCGTCTCCGACGATGCGGATCGGGGTGCCGCCGGCGGCGCCCATATCCTGCGCGTCGTGGAAGCCTGCAACCGGCGCGGGGCGGTACCCGAAGCCATCGGTAAGGGGCACTTCCTGGGCGAAGGGGTATTCCAGCTTCGTGTCGGCGAGACCGCTGACAGTGAGCGACCCGCCGTTCAATCCGAGGTCAGGAGCGGCGATGGTGACCGGGGAGATCTGGATCTCGTCGATGAGCGATGGGGTGTCGGTGGTGTCCCCAGTGACGAAGGCCTGTTGTCGGTTTGCGAGCACGGGGCTGTCGGCGAGTGCGGCGGTGGTCGCCGGGAAGACGGCGCCTGCGACGAGTACGGCGACGCTGGCGAGCGCCGAGCTGCCGACGATGAAGCTGCGCAGCCTCGGACGACGCCGCTCCGGGCTCTCCTGGGCGACTGCCCCGCCACCTGGGGCAGTCGCCCCTCCGGTAAGGGGGTTAGCGATGGGCGGCATCGGAATCAGGGGACGCAGCGCCGATGGCGAAGCAGCGGCTGCATGCTTGGATCGGCGGGGCTGTGCCGAGGCTTCGGCCGGCCGGTCGTCGAAGACGACGGGTTCGACCCAAGTGCTCCGCTTAGGCTCCGCGGACTGCTCTGGGTACCGGCGGCGCTTCAAAAGACGACTCCGAGGACGAAGAACGAGGCGATGGCGCAGACGATGCTCGCGCCCAGGGTGCCAAGGGTGAAGAGGAAGTGCTTGGCTTCGATCGGTGAATCTGTGGAGTTCAAAGTGCTTTCTCCTGATCGGGGGCGCTCCTGCGCCCGCGTGAGGTTCGAGGATCCGCGGTGCCGGACGGCGTCACGCCGAGGGCAGCGCTCACACGGGGCCAGGGAAGCTCTCAGCGAGAATGCGGCACCTCGTCGAGGCGCGCGGAGCTTCGCGGGTTACCCGTGCGTGGGGTTCCCGGTACCGATCAGGTGCGAGAGATCGAGTGAAGTAGCAGCAGTGGCTGCGGGCGCGCGGGGGCGCGGGGCAGAGCGACCGCCCAGTCGCGGATCCTGCCGAGTCGCTGCTGCAGCCAGGGTCGCCGGGTGAAGAGGACGAACAGCATGAGGGTGGCGAGCATGCTGAGCATGCAGACCGTGAGGAGATCGAGGTGCCAGCTTTGCACACTGCCGTGGGCGGCGAGCTCGCCCCCTTCGACGATCGTGTCGCCTGGGGCTGCCGAGGCGGTGGTGCTGCTTGCTGCACCCTCGGCCACGACGGGGACGCTGGCGAGTTCGGTGCTGTGCGCCCGCAGCCCGGCCAGGCCGAGGACGACGAATGCACCGACCCAGACGAGGGTGAGGAGCGCACGCCGAGACAGCGGTCGTCGCGCCGCCGAGCGTGCACCCATCACTTCGTCACCTCCATAGTTATGTAACAATTTAGCATCGAAACCCTAAGGGGAGATAGGACTGCTACTTTGCGAGCGTGTTCTCAGGCGTGTCGACCGGCGTCGGCGTAGCGGTCGGCGACAGGGCCTGGGGCCTCGCACCTGTTGGCCGGCGCGCGGCCCGGATGCCGTTGAGGATGACGAGCACCTCGGCCAGCTCGTGCACGAGTACGACCCCGGCTAGGCCGAGCACGCCGAAGAGCGCCAGGGGGAAGAGCACGATGATGATGGCCAGGGCGAGTCCGATGTTCCACGTCATGATGCGTCGGCCGCGGCGTGCATGTGCGAGAGCTTGCGGGATGAAGCGCAGATCGTGACCGGTGAAGGCGACGTCGGCGGATTCGATGGCGGCGGCGGAGCCCTTAACCCCCATCGCGATGCCGACGGTTGCCGTCGCGAGCGCGGGGGCATCGTTGATGCCGTCGCCGACCATCGCCGTCGGCGACGCAGCCGCGAGTGCGCCGATGGCGCCGGCCTTGTCTGCGGGGAGCTGCTCGGCACGGACGTCTTGGATGCCGGCCTCGGCCGCCAGTGCGCGGGCGGTGCGTTCGTTGTCGCCGGTGAGCATGATGGGGGTGATGCCCATGTCGCGCATCATGCGGATCGTCTCGGCCGACTCCGCGCGAAGCTCATCGCGGATCCCGATGAGCCCAGCGAGTTGCCCATCGACCTCGACCACCACGACCGTCATGCCTCGTTCGGCCAGCTGCGCGGCGGCCTCCCGGTGCGCGCCCGGGTCGAGCCAGCGGGTGTTGCCGACGCGGATGCGGCGGCCGTCGACGACACCGGTGATGCCGTGGCCGGCTTCCTCTGCGACGTCTTGCCCGGGCTTCGCGTTCGGAGCTGCGGCGACGATGGCGGCAGCGAGCGGGTGGGTGCTTGAGACTTCGAGCGCGGCGGCGAAGTCGAGCACCTCATGTTCGGCGTAACCGTAGCTGGCAACCTCGACGACCTGCGGCTCATTGCGGGTGAGGGTACCGGTCTTGTCGAGGGCGACGGTGCGGATCGTGCCGAGCTGTTCGAAGGCCTGCCCGGACTTGATGACGACGCCGTACTTCGACGCGGAGCCGATCGCACTGATCACCGTCACCGGGACGGCGATCGCGAGTGCGCACGGGGAGGCTGCGACGAGCACGACGAGGGCCCGCTCGATCCAGGTGGTCGGATCTCCCACAATGAAACCGAAGACGACCACGAGCGCGGCGACGATAAGCACGGTCGGTACAAGCGGCCTGGCGATCCGATCGGCGAGTCTGGCACGCTCCCCCTTCCGGGCGTGCGCCTGCTCGACGAGAGCGACGATCTGGGTGAGCGAGTTGTCGCGGCCGTCGGCGGTTGCCTCGATCCGCAGGGTGCCGGAACCGTTGATCGCTCCGGCCGGAACTGCGTCGCCCGGGCGCACCGCGACGGAGATGGACTCGCCGGTGACGGCGGAGGTGTCGATGCTCGAGGTGCCGTCGACGACGATCCCATCGGTAGCGACCCGCTCCCCCGCCCCGATGATGAGGATGTCGAGCTCGCGCAGTTCCGCGACGGGGATCGTTTCTTCGCCGTGCAGTCGGGAGATGCGCGCGATGTCGGGGATGAGCGAGAGTAGGGCGCGCAGGCCTTCCTTGGCGCGATCCATGGCCCGGTCTTCGAGCGCCTCGGCAAGGGAGAAGAGGAAAGCGAGCGCCGCAGCTTCACCGACGTGCCCGAGGGCGACGGCGCCGATTGCGGCGATCGTCATGAGCAGGCCCACGCCAACGCGCCCACGGATCAGGCGTCGCACGGTGCTGGGGACGAAGGTGTAGGCGCCGAAGAGCAGCGCGACCCATTGCAGCACGAGCGCGGGGATCTCTACGCCGCTCGACTCGAGGAGGTAGCCGATCACGAGGGCGGTGCCGGAGAAGGCGGAGGGCAGCAGTGCCGGGTCGCGCCACGAGGGGGGCCGCGTCGCATGCTCGCCTTCTTCCTCCTGAGACTTCGCGAATACCGGGGGCAGTTTGGGGCCGCAGCACGCATCGCCGTCGAGCACTGGAGCGGCGGGCTTGGGTCTGATCGTTTTGGACTCGTCGGGACCGCAGCACTCCTCGCTCATCGGCCCATCCCCTCGGTGATGGGCATGGCTTCGGCCTTGACGCCGCAGCCGGAGGTGGTGCAGTCGCCACGATCGACGAACAGCTTCTCGCACCCGGACGAGCTCAACACATCAGTCTGACCTTCAGGGTTCTGCTCGCGAGTAGAGACACGGGCGTAACCGATCAGTGCCATATGCTCGGTGTATTACAGACGTACGTTGCGATACATGGGTTTACGACACGGTTTCTGTGTGACTTTTGCAGGTATGTGGCGGCATTCTTGCTGAGATAAATGGCGGCACAGGGCGTCCGCTCAGAAGTGAAGCTGTCCGCAACTTGGGGCCGGTGCCGATCACCAGGACGTCGGCATCGGCCATGGTCGGAGACCTCCTTGTGGTCGAGGCTGCCGATCTGCGTCACCGGCGCCGCGTGCGGGGCCGGTGACGCAGTTAGAAGCCGAAGGCCCTGCCGCTGACCAGAATGAAGGCACCCAGACCGATCAGCACGATGGGGAACAGGATGTGTTCCCAGCGCTCCAGGACCTCGGCGATCGGCCGGCGGGTGGCGACGAACTTGGCCAGGGCGACCAGCACCGCCACCAGCGCCAGGAACACGATGCAGTAAGCCACCACGGCGCCCGGGCCCACGCTGAGGAAGACCGGGACGTAGACCCCGATGTTGTCCCCGCCGTTGGCGAAGGTCACCCCGGCCACGGTCCACACCGCCACGTTCTTGCCTTCGACCTTGGCCTCGTCGTCATCGTCGTCGCCGTCCCCACGCCAGGCCTGCCAGGCGGCCCACAGGCCCAGGCCCAGGGGGATGAGTCCGAAGTACGGGATGACCTCCGGGGGCAGGAACGCCCCGGCCCCCAGGGAGACCAGCACGGCCGCGCCCAGGATGCCCACGAAGCCCAGATACTGGCCGACCAGGATGCGGGCGGTGGTCTCGCGCTGGCCCGCGCCGCGGGCGAAGAACAGCGAGAGCACGATAATGTCGTCGATATTCGTGGCGATGAACAGGCCGATTGCCTGCAAGATCGAGGACAGGATCATGCCTCCACCCCCGTGCTGCAGCATCCCGGCGCCGAGCAGGCCGGGTCCAGGCACGGCGCGTTCTCGTTGACCGCGAGGGTCACTTCGACCAGGGCGGTCAGCGCCCGGCTCAGATGCGGATCCGCGATCTCATACCGGGTCTGGCGGCCCTGGGGCACGGCGACCGCGAGCCCACAGTCCCGCAGGCACGCCAGGTGGTTCGACACGTTCGGCCGCGTCAGCTCCAGGTATCGGGCCAGCTCGGCCGGGTAGGCCGGGCGCTGAAGCAGGGTCAGCAGTATACGCGACCGGGTGGGGTCGGCCATCGCCCGCCCCAGCCGGTTCATCACATCCAAACGAGAATCTATAGTCAGCATACGCTGAACTATACAGCAATGACTGAACTGATCTGGAAGTCCACCGCAGTTGACCTGCGCGACGCCGTGCAAGTGAACGGAAATCCTTGATCCCCTCCTCCCATGGGTCAAATGTCGCTCCGCGTGTCTTATTAATGGACTACTTTTTGAGGCGCGCACCAATCCTCCACTTCTGGAGCGTGGGTGAGGATGGTCAATCAGTCTGAACGACCGATAGCCCCGTCGCGGCCGCGGCGTCTGCGAGCGAGCCGAGGTTGCGTACCTGGGTGAATCCCGCTTCTTCCATCAGCTCGACGGCGGCGGCGGCGCGTTGACCTGAACGGCAGTAGACGACGTAGTCGGCATGGGGGTCCAGGTCAGGGATTGCCGCCTGCAGCTCGCCGGCGGTGACGTCGAGCAGGAGTGCCCCATCGAGATGCCCTTTGGCGTGTTCGGCGGGTGTGCGGACGTCGATGACGATCGCATCCGAGCTGACCGCAGGTTGGGCGGTGGTTGGCGCGGTGCAACTCGTGAGCGCGAAGGCGGCGACGAGTGCGGTGACTGTAACGAGGGCGAAGCGACGCATGGGGTCCTTTCGGGGGTTTGGGGTTAGAGGTTGCAGGAGCGGTCGGCGCAGTGATGTGTGGGGTGTCGGCTGAGACGGCGGTGGAGGTGGCAGCCCGCGCACCAGCCGAAGATCGCTTCGAGAGCCAGGAGGGTGAAGCAGACACCGCATAGGGCGAGTGCCCCTTGGAGAGGGATGGCGCCGGAGCCCAGTGCGATGCACGAGGTGGTGGCGATGCCGACGGCCAGCCACCACGCGAAGGCCTTTTGTGGGGCGCCGACCCAGCGCGGGGAGTGGGAGCGACTCGCGAGTCGTCCCAACGCCAGGGTGATCGACAACCGATCACTGACGAGGAGGCGAGTCAGCACGTCGAGCAAGAAGAACATCCCGAACATTTGCAGCGGGCGAGCGGTCCCGAACGCGAGTGCGGCGGTGGCGGCAACAAGTCCGAGCGTCAGCAGAAGACCGGCCGCGACCCGGACCGCACGTTCGTCGATGACAGGCCCCTGGTAGCCCTCGATGAGGGCGCCGACCCGCGGGGGGACGGCAGCGGGGGTGACGGCCATGAGTGATTCCTGGAGGGTCAAAGAAGAGGTGCGAGGCGCAGGATCGTCGTTGTGAGCATGACGACGCCCACGGCGAGGACGAAGAAGCCGAAGCTTTTGCGGAGCACTGGGGCGGACAACTTCCTGGCGAGCAGCATCCCGGCGACGGAGCCGGCGACGGCGAAGGCTGTGAAAGGAAGAACGGTTTCCCACGGGATCGCGGTGGTGAACACCTGTGCGGCGAGTCCTGCGGTGGAGTTCAATGCGATGACGAGGAGTGATGTGCTGGTGGCCGCGGCGATGGGGAGGCCGAAGATCAGCAGCGCAGGGACGATGAGGAAACCTCCACCCGCCCCGAGCAGCCCGGTGAGGAACCCCACCGACACCCCGATGATCACGACGCGTAGGACATGAGAGCTGCGCGTTCGGGGTCGCTCGGATGAGGCGGGCGTACGACGACCGCGGATCATCGCGAGTGCCGTGACGATCATGACGCCGCCGAAAAGGACGGAGAGGAGAACGTCGGGAACGAACCGCCCCACGGATGCACCGGCGAGTCCGCCGAGCATCCCTGTCACCCCGAACGCGGCACCGACTCCCCATTTCACGGTTCTCGTACTCGTGCGCATCAGGACGGCGATGGTGCTGGTCACCGCGACGACGAAGAGGGAAGACGCGATCGCCTCTCGCGTTTCCATCCCTAACACCAGGGTGAAGACGGGGACGGCGAGGATGGATCCGCCTCCGCCGAGGAGCCCGAGTGAGACGCCGACCACCGTTGCGAGAATCATCGCGGTGATCACGGGCAGAGTCATTCGGGCTCCTCGAGGGGTCAGGCGGCGTTCGCGGCGGGCTGCGCCGTTGTGGCGGCGAGCCAGGCGCGGTAGCTGCCTTCGATCTCAACGACATCGTGACCGGCTCGGCGAAGCGCGCTGGCGATGACGCTGTTACGGACGCCGCTCTGGCAGTAGGTGAGGATGACACCCGAGGCGGGGAGCTCGTCGGTGTGCCAGAGGGCACGACCGCCGGAGAGTTGGGCGGCACCGGGGATGTGTCCGGCGTTGTATTCGGTGCGGTTGCGCACATCGAGCAGGAGGGCGTGCTTCACCTGGTCGATGTCCGTGGGCGCGATGGTCTTCGGCTGCATGAGCTGCAGTCCGTCGAGGGTTGCGATGGAGCCGTGGACGGTGTCGATCCCCACCCGCAGCAAGTGGTCGCGGAACCGCCCGGCCGCATCGGTCGAGTCTGCCAAAACGACGAGGGGGCGTGTCTCGGTTTCAGGGTCGTAGACCCAGGCGGCGTAGCTGGCGGCTTTCGCTTCGCCGGGAACGTTGAGCGCGCCGGGCACGGTGCCCTGGTGTACCTGTGAGTGGTGGCGGGTGTCGATGAGGATGACGCTGTCTTCCTCCAGCGCGGCGGACAGGTCGGAGGCGTCGATCTGCGGCAGCGGTGCGAGCTCGCCCAGCAGAGCGGGACCGGTGCGGTTCTGCCGCTTCATCCGGGCGAAGTAGGCGTGCGCGTCAGGCTGATCACCCAGGAGAGAGTCGATGAAGCCCTGCTCGTCACCGGCGGACAGGTACGGCGCCCACCAGGCGAAGCGTCGCTCGTATCCCACCGTGGAGGTGGGGACGGCGCCGAGGGCCTTGCCGCACGCCGAGCCGGACCCGTGTGCGGGGAGGACCTGTACGTAGTCCGGGAGGGTGAGGAAGCGGTCGCGGATGCTGGCGAACAGGTCGCGTGCGCCCTGGAAGCGGGTGTCGGTGCCGCCGGCGGCTTCATCAAGCAGGTCGGGGCGGCCGATGTCGCCGACGAAGACGAAGTCGCCGCTGAGGAAGTAGCCCGGGTCGGAGGTGGCGGCTCCATCGGTGACGAGGAAAGAGAGGTGCTCGGGGGTGTGGCCGGGGGTGTGCACTGCTTCGAGGGTGATGTTGCCGAGGGTGATGCGCTGACCGTGCGTCATCCGGGTGGCGTCATCGAATCCGGGACCGTACTGCCAGTCGGGCCCGCCTTCGGCGGAGACGTACATCGTCGCTTCGGTGCGTGCGGCGAGTTCGCGGGTGCCGGAGAGGTAGTCGGCGTGGATGTGGGTTTCGGTGACGGCGGTGATGGTCATGCCGTGCTTCGCGGCGAGGTCGAGGTAGACCTGCACGTCGCGGCGGGGATCGACCACAATCGCTTCACCGTTCCGCTGGCAGCCGATCAGGTAGCTGGCGTGCGCGAGGTCGTCGTCATACAAGCGTTCGAGGAGCATGGGGATCTGCTTTCGCGGGGGTCAGTGCGCGCAGGTGCAGCGCTGGTCTTCGGGGACGTCGGCGAGGGCATCGTCGATGTGCTGGCCGCAGCCGGCCCACGTGGGCTTGCCGCAGAAGGGGCAGGTGATTTGAGCGCACACGATCAGGCAGCCGTCTTGGAGGCGGCGATCTGGCGGCGGACGTCATCCATGTCCAGCTCGCGGGCCTTGGTGATCAGCAGCTCGAGCTGCGGGGCAGGCAAAGCACCAGGCTGCTTGAACACCAGCACGCCGTCGCGGATCACCATCAGCGTCGGGATCGAGGTGATGCGGTGAGCGGAGGACACCTCCGGTTCAGCTTCGGTGTCCACTTTCGCGAACACGATGTCGGAGTGCTTCTCCGACGCCGCCTCGAACACCGGAGCGAACGAGCGGCACGGGCCGCACCAGGCCGCCCAGAAGTCGACGAGAACAATCCCGTCTCCCTGTGTCGCCGTGGCGAAGGTGTCGCTCGTGAGTTCAGTGGTCGCCATCGTCGGTCACCGCCCGAACAGGCGCGAGAAGAACCCGCCCTGCTTCGACTGTGCAGCCTGCACCTCACCGCGCGTGTGGTTGCCATTGCACCACTGCGACGCGGGCACCGACGCGCGTACCGAGGACACATGCTGGCCGCAGCCGGCCCAGGTCGTCTTTCCACAGGTTCGGCACTTCGTAGCTCGACACATGTTTTCTCCCTTTCCGGCAATACCCCCGGGGGTATCTTTAAAACCTTATGGACACCATACCCCGGGGGGTATAGTTGTTGTCAACTCGACGGAAGGAAACACTGATGAGCAGTGCATCTGAAAGCCCCGATTCGCTGGTGCACGATCAGGAGGCGAAGCGGAAGGTGCTCAACCGTCTGAAGCGTGCGCAAGGACAGCTCACCGCGGTGATCGGCGCCGTTGAAGACGACGCTCACTGCCGCGACGTCGTGCAGCAGCTCTCCGCAGTCTCTAAAGCTCTGGATCGGGCCGGTTTCCTCGTCATTTCCACCGCTCTTCGCGACTGCATGACCACCCCGGACGCAGACAACGCCACCAATCCCGACGAGCTGGAGAAGCTCTTCCTCTCCCTGGCCTGATGACCACTCGGAACGGACTCGTCATCCACGTCCTCGCCGAGGACGCTGGAGTCCTCACCGTCGCGTTACGCGTTGCACGAAACGCAGTCCACGATCTGGATCCCGATGCGATGGTCCAAGTCGTCGTCCAGGGCGGTGCAGTGCGCGGCCTCATTGCAGGCGGTGCCTACCGAGACGATCTCGTCGCGACAATCCACAGTGCTGGCGTACAGGTGCTGGCGTGTCAGAACAGCATGAGCCGAGAAGGCGTCGACGACGATTCGTTGCTCGACGGGGTGTCAACCGTGGCTGCGGCCGTGGGCTACCTCGCGCGACAACAATGGGCAGGCGCTGCCTACGTGCGACTGTGATGAGTCCAGCACCTGTCGCGTCATCCGCACGCGCCGGTATCGAAGCCTCCCCTGGCCATGCCTGACAGTCCGAAAGCGAAATGTCCCGCGCGAGACTTTTAGGAGTGCCCGCCGATGCGCATCCGTGCAGCAAGTCCGCCCGGCACCGACCTGAGCCTGGCGAGAACCAAGCTGCGAAGACACGTCACATAGCGACGTCAGAACGCCGCCACGGAGCGCTGTCATTCACAAATTGATAGCGCTTTATTTATGTCTCATAAACGACCGTTAATCTTGGTCAGTACTTCCTTCGTTCTGGTCCAACATCGCGACGTCATCTGCTGGAGCTTTCCTCAACGTTGCTTGCAATAGCTCTATCTCCGAAGCGGAGATAACCGCGAAGTGAGTCTCGGTTGGAGCTTCCTTCTCACCGCCGGCTTCTCGGTACATCGGATTGATGATCGTTATTTCCCGGTTCACATGTGGGTCTGGGTCATCATCGAAACTGTTAAGCACTCCACCTACCCAAGCGCCAGACTTGAGCACCAGAGATACGTCGACTACTTCGCCATCCTCATGCTTGAATACTTTCGTCCATGCAGATTCATCTCGTGGAGTAGGGGCGTCCCACAACTTCTTCAAACCCCCTTCGTAAATCCACTTCGAGCCAAGCGCAAAGCCGAGCAACGTTGTGAGCGCAATAATTCCGCATGCGAACAGGGCCGCAAGAAGTAGATTGTCTGACACCCAAGAGAAATCTCCTTGGACGAGCTGGAGTATGACCGTTCCTAAAGGACGAAACCAAATAGCGGCAAACAAAATGACAACGATGACAATGGCATCGCAAACGAAACTGACGAACACAAAGGTGACGGTTTCCCGCAGCACCGTCCTTTTCGCGACAGCGCGGTGACCCTCCCTAGCGAATGCGTAAGCAACCCCAGGAAAAAGAGCGGCGATATAGAGAGTGATACCCCATAAAGTCGTGGGCATTCTTAGCCTCCTGAGGCACAATTGACCGTAGGAGGTCGATCATGGCACAGATTCCAATCGGAAAACCAAGGCAGACCATGACTGGTCGATACGTCCGGTCTACATCTACAGGTAAATACATTGAACTTGGCCAGCAACCGGCAAAGATTCAATATCGCCCCATTGCACGCCCGTCGAACGCTACGCCACCCCCGCCGCCGCCCGCGGCAAAGACGAAGTAGCGCTTAAGTAGAAAGTGCCCCACCAAGGGTGGGGCACTTTCTACTTTCAGGAACGCGGAAGCTCTGACGGTAGCAATAAGCCGCCATCGAGACCAAGCCTCGCGTTGCTCTGAGCAACGTCCTTCTTCATTAAGAAGAGGTCCACGATCAAAATCAATAGCACTGCCCCACAAAGAACCCAATTTGCTAATGCAAGCGCTGGCAAGAAGACGGCTATCCCTATATTGATCGCGGTCAGGCAGGCCAACAGCACTGCTCGCCACGTGTTGCCTAGGTAAAAGTGATGGCCACCTATGGTGCCCATCAAAACGAGGAACGCAATGGCCTCCCCTACCTTTTTGGGGCTGAGAGCCACCGAAGCTGAAATGCTCACGCGGCATCATTTCTGATCTCTGGGCCTCGAGAAGGTTCGCCGACCGACGCGCCACCACTCCCCAGCGCGCTCCATCCCACCATTGCGGCTGGTTTCTCTCATTCAAGTACCACCCTGGAGCAGGGGAAGTCGTGTTGGTCATGCTTGGAATTTAGATGCAACCGGAACATTTTGCTGTGCACCGTCGCCTTCAGCAGGTACGGTTTGCACGGCTTCGTCGCTCGTACTCTTCGTCGCGATCCCGGACTGAACGTGTGCGCCGTTCGCCGTCAATCTGTGCGCGACGGATAGCTACGAGATCTTCGATCCGCTGGGCAACATCGCGGGTCGCCTCGTCCCTAGGACGCTACCTTCACCCGGATTGTCATCACTTGGATCAAGCACACTTACCCCTATCCGCGTGCCCCTGAGCGGGCGTCGCCATTTGCGTCGATCTGACGCTCGATTTCCAGACGAAGATCGCGAGCACGGTCTGCGAGCGCCTGATACTCAGATTCCTGACTTGGGATCACGGCAGTCTGCCCCTGCGCATCCCTATACCTTTCGTCATCGGCGTCATTCTGCATCGCCCCCTCGTACTCTTCGAGAGCATGGATGAGAACGGTGTAATCGTCATCATGTGAGAGATCGAGCAGGACAGGTTCGAACGCCGGCTTATCGCGATCAGTGGTCATAGCTCGGATACTATCCACCTACACCCTCAGATTCCACGTCATCGCTCCTCTCAACACGCCAGCAGATTAGCGCCCTGTCGGATGAGCGACGCATAATAGGCAGTCGAACATATGTTCGATGAGCGCGGGGGTGGTTATGTGGGTGGAAAAGGTCCGGGCACTCGATTCTGAGGCGCCCATCGGCACCGTCCCCTTCGCGGACGTCGAGGCCGCGTGCGGCTTCCCTTCCCCCGCGCAGGACTACGAGACGACCGAGATTGATCTGAATGAGCACTTGATGCCGAACCGGGTGTCCACGTTCCTGATCCGCGCACGCGGTAACAGCATGACCCGTGCCGGGATCTACGACGGCGACGAGCTAATCGTGGACCGCTCGATCCGCCCCGAGGACGGCCACGTCGTCGTCGCCGTCGTCGACGGCGAGATGACGGTGAAGCGCCTTCGCGTGACGCGGGCGGGCGTGGTGCTCTCGGCCGAGAACAGCCGTCACCCTGATATCGAGGTCGCGGAGCTGTCGGAACTCCACATCTGGGGTGTTGTGACGAGGAGCCTGCATCGTGTCCTCCGAGCGTAGGCGAATGATCGCGCTCGTGGACTGCGAGTCGTTCTACGCGAGCTGCGAGCGGGTCTTCGACCCCTCCCTGTACGGCCGCCCCGTTGTGGTGCTCTCGAACAACGACGGTTGCGTGGTGGCGATGTCGCGCGAAGCAAAAGCGCTGCAGGTCGAGATGGGAGCTCCCTGGTTCAAGATCAAGGACTGGGCGGAAAGCTATTGGTAGTGCGCGTTATTTGATTTGGCGCTATTTGGCGGACGGGGGATTCTGCACGACTTTCCGTTCTCGTCGCTTGGGAGAGCCGAGAGGATTTTCCGTGAGCTACAGGTACCGGCAGACCTGGTCCGCGCTGCACGAGTCGGGGTCGGGCTGCGCGGCGTCGTGCCTGAGCTCGGCGATGGTGTCTCGGAGCGCTGTGAGCTGGGCGATCTGCTGCTCGATCTCGGCGAGGCGCGCGTCGAGGAGATCGCGCACGTGCTCGCAGGGAGCAGCGCCGCCGTCGCGGATGTCGAGGATCTGGCGGATCTGGGCGAGGGTGAGGCCCGCGGCCTGGCCGCGGTGGACGAAGTCGATCCGGGCGGCCGTCTCGGGCGCGTAGTCGCGGTATCCGGACGGCGTGCGCTCGGCCGGGGGCAGCAGGCCCTGCTCCTCGTAGAACCGCAGCGTCTTCGCCGTCGTTCCCGCCCGCTCGGCGAGTTCCCCGATGCGCATCGCAGGCCCCCTTTTCTTTCGGCAGAAGCCTTCTTGACCTTCCCCTGCACTGGAAGGTCCAGTATGGCCGAGAAAGAAGAGAAACCCAAGTGACGGGAGCTGCGATGCCCACGAAGTACGACCTCGCCATCATCGGATCGGGCGGTGGTGCGTTCGCCGCCGCGATCCGCGCGACCACGCTCGGCAAGTCGGTGGTGATGATCGAGCGCGGGACGCTCGGTGGCACCTGCGTGAACACCGGCTGCGTGCCGTCGAAGGCCCTGATCGCCGCGGCCGACGCACGGCACTCCGCGGCCGACGCCGCCGACCGGTTCCCGGGGATCGCGACGACGGCGGGGCCAGTGGACATGCCCGCCCTGATCGCCGGGAAGCAGGCGCTGGTCGAGTCGCTGCGGGGCGAGAAGTACGCCGACGTCGCCGACTCCTACGGTTGGGCCGTCCGCCGCGGCGACGCCGCGTTCGCCGGCACCCCCGACGCACCGGTCCTCCAGGTCGCCGGGGACGACGGGAGCACCGAGACGATCGAGGCCGGGCACTACCTGGTCGCGACCGGCTCTCGGCCGTGGGCCCCGCCGATCGACGGCCTGGACCAGACCGGGTACCTGACCTCGACCACGGCGATGGAGCTGACCGAACTCCCTGAGTCCCTGCTCGTGCTCGGCGGCGGCTACGTCGCCCTGGAGCAGGCGCAGCTGTTCGCCCGGCTCGGCTCCCAGGTCACCGTGCTGGTCCGGTCCCGGCTCGCGTCGAAGGAGGAGCCGGAGGTGTCCAGGACGCTGCAGGAGGTGTTCGCCGACGAGGGCATCCGGGTGGTCCGCCGCGCGCTGCCGACGCGGGTGTCCCGCGACGCCGCGACCGGGCAGGCCGTCGTCACCGCGGACGTCGCCGGCGGCCGGGAGGAGTTCCGCGCCGACCAGGTGCTCGTCGCCCTCGGACGACGACCGGCCACCGATGGGCTCGGCCTCGACAGGGTCGGGGTCAAGACCGGGGACCTCGGCGAGGTGGTCGTCTCCGACCGGATGCAGTCCTCCCACCCGCGGATCTGGGCCGCGGGCGACGTGACCGGCCACCCCGAGTTCGTCTACGTCGCCGCCCACCACGGCACCCTCGTCGCCGAGAACGCGTTCGCCGACGCCGATCGGGCCGTGGACTACGCCCGACTGCCGAGGGTGACGTTCACCGGCCCGGCGATCGGCGCGGTCGGGATGACCGAGAAGGACGTCGTCGCCGCCGGGATCCGCTGCGACTGCCGCGTCCTGCCCCTGCACCACGTGCCCCGCGCACTGGTCAACCGCGACACCCGCGGCTTCGTCAAGATCGTCGTGGACGCCGACACCGGGAAGATCCTCGGCATCACCGCCGTCGCCAAGGACGCCGGCGAGCTCGCCGCCGCCGGGGTCCACGTGCTCGGCAAGACGGTCGCCGAGGTCGCCGACGCCTGGGCCCCCTACCTGACCATGGCCGAGGGCATCCGGATCGCCGCCAAGGCCTTCACCACCGACCCGTCGCTCCTGTCGTGCTGCGCGTGAACGAACTGGAGGAACCCACGATGTCTGACCTCAGCATGCAACTGCCCGAGCGGCTCAGCCGACTGGGAGAGACCGGCCTGCTCATCCCGCTGCTGCGGCTGCTCGCCGACGGTGACCCCGTCACCGTCCAACAGCTGTCCGTGGCTGCGGGCCGCACGATCGACGAGGTACGGCTCGGACTGGCCGCGATGCAGGACACCGAGTACGACGACCAGGGCCGAATCGTCGGCCAGGGCCTCACGCTGCGCCCTACACCGCACCGGTTCACCGTCGACGGTGAGGAGCTCTACACCTGGTGCGCCCTGGACACCCTCATCTTCCCGGCCCTCCTCGATCGCCCAGCGCGCGTGGAGTCCGTCTCCCCGGCCAGCGGAGAGACGATCCGCGTCACCATCGATCCGGTTGCCGGTGTCACCGGCGTCACACCCCCGAGCGCCGTGGTGTCGCTGGTGAACCTGGAGCAGATCACCTCGATCCGCTCGGCCTTCTGCAACCAGGTGCACTATTTCGCCTCCGTCGACGACGCCACCGGGTGGCTCTCTGAGCATCCCGGTGCCGAGGTGGTGTCGGTGGCCGAGGCCTACCGGATCGGCAACGAGCTCACAACGAGCCTGCTCGACCTGCTTCAGGACGACACCCCGGTGGCCGACGACTGTCCCCGCTGCTGTTGACCCGCGACACAGAAGGATTCGAGAACGCTATGACCTCCAAACACGACGACCGAACGCGAGGCGGTGGCCTACTCCTGGGAGCCGGTGCCGTGCTCCTCATGACGATCTGCTGCGCGCTGCCCGTGCTCATCGCCGGCGGAATGCTTACTGGCATCGGCGGGCTCCTTCTCGGCAACCCGTGGGTGATCGGCGTGGGCATTGCGCTCCTCGCGATCGTGCTGCTCGTCGTCGTCCGCCGCCGAACCCGCCGCGGCCGTGTCGAACCTGACTGCTGCCCGCCCACCGAATCCGCTCACCGCACCGACCCGAAGGGCGAACAGAACCAATGATCAGCTCCCGCGCCCGTCGTTCGCTCGCCACCCTCCTGCTCGCAGGCTCGCTCATCCTGACCGCCTGCGGCACCGTTGATAAGGATCCCGTCTCTGCCGAGACTGCCACCGCCGCGACGGTGACCAGCATCGACGCTCAGCGGATCAGCCTGCCCGCCGCCGGGAAGCCCACCGCGGTGTTCTTCTTCTCCGTCGGCTGCGGCGAATGCGTCGGCGGAGTCCGATCCCTCGGTCAGGCGGCAGCCGCGGCCGAGGAGGCCGGCATCGATGCCCAGTTCCTCGCCGTCGACATGGATCCGCGCGAACCTACCGAGACCATTCAGAGGTTCATGGAGTACGTCGACGCCGTGCATGTCCCCGCCGCCATCGACGAGGGCGCGGCGCTGTCCCAGCGCTTCGGGGTCGCCGCGCTGTCTACACTGATCATCGTCGACAGTGACGGACAGGTGACCTTCCGCGCCACCGACCCCGACGCCGATACGATCGTCTCCGCGCTCCACAAGGCCGGGGCCTGAGCGATGGGCGGACTCCTCGCCCTTGCCTTCGCCGCCGGGATGATCGCCCCCGTCAATCCCTGCGGCTTCGCGCTGCTCCCGGCCTGGATCACCCATGCGCTGGGCGACGCCGCCTCTTCCTCAGCCCCGGTGCGCCTGCTGCGCGCCCTACGGGCTGGCCTCGCGCTGACGATCGGGTTTGCGGGCACGCTCGCTTTGGCTGGCGTCGCGGTAAGCGCCGGCGCACGGGGCCTGATCCAGGCCGCCCCAGCCCTCGGCCTCGCCGTCGGGATCCTGTTGGTGCTGCTCGGCGGGGCGATGCTAGCCGGACGCTCTATGTCCCTCCGGCTTCCCGGCATACCCGGCCGCGCAATCGAACGGCTGCCCAGCGCCGTGCGCATGGTCGTCTTCGGCGTCGGCTACGCCGCGGCCTCGCTGTCGTGCACCTTCGGCGTACTCCTCGCGGTCATCGCCCAGGCCCAGGCGACAGCCAGTTTCGTCGGGCTGCTCCTCGTCTTCGCCATCTATGCCGCCGGCTCCGCCACCGTCCTGCTGCTTGTCGCCGTGGTCGCCGCCGTAGCCGGTTCTGTGCTGTCCAGGCGGATCGCCGCACTGACACGATTCGTTCCCAAGGTCACCGCCGCCGTCCTGATCCTCACCGGCGTCTACCTGGCTTGGTACTGGTTTCCAGTTGTCGTCGGCGATGCCCCTTCCGCAGGGCGCACCGACGTCGCCGCTGTCTCGGCGACGATATCGAACTGGCTCCAAAGCAACACCGGCGTCATCGCCGGCCTGTCTACCACCGTGGTGCTCATCGTGCTACTAAGCGGATTCCTTCATCAACGCCGTCGGAACTCCGGACGGAGGACCGAGGAGGACTGCTGCGACCCTCAGTCGACGCACTCTCCCGGGGACCGGCCGAGCGTGCCGACCGAGCGGCATTGAGCGGCTCCTGCACGTCAAGGTCATACGACGTGGTTGACCGGAACGACGAACTCGGACACCAGACGCCCTCCCACCCGACGCCGATCATCGGACACGGCGTGGGTGTTGTTCGTGGCCTATGTCGAAGGAGAGCGCGGCCACGATCAGGACGAGTTGACCGCCGAGCAGAATCGGTGCCGCCCGATTCTCACGACGTGACATCCCTGGAAACGTCATCGTCAGATTTCAGTGCAGGACGACTGGGAGGGGCATGCCGACGCGCTCGACGACCGCGGCGGCGTAGGCGGTGCTGTTCGCGCCGATCGCGTTGGACCAGGCGATCGCGGAGGAGATGTCCAGGCCAGTCAGCCGGCTGAGAACGACGGGTGGGAGTTCCTGCGCGAGCGCTATCAGCGCGCCGGTGCGGGCAAGTCGCGGCGGGATGCCGGCAGCGCGGAGCCGGGTATTCAGCGTGTCGGGGGCCATGTGATGCCCGGCCCGGGTTCCGGGATAGACCCACTCCTGTTCGATGCTCTCCACGAACATGCGAGGCGCGGTGCGGTTGCTGGCGGCTCCCGCGGCCGCCGGCGCGAGCTCGGCGGGGAGCACGAGAGGTTCCTGGCCGAGGCGGACGACCACGGCCTGGTCCGTGACGGTGACGTCTTCCGCGCGCAACTGGACGATCTTCGCCGCCCGGACGCCGAACATGAGCATCAGCCCCGCGGCGAGCTTCGTGTGCGGGTTGATGGACGGGTCGGAGGTGACATCGGCGAGCAGCCGCCAGCGTTCCTCGTCGCTCATGGCTTGCGGGCTCAAGGCTCCTGATGGCGGGCGTGGAGCGGTGAGCGGTCGGGATGCGCCGGCCCGTGCGGTCCAGGTCAGGAAGTGGTGCAGGAACGGGCGTCGGCCGCCGGTGAGCCATTCATCGACATCCGCCTGGGTGAGGGACACGAGAGAACCTCCGCGGGTATGGATCCATTCCAGCAGTTCGATGATCCCCGCGATCTCGAGCCGCCGCCAGGACAGCTGGCCTGATCGGGACGGCATCGTGTTGCGGCGCAGTGCGCGCAGGTGTCGCCATCGCGCGTATTGGGTGACGGTGCGCTGTTCACCCGGGTCGGGGATCTCGGCAAGTGCGCTGTCGAGCCAGAGCTCGAACCGGGCGAGCAGCTCGTCCCGCGGTGGGAGCAGCCCGTGGTCGATGAGCACGGACCGAACCGCTCGGGTCTGATACTCCGAGCCGGCCTGGTCGAGGTAGGCGTGAGTGCGCAGGGATGGGGCGGTGAGCACTCGGGTGATCAGCGTGCAGGCGACGGTGCCGCGTTCGAAGGCGTAGACGATCTTCGACGGAGCACCCTGGAACCACCGCTCTCGCAGATGCGCGATGCGTGCATCGGAGGCGGCGAGCTCGTCGGGCACCATCTCCCGGATCATCTGATCGGCTCGGCAACGGGGGCAGAGCTTCGCGATCAGCCGTGTGATGGTCCCGCAGCTGGTGCAGGGGCGGAACGACTCCGGTTGGCGGGGATAGCAGAGCGGGCAGAACGGCCGGCCCTCGATCCGGCCGTTCACTATCCGAGCGTCTCCGCAGCTTGTGCAGGTCTCGATGATCGGCGGAACGCAGGCCCAGCAGAGATAGCCGGAGCCGTCTTCGGTGCGCTTGTGGCGCAGCCGGACCTCCCCGCAGCTCACGCAGGGCTGGCGAGGGTTGGAGCACTGCTCGCAGGCGGCGCGCGCGGTTCCCGGCCAGCGGCATTGCCGCTCGTTCCCGCAGATCGTGCAGGTGTCGACGCTGGCCTTGTCGGAGCAGGGTTTGCAGATCGCTTTCTCGCTGCCGTGGAACAAACAGGGCGCAAGCTCCCCGCAGTCCGTGCAGGTGTCCAGCCGGGAGGAGCTCCGACACGTTGAACACAGCGGGCCCTCCGGGCTGCGGTAGGCGATCAGTCGATGGTTGCCGCAGCTCACGCAGACGGCGTTCTCGTCGGGGAGCTTGTTCGTGCAGCGTTGGCAGAGTCGCCGCCCGTCGGAGAGCACCCGCTCCAGGTTGGTGACGTCGTCGCAGCCATCGCAGGGGGCATGGTGCGCGATCCGGTAGCAGCGTCGGCAGCTCACTCGTCCCTCGACGCGTTCGGTGAGCGTGCGCGTGGTGCCGCAGCCTCCGCAGCGTCGTTCGGGCAGACGCGCGCCGTCCGCGTGGAGAAGGTCGTAGAACGTGCCGAACAGCACAGAGCCCGCGGCCGGGTCGGAGAACCACTCCGCGCCGTGGGCCTGCAGCTCGAGCATCAGCCGCACTCGGCGGTCCCTCCCGTCCGCCGCCATCTGCTCCACCGCTCGAAGGATGGTCGCGGTCGCGACACGGCGATGGCGGCGGACTTGCTCGACGATGCGCTCGGCCGCTTCGGGTTTCATGTCGACCCAGCATCGTTTGCAGTACGCGCTCTCACCGGGCCCTGTCTGCACGCGGCGGGTGTGCCCGCAACGATCACAGAGTCCGCTCCTGGAAGCGAGACGGCGACCGCATGGAGCGCAGATCCGCCCGGTCGGCGTGCGCTGCAGCAGCTTCCGCAGCCCGCCGCAGTGTGCGCAACGCGGCGGTCGGACAGTCCGCGCTCCAGCCTCGTGGAGGCGAAGCAACAGACTTGCCAGAGCCGGCGTGGTCTGCGGATCCGCCGCGGTGAGCAGCCCGGGTTCCTGCGTGACCAGGTCGAGCGTCCGGCGGGCAACCGGCAGCTGCCGGAACGAGCCGTTCACGATCTCGGCGATCCGCTCACGCGGAAGAGCCTGCTCGACGGCGGCGATCTGCGTGGTCAGCGCGGCGAAGACCGGGTCAAGCATCCGGCGGGAGAATCTGCGCCCTACGCGGCTTCAGGCCCGACTCCCGGAGTCGGTTCGTCGCCGAATCGCCCCGCTCCGGCCCAGGATCGGTCGTCCCGGTCGCTGCGACCGCGCTGCCGAGGACCACCCGCGGCGCGAGCTCCTCGAACGTGCAATCGAAGATGTCCAGCAGCGCGACCAGCGCCTGCATGTTCATCCGCTCCGGCTTCTCCGCGGCGAGCCGATATACCTGGCTCGTCGACAAGTAGACGCCCCGCTCTTCCAGCAGCGGGACCAGCTTCGTCGTGGAGAACATTCCCGCCGCCGCCATCACCTCCCGAAGCCGCCACTCAAACCCGATCAGTCTCATCGCCCGCTCTCTTCCTCATCGCGCGGCCTGTGCCGCGTCTTCTCGATCGCCTGACTCATCATCGTGTTCATGTAGTCCGCGCTCACGCCCGTATAGATCGCCGTCGTCGACTGGTGCAGGTGCCCGACCTGACGTTGCACGAACGCGGGATCGACCCCGGACTCGATCAGGTGGGTCACGTAGGAATGACGCAGCGCGTGCGGCGTCAACACCTCATCCAGCCCCAGCGCCGTCCGGTAGACGGCGAACCTCGACGCCAGCTCCCGCGTGCGCAGCCTCGTCCCGCGTTCCGAGACCCAGAGCGCCGGCGACCCGTCCCGGACCATCAACGGACGCACCTGCTCGACATACTCCTGAAGAGCCTCAACCGCCCAGCCGAACAACGACACGACCGCCCGCCGTTTCGGCGGCCCGCCCCGCGACGACTTCCCGTGCCGGATCTGCATCACACCGAACTCCCCGAACTGTGGAGCCTTCGAATTCCTGTAGAAGTCGGTCACATCAAGCCCAACCGCCTCGCTCGCCCGCATCCCCCATGCGTAGACGACCTTGAACAGCGTCGCGTCCCGGAACGCAGGCAGAGCACCCTTGCGGCGCTCGTCCAGCAACCGCGTCACCTCGGCGTCAGCATGATCCAGCAAGCGCTGCAGCTCCGACCGCGTCAACGGGCGTCGCCCCGGCTTGCCCTCGTAATCCTGCAGGTGCGCGAGCGTGTTCCATTCATGGCAGACCTGAACCGGGTGCGTCCCGAAACGCTCCATGCACTCGTCAACCCAGCCGTAGTGCGGCGAGCAGATGTAATCGCAGAACGCGCGCACCGCCCCCTGGTACGACCGGATCGTCGACGCTTCGACCTTCCGTTGCGACACCAGCAGCGCCATCCACTCGTCAAAGTCGCCCGCGGACCACTCCCACGGCTTCTTGCCCGCGTACGACTCGAACCTCCGGACCACGCCCAAAGCGCGCGACACCGAATCCTCCTTGAGATGTCGGCCACCGATCTGCTGCATCCGCCAGCCCTCGATCATCGCCTCAAACACGGCCTCATGAGCGTTGAGGAACGACACCCCGCCCGCAAGATACAGTGACGACGCACCGTGTGGAACTCGTCCCATCAACCACCCAATCCATCCACATAACGCGCTAATCGTGCATTAGATGCGAATCTATCAGCCCGTCAGACCTCGTCGCGCGGAAAATCGCGGGGCTATCGAAACGACCGATAGCCTTTCTGACGCAGACGCCCGTTCGGATCTCGCATCTGATGCAATACCGCGGGGAAGCCGGCGTCGTCGCCCGCTCCAGCAATTACGAGCTGTACGGTTCGCTGTCTGCACGGGTGATGAACCATCGCATGTTGCAAGAGATGCAACTGTTCATGCTTGCAAACGACGACTATTGGCCGCTCTCGGTGCCGAACTGCCCTGACCTTAGCAAGCGAGATGGTGCGGTTGCGGGGTATCGACCTGACACGGTGATGCACTGCCCCATACTTTGTTGCATCTAATGCAAGATTTTGGCGGGTCTCCTGCGGCGCTTCGGCTGATCACATCGGCGTCGAACGTGACGTTGGCGAACCCGGAGCAGCAGGTCTTCGGCGCGATGGTGGACGGCTGGCGGAATCAGCAGCTGTCTCGCGGGCTGCGTGAGCAGACCATCAAGAACCGTTTGGCGACGGTGACGCGCTTCCGTGATTTCGCGGACAAGCCGCCGTGGCGGTGGACGGTCGCCGATGTCGATGAGTTCACGGCCGAGGCCGCGTCGAGCGTTCGGGCGTTGTCGACGCTGCGGCATCACCACGGAGCGATCCGCGGGTTCTGCGACTACCTCACGAACCCGTTGTACGACTGGATGGCGATCTGCGATCGGGAGTTCGGCGAGGTGCCGTCGCAGGTGTGTCTCCCGTGGAACACGGTCGCGCATCGGTTCGAGTTCGAGGGCGATGGGAAGCGTCGCCCGTTCACGTACGACGAGGTCGAGCGGCTGTTCGACACTGCGGATGCGCGGGTGGAAATGCTTGTGACGTCGGGGCGGAAGGGTGCGCTCGGCGCGTTGCGGGATGCGCAGTTGCTGAAGACGGTCTATGCGTTCGGTCTGCGCCGGACCGAGGCCGTGATGCTGGACACGGTCGATCTGCACCACAACGCGAAGATGCGGCAGTGGGGGCGTTACGGCGCGATCCACGTGCGGTGGGCGAAAGCGGCCGGCGGAGGCGCGCCGAGGCGGCGGACGGTGCTGCTGGTGCCGGAGTTCAACTGGTGGGTGCCTGGCATGCAGCAATGGCTCGAGCAGGCCCGCGACCGGTTTGCTCCGGGTGACGGTCTGGATGCGCTCTGGGTGACCGAGCGGCGGACTCGGTTGTCGGCTGGCTATCTCGACCGGAGGTTCGCGGAGCTGCGCGACGAGGCCGGCCTGTCGAAGGATCTGACGCTGCACAGCCTCCGTCATTCCTACGTCACGCACCTTCTGGAGTTCGGGTATGCCGACCGCTTCGTCCAGGAACAGGTCGGGCATATGCACGCGTCAACGACGTCGATCTACGCATCCGTCAGCTCCGACTACAAGAACCGAGTGCTCGCCGAGGCGCTGAGGGCCCTCATCGAAGGAGAAGCAGATGACCGTTGAGCTCGAGACCGGGTGGAACCTGCGAAGCGTGATGGCATCGCGCGGGATCTTCCAGACCTCCAAGCTGAAGCCGCTGCTCGAGGATCGCGGCGTCGACCTCTCGCGTGAGCAGGTCTACCGGCTGGTGACGCAACCGCCGCAGCGAGTGCGCCTCGACGTCCTCGCGGCGCTCTGCGATGCGCTGGAGTGCTCGCTCGATGACCTCGTGACGATCACGCGCCGCGAGGCGGCCGTCCCGGTCGCGGTGGGCGAGGAAGCAACGCGCGGGTCGATCGGCGATCTGCGTCCGGTCCGCGCCACCATCCGCCGGCCGCGCACGAAGTAGTCCGCGGTGGCAAAGCCCCCGCAGGAGCCGAGAATCGCAGAAATCGTCGCTCTCGTCCGTCCGATCGTCCCCCAGATTCAGACCGAACGCCTAGCGGAGATCGTGGTGGCGGTCGCACCC
Organism: Leucobacter chromiiresistens; assembly: GCF_900102345.1. Taxonomy (NCBI): domain Bacteria; kingdom Bacillati; phylum Actinomycetota; class Actinomycetes; order Micrococcales; family Microbacteriaceae; genus Leucobacter; species Leucobacter chromiiresistens. The sequence continues at coordinate 884,356 of NZ_FNKB01000001.1, read as the reverse complement.
GTGCCGCTGACACAACGGCTGCTCGAGCTCGCACTCATCAAGCAGCCCGGGGTCCTCGAAGGGAAGCACCGGAACGTCCCGGTGACGGTCCAAGACCTGGCCCACGCGCTTGTCGACGAAGGAACAGACACAATCGTGCTGCCAACCTGCGAGTCGTGTGGACGCGCGGTGCGCATGCCCCACAAGACACCGACCGGCGGTCGGCATTGTTCCCGGTGCGAACGGAACGCCCGGTCCGTCGCCTGCGCGACATGCGGTCGCGTCCGACCGGTGCAGCGCACGATCGACGGGCGGCGTTACTGCCGTGAATGCTGGCGTGCCGATCCTCGATCGTTCGACGACTGCTCACGGTGCGGGCAACGCGCGACCATTGTCGTCCGTCGCCCCGAGCTCATCTGCCTGGGCTGCTACACCGCGCCGATCAAGACCTGCGGGCTCTGCGGAGAGCCTGGCCGCGTCGCCACGCACATTGACGGTCGGCGGGTCTGCGCCCGCTGCTACTACGCGATGCGTTCACCGCAGCCCTGCCCTGAATGCGGACGCAAGGTGTTCCTCACTGGATTCATGAACGGTCAGAAGGTCTGCGCCGAGTGCGCGGGCTCGCCGATCACGATGGCGTGTCCTGGATGCGGCTCGATCGAAGAGATCCGCAAGCATCACCTCTGCGTCGAGTGCCGCCGGCCGATCGCGATCCGGCAGCTCCTTGCGGATGAGGCGGGAGGGATTCGTGCCGAGCTGCAGCCGCTCGCAGAGTACCTGATCACGCACCATGGCAGCGCGGTTTCGCTCGAACGCTGGTTGCACAAGAGCAAGTGCGCGACGGTGCTCCGGGAACTCGCGGACGGAACCGTGTCCCTCACCGCCGACGCGATCATCACCAGAGCACAATCCGGCCAGTCAGTCGCGTTCTTGCTGTCGCTTCTGGTCCGCGCTGGCGTGCTGCCCGAGCTGGATGTCGAGGTCGCTCGTTTCGATCATTGGCTTGAACACTGGCTTCCCGGAATCGAAGATGTCGAGGATCGACTGATCTTGCGCCGGTACTGCACCTGGGAGCTTCTGCGGTCCACCCGAGCATTCCGGTCAACTCCCGGGAGCCGGTCTCGATCTGCGTCGGGCTTTCAGAAGCAGCGAGCAGCGATGAAGTATTGCGCCGCGTTGCTCCAGGAGATCCGGTCGCGGAAGGAGACTCTCGCGACGTTCCCCCAACGGTCCCTCGACGCCTACGTCACCGATTCTCCAAGCCAACGGGATGCGCTCGCGCCGTTCACTCGCTGGCTCCGACGCCACCGGCTGAGCACCCTCAAGGTCGAGTTCCGAATCAGTCGCCTGGAGGGCCGCGACTACGCCTCTGATCACCGGTGGCAGATGGCTCGGCGATTCCTCACCGATCCATCAGTGGACCCGAGTACCCGAGCCGCTGGACTGCTCGTGCTGCTCTACGGCCTCCATCTCACCCGCATCGTCACGCTCACCCGAGATCAGGTCGACGCGACCTCACGGCCCGTGAAGCTCACCATCGGGACCGAACCCATCGAGCTACCAGAGATCCTCGGAGAAGCGATCGTCGCGCTCGTCGAGAGAACCATGCAGCGCCCGGAGGCGTGGCTCTTCCCCGGCCGCAATCCCGGCCACCACCTCACACCCGGACCGATCAGCCGACGGCTCCGTGACGAAGGCCTGCGCTCAGGGAGCGCCCGCACGACAGCGCTTATCGAGCTCAGCCGTCAGATGCATCCCCGCATCGTCTCCGACCTGCTCGGCATCACTCCCGCCGCGGCAGCCGCTTGGGGACGCCTCGCCGGAGGGGACTGGACGGAGTATCCAGATCTCCGTTCCAAGGCAGACTGACCGCTCCCCGCGCCCAGTCTGACCTCCACCGCCGACGAAGGCAGACCTCACTTAAAGCGCACTGCCTTCACCCTGCCCTGTCGTCGCGTCCTTGATCGCAGCACGGAGCTGTGCGACGCTCGGAGACCCGGACGGGCCATCGGCAGTCCGATAGACCCTGCAGGCGAGACCGACGAAAGCATGCCCCTCGGCGAACGGGTCAACTCCATCGATAAGGACCGTCGGGGAGCCCCGGAAGCCTACCCGTGCCGCGTCCTCGGGCGTTTCCACCGAATGATGGGCGATCGTCACGTCCCCGCCGCAACTGTTGAGCGCCTGAGCAAGCCGCTGCTCCAGCAGGTCACGATTCGGGCAGCCGTCGAAGGACTGAATCGTGATCTCCATATCGAGCTCCTCTCAAGAGCGTCGTGGGCTTGGTCCGAAGGTCAGACTCTTACTGGGGAGTCCGCGCGCGAGTCGACTGACGCGGTCAGCGCTACCCTCTTCGCACGGGCAGCACGCAGGCCGTTGGCGATGACGACAACCTCGGCGACCTCGTGGACCAGCACGACGGCCGCCAGGCCCAGGATCCCGGTGATGGCCAGCGGCAGGAGCACGGCGATGATCGCCAGCGACAGCACGATGTTCTGGTTCATGATCGCCCGTCCGCGGCGGGCGTGCCCGAGCGCCTGCGGGATCAACCTGAGGTCGTGGCCGGTGAAGGCGACGTCGGCGGACTCGATCGCGGCGTCGGAGCCGGTCGCGCCCATCGCGATGCCGACCGTGGCGGACGCCAGGGCGGGCGCGTCGTTGATACCGTCGCCGATCATGCCGGTCGGGCGTTGCGCCACCGACGCGGTGACCTCGGCGGCCTTGTCCTCCGGGCGCAGCTCGGCGCGGACGTCCGAAATGCCCGCGATCCGGGCGAGCGCGGCCGCGGTGCGGGCGTTGTCGCCGGTGAGCATGACGACCTCGACGCCCTGCGCCTGAAGAGCGGCGACGGCCTCGGGGGCCTCGGGGCGCAGCTCGTCGCGGACACCGATCACACCGACCACACTCCCGTCGCGAGCGACCATGACGCAGGTCTGCCCGTCGGCCTCCATAGCGGCGACCTGCTCGGCCAGCCCGTCGGGGGCGATCCATCGCGGGCTTCCGACCGCGATCTCGTGGCCGTCCACCTGCCCGGTCACGCCATGCCCGGGCTGCTCGGTCACCTCGGACGCCGTAGGCGCGCCGGGAGCGGCGCTGGTGATCGCCGTCGCGAGCGGATGCGTGCTGTTCTCCTCCAGAGCCGCGGCCCAGCCCAGCACGTCGTCGCGGGCGACCCCGGGAATCGTGGCGACATCGGTCACCGCGGGCTCGTTGCGCGTCAGAGTGCCGGTCTTGTCGACGGCGATCCGGCGCAGGGAGCCGAGGCGCTCGAACGCGGCCCCGCTCTTGATGATGACGCCGAACTTGCTTGCGGCTCCGATCGCCGACACCACGGTCACGGGCACAGCGATGGCCAGCGCGCATGGCGAGGCGGCCACGAGCACGACCAGGGCGCGGGTGATCCAGGTCTGCGGGTCGCCACTGAGCAGGGAGCCGAGCACCCCGACCAGCACGGCGAGGACCATCACGCCGGGCACCAGGGGTCGGGCGATCCGGTCGGCGAGCCGAGCACGCTGGCCGCGGTCCTGCTGGGCCTGCTCGACCAGGCCGACCAGGGTTGTCAGCGAGTTGTCCGCGCCGTCGGCGGTGGCGGTGATCTCCAGCGCGCCGGAGGCGTTGATCGACCCGGCGGCGACCTCGTCGCCGACCCCGACGTCCACGGGAATCGACTCCCCGGTGATCGCCGAAGTGTCCAGGCTGCTGCGACCCGCTGCCACGGTGCCGTCGGTGGCGACCCGCTCGCCGGGCCTCACCCGCAGGACATCCCCGGCCTTGACGTCGCGGGCGGGCACCTCGACCGCGGTATCGCCCCGGACGACCGTCGCCGTCTCGGGGACGAGCCTCAGCAGTGCCCGAAGCCCCGACCGGGCGCGGTCCATCGCCTTGTCCTCCAGGGCCTCGGCGATGGAGTAGAGGAACGCCAGGGCGGCGGCTTCCTCGACGTAGCCGAGGATCACCGCGCCGACGGCGCTGATCGTCATCAGGAGCGAGATGCCCAGCTTGCCCTTGGTGAACAGGCCGCGCAGCGCGCCCGGGACGAACGTCCACGCGCCGAGTAGCAGGCCGATCCACAACAGCGCCAGTGCAGTGATCCCGGCGGCGGCGCTCTCCCCGGCCGTCCATTCGGTGATCAGCCCGGCCAGGAAGAAGACACCCGAGGCGACGGGCACGAGGATCGCGGGATCGCGCCACCAGGGGCGTTCGACTTCTTCGCTCTCCTCCACGGCGACGGGGGCGTCGTGGTCGCAGCCGCATGCCGCGCTCATGCCTTCGCCTCCGTCCCGCAGCAGCCCGGCACGGAGCACCCGGGATCGACGCACGGCGCGCTCTCGTCTACCGCCAGCGTCACGTCCACCAGCGTCGTCAGCGCCGCAGCGAGGTGCGGGTCGGCGATCTCGTACCGGGTCTGCCGACCCTCCGGCTCGGCGACCACGATCCCGCAGTCGCGCAGGCACGTCAGATGGTTCGACACGTTCGAGCGGGTCAGCTCCAGCTCGCGCGACAGCACGGCCGGATAGCTCGGCCCGTCCAGCAGGGTCATCAGGATTCGGGAGCGGGACGGGTCGGCCATGGCGCGGCCCAGCCGGTTCATGACGTCGAGGCGAGAAGCAATGGTCAGCATGCAATGAACTATACAGTAACGACTGAACAGTCTCCACGTTCGCCGACTCCCGAATACGCGACTCGGCAACAATCGTAGCTACCAGTAGAGATCATCGGCAGGTACTCCGCGTGGCAGGAGGTGTATTCGATCGACGAGTCCTTCATCGGGATGCACGGCACGGTCTCCGAGCTCACCGCGATTGGGCACGAGATCCGCGCCGAGGTACTGCGCTGCACCGGGATCCCCGTCCGTGTCGGCATCGCCCCGTCAAAGACACAAGCGAAGCTCGCCTCGCGGGGCGCGAAGGCCGACCTCTCACTGGGCGGTGTGTGCCATTTGGGGGCGTACTCCCCCGACTGGTTGGAACGTATTCTCGCGGGCACGAAAACGACCGACCTCTGGGGCATTGCCGGCCGCACCGGGAAGCGCCTCGCTGCGATGAGCATCTTCACCGCGAAAGATCTCCGCAATGCTGACGCGAAGTGGATCAGGAAGAAGTTCTCCGTCGTGATGGAGCGCACCGTGCTCGAGCTGCGGGGCATCCCGTGCATCCCGCTCGAGGAGCAGCCACCCCATAAGGATCAGTTGATCTTCTCCCGTTCGTTCTCGCGGGCTGTGTCGACGCGCGAGGGGATGCAGCAGGTGTTCTCGATATACGCGCAGCGCGCGAGCACGCGTCTCCGAGAGAAAGGCCTGGTAGCTGGCATCGTGTCCGCGTGGGCGTCGACGAGCCGATTCCGGGAAAGAGAGTTCCACACCGCGCACGTCGCAGTTGGGATGTCGACCGAGACAGATGGCCCGATCGGGATATCGAAGGCAGCGTTCGCGGTGCTCCCGAAGATTCGGCCCGGCTCTGAGTACGTGCGAGCGGGGGTCGTGCTCACGGGGTTGCAGACCAAGACGAACGTCACTCCCCTGGCTTTGTTCGAGTCAGAGTATGAGGGTCGACGGATCGGGGAAACGCTCGATGCGATCACTCAGAAGCTCGGCCCGCGCGCGATTGGGATCGGCCGTGGCGGGCTCCAGGGCGCTCCGGTATGGACGATGAAACGAGAGATGCTGTCCAGGCGTGCCACAACGCATTGGGATGAGATGTGTGAGGCGAAAGCATGAAGATTAGATCGAGTGATGATTTCGGGCAGGACCGTTCCCGGTTTGACGCGGCGGCAGCCGATGAGACCCTCGCGGAACTCGAAGCACAGTATGCGGCGGGCGAGCTCGAACGGCATGCGTATTTCCTCAAGAAGCGCGCGTTGGTGCGTCAGTTCATGAAGGCAACGACGAACCCCTCGCGCCGGCTTGGCAGCGAGGGGTTCTGACGTCTCTGACGGCTAGCGTGCGGGTCTGCCCCGGCGGAGGTGCTCTGCACGCGGCTGGAGGCGTTCTCCGCTGTTGTAGGCAAGTTCGATGCGGTGGATTTCAGCTTCGAGCGCCTGCGACACGAATTGATGGAAGGTGGACACATCTTCGTGATACGAGGCTTCCTTATACGCAGCCCGCGCTCGGCCTTTCAGCTCTTCGCTCACTTTTACACCGAGCTGTACCTTTTGTCAGATTCTGTTTCAGGTCACGTGGGACTAAGAGCAGCTTTGGGTACGGCCTCCTTCATCGGAGTTGAGGGGAGCTCTGAGGCGCCTGTCTTCGGTGTCGAGAACGTAATCGATTCCGCAGAGCCTGGGGCCTTCTGCGGAGGTCGCCCTTGCCAGCAAGAATCGGCCCGCGCCCCTGGTCCGTATTCCCTGAACGTTTCCCGCTGGTCGCTACCCTCCGATTCCCATTTTTTTGAGCACAGGAGTCGGAGTGGCTGTCAAATTCATCGAATGAATCGGGCTCAAGATAAGTGTCGCGACGCTACTGTTCAGGCCCCGCTTAACCAGAGCAATACGCTCATGGCCGATGCATACATGAGTCGCATGCTAACCGGTTCCCCATGCGACCCGCTTCGTTCGCAGGCGGATACACACAACGGTAAGGCGCTCTTCAGGCGACTTCCGCAGTACCACCGCGCTCAGTACTTCGCAGCCATGCAAGCACGTCCGCCTCGACGTATAAAACTTTTCGGGGACTCGGCTTCAAGTACTTTGGCCCTGAAGCCTTGAAACGCAGCCCTGCCCAGTAACTGACTGTCGTGCCCGGAACGAGCTCCGTAAGCGATTGTGGAGTTAGCAACCGTTCGCCCACCATATCCCCCTTCAGCATTATGTACATGAAAAGTGTACATGTAGTTTTTGTTCCGATACACTTTTCGAATGAAACCGAAGGGCGTGGATGATCTCGACTTTGATCTACCATCCACGGCCGAAGGTGCCGGTGGGTCCGAAGCTGAAGGTGACGTTGCGATTCTGGCGGAAAACGTAGAGCGAGGCGAAGAGTTTGTGAAGTCCGCGTTCCCGATATCGCTTCTCGGAACAGAAGTGCTACGCGGGCTGGAAGACACGAGTCGAAACCCCCAAAGGTCGGAGAGAGCCACACAAGTGAGCTTTATGCATGTTCGCGTAGGTCGATGGACTTCTGCTCTTTTCCAAAGCGAGAATGCTGGCATCATCATTTCCGCGATGATGCGTGACGAAGAAATTGAAGCTCCACTGCCCGACCTGTCGTTCCTTCTAGCAGCAGGCAAGCACAACCAACAAGCCTTGCACTCCGCTGCAGTGCTCGAGGTTTAACCATGGGCAGCATCTCTGCCTATCGGACAGCAAAGGGCGAGAAACGGTATCGCATCATCTACCGGCGCCCCGATCATAAGCAAACCAGTGAACGGGGGTTCAAGCGGAAGCGAGACGCCGAGCTGCGACTCGCTGAAGTCGAGATCACAAAGGCCCGCGGTGAATACGTAACAGCCACCGAGGGCAGAGTCACTGTGCGCGAACTCGGTGCTGTCTGGCTTGCTTCTAAAGAAGGCGTCTTGAAGCCCTCTAGCTTTTCTTCCCTACAAGCTTCTTGGAAGAACTACGTCGAACCAAAGTGGGGCAATCGCGCGATCGCCGACATCCGTCATTCTGAGGTGCAATCCTGGGTGTCTAACATCGGCATGAGTTCCACGGTCGTCGCAAGAGCATATGGAATCCTCGCAGGCATTCTCGATTCGGCTGAGAGAGATCGACGCGTCGCGAACAACGTGTCCCGCGGCATCTCTCTCCCTCGAAAGTCACTTCAGAAAACGCGGCGATATCTAACGCATCGAGAGCTCTGGAAAGTGGCTTCAGCGGCAGGACAACACCAAGTGCTCGTGCTCACACTTGGCTATTGCGGCTTACGGTGGGGTGAGCTCATCGGACTCCAAGTATCAAGTATTGACTTCAACAAGAGCCGCATCAATGTCGCGAGGAATGTAGTCGAGGTAGACGGGAAATTTCACGAAGGCACGCCCAAGTCTCACGAGACTCGCGCGGTACCCGTTCCCGCGGAAGTGCTCGAGCGCCTCAGGGTTCGATCCACGACTAGACAACCAACAGACCTCGTTTTCGATAATGGGTACGGGGGCTACATGAAGCGGGTGCGAGCAAGTACAGGTTCGAAATCGTGGTGGAAGAGCGCGTTAGACGACGCAGGAGTGGATCGAATGGTGCTCCACGACCTTCGTCATACGGCAGCTTCGCTTGCGGTGAGCGCCGGAGCGAATGTGAAAGCGGTGCAGCGGATGCTCGGTCACGCGTCTGCAGCAATGACCCTCGACGTCTATTCCGACCTTTTCGAGGACGACCTCGAAGCGCTTACCAAGCGCCTCGATCAGGCCATTGCCACCCAGGGTGTTGTCAATTTGTTGCCAGAACCTCGGACGCAGAAAGCGAGAACCCCCGAACTCCGTTGATTTCTCAACGATATTCAGGGGTTCTCGGTGTTGTTCAATTGGCGGAGACGGGGGGATTTGAACCCCCGGTCGAGTTAACCCCGACCCTTCATTAGCAGTGAAGTCCATTCGGCCGCTCTGGCACGTCTCCATACACGAACAACGTCATCCACTCTACCCGAACGAACGGGTGCGGTGGAAATCGGTCGGGCCTCAATACACGGTGCGGCCCATCGAGCACACCGACTTGTCGGCCTGCACGCCCGTGACGTTCTCGGGGAGCGACGGCTCCTGCGTCGCAGGCTCCTCCGTCGGGGGCGCGGTGGCGTTCGGATCGGCCGGGGCCGTCTCCTCGGGAGCGGTGGTCTCCTCGGGAGCGGTGGTCTCCTCGGGGGCCGGAGTCTCCGCGCCCGTCTCGGGAGCCGCCTCATCGGCGCCCTCGACCGCGACGCCCTCGCCCACGGAGTCCACCGCGAACGGCTGGCCGCTCTTGATCAGCTCGAAGAGCGCGTCGCCGCTCGCATAGTCGGGGGTCAGACGCCCCGACTGATAGGGGTGGTCGAACGACGGGTACTGCACGAAGTTGATGTTCTCGAGATCGATGTCCTTGACGGTGTTCGCGACCTGCTGCATGAACGGCACGCTCGCCATGTTCTTCGAGAGGGTCATGTTCTCGACCGCGGCCTTCGCGAGGCCGTAGACCTTCATCGGGTCGGAGAGGGTGTCGGCGCTCTTCAGCTTCTGCACGAGGGCCGACATGAAGACCTGCTGGTTGCTGATGCGGCTCGTGTCGCCGCCGTTGCCGACGCCGTGGCGGGTGCGCAGGAACTGCAGCGCCTCGAGCCCCACGAGCGTGTTCTCGCCGGCGGGGAGGTCGAGATCGGTGTGCTCGTCGACGATCGGCTGCGCGAGGCAGACCTCGACGCCTCCGATCGCGTTCGAGACGCCGATGACCCCATCGAACGTGATGAGCGCGGCGTTGGGGATCTCCATGCCGGTGAGCTCGGAGATCGTCTCGGCCACGCAGGGCAGGCCGCCGTTCGCGAGCGTCGAGTTCAGCTGCTGCTCGCTCATCGCCGAGTAGTAGTCGGGCTCGCCGTTCGGCCCGGGGCAGCTCGGGATGGGCAGCATGAGGTCTCGCGGGAAGCTCACGACCGTGGCGTTCTTGTGGTCGGCCGAGACGTGCAGCATCATCGTGACGTCGTTGAGCTCGCCCTCCTCGCCGTCGTCGATCTCCTGCCCGGCGCGCGAGTCGGATCCCACGAGCAGCACGGTGAGCGCGCCGTCGATGGTGCTGTCGCCCACCCCCACGGCGGTCGACTCGTTGCCGAGCTCGACGGTGTCGAGGTCTCCCACGAGGCCGAAGACGGCGTACGAGACGGTGGCCACTCCGCTCAGCACCACGACGATTGCGGTGGTGAGCAGCACTCGAAGCGCGTTTCCCCATGCGCTCGAACGACGGAGCTTGCCATGACGCACGAACGAGTGGCGTTCGAGTGCTCCAGCAGGTTTCTGTGTCATTCAGCTTCCCAGAATCGCGCGGGCAGCGCTGATCGCGCCCGACATAACGACTCAATGTACCCCGTGGTACTGGAAGTGCGCTTGGAGAGTGCTGCGGCGCTTCCGATCGGTGCGCGGCCCGACGCGCACGTGCGGCCGGCGGCGCTGCGGGTCTTCCCGCCAGCACCACCGGCCGCGTCATTCGCGTCGTACGTCGTGCGTCGTGCGCCTAAGAGCGGCGCTGGCGCCGCACTGACAGCAGCATCGCTCCTCCGACGAGCGCCGTGAGCGTCGCGAGCGTCGCGACGGCGAGGTCCGCTCCGCCGTCGTCGGCTCCCGTCACCGCGAGCAGCGGCTGCTCCTCGGCGGCCCGCACGGGAGCCGGGGACTCGACGCGTACCGTCACCGGGGCCGGCGTGACCACCATCGGCGGCACGGCGGCCTTCGGCACGACCGGCACGACCGGCTCCACGGGCTCGGCCGGCGGCGCGGGCGGCTCGGGCGGCTCGGGCGGCGTCGGCGACTCGCAGCGCTGCACGGTCACCGAGGCCGATGCGACGGACTCGCCCGCCATCAGCTCCACGGTGTAGACGCCGGCGCCCGACAGCGGCAGCGTGTAGCTGCCGTTCCCGTCGACCGCGACGGTCGCCTCGCCCGCAGACCCGCCGCTGATCCTCAGCAGGTACGCGACCGCCTCATGCGCGGTCGCAGCGACCTCGTCATCAGTGAACCCGCTGACGGTCACGGCGATGGACGTCGGCAGTGCCGCGTCCACGGCGATGCACGGCAGCTCGGGAACCTCGAGCACCGGCAGCTCCGGCACGTGGGGGTCGGGGCAGCGGGCGACGACGACCGTCTCCGTGTCGGCGACCCCGTCGGCGGAGCCGATGGTCACCGTGTACGAGCCCTCGCCGTCGACCGGCACGGCGTAGGTGCCGTTGCCGAGCACCTCGACCGAGGCGCTGCGGCCGCCGGTGCCGGTCGCGGTCAGCGTCCACGCGCCGGATTCGGTGAGACCGGAGACGGTGACCGCGATGCTCTCGGGCAGCGGGTCGCCGAGCGGCACGCACGCGAGCGGTGCGATGGAGAGCACCGGCGCTTCCGGGTCGGGGTCGGGATCGGGATCGACCGGTGCGCATCCGTTGTTCCAGATCGCCTGGCCCGCCGCATCCCAGTTCTGGCCGCCGAACGACCCCTCCTCGCCGTGATCGTTGTAGGTGAAGGGAGGGATGATGTCGCGGCCATCCTGATGGCCGATGTGCCCGTTCGCAGTGCCGTTGGCGTTCACCGTGATCGACACGTACGGGTTCTTCTCGGAGCCGGTGGCGTGGCAGAGCGTCACCTTGTTGTGCGGGTTCTCGCTGCCGGTGCGCGTCTCGGTCTTCGGCGCGGCGTCGGAGGCCCGCGCTTCGGGCGCCGCAGGCGACTCGACCGCGGCATCGACCGCGGGGTCGGCGACGGGCTCCGCCGCCGGTTCGACCGCGGGCAGGGGTTCGGAGGCGGGAGCCTCGGGCGCCGCGGGCGGCTCGGGCAGGGGCGCGGCCGGGGAATCGACGACCGGGGCCGGGGCGGCCGGGGCTTCGACGACGGGCTCGGCGGCGGGCTCGACGACGGGCTCTGCGGCGGGCGGTGCCGCCTCCGGCGCCGCGAGTGCGGGCTCGGGCTCCGGTGCGGTGGCCGCTGCGGCCTCCGGCGCCGAGGCGGTCGACGCGGCCGACACCTCCGACGTCTCCGTCGCGGTGCCGTTCAACTCGTCTGCGGACGCGGCTCCGATGCCGGGTCCGACCGTCAGCGCGAGCGCGCCGATGAGGGCAATCGTCAGGCGACTGCGCTGCAATCGAGGTGCGGCTCCGATGCCGTCGCCCCGAACCGATGTGTGCATGATCCTTCTCGCTTCTCAGGTGCGCACGGCACTTGAGAAACCCCCCGGGCCGCGCATCTTCGGTCAACCTGATCGCAGGCTACGTGCGGGTTCGCGGCGGCGGATCCGGGGGAATTACGTACTTCGCGGCGGGGTCATCGCGGTGCGATTCCGGGCCACCCACTCGCGCAGCTCGTCGCGGTTCTCGACGCCGATCTTGGCGAAGGCGTGGGAGAGATGCGTCTCGACGGTGCGCGCGGAGATGGTGAGGCGCTCGGCGATGAATCTGCTGGAGTACCCGAGCGCCGCGAGCAGCACGATCTCCCGCTCCCGGGGCGTGAGATCGGGCGCGGGCGGCATCGGCAGCCAGATGCCGAGATCGGCGAGCAGGCGGATCTCGGGCTCCTCGCCCGCCGCGGCCCGCACGCCGGCCGGCGCCCCCGACCCGGGCGCGCGAGCGATCCGCGACAGGTGCGCGAGGAGCGCGACGCCGAGCGGGCCGTCGATCTGCGCCGCCAGCCGCTCGGCGGTCGTCAGCTCACCGGCTTCGACGGCCCGCGTCTCGTACGCGCGGGCGTGCCGCGCGAGCAGCTCGATGTAGGGCAGCCGTTCGCGCGCCGCCCAGTCGGCGATCCGCGCGGCTTCGTCGGCGGCCCGCGGATCCCGCAGCCACTGCCGGGCGCGCAGCGCGAGTACCCGCCGATGCCCGCCGACGGCCATCGAGACGCCCCGCTGCGGCGACTCCGATGCGCCGATCGCGCGCATCGCGCCGTCGCGCTCCCCGAGCACCGCCAGAGCGAGCCCGAGGGCGGCCTGCACGAGCGGGGCGAGCGCGTACGGATCGCTCGACGCCAGCCGATCCGCCAGGCGCTCCCCGCTCCCCACCGCCTCCATCCACCGGCCCTCCTGCACCGCGAGCAGCACGGCTCCGACCTCGACCAGCCCCGAGTAGTGGGCCTCGGCGTGCGCATCGGCCGACGCCTCGCCGGCGAGCCCCTCGTACACGCGTCGCGCACTCTCGCGGCTTCCGCTCACCCAGTACCCGAGCAGCGTGCAGAAGCCCTGGATGTCGACGAGGTCGCTGCGGGAGTGCGGCCCGAGCCGGCTCAGCGCCCGCGCGTGCTCGGCGCTCGCCACCGCCTGCTCCACGGCGCCGCGCTGATCGAGGATGAGCGAGGCCATCGCCCGCCCCGGGGAGCGGGCCCACTCGATGCCGAGGTCCGCCGACACCTCGAGCGGCGGGCACGCCTCGGCCGCCTCCCGCAGCCGCCCGGCCTCGGCGAGCACCTGCACGCGGGCGCTGCCGACCATCGCGCGCGCCGCCGCATGACCGGTCCGGGCCTCCAGCGCGTCGAGCTCGCCCAGCGCCGCCTCCAGGTCGCCGCCGTCGCGCACCCGCTCCTGCAGCACCGTGGTGATCAGCGCGACCTCCAGCGTCGCCGCCATTGTGGCGCGCAGTGCCGCATCGGCGAGCAGCTCCGCGACGCGGTCGAGCGCCGCCCGACGGGCCGGCTCGTCGCCGAGCAGGCGCCCGATGCGCACCGCCCGCAGGGCAGCGCTCCCCGCCTGCGCCCCGTCGGCGTCGGGATGCTCGGCGGTGCTGCGCGCCAGGCGCAGCACCAGTCGCGGATCGCCGCCCCGCGCCAGCGACTCGAACGCGCGCCAGACCCACGGGAACGGCAGGCGCCGCCCCGCCGCCGTGCCGAACACGACGAGCCGGATCAGCCGTTCGGTGTCGGCCACGGGGTCGCCGCCCGCGCGATCCTCGTCGAGCACGCCGAAGATGCGGTCGTCGAGCTCGATGCGCCGCACGGGCGACATGGCGGCGCGCACCGAGGCGGCGAGCAGCGGATGGCCGAGCGTGAGCGTCGGCGCCCCCGCACGCGTCTGCGTGACCACGAGGCCCCGCTCGAAGAGGGCGGTCAGCACCCCGGCGTCGATGCTGCGCAGCAGCGCGGTCTCGAAGATGGGCTCGGCCTGCGCGATGAATTCGAGCGCCTGCCATTCGGGCTCCGTGCACGAGGCGGCGAGCAGTCGCGCGTACTCCCCCGTCACGACGTCCTCCCGCCGCGCCGCCCACGCCGTGCCGCGGCTGCGGCGCAGGTCGCCGGCCCGGTCTGCGGCGAGCGCGAGCACGGCCAGCGCGTAGGCGTTTCCGCCCGACACCGCGTGCCAGCGCGCCAGCGTATCGGCGTCGATGCGATCCACGCCCAGCATGGAGCAGAGGAAGCCCGCGCTCTCCTCCAGGTCGAGCGCCCCGATGCTGAGACGCTGCACCTGCGGGCCGCTGCCGACGCGGTCGATCGCGCTCGAGAGCTGCCGAGCCGTCGCGATGATGCGCACCGTGCGCGTGCGGGCCAGCTCGGCGAGAACGCGCAGGTCGTGCGGCGGGTACTCGTCGATGTCGGGGGCGACGAGGATCACGGGCGCCCCCGCGTCCACGCCGCCGAGGGTCGCACCGACGTCGCCGTCTGCGCCCTCGGGCGGCGGCCGGGCGGCATCGTCGGCCGAGCCCCCGGACCGCTCCGCCGCCGCGCCGCCCGGGAACACCGACGGGATGCCGCTCGCCGGGCGCGACGGCCGCGGCAGCACCTCGACCGCGCAGGCGCCCGGCAGCTCTGCGGCGAGCGCGAGCGCCGCCTGCTCCGCCAGGTACCCCTTGCCGTTGCCGGCTTCGCCGATGAGCACCGTCACCGACCCCTCGGGGCGCGCCGCCTCGACGACGTCGTGCAGCCTGCGACGCGGAACCGCGATCCGGTCTCCACGCGCTCCCGCCTGCGATCCGCGCGCCGCCATGACGCTCCCTCCGGGCCCCCGAAAGCCTCGCGGGCCTTGCCCAGATTCTGACGGGGCCGGCCGAGTTGCGCAAGCACCCGGCGGTAGGCTGAATTCCATGCGCATCGCCACCTGGAACGTCAACTCGATCCGCACTCGTTTCGGCCGCGTGGTCGACTGGCTCGTGCGCGAAGACATCGACGTGCTGGCGATGCAGGAGATCAAGTGCCGGCCCGATCGGTTTCCGATCGCCGCGTTCGAGCAGGCCGGGTACGCGGTCGAGATCCACGGCCTCAATCAGTGGAACGGCGTCGCGATCGCCAGCCGCCACGAGATGACCGACGTCGCACGCAGCTTCGCGGGAATGCCCGGATTCGGCAAGCCGGTGAAGGGCCAGGAGTCCGTGCAGGGCGTCGGCCCCAACGGCCTGCCGCTCGAGGCCCGCGCGCTCGGCGTCTCCGTCGGCGACCTCCGCCTCTGGAGCCTGTACGTGCCCAACGGCCGGTCGCTCGACGACCCGCACTTCGCATACAAACTGGAGTGGCTCGCAGCGCTCCGCGAAGACGCCCGGGCCTGGCTCGACGCCGACCCGCAGCTGCCCCTCGCCCTCATGGGCGACTGGAACATCGCCCCCCGCGAGGGCGACATGGCCGACCCGTCGTTCCGCCCCGGCGCATCCACGCACGTCTCGCCCGAGGAGCGCTCGATGTTCGCCTCGTTCGAGACCCTCGTCACCGACGTCGTGCGCCCCATCGTTCCCGAGGGGTACACCTTCTGGGACTACCAGGCGGGCAAGTTCCCGAAGAACCAGGGCATGCGCATCGACTTCATCATGGGGTCGCCCGCCTTCGCCGACGCCGTGACGGGCGCCGTCATCGACCGCGAGGAGCGCAAGGGCGATGCGCCCAGCGACCACGTTCCCGTCGTCTGCGACATCGACGTCGACCTGCTCGGCGGCACCTTCGACGATGACGACGACCGCCCGATGGTGTTCTGACGCCCGGCGTTCTCGAAAGCTCCGCCCGCTCGATGCCGTCGTTGCGGTCGCCGTAGACTGGCGGGCATGGCTGAAACCCTGCGCGTCGCATCCGTCAACGTCAACGGCATCCGGGCCGCCTTCCGGAAGGGCATGGGCGAGTGGCTCGACGCGCGAGGCGTCGACGTGCTCGCGCTGCAGGAGGTGCGGGCCGACGACGCGCACCTCACCGAGCTGCTCGGCGACGACTGGCACTTCATCCACGACCCCTGCCAGATCAAGGGTCGCGCGGGCGTCGCGATCGCGAGCCGCGTGCCCGCCACCGGGCACCGCGTCGGGCTCGGCGCGCTCGACGCGCAGGAGCGCATCCAGTCGTCGGGCCGCTGGCTCGAGGCCGACTTCGATCTCGGGGGCACCCCCCTCACGGTCGTCAGCAACTACACGCACTCCGGCGAGGTGGAGACCCCGCGCCAGGAGGCGAAGTGGGCCTTCCTCGACGCGATGGGCCAGCGCATGCGCGAGCTCGCCGAGGAGCGCGACCTCGTCGCCATCGTGGGCGACTTCAACGTCGGGCACCGCGAGCTCGACATCAAGAACTGGAAGGGCAACGTGAAGCGCGCCGGCTTCCTGCCGCGCGAGCGCGCCTACTTCGACCGCTTCTTCGGCCCGGCTGGCGAGACGGTGGTCGGCGTCGACGGCACCGAGGGGCCCGGCTACGGCTGGGTCGACGTGGGCCGCCGCTTCCACGGCGAGGTCGAGGGCCCGTACACGTGGTGGTCGAACCGCGGCCAGGCGTTCGACAACGACACCGGGTGGCGCATCGACTACCAGGTCGTCACCCCCGCACTCGCCGAGCGCGTCGCGTCGTACACCGTCGATCGCGCCGCGTCGTACGACGCACGATGGTCGGATCACGCCGCGGTCGTCGTCGACTACCGCATCTGACGCCCGACACCCCCCCTCTCTCCCCAGCACCACGCTTCGCAGCACCTCCCCCAAGGAACCCCATGAGTGAACATTCCAAGCCCGTGCTCTTCTCCGGCATGCAGCCCTCGAGCGACTCGCTGCAGCTCGGCAACTACATCGGCGCGCTCAGCCAGTGGACGCAGATGCAGGAGGACTTCGACGCCTTCTTCTGCGTCGTGAACCTGCACGCCATCACCGTTCCGCAGGATCCGGCCGAGCTGATCGCCCGCACCCGCCGCACCGCGGCCCAGTACATCGCCGCCGGCATCGACCCCGAGAAGTCGACCCTGTTCGTGCAATCGCAGGTCGCCGCGCACGCCGAACTCGCCTGGGTGCTGAACACCATCACCGGCTTCGGCGAGGCCAGCCGCATGACGCAGTTCAAGGACAAGTCGCAGAAGCAGGGGGCCGATGCGGCGTCGGTGGGCCTCTTCACGTACCCGGTGCTGATGGCCGCCGACATTCTGCTCTACCAGGCGGAGCGCGTGCCGGTCGGTGAGGATCAGCGCCAGCACGTCGAGCTCACGCGCGATCTCGCGACCCGCTTCAACTCGCGCTTCGGCGACACGTTCGTCGTGCCCGAGGCGCAGATTCCGAAGGGCACGGCGAAGATCTACGACCTGCAGGAGCCCACCGCGAAGATGTCGAAGTCGGCCGAGTCGGAGGCCGGGCTCATCAAGGTGCTCGATCCGGCGAACGTCACGAAGAAGAAGATCATGCGCGCCGTGACCGACGCCGACGGCGAGGTGCGCTTCGACCGCGAGGCGAAGCCCGGCGTCGCCAACCTGCTCACCATCTACTCCGTGCTGAGCGGCCGCACCATCGAGTCGATCGAGCAGGAGTACTCGGGCCGGGGCTACGGCGACCTGAAGAAGGGGCTCGTCGAGGTCGTCGAGGAGAGCCTCGCGCCGGTGCGCACCCGCACCGAGGAGCTGCTGGCGGATCCGGCCGAGCTCGACCGGCTGCTCGCCCGCGCCGCGGAGCGCGCCGAAGCGGTGGCGAACCGCACCCTCGACCTCGTGTACGAGCGCATCGGCCTGATCCGCTAGCCGGGCCGGGGCGCGGTGCTTAGACTGAGCGCATGACCGCCCCCGAGGCGCCGGCGCGCCCCGACGAACGCCTCCGGCATCGCCGCCCGCGCGCGAGCCGGCCGCTGCGGGTGCTGCGGGTGCTGCGCCGTATGCCGTTCACGCTGACGTTCGTGGGGGCGATGCTCGCCGTCGGCGTCGCCACGGGAACGCTGTGGCGGCCCGCCTCCGAGCAGAGCTGGTACCCGCAGGTCGCCACCGGCATCCCCTCCTTCGCCGACGGCCGATGGTGGACCGTGCTCACCTCGCCGTTCTTCGTCGATCACCCGACCGTCCTGCTCACCCTGCTCCCGCTCGTGATCGGCGGACTGGGGTGGGCGGAGTGGCGGTTCGGGTCGCTGCGCACCCTGGCACTGGCCCTCGCCGGGCACATCGTCGGGGTGCTCGGGGCCGCGGGGATCCTGCTGCTCGTGTCGCAGACGGGCTGGCACTGGGCCGTTCGGCTCACGGAGACGCTCGACGTCGGCCCGTCGTGCGCGGCTTTCGCCGCCCTCGTGTTCGCGATCGCCGCGCTGCCCGCGCCGTGGCGTCTGCGGGCGCGCATCGCGATCGGACTGTGGGTCGGCATCTCCGTGCTCTACCTCGGCGAGCTGTACGACCTCGAGCACGCCGTCGCGATGACCGCGGCGCTGATCGCGAGCGGCTGGCTCCCGGCCTTCCGGCACCCCGCGGGGCGCCCGACGCAGCGGGAGTGGCGCCTCATCGCCCTCGCGGGCCTGATCGCCATCGGCGTCATCCAGGTCCTCGATCTCATCGTTCCGTTCGACGGCCCGCTCGGTCGGAATCACCCCACCGCCTCACTCGTCGACGTCGCCGTCGACGTCGTCGTGATCGCGCTCATCGCGAACGGCATCCGCTCGGGGTATCGGGTGGCGTGGATCGCCGCCCTCGGCGTCGGGGCGTTCAACCTCGTCACCGCCGTGCTCGGCTTCGCCCTCCTCCCGGCGCTCGTCGATGCCGGTGCGGTGGAGTCGCCGAGACAGGTGTTCGCGCTCCTGCTCCCGCCTGCGGTGCTCTGGGCGGCGCTCATCGTGCTCCTCATCGTGGGCCGTGGGGCGTTCCGCGTGCCGCTCCGCCGATCGCGGCGGGCGCTCGCCGCGGATCATGTGACGCGCGACGAGCTCGTGCAGCGGCTCGAGCGCTACGGCGGGAGCACCCTGTCGTGGATGGCGACGTGGGAGCCGAACCAGAGGATCGCGAGCGGCGCCGGCGCCGTCGCGTATCAGGCGCACGCCGGCGTGGCGGTGATGCTGAGCGATCCGATCGTTCCCGAGGGCGAGCACGGCGCCGCGCTCGAGCGGTTCTCGGATGCCGCGCAGCAGGCCGGGCTCGCCCCGTGCGTCTTCTCAGCGAGCGAGGCGTCGGCCGCCGCGAGGCCCGACGGGTGGCGGTCGGTGATCGTCGCCGAGGACACCATCGTCGACCTCCCCGGTCTCGCCTTCACCGGCAAGGCGTGGGGCCCGGTGCGCACCGCCATCAATCGCGCCGCACGCGAGGAGGTCTCGTTCCGCATGGTGCGCCTCGCCGACGAGCCGTGGAACGTGCTCGCGCAGGTGCGGGCGATCTCCGAGCAGTGGGCGGGCGACAAGGGACTGCCCGAGATGCGGTTCACGCTCGGTACGGTCGAGGAGGCGCTGGATCCCGAGGTGTACGTCGGCCTCGCCGTCGACGGGGGCGGCAACCTGCACGGGGTGACGTCGTGGCTGCCGGTGTACGGGCCCGCCGCAGCCGCGGGCGACGGGGATCGGGCGGAACCGCGCATCGTCGGGTGGACGCTCGACCTCATGCGGCGGCGCGATGGCGGCTTCGGCCCGGTCATGGAGTTCCTCATCGCCTCCTCCGCGCTGCACTTCTCGCAGGCGGGCTACGCATTCGTGTCGCTGTCGGGCGCACCGCTCGTGCGGCCGGACGCCGTCGACGCGGGCCCCGTCGATCAGGTGCTCGCGCGGCTCGGCGCACTGCTCGAACCCCTGTACGGGTTCTCGTCGCTGCACCGCTTCAAGCAGAAGTTCAATCCGCGCTCCGCCCCGCTGCACCTGCTGTACCGGGACGAGGGCGACCTGCCTCGCATCGGCATCGCCCTCACGCGCGCCTATCTGCCCGACGCGTCGATGCGCGACCTCGTGGCGTCCGCCGCGGGCACGGCGAAGCGCTCCGGGCACTGACCGGGGGCGCTCGGCGCGGGGCGGCGGGTCGCGCACGGGCTGCGCGCGGGCTGCGCGCGCACTGCGCCGTGCTGCGCCGTGTTGCGCCTCCCGCGAAATCATGACGGGCGGGTGCGCGCCGGCCGCGCATCGGGGCTACGATGATGATCGTGTTCCGGGGTCGGTGTGATTCCGAACCGGCGGTCAGAGTCCGCGAGCGTCGCACCTGCGATGCTGAACCGGTGGAATTCCGGTACCGACGGTGATGGACGCCCTGCGCGTTCGAGTCCGGATGAGAGGAACGCGCGAGCTGCGGACGTCCGTGGACCCTTGCGCACCCGGCACGTGACGGAACGGCGGATCGGGATGCTCGAAGCGGGCCTCGTCGAGGACGGGATGCGTCGCGGACTCGCGATCGCGCGCCGCGGCCCGTCGAGCACGCCGAACCCGCAGGTGGGCTGCGTGCTGCTCGACGGCGAGGGGCGCATCGTCGCCGAGGGGTGGCATCGCGGCGCCGGCACCCCGCACGCTGAGGTCGACGCGCTCGCGCACCTCTCCGCGGGCTGGCGCGCGCGGGCCGACGAGCTCACCGCCGTCGTCACGCTGGAGCCCTGCAACCACACCGGTCGCACCGGGCCCTGCGCCGAGGCCCTGATCGGCGCCGGCGTCGGTGCCGTCGCGTACGCGCTCTCCGACCCCGGCGATGCGTCGTCGGGCGGCGCCGAGACGCTGCGCGCCGCCGGCGTCGAGGTGCGCGGCGGGGTGCTCGCCGACGAGGCCCGCGAGCTGCTCGGCCCATGGCTCGCGGCGCAGGCCGTGGCGCAGGCGGCGCGGCCCCGCGTGATCGTGAAGTGGGCGCAGACGCTCGACGGCAGGGCGGCCGCGAGCGACGGATCGAGCCAGTGGATCACGGGCGCAGAGGCCCGAGCCGACGTGCACCGCCGGCGCGCAGCAGCCGACGCGATCCTCGTCGGAACCGGCACGCTGCTCGCCGACGACCCGTCGCTCACCGCCCGCGACGCCGTCGGCGGGCTGCTCGTGCCCGCCGACGAGCAGCCGCTGCCCGTCGTGCTGGGCCGCCGCCCCGTGCCCGCGGCCGCCCGGGTGCGCGCGCACCCCGCGCTCGCCGCGCGGGGCCTCGCGGATCCGGTGCAGCTCCCGGGATCCGACCTCGCCGCCGATCTCGCCGCGCTCGCGGAGCGGGGCGTGCGCAGCGTCTTCGTCGAGGGCGGGCCGACCGTGGCGAGCGCGCTCATCGCGGCGGGCCTCGCCGACGAGGTGCTCGTGTACGTGGCGCCCGCGCTGCTCGGCGGCCCGCGGCTCGCGATCGGCGACCTCGGCATTGCCGGCATCGACGGCACCATCCGCCTGGGCGAGACCCGCCTGGAGCGGCTCGGCGACGACGTGCTCGTGATCGCCTCGCTCGGCCGATCCGCACCGGCCGCCCCCGCCGCTCCCGCCGCCTCGCCCCGCGGAGCCGCTCCCGCCGCCTCGCCCCGCGGAGCCGCTCCCGCCGCCCCGGCCCCCGGCTCCGCCACCCCGACCCCCGGCTCCGCCACGGAAGGATCCTGATGTTCACTGGACTCATCGAAGAAATCGGCGAGGTCGTCTCGGTCGAACCCGTCGACGACTCGCTGCGCCTCGTCATCGCGGGGCCGACCGTCACGAGCGACGCTGCGCACGGCGCCTCGATCGCGGTCTCGGGCGTATGCCTCACGGTGATCGAGCGCGGCGCCGCCCCCGACGGGCGGCCCACGTTCACGGCCGACGTCATGGCGCAGACCATCGCGATGTCCACCATCGGAGACGCGACCCCCGGCACGCGCGTGAACCTCGAACGGGCGGTGCGCGTCGACACCCGTCTCGGCGGCCACATCGTGCAGGGCCACGTCGACGGAACCGCCGAGCTCCTCTCGGCCACCCCGCACGAGGCCTGGCGCGTGCTGCGCTTCTCGCTCGACCGGCAGCTCGCACCGCTGCTCGTCGACAAGGGGTCGGTGACGCTCTCGGGCGTCTCGCTCACCGTCTCGGCGATCTCGCCCGAGTCGGAGGCCGAGCAGTGGTTCGAGGTCTCGCTCATCCCCGAGACCCTCGTCGCGACGACCCTCGGCGATCTCGCCCCCGGCGATCGCGTCAACGTCGAGACCGACATCCTCGCCCGCCACGTCGCCCGCATGCTGCGCCTCGGCGTCGCGGGCCCGGGAGCTGCGGCCGCCGTCGAGGCCGACGCCGCCGCCCTCTCCGACGCATCAGCACACCCGCACACCGAAGGACACCGCGCATGAGCACCATCGATTCCGCCGCCGACTCCCCCGCCGCCCCGCGCACGCCCGGCATCGCGACGATCGAGGAGGCGATCGAGGCGATCCGGGCGGGCCGGCCGGTGATCGTCGCCGACAACGAGGATCGCGAGAACGAGGGCGACATCATCATCTCGGCGGAGCTCGCGAGCCCCGAGTGGATCGCCTGGACGGTGCGCTGGTCGTCGGGCCTGCTGTGCGCTCCGATGACGAACGCGATCGCCGACGAGCTCGACCTGCCGATGATGGTGTCGCGCAACGAGGATGTGCGCGCCACCGCCTACACCGTCACGGTCGACGCCGCGCACGGCGTGACGACGGGCATCAGTGCGAGCGACCGGGCGACGACCCTGCGCGCGCTCGCGAACCCCGAGGCGCAGCCGACCGACGTGCGCCGTCCCGGCCACGTGCTGCCCCTGCGCGCCGTCGACGGCGGCGTTCGCGCCCGCGACGGGCACACCGAGGCGGGCGTCGAGCTCATGCGGCTCGCCGGCCTGCGCCCGGTCGCGGCGATCGCCGAGATCGTCGCCGACGACGGCGAGATGATGCGCCTGCCCGAGCTCATCGTGCTGGGCGCCCGCGAGAACGTGCCGGTCATCACCATCGAGCAGCTCATCGCCTACCTCGACGCGCACGACCCGGAGGGCGCGCCCGCCGGCCAGCAGCAGCGCCGCGGTGTGAGCCTGCGCGCCGACACCCTGCTGCCGACCGAGCACGGCGCGTTCCGCGCGATGGCGTACCGCGACCGGCGCGCCGGCGTCGACCATCTCGCGCTCGTCGCACCGCTGCCCGACGGGTCGCTCCCCACGGGCGAGGCGCTCGTGCGCGTCCACTCCGAGTGCATCACCGGCGAGGCGTTCGGCTCGTTGAAGTGCGAGTGCGGGCCGCAGCTCGATGCCGCGCTCGATCGCGTGCACGAGGCCGGCGGCGTCGTCGTCTACCTGCGCGGGCAGGAGGGCCGCGGCATCGGCCTGGCCAACAAGCTGCGCGCCTACCAGCTGCAGGAGCAGGGCGTCGACACGCTCGACGCCAACCTGCAGCTCGGCTTCCCCGCCGACGCGCGCGACTACACAGCGGCCGCCGAGATCCTCGCCGACCTCGGCATCACCCGCGTGCGGCTGCTCACCAACAACCCCGAGAAGGTGGAGCAGCTCGAGGCGCACGGCATCACCGTGACCGAGCGCGTGCCCCTGCTCGTCGGGGTCACCGAGGAGAACCTCGCCTACCTCGCCGCGAAGCGGGACCGCATGGGGCATCAGCTGCCCGATGACGTGCGCGGCAGCCGGTAGGCGCCCTGCGATCCGGCCCGCGCACCGGGCCCGTACGACCCCACGCACTGCCCTCCATCCCACGCCTCACACTCGAAGGAGCACAACATGAGCGGAGCCGGAGCCCCGGATCTCACCGTCGACGCCAGCGGATTGCGCGTCGCCATCATCGCCGGCAGCTGGCACGCCGAGATCATGGAACATCTCGTCGCGGGCGCCCAGCAGTCGATCTCGGCCGCCGGAGCCGAGCACGAGACCTTCACCGTGGCGGGCGGCTTCGAGCTGCCGCTCGCCGCGCAGACAGCGCTCGCACCGCGCGAATCGGGCGGCGGCGGGTTCGACGCCGCGGTGTGCCTCGGCATCGTGATCCGCGGCGGCACGCCGCACTTCGAGTACATCAGCTCGGCCGTGACCGACGGACTGACGCGGGTGCAGCTCGACGCCGGCAAGCCGATCGGGTTCGGCGTGCTGACCACCGACACCGAGCAGCAGGCCCTCGACCGCTCGGGCCGGCCGGGCGCTCCGGAGTCGAAGGGCCGCGAGGCCGCGGAGGCCGCCCTGCACCTCGCGGTCGCGCTGCGCCGCATCGCCGCCTAGCGCGGCCCCGCCGACCCCGCCGACCCCTCCATCACGGAGCGGGGTCACTTCGGGAGGGTGTCGCGGCTGGAGAGGGCTCCGACACGCTCCCGAAGTGACCCCGCTCGCATGAGGGCGGCGGATGGCGGCGGCGGGCGGCGTAGGCTGGACGGGTGACCGGGCCAGCAGCACCAGCAGAGCGAACCACTTCAGACGGCGCCGAATCGGCCGACCCGCCGCGCCGCGCGCCCCGCGGCCCCCGCGCCTCGCTGCGGCAGCTGATCCCGTACCTCTTCGAGCAGCGGGGCCTCCTCGCAGGGGCGTTCGCGCTCGGCCTCGTGGCCGCCGTGGCCTCCCTGGTGCAGCCGCCGCTGCTGGGCCAGATCATCACCCGGGTGCAGGCGGGCCTCCCGCTCGCGGGGCTGCTCGCGGCGCTCTCCGCGATCGTCGTCGTCGGCGCCGTGCTCAGTGGCCTGCAGCACTACCTGCTGCAGCGCATGGGCGAGGGCGTGGTGCTGACCAGCCGCAAACGGCTCATCGCCAAGATCCTGCACCTGCCGATCTCGCAGTTCGACCGCCGCCGCACCGGCGACCTCGTGTCGCGCGTCGGCAGCGACACGACGCTGCTGCGCGCCGTGCTCACCCAGGGCCTCGTCGAGGCGGCCAGCGGTCTGCTCATCTTCGTGGGCGCCCTCATCGGAATGCTCGTGATCGATCCCGCACTGTTCGGGATCACCTTCGGCGTGATCGTCGTGGCGCTCGTGGTGGTGGTCGCCGTCTCCTCGCGCATTCGGCCCGCCGTCGCCCGGGCGCAGGAGAAGGTCGGCGATCTCGCCGCGCAGGTCGACCGCTCGATCACGTCGATCCGCACCATCCGTGCGGCGGGCGCCGCCGAGCGGGAGCAGGCCGCGACCGAGCGCGACGCGACCGAGGCGTACCTGCTCGGCATCAAGGTCGCCCGCATCTCGGCGTTCATCGTGCCGGTGTCGTTCCTCGCGCTGCAGCTCTCCTTCCTCATCGTGCTCGGTCTCGGCGGCTACCGCGTCGCGACGGGGGCGATCACGATCGCCCAGCTGGTGACCTTCATCATCTTCCTCTTCTTGATGGTGACGCCCCTCGGCCAGGCGTTCGGCGCGATCTCCGCGGTCAATCAGGCGCTCGGCGCGCTCGGCCGCATCCAGGAGATCGCGCGCCTGGAGACGGAGGCGGAGCGCGACGCGGAGCGCTCCCCGATCGGCCGCCTGGTGCCGCTCGCCGAAGCGCGCGAGGAGGGCGCGCCCGCGATCGAGCTGCGCGACGTGCGCTTCACCTACCGGTCCGCGGCTCCCGAGCGGGCCGACGCGCGCGAGCTGGTGCGCGGCGGCCGCGGTGCGCGTCGCGACGCCGAGGCGGCCCCCGCGGAGATCATCGAGACGGAGGTGCTGCGCGGCGTGAGCTTCGCGGTGCCGCGCGGGGCGCGCGTCGCCCTGGTCGGCCCGTCGGGCGCGGGCAAGTCGACGATTCTGGGGCTCATCGAGCGTTTCTACGATCCCGATTCGGGTACGGTGGCGCTCCACGGCGCCGATGTGCGCGCGCTCGACCGCGGCGAGCTGCGGCGGCAGATGGGCTACGTGGAGCAGGATGCTCCGGTGCTCGCCGGCACGCTGCGGGAGAACCTGCTGCTCGCCGCTCCCGATGCGAGCGACGCCGCCTGCGAGCGGGTGCTCCGGGCGGTGAACCTGGGCGGCCTGCTCGAGCGCAGGGGCGCCTCGCCGCGCGGCGACGGCGCGGGCCTCTTGAGCGCGCTCGACATGCCGGTCGGCGAGAACGGCGTGATGCTGTCGGGCGGCGAGAAGCAGCGCCTCGCGATCGCACGTGCGCTGCTCACGGCGCCGCCGATCCTGCTGCTCGACGAGTCGACCGCGAGTCTCGACGGCGTGAACGAGCGGCTCATGCGCGAGGCGCTCGACGCCGTCTCGACGGGGCGCACCCTCGTGGTGATCGCGCATCGGCTCTCGACGGTCGTCGACTCCGACAAGATCGTCGTGCTCGACGAGGGCGGGGTCGTGGGCGAGGGCACGCACGAGGAGCTGATCGTCAGCACCCCCCTGTACCGCGAGCTCGCGCAGCATCAGCTGCTGGTGCCGGAGGATCGCTGAGCGCTCGTCTCAGGCAGCCCCGCGATCCGACTCCTGCCGCGCATCGCGGAACAGGCGATCGAGGTTGGGGGCGAGCACCCAGCGGAAGGCCCGTTCGACGGGGGCGAGTGCGAGCAGTGCGGCGAGCAGCACGCCCCCGATGACGAGGATCACGACGCCGGGTGCGCCGAGCGCGCCGACGGTCTCGATGACGCCGAGCTGGCGCAGGCCCCACACGATGGGCCCGTGCAGCAGGTAGACGGAGAGCGTGCGCGCACCCCAGTCGGTGATGACGAGTCGGCGCCGCGGCGTCACCACCAGCACCGCGAGCGTCATGGCGGCGGCGAGCAGCAGCAGCAGGGCGGTGATCGCGATGCCGCCGAGCGTCGTCTCGACCCAGTGGTGCGGCGACCAGTCTCCGATCGGTGCGTCCGAGAAGCGGCGCGCGTACCCGTCGCGCCACGTGAGCCACCCGTCGAGCAGCCACCACGAGCGCAGCTGGGGCAGCACGACGAACAGCGCGGCGACCGCCGACAGCAGCGCCCACGACGCGGCGCGCAGCCGTCGTCGTGGCGCGGTGAACCACTCGCCGTCGAGCCACCCGCGGGTTCTCGCGAGCCAACCGGCGATGAAGAAGGGGAGGAACGTGAGCGTGCGGGCCGCCGAGAACTCGGTGCCGATCACGGGGATCACCCCGCCCGCGAGCGCGATCGCGATGGAGACGAGCAGCGGGTGCCGCAGCTGCGCCAGGTACGGCAGCAGAATGCGCATGGTCACGATGGTGACGAGGTACCAGAGCGTCCACGACGGCGACACGAGGAAGGACTGCGCGGGGGTCTCGTCGACCGCGGTGAACCCGATCGCCACCCAGATGGCCTCCCACAGCACCCAGAGCACGATGAGCTGCACCGTCGCGCGAACGGTCTTCGTCGACGCGTCGGCCCGCGAGAAGTAGCCGCTCAGCGCGATGAGGGCGGGCATGTGGAAGAGGAAGACGTAGGTGTAGACGCCGTAGGCCAGCGACGTGTCGAGCCGCACGGTGGAGATCGTGTGGCCGACCACGACGAGGGCGATGAGCGCGAAGCGCGCGTTGTCCCAGAGCGCGACGCGGGGCGCGCCCGCGCGAGCGGACGTCGGTGCCGTCGTCGGAGTGCCCATTTCTGTAGCCTAGCGACGACTCGCGGCGTATTCTGACCGCATGTGCGCTTCATACGGACTCGGCGGCTCGCTGCCCCTCGACCTCGAACCGCTCAGCGAGCCGGGCAGTGCGGCGCTCGTCGACGCCTGGCTCGCGGAGCGCTCGGGCAGCGCGAAGATCACGGGCAAGAACGCTCGCAACCTGAACCCGGTGATCACCGCCGATGCCTCGGGCGAGCGCCACGTGCAGCTCGCCTGGTGGTGGCTCTGGCTCGACGCGAGCGGGCCGGTGAAGTTCTCGGCCTTCAATTCGCGCGACGACCGGTTGCTGCGCTCGTGGAAGCGCCCGTTTCAGCACCGCGCGATCCTGCCCGCGACCTGGTACGTCGAGAAGCAGGGCCGCTTCCGTCTGCCCGGCGACGAGGCGTTCGGGATCGCCGCGCTCACGTCGACCATCACGCTCGAAGACGGCTCGGAGCTCATCAGCTATTCGATGGTGACGCGCGACGCCGTGGGCGAGGCGGCGGAGGTGTGGCCGCGCATGCCGCTCGTGCTGCCGCGCGAGATGCACGCCGAGTGGCTCGACCCCGAGCGGCCGGGAGACGCGTCCCTCGTCTCGGAGGTGCAGCACGCGTCCGACGAGATCTCGCGCGAGCTGACCGCCCGCTGACGGAGCGCGGGGGCGCGCCGGGGCGCGCGCCGACCGCAATCGGGCACGCCGCAGAGCCCGCGATCGCGCACGCCGACGAGCACGTCGCGGCCCCGCCCGGCCCGCGGGTCGGTACGCTGGTGGACGGTGGGTTCGGGTGTTCGCGGGTGTTCGCGACGGTGACGCGTGGGGAAGAGGAACAATGGCGGTCGAGCGACGAGTCGCATCGCAGGATCGCGGGCGGGAGACGCAGCAGCGGATCCTCGACGGCGCAGCCCGGGTGTTCGCGAGCGCCGGGTACGGCTCGGCCAGCCTGCGGAGCATCTCCGAGGCCTCCGGGGTCTCACTCGGGGCGATCAACTTCCACTTCCGGTCGAAGGAGCAGATCGCCCGGGCCGTCATCGAGGAGCAGCACGCGCGCACCGAGGGGCTCGCGCGCGACATCGTCGCCGCCCATTCGACGACGTTCGCCCGGCTGATCCACCTGTCGTTCGCCGCGTCGGTGCAGATGCACGCCGACCCCGTCGTGCAGGCGGGAGTCGAGTTGACGCTGCAGGTCGGCGACTTCCTGGATCCGAGTGCTCGCAGCGCGGACGGGTGGGATCGCACCGTCGCCGATCAGATCGCGCTCGGGCTCGAACGCGGCGAACTCGAGAGCGACCTCGGCGCCGCGGCCCTCGCCGAGACCTTCCTCGCGTGCTTCACCGGCGCGCAGATCCGCTCGCGCGTGCGCGACGGGCGCCGGGAGCTGCTGCCCGCCGTGCGCGACCTCTGGCTGCTCATCCTGCCCGGC
The DNA here is from genome assembly GCF_900102345.1 of Leucobacter chromiiresistens. NCBI lineage: Bacteria > Bacillati > Actinomycetota > Actinomycetes > Micrococcales > Microbacteriaceae > Leucobacter > Leucobacter chromiiresistens. The sequence continues at coordinate 855,834 of NZ_FNKB01000001.1, read as the reverse complement.
GTCGTCGCACCCGCGCATCGCGCCGCTGCGAGGCGCACCGTGGATGAGGCGCTCGCGGCGCACGCGGCCTGACCACCGCCTGCGGGATCGCGCCCGTTCGGAGGAGTACACCCGCTCGCGGGGGCGGCCGAGCACGAGAAAGGCCCCCGCCGAGGCGGGGGCCTGATCGAGCCGACTTCGGGATTTGAACCCGAGACCTGTTCTTTACGAGGGAACTGCTCTACCCCTGAGCTAAGTCGGCCGAGTGCGAGAACGCTCTCGCACACGAGAGATCACTTTAGCACGTTCTGGGAGGCGATGCTGCACGCCCGTTCAGGAGCACTGCGGATCCGACGCGGGCGTCGCACCGGTGAGCAGGTACGCGTCGATCGTGTCGTCGATGCAGTCGTTCTCGCCGTACGCGGTGTGGCCCTCGCCCTGGTACGTCACGAGCACGCCGCTCTCGAGCTGCTCGGCGAGCGACTCGGCCCAGCGGTACGGGGTCGCAGGGTCGCCGGTGGTGCCGACGACGAGGATCGGCGCGGCGCCCGCCCCCGTGACGGGGCCGCGCTCCGAGGTCGGCTGCTCGGGCCAGGCCGCGCAGGCGAGGTCTCCGTACCCCTGGAACCTGCCGATGGTCGGCGCGATCTCGTCGAGCTCGGCCGCGTCGGCGCGCATCTGATCGCGGTCGGAGCTGCCGGCCGGGTAGTCGAGGCAGTTGATGGCGGTGAACGCCTCGGTCGAGTTGCTGAGGTAGGCGCCGTTCTGGCGGTCGTAGTAGAAGTCGGCGAGCATGAGCCCGGTGTCGGCGTCGCCCGCCGCCACGGTCGAGAAGAGCTCGTCGAGGTAGCCCCAGTTGCTCTGGCTGTAGAGCGGCGTGATGATCGCCGTGAGCATCGTCGACACGGTGAAGGCCCGCCCGTCCGATCCGGTCAGCGGCTCGGCCTCCACGCGGTCGAGCAGCGCGCTGATCTGCGCCATCGCCACGTCGACGGGGCCGTCGAGCGGGCAGTCGTCGCGGGTGAGGCAGTCGGTCGTGTAGGCCCGCAGCGCGGTCTCGAAGCCGCGCGTCTGCTCGCGGACCACGTCGGCGAGCGTGGCCGACGGGTCCATCGCCCCGTCGAGCACCAGTCGGCCGACGCGCTCGGGGTACGCGTCCGCGTAGCGCGCGCCGATGTAGGTGCCGTAGGAGTAGCCGAGGTAGTTGAGCTGGGGGTCGCCGGCGATGGCGCGCAGCATGTCGAGGTCGCGCACCGTCTCGGCGGTGCTCACATGCGCGAGCAGGTCGCCCGACTGCTCGAGGCACGCCTCGCCGAAGTCGCGCTCGTGCGCGAGCGCCGCGTTCATCCAGGCATCGCTGCCCATCTCGAGGCCCTGCTCGGCCGGGTCGACGCCGAAGAGGTAGTCGTCCATGGCCGCGTCGTCGAGGCAGGTGACGGGGGTGGATGCGCCGACGCCGCGCGGATCCCACGCGACGACGTCGTAGGCCTCCTGCACTTCGGTCTGCACCGCGCCGCCGACCCCGCCCGAGAGGTAGTCGATGCCCGAGGCCCCGGGCCCGCCCGGGTTGACGAACAGCGTGCCGATCGCGTCTCCGCCGAGGGCCTGCTGCTTCACGAGGCTGAGAGAGATGGTCTCGCCCGAGGTCTGCTCCCAGTCGAGCGGGGCGTGCACGACGGCGCACTCGAGCCCGTCGCCGCACGGAACCCAGTCGGGCTGCTGCGCGCCGAAGCCCTCGACGGTGCCGTCGGGCCGGGGCGGCAGCTCCGGTTCGCGGGCGGTGGCCTGCTGCACGAGGGCGGCGATCGGGGCGCAGCCCGTGATCGCGAGCGCCGCGGTGGTCGCGAGCGCGACGATGCCGAGCAGCCGCCGACCGCGCGCCGAGCTCGACCGGCGGCCGCGAAGCGGGGCGGCGCTCGGCGTGCGACTCATGGGCGTCCATCTCATCGGGGTGCTCCGATCTCGGCGGCGCCCGGTACGAGCGTGTCGGCACTGCTCTGCGTGGCGAAGAGGGCTTCGAGCACGAGCCCCGGGGTGATGCCGCGCCCGAGCCGCTCGCGGGCGACCTCGACCGCCGTCACCACGGCGAGGGCGCGCTCCGGCCCCCACCGCTCGGCGAGGTCGGCGATCGCTGCCGCGCGTTCGCGGTTGATGAGCGCCGGCTCGCCGTGCAGGGCGGTGAGCAGCACGTCGCGGAAGAGGGAGAGCAGGTCGGTGAGGATGCGGTCGATGCCGTCTCGCAGGCTGCGCGTCGCGCGCCGCTTCTGGTCTTCTTCGAGGGCGCGGATCTGGCTGCGCATCTGCGGCGGGATCGCCGCCCCGGCGGCCAGGCCGAGGCTGCGCAGGGCATCCTCGCGCTCGCGCTGGTCGAGGGCCTCCGTGAGGGCGGCGGCGTCGGCCTCGGCGACCTTGACCAGCGTCGCCGCTGCGCGCATCGCGTCGCCGAGCGTCTGCACGCCGAGGGCGGCGTCGAGCGTGCGCTCACGCCGTGCGAGCGCCTCCGGGTCGCTCGCGAGTCGGCGCGCCATGCCGATGTGGCTCTGCGCGAGCCGGGCCGCGCGCTCGGCGAGCTCGGCGTCCATGCCGTCGCGCTCGTGCAGCAGCCGCGCGATGTCGGCCGCGCCGGGCGTGACGAGGCGCAGCGAGCGCGCGCGGGAGCGGATGGTGGGCAGCAGGTCGGCCTCGCTCGGCGCGCAGAGGATCCAGATGGTGCGCTCGGGCGGCTCCTCGAGCGCCTTCAGCAGCACGTTGGACGTGCGCTCGGGCATCCGATCCGCGTCCTCGATCACGATGACCCGGTATCGCCCTTCGGCCGGCGAGTAGTGCGCCGTGGTGACGATGTCGCGTGCGGCCTTGATGTCGATCAGCAGCTTCTGCGTGGTGAGCACGCCGAGATCGGGGTGGGTGCGGGCGCGCACCTGGGCGAACACGGCCTCGCGATCCGGCCCGCGCGAGATCAGCGCGGCGGCGAAGCGGAAGGCGAGGTTCGAGCGGCCCGAGCCGGGAGGGCCCGTGATGAGCCAGGCGTGCGAGGGCGCCGCATCGGGCGCCGCGGCCGCGTCCAAGGTGCGCACCGCCTCCGGTTGACCCACGATCTCCGCCCAGTACTCCACCCCGGAATCGTATCGCGCCGCACCGACACCGGGATGGGCGCAGACGCCGCGGGTGAAAGTGCGGGTGAATAGTGCCGATCCGCCTCCCGATCGCCCGGGCGCGGTCGTATGCTGTTCAGCGGTTGAAGATTCGTTCCCCCGAGTTCAGACCATCCTCCCGAGCCGCACTTCCCCAATAGGCGCGGGAGACACGCCCCCGGCCCTGTCCCCCAGGACGCCGGGGGCTTTTTCGCGCCCGGCGCTCGGTGCCCGGCGCCCTGGGGGCCGGGCACCGACTCACGGCGCGAGGCGCCCCGCGCCGGTCGCGAGGTCGACGTACGCGGCGTCGCCCACCTCGACTGCGGCCGCACCGGCGCTCAGCTCCGCCGCGAGCGACGCGAACGCCTCGACCTCGTCGTCGGCGAGCGCGAAGCGCTGCACCACGCGGTCGGTGTACTCCGCGGCTCCCACGGCGTACCCCCGCCGCCGCGCCTCGGCCTCGATCTGGGGCGCGACGTCGTACGCGCAGCTGAGGGCGACGGATCGCCGCAGCCCGCGCCGCTGCCGCCGGGCGAGCAGCGTCGCGCTCGCCACGGTCGAGCGGTACGCCCGCGTCAGCCCGCCCGCCCCGAGCAGCACGCCGCCGAAGTAGCGAGTCACGACCGCCACGACATCGCTGAGGCCCGCCGAGACGAGCGCGTCGAGCATCGGTGCGCCCGCCGTGCCGCTCGGCTCCCCGTCGTCGTTCGAGCGCTGCACGCGCCCGTCGGGGCCGAGCACGAACGCCGAGCAGTGGTGCCGGGCTCGCGGGTGCTCGGCGCGCACGCGGGCGATGACCGCCCGCGCGGCGGCCTCGTCGTCGACCCGCTCGAGGCGCACGAGAAACCGCGATCGCGAGATCTCCTGCTCGGCGTCCACCGCCGCCGCGATCGTCTCGTACTCCATCGCCCTCGCTCCGACAGGGGGCGCGCCCTCCGCCCCGGCTACCATCGAGTCTATGGCCGGTGACAGCGTACGAGTCGACACATGGGTCTGGGGCGTGCGCCTCGCCAAGACGCGGAGCCAGGCCACCGCCGCCTGCCGCGCCGGGCACGTGCGCGTGAACGGCGCGACCGCGAAGGCGTCTCAGGCGGTGCGGCTGGGCGACGAGGTGCGCGTGCGCCGCAACGGCTTCGACACGATCTACCGCGTCGCGGGGCTCCCGGTGCGGCGCGGCAGCGCCGCCGACGCCGCGCAGCACTTCGACGACCTCACGCCGCCCCCGCCGCCGCGCGTCGAGCGGCCCGCCGAGATCGTGCGCGACCGGGGCGCGGGCCGGCCGACGAAGCGCGAGCGGCGCGACATCGACCGGCTCCGCGGCCGGGGCGACGCGGGCTAAGCCGCCGCCTCCCGCTCCCGGCGCCGCCGCGTCTCCAGCAGCACGCCGGCTCCGGCGAGCAGCATCAGCAGCGCGGCGAGCGCCGCGAACGCCGCGGTGTCGGCGCCCGTCGTGGCGAGCCCGGGCGCGGCCGCGACCGGCGCGGTGACCGAGGCGGCGAGCACCGCGTCCGCGGTCTGCGCGGTGGGCGTCTCGACCGTCGCGGAGTTCGCGACCGACGGGTACGCGCCCTGATCGACGTGCACGAAGAGCGCGAATTCGGCGCGCTCGCCGACCGCGAGGCCCTGCGGCAGCGTCCAGGTCACCGTCGATCCCGAGACCTGCACGGTGTCGTCGGGCGAGGAGGCGAAGCGCAGGCCGGCGGGCAGCGCATCGGTGACGGTGATCGGGCCCGGGTCGAGCGTCGGCCCGCGGTTCTCCACCGCGATGCGGTACTCCCCGATCTGCCCGACCCGCAGCTCACCGATCACCGTCTTCTCGGTGACGAGCGTCGCGACGGGGTCGACGCGCACGACGGCGCTCGACACGTCGTTCGCCGGGTTCTCGTCGTCCGCGGCGCTCACCGAGGCCACGTTCGCGAGCCCGTCAGCCGAGACCACGGTGTCGGCAACGGCGGCCTGCAGCGTGATCTCCACGGTCTCGCCGACCGCCAGGCTCGCGCCCGCGTCGATCGGCGTCCACGTCAGCCGCTCCGCGCCGGACGCGCGGGCGGAGGCCGGCTCGAGCGCCTCGGCGGGGCTCCCGGCGACGGAGACGCGGGCGCTTCCCGGCACGTACGACATGCCGAGGGGCAGCGCGTCGACGACCTCGATCGGGCCGCGCGCGATGCTCGGGCCCTCGTTGGTGACGAGCAGGCGGTAGTCGGCGGTGCCGCCCGCGTTCACGCGATCCTGCGCGCTCGTCTTCACGATCGCGAGATCGGCGCGCGCCGCCTCGTCGCTCGCGTCGTCGGCGACCGGACGGTTCGCCGAGTTCGCGGCCGTCGCGTCCGCCAGGTTGACGAGCGGTTCGCTCACGTCGAGGGCGGGGTCGGTGCGGTACGTGACGATGAAGGATCGCAGCTGCTCGGGGCCGACCTGCTGCGTCCCGGTCAGCGCGAACGTATCCCAGCCCGGGTTCGCCGTGCCGTCGGCACCCAGGCCGCCCGCGCTCCGCGTCCACTCGCCCGACTCGCTCGCCACGGCGACGAAGGCGAGGCCCTCGGGCGCCTGGTCCACGACGCGCACCTCTCGCGCGTCGGCCGGGCCGTCGTTGCGCACGGTGATGCGGTACGACACGTCGGTTCCGGGCACGACCCGCGGCACGGGGTCGAAGGAGGCGGCCGGCGTCCACGCGCCGTCGGACTGCACGACGCGCGTCTTCCAGAGCGTCAGACTCGTGCGGTCGTCGGGCGAGAACGCGGCATCGTCGGTGTCGTTCGCCGGTTCGGGATCGACCGTCGCACCAGCGCGCACCGCGGCGGTGTTCACGATCTCGCCGCCCGTCCACGCCGCGTCGACGACGCCGGTCAGCGCGAGGTCGGGCTCGTCGCCCACCTGCAGGGATGCGCCCGTGTACGTCCAGGTGATCGTGTCGCCCGCACGCGCCGCGCCCCAGCCGCCGGCGTTCGAGAAGCTCGCGCGCCACAGGTCCGTCGACGGATCCTGCGCGAGGGCCGAGATGCCCTCGGGGAGGGTGTCGGTGACGGTGATCGGCTGCGCCTGGGTGCTGCGCGCGGTCGACGGCCCGAGGTTGCGCGGCTCCAGATTCCACGTGACCGCGGCACCGGCGGTGATGTCCTCCGGAGCCGAGACCACGCGCTTCGCGAGCGCGAGATCGGCCTCGATGGCGACGTCGATGAGGTCGGCGGCGCGGTCGTTCAGCGGGTTGTTGTCGTTCGGGCCGTCGACGAGCGCGACGTTCTCGATGCCGGAGCCCGGCGCGAGGTCGGCGTCGATCGACGCGGTGAAGGTGACGACCACGGTCTGCCCGGGGGCGAGCGTCAGGCCGGCGGTGGTGTCGGCCCAGGTGAGCGTGCCGCCCGAGACCGCGGGTTCGACCGGTACGGCGTCGCCTCCCGCGATCGCGACCGAGGCGGAGCCGGCGACGTAGCCGAAGCCGGCGGGCAGCTCGTCGGTCACCGCGATGGGGGCGTCCGAGATGCTCGGCCCGTGGTTCGTCACGAGCAGCCGGTACTCGGCGGTCTCGCCGGCGACGGCGGCCGCGGTGCCCTCGGGGGCCGTGTGCGCCTTCTCGATCTCGAGATCGGCGCTGCGCGTCGGGGCGACGCCCTCGTCATCGCTCGCGTACGCCCGGCCTCCGTCTGCCGACCGCCAGTTCGCGGCCGAGGCTTCGACGGTGTTCACGAACGATTCGCCGTTCGGCATGGCCGGGTCGCTGCCGTAGGTCACGATGAAGGATCGCGCGTGCTCCGCGCCGCGCTGCTGCGTGCCCGCGAGCGCGAACGTGTCCCAGTCGTCGCTGCTGCCGGCGCTCGACGCACCGCCCGCCGTGCGGCTCCATGCGGCCGCGCCCTCCGACTCGTGGGAGTCGTAGCGCAGCCCCGTCGGGGCCTCGTCGACGACGGTCACGTCGCGCGCATCGGCGGGGCCGTCGTTGATGACGGTGACGCGGTAGCTCACGTCGTCGCCGGGGCGGAACGCGGGTACGGGATCCTGCTCCGCCGCGACGACCCACTCGCCGTCGACCTGCACCACCCGGGTCTTCGCCACGCGCAGCGCGGTGGCGTCGCCGGGAGCCGCGGTCGCGGTGCTCGCGTTGTTCGAGCCCTGGGGATCGCGCGTCTCGCCGGGCACCGCCTGGGCGGTGTTCTCGATCGCACCGCCCGTCCAGGAGGCGTCGATGGCGCCGGTGAGCGAGATGTCGTATGCGCTGCCGTCGAACGCCTCGCCCGAGCCCACCGGCAGCTCATCGCCGGTGAAGGTCCAGGTGATGGTGTCGCCGGCGCGCGCCGGGAACCCCGCCCGCTCGCCGTCGCGCTCGACGGTCGCGGCCCACATCTCGGTGGAGGGATCCGCGACCTGCGAGACGCCCGCGGGCAGGGTGTCGGTGATCGTGATGGGCGCGCCGCCCGTGCTCACCGAGACCGAGGGCCCCGCATTGCGGGGAGCGATGCGCCAGGCGATCGCCTCGCCGGCGGTGATGCCCGACTCGGGGGTGGCGCGCTCGTCGAGCGTCTTGGAGATCAGCAGATCGGCGAGGGGCACGACGGTGATCGTGTCGTCGTCGCACCCGGGGGCAGCCGGGGAGGCCGGGGCCGGAGACTCGGGCGACGCAGCGCACGCCTCGTTCGTGACGGCGGTGCGCGTGCCGATCTCGGCCGTGACGCGCGCCGAGAGCTGCAGCTGGGGCGCCGAGGCGCCGGGGAGCACCGTTCCGGCGTACGCGGCCACCACCGCGGTGGTGCCGTCGGCGCCCGGCGTCGCGCCGGTCACGCTCCACCCGTCGCCCGCGGCGCTGCCGTCGATGTAGGCGAGCCCGGCGGGCAGGGTGTCGGTGATGGTCAGCGTGTTCGACGACGAGGGCCCGCTGTTGCGCGCGTCGAAGGTGAACACGACCGTGTCGCCGATCTCGAACTCGTCGGGCGCCGCCGCGACGTGCCCCTTCTCGAGCTCCACGTCGGCGTTGCGCGTCACCTCGACGGCCGCCGAGTCGTCGTTCGGGTGCGGATCGCCGGAGGGCTCCGGCGTCTCCGACGCGACCGCGGCGGTGTTCGTCAGGGTGCCCGCCGCGAGGGTCGGCGCGAAGCGCGCCTCGAACTCGATGACGGGGGCGATGCCGCGATCCGCATCGGCCGCGGTATCGGCCGGGAGGCCCGCGGCGAGCGTGAAGGTGACCACCTGCGGCGTCTCGGCGTCGGCGTCGGATGCTCGTACGATCCAGGGGCCGACCGAGGTGAGCGCCTCGTCGATCGTGACGCCGAGCGGGAGGGTGTCGGTGACGACGATCGGGCCGACCGCATCGCTCGGGCCGAAGTTGCGCACCTGCAGGCGGTACCAGGCCGACTCGCCGGCGAGCACGCCGGCGTCGGCGATCGCGTCGCCCCCGGGTGCGTCGATCACGTGCTTCTCGATGCCGAGGTCTGCCGCGGCGACGACGGCGACGGTCGCCGCATCCTCGTCGCTGCGCGTTCCCGCACTGTCGCTCCAGGTGAGCTCGGCGGTGTTCTCGAGCTCGACGCCGGCGAGCACCGTCGGCGCGACCGCCGCGGTGACCCGCAGCGTGCTGCCGCCCACCGGGAGCAGGCCGTCGTTCTCCGCGTACGCGCACGAGGCGCTGCGCGTGCCCGGCGCGGAGGCGTCGCAGTTCCACCCGTCGCCCGAGACGGCCACGAGCGTCATGCCCTCGGGCAGTGCGTCGGCGATCTGCGCCGGCGCGGCGGAGGGCCCCTCGTTCGTCACCTGCAGCGTGTAGTCGACGGTGCCGCCCGCGAGCGCCGTGCCGCTGTCGGCGGTCTTCTCGACCGACATGGTGGCGGAGCGCACGAGGTCGATCGCATCCTCGGCGTGGTTGTTCACGGGGTCGGTGTCGTTCGGCGCCGACACGTCGGCGGTGTTGCGCACCGCGGCCTGGGGGGCGAGGTCGGCGTCGACGTCCGCGACGAACGTGATCACGGCGGCGGCCCCGAGCGGCAGATCGGCTCCGCCGGTGGCATCCGCCCAGGTGAGCGTGCCGTCGACCGCCGTCGGCTCGAGCGCGACCGGAGCCGCGCCGTCGACCGAGACTGCGGCGGTGCCGGCCCGGTAGGCGAAGCCGTCGGGCAGCGCGTCGGTGACCGCGATCGGGGCGTCCGAGTCGCTCGGCCCCTCGTTGGTGACGGCCAGCCGGTAGGTCACCGAGCCGCCCGCGGGCACCGCCTCGCCGGCCGCCGGAGCCGTGTGCGACTTCGCGATCGACACGTCGGCGCGGCGGTTCGAGCCGGTGCTGTCGGTGGCTTCGGGCTCGTTGCCCGAGTTCTCGGCGGAGGCGACCACCGCGTTCGTGATGGTGTTCAGCACGGACGGCGACGAGTCGTACGTCACGACGAACGAGCGCGTCGTCTGCGGGGCCTGGGAGCCCTGCAGGTCGAAGGCGTCGGCGGTCGCGGTGTGGCTGTCGCTCCACGCGGCGCCGTCGATCCCGACGTGGCTCGAGTAGCTCAGGCCGTTCGGGCGCGTGTCGGTCACGCGCACCGCGCGGGCGTCTGCCGGCCCGTTGTTCGCCACGTCGATGCGGTAGCTCACCGCGGTGCCGGGCACGAACGGCTCGTCCGCCGTGGCGGGGCGCCAGGTGCCGGCGTCGTCGACCACGCGCGTCTTCGTGACTCCGAGCGCGGTGCCGTCGTCGGGCGTGACGCCCACCTCGGAGGTGTTGTTCCCGTCGCCGCCGACGGGCTCGGCCGTGGCGCCCGGGGCGACCGCGGCGGTGTTCCGCAGCTCGCCGGTCTGCGATGCGAGCAACGTGCCCGTCAGCGTCACCTGCGCGGTCGCGCCGACCGGCATCGCAGCACCCTGGTAGGTCCAGACGATGTCGGTGCCGGCGTCCACGCCGCCCGCGGGAACGGCGCTGCCGTCGGCGAGCGTCGCCGACCAGTCGGCGTTGCTCGACGGGGCGGCTCCGGTCACCCCCTCCGGCACCGTGTCCGAGATGGTGATCGGGGCGTCTGCACTCGCCGCCGAGACCGACGGGCCGAGGTTGCGCACCGTGATGCCCCACGTGATCGGGGAGCCGACGACCGGGGCGACCGTGTTGACGACCTTCTCGACCGCGAGGTCGGCGATGGGATTCAGCGCCTGCTGCGCGGTCGACGTGTTGTCTGCGCGGCGGTTCTGCGCCTCGAAGGTGCGTCCGAGCACGTCGGCGGTGTTCGACAGCTGCGCCGCACTCGCCGTGGCCGTGGCGTTCGCCGTGACGTCGGCCGTGAGCACGATGCGGTCGGAGCCGTCGGCCTTCAGGCTCGTCGTGGTCAGGCCGACCGCCATCGAGCCGTCGCTGTTCAGTGTGAGGGGGAGCGCCGAGCCCGTGGTGTCGCTGGAGCTCGCGTAGTACCGCGCCGAGAAGGCGCCGGTCTGCACGCCGTTCGGCTGCACCGTGGCGTCGGTGAAGGCGAACGGGCCGAAGCTGGCGTCGGGGCCCTGGTTCGTCACGGTGACCCGCCACTGGGGCTGGGCGTAGCGGCCGCTCACGGGGCCCTGACCCGGCACCCAGGCGCCGGTCGCGAGCCCGTGCAGGTTCGTCGCCTGCGATCCCGTGCCGGTCACTCCGCCGACCGCCCGCTTCTCGACGTGCAGGTCGGCGTCGCGCAGGAACGCGCTGTCAGCCGCGTTCGCTCCCGTGTAGCTGCCCGACGCGCTCCCGGTCGCGTTTCGACGGTCGGTGGTGACCGCGCTCAGCGTGTTCGTGTGCGGGTTCGCCGAGCCGACGCCGGGCGCGGTGAGCGCATCGGGGTTCTTCGGCGTCGCCGTGTAGCGGATCGTGATGCTCTGGCCCGGCTGCAGCACGACCGGGGTCGAGGCGTCGACCGAGTCGCTGCCGAACGTCCACACGAGCGGGCCGTTCGCGCCGCCCGCGGGCGGCGTCGAGGCCACCGTCGCGCCGGCGACCGTGATGCGCTTCACCTCGGTGAACGTCCAGTTCGCCGGAAGCGTGTCGGTCAGCACCACCTTCTGCGCAGCACCGCCGTTCGCCGCGTTCGTCGCGGTGAGCACCCACTCGAACGGCTCACCGGCGTAGGCGGACTTCGATGTGTCGGCGGCCGCCTTGGCGAGGGTGACGCGGGGAAGGAGTGGCGTGACCGTGGCCTGCGCGGTCTGCGTCGACGTGAAGCGCTCGCCGTTCGCCGCGAACGACTCGTACCCGGCGATGCCCGCCGTGTTGCGCTTCGCGCCCGAGGTGAGCGTCGCCGACGGCGAGAACGCGGCCTCGTACGTGAGCGCGACCGTCGCGCCGGGTGCGACCGGGCCCGGAATGCTCCAGGTGATCGTGCTGCCCGACTTCGAGACGGCCCCCACGGGGGCGGCGGCACCGCCGATCTTGAACGTGGACTCGTCGACGACGATTCCCGCGGGCACCTGATCGGTGATCGTGGCGTTGTACGCGTCGCTGCGGCCGGCGCCGCTGCCGTTCACCGCGCGCACCTCGTAGGTGAAGCGCTGGTCGACCTGCCCGTTGGCGGAGGAGGTGTACGCCCCCGTGGCGCCGGTGCGCTTCACGCCCTTCGCCACCGTGAGCTGCGGGCGCAGGATGTCGACGCCGGCAGAGCTCGCGAGCGTCTGGAAGCCCGCGTTCTGCGCGGTGCTCGACTTCCACATGAAGTTCGCCGTGTTGCCGACCCGGGCGTCGGTCACGAGATCCTTCGCGATGAGCACGTCGTAGCGCAGCACGAGCACCCGCGCGTCGGCGCTGCTCGCGATCGTGCCGTCGTTCGCCGTGTACTCCCAGGTGCGGGTGTCGCCGCCGCTCGCGGTGATCGACCAGTTCGCGGTGTCGTCGGTCGCGGCGCCGCCCGCCGTCTCCACCGTCACCGACGCGTTCGAGATCGGCTGGCTCGTCTTGAGGCCGATGTCGTCGAGCTGCACGTCGTAGTAGTTGACGTACGGCTGCAGTGCGACGCGCACCTCGTACTCGGCGGTCGCGCCGACGGGCGCGCTCGCCGTGGGGCCGAAGGCCGCTCCCGACCCCTGCACGCGCACGTGCTTGGTGATCGCCGCCGTGTCGGCGGTGACGGTCGCCGCGCTCGACGCGGTGAGGGCGCCCCCGCGCTCGTGATCGGCGTCGATCGCGGCGGGCAGGGTGTAGCCCTGCACGTCGACGGTGTTGGTGTACGTCTGCCCGGCACCCGCCTGCGGGTCGAGCTTCGCCCGGTAGGTCAGGGTGACCGCGCCCGGCACCTCGCGCAGCTCGGCGATGTCGGCCGGGTCCCAGACGATGCTGCCGCTGCTGCCGTCGAGGGCGCCCGCGGCGATGTCGACCGAGCCCTGGGGCAGGGGCGCGCCGTTCACGGTGAAGGATGCGGGGTCGACCCGCAGCCCGGCCGGGAGCCGGTCGGTCACCACGTTGTCGTAGCTCTTCGGCGACGAGGCGCCGTTCCCCACGACGATCGTGAACGTGACCGGCTGGTCGACGTTGACCCCCGTCGCTTGGCTCGCCGACTTCGTCACGGCGAGCTTCGGCTCGACGGCCTGCACCGGCGCGTTCGCGGCCTTCGTGCGCTGCGCGCCGCCCGCCGGATCGTCGAAGGTGAATACCGCCCGATTCTGCAGCGCGCCGGGGTTCGTGTCGCCGACCCAGTAGGTCGCCTGCACGCGGAACACCTGGTCGCCGCTCGTGCGGTTCGTGTACGTCGCCGGGAAGCCGAGCTCGCCCGCTGCGGAATCGGAGCAGGTGAAGCCCGCGAGCGCACCGGTGCCGCACGCGTCGGGGATCGCCGTGGCATTGCCGGGCGCGAAGTACTGCGCACTGCCCGCGACGTACCGGGTCTCGACGGGCTGGCCCGCCGCGTTCGTCAGCGTGCCGCGGTCGGCGAGGGTCGCGTTCGACACCGACGTGCGCGCCGGAATCGTGACCGAGTACTCGAACGTCGCGTACTCGCCCTGCACGATGGCGCCGGCGGCGTTGTTCGGGTCGCTGACGTCGGCCGAGCTCGGCGAGATCTCGGTCGAGACGAGGGTCTTCGCCACCGCGGCGTCGGGGAGGTGGATCTCGGCCGCGTCGTACGTATCGGCGTCGCCGAACCCGACCTCGCCCGCAGCCGGGGTGCGGTTCGTGAGCAGCTGGCCGCCGCCCTCCCGCTGGGGCACCACCGTGGTCGGCTCCGCGGAGGATCCGGGGTGCGGGATGTCGTAGCTCACGATGCCCGCCGTGTTCTCGTAGCTCTGCGCCAGCTGCGCCGCGGCTCCGCCGGAGCCGTCCGGTACGTTCAGCGCGTACCCCAGCGTGAGCCCGCGCGTCACCGCGGCGGTCGTGCCGGCCTCGGGCGACGAACCGGGCACCTCACTCGAGATGGTCCAGATCACGACGGATCGGCCGGCGTACTCCGCGCTGAGCTGCGGCCCGTCGCTCGGCACCGCGTCGACGGCGGTCGCCGTGAAGTCGGCGGTGCCGAGCGGCGTCTCCGGGCTGCCCGGCATGCCGCCGTCGTAGAGGCTGGCCGTGAAGCTGCCGGTCGCGATGTCGGCCGCCGTCGCCCCCTCGGGCAGCACGTCCCAGATCTCGTAGCCGCTCGTCGTGTTCTGCGGAGCGGTGACGTCGATGCGGTAGGTGACGGTGTCGCCCTGCGCGACGGTCTCGCCGCTGCCGCCCTCGCCGAAGGCGCGGTTCGCGCTGCCGCCGGCGTGCGTGTTGGTCTCGATGCCCTTCTGCAGCGTCGCGCCCCAGTCGAGGTCGATCGTCGCGTCCGAGCGGCGGAAGGCGAGTTCTCCGTCGACGTTCACCTGCTGGTACTTCGCGTGGTTCGCGGGGCTGTCGAGATCGTCGGCGGAGGCGGACTGCGCCGTCACGACGCCCTCGATGAAGACCGTGAGGGAGCTCCCGAGCGGCATGAAGCGGAAGTCGCCGCGCTGCTCGCCCAGATCCCACGAGAGGTGCGCGCCGTCGACCGCGGGCTCGGGAATGTACGCCAGCGGGAAGCCGCTGTCGGTGCGGGACTGCGGAGCGGCGGTGTCGGCGGCGTCGGCCATGCCGGTGAACGCGTACTCCGCCTGCACGAAGTCGACGCCCGCCGGCAGGTAGTCGTCGAGCACCGGGTTGCGGGTCTCGGCGCCCTCGGTGAAGGGCACCTGAATGCGGTACCAGACCCGGTCGCCGGGTGAGAACGGGGCCGATGCCCGCTTCTCCCAGGCTGCGGGATCGGCGACGCCCTCGTCGAGGGTCCGGCCGCGGGCGAGCACCTCCTTCTCGATGTTCGTGAAGTGCGACGTGATGGTCGCCTGCGAGTCGTCGAGCGGGTGGCGCTCGTCGCCGACGCGCTCGAGCAGCGCCGCGTCGGCCGCGATCGCCGCGATGGGCGAGGTCGTGCCGGTGATCGACACCCGGTTGACGAGGCGGTCGCCCGAGCTCGTGCTGCCGTTCGCCCCGGTGTAGTTCGGGCGCTGCATCAGGGTGTACCGCACATCGGCCGAGGCGTTGGCCGCGATCGCGTCGACCGCGAAGACGACGGTGAACACGCCCGAGCCGGCGTCGAACACGATCGATTCGACGGTGGCCGCGTCGACGGCGGCACCGGTTTCAGCGCTCGGGTAGTCGCAGGCGGATCCGCGAGTCACCGCCTGGCTCCAGGCGGCTGCGTCTGCGTAGTCGCCCGCCCCATCGCCGTTCACGATGCTGAGCCGCGGCGCCGTCGACTGCTCGGGGAAGGCCGGGCAGAGTCCGTTGGGGATCACGTCGGTGAGCCGCACGTCGCGCGCATCCACGTACTCGCTCGCGCGCACCTGCAGCGAGTAGTTCGCCAGCGCACCCGTGGTGAAGGCGTCCTCCTGCACGCTCTTGATGACGTGCAGGTCGACGGCGTCGACGGTCTCGGTGTCGGTGTCGGACGTGGTGCGCAGGGCGTCGTCGTCGTCGAGCACCGGCCCCGTGAAGGCGCCTGAAGCGGTGGCGGCGTTCGTCAGCGCCTGCGCTCCCGCCGGGGCGGCGGCGTCCGCGCTGCCGTGACGCGTCGAGGGGCCCGTGTTGTTGCCGAGGTTCGCGCCCTGCAGCCCCGAGGCGGCGTCGGGCGCGGCCCCCTCCCACAGCGCGTTCTCGAACAGCGGCACCGCTGCGTAGTACTTGAGCTCCACGGAGCCCGAGGTGCCCGCCGATGCGGGGAACGACTGGGCCGTGCCGCCCGCGAGCTCGTTCAGCGTCCACGTCACCTTCGTGTAGACCCCCGCCCCGGCGAGTCCGAGCGCATCCGCTTCGGCGGCGGAGAGCTCGACGGTCTCCACGCGCTCGGCCGCGGCCGAGGCGAGGGGGCTCAGCGCGGGCATGCGCCGCGGCTGCCCGTCGACGCTGTACTCGCCCGATCCTGCCGCTGTGTTGTCTCCGCCCGCGAGCCCCAGGTACTCCAGCCCCGCCGGGAGGTAGTCGGTGACGGTCACGCCCGAGGTCGGGGCCTCACCCGTGTTCTGCACCCGAATCGTGTAGACGGTCGGGTGGTCGTGCACGCCGCGCAGCAGTTCGCGCTCGGGGCTCGGCTCCGACTTGGTGACGCGCAGCGCCCGCACGTCGGGCTGCGCGAAGTCGGCGTCGACGCCCGGCTTGGAGGTGTGATCGGAGGTCTTGGCCTTGCTCTCCGAGCCGTCGAAGGCGGGCAGGCGCGACGGATCATCGCTCGTGTACGCCGTCGCGTTGAAGGTGATGGTGCTGCCGACGGGGTACGCGGCCGCGTCGGGGCGCACCGTCACGTTGAGCGGTACCGTGCCGCCCTGCGGCAGGTCGTCGATGTTCGCCCACACCCACAGCTGCTGCCCGGCGGGCACGGCGCACCGGTTCGCCGGCCCGGCCGGATCGAGCTCGGAGGCGGGGATCAGGCCGCTCGCGGCGCAGCTCTCGGCGGTCGCCGGGGCGGTGCGCGATGCGTTGGGCAGCACCGAGAGCGGGCCGTAGACCTGCGTCGGCTGCTGCGATCCTCCGCCCTCGACGAACGAGACCGACTCGGGCAGCAGCGCAGAGACGCCGAGGTTGAACTGCTTGCCGCCGTCGGTGTTCGCGATCTCCACGGCGAACGAGGCGTCCTCGCCCGCGAGGATGAAGTTCTTCGCGCCGGCTCCCGCGCTCTCGACCGTCACCTTCGGGGCCCACTCGGCCGCGGCCGCCTGCTGCGCGCCGACGCCGACGGCGACGAGGGATCCCGCGACGATCGCGCCCGTCGCGATGCTCGCGATCAGTGAACGAATGCGGCTCCGCCGAGCTCCCACGACTGCTGTCACCATGTTGTCCACTGTTCCTTTGCGCGCACCAGGGCGCCCCGCCCGACGAAGTTCGAGGCGACGCTCGGTGCACAGTTCGCGCGTCGCCCGGCGGTGCGGGCACACGGCCCCCCACCACAAACTCGTTCAGCTAACCAGAACGGCAGCGCGTCGCAGCGCGCTTTCGCGCAACTTCACCCGCGTTTTCACCCGCTGCCGCCGTGTCGCCGCGCGGGCCGCGCGGGAGCGTCACGGCCGCGTCGCGCCCGCCCGCCGAGCGCTACACTCGCTGGGTGCCCGTCGTCGCCGTTCTCGATCCGCCCGAGTGGCGCGCACGCGAGCGCGCGCACGTCGAGCGGGCGCACGCACTGACCGCCGCGCACCGCGATCGGCGGCTGCGACGCGAGCGCCACCCGGTCGAGGACTTCCTCTGGACGTACTACTCCGTGAAGCCGACAGAGCTCGCCCGGTGGCACCCGGGGGCTGCCGTGCGGCTCGCGGACGCGCCGGATCGCGCAGCGTGGAAGCACTACCGCGCAGCGGGCGGCTGCGGCGCAGGCGGCAGCGCCGACACCGGTGCCGGTAGCGCCGCGGAGGTGGACCTGCGCGCCTTCTTCGAGCGGCGCGGCGGCACCGTCGACTACGTCGAGCGGCTGCTCGACGCGACGCTCTCCCGGCCGCCCCGCTTCGGCTGCTTCGGTCTGCACGAGTGGGCGATGGTGTACCGCATGACGCCCGAGCAGGTGCGCCACGCGATGCTGCCCCTCCGCATCGGTCACGAGGCCACCGACCAGGTCGTCGACTCCCACCCGATCAGCTGCTCCCACTTCGACGCCTATCGCTTCTTCACCGCCGACGCCTCGCCCCTCAACGCGCTGCGACCGACGCGCGAGACGCAGCCCGAGACCGAGCAGTCGGGGTGCCTGCACGCGGGCATGGACGTGTACAAGTGGGCGGCCAAGCTCGGGCCGATCATCCCCGGCGAGGTGCTGCTCGACGCCTTCGTGCTGGCGCGCGACATCCGCGAGGTCGACATGCGCGCCTCGCCGTACGACGTGAGCGCGTACGCGGGGGCCGACGGACGGCCGCTCGCGGCCGTCGCGATCGAGACCGCCGCAGGCAAGCGGGAGTACGCGCACCTGCAGCGCGGCTTCGCGGCGCGCGGCGATGCGCTCCGCCGGCGCGTGCTCGACGCGATCGCCCTGGCCCGCGCCGCCGCTCCCGGTGCGAGCGGGGTCACTTCTCGTGCCTGTCGCCCGTCCGACACGCACGAGAAGTGACCCCGCTTCAGGGGACGGAGCTCGGCGGAGCCGGGCGGGGCCGGGCGGAGCCGGGCAGAGCCGAGCGGCGGTCAGAAGAGCGTCGGCGCCGGAGCGCCCGGCGCCGACTGAGCGGCGGCCGACTGCGCAGCGGAGTTCTGCGCCAGGGTGCGGGTGCGCGAGGTGCCCGAGCGATCGAGCCCGTACCGCGCGATGAGCGGGCGGATGCGCGCAGCGAGCTCCATGCGGTACGCCTGCGGTGCGCGGCTCGAGGCGCCGGGGAACAGCGAGCGGTAGCGCGGCAGCAGCTCGGGGTGCTCGCGCTCGAGCCAGGCGAGGAACCAGGGCTTCACGTGCGATCTCAGGTGCAGCGCCCCGTAGACGACGGAGCGCGCTCCCGCATCGCGGATGTCGCGGAGCAGCCGGTCGAGCTGATCCGGGCCGTCGGTGAGACCGGGCAGCACCGGCATCAGGAAGACGTCGGCCGCGAGCCCCGCATCGCGGGCGGCGGCGATCGTGTCCAGTCGCGCGCGCGTGGTCGGGGTGCCCGGCTCGATCGACTGCTGCAACTCGGGGTCGCCCACAGCGATCGACATGGCGAGCTCGACCGGCACCCGCTCGCCCGCCTCGGCGAGCAGCGGCAGATCCCGCCTGAGCAGCGTGCCCTTCGTCAGGATCGACATCGGCGTGCCGCTGCGGGCCAGCGCCGTGATGATGCCCGGCATGAGGCGGTAGCGCCCCTCCGCGCGCTGATAGGGGTCGGTGTTGGTGCCGAGGGCGACGCACTCCCGCGCCCAGCCGGGCCGCGCGAGCTCACGCCCGAGCACTTCGGCCACGTTCACCTTGACGACGATCTGCGCGTCGAAGTCCTTCCCCGTGTCGAATTCGAGGTAGCGGTGCGAGCCGCGGGCGAAGCAGTACACGCAGGCGTGCGAGCAGCCCCGGTACGGGTTGATCGTCCACGAGAACGGCATCGACGAATCGCCGTGCACCCGGTTGAGGGCGCTCTTCGCCAGCACCTCGTGGAACGCCATCCCCGCGTACTCCGGCGAGCGCACGGTGCGCAGGTGCCCCGGCACCGCCGCGACCTGCGCTGCGTCCAGCCCCGGGAGCACCCCGTCCTCCGGCGCCGCCATCGTCTGCCCGCTCCACCTCATGCGACCATTCGAACATATGTTCGAATGGATTGCAACGCGGTATCTCGCGCTACCCCGCGCGCCAGCGCGTCGGCGAGCAGCCGTACGCCCGCGTGAAGGCGCGGATGAAGGCGGCCGAGTCGGAGTAGCCCGCCTCCTCGGCGATCGCCCGCACCGTCAGGCCGCTGCGCTCGCGCGCTTCGAGCAGCTCCGCGGCCCGGCTCAGCCGCACACGGCGCAGGTACGCCGCCGGCGAGTCGGATGCGCCGGCGAAGAGCGCGTGCACCTGGCGCACCGACAGGAAGTGGTGCGCCGCCAGACGCTCGACGGTGACGCCCGGGTCTGCGCAGTGGTCACGCAGCCACCGCTGCAGCACCGCCAGCCGGGCCCGCCGATCCGCCTCGGGCGCCGCATCCCTCGTCAGCGCGCGCATCACCACGGCCAGGGTGTCGCTCACCGCACGCGCGATGCCGGATCCCGCGTGCGCATCGAGCGAGAGCTGGCTCGACTGCAGGCTGAACAGCAGCGCCCGCAGCGCCGCCTGGCCGGGCACCGCGGCCCCGGTCGCCCGGGCCACCGACTCCCCGATCGCGCGATCCGAGAGCCCGAGCGACTCCCGCGTGAGCTGCAGCACGATGAGATCCTGGCCGCGCGTCGGCACCGACATGCGGTACGGCTCGCCGGCGTCGACGAACGCGATGGACCCGGCGCCGAGGCGCGCGCCGCGCCCCCGCTGCGACAGCGTCCACGCACCCCGCAACTGCATCATGACGAGCAGATGATCGGTGGCGTCGGCCTCGACCAGCGCACGCGGCCGCTCCGCCTCGTGCGCGTCGAACGAGACCCGGCTCACCCACATCGAGGGCGAGATGCGGCGCTGCGCGACGCGGGCCGAGAAGCGCGACCCGTCGCCCCGGCACTGGAGCGGCACGAACATGCGGCTCGCGACGCGCTGCCACGCGTCGACTCCTCGAACACTCAGCAGCTCCATTGGCATCCCCCGGCGCCTCGACACAGCTCGGTGCAACCCGTCATCCCGCACCGGGCCGACGCCGAGCCACCCGCGCAGATACGGCCAATGCTCTTGCAGAGGCGGCACATGCCGACCGGAGTCCGGTGCCCTACCGTGGTGCTACCGGTGATGCTACACGGTACCGAGCGGCGCAGCGCAGCGCCCCGTCAGAATGGAGTCTCCATGTCAGGCAACCGAATCGTCGTCTACAAGGGTCCGGGCGAAGTCGCCGTCGAGCACTTCGACTATCCGACACTCGAACTGCCGCAGGAGGTGGCCGAGGGCCTCGGCATCAAGCGATCCGCGCCCCACGCCGTCATCCTCAAGCTGGTCACCACCAACATCTGCGGCAGCGACCAGCACATGGTGCGCGGCCGCACGACGGCGCCCGTCGGCCAGACCCTCGGCCACGAGATCACCGGCGAGGTCGTGGAGATCGGCGACGACGTGCTCTTCCATCAGGTCGGCGACATCTGCTCCGTGCCCTTCAACATCGCGTGCGGCCGCTGCCGCATGTGCAACGAGGGTCAGACCGGCATCTGCCTCAACGTCAACCCGGCGCGGGCGGGCGCGGCGTACGGGTACGTCGATATGGGCGGTTGGCTCGGCGGGCAGGCCGAGTACGTCATGATCCCCTACGCCGACTTCAACCTGCTGAAGTTCCCCGACCGCGACGAGGCGCTCGAGAAGATCCTCGACCTGACGATGCTCTCCGACATCTTCCCGACCGGCTACCACGGCGCCGTATCGGCGGGCGTCACGACCGGCTCCACCGTCTACGTCGCCGGCGCCGGCCCCGTCGGGCTCGCCGCGGCCTACTCGGCGCAGCTGCTCGGCGCCGCGACCGTGATCGTGGGCGATATGAACGCCGACCGGCTGCGGCAGGCGGAGAGCTTCGGCTGCGCCGCCGCCGACCTGTCGAAGGGGGACGCCCTCGCAGACATCATCGCCGACATCGTCGGCGAACCCGAGGTCGACGCCGCGGTCGACGCCGTCGGCTTCGAGGCGCGCGGCCACGGCCACGGCGCGGCCGAGGCGCCCGCGACCGTACTGAACGACGTGATGAACGTCGCCCGGGCGGGCGCGTCGCTCGGCATCCCCGGGCTGTACGTGACGGGAGACCCTGGGGCGGTCGACGAGGCGGCGAAGCACGGCCAGATCGGCGTGCGCCTCGGCCTCGGCTGGGCGAAATCGCACCGCTTCGTCACCGGCCAGTGCCCCGTGAAGAAGTACAACCGGCAGCTGATGAACCTGATCCTCGCGGATCGCGCCCACATCGCGCAGGCGGTGGGCGCCACCACCATCGGACTCGACGAGGCCGCCGAGGGCTACGCGCAGTTCGATGCGGGCGCCGCGCAGAAGTTCGTGATCGACCCGCACGGCATGGTGTCGTGACGCAGCGGCGGCGCCGGGCTCGCGGTTCGCCGCGGGCCCGGCGCCGCGCGCCGGTTACGCCTTGTGCTCGTCGGCGATCTGCGTGTGGTGCTGAATGACCTCGGCCACGACGAAGTTGAACCACTTCTCCGCGAACTCGGGGTCGAGATGCGCCTCCTCGGCGAGGGTGCGCAGTCGATCGATCTGACGGGCCTCGCGCGCGGGATCGGCGGCGGGCATCTCGTGCTCCGCCTTCAAGCGCCCGACCTCCTGCGTGCAGCGGAACCGCTCGGCGAGCATGTGCACCAGTGCCGCATCGATGTTGTCGATGCTCGACCGCAGCCGGTCGAGGCGCTCGAGGGGCGTCGGCTCGCTCATGCGCGATCCTCCGCTCAGCCCAGCAGGTCGTGCAGCACCACGACCTGCTCGCGCTCGGGGCCCACGCCGACGGCCGAGATGCGCGATCCGCTCATCCCCTCGAGGGCGACGATGTAGTCCTGGGCGTTCTTCGGCAGATCCTCGAAGCGGCGCGCCCCCGAGATGTCCTCGTTCCACCCCGGGAACTCCTCGTAGATCGGCTTCGCGTGATGGAAGTCGCTCTGGTTGACCGGCATCTCGTCGTGCCGCACGCCGTTGACGTCGTAGGCGACGCAGACGGGAATCGTCTCGAGGCCCGAGAGCACGTCGAGCTTGGTGAGCACGAAGTCGGTGACGCCGTTGATGCGGGCGGCGTAGCGCGCCATCGGCGCGTCGTACCAGCCGCACCGGCGCGGCCGCCCGGTGGTGGTGCCGAACTCGAAGCCCTGCTTGCGCAGGTACTCGCCCGACTCGTCGAAGAGCTCGGTCGGGAAGGGCCCGGCGCCCACGCGCGTGGTGTATGCCTTGATGACGGAGATCACGCGGTCGAGCGCGTGGGGCGGCAGCCCGGAGCCGGTGCTCGCACCGCCCGCCGTCGCGTTCGACGAGGTGACGAACGGGTAGGTGCCGTGATCGATGTCGAGCATCGTCGCCTGGCCGGCCTCGAAGAGCACCGTCTTCTCCGCCTGCATCGCCTCGTGCAGCAGCAGCCCGGTGTCGCACACCATCGGCTCGAGCATCTCGCGGTAGCCGAGCAGGTCTTCCACGACCTCGTCGGCCGAGATGGCGCGACGGTTGTAGATCTTGACGAGCACCTGGTTCTTGAAGTCGAGCGCCGCCTCCACCTTCTGACGCAGGATGCCCTCGTCGAAGATGTCTTGGATGCGGATGCCGACGCGGTTGATCTTGTCGGCGTAGGCGGGGCCGATCCCCCGGCCCGTGGTGCCGATCTGGCGCTTGCCGAGGAACCGCTCCGTCACCTTGTCGAGCGTGCGGTGGTACGCCGTGATGACGTGGGCGTTCGCGCTCACCTTGAGGCGCGAGACGTCGACGCCGCGGCCGCCGAGCGCCTCCAGCTCGCCGCGCAGCACTTCGAGATCGACGACGACGCCGTTCGAGATCACGGGGGTGACGCCGGGCGTCAGAATGCCGGAGGGCAGCAGGTGCAGCGCGTACTTCTCGGACCCCACGACGACGGTGTGGCCGGCGTTGTTGCCGCCGTTGAACTTGACGACGTAGTCGACGCGGCTGCCGAGGAGGTCGGTCGCCCGACCCTTCCCCTCATCGCCCCACTGGGCACCGGTGATGAGCACTGCGGGCATTTCAGCCCCTTCCTTCGACAACGGCACGTACCGGGTCAGTCTAGCGAAGGGCGGCGGTCTCCCGGCGGGCGGGCTGTCGACGCGACGCGCGACGCGCGGGGCGCAGCCGCGCGACGCAACCGCGGTGCGTCAGCGGCTCGCCCTCAGCGGCTCGCCTCGATCGCGGCGATCGCCTGCGGGTCGGCGCCGTCGAGGAACTCGGTGAGCCGATCCACCTCGTTCGTCTCGCCGATGCGCGCGGCGGCGCGGCGCAGCGCGAAGAGCGCGCGCAGCACGCCGCGGTTGGGCTCGTGCGACCAGGGCACCGGGCCCGCACCGCGCCAGCCGGCCTTCCGCAGCGCGTCGAGACCGCGGTGGTACCCCACGCGGGCGAAGGCGTAGGCCTCGATCTCGCCGCCCTCGGCGTCGGCGGCGTCGGCGAGCAGCGCCCAGACGAGCGGCGACTCCGGGTGCTCGCGCACGACGGATTCGAGGTCTCGCGACGACGCGAGCGCCTGCGACACCGCGGTGTCTTCGGGCAGGAGCGTGGGTTCGGGTTCGAGCAGGTTCGCGCCGATCATCATGTCAGTGTAGCGGTGGCGCGGCGGCGCTCAGCGGTAGTTGACGAACTGCAGGGCGACCTCGATGTCGGCGCCCTTGAGCAGCGCCATCGTCGCCTGCAGGTCGTCGCGGCTCTTCGACGAGACGCGCAGTTCGTCGCCCTGGATCTGCGACTTCACGCCCTTCGGGCCCTCGTCGCGGATCAGCTTGTTGAGCTTCTTCGCCGTCGCCTGGTCGATGCCCTCCTTCAGCTGAGCATCGATGCGGTACTCCTTGCCGCTCGCGTACGGCTCCCCGGTGTCGAGCGCCTTGAGCGACAGCCCGCGCTTGATGAACTTCGAGTGCAGCACGTCGAGCACGGCGTTCGTGCGCTCCTCCGTGTTCGCCTTGATCTGGATCTTCTCGCCGGAGAGCGAGACGTCGGCACCGACGCCCTTGAAGTCGTAGCGCTGCTCGACCTCCTTGCGGGCCTGGTTCACCGCGTTCTCGACCTCCATCGCGTCGATCTTGCTCACCACGTCAAACGAAGAATCAGCCATGCGCCCAGCGTACCCGAGCGGGGGCACGGAGGGGGGCGCGCCGGGCGCGGCGGGGGCGGCGCCCTCCGGAGCGGGGTCGTTTCGGGAGCGTGTCGGCGTCCCGTCACCCGGCGACACCCTCCGCAACCGACCCCGCTGCGCCGACGACCGCAGATGAGCGCAGACGACCGCAGCCGACCGCAGACGACCGCACCCGCCTGCCTCACGGATCCACACAATGCGTAATGACAGACATTCAGCAACCGAATGATTTTGCTAAGCTGTCGGGGTTCCGGGGAACCGAGACGCACGCCGACCGCGTCGGCCGTGCCGCACCGCTCGCGCGATCCCCGCCGCCCCTCTCGAAAGGACTCATCACCGTGTCTGCACCTCAGGCCGCCCCGAAGCGGGCGCACCGGCTCCCGCGCTGGATGACGTCGTTCGGCTGGCAGATCCTCGCCGCGCTCGTCATCGGCCTCGTGCTCGGCGGCATCGCCATGTCGATCGGACCCGACGCGGCCGGCAACCCCAACGGGCTGCACGCCACGCTCGCCACCATCGGCAGCAGCTACGTGTCGCTGCTCCGCGCCGCCGTGATCCCCCTGGTCTTCACCGCGATCGTGTCGAGCATCGTCGGCCTCCGCAAGGTGACGAACGCCGCCCGACTCGCCGGTCAGACCCTCCTCTGGTTCGCGATCACCGCGCTCATCGCGGTGACCATCGGCATCGTGCTCGGCATCACGCTGCAGCCCGGCGCATCCGCGTCGCAGACGGCGCTGACACCCGAGGCGCCCGACTCGGTCGGCACCTGGTGGAACTTCCTCACCGGCCTCGTGCCGGCGAACTTCCTCGGGCTCGGAGTCTCGGGCAGCGTCGACGCGGCCAGCGGCGCGCTGTCGGCGAGCCCGAGCTTCAACGTGCTGCAGGTCATCGTGATCTCCGTCGCCGTCGGCATCGCGGCGCTGAAGATCGGCGAGAAGGCGGAGCCCTTCATCGCGCTCACCGAATCGGCGCTCGCCATCATCCAGAAGGTCCTCTGGTGGATCATCCGCGTCGCCCCGATCGGCACCATCGGCCTCATCGGCAACGCGGTCGCCGAGTACGGCTGGAACCAGATGGGCACGCTCACCTGGTTCGTGGGCGTGCTGTACCTCGGGCTCGCCATCGTGCTCTTCGTGGTGTACCCGATTCTCGTGAAGACGCACGGCCTCTCCGTGAAGCAGTACTTCTCGGGCGTGTGGCCGGCGGTGCAGCTCGGCTTCGTGAGCCGCTCGTCGATCGGCACGCTGCCCCTCACGCAGCGCGTCACCGAGCGCAATCTCGGCGTGCCGCGCGGCTACGCGTCGTTCGCCGTGCCGCTCGGCGCGACGACCAAGATGGACGGCTGCGCCGCGATCTACCCGGCGGTCGCCGCGATCTTCATCGCGCAGTTCTTCGGCATCGACCTGACGATCGTGCAGTACCTCCTGATCGTCATCGTCTCGGTGGTCGGTTCGGCCGCGACCGCGGGCACGACCGGCGCGACCGTCATGCTGACGCTCACGCTGTCGACGCTCGGACTGCCGCTCGAGGGCGTGGGGCTGCTGCTCGCGGTCGATCCGATCATCGACATGGGCCGCACCGCGGTCAACGTGGCCGGCCAGGCGCTCGTTCCCGCGCTCGTCGCGAAGCGCGAGGGCATCATCGATCTCGACCTGTACAACGCGCCGCGCCAGGGGCTCGCCTTCGACAACCGCGACGTCGAGGCCGAGCGCGCCGCCGACGCGGCCGCCGCGACCGACGCGATCGACGACGGCATCCGCACCGGCGACGGGATCCCCGCAGCCGACGAAGCGGTTTCGCGCCGGAGCTGACTCCGCGCGACCGAGGAGTCGGCACTGCGGCCTCGCCGCAGTGCAGCAGAGCGCCGGAGGGGTGGTGATCCCCTCCGGCGCTCTGCTGCGCGGCGACGCCGCGGATCGCGAGCAGCTCGAGCTACCGCACCGCCGCCCGCCGCATCGCGAACCAGGTGACGATCAGCGCCAGCGCGATCGCCGCGAGCGCCCCGACCGCGAGACCCGCGCGGGTGATGCCGCCGAGAATCTCGGGCAGCTGCGGGGCGAACACCAGCAGGAGCACGGCGAGCACGAGGCCGATGGCTGATCCGACGATCGCGGGGCCCTTCGCCCCGAAGCGCACCCAGATCGCGCCGAAGAAACCGCCGATCGTGAGGCAGCAGAGCACCCCGAGGAAGGCGGTGACCCCGAGCACCCACGGATCGCCCGCGCCCAGCAGGGTCACGTCGAGCACGTACACCGACATGAACCAGTGGTCGGTGGCGAGCTCGACGCCGAGCAGTGCGACGAGCAGCAGCGCGATGTAGGCGGCCTGCAGCACGTTCGCGAGCATCGTGCCGAGCACGAAGTTGCGACGCGTGGTGCCGAGCGTCAGCGCGAAGGGGTACGTCGTGGCGACCGCCTGCACGCCGTAGTAGACGAGGAAGCCGGGGAGCGACCACACCAGGCCGCCGTTCTGCCGGGCTCCGGCGATGTAGTCGGCGCTCCCCACCATCCCCGTGGCCCGCTGGATCGCGAGCGCGATCACGATGGAGATCACCATGACCAGCGCGACGATGACGGCGGGGACCACCACGAAGATGCCGATCTTGTTCATGTGCAGGCGCGTGACCTTCATGATGCGGTTCATGCTGCGCTCCGTTCCAGTTGCGATGCCGCGTCGCCATCGGCGGCCGTGTCGCCGAGGCCGTAGGCGGCGACGAGATCCTGCAGGGAGACCGGCGCGAGTTCGAGGCCGCCGGCGGCCGACCGGTGCTCGGCCGTCAGCGGGGTGTCGACCACGGCGGTCGCGAGCCCGCCGATGCGACGGCGGGAGAGGACGGGCAGGCCGGTGAGGAAGTCATCGACCTCGGCCGCCTTGCCGGCCACCTGGAACGCGCTGCCGCGCATCGCGTCCACGTCGTCGTGCCGCACTACGCGCCCCTGATCGATCACGATCACGCGCTCGAGCAGGCGGTCCATCTCGTCGATGAGGTGGGTGGAGAGCACGATGGTGCGGGGGTGCTCGGCGTAGTCGCGCAGCAGTTCGTCGTAGAAGATCGCGCGGGACGTCGCGTCGAGCCCGAGGTACGGCTCGTCGAAGAACGTGATGGGCGAGCGCGATGCCAGGCCGAGCACGATGCCGAGCGCCGACAGCTGACCGCGCGAGAATTTCTTGACGATCGGCTTGCTCGGGATGCGGAAGGCGTCGATCAGGCGGTCGGCGACCTCCTGGTTCCAGTGCGGGAACGAGAACCCGGCGGCGCGCGTGGCGAGCTTCAGGGTGTAATCGTCGGGGTAGCGCTGGTTGTCGCGCACGAAGCACATCTGCTCGATGGCCTCGGCCCGCTCGAAGGGATCGTGGCCGTCGACTGCGACGGTGCCCGAGCTGGGGCGATCCTGCGCGGTGACGAGCGACATGAAGGTCGTCTTGCCCGCGCCGTTGCGCCCGAGCAGCCCGGTGATGGTGTTCGCGTGGACCTGCACGCTGACGTCGTCGAGGGCCGTGGCACCTCGATAGCGCCGGGTGAGCCCGCGGGTCTCGATGGCGATGGGGGTCATTGTTCCGCTTCCTGTTCGATCAGTCGGATTACGTCGGTGTGCGCGAGGCCGAGCGCGCCGGCTTCGCGCAGGAGGGGGCGCACGAAGCGCTCGGTGAGCCCCTGCTGCCGCTCACGGGCGATACGCGCTCTGGCGCCCGGCGCGACGAACATGCCGATGCCGCGCTTCTTGTAGAGGATGCCCTGGTCGACCAGCAGGCTGAGCCCCTTGCCGGCCGTCGCCGGGTTGATGCGCATGTGGGCGGCGAGCTCGTTCGTCGAGGGAACCTGCTCGTCCTCGTCGTAGACGCCGCGCAGAATCTCGTCTGAGAGGCGATCGGCGAGCTGGAGGAAGATCGGACGGTTGTCATCGAACACTCCTCACCTCGTTTCGTTCGGGGAGTCCGCCCGGCTGGCCGCGCCGCCCGGCCTCCTTGGTTAGTTACTTCACTAATGAACCTAGGTGGTTAGCCGTGTCTTGTCAAGCGACGCTTGTGCGAGATTCATCTGATGAACTACCGTGGGGTGCGCCCGCCGCCCTCGCCGCGTCGCCTCCGCCGTCTCACGAGAGAAGGATCAGCCATGGCCTCCAGCAACATCGTCGTCGCCCACGCCGACACGGGACTCATCACCGCCGAGGTCGTGCGCGCCGCCCGCATCTCGCCGAACTTCGTGCGGCTCACCATCGGCGGCGACGACCTCGCGCGCTGGCGCCATCTCGGGTTCGACCAGTGGTTCAGGCTCGCGATGCCCGTTGCGGGCGACGCCACCCGCTTCGACCGCATGTCTGATCGCTTCGATACGCGCGGCTACCTGAAGTACCTCGCGCTGCCGAAAGCCACACGACCCGAGATCCGCAACTACACCGTGCGGGCGTTCCGGCCGGAGGCGAACGAGATGGACATCGACTTCGTCGTCCACGAGTCGAGCGACCCTGCGCACGCCGGCGTCGCAGCCCCCTGGGCCACGGCGCTGCCGGTCGGCGACCGCGTGGCGCTCATCGACCAGGGGTGCGGGTACCGGGAGGTCGCCGGCACCGAGCGCGTACTGCTCGCGGGCGACGAGACCGCGCTCCCCGCGGTGCTGGGGATCCTGCGCGACCTCCCCGCCGAGAGCACGGGGCACGCGATCATCGAGATTCCCGACGCGGCGGATCGCCAGACCGTGACGGCCCCCACGGGCGTAGATGTGCAGTGGGTCGTTCGACCGCCTCACGCCCGCCCGGGAGCGCAGGCGCTCGACGCCCTCCGCGCACTGCCGGAGTCTGCGGCCGACGGGCCGGTCTCGGCGTTCATCGCGGGCGAGCAGCAGCTCGCGACCGGCGGCCGGCGGCACCTCGTGAACGAGCGGGGCGTCGCGAAGCACGCCGTGGACTTCTGCGGGTACTGGCGCCAGAGTTGAGGGCCGGGGCGGACGGCACCCGGCGAATTACACGAGTGTAATTCTGCACAGGCGCGCGTCGCGGCTGTGGATAACCTCAGGAGTTGTGCCCTCTCGCGCGGCGCACTTCCCTGCTGTGACGCCGTTCTGGCGCTCCGGACGAGCGAATAACACGGGTGTAGTTATCCACAGTCCGGGTGTGGTGCCCGCCGGTGCGCGCCCACGTCTAGTACGCATCGTGCGGGCTGAAGTCCTTCGGCGGGATGACGCACGGACCGAAGCTGGTGAATGAGAGATCGTTCTTGCCGTCCAACGTGTTCGGAAGGAAGCTGACGTAGTAGGAGAACCCGTCGGGCGATTCGAGCACGAGGTCGGCCTGCGCCTCGTTCGTTCCATCCGCAGCCGCAACCTTCCAGTCGAGACCGCTCTTGCTCGCCGCGAACTGCTCGAGAATCGCAGGCACATCTGCGGAGTCGGAAAGATACAAATCCATTCCCCCCGTAAGCATGCGGGTTCCGGTCTCCTCCTTGAAGTAGGGTTTCCTGCCTCCCAGGTCGGTGTCGCACGACATTCCCATCGTTGCTTCGATCGGCCCCCACCGGTCCACGATCTGCTCGGCCGGAATCAGCGCCGCGAACTCTTCCAACTGCTCATTCTGGATCGTGCGCACCTCGGGAAACGTCAGCGGGGAGATCGGCTCGGGGTCAGGCTTCTGCACGGCGCACCCCGAGGCGACCAGGCCGGTGCAGGCGAGCAGTGCAACGGCAAACGCGTGGAAGAGGCGATGCTTCATGGCAGCTCCATCTCGGGCGAGGTGCGGACGTGCGGCCGCTAGCGGGGCCACTAGTACTTTCCATGCGGGTTGAAGTCCTTCGGCGGGATGACGCACGGGCCAAAACTGGTGAACGAAATATTGTTCTTGCCGCCCACCGTGTTCGGGTAGAACCTGACGTAGTACGAGAATCCGTCGGGTGATTCCAGCACGAGGTCGGCCTGAGCGTCGTTCGTTCCATCCGCAGCCGCAACTATCCAGTCGAGACCGCTCTTGCTCGCCGCGAACTGTTCGAGAATCGCAGGCACATCTGCGGAGTCGGAAAGATATAAGTCCATCCCCCCGGTGAGCATGCGGGTTCCGGTCTCCTCCTGGAAATAGGGTTTTCTGCCACCCAGGTCGGTGTCGCACGACAGTCCCGCAGTTGCTTCGATCGGCCCCCATCGGTCCACGATCTGCTCGGCCGGAATCAGCGCCGCGAACTCTTCCAACTGCTCATTCTGGATCGTGCGCACCTCGGGAAACGTCAGCGGAGAGATCGGCTCAGGGTCAGGCTTCTGCACGGCGCACCCCGACGCGACCAGGCAGGTGCAGGCGAGCACCGCAACGGCGAGCGCGCGAAAAAGGCGATGCTTCATGGCAGCTCCAGTCTCGAAGTGTGGTCCGGACGAACGTGATGACGTGCGGCCGCTAGCGGGGCCATTAGTACTTTCCGTGCGGGTTGAAGTCTTTCGGCGGGACGACGCATGGGCCATAACTCCTGATCGAGAGTTGATTCTGGATGCGCGTGTTCGGGCTGAATCTGATGTAGTACGAGAATCCATCGGGTGATTCCAACACGAGGTCGGCCTGCGCCTCATTCGTTCCATCCGCCGCGGCAACGCCCCAGTCGAGTCCGCTCTTGCTCGCCGCGAACTGATCGAGAATCGCCGTGGCGTCCGCTGAATCCGTCAGATACAGATAGATTCCCCCGGTGAGCATGCGGGTTCCGGTCGCCTCCTGGAAGTAGGGCGTGCGCCCGCCCAGGTCGGTGTCGCAGGACATGCCCGCCGTCGCCTCGATCGGCCCCCGCCGTTCCACGATCTTCTCGGCAGGGATCAGTGCCGCGAAGTCCTCCAACTGCTCATTCTGGATCCTCCGAACTTCGGGGAAGGTCAGCGATGAGATGGGCTCGGGGTCGGACTTTTCCTGCACTGCGCACCCCGGTGCGGTCAGAGCAAAAAAGATGAGCATCACGATGGCAATGGAACAACGAATGCGTAAATTCATGACTGCTCCAATTTCAGTTCGTCAACGAGTAAATCGAGAGCAGGCTCGTTGGCCTCGGGGCCCTTGCCCAGCCGTCCGTGCTTGTCGGGGCGGCTCTCCCCCGGGATCGGGGACTCGGGATGAAAGGGCGTGAAGATCTCGGGCATGCCGTGAATGGTGTTGAGCCCCTCGAACTGCGGATACTCATCGAGGGCGTTCAGCAGATCGCCGTCGTACCGGATGTCGCTGTATTCGGTGCCGGAGCGAGGCGTCCACCCGTCGGGCACGTACGAACCGCCGAGCGACACCACCCGATCGAATGCCGCGCCGTGCATCTCGGACGCCGCAACCACCGTCATGCCCGCGCTGTAGCCGACGGCAGTCTGGGGAAGATCGGAGATTCGAGCGTCGGTGCCGATCGCACCGGCGCCGAAGGCGGCGAGCTGCTCGCCTCTTCGGGCGAGACCCGCCTCATCCAGGTTGTCCGCCCACCCGACGCTCGGGAAGTCCTTGTACACGAAGATGATCGCATCGCTGTATTGCTCTTCGAGATGCACCGGCACACGCTTCGCGTCGCCGTTTGCGAAGTCTTCGAGCCGGGTGGTCGTTCCGGGAACGTACGTGATGACCTGGCTCGTGTCCGGGCCGATCTCACCCAGCATCTCGACGATGCGGTAGCGCTGCTTGTCGAGCACGACGAGCTGCACCTCTCCATCGATCACCTGTTGCCAGTACTGCTTCTCGGCCGCACTGATGCCGTCATCGTCGATGTACCGCTTCGCGGTCACGGCGTTCGCCTCGATGCGATCCTCGAACGGCACGCCGTCGAGGTTGCCCACGAACAGCGAGTACTGATGCTGCAACCGGTCGCGCTCGGCCTGCGACAGGCCCTTCCACCAATCGCCGACCTGCTCAGGACTCATGAGAGCGATGGTGAGGATGTCGACCGGCGGAAGCTCCGGGGCCCGAAAGCCGACGGTCTGCGCTCCTCCAGTCGCACCGCCCGCACCGCTCGCACCGCCGGCACCGCCCGCACCGCACAGGCGATTGAGATCGGCAGTGCAGGCGTGGATCGCGGCGGCGCACTCCGCATCGGCCCTCGTTCGCTGATGATCGAGCTCCGAGAGCCGTCGTTCGATCATGCGCAAGGAGGCATCGATCTCCTCGAGGTTCTGCTGGAGCGGGTGCGCCTGCCCGACGACCGCATCACCCCAGAAGTCGGGATCGGCGATCCGGTTCGCGGTTCGTGCACGCTCGGCTTCCGCGTCGAGCCTTCTCGACATGAACATGCGCGCCTCGAACTGCATGCTGGCGACCTGACCCGAATACCGCTGCAGGGCCTGGCCGGCAGCCAGCCGCACATCCGCGATCTGCTGCGCGCGGGTTTCGAGCGGCCGGCATGCGGCGAGAAGCGCGGTGAGGGCGCGCGCCTCACCGGCCGCCTGCACGTGCGCGATTCCCCGTCGCAGCCACGCCATCGTCTCCTGCAATTCGTCGAGGCGCGAGATCTTCTGCGCCACCGAGGCGACCCAGTCCATCTCGCCGCGCAAGACTCTCGACCCGGCATCCATCGGTCACCTCCCGTTCCCGGCCGGCACGCTCGCCGCCACCTGGGCGTCGAGCTGAGCGAAGCTCTCCTGCATCGAGCCGGCCGATCGCCCCCGTGCGGCGGCCTGCTCGCCGAAGCCCTCGGTCGCCCGAGGCAGCGCCGCGGCGAACTGGGCGAGCGCCTCCTCCACCTGCTCGGCACCGTAATCGGCGCCGACCTGCACACTGCCGGCGAGAGCGAACGCCGCGCCGGCGTTCACGAGCGCCGAACGGGCCTCGGCGAGAGCGTCACCGGCGATCCTCAGCCGTTCAGACATCGGCCCGCCTCGGGACCGGTCGATCGAACCGACGACGATCTCCCCACTCGCGCGGCCTGATGACACTCTCCGACATGGTGACGCTCCTTCGCATGAGGCCGCCGACGCACGCTCCGAGTCGAGAGGCGCGCGTCAGCGGTACCGAATCCCCACGTCTGCGGCGTGCGCGCACGGGGTTGCGTTCACGCTAGGAAACCGCGCCGGCGCCGCGACGCTCTCGCACGCATTGCAGTATCGAAACGTGCGAATTGCAGTAGCGCAGCCACTCGATTGGGTATCGGCGTGCCGCACGCGGCACCCGCGCCGATCAGAGAATCCCGCACTCCATCGCGCGCGTCACCGCGCGCGTGCGATCCGACACCCCGAGCTTCTCGAAGGTGCGCAGCAGGTGCGTCTTCACCGTCGACTCGCCGATGAACAGCGACGCCGCGATCTCGGGGTTGCTCATCCCGGCCGCCACCAGGCGCAGAATCTCGACCTCGCGCGCCGTCAGTCGCGGGCCGGGCTCCTCCCGCCGCTCGGCGCCGGAGTGCGCGCGGGCCACCAGCTGAACCGCGATCGACGGCGCGAGCACCGTCTGGCCCGCGGCCACCGCGCGAACGCCCGCCGCCAACTCCTCAGCCGGCGCGGCCTTCACGAGGTACCCGTTCGCGCCGGCCTCGATCGCCGCGAGAATCTGATCGTCCTCCTCGTACGTCGTGAAGATCAGCACGCGGGGCGCGGGATCCGCGGAGCGCGTGAGCCGCCGCGTCGCTTCGACGCCGCCCATGCCGGGCATCCGCAGGTCCATGAGCACCACGTCGGGCCGCAGCGTCGCCGCGATGTCGAGCGCCGTCTCGCCCGATTCCGCTTCGCCGACCACCTCGAAATCGGGCTCGGTCGCGAGCAGCCCCGCGATGCCCGCTCGCACGATGGGATGGTCGTCGACGACGAGAATGCGCACCGTCACCGGGATCCTCCCCGCTCGTCGTCGGTCGTGGCCGCCGCCGCGGCGAGCGCGGGCAACCGCACCTCGAGCCGGGCGCCCCGCTCGGGCCCCCGCCCGAACCGCACCTCTCCCCCGACTCCGCGAATGCGGTCGGCGAGCCCCGTCAGGCCGTAGCCACCGGCCGCGGCGCGCCCGTCGATCGGAGCCGGGCCCGAGGGCGTGGCTCCGGCCCTCGCACCCGCGCCGACCGGCACCGCGCCGGCCCCCGCCGGGCCGACCCCGTCGTCGTCGACGCGCAGCACCGCCGCACCATCGTCGGCGCGCGCGAGCGTCAGGACCACCGCTTCGGCGCGCGCGTGCTTGCGGGCGTTCGCGAGCCCCTCCTGCGCGGCCCGCAGCAGCATCACCTGCCGTTCCCGTTCCAGGGGGAGCTGATCGAGCTCGCACGTCACCCGCAGCCCCGTGTCCTCGCGCAGGCGGGTCGCCATGCGCGTGATCGCGGCCTCCAGTCCGCCGTCGCCGAGCGGCTGCGTCGTCGCGACGAGCGCTCGCGCCTCCTGCAACGAATCTCGGGCGGCGGAGCGCACCCGTTCGAGCCGATCCCGCGCCGCCACCACGTCGTCTGCGGCGAGCGCCCGGTCGGCCTGCTCGCTGAGCATCACCAGGCCCGTCAGTGTCTGCGTGAGCGTGTCGTGCAGATCGCGGGAGATCCGCTCGCGCTCCGCCGAGGCGCCCGCGGCCTCCGAGAGCGCGGCGACCTCGTGCTGCGAGCGGCGCAGCGCGTCGGTGAGTTCACGGTGACGCTCCCCCCGCGCGTACACCCCGGTGATCCACGTGCCCATCGCCAGGGCGAACACGAGCGACAGCGCCGCCACCGCGAGGGCTCCCCAGATGCCGCCCACCCGGTCGAACGGCTCACCCTGACCGATGAAGCCGATGCACACGGCGCACGAGAGCCCCGCGCTCCACGCCACCGCCTCGCGATACCGTCGCGCGATCGTCCACACGAGCGGGTATCCGATGGTCTGCAGCGTCGCGTACGAGGCGACGCCGTACGTGGCCGTGCCGATCAGGATCAGCAGCACCGCGAGGAAGACGGCGTCGGAGGGCCGGGGCGGCAGATCGCGCACGGCGCGCAGCAGCACGCGCCGGCCGACGGCGCAGTACCAGAGCGCGATGCCCGCGAGCGGTGCGAACGCCCACGCCGCCCCCGCCGCGCCGGTGCCCTCGAACTGCAGCTGACGCCAGCCGATGAGCGCCATCACGCCCAGGGTCACCGCGGTACTGGCGTCCCACCAGCGCAGCGGAAAGCGACCCGGCCCCGGGGCCGGCGTCTGGGGCGAACTCATGGCATCACTCTCTCACGACCTCCGCTCACCCCGCGCTTCGCTCCGTGGGCTGCCGCCGTGGGCGGCACCAGCGGCGGTCGCGAATGCTCACGCATTCGCCTATGACCTCCGCTGCCATCTGAAGGTGAGGAGGCTGAGCACGAGACCCACCACGAGCCAGACGCCGAGGTTCACCGCCACCCAGCCCAGATCCCACGACTCGCCGAGCTCCTGCAGTTCGAAGTGCTCCGGGAGGAACACGGAGCGCATGCCCTGTGCGAGCCACTTCAGCGGGAAGAGGCCGGCCACCTGCTGCAACCACTCCGGCAGCATCGAGAACTGCAGGTAGACGCCCGAGATGAACTGCAGCAGCAGCACGACCGGCAGGATCACGGCTGTCGCGCTCCGCGACGAGCGCGGCAGCGCGGAGAGCGCGACGCCGAGCAGCGCCATCGCGACGATCCCGAGCCCGAAGAGCCACGCGAGTCGCAGCCAGAGCTCGGGCTCCGTCGGCAGTTCGACCTGGAATGCGACCACCGCGAATGCGATCAGCAGCACGAGTTGGGCGAGCGCCGTGACGAGGATCATGCCGATCTTCCCGATGAAGTAGCTCACCGGCGAGAGCGGCGTGCCGCCGAGGCGGCGCAGCCACCCGTCGCTGCGCTCCCGGGCGATGTCGGTGGCGAGGTTCTGCACGCCGATCAGCAGGAGGCCCGCCGCCGCCATTCCGGGGAGGTAGTAGGCGGCCATCGTCACGCCCCCGGTGCCGTCGGCGCGCGCACCCACCTCGCCCGAGGCCTGGAACGCGACGCCGAAGATGCCGAGCATCACGAGTGGGAAGAGGAAGGTGAAGAAGACCGCATCGGGGGTGCGGAAGTAGCCGCGGAGCTCGAAGCCGATGCGCCGCGCTCCGGTGACGAGGATCCCGGGCAGTCGCGCGTCGCGATCCCCGGCGGGCCCTCGCGCGGTCGCGGGGTGCGCCGGGTGCGCCATCGGGTCCGCCGGGCTCACCGCAGGCTGGGCATCGTTCGTGGTCATCGTTCCGCTCCGTTCGCACCGATCAGGTCCAGGTAGATGTCTTCGAGCGCGGGCCGCCGCACCTCGAGTGCGTCCGGCCCGTCCGGGCGCCCGAGGCGCCGCGACTCGTGCATGAGCCGTTCCACGACGGCGCCGGGCGTCGGCGAACGCTCCTCGCGCAGCACGCCGTCGGCGTCGCGCCAGCTGACGACCGGGGTGCGCGCCTCCGCGCCCCCGAGCAGCGCGGGCGGCGCCTCCGTCACGATCGTGCCGCCCGACAGCACCCCCACGCGATCGGCCAGATGCTCGGCCTCGTCGAGGTAGTGGGTGGTGAGCAGCACCGCCGCTCCCTCGTCGGCGAGGCCGTCGAGCATCGCCCAGAACTGGCGCCGAGCCTCGGGGTCGAAGCCGGTCGTCGGCTCGTCGAGGAAGACGAGCTCCGGGCGCCCGACGATGCCGAGAGCCACGTCGAGCCGCCGCTGCTGACCGCCCGAGAGCTTGGTCGCCCGCGTCGTCGCGTGCGGGGCGAGGCCGACGAGGTCGAGCACCTCGTCGACCGGGCGCGGGCTCGGGTACAGCTTCGCGATGTGGCCGATCAGCTCCCGCGGGGTGTAGGGGCCGGGATCGCCGGTCGCCTGCGCGACGATGCCGATCCGCGCCCGCCACGCTCGAGACGCCGAGAGCGGATGCTCGCCGAGCACCGCGACCTCGCCGCTCGAGGCCCGCCGCACCCCCTCGAGCACCTCAATGGCCGTGCTCTTGCCGGCGCCGTTCGGCCCGAGCAGGGCGTAGGTCTCGCCCCGGGCGATCTCGAGGTCGACGCCGTCGAGCACCCGGGCATCGCCGTAGTGCTTCGTCAGACCGCGTACCGATACGGCCGGTGAACTGGATGTGGTGTGCATACTCCCAGATTCCCCGACGCGGAGCGGCGGCGGAACGACCGGACGGGCGAATCCGGGGTCCACCGGTCGGTGGACCCCGGGCGCCCTGCATCCGCACCGGCCGTGTGCTGCCGCCGCACCGGCCGCGTGCTGCCGCTGCACCGGCCGACCCGCGCGTAGGCTGGAGCGATGAGCCAGCACGCCGCCGCACCCGAAGCACCGCTC
Organism: Leucobacter chromiiresistens; assembly: GCF_900102345.1. NCBI lineage: Bacteria > Bacillati > Actinomycetota > Actinomycetes > Micrococcales > Microbacteriaceae > Leucobacter > Leucobacter chromiiresistens. The sequence goes on along the minus strand of NZ_FNKB01000001.1, from coordinate 818,785 downwards.
GAGCCCGTCTCCCGGGCGTTCGCCTCCGACAACTGGTCGGGCGCGCACCCCGAGGTGATCGAGGCCATCGTCGCCGCGAACTCGGGCCACGTGCCGGCCTACGGCGGCGACCCGATCACCGCGCGCTTCCAGCAGGTCGCCCGCGAGCTGTTCGGCGAAGCGGCCGAGGCGTTCCCGGTGTTCAACGGCACCGGCGCGAACGTGCTGGCGCTGCAGGCCGCGCTCCCCCGCTGGGGCGCCGTCATCTGCGCGCGCACCGCGCACATCAACACCGACGAGGCCGGCGCCCCCGAGAAGACGGGCGGGTTGAAGCTCTTCGGCGTCGACACCCCCGACGGCAAGCTCACTCCCGAGCTCGTGGCGCGCGAGGCGTGGGGCTTCGGCAGCGAGCACCGTTCGCAGCCGGGCGCGGTCTCCATCTCCCAGGTGACCGAGCTCGGCACCGTGTACACCCCCGACGAGATCCGCGCGCTCGCCGACCAGGCGCACGACCTCGGCCTCCTGCTGCACGTCGACGGATCGCGTCTCGCCAACGCCGCCGCGCACCTCGGCGTCTCGCTCCGCGAGATCACCGCCGACGCGGGGGTCGACCTGCTCAGCCTGGGCGGCACGAAGAACGGGCTGCTCGGAGCGGAGGCCGTGGTCGTACTGCGCCCGGGAGCGGCGAACGGCATCCCCTTCCTGCGCAAGATCGACCTGCAGCTCGCCTCGAAGATGCGGTTCATCTCGGCCCAACTCGTCGCGCTCTACGCGGGCGATCTGTGGCTGCGCTCCGCCGCGCGGGCGAACGAGTTGGCGCAGCGCCTCGCCGCCGGCATCCGCGAGCTCGAGGCGGCCGTGCCCGGTATCAGGATCGCCCAGCCCGTCGAGTCGAACGCCGTGTTCGTGGAGTTGCCGCAGGGCACGGCGACGCGGGCGCAGTCGGCGTTCGCCTTCGGCGCGTGGCCGACGCAGCCGGGCCTCTACCGCCTGATGTGCGCGTTCGACACGACCGAGTCCGACGTCGACGCGCTGCTCGAGGTGCTCGCCGCCTGACCCGCTCGGCGCGCCCCGCGCGCCCGCGCGATTCCCGCCCGCGGCCAGCGCGCCCGCGGCCATGCAGGGGATCCTGCGTCGTACAGGTCGTCGCACCCGGGCGGCATCCGGTTGAGCGAGGATCCACTGCAATTCGAGCGGCTGGCCGACGCCCACGTGCGGCGGGCGCGGCCCCATGCGCGCCGGGTGGGCGGGCTTACGCACTGCCCGGGCGCCGCCCTCTGCCTACGCGGCGACCGACCGGCGGGGCGACCAGCGGGCGAGGGCGAACGACAGGATCAGGGCCGCGGCGACGCCGATGATCGGCGGAATCCCGATCCCGAACTCGCCGGCGACCCACGCGAGCGCGCACGAGACCGCGTAGACGCCGAGGTTCACCCAGTTGGCGCGCGGCAGCGCCTCCCCCTCGGGCATCTGGGTGCGCCGCCACCGGGCGAGGTAGTCGCCGATGATGACGCCGCCGAGCGGAGGGATGAACGTGCCGAGCAGCCCGAGGTACTGCGGCAGGTGCTCGTTGACGCCGACGAGCGCGAGCGCCGTGCCGATGATCGAGCCGACGATGACGAAGCGGGTCTTGCTCGGCTTCTCGAACAGCTCGGCTCCGGCGACGCCGAAGGAGTACGCGGCGTCGGCGTTCGACTTCCAGAGATTGCCGAAGAGCAGGAACAGCCCCCAGCCGACCAGGCCGAGGTTGAAGAGCACGAGCACGAAGTCGCCCTCGCCGAAGGTGATGGCGCCGACCGCGCCGAAGAAGATCATCAACCCGTTGCCGATCAGGAACCCGATGACGCACGCCAGCACGGCCTGCCGCCCGGTGCGGCCGAACCGGGTCCAGTTCGGTGCCTGCGTTCCGGCCGAGACGAAGGTGCCCACGACCGCGGTCACGGCGACCGCGATCGGCATCGACGCGTCGGGGCGCACCGCGGCGAGCCCGGCCCATCCGCCCACTTCTTCGAGCGAGCGGAACATCACCCAGAACGCGAGGATGAGGATCAGCGGGGTCGAGATCAGCGACACCCAGTACATGCCGCGGTACCCGTAGACCGCGGTGGCGCACATCAGCGCGCTCACGACGATCATCACCGCGGCCTTCGCCGCGAAGCTCTCCCACCCGAACGCCTGCGCGGTGAGCTCACCGATCGTGCCGATCACGACGCCGTACCAGCCGATCTGGGTGCCGCCGAGCAGGATGGAGGCGAGCTTCGAGCCGCGCGTGCCCAACGTGTATCGGGCCATCACGACGGTCGTGAGCCCGGTGCGGGCCCCGATCCAGCCGAGCACCGCGACGTAGGCGCCGAGCACGGCAGAGCCGAGCAGGATCACGAGGAGCAGGTCGCCGAGCGCGAACGTCTGCCCGAGTGCGGCGCCGGCGAGCATCGTCGGCGTGAAGATGGTGAAGCCGAGCAGCACCACCATGAGCGAGAAGAACCCCTTGCGCGCGTGCTGCGGCACGGGGGTGACCGGGTAGTCCCGGTCGATGACCGCCTCGGTCTCGGCCGCTGCGCTCACGCGCCGGCTCGCACGCCGCCCGAGAGCTCGTCGGTCTCGATGCCGATGTCTTCGGCCCAGATCTCGGGGCGTTCGCGCATCATGCGATCCATCAGGCCGATGCAGGTCTCGTCGTCGGCGATGACGAGCTCAGCGCCGTTGCTCGCGAGCCACGCCTCGGAGGCCTCGAAGCTGCGGTGCTCGCCGATCACGATGCGCGGGATCTCGTACAGGATCGCGGTGCCGGCGCACATCGTGCACGGCGACAGCGTGGTGTAGAGGGTGCATTCGCGGTACACGCTGGCCGGCAGGCGCCCGGCGTTCTCGAGGCAGTCGGTCTCGCCGTGGCGGATCACGCTGCCCATCTGCACGCGCCGGTTTCGGCCGACGGCGAGCACCTCGGGGCCGTTCGCGCCGTGCCGCACGAGCGCGGCGCCGATCGGCACGCCGCCCTCCTCCCACCCGAGTCGGGCCTGTTCGATGGCGAGGTCGAGGTACGTGCGGTCTTCAGCGGAAATCGGCATGACTGCAATCGTATCGTCGCGGGCCGTGCCGCTCGGGTCCCGCCGCCCCGCGCTGGGGCCCCGCCGCCCCGCGCCGGTCGGAGATTCGGCTTCGGTGAGACGAATCGCCCCGCGAACGTCTCACCGAAGCCGAATCTCTCACCGAGCCTCGGCGCCGGACTCGACGCCCGACTCAGCACCCGACTCGACGCCCGCCGCGCCCGCCGCGCGCTCGGCCGCCGCGCGGCGCCGACCGACGATCCGCCCCCGCACCGCGAAGCCGAGCACGAGCACGAGCACCGCGTACAGCCCGAGCGCGATGGGCCCCTGCACGAGCACCGAGAAGTCGCCGTTCGCGCTCATCGCCGCGTCGCGCAGGCTCGTCTCGGCGAGCGGGCCGAGCACCATGCCGATGATGAGCGGCGCGATCGGGAAGTCGAGGGCGCGCATCAGGAACCCGACGAACCCGATGCCGAGCAGCAGGAAGAGGTCGAAGATCGAGCCCGACGTGGCGTAGATGCCGAGTGCGCAGAACAGCGTGATGCCGGCGTAGAGGTACGGGCGCGGGATCAGCAGCAGCTTCGCCCACAGCATCGCGAACGGCAGGTTCAAGATGAGCAGCACGATCATCGCGATGAAGAAGCTCGCGAGCAGCACCCAGACGAGGTCGGGGGCGCGCTCGAACAGGAGCGGGCCGGGCTGCAGCCCGTACTGGCGGAATGCGGCGAGCATGATCGCGGCGGTCGCCGAGATCGGCAGGCCGAGCGCGAGCAGGGCGCCCATCGCCATGCCGGTGGTCGAGTTGCCGGCCGCCTCGGGGGCGGCGAGGCCGCGGATCGCGCCCGTGCCGAAGCGCGGGTTCGCCCGGCGCGCGTCGAGTCGCTTCTCGAGCCCGTAGGCGAGGAAGGTCGGGATCTCGGAACCCCCGGCCGGCACCACGCCGAACGGCAGGCCGATCGCCGTGCCGCGCAGCCACGCGGGCATGGCCTCGCGAAACTCCGCCCGGGAGAGCCACGGCCGCCCCTTCGGCTTGATGATCGCCTTGTCCTGCATGTGCCGTTCGAGGCACGCGACGTAGATGACCTCGCCGAGCGCGAGCACGGCCACCGTCACGGTGACGAGCGAGACCCCGTCGAACAGGAACGGCGAGTCGAGGGTGAAGCGGGGCGCGCCCGAGGCGCCGTCGATCCCGATCACCGCGATGCCCAGTCCGATGAAGAGCGCTGCGAGGCCCTTCACCGCGTTGTCGGTGACGACGGACGAGGTGGCGACGAAGGCGAAGACGGCGAGTGCGAAGAACTCCGCCGGGCCGAAGCTCGACGAGAAGTCGGCGAGGGCTGGGGCGAGGAAGACGACGAGGATCGAGGCGATGAACCCGCCCACGAAGGCGCCGATCGCGGCGGTGGCGAGCGCCTGAGCCGCCTTGCCCCGGAGCGCCATCTTGTGCCCCTCGAAGGTCGACGCGATCGCCGACGCCTGGCCCGGGGTGTTCATGAGAATGCCCATGGTCGAGTCGCCGAAGAGGCCGCCGAAGTACACGCCCGCGAACATGATGAACGCGGCGGTGGGTTCGAGGGAGAAGGTGACGGGCAGCAGCAGGGCCACCGCCATCGACGAGCCGAGGCCGGGCATGACGCCGACGGCGGTGCCGAGCAGGCACCCGACGAGCACCCAGACGAGGTTCTGCCAGGTGAGGGCTCCGGCGAAGCCCTCCATCAGCAGCTGCAGCGATTCCACGATCAGAACCCCCCGCCCAGAATGCCCGAGGGCAGCGACATGCCGAGCGCCATGTCGAAGGCGATGTAGGCGAGCGAGCTCACCGTGAAGCCGGTGATGAGGCTCACGATGGGCTTCCGCGCCCCGAAGCCGCGGGCCACGCACCAGAAGAGCAGCGCGGCGGCGATCACCCAGCCGAGCACGTCGAGCAGCAGCGCGAATGCGGCGAACGAGCCGATGACCCACGCGAGGGATCGCCAGTCGATGGAGACCGCGCGCGCACCGCCCACGTCGCCATCGATGCCGTCAGAGCCTTCCGCGCCGAAGGCGCCGGCGCCGTCCGCGGCCGCGTCGTGCTCCGCGCTGAGCAGCTCGAAGTCGTCGACCATGCGGGTCGACGCCGCGCGTGCGGCGCGCTCGGCCCGCAGATCCTTCGCCGCCGAGACGATCAGGAGGATCGCGAAGAGCACCAGCCCGCTCGCGATGATCGCGGGGAAGAAGCGCGGCCCGGGGAACGCCGTGCCCTCGGGCACGCGCATGGTGAGCATGCCGTACCCGAGATACGCCGCGAAGGCGAGCAGCAGCGCGGGCATGATCAGGTGCTTCAGCCGCGCGGTGGTGCGAGGGTCGCCCGCCGCGAAGCGGATCTCCTCGCCGACGACCGCGGACATCGCGGTCGGATTGTTGGTCGGCGTCATTGCCCCATCTCCTCGTACAGGCGAGCGATGCGGTCGCGTTCCTCCACGAGGAAGTCGTCCAGCTCCTCGCCGGTGATCACTTGTTCGGTCCAGTGGTAGCGGTCGACCGCGGAGGCCCACTCGGGAGTCGCGAGGGTGTCTGCGACGAGATCGCTGAGGCCCGTGGTCTCCTCATCGGTGAGCCCGGCGGGTGCGGCGAGCATGCGCCAGTTCGCCAGGGTGATGTCGTACCCCTGCTCGCGGGCGGTCGGAATGTCGATGCCCGCGATGGGCTCCTCCGCGACGATCGCGAGCGCCCGCAGCCGGCCCGACTCGATCTGGTCGATGTTGTCGGGGTATCCGCCGGTCGCGGCCTGAGCGGTGCCGTTCAGCAGCGCGGCGACCGCCTCGCCGCCGCCGTCGGAGGAGATGTACGTGGTCTGCGTCGGCTCGATGCCCGCGGCGAGCGCGAGGTCGGTGACGACCAGCTGATCGAACGAGCCGCCTCCCGTCCAGGGGATCGATTTCGGATCGGCGCGCCACGCCTCGACGAGGTCGTCGAGGGTCTCGTAGGGCGAATCGGCGGGCACGACGATCACGTCGTACTCCTCGAAGACGACGGCGAGCGGCGTCACGTCGTCGAGCGTGGCGTCCGATCCGTATTGGATGGTGGCCGCCAGCAGCCCGGTGCCGCCGACGAGCATCGTGTTCGCCTGGCCTTCGAGCGTCGAGAGGTTGCCGAGCGCGATGGTGCCGCCGGCTCCCGGCATGTTGACGACCTGCACGTTGGCGCTCAGCCCGTTGGCGCGCTGCGCCTGCTGCATCTCGCGCGCGACCGTGTCCCAGCCGCCTCCGGCCGCGGCTGGGGCGATGATCGTCAGCGACGAGTGGATGTCGCTGCCGACCGTCGCCGAGCTGATCGAGCCGAACGCCGCCACTCCGACGGCGGCTGCGGCGATCGTGCCGCCGATGATGCAGAGCGCTGTGCGACGCGCGCCTCGCTTCGGGGTATCTGTCATGTTCACTCCTCTGTGCGGACGCCGTTGTGCCGCACCAACGCCTATAAGATGTCAACCATTTGCCGCGTGCGCGGGGCGCGCGCGATTTGTGCTCATAAGTGCTCACGGAGCCGGCAGCGCTGCCGACCGCTGTTGGCGGAGCGGCGGCCGGGCCGGTGCGCGGTGACGACGAGGGTGACGGGAGGTGCTGCGATGCCGCGTTGGACGATGTCGCGCTTCGCGCGTCTCGCGGTCCTCCTGCTCCCGACGCTGCTCGTGCTCGCGAGCGTCGGCGTCACGGCGAGCATCGCGGTGACGGTGCAGGAGTCGAGCATTCGGGAGGCGACGGGCGAGCGGGTGCGCGATGTCGCGACGAGCCTGGCACGGCTCGATCAGGTGCGCACGGTGCTCGAGCGCACCGGCGACGACGTCGCGGAGGCGACGCGCGAGCTGCAGCCGCTGGCCGACGTCGTCGAGCAGGCCGCGGGCGTCGACTACCTGGTCGTCACCGATGATCGGGGCATCCGCATCACGCACCCGACGCCGGAGCTGCGGGGCGGGCACGTGTCGACGTCGATCGACGACGTGCTCGACGGGCGGGAGTTCCTGGGAACGGAGCGCGGCACCCTCGGGCGAACGCTGCGGGCGAAGGTGCCGGTGCGCGACGATGCGGGGAGGGTCATCGGGTCGCTCTCCGTGGGCATTCTCGAGACGCGCATCGCCGCTGATTTCGAGGCCGCCGTGCGGCAGCTCCTGCCGTGGGCGCTGGGCGCCCTGCTCGTCGGCACGCTCGCGAGCACCGCGCTCGCCACCTTACTGGAGCGCCGGTTGCGGCGTCTCGAGGCGCTCTCCCGGGAGGCGGAGGGCATCCGCCGCACGGCGGCGGCGCTGCGCGAGCAGACCCACGAGTTCCACACGCGCCTGCATGTGATCCACGGCCTGGTCTCGCACGGCGATACGGCGGAGGCGCTCGCCTACATCGCCGGAGCGGCCCCGGTCGATGAGAGCGAGGGGGCCGCCGATTCGCGGTATCCGCTGCTGCGCGCGACGCTCGACGCGCTGCGCGCCGAGCTCGGGGGTCTCGGCGCGCAGCTCGAGACCGCGATCGATGTCGACGCCGATGTGGACGAGGATGTGACGCTCGTGCTCGCGAACCTCTGCCGCAATGCGGGCGAGGCGGGGGCGTCGCGCGTGCGCTGCACGCTGACCGGCAGGGGCGGCGTGCTGCGCGGAGAGGTCGCCGATGACGGGCCGGGGATCGCGGGGCCCGCGGCCGACCGCGTCTTCGCCCGCGGGTTCTCGTCGAAGCTCGACGCGTCGGGGCTGGGGCGCGGCATCGGGCTCGACCTGGTGCGGCGCATCATCGCCGACCGCAACGGCACCGTCGAACTGGGCCGCTCGGATCTCGGCGGCGCGAGGTTCCGATTCGAGATCGGAGGTCGCGCATGAGCGCCTCCCCGTCTGCGGAGATCCGCGTGCTCGTCGTCGACGACGATCCGGGCGCTCGTCGCCTGCACGGCCTGTACGTGTCGCGCGCTCCGGGGTTCGCGGTGACCGCCACCGTCGGCACGGGCCGCGCCGCCCTGCAGCACAGCCTGCGCGGCGACGTGGATCTCGTGCTCCTCGACATGCGGCTCCCCGATATCAGCGGCGTCGAGGTGCTGAACCGGTTGCGCACGGTGCGGCACGCGTCGCCCGATGTGCTGGTCATCAGTTCGTCGCGCGATCAGGTGACGGTGCGGCAGGCGCTGGCGGCCCGCGTCATCGGGTACCTGGTGAAGCCGTTCACCGAGCCGGCGCTGCATGCGCGGCTCGCGAGCTACCGCGCCGAGCACCGCGCGGCCGATGCGGGGTCGCGCGAGGTGGTGCTCGGGCAGGGCGAGATCGATCGCCTGCAGTCGACGGGGCGGATCGACGTGCCCGCGGCCGTTCGCGCGGCGCGGGGCTCGCGCTCCGGGCCGCCGTCGAATGGTGCGGTCGGGGCGGCGGCGGGAGCGGAGTCGGGCGCCGAGTCGGGTTCGCTGCCGATCGGGGCGCCGGGTGCACTCCCGAAGGGCATCTCCGAGGTGACGCTGAGGTCGGTGCTCTCGGCGCTCGATCCGGTGACGCCTCTCTCCGCGGTCGAGCTCGCGCAGCGGTGCGAGATCTCGCGCGCGACCGCGCGCCGCTACCTCGATCACCTCGTGGAGACGGGAGCGATCGATCTCGCGCACCGCTACGGCAGACGCGGCCGCCCCGAGGTGCTCTACCGCCTCGTGCCCCCGCCGGGCGGCTAGCGGCGGCGGTCGGGCCGGATCAGCTCGCGCGCGACCGGAGCGTCTGCAGGTGCGCGCGCGTGAGCCGCGCCGCAGCATCGGCGTCGCCGGCCTCGATCGCGAGGTACATCTGCTCGTGCGCGTCGTGGTCCGCGTCTCCGGAACGGGGGTCGGAGCCGGCGCCGTGAACGTCGGAGCGGTCGCCGCCGGCTCCCGCGGCCGCTCGCGATCGGAGCATGTCGATCATCGCGGCGCGGCTGCGCGGAGCGAAGCCGTCGAAGAGCTCGAGCAGGATCGGGCTGTGCGCGGCGGCGACGATGCCGCGGTGCACTGCCATGTCGGCGTCGACGAGCGCGTCGAGGTCGCCGCGGCGGCGCTGCCGCTCCTCGAGCGCGATGCGGAGCGTCTCCAGTTCTGCTGCCGTGCGCCGCCGTGCGGCGAGCGCGGCGGCTTCGACTTCGATCGCGGTGCGCGCTTCGAGCACGGCCGCGATGCCGGCGCGCTGCAGCACGGCGCCCCACCCTTCGGGCGCCTCGGCGGCGACGACGAACACGCCGGCGCCCTGTCGTGTCGCGAGAATGCCGCGGCCGGCGAGGATGCGGATCGCCTCGCGGGCCGTCGAGCGCCCCACGCCGAGCTGCGGCGCGAGCGTCGTCTCCCCCGGCAGCTTGCCTCCGATGGGCCATTCGCCGGCGCGGATGCGCTCGTGCAGCAGTGCGGCGGCCTGCTCGGCCAGGGATTCGCGTCGCACGATCGTCATGCGCACATTCTCCCATCGACCCCTCGCCGCCCCGCCGCCCCTGGCCCGCCGCCCCTGGCCCGCCGCTCCGTCGCCGCCGCAGGCCCCCGATCCAGCACGAACTTCTCAGCTTGTCTGAGGAGTGTGCTACCGTGGCCCTGTGCAGCGCATCGCCACCCTCCTCCTTCGTCGCCACGACGGGGCCTGACCAGACCGGCTCCCCGTCATGGAGTCGGTGAGCCGCAGAACGCGCAAGGCGCCGGTCGATCACGCAGACCGTCGATCAGGAGACCCCGATGCCCAGCAGCACCTTCCCCACGCTCACCACCCCCGCCGGCCCGACGCTCCCCGAGGCGCCCGCCTGGAACCGCCAGCGTCGCTCCGCCATGCCCGCGCACCGCTACCGCGACGCCCACTCCCGCGTCGACATTCCGCTCACCGACCGCGAATGGCCGTCGCGACGGCTGCTGCAGGCGCCGCTCTGGGTGCCGGTCGACCTGCGCGACGGCAACCAGGCGCTCGCCGAGCCGATGGACCCCGCCCGCAAGCGCCGCTTCTTCGAACTCATGGTCGCGATGGGCTACAAGGAGATCGAGGTCGGGTACCCGTCGGCCTCCCGCACCGATTACGACTTCGTCCGGCTGATCGCCGAATCCGACATCGCGCCCGACGACGTCACCTTGGTCGTGTTCACACCCGCGCGCCGAGACCTCATCGAGCGCACCGTGGAGTCGATCCGGGGCATCCGCAACGACGTGGTCATCCACATGTACACCGCAACCGCGCCGATCTGGCGCGACGTGGTGCTCGGGCAGGATCGCGCGGGGCTGCGGCAGCTGATCCTCTCGGGCGGGCGCGACGTGCTGCAGCTCGCGGGCGACCTGCCCCGCGTGAGATTCGAGTTCTCCCCCGAGGTGTTCACCCTCACCGAGCCCGACTACGCGCTGGAGGTGTGCAACGCGATGACGGAGCTCTGGGAGGCGAGCCCCGACCGTCCGGTGATCCTCAACCTGCCGGCGACCGTGGAGATCGCCACGCCGAACGTCTACGCCGACCAGATCGAGTACATGCACCGGCACCTCGATCGGCGCGACTCGGTGATCCTCTCCGTGCACCCCCACAACGATCGCGGCACGGGCATCGCCTGCGCGGAGCTCGCCGTGCTCGCGGGGGCGCAGCGCGTCGAGGGGTGCCTCTTCGGCAACGGCGAGCGCACCGGCAACGTCGATCTCGCCACCCTCGCGCTGAACCTGCACGCGCAGGGCGTCGACCCCATGATCGACTTCTCCGACATCGACGAGATCAGACGCACGGTGGAGCACTGCAACCGCATCGAGATCCACCCGCGCCACCCCTACGTCGGCGACCTCGTGCACACGGCGTTCTCGGGCACCCATCAGGACGCCATCAAGAAGGGGTTCGCGGAGCACCGGCGCCGCGCCGCGGCCGAACGCCGCCCGGAGCGGGAGATCGAGTGGCGCGTGCCGTACCTGCCGATCGACCCCGCTGATGTCGGCCGCAGCTACGACGAGGTGATCCGCGTCAACTCGCAGTCGGGCAAGGGCGGCATCGCATACGTGCTCGAGACGGAGTTCGGAATCGAGCTGCCCCGCCGCCTGCAGATCGATTTCGCCCGTCGGGTGCAGCAGCACACCGATGCCAGCGGAAGCGAGGTCGCGGGCGACCAGCTCTGGGGCCTGTTCCGCGAGGCGTATCTCGCCCCCGCGACCGAGTCGCCGGTCGAGCTGGTCGACTGCTCGACCTCCGGCCGCAGCACCAGCGTCACGCTGCGCGCGGGCGGCGTCGAGCGGACCACCTCGCGCGACGACGCGGGCACCGTCGAGGCCCTCACCGCCGCGCTGGCGGAGGCCGGGCACCCCGTCGAGGTGCTGAGTCTCCATCAGACCAGCATGAGCGCGGGCAGCACCGGCGACGCCCTCACCCTCATCGAGTACCGGCGCGGCCGCACCACGGGGTGGGCGGCGGGCCTCGACCGGTCGGTCCACAGCGCGACGCTGCACGCTGTGATGCGCGCGAGCGCAGACGCGTAGCGCGGGCGGCCCGCCGGGCGGCGTCTCAGTGCGAGACGCCGCCGAAGGCGATCCGCGCCGCGATCACGAGCATGGTGACCGCCACCACGGAATCGAGGATGCGCCAGGATCGCGGCGTCTCGAAGAACCGCGTCAGCGCTCGCGCGCCGTAGCCGAGCAGGAAGAACCAGCACAGGCTCGCGACGGCGCCGCCCAGCACGAACCACCAGCGATCCGGGTCGCCCTGGGCGTTGCCGAGGGAGCCCATCAGCACCATGGTGTCGAGGTAGACGTGCGGGTTGAGCAGCGTGATCGCCAGGCACGCGGTCACCACTCGGCGCAGCGGCGCGGGGTCGGCGGCGCCCGCGCTCAACGCCTGCGGGCGCAGCGCGCGCCGGGCCGCGGACCAGGCGTACCAGAGGAGGAACGCCACGCCGCCCCAGCGCACGATCTCGAGGAGCACGGGGGCGCGTTCGATCACGAACCCGATGCCCGCGACGCCGAGCAGCTCGAGCACCGCGTCGGCGAGCCCGCAGATGAGCACCACGGGCAGCACGTGCTCGCGCCTGATGCCCTGCCGCAGCACGAAGGCGTTCTGCGCACCGATGGCCACGATGAGCGAGAGGCCGCTGCCCGCTCCGACGAGAAAGGGAATGATCACGCTCACACGCTACGCGCCGCCTCCGCCTCGCGACGACTTCAGCGCACGTGAATCTTCTTCACCACCATGAATGCTGCTTAAGATCGCTCTATGGACTTCCCGGTCGAGCACCTCGCCACGTTCGCAGCCATTCTCGAAGAGGGGAGCTTCGAGGGGGCGGCCCGCCGCCTCCACATCACCCCCTCGGCGATCAGCCAGCGGGTACGGGCGATGGAGCAGCGCGTCGGCTCGGTGCTGCTGCAGCGCACCCGACCCGTCGCCGTCACCGCGGCCGGCGCCGTCGTGCAGCGCGCCGCCCGCCAGGTGCAGCAGATCGCCGCCGACGCCTCCGCGGAGCTCGGGTCGCACGAGTCGCCGGGCACCCTCATTCCCATCGTCGTCAACGCGGACTCGCTCGCGACGTGGTTCGTGCCGGCGCTCGCGCGAGCCGCCCGCGAGACCGGCGCGACGTTCGAGGTGCTGCGGGCCGACGAGAGCATCTCGACGGAGCGGCTGCGCAGCGGCGCCGCGATGGCCGCCCTCACCGCGACGTCGGCGGCCGTGCCGGGCTGCACGTCGACCCGCGTCTGCACCGACCGCTACTTCGCGGTGGCGAGCCCCGACTTCGCCGCGACCCACTTCGCCGACGGCGTCACCGCCGCGGCCCTCGCCACCGCCCCGCAGCTCGAATTCGATCGGCACGACGTCTTCCAGCGGCGCTTCATCCGCCGGGTGACGCGCGCCTGCCTCGCACCTCCCCGCCACTTCATCCCCTCGTCGGCCGAATTCGCCCACGCCATCGAGCTCGGCATGGGCTGGGGCATGCTGCCCGACCTGCAGTGCGCGGCCGGGCTCGCGGAGGGGCGCCTCGTCGCGCTGGGCGAGCGACCGATCCTGATGCCCCTCTACTGGCAGCGGTGGAAGCTCGACTCGCCGGCGCTCGACCGCCTCTCGCGCGTGATCGCCGAGGAGGCCGCCGCGGCCTTCTAGGATGGGAGTGGCCGGGAGGAGCTGAATGTTCGGAGTGCTGCAGGGGTTCGCGCTCATCCTCGGGATCATCGGAGCCGGGTACCTCACCGCTCGCTTCGGCGTCGTGCAGGGCGAACAGCGCCGCGTGCTCAACAACGTCGCGTTCTTCGTCGCGACCCCCGCGCTCCTCTTCACCGTGCTGCGGCAGAGCGACCCGAGCATCATGCTCTCGCCGGTCATTCTGATCACGAGCCTCGCGGCGATCATCGTCGCGGCCGTCTACGTCGTCGCGTCGCGGCTCTGGTTCAAGCGCGATCTGGCGACGACGACGCTCGGCGCGGCCTGCTCGGGGTACGTCAACGCGAACAACCTCGGGCTGCCCGTCGCCGTGTACATTCTGGGCGACGCGGCGTACGTCGCTCCCCTGATCCTCGTGCAGCTCATCTTCTTCGCGCCCACGATCCTCTCGATGCTCGAGGCGACGCGCACGGGCCGCCGCGTCGATGGGCCGACCGACGCGCAGGGCGACGATCGGGGCGACGCCGGCGCGGCGCGGGAGCAGCGGCGCGGGCGCGGGGCGTTCCGCGGGGCGCTCGCCGCGCTCGGGCGGGCGGCGTCGAACCCGATCATCATCGCGTCGGTGCTCGGGCTGATCGTCGCCCTCGTCGGCCTGCCCATCCCCGAGATCGTCTCGGCGCCGCTCGAGATGCTCGGCGACGCCGCCATTCCGATGGTGCTGCTCAGCTTCGGCATCTCGCTGCGCGGCCAGCGGGCGCTGCAGCCGGGCACGGGCCGCGCCGCCGTGTTCACGGCGTCGGCGCTCAAGCTGCTCCTCATGCCGATCGTGGCGTGGAGCCTCGCCACCGCGTTCGGGCTGGGCGCGCACGAGGTCTTCGTCGCGACGATCATCGCGGCGCTGCCCACCGCCCAGAACGTCTACAACTACGCGGCGACCTACCGTCGGGCCGAGACGACGGTGCGCGACGCCGTCTTCCTCACCACCTTCGCGTCGCTGCCGATCATCGCCGCGGTCGCGTGGCTGCTGGGCTGACCGCCCCGCGAGCGCGATCGACGGGAATAGTCGCGCCGCCGCGCTCGTTGCAGCCCTGCGGAAACATCATTCGCACGACCTGAGGAGCCCCACCGTGAGCCCGCGCACCGCCATCACCAGCGCACCCGTCATCGACCCCCTCGCCGAGCGGTGGAGCCCGCGCGCATTCGACACCACGCACTCCTTCCCCGAGGGCGCGCTCCGCGGCGTGCTCGAGGCGGCCCGCTGGGCGCCGAGCGCGAACAACACGCAGCCCTGGCGCTTCATCGTCGCCCGACGCGGCAGCGAGAACTTCAGCCGGATCGCCGAGACCTTCGTCGGGTTCAACCGCGAATGGGCCGTGAACGCGGGTGCACTCATCGTGAACATCGCCGAGACGGCCGACGCCGAGGGCAATGCTCGACCCTGGGCCGAATACGATCTCGGTCAGGCGGTGGCGCACCTCAGCGTGCAGGCCACCCATGAGGGGCTCCACCTGCACCAGCTCGGCGGCTTCGACCGCGAGGCGATCCGCGCCGCCTTCGCACTCGAGGATCGCCTCGTGCCCGTCTCGATCAGCGCGATCGGAAAGCTCGGCTCAGCCGACACGCTGTCGGAGCCGCTCCGCGAGCGCGAGCTCGCCCCGCGCACCCGGCGCGATCTCGAGTCGCTCGTGCTCGTCCGCGACTGACACCCGCGCCCGGGCGCTGCGTCAGCCCTCGGTGTCGACTGCCGTCGCGCCGCCGTCGAGACGCAGCGCCTGGATGAGCTCGCCGGCGTGCACCGACGACACGATGACTCGCGAGAAATGGTCGAATTCGCCGCGCCAGCCGTGATCCTCCTCCGAGCCCTCGGGGTTCTCGAAGTCGATGACCACCGCTTTGCGCCCGCGGCGCACCAGCACGAAGTCTCTGCCGGTGAAGTTGCGCCAGGTGCCGGCCGCGAGCCGGCCCGGCAGGGCGGCGCCCGGTGCGCGCACGCCGCGCACCCACACCCACGGGTCATCGGTGACGATCGCCGAGCTGATGGCGGAGCGGTCGAGCACCACGTCTCTGCGGCGCATCGCGGCGAACCGCTCGCTCGCCGTCAGGCGGATGACCACTCGATCGGGATGCACCTCGACTCGCGCCATGGGTCAGTCCAGCATGTCGCTCTGGTCGATGACCGATTCGACGGTCTCGATGAGCGCTCGCTTCAGGGGGTACTCGGGGTGCGACGGGTCGTCGGCGTCGGCGGGGAGGCCGAGCTCCGCAGCGGTCTCGAGGGTGTTCACGCCGACGCACGCGACGATCGTGTCGGAGGGGAGGTCGGGGAACTGGGCCGCGACCTCCTCGGCGATCTTCGCCGAGGCGACGAGCAGGGCGTTGATGCGGCCCGACTCGATGTCTTCGCGGATGTGCACCGATGCGGGCACTCCGACGGTGCGGAACGCGAGCACCTGCGTCACGTCGTGCCCGCGGCTCATGAGCCCCTCGGTGAGCACGGGGATCGCGACGTCAGAGCGCAGGGTGAGCACCTTCAGCACGGCGCCGGAGTCGATCTCGCTCCACTCCTCGAGCAGGGCGTGGGTGCTGTTCTCCTCGCTCGGCGTGCGCGTGATCGGGTAGCCCGCGTCGGTGAACGCGACCGCGGTCGCCTCGCCGACGAGTGCGACGCTCGTGCTCGGCGGAATCACCGCGTTGTGGTGCTTCAGCACGTCTGCGACGGTGGAGCTCGTGGCGGTCAGCCAGTCGAACTTGCCGGCCTCGAGGTCTTTCAGCGCACTGACGAGCTTGTCTTCCTCGCTCGTGTGGGCGAAGTCTACGAGCGGTGCGATGACCGTGTGCGCCCCGCGCTCACGGAGGGCTCTTGAGACCAGATCGCCCCAGGTACCGCCCCGAGGAACGAGCACCCGAAGACCACTGAGCGGCTTCGCCTCAGCAGACATACACCCCACTCACTCGATGCCAATACGAACGACCCGCGTGCGCAGCGTGCTGCTGCGTGCCGGCCCTTCCCGGAAAACCATTGTCCCTATTCTTACCCTGCCACCTCGCCGAAGCAAAACGACGGGGGTTCGCCGGGCGAACGAAATAGAACTGTGACCTGACGGCTCGTCAGCCGAATCGCTTCGCGACCGCCGAGGCGATGCCCCATACGGCGAGGCCGGCGAGCACCGCGGCGCCGGCGACACCCGCGGCGAACCCCGCCGGGTTGTCGCGCTTCTCCTCGGCGATCCGCAGCTTCGCCTCGTCCACGGCGTCATCGACGCGCTGCGCGTAGTTCAGCCGCACCTTGAGCTGCGACAGGGTGTCGTACAGCTCGGACCGGGCCTGCGCCGCCTCGGCGATGCCGTGACGCTTCTCTTCGGCGCTCATCGCCAGTTCCCTTCTTCGCCTACGCGCGGCATCTCTCGACCGGAGTGGTGGTGCACCGGGGGCTCCGCGTTCACGCGCACCTCGCCGATGGCCGAGATGTCCCCGCCGACCCGGTCGAGCGTCTCCTCGGGCACCGGGTTGCCCCGCTTGAGCAGGGCGACGCCGCCGAGGATCGCGAGGGCGGCGAGGAGCAGCAGCCCGGCCGCTACCACGAGCGCGGCCAGCCACCAGGGCCAGACGAGCGCGAGCGCTGCGATTGCGGCGATCACCAGTGCTTCGAGCATGAAGAACAGGAAGAACAGGGCGACCACGATCGCGCCCGCGCCGATCCCCGCGCGCTTCGCCTTCGTGATGATCTCGCGCTTGGCGTTCTGGTACTCGATCTTCGCGAGCGAGACGATCTGCTGCGGGAGCCGGGCGAGCAGCTCGAAGGTGCCCGCCTCATCCTTCTTTCGGATCATGCGTTCCCTCCGTCCGCCTCCGCGGACGAGTTCGCATCGGCAGCCGCTGAGCCGGGCTTCGCGGAATCGCTCGACGTGCTCGCGGCGTCGGCGGGCTTGGGGGTCGTGCTCGACGTCTGCGACGCGGAGTTCGCCGGGCTCGGGGTGCTCGACGGCCGCGCGGGCGTCGGAGCGGCGTGCTGCGATCCGGCGGAGGAGGACGACCGGCTCTGGGAGCCGACGAGCGAGGAGAAGGCGTTCTTGCCGGCGCGCAGCGCCGATTCCTTGACGTTCTCGACGGTGTCGCGCGTGGCGTCGCGCACCGCATCGACCCCCTGCTGCACGGGTGCGGTGTTCCACACCTGCTCCGCGCCGCGCTTGATCTGCTCGTAGCGCTCGCGCCCGGCTCGTGACCCCAGCACGTAGCCCACAGCTGCGCCGAGAACGAATGCGATCTTGCCCTTCATGATGCCTCCAGTTCGTGGCGTTTCCCGGTGTTCGCCCAGCCTACTCCCGGAACGAGGGCGGGTGCGGCGAACACGTCGTCGCCGCCCCCGCGGCTCGTCCCGCACATCGAGCCCTACTCCGCGATGCCCGTGAGGCGCCGGCGCAGGTGCACCGACTTCTCCCGAGCGTCGCTGACGGCTGCGGCGAGGTCTCCACTATGCACCTCGGGGCCCACCCTGAGGCAAGTGGATTCCCCTGCGCGTGGCGAAGTGGTATGGCCGATGGCCTCGTCCCGTGCGGCGGCGGTGGCGAAGAGCGCGGGCACCAGCCGGATCGATGCCGCAGCGCTCCCCTCACCCGGCTCGGCGCCCTCGAGCACCGCGCGCACCAGCGCGCCGACCGTGTCGCGCACCTCGGCGTCCGAGGCGTCGGAAGAAGGGCCGTCTGCGCGGCCGCCGGCCGGCCCGCTGAGACGCAGCCGCCACCCCGCGTCCGCCGCCGGCCCCCCGGCCGCGTCGCGCTCCCAGGCGGCGCTCCACCGCTCGCCGTTCGGCGCCATGACGATCTCGAGCGCCGCCGCCGGGCTCGCGATATCGGCACGGTCTGCAGCAGCGGAGCGGGCGAAGTCGGGCGTCGCCACATCCAGTTCGGCGATCCAGCGCACGGCCCGCGGGCTGTGCGCGCGCGCATCGTCGGGAACGCCGGGAAGCCCTGCCGCACGATCGCCGAGCACGACGGCGCTCGCGCGCACCTGCCCTCCCGCCTCGGAGACGAGCCAGGCATCCGGTTCGCCGGCGGCCCCTGCCCCGTCGCGCGCCGCGCTGGCGACGCCGGTCGCGGGAGCCTCGGCCACCTCGACGCCGTAGAGCGCGAGCCGCTCGAGCAGAGCGTCGCGCAACGCGGGCCACCCGCCCGCCGGCCGCACTCGGGTTTCACGTGCAACATGGCGCTCGGCATACGCGAGCGCGGCGCCGCAGAGCGACCCCGCCGTCGTCAGATCCTCGTTGAGCCCGGGCGCGGCGATGGCGACGTCGACGCGCTCGGCGTCGACGCCGTACTTCGCGCGCACGAACGGATCGACGAGGCGCTCGAGCGCCGCCCCGCCGAGGCGGGAGCGCACGAGGGCGCCGAGCGACCGCGTCTTGCCGATCGTCAGCAGCGGCCGCACACGGTCGAGAAACGCGCGCGCCGCCCCGCCGCCGCCGAGCAGCGCGATGCTCGCGCGAGACAGCGGCACGGCGGGGATGCCGAACACCGCCGGCGTCGGCTGCGCCCGCCACACGCGGTCCGCGCCGCGCAGCAGCACGGGAGCCGGAGGCGTCGCGACCGGTCGAGCCGCCGCGAGCGGGGCTCCACCGGGCGACAGCGGAGCGGCGACATGCTCCAGGAACTCGCGCAGCGTTCCATCGGGATCCGTCACCTCGCCCGGCGAGAAGCCCGCGGCGCAGGCATCCGCGTCGCCGGCCCGCCCAGCTTCGCGCGCGGCTCCCCCGCTCACCGGAGCCGGCGACGCCGCGCGGCCGACGCGCACGCTCAAGCCGACCTCCGCGAACTCCAGTGCCGCGGCGAGTTCGACCGGGCCCTCCCCGATGACGTACACGTCAACCACGGGGCTGCGACTCCTGCCCGGGTTCGGCGCCGAAGGCCGGCGCCTCGGCGGCCGCCTGCGGAAGCGGCGCGGGTACCCGGATGAGGTCGATGCGCGAGCGGCCGTACCCGTGCTTGCGGAAGATGCGCAGCACGAGCCAGATGAAGACGGCGTAGCCCACGACCGAGCCGAGGAAGGAGCCCGGGCCGCCGGTCGCCTCGACCTGCGCCGTCTCCCCGCCCACGGCGAACGTCATGAAGCCGAAGGCGATGAGATTGTTCACGATGTGGATCGCGATCGCCGCCTCCAGGCCTCCCGTGCGCCACGTCAGCCAGCCGGCGACGAGGCCGAGCGCCCCCACCGACAGCAGCCCCCAGATGTCGTAGATGTGGGCGAGGGCGAAGCCGACCGACGGAATGACGATCCCGAACCAGGGGCTCTTCAGCCACGAGCCCAGCACCTGCATGAACAGGCCGCGGAACACGACTTCCTCGGCCGTCGCCTGCAACGGCACGAGGAGCACGATGATGATGAGAGACGTCCAGGCGGCGGTCCAGTCGAAGTCGGCGCCCGAGGACGAGGTCTCGGCAGTCTCGCTCAGCGACGCCGGGTCCATCGCGATCTCGAACGCGATTCCCGCGACGTTCATCACGACGACGGCGAGCAGCGCGGCGATCGACACCCGCCCCAGCAGACCCCACCTGATCCGGCCCGCGACCGACCAGACGCGGCCCGTCGGCCGCATGCCGAGCGTCAGCATCGCGAGAATCACGGCCGGGATCATGATGATGATCGACACGAGGCTCAGCAGCACCGAGACCGGAACCTGCGTGTCGAGCACCTCGCCCTCACCCGTCACGATGCCGTCGAGATACGACGGATCCGTCATGAGGATCGGGATGAACGCGATGCTCACGATGATCGTGAAGACGCCGAAGTACACCCCCGAGAGCAGCAGCAGAACGAGCGGCCTCCACCAGCGGTAGTTCGCGACCCCGCGCAGCAGACGATGGTATTCCAGCGGCTCCGTCTCGACGGTCTGCAGCGCGACCTGCGGGCGCGCCCAGGCCCACTCCGGGGCCGGGCCGCCCGGCTGCCCGGGCGCCGAAGGCTCGGCTAGCGACTGCCCGAGCCCCGGCTGCGCCTGCGGTGGGACGGGACCGTGCGGCTGCTGGGACGGGAGATCGGGGCGCTCGGGAGGTTCGGATCCGGTGCTCGTCATACCGCTATCCTCTCATCCGCGCGCGCCGCGCTTCGAGCGCTCCCACCCCTCGCTGCGCTCCGCGGGCTGACGCTGCGCGTCACCGGAGCCGACCGAAACGCTGCGCGTTTCGCTAGGCTCCCACCCCTCGCTGCGCTCCGTGGGCTGACGCTTCGCGTCACCGGAGCCGACCGAAACGCTGCGCGTTTCGCTAGGCTCCCACCCCTCGCTGCGCTCCGTGGGCTGACGCTTCGCGTCACCGGAGCCGACCGAAACGCTGCGCGTTTCGCTAGGCTCCGCGCAAGCGCTCGGCGAGGAACGCGTGGAGCTCGGCGCGGGGCACGCGCACCTGCTCCATCGTGTCGCGCTCGCGCACGGTCACCGCGTCGTCGTCGAGGGAGTCGAAGTCCACCGTCACGCAGAACGGGGTGCCGATCTCGTCCTGGCGACGGTAGCGACGGCCGATCGCGCCCGAATCGTCGAAGTCGACATTCCAGTCGTCGCGCAGATCCTGCGCGATCTCGCGCGCCAGCGGCGACAGCGCCTCGTTGCGGCTCAGCGGAAGCACCGCGGCCTTGATGGGTGCGAGGCGCGGGTCGAGTGCGAGCAGCGTGCGCTTGTCGGTGCCGCCCTTCGCGTTCACCACCTCCTCCTCGCGGTAGGCGTCGACGAGGAAGGCCATGAGCGACCGCGTGAGGCCCGCGGCCGGCTCGATCACGTACGGCGTGTAGCGCTCATTCTTCGTCTGGTCGAAGAAGCTGAGATCCTTGCCCGAGTGCTGCGAGTGCGTCGACAGGTCGAAGTCGGTGCGATTCGCGATGCCCTCGAGCTCGCCCCACTCGCCGCCGGTGAAGCCGAAGCGGTACTCGATGTCGGCGGTGCGCTTCGAGTAGTGCGAGAGCTTCTCCTGCGGGTGCTCGTAGAAGCGGAGGTTCTCGGGGTCGATGCCGAGGCCGACGTACCACGCCATGCGCTCGTTCATCCAGTACTCCTGCCACTCCTCGTCGGTGCCCGGCTCGACGAAGAACTCCATCTCCATCTGCTCGAACTCGCGGGTGCGGAAGATGAAGTTGCCCGGCGTGATCTCGTTGCGGAAGCTCTTGCCGATCTGTCCGATGCCGAACGGCGGCTTCATGCGGGCCGCCTGCAGCACGTTCGCGAAGTTGACGAAGATCCCCTGCGCGGTTTCTGGACGCAGGTAGTGCATGCCCGCCTCATCGTCGACGGGGCCCAGGTAGGTCTTCAGCAGACCCGAGAACGCGCGCGGCTCCGTCCACTGGCCGCGCGTGCCGCAGTTCGCGCACACGATCTCGGCAAGGCCGTCCTTCGGGGCGCGCCCCTTCTTCTCCTCGAAGGCCTCGATGAGGTGGTCTTCGCGGTAGCGCTTGTGGCAGTGCAGGCACTCGATGAGCGGGTCGCTGAAGACCTCGACGTGGCCCGACGCCTCCCACACCTGCTTCGGCAGGATCACACTCGAGTCGATGCCGACCACGTCATCGCGCTTCTGCACCATGGCCTTCCACCACTGGCGCTTGATGTTCTCCTTCAGCGCAGTGCCGAGGGGGCCGTAGTCCCACGCCGAGCGCGATCCGCCGTAGATCTCACCCGCCTGGAAGACGAAGCCGCGGTGGCGGGCGAGGGCGATGACCTTATCGAGGCGGGACTGCTCAGCCATAGTTTCTGTATCACTCCAAGGTGCAAGCGGGGATCTTGGCGCCGCTCGCGTGACGCGGCGGCATAGAGGCCCAGTCTACCGACCGAGCGCGCCGACGCCGACGGCCACGGCTGCGCGTCGACGGCGCGCGCAGGCTCACGCGGCGAGCGCCGTCGTCCCCGCGCCGCTCGGAGCGATCCCGCGATCGCGCTGCGGCGACTCGGATCGCGGCAGCCAGGGCAGACTGATCGGCGCGGCGAGCGTATCGCTCGGATCCCACGGCGACTGCGGCATCGGCAGCACCGGGAGCGGCACCGTCACCGGCGCCGTCGCAGAGCCGGGCGACGCCGGGGCCGACGAGGGCTCGGGGCGGATCGCGTCGTGCCGACGGCGGAAGGTCGCGAACAGGCCGTACGCGCCCATCACTCCCCAGACGATGTTCGACGCGAACGACGGCCAAGCCCCGTAGGCGAGAGCGCCGCCCGCGGCGAGCAGCCCGCCGACGGCGTTGAGCGCGAGGTAACTGCGCGTCGACGGCGACCAGGTTCCGCGCAGCATCAGCACGTAGGCGACGAAGGTGCCCACCGTGCCCATCCAGCCCAGCATCGTCCCGATCAACGTCTCCACCGCCGCTCCCCCCGCTGTTTTCCGGCGCGCCGCTGAGACTCGAGGAAGAGTCGTGCTCTTCCGGCGCCCGCGACACGTCAATTCTCGGCGGCCCGCCGATCCAGCACAATCGAATCTTGACTGATCCGGGATGTAGAATTTCTGAACATGAGGATCGCGGTCTCGCGCTTGCCGTTCCTGCTGCAGATCGCCCGCAGCGGCGGGGTGCTGGCCGCGGCCGAGGCGCTCACGCTGACCCCCTCGGCGGTGTCCCAGCAGCTCGCCCGCCTCGAAGCCGAGGTCCGTGTGCCCCTCGTGATCCGGAGCCCCCGCGGGGTCACCCTGACGGCGGCCGGGCGCGAGCTCGTCGAGCTCGCGGAGAACGTGGAGCGCGAGGTGAACGAGGCGGCGCTCCGCGTGGGCGCCGCGAGCGAGCTGCCGAGCGGATCCGTGCGACTCGGCGCCTTCCAGAGCTTCATGAGCGGCGTGATCGCGCCGGCGCTCCCTCGCTGGCGCACCGAGCTCGCCGGCGTGCACCTCGAGACCGTGGAGGGCGAGATGCCGGATCTGCTGCGAGGCCTCCGCACGGCTGCGTTCGATCTCGTGGCCATCGAGCGCGACGAGTCCATTCCGCCGCCCCCGCTCGGGCCGGGCGTGCGCGAGGTGCCGCTGCTCGACGATCCCTGGGTGCTGGTCGCGCCGGCGGGCACGCAGGCGGCGATGGGCGTCATCGAGCTGGATCAGCTGCGCCTCCCCTGGCTCGAAGTCGACCGCAGCTCGGGGGTGCATCAGGCCGCCGCGCGCGTGCGCGACCGCCTCTCCTCCTCGACCACCTCGCCCCACCGCTACGCGAGCCATCAGTCGGCGCTCGCCCTCATCGCCGCGGGCGAGGGGGTCGCCCTGCTCCCGCAGCTCGCGCTCCAGGAGTTCTCACTCACGGGCGTGGAGACGCACGAGCTCCCCGGCCTCGGCTCTCGCCGCATCTCGGTGCGCTACCGGGTCGGGCGCAAACCCGATCCCGCGGTCGGGGCGGCCGTCGAATTCCTGCAGCTGCTCACGGCCCCCGGCGAGACGGCGGCGGATCACCCGCACCGCTAGGGCGTCGGCGATCCGGATCGTCGCTCCCACGACCCGAGCACGATGTTCTCGGGCGTCTCACCGCGCTGCAGGTGGGCGATCTGGCGACGGATGAGGGCGGACATGCGGGGCAGCATCGCGCTGGAGTCGCCGCCGACGTGCGGGGTGATCAGCACGTTCGGCGCCGTCCACAGGGGGTGCCCGGCCGGCAGCGGCTCGGGGTCCGTGACGTCGAGCGCGGCGCGCAGCCGCCCCGACTGCAGCTCCGCCACGAGCGCCGCGGTGTCGACGACGGGGCCGCGGGCGACGTTCACCAGCAGCGCGCCGTCCGGCATCGCCGCGAGGGCGGCGGCGTCGATCAGTCCCCGCGTGCCGTCGGTGAGCGGCACCGCGAGCATCACGATCTCGGCTTCCGCAAGGCTCTCGTGCAGCGACTCGAACCCGCGCACCTCGACCGATTCCCCGGCGAGGTTCTCCTCGCGTCGCGCAGTGCGCGCCAACCGCGTGATCTCGACCTCGAACCCGGCGAGCCGAGCCTCGATCGCCTGCGACACTCCGCCGTAGCCGATGAGCAGCACGCGTCGATCCGCGAGACTCGGGAGCGAGCGCAGCTGCCACCGCTCCTCCTCGCCGTCGCGCACGAACTGCGGAATGCCGCGCTGCGCGGCCAGTGCGAGCGCCATCGCGAGCTCGGCCGTGGAGCCCTCGTGGACGGTTGCGGCGTTCGCCAGCGGGAGCCCCTCCGGCAGGTGCTTCGACACTCCGTTGTACCCGATCGACTGCCACTGCACCAGACGCGCCTCCACCCCTGCGAGCTGTGCCAGGGGGCGGGCCCCGCCCCAGTAGGGAGGCACGACGATGTCGAGCTGCTCACGCGGCGCCGGCGCATCGAGATCCCACTCGACGAACTCGACGCCGTCGACATCGCCGACGGCGTCACGGAGGCCCGGGTCGGAGGGCAGGGACACGAGGAGGTCGCTCATGGCTGCGAGTCTAGCGTCAGCGATAGCATCGAAGCGCGGGGCAGAGGGGGCGTCTTCATGAGGTGGAACAGCGGTGCGCGCCGGGTGCTGAGCGGCGGAGCGCTGCTGGCGGGTGCGCTCGTGCTGTGCGCGGGGTGCGCGGCGCCGGCGCCGCAGACCGCAGCGGACGCGGGCCGGATCGAGCTGCCGCCGGCGAGCGGAACCCCCGACTATCAACTGGGCGGAGCGTACGCGCCCGCCGAGGCCGTCGACATCGTGGCGCGCGACCGTACGGCGGACCCCGACCCCGACCGGTACTCGATCTGCTACGTGAACGGCTTCCAGACCCAGCCCGGCGAGCGCGCGCTCTGGCCCGACGCAACCCTGCTGCAGCGCGGCGGTGCTCCGGTGATCGACCCCGAATGGCCCGATGAGATCATTCTCGACACGTCGACGACGGAAGCGCGGGGGCGCATCCTCGAGATCGTCGGCCCCTGGATCAGGGGGTGCTCCGCGTCGGGCTTCGACGCCGTGGAGTTCGACAACCTCGACACCTACACGCGCAGCGAGGGAGCGCTCGCGCGCGAGGACAACATCGCGCTCGCGACCGCGTACGTCGAGATCGCGCACGAGGCGGGCCTCGCAGCGGCGCAGAAGAACTCCGCTGAAGACGCCGAGTTGCTGCGATCCACTGCGGGGTTCGACTTCGCGATCGCCGAGGAGTGCGCCGCCTATGCTGAATGCGGCGCCTACACCGACGTGTACGGGGAGCACGTGATCGATGTCGAGTACGACGATGCGCTGCCCCGGACGTTCGCGGAGATGTGCGCCGACGGCGCGACACCCGCGTCGGTGGTGCTCCGCGATCGACAACTCGCCCTTCCGGGGGATCCCGCGCATCGCTTCGAGACGTGCAGCTGAGCGGTCTGTTCTGCGGGTGTCGGTGGCGTGCGGCAGAATGGTTGCTGTAGACCATGCGTCACATGCCTGTCGGTCGGTCGACGGGAATTGCGGGGGCAACGCGACGCGGAGAGGAACAGGAGTAGTGCATGGCACGCAGCATCGTCCCCCCACACCACCCGTTCGTGATCGCCCTGTTCGACGAGATCGACCCCGCCGGGTCGACCGTGGTCTACGGCGACGACCCCGAGCTCTGGGCGTGGCTCACACACCCCGTCATCTTCGCTGCGGGGCGGGAGTTCGCCGAGCTCGCGATCCCGGGAACCCGTGCGCGCGCCCACGTCACGATCTGGGCGCCCGAGAACGACAAAGCGCAGCACCTCACAAGAATGCCCGGCACACGAGCTCCGCACCCGTCACTGATCGAGCTCGATCTCGGCCCCGCCCAGTCGCTCGCGTTCCGGGCATCCTACGCCCGCCTCGTGCGGGCCATCCCGCAGGGGCGCGTGTTCGAGGGCGCGTGGTGAGAAGCGGGTGCTACCCGCGGCGCCGATCGGAGCTCGATAACGCCTGGGCACCCATCTCGAGCGTGACCAGCGAGAACAGATCCGATAACGGCACCTCGAGCGCGCCCGCGATCCGCGCGAGCACGTCCAGAGTGGGATTGCGGCGGCCGCTCTCGATCCCGCTCACATACGTGCGATCCAGACCGGCATGCAACGCGAAGGCCTCTTGCGAGCTCCACCCGCGAGCGACGCGCAACTCGCGAAGACGGGTACCGAAAGCTTTGCGATGCGCTGGAATCTCCACTCGACCACCCTGCCCCGAATGCGGACGATGAGTCCACCGACGATCAGTCACAACAAGTGCGGGGATACCCGCACGCACAAAAAAATTGAGGCCCGTGCCCGAGCGATCACCATCATGGTGACCACCCCAGCACGAGCCTCAGAAAAGGTGTCCGGCGGTGTCCTACTCTCCCACAAGGTCCCCCTTGCAGTACCATCGGCGCAGTCAGTCTTAGCTTCCGGGTTCGGAATGTGACCGGGCGTTTCCCTGACGCTATAGCCGCCGTAACTCTATTCACATATGACCACACCCACCCCAAGGGTGGCTGCGTGGCCGTACGTCTAGAACCACAAAGTGGACGCGAAACAATCGTTACAAACACACATCATGCCCCACCACAAAAGGGTGGGAAGAAATCAAGTCATCGGCTTATTAGTACCAGTCAGCTCCACACATTACTGCGCTTCCACATCTGGCCTATCAACCCAGTAATCTACTGGGAGCCTCACACACACAAGGTGTACGGAGATCTCATCTCGAGGCCGGCTTCCCGCTTAGATGCTTTCAGCGGTTATCCATCCCGAACGTAGCCAACCAGCCATGCCCTTGGCAGAACAACTGGCACACCAGAGGTCCGTCCAACCCGGTCCTCTCGTACTAGGGTCAGATCCTCTCAAATCTCCAACGCGCGCAGAGGATAGGGACCGAACTGTCTCACGACGTTCTAAACCCAGCTCGCGTACCGCTTTAATGGGCGAACAGCCCAACCCTTGGGACCAACTCCAGCCCCAGGATGCGACGAGCCGACATCGAGGTGCCAAACCATGCCGTCGATATGGACTCTTGGGCAAGATCAGCCTGTTATCCCCGAGGTACCTTTTATCCGTTGAGCGACAGCGCTTCCACAAGCCACTGCCGGATCACTAGTCCCGACTTTCGTCCCTGCTCGACCTGTCAGTCTCACAGTCAAGCTCCCTTGTGCACTTACACTCGCCACCTGATTGCCAACCAGGTTGAGGGAACCTTTGGGCGCCTCCGTTACTTTTTGGGAGGCAACCGCCCCAGTTAAACTACCCACCAGGCACTGTCCCAGAACCCGATCAGGGTCCGTAGTTAGATATCCAATATGACCAGAGTGGTATTTCAACAACGACTCCACCCAAACTAGCGTCTGAGCTTCACAGTCTCCCACCTATCCTACACAAGCCACACCGAACACCAATACCAAGCTGTAGTAAAGGTCACGGGGTCTTTCCGTCCTTCTGCGCGTAACGAGCATCTTTACTCGTACTGCAATTTCGCCGAGTTCACGGTGGAGACAGCTGGGAAGTCGTTACGCCATTCGTGCAGGTCGGAACTTACCCGACAAGGAATTTCGCTACCTTAGGATGGTTATAGTTACCACCGCCGTTTACTGGGGCTTAAATTCAAAGCTTCGACCCGAAAGTCTAACCTCTCCTCTTAACCTTCCAGCACCGGGCAGGCGTCAGTCCGTATACATCCACTTGCGTGTTAGCACGGACCTGTGTTTTTAGTAAACAGTCGCTTCCCACTGGTCTCTGCGGCCACCACACCCTTTCCGGAGTAAATCCGTATAAGTGGATGGCCCCCCTTCTCCCGAAGTTACGGGGGCATTTTGCCGAGTTCCTTCACCATGATTATCTCGATCTCCTGAGTATTCTCTACCTGACCACCTGAGTCGGTTTGGGGTACGGGCAACAGCAAACCTCACGTCGATGCTTTTCTTGGCAGCATAGGATCACCTGCTTCCCCTAACGGGTCCGCATCATGTCTCACCCAAAGCCGAAAACTATTCATAATCGACGGGCTACACATTTACACCGGGACAACCATCGCCCGGCACAGGCTACCTTCCTGCGTCACACCTCACGCTCACCACCCCAGTTCGGGTTCGCAACCGCCACCCGCACATCACCCGAAGGATCCGTAACAGGCTTTGGATAGCTGAGCACTACTGGTTAGGTCTTTGACGGTTTACCGCCGGTACGGGAATATCAACCCGTTGTCCATCGACTACGCCTGTCGGCCTCGCCTTAGGTCCCGACTTACCCAGGGAAGATTAGCTTGACCCTGGAACCCTTGGTCTTCCGGAGGACGGGTTTCTCACCCGTCTTTCGCTACTCATGCCTGCATTCTCACTCGTGTAGCATCCACGACTGGTTCACACCGCCGCTTCACTCGCCACACGACGCTCTCCTACCCATCCATACGGCTGGACCACGAAGGCCTACCTGTTATATGAATGCCACAACTTCGGTGGCGTGCTTGAGCCCCGTTACATTGTCGGCGCGGAATCACTTGACCAGTGAGCTATTACGCACTCTTTCAAGGGTGGCTGCTTCTAAGCCAACCTCCTGGTTGTCACAGCAACTCCACATCCTTTTCCACTTAGCACGCGCTTTGGGACCTTAGTTGGTGATCTGGGTTGTTTCCCTCTCGACTATGAAGCTTATCCCCCACAGTCTCACTGCTGCGCTCTCACTTACCGGCATTCGGAGTTTAGCTGACGTCAGTAACCTTGTAGGGCCCATCGGCCATCCAGTAGCTCTACCTCCGGCAAGAAACACGCAACGCTGCACCTAAATGCATTTCGGAGAGAACCAGCTATCACGAAGTTTGATTGGCCTTTCACCCCTATCCACAGCTCATCCCCTCAGTTTTCAACCTAAGTGGGTTCGGTCCTCCACGACGTCTTACCGTCGCTTCAACCTGGCCATGGATAGATCACTTCGCTTCGGGTCTAGGACATGCGACTGAACCGCCCTATTCAGACTCGCTTTCGCTACGGCTACCCCACACGGGTTAACCTCGCCACATATCGCTAACTCGCAGGCTCATTCTTCAAAAGGCACGCCGTCACAGATACAAAGCCTGCTCCGACGGATTGTAAGCAAACGGTTTCAGGTACTATTTCACTCCCCTCCCGGGGTACTTTTCACCTTTCCCTCACGGTACTAGTCCGCTATCGGTCATCTGGAAGTATTTAGGCTTATCAGGTGGTCCTGACAGATTCACACGGGATTTCTCGGGCCCCGTGCTACTTGGGATACACACCACGCGGTAAAACCATTTCGGATACGGGACTCTCACCCACTCCGGTCGCCCATTCCAAGGCGTTCTCCTATAGCTTCACTCTCACGCTCGAAGGAAAGCAGCCCTTCACGGCACGTCCCACAACCCCGACCATGCAACCCCTGCTCGGTATCACACATGACCGGTTTAGCCTGATCCGGTTTCGCTCGCCACTACTCCCGGAATCACTATTGTTTTCTCTTCCTGTGGGTACTGAGATGTTTCACTTCCCCACGTTCCCTCTACCCGCCCTATATATTCAGGCGGGAGTCACCAGGTACGCACGCGCCCTGGCGGGGTTTCCCCATTCGGAAATCCTCGAATCACAGCCCGTTTATCGGCTCCCCGAGGCTTATCGCAGATTACTACGTCCTTCTTCGGCTCCAGATGCCAAGGCATCCACCGTTTGCTCTTAGAAACTTGAAATCACATACATATGTTTGAAACACACACACCCCCCCGCAAACGGGACGGCATGTGCGACCAATGAAATTATTAGTATCAGCAGCACCACACCACACACACCCCCACACCCCAAAAGAGTGATCCGGTATCCATGATCTGACACTGCAAGATGCTCGCGTCCACTGTGTAGTTCTCAACGTACGGTCGATCCCACCCCCGAAGACAACACGTCCTCCGACAGCGGGTCAGGAACCAGTCCACCAAACCCAAAGGCTCAGCCGGCTGGTCTCCCAGGACCCAATAGTATGCACCCACAAGCACAGCCCGAACATTCCACCTGTTCCAACCATCCCCTCACGGAAACGGCGTACTCCAGCAAAACACCCAAACCGCACTCTTGTCATATGTTCCACCCATGAGCGACTCGCACAGAACATTCGCCTGTGAACGAGCCAATCTGCGGCACATAGTGCCGAGTGCTCCTTAGAAAGGAGGTGATCCAGCCGCACCTTCCGGTACGGCTACCTTGTTACGACTTAGTCCTAATCACCAGTCCCACCTTCGACAGCTCCCTCCACAAGGGTTAGGCCACCGGCTTCGGGTGTTACCGACTTTCATGACTTGACGGGCGGTGTGTACAAGGCCCGGGAACGTATTCACCGCAGCGTTGCTGATCTGCGATTACTAGCGACTCCGACTTCATGGGGTCGAGTTGCAGACCCCAATCCGAACTGAGACCGACTTTTTGGGATTCGCTCCACCTCACGGTATCGCAACCCTTTGTATCGGCCATTGTAGCATGCGTGAAGCCCAAGACATAAGGGGCATGATGATTTGACGTCATCCCCACCTTCCTCCGTGTTGACCACGGCAGTATCCCATGAGTTCCCACCATAACGTGCTGGCAACATAGGACGAGGGTTGCGCTCGTTGCCGGACTTAACCGAACATCTCACGACACGAGCTGACGACAACCATGCACCACCTGTTTACGAGTGTCCAAAGAGTCCTGTATCTCTACAGTGTTCTCGTATATGTCAAGCCTTGGTAAGGTTCTTCGCGTTGCATCGAATTAATCCGCATGCTCCGCCGCTTGTGCGGGCCCCCGTCAATTCCTTTGAGTTTTAGCCTTGCGGCCGTACTCCCCAGGCGGGGAACTTAATGCGTTAGCTACGACACAGAACCCGTGGAACAGGCCCTACATCTAGTTCCCAACGTTTACGGCATGGACTACCAGGGTATCTAATCCTGTTCGCTCCCCATGCTTTCGCTCCTCAGCGTCAGTTACGGCCCAGAGATCTGCCTTCGCCATCGGTGTTCCTCCTGATATCTGCGCATTCCACCGCTACACCAGGAATTCCAATCTCCCCTACCGCACTCTAGCTTGCCCGTACCCACTGCAGGCCAGAGGTTGAGCCTCTGGTTTTCACAGCAGACGCGACAAGCCGCCTACGAGCTCTTTACGCCCAATAATTCCGGACAACGCTTGCACCCTACGTATTACCGCGGCTGCTGGCACGTAGTTAGCCGGTGCTTTTTCTGCAGGTACCGTCACTTTCGCTTCTTCCCTACTAAAAGAGGTTTACAACCCGAAGGCCGTCATCCCTCACGCGGCGTTGCTGCATCAGGCTTGCGCCCATTGTGCAATATTCCCCACTGCTGCCTCCCGTAGGAGTCTGGGCCGTGTCTCAGTCCCAGTGTGGCCGGTCACCCTCTCAGGCCGGCTACCCGTCGTCGCCATGGTGAGCCATTACCTCACCATCTAGCTGATAGGCCGCGAGTCCATCCCGAACCGAAATTCTTTCCACCTACACACCATGCGGTGATAGGACATATCCAGTATTAGACGCCGTTTCCAGCGCTTATCCCAGAGTTCGGGGCAGGTTACTCACGTGTTACTCACCCGTTCGCCACTCATCCACCCCCAGCAAGCTGGGAGCTTCAGCGTTCGACTTGCATGTGTTAAGCACGCCGCCAGCGTTCGTCCTGAGCCAGGATCAAACTCTCCGTAAAAAACGATTGCCCCCCGCGCTCGGGAAAAACAAGCCACCGGGAAGCGAGTTCAATCTGGCAACAGAACCATCAAAACTGACGATTCTTGTTATCCAAAAAAGGAATCTCCCGCACCCGCACCAACGTGCGAGTGCCGGGGATTTTATATCAAATTGGCATATGACAATTTAAGTGCACACTATTGAGTTCTCAAAGACCAGACACCACCCGTCACCCCCAACCAAGAGAGCTCCGAACAGCAACCTGTCATCAACCCCCGGGAGCAGTAAGCGCTCCAGTTGGACCACCCTTCGGGTGTCCACCTTGCGGTGAGATCGGATCTCTTACTTTACACGCTCGAGCAAGACTTTCGCAAGTCCTGCTCTCGGTGATCTCGTGAGAGCCGATGTCCGAACCGAATCTCGGCCGCTTTCGCGCCGTTTTCCGTTTCGCTGACAAGGGAATACATTACGCCGATCCGCACCACCGGGCAACTGCGGCCCACATCCCGGGCGTGTCCGCCCGTATCGGCCCGCGAACACCGAGAACCGCGCCCGCTCGTGGCGCAGGCCGAGCGCTGGAATCGAAGGCGCGAGCGCGCCTCCATGCAGCGGCGCTGCACGGCGTCGGAATGGCCGCCTCCACGCCCTCCGCAGATCACCGATGAAACGCGACAGGCCCCGTCCTCGTCGCGCTTGCGATGAGGACGGGGCCTGTCAGTGGTGGCGGGTGAGGGATTCGAACCCCCGTAGGCAGTGCCAGCTGATTTACAGTCAGCCCCCTTTGGCCGCTCGGGTAACCCGCCGTCGGTCGCACGAGGGCGACCAGGAACCCACCCTAGCGGCTCCACTGCTCGAACGGAAATCGGGCGGGCCCGATCCCGCACACGACGGAAGCGCGCTTCGTGACAGGATCGGAGCATGACCGACCTCCCCGAACCACTGGTGCTCCGCTCCGCGCACGTCTCGGAGATGCCCCCCGCCGCCTTCTACCGCCTCGCCGCGCTGCGACAGACCGTCTTCGTGGTCGAGCAGAACTGCGTCTACCTAGACCTTGACGGGCGCGACCTGGAGGAGGGCTCGGTGCAGCTGTGGGCGGAGGACGCCGACGGCGAGATCGCGGCGACCGTGCGCATCCTCGACGAGGGCGCGGCCCCCGACGGTGCGCGCAGCATCGGGCGAGTCGTCACCGCCCCTGCGTGGCGCGGGCGCGGAGTCGCCGCCGCCCTGCTGGAGGCCGCCATCCGACAGTGCGGCGGCCGCCCGATCGAGCTCCACGCACAGTCGCACCTTGTCGGCTGGTACGCCCGTTTCGGCTTCGCGAGCGCCGGCGACGAGTACCTCGAGGACGGCATCCCGCACACCCCCATGCGGCTGGGCTGACCCCTCAGGGCTCGATTGCGTCATCGAGCCCTGGCACCGTCACCGCCAGTCCGTGCCGGTGCGCCCGCGCGGAGACCGCCTGCTCCCGCACCAGGGAGAGCAGCTCGACGGGGCCGGCCATCGTCACCGGCTCCGCCCAGATGGCCACGCGATCCTGCTGGCCGAGCCACTCCGCGGCGCGCACGCGATCCCCGTCGATGAGACGCACACGCAGCGCTCGCGTGCCGTCCGCCGCGACCGGCCCGGCGACCGCCAACCGCTCGAGCCAGTCGTCGTCGCGTTCGAGCGACACTTCAATGTCGTAGCGCTCCAGGAAGTCGGCGAGCTCGACGGGCAGCACCTCGCCCGTCGAGATCGATATCGGCGCACGCGCGAGGAGCGCCGCCGCGACCACCCGCGCGAGCGACACGATCGCACCGCCCTCCGCGAGCCGCACGTGAGTGGCGACGGGGCGGTGCCTCATGACGTTGCGCTCGATGCCCAGCCCGATCGCATCGCGGTCGACCCCGAACGACGTGCGCCAGGTGAGGGCGTCGGCGAGCGCGGCACGGCGCAGCTCGTCGAAGGCCTGGTACGGCAGCACCGGCTGGAGCGCCTCGATGAGCAGGCGCACCTCCGGCTCGAGCCCGCGCAGGTGCAGCGTCTCGCTGCGGCTCCCCTCCCGGAGCCGCCACGAGCCGAGTGCGATCAACCGGTTCGGTCCGCCGGCGAGGCCCGAGAGCCCCATGCCCGCATCGTTCCACCCGCCTCCCGGCTGGCGCTCCACCCGCGCCCGCGTCGTCGCGCGGTTGACCGACACCGCCGCAGCCTCGACGCCGTCGAGCCAGGCGGCGATCTCGTCGGCGTCGTTCGAGTGGATCGCGGCGACTCCGCCGCTGCCCGGGCTGTTCTGCAGCGCCAGCGCCTCGCCCAGCGAGTGCGCCGTCGTGATCCCGACGACCGGGACCGTTCGCGCATCGTCCCAGAAGGCGGCCCCCGCCGCCACGCCGGCTCGCACCCCGGGCGACCAGACCCGCTCCTCCGGGTCGAGCGGAGCGGGCGTCACGATCCACTCCTCGCCCCGGGCGAGCTCGGCGAGGGCGCGCCGCTCTGCGGCGTTCGGCGCCGCGTGGAGCGGGCCGACCTGGAGGCCGAGCACATCCGAGTCGACGTCGCGCCCGCTGTCGCCGGCGCGGAGCGCGCGCACCGCATCGGCGAGGCCCTCCCGGAACCGCCGCGAACGGGCCACGCTCCCGAG
Source organism: Leucobacter chromiiresistens (assembly GCF_900102345.1). Classification (NCBI taxonomy): domain Bacteria; kingdom Bacillati; phylum Actinomycetota; class Actinomycetes; order Micrococcales; family Microbacteriaceae; genus Leucobacter; species Leucobacter chromiiresistens. Next base: position 784,575 of record NZ_FNKB01000001.1, on the reverse strand, counting down.
CAGGATCACGCCCCGGGCCGCGCGCAGACCGCCCGCCGCGCCCGAGAACGCCGAGGCGACCACGTCGGCGATCGCCAGATCGAGATCGGCGGAAGGGGTGACCAGCACGAACCCCCGCGCGCGGAACCGCCCCTCCACCCGGAGATCGGGGCGTCGGCGCGACAGCTCGAGCGCCTCGGCGCGCGAGCCGATGACGCAGGCGCGATCCACGCCCCGGTGCGCGGCCAGCTCGGCGACGGTCTGCCCGACGACGGCCGCCTCGAGCCGCACCACCCCGGGAGTGAGCCCGCCGACCTCGCACTCCTCCAGCACGGCGGCGGCCGATGCGCGCAGACGATGCGGCACGATCCAGAGCACCCCGCTCCCCGCGGCGAGCGCCGCGAAGACGGCCTCCGCCTGCGCCGAGAGCGGCGTCGGCGCGTCGGCGGCGACGAGCACGAGCGGGTCGGGCACGAAGGTCGCCCCGCGCACGGCGCCGAGGGCCTCGGCGAGCTGGCCGCTGTAGCGGGCCGCATCGACGAGATCGTCGACCTCCGCGTCGAGCTCCGCGACCGGAGCGCCCGTCTCGGTGGCGAGCAGCTGGATCAGCCGATCGCGAGCGGCGACCAGTGCGAGTGCGGATCGGCGGAGGCGCGAGGCGCGCGTGCGGAACGGCTGCGCCGACCACGCCTCAGCGCGCGACCGGGCTTCGGCGGCGACATGATCGGGGTTCAGATCGGCGGCCGAGAGCGCCACGGTGTCGTTCGCGGTGTCGAGGGCGCCGACCTCGGTGCGGGCGGCCCGGAACAGCTCGCGCGCCCACTCGCGGTTGCCGGCGACGGTCGCGTCGGTGCCGGGTTCGTTCGCGAATCCCGACTCGGAGACGGCGGGGATGGCGCGCGGCGGCGCCACCGCCTCGAGCGTGAACTCCCCGGTCGACCCGCGCGTCAGTCCGAGCACCGCCGCGGTGAGCCCGCCGGTCTCGAAGCGCGCGGGCTCGTCGGGCGCCCGGTAGAAGAGCGCGCTGTCGCGCTCCGAGGGATCCCACTCGCGGGCGCGATCCTGCGTGCGATGCGAGCCGGGCGCGGGCTCGGAGGCCCGGCCGAGCGCCGTCTGGAACTCGGCGAGCGCGCGGGACAGCGCGGATTCCGCACCCGGCTCCGCGTCTGCGCCCGGCTCCGCGTCTGCGCCGTCGGAGTCGCCGAGCTGCGGAATGAGCGCTTCGAGCCGGGAGAGGCTCGAATCGGGATCGGCCGCCTCGGCGGCAATGCCCACGAGCAGATCGACGGCGCCCCCGAACTCCTTGGGGGAGACGACGGGCACGGAGACGCGCACGTGCGACAGGGCGCCGCGCAGCACCGTCGCGAGGCCGGGGGCGACGCCGCTGCGCAGCTGCACGGCGCTCAGCTCGAGCGAGCCGAGCTCCTCCGCGAGCGCGATCGCCGAGGCCAGCACGAACACGTCCTCCGTGGCGAGCACCGGCCGCAGCACCGCGGCACGACCCGGGTGCAGGGCGAGCTCCAAGAGCCGGAGGAACTGGGCGAGCACGTCTGCGCGATCCTCCAGCACCGGCACCGGGAGGCCGGTCTCGATGGAGGCGATCCGCTCGGCCCCCGCGACGCCCCCGACTCCGATGACGACCTCCGCCGGCGCCCCGCCCTCGGCGACCCGGCGCTGCGCCCACCGGCTCAGCCGGCCGTAGTACTCGCGCGACTCGGGCAGCTCGGCGAGCAGCTGCACGCCGATGCGCGCCCGGTCGAGTGCGGGGTCGACGAGCGCCCGCACCGCGATGTCGGGCAGCATGCGCGCCCACCGCACGCTGCCGGCCGCGAGATGGATCGTGGTGCCGTGCTCCACCGAGGCGCGCAGCACGGGTTCGAGTGCGGCCGCCGCGCGCTCGACGTCGTCGTCGAACGACCAGTCCGAGCCGCCGGGGGCGATGCGCTGCGGGTCGACCACCAGGTGCGCGACGGCGGGGTGCGCGGCGAGCGCGACGAGCCGCTCCACCTCGCGCGCCGCCCCGGCGGGGCCGTGCACTCCCGTGCCGAGCGGCCGCGTCACGGGGGTGATGCCCGCGTCCGTGCAGCGACGGTTCGCCTCCACGAGCGCCGAACCGACGGAGGAGCCGAACCGCGCCGAGGGCGCCGCACCGCCCGCGCCACCCGCACCGCCAGCGCCGCCCGCACCGCTCGCGCCGCCCGGCAGTCGAACGGCGAGCACGAGCCCCGACACGCGATCCCGAAGCCATTTGCGGGCGACCGGCATCACCGCCCACGGGAGGCCGAGCGACGTCGCTCCGCCGGCGCGCACCGCGAAACGATCTCGCGCCGGGAGGGAGTCGGGCACCTCCTGCGAGACGGCGTGCAGGCCGAGCGCCGAGGCGAAGGCATCCTCCGTTCCCGCAACGAGTTCGAGCAGCCGTCGCGTGAACTCGAAGCTGTCGGGGTCGCCGCGCAGCCCTTCGAGCAGATGCGCCGAACCGCGGGCCTCCAGCGCATCGTCGGGCGCGCGATCGCGCAGCGCCGCGATCCACGCGTGCACGAGCGCTTCGGAGCGATCCGAAACGGCGTCCCACACCGACGCCGGGGCGATGGGTTCAGCTGCCATGACCCCACTGTATGAGGGTCTCGCGCGAATGCCGGGAGCGCGCGCCGAACGGCGGCGGGGTCAGGCGAGGAGCGCCCGGTCGTCGAGCTGGGCGCCCTTGATCTTCGCGAACTCCTCGAGGAGCCGCGGCACGGTGAGCTGCCGCTTCTCCGCCGCCGACGCCTCGAACACGATGTTGCCCTCGTGCATCATGATGAGTCGGTTGCCGAGTCGCAGCGCCTGCTCCATGTTATGCGTGACCATCAGCGTGGTGAGCGACCCCTGAGCGACGATGCGGTCGGTGAGCTCGGTGACGAGGGCGGCGCGCTGCGGATCGAGCGCCGCCGTGTGCTCGTCGAGCAGCAGGATGCGGGGCCGCGTGAACCCGGCCATGAGGAGCGACAGGGCCTGGCGCTGCCCGCCGGAGAGCAGCCCGACCTTCGCGGTGAGGCGGTGCTCGAGGCCCAGCTCGAGCGACGTGAGCTCCTCGCGGAAGCGATCGCGCAGCGTGCGGCTCAGCGCGAGCCCGAGGCCGCGGCTCCTCCCGCGGCGCTCGGCGAGCGCGAGGTTCTGCTCGATGGTGAGGTCGGGCGCGGTGCCCGCCATCGGATCCTGGAACACGCGCCCGATGTACTTCGCGCGCTGGAACTCGCGGAGCCGGTTGACGCGCTGGCCGTCGATCTCGATGCTGCCGGAGTCGACGGTGTAGCGGCCGGAGATGGCGTTCAGGAGCGTCGACTTGCCGGCGCCGTTGGAGCCGATCACGGTGACGAAGTCTCCCTCGTCGAGGCGCAGGCTGAGGCCGCCCAGGGCGCGGCGCTCGTTGACGGTGCCGGGGAAGAAGGTCTTCTCGATGCGGTCGATGGTGAGCATGCGGCTACCTTCCGGCGTGCGTGTCGGGTTCGGGGGAGGATCCGGCGGTCATCGGCGCTGCGTCGGCGTCGCCCCTCGGCGCGCCGGCGCGAGCGGCGGTGTCGTCGGCGCCGGCCGTCGCGGCGGCGGATGCCGGCGCGGTCACGTCTTCGAGCACGACGCGGCCGTCCTTGCGCCGCAGCATCGGGATCCTCCGCAGAAAGCCCCAGCGCGGCAGCAGCAGCGCGGCGATGACGAGCAGCGCCGTGATGAGCTTCATGTCGTTCGGGTCGAGGCCGGCGCGGAGGGCGAAGAAGATGATGAGGCGGTAGATGACGGCGCCGAGCACCACGGCGAGGCTGGCGAGCCAGATGAAGCGCTGGCCGAAGATGGCCTGGCCGAGGATGACCGACGCGAGGCCGACGAGGATCAGCCCGACGCCCATGCTGATGTCGGCGAAGCCCTGGTACTGGGCGACGAGCGCCCCGCAGAGGCCGACGAACCCGTTCGAGATCGCGAGGGTGAGGATGGTGGTGCGGTCGGTGTTGACGCCGAAGCTGCGGATCATCGGGCCGTTGTCGCCCGTCGCCTGGATGGCGAGGCCGAGGTTGGTCGAGAGGAACCAGTCGACGATGAACTTGAGCACGAGCACGGCGACGAGGATGATGGCGACGCCGCCCCAGGTGCCGAGCAGGTCGCCGTCGCGCAGCGGGGTGAACACGGTGTCGGCGCGCAGCAGCGGGAGATTCGCGGCGACCGCCGTGTCTTCTTTCGCGGTGCCCATGATGCGCAGGTTGATCGACCAGAGGGCGATCATGGTCAGGATGCCCGAGAGCAGGCCGTCGATGCGCCCCTTCGTGTGCAGCAGGCCGGTGACGATGCCCGCGACGAGCCCGGCCCCGCCACCGGCGAGGGTGGCGAGGACGGGGTTCTGCCCGGTTGTGATCAGCGCGGCCGCGACGGCGGCGCCCGTGGTGAAGCTGCCGTCGACCGTGAGGTCCGGGAAGTTGAGCACCCGGAACGTCAGGTAGACGCCCAGTGCCATCACCCCGTAGATGAGGCCGAGTTCGAGCGCGCCAATCATGCGATGGTCATCCTGTTCGTATCGTTCGTTGGGGAGGTCGAGCGGGTGGGAGGCCGCGAAGGCCGGGATCCCGGGTTACTCGACGGTCTCCGCCTGGTCGAGGATCTCCTTCGGGATCTCGACGCCCATGCGCTCGGCGGCGCCGGGGTTGACCACGTAGGTGAAGCTCTTCGAGGTCTCGACGGCGAGCTCGGCCGGGTCGGCGCCGTCTTCGAGGATCTTGATGGCCATCTCGCCGGTCTGGTGGCCCAGGTCGACGTAGTCGATGCCGAGCGTGGCGACCGCGCCGCCCTCGACGGTGCCGGCCTCGGCGCCGATCACGGGGATCTGCTGCTCCTCGGCGACCTGCACGAGCGAGGCGATGCCCGAGACGACGAGGTTGTCGGTGGGCACGTAAATGGCGTCGACGTCGCCGAGCGCCTCGGTCGCCTGCGCGATGTCGTTCGCGGTGGTGACGGTCTTCGTGACGATCTCGAGGTCGAGGTCGGCTGCGGCCTCCTGCGCCGCTTCGACCTGCACCTCCGAGTTCACCTCGCCCGAGGCGTAGACGATGCCCACCTTCTTCGCATCGGGCACGATCTCCTGCAGCATCTTGAGCTGCTCGTCGAGCGGCGCGAGGTCGCTCGTGCCCGTCACGTTGCCGCCGGGGGTCTCGTTCGAGTCGACGAGCTCGGCCGAGACGGCGTCGGTCACGGCGGTGAAGAGGATCGGCTTGTCGGTGATCGCCTGGGCGGCGGCCTGGGCCGCAGGGGTCGCGACGGCGAGCACCAGGTCGTTGTCGGAGGTCGCGAAGCCCTGGGCGATGGTGACGGCGGTCGCCTGCTCGGCGTTCGCGTTCTGCTCGTCGAAGTTGACGGTCTCGCCCTCGACGTATCCGGCGTCGATGAAGGCCTGCTTGAAGCCCTCGGTCGCCGAGTCGAGGGCCGGGTGCTGCACGAACTGGCTGATCCCGATGTTGAAGGTCTCGGCCGATCCGCCCTCTCCCGAGGAGTCGGAGGAGGAGCAGGCGCTGAGGGTGAGGGCTGCGGCGGCGGTGACGCCGGCGACGGCGAGTGCGCGGCGGCGGAACGAGGTCTGTCGCATGGGTATCGGATCCTTTGCAGGGGTGTCGCCGGGTCAGTGCGTCGGCGAACTGAGCGGGTCGGCGGGAGCCCCCGCCACTTCAAGCATCGTAGACCGCCATCCCCCCGCGGGAGCAACTCGGAGCCGGCTTCGTGACCGAGGCGTTGTAATTCCTGACCGAGCGGTCGGTCAGTTGACCTGGCCGAACTCCCCCGTGGCGACGATGATCGCCCGCGCCAGCACCGCATCCCGCATCGTGACCCCGAGCACGGCCGGCGTCGCATCCGGATCGACGTTCACGTGCTCCACGTCGAGCGCATGCACCACGAACCAATAGTGATGCACGCCCGTTCCCGGCGGCGGCGCAGCGCCCGCATAGGCCCGCTGCCGCCGCTCGTTCGGCAGGGTCAGCGCCCCGGCCGGCAGCAGCGCGCCGCCGGGAGCCCCCGCCCCCGCCGCGAGCTCGCGCGTGCCCAGCGGCAGATTCGCCACCGCCCAGTGCCAGAACCCCGACCCCGTCGGGGCGTCGGGGTCGAAGCAGGTGACGGCGAAGCTCCGCGTCTCGGCGGGGAACCCCTCCCAGCTCAGCTGCGGCGAGCGATTCGACCCTCCGGCCGCCTCCGCGAACTGCTCCGCCGGCAGCGGCTCGCCGTCCTGGATGTCGGTGCTGCGCAACGAGAAGCTCGGCACCGGCCGCATGCGCGCATACGGATCGATCTCACCGCGACTCGGATTCCCATTCGTCATGGCGCCCCCTCGTTCACCGACCGCCTCCGGCCGCCTCTGGCCCGGCTCCGGCCGGCTCCGGCCGTCTCTGGCCGTCTCTGGCCACCAGCCTACGGTCGCCGACCTGCCCCGCCAACCGCCGCCCCGAGACGCGCTCCCGCCCACCGGGACTCCCCGGCCGGCGCCGATCCCGCTCGATATACTGGATGCTCGGCATCGGCGCACCTGGCGCCCGACGAATCGGAGTGATCATGGCAGCGACCACAGGGTCAGATCGAGCACGCGCGACGCTCGCCTACCTGCGTCGCAAGATCACCACCGGCGAGTGGCCCGTCGGCGGGCGCATCCCCATCGAACCGGAGCTCGCCGAGCAGACCGGGGTGGGGCGCTCGACCGTGCGCGAGGCCGTACGATCACTCGCCAGCATCGGCATGCTCGAGACCCTCCCGGGGCGCGGCACGTTCGTGCGCTCGGCCGCGCCGACGAGCACGCTCCTCAACGAGTTCCTCACCGACTTCACGCTCGAGGAGATCCTCAGCTACCGTCGCGCACTCGAGATCGAGGCCGCCCAGCAGGCCGCCCTGCACCGCACCGACGAGGACATCGCGGCGCTCGAACGCGCAGCGATCGAGGAGGTCGGCTGCACGCGCTGCCCCGTGCTCGGCTTCGCCGCCGACGTCGACACGGCGTTCGACAGCCGATTCCACCGCCTCGTCTTCGACGCGGCCAAGAACCGACTGCTCGCCGCCCTCTACGCGGGCATCAACGACCGCCTGCGCACCCCCGAGCACCGCGGGCGCCTCGCGAACGTTGCCACCGGCGCGGAGATGGAGCGCGATCACGCGCGCGTGCTCGACGCGATCCGGCGCCGCGACTTCATCGACGCCGTGCACGCGATGGTCAACCACGTCGACCACGACGTCGTCATCGTCAACGACCAGCACGAGGTGATCCCGCCGCTCGCCCGCACCCCCGAGCAGCAGCAGCGCATCGACGAGGCGCAGATGGCCCAGGATCACGTGCTCGCGCGCGCCGAGGCCCAGGCCCGCCCCTGATCCTCCCGTGATGCCCGGCAGCGCACTCGGCGGAGCGCCGCGCCCCGTCGTGCGGACGACCGCGGGGGCCGTCCGCGGCGTCTGGGAGCCGATCGACGCCGCAGGGCCGACCGGGGCGAGCGCCGCGGTGTTCCGCGGCATCCCCTACGCCGCCGCTCCCGTCGGCGACCTCCGGTTCGCCGCCCCGCAGCCCCCCGCGGCCTGGGACGGCGTGCGCGACGCGGCCCGCTTCGGCCCGACGCCCCAGCGCGGCGACGCCGGCATCACGCTGATCCCCGAGCACTCCGTGCCGGGCGACAACACGCTGAACGTCAACGTCTGGACCCCCGACCCGGGCGCCGCCGCGCGGCTGCCCGTCGTCGTCTGGATCCACGGCGGCGGATTCATCTCGGGTTCGCCCGCCAGCCCCTGGTACGACGGGCGCGCCTTCGCCCGCGACGGCGTCGGGCTCGTCACCTTCTCGTACCGCCTCGGCTTCACCGGCTTCGGCTGGCTCGACGGCGCCCCCGCGAACCGCGGCGTGCTCGACTGGGTGCGCGCACTCGAATGGGTGCGGCAGAACATCGCGGCGTTCGGCGGCGACGCGGATCGCGTGACCGTCGCCGGGCAATCGGCCGGGGGCGGAGCCGTGCTCACCCTGCTCGGCGTGCCCGCGGCGCGCGGCCTCCTCCACGGCGGATACGCGATGTCCGCCGCCATCGCCGCCCCGTCCGTGGAGGCCGCCGCGGCGCGCACCCGCCACCTCGCCCGACTCGCCGGAGTGACCCCCGACGCGGCGGGCGTCTCGGCGCTGCCCGAGACGCGGATCCTCGAACTGCAGCGCAGGATCACCGCGCCCGCCGCTCCCCGGCTGCTGCGCGACGTGCACGGTCTGCTGCGCGACGGCCTCATGATCGGCCCCCTGGCCGACGGCGAGATCGTGCCCCATGATGCGGTGCGGGGCGCCGCGCTCGGCGCGAGCGCGCACGTGCCGCTCGCACTGTGCACCGCCGACGACGAGCTCATGGGCCTGTTCGCACCGCGACCGATCCTCGACCGCGCGCCGCGGCGCGCCGTGCTGCGCGGACTCGGCGCCTCCGCCGCGGCAGTCGACCGCTGGCTGGCGATCGACGAGATCAGCGCCACCACCAGCAGTGTCGCCCTCGTCGGACGCTACGCGACCGACGCCGTGTTCCGCTCGTGGGTGCCCCGCATCTCGCGGGCGCGCGCCGCATCGGACGCCGCGGGGGCGACCTGGACCTCGCGATTCTCGTGGCACGCCCCCGAGGCCGAAGCCGGAGCGCCCCACATCGCGGGGCACTGCAGCGACGTGCCCTTCGTCTTCGACCGGCTCGACGCGCCCGGGGTGGAGCGCGTCGCCGGGCAGGCGCCCCCGCAGGCGCTCGCGGATGCCGTGCACGGCGCACTCGTGCGCTTCGCGCGCGACGGCGCGCCCGGCTGGGGCGCCGACGAGGCGGGCGCCGGCCCGACCCGCGTGTTCGACCTGCCCGTGCGCGAGGAGACCGACGCGTACGCCTCGGCGGCGGCGCTGCTCGAGGAGGGCGAACCGCCCGGCCCAGCGAGTTGATGCGGCGCGGCGCGGCTGCCGAGGCGATCCGGCGCCGGCCTGCTGAGGCGGCCAGGCGCGAGCGACTACCGCCCGGAGCGCGGCCCGGCCGTCAACGCCGCGCCGGCGTGGACGCGCAGCCCGTCGCGCACGAACTCCGTCCCCGCCTGCCCGCCGTGATTCGCCGCGAAGCGCTCGTCGGCGACGTACAGCTCGCCGAGCCCGCGCACGTACCCCGCGACGTCGCCGTCCGGATCCGCGGCCGGCGTGCCGGGGATCCCGCGCAACCACGCGACGTGCCGGGCGGCGAGCGCCTGGGCCTCCGCTCGGTGCTGCGCCTGGTCGAATCCGTCGAAGATGTTCTCTGACATCAGTGCTCCTCTCGTCTCCGGTGTCCCGTTCTGCCGCAGCACCGCTGCGATGGTGCGCTCCACGGCGCCGATCTGACGGGCGATGCGCTCGCGCTCGCCCTGCAGGATCGCGAGGTGCGCCCGCAGGATCTCGGCCGCCCCGGACGGGGCGCCGCGATCCTCGCCGGCACGATGCCCCGCGCCGCTGCTCGGCCCGGCTCCGTGATCCGATCCGGCCCCGTGCGCGTCCTGCGCCGCGAGCACCCGCGCGATGGCATCGAGCCCCAGCCCGAGCTCGCGGAGCAGCAGGATGCGCTGCAGCCGGAGCAGTGCGGCATCGTCGTAGTAGCGGTACCCGTTCGCGCCGACGCGCGTCGGCGGCAGCAGGCCGATGCGGTCGTAGTGGCGCAGCGTGCGCGACGTCGTGCCCGCAGCGCGCGCCACCGCCTGCACGGCATGGAGTCGTTCATGGTCGTTCATCGTGGTGCCTCTCGCTTCGACCGCAACGTTACGGGTTGACGCAGCGTCAAGGTCAAGGCGCCCTCGTCGGGCAGGTGACCGCGGCCCGCGTGCAGGGCCCGCGTGCACGGCCCGCGTAGCATGGTCGGGTGAGCGTGCCCAAGATTCTGCTGTACTACGTCTTCGCTCCCGTCGCCGACCCCGAGGCCGTGCGCCTCTGGCAGCGGCAGCTCTGCGAGTCGCTGGGCCTCCGCGGCCGCATCATCATCTCGCCGCACGGCATCAACGGCACCGTGGGCGGCGAGCTCGACGCCTGCAAGCAGTACCTGCGACGCACTCGCGAGTACGCGCCGTTCGCCTCGCTCGAGCCGAAGTGGAGCGCGGGTACCGCGCTCGTCGACGCCCCCGAGGAGCGGCTGCACGGCGTCGAGCGCGGGGCCCGCTGGCAGCGCATCACCGATTTCCCGAAGCTCAGCGTGAAGGTGCGCGACGAACTCGTGGCGTTCGGCATCCCGGAGGAGACGCGGGTCGACGACCACGGCGTCGTAGGCGGCGGCGTGCACCTCTCCCCGCACGAGGTGAACGAACTCGTGGCCGAACGCGGAGACGACGTGGTCTTCTTCGACGGGCGCAACGCGTGGGAGGCCGAGATCGGGCGGTTCGCGGGCGCCGTGGTGCCCAACACCCGAACCACCCACGACTTCATCGCGCAGATCGACGCCGGCGACTTCGACGATCTCAAGGGGCGTCCGGTCGTCACCTACTGCACCGGCGGCATCCGCTGCGAGATCCTCTCGGCGGCGATGCGCACCCGCGGGTTCGGCGAGGTGTACCAGATCGACGGCGGCATCGTGAAGTACGGCGAGGCCTTCGGCAACGACGGCCTCTGGGAGGGCTCGCTCGCCGTCTTCGACGGGCGCGAAGCGCTCGACTTCGCTCCCGGCGCCGCCGTCATCGGCCGGTGCCGCGTGTGCGGCGCACCGTCGAACGCGGTGTCGAACTGCTCCGACCCGGCCTGCACGCACCGCTTCGTGGTCTGCGACGCCCACGCCGGATCCCCGTGCGAGGAGCACGCGCCGACGGCTTGAGCTCGACGCCCGATCTTGCCCCAACCCGCGAGCGGGGTCGATTGCGGAGTGTGTCGCCTACCCGACACGCTCCGCAAGTGACCCCGCTCCAGAGAGGCGGGGCAAGCCGGGCGAGAGAGGGCCGGGCGAGAGAGCCGGGCGGGCGGGGCGGGCCCGTCAGGCCGGGCGGGGCGGGCGGGAGAGAGCCGGGCAGGCCGGGCCCGTCAGGCGGGCGGGAGGCGCGGGATCGCCGCGATCAGGCGCTGCGTATATGCCTCACGCGGGGCCGCGAGCAGCGCCCCCGTCGCGCCCGACTCGACGACGCGGCCGCCCTCCAGCACCACCGTGCGATCGCACGTCGCCGCCACCGCGCCGAGGTCGTGCGACACCATGACGAGCGCGAGACCGTGGTCCGCGCGGAGCCGGTTGATCAGCTCGATCACCTGGGTGCGCGTGCTGACGTCGAGGGCGCTCACCGGCTCGTCGGCGACGAGCACCCGCGGGCGCACCACCGTCGCGCGGGCGATCGCGATGCGCTGCCGCTGCCCGCCCGAGAACTCGTGCGGGTAGCGGCGGGCGGCGTCTGCCGGCATTCCGACCGATTCGAGCGCGGCGCGCACGCGCTCGAGCGCCTCGGCGCCCCGGGCGAGGCCGAGCGACTCGAGCGGCTCTGCGACGATGCGGTCGATGCGCTGCCGCGGGTCGAGCGAGGAGTACGGATCCTGGAAGACGACCTGCACGCCGCTGCGGAACCGCCGCATGAGCGCGCGATCCCGCAGCCGCAGGGGCGCGCCGTCGAAGCGGATCTCGCCGCGCTGCGGCGACGCCAGCCCGAGCAGGAGGGAGAGGAGCGTCGACTTGCCCGCGCCCGACTCCCCGACGATGCCGACGGATCCGCCGGGCTCCACCGCGAGGTCCACGCCCGTGAGGATGCGCCGGCTGCCGTAGGAGAAGTCGACGCCGCTGGCCTCGATCACGCTCACTGCGCGCCCTCCGATCCGTTCGCGAGACCGCCTGACGCGCCGTCGAGCGCCGCGTCGAGCACCCGCGCGTGCGCGACGAGCTGCCGCGTGTAGGGGTGCTGCGGCGCCCGCAGCATCTCGCGCACGTCGCCCTGCTCGACGGCGACGCCGCGCTGCAGCACGAGCACCCGGTCGGTCATGCGCGACACCACGGCGAGGTCGTGGCTGACGAAGAGCAGGCCCATGCCGCGCTCGGCGACCAGCCGGTCGAGGAGGTCGAGCACCTCGGACTGCACCGTGACGTCGAGCGCGGTGGTCGGCTCGTCGGCGATGAGCAGCCGGGGGCGCGCGGCCAGGGCGATGGCGATCGCGACGCGCTGGCGCTGGCCCCCGGAGAGCTCGTGCGGAAACGCGCGCGCGAACCGCGGCTCGTCGAGGCGCACCTCCGCGAGGGCCGCCGCGACGGCGTCGTCGAGCGCGCTCCCGCGCAGGCCGAGATGCCGCCGCACGGGCTCCGCGATCTGCCGGCCGACGCGCATGAGCGGATCCAGGGCGGTGAGCGGTTCTTGGAAGACGACCCCGGCGACCGGTCCGCGGAGCGGTCGGAGCGCCGACTCGTCGGCCCCCACCGTCTCGACCCCGGCGAGGCGCACCGACCCCGATGCGCGGAGGCCGTCGGGGAGGAGGCCGGTGACCGCGAGCGAGGTGAGCGACTTGCCCGATCCCGACTCCCCGATGAGGCCGACCCGGCCGCCCGGTGCGACGTCGAGGTCGATGCCGCTCACCAGCGCGGCGTCACCCGCGCGAACGGTCAGCCCGCGCACGCTCAGCAGTGCCTCCGTCATGCGCTCCTCCCCCGTCGCGTCGGATCCGTCGCATCGCGCAGCCCGTCGGCGACGAAGTTCACCCCGAGCACCAGCACCACGAGCGCGATGCCCGGCGCGATCGCCCCGATGGGGGCGGTGAGCACCGTGCCCTGCGCCTCCTGCAGCAGGCGGCCCCATGACGCATTGGGCGGCGGCGCCCCGAGTCCGAGGTACGACAGGCTGGCCTCGGCGAGCACCGCCGCGCCGAACTGGAGGGCGAGGGTGACCGCGAGCGTGGGGGCCATGTTGGGCAGCAGGTGGCGGCGCACGATGCCGAGGGTGCGCGTTCCGCTCGTGCGCGCGGCGATCACGTACTGCGAGCCGACGGCGCGCTTCGCGAGGATGCGGGAGACGCGGGCCACGATCGCCGACATCGCGAGGCCGATCGCGAAAACGGCCGAGCCGAGCGAGGGCGGCTGCAGGGCGACGATCAGCATGGCGGTGAGCAGCACCGGGAAGGCGATCGCCACGTCGATGAACGCGGAGATCGCATCGTCGAACCAGGGCGCCGCGAGTGCGGCCACCAGACCGATGACGATGCCGAGCACCGCGGCGATCGCCACGGAACCCGCCCCGACGAGCAGCGCGATGCGCGCGCCGACCATGAGCTGGCTGAGCAGGTCGCGGCCGAGCTTGTCGGTGCCGAGCAGGTGCTCGGCGCTCGGGGCGGAGAGCCGGCCGCCGCTCGTGTCGTCGAGCGGATACGGCAGCCAGACGAGCGAGACCAGCGCCATGAGCACGACGATGCCGACGAGCACGAGCCCCGCGACGAGCGTCGCACTGCGCCGGGCGCTCACGCCCCCACCCCCACGGTGCGGCGCAGGCGCGGATCGACGATGCGCTGCGCCACGTCGGCGGCGAAGCCGACGAGCAGCACCAGCAGCGTGGTCACGACGAGCACCCCCTGGATCGCCGAGAAGTCGTGCCGGGAGATGCCGTCGACGAGATAGCTGCCGAGGCCGGGGAGGGCGAAGACGCTCTCGACGACCACGGCGCCGAGCAGGGTCGAGGCCAGTTCGATCCCGAGCACCGAGATGACCGGCACGGAGCCGTTGCGCAGCCCGTGGCGCCACAGCGCCTCGCCGAACCCCGACCCGTGCGCGCGGGCCGTGCGCAGGTAGTCGCTGCCGAGCACGTCGAGCGTCGCCGACCGCACGTACCGCGTCAGCGACGCCCCCATCACGCAGGCGATCGCGATCGCGGGGAGCGCGAGCGATGAGACGGCGCCGGCGGGATCGCCCCAGTCGTCGACCGGGAAGCCGCCCGTGGGGAACCACCCGAGGAGCAGGCCGAAGACCCAGACGAGGATGATGCCGACCCAGAACACCGGCACGGCGATGCCGAGCTGCGCCACGCCCGAGAGCAGCACTCCGTACCAGCGATCCGCCCGCACCGCCGCGGTGACGCCCCCGATGAGCGACCCCGCGACGGCGAGCAGGAAGGCGAGCAGGGTGAGCGGAACGGTGACGATCAACCGGGCGGAGATCTCGTCGCCCACCGACGCCCCCGTGATGAGCGACTCGCCGAGGTCGAGTCGGAGCAGCTGCGCCACCCAGTCGCCGAACTGCACCAGGATCGGCCGATCGGAGCCGACCTGCTCACGGGCGGCCGCGATCTGCTCGGGCGTCGCGTTCACCGACAGCAGCGCATTGGCCGGGTCGCCCGGGAGCAGGCGCAGCAGCACGAAGATGAGCACCATCGCAATGGCGAACGATGCGACGAGCAGGAGGCCGCGGCGGATCAGATACCCGAGCATCGCCCTCCCCTGCGGTGTCTGGACGCTCGTGCGCTGTGCGCGGCGCCGGTGATCGATGCGCGTCGGAGCCGGGGCGCTCCCCCGGCTCCGACGCGACTACTCCTTGACGATGTTATAGGCGAAGAACTGCGAGTTCAGGCCGTTCACCGGGTAACCGGTCACCGTGTCGGCGGCGACCACGATCTGCGGGTACAGGTACAGCCACGCGCTCGCCGCGTCGCCCGCGATCTGACGGTTCGCCTGCTTCAGCAGCTCGGCCTGCTCCTCCTCGCTCCCGGCCTGCTCGGCCTCGGCGATCCACTGCCCGACCTGCGCGTTGTCGTAGCCCCAGTAGAAGTCGGGGTTGCCGTACCAGACCACGTCGCGATCGTTGACGTGCTCCTGCAGCGTCGCCTCGAAGTCGTGCTCCTGGAACACCTTCGTGTACCACTCGTCGGCGCTGATCGTGTTGATGTTCACGGTCACACCGATCTGCTTGAGCTCCGACTGCACGAACTCGGCGACGGCCGGGTGCGGATCGTAGCTCGGGGTGTCGAGGGTGAACTCGAACCCGTCGCCCAGGCCGGCCTCCTCGAGCAGCGCCCGCGAGCGCTCCGGGTCGTACGGGTTGAGATCGTTCAGATCCTCGTACCACGGGTCGGTCGGGGGCACCATCGAGCCGATCACGGTGCCGTAGTCGCCCCAGATCGCGTTCAGCAGCTTCTCGCGGTCGATCGCGGAGTAGACGGCCTGGCGCACGCGGGCGTCGTCGAACGGCGCGACGCGATCGTTGAAGGCGAGCAGCTCCTTCGTGGTCGACTGCCCGTCCGTGATCGTGAACGTGCCCGACTCCTCGAACTGCGGCAGCGAATCGGGGTTCTGCACGCTGGTGATGAGGTCGATGCGGCCGCTCTGCAGCGCCGTGTCCTCAGCCGTCGCATCGGTGAAGTAGGTATACACGACCTCCGCGTTCTTCGCAGCGTCGCCCCAGTAGTCGTCCCAGCGCTCGAGCGTCAGCGTGCTGCCGCGCTTCCACTCCCCGAGGGTGTAAGGGCCCGTGCCGTCCTCGGCGTTCTCGAGGTCGGTCGCCTCCGAGTTCACGATCCAGATGTACGTGAGCAGGTACGGGAAGGAGATCGAGCGCTGCTTCAGCGTGAAGACCACCGTCTGGTCGTCAGGCGTGGCGATGTCGGAGACGACCTCCATGCTCGACTTGCGCGCCGACTGCGAGTCGGGCGCGGTGACGCGCTCGACGCTCGACTTCACGTCGGCCGAGGTGAGGGCCTTGCCCGAGTGGAAGGCGACGTCGTCGCGGAGGGCGAACGTGTACGTCAGCCCGTCGTCGCTGACCTCGTAGCCCGTCGCGACCAGCGGCTCCGTCGTGCCGTCGTCGTTGAGGCGGTAGAGCGCCTCGTAGACGTTGCCCGTGAGGGCCTCGGTGACGCCCTGGCCGCCGCCGGCCGTATTGCTGAGGTTGACCGGCTCGTACAGCGAGCCGATGCGGATCGTGGCGTCCTCGCCGCCGGCGGAGGCGCCGCCGTTCGAGGCGCACCCCGCGAGCGCCAGTGCGGCGACGGCGAGCGCCCCGATCGCGGCGAGCGCTGAGTTCTTGAGGGAGGGCATGGGGTTCCTTCGCATGTTGGGTGGAGGCTTCGGGCGTGCTGCCGTCAGACGGTGTAGATGTCGAAACCGCCGGTGAAGCGCGGCAGGCGCTCGCCGGCGAGCACCGGCCAGGGCAGGCGGTTCTGGGCGGGCGGCATGGGGCAGTTGTACTGCGCGGAGAAGCCGCACGGCGGCACGAAGGCGCGGTTGAAGTCGAGTCGCACCCGGCCCGGCTCGCCGAACTGCGACGCCTCGCGCTCCACGAACAGGAAGCGGCCCGATCCGTAGGTGCCGGTCGCGTCGTCCTTCCCGTTCGTCGGGTCGCCGAAGACGAGCAGCAGCTGGCCCGCGTCGTCGAACGCCGCGAGCGTGAAGCGCTCCCCGTCGCGCTCGAACGTGATGTCGCCCGGCACGACGAGGTCGCGGCTGCCCCCGGCGTCGCGGATGTGCTCGAAGGGCACTGTGCGATCCGCGGAGACGGGGGTGAACTCGGCATCGATGATCCAGTTCGGATCGAACGGGAAGGTCTCGATCCCGGCGAACGCGGCGATGGCGGGCGCGTGCGCGTTCCACACCCGGAGCCCGTGCTCGGCGCGGCCGCTCGCGATGTTCTTCCGCTCGACGGGCGTCACCGTCACGCCCTCCGGCGCGGCATCCCGCTCGGCGGCCACCCGGCGCGCCGCCTCGTCGGCGTCGACGTCGCCCGCGAACCAGCGCGTCTCGACCAGGCTCAGGTTGCCGGTGGCAGCGGTCACCGCCGCGTGCCGACCCGCGCGCCACGCATCGTGCGCCGACTGCGGCGTCTGCACCGGCCCGGGCGTCTGCACCGGCTCCGGCGACTGCGCGGACTCCGGCGACTGCGCCGCCGCTGCGTGCGAAGCTGCGTTCATGGTGGCTCTCCCTCTGCTCTCGGCGATCCCGCACTCCGGTTGCGGCGCTCCGGCCGCGATTCGACCTGCACCCCGAAACGAAGCTCCGCGAATGCGACGCATTCACGATCTGCAAGTATCCCGCATTCGCACGGAGCGCGCGAACGCTCATGCAGTCGAACGACACGGAGCGGGCGCGTATTCCGGGCGGGAGGATCGGCGCCGCGGCAAGCCCTGTTCGCTGGCAGCATGCGCATGCGCCGATCGCGCAGCGACGTGCTCTACCATTCCCGCATGGCCAGACCTACACGACGCGAACGCGCGATCGCTCGCATCATCCAGCCGCGCAGCAGTACGACCGGCGCGCCACGGCCGATCGTCGAGCGCTCGCTCGACGGGCTGCTCGCGATGCAGCGCCCGTCGGTGCTCGCCCACCTCCGCCGCATCCGCAGGAAGTACCCGCACGCCACCCCCGAGCAGATCATCCACGTGCTCGAGACGCGCTACATCGCGACCGTCACCGCGGGCGGAGCGGGAGTGGGCGCCGCCGCCGTGATCCCCGCGGTCGGCACCGGCATCGCCCTCGGCCTCGCGGGCGCCGAGACCCTCGGCTTCGTCGAGGCGACAGCCCTGTTCGCGCACTCGGTCGCCGAGGTGCACGGCATCACGGTGACCGATCGCGAGCGCACCCGCGCGCTGGTGCTCGCACTCATGCTCGGCAACGAGGGCGCCGACCTCGTGCGCCAGGTCACCATGCAGGCGGTCGGCGGCGGCGGCTCGCGACGCGACTACTGGGGCAAGATGCTCACCTCCGCCGTGCCCCGCTACGCCATGGGACCGCTGCTCGACCGCCTGAAGAAGTCGTTCATGCACCGGCTCGCCGCGGTCGGCGGCGCCTCGGTGGTCGGCAAGGCGCTTCCCTTCGGCGTCGGGGCGGTCGTGGGCGGCACCGGCAACCACCTGCTCGCCCGACGCGTCACGAAGGCGTCGCGGCAGGCGTTCGGCCCGCCGCCGCTCACCCTGCCGGTCGAGCTCGAGTTCACCCCCGGGCCATTCGCGACCGACCATCCGGAGGCGCAGCCCGCTCCGGGCGCGGCCCCCGCTCCGGAGGCACCGCGCTACGCGCCCCCGGTCGAGCCGTCGGCACCGCGATACGCGCCCCCGGTGCCCGAGGGGGGCGGCGCCTCCGGCGTCGGCGCGCCGAGCGGCGGGGCGCCAGGCGGATCCGGATCCGCCCCCGGCCCCGCCTACGACATCACGTCGCTGCCGCGCACCCCCTGACCGACGCCCGGCGGCCGGGCGCCCGGCGGCCTGGCGCTCTCAGACCGGGGCGCCCTCAGACCGGGGCTACCAGATCGAGACGCGCTCGGCCGGGTCGAGCCAGAGCCCGTCGCCCTCCCGCGTCTCGAACGCGGCGTGGAACGCGTCGAGATTGCGCACGATCTGGTTGCAGCGGAACTCGTTCGGCGAGTGCGGGTCGATCGTCAGCAGTCGCACCGTCTCCTCGGGGCGCGACTTCTGCTGCCACGCCTGCGCCCACGCGAGGAAGAAGCGCTGCGCCCCCGTCAGCCCGTCGATCACGGGCGGCTCGGAGCCCGCGAGCGACCGGAGGTACGCCTTCCACGCGATCTCGAGGCCCGAGAGGTCGCCGATGTTCTCGCCGATCGTGAGCTCGCCGTTCACCGTGCGCCCCTCGGCCCCCTCGGGCGAGAGCTCGTTGTACTGCCCGATCAGCGCGCCGGTGAGCTGCTCGAACGCGGCGCGATCCTCCTCCGTCCACCAGTCCGTCAGCCGGCCGTCGCCGTCGTAGCGCGAGCCCTGGTCGTCGAAGCCGTGACCGATCTCGTGGCCGATGACCGCCCCGATCGCGCCGAAGTTCGCCGCGGCGTCCCAGCTCACGTCGAAGAACGGGGGCTGCAGGATCGCTGCGGGGAACACGATCTCGTTGAAGCCGGGGTTGTAGTAGGCGTTCACGGTCTGCGGGGTCATGAACCACTCGTCGCGGTCGATCGGCTTGCCCACCTTGCCGATCTCGCGCACGAACTCGACCTCCGACACGCGCCGCGAGTTGCCCACGAGATCACCGGCGTCGACCTCGAGCGCGGAGTAGTCGCGCCACTTCACGGGGTAGCCGATCTTCGGCGTGAACCGGTCGAGCTTCTCGAGCGCGCGGGCCCGGGTCTCCGGCCCCATCCACGTGAGCCGCTCGATGGAATCGCGGTACGCCTCGATGAGGTGATCGACGAGGCCGTCCATCGCCGCCTTCGCGCGCTCGTCGAAGTGGCGCTCGACGTACAGGCGGCCGACCGCCTCGCCCATCGCGCCCTCGACGAAGGAGACGCCCCGGCGCCAGCGCTCGCGCTGCTGCGGCGCGCCCGTAAGCGCCGTGCCGTAGAAGTCGAAGTTCGCGCGCGAGATCTCCTGCGACAGGAGGGCCGCCGACGACCGCACGATGCTCCACACCAGCCACGCCCGCCACGCGTCGAGCTCGGCGTCGACGAGCAGCTCGGAGAGGCCGGCGATCGCGTCGGGCTGCGCGGCGACGACCTCGGCGAAAGCGGACTCGGGGGCTCCCATGGCGCCCAGGTACGCGGACCAGTCGAGGTTCGGCGTCAGCTCCTGCAGCTCGGCGAAGGTGCGCAGGTTGTAGAGCTTCTGGATGTCGCGGCTCGCCACCTTGTCCCAGTGGGTCGCCGCGATGCGGCGCTCGAGGTCGTAGGCGAGACCGGCCAGGCGATCCGCGTCGTCGACACCGGCGAGCTGCAGCATGCGCGCGATGTGCGCCCGGTACTGCTCGCGGATCGCGGCGAACTGCTCCTCGCGGTAGTACGACTCGTCGGGCAGGCCGATGCCGCCCTGCATGATGAAGACGATGTACCGGGCCGGGTCGCCCGGGTCGTTGTCGATGTACATGCCGGCGAACCCGCCGAGGCCCTGACGCTCGAACCGGGCGACGGCGGTGACGAGCTCGTCGATGGAGCCGATCTCGCGGGCGCGGGCGATGTCGGCCGCGATCGGATCGGCGCCCTGCGCGTCGGCGCGCTCCACGTCCATGAAGCTCGCGTAGAGGGCCGCCACCTTGTCGGCCTCGGTCGCCGCGCCCGCCCCGGCCGCCGGAGACTCGGTGCCCGTGATGATGTCGCGCACCGCCTCCTCGGCGTTCTCGGCGAGCACCGCGAACGAGCCGTACCGGGCCTTGTCGGAGGGGATCTCGGTGCGGTCGATCCACTTGCCGTTCACGTGCCGGTAGAGGTCGTCCTGCGGCCTGACCGCAGGATCGAGTTCGGTGAGGTCGATGCCGGAGGCGGGCGCTGCGTTGCTCATGCGACCACCCTACTGGTGGCGTCGGAGGCTCGCGTTAGCGTTATGGCATGACCTCAGGCGGCACCCGGGCGCAGCGCCGGACGATCGATCGGAGCATCGCGCACCTCGCGATCCCCGCGCTCGGCGCGCTCATCGCCGAGCCGATGTTCCTGATCGTGGACTCGGCGCTCGTCGGCCACCTCGGCGCCGTGCCGCTCGCGGGGCTCGCCATCGCGAGCGCCGTGCTGCAGACCGCGGTGGGCCTCATGATCTTCCTCGCCTACGCCACGACACCGCTCGTGGCGCGCACCCGCGGCGCCGGCGACCTGCGGGGCGCCGTGCAGTTCGGCGTCGACGGGCTCTGGCTGGCGCTCGGCATCGGCATCGCCGTCGGCGCGGGGCTCTGGCTCGCGAGCGGCCCGATCGTGGCGGCGTTCGGCGCGAGCGACGACACGGCCCGGCAGGCGCTCGCCTATCTCACGGTCTCGTGCCTCGGCATCCCGGCGATGCTCGTGGTGTTCGCGGCGAGCGGGCTGCTGCGCGGGCTGCAGGACACCCGCACCCCGCTCTTCGTCGCATCGATCGGCTTCGCCGTGAACGCGCTGCTCAACTGGTGGTTCATCTACGGGCTCGGCTTCGGGATCGCCGGCAGCGCGTGGGGCACCGTGATCGCCCAGTGGGCCATGGTCGCGGTGTACCTGATCGTGGTGGTGCGGCACGTGCGGCGCGCGGGCGCCGGCCTGCTGCCGCGGCGCGAGGGCCTGGGCCGGGCGGGGCAGAGCGGCGGCTGGCTCTTCGTGCGCACCGTCGGCCTGCGCGCCGCGCTCCTCGCCACGGTGTTCGCCGCCGCCGGCCACGGAACGGCGGCGACCGCGGGCTACCAGGTCGTCTTCACCATCTTCTCGACCGCCGCCTTCGCGCTCGACGCGCTCGCCATCGCGGCGCAGGCCCTCATCGGCGACGCGCTGGGGTCGGGCGACGCGCCTCGGGCGCGGGCGATCGTGCGGCGCAGCGTCTTCTGGGGAGTCGGCTGCGGCGTCGTGCTCGGCGGGGCGCTCGCGCTCGCGAGCCCGGCGGTCGGCCGGGTGTTCACGGACGACGCGGCGGTGCTGACGATCCTCCCCGCCGCCATCGTCGTGCTCGGCGTCTCGCTGCCGCTCGCCGGCTACGTCTTCGTGCTCGACGGCGTGCTCATGGGGGCGGGCGACGCCCGCTACCTCGCCTGGACCAGCCTCGCCAACCTCGGCGCGTACCTTCCGGTGCTGTGGGCGCTCACCGTGCTCGTTCCCGCGGGCGCGGGCGGCCTCATCGCGCTCACCGCGGGCTTCGCCCTCGTCTTCATGGCGGCGCGCGCGGCGACCCTCGGGTTCCGCGCCGCCGGAGACCGGTGGGTGCGGCTCGGGATCTGAGGCCCGACCCCCGGCGGCCCTCCGCGGGTTGATAGCCTGAGCTTCTCACGCCCACACATCTCGCAGATCTCGCACAGGAGCACCGTGTCACGTCCGTTCGACCACCGCTTCGCCGTGCGCTGGACCTCGGGCGTGCTCGTCATCTTCGCACTGCTCGGCTTCGGGTTCGGCAGCTGGCTCGGCCGCATCCCCGCGCTGCGCGACCACCTCGGCGCGAGCACGCTCGAGATGAGCTGGCTCGGTCTCTCACTCGCCCTCGGTTCGCTCACCGGCCTCGTCTTCTCGGGCCGCACCGTCTCCTGGCTCGGGCCGCGCCGCACCCTCGCGATCGGGATCTCGGGGCAGACCCTCGCGCTGCCCGCCGCCGCGGCCCTCTTCTGGGTCGACGCCACCGCCCCCGCCATCGCGTGCCTGGTGGTCTACGGGCTCATGTTCGGCACGTCGGACGTGGCGATGAACGTGAGCGGCGCCGGCGCGGAGCGCGCGCTCGGCAAGCCGCGCATGCCGCTGCTGCACGCCGCCTACAGCCTGGGGAGCGTCAGCGCCATGGGGGTCTCCGCGCTCGCCGAGACCTCCGGCATCATCGTGCCGGTGCACCTCGGCGCGACCTACGCACTGATTCTCGTCGCCGCCGTGCTCGCGCTCCCGCACCTGCCGCCGGGCAACGACGAGGCTTCCGCGCCCGAGCGCCCCGCGAGCGTGCACACCGGGCCCACCCGGCTCCCCGCGGCGACAGACCTCGACGCGGCGCCGGGCGGCTCGTACTCGCCGTGGCTGCAGCCGCGCATCCTCGTGATCGGCCTCATCGCGATGTCGATGGCGCTGGCGGAGGGCACGGCGAGCGACTGGCTGCCGCTCGCGCTCGCCGACGGGCGGAGATTCGCGAACGAGTCGGCGGCCCTCACCCTCGGCGTCTTCTTCGTGTCCATGACCCTCGTGCGCATCGCGGGATCGTGGCTGCTGATCCGCTTCGGGCGGGTGCGCGTGCTCCAGGGCGGCGCGATCCTCGTGATCGCCGGGCTCGGGCTCGTGATCCTCGTCCCCTTCGCCTGGGTGTCGGTCGTGGGCGCCGTATTCTGGGGGGTGGGCTGCGCGCTCGGCTTCCCGATCGGGATCTCTGCGGCCGCCGACCACCCGGCAACGGCGACGCGCGATGTCGCCGCGGTCTCGGCCATCGCGTACACGGCGTTCCTGCTCGGGCCCATGGGCATCGGCTTCCTCGGCGAGCACCTCGGCCTGCTGCACGCCTTCTGGCCGCTGGTCGCCTTCGCGGCGTTCGTGCTGATCGCTGCGCGCGCCGCCCGCGAGCCGCGCGGCGGGGTCGGCACCGCGCACTGATCCCGAACCGGTAAACTCCTGCGGGTGCGAATCGTTGTTGCAGACTGCTCAGTCGACTATGCAGGCCGCCTGTCGGCGCACCTCCCGCGCGCCAAGCGCGTGCTCATGCTGAAGAACGACGGCAGCATCCTCGTGCACTCGGACGGCGGCTCGTACAAGCCGCTCAACTGGATGAGCCCGCCCTGCTCGCATGCGCAGCTCGAGCTCGACGAGTCGCAGACGAGCGCCGGCATCGTGGAGGCGTGGCAGGTCACCCACAAGAAGACGGCCGACAAGCTGGTGG
Source organism: Leucobacter chromiiresistens (assembly GCF_900102345.1). Classification (NCBI taxonomy): domain Bacteria; kingdom Bacillati; phylum Actinomycetota; class Actinomycetes; order Micrococcales; family Microbacteriaceae; genus Leucobacter; species Leucobacter chromiiresistens. Next base: position 761,442 of record NZ_FNKB01000001.1, on the reverse strand, counting down.
TGTCGCTCTTCGAGATCTTCCACGACAGCGCGCACGATCTCGGCGTCGACCCCGGGCTCATCAAGGACGGCGTCGAGGCGCACCTGCAGGAGCTGCTCGCCGACCAGATCGAACTCGCCGGAGCCGGGCACACCCTCGTGCGGCGCGAGTACATGACGCCGATCGGCCCCGTCGACATCCTCGCGAAGGACGCGGACGGCGGGTCGGTCGCGATCGAGATCAAGCGCCGCGGCGGCATCGACGGCGTCGAGCAGCTCACCCGCTACCTCGAGCTCATGAACCGCGACCCGAAGCTCGCCCCGGTCACCGGCATCTTCGCCGCGCAGGAGATCAAGCCGCAGGCGCGCACGCTGGCCGAGGATCGCGGCATCCGCTGCCTTCTCCTCGACTACGACGCGATGCGCGGCATGGAGGACAAGAACACGCTGTTCTGAGCGGGCGGGCGGTGCGCTGACACAGGCGGCGGGACTGCGCAAGGGCGCGCCGCGGAGTCGCAACCCCGTGTACGGTGGCGGCATGCGCGCACTGCTTCTGCTCCTCCTCGTCGTCTGGATCGTCGTCGCCGTGATCGGCTTCGTCATCAAGGGACTCTTCTGGCTCGCAGTGATCGGGATCGTGCTCTTCCTGGTCACCGGCGTCATCGGCATGCTGAAGGCCAAGGCGTCGAACCGGCCCTGATTCCCGTTCTCCCGCGACACGCCCGGACCCGCCCGATCGTGCACCGGGTGTATGTTCCGGGATGGATACAGATAGCCGAAGCACCACTTCGTCGCCGCCCATATGCCTGGGGCCGGGACTGTGCGATGCTTCGCACATGGGGTATTTGGTGTACGGGGGACAAGAGTTCGAATTCGAGGACCGATTACTGCTGCACCTGAAGTTCGTGGTCGGGCAGCGGCTGAAGAAGCAGGAGAGCTTCTTCCTGAGCTGGCAGCGCGGCGCCGAGGGAGCGGGGCGGGTGTCACTCTGGATGTCGCCCTACGCGACCCTCGCATTCGGGTTCTCGGGAAGCCGTGAACCCGCCTACAACCCGCACTGGGTGAAGGCGCTGCTCGCGATCTCGCACACGCCGCGCGGCCTCGTCGTCATCTCCGAGGAAGAGGCCGAGGCGTACGTGAAGAAGAACCCCGATCTGATGTAGCGATGGGCACGGGCGAGCCTCCCCGTCGTGAGTGCGACGGGGAGGCTCGTCTGCCGCGATCCGCGCCGCTTACGCGGATTCGGTCGCGGCGCCCGGATCCTGCTGGTCGGGCACTCCCGGAGCCACCGGACTGTCAAGCCCGGTGCCCTCCTCGTGCTCCTGCGCGAGCGGCTGCTCGGGCGCATCGGGATCGGCGAGCGGGCCGTTGCCCTCGGCGCCGAGATGCGCGCCCTCGCCCGCTGCGTGGTTCGGGTCGTTCAGATTCGTCGACATCGTGCTGCTCCTTCCGGTGAACGGTGAACGGATGCGGCCGGCGTCAGTCTGTCGTGGTCTCCGACTCCGCGTCGCGGGGCGATTCACCCGGCGCGGCGCCCTGATCGTGCTTCCGGTCGTCTGCGGCCTCGTTGCGGGCGCGCTTCACGGCGTCCTTCGTGCTGTCCGCTGCATCATCGAGCATGCTCATCGTGCACTCCTTCCGATTGGGGCTCCAGCTTCGCCCCTGGCCGTGGCCGCGCACCAGGGGGTTGCGCTGTCGCGCCCGCGCATCCATGCGCCCGCACATCCATGCATCTGCGCCGGGTATGCCGCCGACGGGATCAGGCCGCGAGGCGCTCCGCGATCCAGCGCACACCGTCGCGCCGCACCGCGAGCTCGAGCCGCTCGCCGCCGCCGTCTCGGCGCACCGAGCACCGCCAGCCCGTCTGCCGCTCGGAGACGTGCGTGATCAGCGGATGCATGTGGCCGTCGGGCACCTCGATGATCGGGCGGGGTTCGCCCTCGACCCGCCAGCGCACCCGCTCGAACACCAGCCGGGCGGGGCGCCCCTCGACGAACCAGACGACCACTGTGTCGTCGAGCAGCGGCATCTTCGGGCCGATGACAGATTCGAACATATGTTCGAGTGTAGACGATCTCACCGCGGACCGCGCGCCACCGACCGCGACGGGTGCGTCGCGTGCGACGGCGCCCGCGAGGAGTGCGGCTCATGCGCCGGATGCGCCGGATGCGTCGGGGGCAGACCGGGCAGCTGTGGCGAGCGCGACGGCCACGGCACCGCGGCCTCCGCCTCCTCGCGCGTCGGGTAGATGCCCACCATGCGCTGCCGGTGCCGCACCGGATGCCAGGCGAGCAGGAGATACCGGGCGTCGCCCGAGGTGTCGCGGATGCCGCGGATCACCGCCTTCGGGTACTGCGCGAACTCGCGCATGACGATCCACTCGTCGCTCGCGACCTGGATCAGGTTCGATCGTTGCCCCACGGGCAGCAGCGTAGGCGGCGCCGCCGACGCTCACGCAGTGGATTCGGGTTCAGACAGGAGGGATTCGGCAGCTGCGCCCGCTCTGCGCCGGATCTCCTGCATGACGCACGGCGCCGGGCAGCACGGCGCCGGGCAGCACAGGGCAGCACGGCGCGGGCCGGCACGCAACGGCCGCGGCGCAGCTACTCGCCGCCGCCCGACGGCATGCCGATGAGAAAACCTGCTACGGCGCCGACCGCGAGCCCGGTGCCGGCGCCCAGGCCGACGAGTCCGATCATGCCGCCCAGCACGGCTCCGATGCCGCCGCACACCACGATGCCCGCGGCGACCCACATCACGATCGCCCGCTTCGCCGCTCTCTCCTGCTCACTCACCGTGCCCAGGGTACTCCGATCGAGACGCCCCCGCGGAGCGTCGCCGCACGAAGTCGAGGATCATGGACGCCACCGGCTCCGGGCTGCGGATGATGGCCTCGTGCCCGCGGTGCGGGATGGATTCGAAGGCGCCATCGGGCAGGGCCCTCGCGACCTGCAGCACCCACTCCCGCGGGCAGACCCGGTCGGTCGCACCGCTGAGCACGAGCGTCGGCGCCGCGATGCCGGGGCAGATCCGCTCGAGGCGGTGCGCCAGCATGAAGCGGAGCTTGTTCAGGAACCACTTCGGGCTCGTCTTCGCGTACTCGCGCAGCCCGAGCAGGATGACCTTCGGGGATTCGCCGATCAGATCCTGCGCCATGCGCAGACCCTGGCGGATCGCCGAGCGCTCGCGCGGGTTCACGGTCGGGGCGATGAGCACGAGCGCCTCGACGAGCTCGGGGTGCCGGTACGCGACCTCCGCGACGATCTGCGTTCCCATCGAGTGCCCCACGAGCACCGCCGGCCCCGTCGCGCGATCGCGGACGAACCCGGCGACCACCTCCGCGGTCTGCTCGAGCGTCGCCGCCGAACCGGGTTCGGGCGAGTCGCCGAAGCCGGGCAGATCGATCGCGAGCACCTGCCCCTCGGGGGCGAGCTCTGCGCCGACCCCGGCGAACACCACCCGGCCCATGCCGATGCCGTGCACCAGTACGTAGGTGCGATCCGGAGCTCCGTCGAACTCGCGCGACTCGGTGTACGCCATCGAGACCGGGCCGAGGTCGTACGTGAGATCGCGAGACGTCATCAGTGCAGAATACCGTTCGCCGCGCCCGCGGCGGCGCCGGTCGCAGCTCGGGCCGGTGCGCCGCGGAGGCCCGCGATGATGATGTCGAGGCCCCGCTCGAACGAGGCGTCGAGTTCGGCTGCGGGATCCGGCGATGCTCCGTGCGCATCCGCGCCGCCCGCCGTTCGCCCGCTCTCGGGTCCGATCAGGGCGCCGAGCGAGGCGGCCTGCAGGTGCGTCTGCGTCGACTGCGCCTGCCCGAACGTGTAGAAGAGCAGCGCCCGTGCGCCGTCGGCGCCGACCCGCTCGGCCAGCCGCTGCTCGACGGCCGACGAGCCGAGCCTGAACGCGGCGGCGGTCGCGACGACGTCGGCGCCGTCGCGCACCGCCAGCATCGCGCGCCGCATCTCCAGGCACATGCGCCGGGCCGCAGCCGTCGCGTCGCTCGGACCCGCTCCGGGCGGCCCGCCCGCGCTCACGCCGCCCACGATCACATCGGCCATGCGGGCGAGCAGGGTCTGCTTGTCGGGCACGTGGTGGTAGAGCGCACTCGGCTGCACGTCGAGCGCGGCGGCCACCCGGCGCATGGAGCAGCCTTCGAGGCCCTGCTCGTCGAGCACGCGCAGCGCCGCGGAGACCACGTCGGCGAGCGTGTTGCGCATCCCCTCAGCCTACCGCTAACCTGAACACCGTTCACCAGAACACTGTTCAGGTTCGTCGCCCGGCATCCGCCGCATCGACGCCCGCACCACCGCATCCAGCACCCCCGCAGCCGCCAGACGGCCAGACCCCGGAGGCACCGTGACCACTGCAGACCTCACCACCGCGCAGCAGGAGGCGCGGCAGGCCCCGCGCCGCCGGCACGTCGCCACCGACCTCGCCCTCATCGCGACCTTCGCAGCGCTCATCGCGGTCTGCTCGATCATTCCGGGCATCAGCCTCGGGCCCGCCTCGATCACGCTGCAGACCCTCGCGGTCATGCTCGCCGGCGCCGTGCTCGGAGCCGGCCGCGGCACCCTCGCGGTGCTGCTCTTCCTGGTGGTCGGCGCCGCCGGGCTCCCCGTCTTCAGCGGAGGATCGGCCGGGCTCGCGCCGTTCGCCGGGCCCACCGTCGGCTACCTCGTCAGCTTCCCCCTCGCCGCCTGGCTCATCGGATTCGTCGTGGAGCGCCTGCCCCGCCGCAAGACCGCGACGAGCGTGCCGCTCGTCTTCGCCGCGGGTCTCCTCGCGAACCTCGTCTTCGTGCACACGCTCGGGCCGCTCGGCCTCGCCTGGCGCGCCGACATGAGCATCGGATCGGCCTTCCTCTTCGACCTCGCCTTCTGGCCCGGCGACCTCGTGAAGACCCTCATCGTCGCGATCGTCGCGTCCGCGGTGCACCGGGCGTTCCCCGCCCTCCTGCCGCGCCGATGACCGCACCCCCGGCGGGCCCTCGCCCGGCCAGCGCGATCCACCTGCAGGGCGCGGTCGTGACCGCCCCCACCGCTCACGCCGACGTCACGATCCTGCACCCCACCTCGCTGACGCTGCGCGAGCGCCGCATCGCCGTCATCGGCGGCAACGGCTCGGGCAAGTCCACGCTCGCCCGACTCGTCAACGGACTCGTCGAGCCGAGCGCGGGCAGCGTGAACATCGAGCTGCAGGGCGACGACGGAACGCGGTCGCTCGACACCCTTCGCGACGGCGCCGCCGTGCGCCGGGCAGTCGGCTTCGTCTTCACCGACCCGGCCGCCCAGCTGATCATGCCGACCGCCGTCGAAGACGTCTCGCTCTCCCTCCGGCGCAGTCACCGCGACCCCGGTGCGCGCCGCGCCGCAGCGCTGGCCGCGCTCGATCGCTTCGGCCTGCAGCCCCTCGCCGACCGCAGCGTGCACACCCTGTCGGGCGGTCAGAAGCAGCTGCTCGCCATCGCGTCGGTGCTCGCGACCGACCCGGCGATCCTCGTCGCCGACGAACCCACCACCCTGCTCGATCTGCGCAACGCCCGCATGATCAGCCGCCTGCTCATGTCGCTGCCCCAGCAGGTGATCGTCGTCACCCACGATCTCGAACTCGCCGCGCAGGCCGACCGGGCGCTCGTCGTCGACGACGGCCGCATCGTGTTCGACGGCGACGCCCCGGCAGCGGTCGCCCACTACCGGAGCACGGTGGCGCCATGACCTCGGCATCGCCGCTCGGCGAGTACATCGCCCGCCGGGGGCCACTGCACCGGGTGCGCCCCGGCCTCAAACTGCTCGGCCTGTTCGCATTCGCGATCGCGACCACCGCCACCGGCGGCCCCGCGGCCACGACCGTCGGCCTGCTGCTCGCCGCAGCCGCCGCCGCCATCGCCGGCCTCCGCGGCCGCGACTTCGGGCGCGTCGCCCGCCGCTTCGCCCTCGTCGCCGTTCCCCTGCTCGTCTTCACTGCCGCGAGCGCCGCCTTCGCCCGCGACGGCGGGTGGGGGCCGAGCGGGCTCGCACTGCCCTCCGCCGCAGCCTGGGCAGCCGGCGCCGCCCGCGGCTACTCCGTCATCGGAGACCTCTTCGCACTCGTGCTCGCCGCGAGCGCGGTGACGGCGAGCACCGCCGTCGAAGACATGCTCGACACCATCACCCGGGGCCTCGGCCCCTTCCGCCGATTCGGCGCGAAACCCGAGCGCTTCGCGCTCGCCTGCTCCCTCGTGATCCGCTCCATCCCGAGCATTCTCGGCATGGCGCAGGAGACCGCCGCCGCGGCCCGGGCGCGCGGACTCGAGCGGAGCCCCCGCGCCCGCGTCGTGCCGCTCGTGCTGCGCACCGTCGCGCACGCACAGCTCACCGGAGAAGCCCTCGCCGCGCGCGGCATCGGCGAGGAGTGAACCCGTAGGCTGGAACCATGACCGAGCAGCCGCCGATCCCCGAAGACGTGCACGCCGACTACGCGAACACCCCGGTGCGCGAAGCGCTGACCGCGCTGCAGCAGACCCCCGACTACACGCACCTCGCGGCGTTTCTGAACGCCCTCCGCGACGGCTACCTCGTCGTCGACGTGACCGGCGCCCCGTCGAAGAAGCGGGGGCACCGCGTGCGCATGATCCGCTCGACCACCGGCCAGCCCGTGCTGCCGATCTTCACCTCGATGGCCGAACTGCGCGCCATCGCCCCCGCCGGGCGCAGCGAGCAGGTGAAGGGCGCGGTGATGCCGGCCCGCGACGCACTCGCGCTCATCGGCTCCGACCGCTTCGTCGCCGCCGAGTTCGACAAGGCCTCGGCCTCGCTCGTCGTGCTGCGCAAATACGTGACGCTCGCCGCGGGCGATGACGAGATCACCGCCGAGCTGCTCGAGGGGATGCGCTAGCGCCGGTCGGCCTCGGCTGCCCCGCCCCGCCCCGCCCGTGAGCTTCGGGCGGCCGCCTTCTCGGGTTCAGGCCGCCGCGTTCAGGCCGCCGGGTTCAGACCGCCGGGTTCATGCCGCCGGCTTCATGCCGAACGCGCGCACGGCCTGCACGACGCCGAGCACCAGCATCGAGACGCCGAGCAGCAGCCAGAGCGTCACGGCGGCGAGCAGCGGGGTGAGAATGAGCACGGCGCCCGCGAGCACGCTGACCACGCCGTGGACGATGCTCCACGCCCGGCTGGGAGACTGCTTGAGCGTGGCGAACGCGAGCGCCCCCTCGAACACCCACAGTGCACCGACGGTGACCGACAGGAAGATCGCGAGGATCGCGGCCGTCGCACCGAGGTTCACCAGCATCACCACCCCGCCGATGATGTAGAGCAGGCCCAGCGCCACCCGCCCGGTGCGGGCCCAGCCGCGGATCGTGCGCGCGAACACGGCGGTGCCGAGGTACACCACGCCGACCACCAGCGCGTAGGCGGCGGCGAGCGCCGCCACGATCTGCATGGTCACCGCTCCCGAGGCCGCCGGGAAGCACACGATGAGCAGGCCGAGCACGATCGCGATGAGCCCGCCGATGCCGAGCGCGGTGCGGAGCCCGTCGCCGGGAAGGTGCTGCTGGGGAGTGGTTCTCGTGGACATGATCGCCTCCGAAGCCCGGGGAACGAGGCGCCGGTGCGCCCCCTTGCCTCACATCATGACCGTTGTGCGCGAAAAGCACGAGACCCGCGGCCGCCCCACCCGTGCGAGCGGGGTCGCTTTGCGTGGGTGTCGCCTCGCGACACCCACCGGAAGCGACCCCGCTCGCATGGTTGGCGCGGACGCCGGGACGGGGCGGGCCGAGCGGGCGTAGGCTGAGGGCACCGCGCGGCGCTCGAGGACGGCGCCGCACCACGATCGAGGAGGATGCATGAGCAGCGACGCGCACGGCACGGGATCGACGGGCGAGGTGCAGCTCGAGAACGAGTTCTTCCGCGTGACGCGGTGGACCATCGAGGCCGGGGGTGCGATCCCGATGCACCGGCACGACTTCGAGTACGTCGTCGTTCCGCTCGTCACCGACACGATGCACGTGATCGCCGCCGACGGGAGCGAGATCGTCGCCGAGCTCACGTTCGGCCAGAGCTACACGCGCCCCGCCGGCTCCGAGCACCGGGTCGAGAACCGCGGCGACGGCGCGCCGATCGTGTTCGTCGAGACGGAGCGCCTCGCATGAGTGAGACGGAGCGCCTCGCATGAGTGAGACGGAGCGCGGCAGCAGCGTCGTCGTGCGCGGTGTCGCCGCGGAGGATCGCGACGCGTGGGCGGCCCTGTACCGCGGCTACCGCGACTTCTACGGGAAGCCGCACGACGAGCGCGTGTACACGACGGTGTGGGGCTGGCTCGCCGATCCCGCCCACCAGACTCGCGGCCTCATCGCCGAGATCGACGGCTCCCCGGTCGGCATCGCCCACTACCGCGCCTACGCCCGCCCCATCATGGGCGACAGCGGCATCTACCTCGACGACCTCTTCACCGCGGCCGATGCGCGCGGCACGGGCACGGGCACGGCGATTCTGCACCGCCTCGCCGAGATCGCGCGCGACGAGGGCGCATCGCTGGTGCGCTGGATCACCGACGAGCAGAACACCACGGCCCGGAGCCTCTACGACCGCGTCGCGCAGCAGACGCCCTGGGTCACCTACGACCTGCGCCCCGCCGAGCAGCCCGGCCGCCCCGCCGAGTAGCCCTCACCGCTGCGACGGCTCGCGCAGCCGCTCCGTTCCCGCGGTCGGCTGCGTGCGGCCGTGCACGATCGGCGCGCCCGCCGAGTCGACCGCCACGAACACGATGCGCTCGAGCGTGAGGATCTCGGCGCCGGTCACGGCGTTCACGACGCGGCAGGCCAGCGTGATGGAGGTGCGGCCGTAGGCGACGATCGTGTACTCGAGCTCGAGCAGGTCGCCGCGGTCGGCGCGCGCCGAGAAGTCGATCGCCGACATGTGCCGCGTCACCACGTCGATGGTGCCGAGCTGCGCCACGGCGACGATGGCCGCCTCCTCGTCGACCCACTGGAGGAGGCGGCCGCCGAACAGCGCCCCGTGCTGGTTCAGGTCTTCGGGCTTCACCCATTTGCGAACGATCTGCCGGTACTCATGCATGCGGTCAGCCTAACGGCGGCCCCGGCGCGAGCGACGGCGCCGCCGACGCCGGGAACACCGGGGGGAAGAGCTCCGCCTCGCTCGAACCGAGCAGCGCGGCGCGGGCGTCGCGCTCGGGGTACGCGGCCCGCAGCTGCTCGAAGATCCGCTGACCCTCGCGCCGCAGCGCGGCGAGGTCGACGCCGGGGATCGCCCCGTCGCGCATGATCACGCGGCCGGCGACCATGCTGAAGCGCGCATCGCGGCCCGTGCCGGCGAGCACGAGGGTGCGGATCGGGTCGTCGACGGTGCCCAGCCGCACGTCGTCGAGCGCGAACGCGACGAGGTCGGCGGCGGCTCCGGGCGCGATGCGGCCGAGGTCGGGGCGGTGCAGCGCGCGAGCTCCGCCGAGCGTCGCCGCCTCCACGTACTCGGCGAGCATGCCCCGCCCGAGATCGCCGTGCTGGGCCTTCGCGAGCTGCACCCCGGCGTCGATCGCGCGCACGAGGTCGGGCGGGAAGGAGTCGGTGCCGAGCGCGATGTTCACGCCGGCGTCGAGGTACTGGGAGAGGCGCTCGAGCCAGAACGCGTATCGCGCGTTGGTGAGCGGGCAGTGCGCGATCGAGGCGCCCGCGGCGGCGAGCCGGGCGAGGTCGCCGCGATCCTCGCCGTGCACGTCGGGGTGCACGTCGAGGTAGACGCCGTGCGCGAGCGTGAGGCGGTCGGTGAGGAGGCCCGCGCGGTCGAGCACGTCGAGCGGCGCGCCGCGCCCGTCGCGGGCCAGCACCCCGATCTCGGAGTCGAGCCCCTGGGTGGCGTGCGCGCGCACGAGCACGCCCCTTTGCGCCGAGATGCGGCCGGTCTCGGCGAGGAGCGCGTCGCTCACCGTCTCGATGCGGCACGGCACGAGCACGCCGGTGACGAGCGGATCGCCGAGCGCGTCGACGGTGTCGAGGAAGCGCACGGCGTCGGCGAAGGCGGCCTCGCCCCGCGCCTCGTCCCAGTGGATGCCCGCCGAGCCGTCGGCGTGCGCGACGTGCACGCCCGACCGGTACGACGGGCCGAGGAACGTGCGGATGCCGAACTCGCTGGCGGTGCGGGCGGTGTCGAGCAGGTCGTCGTGCGTCTCGGCCCACGCCCCGTGGATCTCGGTCGAGATCGGCATCGCCGTGGTGATGCCGTGGAGGATCAGCTGCACGAGACCGTATCGGCGCAGCAGGCTGCGATCGGCGGGCGAGAGCACCTCGCGGGGCGAACGGGCGTACTCGGCCGACCATTCGAGGCGCGCCTCGTGCTCGGGGCTCCACCAGGAGTCGAGCAGCAGGTGGTCGATGTCGACGAGCCCTTCGAGGTCGATGAGACCGGGCATGAGCACGCTCTCGCCGAGATCGATCACCTCGGCGGCCCCGGCGGCGAGCGCGTCGCCGGCCGCCCCCTGGGCGACGGCGGCGATGCGCTCCCCCACGACGAGCACGACCGCGTCGCGCATCTCGACGAACCCGGGCCCGCCGGGGCGCTCCGCGTCGCAGACGACCGCGTGGGAGACGCGCACGGCCACCGACGCGGGCGCCTCCGGTCCGGCGCTCACGACGCCAGCTTCTCGCGCCGCTTCGGCCTCCACCCCGGGCCCGGCACGGCGGCGCGCAGCGACCGGGTGTAGGGGTGCGTCGGCCGCGCGAGCAGCTCGGCGGTCGCGCCCTGGTCGACGATGACGCCGTTCTCCATCACCACCATGCGGTCGGAGATCTGGTTGACGACGGCGAGGTCGTGCGAGATGAAGAGGTAGCTCACCTGGCGTTCGGCCTTGATGTCGGCCAGCAGGTTGAGGATCTGCGCCTGGATCGACACGTCGAGCGCGGCGACGGCCTCGTCGAGCACGATCGCCTTCGGGTCCGCCGCGAGCGCCCGGGCGATGGCGACGCGCTGGCGCTGCCCGCCCGAGAGCTCCTTCGGGTACCGGTCGAAGAAGCGCTGCGGCAGTCCGACGGAGTCGAGAATCCCCTGCGCCCGCTGCGTCACCGTGCCGGTGGCCGGTCGCGCTCCGGCCGCCTTCGCGTGCAGTCGCAGGTTCGACATGATGACCTCGCCGATGCGCTGGCGGCCGTTGAGCGACGAGTAGGGATCCTGGAACAGGTACTGCACCTCGCGGGCGCGCTCGCGGCGGGCGGCGAGGCTGCGGGGAGCGGCGGTACGATCCGCCCCGAGCACCGTCACCGCGCCCGAGGTGACGGTCTCGAGCCCCACGATCATGCGCGCGACCGTCGTCTTGCCCGATCCCGACTCCCCCACGATCGCCAGGCACTCGTCGGCCCGCAGCTCGAACGACACGCCGTCGACGGCGACGACGTCCTCGCCGCCCGATCCGCGCGGGGCGGGGAACACCTTGCGCAGGTCGTTCACGGTGATGATGGGTGCGCTCATGCGTCGGCCCTCGCCTTCAGTGCTTCGTGGATCTCGGGGGTGTACTCGAGCACGGGCAGGCGGTCGAGCCGCTGCTCGATGCTGGGCCGCGCCCCGAGCAGCTCGATCGTGTACGGGTGCTGGGGCGATGCGTAGACCTCGGCCCCCTGCTCGACGATCTCGCCGGCGTACATGACGGCCAGCCGGTCGCAGCAGGCGTTCGCGAGTTCGAGGTCGTGGGTGATGAAGAGCAGGGAGAGCCCGCGCGCCCTGCGCTGCTCGTCGAGGATCGCCATCACGTCGGATTGCGCGGTGACGTCGAGCGCGGTGGTCGGCTCGTCGGCGAGGATGAGCTGCGGCTCCGCGAGCAGCACGCTCGCGATCATGACGCGCTGCAGCAGGCCGCCCGAGAGCTCGTGCGGGTACTGCGCGAGCCGTCGCTCGGCGTGCCGCACGCCGACCTCGTCGAGCAGCTGCACGGCGCGGCGCTTCGCCTCGTCGAGCGGCACCCCCCGATCGCGCACGAGCGCTTCGGTGAGGAAGTCGCCGACGGTGTGCACGGGGTTCACGTGCGCCCGCGGATCCTGGAAGATCATGCCGACGTCTCGCGCACGGTACTGCCGCAGGCGCTCGCGCTTCATGTCGAGCACGGAGTCGCCGTCGAACCGCACCTCGCCGGTGGTGCGGAACCCGCGCGCCAGCATGCGGGTGATCGCGCGGGTGGTGAGCGATTTGCCCGAACCGGATTCGCCGACGAGGCCGAGCGCCTCGCCCCGGTCGAGCGTGAAGCTCACCCCGTTCAGCAGGTCGAGGCGCCGGTACTTCGTGACGAGGCTGGCGCGCGGCCTCGCTCGCGGTCACGGGCCTCGTCGGTCTCGGCTTCGCGCCGGCCGCGCTGATGCCCGCGAGCATCGCGATCCTCGGCGTCGCGCTGAGCGCCGCCTTCGGCCTGTCGATCGCGCTCATCGTCTTCACCTCCCCGAACGTGGCGCAGACCGCGGCGTTCTCGGCGATCAGCCAGGGCCTCGGCTACGGGGCCGCGGCGGCCGGGCCCCTCGTGCCCGGCCTGCTCGTCGAGGCGGGCGTGGGCTGGCCCGCGGTGCTGCTCATGCTGGCCGCCGTCGCACTCTGCGAACTCGCGTTCGGCCTCGCGAGTCTGCGCGCCTCCCGGCCCGCCGCGGCGTGATCGCGGTTCGCGGCCGCACCGCTGCGACGGCGCCCGGGCGCATCTACACTGAACAGATGATGGTCGTCTTCGCCGGAATCCTGCTGCTCGTCAACGCCTTCTACAACGTGGTCGTGTGGCCGCGCTTCTGGTCGCGCATCTCGAAGGATCCGCGTGCGCGCGACGAGCAGGGGCGCGCCACCACCTTCCTCACGGTGCACGCCGTGCTGATCGGCCTCGCCCTGCTCATCGCGATCGTCTCGGCGGTCGCGGGCGTGTGGGTGCTGGTCGCCTGACGCCTGACGCCCGACGCCCGTGGCCTGCGCCGGCTGGAGTCGGCGGCCGGGCGGTCGCGGATTGCGCCGCCCCGCGAACCGTACACTGGGAGCATGAAGCGGATCCTGACCTACGGCACGTTCGACCTGCTGCACTGGGGCCACATTCGACTCCTGCGCCGCGCCCGCACGCTCGGCGACTACCTCGTCGTCGCCGCGTCGACCGAGGCGTTCAACGCCGGCAAGGGCAAGCAGACCTATCACGACTTCGAGACGCGCAAGAACATGCTCGAGGCGGTGCGCTACGTCGACCTCGTGATCCCCGAGGACGCCTGGGATCAGAAGATCCGCGACGTGCAGAAGTACGAGATCGACACCGTCGTGATGGGCGGCGACTGGGAGGGCGACCCGCGATTCGAGATCCTGCGCGACTACTGCGAGGTCGTCTACCTCGACCGCACCGAGGGCGTCTCGACCACCAAGATCAAGAACGACCTCGGCGAGGGCGCGTAACACGCAGCGCGGGGGTGGAGGCCAGGCCCCCACCCCCGCGCCGATCGTGCGACCCGATTACGCGGCAGTCTCCTGCGCGCTCTCCGATGCGAGACGCTTGCGACGCGCCATCAGCACGGCGCCTCCGCCGAGCGCGAGCAGCAGCGCGAGCGCGATGCCCGCGGTGAGCTCCATGCCGCCCGTGTTGCTGAGCTCGCCCTGACGCCCATCGGCGCCCCCGTTCGCCGCAGCGCCGTCGGCCGAGGCCGATCCGCCCGCGGCCGAGGAGGTTCCGTCGGCCGCACCCGCGGCCGAACCGCTCGCGGTGCCGTCGGCGGCACCGGCCGTCGTGCCGTCGGCTGCGCCGGCCGCGTTCGCGCCCGGGTCGCCGCCGGGAACCTCGGCCGCCACCGCGACCGTGTCGTCCCAGCCGATGAGCACCGTGCCCTCGGCCTGCGTCGCGGCGATGCGCAGCTCGCCGGGCTCGATGCCCTCGGGGAGCGCATCGACGGTGAGCGTGTTGCCGGTCACCGTGCCCATCGCGACGAGCGACTCCGCGGCGGCTCCGCCCGACTCGGCGGGAACGCCCTCGCCGAAGTAGCTGAGCGCCACCTCGGTGCCGTCGGCGACATCGGAGAACGTCACGTCGAACGACGCGCCGATCTCGATCTCGGCCGGCACCTGCACGCCGCCCCGGGTGTCGTCGGTGAGGTGCTCCTCGCCGAGCACCACCGGCACCGCCGCGCCCGGGTTCGCGTTCACCTCGAACAGCGCCCGCGCGATCCACGGGTAGCTACCCACGGGATGGGTGCGGAAGTTCACCGAGGTGCCGAGCATGACGAGCTCGCTCCCCGACTCCGCGACCGCGGATACGGCCGACGCCTGGCCCGCGGCATCGGCGCGCGCCGTGCCCTGGGCCCCGTTGCCGCCGACATCGCGCCAGTGCCCCGAGACGAACAGGTTCTCCGCCGCGTAGCTCTGCTCGACCTCGGCGTTCTCGCCGAGATTCGTGTACCACACCGCCGGCGTGACGAACGCCGTGTCCTGCGCGTACGTCGAGAACAGCCCGCCCTCGGCGTTCTCCACGTGCACGATGCCGTTCGAGCCGCTGGTGCCCGCCTTCGCCGTCACCTGGGTGAGGCCGAACGCGGCCGCGAAGTTCGCGACCGCGGTGCCCCGGCCCGCGACGCCGTTGCCGGCGGCGATGAAGGCGGCCACGGCATCCGACCCGGCGGCCTGCGCCGGGGTGAACGCGAGGTTGCCGCCGACCCACAGCACGTCGACGCCGTCGAGCAGCGTCGGATCGGCCGTGAGCGATGCCGCGTCGACGCGCACCTGATCGGTGAAGCCGAGACGGCTCAGCGTCACCCGGTCATCCTGCGCGCCCGAGTACGCGACGCGCAGCGCCTTGAGCGGCGTGCTCGGCTCCGTGAGCAGGCGCACGCCCGTGGTCGCGGTGAACTGCACGCCGTAGGTCTCGGCGACGGCCTGGGCGGCCGCGCGCGAGGCCTCGTCGGCCCCGATGATGACCGAGCCGTCGGTGAACGAGGAGACGGCGACGCCCTGCGCGAGCAGCACGTTGATCGCCTGGTACTCCGCGGCGCCGGCGGTCGCGAGCTCGAGGTAGCCGGCCTCCTCCGGCAGCACGCCGGTCGGCGCCGCCTCGGCGACGAGCTCGAGGCCCACGCCGTCGAGCGACGCATCCTGCGATGCACCGACGGCGAAGACGTCGGCGCCCCACAGCAGCGCGAGGCTCCACGCCGACATGTCGTACATGTCGGGCACGCGCTCCGTGATGTCGGATCCGTCGGCGAGCAGCACGTTCGCCATGCCGCGGAGCGGCTGGTGCATGTCGACCACGTAGCTCCCGGCAGGGTACGTCGTCTCGCCCACGGTCAGCGGCGTGGTCGCGCGCGAGACCTCCACCCCGTTCGCGATCAGCTGGTCGACCAGTCGCGCGGCGTCGGTCACGGAGCGCTGCTGCTCCGTGTTCTCCGGGATCACGTAGGCGCGGGGGAACTCGGCCCCGTACACGTCCGTCTCGTCCCAGACGTCGATCCACTCGTGCGGAATGCCCGGGTAGTCGGCGGGGTTCGGATCGGCGGGGATGGTCTTGAGGGGCTCGCCCGCGTCGCCGCGACGGAAGATCTCCATCTGGTTCTGCAGCAGTGCCCCCGAGTTCTCGGCGAAGTAGGCGGTCGCGGTCTCGACCGTCACCATGCCGACCTCGACGTTGACGCCCGTGCGGCGCTCGCGCTCCGCCTGATCCGGGTTGCCGCCGCGACCGAGCGGCAGCTCGACCGTGTTGGTGACGGCGCCCTGGTAGGCGAGGAACTGCGGCGTGAACAGCGGGGGCCAGTCGTCCCACCCCGAGCGGATGTCGCGGTAGGGGATCAGGATGCCGCCGTCGTCGGTCAGCGGGTTGCCCTCGATGTTCGCGCCGACCACGGCCTCCTCGATCGCGAGCGCAGCCGAGTAGGCGTGCGGCAGGAAGAGGTCGTACTCGTAGTTCTCGCCGTGCGGCGGGCCGCAGGGCTCGATCTGCAGCACGTCGGTGTAGCCGTGGAGGTCGACGTAGAAGGTCGGCTGGATGACGCCCGCGAGGTCGCGGATCACGCGCGACTCCGGCGTCGCACCCGTGATCATGTCGCGGTTCGCGTCGAAGCCCTCGGCGTTCGCGCGCGTGCCGTTGACGCGGCCGTCGGGGTTGTTGGTCACGGTGAAGTAGAACCGGTACTGCTCGAGCATGTCGACGATCGCCGGATCATCGGAGGTGGCGAGCTTCTCGATGTACTCGAGAATGATGTCGGCGCCCTCCCACTCGTTGCCGTGGATGTTGCCGTTGAACCAGATCGGCACCTTGTAGCCCTCGGTGAGGGCGGTGTCGGCGGCGGCGCCCGCCGGATCCTGCTTGATGCGCTCCTTCCAGGCGCGCTGCTGCGCGGTCTGCTCCGCCGTCTCGGGGGCGGTGACCGTGACGAGCTGGATGTCGCGCCCCTGCACGGAGCTGCCCACCACCTGAGCCGACACGCGGTCGCTCTCGGCCATCAGACCGTTCACCGTGCGCGCCACCTCCGCGTAGGGCACGGCGCCGCGAACGAGCGACTGATCGTTCGCGTCGTCGGGCGACTCGGGGAGCGGGGTCTGCACCGGGTAGCTCGCCGGCCCCTGCACGCGGTCGGAGATCTCGTAGGTGATGGGGGTGGGCGCGTCGCCCGGTGCCGCAGTCGCCGCAGTGGGTATCGCCCCCGCGAACAACGCCGCGACCAGTGCCCCCGCACCGATCATGGCCGTTGATGACCGTTTCGTAACCATCGTTGCCTTTCTCTCAGTCCTCATTGACTCCGGCCGCACCGGGTTCGCACCCCGCACCGCCGGGTATTGCACACGTGGCGGGGGCCCATCCGGGCCCTCGCCACGATCCTCCGCCGTCGTGGCGGAGAGGTTCAGACGCCTACAGCACCTTCGACAGGAAGGCCTTGGTGCGCTCGCGCTGCGGGTTCGACAGCACCTCAGCCGGGTCCCCCGATTCCACGACGACGCCGCCGTCCATGAAGACGAGCTTGTCGGCGACCTCGCGCGCGAAGCCCATCTCGTGCGTCACCACGATCATCGTCATGCCGCTCTCGGCGAGCCCCTTCATCACGTCGAGCACCTCGCCCACGAGCTCGGGGTCGAGCGCCGAGGTCGGCTCGTCGAACAGCATCAGCTTCGGCTCCATCGCGAGCGCACGCGCGATCGCGACGCGCTGCTGCTGCCCGCCGGAGAGGTGCGCCGGGTAGTAGTCGTGCCGCTCGGCCAGGCCGACGCGGGCGAGCAGCTCCATCGCGCGCGACTTCAACTTCGCCTTGTCGCCCTTCTTCAGCAGCGTCGGGGCGACCATCACGTTCTCGAGCGCGGTCATGTGCGGGAAGAGGTTGAACCGCTGGAACACCATGCCGATGTCGCGGCGCTGCTCCGCGGCCTCGCGCGGATGCATCTCGTAGAGCTTGTCGCCCTTCTGACGGTAACCGACGAGCTCGCCGTCGACGGAGAGCCGGCCGGCGTTGACGGTCTCGAGGTGGTTGATGCACCGCAGGAAGGTCGACTTGCCCGAGCCCGAGGGGCCGACGAGGCAGAGCACCTCGCCGCGCTGCACCTCGAGCGAGATCGACTTGAGCACGAGGTTCGAGCCGAAGGCCTTGGAGACGCCCTCCGCCCGCACCATGGGCGTATCGGTCGCGTGCACGTTCATGCGCCTCCCCCTCCGGGTCGATGGTGCGGTGGCACGATGCTCTCGCCGCCGCCGGCACTGGGGTAGGTCGGGTGCGCCGGATCCTCCACGCCGACGACGCCCACCGACTGGGTCTCGACCGTCGGCTTCATGACGTCGGGCCGCTGGAGCACGCCGCGCGCGAAGTGCCGTTCGAGGAAGTACTGGCCGACCATGAGGATCGAGGTGACGGCCAGGTACCAGATGGACGCCACGATCAGCATCGGCACCGGCTGGTACGTCACCGCCGAGATGTCGCGCGCCCGGCCGTAGAGGTCGAGCGTGAAGGGCACCGCCGTGACGAGCGAGGTCGTCTTCAGCATCGAGATGACCTCGTTGCCCGTGGGCGGGATGATGACGCGCATCGCCTGGGGCAGGATCACGCGGCTCATCGTGTGCCACCAGCCGAGCCCGAGCGCGGTCGCCGCCTCGTTCTGCCCCTTGTCGACCGACAGGAGGCCCGCCCGCACGATCTCCGCCATGTACGCAGCCTCGTTGAGGGCCAGACCGATGACGGCGAGCGTGAAGTAGCTCAGCAGATCCTTGGTGTTGAGGGTGAACGCGGCCTCGGTGAACGGCACGCCGAGACTGATCGACTTGTAGATCGTGGGCACCAGGCCCCAGAAGACGAGCTGCACGTAGACCGGGGTGCCGCGGAAGAGCCACAGGAAGACCCAGGCGATCGACTTCACGACCGGGTTCGGCGACTGGCGCATCACCGCGATCGCGACGCCGAGCACCACGGCGATGATCATCGAGTAGACGGTGAGCTGCAGCGCGTAGCCCGCGCCGGAGACGATGCGCACGTCGAAGAGGTACTTGCCGACCTCGCCCCAGTTGAACACGGGGCGGTTGAAGGCGGCGTCGTGGATGAAGAGTGCGACGAGGAGCAGGAGCACCACGGCGAACACGGTGCGCCAGGGGTGGCGGAGCCGGATCGCCTCGATCGGCGCCGACTCCGGGTGCGGGGCGTCCGGCCCCGCACCCGAGGAGTGCGTATGCGTCATGATGTGCGCGACTACTCCGTGCCGGCGTTGATCTCGGCCTGCTCGACCGCGCCGTCCTCGATGCCCGCCTCAGTGAGGATGTCGAGGTACGTGCCGTCGTCGATGAGCGACTGCAGCGCCGCCTGCACGGCCTTCGTCGTCTCGCCGTCCTTCTGCGTCGCGAAGCCGTACGGGGCGGCGTCGAACACGTCGCCCACGGTCTCGAGCTGGTCGCCCAGCTTCGCGACCGCGTCGCCGGTGACGGGGAGGTCGGCGGAGAACGCGTCGGCGCGGCCGTCGACCACGGCCTGCGTGACCTCGGGCTGACCGTCGAAGCGCAGAATCTCGATCGCCTCCTTGCCGGCGTCGGTGCAGGCCTTCGACTTCGCCGGCAGCTCATCGGTGTCCTGCACCGTGGTCGCCTGCACGGCGACCGTCAGCCCGCAGGCGTCGTCGGGGTCGACGTCGGATCCGCTGGCGGCGGCCCACTGCGTGCCCGCGTTCAGGAAGTCGACGAAGTCGACCGACTGCTGGCGCTCGACGTTGTCGGTGAAGGACGAGGAGCCCATGTCGAGCGCGCCCTCCTGGATGCGGGGGATGATGCTGTCGAAGCCGAGGATCTCCCACTTCGGCTCGAGCCCGAGCTTCGCGGCGATCGCCTCGGCGAGCGTGACGCCCCAGCCGACCGGGTTGCCATCGGCGTCCTTGTACTCGTTCGGCGGGTACTCCGCGTCGGTGCCGATGCGCAGCTCGCCCGAGTCCTTGAGCTCTTGGGGCAGGAGCGCGACCGCGGCGTCGTCCGCCGTGATCTCGGCCGCCGGAGCGGCGTCGCCGGATCCCGCGCCTCCCTCGGACTCGGCGTTGTTCACGCAACCGGTGAGTGCGAGCACGGCCGCCGCGGCGAAGGCGGGAAGTGCGAAACGAATCTTCATTGATGTCTCCATGTTTCGGAAGGGACTGGGAGTCCGGTCTGAATCTCGCCCCCGAGCTTACTGCGCTCACGTAACGGATCTGTGACAGAGTCTCTCCCCCGGTCCAGACAGCGGCTGTCGCCGCGACGCGATCGCCGCAGCAATCCGCTGCTTCCCGGGCGCGGCGCGTGAGGTAACATTCCGGTTAAGCTGTGACCGGCTCGACCAGGAGCCGCTTGATTCGCGAAGCACCTCAGCCCGTGGTCGCGGTGCCGGACCGGGGCTGAAGAAGTGGGGATTCTCAGTGCCGGGGGAGATGGTGGCCGAGAAGATCGACGCGGTCGCGACGCACGGTCACGTGCGGCGCGACCACCTCGTGCACCGCCTCGCCCGCGCCGGACGCGTCACCGTCATCACCGCCGAGCAGGGCGCGGGCAAGACCGACCTCATGTCGCAGTGGCTGTCGCATCAGCGATCGAGCGCGTTCGCCTGGATCGCGCTCGACGCCGGCGCGGGCGACCCGCGCACGTTCTGGCTGCGCGTGCTGCAGGCGATGAGCGCGGCGCGACCCGAGGCGTTCGCCGCGCTCGAGCAAGACTACGCGCACGGCCGCATCCCCCCGGAGGAGGCGCTCCCCCGCATCACGTCGGCCTCGATGCGCGACCCGGAGCCGATGGTGCTCGTGATCGACGACCTGCACTGCGCCGCAGACTCGGTGCAGGATCAGCTCGTGTCGCTGCTGCGCCGGTCGCCGAACCTGCAGCTGCTCGCGGCCTCGCGCACGCGCACGCGCTTCGAGGTGCCCGTCACCGCGGCCGGTCTCGCCGTGACGGCGCTCCACGCCGACGCGCTGGCGTTCACCGCGGACGAGATCGCTCAGGCTGCGGCCGTGCTCCCCTACCAGCTGTCGGAACCCGAGATCGCCGCGCTGCGCCGCACCACCCGGGGCCACCCGCTCGCCGTGCGGCTCGCGCTGTCGGTGATGGCGAACCTGTCGCGCGGCGGCACCCGCCGGCCGCCGGCGGACGAGGTGCAGCGCGGCGTCGAGAGCATGCTCGCCGACTTCGCCCCCGAGTTCCCGTCCCCGCACGACCACGAGCTCGCACTCATCGCCTCCCTCGTGCCCGAGATCGACAGCGCCTTCGCCGAGCGGCTCGGCGGAGCGGCCTCGTGGGCCGAGTTCGAGCGCTTCGACGCCCTCGGGTACGGCCGCCTCGCGTCGCGGCACGGACGCACCGTGTTCCGCCTGCAGACGCTCATCGCCGGAGCACTCCGCCCGCGGGCGCTCGCCGAGCTCCCCGCCGAGCGCATCGCCGAGGTGCGGCGGCTCGCGTTCGCCCACCTGTACGAGCACGCCGACCCCATCGACATGCTCGAACTCCTCATCGACGGGAACATGGATCGCGCCATCTTCCCGCACTTCGTGCGCAACTTCACGGAGATCAGCCTGAAGCGCTCGCGCGAGCTCGTCGCGATGGCGGGGAGCATCTCCCCCGAGCGACAGCTGCGCGAGGGCACCATCCCGATCATGATCGCGGTGGCGCTGAGCGAGGACGCCCTCGTTCCGACGCCGCGCATGCGCGAACTGCTCGAGATCGGCATGCCGTCGCTCGAGCATCGCGCCGCCGAGGCGAGCGGCGCGGCGGGCGGGCTCCTGCTGCTCGCCCGCTTCGCCGGCCTCCGCGTGAGCCGCGCCTACGAGGAGGCCGCGGAGGCGGGCGAGCAGTTCCTGCGGCAGAGCGCGCCCGCCTCCCCGAGCTGGCGGTCGGGCATGAGCGCCGCCCGCCTGCAGATCATCGTCACGGAGATGCTCGCGGGTCGCGTGCAGCGCGTGCTCGACCTCGCCGAGGGCCTGGCCGACGACGCGCACCCGGGCCGGCAGGCCCACCTCCACGCGATCCTCGCCTTCGCGTACGCCCGCATGGGCGACCTGCGGGCCTCGAAGCGCGAGCTCGCCGCCGTCGACCCCTCGCAGGCGGGCTGGCTGGAGACGACGCACAGCATCGGCTGGCACCTCGCGACCGCGCTGCGCGCGGCGAGCCTCGGGCGGCACGACGACGCGTTCGAGGCGCTCGCGGCCGTCGCGCCGCGCATGGACGACTCCGAGCTGTGGCCGGCGATCGTCTGGACGCGGGGGAAGGCGCGGCTGGTCGCCGACCAGGCTGCGCTCGGGCATCAGGAGCTCGAGGCGGCACTCGCCGAACGCGAGCACCTGCCGGTCGCCGCGGGCTGGACGGAGGAGTTGCGGACGCTGCGCGGGGAGTTCCTGCTCGCCACCGGCGACCTCGTCGGCGCTCGCTCGGCGCTCGCCCACGACGGGAGAGCGGCCTCGACGCGCCTCTCACGCGCGCGTCTCGCGATTCTCGCCTCCCGGCCGGACGAGGCCCTGGCGCACCTCGACGCGCTCGACGCCGCGGCGCGCGACCCCCGCACCCCCGATGCGGGGCCGTTCCCCGCGCAGCTCGCCCAGCTGCAGTTGCTGCGCGCAGGCGCGCTGGCGCGTCGGGGCGACACGGAGTGCGCGACGTCGCTCGCCACGCAGGCGTTTCTGACCCTCGATCGCCTCGACAACCTCCTCCCGCTCCTCTGGATTCCGGCGGCCGAGCTCGCGCTCATCCGCTCCCTCGTGCCGCCCGACGTCTGGCGCATGCCCCCGGGGAGCCCGTTCGCCGGCGATGACGTCGTGCTCGAGCAGCTCTCGAAGCGCGAGGCGCTCGTGCTGCTCGAGCTGGCGCGGGGCGGGTCGATCGACGAGATCGCGGGCGACCTGCACGTCTCGTCGAACACGATCAAGACGCAGACCCGCAGCATCTACAAGAAGCTCAAGGTGTCGAGCCGCACGGAGGCGCTCGCGCGCGCCCGCCAGATGGGCCTGGTCTGAGCACTCGGAGCGGCGCCGCGGCCCGCGGATACTTCGCGGTGCAGGCGGCGGCCGGGGCGCTGTGGTGGGTGGGCGTCTTCTCGGTACCCGGGGTGCGACGGGCCACGCTGGGCGGTCTCGACCCGGTGATCGTGGCGGCCTTCGACCTGCCCCTCTTCGTCGCGGCCTCGCTGCTCGTCGCCCTCGGCGCGCGCTGGGCCGCGTGGATCGCGGTGCCCTGGACGCTGCTCGTCGCCGCCGGCATGTCGGGGTACGCGACGCTCACCGGGCTCGCGGGGTGGGGCGCGATCGCGATGCTGGCGGCAGCGGTCGGAAGCATCGGGGCGGGCGTGCTGCTGCGCTGCGGCCGCCTGCCGACCGAGCGGCTGCTCGTCGGCCCGTTCGCCTTCCGCGAGGCGGAGCGCGCGACCGAACGCCGCAATGCGGCGCGGACGGCGCGGCAGCTGGTCGTCTTCTGGGTCGTCTTCCTCGGCGTGCTGCCGCTCGGCATCGCGGTGCTGGAGGCCCGTTGGGGGGTGCGGCTCTCCCCTCCGGCGCCCCTCGTGTGGGGCGCGATCGGCGGCGTCTGCTTCGCGGCGGCGAGCGCCCTCGGCATCTGGTCGGCGCTCGCCATGTCGACGCGCGGTGAGGGGACGCCGCTGCCCTCGGCCGCTGCGCGGCGCCTCGTCGTGGTCGGCCCGTACCGCTGGGTGCGCAATCCCATGGCGCTCGCGGGGATCGCGCAGGGCGTCGGCGTGGGTCTCCTGCTGGGCTCGTGGCTCGTGGTCGCGTACGCCCTCGCGGGGTCGCTCTTCTGGAATCACGCGATCAGGCCGCATGAGGAGGCGGATCTGCGCGCGCGGTTCGGCGGGGAGTTCGACGCCTATGCGCGCGACGTGGCGTGCTGGCTGCCGCGGATCCCGCGCCCGCGCAACGCGGGACACGCGGGAGATGATCGGACGTTGTGAAGGGTAACCTAACTTTCGTATGATGAGCGGTCTGTCCACCCGCCTCCTCCAGAGAGATCGCCGCATGCGAACCCACGCCCCCCTCCCGCTCCGAGCCCTCGCCGTCGCGCTCACCGCGCTCCTGCTCGGCGGGCTCGCCCTCATCCTCATGCCGCAGCCCGCCCACGCGGCCGCATCGCAGTTCGCCCTCGCCGGCACGCACGGCGTCGGCGAGGTCAGCCGCACCGCCGTCGTCGACGACGCCCGCCAGCGCGTCTACGTCACCGTCGACAGCAGCACGGGCGGCACCCCCCGCGGGCAGATCGCCTGGTTCGACATGCAGACGGGCGCCCCCTCGGCCGAGGTCATCGACCTGCCGAAGGCCGAGCCCTCCGACCTCGTGCTGAGCGCCGACGGCCGCAGCCTGTACGTCTCGCACTCCCGCACCGGAACGATCAGCGTCGTCGACCTCGACTCCGCCGAGCACGACGTGCGCGAGATCGCCGGCGTGCCCGCACTGCCGAGCGGCATGGTCGAGGATCGCGACACCGGCCTGCTGTACGTCTACGACTCGAGCGCCCTCACCCGCGTGAACCCCGCCACCGGCGAGGTCTCCGCGCCGATCGCGATCAGCACGGAGCGCTACCCGCTCATCAAGGATGCGGTCTACGACGCGGCGAACCACATGATCTGGATCGCCGAGGGCCGCGCGAAGGTGATCACCGGGTACAGCACCATCACGAGCACCTGGGTCGACTCCCTGGCGTTCCCCGTCTCCGCCCTCGTCGTCGACGGGGCGCCGGTCGGCGGCCGCGCGGCGGCCCTCGCGATGGACGAGGGGCTGGGCGAGCTGCACATCGCGGTGTCGCCCACGCTCACCGACTCCTGGGAGCGCTCCAAGGTCGTGAGCCTGCGCGTCGCCGACGGCCGCTTCGTCGGATCGCCGATCGAGGTCGGCGAGAACGTGTACGAGATGGAGGTCGACCCCACCACGCACGAGGTCTTCACGACCGACGGCTTCTCGAACGCGGTCTCCGTCATCAGCCCCGACACCTGGACGGCGCAGCAGGCCGTCGACTTCACCGCGGCGGGCGTGACCGGCGGCACCGGGTCGGGCAATGCCGACACCTGGGGCCTCGGCATCGGCGCCGGGGGATCGCGCATCTTCGTGACCCACCCCTACACCGACCGGCTGAGCGAGCTCGTGCGGACGGGCGACATCGTCGAGCCGACGCAGCGCGCCGTCACGCCCGGGCAGGAGGCGGAGCCCGAGCCGCCGGCGGAGAACGGCCCCTGGGAGGGCCCGGCCGCACCCGAGCCGGGCGACGCGCCCGCCGAGGCGACGACGATCGACGACGGCGGGCTCGCCTGGGCGGTCAACGACTACATGCTGGCGTGGTCGCCGCGCCCGCTCGGCGCGACCACCCGTGAGAACGCGGAGTTCGCCTTCGCCGACGGCGCCGGGTGGGTCGACACCGCGACGGGGGCCGCGGACCTCGTGTGGCGCGACGGCATCTTCGTGCAGCACTACCCGGGCCTCGCACCCGAGGTCAGCACGATTCTCGGCAACCCGCGCCTGCAGATCGCCGCCGACGGCACCGGGTCGCTGTCGTTCGACGTCGCGTGGCGCGTCACCGGCTCGCTCGCGAGCGACGGCTACCGGCGCGTGACCCTCGCGACCTTCTCGAACGCCGAGGTCTCGCGCGACGGCGACCGGCTCACCATGACCGCGACGCCCGAGTTCGCCGGGCGCGCCCTCGAACTCGGCGGGCGCACGTACCCCGACTCCTACCCCGCCGACTTCGTGCAGTGGCTCGATCCGCAGCTGCAGCCGTGGTGGCTGACGACCGGCGCGGCCATGGACGCCGAGAAGGTGCCCCTGCCGTTCTCGGTGACGGCGACGGTCGCGGCCGACGCCGGCGAGACGGCCGACGGCGGCGCTGACGGTGGCGCGGGTGGATCAGCCGGATCGGCTGACGGCGGCGCTGACGGCGGCGCGGGCGGCGCGGCCGGATCGGCTGACAGCGGCGCTGACGGCGCCGCGGCCGGCGCAGCCGACGGCGGCGCTGCAGGAACCGCCGATGACGGCCCCGGCGCGACGCCGATCCCCGACGCGAGCGGCGAGGCGGCTCCCGCTTCCGCCTCCGCACTGTCGGGTTCGGCCGAGCTCGCCGCGACGGGCGCGCCCATCGCGCCGTGGGCGTGGGTCGCCGCCGCGCTCCTGCTGGCCGGCGCCCTCGTGCTCGGTGGCAGCGCGGTGCGCCGCTCCGCGCGCTGAGCGCACCCGCCCGCTCGGCGACTGCCCCGCGACTCTCGTCGAGTCGCGGGGCAGCGCTATGCGCGGCGCCCGAAGGTCGCGGGGTCCACGGGCCGCAGCCGCCGCGGCAGTGTCTCGACGACGAGCAGGTACGACTCCGTCACGAGATCGTCGAGCAGCTCGGGTGCGAGCGCTCCGCCTCCGGTGACGGTGATCCAGTGGCGCTTGTTCATGTGATAGCCCGGCGTGATCTCGGGGTAGGCCTCCCGAAGCACGTTCGCGTCGGCCGGCGCCGATTTCACGGTCACGATCGGGGTGCCGCGCAGATCCGACATCAGCATGAAGACCTTGCCGCAGACCTTGAAGACGTCGAAATCGGGGCCGAAGGGGTGCTCGAGGGCCGCGCCCGGCAGCTCGTCCGCGCGCAATGCGGCTCGCCGCTGCATCGTCTCGCCGTCCACGCATCGATTCTCGCGCACGGTCGGCGCCCCCGCCACTGGAGACGCCGCGCGCATCCCGCCGGTCCAGCCGGCGCATGGAAATTGCAGAGGAAGCGCGTCGACAACTGTCTGATGTAAGCAAGGCTGCCCTAAGTTGCTCGGAGCAACCGACTCGGAAGCGCCGCACCGCTCCTATCGATTCAGGATCCGCCCCATGCCCCCAGCCGCACCTGCGACCGCGTCTGCCCCGGCCTGCACGCCCGTCACGCTGACCGGCGATCACCTCGACCTCGCCTACGGCAAGACCGCCGTCGTGCACGACGTGTCGGTCTCGCTGCAGCCGGGCCGCGCCACCGCCCTCGTCGGGCCCAACGGCAGCGGCAAATCGACCCTGCTGCGCGCCCTCGCACGCCTCCACCCCGCCCCCAGCGGCGCAGTCACCATCACGGGCGCCGGCAGCTCCGAGCCGCGACCCGTCTCGATGCTCACCGCCCGCGAATTCGCGCACGAGGTCACCCTCTTCTCGCAGTCCCGCCCGGCGCCGCGGGGCCTCACCGTCGGCGAGGTCGTCGCGTTCGGCCGCCACCCGCACCGCCGCCGGTTCGCCGGCCTCACCGAGGCGGACCGCCGCGCGATCGATCACGCCCTCGGCGCGACCGGCGTGCGCGACATGGCGACGCGCCCCGTCGGCGAGCTGTCGGGCGGCGAGATGCAGCGCGTGTGGCTGGCCGCCTGCGTCGCCCAGCAGACCGGAGCGGTGCTGCTCGACGAGCCCACGAACCATCTCGACCTGCGCTACCAGATCGAGACCCTCGACCTCGTCAGAGACCTCGTCGAGCAGACCGGCGTCGCGGTCGGCATCGTGCTGCACGACCTCGACCACGCGGCGCGGGTCGCCGACCACGTCGTCTTGATGGATCACGGTCGCGTGCGCGCATCGGGCTCGCCCGCCGACGTGCTCACCGCCGAGCACCTCACCGAGGTGTACGGCATCCCCGTCGAGGTCGACGTCGACGAGCGCACCGGCCGCGTGCGCGTCGACCCGGTCAGCAGGCACGCCCCCCGCACCGCAGCGGCGCCGGTTGCGGCCGGCGCCGCCCGACGGTGACCCCGCAGCGCGTCGCCCCCGCAGCTTCAGCTCCACCCCCATCCACCCCCTCCGAGAGGACCCCCATGATCCGCGCCCTCCGCACCGCAGCCGCAGCCGCGGCCGTCACAGCCGTGGCGTTCATCGCCGCAGGCTGCGGCACGACGACCGTCGAGGCCGGCAGCGACGACGCCCCCCGCGCCGCATCCGAGGCCTGCCAGAACGACTCGACCGCCACGTCGACCGGCCCGATCGAGCTCACCGACGGCGTCGGCCGCACCATGCAGCTCGACGCGCCCGCCGAGCGCGTCGCCGTGCTCGAGTGGCAGCAGGCGGAGGACGCCATGACCCTCTGCGTCGCCCCCGTCGCGGTCTCCGACCCCGAGGGCTACGCCACGTGGGTGAGCGCCGAGCAGCTGCCCGAAGACGTCGTCGACCTCGGCACCCGCGGCGAGCCCGACCTCGATGCGCTCTACGGGGCCGACCCCGACCTCATCATCGTCGAGGCGTTCGAGGCCGACGCCGACATCGTGCAGACGCTCGAGCAGGAGAGCGAGGTGCCGGTGCTCGTCACCGTCGGCGCCGACGCCTCCGACCCGATCGGCAACATGAAGAACGTGTTCTCGCTCATCGCCGAGGCGACCGGGCGCACGGAGCGCGCCGATCAGGTGCTCGCCGACTTCGACCAGCACCTCGCCGACGCGAAGGCGGAGGTCGCGGGCGCCGACCTGCCCACCACCGACTTCGTCTTCTTCGACGGCTGGGTCGAGGGCAGCAACCTCGTGATCCGCCCCTACGGCGAGGGCGCGCTGTTCACCGCGTTCGGCACCGAGCTCGGGCTCACACCGGCGTGGAGCGACGACATCAACGAGGCGTACGGCAGCGGCGGCGTCGACCCCGCCTACGGCCTCGCGCAGACCGACATCGAGGGCCTCACCGCCGTCGGCGACGCGAACCTCTTCTACTCGAACGAGGGCGACTGGACCGACGAGCTCGAGAAGAGCGCGATCTGGACGTCGCTCCCCGCCGTGCAGGAGGGCCGCGCGCAGGCGTTCCCCGCGGGCGTCTGGGGCGCGGGCGGCCCGATCTCGGGCGAGCAGGCCGTCGACGCCTTCGTCGATGTGATCCTCCAGAAGTAACGGGCGGATCGCGATGACGGCGAGCACCGCTCCGGCGACCGCGGCGGCGCGCGGCACGGGATCACCGGGCTCGGGCGCCCGCGATCTCGGCCTGCGCGGAAGCGCCGGCGGGATCGCGGTGCTCGCCGCCCTCCTGGTCGTGGTGGTGGCGGTCGGGGCGTGGCACCTCACGCAGGGCACGTCGGGTGTCGGCGTCTGGGATCTGGTCCGGTACGCCGGCGGCGCCCGCGAGTCGGTGAACGGCGTGCCCGTGGGCGACGTGCTCACCGGCTCCCGCCTCCCCCGCCTCGCAGCCGGAGTCGCCGTCGGCTTCGCGCTCGGAGCCGCCGGCGCGCTGCTGCAGTCCATCACGCGCAACCAGCTCGCCTCCCCCGACACGCTCGCCGTGACCGCGGGATCGTACTTCGCACTCACCGCGGTCGCGGCCCTCGGCCTCTCCCTGCCGCTCTGGGCCTCCGGAGGGGTCGCGTTCATCGGCGGGCTCGCGGCCGCCGCGCTCGTGCTCGCCCTCGCCGGCAGCACGGCGGGCACGGGCACGACCCGGCTGATCCTCGCCGGCTCGGCGCTCGCGATGGCCCTCGACGCCGGCACCGCGATGCTGCTCATCCTGTTCCGGGAGAACACCACCGGGCTCTTCGCGTGGGGCAGCGGATCGCTGGCCCAGCTCAACATCGACGCCGCCCTGCGGGCCGCGCCGCTCATCGTCGTCGTCCTGGCGGCGGCGCTCCTGCTCGCGCGCCGGCTCGACGTGCTCGGCCTCGGAGACGACACCGCATCGGCGGTGGGAGTGCCGATCCGCGCGACCCGCCTCGTCGCCGTGCTCGGCGCCGTGCTGCTCACGAGCACCGCCGTGATGCTCGCGGGCCCCATCGCGTTCGTCGGCCTCGGCGCCCCCGTGCTCGCGCGCCTCATCGCGGCGCGGGTGCGGCCCGTCGCCCGGCACCTCCTCCTCATTCCGGTCTCGGGGCTGCTCGGCGCGCTCCTCATCC
Organism: Leucobacter chromiiresistens; assembly: GCF_900102345.1. Lineage (NCBI taxonomy): Bacteria > Bacillati > Actinomycetota > Actinomycetes > Micrococcales > Microbacteriaceae > Leucobacter > Leucobacter chromiiresistens. The sequence goes on along the minus strand of NZ_FNKB01000001.1, from coordinate 732,226 downwards.
TACTCGCCGACGCGGGCCTCCGCGCCATCCTCGGCGCCGAGGGGGCGACCTCGGTGCCCACCGGCATTCCGACGGCGCTGCTCGGGGCGGTCGTGATCGTGGTGCTCGCGCTGCGCATGCGCGACGCCGGAGGGGTGCGCAACCCGCCGCAGGCGAAAGCCCCCGGGCGCTCCCGGCGCCGCCTCGGCGTGGTGGTCGCGGCGGCCGCGGCCCTCCTCGTGGCCGCCGCGGTCGTCGGCCTGCTCGCCGGCAGCCTCTGGCTGCGCACCGGCGACCTCGTCCTCTGGGCGCAGGGGATCGCGCCCGACCTCGTCGCCCGCGCCCTCGACGAGCGCGTGCCGCGCGTCGCTGCCGCACTCCTCGCGGGGGCGGCGCTCGCGCTCTCGGGCTGCGTGGTGCAGTCCACCGTGCGCAACCCGCTCGCCGAGCCCGGCCTGCTCGGCATCACCGCGGGCGCCGGGCTCGGCGCCGTGATCGCCGTGACCGGCGGCGGCGGCCGGCCGTTGCTCATCGCGCTGGCCGTCGCCTGCGGCCTCGCCACGTTCGCCGTCATCGCGCTGCTCTCGTGGCGCGGCGGCATGCTGCCCGACCGCTTCGTGCTCATCGGCATCGGCTGCGGCTACGGGCTGACCGCGGTCACCACCTTCCTCCTGCTGCGCGCCGACCCGTGGAACGCGCCGCGCATCCTCACCTGGCTCTCGGGCACGACCTACGGCAGATCGCTCGGCGACGTGCTGCCGGTGGCGATCGCGCTGGTGGTCGCCCTGCCGATCCTCATCGGGCTGCGCCGCCACCTCGACCTGCTCGCCGTCGACGAGGACACGCCGCGCATCCTTGGCATCGGGGTCGAGAAGACGCGGTTCTCGCTGCTCGCGATAGCGGCGGCGTTGGCGGCGGTCAGCGTGGTCGCGGTCGGCGTCATCGGCTTCGTCGGCCTCGTCGCCCCGCACCTCGCGCGCGCCGTCGTCGGCGCCCGGCACACCCGCATCATCCCGGTGTCGATGCTGCTCGGCGCACTGCTCGTGTGCGTCGCCGACACGCTCGGGCGCACCCTCATCTCGCCCGCGCAGCTGCCGGCGGGGCTCATGCTGGCGCTCGTCGGCGCCCCCTACTTCGTCTGGCTGCTGCGCCGCTCGGCGTGAGCGCGGGCCGGGGCCCGGGCCTCGCTGCACCCCTACTTCCCCGATGCACCCGTTCTTCACACGTGCATCGGCGAGAAAGCGGTGCGATGGTGGCGCGGTCGGCGGGCGCCGACGCTCACCGCCGAGGAGCCTCCGCCAGGAAGTCGCGCACCAGCGCCGCCACGAACTCCGGCTTCTCGTCGACGAGGCCGTGCGACGTGCCGGGCACGAGGCCCAGGCGCGCGTTCGGCAGCGCCGCCGCGATGCGCAGCGTGTGCAGCGGGCGCACCGTGTCGCGATCGCCGGCGAGCACCAGGGTCGGCACGGCGACGCCCGCGAGGTCGGCGGGGTCGATGTGCGGCTCGGTCGTCCAGAGCCGCACGCACTTCTCCCACACGGCGTCGGCGTGCGCCCGACCGTCGGGCGACAGGCGCTCGTAGGCCGCGCGTTCGGGGCTCACGCGATCCGGCCCCGGGTTCGCGCCCGCTGCCGCGTCGACGCGGCGCAGCGGGGGCAGGATCGGCCCGTTCACCTCGGGGTCGCGGTCGTAGGCCGAGGGATCGAGGTTCGCGCTGATCGCCGTCAGCGAGCGCACGCGCTCGGGGCGGCGCATCGCGAGGAGCAGCCCGATGATCGCGCCGTCGCTGTACCCGACCACGTGCGCGTCGGCGAGACCGTGGGCGTCGAGGAACGCGAGTGCGTCGGAGACGCCGCGGTCGTAGTCGTACTCCCCGGCGATGTCGGCCGAACGCCCGTGGCCCGGCCGCTCGTAGGCGTGCACCCGGTACTCGGCGGCGAGCGCCTCGGCGATCGGGGCGAGCGACTCCAGCGAGCAGAAGCCGCCGTGCAGCACCACGACCGGTTCGCCCGCACCCGCGGTCTCCGCGTAGAGGTCGACACCGTTGATGCGCACGTATCCTCCGCGCTGGGCCGCCGCGCGCCGCGCCGCCGCCGCGCACTGCGCCTCCGCGCCCCCCACTCCCGCTACCGCCAGTCTCGCGACAGCCACTTGAGCTTGCGGCCCCGCCACCGCCACATGAGGGCGAGCACCGGCCGGAACAGCGGGGCGAGTGCACCCCCGATGTGCAGCTCGTCGGTCCAGACCGCGCGGTGCTGCGACGCCCGCGAGCGCGAGACGGTCATCTCGTGGCGCCACTCCGTGAGCACGGCGAGCGGGCCCGAGAGCGGCCGGCCGTGGTCGCGCATGGTGCGCGGCCAGGCGGCGGGGGCGGTGCCGGCGGGCGCGGTGCCTGCGGGGGCGGGCCCGGTGGGGGCGGGGAGGTCCGTGATCCGGATCAGCTGCGAGCCGACCGGCAGCACGCCGAAGGCCCGCAGCCGCGTGCGCATCTCGACGCCGGTGCCGAGCGTTTCGGGAAACCCCGTCTCGGGGCGCATGACGAGGAGCGGGGCGTAGAGCTGCGTCGCGACGCTCGGATCGTGCAGGGCCCGCCATGCCGCCTCGGGCGGGCAGTCGGCTTCGAATTCGGTGCGGATGCGCATGCCTCCAGTGTGCACCCGATGCATGCGAACGGGCCGAGGGAGCATCCTCCGGTCGCCCGCGCGGCGCAGGCCGCCCCTGCGACGATGAACGGGCCGCAGCACCCAGGTGCTGCGGCCCGTTCGAAACGGAGGGAACGACCTACTTCGCGACGAAGTAGAGCCGCTTGTTGGCGAACTCGCCGATGCCGATCGGCCCCATCTCGCGACCGAAGCCCGAGCGCTTCACCCCGCCGAACGGAATCTCAGCAGACTCCGCCGCGATCGTGTTCACGTGGCTCATGCCGGTCTCGAGGCGCGAGGCGACGCGCGCCGCGCGGGCCTCGTCGGTCGAGAACACCGAGCCGCCGAGGCCCAGCGCGCAGTCGTTCGCGAGCTCCAGCGCCTCCGCATCGCTCGACACCCGGTACACCGTGGCGACCGGTCCGAAGATCTCCTCGCCGTACGACTCGGAGTCGCGCGGCACGTCGACGAGCACGGCGGGCGAGTAGTACGCCGCGGGCCCTTCCGAGAGCACGCCGCCGGCGAGCAGCTTCGCGCCCTCCGACACGGCCTTCCGCACCTGGGCGTCGACGGTCTCGGCGGCGGCGCGCGAGGAGAGCGGCACGTACTGCCCCTCCTGCAGGTCCAGCTGGTCGCCCGGCTCGAGACCCTCGGCGAGGCGCACGAGCTCGGCGACGAACTCGTCGTAGATGTCGTCCATCAGGATGAGGCGCTTGTTCGAGTTGCAGACCTGGCCGGCGTTGTAGACGCGGAAGTCCCACGCCTGCTTCGCGACGTCTGCCACGTCGTCGGAGTCGAGCACGACCATCGCGTCGATGCCGCCGAGTTCGAGCACGGCCTTCTTCAGGTGCGATCCGGCCTGCGCGCCGATGATCGCTCCGGCCCGCTCCGAGCCCGTGAGCGAGACGCCCTGCACGCGGGGGTCGGCGATGATCGTGGCGATCTGGTCGTGCGACGCGAAGACGTTCTGGTAGCCGCCGACGGGAACGCCGGCCTCCTCCATGATCTCCTGGATGGTCAGCGCCGAGCGCCCGCAGACGTCGGCGTGCTTCAGCAGGATCGTGTTGCCGAGTACCAGGTTCGGCGCCGCGAAGCGGGCCACCTGGTAGTACGGGAAGTTCCACGGCATCACGCCGAGCAGGGCGCCCACGGGGCGGTGCTCGATGTACGCCTTCCCCGGGATCGTGCTCGGGATCTCGTAATCCGTGATGAGGCTCGGGCCGTGCACCGCGTAGTACTCGATGATCTGGGCGGCGAATTCGACCTCGTCGAGCGACTCGGCGATCGACTTGCCCATCTCGAGCGCGATCAGACGAGCGAGCTCGTCCTTCCGCTCCAGAAACAGCTCGGCGACTCGCTTGACGACAGCGGCGCGCTCCTGCACGCTCCGCTCCCGCCATTCCCGGTATACGGCGTCGGCGCCCGCGAGCGCCTCCTCGATCTGCGCGTCGGTGGCGGCCTCGAACGTCTCGAGAACCTCACCCGTGGCAGGATTCTGCACCCGGTACTTGGACATGGTTATCTTTCCTCCAGATAGGCGGCGCATCGACGCGCCAGGAGCGGCGTGGTGCACGCCGCTTCCGCGTTCCACTGTAGCGACGCTCATCCTCTGGGGGGAGGCGCGGGGCCGAACCCGCGCCTAGGCTCGAAGCATGGAACCGCAGGCACTCATCCTGATCATGACGATCGCCGTCCCCGGCGTCGTCGCCGCCATCGTCACCGCGCTCTGCGCGAAGCGGTGGAACGTGGCGATTCGGGCCCAGCGGGTGCGTCGTCTCGCCGAGCGCGACGGCGCGACCACCACAGGGCGCTAGCCGCGACCGCGAGGGCGATGCCGACGACGAGGGCGTCGGGCACGGATCGCGACTGCTCGAGCACCCACCCCTCGAGACGCATCTGATCGGAGGCGCCGAGCGCTCCTCCCAGGCTCGTGGTGCCGCGGGTCGCCAGCATGAAGACGCCGATGCCGATGGTGAGGGCGCCGCCGACGATGCTGCTCCAGGTGCTGCGCCACCTGCCGACGCGCACCTCGCGCGGCCTGACGATGCGGCGCACGAACGGCAGGCGCGTCCACAGCAGGCTCAGCACGAGCAGCGGCACGGCCATGCCCGCGGCGAACACCAGCAGGGTCACGCCGCCGAGCAGGGCGTTGCCCGAGACTGCGGCCATGGTGAGCGCCGCGCCGAGCAGCGGCCCAGCGCAGACTCCGGCGAGACCGTAGACCGTGCCGAGCGCGTACACGGAGAGCGCGGTGGTGCCCCCGCCGCCCTCGCGACCGCGCATGAAGGGCATGGGGATGCCCAGCAGCAGCATCGCTCCGAGCACGATGATGACGATCGAGGCCACGAGCACGAACCCCTCGCGGTGGGCGTTCACGAAGGCGCCCAGCGTGCCGGCCAGTACGCCGAGCGGCACGAGCGTCGTGATCAGCCCAAGGTAGAAGACGCCCGTGCGGGTCAGCATTGCGCCGGGCGAGGTGAAGGCGTACGAGAAGAACGCCGGGAGCAGCATCACCGAGCAGGGGCTCAGCAAGGTGAGCACCCCGCCGAGCAGGGCTCCGAGCAGGCCGAGCTCCACGGGTCAGGCAGCCGAGTCGGGCGCCGCTTCGATCGCGGCGTCGAGGAAGCCGCGGAACGCGTCGATCGGCTGCGCGCCGGAGAGCGCGTCGGTGCCGATCGCGAAGAACGGAACTCCGGTGACGCCCGCCTGCTGCGCGGTCGCGGTGCTCTGCTGCACGGCCGCGCGCAGTGCCGGGTCTTCGAGATCCGCCGTGAACTTCGCGATGTCGGGCACGCCGACCTCCTCGGCGAATCCGATCAGCTGATCCGCGGGGAGATCAGGGTGCCCCTCTGCGGGCGCCGCCGCGTAGACGGCGTCCAGGTACTCCATGAACCTGCCCTGCTCGCCGGCGGCCCGGGCGGCGACGGAGGCCGTCTCGGAGGCCTCGCCGAAGAACGCGACGTCGCGCACCTCGATGCGCACCTTCCCCGCCTCGACGTACTCGTCCACGATGGTCGGCAGCGTCTCCTGGTTGAACACCGCGCAGTAGGGGCAGCGCATATCCGTCCACTCGACGAGCACGACGGGCGCGTCGGCATCTCCGATCGCCATCGGGTCGGCCGGGTCGCGCGTCTCGAAGCCGGTCGGGGCCGCGGAGTCGCCGGCGCCGGTGTCGGCGCCGCTGCCGTCTGCGGCCGCCGCGCCCTGCTTCGCTGCGGCGCCGAACGAGCCGTTGCCCGAGTTCATCGACGCCTGCGCGAAGATCACGACGCCGAGGAACACGATCACCGCGGCCGCGAGGAAGAGCCAGGATTTCAGTCGGCGCTGAGACGTTCGAGAGGAGGTTGATCGCTGCGACACGCGTCTAGGATACAAGATGTATCCTTGCCGGGCCCCGTCCGGCCCGATCCGGCCCGATGACGGCCCGAGACGGGAGAATGGACGCATGCACCCCGCCGTCGACGAATCCGCCGCCTCCCGCGCCTACCGCGCCATCCTCGACGGCATCCTCTCCGGCGTGCATCCGGGCAGCAGCATGCTCAGCGAGTCGGCCGTCGCCTCTTCGATGGGCATGAGCCGCACCCCGGTGCGGGCAGCGCTGATCCGTCTGCAGGACGAGGGCTGGTTGACCATCTTCCCCAAGCGCGGCGCCCTGGTGCGCGAAGTGAGCGCTCAAGCGGTCGCCGACCTGGCCGGGTCGAAAGTGCTGCTCGAATCGGGCGCCGTGCGCTCGGCCGCGCCCACCTCGCGCCGCCGCACTGCCGAGGCACTGCGCCAGCAGCTCGAGACGCAGCGCGAGCGCCTCGAAGCGCGCGACCTCCCCGCATTCGTCGAGCTCAGCATCGACTTCCACCGCTCGTTCGTCACGGCCGCGCGCAATGCCGTGCTGACGGAGCTCTACGATCGGCTGGCGGATCGCCAGCGCTTCCTGCTGTTCAGCTACGGGCAGCGGCTGTTCGACCGCAGCGACGAGATCCTCGCCGAGCACGCGGCGATGCTCGATGCGCTGTATGCAGCGGGAGCGCCCGGGCAGGCGCCGCTCGAGACGGGCGAGGCCGCTCGCGCCGAACGAGCGCTCACCCGCTTCGAGTCACTGCTGCGTCATCACCTGAACGAGACCTACCGACTCGACCCGTGACGGCCGGGGGCGGGCAGTCTCGCTGCGCGACGAGACGGCGACCGGCTCAGGCCGGGTAGGGCTCGCCCCGCAGCAGCTCCGCGAGGTGGGCTGCGTTCGCCGCGGCGGTGCGGATCGCCGTGGCGACCGCCTCGGGCGTCTCCGAGAGCTCGCGGTAGTCGACTCCCTCCATGGCGCGACCGTTCCAGTACACAGAGGACTGGGCGGGAATCGTGAAGCCCGTATCGCCGAGCGCCTGCGCGAGGATGCCGCAGATGTGGTGCGCCCCGTCCTCATTGCCGACGACGACCGGGATCGCGACCTTGCCGAAGAGCGTGGGCCGGCCGGCCTCGTCGGTCGCCGAGATCTCGGCGTCGAGCCGCTCGAGCACCCGCTGCGCGACGCTCGAGTGCTGCCCCAGCCAGGTGGGCGTCACGAAGACGAGCACGTCGGCCTGCAGCACCGCCTCACGGATCTCTGGCCACGCATCGCCCTCGCCCATGTCGCTCTCGACGCCCGGCAGGATCCGGTGGTCGACGGCGCGGATCGAGGATCCCTGCACGCCGTGCTCCTGCAGCTCCCGCAGCACCTGGCCGCCGAGCACGTCGCCGCTCGACGGCTGGGGCGAGGGCTTCAGCGTGCAGTTGATGAGCAGCGCCCTCGGCGCGGCGATCAGGGCTTCGTCATGGTCGTCAAAGGTGGTCTCGTATCCCGACATGAGGCGAGCGTACGGCTCCCCGCGTGCGGAATATCAGGGGGTTTCGCATTCCGCGCGCTCGCGCTAGCTGTACTTGGTCATGAGGTTGGTATCACGAGGGGAAGGGAGAAGGCCCCCATCATTGGTGGTGTCTAAGTCATCGCCGAGGGAGGCCTTCTCTTGTCCCACCGTAATGCTGTTCTGACTATTCGTGGCCGCCAGATCCTGTGCGAACGGATCGCTGCGGGTCGTCCGGTGTCCCATGTGGCCAAGGAGATGGGGATCTCCCGCACGTGTGCTCACCGCTGGTGGGGTCGCTATCGCCGCCAAGGACCGGCTGGCCTGGAAGACCGTTCCTCCAGGCCCAAATCGATGCCGACGGCCACACCGGTGGAGATCGCGACGGCGGTCGTAGCGGCCAGGATCGCTGACCGGGACAACGCGTTCGAGTTGGCAGCCCGCTTCGGTGTCTCGCCCTCGACAGCCGGGCGGATCATCCGCCGGGCCGGCCTTCCACGTCTGGCTGATATCGATCGCGTGACCGGAGAAGTGATCCGTGCCTCACGGGCCACCGATCACCGTTACGAACGCGAGCGTGCCGGTGATCTGGTCCATGTCGACGTCAAGAAGCTGGGCCGCATCCCCGACGGTGGGGGCTGGCGCGCCCACGGCCGCTCCGAGCAGGTTCGTAAACGCGGCATCGGCTTCGACTACGTCCACGTCGCCGTGGACGACCACACCCGGTTGGCATTCGCGCAGGTCCTGCCCGATGAGCAGGCGACCACCTGCGCGACGTTCATGGCCGACGCCGCCGCGTTCTTCGCGAGCCACGGGGTCCGCATCCGTCAGGTCATGACGGACAACGCTTTGGCCTACCGACGTTCCCGCGCGTTCCGCAACGCTCTGGCCGCGCTGACGGCCACTCACGTCCTGATTCGTCCACGCTCACCGTGGCAGAACGGCAAGGCCGAACGGTTCAACCGCACCCTGGCCGACGGGTGGGCATATCGACGCCCCTACGCATCGAACGACGATCGCACCGCCGCGCTCGATGCGTGGTTGGAGCACTACAACTACGCTCGACCTCACACCGCCGCACACGGCCGTCCCCCGATCAGCCGACTGGCACCAACCTCATGACCAAGTACAGCTAGCGGGCGGATCGCGCAGGCGCCGCGGGCGGATCGCGAAGGCGCCGCGTGCCGATCGCGCGGGCGCCGTGGGCCCACGAATCTCGGCACTTTCACGGCTGGCACCGCTACTTTCTTGTCCCATGGACGACAGACCCGGTCATAGTACGAAGCTCACCCACCCAGAACACGCGGGGGGTGAGCGATGACAGGGGAAATCTGGGGCCTCCTCGCGGGGGTGCTCTTGACGCTCGGAACGGGCGTCTTCGTGGCCTCGGAGTTCGCACTCGTGAACCTCGACCGGCCCGAGCTCGAGCAGCGGCGCACCCGCGGCGAGCGGCGCTTGAGCCCGACCATCTCGGCGCTGAAGATCACGTCGACGCACCTCTCGGCGGCGCAGCTCGGCATCACACTGACGACGCTGCTCGCCGGCTACACGTTCGAGCCCGCGATCAGCTCGCTGCTCCGCGGGCCCCTCATGAGCGTCGGTGTGCCCGAGGCGGGCGTCGTCGGCGTCGGAGCCGTCGTCGCGATCGTGCTCGCGACGCTGTTCTCGATGATCTTCGGCGAGCTGATCCCGAAGAACTTCGCGCTCGCCGTTCCGCTCGCGACCTCCAAGGTGGTCATCCCGCTGCAGATCGCGTTCACGTTCGTCTTCCGCCCCGTCGTCGCACTGCTGAACGGCACCGCCAATCGGTTGATCCGCTCGATGGGCGTCGAACCGAAGGAGGAGCTGTCGGGGGCGCGCACCGCTGAGGAGCTCAGCTTCCTCGTGCGCCGCTCGGCGCTCGAGGGATCCCTCGACCACGACGAGGCGACCATGCTGCACCGCACCCTCTCCTTCTCGTCGCGCACCGCCGAAGACGTGATGACGCCCCGCGTCATCGCCGAGATGCTCCCCCGCACCGCGACGGCGGCCGAGGTCGTCGCGCGGAGCGTCGAGACCGGCCACTCCCGCTATCCGATCTTCGACGAGAGCGTCGACGACATCGTGGGCATCGTCCACGTGAAGTCCGCGTACGGAGTCGACTTCGAGCGCCGCGAGTACACGTCCGTCTCCGAGATCATGTCGGAGCCGGTGCGCGTGCCCGAGGCCGCCGGCGTCGAGTCGCTGCTCGAGGTGCTGCGGCAGCGCAGCTACCAGATGGCCGTCGTGGTCGACGAGCACGGCGGCACCGCGGGCGTCGTCACGCTGGAGGACCTCGTCGAGGAGCTGCTCGGCGAGGTGCGCGACGAGCACGACGCGCTCCTCGAAGACGTGGTGGTCAGCGGAGACGAGATCCTCTTCCCCGCCTCGCTGCGACCCGACGAGCTCTGGGATCGCCTCGCGATCCGCGTACCCGAGAGCGAGGAGTACGAGACGATCGCCGGGTACGTGCTCGACACCCTGGAGCGCATCCCCGATCTCGGCGAGGAGCTCACGCTGAGCCACGGCACCCTGCGCGTCGAGGAGTTCGACGGATCGCGCATCACCCGGCTCCGGTACCGCACCGCCGACCGCGAGAGCGACCCCGCCTTCGACACGCGCAACAAGGTCATCGACGCGTTCGAGCGGGGCCAGCAGGCCTCCCCCGACGGTCGCCCGACCGCGAAGGGCGCGCAGGCGGCGCCGCCCGCAGCGACCGCATCGCCCGCGGCGACCGCATCGCCCGCAACGCAGAGCCGACGCGAGGGAGTCGAACGATGAACGAGTACCTTCCCGGCCTCATCTGGCTCGTCGTGCTGCTGGTGGTGAACGCCTTCTTCGTGGGCGCCGAGTTCGCCGTCATCTCGGCGCGCCGCTCGCAGATCGAACCCCGCGCGGCGGCCGGCAGCAAGGCCGCCAAGACCACGCTCTGGGCGATGGAGCACGCGACGCTCATGCTGGCGACCAGTCAGCTCGGCATCACCGTCTGCTCGCTCGTCATCCTGAACGTCTCCGAACCCGCCATCCACCATCTCCTCGAGATCCCGCTGCTCGCCTGGACGGGGCTCACTGCCGAAGCGGTCTCCGTGACGGCGTTCATCGTCGCGCTGGTGCTCGTGACGTTCCTGCACGTCGTGTTCGGCGAGATGGTGCCGAAGAACCTCGCGTTCTCGGTGCCGGATCGCGCCGCACTCCTGCTCGCGCCGCCCCTCGTCTTCGTGTCGAGGGTCGTGGGGCCCCTGATCCGCTCGCTCAACTGGGTGGCCAACGGCTTCCTGCGCCTCTGCGGCGTGCAGCCGCGGGATGAGGCGAACACGGCGTTCACCATCGACCAGGTCGCGAGCATCGTGGAGCAGTCGACCCGCGAGGGAACGCTCGAGGACACGAGCGGCACGATCTCCGCCGCGTTCGAGTTCACCGAGAAGCACGTCTCCGATGTGGAGGTTCCGCTCGACTCGCTCGTGCGGCTGCCGCTCGACGTCACCCCGCGCCAGGTGCAGCAGGCCGTCTCGGAGCACGGCTACTCCCGATACGTACTCCACTCGTCCGACGGCACGCCGGAGCGCTACCTGCACCTCAAGGACATCCTCGACCTCTCGACGCCGACCGAGATCGACGCGCCCATCCCGCCCGATCGCGCTCGGGAGCTCCCGACCGTGGGCTCCGACGCCGAGGTCGAGGAGGCGCTCGAGCTGCTGCGAGACCGCGGTGCGCATATCGCCCGCGTGCGCTCGGCGGCCGGCGGGTTCACGGGCGTGCTCTTCCTGGAGGACATCGTCGAGGAGCTCGTGGGCGAGGTGGAGGATACCGCGCACGCTCTCTGACGCGCGCGAGGGCCCCGGGATCCTGCGGGATCCCGGGGCCCTTCGCGTCGAGAGCGCCTTTCGGGCTCTCGGGGCTGTATTCCAGGTGCTACGCGGAGGCGACGACCACGATCGGGTCGGTGGTCGGGGCGCCCGTGGGCGACCCGCCGCGATCCTCGACCGTAACTGCGAGCGCATCGCCGGGCGTGAAGCCCTCGGCGAGCACCGCGGCGCCGCCGTTCGCGTCGGCGTGCATCACGCCGAGCGAGATGGGCTCCTCGCCCCGCACGATCCACAGCTCGTAGTCGTGGTTCTCGGGCGCCGGGTCCATGCCCTCGGTCATGAACACGGCCTGCCGAGTCGAGTCCGACCAGTGCAGCGTGGCCTCCGCCGACCCGACGCTCACGGTCGTCGACTGCGCGTCGGGGGCGGCCTCGACCTGCTGCATCGCGACCGACACGGGATCCTGCGGCCCCATGCCGCCCTGCAGCGGCAGCGCCAGCGCGATCGCGAGCAGCACCGCGACCGACGCGGCCAACCCGAACCAGGCCCTCTTGCGGCGGGCCCGCGTGAACGCGAGCTCGGGATCCTCGGGCTCCTCGATCAGCTCGGGCACGAGGTCGGACGGCCGGGCGGGGCCCGAATCCGCCGCAGCGGCGCCGTCAGCGCCAGCGGCGCCGGCAGCATCCGCGCCAGCGTCAGCGCCGGATCCGGCCCGCACGTCGGAGGCGCCGCTCGCGGCCGGGCCGGAGACCGACCCGTCGGAGCGCGCGGAGTCCGCGTCCGCCTCGAACTGCGGCGAGCGCGAGATCAGGTCGAGGATCGCGGCGCGCGCCGCGCGGGGCGGCGCGACCTCGCCGATCGAGGTCGCCAGTGCTGCGACGGTCTCGCGATCCTCGTCGACGACCGGGAGCCACTCGGGGTGAGCCGCCAGCGCTTCCGAGAACGCCTGCTCCTCTTCCGGGGAGAGCGCGTGCAGGGCGCGGGCGGCGGAGAGCTCGCGGAACTGTTGCTCGTTCATCGCGTCGCCTCCATTTCTTTCCTCAGACGGGTCAAGCCGTCTCGAATTCTCGATTTGATGGTGCCGAGCGGGGCTCCGAGGAGCACTGCGATCTCGCTCTGGCTGTACCCGCCGAAGTAGGCGAGCACGATGGCGCGGCGCTGCGGCTCGGGCAGTTCGCCGAGGCCCTGCACGGCGCGGGTGCCGTCGATCATGAGCTCCACCTCGTCGTCGACGCCTGGCTGCGGGGCGGCGAGGTCGCGGGTGCCGACGGCGAGGTCCCGGCGGCGCGACGCCTGCGAGGCGCGCACCCGGTCGACGGCTCGGCGGTGGGCGATCGTGAGGAGCCACGTGCGGGCCCGACCGCGATCCGGGTCGAACGAGTCGGCGGTCTGCCACGCTTCGAGGAAGACCTCCTGCAGCACCTCCTCGCTCTGCGACCGATCGACCAGCACCCTGAGGATCAGGCCGAACACGCGAGCCGAGAGCAGATCGTACAACTCTGCGAAGGCGCGCTGGTCTCCCACCGCGGCGCGTGCGAGCGCCCTGTCCGCCGGATCGACGCTCGCGCCGTCCTCCGGTATCTCCACCCCGTCAATGACCATCACACTTAGCATGCCTCATTCACCTCCGCTCTGCCTTGGTCGCATCCCTGCGAGTCGCCTTCGTCGCATCCCTGCGAGTCGCCTCCGCGTGCCCGCCGGTCGCCTTCGTCACGTCCATGCGACGCTCCTCCGCCCCCGGATCCGCTCTACCCGAATGTGTACGAGTAGACCTGCACGCCCTCCGGCACGGTCATCTCGAGCACGCCCTCGGCGGGATCGTCCGCTTCGACCACCCGGTACGAGCGCGGTGTCCCGTCGATCTCGATGGTGCGGGTGCCGCCGCCCTCCACCGCGACTTCGATGGTGCCGCTGCCAGAGATGACGGTGCGCACCTCCTGCCCGCGGTAGTCGAGGCGGATCTTCGCGTCGCCGTCGCCCGCTCCGGCCGTCGGCGTCACGTACTGCGTCTCCACGGTCCATGCGCCGTCGAGCGCGAACGTGTCCTGCGGCTGGTCATCGGGGAACTCGTACTCCCCCTCGCCGGCGCGGTACTCGCCCGGTCCCGCGAAGTTGCGATCCTTCGAGGAGCCGAGGAAGGTCTCGGGTGTGGTGCTGCCGACCTCGGGCGTGGCGTCGGAGACGTCCGTCTCCTCGGGGAGCTGCTCGTCGGGGTTCGCCTCCTCGAGCAGTTCGCGCATGAGCTTCTCCGTGGTCTCGTAGTTGCCCTCGCCGAACGAGATGTGACGCACGGTGCCCTCGGCGTCGATGAGGTAGTGCGCAGGCCAGTACCGGTTGCGGTAGTTCGTCCACGTCGAGAGGTTGTTGTCCATGGCGACCGGGTACTCGATGCCGAAGTCGGCGATGCCGGCTTCGACGTTCGCCTGCTCCTTCTCGAACGCGTACTCGGGCGAGTGCACGCCGATCACCTGGAGGCCCTGGTCGCCGTAGGCCTCATCCCACGCGACCACGTGCGGGATGGAGCGCTGGCAGTTGATGCAGGAGTAGGCCCAGAAGTCGATGAGCACGACCTGCCCCTTGAGCTCGTCGAGGTCGAGCGCTTCGCCGCCCGGCGTGTTCAGCCACGTCTCGATGCCCTTGATGGAGGGCGCCTTGCCGCACGACGCGAGCTCCTCGGCGTCGTTCGCGCACTTGTCGAGATCGCGGTTCTCGTCGGTGACGAGCCCGCCGAGGTTCAGTGCGCTCTGCCCGGCCTCGCTCTCGGCGAGATCCTTCTGAATGCCCGAAGTGTAGTCGGGCAGCAGCCGCTGGAGCGCCTGGGGCACGTTGAACGCGAGGCCGACGGCGAGCGCAATCAGCGCGACGCCGCCGACGATGCGCAGCACGCGCTCCCGCTTGCGGAAGCCGCGGATGCGCTGCGCGACCTTGCTCCCGGCGAGGGCGAACACGAGCAGCGGGATCGCGACGCCGAGCGCGAAGGAGACCGTGAGCAGCACGGTCTCGATTCCGATCTGCCCGGTCGCGCCTGCGACGATGATGGCGGCGAGCACGGGGCCGGCGCAGGGAACGAACACCGTGCCCAGGGCGAGGCCCATGCCGAAGCCGTTGCCGCCCTCGCCGACCTTGCGCCGCGGCAGGCGCTGGAACGGCTTCTCGAGCAGCTGCTCGAAGCCGGGGAAGAGCATGCCGACGCCGATGATGAGCAGTACGGCGACGCCCGCCCAGCGGATCGCGCTCTGCGGGATGTTCAGCAGGCCGAGGAGCAGCGACCCGAGCAGCGTCACCACGGAGAAGCTGATGACGAGCCCCGCGATGATCCAGAACGGGCGGCTGCGCTTCGCCGCGATGACCTCGGGCGCCTTGCCGGGCGCCGCGGGCCGGGCCCCCGCCGTCAGGAAGATGACCGGGAGCACCGGCAGAATGCACGGCGATATGCCGGTGATGAGCCCGCCGAGCAGGCCGATAAGCACGATATCCATGAGAAGCCTTCCTGTTGCGAGGTGCTTCGGAGCGGACGCCCGTTCGGATGGGTCGTGCGACGCCGTGCGCTCGCCCCCGCGCGCGCCCGCACGCGCGCTCGCGCTCGCGCCCCCTATGAGTGGATGCGACAGAAGATCCGTTCACGGCGACCGGTTCAGCAGAGATTCTGTCGCCTCTTCGTCGGCCGGAGCGGGCGGGGCACCCGGCCGCCAGACGGCCGCGCCCCGGGCTCGAGAGCCGCATGGAAAACTTTTCGAAGAATTTCCCATCCGACCCCGAGAGGGCTCCGAAGACGTTCACAAGCCGCGGAAAACTGCGGATCTCATCTGAGGAGGAACCATGTTCACCAAGAAGAAGACCCTCGGCGCCGCGTTCGCAATGACGCTGGTCGGCGCCGCAATGCTCACCGGATGCTCCATGGGGGCGTCGGACGAGGCGGCCGAGGATCAGACGACGGAGCAGACGGAGGAGTCGACGCCGATGGAGGAGCCGACGGAGTCGTCGGACGCCATGGATCCGGCCGCGAATCTCGTCGGCCCGGGCTGCGCGGCGTACGCCGAGGCGGTGCCGGACGGCGACGGATCGATCCAGGGCATGTCGCAGGATCCGGTGGCGGTGGCCGCATCGAACAACCCGATGCTGAAGACGCTCGTCTCGGCGGTCAGCGGCCAGCTGAACCCCGATGTGGATCTCGTCGACACGCTGAACGGTGACGAGTTCACCGTCTTCGCTCCGGTGGATGACGCGTTCGCCAAGATCGACGCGGGCACCATCGACACGCTGAAGACCGACAGCGACCTGCTCACCAGCATCCTGACCTACCACGTGGTGCCCGGCCAGATCGAGCCGGCCGACATCGAGGGCATGCACACCACCGTGCAGGGCGCCGACCTCGAGGTGACCGGTTCGGGCGACGAGCTGATGGTCAACGATGCGAACGTGATCTGCGGCGGTGTGCAGACCGCCAACGCGACCGTGTACCTCGTCGACAGCGTGCTGATGCCGCCGGCCGAGTAATCTCGCCGGCCCGCAATACCCGGCATCGGAGTCGCGTCGACGCGGTCCGATCGCCTGCAAGACCAATGTGTCCGTCGCTCGCACAGGGGAGGCGGGCACATTGCTGTACCGATGGGAAGCGCCCGCGGTCTCGGGAGAGACCGCGGGCGCTTCGTCGTGTGCGGGCGGGGCGAGCGCCGCCCGCACACGGGCGGGGTCACACCCGCACGAGCATCTTGCCGGTGTTGGCCCCGCGCATCATGTCGAGGAACGCGTCGACCGTGTGCTCGATGCCGTCGACGATGGTCTCGTCGTAGGCGATGTCTCCCGCGGCGAACCACTTCGCCATGCGCTCCTGGAACTCGGGTGCGTGCTGCAGGTGCTTGCCGACGGTGAAGCCCTCGAGCGTGAGGGCCCGGGTGATGATGTTCGCCATGTTGTCGGGCCCGGGGGCGGCTTCGGACGTGTTGTACTGGGAGATGGCGCCGCAGAGCGCCGCGCGACCGTCGTCGTTGAAGGCGTCGAGTGCGGCTTCGAGGTGATCGCCGCCGACGTTGTCGAAGAAGACGTCGATGCCGCCGGGGGCCGCTTCGGCGAGCTGGGCGCGCACGTCGCCGTCCTTGTAGTTGAAGGCCGCGTCGTAGCCGTACTTCTCGGTGAGCAGCGCGACCTTCTCGGCGGATCCCGCGGAGCCGACCACCCGGCCCGCTCCGAGAAGCTTCGCGATCTGCCCGGCTGCGGTGCCGACCGCTCCGGCGGCACCGGAGATGAAGACGGTGTCCCCCTCCCGCATCTTCGCGATGGCGGTGAGGCCGACGTAGGCGGTCAGCCCGGTCATGCCCATGATGTGGAGGCGCAGCGAGAGCGGCGCGCCGGGGATCTCGGGAACGACGCGGAAGGTGCCGGCGTCGGCCTGCACGAGGTCCGACCACCCGTGCTGGTGGAGCACGACGGCGCCCTCGGGAACGTCGTCGGAGGCGGAGGCGATGACGCGGCCGATTGCCCCGCCCTGAATCTGCTCGCCGAGCGCGTAGGGCGCGACGTAGCTGCGGGCGTCGTTCATGCGCCCCCGCATGTAGGGGTCGACCGAGACGAACTCGTTGCGCACGCGCACCTCCCCCGGCTGCAGGTCGGCGAGCTCGACCTGCACGGTGCGGAAGTCGTCGTGGGTGGGCCAGCCGCTCGGCCGGGAGACGAGCTGGATCTGGGTGCTGATGGGTGCGGTGGGTGCGGTCACGATACCTCCAGGTGTTGGGCGATGGTGCGCCCTCGGGTGCCGGGCGGTGCCTCGGCTATTCGGAACGGTCGTTCCAATATATACTGGAACGACCATTCCCGAAAGGCGCTCCCATGGCACGCACCGCTGGCTTCGACCGCAGAGCCGTCGTGCGTGCCGCGATGGACGTGTTCTGGTCCGTCGGCTACGAGGGCGCCGCGATCTCCGATCTCGAGCAGGCGACGGGGCTGCGGCGATCCAGCATCTACAACAGCTTCGGATCGAAGCGCGGTCTCTTCGACGCCGCCGTCGAGCAGTACCTCGATACGGTGATCCGCCCGCGCGTGCGCCCGCTGCACGACGACGAGGTCACCCCCGACGCGGTCGTCGTCTACCTCGAAGGGCTGCGCGCCGCACTCGCCGATCCCGCGTCGCACTCCGCCCGCAGCGGCTGCCTCCTCATCAACACGGCGGGCTCCCCGATCGGGCACGACGCGGCGGTCGCCGCGACGGTCGCCGCCTACCGGAGCGAACTCCGCTCAGCCCTCGGTCGCGGCGTCGCGGCCCGTCTGCCGCACCTCGAGCAGCGGGATGCGGATCGCCTCGCCGACGCCTGCACCGGGCAGGTCATCGCGGCGCTGGCCCTCGCCCGGATCGACGGCGCGAGCGCGGTCGCCGCCATCGACACGGCCCTCGCGCTCATCCGCGCCGCCTGACGCCCGCTTCGCAGCGGCGCGAGCGCAGGCGGGGCGCGTCGGACGCACTGCATCTCCGACGATTCCTACTGCAAACCCGCCGGCGACATACTGCCTTCGCCCGCATCGGATACTGCAAAACGCGTGAGCACCGGGTGCGCTGCCGCGTCCATACCTACCGTCGATGGCACAGATCGATGCTGGCGTCGTGCGCTTGCGCACCCGACGCCGACGCTCGATGCAGTGACGCACGAGAGAGGTACGAGGACGACCCATGGGCGAACAGCGCATCAGTATGGAGAGCGGCTTCGCAGATCAGCTGGCACTCATTCGGAACACGGAGACGCAGTACCCCCGCGTCGACGAGATGCAGGCCGTGACCGGCCCCGGCAATGGACTGGGGCAGCACATCGCCAACGACTTGGCAGCCGGCGCCGGCCGCATGCATAGCGTCATCATGGACCTGGATCGCGACCTGCAGGCTCTGGAGCGCACCGCCGCCGCCGCGGTCGCCGATCAGCAGGAGACGGAGGCGACGATCGCCGACGAGCTGCGCGCGACACTGGCGCGCTTCGAGGCGGGCGTCGATGACGCGGGCGTCACCGGTGGCGCAGATGGCACAGGGCCTGCGGCCGCGCGTCAGAGCCGGGGGGTGCCCGGTGCGGAGTAGATCGCGCAGTCGATGGAGCGCCGCGGTGATCGCGACCGCTGCCGCGGCACTGGTCCTGGCGCCGGTGACGCCCGCGGCGGCGGAAACGGTGGGGGCTGACGAGCGAGCCGAGGGGCTCTGGCACGTCGACATGCTGGGCCTCGACGCGGTGCAGGCGGAGGGCGCGACCGGGGAGGGCGTGACGATCGCCGTCATCGATACGTTCATCAACCCCGACGTGCCGGAGCTGCAGGGCGCCGACGTGCAGGTGCGCGGATCCACCTGCGCAGACCCGGAGACGGGGGCGCCGAGGCAGATCGTGAGCGACGACCCCGCGCTCGCCGCCCACGGCACGAACGTCGTGTCGATGCTGGTGGGCACCGGCCAGGCGGGCGACGGCGGCCCCGGCGCGCGGGGCGTGGCACCGGACGCCGAGGTCTGGTTCTACGGCGTCGGCTCCCTCGATGCGGCCGATCCGGAGCACTGCGCACTGCAGGATCCGACCGTGGAGGCAGACGGCATCGATCTCACCCGCGACATCTCCTGGTTCGCCGGCGAGGTGGAGGAGAATATACAGGGACTGGGCGACCTGACGTCGCTCGCCGCCCGCGCCGCGATCCGCGACGGCGCCGATGTCATATCCATGTCGGTGCTCAGCGGATCGTCGGCCAACTGGGAGCAGGTCGCGTTCGAGTCGATGATCGCGGAGGTGCCGATCGTGTTCGGCGTGCTGAACCCGCTCCGGGAGCTGATGCTGCCGGCCGGTCCGATCGGAACGAACGGCCTGTTCCCGGTGAACGCGATCGAGCGCGATGGCCGGCTGCTGACGGACCGGGAGACCGGCAAGTCGTCGGGCATGCTGAGCAACAACATCGCCGTCGCGGCGCCCGGCGACCAGCTGCTCGGCGTGGGCGCCGCCGACGGGTGGGGGCCGACGCTCATCGCGGGCACATCGTACGCGACGCCCATCACCGCTGCGGCGGTGGCGCTCGCTCTGGAGCAGCATCCCGAGGCCACGCCGTTCCAGGTGATGCAGGCCGTGCTGCGCACGACGGGTACCGGCGGGGTGCACGACATCGAGTGGGCGCAGGACCGCCTCGGAGCCGGGTACCTGAACGTGCCCGAACTGCTCGCGGCCGAGCCGCGAGACTTCCCCGATGAGAACCCCCAGTGGGTGACGAGTCTCGAGGATCCGCGATGCGTCGACGCCGAAGGCACCGAAGGGCACATCGACGAGTCGAACGGGCTTCCCAGGTGCCACTGGACGACCGGCCCGTTTCCCGAGGGCCTCGAGAAGTACCGTGCGGTGTACGTCGACGGGGAGCCGATCACGACGTTGGACGAACCGATCGAGACCCCGTATTCGAAACCCCCGACCGATGCCGGCGCCGAGGCGCAGACCGGGCGCGAGCCGTCGACCGCTTCGTCGCCTCTGTGGACACCGGTCGCCGTCGGCGCTGTGTCGCTCGTAGGTCTGGCGGCGGCCGGCGTCATCGTCTGGAGATCAGCGGCACGGCGCGCACGATCGCGAGGGCGCTCGGAGGAGCGGGGTGAGGCGTCATGAGCGAAGCCGAACGGCAACTCGAGGAGATCGCATCGAGCAGCGGGTGGGCGCTGCCCGCGCTGAAACCGATGGCCGGCGCGCTCGCGATGATCGGCGCCCGCATCCGGCGACTGGAGACCGAGATCCGCAGCGGTGCGTGGACGGGTGCGGCGGCGAGCACGGCGGCGGCGCACCTGCACGCAGCCTTCGAGAACCATGGAAACGCGAACGAGTGGGTGAACTCCGTATCCCGACTCCTCACCACCGCGAACATCGATATTCCGCACCGCGCCAACGAGCTGCTCGACGCGCTCCCCTCGGGGGATCTTCCGCTGGCCGTCTGGGACGCGTTCTCGCAGGGCCGGTACGACGTGCTGACCGCATACGGCGTCTCCGCGGTGGCCGCGGGTCCGAGGGGGTTGGAGCAGCTCAACGCGCACTTCGCGGACGCGCGCGAACAGGCTGCTCAGGAAGCCAGGCGCGAGATCATCTTGATGATCGAGGCCCACAGTCGATCTGTGCAAGCCCGCATCGAGACCGGGTTCGCCCGGGTCGACGCCGCGGGCACGAGTCGCGGCGGCGGGGGCCGCGGCGGCGCAGAAGACGGCGGTCCGCGCAGCGGCGGTGGCAGCCGGGGCGCCGAGCAGCCCTCCGGCGCCGGAAGCATCGGCTCGAGCGCCGGCGGCCCGACACCCGCATCGCAGCCCGCCGCACATCAGGCGGCGACGACTCCCCCGCCGAGCGATGGATCCCCGGTGCCGGGGCACCCGGGCGAGACGCCTGCTCCGAGAAGCCCGCACGCGATCAGCGATCCGAATGCGATCTCGCCCGGAGATCCCGCACCACGCCCCGGCCGGCCCGGGGAGGGCGTCGGGCGTGCACACCCCGGCGATACCGGCCCCGCAGGCGTCGCGCCGGTGCACCCCGGCTCCGGCCCGAGCGTCGACAGCACGCTCGACGGCTCCACGCTGCGCGGCGGGCCCGGGAGCACCGCGCCGACGGCGGCCGGACTCGCGGCCGCCGCGCGAGCGGCGGGCATCGGGGGCGGGAGCGGTGTCGGCGGGGCTCTCGCTGCGATTCCGGGCGCAGCCGGCACGGGTGCCCCTGGCGCGGCCGGCGGCGGCCCTCGCGGAACCGCTTCGGCTACCGCCGGCAATGGGACCGGGCGCCCGTCGAGCGCCGGGTCGGGAGGGGGTACGACCGGACGGGGCCTGCGCCCCGGCGGCGTCATGATGGGGGGCGGCTCCGGCGGAGCATCCGAGAAGGCGAAGCCGACCACACGGTTCGGGCGCTATGTCGCGCCACGGCTCGAGGACGAGGAGTACGAGACGCCGCCCGCACGGGCGTCGCGGGCCGGCAGCCGCGCACCGCACCCCTGACGCCCCGTCGAAGGGGCGCGGGTCGCCCCGGCGATTGTCGGCGGCCGCTGCGAGAATGCAGCCATGCTCACCACGTTCGCCGTATCGGGGTACCGATCGCTCGTCGACCTCATCGTGCCGCTCGATCGGCTCACCGTGGTGTCGGGGGCGAACGGCACGGGCAAGTCGAACCTCTACCGCGCGATGCGGCTGCTCGCCGCCGCCGGGGAGGGGCGCATCATCGGCTCGATCGCGCGGGAGGGCGGGTTGGCGAGCGCCCTCTGGGCCGGCCCGAAGGTGGCCCGGCGCACGGCTGGGCCGGTGTCGGTCGGCGGCTCCCAGCACCCCGTCTCGCTGCGCCTCGGGTTCAGCTCGGAGGAGTTCGGCTACCTCACCGACCTCGGCCTCCCGCAGGTCGACACGGGGCGCAGCTTTTTCGTGCAGGATCCCGAGGTGAAGCGCGAGCAGGTCTTCGTGGGGCCGTTCGCCCGCCCGGCGTCCGTCATCGTGGATCGCACCCGGTCGTCGGTGCGCGTGCGAGACCCGGAGTGGCGAATGCTGGCGCAGACGCTCGGCCCGGGTCAGAGCGTGCTGCTCGACCTCGAAGACGCCGCAGCCCTCCCCGACACCCTGCGCCTGCGTCACCGCATGGCGCAGTGGCGGTTCTACGATCACTTCCGCACCGACCGCGAGGCCCCCTCCCGGGCTCCGCAGGTCGGCACCCGAACGCGGTGGCTCAGCGACGACGGCGCCGACCTCGCAGCCGTCTGGGCGACGGCGATCGAGGCGGATCAGCATCGCGACCTCGCCGCGGCGGTCGGCGACGCCTTCCCGGGCTCGCAGGTGTCGATCGACGTCTCGGCGGGCGTATTCCGACTCATGCTCAGCCAGCCGGGCCTCCTTCGCCCGCTCTCGACCGCCGAGCTCTCGGACGGCACGCTGCGCTACCTCCTGCTCTGCGCGGCCCTCCTCCCCTCCGACCCGCCCCCGCTGATCGTCGTCAACGAGCCGGAGGCCTCGCTGCACGAGAGCCTGATCCTGCCGCTCGCGTCGCTCATCGCGACCGCGGCGAAGCGCACCCAGGTCATCGTCGTCACACACTCGAGCGTGCTCCGCCGGGCGCTCGAGGGCGCGGGCTCGTCGATCGAGCTGGTCTCCGAGGGTCTCGGCACGGAGGTCGCGGGACAGGGCCTGCTCGACGTGCCGCGCTGGGAATGGCCGAAGCGGTGACCCGCACGGCGGCCGGCCGGAGCGAGTCGGAACGGGTTGCGGCGAGCGCCGCCCCGATCGCGGTCGCGGGGGCGCGCGTCCTCGTTGGCACCGCCGTCGTCGTCACGCTCATCGTCGCCTACGTCCAGGCGGGCGGCGGCCCCGCGTTCGACTTCTTCGGCTACTTCACGAACCTCACGAGCGCACTGTCGGCCGCCCTCCTCATCGCGGCCGGGTGCATCGGAATGCGGCGGAGCTCCGCGCCGCGGTGGCTTCCGCTCGGCCGCGGCACCGCGCTCGCATGCATGCTGATCGTGGCGGTCGTCTACAACGCCGTCGTGCCCGGCACCGGCTCGGCGGCGCCCTGGATCAGTGCGACGCTGCACGCCGCATTCCCCGCACTGCTCCTGCTCGACTGGGTCTGCGTCCACGATCGGCCACCGCTCCCCTGGCGCAGGCTCTGGGTCGTGCTGCCGTACCCGCTCGTCTGGCTCGCGGTCGTGCTCGTGCGCGGAGCCACCGACGGATGGGTGCCGTACGGCTTCCTCCTGCCCGAGCGCGGCGCGGCTGCGCTGCTCGCGACGAGCGGTGCGCTCCTGGCCGCACTCCTGGCGAGCGGCGCACTGGTCTGGGCGCTCAGCCGAGTGCGGGCGCGCACAGCGATCCTGCGGAGGGCTCCCAGCCCCGCTCAGTAGTGTTCCCGAGACGCAGTGGGCACGCGGCCCGCGCGCGGAAGGGGACGGGACCGGGTGCTGCCGATCGTCGACATCATCATCGTGGTCGTACTCATCGTGGCCGCGTTCGCCGGCGTGCGCTCGGGGTTCTTCTCCGTGCTCGGAGCGCTCGCGGGCCTCGTCGTCGGCGCGGCCGTATCGCCGTGGCTGCTGCCGCTCGTCGCCCGCGAACTGCCCGAGAACGGGGCGCGCAGCGCCGCGGTGGTCGGGTCGGCGATCCTGCTGCTCGCCCTCGGAGCGTGGCTCGGTTCGATCATCGGCAGGTTTCTGCGCCGCGGGGCGGATCGCCTCAAGCTCCGCGCCATCGAGCGCCTGCTGGGCGGAGCGCTCGGTCTCGTGGCCTCGGTGACGGCGGTCTCCCTCATCGGCGCCGCCATCGCCTCGTCGGGCGTGCCCCTCGTCTCGTCGGCCGTCGCCTCGTCCTCGGTGCTGCGCACCCTGCAGCAGTGGACGCCGAAACCGCTCACCGACGCGGCCGCCCGCCTGCACGCGACGGTGCTCGGCGACACCGTGATCCCGACCGTCGACGCGCTGCTCGACTCCGATCTCGGCACGGAGACGCCCGCCGCGGCGATCGACACCGATGATCCCGCGCTGGCCTCGGCGGCGGCGTCGGTGGCGCGCATCTCGGGGCTCGCGTACGGCTGCGGCACGATGCCGACCGGCACCGGCTTCGTCGTGGCCGAGGATCGCATCGTCACGAACGCCCACGTCGTCGCCGGCATCGAACGGCCGCTCGTGGAGCTGCCCGGGGAGCCCGCCCGCGACGGCACGGTCGTGTACTTCGATCCCGTCGACGACCTCGCCGTCATCGCCGCCGACGTGGATGCGAACCCGCTCCCCCTCGACGATTCGCTCGTCGCGGGCGGCGCCGGCGCGGTGCAGGGATACCCGTACGGCGGCCCCTTCACCACGGTGGCGGCGGGTGTGCTCGCCACGCGCGACGTGCCGATCTCCGACATCTACGGGTCTGCGACGGCGCCGCGGTCGGTGCACGTGCTCTCCGCCGACGTGCGGCCCGGCAACTCCGGCGGTCCGCTGCTGACGGCCGAGGGCGGCGTCGCCGGCGTGATCTTCGCGCGCGACACGGAGCGGGCGAACGTCGGCTACGCGATGACGCTCGCCGAACTGCTCCCCGTGCTCGCGACCCTCGACACGGCGCAGACGCCCGTGCCGACCGGCGCCTGTCTCGCCGAGTGAGCCTCGCCCGGCCTCGCGCGCGGGGTCAGCGCGCGGATTCGGGGCGCAGGAGCAGCCGCACGAAGGGGAGGAAGCGGTCGACGCGGTCGGGCAGCGACCCCCAGCGATCCGCCATGCCCGCCATCATCTGCGCGCCCACGTAGAGCTCGTTGATGACCTCCGCGAGCAGCCGCGGCGACTCGGTCGACGTGATCGACCCGTCGGCGACGCCCCGCTCGATCAGCATCGCCCCGTTGGCCTGCCACGTGACGTAGGAGTTGTGGCCGTGATCCCGCAGCGCCTCCGGCAGGGAGTCGACGAGCTGCAGCCCGGCCTGCACGAGCCGGTCGGTCGCCATCAGATCGGCGAGCCGGCGCAGCATGACGACGATGGTCTCGTAGCCGTTGCGGCCCACGGCGAGCTCCTCGTCGAGCGCGGCCCGCATGCGCTCCTGCTGCACCGCGAGCACGGCCTCGGCGATGTCGTACTTGTTGCCGAAGTGGAAGTAGATGGAGCCCTGGCTCGCCCCCGCCTCGTCGGAGATGTCTTTCAGCTTCGCCTGGTCGTACGAAAGTCTCGAGAAGACCCGCCCCGACGCCTCGAGCAGCGCCATGCGCGTCTCGATGCCGCGCTGCTGCTTCGTCCCAGCGCCCTCGACGTGCGGTGCCATGGGCTCCCCCTCGGTATCACTGCCTCGGCCCGAGCCATCTGGCCCGTTCCAAGATATCTGTCTCGCTGAGGAACATCATCCCCCACCCCCGGGTCCGTTACCTCACTCGACTCGCCCTGGCAAGGCACTCTCACTCGCCGCGCCGAGCTCGCAGGGTGGAGGGAGGAGGCACGAGATGAGAGCAATGACGTACCGCGGCCCGTACCAGGTGCGCGTCGAGAACAAGGCGGACCCGAGGATCGAGCACCCGAACGACGCGATCGTCAGGGTGACGCGGGCCGCGATCTGCGGATCGGATCTGCACCTCTACCACGGGCTGATCCCCGACACCCGGATCGGCCACACCTTCGGGCACGAGATCGTCGGAGTGGTCGAAGCGGTGGGGTCGTCGGTCGAGAGCCTGTCGCCGGGCGACCGGGTGATGGTGCCCTTCAACATCTCCTGCGGTTCCTGCTACTTCTGCGCGCGCGGACTGCTGTCGAACTGCCACAACGTCAACCCGAACGCGACCGCCATCGGAGGCATCTACGGGTACTCGCACTCGGCGGGAGGCTACGACGGCGGGCAGGCGGAGCTCGTGCGCGTTCCGTTCGCCGACGTCGGCCCCGCCGTGATCCCCGACTGGCTGAGCGACGACGACGCGCTCATGCTGACCGACGCGTTCTCCACCGGATACTTCGGGGCGCAGCTCGGCGAGATCGCGGAGCGCGAGACCGTGGTCGTGCTGGGCGCCGGGCCCGTCGGGCTGGCCGCCGCGCGCTCCGCCTGGTTCATGGGCGCCGGCCGCGTCATCGTGGTCGACCACCTCGACTACCGGCTCGAGAAGGCCCGCACGTTCGCGTTCGCCGAGACCGTCGCCATCGGCGACCATCGCGACGTCGTCGTGGAGATGAAGCGGCTCACCGACGGGCTCGGGGCCGACGTCGTCATCGACGCGGTCGGGGCCGAGGCCGACGGCGGCGTGCTGCAGCACGTCACCGCCGCGAAGCTGAAGCTGCAGGGCGGATCCCCGGTGGCGCTCAACTGGGCGATCGACTCGGCTCGCAAGGGCGGCCGCGTGGCGGTGCTGGGGGCGTACGGGCCGCTCCCCTCCGCGATCCGGTTCGGAGACGCGATGAACAAGGGGCTGACGATCCGCGCGAACCAGGCGCCGGTGAAGCGGCAGTGGCCGCGCCTGCTCGAGCACATCCGCAACGGAGACGTGCACCCGGGCGAGCTGCTGACGCACCGCATTCCACTGGAGCACATCGCCGAGGGGTACCACCTGTTCTCCTCGAAACTCGACGACTGCATCAAGCCGGTCATTCTCACGGGAACGGAGTAGCACCATGCCGTATCGCGCCGAACACCCGAACCGGGCGCCCTCCTCCGACCAGCTGCGGGCGCGCATCCCGGGCTGGGGAGCCGACCTCGACGCCGCGCAGCGGCCCTCGTGGCCGATGGAGACCGCCGAGCCGCAGCCGACCGGCGCGCACTGGGAGTTCCCCGAGCGCCAGCACGACGACGGCCGCCGCGAGCGCTCGATCGAGCACGAGACGCTGCCTCCGGTGTTCGGCACCGCGCAGCCCCTGCACGGGGTGTCGGGATCGATCCGCCGCCTCGCGTATCGCCGTTTCGGCGAGGGGAAGAACACGCGCTGGCTGCTCCTCGTGCTCGGCGATCGCGTCGAGGCGGTCGGCGCGCACCTGCGCTCGTTCGCCACCCCGCGCCCCGACAACCCCGTGACGCAGACGGGCGTGCTCGCCGAACTGCGCGCCCACCCGGTGCGCTCGCGCTTCGGGAGGGGCCGCGTCGACCTCCGGCACGCCTGGCTGGATCCGCTGATCGTCGCCGGCCCCTGGGTGCTCGGGGCGGCCCTCGTCGGGTCGCTGCTGCTGCGGGGGCGCCGTCGTGGATGAGGCGGGCTCCGCCCCGCCGGGCGACGGCGTGCGCCTCGTCGCCGACGACGTGGCCATGATCACCCGCGCGAACGTGAACTGCTACCTCGTGGACGCGGCGGAGGGGCCCGTGCTCGTCGATGCCGGGCTGCCGGGGAGCCGGCGCCTGCTCGCGGAGGCGCTGACGATGTTCGGGCACCGGCCCCGAGATCTCGTCGCGGTGCTGCTGACGCACGCGCACTTCGACCATGTGGGCCTCTGCAGGGAGCTGCAGCACGATCACGGCGTGCCGGTCTACGTGCACGACGCCGATGCGCCGCTGCTGAGGCACCCCTACCGCTACGCGCATCAGTCCGCGCGCCTCAGGTACCCGCTGCGCTACCCCGCGGCGGTCCCCGGCCTCGGGCGCATGGTCGCCGCGGGGGCACTCGGCGTGCGCGGCGTCGCGGAGCACCGGGGCATCCTCGACCGCGAGGCCGCCACGCGCGCCTTCGCCCCCGTGTTCAGCCCCGGACACACGCTCGGGCACTGCGCGCTGCAGTACCGGGCCTCGCGAGGCGGGTCTCCCGTAGACGTGCTGTTCAGCGGCGACGCGCTCGTCACCTACGACCCGTACACGGGCAAGCGGGGTCCGCGCCTGGTCGCACGCGCGGCGACGGCGGACGCCGATCTCGGGTTCCGCTCCCTCGACCAGCTCGCACGCACCCAAGCGGAGCTGCTGCTGCCCGGCCACGGCGCCCCGTTCGAGCAGGGGGCGCCGCGAGCCGTGCAGGAGGCGCTGCGGGCCGGCATCGACTGAGGCGCCGCCGCACCGCGAGCGCCGCGGCAGCCGCTCCGCTCCGCCAGCTACGCCGCCCCGGCGAACGCGTCGCGCACCTCGTCGTGGGGCAGCGCGAAGCTGGCGTGGCCGTCTCGGCCCTCCATGTCGCGCGCCGCGACGAGCGCGTTCAGCACGGCCTCCTCGGTCGCCTCGACCACGGCGGTGTAGAGCGCGTCGATGGCGCCCCAGCTTACGTGGGCGAGGGTCTCGACCGTGCCGCCGGGGGTGCCCATCCGCGATCTCAGCGCGCCCTCGTTCGCGGTGGAGAACGCGAGGAAGATGTCGCCGGAGAAATGGCTCCCCGTCGTGCCCGTGCGCGCGAGGCCGAGCGGCACGCGCCGCGCGAGGGCGCGGCACTGGTCGGGGAGGAGGGGGGCGTCGGTCGCGACGACGACGATGACGCTGCCCGCGCCCGGCACCGCGGCGCCGAGCGGGGCGCCGCCCGCCGCCTCGACCTCGCGCTCGAACCAATCGCTCGCCTCCATGGGGCACGGCGCCGCCGAGTCGCGCCCCAGCGGGCGGCCGACGACGCGCAGTTCGCGCCGCGATCCGAAGTTCGCCTGGAGCAGCACCCCCACCGTCCACTGCTGCTCGCCGGCGCGCACGACGCGGGAGGAGGTTCCCGTGCCGCCCTTGAATCCGTAGCAGTTCATGCCAGTGCCACCGCCCACGTTGCCCTCGGCGATCGCGCCGGAGGCCGCCGAGTCGAGGGCGGCGCGAGCGTGCTCGGGCCGCACGGCGCCGGCGTTGATCGAGTTCAGGTAGCCGTCCCACGTCTCGCCGACCACCGGCAGCATCCACTGGGCCGCGGCCGCCGCGTGTCGCTCCGCCATCCACTCGTCCACGCCCTGGTGCACGGCCCCGACGGCGTGCGAGTTCGTGATCGCGATGGGCGTCTGCAGCTGACCGGCCTCCTCGATCCAGCTGCGGCCGGTGAGCTCGCCGTTGCCGTTGAGCACGGCGATGCCCGCCGCGCACGGGGCCCCCGCGAGGTCGGCGCCCCGGGGCAGGATCGCGGTGACTCCGGTGCGCGTCGCCACCGGCTCGTCGCCGACGAGCGTCGTGTAGCCGACGGTGAGGCCGGGCACGTCGGTGATCGCGTTCTCGGGCCCGGGCTCCCCGTCGAGCGGCACTCCCAGGTCACGGGCGCGCGGCGGGAAATCGCGGCGGGGTTGGGCGGCGGTCGTCATGCGGTCTCCTCGGGGTCGGTGCGCGCGGCGGGCGGGGTGCGGTCGCCGGTGAGGCGGCAGTCGAGTGCGATCTCGGCGAACTGCAGCGTGTTGGCGAGGTAGGTCTCCCGCTGCCAGTTGTCGGGATCGAGCAGGTACAGGTCGTACGCGTCTTCGAGGGCGACGAGGTTGGCGGCGATCGCGGGCACGTCCATGCGCGGCGCGAAGGCGCCCAGGGCTACGCCGACGTCGATGATGGAGGTGTAGAGCGCGACCTGCCGTTCGAGGAGCAGGGCGATGTCGAGGCGGAACCGCGGCTGCTCGCGGGCAACCGCCGATGCCTCGTACACGATGCGCAGGTCGTCGCTGATGCGCTCGGGGATGCCGGCGTGGATCGTGGCACGGAGTCGGTCGACGGGATCGCGATGCCCCTCGGCCACCGCGCGGCGGGCGTCGATGAACTCCCCGATCGCCCCGCGCACGGCCGCCTCGACGAGCTGGTCGAAGCTCTCGAAGTGGTAGAGCACGCTCCCGGCGCTGACCTGCGCGCGTTCGGCGACGGCGCGCACGCTCGCCCCCGACAGGCCGCGCTCGCTAATGATGCGCGTGGTCGCCTCGAGCAGGTCGCGTCGGCGCTGGGCGGTCTTGGCAGCTGCCATCAGTCGTTCTCCGTCTCCGTCTGGGGCACGACCGTGACGGACTGCGTCAGCGCCGCGTACTTCTCCGGCGATCGCCGTCTCATCACGATAGCGACGACGACGCCGATGGTGAAGACGAGCGGCACGCAGGCGAGCATGAGCCCGTTGATCGGCCCGTCGACGCCGGAGACGAGGTCGAAGTGGGTGGCGATGACGAGGAAGGCGGCGAGCAGCCCGATCGCTCCGAGGATCGGCGCGACCACCACCTCCCAGACGCCGTGCCCGCGGCGATCCCGCCAGAAGAACCCGACGACGGAGACCGCGGCGATCCCCTGCGAGAAGACGAGGCCGGCCACGCCGATCGCGTAGCTCCAGAGTCCGACGCCGAGGAACGGGTCGGCGCCGGCCAGCACGGCCGCGAGGATCGCGATGAGGCTGATCGCGGTGAGCGTGAGGCTCGCCGTGTACGGCGACCGCATGCGGGGGTGGGTGCGCGCGAGCACGGCAGGCAGGAGCCGTTCGCGGCCGAGGGAGAAGAGGTAGCGCGAGCAGGCGTTGTGGAAGGCGAGCGTGCACGCGAAGAAGCTGGTGACGATGAGCACCTCGACGGTCACCCCGGCCCAGGCGCCGAGCGCGTTCTCACCGGCGATGAACATCATCTCCTCGAAGTTCTCGGATTGGGCGAGCGCGATGATGCCGTCGACGCCGAACGCGACGGTGAGCGACCAGAAGGTGAACGCGTAGAACACGGCGAGAAAGGCGATCGCGACGTAGGTCGCGCGCGGCACGGTGCGTCGCGGGTGCTTCGCCTCCTCGGCGTAGATCACGGTGCCCTCGAATCCGAGGAAGGCGCCGAATCCGAACACGAAGAGCGCGCTCGCGCCCGAGGCGAAGAGCACGTTGCGGGGGTCGAACGAGGCGGCGGTCGCCTCGGCGATGTTCGCCCCGTTCTGCGCGATCGTGGCGAGCGCGATGACGTGGAGGATGGCGATCTCCGCGGTGAGGAGCACGGCGAGCACCTTGGCGCCGACGTCGATGCGCCGGTAGCCGAGCACGCCGACGGCGAGCACGGAGGCGATCGACCAGACGCCCCAGTGCAGGTCGAGGCCGAGCAGGTGGGCGAACGTGAGCTGCGCGAAGAAGCCGAGCAGTGCGTAGAAGCAGATGCAGAGGAAGGCGTACGACACGATCGTGATGAAGGCGACGCCCACGCCGATCGGTTTGCCGAGTCCGGCTGCCGCGTACGCGTAGAAGGCGCCGGTATTGCGCACGTAGCGCGACATCGCGGTGAAGCCGATGGCGAAGAGGATGAGCACGACGCCGCTCGCGAGCATCGCTCCCGGGGCGCCGATGCCGCCGACGAGGAACGCGAGCGGAGCCGAGCTCACCGCGACGGTCAGAGGAGCGGCGGCGGAGACGACGAAGAAGACGATGTCGAGGGTGCCGAGCTTGCCCGGGGCGAGGGCGCCGGCGTCGCCGGCGGTGCCGCCGGGCGCGCGGGCGGGGTGCAGGTCGGGTGACACGAGAAACTCCTTTGTTCCGGTGCGAGGATCGAGCGCATGCGTCGCCCGATTTCTGAACGACTGTATCACTTTCTCGACGCGAGTCCAGAGCATGCGCGAAATAGAAGGAGGGTATGCCGTCGCACCGCGTTCAGTTCTCACCCCCTGCGGGGGCGCGCCGGAGCAGCCGGACGCGCCTGAGGCGCGGCATCGGGCCCCGCTCGGGGGCGCAGCGCTACTCGGCCTCGGGATCCGGAATCTCGGCGGGCCTGTAGCTCGGCAGGCGCGAAGCCGGCAGGGCCGCCACGGCGCTGATGCCGGCGAGGATGAGGAAGCCGAGCTTCAGCGTGCGCAACCGCTGATCCTCGTTCACCGCCACCGCGGCGTCGATCTGCTCGGGCGTCGCCGTCGTGCCCTCCAGCACCCCGCGCAGCTCGTCGTTGCCGACGAAGTTCACCGAGTCGAGATCCACCTGCGCGACGAGCTCCGGCGGCAGCTCCGGGTGATCCTCGACCGCCCGCGCCACCCCCGTGGTGAGCAGCGTCACGAGCACCGCGCCCATCACGGCCGTGCCCACGGCCGACGCGAGGTTCTGCGTCGTTCCGCGGATCGAGCCGACGTCGCCCGCGAGATGCTTCGGCACGGCGGTCACGAGCACGTTGAACACGAGCGTGACGAGCGCCCCCTGGCCGACGCCGAAGACGACGAGCCCGGCGATCGTCGGAATCGTCTCCCAGTTGTTCGTCACGACGAACGCGAGCCACACGAGCGCCGCCGTCGTCAGCCCGAACGAGAACAGGGCGATCGTGCGCGGCGCGAACCGGGAGTAGAAGCGCACGATCAGCGTGGCCGTCACGAACACGGTCAGGTTGAACGGCATCATCGCGAGCGAGGTGTCGAACGGCGTGCGCCCCTGCACCACCTGGATGTAGGTCGGCAGAGCGAAGTTCACCGCCGCCTCCATCAGCACGATGATGAACATGGCGTAGATCGCCGCGCGCTCCTGCGGCCGGTCGAGCACGCTCAGGTCGACGAGCGGCGTTCTGCCGCTGCGCATGCGACGCCGCGTCCACATGAAGAAGAGCTGACCGAACACCACGCCGAGCACCACTAGCACGGGCGCCGGCGAGAGCCCGAGCACCGAGAACGGCGCCCCCTCGCGCGCCGAGATCACGCCCCAGCCGTTGAGGTTGTTGAACCCGAGCGTCAGCATGACGATCGCGACGCCGATGAGCACGGAGGCCACGACGTCGATGCGCACGGAGCGATCACCGCGGTCGGATCGCAGGCGGAAGCTCAGCGCGAACACCGCGACCGCGAGACCGAGCGTGATGAGGAACACCGGGCGCCACCCGACCAGGGTGCCGAGCGTGCCGCCGATCAGGAAGGCGCTGACCCCCGAGAAGGCACGGGCCGAGCCGAGCGAACCCACCGCGGTGGCCTGCTGATCCCCCCGGTAGTTCTCGGCGATGAGGGCGACGAGCGACGGCACGATGATCGCTGCGGAGGCGCCGGCGAGCACCTGCCCGCCGATCGCCCACTCGATGGAGGGCGAGAAGATCATGAGCAACGACGATCCGGCGAACGCGACGACGACGATGCGGAAGATCAGCACCCACCCGATGCGCTGCCCCAGCTTCGCGCCGGTCATCACGAGCGCGGCGACCGCGAGTCCGTACACCACGATCGTGGTGCTCGCCGTGGTCGGGGGAACGCCGAAGTCCTCGACGAACCCGCCGAGCGAGATCGGCAGCGCCGCGACGTTGAACGACATCAGCACCTGCGCGAGGAAGAGCCCGATCATCGGAATCCAGGATCGGCGCTCCTCCACCGCCGCGCCCGTCGCGCGCTGCTCCGCATTGCTCATACTGTGCTCCCCGTTCTCGACACCCCGCTGGCGAACAGATTGAGGCCGAGCGCCCGCGAGAGGAACGCGCACGCGCGCTGGCCCCGCACGCTGTTCCCGGCCGGATCGAGCGGCGGCGAGAACGATCCGAGCGCCCCCTTGCCCGGCGAGATCGCGACGATCCCGCCCGAGACGCCCGACTTGGCCGGCAGGCCGATCTCGAAGAGCCACTCGCCGGAGCGCTCGTACATGCCGCACGAGGCGAGCACGGTGAGCGTATCCCTCGCAACCTCCTCGGCGACGACGCGCACGCCCGTCACCGGGTTGACGCCCCCATCGGCGAGCGTCGCCCCCATCACGGCGAGATCATGCGCCGTGACCGTGAGAGCGCACTGGCGCGTGTACATGTCGACGATGACGGCCGGGTCGCGCTCGAGCCGGCCGTAGCCCTCGAGAAGCCGCGCGATCGCACGATTCCGGGTGTTCGTGCGCATCTCCGACTCGTACACCTCGACGTCGACCGCGAGCTCGCGCCCCGCGAAGCGCGAGAGCCCGCCCCGGATCGCCTCCCAGCGCTCGTCGTGCGACTCCGCCGGCATCATCGCCGTCGTCGCGATCGCGCCCGCGTTGACCATGGGGTTCATCGGACTGCCGAAGTTCAGCTCGAGCGCCATCACCGAGTTGAACGGCAGGCCCGTGTTGTTCACGCCGACTCGCTCGTGCACGGCGTGGTGGCCGATCGCCTCGCAGACCAGCGCGAAGACGAACGCCTTCGAGATCGACTGGATGGTGAACGGATCGCCCGCGGCGCCGGCCTCCGAAGCCGCGCCGTCGACGCCGATCAGCGAGAGCCCGAACCGATCGGGATCGGCCCTCGCGAGCACCGGGATGTAGTCGGCGACGACGCCGTCCCGCATCGGGGCGTAGCGGTCGTGCGCCTCGCGCAGCAGCTCGCCGACGCGCTCCCGCCCGGGGAGCGACCCCGTCGAGGCGCGCTGCCGCACGCCCTCCATGTCGACTTCGAACATCCGGAACTCCCCTGGTCGGACCCCCTCCGACCAGTAAACTCCCGTCGCGTCGCCGACCGCAAGCAGTACTTCGGCTGAGGGGCGCGCCGCTCCCGCGCCCCTCAGCCGCCGATCGAGTGCACGGTGAACGCGACGGCGAAGCCGAGCGCCGTGGTGAGCCCCGTCAGCATGTGGTCGTTCTCGAACGCCTCGGGAATCATCGAGTCGGAGAGCATCGCGAGGATCGCGCCCGCGGCGAGCGCCGTGATGAACGCGATCAGCCCGCCGGGGGCTCCGTCGAGCAGCAGGAACCCGGCTGCGGCCGACACGCCCGACAGCACCGCGATGACGCTCCACACGCCGAACACGTAGGCCGCGCTACGGCCCGCCTGCTTCATCCCGGCACTGCTCGAGAGCCCCTCGGGAACATTCGAGATGAAGACGGCGACGAGCATGGCGGGGCTCACTGCGCCCGCGGTCACGAGTCCGAGCCCGAGCACGAGCGACTCGGGCACGCCGTCGAGCAGGGCGCCCACCGCGATCGCGGTGCCGCTGCCCGGCTGCTCCGACTCGCTCTTCTGGCGGCCGCTCGACCGCTTGCGGTGCCGCGCGCCCTTCCGGGCGAGCACGGCGTTCGCCGCCACGAAGATCACGGCACCGGTGAGGAAGCCGGAGACGGTGGGGATCAGCCCGCCGCCGTCGGCGGCCTCGTCGACGAGCTCGAACGCGAGTGCCGAGATCAGCACCCCGGCGCCGAAGGCCATGATCGTCGAGATCGCCTTCGGCGGGATCCGCCACCGCCAGGCAACGAATGCGCCGAGCAGCAGGGCCGCGCCGCCCACGAACCCCCACCACAGGGCCTGCAGCCACATCGGAATCATCGTCACCCCTGTTCGCGCTCGCGCGCATCGTCTCGAGGCCAAGCTACTCGCTCCAGCGCGCCCGCATCGGGGCGTTGCGCTCCGGCGCCCCGGGTCCTTAGGGCGCGGGGCGCTCCGCCCTCCCTTCATGCAGGAGATCCGGCGTCGCGCGGTCGCCTAGAGCAGAAGCCTCCTGCACGAACGCGGATCCACTGCGCGAGCGAGGCCGCGCGAGCGCGCGCCGCGCGAGATCCTCCCGAACACACAACAGCGCCCGATCCCTTCCGGGACCGGGCGCTGCACTCGTGCGCGAGGGGGGACTTGAACCCCCACGCCCTTGCGGGCACTGGCACCTGAAGCCAGCGCGTCTGCCATTCCGCCACTCGCGCGAGTCGTTTCCTGAGCGCTTCCACTCAGACAACTCCCCTAGCTTAGCAGCCGAAGCCCGACTCGCCAAAGCGGGCTAAACTAAACCAAACCGCCTCGGGCGCGATCCGGGGCTGACGAAGGGACGACACGGCACGTGGGCATTCTGGACAGCGTCGAGCGCGGGCTCGAACGAGCCGTCAACGGCGCGTTCGCGCGCACGTTCCGCTCGGGAGTGCAGCCGGTCGAGATCGCCTCGGCGCTGAAGCGCGAGCTCGACATCGGCGCCGTCGTGGTCGACCGCGATCGCGTGCTGGCCCCCAACCGCTTCGTCGTGCGCGTGTCCGAGAAGGACGCGGATCGCCTGTACCAGCTCGGCAGCACGCTCGGGCAGGAGCTGCGGGGCATCATCGCGAAGCATGCGAAGCGGCAGAGCTATCAGCTGCTCGGCGAGCCCGACGTCGAGATCCGCAGCGACAGCTCGATCACGGTCGGCGTGCTGCAGGTCGACGCCTCGCGGGTGGAGGGCGCGGTCGACTGGGTCGCGGCCATCGACGTCGACGGCACGCGCCACGAGCTGGGTCGGGGCACCACCACGGTGGGCCGCGGCAGCGACTGCGGCATCCGCATCAGCGACAACGCCGCATCGCGCAAGCACCTCGAGCTGATCTGGGACGGGGCGGCGGGCATCGCCCGCGACCTCGGCTCCACGAACGGCTCGAAGATCAACGGCCAGCGGTTCCGCGAGGCCGCGCTCTCCCCCGGCACCGTCATCACCATCGGTCAGACGAGCCTGCAGTTCCAGCTGGTGCCGGGCCGGGAGAGCAGCCGGCGAGCAGCGCCTCCCGCACCGACGCGCGCGCAGCCCGCGCACCCGGCGCAGCCCGCCCGGCCTGCGCAGCGATCGACGCCCCCCGCAGATTTCCCGAGCGCTGCGCCGAGCGCCGGCCCCGCCCCTCGCGCGGCAGACGCAGCCGACCGGGGCGCCGGGCGCAGCACCCCCCGCACGTCGAACCCGAATCCCGCGCGAGACGCGGCGCCGGGCATCGACGAAGACTTCTGGAGAGGCCTGTGAGCGAACTCACCCTCCTGATCCTGCGCATCGGCTTCCTGCTGGTGCTGTGGATCTTCATCTTCGCCATCGTCTACGCGCTGCGCAGCGACCTGTTCGGCGCCCCGGTGCGCCGCATGAAGGGAGACGGGTCTGCATCGGTGCAGGCGGTCACCCCGGCGGCCCGGCCCGCCGCACCCGCTGCACCCGCTGCACCGCAGGCGGCGACGGGGCCCCCGGCGATCACCCCGAGCGGCGGCGCGCTGCCCACGGCCGGCGGCCTGGGCGCTCCCAAGCACCTCGTCATCACGTCGGGCGTCGCCTCCGGCACGTCGATCGTGCTCGACGACGACCTGGTGACGATCGGGCGCAGCAGCGACTCCACCCTGGTGATCGTCGACGAGTACACCTCGACGTATCACGCCCGCCTCGCCCGCACCGGCGGCGAGTGGATCCTCACCGATCTCGACTCCACGAACGGCACGCGTCTCGACGGCGCCCGCGTCACGAAGTCGGTTCCCGTTCCCCCGTACACGCCGGTCACCATCGGCACGACCACGTTCGAGCTGAGGCCCTGAGCGTGACGGTCACGTACGAGAGCGCCATCGGCTCCCATGTGGGCATGGTGCGGTCCAACAACCAGGATTCGGCGTTCGCCGGCGATCACATCTATCTCGTCGCCGACGGCATGGGCGGCCACGCGGGCGGCGATGTGGCCTCCGCGATCGCGGCGAAGGCGATGGCCGAGCTCGATGTGCCGCCGACGGGCAGCCCCGAGGCGATGACCAATGTGCTGCGCACGGCGATCCTCGACACGAACACGAAGCTGCGCTCCACCGTGCGCGATCGCCCCGAGCTCGCCGGCATGGGCACGACCTTCACGGGGTTCATCCCGGTCGAGGATCAGCTGGCCATCGGCCACATCGGCGACTCCCGCCTGTACCTGCTGCGCGACGACGCGCTGCAGCAGATCACCAAGGATCACACGTTCGTGCAGCGTCTCGTCGACAGCGGCAAGATCACCGAGGAGGAGGCGAAGACCCACCCGCGCCGCTCGGTGCTGATGCGGGTGCTCGGCGACGTCGACTCCTCGCCGCAGGTCGACACCCTGGTGGTCGACACGCAGCCCGGCGACGTCTGGCTGCTGTGCTCGGACGGCCTCTGCGGCTACGTCGACGACGCCGACATCGAGAAGATTCTGCGCCGCCGCTCGACCCTGCAGAACGGCGTGGACGCGCTCATCGACAAGAGCCTGTCGCACGGCGCGCCCGACAACGTGACGGTCGTGCTCGTCGAGACCGTCGCCGCTCCCGCGGTCGACCCGGGCGACACTCTGGAGCTCAAGCAGGAGGGCCGGCGCTTCGCAGGATCGGCCGCGACGACCGAGGCCGCGATGGACGGCACGACGTCGACGGCCCGCAACCGCCTGCTCAGCCGCAAGCGCGCGGTGCGCAAGGCGCCGGTGGTCGAGGAGAGCCACTTCGAGTCCCGCGTCGACGAGTACCTGGCCGAGCTCATCGCGGAGACGAAGCGGCGCAACCGTCGCCGGCGCCTGCTGTGGGCGTTCGGCGGGATCGCCGTGCTCGTGGCGATCGGGGGCGCGCTCCTCGTCGGCTACCAGTGGACGCAGACCCGTTACTTCGTCGGCACCGACGATCGGACGGTCATCATCTACCAGGGCGTGCAGCAGAACATCGGCGCGCTCTCGCTCTACTCGGTCGCCGAGGACACCGAGATTCCGCTGGAGGATCTCGACGGCCTCGAGCAGCGGCAGGTGAAGCGCACGCTGACGGCGGGCTCCCTGGAGGAGGCGCGCGACATCGTGCTGCGGTTGGGGGATACCGATGAGTGACGCCCAGTCGGCCGACGGCGGGCAGGCCCGCACGTTCGAGAAGACCCGCACCAGCGAGACGGTGCTGCAGCGCATCACGGCGCTGCGCGCGCCGCGCAAGCTGCAGGCGCTCGAGCTGGCGCTGCTCGTCTTCGCGGTCGCCATCGGCGTCGGCGCGATCGTCATCATCGATCTCACGCTCGGGGGCGCCCCGTCGACGGAGCTGCTGCCGATGGGCGCCGCATTCGCCGTCGCGCTCATCGGACTGCACCTGACGATCCGCCGCATCGCGCCCGACGCCGACCCGCTCATCATGCCGATCGCGGCGATGCTGAACATGGTCGGCATCGCGATGATCTACCGCATCTCGTTCGACGAGGAGGCGGCCTTCCCGGTGCGGCAGCTCCTCTGGTCGACGATCGCGGTGGTCGCGGCGATCGCAGTGCTCTGGGTGATCCGCAACCACATGGTGCTGTTCCGGTACACGTACCTCACGGGCCTCGCCGCGGTCGTGCTGCTGCTGCTGCCGATGCTCCCCGGCATCGGCCAGACCCTGAACGGCGCCCGCGTCTGGATCAACATCGGCGGCTTCTCGTTCCAGCCGGGCGAGATCGCGAAGATCCTGCTGGCCGTCTTCTTCGCCGGGTATCTGGTGCGCAGCCGTGATTCGCTCGCGATGGCGGGCAAGAAGATCCTCGGCATCCGCTTCCCGCGCGCGCGCGACCTCGGGCCGCTCATCGTGTTCTGGCTCGCCGCGATGTCGGTGCTGGTGTTCCAGCGCGATCTCGGCACCTCGCTGCTCTACTTCGGCCTCTTCCTCTCGATGCTGTACCTGGCGACGGGCAGGATCGGCTGGATCATCCTCGGGCTCGGCCTCTTCCTCTCGGGCGGCCTGATCGCGAGCCAGACGCTGCCCTACGTCGGCAACCGGTTCGCGAACTGGCTCGACCCGTTCGCCGACCCGAATGGCGCGAGCTACCAGATGGTGCAGGGCCTCTTCGGCATGGCGAACGGCGGCATGACCGGCACGGGCCTGGGCCAGGGGTACCCCGCGGTGACGCCGCTCTCGTTCAGCGACTACATCATTCCGAGCATCGGCGAGGAGCTGGGCCTCATCGGGCTCTTCGTGATCCTCGCCGCCTACCTGCTGCTGGTCGGCCGGGGCCTCCGCATCGGGTTCGCCGGGCACGACGACTTCGGCAAGCTGCTCGCCGCGGGCCTCGCGTTCACCATCGCGTTCCAGGTCTTCATCGTGGTCGGCGGCGTCACCCGGGTGATCCCGCTCACGGGCCTCACGGCGCCGTTCCTGGCCGCGGGCGGCTCGTCGCTCGTCTCGAACTGGATCATCGTCGCCCTCCTGATCCTCCTGTCGAACTCGGTTCGCAACCGACCGAAACTGGTGATCCGCTCATGAACAAGCCCCTCAAGCTCATCACCCGCGCCGTCTTCGGCATGTTCATCGTGCTCTTCTTCTCGGTCACGATGGTCCAGTTCGTGCAGGCGGACGACCTGCGCGCCAACGCCCTGAACTCGCGCGCGCTGATGAACAGCTACAAGGTCGAGCGCGGCGCGATCCTCGTCGACGGCGATCCCGTCGCCTTCTCGACCCCGACCGACGACGACTTCCAGTACGTGCGGCAGTACGCGAACGGGCCCATGTACGCGCCCCTCACCGGCTACTTCTCGCGCACGCAGGGCATGACCGGTCTCGAGGCCGCGATGAACCAGGATCTGTCGGGCAGCGGCAACGCCCAGTTCTTCACACGCATCATGAACACCCTGAACGGCGTCGAGCCGCAGGGCAGCTCGATCGAGACCACCATCGACCCGGCGGCGCAGGAGGCGGCGTATGCGGCGATGACCGAGAACGGGTTCGAAGGCGCCGTCGTCGCGCTGGAGCCGAAGACCGGCAAGGTCCTCGCGCTCACCTCGACGCCGGGGTTCGATCCGAACGCGCTCTCGAGCAACAACGACGCCGACATCATCACGAACTACCGTCAGCTCAACGACGACCCGTCGCAGCCGCTGCAGAACCGCGCCATCGCCGGCGACCTG
This sequence comes from Leucobacter chromiiresistens, assembly GCF_900102345.1. Lineage (NCBI taxonomy): Bacteria > Bacillati > Actinomycetota > Actinomycetes > Micrococcales > Microbacteriaceae > Leucobacter > Leucobacter chromiiresistens. The sequence continues at coordinate 692,198 of NZ_FNKB01000001.1, read as the reverse complement.
TACCACCCGGGATCGGTGTACAAGCTGATCTCGGCCGCCGCGGCGATCGAGTCGGGGGCGGCGACTCCCTCGACCGAGTTCGACAACCCGGCGCAGTGGACGCTGCCGCAGTCGAGCTCGGTGCTGCAGAACGCGTCGCGGAGCACGTGCGGCTCGGGCGACAAGGCGACGCTCGACCAGGCGATCGTGCTGTCGTGCAACATTCCGATCGCCGAGATGACGACGAAGATGGACGACAACGCGGTGCCCGACATGGCGGCGAAGTTCGGGTTCGAGCAGGATCTCGCGATCCCCACTCCGGTGACCCCGAGCCAGTCGCCCGTGCCCGAGAGCAAGGCGCAGGTCGCACTCTCCTCGATCGGTCAGCAGGACGTGCGCGCCACCCCGCTGCAGATCGCGATGGTGTCGGCCGGGATCGCGAACGGCGGCACGGTGATGAAGCCGTACCTCGTCGACAAGGTCATCACGCCCGATCTGACGGTGGAGAAGGAGTTCTCCCCCGAGCAGTTCAGTCAGCCGGTCTCCGAGAAGACGGCCGACGCGGTGGCGAGCATGATGGAGCACGGCGTGAACAAGCCAGAGGGTCTCGCGCAGAACGCGGCGATCGACGGCGTCCGCGTCGCGGGCAAGACGGGCACCGCCGAGAACGGCACGGACGCGGATGGGAATGATCTTCCCTTCACGCTGTGGTTCACTGGTTTCGCACCGGTGGAGGATCCGGAGGTCGCGGTAGCCGTAGTGATCGCCGACGGCGGTGGCGCGAACTTCGGAAATGAGGGAGGCTCGTTCGAGCTTCCCACGGCTGTTGGAAAACGAGTAATGGAAGCGGTGTTGAGCGAATGAGGCCAGCGGCAGGGATCACATTCGGCGGACGCTACGAGCTCAGCTCGAGGATCGCCGTCGGTGGCATGGGTGAGGTCTGGAAGGCGACCGACAGCATTATCGGCCGCACCGTCGCCATCAAGATCCTCAAAGACGAGTACATGGGCGATCCCGGCTTCCTCGAGCGGTTCCGCGCGGAGGCGCGCCATGCCGCGCTCGTGAACCACGAGGGCATCGCGAACGTCTTCGATTACGGCGAGGAGCAGGGCTCCGCGTACATCGTCATGGAGCTCGTGCCCGGCGAGCCGCTGTCGGCGATCATCGACCGCGAGGGGCGCCTGCCCGCGAACCGCGTCCTCGGCATCGTCGCGCAGACCGCGACCTCGCTGCAGGCGGCGCACGACGCGGGTCTCGTGCACCGCGACATCAAGCCCGGCAACCTGCTCATCACGCCCGAGGGCCGGGTGAAGATCACCGACTTCGGCATCGCGCGGATCGCCGACCAGGTGCCGCTCACCGCGACCGGTCAGGTCATGGGCACGGTGCAGTACCTCGCGCCGGAGCAGGCCAGCGGCCACACCGCGACCGCAGCCACAGACATCTACTCGCTCGGCGTCGTCGCGTACGAGTGCCTCGCCGGCAAGCGCCCCTTCACGGGCGAGTCGCAGGTCGCCATCGCCATGGCGCAGATCAACGACACGCCGCCCGACCTCCCGACCGACATCCCCGAGCCCGTGCGCAATCTCGTGCTCGCCTGCCTCGCGAAGGATGCGGCCGGCCGCCCGATGACGGCCGCCAAGCTCGCGCAGGCCGCGACCGCGCTGCACCGCGGCGACGTGCAGCTCGCCGCGAGCTACGTGCCGCAGGTGCTCGGCGACAGCCAGCCCGCGACGATGGCGCTGCCGCAGACCTCGGTCTCCGATGCCGCGACGACGGCGCTGCCGCAGACGACGGCGATGCCCGGCGCCATGCCGCTCGAGGCGCCGTCCGACGACGAGGCCCCGGTCGACGAGGAGCCGAAGAAGAAGAAGCGCAGCCCGTGGACCTGGCCGCTGATCACGCTGCTGGTGCTGCTGCTGCTCATCGGCGGCGGCACCGCCATCGCGCTGCTGAGCGGCAACAACGACGCCGACAAGCCGCCGACCACGACGACGCCGACGCGCACGACCACCCCGGCCGAGACCACGACGCCGCCCGAGCCCACCACGGGCGTCGTCGACGGCGACGAGGTCGTCGGGCGAAACGTCGACGAGGCCGTCGCCTACCTGCAGGGCCTCGGCTTCACCAACGTCACCACGGCTCCGGGCAACCAGGCGCCCGACGATCAGGTGAACCTGGTGACGTCGGTGAACCCGACGGGCAGCAGCGTTCCGCTCGACGAGCCCATCACGCTGACGTACAACGTGGCGTACGGCGAGGCGCCGGCGCCGGGAGCGCCGACCGGGCCGAGCTCGGTGGAGTCGGGCGCGTCGTTCACGGTCTCGCTGCCGACGTACGTGTGCCCCACCGGCATGCAGGTCTCGAACTACAACGTCACGGTCTCGGGCGACGGCAGCCTCGCGAGCATCTCGGGCACGACGGCGAACCTCCAGGCGAAGTCGCCCGATGCGGGCGGCACGATCACGGTGAACTACACGGTCGCCTGCCAGGGCAACGGCGCCGAGCGCGTCTCGCCCGCATCGCCCGATCTCTCGATCACGGTCGAGGCCCCTGCGGAGGAGCCGAGCGCCGGCAACGGTTCGAACGGCAGCGGCAACTCGGGTGCGAACGGCTCGGGCGGCAGCGGCAACGGGAACCCCGCGCCCGGCCTGATCGGGGATGATCGGTGAGCGGACGCGACCGGTGAACGAGGCCGACTGATAACAGGTCGGCCACACGGCGAACGCCCGGTTCGCATCGCGGTAAACTGAGGACGGTATCCATGACCACGGAAGAGGTGAACATGCCCGAAACGACCGACGTCGGCGAACAGCGGATTCTCGCCGGCCGGTACGCGATCGGGGAGTTCGTCGGCCAGGGTGGCATGGCGACGGTGTACCGAGGCACCGACACGAAGCTCGGGCGGCAGGTCGCCATCAAGGTGATGAAGGCCGACCTCGCGGGTGACGCGCAGTTCCGCTCCCGCTTCCGCCAGGAGGCGCAGTCGGCGTCGCGGATGGCGCACCCCACGGTGGTGCGCGTGTTCGACGCCGGCGACGACCTGATCCAGACCGCCGAGGGGCCGAAGCGCCTCCCGTTCATCGTGATGGAGTACGTCGAGGGCACGAACCTGCGCCAGCTCGAGGCCGAGGGGCGGCTCTCGCAGTCGGAGGCGTGCCGCGTCGTCGACTCCGTGCTCACCGCGCTCGAGTACTCGCACCGCGCCGGCATCGTGCACCGCGACATCAAGCCCGCCAACATCATGATCACGAAGAGTGGTCAGGTGAAGGTGATGGACTTCGGCATCGCCCGCGCCGTCTCCGACACCTCGTCGACGCTGCAGGAGACCACGGCGATTCTCGGCACCGCGGCCTACTTCTCGCCCGAGCAGGCGAAGGGCGAGTCGATCGACGCGCGCACCGACCTGTACTCGACTGCGGTCATGCTCTACGAACTGCTCACGGGCGACGTGCCGTTCCGCGGCGACACCGCCGTGGCCGTCGCGTACCAGCACGTCAGCGAGCGGCCGAAGCCGCCGAGCGAGCGCGAGCCCGAGGTCACCCCCGAGCTCGACCGCGTGGTGCTCTACGGTCTCGCGAAGGATCGCGCGAAGCGCTTCCAGTCGGCATCCGAGTTCCGCGAGGCGCTGCGCGAGGCCGCCAACGGCCGGATGCCGAAGCTCGCGGTGCAGCAGCAGGACACGGTGCTGTTCTCCGGCGGAGAGGAGGTGTCGGAGTCGGATCTCGCGCTGCGGCAGCTCTCCGACGGGGGCGGCGCCACCCGCACGCAGAGCCGCCCGCCGGTGATGTGGACGTGGGCCGCGATTCTCACGATCGGCGCCGTGATCGCCGCCGTCGTGTTCTGGCTCGTCACCCTCGCGCCGCAGGAGTTCATGCCGGATTCCTCGCGCGAGGTGCCCGAGCTCGCAGACATGCCGAGTGCGGAGGCTCTCGACCGGTTGCGCGAGCTGGAGCTGACGACGATCAGCGTCGAGCAGACGAGCGATTCCATCGCGAACGATCACGTGATCTCCACGCTTCCCGAAGCGGGATCGGTGCTGACGGCCGGCGACAGCATCACCGTCTACGTGTCGACCGGGCCGGAGACCGCGAAGGTGCCGGCGATCGGGCGCATGTCGGAAGAGGACTACCGCGAGAAGATCGAGGATCTCGGCCTCACGGTGGGCATCGTCTCCAAGCGCGACGACCCCACCGAGGCCGCCGGCCGCGTGCTCAGCGTCAGCCCCGAGCCCGGCACAGAGGTGCAGTCGGGCACCGGCATCGAGATGGTGGTCTCGAGCGGCAACGTGCAGGTTCCCGATGTCGTCGCGCAGCCGATGCAGGTCGCGAAGTCGATGGTGGAGAGCCTGGGCCTCAACGTGACGTACACGCCCGAACCGTCGTGCCCGACGGTCGAGGGCTACCCGATCATCGAGCAGTCGATCGTCGGCTCGCAGGCGCAGCGCTCGGCGCTCAGCCTGAAGTACTGCTCGGGCTGACGCGGTTCCGCGCGAGGCGCGACCGGTCGGCGAGCGCCGAACCGGTTCAGTCGGCGAGCAGCGGCGACAGCGTGCGCGCGACCTCTGCCGCGTTGGGCACGCCCACCACCGTGAGCCAGTTGCCGAGCTGCTGGTAGCCGCCCTCGGTGAGCACCGATTCGGGGTGGTACTGCACTCCGTAGATCGGCAGTTCGCGGTGGCGGAACGCCATGACGATGCCGCTCGCGGTCTCGGCGGTGATCACGAGGCTGTCGGGCACCGTGTCGCGCACCACCGCGAGCGAGTGATAGCGGGTCGCGTCGAACTCCGCCGCCACGCCGTCGAAGAACGGATCGTCGGTGTGCACCACCCGCGAGACCTTGCCGTGCATGAGCTCCTCGGCGTGCGTCACGACGCCGCCGAGGGCCTCCGCGATCGCCTGATGCCCCAGGCACACGCCCAGGAGCGGCACACCGGTGCGCAGCGCGAGATCGACCATGGCGATCGAGACGCCGGCGTCGGCGGGAGTGCCCGGCCCGGGCGAGATCAGCACCCCGTCGTATTCGGCGACGAGCGCTTCGAGGCCGGCGGGCGTCACCTCGTCGTTGCGCATCACGTGCGTCTCGGCGCCCAGCTGCTGCAGGTAGCCGTTCAGCGTGTAGACGAAGCTGTCGTAGTTGTCGATGACGAGAATTCTGCTCATGTGGCGACCGTCACTTCCTCGCCAGGCATCTGCGTGGCGACCCAGGGGTAGACGTACGCGATCAGCGCGTACACGATGACTGCTGCGACCAGGAGCAGCACGATGACGCGCAGCCATGCCGGTCCCGGGAAGAAGCGCCAGAGTATCGAGAACACTATTCCTGATCCCCTCTGAGGGCCTGAGTGGCGCCCATCGTCGGATTGAGGTCGAGCAGCTCCTGCGGGGGGCCGTCGGATCGGGGCTGGAAGCCCTCGTACACCGAGTAGGCGATCGCTCGCTCGTCGCTGCCCGCCATCTTCGGATGGCAGGTGGTGAGCGTGAGGATCTGGTCGTCGCCCGGGGTTCCCTCGAGCCGCGGGAAGGGGTTGAGCACGTCGACCTCGTCGGGCGTCACGTACTCGATCGACCGGAATCGGTAGGTGTACCAGCCGTCGGCCGTCTCAACGAAGAGCGGATCGCCGACGCGCAGGTTCATGACCTCGCGGAACGAGTTGATGAGCGGCCCCGAGCGGTGGCCGGCGAGGGCGAAGTTGCCCGGTTCGCCGGGCATCTGGGTCGTCTCGTACCGGCCGATCCCCTTGTCGTCGAGGTTGAGCACTGTGTCCCAGTCCGTGCCCTCGGCGACCCGATTGGCGTAGGTGGTGCCGAACGAGGGGACGCGCAGCACGGCGAAGACCTCTGCGGGCTCCGGCTGCGCCGGCACGGGGACGACGCCGTCGAAGGGCTCCGCCGACGCCTCGCTGTCCCACCGGGCCGAATCCTCGTCTGAGAGGCCGGCCTGCTTGGCGGTGACTCCGACGCCGGTGTGCCACGGCTGCCAGACGATGTAGCCCATGACGGCGAGGCCTCCGACCAGCAGCAGCTCGCCCATCACCGTCAACGGGCTCAGCCTCGCGCGACGGCGCCGGCGACCCCTCTGGACTGTCTCGTTCACCCCCACATTCTAAAGCGTGCTCACTGGGCGCGAACCAGGTTCCGGGTAGACTGTCACCCATGGCAGCAGCTGGAAAGAATGTAAGCAAGCGGAATTCGGCCGAGGTCGCGCAGAACCGCGCTGATCTTGCGGCTGCGCGGAGGGAAGCTCCGAACCCGGTCTGGTTCAAGCCCGTGATGTTCGGCTTCATGCTGCTCGGTCTGATCTGGATCGTGCTCTACTACATCACCAGCTCGAGCCTGCAGCTGCCGATTCCGGCCTTCGGCCAGGCCAACATCTTCATCGGCTTCGGGCTCGTGCTCGTCGGCTTCCTTATGACGCCGTGGTGGAAGTGATCCGAAACGTGTCGTGAATCACACGGGTGTAATTCTCCCCAGCTGGGGAGGAACCTGTGGATAACTGACTGAGGCCCGGCATCCGCCGGGCCTCAGTCAGTTGTCGAGCATTCGTCAGCCGACGAATTGCGCCGCAGGGGCCATGACGAAATAGGCTCCCGAGAGCAGCACCAGCAGTGCGCCGAGCCCGACGAGCCCCGCCACGCGACGGCGGCGCAACCGCGGACCGCGCGTCGCGAGCAGCAGCCACATCGTCGCCGCACCGACGATCAGACCGCCGAGATGCGCCTGCCAGGAGATCGCGGCGCCGGGAATCAGGCCGATCGCGAAGTTGATCGCGATCAGCACGGCGAGCGACGTGATGTTGGCCCGGGCGGCGCGCATCGCGACGAGGGTCGCGGCGAGCACGCCGAAGATCGCTCCCGAAGCGCCGACCGTCGGAACGACCAGGGCCTGCGGATCGACATAGGCCCACATCATGACGCCCAGCGATCCCCCGACTCCCGCGAACAGGAACAGCACGGCGAACGCCGCCCGCCCGATCGCCTGCTCCAGGTTCCTTCCGAACAACCACAGAGCGTAGAGGTTGAAGAGGATGTGGAGGAAGAACGTGGGCGAGTGCGTGAACATCGCCGTCAGCAATCGCCACGGCTCGAAGGCGCCGGGCATCGAGTACAGCGGCGCGTACCAGAGCGCTGCCGTGACCCCGTTCCCGCCGAAGGTCGCGCTCAGCCACTGCGCGACGAAGACGACCGCGCACAGCAGCATGATGCCGTACGTCACGGGTGCATCGAGCGCCGCGATTCTGCGCCCGGCGACCCGAGTCGACCGCGCCGCGCGCTGCCCCGCCGGCGCGCGCATCTCCTTCGTGCACTCGGGGCAGAGCACGCCCACCGCCGATACGACCTGGCAGTCGCCGCAGATCGTGCGCCCGCACCGCTGGCACAGCGCGAAGCTGCGCACGCCCGGGTGACGGTAGCAGACGTCGTCGGGGCCGGGTTCGACGCGTTCGCCGTACACCGGCCCCGACCCGTTCGTCACCTGCGTTCGTCCTTACGCTGCAGCGATGTCGACGCCGGAGATCACGACGTCCTCGACCGGACGATCCTGCGCGCCGGTCTGCACGTTCGAGATCGTGTCGACGACCGAGCGCGAGGCGTCGTCGGCCACGACGCCGAAGATGGTGTGCTTGCCGTTCAACCAGTCGGGCGCCGTCGTCGTGATGAAGAACTGCGAGCCGTTCGTGCCCGCGAGACGGCCCGTCATGTCGGGGCGCTTGCCCGCGTTGGCCATGGCCAGCTGGTAGGGCTCGCTGAAGGTGAGCTCGGGGTGGATCTCGTCGTCGAAGGTGTACCCGGGGCCGCCCGTGCCGGTGCCGGTCGGGTCGCCGCCCTGGATCATGAAGTTCGGGATGATGCGGTGGAAGATGACGCCGTCGTAGAACCCCTTCTCGGCGAGGTCGACGAAGTTCTTCACCGTCTTCGGAGCGTGATCGCCGAAGAGGTTGACCACGATGTCGCCGTGGTTCGTGTGGATGGTCGCTACTGAGGAGTGAATCGTCATGCGACCAGTGTAGGCCGCGGGGGGTGTGAGGAAAGTGTTGTCAAGGCCCTTCGGAGCCTGGGAAACCCTGACAACGTGCGGTTCTCGAGGCTCGCGCCGCCGCCGACCGGCGGGTTCGGTGTAGCGTGGAGGCTACGGGTGATATGGCTCAAAGAATTGCCTCGTCGAGCAAGGAGGATACGAATGAATCTCTCACGTAAGCGCCGCCGCGAACTCCGGAAGCTGCGGAAGAACGCCCAGGAGCTGCTCGACCAGCAGCGCGTGGTGCTGGGGCATGCCGGGGAGGTGCTCGGCCAGGTCGGCGGACAGGCCCGCCACCTCAGCGACGAGCACCTGATGCCGCGGGTGGACGGAGCACTCGAGGCGGTGCGCCCGACGCTCGATCGCGGTGTCGCGACGGCTCGTCGGGCGGCCAGCACGGTGCGTCGCGCGACCACCCCGATCGTCGCGAGCGCGCTCGCGCGCACGATCCAGACGCTCGACGAGATCGACAACCCGAAGGCGGCGAAGAAGGTCCGCGGGTTCGGCGAGCGCTCGGGCTACCTGAAGCCGAAGAAGAGCGCCGGCGGGGTCGTCGCGCTCGGGCTCGGCGTCGCCGCGGCCGTCGGCGTGGGCTACGCGCTCTGGCAGGCGTTCCGCACCGATGACGAGCTCTGGGTCGCGCCCGAGAACTGAGGCATCTGCAACGAATGGCGCTCCGGCTCACCAGCCGGGGCGCCATTCGTCGTTGTGAGGTTCGGTGCGATCCTCGCCGGCCGGCGATGCGGGAGCGGCTCCGGCTGACCAGCGGCCCGCGCCCCGATCCGGCGACTACTTGCGCGGCTTCCCCGAGCGGCCCTGCCGGTTCGCGCCCTTGCCGGGCTTGCCCACCGGGCGCCGATTCAGCCCCGCCATTCGCAGACCCGTCTGCACCAGCGACAGCGTTCGCAGCGACTTGATGTCGCGGAGCGCCACCCACCGCGCCTCATCCGACGACCCGTCGACCTCGTTGCGCAGCGGCCCGTCCACGACGGTCGCCCGATACACGATGCGAATCGTGTGCAGCTCGGGGTCGTCGCCCGTAGGCACCTCCTCGCGCACCATGACGCGCGAGTCCACACCGAGCAGCTTGCCCACCTTCGCCTCGAGCCCGGTCTCCTCCGCCACCTCGCGCACGACGGCATCGCGGGGATCCTCGCCGCTCTCGATGCCGCCGCCGGGCAGCGTCCACCCGTGCAGATGACCCCGACGCCAGTGGGTGAGCAGGATCTTGCCGCGCCGCTCAACGACGGCGTAGGCGGCGACTCGAAGATCCATGATCCGAGCCTAGTCGGTCGGGCGTCGAGGCCGCTCCGCGCGCGCCGACGCGCTCAGGACGCGGCGGTACGAGCCCTGCGGCGCCGGAGGCCCGGTGCGCCCCCTCTCGCCGCCCGCTGCGCCGCCGCCCAGCCCGCAACCCAGCGCTCGAGTCGAGCGTACGCCTCGGCGCGCACCGCATCCCGTGACAGAAAGACATCGTGCAGTGCGCCGTCGAGACGCTCGATGGTGAGCGTCGAGCCCAGCCGCAGCGACGCCTTCGCGATCTCATCGACCTCGAGCACCGTGTCGGCGCTCGTCAGCGCCTCGTCCCAGCGCAGCGGCAGCGCCGAGCGGGCCGAGAGCAGCATGAGAATCGGCGACTCGATGGCGAGCCCCCGACTCACCCGGGCATGACCGGCGAGGATCGCGCGGAGCCACACCGTCAGCACCGCGTGACTGCGCGCCGGCCGCCATCGCTCGTCGATCGTGGCCAGCTCGTCCTGCGGCCCCACCGCGCGCTGCGCACGCGTGTAGAGCCCCGCGTCGAACTGCGGTGCGGAGTCTCGCAGGTTGAACCGCGCGCCGAGATCGAGCAGTGGAGCGAGCATCTGCCGGCCCGCTCCCGTCAGCTGGAACTCGAGCCACGGGCTGTTGAGCACGAGACCGTCGGCCCGACCCGGATGGGTGGACGCCCACAGGCTCAGAATGAGGCCGCCCGTGGAGTGCCCGAAGAGGATGAGCCTGCGCGGGGCTCCTCCGTCTCGTGGCGCAGCCCCATCAGGCGCGGCGGTGCCCGCTCGCGGGCCGTCGCCCTCGCCGTGACCCATCGCGTCGAGAGCCAACCCGATCTCCAGATCGTAGTCGTCGAGATTCTCGATGTAGCCCGGGGTCTGGCCGTCGCGCAGGCTGCGACCGTACTTGCGCAGATCGAGCGCGTAGAAGCGCGCTCCCCGGTCGGTCCAGAAGCGCGCCATGCTGCGCTGGAAGAAGTAGTCGGACCAGCCGTGCACGTACAGCACGTCGACGTCGGCGAGCAGCGGCGTGCGGCGCAGCACGCGGTCGAGCAGTCGGGGAGGCGCCGGCAGGGAGCGCACGAGCGTGGCGACCAACGGACCCTCGTCGTCTGCACCGAGATCGAGTTCGGCCGCCTCGAAGCCCGCCCCGAGCACATCGGGGCGCCAGTGGAGCGGGCTGCGGGCCCACGACGCAGCCCCGGCGTTCCCGCTCGCTTCCGCGCGGGCCCGGCCCGCCGACCCGAGCGATGCGAACCGGGCCGAGGCGCCGAGCGTCGCCGACCGATCCGCATGCGGACCCGACGGTGCCGGCCCGCCCGGCATCGGGCGCGCCGGCAACGATCCGCCGTGACGCCCCGCGTCTCCGCTGTCACGCCCCGCGTCTCCGCCGTCACGCCCCGCGTCTCCGCCGTCACGCCCCGCGTCTCCGCCGTCACGCCGCGCGTCTCCGCCGTCACGCCGCGCGTCTCCGCCGTATCGCCCCGCGTCTCCGCCGTGGTCCATGCGCCCAGTGTACGGTGCGCCCGCGGAGCCGGGGCGACTCGGTGCGCAGAGGCGACTCCGTGCGCGCAGGCTACTGCAGCACGACCTTCGCGGCCTCCGCACGCACCGACACCACGTGCTTCGAGTCGTCGCTCTTCGCGAGACGGTCGTCGAACTCGCCGAGTTCGGCGGTCGCATCGACGCGGTAGTCGGCCTCCGGGAGGTCGAGCGCGGCACTGCCGGTGCTCGCCTCGACGGAGACGCGATCCGGAGCCGCGCCGGTCATCGCCACGCGCACGGATCCAGCCTCGACGCCGACCTCGGCCGTGCCGACGTCGGCGAGCTCGAGCTCCGCCTTGCCGGCTTCGACCTCGACCTCGAGGTTCTGGGCGCTGCCGTCGAGGCGGACGTCGCCTCCCTGCACGCTGACGTCGAGCGAGCGGAAGGATCCCGATCCTCGCAGCGCGCCTCCCTCGACGCTCAGCTCAGCGTCGAGCCTGCCATCCTCGATCATCGACTGCGGAAGCGTCAGCATGCCCGAGGCGTCCCCGAGCGACCCGGCGCCGCAGTTGACGAAGCAGCCCGTGGTGAACCCGCGATCCGGGGTCTCGACGGTCAGGCGGCCCTCGCGCACCGCGAGCGTCCAGTTCGCCGCGCGATCGCCCGTCGCCACGAGCTCGGCCTCGGCGACGTCGCCGAACGCCACCTCGAACGATGCGCCCGAGATCTCGACGTCCAAGGCCCGCACTGCGTCGACGGGCGCGAAGTGCGTCACCGTGCCCGACCCGTCGTCGACCACCTGCTCCGAGCCGGGCGCCGCACCGCCCGAACCATCGGTCTCGTCGAGGTCGGTCGCACTGCCGACGAAGGCGTCGATCGCATCGTAGCGCTCGGGCATGATGTCGGAGTAGGCGGTCGATGCGGCGACCGCGAGCAGTGCCACTCCCCCGACCGCGGCCGTGACCGCGACGATCACTCGCGTCGACGGCGATCCCTTGCGCGTGGCATTCTCCGTATGGGGCTTGCCGGGCTGCAATGCGTCTGGCTGGGCGGCGCCGGGCTGCGATGTGCCGGGTTCGACGGCGTCGGGGTGCCGGACTGATCCGTGGGCGGATTCGTCGGGGGTGATGGGGGTGGTCATGCTGAGGCTCCGGTCTGTGCATCGGGGGTGGAACGTCGGGGGTCGGGCCCTGCGGCGGGCGGGCTCCCGAAGCTCTCGAAGTGAGCGATCGCGGCGAGCACGCGGCGGTTGCCGCCACCGTCGGGCTCGAGTTGCAGCTTCTGGAAGATCGCGGTGATGTGCTTCTCGACGCTCGCTTCGGAGAGGAAGAGCAGGGCTGCGATCGACTGGTTCGATCGACCCTCGGCGAGCGCTGCGAGCACGGTGCGCTCGCGCTCGGTGAGTGCGCGCATGCGGTCGTCGCGCGACCGGCGGGTGAGCAGCTGGGCGACAACTTCGGGGTCGAGCACGGTGGCGCCCGAGGCGATGCGCTGCACCGACTCGATGAAGTCCCCGACGTCGGCGACGCGATCCTTCAGGAGGTAGCCGAAGGCCCCGCCCTGCGCGGCGATCAGCTCGCTCGCGTAGCGCTCCTCGACGTACTGGGAGAGCACCAGCACCGGGAGGCGCGGGTGGGTGCGGCGCAGCTCCAGCGCGGCGAGGATGCCCTCGTCGGTGAAGGAGGGAGGCAGCCGCACGTCGAGGATGCACAGCTCGGGGTCGGTCGTCGCAACGGTCTGCAGCACGGTTGTCGCATCGGGCAGGGCCGCCACGACGGTGTGCCCGCCGTGCTCGAGCAGGCGCACCAGCCCTTCGCGCAGCAGCACCGAGTCTTCGCAGATCAAGATGCGCACGGGACGCTCACCTCCAGTGTCGTGGGCCCGCCGCGCGGGCTGTCGAGGCGGGTGGTGCCGCCGGCGGCCAGCACCCGGTTCATGATGCCGTCGAGGCCGCCCCGGGCGTGACGCGCGCACCGCCGATGCCGTTGTCCTCGACCCGGGCCCAGAGGAACGGGGTCGGCGCACCGTCGTCGTCGCGCATGCGCACGATGACGCGCGCCTCGCTCGCGCGGGAGTGCTTCGCAGCGTTCGTCAGCGACTCCGCGATCGCGAAGTACACGGCGGCCTCCGCGTCGCGGCTGCAGCGCCCCGCGAGCCGCACGTCGACGTGCACGGGGATGTGGGATCGGGCTGCGAGTGCGGAGAGGGCCGCGTCGAGCCCGCGATCGTCGAGCACCGAGGCGTAGATGCCCCGCGCGAGTTGGCGCAGCTCGGTGATCGCCGCCTTCGTCGAGGTGTGCGCCTCGGCGACCAGCATCTTCGCCGCATCGGGGTCGGAGTCGATCTTCTGCTGCGCGAGGCCGAGCGTCATGCCGACGGACACCAGGCGGGGCTGCACCCCGTCGTGCAGATCGCGTTCGATGCGGGTGCGTTCGACGTCTGCAGCGCGAACCGCCCCGGCGCGCTGCTCGGCGGAGACGCGTGCGTGCTCCGTGAGCTCCGCCTCGGCCGCCGTGGATCCGATGATGGCGACGGCGATCAACCGGTGCAGCAGTGCGAGCCCGATGATGCCGCCGGCGCAGATCAGCATCCCGATGATGCCCGGCTGCCACCACACCGACCAGGTGCGGAACAGCGAGATGAACGCCTGCACGAAGCCCTGCACGAGCCCGAGCAGGGCGGCGCCCAGCGCGCTCGAGATCGCGAAGTTCGCGACCGCGCGCCACATCCGCCCGTCCACGGACTGCCGCAGCACCGAACCCAGCCATCCGCCGAAGCCGGGGCCGCGCCGCTGCTGCCACGCCGGGGCCGTGACCGCGATCCCGTACAGGCCGCCGACTCGGTACGTCTCGAACCAGGCGATGCCGTAGAGCGCGTATACGGCCGCGACGAGCAGCACGAGGCCAACGCCGATGATGAGCATGCCGATGCCGGTGCCGAGGAGCGCGGCGAGCACGAGCGTGATGGTGAATCCCACGACGCCGAGTGCGGCGAGGTGGAGGCAGGTGAGCAGCAGTCGGAAGGGGGTCTTCGAGGTCGTCGACGTCGCCGGTCGGCGGTGCTGCTGCGGGCCCGCGTGCGGAAGACCGGCCGCTGCCGGGGCCGGAGGGGCCGCGGGCGCGGTCTGCGGCGCCACTCGCGGGTACGGCAGCGTCTGCGCGTGCGGCTCCGCCTGCACCTGCGCACCCGCAGCCGTCTCCGTACTCGTGTCTGTCTGCGAGCCCGAATCCGCCAGAGACGGCTCGCCGCCGGCCGGCGGCAGTGGCGTCGTCGGCGCATCGGATGCATGAGGAGTGATCATGGTTCTACGGTAGGCGCTCCCCCGCACGCGCGTGGAGCCAGCAGACCCGACGGTCCCGTTCGGGTTTTCCCTACCCTCGTCGGCTGCGCTCCCGAACACGTTCCACGTGAAACACAACACCCCCGACGCGAACGCCGGGGGTGTTTCTCGGTGGATCCTGGGAGAATCGAACTCTAGCTGGGCCCGCACCCTGGCGTAGTGTCTCGCAAAATCAGCATGATTACACGGTTCTTTGCTCACGCCAGCCCTACTGAATGCGACCTGATTTGGCGAAGTGTTGCCACAATGTTGCCACGATCCGTTTCGCTGCCCACCCTGTTTCGTCGGCCTGGTCTTCTCTCCCACTTAGAGGCGCAGTGCCCGCAACGAAGCTTTGATCCGCCTATGACACGCCGAGCCGGGTGTGGAAAGAGGAATTTTTCGGGGCGGGCGACCTTGTGGATAAGTGGGGGAAAAGTGCGAAAGCGTGCCGAAAGTTCTCCCCAATTCCGGCCCTGCATTCGGGAGAAGTCGGTGAAAAACTACATTGGTGTAACTACGGCATGTTGTGGTTGCCCCCGGTGTGGTTCACTAGATGTAGTGCCTCAGCACGCAAAGGGGAAGGCCACCCAGCGAATGCGAGTGGCCTTCCGAATGTTCTAATTACGCCCCAGGTTTCCAACGCCAATTGGAAGCCGAGAGATCCGACGAAGGGATTTTTCTCATATGCACTACCCGGTTTGTTCTTGCTACTCTAACCGTCCTGTCCCGAGGTGCACAACTGACGCGCCGATGACTCCGATCACGCACCGACCGTGCTGGTGCCCTTGCTCCCTCAGACGAGAACTGGTCGGGGTTCCGCCCCGACATGCTCTTCTCTCATCGACGAGAGGGGGTGATTGAAATGGCATCACGCACCGTCACGCGGACCGTTCGCAAGAATGGCGTCACCGTCCGCTATACCGTGACCATTCGGACCCGCTAGTCGGGATACGAGGGTCGTATTTCATCGAGCTAAGGAAGGAGGAAGGCACTGTGTCCAAGAAGAGTTCTAGCGGTTCGAACCGCTCCGCCGTGACTGGACGGTATGTGACCTCGCGCTATGCGAAGTCACACCCGTCCACGACCGTCCATCACGCACCGAAGAAGTCCAAGTAGCTCAAATCTAGAGTTCTAATTCGGTGCCAATCACGCGGGTCGCTTCCCATGCCAGTGGGGAGCGACCCGTCCTACTTTACGCAGGAAAACTGGTAAGACACCAAACACGCGACGCCGCCGCAGTACGCTCTTTGGGTAACTTCACCGCACGCGCTTCGGAGGCCTCTTCGACGTGATCGGGGTGACGTTCGTCGCCGCAGCTACCGCGGCCGCCTGCGCGCCCTGCTCGACGCGGCGCGCGCGGAGCTCGAGCTGCATGCGAACCTTCGGCGTACCGCCCACTTCGGCGAGCAGCTTCGACAGCAGCGAATGCGTCCTCACCACAAGTCCAGTATCGCCGGTCGCGCCGGCCTCGTCGACGAGGTCAGCGAGCGCGCGCACCTGCGCCACGGCCGCCGCATCCGATGCGGCAAGCCACTTCATGCCCGCGATCGCACCCTCGACACTCTGACGCATCACACCCGCTGGAGCGTCAGACGCTGCACGTGCCCGTGCCGTCACCTCAGCACGCTTGCGGGCCCGATACTCGCGGGAATACCGCGCATTGCGCTCTCGTGGCGTCTCGTGCGTGCTGCTGGTCATCTGACGGCCTTTCTACGCGCGTTCTGGACCGGTGGGGGAAATCACTGCCGGCGAACTCTTCGCTGGTGAGGGGTGTCCGCGATCCGGACCCCCCTACCCCGTGGGGTGAGGGCAGCGAGCGCACAACTACTCGCTGCCCTCGTGCTGCGCGGATAAGAACAGCTAAGAACCCCGCGCAGCAGTCTGTGGCTGGTCGTCTACGCTTCGGTGAGCGTTGCCTTGACGATGCCAGCGGGATGATAGGTGGAGAGGCCGAAGCGGCCCTCGACGCGGGCGCGCACCTGGTTCGTGTCGAACCCGGACGACTGGTCCCACTTCGTCTCGATGGTGCCGTCGGTGTCGACGCCGACGGCGCTGCGGTCGAGTGCGAGGGCGGTGCCGGCGGCGATGCGTGTCGAGGTGACAACCTGCGTGCCCCAGAGCTTCTGCGTTGCGCGGTCGACGGGCCCACCGAGGTCGAACGAACCGGAGGTGACGCGCTGCGTTTCGATCGCGGCCCAGTCGTTCGAGTTCACTATGAAGAGATCCGCGGCGTGGCCGACGTTCTCGAGCTTCAGCGCGGCGAGGCGCAGCGTCGTGACGGCGTCGGTGGCGAATGCCTGGGTCTGCACGCCGGACGTGTTCAGGATGCCGCGCAGGTGGCCTTCGGTGCCGTCACCGTTGAGGATCTCTCCCTCGACGGCTTCGCGCAGCATGAAGAGCAGCTGCGACGTGAGGAACGACTGCAGGGCGGACGCGTCCTTCAGGAGGTACTCGGCGACGTACTCGCTGATGTGGGCGAAGACGTGCAGGCGTCCTTCGATGGGCTCGACGCTGACGAGCGACGTGGGCTTCGTGTCACCGTCGGCGACGATCGCCGCGTTGTTCTCTCGCACGGTCTGTCGCAGGTACTGGTATACCGGCTCCCCGCGCAAGACCGATCCGAGCGCCTCGAGAACGCTCGTCGGCACGACGCCGTCCGCGATCGGATCCGGCGAGATGGGAACCGTCGTGACGGTCGTTCCGGTCGCGACGAGCGACTTCGCGCCGTACTGACGCACGATCCCCTCGGCCATCTTCCGGCCCCGTGCTCCGGTGAGGAACACGTGCCCCTTCGCACCCGCACGGCTCGGAGGTGCGAGGAGCTCGTTGCCGCCAAAATCTTCGTCGAGCTGTTCGCCGACGCCGTCGATGGACTTCATGATCGCGTCGCCTCTCTCCTGGCGGTTGATCGTCGCCTTGAGCTCGGTCGCGACGTCGGCGAGCTCCTCGATCCGCTGGATTTCCGCCTGGGTTAGGTCACGCTTCGCGCTCTTCGAACCGTCGACGATGGTCTGCATCTCGGCGAGGACCGCCGCGTGCTTTGCCTTGGCATTCATGGTTGTTCTCCTACTCGTTGTTGAGCAGTCCGAGCCGTACGGCCGCCGCGAGGTGCTTCGCGTCGAGGAGCCCGAGAGCGTGCGCGTGCTGAACGGCAGTGACCTCGTGCGCCTTGAGCGTCGCTTGGTACTTCGCTCGAAGCCGGCGATCGTCGCGGCTCAGGCCATTCCAGCCTTTGCGAGTGACGAGATCGTCGAGTCCCTTCTTCGCGGTGACGTACTCAGGTGACGGCACGGGCCACGCTTGCTCCTGGTGGAGCTTGAATGCGGCGTGCTCTCGAACAGCGAGCCGGTCGAGTTCATCGCGAGACATGTCAGCGAACATGCGACACCTCCGGGTTACGGACTGCAGCGATCCGGGATGCCGTGGAGATACTCGACGCGGCAAGATCGCAATTGACAGTGGCCGGATAACCAGGCCGGGGGTGCCGGGGGATGACCGCCCGGACACCATCAGGGTACACGACCGTTCTCATTCCATACCTTCACTTCGTATCGTGTCGTCGAGTTGCGAGTCAACCTGCGTCGCGAGGATCGCGAGGTTCATCTGATCGCGCCAACCTTCACCGCGGGCGAGTTCCGCGAGGCCGGCGCAAGCTGCGGCGAGCTCGAGAATCACCGTCGTCGCGTTCAGATGGCCGGTCGCGATCTCGTGCAGCAGTGTGTGGATCTTCGCAGCGTCTTGGTCAGCGACAGCGAGGATGAGTTCCCCGCTGACTGAGCGAGCTGTGCTCATGATGAGTTCTCTCTCTGATGGGTTTTCTCTCGTCCCCGATTCGCTTGCGAATTGGGGCTGGTATAGATCACTGGTTTAATCACTGGTATCTCACTGGTAGTAGGCGAAAATTGCCGGTCGTTTTGGCGAAATTTGCCGGTGGTTCTGGCGAAATCTGCCTACGGTCGCGCGAAATCTGCCTACGGTGCGTCGAAAAAGCGGCGAAATCTGCCTACGGTCACGCGACGTTCCAGCCGTGATTTCGAATCCACTCCGGGTCGTCATCGCGGAACTCGTTCGGGACATTCAGCACGTACACGTTGTGCGGCCACCGACCTCCTGGCGACCGGCGCTTCTCGATCGCAAACGCGCCGACCAGCTCGAGAGAGGCGAGGTGCTCCCGCACAGTGCGCGTGGACTGAGACGTCCACTTGGCGATCGTTTCCTGGTTGGGAAATGAGTACCCGAGCTCCGTATTCTCCAGCTCTGCGAGACACAAGAGCACGAGCTTCTCGCCGGGCTTGATCTTCCGGTGGTGGACCTCCTCGATCGCCCACGCCCAGTTGCGGGCGGAAAGGCTCATGCTTCACCGTCACCCTCCCCGACCGTCCGGAGCTTCGCAGCGAGCTCGAGCATGAGCCGCCCTGTTGCTTCGAGCTCGTCGACCTGCTCGGGCATCCACTTCTTCACGATCCGGTCGTATCCGAACGCGACGCCGATCATGCCCGTGCCGCCGAGGATGGGTGACACCCACTGCTGCGCGAGCTGCTGCGGCGTGATGGCCCTCATGCGTCATCACCGTCGTTCTCGCGCTCAGCAGCCTCCTGCTGCGCCTTGAACAGGTCACCGACCGTCGCACCAGGCCCGAGCGCGTTTGACCGCTGAATGAGCGCCTCCGCACCCTTCTCCGCCTCATCATCCAACGGCGCATCGACGTAGTTGCCCGCCCTTCGCCACTCGTCGAGGTCCGAGATCATCGCCGGCGCGGAGTCCGCCGCCATGATTGCCGCGAGCGAACTCGCAGCGGCCATGTGGCGGTCGGTGAAGACCTTCCGGTCACCGTCGTATCTCGGGTAGAACATGGCAATAGCCATGCCGCTGCGGAACGCTTCCACCACCGGACTCCCGTCGTCGTAGACGCGCGTCGCGGGTGGCAGGTGCCGGAGATCTCCGAGGTGCTCGTCGCGACCGACGGGAAGGTGCTCAGCGATCGCGCTGTACTGCTGCTGCCGAAGCGCATCGAGGTACTCGAGCACGCTCTCGGGCACCTCTGCGTCACCCCCTGCAAGTTCGTGCCCGAGGTGATCGAGCGCGTCGATGTTGCGCAGCACGAGAGCTTTCAGGGTGTCGAGCGGGCTGCTCGCGGGCGTCGTCGGGTTCATCTCGGTCATGCTGCTGCTCCGATCGTCTGGTTGTTGAGTCGATCGCATTCGGCCTGCATTTGCTCATAAGCTTCGGCAAGAGCGCGAATCTCTTGCAGGCCCTGCGGTCCTTCCGTGGGATCGGTGATTGCGGAACACGATGCTTCCCAGGGGCGACCGTGGAAGCGGAATGCGTGCACCGTGCACCAATCCGCCGGCCGCCGGATTTCGAGCGCGCACGGCTCGTTCTGCTCGTCCCCGCTCCATGAATGCCACTGGTCCACGCACGCCGCGTCGCGGCACTCGCGCACCTCATCGTCGTGCCGTTCGGTACCGGCTTCGACTGTGCCTCCCATCCACCGCCAGCCGTACTCGGTCCGGGCCCAGAGGTCACCGCCGCGCACCTGGTCGCCGACGCCGTCGACCTTCGCGCACTCCACGACGCGTTGCGCGGTCTGCAGGTCTCTAAGTGTCGCTTCGGTGTACAGGTGGATCATGAACCGACGGGGCTCTTCGAGGCGCACGGTCACCGCGAACGCCTGCCGAACCCACCGGCCCTGAGAGTCGAGGGCGCGCCTTACGCGCTGCTCCACGAACCGGGTGACCGTGGGGAGGTCGGCGAGGTGCGAAGCCGCCCAGAGTCGCGCTGCGTTGTCCTGCGCACGCGTTTGTGCAGTGTCCGATTGGGTGAGCATCATGTTCACAGCCCACCTCCGATGCCGTCGGTCTCCGGCGCTGCTGCGAGATCCGCGGGGCGCTGCAGCTCGCGCGGTGCGAGAATGGGTGTGGTTCGTGGACTATCAAGGTTTTCAGCGGACTTCTGGCCGTCGTCGAGGTGCAACTCGGCGGCGGCTTTCTTCGCGCTCACGCGCCAATCTCCGCGGTCGAGGTGCGCGCTGCCTGTTCGATCCATTCGAGGACTTCCTCGAGCTTGTAGAACACAGTGCGCGGCGTTGGCTTGTAGAAGCGCGGACCTTTCCCGGTGAAACGCAGTTGAGCCAGATGCCCCTTGGTGAGGCCGGGCACCCGTTCGCACACCTGGTCGGGGGTGATGAACTCGGACATGTTTCCTCCATCTCGTTTTCAGTGACTTCGGTAGTGCTAATTACTGCCGAATGCCCTTATTTGTACCACACAAATTCGGGGCCTGTAAACTCGTCCGTAAAAATTGCTAAGGAGAGTGGCCTATGCAGATCGAGGAGATCGCCGATACCCGCATGGTGGCCGCCGCGCCCGGTGTTCACGCGCAATCACCGCTACGTGTGGTCCGTCGTCTGGATGACCCCAGTGGGTTCAGATCTCTAGAGACGCACGAACAGGTGGAGTTCCCCTACGAGTTCATCGCCGAGGTTGAGGTCGTCGAAGGCAGGTACGAGATTGTCCAGCTCCTCTTTCGAGGAGGACAGAACCCGATCGGCACCGGCTGGCTGGCGAAAACTCCCATCGCGGACATCAGGCTGTACGCGTTGAACTACACCAACATTGAGGTACAGGACCAAGACGGTCAGAAACGCGAGATCTATGCGAACAAGTTCATCGACACTTGGTGCGAAGAGGCTAGAGGAGGATCACCCGCATCTGACTTACGCTCTCTCGCCATTGTCTACCGCGTGATTCGCCTCGGATGGCGTAACCCCGTAGCCCGCCTTGCCGGTCTCCTTGGGGTGCACCATGACACAGTGCGCCGCTGGATTGTTTCCGCGGTCAAGAGTGGCCACTTGGAAGCGTGGGAACGTGGGTAGCGTCTACTCGTACACGACGAAGGCCGGCGAGCGCCGCTACCGCATCATCTACCGGCGTCCCGACAACTCGCAGACCTCGGAGCGCGGGTTCGTTCGCAAGCGCGACGCCGAGCTGCGACTCGCCGAGGTCGAGGTCGGGAAGGCGAAGGGCGACTACGTCAACCCGACCGACGGGCACACCACGGTGCAGTCGCTCGGCGCCGACTGGCTGCGATCGCAGAAGACCGTGCTCAAGCCGTCGAGCTACCTGTCATTCGAGACCGCCTGGCGCGTGCACGTCGCACCGAAGTGGGGCGCACGCAAGGTCGGCGGCATCCGCCACGGCGAGGTGCAAGCCTGGGTGTCAGAGCTCGCCGGCGCGAAGTCGGCCACGGTCGTGCTGCGCGCGCACGGCATCCTCGCGGCAGTTCTCGACACTGCGCTGCGGGATCAGCGCGTCTCGAAGAACGTCGCCCGAGGCATCGCGCTACCGAAGAAACGACCGAAGGCGAAGGCCTATCTCACTCACGCGCAGGTCGAGCAGCTCGCGGCCGCGTCATCGAAGCCTACGATCGTGCGCTTCCTCGCGTACACGGGGCTACGGTGGGGAGAAATGGCCGGTCTGCACGTGGAGCACGTCGACACCGTGAAACGGCGCGTGAACGTTGTACAGAACGCCGTCACCGTCGGCAGCTTCGTCGAGGTCGGTACTCCGAAGACCCATGAGGCTCGAACCGTGCCCTACCCGGACTTCCTCGACACCGAGCTCGCCGTGCAGGCTGCCGGGAAAGCGCGCACCGCGATCCTGTTCGGCGACGGCAGTACTTACATGCCGCTCCCCCGCACGGGCTCCGGCTGGTTCAGCCGTGCAGTTGACCGCTGCATCGCCGCCGACACGAAACTCGCCGAGGAAGCCGCAGCGCGAGGAGAGACGCCGCCGGCGATCTTCCCACGCGTCACACCGCACGACCTCCGCCATACCGCGGCGTCGCTCGCGATCAGCGCCGGCGCCCACGTGAAGGCCGTGCAGCGTATGCTCGGACACGCTTCTGCAGCGATGACGCTCGACACCTACGCGGACCTCTTCGACGATGACCTCGACGACGTGGCCGCGGCCCTCAGCCGGGCTCGCTCGTCCGCGATTGTTGCCAACGCGTTGCCAGCAGAAGCGCGAAAGGAATGAGAAAGGCCCCGACTTCCCAATGTTTTCTAGGGAAGTCGGGGCCAATCAGTTTGTGGATCCTGGGAGAATCGAACTCCCGACATCCTGCTTGCAAAGCAGGCACTCTACCAACTGAGTTAAGGACCCGTGGGAGTCGAAGACTTCCACTCGTCGCTCCCGTCGCAGACCGGAACAACTCGATCTACTCTACAGACTTCCTTCGTGAAGCGCAAAGCGGCCGTGCCGCGATCCGGCTCGCAGGCCGCGGCAGACCGGTGCATCCGCTCCTCGCGCCCGAGCCCGGGAACACGAAAGCCCCGCCGAGATGCAGCGGGGCTTTCGTGTGGTTTCGGTGGGGCTACCAGGACTTGAACCTGGGACCTCTTCATTATCAGTGAAGCGCTCTAACCACCTGAGCTATAGCCCCCGACCAAGCAATGACTCTACCCGAATCCGAGACAAATCCGAAATCGTCTGCGGATACCGGGCGTGGCCCGACCCTCACCGGGGCCGGGCCACGGCTCAGTTGCTCGTGAACCCGAGCTGGAATCCGCCGAGAACCCGCACGAGCAGGTTGTAGACGAGGGATCCGACCGCCCCGAGTGCGGTGCCCACGATCACGTTGAGAATGCCGACGACCACGGAGAAGCCGAGCACCTGCGGGAAGCCGATGATCTTCATGAGGCTGTTGTCCTCGCCCACGATGTCCATGAACAGCTGGTCGACCTGCGCGAATACACCGGTCTGCAGCAGCACGGTGTAGACGAGGATCGTCGAGACGACGCTGACGACCGCGAAGCAGATGGCGACGAGGAACGAGAACTTCACCGCCGACCAGAAGTCGACGTAGACGAGCTTGAGGCGAACCTGCTTCGCCGGCGCCTTCTTACGGGTCTTCTTGGCCAGTTTGTCGGCGACAGTGTTACTCATTCAGGTCTTCCTCGTTTTCCGCGTTCTCGGGCCCTGCGGCCTCGGACTCATCGTCGTCGAGCCCACGCTCCGGGTTGCGCGCGATGCCAATAATACGGTCCTGCTCTGGGAATCGTGCAAAGACCACCCCCATGGTGTTGCGGCCCTTCGCCGGCACCTCCGCCACTCCGGAGCGCACGACCTTGCCGCTCGCCAGCACCGCGAGCACCTCGTCGGTCTCATCGACGATCAGGGAGCCCACGAGCACTCCGCGGTTCTCGTCGAGCTTCGCGACCTTGATGCCGTACCCGCCGCGCTGCTGCACTCGGTACTCGTCGACAGCGGTGCGCTTCGCGTACCCGCCCTCGGTGACGACGAAGACGTAGCCGTCGCTCCCATCGATGCGCGACGCACCGAGGAGGGCGTCGCCCTCGCGGAAGTTCATGCCGCGCACGCCGCTCGTCGAGCGCCCCATGGGGCGAAGTGCCTGATCAGAGGCGGTGAAGCGCACCGACATGCCATGCCGCGACACGAGCAGCACGTCATCGGTCGCCTCTGCGATGAGCGCTGAGACGAGTTCGTCACCGTCGCGCAGCTTGATGGCGATGATGCCGCCCGTGCGGTTGGTGTCGTACTCCGTCAGTGCGGTCTTCTTGACCAGCCCGTCTCGGGTGGCGAGCACCAGGTAGCCGGCGGCGTCGAAGTCGCGCACGTCGAGGATCTGGGTGACCATCTCGTCGGGCGCGAGCGCCAGCAGGTTCGCGAGATGCTGCCCCTTCGAATCCCGACCGCCCTCGGGCACCTCGTACGTCTTCGCGCGGTAGACGCGCCCGGTGTTCGTGAAGAACAGAAGCCAGTGATGCGTGGTGGTGACGAAGAAGTGCTCGACGATGTCGTCGGCGCGCAGCTGGGCGCCCTTGACGCCCTTGCCGCCGCGGTGCTGAGACCGGTAGTTGTCGATGCGCGTGCGCTTGACGTACCCGCCGCGGGTGATGGTGACGACCATCTCCTCCTCGGGAATGAGGTCCTCCATCGACATGTCGCCGTCGTATCCGTGGAGGATGGCCGTGCGACGCTCGTCGCCGAACTTCGTGACGATCTCCCCGAGCTCCTGCACCACGATCCCGCGCTGCTCGGAGGGCGAGGCGAGAATCGCCTCGTACTCGGCGATCTGCGCCTCGAGCTTCGCGGCGAGGTCGAGAATCTTCTGACGCTCGAGAGCGGCGAGACGGCGCAGCTGCAGGCCGAGGATCGCATCCGCCTGGATCTGATCCACGCTGAGCAGCCCCATGAGCCCCTCACGGGCCTCCTCGACCGTCGGCGAGCGGCGGATGAGGGCGATGACCTCGTCGAGTGCGTCGAGCGCCTTCAGGTATCCGCGCTGGATGTGGGCTTCCGCGTCCGCCTTCTTCAGTCGGAACGCCGTGCGACGTACGATGACCTCGATCTGGTGCTTCGCCCAGGCGGTGATGAACCCGTCCAGCGCCAGCGTGCGGGGAATGCCGTCGACGATCGCCAGCATGTTGGCGCCGAAGTTCTCCTGGAGCTGCGTGTGCTTGTAGAGGTTGTTCAGCACGACCTTCGCGATGGCATCGCGCTTGAGCACGACGACCAGGCGCTGACCGGTGCGGCCGCTCGACTCGTCGCGGATGTCGGCGATGCCCTGCACCTTGTTGTCTTTGACGAGGTCGGCGATCTTGACGGCGAGGTTGTCGGGGTTCACCTGGTACGGCAGTTCGGTGACGACGAGACAGGTGCGGCCCTGGATCTCCTCGATGTTGACGACCGCCCGCATGGTGATCGATCCGCGGCCGGTGCGGTACGCCTCGCGGATGCCCTTGGTGCCGAGGATCTGGGCGCCGGTCGGGAAGTCCGGCCCGTGCACGCGCTCCATGAGCGCGTCGAGGAGCTCGTCGCGACTCGCATCGGGGTGCTCGAGGTGCCAGATCGCCGCCTCGGAGACCTCGCGAAGGTTGTGCGGCGGAATGTTCGTCGCCATGCCCACGGCGATGCCGACCGAGCCGTTGACGAGCAGGTTGGGGAAGCGCGAGGTGAGCACCGTCGGCTCCTGCGTGCGACCGTCGTAGTTGTCCTGGAAGTCGACGGTGTCCTCGTCGATATCCCGCACCATCTCGAGGGCCAGCGGCGCCATCTTCGTCTCGGTGTATCGGTGCGCAGCGGCGCCGTCGTTGCCCGGGGAGCCGAAGTTGCCCTGTCCGAGCGCGAGCGGGTACCGCAGTGTCCACGGCTGCACGAGACGCACCAGCGAGTCGTACACCGCGCTGTCACCGTGCGGATGGAACTGACCCATCACGTCGCCGATCACGCGCGTGCACTTCGAGAAGGCCTTGTCGGGTCGGTACCCGCCGTCGTACATCGTGTAGATGACGCGTCGGTGCACGGGCTTGAGCCCGTCGCGCACGTCGGGGAGGGCGCGCCCGACGATCACGCTCATGGCGTAGTCGAGGTACGACCGCTGCATCTCGAGCTGCAGATCGACCTGGTCGATCCGACCGTGCATGGCCTCGTCCTGCGCGGCCACCTCGCTGATGTCGGTCTCCGGGGTCTCGTTCTCAGATGTCAAGGAAGCGCACGTCCTTCGCGTTCTGCTGGATGAAGGTACGGCGCGCCTCGACGTCTTCGCCCATGAGGGTGGCGAAGATCTCGTCGGCGATCGCCGCGTCTTCCATGGTGACCTGCAACAGGGTGCGGGTCTCGGGGTTCATGGTGGTCTCCCACAGCTCTTCGTGGTTCATCTCGCCCAGGCCCTTGTAGCGCTGCACGCCGCTCTCCTTCATGAGGCGCCGGCCCTGCTCCGCGCCGGCGGCGAGGCGCGCGTCGCGCTCCGAGTCGCTGTACACGTACTCGTCCTCCGCATTCGACCACTTGATGCGGTAGAGCGGCGGCTGGGCGAGATAGACGTATCCCAGGTCGATGAGGGGCCGCATGTAGCGGAAGAGCAGTGTGAGCAGCAGCGTGGTGATGTGCTGCCCGTCGACGTCGGCGTCGGCCATGAGCACGATCTTGTGGTACCGCGCCTTCTCCGGCGTGAAGTCCTCGCCGATGCCCGCACCGAACGCGGTGATCATCGCCTGCACCTCGGCGTTGTTGAGCGCGCGATCCAATCGGGCCTTCTCGACGTTCAGGATCTTTCCGCGCAGCGGCAGGATCGCCTGCGTGTGCGGGTTCCGGCCGGTCTTGGCGGAACCACCGGCCGAGTCGCCCTCGACGATGAAGATCTCGGAGATCGTCGGGTCCTTGCTCGTGCAGTCGGAGAGCTTGCCCGGCATCCCGCCGGATTCCAGAAGCCCCTTCCGGCGCGCCGTCTCGCGCGCCTTGCGGGCGGCGAGACGAGCCGAGGCGGCCTGGATCGACTTCCTGATGATGTCTTTCGCCGGCCCCGGGTTGCGCTCGAACCAGTCGCCGAGCTGATCGCCCACGACTTTCTGCACGAACGCCTTCGCCTCGGTGTTGCCGAGCTTCGTCTTGGTCTGGCCCTCGAACTGCGGCTCGCCGAGCTTGACCGAGATGACCGCGGTGAGCCCCTCCCGCACATCATCGCCCGAGAGATTGTCGTCCTTCTCGCGGAGGATGTTCTTCTCTCGTGCGTACCGATTGACGAGCGTGGTGAGCGCGGCGCGGAAGCCCTCTTCGTGCGTGCCGCCCTCGTGCGTGTTAATCGTATTCGCGTAGGTGTGCACGCTCTCGGTGTACGAGGTCGTCCACTGCATCGCCACC
This sequence comes from Leucobacter chromiiresistens, assembly GCF_900102345.1. NCBI lineage: Bacteria > Bacillati > Actinomycetota > Actinomycetes > Micrococcales > Microbacteriaceae > Leucobacter > Leucobacter chromiiresistens. The sequence continues at coordinate 665,467 of NZ_FNKB01000001.1, read as the reverse complement.
TCGGCGGCGATCTTGCGGTCCGGATCCTCGGCCTCGAAGGAGATGATCTCCTCGTTGACGAGCTCCGATCGCTTCGCCGCGTTGAGGTGCTGCACGTAGTCCTGGATGCCGTTCTCGTACAGGAATTCGTCGTGCAATGCGGGCGGAGCCTCGAGCTCGCCCTCGGCGTTCTCGACCGGCTCCTGCTCGCGCAGGTCGGTCAGCGCGATCCGCAGCCCCTTGTTCAAGAAGGCCATCTGCTGGAACCGAGTGCGCAGCGTCTGGTAGTCGAAATCGATCGACTCAAAGATGTCGGCGCTGGGCCAGAAGGTGATGGAGGTTCCCGTCTCCGAGCTCAGATCCCCCTGGGCGAGCGGCGCATCCGGAACACTGTCGGTGAACGACATGTTCCACGTGAAACCCTGACGCTGCACCGAGACCTCGAACCGACGCGACAGCGCGTTGACGACCGAGGAGCCCACGCCGTGCAGACCACCGGACACCGCATACCCGCCGCCCCCGAACTTTCCGCCGGCGTGCAGCACGGTGAGCACCACTTCCACCGTCGAGCGCCCCTCCGTCGGGTGCTCGTCGACGGGGATGCCTCGCCCGTTGTCGACGACCCGCACTCCCCCATCTGCGAGAATGGTGACGTCGATGAAGTCGCAGTACCCCGCGAGCGCCTCGTCGACGGAGTTGTCGACGATCTCGTACACCAGGTGGTGCAGACCGCGCGGGCCAGTCGAACCGATGTACATGCCCGGACGCTTGCGAACCGCTTCGAGCCCTTCGAGTACCTGGATCGCTCCGGCACCGTAATTCTCCGCGGCGGGAGCCTGCTCTGAACTCATACGTAGAATGATCCTTATCTGGGCGTCTCAGGGCGCGTTCGAGCCCCATCCACTTCCGCCGTCCAGCTTATCAAGATTCAGGCCGCCACAGGCGCGTTAGGGGCCTCAGAACCCCCGAATTCGCCGGGGATCGTCCCCTTATCCGTATCCGACGACCGTTCGCACGTCGATCCGTGCGCGGCCGCGCTCGGAAACAGCCGGGTCACCCGTACGTATCGCGCGGACCGCGTCCGGGAACCGAGCGCGGTCCGTGCCGCCAACTCGGGGCTCCAGGGGCGAGGAAGCGGATGTCACGCACCTCAGAATCGGGGTAGTCCCGCAGCAGCCGCGTGAGCAGTTCGCCGCGGAGCCGGCGCAGTTCGGTCGCCCAAGTCGTCGAGTCGCACTGGATCTGCAGCACGCCGTGGCTGATGCCGACAACGTTCGTGTGCTCCGCGGTCGCTCCGCCAGCGAATTCCGGCCACTCCCCGATCAGACGCGCCTGCTCCAGTTCGACACTCCACCCCATATCGGAGGCGACCGTCACCAGCACGTCCGAGAGAGCGCGCGGATCGCGCCCGAAGCCGAACGGACTGCCGCCCGCGGCGCTGTCCTCCTGCCGCCGGGCTCGGCGGCGGTGCGGTACACCGCGCCACACCGACTTGGCGCGCAGATACGCCTCCGTGGCGAACGGCGTCCGATCCTCAGGCACCATCCGGCGACTCCGACGTCTCTTCGGTACGATCAGGCTCCAGGGTGCCCGCCGAGATCCGCGTGCGACGCCACGCCACGTCATCGGGAACGTCGGCCTCGACCGCCGCCGTGACGATCACCTGTTCGTAGTCGGCCACCGCACGCATCAGTCGACCGCGCCGCGTCGCGTCGAGCTCGGCGAACACGTCATCGAGAATGATCACCGGATCGCCGGCCGTGGATTCGTTCCTCAGCAGTTCGGCGAGAGCGAGTTTGAGTGAGAGTGCGAATGACCAGGATTCGCCGTGACTCGCGAACCCCTTCACCGGGAGACCATTGAGAGCGAGTGCCAGATCGTCGCGATGGGGGCCGACGAGCGTGACGCCGCGCTCGATCTCGCGGCCGCGGACTATTGCGAGCGCTTCTCGGAATTCACGCGCGAGCGTTTCACGTGAAACGTCGGCCTCGCGGACGAGATCCTCGTCGGACGGTGTTTCACGTGAAACGGAAGCGGACTGCCGCGCATCGCCGACGCTCTCGAACATCGACACCCGCGGCGCGTGATCGCCGCCGACCAGCGCGGCGTAGTGGTCGCGCAGGGGTTCACTCAGATCGCGCAGCAGCTCTCGGCGAGCGAGCATGATCTGGGTTCCATGGTCGACCAGCTGATCATCCCAGACCGGAAGGGTCGCCAAAGCGGACTGGCCTCGCCCGCGCGCAGACTTCAAGAGCGAGGTGCGCTGACGCACCACCTTTTCGTAGTCGCTGAGCGCCCCTGAGGCGACCGGATGTCGGGCGAGCAGCGCATCATCCAAGAAGCGCCGCCGTCCTGAGGGCTCTCCACGAACGATAATCAGGTCTTCGGGAGCGAACGTCACTGCGGAGAACCACCTTGTAACCTCGCGCGGGCGAACGGCATTGCCGTTCACCTGCGCGCGATTCGCACTCCCCTGGTTGAGCTGGAGCTCGAGCCGCACCTCGCGCTCCCCCGCACGAACGCGCATGCGGGCGATCGCCGACGATCGACCGGCGCGGATGAGGGCGGCATCGCCGGAGACCCGGTGAGAGCGCAGCGTAGCGAAGTAGGCGATCGCCTCGACGAGATTCGTCTTCCCCTGGCCGTTCTGCCCGATCAGCAGATTGGGACCGGCCGACAGACCGAGCTCCGCAGACGCGTAGTTGCGGAAATCGCCCAGGGAGAGATGCGCTACCCGCATCCCGAACCTACCGCAGCAGCAGGTTCGGCTGCAGGAGGTAGCGGAAGCTCTTCTCGTCCGCGTCGTCCTTGCTGCGCTGGCTGGTGATCAGCACCGGCCCGGGCTTGCCCGGGTTGTCCGTGCGGGTGAAGCCGATCCGAGCGAACTCCGAATGCGTCGAGCGCAGACCATCGAGCAGGAACTGAGGCTTGAGCGAAACCACCATGTCATCGCCGACCAGATGCGCGTCGACCGTCTCGACCGCCTGAGCCGATTCCGTGCCCGCCGCCTCCAGCGTGACGACGCCCTCGGCGAAGGAGAAGCGGAGGGCGGCCTCGCGTTCGAGCACGAGCCCGACGCGACCCACCGCCTCGATGAGTTCCGAGGTGCTCACCACGGCGTAGTTCTCGACGCTCTCGGGGAACAGGCGCCCCACCGGCGGGTAATTGCCCTTGATGAGCAGGGACGTCACCGTCTTCGTGCCGCCGGTGAACGCCACGAGCTCGCGATCCGCGTCCTTCACGACGCTCACCTGGACCTCGCCCACGCCCGAGAACGTCTTACCCACCTCGGTGACGATCTTCGACGGGACCAGGGCGTTCAATGACTCGCTCGCATCCCGATGCTCCCAGTCGATGCTGCGCATCGCGACGCGGTAGCGGTCCGTGGCCGTCAACGTCACCGAATTCGCGTCGACTTCGAACTGCACGCCGGTGATCACCGGCGTCACATCGTCCTTCGACGCAGCCAGGGACACCTGCGAGACGGCTTCGGAGAATACATCGGCCGGAACCGAGCCCGACACCGAATCGATCTTCGGGATCTGGGGGTACTCCTCCACGGGCATCGCGGGAAGACTGAAGGAGGCCGAACCGCAGCGCACTTCCACCCGGCTCTCCAGCAGCGACACCTCCACGTCCGAATGCGGCAGGCGCTGCGCGATCTCGCCGAGCAGGCGACCGGAGACGAGTGCGCGGCCGGCGTCTGCGACGACCGCGGAGATGGAGGTGCGAGCCGAGACCTCGTAGTCGAACGACGACACGGTGAGCTGATCGCCCTCAGCTTCGATGAGCGCTCCGCTCAAGAGCGGCTGCGTCGGGCGAGGAGGGAGCAGTTTGACTGCGAAAGACACAGCATCGCTGAATACGTCACGATTGACGGTAAATCGCATCGGGCTTCCCTTCGCACGCGTTCTGGGTCGCGTCGTTCTCCTCGGCCTGACAATCTTTGCATACTCCCGAGGGCTCGGCATCCGAGAGTACGCGTTGTGCCCGGCGCCGGCGTTCGGCCTGATCCGGATCGCGTGATCGAACGCCCGTCTGAAGAGATGAGAAGTGTTAACAGTGTTAACGGCTGTGGATTCTGTGGATAACCGGAGCGATCCCAATTCTTGTAAGAGAACTACACGAATGTGAGTTGTGCAATCGCGGTGGATGAAGGCTGAACCGCGGGATGATGCCGAAGTACGCGGCGGACCCCTCGTGCACAGGTCATCGCGATCCATGCACAGAAACGGCTCGGTTCTCCCCAGATATTCACATGTGCATGAATGTCTGTGGATAACTCGTTCAGCGCGTGCCCTGCTTGATGCGGGTCGTCAGCTCCGTGACCTGGTTGTAGATGGAACGGCGCTCGGCGATCAGCTGCGAGATCTTCTTGTGCGCGTACATCACCGTCGTGTGGTCGCGCCCCCCGAAGAGCTGTCCGATCTTGGGAAGCGAGAGCGGCGTGAGCTCCCGGCACAGGTACATCGCGATCTGCCGCGATGTTGCGATCTGCTGCGCGCGGGTCGGCCCGTAGAGATCGTCGACCGACAGGTCGAAGTACTCGGCCGTCTTACTGATGATGTCGGAGGGCTGCACCTCGTTGTCGGCATCGAGGGTGATGAGGTCCTTGAGCACCGTGTGCACGAGCTGCATGTCGATGCGCTGCTGATTCAGGCTGGCGTAGGCGGTGACGCGAATCAGCGTGCCCTCGAGTTCGCGGATGTTGGAGGAGAACTTGCTCGCGATGAATTCGAGGATGCTGTCGTCGATCACGAGGCTCTCCCGCTCCGCCTTCTTGCGGAGGATCGCGATTCGGGTCTCGAGGTCGGGGACCTGGATGTCGGTGAGCAGACCCCACTCGAAGCGGGAGAGCATGCGCTCCTCGAAGCCTCGGAGCTGCTTGGGCTGCACGTCGCTCGTGATGACGACCTGCTTGTTGTGGTCGTGCAGCGTGTTGAACGTGTGGAAGAAGGCCTCCTGCGTCTCCACCTTGTCCTCGAGGAACTGGATGTCGTCGACGAGGAGGATGTCGACGCTCCGGTAGCGCGCATGGAAGGCGGCGCCCTGGTTGTTCGCGATCGAGTTGATGAAGTCGTTCGTGAAATCCTCCGAGCTCACGTACCGAACGCGCACGTCGGGGAAGAGCTCGCGTGCGTAGTGGCCGATCGCGTGCAGCAGGTGGGTCTTCCCGAGGCCGGAGTCGCCGTAGATGAACAGCGGGTTGTAGGCACGGGCGGGGGCCTCCGCGACGGCGACGGCAGCCGCGTGCGCGAAGCGGTTCGACTGACCGATCACGAAGCTGTCGAACCGATACTTCTCGTTGAGTCGGCTGTCCACGGCCTCATCGGCTCCGTGGCGGCGGCGCGGTTCCGCGACGGGGCGCTGCGTATCGTGGCGCGGCGAGTCGAACCGGGCGCCGCCGAAATCGGGAGCGTCGCTCTCACGTACCGAAGCGGCTGCGGGCTGCGGCTCGGGCGCGGGTTCGGGATCGATGTCGGGGTGGGCGTCCTCGTCGACGATGACGATGAAGTTGTCGATCTCGTGCGCTTCGGGAATCCGCGCGATGGCGGCCATGATCGCCGGGCGAAGGCGGTTCTCGAGCAGCTTGAGCGTGAAGTCGAGCTGCACGGCGAGATAGAGCGTGCCCGCCGCGATGCCCCGAGGCAGCGCGAGAGCGAGCTGCGCGCCGACCGCCGGCCCGACCGCCGGGTCTCCCATGACCGCCTGCGTCACGCGCTCCCAGACTTCCTGCAGTTCGTCCTCAGTCACGTTGCTCCCGGCTCGCTGTTCATCATGAAGAATGCCCGTTATACCCAGGCTTATCCACAGACGGAAGGGCACAATCTCGCGGAAAATCAGCGGAGTGCGGCCGTGTGGAAACGCTTGCGCCCACGTTAGTCACAGATTTGTCCACAGGCAAGTCGACTTCCACGCTCGGCGCGGGGCGCCCGCCGCGCGCGACCGGGCCATCCCCGATCGCGCTCAACTTTGACGGAATCGTGCGGAAGGCGTAGAGTAAAGACCTTGTATGGGTGGCTCGTGCCAGACGAGCGCATCACCGTGTGCTCGGAATATCCCGGATGCGCGGACCAGTGCGCGTGCGCGAGCAGCCAACATCCGACTTCCTCACCGCCCCTGAGGCGTGGGGATCTATCCCATAAGTCACGGAGTCTTCACTATGAGCAAGCGTACCTTCCAGCCCAACAACCGCCGCCGCGCCAAGGTGCACGGCTTCCGCGCCCGCATGCGCACGCGCGCCGGCCGCGCCATCGTGGCGGCTCGTCGCGGCAAGGGCCGCTCGAAGCTCACCGCGTAATCGCCTGACTCCCCCCGTCGGTCATGCCTGCACGGCGCAATCGTGTGACCCGGGGAGAGGACTACCGGCAGACCGTTCGTGCCGGACGCCGCGTGGGAGGTGCGTTATGCATCACCCACGCGGTTTTGCGTTCCCCCGCAGACGATGCGCGCTTCGGCTTCATCATCTCGAAGGCCGTGGGCAATGCCGTGACGCGCAACCTGGTGCGTCGGCGTATGAAGTCGATCGTCGAGGAGCGCCTGCACCGCGGCATCTCGGGGGTCGACGTGGTGTTCCGCGCCCTCCCTGCAGCTGCTGAGGCCGAGTTCGCGGATCTCGAGCGGGAGATCTCCCGGGCGCTCGACCGCGTCGAGCGCTGGCAGGCTCCCGCGAAGGCCGAGCCGTGATGCGATTCGCCGCCGAGCTCTGGCTGCTTCCGCGGAACGTCGCGCTCGCCTGCATGCACCTCTACCGCAGATGGGTGTCGCCTCTGTACGGCGAGGTGTGCAGGTATTATCCATCGTGTTCCAGATACGCTGTTGAGGCGTATCAATCCCGCGGCTTCGTCGTCGGAACCGCGCTCACCGCGTGGCGGTTGCTGCGCTGCAATCCGTTCACGGTCGGAGGCATCGATGACGTGCCGCCGCGCGCGCACTCCCATTTCGTGACCAACACCCGCGGCTTCGTCCGCCCCATCGAGCGAAAGGCTTAACCCGGTGGACTTCTTCGAAACAATCCTGTGGCCGCTGCGCTGGCTCGTCGAGCTCGTGCTCGCGGTCTGGCACCAGGCCTTCACCTGGATCGGCATGGATCCGGAGTCGGGCCTCACCTGGGTGCTCTCGATCATCGGTCTCGTCGTCGTGGTCCGTTCGGCGCTGATCCCCGTGACGGTGCGGCAGATCAAGTCGCAGCGGCGCATGATGGATCTCGCTCCCGAGATGAAGAAGATCCAGGACAAGTACAAGGGCAAGAAGGATCAGTACTCCCGCGAGGCGATGAGCCGGGAGACGATGGCTCTGTACAAGAAGCACGGAACGAACCCGTTCTCGTCGTGCCTGCCGATCCTCATCCAGATGCCGGTCTTCTTCTCGCTCTTCTACGTGCTGCGCCACGCCTCGGACAACACGACGGGCATCGGCTTCATGACGGCGGAGCTCACCAAGAACTTCAACGCGGCGGAGCTCTTCGGCGCCCCGCTGAAGATGACCTTCACGCAGGGCTGGGAGTCGGGCAACTGGACCGTGGTCGTGCTGCTCGGCATCAACGTCATCCTCATGATCGGGTCGCAGTTCTTCACGCAGCTGCAGATCATGTCGAAGAACGTCTCGGACGAGACGAAGAACTCGCCGATGTACCGCCAGCAGCGCATCCTGCTCTACATCATCCCCTTCGCGTTCCTCTTCTCCGGCGTCGCCTTCCCGCTGGCGCTCAACGTCTACTGGTTCACCTCGAACCTGTGGACGATGGGGCAGCAGTTCATCGTGATCCGCAACATGCCGACGCCGGGCAGCGATGCCTGGCGCGCGCGCCAGGAGCGCCTCAAGGCCAAGGGCAAGCTGACGGACGATGAGAAGCGCGCGCAGGCTCGCGGCGAGGTGATCGCTCCCCCGAAGGCGGGTCAGCGTCAGCAGCCGGTGAGCGCCAAGCGATCGAAGAAGAAGGGCAAGTGATGGCGAACGACGACCGCGCGGCTGCCGACACGGCGGCGGAAGAACTCAGCCTGGAAGAGCTCGAGGCCGACGGGGATCTGGCTGCGGACTACATCGAGGGCCTGCTCGACATCGCGGACCTCGATGGCGATATCGACATCGACGTCGCCAACGGCCGGGCCTACGTCTCGGTCACCGGCGGCGACGCCGACCTCGAGCGCCTGACGGGCGCGGAGACCGTGCAGGCCCTGCAGGATCTCACGCGACTCGCGGTGCAGGCGAAGACCGGGCGCTTCTCGCGCCTCATCGTGGACGTCGGCGGCTCGCGCGACGCGCGCGCCGGGGAGCTCAAGCGCATGGTCGATGCGGCCGTCGCGCAGATCGCGGCGGGTCGCGACCAGGTCGAGCTCGAACCGATGTCGTCGTACGAGCGCAAGCTCGTGCACGACGATGTCGCGGATCGCGGCTACTTCTCCGAGTCGCGTGGCGAGGGCCGGGACCGTCGTCTGGTCATCAGCCGCGCCTGAGTGCGCGCCCGTTTCACGTGAAACCTCTGGAAGGACGACCATGCCCGTCGAGCAGCTGATCGAGCAGGAGCCCGCTGCGGCAGCGGTGCTCGCCGGCGACCGCATCGACGTGCTCCGGGCGTTCGCGGCGGACCTCGGTGCGCGGGGCGAGGAGCTCGGTCTCATCGGGCCGCTCGAGGCGCCGCGGCTCTGGACGCGTCACGTGGTCAACAGCGCCCTGCTCGCACCGCTCATCGGCGCGGGGGCGCGCGTCGCCGACATCGGGACCGGCGGCGGCATGCCCGGCCTCGTGCTCGCCATCGTTCGGCCGGATGCGCAGTTCCTCCTCATCGAGCCGATGGAGCGCCGGTGCGCGTGGCTCTCCGAGCAGATCGAGGTGCTCGGGCTGGCGAACGCCGAGGTGCGCCGCGGGCGCGCGGAGGAGTTCCACGGCGCCTTCGACGTCGATCAGGTCACGGCGCGCGCGGTCACCGCTCTGCGGAAGCTCGTTCCGCTCACGGCCCCACTGCTGCGAGACGGCGGGGAGATGCTCTTCTTGAAGGGCTCCTCCGTGGAGAACGAGATCGAGGCGGCGGCGAAGGTGCTGCAGAAGCATCGTGTGCGCGGAGTCGAGGTTGCAGAGCTGGGCGCCGAATTGGCGTCGAATGGGCTGCTCGCCGAAACCACCCGCGTCTTCCGCGCTAAAATCGTGAGACATGGCTGAAGCGGAGAAGTCGCTCGTCGGCGACCATCTCGTCGACAAGATTCGGCGACGACGCAAACTCGCGGAGACGGTGTCTCCCCTCCCCTCGGAGACCCGTATCATCACGGTCTCGAACCAGAAGGGCGGCGTGGGTAAGACCACGACGACGGTGAATCTCGCGGCGGCCCTGGCTCGTCGGGGAGCCACCGTGCTCGTGATCGACATGGACCCGCAGGGCAACGCCTCCACGGCGCTGGGTGTGCCGCACCGCCCCGAGGTCACCAGCATCTACGACGTGCTGCTCGGAGACGACACGATCCCCGATGCGCTGCAGCCCACCACCGATCACGAGAACCTCTGGTGCGTGCCCTCCACGATCAATCTCGCCGGCGCCGAGATCGAACTGGTCTCGCTCGTCGCCCGCGAGCAGCGGTTGCGCACCGCGCTGCAGACCTTCCTCGCGGAGAGCGAGCGCACGTTCCACTACGTGTTCATCGACTGCCCGCCCTCGCTCGGGCTCCTGACCGTGAACGCGTTCGTCGCGGCGCACGAGGTGCTGATCCCGATTCAGACCGAGTACTACGCGCTGGAGGGCCTCAGCCAGCTGCTGGGCAACATCCAGCTGATCCAGAAGCACCTCAACCCCGAACTGCGCATCTCGACGATTCTGCTGACGATGTACGATGCACGCACGAACCTCGCGCAGGAGGTGGCGGGCGAGGTGCGGGCGCACTTCCCCGACCAGGTGCTCAGCGCGATCGTGCCGCGCTCGGTGCGCATCTCCGAAGCCCCGAGTTACGGGCAGACGGTGCACGCGTACGACGGAGCCTCGATCGGCGCCCTCGCCTATCTGGAGGCGGCCGCCGAGATGGCGGAGCGCGGAGCCGGCGGCACGCCGGCAGCAGACATTCAGCACGACGGAAAGGCGTAAGGCATGGCGACCAAGAAACGAGGCGGTCTCGGTCGCGGGATCGGCGCGCTCATTCCGCAGACGGCGTCGGGTGAGGAGCGCCCCGTCGATGTCTTCTTCCCCGCTGGCCCCGCGGCCGGAGCGGGTGCGGCGAGCACCCCGTCGAGCGCGGTCGCCGCGTCGAGCGACGGCGCCGCGGAGAGCGCTGCGGGCGATGCCGACGAGGCGCCGCTGCAGGAGGTGCCCGGGGCGCGCCTCACGCGCCTCGACATCGACGATGTCGTGCCGAACCGCGCGCAGCCGCGTACCGAGTTCGACGAAGAGGCGCTCGAGGAGCTGACGCACAGCGTGCGAGAGTTCGGGGTGTTCCAGCCGATCGTCGTGCGCGCGATCGAACCCGAGCCCACCGAGGGGGCGCGCTACGAGCTGATCATGGGCGAGCGCCGCTTGCGCGCGTCGAAGCGGGCGGGCCTGGAGACCATCCCCGCGATCGTGCGCAGCACGTCGGATGAGCACATGCTGCGCGATGCGCTGCTCGAGAACCTGCATCGCGCTCAGCTCAACCCGCTCGAAGAGGCGTCGGCCTACCAGCAGCTGCTCGCCGACTTCGGGATCACGCAGGAGCAGCTCGCCGAGCGCATCGGACGCTCCCGCCCGCAGGTGTCGAACACGATCCGACTCCTCCGTCTCCCCGAGCCCGTGCAGGCGCGCGTCGCCGCCGGAGTGCTCTCTGCGGGCCACGCGCGCGCGATCCTCTCGCTCGACGGGGACGTCGACGCGATGCAGCGCCTCGCCGACAAGGTGGTGAACGAGGGTCTCTCGGTGCGCGCCGCAGAGGCCGCCGCCGCGGAGGAGCCGAAGCGCAACAAGCCGAAGCCGCGCGCCGGCGGCGTGCAGGCGCAGCTCGGGGAGATCGCGGAGCGCCTCGGCGACCGGTTCGACACCCGGGTCGCCGTCAAGCTGGGCGCGAAGAAGGGGCAGATCGTCATCGACTTCGCGACGATCGCCGACCTCAAGCGCATTCTCACCGACCTGGGCGATCCCGGCTTCGGCGCCTGAGCGACACCCGCGCGTGAGAACGCGAACGGCCGGCGATCATGGTGTCGATCGCCGGCCGTTCGCGTACCGGGGAGCGCGTCTCCGCTCCCCGGGATGGGTTCAGATGATGCCGTCGAGGTGCTTCTCGATCATCGGCTTCGGCATGGCTCCGATGATCTCGCGCACCTCGCTGCCGCCCTTGAAGACCTTCATCGCGGGGATGGACGTGATGCGGTACTGCGCCGCGAGATTCGGGTTCTCGTCGACGTTGAGCTTGGCGATCACGATCTTGCCCTCGTTCTCGGCAGCGATCTGATCGAGCACGGGCGCGACGGCGCGGCAGGGGCCGCACCATTCCGCCCAGAAGTCGACGAGGACGGGAACGTCGCTCTGGAGAACGGCCTGCTCGAAGCTCTGCTCGTCGACGGTGATTGCTTGTGACACGGTGACTCCTTCTGTCGGTTCTTGCGGTTAGACAGTCGCGAGTGCGATCTGCTCGGCCTGCTCGCGCGCCGCGAGATAGTGCTCGGCGTCGAGGGCGGCGACCGTACCGGACGCCGCAGCGGTGATCGCCTGACGGTACGACGGATCGATCACGTCACCCGCGGCGAACACGCCCGGCGACGACGTGCGCGAGCTGCGCCCCTCGACGGCGATGGTGCCGTCGGCGGTCAGATCGAGCTTGCCGTGCACCAGATGGGTGCGCGGATCATTGCCGATCGCGATGAACAGGCCCTCGATCGCGAGCTCCCGCTCCGAGCCGTCGACCGTGTCGCGCAGCGTCAGGCCGGTGACCTCGGATTCGCCGTGGATCGCGGCCACCTCGGAGTTCCACACGAATTCGATCTTCGGATTGTCGAAGGCGCGCTGCTGCATGATCTTCGACGCCTTCAGCTCCTCGCGGCGGTGGATCACGTAGACCTTGTCGGCGAAGCGGGTGAGGAACGTCGCCTCCTCCATGGCCGAGTCGCCGCCGCCGACGACGGCGATCGTCTTCTCGCGGAAGAAGAACCCGTCGCAGGTGGCGCACCACGATACGCCGTGACCGGAGAGGCGATCCTCATCGGCGATGCCGAGCTTGCGGTAGGCCGAACCCGTCGCGTAGATGACGGTGTGCGCCTCGTGCACCGAGCCGTCGCCCGCCGTGACGCGCTTGACCTCGCCAGAGAAGTCGACCTCGGTGATGTCGTCGTAGACGACCTCCGTGCCGAACCGCTCGGCCTGCTCCTGCATCTTCTGCATGAGATCGGGGCCCTGCACGCCCTCGGGGAAGCCCGGGAAGTTCTCGACCTCCGTGGTGTTCATGAGCTCGCCGCCGATGCCGACGGCGCTCGCGAACAGCACGGGCTTGAGACCGGCGCGCGCGGCGTAGATCGCCGCGGTGAAACCGGCCGGGCCGGATCCGATGATGATGATCTGGTGCATGACGCTCCTCGCACACCTGGGGATTGTGTCGCGGTGATGACCGCTCGGGTGGTACAACCCATCCTAGGCGCGCCGTATTCCTGGGCGGCTGGGCGCCGGCACTACATCGCGGGGGGCTGATCCCGGCGCGCCTCCGCCGGGGCTCCCCCGGTGGCGCTCCGCCCGCGACGACGGCGCACGCTGCGCACGATGCCGAAGACGAGGAGCAGCACGACGAGGCCGCCGAGCGCCCAGAAGATGATCGTCTCGATGCTGCTGCGGATCGTGATCGACAGGGTGCCGGTGAACACGGTCGTCTGCGCACTCGCATCCGACACGCTGACGACGAGACCGGACTCCCCCGACGAGACGCGGCTGCGCACGGGCACGAGCACGCGCTCCGTCGTCTCCGCGGGCACCACGACGTCCGCGAACCGGCGCTCCTCCACGGAGAGGGCCGCCGACGCCGGATCGACGTCGACGGAGACCACGGCATCGAACGGCAGCGCGTTGCGCAATTGCACGGGCACCCGCGACGAGCTGCCCACGAGCTGGATGTGCTCCGTGCTGATCGCCTGCACGCCGCTGAGCAGCTCGGCGTCGCGCTTGCGGTAGTCGGCGGCGATCTTCGCGAACCCCGACGCGTCGCCCGCGTACCGCGTCGAGAAGAGCTCGAGCAGTCGGGTGCGCTGGTAGCCGCTCAGATACTCCGGATGCGTGAGCACGGCGCCGAGCTCGTTCACCGATCCCTCCCGGTTCGAGGCGGAGCGGAGCAGTTCGAGTCGATCGGGGAGCGGGCCGGACTCGCGGAGTTCGACGGTTCCGGTGCGCTGCTCGGCGAGCGTCGTGGGCGTCGACCAGTCGAACGCCTCGAGCTGTTCGAGCAGGGCGGCGGGATCGGCGGCGTCTCCAGTCGCTCCGCGATCGAGGGCGATCACGACGCCGTCCGAGCCGCGCTGCGCGTCCACGGCGAGGCGCGCCGCGAGCTGCGCGACTCCCCCGGCGCGCTCGGTCTCAGTGGCGGCCTCGAGCGCGGTGCGCGCTGCGGCGTCGAGCCCGGCGTCGGTGACGGTGACGCTCGTGTCGCCGAGCGCGGCGCGCGGCCCCCCCGAGAGAGTCGCCCCATCGGAGCTCAGTACGAGGCCGTCGACGCCCTCGCGCTCGAGCAGCGGGAGGAGCGCGGGGTCGGCGCGCCCCTCGGCGGGCCAGACGCGGGCGGCATCCTCCTGCGGCCAGGCGAGCAGATCGGCGAGCGCCGGGAGCGACTCGGTCTCGGGATCCGCTGCGCCGTCGGCGTCCGATCCTCCTTCGGCGCCCTCGGCATCGACGCCCTCGGCATCGGCATTCGCGGCATCGGCGCCGTTCGCGGAACCGGCGCTCGATTCCGCGTCCTGACCGGCGCCGGACGCCGCGCTCGACCCCGAGGCGGATCCCGCACCCGACGCGTCGGCGTCGGCTTCGACGCCGACGGCGCCCCCGGTGCCTGCTTCGCCGCCGAAACTGCCGAAGCGGCTGACGAAATCGAGATTGGTCGGTTCGAGCAGGGTCGTGAATCCGAGCGCCGCCTGGGCGGAGGGGTCGGCATCCGCGAACTGCAGCAGGAACGATGGGAGCGGAGTCGTCTCGAGACGGCTGAGGAGCAGCTGCGCATTGCGCGGCGCCTCGTCGCCGTAGGCGCGAATGCCCGCGATGATGCGCGGATCGATGGCGAGGGTCGCCTCATGGGCGCGCGCCGCGGTGAGCAGCCGGTCCCAGCCGGGGGCGAGCTCTTCGAGCTGCCCACGGGTCGGCAGCGTGCGGATGTCGGAGGGCAGCACGAACGGCACGATGACGCTCACCGGAACCGATTGCGCCCCCGCGCCCCTCCAGACGACGGCGGTGGTGCTCGACACGGGCGACGGAACGTTCGCGGGATCGTCGGAGGGCTCGTCGGCGGGCTCGGAGCCGAACACCGCGAACCCCGGCTGCGGCTCCTCCGTGAACTCCAGCGTCGCTCCGACCCGGTAGGCGCCCGGGGCGGCGCCCGGATCGATGGGCAGGTCGGCGCGCGCCACGGTCACCGTCGCGGTCTGGTCGGCCCCCGATGCGGTCGGCCCCACCTCTGCTTCGGCAAAGCCGACCGCGGCGGCGGGCGGCTCGGCGTCGAGGTCCGCGGCGTCGGTGACGCGAGCAGCGCCGATCTCGAGCGTCACGGTGCCGGCCGGCAGCTCGGCGGACGTCGCGTTGCGGATCAGCAGGCCGAACTGCACCTCGTCGTCGGCCGCGGCGATCACCGGTTGGCGCGGTGCCACGACGAGTTCGATGTCGGGGTCGCCGCTGACCTCCGCGGAGGGTGCGGCGTCGGCGCTGCGCGGAGCTGCGAGCACGGGACCCGTGATCGCGCCGATCAGCACGGCTCCGGCGAGTGCCCAGGATCCCGCGGAGCGCGCGTGCCGACGGAGAACAGGGAGCATGGCGACAAGTCTAGGGATCCGACCCGCGAGGCGGACCCGGCTACCCTAGAGGGATGCCTTCCCTCGCTGCATCCATGGATGCGCTGCGCGCCATCGCCGGCTCGGCCCCGGTCGCGGCCCTCTCCGCCGCGTTCGCCGAGCGCGGCCACGAATTCGCCCTCGTGGGCGGCCCGGTGCGCGACGCGCTGCTCGGCAGACCCGTGACGGACCTGGACTTCACGACCTCGGCCCACCCCGACGAGACGCGCGCGGTGCTCGACGCGATCTCGACGAACGTCTGGGACGTGGGCCGCGATTTCGGCACGATAGCGGCGAACGTGCTCGGCGAGACCGTCGAGATCACCACATACCGCGCGGAGACGTACCGCGACGACTCGCGGAAGCCCGAGGTGCGGTTCGGCAAGACCATCGAGGGCGACCTCGTGCGGCGCGATTTCACGATCAACGCCCTCGCACTGATGCTCCCCGAGATGCGTCTCGTCGACGTCTCCGGCGGCCTCGAGGATCTGCTCGCCGAGCGGATTCGCACGCCGGGCGCCCCGGAGGAGTCGTTCACCGATGATCCCCTGCGCATGCTGCGCGCCGCGCGCTTCTCCGCGCAGCTCGGATTCGAGGTCGACGCGGCGACACGGGCGTCGATGGCGGAGCTCGCCGAGCGGCTCGACATCATCTCGGCCGAGCGGATCCGCGACGAGTTCGTGAAGCTCCTCTCCGCCCGCGACCCGCTCCCCGGCATCCGCCTGCTGGTCGAGACGGGGCTCGCCGAGCGGTTCCTGCCGGAGCTGACGGCGCTCATCGCGACGCAGGACGACCACGGGCGGCACAAGGACGTGTACGAGCACAGCCTCACGGTGCTGCGGCAGGCCATCGAGCTGGAGCTCGCCCGGCGGGATCGCGACGACGACGACGGCGACGCCTCGACTCCGGGCGCCGGCTCCCCCGATGTCGTGCTGCGCATCGCCGCGCTGCTGCACGACATCGGCAAGCCGGCGACCCGGCGCTTCGAGCGGGGCGGCGTGACCTTCCACCACCACGACGTGGTGGGCGCGAAGCTCGCGAAGAAGCGGTTGCGCGAACTGCGGTTCGACAACGACACGGTGAAGCGCGTCGCACGTCTCATCGAGCTGCACCTGCGCTTCTTCGGCTACAGCGATCAGCCGTGGACGGATTCGGCGGTGCGGCGCTACGTCCGCGACGCGGGCGAAGAGCTCGAACGGCTCCATATCCTGACCCGGGCCGACGTCACGACGCGCAACCGCCGCAAGGCGGAGCGCCTCGATCACGCCTACGACGACATCGAGCGCCGCATCGCCGAGCTCGCCGAGGCCGAGGAACTCGCAGCGGTGCGACCCGAGCTCGACGGCGAGCAGATCATGGCGATCCTCGGCATCGGGCCCGGTCCCGCGGTGGGGCGCGCGTATCGCCACCTGCTCGAGGTGCGCCTCGACGAGGGTCCGATCGGAGCGGAGGCCGCGGAGGCGCGGCTTCGCGAGTGGTACGCCGAGCACGGCGGCGAGTGAATGGGAGTGCGTGACGTGAATGCAGACGTAACGACGTGGTTCGACGGGCGGGCGCGGGTGCTGTTCGTGCACGCCCACCCCGACGATGAGACGATCGCGACCGGCGGCACGCTCGCGGCCCTCGCGGAGGCCGGGCGGGAGCCGCTGCTCGTGACGCTCACGCGCGGAGAGCGCGGCGAGGTCGTGGCGGGGCCGCTGGAGGCGCTCGTCGCCGCCCACGGCATCGCCGTCGCCCGGCAGAACGAGCTGAAGACCGCGCTCGGCATGCTCGGGGTGGATCGCCACGCGTTCCTCGGGGTCGAGCCCGCCCGCGCCGAAGGGTATCCCCCGGCGATCTACGAGGACTCGGGCATGGCGTGGGGCCCCGACGGCCGCGCGACGGCGGCGGAGGATGCGAGCCCGGATGCGCTCACCTCGGCGCCCGCGGTCGAGGCGCTGAACGACCTGCTGGCCGCCGCGTACCAGTCGAACGCGCAGGCGATCGTGAGCTACGACGACGGCGGCGGCTACGGCCACCCCGATCACGTCTTCGCGCATCGGCTCGCGCGCGCGGTCGCGCATGCGCTCGAGATCCCGTTCTGGGCGATCGTCTCCGACGTCTTCTCGAGCGACGCCGGCCCCGTGCCCGCCGACACGTCGCCGAACACGGTGGAGGCGCACGACGTCTCCCCCTGGCTTCCCCGCAAGACCGCAGCACTGCGGGCGTACGCGACGCAGCTCACCGTCGACGGCGACGAGATCGTGCACGTCGGCGGGCAGCGGGAGCCGATCGGCACGGTCGAGGCGTTCCGGCGCCTGACGCCGGCACCGAGCGGGCCCGGCGCCGAATCGGCGCCGGGTGGAGAGGCGTCGAGCGCAGAGGCGCCGGCCGGGTGAGCCGCTATCTCGGCCCGGCGCAGCAGCTCGCGACCCTCCCCGAGATCAGGCGGAGCAGCACGGCTTTCCATCTCGCCTGGTCCATCGGCTTCGTGGTGCTCGGTGGCGTCTTCGTGGCCGTTTCCCTCGGCGCCGCAGCAGGTGCGGGCCCGACCTGCAGCCCGGGGATCGACTGCTCGGCCGCGGCGGGGGCGAGCCGCGCCCTCACGCTGGCGATGATCCCGTTCGGCCTCATCTTCATGCTCGCGATCTCGCTCGGCGGGGCCTTCATGATCCGCCACCGCCTCTGGTTCAACCGCAGTGCCGACGGGTTGCGGCGCAGGTCCACGGGCACACCGGTGGTGCGCGTCTTCGAGCGCACCTGGCACTCCGACGACGCCTGGAACGCGTGGATCTACGAGCAGCTGCGGGCCGGCAACCTCGCGGCGCTGCACCAGCTCGGCATGCCGCAGTGGCACAACATGGGCGATCTGCACCTGCACGTCTACGAGGCGCGCGCGGATCGCGTCGCCTACGTGTGCATCGGCTCGAACGCGGCCATGCGCCGCGGCGTCGACACCGGGTGGCGGCCGATCGTGATGACGGGCCCCTGGTACGACTACACCCTCCAGTTCTTCCGCGGCGGCGCCGGAGTCTGATCGGATGACGGTGCCGCTCGAAGGTGCTAAGCTGTTGAAGTTGTCTGCGTTCAGCGCACCTGCGCTGCGCGACGGCACGATGTATCAACACCCTCCTGTCACAGAAATCCTGTGGCCGTGAAGTCCGAAGGAGGTGGGTCAATAATGCATCCGTACGAACTGATGGTGATCCTCGATCCGGGTATCGACGAGCGCACCGTGGCCCCCAGCATCGAGAAGTTCCTCGGCGTCATCCGCAATGCGGGCGGCGAGATCGAGAGCACCGATATCTGGGGCAAGCGCCGTCTGGCCTACGAGATCAAGAAGCAGTCCGAAGGCATCTACGTCGTGGTGAACTTCACCGCGACCCACGAGGCCACCGCTGAGCTCGATCGCCAGCTGGGTCTCTCCGAGGCCGTGCTCCGCACCAAGGTGCTGCGCTCCGACGAGCTCATCGCCCAGCGCGCGGCTCAGACGAAGCACGACCAGGCTAAGGCCGCTCGCGCAGCCGCGAAGGTCGGCGCCTAGCGCATGGCCGGCGAGCCGCTGATCACAGTCGTCGGCAACCTCGTTGCCGACCCGGAGCCGCGCGTCAGCCAGGCGGGCAAGTCGTGGGTGACCTTCCGGATCGCCTCGACCCCTCGCGTGCGCGACCGTCAGTCGGGCGATTGGTCGGACGGCGAACCGCTGTGGCTCGGGTGCCGCGCATACGGCGAGTACGCCGATAACATCGCGGCATCGCTCACCAAGGGCATGCGCGTCATCGTGCAGGGCCGCCTCACCCAGCGCAGCTACACCGACAACCAGGGCCAGCAGCGCACCTCTCTCGACCTCGAGGTCGAAGAGGTCGGGCCGTCGCTCCGGTTCGCCACGGCCCAGGTCGCTCGCGGCCAGGCTCGCGGCCAGGTGGGCGGCTTCGGCGGCGGCAACGCCGGCGGAAACCAGCCCGCAGGGCAGAGCAGCTGGGGCCAGCCCGCAGCTCCTCAGCAGCAGGACAACCCCTGGACCAACTCGGGTCAGGGCCAGTCCGGCAGCGGCGGCGGCTTCGGCGGCGGTTTCGACGACGAGCAACCCTTCTAAACTTCTTGATCCGGCTCAGCCGGAACGCATCACGAAAAGAGACCAATTATGGCAGGCAAGTCCAGCGGCACAGCCCGCAAGCCGGGTCGCGGTAAGAACGCCAAGACCCTCGCACCCGCGAAGAAGCAGACCGTCGGCGTCATCGATTACAAGGATGTCGCCACGCTCCGCAAGTTCATCTCCGAGCGTGGAAAGATCCGCGCCCGTCGTATCACCGGTGTGTCCGTTCAGGAGCAGCGACTCATCGCGAAGGCCGTGAAGAACGCCCGCGAGATGGCTCTCCTCCCCTACGCCGGTTCCGGCCGGTAAGGAGTAGAGAAATGTCAAAGGTAATCCTCACGAACGAGGTCCAGGGCCTCGGTTCCGCCGGTGACGTCGTCGACGTCAAGACCGGGTACGCGCGCAACTACCTCGTGCCCCAGGGCTACGCGGTGCACTGGACCCGCGGCGGCGAGGCTCAGGTCGCGCAGCTCCGCGCTGCGCGCGAGGCCCGAGCGCTCGCGTCGGTCGAAGAGGCGCAGGCGCTCAAGGCCAAGCTGCAGGAGGGCAAGATCCGCCTCGTCACCAAGACCGGCAACGGCGGCCGTCTGTTCGGCTCCGTGAAGCCCGCGGCAGTCGCGACGGCGGTCTCGGAGGCGGGAATCGGCGAGATCGACAAGCGCAAGATCACGCTCCCCGCGATCAAGACGACCGGCGAGTACGAGGCCATCGTGCACCTGCACGAGGGCGTCGACGCCAAGGTCACGCTGCAGGTCATCGCTCAGCGATAACGCCTCGCGCACGTCACGGCGGGACGTCGGCTCGGTTCTCCGGGCCGGCGTCCCGCCGTTCGCATCTGCGCCCGCCGCTGACCGCCGGCTCGCCGCTCGCAGCCCGCAGTTCGCGCTCGTGCGCCCTTCTCGCGCGCCCTTCTCGGGCGCCTCTTCTCGTGGTCGGCGCGCCCGTTCCGCGCGCCCTGACGGGCCCGTCGCGTTGATCTACGAGATGGCTGCGGGGCGCTGAACGGCCCGTGAACGGCGTGATGCGGTCGAGCTCGGGAGCCGCTACCGCGGCGCCTCCTTCGAGTGCAAGTTCTCCACATGTCGGGCGTTTCTCGAAGACTCAAGTTGTACCTGAGACTTGAATAACTTTTCGCCTGTGGATATCCAAAACCCCAGTTCACAGGCGCGAAAGAATTCCGCTTCCACACCCCATCCACAAGTTCTCCCCAAGCATGTGGACAACGAACGGCTCTGCGCGGTGAGTTCTCCACCGAGTTATCCACAGGCGCGGACACTTCGCCGGGCGGGGCGTTTGGACCGCCGGGATGCGGGGCCTACCGTGAATGTCCGGGGTCTGGTGTCTGATCGTTCAGTAGCCGAATCCATCGCTGTGAGAGGAAGTCTGCGTGTCCATTGCACACCTGGGTATCTCGGATCCGTTCGTCGACGATGAGTCGCGCGGGCACGAGCGCACTCCCCCGTACGACCTGCTCGCCGAGCAGAGCGCCCTGGGCGGCATGCTGCTGTCGAAGGATGCGGTCGCAGACGTCACCGGGCTGCTGAAGGGCTCCGACCTCTACGTGCCCAAGCACGAGGTGATCTACGAGGCCGTGCTCTCGCTCTACTCCCGGGGCGAGCCCACCGATGTCATCACGGTCACCGACGAGCTCACCAAGAGCGGCGAACTGCAGCGCGCCGGCGGCGCCGAGTACCTGCACACGCTGACCAGCATCGTCCCGACCGCCGCGAACGCGAGCTTCTACGCCGAGATCGTCGCCGAGAAGGCGCTGCTCCGACGCCTCGTGGAGGCGGGAACCCGCATCGTGCAGATGGGGTACGCGGGCGAGGGCGAGGCGATCGACCTCGTCAACGTCGCCCAGTCCGAGATCTACGGCGTGACGGGGGAGAGCCAGGGCGAGGACTACGTGCCGCTCCACCTGGCCGTGGACGCCGCGCTCGAGGAGATTAACAAGGCGAACGGCGCCGCCGACGGCATGCTTGGCGTGCCGACCGGCTTCAGCGAGCTCGACGCCATGACCAACGGCTTCGCCGGCGGGCAGATGATCATCATCGCCGCCCGACCCGCCATGGGCAAGTCCACGCTCGCGATGGATGTCGCGCGCAACGCCTCGGTGCACGCGAATGCGCCCACCGTGTTCTTCTCGCTCGAGATGGGGCGCGCCGAGATCGCGATGCGTCTGCTCGCGGCGGAGGCCAGCATCCCCATGCAGACGCTGCGCAAGGGCGCGCTCGACAACCGCGACTTCCAGAAGCTCGCTGCGACCCAGGCGCGCGTGGCCGAGGCACCGCTCTACATCGACGACAGCCCGAACCTCACGCTCGTCGAGATCCGCGCGAAGTGCCGCCGACTGAAGCAGCAGCACGGGCTGCGCATGGTCGTGATCGACTACCTCCAACTGCTGTCGAGCGGCAAGAAGTCGGAGAGCCGCCAGCAGGAGGTCTCGGAGTTCTCGCGCGCGCTCAAACTGCTCTCCAAAGAGCTCGACGTGCCGGTGATCGCGCTCTCGCAGCTGAATCGAGCCTCCGAGCAGCGCGCCGACAAGATGCCGGCCATCAGCGACCTCCGCGAATCGGGCTCGCTCGAGCAGGACGCCGACATGGTGATCCTGCTGCACCGCGAGGCGGTGGGGGATCGCGACAGCCCGCGCGCGGGGGAGGCCGACTTCATTCTCGCGAAGCAGCGCAACGGCCCCACGGGAACCGTGACCGTCGCCTTCCAGGGGCACTACTCGCGCTTCCAGGACATGCCCCAGGTGTGACGGCCGCCCGCGGCGCTGCGGCCGCCCGCGGCTCCGCCCCGTGGCGGGGAATCCGCCCAGCGACGCCGGGGTAGACTGGGTCCGACCGAGAAAGGGGTGTCATGCCTGCTGCAGTTTCGACAACTGCGGGATCGACGACTCCCGAAACGCCCGTGTCTCGCCCCATCAAGCTGGTGCGCGTCGCCGTGCTCCTGCTCTCCGGGATCGCCATCGCCTTCTCGGCGACACTGCACGAGCAGCTGTCGTTCGACCTCGGCATGGCCGCGCTCACCATCGGAGCGGTCGGCATCGCGCACCTCGTCGAGTGGTGGTCGCTCCGCTCTAGCGGCGGCAATCCGCTCCCGCTGCTGCTCGGCGCAGTCTCGCTCGCCGCAGCGCTGGGCCTCGCCCTCGCCGACACCGTCATCGTCTTCGCACTCGTCGTGGCCGGCTGGGCGCTGCTCAGCGCGCTCCTCGAATTCGTCGGCATGGCGGTGCGCCCGGGCAGCCGCCAGGACGCCGTGTTCCTCGGGGCGACCGGCATGCTGCTCGCACTGCTCGTCATCCTCGTGCGCACGGATGAGGTGGCCGTGCTCGGCTTCCTCGGCGCGTACGCGGTGCTCGCCGGCGTGTTCCTCGGCATCTCCGCGTTCGACACGCGCCGTGCGCACGCGCCCAGCGACGGCGCCTCCAGCGACCGTTCACCCCTCTCGAGCCCTCCGGAAAGCAGACGATGACTCAGTCCCCCGAGCCCGCCAATCAGGATCCCGTGACGCCGACGCGCCGTGACCGCCTGAAGCCGCTCGAGCTCATCGGCTTCTCCGTCGTGCTCGGCGTGTTCGCCGGACTCGTCGTGCTGCTGACGACGCGCGACCTCGTTCTCGGCGCCGTCTTCCTGGGCATCGGCTTCATCGTGTCGATCATGATGGTCGCGCTGGTCGGCCTCGGCGGCAAGCCGAGCCAGGACGACCTCGACGCGCGCAAGGATCTGCAGCAGCCCGACGACAAGCCCAACTGGCACTGATCCCCGCGGCCGCGGCGCGGCGGGAGCGGCGGCCCAGAGCGAGACTCCGTGCGCGACCGCCGCGATCCCGCACCTACCGCTGCAGGTAGTCGACGAGCCGCACCGCGTCGCCGATGTACGTCGCCGGGGTGAGGGCGAGCAGTCGCTGCTTCGCCGCGTCGCCGATCTCGAGACCCTCCACGAACTCGACGAGGTCGGCCTGCCCGATGCGGCGGCCGCGCGTGAGCTCCTTGAGCGCCGCGTAGGGGTCGCTGATCGACGAGCGGCCCGCGGTCACCTCGGCGCGGATGACGGTCTGGATCGCCTCGCCGAGCACCTCCCAGTTCGCGTCGAGATCGGCGGCGAGCACCTCGGGGGCCGCATCGATCTGCCCGAGCCCCTTCAGGATGTTGTCGAGCGCGAGCACCGAGTGCCCGAGCCCCACGCCGATGTTGCGCTGCGCGGAGGAGTCGGTGAGGTCGCGCTGCCAGCGGCTCGTGACGAGGGTCGCCGCGAGCGAGTCGAGGATGGCGTTCGAGAGCTCGAGATTGGCCTCGGCGTTCTCGAATCGGATCGGGTTGACCTTGTGCGGCATCGTCGACGAGCCGGTGGCGCCCGCCACGGGGATCTGGCGGAAGTAGCCGATCGAGATGTAGCTCCACACGTCGGTGGCGAGGTTGTGCAGAATGCGGTTCGCGTGCGCGATGCGCGTGTACAGCTCCGCCTGCCAGTCGTGCGACTCGATCTGCGTGGTGAGGGGGTTCCAGTCGAGACCGAGGCCCTCGACGAACTCCTGCGACACCTGCGCCCAGTCGGTATCGGGATCCGCTGCGAGGTGCGCGGCGAACGTGCCGGTGGCCCCCGAGAACTTGCCGAGGTATTCGACGTCGTCGATCTGGTTGAGCTGACGCTCGAGACGGTGCACGAACACCGCGAGCTCCTTGCCGAGCGTCGTGGGCGTCGCAGGCTGGCCGTGGGTGCGGCTCATCATCGGGAGCTCGCGGTACTGCTCGGCCTGCCGGGCGAGCTCGGCGATGACCCGCTCGAAGCGCGGACGCCACACGTCGGCGATCGCCTGCTTGACGGTGAGGGCGTACGAGAGGTTGTTGATGTCCTCGCTCGTGCAGCAGACGTGGGTGAGCTCCGCGAGATGCCCGAGGCCCTGCGTCTCGAGGCGCGCGCGCACCAGGTACTCGACCGCCTTCACGTCGTGCTGGGTGGTGCGCTCCGTCTCGGCGAGCTCGTCGATCTCGTCCTGGCCGAAGTCGGCAGCCCACTCCCGCAGCGCGGCGACCTGATCGGCGTCGATGGGGGAGCCGCCGATCAGGGAGTGCTCGGTGAGGTGCACGAGCCACTCGACCTCGACGTGCACGCGCGCCTTGTTGAGGCCCGCCTCAGAGAGCGTCTCGCCGAGTTCGGCGACCGCAGCGCGGTAGCGTCCGTCGAGGGGGCTGATGGGCTGCGTGGGAAGCGGGGTCATGTGAGCCTCTCGGAGTCGGGATCGCGGTCCGTCGACCATTCTCCCACGCCGCCCGCCCGGGGCGTCGTCGCTGGGTCGGAGCTCAGCCGGCCTGCTTGCGCGAGGTGCCGAGCAGGCCGTTCAGGATGCCCGAGAGGATCGACAGCACCAGCGCCGCGAGCACGCCCCACCAGAACCCGTCGAGGCGCAGCCCGAACCCCGCGAGGTCGGAGAGCCAGGCGACGACGGCCAGGAGCAGGCCGTTCACGATCAGCCCGAAGAGCCCCAGCGTCACGATGTAGAGCGGAATGGAGACGAAGCGCACGACCTTGCCGAGGGTGCCGTTGACGAGACCGAACACCAGGGCGACGAGCACGAGCGTCAGCACCTTGCCCGATCCGTCGTCGTTGATCGGCTCGACCCACACGCCGTGCTCGCCGCTGCCACCCACGATGAGCGTGGTGAGCCACAGTGCGAAGGCGTTCACGAGGATCCGGATGAGCGTGCGCATGCCTCATTGTCTCACCTGCGCTGCGCGGGCGGCAGGGCACGCGAATCGGGGCGGTTCGCGAGAACGGGTGCGGTTGCCACGAGCACGTGCACTTCGCGCGAACGGGTGCGGTTCGCATGAGCACGAGCACTTCGCGCGAACCGGAGCAGTTCGCACTCGCGGGCCCTGCCGCTCGCGCACGGCCCATCACTACACTGAAGCTCATGAGTGACCAGGCCGTGCCCCCCGTCAGCTTCCGCGCAGACGTGCTCGCCGTTCCCGCATACCGTCAGGGCGCCGCGCCGACGAAGCCGGGCTACAAGCTCTCGAGCAACGAGAACCCGTTCCCGCCGCTTCCCGGCGTGCTCGACGCCATCGCCCAGCGCGCCGACGTGAACCGCTACGCGGCCGTCGCGATGCCCGAGCTGCGCGAGACCATCGGCGCGGAGTTCGGCGTCGACGGAGCGCACGTGCACCTCGCAGCCGGCTCCGTCGCGATCCTCTTCCAGCTCGTGCACGCCGCCGCCGGCGCGGGCGACGAGTACCTGCACGCCTGGCCGAGCTTCGAGGCGTACCCGTCGCTCGGCCTCGCCTCGGGGGCCGTGGCCCGCCGCGTGCCGCTCACCCCGAGCGCCGAGCACGACCTCGACGAGATGGCCGCCGCCATCACCGAGCGCACCCGCGTCGTGCTGCTGTGCTCGCCCAACAATCCGACGGGCCCGACGATCCGCCGCGCCGACTTCGACCGGTTCATGACGCGCGTCCCCGCGCGCACGCTGGTCGTGCTCGACGAGGCCTACCGCGAGTTCGTCACCGACCCCGAGGCTGTACGCGGCGAGGACGTGCTGCGGCAGCACCCGAACCTCGTCGTGCTGCGCACCTTCTCGAAGGCGTACGGGCTGGCGGGGCTGCGCATCGGATACGGCGTCGGCGACCCGGCAATCTTCGCGGCCGCGGCCAGCGTCGCGATCCCCCTGTCGGTGACCGGGATCGCGGAGAGCGCCGCCCGCGCATCGCTCACCCCCGAGGCCCGCGCCGTGCACGCCGAGCGCGTCGCCGAGCTGACCGAGCGCCGCGACGCGCTCGCCGCAGCGCTGCGCGACCTGGGCCTCGCGATCCCGCAGGCGCAGGGCAACTTCGTGTGGATCCCCGAGACCGGCGAGACGCCCGGGGGAGTGCCCGACGCGCTCGCGCTCGCCGCCGACTTCTCGGAGGCGGGAACGCTCGTGCGCCCATTCGGGGGCGTCGGCGTGCGCATCTCTGTCGGGGAGCCCGAGAGCGTGCCGGTCGTCATCGACATCGTGCGACGGCACCTCGAGGCGATCGCATATCCCGCGGGGCGCAGCACCACTCATTACACTGAATCGAGATGAGCGAAGAGAGCACCGAGCGCCTGCTGCGCGGCGACGATCCCGAGCCGATCCGCTTCCTGGACGCGGAGGGCGGGTACGCGCCGTCGGCGACCGCTGCCGAGTACGCGGCCGAGCTCGAGGGCGTCGGCGTCGAAGCCTTCTCCCAGTGGTACCGCGACATGGTGACGACGCGCGCCTTCGACACCGAGTGCACGCATCTGCAGCGCCAGGGCCAGCTCGCCCTCTGGGTGCCGAGCGTCGGCCAGGAGGGGTGCCAGGTCGGGCTGGTGCGCGCCACCGAGCCGCAGGACCACGTCTTCCCGGCGTACCGCGAGCACCTCGTCGCCCACGTGCGCGGCGTCGACCTGCTCGACATCGCAGCGCAGTTCCGCGGCGTGACGCACGGCGGCTGGGACATCACCGACCCCGCCAACGGCAACGTGCACCTCTACACCCTGGTGCTCGGCTCGCAGACGCAGCACGCGACCGGCCACGCCCTCGCACAGGTGCTCGACGCGAAGCGGCGCACCGGCAGCACCGCGCTCGACGCCGGCGAGCCCGGCACGCCGACCGGCGAGGCCACCATGGTCTTCTACGGCGACGGCACCACCAGCCAGGGCGACCCGAACGAGGCGATGATCTTCGCGGCCAGCTACCAGACGCCCGAGGTCTTCGTCGTGCAGAACAACGGCTGGGCCATCTCCGTGCCGGTCGCCCGGCAGTCGCGCACCCCCCTCTACCGCCGCGCGCTCGGATTCGGCCTGCGCGCCGTACAGATCGACGGCAACGATCCGCTGGCGGCGTACGCCGTGGGCCGCCGATTCCTGCGCCTCGCCCGCGAGGGGCACGGCCCGGGGTACATCGAGGCGCTCACGTACCGCATCGGCGCGCACACCACCGCCGACGACCCCACCCGCTACCGCCCCGAGGGCGAACTCGAGACGTGGCGCCTGCGCGATCCCATCGCCCGACTGGAGGCGCACCTGCGCGAGCTCGGCGTCGACGACGCGTTCTTCGCCGAGGTCGCCGAGACCGCCGACCGCAAGGCGAAGGCGGTGCGCGACCAGATCCTGACCCTGCCGAAGCCGCACCCCGAGTCGATGTTCGCGCACGTCTACGCCGAGCCGCACCCGCGCATCGACGAGCAGCGCGCCTGGTTCACCGAGTACGAATCCTCGTTCGAGGGGGGCGACGCATGACCGAGATCCAGACGCTCGCCGAGCGCACCGAACTGCCCATCGCCCGCGCGATCAACGAGGGCCTGCGCACCGCCATGGTCGAGAACGATCGCGTGCTGCTCATGGGCGAGGACATCGGCCCGCTCGGCGGCGTCTTCCGCGTCACCGACCGACTGCAGGCCGACTTCGGATCGGCCCGCGTGCTCGACACCCCGCTCGCCGAGGCGGGCATCGTCGGCAGCGCCATCGGCCTCGCCCTGCGCGGCTACCGCCCCGTGGTCGAGATCCAGTTCGACGGGTTCATCTTCCCCGCCTTCAACCAGATCACCACGCAGCTCGCGAAGATCCGTGCGCGGCACGACGGCGCCGTATCGATGCCGATCGTCATCCGCGTGCCCTACGGCGGGCACATCAACTCGATCGAGCATCACGAGGAGAGCCCCGAGGCGTACTTCGCCCACACCGCAGGGCTGCGCGTGGTCGCCCCATCGACTGCGAACGACGCCTACTGGATGATCCAGCAGGCCATCGCCTCGGACGATCCGGTGCTCTTCTTCGAGCCGAAGGCGAAGTACTGGCAGAAGGGGGCCGTCGACCCGGGCGCCCCCGCCGCCGCACTCCACGAGAGCCGCGTCGCCCGCGCCGGAACCGACTGCACCGTCGTCGGGTTCGGCGCCATGGTCACGACCCTGCTGCAGGCGGCCGAGATCGCCCAGTCGGAGGGCACCAGCCTCGAGGTGATCGACCTGCGCACCGTGTCTCCCATCGACTACGAGCCCGTGCTCGCATCGGTGCGCAAGACCGGGCGCCTCGTCGTGGCGCAGGAGGCGTCGGGCAACGCCAGTGTCGGCAGCGAGATCGCGGCGACCGTCGCCGAGCGCGCGTTCTACTCGCTCCAGGCGCCCGTGCTGCGCGTCTCGGGATACGACGTGCCCTTCCCCGCCGCCGCCATCGAACCGATGTTCCTCCCCGACGCGGACCGCGTGCTCGAGGCCGTCGACCGCACGATGCACTACTGACCCCGAACCGACTGCAGGAGTTTCCATGAGCGAGATGACGTTCCCCCTCCCCGATGTCGGCGAGGGGCTCACCGAGGCCGAGATCGTCGCCTGGCACGTCGCGCCGGGCGACGCCGTCGCGCTGAACCAGGTGATCTGCGAGATCGAGACGGCGAAGTCGCTCGTCGAGCTGCCGTCGCCGTTCACAGGAGTGGTCTCCGAGCTGCTCGTCGAGGTCGGCGCGACCGTGCCGGTCGGCGAGCCGATCCTGCGCGTCAGCGTGGAGGGCGCGGGCGCCGAGAGCGCGCCCGGCGGCGGGCAGACGTCGGCCGAACCCGGCGCCGGCGCCGACGCGGCGAACGGGCCGCACGACACCGACGAGACCCGCGACGTCGTCGCCGACACCACCGCCAGCGTCGCCCACGAGAACGGCGACGGCGGAGCGGTGCTCGTCGGCTACGGCACCGGCGGCGCCGTGAAGTCGCGCCGTCGCCGCGGCGGCGAGCCCGTGCTGCGCCGCGAGGCGGGCGGTGCGGACGCGGGCCGCGGAGCCCCCGCCGGGGCGGCCGGTGCCGGTGCGCACCACGGATCGCACGCCGTCATCCCGGTCGCCGAATCCGCGCCCGTGATCGCGAAGCCGCCGATCCGCAAGCTCGCGAAAGACCTGGGCGTCGACCTGACACAGGTCACCGGCACCGGCATCGCCGGAGAGGTGCTGCGCGACGACGTCGTGCGCGAGGCCTCGCAGGCCAGCGTCTTCCGCAACCTCTCGACCCCCGAAGTCGCGGAGGCGCGCGAGGAGCGCATCCCGCTCAAGGGGATCCGCAAGATGACCGCGCAGGCGATGGTGACCAGCGCCTTCGAGGCGCCGCACGTCAGCGTGTTCACCGACGTCGATGCGACGCGCACCATGGAGTTCGTGAAGCGGCTGAAGAGCTCCACCGACTTCGCCGGCGTGAAGGTCTCGCCGCTGCTCATCTTCGCGAAGGCGATGCTGTGGGCCGTGCGGCGCAGCCCCGAGGTGAACGCCACGTTCACCGACACCGAGATCATCCGCCACAACTTCGTGAACCTCGGCATCGCCGCGGCGACCCCCCGCGGACTCGTGGTGCCGAACATCAAGGATGCGCAGGATCTCAGCCTGCTCGACCTCGCCCGCGCCATCGAGCAGCTGACGATCACCGCCCGAGACGGGCGCACCTCGCCGAGCGACATGGCGCGCGGCACCATCACGATCACCAACATCGGCGTCTTCGGCATGGATTTCGGCACGCCGATTCTGAACCCCGGCGAGTGCGGCATCATGGCGATGGGCACGATCCGGCAGAAGCCGTGGGTGGTCGACGGCGAGGTGCGGCCGCGCATGGTGACCACCGTCGGCGGATCGTTCGACCATCGCATCGTGGACGGCGACGTGATCTCGCGCTTCGTCGCCGATGTCGCGTCGGTGCTCGAGGAGCCCGCGCTGCTGCTCGACTGAGCCGGGGTGCCCGGGGGCCCGGGGCGGGCGCCGAGGCACCGGGCGCCGGCCCGGGCCGCCCCGCCGCGAGCCTCGGTGAGAGATCCGGCGTCGGTGAGGGGTTTCGCGGTGATTCGGCCTCACCGACGCCGAATCTCTCACGGAAGCCCCGGCGCCGGGGACGGAAGCCGCAGCTCCCGCGGCGCGCACTATCCGACTCGGCGTGCGCCCTCCGACTCGGCGTGCGCCCGCCGACGCGGCGTGCGCCCTCCGACTAGGCGTGCACGCGCTCGCCCGCGGCGAGGTGGCTGCGCGGCTCCAGCTGCAGCGTGACGTGATCGGTGTCGAAGTGCTCGTGGAGGCAGGCGCGCACCTCGTCGAGGATCGCGTGGTATCCGCGCTCGTTCCAGGCCGCGTCGGTCACCGTGACGTGCGCCGAGAAGGCGGCGACGCCCGAGGTGATGGTCCAGGCGTGCACGTCGTGCACCTCTTCGACTCCGGGCACCGCCTCCATGTGCGCGCGCGCCGCGTCAACGTCGATGTGCTTGGGGGACGCCTCGAGCAGCACGTCGACGACGTCGCGGAGCAGGCTGATGGCGCGGGGGAAGATGAGGAGCGCGATGAGGATCGACGCGATCTGGTCGATCGCGTTCCACCCGGTGATCAGGATGACGATCGCGGCGGCGATGACGGCGACCGACCCCAGGAGGTCGCCGAGCACTTCGAGGTAGGCGCCGCGCACGTTGAGGCTCTCGCGCTGCCCGGAGCGCAGGATGAGCAGGGAGATCAGGTTGGCGACGGCGCCGATCACCGCGGCGGCGAGCATCGGCCCGGAGTGCACCTCGACCTCGGCGCCGAAGCGGGCGATCGCCTGGACGAGGATAACGATGGCGATGACGCCCAGCACGATGCCGTTGACGAGCGCGGCGAGGATCTCGATGCGCAGGTACCCGAAGGTGCGCTTGGAGGTGGCGGCGAGGCCGGCGATGAGGCTCGCGATGAGCGCGATCGCGACTCCGGTGGCGTCGGTGAGCATGTGCCCGGCGTCGGCGAGCAGGGAGAGCGAGTTCGAGACGACGGCGCCGACGAGCTGCACGACGAAGACCGTGAGCGTGATCGCGAGTACGATCACGAGTCTGCGCCGGTGCTTCGCGGTGGCCGTGGTCGCGCCCTGCAGCCCGTGATCGTGGCCGTGGCCGTGCGACCCGCGCGGGTCGGCGGCCGCTTCGGGCCGTGCGGGGTGCCCGGCGCTGAACTCGGGCTCGCAGGCGTCGTCGGCGCGGTGCGTCGCGTTCACGGGGCCTCCTCGGGTGCCGGTCGGGTTCGTCTTCGCCCACCATACCTCCCTGGGGTATCGGGCGTCGAGTGCGAACGCGGAGTCGATGGGACATGTGCCGACGGCCCCCGGCCGTGCCGCTACGCTCGACGTATGACTACCGCAGCACTTTCGATCGGCTTCGTGATGCTGCACACCTCCCCGCTCGACGTGCCGGGCACGAAGGACGCGGGCGGAATGAACGTCGTCGTGCGCGCGCAGGCCGAGGCGCTGGCCCGGGCCGGGCACCGCGTGCGCATCTTCACCCGGCGCAGCGACACCGAGACGCCGTCCTCCGTCGAGCTGATGCCGGGCCTGACGGTGGTGCTGCTCGACGCCGGCCCGCCCCGCTTGCTGGCGAAGGGCGAGCACGAGCACGTGATGGACGAGTTCAGCCGACTGCTGCACGACGCGATCGCGGGCGACCCGGTCGAGCTGCTGCACGCCGAGCACTGGTTCTCGGGCATCGCCGCGCTGCCGGTCGCGCGGGAGCACGGCATCCCGCTCGTGCAGAGCTACCACTCGATCGCCGCGCCGCCCGAGTCGCCCATCGGCGACGGCGAGCGGCCCGAGTCTCCCGGGCGACTCGCGGGGGAGGCGCGGCTCGCCGCCGAGACCGACCTCATCATCGCGGTGAGCGAGGCGGAGCGCGCCACCGTGCTCGAGCGGCTGCAGGGCGACGCGGATCGTGTGCGCGTCGTGCCCCTCGGCGTCGACACCGCGCTGTTCCACCCGTGCGACACGGCCGAGTGCGACGAGCAGCGCGACTGGTTGCGGGGCGGCGGGCGGCCCGAGGTGATCCTCGTCGGCCGGCTGCACCCGCTGAAGGGCTTCGACCTCGCGATCGAGGCGATCGCGCGGCTGCCGCATGCGAAGCGCCCGACGCTCCGCATCGTGGGGGCGCCGCCGCCCGACGGCGATGACTACGCCCGCGAGCTGCACGAGGCGGTCGTCGCGAACGGCATGCTCGGCACGACGGCGTTCGAGGGGGCGCTCCGGCGGCGGGAGCTCGCCGAGCGCATCCGTTCGGCGAGTCTCATGCTCGTGCCGTCGCACACCGAGACGTTCGGCCTCGTCGCGCTGGAAGCGGCGGCGTCGGGGGTGCCCGTGATCGCGCGCGACGCGGGCGGGCTGCGGGAGGCCGTCGTCGCGGGAACGACCGGCGTGCTGCTCGCCGATGACGACCCGGCGGTGTGGGCCGCGACGATCCGGGACCTGCTCGCGGACGAGCCGGGGCTGAAGCGCATGGGCGAGGCGGCGCGGGAGCACGCGGTGCAGCGCAGCTGGCAGGCGTCGGCCGACCGGCTGGTGGAGGTCTACCGCGAGGTCATCGCCCGCTCGCCGGGGGCGCCGCGTCAGCGGGAGACGAGCGTGGTCTCGAACGAGTAGAGGTCGGGCCGGTAGCAGTGGTGGCCGGCCTCGATGACGCTGCCGCCCTGGTCGAAGGCGACGCGATCCATCGTGAGCACCGGGCTGCCCTTCGCCACGTCGAGCAGCTCGTGCTCGTCGCTGTGGGTGCGCCGCGCGCCGATCGTCTGGTTCGCGATCTTGATGGCGATGCCGCGGGCCCGCAGCATCTCGTACAGGCCGTGCGTCTCGAGGTCGTCGCGGGTGATGTCGGCGTACTCGGGCGGCAGCAGGTTCTCGAGGATCGCCATCGGCGTGCCGTCGGCGCTCCGCAGGCGGCGGATGCGGGTGATCTCGGTGCCCGCCGCGACGCGCAGCCGCTGCGCGGCCTCCTCGTCGGCGGGGATGCGGTCGAGGGAGAGCACGCGCGTGCTGGGGTGGTGACCGGCGCGCGTGAGGTCCTCCTGCAGGCTGGTGAGTTCGACGGGTCGGCTCACTCGCGCCTGCACGACCTGGGTGCCGATGCCCCGGCGTCGCACGAGCAGCCCCTTGTCGACGAGCTCCTGAATCGCCCGCCGCACGGTGGGGCGGGAGAGGCCGAGGTGCTGCCCGATGGCGATCTCGTTCTCGAGGCGGGCCCCGGCGGGGATGATGCCGTCGCGGATGGCGCGCTCGAGGCGGCTGGAGATCTGGAAGTAGAGGGGGATCGGGCCGCTGCGGTCGAGGTCGGCGAAGAGCTCGCCGGGCCAGACGGGTTCAATACTCATGTGCGGTGCTCCTCGGCGCTGGGGTGGCACGCGGGTCGAAGGCGGTGGGCCGCGGGCGACCCCTTTGTGATGACAACATTACCCCCGTCGTCACGGTGCGCGTGTCTCCCCTCCACTTCGTGCTATTGTTAGGACAAATGCAGCGGTGCACGAGGCCCGCCTGCGCCACCACGAGAAGGCGAGTAGCGAATGTCGGAACAGCGGCGTCGAGATGACGTTCTGGCACTGGGTCGGCTCGGCGTCGACATCTACCCGTTGCAAGACGGCGTCGGCCTCGAAGATGTGACGAGCTTCGGCAAGTACCTCGGCGGGAGCGCCGCGAACGTCGCCGTCGCCGCGGCGAAGTACGGGCGGGCGAGCGCGCTGATGTCGCGCGTCGGCGACGACCCCTTCGGCCGCTACCTGCTGCGCGAGCTCGAACGCCTGGGCGTCGACAACCGCGAGGTCCGCGTCGATCCGCAGTACCCCACGCCGGTCACGTTCTGCGAAATCTTCCCGCCCGACGACTTCCCGCTCTACTTCTACCGCAAGCCGAAGGCGCCCGACCTGCAGATCGCCACCGACGATCTCGACCTCGACGCGGTGCGCGACGCCCGCATCCTGTGGTTCACCCTCACCGGGCTGAGCGAGGAGCCGAGCCGCGCGACGCACCTCGCAGCGCTCGAGGCCCGCGCGGGGGCCGCGCACACCATCTTCGATCTCGACTACCGCCCGATGTTCTGGGACACCCCGGCGGAGGCCGCGGAGCAGGTCGCGGCGGCGATCGAGCACACGACGATCGCGGTCGGCAACCGGGAGGAGTGCGAGGTGGCCGTGGGGGAGACCGAGCCCGACCGCGCGGCCGACGCGCTGCTCGAGCGCGGCCTCCAGCTCGCGATCGTGAAGCAGGGCCCCAAGGGCGTGCTCGCGAAGACGCGGGAGGAGCGCGTCGAGGTGCCCCCGCACCTCGTCGACGTGGTGAACGGCCTCGGCTCGGGCGACGCCTTCGGCGGCGCGCTCTGCCACGGGCTGCTCGAAGGCTGGGACCTCGAGCGCATCTTCCGCTTCGCGAACGTCGCCGGCGCCATCGTGGCCACACGCCGCGAGTGCTCCACCGCGATGCCCGACGCCGCAGAGGTCGACGCCCTGCTCGAGCAGGGGGCCTGATCATGGCACTCGACTTCGACCGGCTGCGCCACCTGCGCGCCGCAGCACCCTCGGCCATCGCGCACGCGCTCACCGAGCGCCGCCGGCGCGAGGTGGTCGCCGGCGACGGCAGACTCTTCATCGTGGCGGCGGATCACCCGGCGCGCGGCGCCATCGCCGTCGGCAGTGATGCCACCGCCATGGCGAACCGGTACGACCTGCTCGAGCGCATGGCGCTCGCCCTCTCGCGGCCCGGCGTCGACGGCGTGCTCGGCACGCCGGACATCATCGACGACCTCGCCGCCCTCGGGCTGCTCGACGACAAGATCGTCGTCGGCTCGATGAACCGCGGCGGGCTGCGCGGCGCCTCGTTCGAACTCGACGACCGCTACACGGCGTACGACATCGACGCCATGGTGCGGCAGGGGCTCGACTTCGCGAAGACGCTCATCCGCGTCGACCTGGACGATGCGGGCACGGCGGCCACCCTCCAGGCGACCGCACGCGCCGTCGACGCCGCTGCGGCGGCCGGGCTGCCGATCATGCTCGAACCGTTCATGAGCCGCCGCGTCGACGGCAGGGTCGTGAACGACCTCTCCGCCGACGCGGTGATCCTCTCGACCGCCATCGCATCGGGCCTCGGCAATTCGAGCGCCTACACCTGGATGAAGCTGCCCGTGGTGCCCGAGATGGAGCGCGTCATGGAGGCGACCACCATGCCGACGCTGCTGCTCGGCGGCGACAACGGCGGCGACCCCGACGAGACGTTCGCATCGTGGGAGCGCGCCCTCGCCCTGCCCGGGGTGCGCGGCCTCACGGTCGGCCGCACGCTGCTCTACCCGCACGACGGAGACGTGGCCGCCGCGGTCGACACCGCCGCGCGGCTCGTGCACCGCGACCTCGCCGAGACTCCCCGCGATCCGGGTTCCGCTCCGCGCCGATCCGAACCCGCACCCGTCTCCTGAACGCACGCCCCGACCCCACGCACGCCCGAACGACACGCACGCCCCGAACGACACGAAGGACGCACGCCATGAGCACCGAATCCCTCCCCGTGATCCCCCACTGGATCGACGGCGCCCGCACCGCCTCCGCGAGCGGCCGCACCGCGCCCGTCTACAACCCGGCGACGGGCGAGGTGCAGGCGCACGTCGCCCTCGCCGACGACGCCGAGATCGCCGCCGCCATCGCCTCGGCGAACCGCGGATTCGAGACCTGGAGCGCGCTCTCCATCGCGAAGCGGCAGACCGTGATCTTCGCGTTCCGCGAGCTGCTGAACGCCCGCAAGGGCGAGCTCGCCGAGATCATCACGCGCGAGCACGGCAAGGTCGTCTCGGATGCGATGGGCGAGATCCTGCGCGGCCAGGAGGTCGTGGAGCTCGCGACCGGGTTCCCCCACCTCATCAAGGGCGCCTTCTCCGAGAACGCCTCCACCGGCATCGACGTCTACTCGATCAAGCAGCCGATCGGCGTCGCCGGCATCATCGCGCCCTTCAACTTCCCCGCGATGGTGCCGATGTGGTTCTTCCCCGTCGCGATCGCCGCGGGCAACGCCGTGATCGTGAAGCCCTCGGAGAAGGATCCCTCCGCCGCCCTCTGGCTCGCCGAGCTGTGGCAGGAGGCCGGTCTTCCCGACGGCGTCTTCACGGTGCTGAACGGCGACAAGCTCGCCGTGGACGGTCTGCTGACCGACCCGGGCGTGCAGTCGATCTCGTTCGTCGGCTCGACGCCGATCGCGCAGTACATCTACGAGACGGCCTCGAAGCACGGCAAGCGCGTGCAGGCCCTCGGCGGAGCGAAGAACCACATGCTCGTGCTGCCCGACGCCGACCTCGACCTCGTCGCCGATCAGGCGATCAACGCCGGCTACGGCGCCGCGGGGGAGCGCTGCATGGCCATCTCCGTGGTGCTCGCCGTCGAACCCGTCGCCGACGAGCTCATCGAGAAGATCGCGGAGCGCATCGCGCAGCTCACCGTGGGCAACGGGGCCTCCGCTCCCGAGCCCGACATGGGGCCGCTCATCACCGACGCGCACCGCGACAAGGTCACCGGCTACATCGACATCGCCGAGCAGGACGGCGCGACCATCGTGGTCGACGGCCGGGACTTCTCCGTCGAGGGGCACGAGAACGGCTTCTTCGTCGGCCCGACGCTGATCGACCGCATCCCCACGACGTCGCGCGCCTACACCGAGGAGATCTTCGGGCCCGTGCTCGAGGTGGTGCGCGTCGACACGTTCGAGGAGGGCGTCGCGCTCATCAACTCGGGCGCCTTCGGCAACGGCACCGCGATCTTCACGAACGACGGCGGCGCTGCCCGCCGCTTCCAGCACGAGATCCAGGTCGGCATGATCGGCATCAACGTGCCCATCCCGGTGCCCGTCGCCTACCACTCCTTCGGCGGCTGGAAGGCGTCGCTCTTCGGCGACGCGAAGGCGTACGGCGTGCAGGGCTTCGAGTTCTTCACCCGCGAGAAGGCCATCACCAGCCGCTGGCTCGACCCCGCCACCCACGGCGGCATCAACCTCGGCTTCCCGCAGAACGACTGATCGCACGCACCTGAGGAGGGGCGACATGACGCACGACGCGCAGCAGACGGCACCGGCCGGTCGATGGTTCCACCGGCGGGGCGAACTCGCCGAGGGCGGATGGGAATCCGTCGTCGACGAGCGCATCCCGGGATGGGAGCACACCGGTGTTCGCGTCGCCCGGCTCGGCGAGGGCGACGCGATCGCGCTCGACGGCACCGGCGTCGAGCGCCTCATCGTGCCCCTCTCCGGGTCGTTCGCGGTGACGTACCGGGAGGGGGACGCCGCCGACATCGCGGTGGACCTCGCAGGCCGGGCCTCCGTCTTCGACGGGCCCACCGACGTGCTCTACCTCTCGTCGGTCGCCACCGCCGAGGTGACCGCCACCGCGGCGCCGGCCGGGGAGGCCCGCTTCCTCGTCGCCACCTCGCCGGTGCCGGCGGGCGACCCCGATCTCGTGCGCCCCTCGCGCCACCTGACGGCCGACGACGTACCGGTCGAGCTGCGCGGTGCGGGCGCGTCGAGCCGCCAGGTGCACAACTTCGGCCGCAAGGAGTCGCTCGACGCCGCCCGGTTCATCGTCGTGGAGGTCATCACCCCCGCTGAGAACTGGTCGTCGTACCCCCCGCACAAGCACGACGAGCGCATTCCCGGGCACGAGTCGCAGCTCGAGGAGATCTACTACTTCGAGGTCGCGCCGACGCGCGATGCGCCCGCCGGCGTCGACGCCGAGCGCGCCTTCGGCATGTTCAGCACGTACTCCTCGCCCGCCGGCCCCATCGAGATCGACGCGCAGGTGCGCACCGGCGACATCGCGCTCGTGCCTCACGGCTACCACGGCCCGGCGGTCGCGGCCCCCGGTTACGACATGTACTACCTCAACGTGATGGCGGGGCCCGACCCCGAGCGCTCCTGGCTCATCAGCGACGACCCGGCGCACGGCTGGGTGCGCGACACCTGGGAGGATCAGCAGCTCGACTCCCGGCTCCCCTTCACCCCGAAGCCGACGACCGGCGCCCCGACGACCGGCGCCCCGAAGACCGAGACGGAGCAGGCACGATGACGACGCGACGCATGACGGTGAGCCAGGCGCTCATCGAGTTCCTGGCGAACCAGTGGACGGTGGATCGCGCGGCCGACGGCGCCGAGATCCGCGAGCGCACGATCCCGGGCACCTTCGGCATCTTCGGCCACGGCAACGTGGCGGGCATCGGCCAGGCCCTCAAGCAGGTCAACGTCGAGCAGCCCGACTTCATGCCGTACTACCAGGCCCGCAACGAGCAGGCGATGGTGCACCAGTCGGTCGGGTACGCCCGCATGCACCGCCGTCGCGGCACCTACGCCTCCGCCGCATCGGTGGGGCCCGGCGCGACCAACCTGCTGACGGGCGCAGCACTCGCCACGACCAACCGCCTCCCCGCGCTGCTGCTGCCGAGCGACACGTTCGCGACGCGCGTCGCCGATCCCGTGCTGCAGCAGCTCGAGCAGCCGCACGACATCGGGCTCACCGTGAACGACGCGTTCCGGCCGGTCTCCCGCTTCTTCGACCGCGTGCAGCGGCCCGAGCAGCTGTTCTCGATCGCGCTCGCCGCCATGCGCGTGCTCACCGACCCCGCCGAGACCGGCGCCGTCACCATCGCGCTCCCCGAAGACGTGCAGGCGGAGGCCCTCGACGTGCCCGCGGAGTTCCTGCAGCCGCGCGAGTGGCGCATCCGCCGCCCGCGCCCCGAGCGCGATGCGCTCGCCCAGGCGCTCGAGGCGATCCGCGGCGCGCAGCGGCCCTTCATCGTCGCCGGCGGGGGCGTGCTGTACTCCGACGCGGAGCAGCAGCTGCGCGCCTTCGTGGAGGCCACCGGCATTCCCGTCGGATCATCGCAGGCCGGCGGGGGCGTGCTCGACTGGGATCACCCGCAGTACCTCGGCGGGGTGGGCGCGACGGGCACGCTCGCCGCCAACCGGCTCGCCGCCGAGGCCGACGTCGTCATCGGCATCGGCACCCGCTACAGCGACTTCACGACGTCGTCGCGCACCGCCTTCCAGAACCCCGACGTGCGCTTCGTCAACATCAACGTCGCCGCGTTCGACGCCTACAAGCACGGCACCCAGATCGCGGTGATCGCCGACGCCCGCGAGACGCTGACCGAGCTGCTCGACGCGCACCGCGCGCAGCCCGACGAGGGCCTCGGCGTCGCCGCCTCCTACGCCGAGCGCATCGCCGCCGAGAAGGCGGAGTGGGACGGCCTCGTCGACGGGGCCTTCGCCGCGTCGGGGCGCGAGCTGCCCGGCCAGCCCGAGATCATCGGCGCCGTGCAGCGCGCGAGCGCGCCCGAGGACGTGATCGTGCAGGCGGCCGGATCGCTGCCCGGCGACCTCCACAAGCTCTGGCGCGTGCGCGACCCGCTCGGCTACCACGTCGAGTACGCGTACTCGTGCATGGGTTACGAGATCGCGGGCGGCATCGGCGCGAAGCGCGGGCTGGTCGCCGCGGGCGACGACCGCGACGTGATCGTCATGGTGGGCGACGGCTCGTACCTGATGCTGAACAGCGAGCTCGTGACCGCCGTGGCCGAGGGCATCAAGGTCATCGTGATCCTCATCCAGAACCACGGCTACGCCTCGATCGGCCACCTCTCGGAGACCGTCGGATCGGAGCGCTTCGGCACCTGGTACCGCGCGTACGACGACGACGCGAAGAACTTCCAGGGGCCGCGCGTGCTGCCCGTCGATCTCGCGATGAACGCCCGCAGCTACGGCATGGACGTGATCGAGGTCGAGCCGACCGCCGACGCGATCTCGGACCTCGAGTCGGCGATCGCCCGCGCGAAGGCGTCGGATCGCGCCACCTTCATCCACATCAACAGCGACCCGCTGCTCTACGCGCCCGACGGGGCCGGCTGGTGGGACGTGCCCGTGCCGCAGGTGTCGACCCTCGACTCGACGCAGCGCGCCCGCGCCGAGTACGAGGAGCAGGTCGCCGCGCAGAAGCCGCTGCTCGGCTAGCGGCGCGCCGCCCCGAACATCACCCGATGCTCTCAGCCGCATCGACGACGCTCGTGGAAGTACTCGCCGAAACAAAAACGAACAAAATGAATCAAACCTTTTTGTTTGACGCCTTCCTCGAGTCGATCCCTCACTGCCCAGTGCCTGGGTCGAGTTTGTCGATTCTCGCAGCAAGGTCCCCGCTCGCGACCCAAAGCGCGGGTCGTGACTTCGGAAGCCTGAAGAGCAAGCCGAGCCGTTCGAGATGACGAAGATCGTTTCGTCCCGTTTGCTCCGTGACATGGAACCGATTGGCGACGGTTGCGGCGCTCACTGCGGTGTACTCCTGACTCGACAGCGACTCCAGAATCTCGCCTTGCCGGAAGTTGAATTGTTCAGCGGCGCCTGTGAGCGCGCGTTGCAGCCGAGAAGTCTCTGCTCGTCGTGTCTCGATATGGGTATCGAGCCGGTCGAGCGCCCGTTTGAATACTCGAAGTTGATGCAAGACGAAGTACGTCAGGTCTCCATCGTCGTCCTCTGAATGCTCGTAGGCGTCACCGTGCTTGCCAGGGGCTTTTCTCAGGATCTCCGAAATAGTGGCATATTCCGCAAGCCAGTAGTCATTGTGCAGCATCGACCAGTAGAAGGCCGCCCTCGCCGTGCGTCCGTTTCCATCCTCGAAATAGTGATCGTATCCGAACATGAAGTGAGTGATTATCGCTCGAACAACGGGTGGCAGGTACGGCGAATCTTCTGGTGTGCCGTTTGCGAATTCGGAGAGCTTCTGCAAGCGTTCCGGAAGCTCTTCCGCTGGGGGCGGGACGTGCACGCACACGTCTCCTGCCCAGACGCTCACGCGTTCATCCGAGGGCGTCTGCAGCCGACCCGATCCGTCGGGATCCTCAAGCGTGTTCTGGGTGAGCGTACGGTGCAGATCGAGCACGAGTTCCGGCGTGAGGGGGCTGCTCGATTCTGTTTTCGCCTCCTGCATAGCGACATAATTGTTGAGAATCATCGTCTCGGAAACGTCTTGGGGTTCCCGCCCACTATCGATCATTTCGACTGCGACTCTCCGGGTGGTGGAGGCGCCTTCGAGTTGGCTCGAACGGATCGACTCTTCGAGGAGTGAACGGACGAGGTATGTGTCTGCTCCGGTTCGATTGAGGTCGTTCTTAGCTCCCCCGACAGTGCCTCCGGCACGGCGGGCGATCTCCTCGGAAAGCTGCAGTACTTCGTCGGTCAGATTGACGGTGAAGGCGGAGCCGTTCTTCGCGTGCAGGGGGAGTCGGCGTGACTGCGCCAAGCGACTGATTTTGAGAGCGACCCACCACTCCTCATGCGTGAGGTCGCGCGGCGGTGTTCGTCGTGAGATCTCGTCCCAATGCATATAGCGAGAATCGTCGAGATCGGACATTGTGAATACGCGGAAGAAGCGCTCGCCATCCTGCTTCATGAGTTTCGCCTGCAGGGCCGCGAGGTCTGGCGCTGGATTTCGGAGGGGCACACACCGATCGTACCAAAATGAAACAAAGAATTTTGTTTCAGGGCGCACGCGAGGGTGCGCCGAATCGCTGCAAGAGCCGCCCGTCAACAACGCTTTCTCTGGCTCCGGTTTCGCGAGTTCTCGCCCTCCGATAGACTATGGCCTATTGTCATATCAAATAGGCGGCAAGTGCCCCTTTTCGAACGATGGAGTTTGCGCGTGAATGCACCACTGAACGCGGAATCCGGGCTCCGGATCGGCACCGCACCCGACTCGTGGGGCGTCTGGTTTCCCGACGACCCTGGCCAGGTGCCCTGGCAGCGCTTCCTCGACGAGGTCGTCGCCGCCGGCTACGAGTGGATCGAGCTCGGCCCGTACGGGTACCTGCCGACCGACCCGCATCAGCTCGAGGACGAGCTCGGCGCGCGCGGGCTGAAACTCACCGCGGGCACGGTGTTCACCGGCTTCCACAAGGGCGACGACGAGTGGCAGCGCGCCTGGGATCAGGCGCTGCAGGTCGCGGGCCTCGCCTCGCAGCTCGGCGCGGAGCACCTCGTCGTGATCCCCGACCTCTGGCGCAGCGACGCGACGAGTCAGGTGCTCGAGCCGCGCACCCTCACCGACGAGCAGTGGGCGAAGCTCGGCGCCGGCCACGACCGACTCGGCAAGGCGCTGCTCGAGGAGTTCGGCGTCAAGCAGCAGTTCCACTCGCACGCCGACAGCCACGTGGGCACCACCCGCGAGGTGCTGCGCTTCCTCGACGAGACCGACGAGCGCTACACGAACCTGTGCCTCGACACCGGGCACTTCGCCTACTACGGCGGCGACACCGTGCGGCTCATCGAGGAGCGCCCCGAGCGCATCGGCTACCTGCACCTGAAGCAGGTCGACCCCTCGCTGCTCTTCGACGTGCTGAAGAACGACGTGCCGTTCGCCGAGGCGGTGACCCAGGGCATCATGATCGAACCGCCGCACGGCATCCCCGACCTCGCGCCCGTGATCGAAGCCGTCGCCGAGATCGACCCCGACATCTTCGCGATCGTGGAGCAGGACATGTACGGATGCGACGTCGACCGGCCGCTGCCCATCGCCACCCGCACCCGCGAGCACATCTTCTCCTGCACGCACCGCGCGCGGGCGTAGCGCGCGCACGCCCCCGCGCGGTGCACGCGCCCCGCCCGGAACCCCCTCCCGGCCCCGCCCGCAACCGCCCGGCCCCGGAGTCGAATCGAAAGGAACCCACCCCATGACCGAAGATCTCCGCGTCGCCGTCGTCGGCGCCGGCAAGATGGGCGCCGACCACATCGCCCGCATCACCGAGCGCATCAGCGGCGCACGCGTCTCGGCCGTCGTCGAGCCCGACGCCGGCCGCGCCGCCGCCGCCGCGCAGGACGCCCCCGGGGCGCAGCTGTTCGCGCGCCTCGAGGACGCCATCGAGGCCGACGCGCTCGACGCCGTGCTCATCGCCGTGCCCGGCCAGTTCCACGCACCGGTGCTCGCGCCCGCGCTGGCGGCGCAGCTGCCGATCCTCTGCGAGAAGCCGCTGACCCAGGACTCGGCGAGCTCGTGGGAGGTGCTGCAGCTCGAGCAGCGGCTCGACCGGCCCCACATCCAGGTCGGATTCATGCGCAGGTTCGACGCCGAGTACCAGGCGCTGCGCGACCTCGTCGCGTCGGGGGAGAGCGGCGAGCTGCTCATGGTGCGCGGCGTGCACCGCAACCCGTCCGTGCCCGACACCTACACCAACGACATGCTCATCACCGACTCCGTGGTGCACGAGTTCGACGTCGTGCCCTGGCTCGCGGGATCGCGCGTCGTGAGCGTCGAGGTGAAGCACCCGCGCCGCAACTCGCTCGCGCCGGAGCGCCTGCACGAGCCGATCCTCGTCATCATGGAGCTCGAGAACGGCGTGCTCGTCGACGTCGAGATGAGCGTCAGCGTGCAGTTCGGGTATCAGGTCGCCACGGAGGCGGTCTTCGAGCAGGGGGTCGCCCGCATCGGCCAGCCCGCGGGGCTGCAGCTCTGGAGCGCCGGCCGCTGCAGCACGAAGGAGCACGAGTCGTTCACGACGCGCTTCGCCGCCGCCTACGACGAGCAGATCCAGCGCTGGGTCGACGCGGTGCGCCGCGGCGATCTCGTCGACGGGCCGAACGCCTGGGACGGCTACCTCGTCGCGCTCTCCTGCGAGGCGGGCGTCGCCGCGATGCACGACGGCGGCGTCGTGCCCGTCGACGCGCCCGAGCGGCCCGCGTTCTACGCGTGAGCCCCGGGTTCCCGGGCGTTCGGGAACCCGGGCGCTCCGGAAGCGTGAGCGATGCGGCTTCCGTGAGACGAAATCTGCTGAAATGCTCTCACCGAAGCCGAATCGCTCACCGAAGCCGAAGCACCATGACCAGCAGCACCGCGAATTCTGAGGAGGCCCCCGCGTGCGCATCGCACTCGACCCCACGCCGTACAACGATTCCGTCCACCTGCTCGACTTCCCCGACGTCGTCGCGCGGCTCGGGTACGAGTACCTGCAGCTGACGCCGAACCCCGACTTCGGGCGGCACTTCCACTACCCGAAGGTCGACAGCGCGCTCATCGCGCAGCTGAAGAAGCGCGCGAAGGACGCCGGAGTGACCATCACCTCGGTGCTGCCCGTGCAGCGCTTCGGCGG
The DNA here is from genome assembly GCF_900102345.1 of Leucobacter chromiiresistens. Classification (NCBI taxonomy): domain Bacteria; kingdom Bacillati; phylum Actinomycetota; class Actinomycetes; order Micrococcales; family Microbacteriaceae; genus Leucobacter; species Leucobacter chromiiresistens. Next base: position 621,571 of record NZ_FNKB01000001.1, on the reverse strand, counting down.
GCCCGAACCGCACCAGGTCGAAGCGGCCGTCTTCAACACGACCCGCTACATCGAGATCGCCGCGGAGCTCGAGGCGCCCATCGTGAACACCGAGTTCTCAGGTCGCCCCGAGCGCGAGGAGGAGTCGGAGTACGCCTTCTACCGCGCGATGGAGCAGCTCATCCCCGTGCTCGAGCGGGAAGGGGTCGCGCTCAACTTCGACCCCCACCCCGACGACTTCGTGGAGGACGGCCTCGAGGCGTGGCGCATCATCCGCGGGCTGAACACCGATCGGGTCGGCTTCGTGTACGTCGCGGCGCACACCTTCCACTCGGGCGATCGGGCGTCGAGCCTGATCCCGGAGCTCGGTGATCGCCTCGGCGCCGTCTACGCCGCCGACACGTTCGACCACACCCGGTCGCACGCGCTGCGCTACATCACCAATCCGCCGGGCAACGCGGTGCGCGTGCACCAGCACCTCGCGATCGGCGACGGCGACGTCGACTGGCAGGAGCTCTTCGGAGCCCTGCGCGCATCGGGGTATCTCGACCGCGACGACGCCCTCATCGTGTCGAACGTGTTCGCCGAGGACGAGCGGGCCGACGAGGTGTCGCGCTTCCAGCTCGCGAAGCTTCGGGAACTGGCCGGCCTGAGCTGAGGGGGGCGGGGCTCAGAAGACGACGAGGTAGAGCGCGGCGAGGATCGTCACGACGAGCACCGCGCTCTCGAAGACGCGCTGCGAGATGCGCGCCGCGATCCAGCGCCCGATCAGCGCGCCGATGACGACGCCCGGTACGAGCAGTAGGTCGAGCGCGAGGCTGGAGGCGTCGATGAGGCCGAGCCCGAACGAGAACGGGAGCTTCGCGAGGTTGATGAGCGCGAAGAACCAGGCCGCGGTGCCGAGGAACGCCTGCACGGGGAACTTCGCGGCGAGGAAGTACATCGACATGACGGGCCCGCCGGCGTTCGCGACCATCGTGGTGAAGCCCGACAGGGAGCCGTAGACGATGCTGCCGGTGCGCCCCCCGGGCCCCGCCGACGCCCCGACGGAGAAGTAGCGCCGCCAGACCGTGAAGGCGACGACGAGCAGCAGGATCCCGCCGATTAAGCGGCGCACCCAGCCATCGCTGGCGAACGCGAGGAACGCCGCGCCCAGCGCGAGGCCCGCGACGACGGCGGGGGCGAGACGCAGGATCGTCTGCCAGCTGGTGTGCCTGCGGTAGGCCCACACGGCGAAGACGTCGCCGACGATGAGCAGCACGAGCAGCGCCCCGGTCGACTGCTTCGCGGGCAGGATCGCGGCGAAGATCGCGATCGCGACCGTGTTCGCGCCGGGGAGCGCCGTCTTCGAGAACCCGACGATGCACGCCGCGAGGGCGAGCAGCGGCCAGGCGAACGGGGCGAGCTCGGGCAGCGCGGACATCACCGGTCCACTGTAGCGCGTTGAAAAGTTTGTCCAAATGTAACGACATTGTTAGGCTCAGATGAAGCGACCGTTACTCGGCGAGTCGCGTGCACGACGAAGGAGTCACAGAATGCCAGTCGGAACCGCGGGCGAGAGTCGCACATCGCTGCCCCCGCTCGGAACCGGGCCCCACCGGCGCCGCCTCGGACTCGTGGCGCTCATCGCCACCTTCGGCGGCCTGCTCTTCGGGTACGACACCGGAGTGGTCAACGGCGCTCTCAGCCCCATGTCGCAGGAGCTCGGCCTCACCCCGTTCCTCGAAGGCTGGTTCACCAGCTCGCTCGTCTTCGCCGCCGCCCTCGGCGCAATGGTCTGCGGTCGCCTCTCCGACGCCTGGGGTCGGCGCAAGACCATCATCCTGCTCGCCGTGCTCTTCTTCGCCGGCACCGCATTCGTCGTCTTCGCGCCCGGCGGCGACACCCCCGGCACGCACACGCCGCTCGGCTTCGGCACGCTCATCCTCGGCCGCGTGCTGCTCGGGCTCGCCGTCGGCGGCGCCTCGACCGTGGTCCCCGTCTTCCTCGCAGAGCTCGCGCCCTACGAGATCCGCGGATCCCTCGCAGGCCGCAACGAGCTCATGATCGTCGTCGGCCAGCTCGCCGCCTTCGTCGTCAACGCCGTCATCGGCAACGTGTTGGGCCACATCGACGGCATCTGGCGCGTCATGTTCGCCGTCTGTGCGGTGCCCGCGATCGCCCTCTTCTTCGGAATGCTGCGCATGCCCGAATCGCCGCGCTGGCTCGTGGGCCGCGGCGACTACGCCGGCGCCGAACGCGTGCTCGCCACCGTGCGCACCCCCGAGCGCGCCGCCGCCGAGATCGGCGAGCTGCGCGCACTCGTCGACGAGGAGCGCGGCGCGTCCCAGATCGGCTGGCGCGCCATCCTCTCGAACCGCAACCTCACCAAGATCATCCTCGTCGGCATCGGGCTCGGCATCGCCCAGCAGCTCACCGGCATCAACTCGATCATGTACTTCGGCAGCCAGGTGCTCGAGCAGTCGGGCTTCTCCCAGAACGCGGCCCTCATCGCGAACGTCGCACCGGGCGTGATCGCCGTGATCGGCGCGATCATCGCCCTCCAGATGATGGACCGGCTCGACCGCCGCAAGACCTTCATCACCGGGTTCACGCTCACGACGGTGAGCCACCTCCTCATCGGCGCCGCCTCGCTCACCCTCCCCGAAGGCAGCGCCGTGCGGCCCTGGGTGATCCTCGCCCTCGTCGTCATCTTCGTCGGGTCCATGCAGACCTTCCTGAACGTCGCCGTCTGGGTCTACCTCTCGGAGATCTTCCCGCTCCACATGCGCGGCATCGGCATGGGCATCTCGGTGTTCGCCCTCTGGATCATGAACGGCGTCGTCGCCCTGTCCTTCCTCCCCCTCGTCGACGGGATCGGGATATCCAACACGTTCTTCGTCTTCGCCGCCGTGGGAGCGCTCGCGCTGCTCTTCGTCTGGAAGAGTGTGCCCGAGACGCGCGGGCGCACGCTCGAGGCCCTCGAAGAAGAAGTGACCACCGGCGCGATCTACGTGCCGCGAAGCAGGTAAGGAGCGCACATGCGCATCGGAATCGTCGGATTCGGCGTCGGAGGACGCCTGTTCCATCTGCCGTACGTGCAGGCCGCCGCCGAATGGGAGCTCGTCGGCGTGGTCGCGCGATCCGAGACCACGCGCGCCGCGCTCGCCGCAGCCGCGCCGGGCGTGCCCGCCTACGCATCGCTCGATGCGCTCATCGACGCGGGCGTCGACGCCGTCGTCATCACCACCCCGCCCGCGACCCGGCGCGAACTCGTGCTGCGCGCCCTCGAACGCGGCGTGCACGTGGTCGCCGACAAGCCGTTCGCGCCCGACGCCGCAACCGCCCGCGAGCTCATCGCCGCAGCGGGCGCGGCGCAGCGCACGCTCACCGTGTTCCACAACCGGCGCTGGGACACCGACCTCGTCACGCTGCAATCGGTGCTCGCCTCGGGCGAGCTCGGGCCCGTGTGGCGGGCCGACTTCGCGCTCGAGCAGGACGACCGGTCGGTGCTCGACCAGGGCCCCGACGAGGGGCTGCTGCGAGACCTCGGCGCGCACGTCGTCGACCAGCTCACGCAGCTCTTCGGGCCCGTGGAGCGCGTCGACGCCCACCTCGACTGGATCGGCACGGGCGAGCAGCGCGTCGACGTCGGCTTCTTCCTCGGACTGCACCACGCGTCGGGCGTCTTCAGCGCGGTGTCGTCGACGAAGGGCGCGCGGCGCGACGACCGCCGCATGATCGTCATCGGCCGCGAGGGCAACTACGAGTCGCACATGTCCGACGTGCAGGTCGAGCAGCTGCGCGCCGGGCTGACGCCCGCCGCAGATGCGGACGTCTGGGGCGTCGAGGCCGAGGAGCGCTGGGGCGTGCTGACGACCAGCGCCGGCGCGACCCGCGTCCCCTCGCAGCGCGGCGACTACACCGAGTTCTACCGCGACCTGCACCGCGCGATCGTCGCGGGCGAGACCCCGAACGTGACCCTCGAGCAGGCGCTCCACACGGTCGCGGTGCTCGACGCCGCGCGGGCGAGCGCGCTGACGGGCGAGCGCGCGGCGGTGTGAGGGGCGAGGGCACCGACCGGCGAGCGCGCGCCGAAAGCGCAGTTCCGGTCGCGCCCGCTCGCGCGGACGACGCCGACTGCGCTTTCGCGGGCGGCGGGCGTCGGGCCGCGGGCCGCGGGCCACGCGATCCGCGGCCCGCGAGGCCCCTCGACCTACAGGCCGGCTCGCAGCGCGGCGTCCGCCTCGAGCAGCACCTCCGACGCGACCTGCAGCCCCTCGAGGCGGCCGAGCGAGACGTCCTCGTGCTCGATGTTGACCCACATCTCGGGGTCCACCTCGTGGAGCGCCCGCAAGAACTCCGTCCAGAACGCGGTGTCGTGGCCCCTGCCGAGCGCGACGAAGTCCCAGGCCGAGCGCTCCGGCCACGCATTCGCCCACTCGTCTCCGCCGAGATGGGTGCGGGGTTCGTCGGGCGCCAGGCGGCGGAACGAGTTGTCGAGCACCCCGTTGAGCCGCGCCCACTCCGGGTTCACGCGCACGTCTTTCGCGGCGGCGTGGAGGACGAGCTCGCCGAGGTGCCGCACTACGGAGACCGGATCCATCTGCTGCCAGAAGAGGTGCGACGCGTCGAGTTCGACGCCGAGGTGCGTGGCGCGCGTGAGCTCGATGAGCTTGTGCACGTCGGCCGAGTTGAAGACCAGGTTCTGCGGGTGCAGCTCGAGGGCGACGCTCACACCGTGGTCCGCCGCGAAGCGGTCGATCTCCCGCCAGAATCCGGTCGCGATATCCCACTGGTAGTCGAGCACGTCGAGTGCGGCCGAGTTCCAGGCGTTGACGACCCAGTTGATGACGGTCGACCCGGGTTCGCCGCCGGGGAGGCCCGACATCGTGACGACCCGATCCTGCCCGAGCCGCTCGGCGAGCCGGATCGACCGGCGCACGTCTCCTGCGTGCGCGTCGCCGATCACGGGGTCGGGGTGCAGGGGGTTGCCGTTGCAATTGAGCCCGGCGATCGAGACGCCGGTGCCCGCGAATACGCCGAGGAAGTCGTCGCGCGCCGCGTCGGAGACGAGGATCTCGTCGAGGGTCGGGATGTGCGTCGCCGGGAGGAAGCCGCCGGAGTTCAGCTCGATCCCGGTGAGGCCGAGGTCGCGCACGACCGCGATCGCTTCGGGGAGGCTGCGGTCGTGCAGGATCGCGTTGTAGACGCCGAGTTTCATGCTGGTGCTCGTTTCGTGGTGGAGGGCTGGGTGCGGGGCGGGGCGGATCAGCCCACCGCGACCGCGGCACCGCCGGCGCGCGCGGATTCGGCGACGGCTGCGAGCACCTCCATGTTGTGCACGCCGTCGTCGAAGGTGCGGCATCGAGGCAGCGACTGCGCGGCGGGGAGTCCCGCCACCTCCTCCAGGAAGGCGCGCGCCTGGTGCACGAAGAGGTCGTTCTGGCCGATGCCCACGCCCGGGGCGTCCATCGCCCATCCTCCCGCGTAGTGGGGGTGCGCCGGCCCGAGCGCGACGGTGCGGAACCCGGCCACGTCGGTGTGCTCGTCGTTCAGCATCACCTCGACCTGGGCGGGATTCGTCTGCGACCATCGCGCGGCTCCGCCCGATCCGAAGACCTCGATGGTGCAGGTGTTCGGGTGGCCGGCCGCGACGCGCGATACCTCGATGCTGCCGACGCACTGCGCGAACTCCGCGCTGAACGAGGCGTAGTCGTCGTTCGTCACGGGGGCGGTCTCGTCGCTCACCCCGCCGCGACTGTGCCCGACGACCTGGCCGAGCGGCTTCGGGCGTTCGGTGATGGCCGTGTGGAATCGCCCGCCCGAGACCTCGCGGGCCGGCCCGCAGAGGTATTCGGCGATGTAGCCGAGGTGGCTGCCGACGTCGCCGATTGCTCCGGAGCCGGGAGGGCCCTGGTAGCGCCAGCTGATGGGGGCGTCGGTGCGGCAACCGTAGTCGGTCCAGTAGCGACCTGAGAAGTGGAGCACTTCGCCGAGCCTGCCGTCGTCGATGAGCTGCCGGATGAAGGCGATTCCCGGTGCGCGCAGGTAGCTGAAGCCGATGCGCGCGATGATGCCGGACGCCGCGGCGCGGCGCGCGGCCTCGGCCATGGATCGTGCATCTTCGATGGTGTCGCTGAGCGGCTTCTCGCACAGCACGTGCTTGCCCGCCGCGAGGAGCCCTTCGACGATCTCGCGGTGGAGCGGATTGGCGACCACGACGCTGACGACGTCGATGTCGTCGGACGCTGCGATGTCGCGCCAGTCTGCGACGTGGCGCTCGAAGCCGAATCGCTGCGCGGTCTCCGTTCCGAGCGGCTCGAAGACATCGCCGATGGCGACGAGCCGGATGTCGGGGAGCGCGGGCGTGTAGAGGGTGGTGGCCGCCCGGTATGCGGCGGCGTGGGCCTTGCCGGCCATGCCCGCGCCGATCACGGCGACGCCGATGGATGCGTTCATGATGTTCCCTTCGGATGCTGCGTTGCTCGAATTCGCGTCGTGGCACGCGTTGGAGCGCTCCAATGCTAGTCACGCTAGCCGCAGACGTCGGGCCTGTCAATCGTTCGCGCGAAACGGGGCGCCGTTCCCGTAACCTGAAGCGGGCCCCGTGAAAGGACTGCGATGCGACGACCGACCATTTACGACGTGGCGGAGCGCGCCGGCGTCTCCAAGTCGCTCGTCTCGCTGGTGCTGCGCGACTCGCCGAAGGTGAGCGCCGAGAAGCGGGAGGCGGTGCTCGCCGCCATCTCCGAACTCGACTACACCCCGAGCAGGCTCGCCGCCGGACTCGCCGGAACCCGCACCCGCAGCGTCGGCGTGGTGATCGACGACTTCTCGAACCTCTGGTTCGTCGACGCCCTGGCGGGGCTGCGCGCGTCGCTCGGACGGGAGGGCTACGCGCTCAGCGTCGCGGATGCGCACCTCAACGCGCACCTGGGCGTCGACCCGATCGACGCCTTCCGCGCACTCCGGGTCGACGGTCTCGTGCTCGCCGGCGAGGCGAGCGGTGACGCCGTTCAGCGCGCGGGCGTGCCTGCCGTCGTGCTCGGCATCCGAGCCGTCGGCGCGGCCGACGTTCCGGTCATCGCGAGCGACGAGGTGGCGGGGGGCCGGATCGCCACTCGCCACCTCGTGGAACTCGGACATCGCACCATCGCCTGCATCTCGGGCCCCGGGGCGAGTGCGGCGGCGCGCGAAACCGGGTACCGCGAGGCGATGGCGGACGCCGGGCTCGCGCCCTCGATCGTGCACGCCGACGTCAACGAGGAGCGCGCTGCCCGAGCGGCGGCCTCGGCGCTGTTCGGGGTTGGGTCGGGGTCGGGGTCGGGTGAGGCGCTGCCGCGCGCGGGGTTCCGCGAGGCGCCCACTGCGGTGTTCGCGGTGAACGACCCCATGGCGGTCGGGGCGATCGCAGCGGCCCGCGCTGCGGGGCTCGCGGTGCCGTCCCGAGTGTCGGTCGTCGGCTACGACGACTCCCCGCTCGCCGCCTACGGCATCGTCTCGCTGACGACGATCAGCGGAGATCCGCGGGAGCTCGGCGAGCGCGCGGGGGAGGCGCTGCTCGCGCTGCTCGCCGACGGGAGCCGGGGCCCCGCGACCAGTGGGGGCGACGCGGGGGCCGTCGCGGAAGACGACGCGGGGGTCGAACGCGCGTGCGGGCGTTCTGCTGACGAGGTCACGGGTTCGCCCGTGGGATCGCGCACCTTCGCCCCGCGCCTCGTCGTCCGCGGGTCCACGGCGCCCTGCGCGCCATCGCCCCGCCCCGTGTAGCGCGCCGTTCCTCGCCCGCCCCGCGGTCCCGTTCGCCTGCCCGAGCGTCGGCATCCGCTCGTGATCGTCGCCCCCCTTTCCGGGTGGCGCCCTCCCCCGGGTGAGTAGTTGCTGCATTCGAACCCGGCTTGCGGTCGCAGAAAGCGCTCACCGCCCGAGAGGAGACGAGCGAGGGTGAGCAGTTGCGGTACTCGTACGCAGGTATGCGTCGCAAGAACTGCTCACCCCGGGGCACCCCCGCCCCGCCCCCGGCCCCACGCCCGGCAGGGCGCAGGTGGCGCACCGACCCCGCCGCGCCCTACAATCAGAGTTTGTACGAACATTTCGTTCGCGCGGGCATGCGGCCCGCACCGCGTCCGAGCCCCCCGGCCTTCGCAGCGCCGCAGAACCGCTACCGAACCGCACGAGACCCAAGGGAACCGCAATGACGCAGCAACCCGTACGCATCGGACTCATCGGAACCGGCCGCATCGGCCAGGTGCACGCCGCGAGCATCGCCGCCTCTCCCGAGGCGGTGCTCTCGTGGGTGGCCGACCCCTTCATCGCGGGCGCGAGCGCGGTCGCCGAGCGGTACGGGGCGATCGCCACCGAATCCGCCGAGCAGCTCATCGCGTCGGGCGAGGTCGATGCGATCCTCATCGCCTCACCGACCCCCACCCACGTCGACCTCATCGAGGCCTCCGTGCGCGCCGGCCTGCCCGTGCTGTGCGAGAAGCCGATCGACCTCGACATCGCCCGCGTCGACGCCCTGCGCCCGCTGATCGCGGCGAGCGGCGTGCCGGTCGCGCTCGGATTCAACCGGCGCTTCGACCCGAATCACGCCTCCGCCCGCGCCCGGGTGCGCGCGGGGGAGATCGGCGCGCTCGAGCAGCTGATCATCATCAGCCGCGACCCGGCAGCGCCTCCGGCGGAGTACATCGGGGTGTCGGGAGGCATCTTCCGCGACATGACGATCCACGACTTCGACATGGCGCGCTTCTTCACGAGCGACGACCGCATCGTCGCCGTCAGCGCCACCGGCGCGCGCACCTTCGACGCCGGCGCGCGCGAGCACGGCGACTTCGACACCGCCGTCGTGACGCTCCAGACGGAGTCGGGTGCGATCGTCACGATCGTGAACTCGCGCCACAGCGCCATCGGCTACGACCAGCGCATGGAGGCGTTCGGCGCGACCGGCATGCTGCAGGTGGGCAATCCGCAGCAGAACACCGTCGTGCTCTCGAACGGCGACGCGGTCGAGGCGCGGCCGCCGTACCCCGAGTTCTTCCTCGAGCGCTACGCGACGGCGTACGCCGCGGAGCTCGGCGAATTCGTGCGGCTGGTGCGCGGCGAGCCGTCCACGAGCCCGACGTTCGACGACGGGCGGGCGGCGCTGATTCTGGCCGATGCCGCGCAGCGATCCGCCGAGACCGGCGCGACCGTCGGCGTCGAGCTCTAGCGGATCGCGCAGACGCCCGCATCGCGCGAACGCCGTGATCGGGCGAACGCCCGGATCGCGCCGGCGCCGCCCCTATGATGAACGGGACGCGAGGAGAGACGATGGTGCACGACACGAGCGCAACGCCGGGAGGGCCCGTGCGCTCGCCCACGATCCGCGATGTCGCCCGGGTCGCCGGGGTCTCGAAGTCGCTGGTGTCGCTCGTGTTCACCGGAGGCGGCACGGTGAGCGAGGAGCGCCGACTGCGCGTGCTGCACGCGGCCGAGCAGCTCGGGTACCGCCCGAACCTGGTCGCGCAGTCGTTGTCGGCGGGGCGCCGCGACATCGTCGCGATCCTCGTCTCGAACCTGCACAACCCGTTGTTCGCCGAGATCGTCGGGGCGGCGAAGGCGCGTCTGGCCGAGGCGGGCCGGCGCACCATGATTCTGAGCGCGCAGGTCGACGACGGGGCGGGCGGCGCGGTGCTGGATCGCGACAACATCGACGTGCTGCGCGATCTGCGCCCGTCGGGGCTCATCGCGGTCGGCACGATTCCGGAGTTCGCGGAGCTGGCTGAGCTGACGGCCGCGATTCCGACGGTGGTGGCGAGCGCGATCGATGCGACGCCCGACGTCGTCGCCGCGGTGCGCACCGACGATGCGGCGGGGCTCGACCTCGTGGTCGCGCACCTCGCCGCCCAGGGCGTCGAGCGCGTCGCGTTCGTGGGCGGCGACGGCGGCACGGTGGCGGCGGCGCGGGAGCGCGCGTTCGTCGCGGCGGCCGAGCGGCGGGGTTTCGGCGCGCGCGCGTGGGTCGAGCGCGCCGACTCCTCGGATGCGGGCGCTCGCGACGCCGCGGTGGCTGCGCGCCGCGCGGTGGCGCGGCTGCTCGCGGAGGATCGTCTGCCCCAGGCCATCGTCGCCGTGAACGACGTGACCGCGGTGGGCGTCATCACGGCGCTCGAGTCCGCAGGCGTCGGGGTGCCGCGCGGGTGCCGCGTCGTGGGGTACGACGGCACGACCCTCGCCGCGATCCCGCGCATCTCCCTGACGACCGTCGACCCCGACAATCGGCGCATCGGCCGGGAGGCCGCGGAGGCGCTGCTCGCGGCGCCGGGTTTCGCGGCGCCGGGGGTCGCGGCACCGTGGCGGCAGGGTGCGGACCGGGCCGGCGCGGAGTCAATGAGTGCGGATCGGGCGGGCGCGGGGTCAATGGGCGCGGGGGATCGGTCGAGCGGCGAGGTGCTGATCCCGCCGACGCTCGTGGTGCGCGCCTCGGCGTGACGAGCTGCGGAGGGCGCCGACAGGGCGCACCCGCCGTGCACGGGGCGCGCTCGCCGCCGCGGGCGCACCCGGCGCGACCGCCCAGCACGGAGCGGGCCCGCCGGGAGCGGTACGCTGCAAGAGGCTCCGACGGCGCCGGCCGGAACCACCTGCGCCCGAAGGAGCCTGACGGCGAGCGGTGATCCCGACGGCGCTCGAAGGCGCCCGACCGCCCGCAGCCGTGCGCAGTCGAGCCGTGAATGCAGCGCCGCGCGGTCGTTACCCAACCTTTATCGGAGGAGATGCTTGTTCGTGAAAGTTACGGTACTGTGAACCCAGAGCGCAAGCTTTGTAACGACATTAGTTCAATTACACGATGGAGTGCAGCTATGTTGAAATCACGTTTCGGGCGTTGGTCGAAGATCGGCCTCGCGGGCCTGGCTGGTGTCGGAGCACTGGCCCTCGCTGCATGCGGCTCGCCCGCGGGCGCCGGCGGGGGAGCCGCCGGAGGCGGCGGAGGCGTCGATGAAGAGGAGATCAAGGTCGCCCTCGTCACCCACGCCGCACCGGGCGACACGTTCTGGGACACGATCCGGGCGGGCGCCGAGAACGCCGCCGAGCGCAACAACGTCGAACTGCTGTACAGCTCCGACCCCGACGGCGCGCGCCAGGCCCAGCTCGTGCAGCAGGCGGTCGACCAGGGCGTCGACGGCATCGTCGTGACGCTCGCCAAGTCCGACGCCATGGCGGGCGAGGTGCAGAAGGCGGTCGACGCCGGCATTCCGGTATTCAGCATCAACGCGGGCGAAGACGCCTTCAAGGATCTGGGCGTGCTCGCCCACTTCGGCCAGAACGAGTTCATCGCCGGCCAGGCCGCAGGCGAGCAGTTCAACGAAGCGGGCCTGAAGAAGGCCGTCTGCGTCATCCAGGAGCAGGGCCACGTCGGCCTCGAATCGCGCTGCGAGGGGCTCGCCGACACCTTCGAGGGCACCTCCGAGGTGCTGTACGTGCAGGGCACCGACATGACCAACGTCGCATCGACCATCACGTCCAAGCTGCAGACCAACGCCGACATCGACGCCGTGCTCACCCTCGGCGCACCCTTCGCCATGACCGCGATGGACTCGATCGCCGACGCCGGCAGCAGTGCGACCCTCGCGACGACCGACCTCAACGCCGACGTCTACGCGGCCATCAAGGACGGCACGATCCTCTTCGGCATCGACCAGCAGCCGTTCCTGCAGGGCTACTCGGCGGTCGAAGCCGTGCGCCTCTACACGGAGGGCGGCTACGTGCTCGGCGGCGGCCAGGCGGTGCTGACGGGCCCCGCAGTCGTCAACGCGGACAACGCCGAGAGCGTCGCGTCGCAGTTCGACGGCGGCGACGCGGAGTCGGCGGAGTAGGAAGGGTCGCACCGGAAGGTCGAATCCATGAGTACAGCAACAGCTCCGAAGCTCGACGAGCGCGTCGCCTCCGGCAACCTCTTCACCAGGTTCTTCACGAAGCCCGAAGCGGGCGCCACCGCGGCCGCACTGGTGCTCGCGATCATGTTCGCCGTGGTCGCCCCCCAGTTCACCCAGCCGAACTCCATCGCGACGATCCTGTACGGCGCGTCGACGGTCGGCATCATGGCGGTGGGCGTCTCACTGCTGATGATCGGCGGCGAGGTCGACCTGTCGGCCGGCGTCGGCGTCATCTCGGCGGCGCTCTCCTCGTCCCTCTTCATGTACTGGTTCGGGGGGAACGTCTGGGTCGGAGCGACCGTCGGGCTGGTCTTCTCGCTCCTGATCGGGCTGCTCAACGGCTGGCTGCTGACGAAGACGAAGCTCTCGAGCTTCATCATCACGCTCGCGACCTTCTTCATGCTGACGGGCCTCAACCTGGGCGTCACCCGCGCACTCACCGGCGGCGTCGCCGCCCCGTCCATCGCCCAGTGGCCGGGGTTCGCCTCGGCGGAGGCCGTGTTCGCCGCCGACATCCCCGTCTTCGGCGTCAACGTCAAGATCACGGTGTTCTACTGGATCATCCTGGTGCTCATCGCGACCTGGATTCTGCAGCGCACCAAGATCGGCAACTGGATCTTCTCGTCGGGCGGCGCCCCCGACGCGGCTCGCGCCGTGGGCGTGCCCGTCGTGAAGACGAAGATCGGCCTCTACATGGGCGTGAGCTTCTGCGCCTGGCTGCTCGGCATGCATCAGCTCTTCGCGTTCAAGACGGTGCAGTCGGGCGAGGGCATCGGCAACGAGTTCCTCTACATCATCGCGGCCGTCGTGGGCGGCTGCCTCATGACCGGCGGATACGGCTCGGCGATCGGCGGCGCGATCGGCGCCCTGATCTACGGCATGGCGCTCAAGGGCGTCGTCTACGCCGAATGGAATCCGGACTGGCTGAAGTTCTTCCTCGGCGCCATGCTGCTCGGCGCGACCGTGCTGAACTTCACGCTGCAGCGCCGCGCGGCGCGGGGAGGGAAGAAGTGAACGCCACAGCGACCGCCGCTGCGCCGCTCGTCGAGCTGCGCGAGGCCGAGAAGCGGTACGGCAACATCATCGCGCTCCGCGACGTCAGCCTGAAGGTCTCGGCCGGCGAGGTGATGTGCGTGCTCGGCGACAACGGCGCCGGCAAGTCGACGCTCATCAAGATCATCGCCGGCCTCCATCAGCACACCGCGGGCGAGTACCTCGTCGAGGGGGAGCCCGTGCGGTTCGATTCGCCGCGCGAGGCGCTGAACCGGGGCATCGCGACGGTGTATCAGGATCTCGCCGTCGCTCCGCTCATGCCGGTCTGGCGCAACTTCTTCCTCGGCTCCGAGCAGACGAAGGGGTGGGGTCCGTTCCAGCGCCTCGACGTCGACTTCATGCGCCAGACGGCGAAGCAGGAGCTGCTCGACATGGGCATCGACCTGCGCGACGTGGATCAGCCGATCGGCACCTTGTCGGGTGGTGAGCGGCAGTGCGTCGCGATCGCCCGGGCGGTGTACTTCGGGGCGAAGGTGCTCATTCTCGACGAGCCGACCGCGGCGCTCGGCGTCAAGCAGTCGGGCGTGGTGCTGCGCTACATCATCCAGGCGCGGGATCGGGGCCTCGGCGTGATCTTCATCACGCACAACCCGCACCACGCCTACCCCGTGGGCGACCGCTTCCTGCTGCTCAAGCGCGGCCAGAGCATCGGCTACCACGAGAAGTCGGCGATCTCGCTCGAGGAGCTGACGGGCCTCATGGCCGGCGGCGCCGAGCTGGAGCAGCTCGTGCACGAGCTCCGCGATGTCGGCACGAGCACCGATGCGGTGCGCACGATCCGCGACGAGATCCAGGGCGACACCGCCGCAGGCGTGGGCCGGGTCGAGGTGACCGAGTCGGTCACCGTCATCCCGGGCGAGTACGCCGACGACGAGGACGAGCCCGAAGGCGGCGTCCGCGGGCGGTCGCGCCGCTGAGCGCGAGGGGCGCGCAGCGGGCCGCGATGCGCCCGGTGCGCGCCGGCCCCCGCGCTGCCCGGGGCCCCGCGCCGCGCCGCCCGGGGCCCCGCGCCGCGCTCAACCTCGCCGAGACCGAGGGTTTGCGCCGACCACGAGCGAATCGCACGCGCGAACTCCCTCGGTCTCGGCGCGAACCCTCGGTCTCGGCGCAGGAGGGGGGGGAGGCGCTGGACGACGGGCGCGGAGGCGCGCGGGACGGGCGCGGGCGCGGAGGCGCGCGGGCGCCGGACGGCGGGCGCGGACGCGGGGCGGGCGCGGGGCGGGCGCGGGGCGGGGAGCCCAGGGGCGCGCGAGCAGTGCCGTTGACAGCGCGACGACTTTGTTCATACAATTTGGACCGGTCCACCCCGCGGCGCTCCAGTGCACCTCGCCGCCGTTCGGGCCTCCACGATGACGATCGGTGCGCAGCACCACGAACACGAAGGCGGGCGCTCATGCGGAAACGGGAAGACGGGACCGTCGAGATCGGGGTGGGGCTCATCAGCGTCGGCTGGATGGGGCGACTGCACAGCCGGGCCTACGCGAACCTGCGCTACGCGTACCCCGACCTCGGCCTGCGCCTGCGCCTCGTGCACGCGGCCGATCCGGCGCCGGGGCGCGCCGACGAGGCCGTGGAGGTGCTCGGGTACGAGCGCGCTTCGGCCGACTACCACGACGTGCTGCGCGATCCCGAAGTCGACGTCGTCTCCATCTGCGCCCCCAACTTCCTCCACGCCGAGATCGGCATCGCCGCCGCGCGCGCCGGGAAGCACTTCTGGATCGAGAAGCCCGTCGGCCGCGGCGAGCACGAGACCCGGGCGGTCGCCGAAGCGGCGGCGGAGGCCGGGGTGGTGAGCTCGATCGGGTTCAACTACCGCCACGCCCCGGCGATCGAGTACCTGCGCGAGCTCGTGCTCGACGGCCGGCTCGGCCGCATCACGAACGTGCGCGGCCAGATGTTCGCCGACTACTCGGCGGACCCCCGCGGCGCGCTCTCGTGGCGCTTCGTGCGGGAGCACGCGGGCACGGGCGTGCTCGGCGATCTCATGGGGCACCTGGTCGACCTGGTGCAGTACACGCTCGGGCCGATCGCGGAGGTCAGCGCGGTCACGTCGACGGTGTACACCGAGCGCCCCGAGCTGCCGATGGGCACGGGCACGCACTTCGCCGTGATCGAGAACGGCGACACGAAGCCGGTCGAGAACGAGGACTACGCGGGGATGCTGGTGCGCATCGCGGAGGGCGCCCCGGGGGCGCACGCGGTCGGCGCGCTGGAGGCCTCGCGCGTCTCGGTGGGGCCGCGCGCGAGTTACGGCATCGAGGTGTACGGCACGCACGGGTCGGCGCACTGGGATTTCGAGCGGATGAACGAGCTGCACCTCTCGGGCGGTCTCGGCGCCGAGAATCAGGGGTACACGCGGGTCATGGCGCGGCCGGGCATGGGCGACTTCGCCCGATTCCAGCCCGGCGCCGGCACGTCGATGGGGTACGACGATCTCAAGGTCGTCGAGGCCAAGAAGTTCGTGCAGGCGGTGCTCGGCCGCGAGGCGCTGAACGCGAACATCCAGGACGCGCTCTCTGCGGCGCAGGTGGTGGGCGCCGCCGAGCGCTCGGCCGAGACGCGCACCTGGCAGCCGAGCGCCCCGGTAGACGGGACGACGGCGGCCGGCGCCTGAACGCGGATCCCGCCGCGCACCCCTCCCACCGCACCACCGCTCACCCGCACCACCGCCCCCGCGCAACACCGCCCCACCGCTCACCCCGCACGACTGACGAAGGAGTCGCACATGGCACGCACCGCGCGCATCGCCGCAGCCCCCATCAGCTGGGGCGTCATCGAAGTTCCCGACTGGGGGGTGCAGCTCGATCGCGAGCGCGTGCTCGCCGAGATGGCGTCGCTCGGGATCGCGGCGACGGAGTTCGGGCCCGAGGGGTTTCTGCCCGATGCGCCCGCCGAGCGCGCATCGGCGCTCGCAGCGGCGGGGCTCGACGCGGTCGGCGGGTTCTTCCCGGTCGTGCTGCACCGCGACGGGCAGGATCCGCTGCCTGCGATCGAGCGCGAACTCGAGGCGTACGCGGCCGGGGGCGCGACGACCCTGGTGCTCTCGGCGGTCACCGGCGACGCGGGCTACGACGGGGCGGTCGAGCTGAGCGATGCGGAGTGGGCGACGCTGCTCGCGAATCTCGATCGCGCGCTCGTCGCGGCGGAGGCGGCGGGGGTGGTGGCGACGCTGCACCCGCATCTCGGCACCGTCGTGGAGACTCCGGAGGCCGTGGAGCGGGTGCTCGCGGGATCGCGCATCGGCGTCTGCCTCGATACGGGGCACTACACGCTCGGCGGCGGCGATCCGGTCGCGTTCGTGCGGCGGCACGCGCGCCGCATCGTGCACGCCCATATGAAGGATGTGAGCGTCGCCGTCGCCGCGCGGGTGCGGGCGGGTGAGATCGACTACCGCGAGGGGGTGCGGCAGGGCATGTACCGGCCGCTCGGCTCGGGCGACGCCCGCATCGGCGAGATCGTCGCCGCGCTGCGCGATGCCGGGTACGCGGGCTGGTACGTGCTCGAGCAGGACGCGGTGATCGAGCGCGACGCCGACGCCGACGCTGCGCTCGAGCACGCCCGCCGCAGCGTCGCGCATCTGCGCGAGATGCTCGGCGAGCGCGAGGGGGAGGCGGCATGAGCGCTCCGCTGCGCATCGGCGTGCTGGGCGCGTCGCGCATCGCCGATGCGGCGATCGTGGCCGCGACGCGCGAGACCGGCGATGTGCGCGCCTCGGTGGCGGCTCGGGATCCCGATCGGGCGCTGCGGTACGCCGCCGACCGAGGGTTCGCGTCTGCGGCGGAGAGCTACGCGGCGCTCGTCGCCGATGACTCGCTCGATCTCGTCTACATCGGGCTGCCGAACGCCCTGCACGCGGAATGGGCGGTGCGCGCGCTCGCGGCCGGTCGCAATGTGCTCGTCGAGAAGCCGTTCGCGGCGAATCTCGCGGAGTTCGACGGGGTCGCCGCCGCGATGGAGCGCGCGCCGGGGTGGGCGTGGGAGGCGTTCCACTACGCCGATCATCCCGCGCTGCATCGACTCGTCGACGTGGTGCGCGCGGGCGGGATCGGGGAGCTGCGGGGCGTCGATGTGCACGTGGACATGCCCGCGCCGGGCGCGGACGATCCGCGGTGGAGCTTCGAGCTGGCGGGCGGGGCGCTCATGGATCTCGGCTGCTATGCGCTGCACGCCCTGCTGCTGCTCGGCGATGCGCTCGCGGGGTCGGCGCTGCCCGCCCTTGCGGCCCCCGAGCTGCTGTCGGCGCGGGCGCGACGGTGGGTGCATGACGACCGCGTCGACGCAGAGGTCGTCGCGGAGCTGGATCTCGGCGGGGTGCCGGTGCGGGTGCACACGAGCATGGTGAGCCCGGAGTGGAACTTCGGGTTGCGCGTCTCGGGCTCCCTGGGGGAGACGGTGCTGCCGAACTTCGTGAAGCCGCAGGAGGAGGGCCGCCTGATCGTGCGCACGACGACCGGAGCGGGAGCGGAGGAGCGGGTCGAAGACGTCGGATCCGCCGCGTCGTACGCGTATCAGCTGCGTCGCGTGCGGGAGGCGGTGCGCTCGGGGGAGCGCTCCGCGGCGGGGTTCGAGCGCTCGCGGCGCACGATGGCGCTCATCGACGCGGTCTACGCGCGGGCGGGTCTCCCGCCGCGTCCGGGGCGGCTCTCGACGTCGCGCGCATAGCGCGGGCGGGGGTGCTCGCGTCCCCCGCCCGCGCGGTGCGCATTGTTCGTGCGGCCGCCGACTCGTGCACGTGCGGGCGGCCGCGGCGGTCGGCTAGTGCGTGAGGGACTTCTGGGCGTCGCGGCGCTCGGAGCTCGGATCGGCGGAGTCGAGGTGCGCGGCCTGGCCCTCGACCGCGATCTTGCGCGGCTTCGCCTGCTCGCTGACCGGGATGACCACGCTGAGCACGCCGTTGTCGTACGACGCCGAGATGCCCGCGATGTCGACGCCCTGGCCCACGCTGAACTGACGCAGGTAGGTGCCGGAGGGGCGCTCGCGCGTCAGCCACTTGGAGCCCTCGGCCACGTCGGCCGTGCGCTGGGCCCGGATGGTGAGGAGCTGGCCGTCGACATCGATATCGATCGAGCCGGGATCGACGCCCGGCAGGTCGGCGTTCAGCACGTACCGCTCGTGGTCGCGCTGGAGGTCGACGGGCATCTGCCGGGGGCCGGAGCGGGCCTGCTGCAGCGCGGTGGCCGCCCATCGGTCCATCTCGCTGAAGGGATCGAACGTCATTGCCATGATGGTTATCTCCTTCCAGTGAAACTTGAGTGGAGGTCACTCAATGTGCTGGTAGATTAGCACTCGGTACCTGAGAGTGCTAATGAAAAAAGCTGCGAGAACTCTGGGATCCCTGCGAGCTGCGAGCTGCGAGCTGCGACCTGCGAGCCGAGACCTGAGACCTGAGACCGCGGGCGGCCCGGGCCCGAGCTCACTCCGCGGCGAGCTGTGCGGCGAGCTGCAGCAGGCGGTGCTCCCCGCCCACCCGGCCGATGATCTGCACCCCCATCGCGTGTCCTGTCGGCAGACGCAGCACGGGCACCGCGATCGCCGGCAGCCCCGAGACGTTCACCATCGAGGTGAACGGCGCCCACTCGCACTGCAGCCGGTAGTCGTCATCGGCGTCGAGCGACGTGAAGGCGCCGATGCGGGGCGGCAGCATCGTGAGCCCGGGCGTGAGCACGGCGTCGTAGGCGCCCCACTGCTCGCGCACGTCGGCGGCGAACTCGCGGAGGCGGGCGCCCGCGCGGGCGTGCGCGGCATCGCTCCGCGCGACGGCGCGGGTGCGGAAGGCGCGCGTGAGCGGCATGAGCCGCTCCTCGGCGCTCGCGGCGAGGGGGAGGCGCGACAGCCCGGCCGTCCACGAGGTGGTGAAGGCGTCGGGGTAGCCCGGGTCGTAGACGAAGTCGGCCGCCTCGAGGCGGTGGCCGCGCCGGGCGAGGCGGTCGCGCGCCGTCTCCGCGGCGCGGCGCGCCTCGGGGCCGATCGCGATCGGGTACGCGGAGGCGAACGGCGACGCCTCGGTGCAGGCGATGCGCAGCCCGGTGAGGGAGTCGGCGGCGCGCACCGCCGCCAGCGCCGGCTCGGCGGCGGCCCCGCGCTGCGCGTCGTAGAGCATCGCGGCATCGGCCGCGCTCCTCGCGAGGGGGCCGCTCACGGTGAGGCGCGGCGCGCCGAACTCGTCGTGCACGGAGGGCGCTGCGGCGCTCCCGAAGTCGCCGGGAACCGCCCCGAGGCCCGGCTTCAGCCCGACCAGGCCGCACGCGAGGGCGGGGATGCGGATCGATCCGCCGCCGTCCGTTCCCGGCCCCACGGGAATCAGGTCGGCGGCGATCGCGGCCGCGCTGCCGCCGGATGAGCCGCCCGGGGTGCGGGTCGGGTCGAGCGGGTTGCGGGCGGGCGGAGCGATCGCGTTCTCCGAGTACCCCGTGAGGCCCAGTTCGGGCACCTGGGTCTTGCCGAGGGGGATCGCGCCCGCGGCTCGGAGCACGGCGACGCCGGGCGCGTCGCTCGCGGCGACGGGGTGGCGCAGGGCCGCGCTGCCGCGGGTCGTCGCGGCCCCGGCCACCTCTACGAGGTCCTTGACTGCGGTCGGGAGGCCGTGGAGCCGGGGCAGGCCCCCGCGCTCGGATCGGGGCGTGGCGGCGAATCGCGCGTCGGCAGCCGCGGCGGCGGCGCGGGCGTGCTCGGCCGTGACGGTGAGGAATGCTCCGAGCTCGGCGCGATCCTCGATGCGGGCGAGGAAGTGCGCGACGGCCTCGCGAGCCGAGATCTCTCCGCGCCGCAGCGCGTCGCGCCACGCGATCGCGGTCTCGGGCGCGCCCGCTGCTGTCATCGCTCCAGCTTACGAGCGCCCCGGGCGCAGGTGTATAGTGATACTCGTTCTCATTAGAAAGTGTGTCATGACTCCTCACCCCCGCGCCCTGAAACCCGCCGTCCTCGCCGGCGCCGCCCTCGCGTCACTGCTCGCGCTCACCGCGTGCAGCGGCGGAGCATCCGCAGACCAGGGCGGGGGCGCAGGCGGCCTCAAGGTCGTGGCGACCACGACGCAGCTCACCGACTTCGCGAGCGAGGTCGGCGGCGACGACATCGAGCTCACCGGGCTCCTGTCGCCGAACGCCTCGGCGCACCACTTCGACCCGAGCCCCGCCGACCTGCTGGCGCTCGGCGAGGCCGACGTGCTGATCGTCAACGGCGCCAACCTCGAGACCTTCGTCGACGACGCCGTCGACGCCTCCGGCTTCGACGGCACCATCATCACGGCGGCCGACGGCATCGACCTCGACGAGGCGAAGCACATCACCGCCGAGGGCGGAGAGACCGAGAGCCACGACCACGAGCACGCCGACGAGGAGCACGCCGACGAGTCCGAGCACGACCACGAGCACGACCACGAGCACGCGGAGGACGCGCACGCCGAGCACGATCACGATCACGGCGACCTGAACCCGCACATCTGGACGTCGCCGAAGAACGCCATCGGCATGGTCGCGGAGATCGCCGACGGCCTCGCGGCCGCGGACGCCGAGCACGCGGACGGCTACGAGCAGCGCGCCGGCGACTACACCGAGCGCCTGCAGCAGCTCGACGCCTGGGTCGCGGCGCAGTTCGAGCGCGTGCCTGCCGAGGAGCGCGTGCTCGTGAGCGGCCACGATTCGCTGCGGTACTACCTGCACGAATACGGAATCGAGTTCGTCGGGTCGATCCTGCCCAGCTTCGAGGACAACGCGGAGCCGAGCGCCGCCGACATCGACGCGCTGGTCGCCGCGATCCGGGAGCGCGGTGTGAAGGCGGTGTTCGTCGAATCGTCGATGAGCCCCAAGCTCGCGCAGACCATCGCCGACGAGGCGGGCGTCGAGGTCGTCGACTCCGAGAACCTCTACGCCGATTCGCTCGGCGCCCCCGACAGCGACGGCGCCACCTACATCGGCGCGACGGTGCACAACACCGCGCTCATTCTCGACGCCTGGGGCGCGCAGGTCGACGCGGTGCCCGATAGTCTGCAGGGATGACCGCCGCACGCGACGCAGCAGCACCCGACGCCGGCGACGCGCAGCAGTGCGCCGCCCCGAGCGCGATGCAGCTCCCGGGCACCGCGCCCGGGGGCTCCGCGCTCGGCATCGACGCCGATGACGCCGCTCTCGTGCTCGACGACGCGGCCTTCGGGTACGACGGCACCGCCCGCGTCGAGCACCTGTCGCTGACGGTGCCCGCCGGCGCCGCGGTCGCGCTGATCGGGCCGAACGGGTCGGGCAAGTCGACGCTCCTGCGCGGCATCCTCGGCCTCGCCGAACTCACGGCCGGCTCGATCCGGGTGCTCGGGGAGACGCCGGATCGCGCACGTCGCCGCATCGGCTCACTGCCGCAGGCCGACACCCGCGACGCCGAGCTGCCCATCACCCTCCGCCAGGTGGTGACCATGGGGCTCTACCGCTCGCGCGGGGCGCTGCGCCCCATCGGGCGGCACGGCCGCGAGGCCGTCGGGCAGGCGCTCGAACGGGTCGGCCTGTCGGGGTGGGCCTCCCGCCGCTTCGGCGAGCTCTCGGGCGGGCAGCAACAGCGAGGCATCCTCGCGCGGGCCCTCGTCTCCGATCCGCAGCTCCTCCTCCTCGACGAGCCGTTCAACGGCCTCGACCGCGAGAACCGCGATGTGCTGCTGCGCCTCGTGCGCGAGCTGCGCGCCGAGGGCCGCACCATCATCGTCTCGACCCACGACCTCGAGATCGCGCAGGAGGCGTGCTCGCACGCCCTCCTGCTCGCGAGCGGCCACCACCCGCAGCAGCCCGGGCACCCGGCGGCGTTCGGCTCCGTCGACGCCGCGCTCACGCTCGACGCGGTGCAGCACGCCTTCCAGGACACGACGGTCGAGCTCGACCACCACACGGTGACCACGACGCGGGAGACGGAGTGACGCCGGCGGCGCTCATGCCCGCGCTCCACCTGATGCAGGCGGGCCCGCTCGAGATCTTCGCGCTGCCGTTCATGTGGCGCGCGCTGCTCACCGTCGCGATCCTCGCCGTCGCGGCCGGCGTGGTCGGCCTGTTCATCAGCTTCCGCGAGCTCGAGTTCGTGAGCGACGGGCTCGTGCACTCCGTGTTCCCCGGCCTCGTCGCCGGCTCCCTGATCGGCGGATCCGCGGGCCTGCTGCCGGGGGCGCTCGTCGCGGCGATCCTCGCCGCCGTGCTCTTCACCGTCATCGAGCACCGCGGCGGCGTCGAAGCGGACGCCGCCATCGCGGTCGTGCTCACCGGGCTCTTCAGCCTGGGAGTGGTGCTCGTGTCGCGGCAGGAGGGCTACGTGTCCGAGCTCACCGAGCTGCTCTTCGGGCGCCTGCTGACGGTGACCGAGACGCAGCTCTGGCAGATCCTGCTCGTCGCCGTCGTCGCGATCGCGATCGTGGGCTGCACCTGGCGGGCGCAGCTCTTCCGCTCCTTCGACGCCGCAGGCGCGGCGGCCGCCGGCTTCCGCGTGCTGCGCGCAGACCTCGCCCTCGCGATCGCGGTGGCCCTGCTCGTCGTCGCGGGCGTGCAGGCGCTCGGCGTGCTCATGGTGATCGCGCTGCTCACCGTGCCCATGGCCGCGTCACGACTGCTCACGCGAGGCTTCGCGCTGCTCATCCCCGTCGCGGTGCTGCTGCCCCTCGCCGCGGGCATCGCCGGGCTGTGGATCTCGTTCGCCTGGTCGACGTCGCTCGGCGCGACCGTGTCGCCCGGTGCGGTCGTCGTCCTGCTGCTCGTCGGCGGATACGTGATCGCCGCGCTCCTGCGCGTGGCCGCGACGGCGGTGCGGCGGCAGCGGGGGCGCGCCCTCCGGCGCGGGCGCGCGGCGGGGAGCGGGCGCTCGGCGGGGAGCGGGCGCTCGGCGGGGAGCGGGCGCTCCGACGGGCTCGAGCAGGGCGCCGCATGAGCTACTTCGCCCTCGCCGCCCTCGAACTCGCGCTGCTCGGCGCGCTCTCGGGCGTCGCCGGCACCCTCATCGTGCTGCGCCGGCGCTCGTTCTTCGCCGTGGCCCTCAGCCACGCCACGTTCCCCGGCGGCGTCGTGTTCGCCCTCCTCGGCTGGAACCTGCTCATCGGGCAGGCGCTCTTCGCCGTGGTGCTCGTGCTCGCGATGACGCTGCTCTCGCGCATCCCCGGCCAGGGGCGGCAGGTGACGAGCGGCGTCGTGCTCTCGTTCGGGTTCGCCCTCGGCACGCTGCTCGCCGCCCTGAACCCCGGTCTCGGCGTTCCCGTGGAGGCGCTGCTCGTCGGGTCGCCGCTCGGGGTGAGCGCAGCCGACGTGGCCGCCACCGCGGCGGTGCTCGTCGTCGCGCTGGCGCTCGCCGCGATATTCGGCCGGCGCATCATCTTCCACACCTTCGACCCGGTCGGGTTCGCGGCCGCCGGGTTCCGCACCTGGCCGATCGAGCTCGTCGTGACCGGGATCATCGCCGCCTCGGTGGTGGTCGCGATGCCCGCGGTGGGCGCGATCCTCGGCGTCGCCGTGCTCATCGCGCCGGCCGCGGCCGCCCGCGTGCTCACGCGGCGTCTCGAGTGGATTCCGGTGATCTCCGCCGCGATCGGCATCGCCGGGGGCCTCATCGGGCTGTGGGCGTCGCGCGAGTTCTCGTTCGCGGCCGGCGGCGCGGTGGGGCTCGTGCTCACCGCGATCTTCCTCATCTGCGCCCTCTTCCGGCCGCGCAAGGTGTCAGCTCGGTAACGATTCACGCCCGCGCCCGGGCATGCGGATGCGACGCTCGGCGCTTCCGTGCGCTGCTCGAGACGTTCTCGCGGGCGATCAGGAGTTTTGAGACACCCTAGCCAGCTTTGTGGAAGCTGCACAAGTCCTCGCACGCGGCGCCCCGGTGTTTGTACGATCGCAGCATGGGAGACACGACAGCGGTCAGAGTGGTCCGCGACGATCGAGAGCCACTCGTCATCATCGATGCGGTGAACAAGCACTACGGCGACCTGCACGTGCTGAACGACATCAACACGCAGGTCGGGCGCGGCGAAGTCGTCGTGGTGCTCGGGCCGTCGGGATCGGGCAAGTCGACGCTCTGCCGGGCGATCAACCGTCTGGAGACCATCGACTCGGGCACGATCTCGATCGACGGGCAGCCGCTCCCCGAGGAGGGGAAGGGCCTCGCGACGCTCCGTGCGGACGTCGGGATGGTCTTCCAGCAGTTCAACCTGTTCGCCCACAAGACGATCCTGCAGAACGTCACGCTCGGGCCGATGAAGGTGCGCGGCCTCTCGCGGAAGGAGGCGGAGGAGAAGGCGATGGCGCTGCTCGACCGCGTCGGCATCGCGAACCAGGCGCACAAGCTTCCCTCGCAGCTCTCGGGCGGGCAGCAGCAGCGCGTCGCCATCGCGCGCTCCCTCGCGATGGACCCGAAGCTGATCCTGCTCGACGAACCCACCTCGGCGCTCGATCCCGAGATGATCAACGAGGTGCTCGACGTCATGATCGGGCTCGCGAACGACGGCATGACGATGGTCGTGGTGACGCACGAGATGGGGTTCGCACGGCGCGCCGCCGATCGCATCATCTTCATGGCCGATGGCCAGATCGTCGAAGAGGCGACGCCCGAGCAGTTCTTCACCGACCCGCAGACCTCCCGCTCCCAGGACTTCCTGTCGAAGATCCTGGGCCACTGACCCCGACCACCACTCCGGTCGACCGGGCCTCGGCGCAACCATCCGCCCCGGGCCCACCCCACTCACCGAAGAGAAAGCAGACACCATGCGAATCGCACAGTACGCAGCCGTGCTCGCCGCAACCGGACTCCTCGCCCTCACCGCATGCGCATCGGGCTCGCCCAACGACGCCGGCGAAGAGTCGTCGGCTCCCGCGCCCGCCGAGGACGTGACGTTCGACGAGGGCACGACGATGGCCAAGCTCAACGAAGCCGGCAAGATCACCATCGGCACGAAGTACGATCAGCCGCTCTTCGGCCTGATGAACCCGACCACGAACTCGCCCGAGGGCTTCGACGTCGAGATCGGCAAGATCATCGCGGCGAAGCTCGGCCTCACCGAAGACCAGATCGAGTGGAAGGAGGCGGTCTCGGCGAACCGTGAGCCCTTCATCGAGAACAACGAGGTCGACCTCGTGATCGCCACCTACACCATTAACGACGACCGCAAGCAGGTCATCGACTTCGGCGGCCCCTATTACATCGCCGGTCAGGATCTCCTCGTGCTCTCGGGCAACCCCGACGGCATCACGGGCATCGACGACGTCAAGGGTCAGAAGGTCTGCTCGGTCACCGGGTCGACCTCGGAGGAGAACCTGAAGGAGGCCGGCGTCGACGTGCTCGCCACCGACACCTACTCGAACTGCCTCGAGCCGCTGCGCTCGGGCGAGGTGGTCGCCGTCTCGACCGACAACGTGATCCTCGCCGGCCTCGCCGACCAGAACGAGGGGGAGTTCGAGGTCGTCGAGAACCCGTTCACGGAGGAGCCCTACGGCATCGGCCTCATGAAGGGCGACGACGACTTCCGCTCCTTCGTCAACGACACGCTCGAGGAGTCGTTCGACAACGGCGACTGGGCGGCCGCCTGGGAGAAGACCGCCGGCAAGGTGCTGGAGACCCCGGAGCCCCCCACCGTCGATCGCTACTGATCGGCCGCGGCTCCCGCCGCACCACCCGCACGTTGCCATCGAGCTGATCCTGAGGCGGCGCACGCCGCCTCAGGGATCCGCCCCGAAGAAGGGATCCCGTTCGTGGATGTCCTACTCGCGAACGCCGACGACATTCTCGCCGGCTTCCTGACGACGCTGCAGCTGCTGCTGTTCGGCGGAGTCGGCGCGCTCCTGATCGGCCTCCTGGTCGCCGTGATGCGCATCTGCCCCGTCGCGTCGCTCCGCGGATTCGCGACGGCGTACACCGAGCTGATCCGCAACATCCCGCTCACGCTGCTGCTGCTCTTCATGGTGTTCGTGCTCCCGCTGATCGTGCCCGACAAGCCGCCCTACGTCGTGCTCGCCTCCATCGGCCTCGCCGTTTACACCTCGCCGTTCGTCGCCGAGGCGCTGCGCAGCGGCATCAACGGCGTGCCCGTCGGGCAGGCCGAGGCGGCCCGCTCCATCGGCCTCGGCTTCGGCCAGACGCTGTCGCTGATCGTGCTGCCACAGGCGCTGCGCATGGTCGTGCCGCCGCTCATCAACGTCTTCATCGCGCTGACGAAGAACACCTCCGTGGCGGGCGGCTTCTTCGTGGTGGAGCTCTTCGCCACGGCGCGCCAGCTCACGAACAACAACGGGCAGGCGGTGATCCCGATCCTCATCGGCGTGGCCTGCTTCTACCTCTTGATTACCATTCCGCTCGGCCTCATCGCCGGGCAGATCGAGAAGAAGGTGCGGGTGCTGCGATGAGCACGGCGACGGTTCTCTA
Source organism: Leucobacter chromiiresistens (assembly GCF_900102345.1). Classification (NCBI taxonomy): domain Bacteria; kingdom Bacillati; phylum Actinomycetota; class Actinomycetes; order Micrococcales; family Microbacteriaceae; genus Leucobacter; species Leucobacter chromiiresistens. Next base: position 595,286 of record NZ_FNKB01000001.1, on the reverse strand, counting down.
CGACGCCCCGGGCCCCCGGGCGCGACGGCGCTCCCGCATCATCTCGATCGTCGGCGTGATCGCGCTCGCCGCACTGCTCGGCTGGGTCGTCTGGCGTCTGGCGCAGCCGCAGATCTCCGTCAACGGCAACGAGAACCCCGGCATGTTCGATCCGTCGCGCTGGGACGTGCTGGCGTACGGCGAGGTGTGGCAGTTCATCGGGCGGGGCGTGCTGAACACGCTGCGCGCCGCGGCGGTCGCGATGGTCGGCGCGGTGCTGCTCGGCATGGTCTTCGCGTTCGGCCGGCTCGCGACGAATCCCTTCATCCGCATCCCGACGACCGTGCTGCTCGAGTTCTTCCGCGGCATGCCCGTGCTGCTCATGATGCTCTTCATCCTGCTCGTCGCATCGACCGGCGCCTTCGGCGCGGTCGTCATCGCGCTCATCGTCTACAACGGCGCCATCATCGGCGAGGCGCTGCGAGCGGGCATCGTCGCCCTGAACAAGGGGCAGCGCGAAGCCGGTCTCTCGATCGGGCTCACCCCGGTGCGCACGCGACTGCTCATCGAGTTCCCGCAGGCGTTCACGCAGATGCTGCCCATCATCATCGCCCAGCTCGTCGTGCTGCTGAAGGACACGTCGCTCGGCTACATCGTCGCGTACTCCGAGCTCGCGTCGACCGTGAAGCAGGCCTCGACGTTCTACGGCAACCGGTATCTCTTCACCTTCTGGGTCGTCGCCGTCGTCATCTACCTGGCCATCAACCTGTCGGTCTCGTGGCTCGGCCGCCGGGCCGGCCGCCTGGCCGCGATGCGCAGCGGCAAGCCGCTCTCGGCGGCGAAGGCGCCCGCGGTGGCGGCCGCGATCGGCGGCGAGGTGGGCACCGGGCTCGCCGCCGGGGAGGGCGATCTCGGCTCCGGCGGCGGAGCGCACGGCCCCGGTTCGGGCGGGCGGTCGCGCTGACGGCCCGGCGGCCGGTCGCTCCGCGCGTGCCCGAGCGGCAGTACGTCGACCCCGCCTCGGGGGAGCGGATCCCGCTCGAACCGGGGCGTTGGCGCTCGGGCACGGGCGGCCCGATGCTCCTGGAGCCGGGGCGCGGGATCACCCGAGCGGAGATCGAGCCCGACGCTCCCGGTCTGTGGCGCTATCGCGCGGCATTCGCCGGCGAGATCGCCGCGCCGGTGGTGCTCGGCGAGGGGCGCACGCCGCTCGTGGCGGGGGAGTGGGGCGGTGCGCGGCCGCTCTGGAAGCTCGAGTGGTGCTCGCCCACCGGCAGCTTCAAGGATCGCGGGTCGAGCGTGATGCTCTCCCTGCTGCGGCAGCAGGGCGCCCGGGCGGTGATCGAAGACAGCTCGGGCAACGGCGGGGCCTCGGTCGCCGCCTACGGCGCTGCGGCGGGCCTCGACGTCTCCGTGTTCGCCCCGGCGAGCACATCGCCCGGCAAGCTCGTGCAAGCGCGGGCGTACGGGGCGCGCATCGAACTGGTCGAGGGGCCCAGGGTGGCCGCCCAGGATGCCGCGATCGCCGCCGCGGAGCGCGGGTTGGGCTGGTACGCCAGCCACAACTGGCACCCGTTCTTCCTGGAGGGGACGAAGACCCTGGCCTACGAGATCTGGGAGGATCTCGGGTTCGTCGCCCCCGACGCCGTGGTGATGCCGGTCGGGGCGGGCAGCAGCCTGCTCGGGTGCGCCCTCGGGTTCCGCGAGCTGCTGCGTGCCGGCGAGATCGACCGGCTGCCGAGGCTCTACGCCGCGCAGCCCCTGCACTGCTCGCCCGTGGACGCGGCGTTCCACGTGAAACGGGGCGACGCTGCCCGAGCGCGAGCGGTGCTCCCGACGATCGCGGAGGGCGCGTCCATCGCCCGGCCGCTCCGCCTCGAACCGATGCTCGACGCACTCCGGGAGAGCGGCGGCGGCACGGTCGCGATCCCCGAGGACGGCATCCGGGCGGCGCACGCGCAGCTCGCGGCGCGCGGGCTCTTCGCCGAGCCGACGAGCGCGACCGCGGCCGCGGCGCTCGGAGTGCTGGTCGAGCGCCGCGCGATCCTGCCCTCCGACACGACCGTCGTGCTGCTCACCGGCTCGGGGCTCAAGGCGCCGCCGCCCGCCTGAAGCGGTGCGGTGCGGCGGTGCGGTGGCGCGGTGGTGCCGCCCCCCGCCCCGACCCCCCCGCTGAGACCGAGGGTTTTCGCTGAGACCGAGGGTTTCTCGGCTTGCGGAACCCTCGGTCTCGGCGCATGGCCTCCGTCTCGGCGGGGATAGAGGGGCTCCGGAGGGCTGCGGAGGGGCTGCGGAGGGCTGCGAAGCGCCCCTACGCGCGGGCCTCGCCGGCAGCGCCCGGCTCGCCGCCGCCGCTCGGCTCGACACCGCCGGCCGGCTCGCCGCCGCCGGCCGTTCCGTCCTCGCCCGCCGCGTCGGCCTCGGGCGAGCGGCCGCCCGCCGACCCCGCCGACCCCGCCGAACGCGCCGTCGAACGGTTCGCCCGCGCCGCGCGCTTCGCCTCGCGCCCTTCCCGCTTCGCCGCCCGCTGCGCCGCCCGCGCCGCCTGCTTCGCCTCGCGGGCCTCCTGCTTCGCCGTGCGCTGCTCGGCGGCGAATTCGCGCTGGGCGTCGCGCGCCTCGGTGGGAGCGCTCGCACCGTCCGCTCGCAGGGCGAGCCTCCGCTCTCGCCGGGCGGCGCGCTTCACGAGCCTGCGCTCTCGGCGGCGCTCCACGAGCGTGTAGAGGATCGGCACGAGGATGAGCGTGAGCAGCGTCGACGAGACGAGTCCGCCGATCACGACGATGGCGAGGGGCTTCGAGATGAACACGCCGCCCCCGGTGAGCCCCAGCGACATCGGGATCAGCGCGAACACCGTGGCCGCAGCCGTCATGAGGATCGGGCGCAGGCGCAGGCGGGTGCCGTGCTCCACGGCCTCGTCGAGGGTCGCCCCCGCCTCGCGGAGCCGGTTCACGAGGTCCATCAGCACGATGGCGTTCGTCACGACGATGCCGATGAGCATGAGCAGGCCGATCAGGGCCGGCAGCCCGAGAGCGGTCTGCGTGACGAGCAGGCCGATGATGGCGCCGGTCGCCGCGAACGGGATGGAGATGAGCAGCACCAGCGGACCGCGGAAGCTGCGGAAGGTGGCGACCATCACGAGCAGCACGAGCATGATCGCCGCGAGCATCGCGAGGCCGAGCTGCCCGAACGCCTCGTCCTGCTGCTCGGCGGCCCCGCCCTGTTCGAACTGCACGCCGGCCGGCAGCTTCGTCTCGGCGATGGCGGTGTCGATCGAGAGGCTCGCGGTCGCGAGCTCGCCGTCGCGGGGGATCACGGTCAGCGACACCTGGCGCTCGCCGTCGGCACGGGTGATCGTGGGCGCCGTGAGCTCCTGCTCGATCGTAGCGACCGCCGAGAGGGGGATGGCGTCGCCCGTGACCTCGGCCGCTTCGCGCTGCTCGGCCTCGGCGGCCTCGGCCTCCGCCTGCCGCGTCGCCGCGTCGGTCTGCGCCTGGCGCAGTGCGGCGATCTGCTCGTCCATTCCGGTGATGCCCGCCTGCGCGCTCTCGAGCGCGCCCTGCAGGCCTGCGAGCTGCTCGGCGCGCTCCTCCTGGGCGCGCACCAGCGCATCCTCGTCGGGGGTGCGCGGCGCCTCGGGTACGACGGGTGCGGCCGAGAGCTGCGCGAGCTGCTCGTTCAGCGCTCCGATCTGCGACACGAGTTCGGCGCGCTGGTTCGCGGCGTCGGCGATCTGGGCGTCCAGCTCGTTCGCCGCCTCGATGCGGGCGGCTTCGGCCTCGGCCTTGGCCTTGTCCTCGAGCACCTTGCCGGCGGCCTTCTGCGCCTCCGCGGTCTGCTGCGCGGTGACGGGCAGCAGCACCTCGCCGAGCTGGTCGGCGGCGCGCTCCGTGCCCGGGGTGCGCACGATGATGTCGCGCTCCTGGCCGCCGAGCATGAGGGTGCCGACGGTCGAGCCCGAGAGGGCCTCCTGCACGGCGGTCGCGATGGTGGTGCGGTCGAAGCCGAGGCGGGTCGCCTCCAGCTCGTCGACGACGACGCGCAGCACGGGCTGCTCGCCCGAGAGCTCGCTCGTGACGGAGCGCACCCCGTCGGCATCGGCGAGCTGCGCTTCGAGCAGGTCGCTGGCCTCCCGCAGCGCCTGCCCGTCGTTGCCCGAGATCTGCAGCGCGATGCCCTCTCCGGCGGCGCCGGCCACGAACGCATCCTGCGAGGCGAGCGAGATCTCGCCCGCGTCGGGCAGCGCGTCGACGGCATCCTGGACCGCCGCCTCGACCGTCTCGACATCGGCGCCGTCGTCGAGCTGCAGGTCGTAGCTGATGGTGCTCGGCGTGCCGGGGGTGGGCATGGGGATCGACGTCATCACGTCGGCGATGCCCGGAATCCTGCCGAGTGCGGCTTCGACCGGCTCGGCGGCGGCCACGAGGTCGTCGCCGGCCTCCTGCGGGGGAGCCTGCGTGAGCTGCAGGCTCTCCTGGCCCGACGAGCCGAGGAAGTCGGTCTTGATGAACGCGGTCATGCCGAGGGTGGCGACGAGCAGCAGTCCCGACACGACGAGTGTGATGGCCGGGTGCCGGCGGGTGGCGTTCAGCGCGGGCATGAAGGTGCGCTGCAGCCGATCCGGCGCGGTTTGGATCTCGTCGAGCTCCGACGGCTCGGCGGGGAGGGATCGCGGGGCGTCGGCGCTGCCGGCCCCGAAGGCGGCGGGTTCGGGCGCGCGCTCGTGATCCTGCACGGCCCGGCCCGCACGGTCGGCGTCGGCTGCGCCGTCGGCCGCGGAGGCTGCCGCTCCCCGGTGCGCGGGGGCGTGCCGCAGGAACCAGTAGGCCAGCACGGGAACGATGGTGAGCGCGACTACGAGGGAGGCGATGAGGGCGATCGACACGGTGACGGCGAACGGCCGGAAGAGCTGCCCCGCGATGCCCGACACGAACGCGATGGGCAGGAACACCGCGACGGTCGTGAGCGTCGACGCGGTGATCGCGCCGGCCACCTGCCGCACGGAGGCGACGACGCCCTCGACGGTCAGCGGGCCGTCGCCCCTGCGGCGGCTGATGTTCTCGATGACGACGATCGAGTCGTCGACGACGCGGCCGATGGCGATGGTGAGTGCGCCCAGCGTCAAGATGTTGAGGGTGTTGCCGCTCGTCCAGAGCCCGATGAGGGTGATGAGCAGGGAGAGCGGGATCGAGACGGCCGCGATGACGGTCGATCGCCACGACCAGAGGAACGCCAGGATCACGAGTACCGCGAAGAGCAGCCCGAGCCCGCCCTCGACCGAGAGATCGTGGATCGACTGCTCGATGAAGGGCGCCTGGTCGAAGATGGTGATGAACTCGGCGTCGAGGGTGGGCGCGAGGCGATCGAGCTCGGCGTGCACCGCGTGCGAGATGTCGACGACGTTCGCTCCCTGCGCCGGCGTGATCTGCAGGGTGAGCGACGGGTTGCCGTTGACGCGCGACAGGTTCTGGGCGGGCACCGCCTCCAGCTCGACATCGGCGAAGTCCGAGATGCGCACGGCGCCGTCGGCGGTGGGCACGGGCAGTGCGGCGATGTCCTCGAGGGAGGCGAGGGGAGTGCCGACCGTCACCGAGATGGGCCCTTCGGCCGACTCGGCCTGCCCGGCGGGGAGCGCCGCGCCGTGCGACTGCAGGATCGGCTGCAGGCTCGCGGGGTCGACCTCGAGCCGCGTGACGTCGGCCGCCCGCAGGGCGATCGTGATGCGGTGCTCCTGCTGCCCGGCGAGATCCACGGTGCGCACGCCGGGGATGTTCTGCAGTGCGGGCACCACGGTCTGGGCGAGCGCGTCGCCGAAGGCCTCCTGATCGCCCGACGTGCCGGCGCTCAGCATCATCGCGGGCATGTCGTCGGCGCCGCCCGACATGACCTGCAGCTCGCTGCCCGACGGGAACGACGGGCGCAGCGCCTCGGCGGCGCTGCGGATGGCGCGCAGGGTCTCGTCGTCGTCCTCCCCGAACCTCCACTCGGCGATGATCTGCGCATCGCCGCTGGAGGTGGTCGAGGTGACGCTCGTGACTCCGGGCACGGCGAGCAGCGCCTGCTCTACGGGCTCGGTGACGGTGCTCGCCATCTCCTCGGGGGCGAGGCCCTGCGACTGCGCCATGACGAACGCCATGGGCACCTGCATCGAGGGCATCAGCTCCTGCTTCAGCGATCCCATCGAGACGACGCCGATCACGGCGATCGCGAGGGTGGTGAGGCCGACGATGAGTCGGTTCTTGAGACTGGTGCGCGTGAGGAACGACATGAACGCTTTCGGCTGGGCGTCGGGCGGCGCGACGGCGGCCGGCGCACCCGGGGATGCGTCGGCCGCCGTGCGTCCGGTGAGACGAGACGGGAGACGCAGCCGGGCGCGAGCCGGGCGGCGTGATCGACCCTCTCAGCTTGTCGGCTCCGGCGAGCGCGGGCATCGGCCCGCGGTACCATTTCGGATCATCCCGAGGGATGATTCGGGGAAGCCGGAAGGGCCCCTACAGGCGGCGGCGGGGCCGGCGTCGGGCACGCCGGAGGCCCGCTACCGCACGTAGCGGTCGCGGCCCGCGAGCACCCCGAGCCCCATCAGCAGCACGCCGATGCCGCCGATCGTCCACAGCGCTGGCGCCCATGATCCGGTCGCGTCGTGGAGCAGCCCGATCGCGGGCGGCCCGGCGGCGGCGCACAGGTACCCGACGGCCTGCGCCATGCCGGAGACGGCGGCGGCGTGGCGGTGGTGGTGGGTGCGCAGCCCGAAGAACGAGAGCGCCAGCACGATCGAGATGCCGCCCGACAGGCCCCCGCACCCGGCCCAGACGGCGCCCCACTGGGGGGCGAACGCGAGCCCGACGGCGGCCACCACGAAGAAGAGGCCCGAGACCGCGCCCAGCCCGCGCTGGTCGCGGAACCGCGGAATGAGCGCCGAGCACACGGTGCTGCCGATGATCGCGACGGCGTTCAGAATGAGCAGGTGGAGCCCGGCGGCGGAGGGCGAGATGCCCGATGCGACCTCGATCGAGGGCAGCCAGAGGATGAGGATGTAGTAGGCGACCGACTGCACGCCCATGAACGCGGTGAGCTGCCAGGCGAGGGCCGACCTCCAGGGCGAGAACCGGTCGCGCGAGGTGCCGCCGCCGGGCAGCGCGATGACCTCGCTGGGCGCGCTGTCGCGCGGCGAGCCGCTGCGCAGAATCCGCGGAACGAGGGCGGCGAGCGCGAGGAGCGCGAACCCGGCCCACAGGCCGAGCGACAGTCGCCACCCGAGGCTCGTCGCGTCGGCGAGGGGCACGGAGACGCCCGCCGCGATCGCGGCGAACACCGACTGCACCACCGAGTACGCGCCCGTCACCTGCCCGATGCGCCTCGGGTAGTCGCGCTTCACGAGTGCGGGCAGCGACACGTTGAGCGACGCGATCGCGACGCCGAGCACGATCGTGCCCACCCAGAGCCACGCGCCGCCGACGGAGCGCAGCGCGATTCCCGCGGCGAGCATCGCGAGGCTGCCGCCGAGCAGCCGTTCGAGCCCGAGGCGCGCCGCCACGGACGGCACGATCGGCGACACCCCGGCGAACGCGAGCAGCGGCAGGCTGATGAGCATCGAGGCGGCGAGCGAGCTCAGCCCGAGCTCCGACTGCAGACGGTCGAGGATCGGGCCGACCGAGGTGAGGCTCGCACGCAGGTTGCCCGCGACGAGCAGCAGCCCGGTGAGCGCCAGCGCGCCCGCGAGCGCCCGAGGGCGGCGGCCGCTCGATTCGGAGGGCGCGGTCATGCGGAGGGGGCGGAGTCGCGCTCGCGGGGCTCGATCCGCGTCCACTCCGCGTACTTCGCCGTGCGGCCGTCTCCGCTGGAGCGTCCGGTCAGTCGGCGCTGCACCCACGGCACCACGTGCTCGCGGGTGTAGCGCAGCTGATCCCTGCGGGTCGGACGCGGGATCGGCCCGGCCTGCACCTCCCAATCGACCGGGGGCGCGTACCCCATCGCCCGCAGCACGTTCGCAGCCACGCGATGGTGGCCGACGGGGGCGAGATGGAGCCGGTCGGGCGACCAGTACTGCCCGCCGGCGAGCTCGGGGTCGCTCCAGTTGTCGGCGAAGCGCACCTCCAGGCGCTCGGCGATGGCGCGCGCGGCGCGCACCAGCTCGTCGCCCTTCGCCCGCACGCGCACGCCGCCGGGCAGACCGGCGGTCGGGTTCGCACCCGCGAGCAGCACCGGCTCGGCGCCGGCGTCGCGGATCCGCAGGAGGGCGCGCTCGGTCTGGGCCGCGATCCAGGAGATGTTCGTGCGCGGCCGGAGCATGTCGTTGCCGCCGCCGTTGAACGTCACGACGGTGGGGCGCAGCGCGAGCGCCGGCTCCAGCTGCTCGGAGATGATCGGCGCGAGCAGTCGGCCCCGGATGGCGAGATTCGCGTACTCGACGGGCGCACCCGTCGCATCGGCGAGCCCCTGCGCGACGAGATCCGCCCACCCGCGCACGGAGCCGTCGGGTCGCTCGTCGCCGACCCCCTCCGTGAAACTGTCGCCGATCGCGACGTATCGGATCGGGGCGGGTTCGGTGGCTTCGTGCGACTCGATCACGGCCTCAGCCTACGCCTGTTCCCGATACGCACTTTCCCGTCGCCCGAATGCGTAAAACCCGCCGGAAGTGCGCGGAGAACGGGCTGCCGAATACGTAAACATCGCGTTTCACTACCCAAAGTGCTGCGATTTCTCCGCGCAACGGCTTCGGCGACAGTACGTTTACCCAAATGTGTGAGCGCCGCACAGCGGTGACCGCCCTCCCGCCTCCGGCCCCGGCCGGCGATCCGGCAGCCGCGCCGCGAGCCGCGCGCAGGGGCCGCGAGCGCGGTCGGCGATCGGGTGCGGCGACAGCAGGCGGAGAAGTGGGAGACGACTATGGGGGAGACCGGCACCGGGCTGCACTGGCGCGCCGCCGCCCAGCGGCCCCTCCGCGATGATCGCTCTCGCGCCCGCATCGACGGCGAACTCGTTCGGGTGCTGCGCGAGAAGGCCGCGGCGGAGGTGACGCTGCTCCGACTCCGTGACGAGCTCGTCGAGGTGCAGCGCTCCGTGCAGCGCGCCGCGCAGAAGCGTCACGTCGTCGAGCAGCGCCAGGCCGAGGAGGCGATGTCGCTCGAGCGCGTGCGCACGACCCTCGAGCAGCTGCGCGCCCAGCAGGCCAAGCTCGAATCGAATGTCGCGCTCCTGCGCAAGAGCCGGGCCGATGCGACGCGCACCGCGGCGCTGATCGACACCGGCGAGATCGCCACCGGGGAGCGCCGCGGTGCGGTGACGCCGCCCGGGACGGTGCGATCGGCGCTCCCCGCCGCGGGTGCGAGCTCAGCGGAAACGGCCCCGTCGATCGCGACGGGCACTGCGGCGGCGGCTTCGCCGAGAATCGCCCCGTCGAGAACCGCAGGTGCAGCGCACGTTCCACCGGCGCAGGATGCGCTGCGGGCCGATGCGGCGTCGACCGACGTCGACCGAGCGGCGGAACCCGCGAAGCCGGAGACCACGGACTCGGCGGCGATGGAGCCGACGGCGACGGAGCCCGCGTCGACGGAGCCCGCGTCGATGGAGCCCGCGTCGATGGAGCCGACGGCGGAAGCGACGACGGGGGCCGCGGCCCCGGGCGCAGCCGCACCGGAGTCCGAGGCGGATACGGAGCCGGTGCTCGCTGCGCGGGCGCCCGCCCAGTCGGCACCGGCACCCGCGATCGCCGCCGCGGCAGAGCTCGCAGCACCGGAGCCCCGCGCAGCGGCGCCTGCCGAAGCGGAGCCTGCCGAAGCGGAGCCCGCAGCACCGGCGCCCGCCGAGCAGCGCGCATCCGCGCCGGAGCCGGCCAGCACCGATGCGGCGACCAGCACCGATGCGGTGGCCAGCACCGATGCGGCGGCGGGCGCCGACGGCGGTGCCGTGCAGAACGGCGCCGCCGCCGCGGGCGCGGCGGAGGGCGACGCGCCGGAGGATCCTCACGGTCCCGATCACCCGGCTCGGAGAAGAACCGGCTTCGTTCCGGTCGACGCGTTCGACGAGCGCACCAAGAAGGAGCGGAAGAAGGCCGACCGCGAGGCGCGTCGATACCTGCAGCAGGAGCAGCGCGAGGAGAAGCGCCGGGCGAAGGCGCGCAAGCAGCAGATGCGCGACGCGGTGAAGGCGAAACGCAGCGGATCCGAGAAGCAGCCCGAGAAGCTCGACGCCGCGACCGCCGCGACCGGCGAGGAGCCGAGCGGCAAGCGGGGCTGGGGCGCCGTCGACCTCATGCTCGCCGTGCTGATCATCGCACTGCTCGCAGCCGGGTTCGCGATATTCGCCTGGCCGCACCTGGAAGACACCGTCGCGGGATGGACGTCCGCCGGGCTGCTCGCGACGCCCCTGCCCCTCCGTCGCAGTGCCGCAGGGCCACCGGCCCGCTCCCGCGACCGCAACCAGATCACGATCGCGGCGGAACGCCCGGCACCCACGAGAAAGACACCGACCCCATGAGCATGCACACGTACGCGATCTCCCCGGAGCGGAAGGGATACTCGCGCCACGAAGTCGACCGATTGCTGCGCAACCTCGACTCCACGATCGACGAACTCCAAGCCGAACGCGGTGCGCTCACCGAGCGGATGCGGGCGATCGAGACCGAGCTCGAGATCGCCAACAAGAACCTCAGCAAGGCGCAGTCGCAGAAGCCCACCTTCGCGGGGCTCGGCTCGAAGTTCGAGGAGGTGCTCCGCACCGCCGAGGTGCAGGCCGAGCACATGCTCGACGAGGCGAAGCGGCGCTCGGAATCGATCACCGTCGAAGCCGAAGCGGCGGCGCAGCGCCTGCTCCGCAGCAGCGAGGAGCAGGCGGAGCACATCCTCAACGAGGCGCAGCGCCGAGCCAAGGATGCGGCGCTCCAAGGCGAGACGGCCGCCGTCGAGGTCGCCGCGATCGCCAACGCCCGGCTCGGAGAGGCGAGCGAAGCCGTCACGCAGGCCAAACGCGACGCGGCGAACATCCGCGCCGTCGCCGAGGGCGAGATCATGCAGGCCCGCCAGGAGGCCCAGGCGCACATCGATCAGCAGCGCGAGGAGATCCACCGGCTCCGCGAGGAGACCGAGCACCATGCGATCGAGGTCGAGCGCATGCTGCTGGAGCGCCAGGCGGAGGTCGAGGCCCAGTGCGACCGGGCGCTGTCGGAGGCCACGGAGCGCTCGGCGGCCATCCTGGACCAGGCGAACCTGAAGGCGGCCGAGATCAACGAGCGCGCCTATGCGGTCGGGCAGGAGAGCGAAGCCCTCCACGAGCGCCTGCGGCAGGAGGTGCAGCGGCAGCATGCGGAGGCGCGCAAGCACGCCTCCGACCTGATCGAGCAGGCGCAGCTGTACTCCAACAACCTGGTGAACCAGGTCGAGATGTTCTCCGACAAGGTGCACGCCCGCGCGCAGGCCCGACTCGAAGCGCTCAACGACGAGGCGGAGTTCATCCGCACGTTCATCGACGACCACCGCGTCTCGCGCAAGACCGAAACCGTCATCGCGCAGATCGAAGAGCATCTGCGGCAGGCGAGCGCCGACCGGCACAACGGATAGTGGAGGAGAGCCGACATGAAACTGCAGATCAGCGATCAAACGGCAGAGATCCTCGTTGCCGATCAGAGCACGTCCGCACGCATTCTCGCCGAGATCGCGGCGCAGCACGCCCCGCTGCGCGACCGGATCCGCCAGCACCCGAACGTCTACCCGGATCTCATCGACTGGATGGACGAGGTCGCGAGACGGGAGACGAGCGGAGACGACGCCGAATCGGAGCCCAGCGTGCCCGAATACCAGGGGCCGAGCGACACCGGTGCGAAACCGGCAGCGGTGCCGCCGCGACGCCCGCACGCCGCGAACGCGGGGGCGCGCGCGGCAGCGGACGGGCCGGAGGCCGGGGCCGGCGCCGAGAAGCGCCCGGGGCTCGATCGGGCGACGCGCATCAGCGAGCCGAAGCCGCGGCCCGCGCCGGAGGCGCGCGTCGACACGGCGACCGCGCCGCGACCGCAGTCGGTCGCGGAGCGGCCGCAGCCGACCGCGACGCAGGCCTCCATCGAGAAGCTCCGCGCCCGCTACGCCGCCGCGTTCGAGGAGCCGAAGACCCCGCGCGGTGCCACCGACCGCGACACGGAGCTGCGGGAGTACTCCGACACCCGGCTGCGCGACATGCGCGCGCAGCTCGACGCCGAGGTGAAAGCACGCCTCGAAGCGGAGGCGCGGGTGCAGCTCGCCTTCGAAGCGAGGGACCGATCGCAGGAGGAGACGCTCGCCGAAGCCCGCGCGCGCGCCTCGGCCGAAGCGCAGAGCAGACTCGAGGAGGAGGCGCGCGAGCGAGCCGAAGCCCTCGCGAGGAGCGAGGCCGAGGTGCGGCGAAGCCTCGAAACCCAACTCGTCGAGCTGCGCCGCGAGATCGAGGAGCTGACGGCGCAGCACGAGGAGGAGCAGCAGCAGCGCGCCGCAACCGAAGCCGAGCTCGAGCAGGCGGGCGAGCGCCTCACGCAGCTGGCGGAGGAGCGGGCGACGCTCGACGAACGGCTCGCCGTCGTCTCGCAGCTCGCCTTCGAGACCGAGGCACTGCTCACCGCCGAGGCCGACACCCGATCCGAGGCCGAGGCCCGCGCGCGCAACGAATCGCTCATGCGCACCGAACTGGAGGCCCAGGTATCGGTCGAGCGCAGCGCACGGAAGAGCGCCGAGGCGCAGGTCGCCGACCTGAACGAGCAACTGCTCTCGCTGCAGAACGAACTCGACGTGTTCCGATCCGAGATGGAGCGTCAGGCCGAGCAGCGCACCGTCGAGAACGTCGCCGCCGAAGCCGAGCTGGAGCTGCGCGTGACCGAACTCGAGGCGCTGCTCACGGACGAGCGCTCGCGCGCGCGCCAGCTCGAGCAGACCATCTTCGACGAGACCCAGTCGCGGCTCGCCCTCGAAGCGCGGCTCGACGCCGAGAGCGACGGCCGCTCCGCAGCGGAGGAGCGCGAGCGGCGCGAGCGGCTGCTGCGCGTCGAACTCGAAGAACGCCTGGCGCTGATGGGCGCCGCGCAGCGCTCCCTCGACGAATCGTGAACCGGGAGTCCGCGCCTGCACGCCTGACGCTCGACGCCGCCCGCGAGCTGCTCGCCGCGCCCACGACCGCGGCCGCCGAACTCGCGGAGATCGCCGCGAAGTTCCCCGAGCTCCGGGGCAGGGTCGCCGAGCACGCGAACATCACCCCCATGCTCGCCGACTGGATCGCGCGCAACAGCGCTCCCGTTCGCGAGGCGCACGACCCCGCGCCCCCGCACGCCCCTTCGGAGCGGCGTGCAGCACCCCATGCCGATGGCGGCGCGTCGCTCTCCGAGTGGGAGCGCCGCCTCGCGGCCAAAGAGGCGGAGCGCCTGCGCCGCGCCCGCCTCGAGGCGGAGGAGGAGCTGCGCGACGTCGTGCGCGACAAGGCCCGCGTCGAATCCGAAGTCGAGATCGCGCGGCAGAACCTCGCCCGGGCGAAGGCGGCCCTCGACTCCGAGCAGGCGCGGATACGCGAAGCCGAGGCGCGGATCAGCGAGCAGATCGGGGCGCGCGCCGAACTCGACGACGTGGTGAAGATCCTGCGCACCAACATCGGAGACCTCGAGTACGTGCTCGAGCAGGAATCACTCGCCTACGCGCAGGCGGAGACGCGCCTTGCGCAGGTGAAGCGCGAGCACGACGCCTGAAGCGCCCGCTCGCCGCCGTTCCACTTGCCCGAAGCGCCGTAATGACGTATGCTCGATCTTTGGCTGTGCGCCGTCCCAGTGCACAGACCGCGTGAATCGATCGCAGCGAGCCGAGACCGGCGCCGTCGCAGACTCGCGCAGACAAGAAATCTTGGGTGAGGCCGTCCGGTCTCACGGTATGAGAGGAAACATCATGGCAGCAGTGTGCCAGGTGACCGGCGCCGTTCCCGGCTTCGGACACAACATTTCGCACTCGCACCGTCGCACGAAGCGTCGGTTCGATCCGAACATCCAGAAGAAGACCTACTACGTGCCCTCGCTCGGTCGCAAGGTGACCCTGACCCTCTCGGTCAAGGGCATCAAGATGATCGATGCACGCGGCATCGAGTCGGTAGTCGCTGATCTGCAGAAGCGCGGGGTGAAGCTCTAATGGCTAAGGACAAGGACGTACGTCCGATCATCAAGCTCCGTTCGACGGCAGGCACCGGGTTCACCTATGTGACCAAGAAGAACCGTCGCAACACCCCCGATCGTCTCGTGCTGAAGAAGTACGACCCGGTCATCCGCAAGCACGTCGACTTCCGAGAGGAGCGTTAATCATGGCGAAGAAGAGCATGATTGCGAAGAACAAGCAGCGTCAGGCGATCGTTGCGCGTTACGCGGCGAAGCGCCTCGAGCTGAAGAAGGCCCTCGTCGATCCGAACGGCACCGACGAGAGCCGCGAGGCGGCACGCGTCGGGCTGCAGAAGCTGCCCCGCAACGCTTCGCCGGTGCGCGTGCGCAGCCGCGACGTCATCGACGGCCGCCCCCGCGGCGTGCTGACGAAGTACGGCGTCTCGCGTGTGCGTTTCCGCGACATGGCGCACCGGGGCGAGCTGCCCGGCATCACCAAGTCGAGCTGGTAACGCTCGAGCCGGCGACAGCCGCAACGCGAAAGGCGCGGATCCTTCGGGTCCGCGCCTTTTCGCATTTCCGGCGAACGGTACTGAAAAACGCTCTCAGACCACTGCAATATCGCTTCCCGATACCTAAGTCTGGGGAATCCCCGGCTGAAGTTCGGCATCATTCCGCCGAATTGGGGTAGATTCGTACCGATCAATCGATCGGACCCTCCACCCGGAGGGAACCCTGAACCCAGATCTAGGGGCATGCCCGGTTGCGGCGCATCGCCTTGGAAGGACACAACATGGCACTCAACAAGACCGAGCTTGTCGCGAAGATCGCCGCCGAGACCGGCCAGAGCCAGGCCGCCGTCTCCAGCGTGATCGACGGGCTGTTCTCCGCTGTCTCCGACACCGTCGCTTCGGGCGACAAGGTGTCGATCCCCGGCTGGATCTCCTTCGAGACCGCGACCACCGCTGCTCGCACCGGCCGCAACCCCCGCACGGGCGAGTCCATCGACATCCCCGCCGGCAAGCGCGTCAAGGTGTCGGTCGGCAGCAAGCTCAAGGCTGCTGTCAAGTAACTCCGTCTTCCTCGAAACCCTCGGACCGCGAAGCGGTTCGGGGGTTTCGTCGTTCCAACACGTCTCGCGTCCGCGTCGCGTCGCCGCGCAGCCGCGCAGCCCCGCCCCCGCGCCCCCGCGCCTCCGCATGGGTGCCGACCGAGCTCACACCGCGGTGCGCGTAGGCTAGTCGGGTGCCCCGTTTCGTCCGCGTTCTCGCCCCTGCCGTGCTGCTCGCCGCTACGCTGCTGGCGCTCTGGCTCGGCCTCGGCATCGGCGGTGCCGCCGCCGAGCGCTCGATCGCCGATCCGGGCGCGTTCGTGCGCTTCGGGCTGCCGCTGACGCGCACGATCGTGAACGTCGCGATGGCGGGCCTCATCGGCTCGGTCGTGATGGCGGTCTGGGTGTTCGCCAACGACCGGCCGGAGACGCGGCTCGCCATGGACTTCGCGGCGGGATCCTCTGCGGTGCTCACCGTGGCGAGCGCCGCGGCGACGCTGCTCACCTACCTGGACGTGTCGAGCCAGCCGTTCTCGGGCGACGCCTCGTTCGGAGCGGGTCTCGCGCAGTTCTTGACCGAGATCGAGCTCGGCCAGTTCTGGCTGCTCGAACTGCTGCTCGCCGCGGTGACCACGGTGCTCGCGTTCGCCATTCGCGGCAGGAAGCTTACGCTGGTGGTGCTGGTCGCAGCGCTCGCGACGGCGCTTCCGCTCGCCCAGCAGGGGCACGCGGCGGGGGCCTCGGGGCACGGCGCCGCCGTGAACGCGCTGCTCGTGCACATCGTGGGCGCCGCGGTGTGGCTCGGGGGCCTGCTCACGCTGATCTGCGTCGCGCGCACGATCGACCATCAGCGCCTCTCGGCGTACACCGCCCGCTACTCGTCGATCGCGCTGCTCGCGTTCATCGGCGTCGCTGCCTCGGGCGTCGTGAGCGCCTGGCTGCGCGTCGGCTCGTGGGATGCGCTGCTCGGCACCGGCTACGGCCAGCTGGTGCTGCTCAAGACGGGATCGCTCGTGGTGCTCGGCGCCTTCGGCGCGATGCAGCGGGTGCGGCTCATCCCGCGCATCGCGGAGTCGGCGAGCGGCACCCGGCCGTTCGCCTGGTTCGTGGTCACCGAGCTCGCGGTGATGGGCATTGCGAGCGGGATCGCCGGGGCGCTCGGCCGCACCGCCACGCCTGTGGCCCTGGAACCCGTGCGCGATCAGCCGGGCGGCATCGGACCGGCCGAGTGGCTCACGGGCGATCCGCTGCCGCCCGAGCTCACCCCGATGCGGTATCTCACGGAGTGGAAGTTCGATCTGCTCTGGGTGCTGGTGTGCGTCTTCGCGATCGCGATGTACCTGGCCGCCGTGGTGCGACTGGCCCGACGCGGCGACCGGTGGTCGGCGGGGCGCACGACGGCGTGGGTGCTCGGCATCCTGCTGCTCGCGTACACGACGAACGGCGCGCTCAACGCGTACGAGCAGTACCTCTTCAGCGTGCACATGCTCGGCCACATGATGTTCGCCATGCTGATCCCGCTCTGCCTCGTGCTCGGCGCGCCCGTCACGCTCGCGCTGCGGGCCACGCACAAGCGCGGCGACGGCTCGTGGGGCGGCCGCGAGTGGATTCTGTGGGGGGTGCAGACGCCCTTCTCGAAGCTGGTCACGCACCCCGCCTTCGCCGCCGTCATGTTCTCGGGATCGCTGTGGGTGTTCTACTTCACGCCGATCGCCCGGTGGGCGGCGGAGGAGCATCTCGGGCACCAGTGGATGATCATCCACTTCCTGATCTCGGGCTACCTGTTCAACCTGTCGATGATCGGCGTCGATCCGGTGCCGTACCGCTTCCCGTACCCGCTGCGCATCGTCACCCTGTTCGCGACGATGGCGTCGCACGCGTTCTTCGGCGTCACCATCATGACGGGCGACGGCCTGCTGCTCTCCGACTGGTACGGGGCGATGGGTCGCACGTGGGGGGCGCCGCCGCTGGAGGATCAGTCGACCGGCGGCGGCATCGCCTGGGGCATCGGCGAGCTGCCGACGCTCGCGCTGGCGTTGATCGTCGCCATCCAGTGGTCGCGGAGCGACGAGAAGGAGCAGAAGCGCAAAGATCGCGCAGACGACCGCTCGGGCGGCGCCGAGCTGGAGGCCTACAACGAGATGCTCGCGCAGCAGGCCCGGCGCGACGCGCAGCGCTCTGCGCCGCGGCGCTGACGCGCACCGAGCGGCCCCGACGCGCGCTCGTGCGGTGCGGCGGCGTCGGCGCACGCCCCCGGGTTGCTAGCCTCGAGGCATGACGCACCCCGCCTCGCACGGCCTGCCCGCACTCGACGCCGTGGGCCAGCGCGAGTTCGACGCGCTGTCCCGCTCGCGCATGCGGTTCTTCCTGCGGTTCGCGCTGACCGAGGGCGCGGTGCTCGCGATCCTCATCGTGCTCATGTACGTCGCGCGCGTGATCGATCCGGATCTCGGGCTGTACCTGCTGATCGGGGTCGCCCTGGTCGGCGGCCTCGTGCTGTCGACGGTGCTCACCCGCCAGGCGAAGCAGCAGCAGCGGATCGTCGCCGAGTCGGAGGCGCGCCGCGCGCGCGGCGAGACGTGAGGGCCTGGATCTATCTGGCCGCCGCGATTCTGCTGGAGGTCGCCGGATCGATGAGCCTGAAGGGCGCGCTGGACGCCCCGGCGCTGTACGCGGCGGTCGCCGTCGGGTACGTCGGCTCGTTCGTCTGCCTCGGCAAGGTGCTGTCGCTCGGCATGCCGCTCGGCGTCGCGTACGGCATCTGGGGAGCGACCGGGGTCGCGCTCACCGCCGGGCTGTCGACGGTCGTCTTCCGCGAGCCGTTCACCGCGCTCATGGGCGCCGGGATCGTGCTGATCATCGGGGGCGTGCTGCTCGTCGAGCTGGGATCGCAGGCGGCGCAGCGCCGTGCAGCGCGCGCAGCGCCGCGAGCGTCGGAGACGGCCGGCGCATGATGTTCGTCACCCTGGCCATCGCGATCGTCACCGAGGTGTCGGCGTCGCTCTCACTGCGTGTCGCGACGACGGCGACGCCCGGAAAGCGCCCGAGCCGGCTCTGGTTCGTCGCTGTGGCGGTCGGGTATCTGACGGCGTTCGTGATGCTGTCGGTGACGCTGTCGCTCGGCATGGCGCTGGGCGTCGCGTACGGCATCTGGGCGGCGATCGGCGTCGCGCTCACCGCCGTGATGAGCCGCGTGCTCTTCAAGGAGCCGCTGACGTGGGTGATGGGCGCGGGCATCGCGCTGATCGGCGCCGGCGTGCTGCTCGTCGAGCTGGGCGCGCAGCACTAGGCGCGCGGTACGCGCCGCGCACGGGCGGGGCGCAGCGCGAGCAGCGGCCCGCCGATCCGCCCGCCGGGTATCAGGCCCCGAGCGCTCCGGCAGAGGTGGCGGTCACGTCGGCGCGGTGGAAGTTGAGGTGCGAGCGCGAGGCCGTCGGGCCGCGCTGGCCGAGGTAGCGCGAGAACGTCGCGCCCGAGCCGTAGGGGCGCTCGGCGGGCGAGGTGAGTTTGAAGAAGCAGAGCTGGCCGATCTTCATGCCGGGCCAGAGGCGGATCGGCAGCGTCGCGACGTTGGAGAGCTCGAGGGTGACGTGACCCGAGAAGCCCGGATCGATGAAGCCGGCGGTCGAGTGGGTGAGCAGGCCGAGCCGCCCGAGCGAGCTCTTGCCCTCGAGTCGCGCGGCGATGTCGTCGGGCAGCGAGACCTGCTCGAACGTCGATCCGAGCACGAACTCGCCGGGGTGCAGAATGAAGCCCTCCTCGGGGTCGACCTCGATGAGGCGCGTCAGCTCCGGCTGCTCCTCGGCGGGGTCGATCACCGCGTACTTGTGGTTGTCGAACAGGCGGAAGTACCGGTCGAGCCGCACGTCGACGCTCGAGGGCTGCACCATCGAGGCTTCGCTCGGGGCGAGCCCGATGCGTCCCGATTCGAGTTCGGCCTTGATGTCGCGATCTGAGAGCAGCACGGCTCGATTCTACGGGAGCGGGGGTATCCTCGTCTCGAGAGCGGGGAAGGGGATCTCGTGCCGACACTGCTGCAGATCGACGGAGCCGTTGCCGATCGCGCCTCGCGCACGCGCGTGCTCACGAACGCGGTCGCGGAGGCCTGGATGGGTCGGGGCGATGCGTTCACGGTGGTGCAGCGGGACCTGCACGACGACCAGCCGCCGCACCTGCGCGAGCGCGCGCAGCACTGGCCGGAGGCGCTGCGCGGCGGCGACCCGCTCGAGGCGTCGACGCGGCGCATGCAGGATCGGCTGATCGCCGAGCTGCTCGACGCCGATGCCCTGGTGGTGGGTGCGCCGATGTACAACTATGCCATGCCGTCGACGCTGAAGGCGTGGATCGATCTCGTGCACGTGCCCGGCGTCACGGCGTCGTGGGCGGGTTCGGAGCGCCCGCTGGCGGGACGGCCCGCGGTGATCGTCACCGCGCAGGGCGGGCCGCTCGAGCCGGAGGTGCAGGATTTCGTGACGGCGCCGCTCGCGCATCTCTTCGCGGCGGGGTTCGGCATGGAGGTGCACGTGGTGGGCACGAGCCGCACGCTCGCGGAGATGCTGCCGGAGCTCGGGGCGGAGTGGGCTGCGGCGGACCTGCGGCGTGCGGAGGCGGAGGCCGCCGAGCTGGGTCGTACGATCAGCGCGGGGTGACGGGCGGCGTCGCGACGTGCCGGGCCGCTTCGCCCGGCTCGATCGGCTCGACCGGCTCGGTCACCGCGAAGAGCAGCTCGCCGATCTCGCGGGGGAGCGCGGCGATGCCGCGCGGGTGATCCTCGCCCCCGGGCGCGCCTTGCAGGGCCGAGACGCGCGCCGCGCGCTCGCACATGTCGTTGATGAGCTCGGTGGTGCGATCGGTGGGGAGGGTGAAGCGGCGGCCGGCCGCGGCGATCGCGGTCTCGACGAGTGCGGCGAGGCCGGCGGTCGCGCGTTCGAGGAGTGCGAGGTAGCCCGGTGCGATCTCGGGGTCGCGCATCGCGAGCAGCGCGAACTCGTGCTCGAGGATGATCCAGTGGGCGCCGCCCTGCTCCGCGGCGATGAACCGGGCGATGTAGGCGGCGGCCTGCTCGGCGTCGATGCTGCCGTGGTGCTGCTGCAGCGTGGGCGTGAGCTCGGCGATGGTGGCTTCGACGTCGTCGATGCGCCGGTCGAATTCGCGCTCGAGCAGTGCGAGGAACAGCTGCTCCTTGGAGGTGAAGTTCGAGTAGAACGCGCCGCGGGAGTAGCCGGCGCGGGCGCACACCTGCTCCACTGAGGCGCTCTGCACCCCGGCCTCGGCGAAGACCTCCGTGGCGGCGTCGAGCAGGCGGCTGCGTGTCTCTCGGCGGCGCGCCGTCGGCGGATCCTGGTGCGCGGTGCTCGTCATCGCGGGCCTCCTCTCCGGTCTGCGGCCAGCAGGGAGAGCCTAGCCTGAGCGGCTCCCGATACAGGAGTGTACCGAATCGGATACACTCGTGCATCGGAACGGATGCACTCGTGCATCGAACCCGCTCCGCCGGCTCCCCGCTCCGCCCGCTCCCCGCTCCGCCCCGACCGAGAGGCTCCACCCCATGTCGACTCTGCTCCACGCGATCGGACTCTGGGCGACGCGCGCGAGATGGCTGGTGCTCGCGATGTGGATCGCGATCCTCGCCGTGCTCGGCATCGCAGCCGGCCTGTTCTCGCAGGGCGCGAACGCGCCGATCACCATCCCCGGCACGGAATCGCAGGAGGCGATCGACACACTCGGCCGTACCTTCCCCGAGGTGAGCGGCACGAGCGCCACCATTATCGTCGTGGCCCCCGAGGGCGCCCGCGCCGACGAGCCGCGCACCCGGCAGGCCGTTGCAGCAGCCGTCGACGAACTCGAGCAGCTCGACCACGTGAGCGCCGTCGCATCCCCCTTCGCCGAGCAGGGGGCGAGCGACCTCAGCGACGACGGGCGGGCCGCGCTCCTCACGATCCAGATCACCGATTCCCAGAGCGACGTGCCCGAGGCGACGACCGACGGCATCATCGAGACGACCGAGCGCCTCCAGGATCGCCTGCCCCAGGGCACCCAGGTCTCCTACGGCGGCGACGTGTTCTCCGTGTCGATCCCCGGCTTCACCGCGACCGAGGCGATCGGCGTGCTCATCGCCTTCATCGTGCTGCTCTTCACGCTCGGCTCCCTCGCCGCCGCCGGCATGCCGCTCGTCATCGCGATCATCGGGGTCGGCGTCACGATCGCCGGGCTGTTCGTCACCACCGCGTTCGCCGAGATGACCTCGACCACCCCCATGCTCGCCCTCATGCTCGGGCTCGCCGTCGGCATCGACTACACCCTCTTCATCGTGAGCCGGCACCAGGAGCAGCTGCGATCGGGCCTCGGCATCACCGAATCGATCGCCCGCGCCACCGCGACGAGCGGATCGGCCGTCGTCTTCGCCGGGCTCACGGTGATCATCGCCCTGCTCGGCCTCGCCGTCGCGGGCATCCCGTTCCTCACCGCGCTCGGCGTCGCCGCAGCAGCCGGCGTCGCGGTCGCCGTGCTCATCGGCGTCACGCTCACCCCCGCCATCCTCGCCATGGCCGGGCTCAAGATTCTGCCCCGGCGCCAGCGCGCCGCGCTCGCCGCGGGCGACGCCGTCGAAGCGCCCGCGAGCGCGCCCGCGCGGGCGACGAGCCGCGCCGACCGCTTCTTCGGCGGATGGGTGCGCGCCGTCACCGCGAAACCCGTCGCCACGATCCTCGCCGTGCTGGTGGTGCTCGGCGTCGCGGCCATCCCGATGACGCAGCTCCGACTCGCGCTCCCCGGAGCCGAGACCCTCGAGGCGACCGACCCCGCCCGCATCACCTACGAGCTCACCGGCGAGCACTTCGGCGAGGGCGCCAACGGGCCGCTCCTGCTCACCGGATCGATCATCACCAGCGACGACCCAGTCGGGCTGATGGAGGATCTTGCCGACGAGGTGCGCGGCATCCCCGGCGTGCACGACGTGCCGCTCGCCACACCGAACCAGAACGCCGACACCGGCATCATCCAGGTCGTGCCCGAGGAGGGCCCGCAGGCCGAGAGCACATCCGAGCTCGTCGCCGAGCTCCGCGCGCACCACGACGCCTGGCTCGACGAGTACGGCGTCAGCCTGGCGGTGACCGGATTCACCGCAGTGGGCATCGACGTGTCGCACCTGCTCGGCGAGGCGCTGCTGCCCTTCGGCGTGCTCGTGGTCGGGCTCTCGCTGATCCTGCTCGCCATGGTCTTCCGCTCGGTGTGGGTGCCCATCAAGGCGACGCTCGGCTACCTGCTCTCCGTCGGCGTCGCCTTCGGAGCGGTCGTCGCCGTCTTCCAGTGGGGCTGGTTCGGCGACGCCCTCCACGTGCACGCGACCGGCCCCGTGCTGAGCTTCATGCCCATCATCCTCATGGGCGTGCTCTTCGGCCTCGCCATGGACTACGAGGTCTTCCTCGTCTCGCGCATCCGCGAGGAGTACGTGCACGGCGCCGACGCGCAGACCGCGATCCGCCGCGGATTCGTCGGCAGCGCGAAGGTGGTGACCGCCGCCGCGCTCATCATGTTCGCCGTGTTCGCCGCCTTCGTGCCCGAGGGCGACCCGAGCATCAAGGTGATCGCGCTCGGGCTCGCCGTCGGCGTCTTCGTCGACGCGTTCATCGTGCGCATGACGCTCGTGCCGGCGGTGCTCGCGCTCCTCGGCGACCGCGCCTGGAGCATGCCGCGCCGGCTCAGCCGCATGCTGCCCGTCTTCGACGTCGAGGGCGAGGGCCTCGCCCGCGAGCTCGCGCACGCCGCCTGGCCCGCCGACCTGCCCGACGCCCGGGTGGCGGCGGACGCCCTCGCGCTGCGCCCGGGCGCCGTGTCGCCGACGGTGCGCGTCGCAGCGGGCCAGGCGCTCGTGCTCGACCCGCACGAGCTCGCCGACGCGGCTCCGCTCGCCGAGGCGCTGACCGGTCGACGGCCCATCGCCGGGGGCACCGCGAAGGTGGCAGGACTGCTGCTCCCCGAGCGCGCCGCCTCCCTGCGCACGCGCTCCGCCTGGGCGACCGCGGAGACGCTGCGCGCCGCCCTGCGCGACCGCCCCGCAGTGCTCGTGCTCGACCTGCGCGGGCGCTCGGGCGCCGACGCCGACCCGGGGGCGGTCGACGACGCGGCCCCGGCGGTCGACGACGCGCGATCCGCCCTCGCGGCGCACGCCGTCGACGGCGCGCGCGGAGCGGCACCCGAGTGCACCTTCCTCGTGCTCGGCGGCGCCGAAGCCGCGCGGCGCCTGCTGCCCGCCGACACGGAGCTCGTCGCCCCGGCGAGTGCTCACGGGGTGGGCGCTTCCGCGGTGGGCGCTTCCGGGGAGGGCGTTCCTGCGGTGGGCGCCCCCGAGACGGGCACCCGCCCCGCAGAACCGCACGCGGCGTCGCAATCCCGCGACCACGAAGGGAGCGCACGATGAGCGCAGCACTGACTCGACTGAAGAGCACCCGACCCGTGCGATGGACCACGGTCGTCGGCATCATGCTCGTGCCGCTGACGATCGCGGGCGTGCTGCTCTGGGGGCTCTGGAACCCGAACGAGCGCCTCGAGCGCGTGACCGCCGCCGTGGTCAACCTCGACGAGGGGGCCGAGGTCGACGGGCAGGTCGTGCCCCTCGGGCGCGTGCTCGCGGGCGAGCTCATCGGCGATCCGGGCGCCGCTGATCCGGGCCGCGATACCGGAGCGGGCGCGATATCCGCCGACGGCGGCACGACGAATTTCACGTGGGTGCTCACCGACGCCGACGACGCAGCCGCGGGCGTCGCCGACGGCCGGTACGCGACCGTCGTGACGATTCCGAAGAGCTTCTCGCGAGACGCGACCTCGCTGTCGGGCGACCCGAGCGATGCGACGCAGGCGAGGATCGACGTGACCGAGAGCGACCGCGGCCGACTCATCGACACCGCGCTCTCGGGCATCGTGACGCAGACCGCGACGCGGGTGCTGAACGAGCAGCTCGGCGAGCAATTCGTCGACGGCGTCTACGTCGGCTTCAACGAGCTCGGCGCGGGGGTGGGCGACGCCGCAGACGGGGCCGCCGGGCTCGCGGACGGCGCCTCCGACCTGTCAGCGGGAGCCGCGCAGCTCGACGACGGCGTGACGCAGCTCGCCGACGGCACCCGGCAGCTCGCCGACGGCACCCAGCAGCTCGCGAGCGGCGCCGGCGCACTCGCGACCGGATCGGGCGACCTCGCGACGGGAGTCGGCGCCTACGTCGCGGGCACGCAGCAGCTCGCCGATGCGTACCCCTCGCTCGCAGCCGGCGCGACGGCCGCCGTGCAGCAGCTGCAGAGCCTCGCGGGGGCGCTGCAGCAGCTGCAGGCGAGTGCGGCGGCGCCGTCGGTGCAGCTCGAACAGGGGCTGACGAGCGCCGGCGCCGGTGCGACCGCGCTCGCCGCAGACATCGAACCGCTGGTCGCCGAGTGCTTCGCGAGCGGGAGCGACCCCGCCTTCTG
Source organism: Leucobacter chromiiresistens (assembly GCF_900102345.1). Lineage (NCBI taxonomy): Bacteria > Bacillati > Actinomycetota > Actinomycetes > Micrococcales > Microbacteriaceae > Leucobacter > Leucobacter chromiiresistens. Next base: position 570,718 of record NZ_FNKB01000001.1, on the reverse strand, counting down.
CGAGGGGCTCGCAGGCAGGCTGCAGGCCCACGCCGGCGCGATCGGCGGCGGGCTCGCCGACGCGGGCACGGGCGCCGCCGGCGTGGCGCAGGCCACCGACGCGCTGCAGCAGCAGATCGGCGGCGGGGCTGCCGGGGCCGACCCCGCGGCGCAGCTCGCCCAGCTCGGGCAGCTCACCGACGGCCTGACCGAGTTCGGCTCGGGCCTCGACCGACTGGCGGCGGAGGGCGGGCAGCTCTCGGCGGGTGCGGCGCAGCTCGCCGATGGCGCGGCGACGCTCAGCGCCGGCACGGGGGAACTGGCCGCCAGCGCCCCGCAGCTCGCCGACGGTGCGACGCAGCTCGCCGACGGCACCGGCGAACTCGTGGGCGGCACCGAGCAGCTCGCCGGCGGGGCCGGGGAGCTCGCGACCGGTCTCGAGACCGCGGCGGAGAGCGTGCCGGTCACCACCGACGCCGAGCGGGAGCGGCTCGCGCGCACCGCCGTGACGCCGGTGCTGGCCGAGGGCGGCAGTGACGAGCTGTTCACCGCCTCGGGCGCCCCGCTCTTCGCGGGCATCGCGCTCTGGGCGGGCGCGCTGGCCGCGTTCCTCGTGCTGGCGCCGCTGTGGCGGCGCACCCGCGATGCGGCGCGCGGGGTGGGGTACATCACGCTGCGCAGCGCGCTCCCGGCGGTCGTGCTCGGCGCGATCCAGGGCGCCGCCGCCGGGCTCGTGCTGCCCGTCGCACTCGGGTACGACGTCGCCCAGGGGCTGCGGTTCCTCGGCTTCGCGCTGGTCGCGGGCATCGCCTTCACGCTGCTCGTGCAGGGGATGTCGGCGCTGCTCGGCGGCGCCGGACGATTCCTCGCCTTCGTACTGCTGGTCGTCGCCTTCGCCGTCGGCGTCGTCTCGACCGTGCCGGCACCGCTCGCCGCGGTGGGCGACGCGAGCCCGCTGGGGGCGGCGCTCGACGGCTTCCTGGGCATCGCGACCGGCTCGGGATCGGCCGGGGGCTCGGCCGTGGTGCTCGCCCTGTGGGCGGCGGCGGGCCTGCTGCTGACCGCGTTCGCGGTCGCCCGCGCGCGGCGCTCGGCGGCGCGGTAGGGGGCGGCGGAGGCGGTGGGGGCGGCGTGGGCGGTTGGGGCCCGCGCCGCCCCTGCGCCCCGCCGCCTGCGGCGCCGCCGCCTCCGGCGCACGCCGCCGCTCCTGGCGACGTCAGCCGTCCTCCCCGCGGCGAGCACGAGGGTGTACGCCGAGAATGAGGGTTTCGCGCGGCGCGATTCCCTCGTGCTCAGGCGGAACCCTCGTGCTCGGCGGGCGACCCGGCTCGCGCGGAACCCTCGTGCTCGGCGGGGGAGCGCGAGCGCGAGCGCGCGGTAGGGGGTGCGGCAGGCGGCGCTGCCGGCCTCACACCTGCGAGCACGAGGGTGTGCGCCGAGTGTGAGGGTTTCGCGCGGCGCTATTCCGTCGTGCTCAGGCGGAACCCTCACTCTCGGCGGGGGAGCCTGCTCAGGCGGAACCCTCACTTTCGGCGGGGAGCCTGCTCAGGCGGAACCCTCGTGCTCGGCGGGGGAGCGCGACCGCGAGCGCGCGCTCAGCAGCCCCGCCGCGACGCACACCCCCGCGACGAGCGCCACCGGCATCCACGCCGCGCCGAAGAGCAGCACGCCCGCGGTGGCCGTTCCCGCGGATCCGGCGGCGATCTTCAGCGCGCCGACCCAGATGAAGACCTGGCCGCGGGCCTCGACGGGCGCGTACTCGCTGCGGGCTGCGAGCGTCGCGGCGAAGAACAGGGCGTTCGCGACTCCCGCGGCGCCGCACGCGATGAGCGCTGCCGCGAAGGTCGGCATCGCGGCGACCACGGCGAGCGCTGCGGCGACGGCGAAGCACAGCGCCACGACGAGTCGGTCGGCGTCGCCGGGCAACGGCTTCGCCATGAGGATCGCCGACCCGACCAGATTGCCGACCCCGTAACCGGCGACCAGGGCGGCCGCGAGGGCGGCGCCGCCGAACTGCGGAGCGACCGCCACCGCGTAGATCGGCAGCACGGCGACCGAGAACGCGACCGTGACGGTGAGGGCGAGCGTGCGCCGCAGCGGCCCGGAGCCCCAGATGCGCCGCAGCGTCTGCACCGGCGACGGCACCGCCGCGGCGTCGGCGGCGGCGGTCTGCCGGGGGAGCGCCAGCACCGCGGCCGCCCCGAAGATCGCGGCGCCCGCGAGCACGAGCGCCGCCGTCAGGGGCCCGGGGCCCGCCGCGATCCACGCCACCGACGCGGGGCCGAGGGTGCCGCTGACGCCGTAGCTCGCCACGTCCCAGCTCTGCGCCCGCCGCTGATGCCGCTGCGCGGGGCCCGCGATCGCGGGCAGTCGGCTGCTGATGCCGCCGGTGAGCATCGGGCCGAAGAGGCCCGAGACGCCGAGGAGGAGTGCGGGCACCACGGCCCAGGTGTGGGGCAGGAGGAGCGCGGCGATGCCGAGCAGTGCGCCGTGCACGAGGGCGGCGGCGGCGATGACGATGCGCCCGTCGCGGGCCGTGTCGAGTCTGCGCGAGATGAATGGGCCGAGCAGGTGCGGTGCGGTGATCGACGCGCCCAGCAGGCCCGACACCCAGGCGGGGAGCCCCGCGTGCTGCGCGAGCAGCACGATCGCGACGACCGCGCCGCCGTCGGCGCTCCGCACGAGCGTCGCGGCGAAGACGTAGCGCGCGAGCCCGCCGCGCGGCCGCTCGACCTCGCCGCTCCGCGCTGCCGCATCCGCAGCTGCATCAGCAGCCGCAGCCGCATCCGCAGCCGCATCCGCAGCCGCATCCGCGCCCCCGCCGCGCGGCATCGCGTCAGCTGACGAGGCCGAGGTCATCTGCGACCTGTGCGACTTCGGCGCGCTGCGCCTCGGTGAGGCCGAGGATCGGGAGGGGGAGGGATCCGCGGCGCACGAGCCCGAGGTGCTCGGCGATCGCGGCGACGACGCGCAGGCTGCCGCTCATCGTACTGAAGAGGCGCCAGAGGGGGTGCAGCGCCTCCGATTCCCGGATCCCGGCGCCCGGATCGCCCGACCGCGCCGCGCGGAGGATGCGCAGCGCGGTCTGCGGCAGCGTGCCGGCGGTCACCGAGTACCAGGCGTCGCACCCCGCCGCGAGGCCCGCGGCGGCGAACGCGTCGCCCGAGATGCCGACGGTGACGTGCTCGGGGAGCACCGCCCGGATCCGGGCCATGCGATCCGCGGCGGCCGTCGCGTCGGCGGGCAGGGCGGGAATCTTGACCGACGCGATGCCGGGCAGCTGCGCGATGCGGCCGTAGAGCTCGGTGGTGAACGCGAAATGCGTCGTGCCGGGGTTGTCGTAGACGATGATGGGCAGCTGCGTGGCCCCCGCGACGGCGGCGAACAGCTCGAAGACGTCGTCGTCGGTGAGCGGCTGGTAGGTCATCGGCGCGAGCAGCACCCCCGAGGCTCCGGCGGCCTCGGCGCTCCGCACGTTGTCGAGCACGTGCGAGGTGCGGAGCGCGCCGACTCCGACGTGCACGGGGGTCGCGCCCGCGTGCGCGACGGCGAGGCGGGCGACGCGCGAGCGCTCCTCGGGGCTCAGGTACGCGTACGAGCCCGTCGATCCGAGGGCGGTGATCGAGTCGACCTCGGTGGCGGCGAGCCGCTCGACGAGGCTGGCGTAGGCGGTTTCGTCGACGGCGTCGTCGACGAAGGGGGTGAGGGGAAACGCGCTGAGACCGGTGAACACGGGAGCTCCATTCCTGAACGTGCTGAGGGGGCGGATCGGGGGCGGATCGGGGGCGGATCGGGCCGCCCGGGGCGATCGGCCGTGCGCGTCTCCGATCGACGCGAACGGCCTGAGCACTATCGTGCCGCGCCGACTGGTTGTACCGTTACTCCGGAATCATTCATGTTCAGTGGACCGGAAAGGCGGCGATGCGACATCGGATCCCGGTCGACCTCGTGCTCGACACGACCGCGGCGCCCGGGGCGACGGCTCGGGAGCACCTCGTCGAGCAGCTGCGGGAAGCGGTGCTCGCGGGGCAGATCGCGGCGGGCGCCCAGCTCCCCTCCTCCCGGTCGCTCGCGGCCGCGACGGGCTGCTCCCGCGGCACCGTCATCGCCGCGTTCGAGGAGCTCATCGGCGAGGGCTACTGCGTCTCGGTGCCGGGGTCGGGCACCTTCGTCGCGGCGGATCTGAGCATCGTCGCCGGGCGACGGCCGACGCCGCGCCCGGCGCGGCCCGATCGGGATCCGCCCGCGCCCGGCGCCCGGAGCGGCGCCCCGGGGCGCAGCGCCCATCACCTGTCGCCCGGGAGCCCCTCCACGCAGTTCGGCGGCACGCGCGAGTGGCAGACCGCCTGGCGCCGAGCGCTGCGCCGCGACCTGCCCTCCGTGCCGCCCCCGCCGGCGGGCGACGCGCGCCTGCGGGAGCTGATCGCCGACCATCTGCTGCAGGCCCGCGGCGTGCGGTGCGACCGCGACGACGTGCTGCTGACCGCGGGCACGAACGACGGGATCGCGCTGCTGATGCACGCGCTCCGCGCGGAGGGGCCGGTGGGTGCGCGGATCGCGACCGAGGAGCCGGGGTACCCCGCATCGCGCCGGGTGATCCGGCGCCTGGGCGGGCACTCCGTCGGCGTTCCCGTGCGCGGCGGCGGCATCGACGTCGAGGCGCTGCGCGCGCAGGAGGGGCCGTTCGCCGGCGTGCTGCTCACGCCGAGCCACCAGTACCCGCTCGGCGGCCGCATGCCCGTCGCAGGCCGCCTCGCCGTGCTCGACTGGGCGCGCGAGCGCGACGCCCTCGTGATCGAGGACGACTACGACAGCGAGTTCCGCCACGGCGCCCCCGCGCTGCCGGCGATCGCGTCGCTCGACGACGAGCGCCGCGTCGCCCTCGTCGGCAGCTACTCGAAGACGCTCTCGCCGTGGCTGCGGTGCGGGTACGTGGTGGTGCGGCACCCCGATGTGCGCGAACGGGCGCTCGCGGCGCGCGCCGATCTCGGGCTGCCGCTCTCGGGAACGGTGCAGCACGCCCTCGCGGAGTTCTTGGAGAGCGGCGGGCTGCGGCGTCACCTCGCGCGGGTGGGGCGCGCGTACGCGCATCGCCGCACGCTCGTGATCGACGCGTTCGCGGGTGCGCCTGGGGTGCGCGTGCACGCGGTCGAGGCCGGGCTGCACGCGACGCTGACCTGGGAGCCGGGGCCGACGGCCGCCGCGGCGGTGCGCGAGCTCGCGGCGCGGGGGGTGGCCACGACCCCGCTGCACGAGTACTACGACGACCCCGCGAGCGCCCCGCACGGCCTGGTGCTCGGCTACGGGGCGGCGAGCGACGTGCAGCTGCACGGGGCGCTGCAGCACATCACCGAGGTGCTGGCGGGGGCTCGGAACGAGGATCGGTGCGAGGATCGGGGCGAGGACCGGGGCGCAGTTCAGGGCGCGGATCGGGGCAGCGCGTCGGTGCGCGCGTGATAGGGCATCGCCTTGACGAGGTTGCTCATGCGCATCGTGCAGCACCGGTGGCCCCCCTCGTCGGTGACCACGATCTCGTGCACGGTGAGACTGCGCCCGAGATGCACGGGCGTGCAGACCGCGGTCACGAAGCCCGCGGTGGCCGAGTGCGTGTGCGTCGCGTTGATGTCGATGCCCACGGCGAGGCGACCCGGCCCGGCGTGGAGGTTCGCCGCGAGCGACCCGAGCGTCTCGCCGAGCACCACGTAGGCGCCGCCGTGGAGGAACCCGACGGTCTGCCGATTGCCCCGCACCGGCATGCGGGCGACCGTGCGCTCGACGGTGTACTCGAGGAACTCGATGCCCATCGCGTCGGCCAGCTCGCCGGCGCCGTGCTCGGCGACGTAGTTGCCCGCGCTCACGCCTGCACCCGCGCCCGCGCTCGCACTCGCACCCGCGCTCACGCCCGCACCCGCGTTCACGCCTGCACCTCGGAGGAGCGCTGGGAGCGGGAGCCGCCGGTGAACTCGGGCCGCCGCTTCTGCTGGAACGCCGCGAACCCCTCCCGGTAGTCGTCGGTGCCGCAGAGCGCGGCCTGCACGCGGTTCTCGTGCGCCATCGACCGCCACAGCCCGAGGCGCTCATCGCGCAGCTCGGCGACGAGCGCCTTCGACGCGAGGAACGCCTCGGTCGCGCCGCGCGCCGCGCTCGCCGCAGCCGCACGGGTCGCGTCGAGCACCTCGGCGTCGGGGAACGACCGCGAGAAGAGGCCCGAGGCCACGGCCTCGGCGCCCGACATGAGGCGGCCCGAGTAGATGAGGTCGAGGGTGCGGTGAGCGCCGAGCCGCTCGAAGAACAGGGCGTGCCCGCCCGAGTCGAGGGTCGCGCCGAGGTTCGCGAAGGGGCTCCCGATCTTCGCGGTCTCGGCGACGTAGACCACGTCGGTCGCGATGAGCAGTCCGAGCCCGACGCCGAGGCACGCGCCGTGCGCGGCGGCGAACGTGGGGGCGGGGAAGCGGCTCATGCGCTCGAGCAGCGGCTGCACGAGCTCGCCGAGATAGCCGTGTACGTCGTCGGTGCGCGGGTCGACGCCCGAGATGTCGCGCCCCGCGCAGAACGCGAGCCCCTCCCCGCGCAGCACGAGTGCGCGCACCCGCTGCTGCTCGGCGCGCGCGTATGCCTCCGAGAGCTCGCGGAGGTCGTCGGGGCCGAGCGCGTTCAGGCGCTCGGGCGCGTCGAGGGTGATCTCCGCGACGTCGTCGGCGATGGTCAGAGTGATCATGCGGGCTCCGGTTCGGTCACGCGTCGTAGTCGACGACGACGCGGTCTGATTGCGGGTGGGACTGGCAGGTGAGCACGTAGCCGCGCTCGATCTCGTCGGCTTCGAGGGCGTAGTTCTCGGTCATGGACACCGATCCCTCGACCACCCGAGCGCGGCAGGTGCCGCAGACGCCGCCGGCGCAGGCGAACGGCACGTCGCTGCGCACGCGCAGGGCGGCGTTCAGAATGGTCTCGTGCGCGCTGACGGGGCTCTCGACGCTCGCGGAGGTGCCGTCGAGGGTGAAGTCGATCGCGATCGTGCGCTCGCCGGCGCGCACTTCGACGGGGCGCGCCCGGGTGGGGGCGGGCTCGCCGGTCGAGAACAGCTCGAAGCGCACGTGCGCCGGGTCGACGCCGAGCTCGGCCAGCAGGTCGCGGCACAGCTGCACGAGCTCGAAGGGGCCGCAGAGCACCCATTCGTCGGTCTGATCGACCGGGATCACGGTGCCCAGGATGGTGCGCAGGCGATCCTCGTCGAGTCGCCCAGACATCACCGGCGCCGACCGCTGCTCGCGGGAGAGCACGTGGTGGATGGCGAAGCGCTGCGGATACCGGTCCTTGAGGTCGGCGAGCTCCTCGACGAACATGACGTCGAGCGACGACCGGTTCGTGAAGAGGAGATCGAAGCGGCTCGTCTCGCTGTGCGTGAGCACCCGGTGCGCCATCGTGATGATCGGGGTGATGCCGGAGCCGGCGGCGACGCCGACGACGTGGCGGCCGTCGAGCTCGTCGAGGTTCGAGGTGAAGGCGCCCTGCGGCGTCATCACCTGCAGGGTGTCGCCGGGTCGCAGCGAGTCGTTCGCCCAGGTGGAGAAGCGGCCGCCGAGGTCTCGCTTGACGGCGACGGAGATGCGGCCCGGCGTCGGGGGGCGGCAGATCGAGTACGAGCGGCGCAGATCCTCGCCGTCGACCGTGGCGCGCAGGGCGAGGTACTGCCCGGCGAGGTAGGCGAAGTCGGGTGCGAGCCGATCGGGAACCTCGAACGTCACCTCGACGCTCGATTCGGTCAGCGGGCGCACCTCGGCGACCCGGAGTTCGTGGAACGTCGCGCGCTGCCGCGCGCCCAGGTTGATGGCGGCCATGATGCTCCTAGTGGACCTTGAAGTAGTCGAACGGCTCGAGGCACTCGCGGCACTCGTACAGGGCTTTGCACGAGGTCGAGCCGAACCGGGCGATCTCGCGGGTGCGGGTCGAGTGGCAGCGCGGGCACTTGACCGCGAGGGCGACGGGGATCGGCCCCGAGCGCGCCGCCGACCGGAAGTCGGGGGGCGCGATGCCGTACGCGGCGAGCTTGCGCTTGCCCGCCTCGCTCATCCAGTCGGTCGTCCACGCCGGGCTGAGCGTGGTGTCGACGCGCACGCGCGCATAGCCGGCGGCGCGCAGCCGCTGGGCGACGTCGTCGCGCATCTGGTCGATGGCGGGGCACCCCGAATAGGTGGGCGTCAGCACGACGCGCACCTCGTCGGCGGCGGTGGAGACGGTGCGGAGCACGCCCAGGTCTGCGATGGTGAGCACGGGCACCTCGGGATCCGGCACCTCCGCCGCGATGTCCCAGACCCGCGCCGCCTCGGGTTCGGCGGGGCGCCCCGCGGTCACCACGATGCTCCGGGATGCCGTCGGGGGAGCCACTGCATCTCGGCGAGCAGGTAGCCGAGCCGCGTGCTGTGCAAGCCGCGACGCCCGCGCGCGAGCGCCGGCTGCACGTCGGGGGCGTCGAGCTCGGCCTCGGCGAGCACCGCGCCCACCGTGCGATCGAAGCCGGCGCGCAGCGCGCTCGGGCGCGGGGCGACGCCGGCGAGGCGCTCGGCGAGTTCGTCGTCGGCGAAGAGCTCGTCGACGTACGGCCACAGGTCGCGCAGCGACGCGGTGATGCGGGTGCGCGATGCGTCGGTGCCGAGCGCGAGCCGCAGCATCCACTGGGCCGAGTGGTCGAGGTGGTAGCGCACCTCCCGCTCGGCCTTCCCGGCGATGGCGCTGAGGGTCGCATCACTGCTGCCGAGCAGCTCGCGGTACAGTTCGGCCTGGTACGCCGAGAAGAGGAACTGGCGGGCGATCGTGTCGCCGTAGTGGCCGTTCGGCTGCTCGACCAGCCAGCAGTTGCGGAACTCGGGCTCGTCGCGCCAGAACGCCAGGTCGTCTTCGCTGCGCCCGGTCGCGCTGCCCGCGTAGTGCAGCAGGGAGCGCGCGTGCCCGAGCAGGTCGAGCGCGATGTTGCTCAGCGCGAGATCCTCCTCGAGCTCGGGCCCGCGCGACACCCACCAGCCGAGTTGCTGGGCGAGGATCAGGGCGTCGTCTCCGAGTCGCAGCGCGTACTCGGCCGTGTCGGGCGTCGCCGAGGCGCCGGCGCCGGCTCCGGTCAGCTCGTCGGCGAGTTCGAGGTCGTCGACGCTGACGTCGCCGTGCGGGTCGGCCGCGTCCGGGCGCGCCGTCGCCGTCTGCGCCGTGGCAGCCTCCGGCTTCGTCTGCGCGCTCACAGGTGCTTCACCCCTTCGGCGCGGGCGTAGTAGACGGCGTGGCGGAAGTTCTTGCCCGCGGGCGACTCGAAGAACACGCCCTTCGAATCCGGGTCGCTGGTGGTGATCGCCGCCGCCGGCACGACCCAGATCGAGACGCCCTCGTGGCGCCGCGTGTAGAGGTCGCGGGCGTTGCGGAGGGCCATCGCCTCATCGGGAGCGTGCAGGGATCCCGCGTGCACGTGGCTCAGTCCGCGGTTCGCGCGTATGAACACCTCCCACAGGGGCCAGGCCTCGGTGCCCGTCTCTCCGGGTGTCGACATCTTCGTCTCCTCGTATCTGCTGCGTGCGCCGCCCCGGCGGGCGGGGTGCGCGGGGTTCGGTGCCGGGCGCGGGGCTCAGCGCTCGGTGCGCGGGGTTCGCCGCTCGGCGGGCGTCAGGCCGCGAAGCGGCGGCGATCCTGCATCTTCTGCGCGTAGGCGGCGGCGGCCTCGCGCACCCAGGCGCCGTCGTCGTGGGCCTCGCGCCGGTGGCGGAGGCGCTCGGCGTTGGCGGGGCCGCGGCCGGCGAGCACCTCGGAGAACTCGTTCCAGTCGATCTCGCCCATGATCCACCGGCCCGTCTCCTCGTCGTAGCGCAGGTCGCGGTCGGGGCACTCGAGGCCGAGCGCCTCGAACTGCGGCACGCACATGCCGACGAAGCGCTGGCGCAGCTCGTCGTTCGAGAACCGCTTGATCTTCCAGGCCATCGACTGCGCCGAGTTGGGCGATGCGTCGTCGCTCGGGCCGAACATCATGAGCGAGGGCCAGTACCAGCGGTCGACCGCGTCTTGCGCCATGCGCTTCTGCTCGGCGGTGCCGTGGGAGAGCTCGTACAGAATCTCGAACCCCTGGCGCTGGTGGAAGGACTCCTCTTTGCAGATGCGCACCATCGCGCGGCCGTAGGGGCCGTAGGAGGCGCGGCAGAGCGGCACCTGATTGCAGATCGCGGCGCCGTCGACGAGCCAGCCGATGGCGCCCATGTCGGCCCAGGTCGGCGTGTGGTAGTTGAAGATCGACGAGTAGCGGGCGCGGCCCTCGATGAGCGCGTCGGTCATCTCCTCGCGGGTGATGCCGAGGGTCTGCGCGGCCGAGTAGAGGTAGAGCCCGTGGCCCGCCTCGTCCTGCACCTTCGCGATGAGGATGGACTTGCGCTTGAGGCTCGGGGCGCGCGTGATCCAGTTCGCCTCGGGCTGCATGCCGATGATCTCGGAGTGCGCGTGCTGCGAGATCTGCCGGATGAGGGTGCGGCGGTACGCCTCGGGCATCCAGTCCCGGGGCTCGATGCGCTGCTCGTCTGCGATCAGGGCGTCGAAGCGCTGCTGCTCGGCGACTTCGGCGAGTTCATCGGTCGTCGATGTCATCTGATGCCTCCGTGTCTGGGTGCGGGTTCGGGATCGGCCGGTGCGAATGCTCGTGAAGTCTCGCCACGGGCGGAACACTGGTGGTAGAGTCGTCAACGGAATTACTGACCGACCATTCAGTCAGTATACGCCTCCCCCCGCGGCACCGCAAAGGGGAGAGGCGCACCGTTCCCACCGACGCAATGGAGCGCCACATGAGTACACCCGCAGACGTGATGCCGCAGGACGGCATCGAGGATCGCATCGCCTTCGACCCGAGCTGGGCCGCCACCGCCATGCTGCAGGCCGACACCGCGAAGACCGCGTTCGGCATCCGCCTCCGCGCACTCGAGCGCGGCCGAGCCGAGCTCGCCATGACCGTGCGCGACGACATGGTCAACGGCTTCGGCATCACGCACGGCGGCATGGTCTTCACCCTCGCCGACACGGCCTTCGCCTACGCGTGCAACGAGGGCGAGCACGCCGTCGTCGCCTCCGGCGTCGACATCACCTTCACCCGCGCCAGCCGCGCCGGCGACACGCTCACCGCCGTCGCCGAGCGGCGATGGGTGTCGGGGCGCAACGGGCTCTACGACATCACCGTGCGCGACCAGCGCGGCGACACGATCGCCGAGTTCCGGGGCCGGTCGTTCGCCACCGACCGGCCCCTCCCGCCCCTGACCGACCCCTAGCTTGCCCCCCAGCCTGCCCGCCCCTGAGCCTTCGAAGACGAAAGAGCGAATCCATGATCACCGAGACCCACGATCCCGTCGCCCCCGCCGCCGTCGCACCCGCGCCCGCTTCGGGCGGAGGGCAGCCCGACGCCCTCCACGCCGCGGAGCGGCTGACCCGCGCCGAGCTCGAGGCGCTCCAGCTCGAGCGCCTGCAGTGGACGGTGCGCCACGCGTACGAGAACGTGCCGTTCTACCGCGAGAGGTTCGCCGCGGCGGGCGTGCACCCCGACGACATCCGCGCGCTCGCCGACATCGAGAAGCTGCCCTTCACCACGAAGAGCGACCTGCGCGACCACTACCCCTTCGGGCTCTTCGCCGTGCCCATGGACGAGGTGCGCCGCGTGCACGCCTCATCCGGCACCACCGGCAGGCTCACCGTCGTCGGCTACACGGAGCGCGACCTCGACACCTGGGCCGATCTCATCGCCCGATCGCTCTACGCCGCAGGGGTGCGCCCCGGCTGGCGCGTCCACAACGCTTACGGGTACGGCCTGTTCACCGGCGGGCTCGGCGCGCACGCCGGCATCGAGCGGCTCGGCTGCGTGGTGATCCCCATGTCGGGCGGGCAGACCGAGAAGCAGGTGCAGCTGATCCGCGACTTCGAGCCCGACGCGATCATGTGCACCCCCAGCTACCTGCTCACCATCGCCGACGCGTTCGAGCGGGCCGGCCTCGACCCCCGCGGCACGAGCCTCAAGGTCGCGATCTGCGGCGCGGAGCCCTGGACCGAGGCGATGCGGCGCGAGCTCGAGGAGCGGATGGGCATCCGCGCCGTCGACATCTACGGCCTCTCGGAGATGATGGGCCCCGGCGTGGGCAGCGAGTGCGTCGAGACGCAGGACGGCCCGCACATCTGGGAGGATCACTTCCTGCCCGAGATCATCGACGAGCGGTTGCAGCAGGTGCCCGACGGCCAGACCGGGGAGCTCGTCTTCACCACGCTCTCGAAGGAGGCGTTCCCCATGATCCGCTACCGCACGCGCGACCTCACCTCGCTCCACCCCGGCACCGGCCGGCCCGCGCACCGGCGCATCGCGAAGATCACGGGACGCAACGACGACATGATCATTCTGCGCGGCGTCAACCTCTTCCCCACTCAGATCGAGGAGATCGCGTGCGAGGTCGAGGGGCTGACGAGCCACTTCGTGCTCGAACTCACGAAGCGGGCCGCGCTCGATCACCTCACGATCAGGATCGAGGCCGATCCCGACGCGGACCCCGCGGGCGCCGACGCCGCGCTGCGACGCCTGCAGAAGTGCGTGAAGGATCGCATCGGGGCGACGATCGCAGCCGAACTCGCGCCGACGGGATCGCTGCCGCGCTCGGAGGGCAAGCTCAAGCGCCTCTACGACCTGCGGGCCGGCGCCTCGCCCGCCTGAGGTAGATTTGCAGGCGACGCGGAAGGCCGCGTGCACGCCTCGCGAGCCGCGGGGCCGCGCCTGAGGGGAAAGATCTATGGAGAGCTCGGACGCCGCACCCCGCAGGGGGCGGCCGGGGTACGACCAGAGCAGCATGCTCGAGGTCATCGTCGAGGTCTTCACCGATCACGGATACGACGCCTCGTCGCTCGGCATGATCGCGAGCCGGCTCGGGCTCTCGAAGTCGGCGGTGTACCACCACTTCGCCTCGAAGGCCGAGATGCTCGAGATCGCGCTCGAGCGCGCGCTCGGCGCACTGGAGCGGGTCTTCGACGAGGCCGAGGCGGAGGCGGAGGCCGGAGGCGCCCCGGCCGGGGCCGTGGGGCGGATCACCGAGATCGTACGCGCCGCGGTGCTCGTCGCCTGCGAGCAGCAGCCCTACCTGATCCTGCTGCTGCGGCTGCACGGCAACTCCGAGGTGGAGCTGCGCGCCCTGGAGCGGCGCCGCGCCCTGACCGCCCGGCTGCGCGCGATCTTCGAGCGCGCACGGAGCGAGGGCGCGCTGCGCGACGACCTCGACCCCGGCCTCGCCGCGCGGTTCACGTTCGGCCTGGTGAACTCGCTGGTCGAGTGGTACCGCCCCGACGGCCCCGAGACGCCCGAGGCGCTCGCCGACGCTGTGCTCGCCTACGTGCGCTCGGGCCTCAGGGTCAACGAGGTGGCCGACTTCCGCTAACCCCGCGGTGCCGGGGCGGCGACCGCCTCGTGCGACTTCGACACCAGCGTGAGCACGTCGTACGTGGCGACGACCTCGTCGCGGTGATTGGTGAGCACCGCGTCCCAGTGCACCTCGCCGTACTCGTCGGTCTCGCGGGGGATGATCTGCTTCGCGGTGAGCGCGACCCTGATGCGGTCGCCCGGCGACACGGGCGTGATGAAGCGGAGGTGCTCGAGGCCGTAGTTCGCGAGCACCGGCCCGGGCTCGGGCGAGACGAAGAGGCCGGCGGCGAACGACAGCAGCAGGTAGCCGTGGGCGACGCGGCCGGGGAAGAACGGGTTCGCGGCCGCCGCGGCCTCGTCGGTGTGGGCGTAGAACGTGTCGCCCGTGAACTCCGCGAAGTGCGCGATGTCGTCGAGCGTGACCTCCCGCTCCTCCGACACCACGCGATCGCCGACCCGCAGCTCCTGCAGCGGCTTGCGGAACGGGTGGGCCTCGTCGCGGGTCGCCGCACCCGCGTGCCACACGCCGGTGACGGCGGTGAGCATCTCGGGGCTGCCCTGGATCGCGGTGCGCTGCATGTAGTGGTAGACGCTGCGCACCCCGCCGAGCTCCTCGCCGCCGCCCGCGCGGCCCGGGCCGCCGTGCACGAGGTTCGGCAGCGGCGAGCCGTGCCCGGTCGAGGTGCGGGCGTCGGTGCGGTCGAGCACGAGCATGCGCCCGTTCGCGGACGCGCTCATGCGCGTGAGGCCGGCGACGAACACCGGATCCGCCGAGGCCACGCTCGTGACGAGGGATCCGCCGCCGCGCACGACGAGCTCCGCCGCCTCCTCGGGGGTCGCGTACCCGATCAGCGATGCGACGGGGCCGAAGGCCTCGGTGTCGTGCACCCGGGGCGCGAGCGCGTCGTCGAAGCGCAGCAGGATCGGCTCCACGAACGCCGTCTGCTCGCCCGGTCGCTGGCCCTCGCCGATGACGACGCGGCCGCCGCCGTCGACCAGCGCCTGCACCTGGCGCAGCACCTCGTCGCGCTGCTCGATCGAGGCCAGCGGGCCCATGGTGGTCGCCGCCTCCCGCGGGTCGCCGACGACGACCTTCGCGGCGATCCGATCGCGCACCGCGTCGACGAGCGGGTCGATGAGTGCATGCGGCACGATGGCGCGGCGGATGGCCGTGCACTTCTGCCCGGCCTTCGCGGTCATCTCGGCGACGAGCTGCCGCACGTAGGCGTCGAACTCGGGCGTGCCGGGCACCGCGTCGGGGCCGAGCACCGAGGCGTTGATCGAGTCGGTCTCGGCGCCGAAGACGACCCCGCCCGTCTGCACCGCGTCGTGGCGCCGCAGGGCGTCGGCGGTGGCGGCCGAGCCGGTGAACGAGACCACGTCGCCGAGTCGCGCGTGGTCGAACACCTCGCGGATCGAGCCGGTGACGAGCTGCAGGGACCCGGCGGGCAGCAGCCCCGATTCGACGATGATGCGCACCAGGTGCTCGGTGACGTACGCGCCGGGGGTCGCCGGCTTCACGATCGTGGGCATGCCGGCGAGGAACGCGGGTGCGAGCTTCTCGAGGGCGCCCCACACCGGGAAGTTGAAGGCGTTGATCTGCACGGCGACGCCGGGCAGCGTGGTTCTGATGTGGCGGCCGAGGAACGTGCCGTCCTTCGACAGCGGCTCGACGGGGCCGTCGAGCTGCACGCGGGCGTTCGGCAGCTCGCGGCGGCCCTTGCCCGAATAGGTGAAGAGCACCCCGATGCCGCCGTCGATGTCGACCCACGAGTCGGCCTGCGTGGCGCCGGTGCGCGTGGAGAGCTCGTACAGCTCGGCCTTCCGCTCGGTGAGCGCGAGGGCGAGCTGCTTCAGGATCACCGCTCGCTGATGGAAGGTGAGCTCGCCGAGGTGGCGCTGGCCGACCCGCCTGGCGTGCGCCATCGCGCCGGCGAGGTCGAGCCCCGCGCTCGAGACGACGGCGACCGTCTCGCCCGTGGTGGCGTCGCGCACCTCCGCCCCTCCGGCGGCATCGGCCGGGCTCCACCAGGCGTCCTGGACGTAGCTCTGCAGCGTTCGGGTCATTGGGGGGCTCCTGTCGTGCCGGGATCGGATGAGGGGTGGGGCGCGGGCGCGGGGGCGGCGTCGGGCGCCGGCCACTCGTAGAAGCCGCTGCCGCTCTTGCGGCCCAGGCGCCCCTCCGCCACCAGGTCGCGCAGCAGCTGCGGCGGTGCGAAGGCGGGGCCGAGCTCGCGTTCGAGCTGCTCGGCGATGCCGAGCCGCACGTCGAGCCCGACGATGTCGGTGGTGCGCAGGGGCCCGACGGGGTGCCGGTAACCGAGCTCCATCGCGAGATCGATGTCGGTCGCGCTGGCGACGCCCTGCTCGACCATGCGCATCGCTTCGAGTGCGAGCGCCACGCCCAGGCGGCTCGACGCGAAGCCCGGGGCGTCTCGCACGGTGATCGGCGTCTTGCCGAGGGCGCGCGCCCATCCGGCCGCGACCTCGGGCAGTCGGGGCGCGGTGCTCGGGCTCACCACCACCTCGATCAGCGACGACGCCGGCACGGGATTGAAGAAGTGGAGGCCGATGCAGCGCTCGGGGTGCTCGAGGGCGTCGGCGAGCCGGGCGAGGGGGATCGACGAGGTGTTCGACGCGATGACGGCGTCGTGCGCGAGCTGCTGCTCGATCTCGGCGAGCGCGCGCGTCTTGAGCTCGAGCGATTCGGGCACCGCCTCGATCACGAGCGCGCACCCCGCGAACGCGGCGACGCCGGTGGTGACGGCGAGGGCCCGTGCGAGCCGCTCGGGATCGCCGGCGTGCCCGCGCGCGATCGACGCGGCAATGCTCCGCTCGATGCGCTCCCGCGCGGCCTCAGCTGCGGCGTCGCTCTGCTCGACCACGACGACGGAGCTGCCGGCCATGAGGAAGGCGTGCGCGATGCCGGCGCCCATGCGCCCACCGCCGAGCACGCCGACGCGCTCCGGAACGGCGGGGGAGGTCGTGTCGGCGTTCGTCGTGTCGTTTGCGCTCATCGCTGCTGCTTTCGCTCGAGGAAGGCGGTCATGCGCCGGTGCTTCTCGGGGCTGTCGAAGAGGATCGCCTGCTCGGCGAGGTCGATCTGGGGGTGCGCGGAGCGGGGCGCGCCGAGCACGCGCTTCGACGCCTGCACGGCGGCGGCATCGAGTCGGGCGATGCGCTGCGCGATGGCCGCGGCGGCCGCGAACGCCGCATCGCCGTCGTCGTGGAGGTGGGTGATGAGGCCGGCGGCGAACGCCTCCGCGCCCGTGAGGATGCGTCCGGCGAGCAGCATCTCGGCCGCGAGCCCGTCGCCGACGATCTCGCGCAGCCGCCAGCTCGCCCCGGCGGCCGCGATGATGCCGAGCCCGGGCTCGGGGTTGCCGATCGTGAGGGCGTGCGTGCCGATGCGGATGTCGGCGCTGTAGGCGAGCTCGGCGCCGCCGCCCAGCGCGTGCCCGTCGAGCACGGCGATCACCGGCATGGGCAGGGCGTGCACGCGCATGAAGGCGCGCGTGTTGATGCCCGCGCGCGCGTCGGCGGCGGTGCGCTCGCGCAGCTGCGCGATGTCCGCACCCGCGGCGAAGCTGCCCCCCGCCCCGCGCAGCACCAGCGTGCGCGGCTGCGACTCGAGGTCGGCGCACAGCGCGTGCAGTGCGTCGACGACGGCGCGGTCGATCGCATTGCGCTTCTCCGGCCGATCGAGGGTGGCGAGCACGAAGTCGCCGCGATCCTCGACTCGCAGCGCCGGGCCGGTCATGGCGCCAGCCGCTCGATGATGGTCGCCGTGCCCTGACCGACGCCGACGCACATGGTCGCGAGCCCGTAGCGCGATCCCTCGCGCTCCATGCGGCCGAGGAGGGTCACGAGCAGTCGCGATCCCGATGAGCCGAGGGGATGGCCGAGGGCGATCGCCCCGCCGTCGGCGTTGACGCGGGCGGGGTCGAGGCCGAGGCGGCGCATGCAGGCGAGCGACTGGGCGGCGAAGGCCTCGTTGAGTTCGATCGATCCGATGTCGTCGATCGAGAGGCCGGCTCGCGCGAGCGCCCGCTCGGTGGCGGGAACGGGGCCCAGCCCCATGATCTCGGGGGCGAGGGCGGCGGAGACGCTCGTCACCACGCGCGCCCGCGGTGCGAGGCCGTGCCGTTGCACCGCCGCCTCGCTCGCGACGAGCAGCGCCGATGCTCCGTCGTTCAGCGACGACGCGTTGCCCGCGGTGACGACGGCGCCGCCCGCGACGACGGGCCGCAGGCCGGCGAGCACCTCGGAGGTGGTGCCCGCGCGGGGGCCCTCGTCGGTGTCGACGATCCGCGTCTCGCCGCGCCGCTCGGCCGCGGGTACCGGCACGATCTCGTCGACGAAGCGGCCGGCCGCGATGGCGGCGAGGGCGCGGCGGTGGCTCTCGACGGCGAACGCGTCGGCGTCGTCGCGGGTGATGCCGTCGAGGCGGGCGACCTCCTCCGCCGTCTCGGGCATCGAGAGCGTCGCCCGCTCGCGGCGCTGCAGTTCGGGGTTCGTGAAGCGCCAGCCGATCGACGTGTCGAACTGGGGGCCGGGTTTCGCCCAGGCCCGGTCGGGCTTCTGCTGCACCCAGGGCGCGCGGGTCATCGACTCGACGCCGCCGGCGATCACCAGGTCGGCGTCTCCGGCGCGGATCGCCTGCGACGCGCTCGCCACGGCCGTCATGCCCGAGGCGCAGAGGCGGTTGACCGTGTACCCGGGCACGCTGTCGGGCAGCCCGGCGAGCAGCGCCGCCATGCGCGCGACGTTGCGGTTGTCCTCGCCGGCCTGGTTGGCGGCGCCGAGGATCACCTCGTCGATCTCCGATTGCGGCACTCCGGTGCGTTCGACGATCGCCCGCACGGCGAGCGCTGCGAGATCGTCGGGGCGCACGCTCGCGAGCGCGCCGCCGTACCGGCCGACCGGGGTGCGGACGCCCGCGACGAGAAAAGCCTCTGGCATGGGCGCTGACCTCCGTGTCTGCCCGCGTCAGCCGAATTAGTGACTGACCGTTCGGTAATGAATACCAGAATAGGGTGCGGCGCCGACGGGCGCAAACCACCCGCGCCTCCCGCCCGCGCCTCGCACCCGCCGTCCGCGTCAGCAGGCGGGCTGCGCGATTCCGCAGCGCCCCGAAAAAACTTCTCGAAACGCGCGTCACGAAACCGTCTATCCCCCGTGTTATCGGTGAGTCGGCTCCTGCACGCCGTCCCCGACGCACCCCCGGGGGCCGACCGCTGCCGCTTCCGAGGCGCCCGTGAACGGTCACGAGCGCTGCGGAAGCCACCGCGCCGGCGCGGATTGCCGGCGGTCGAGCGGCGCGAGACGCCCGCCCCACCGCGGCATGCATTGGACTGAACCAGCCCAGATGAGGAGAGAAAGCGCGCACATGCGTTCCCACACCACACACGGACCCCGCGTCCGCACCTTCCGGCTCGGAAGAGTCGTCTCCGCGATCACCGCAGGAGTGCTCGCACTGAGCGGCCTGCTGGCGATCCCCGCTGCAGCGCACGCGGCCCCCAACCCCGCCATCGTCGTCGACGAGGTCGTCATCGGCGGGGGCACCGGCCCCGGCGGCCAGCTCGTCGTCGGCGACACGGTCTCCGTGACCGGGAGCTGGGACGCGGCCGCCGCCGAGCCCCGCCCCGGCGACGTCTTCACCATCGGGCTGCCCCGAGAGCTGAACATTCCGGCCAATGTGCCGTTCGCGCTCAGCGGCCCCACCGAGACCGGCGAGGTCGTCGACTGGGCGACGTGTCTCGCCGACGCCGAGACCGGCGTGGTCACGTGCACGCTCACCGAGCAGGTCGCCCTCTTCCCCGAGCTGGTGCTCGGGGAGTTCGCGTTCGACGTCACCGCGGTCGAGGCGACCGACGAGCGCGCGCTCGTCTTCGACCTCAACGGGAAGCAGGTTCCCGTCGAGCTCCCCGGAGGCGGCGGCATCGACGACGGCATCGAGGTTCCCGACACCTGGAGCAAGGCCGGCGAGATGAAGGCCAATAACTGGTCCATGAAGTGGACCATCGACCTGCCCGGCTCGCGGATGCGCGCCCACGACGCGATCACCATCGCCGACACCCTCTCGGGCACGGCGCACGCGCTCTGCACCCCGGCGAACCTCAAGGTGCAGACTGTGCGCGGCAGCACCGTCGTCGACGTGACGAGCATCGCCCAGCTGGTTCCCGGCGCCGACCCGCAGCACTTCTCGATCCGCCTCACCGCGCCCGAGCCGAACGGCTTCGACGGCGACGTGACCTACCGCGTCACGTACGACACCTGCACGCCCGACGGGCAGATCGATCCCGAATCCGCCGAATACCTGAACGAGGCGACGGTCGATGTGTGGGGCGAGTCCTCCGGCACCATCGGCGTGCACCCGCGGCCCTGGCAGGGCTCGCTCACCAAGTCTGGCACTGTGCTCGGCGGGGGCGAGCGCAACGGCAAGATCGCCTGGACCGTCAGCGTTCCCGGCGACCAGCTGCTCGGTCGCGACGGCTTCGTGTTCAGTGAGACCCTCGGCGCCGGGCACGAGGTGTGCCCCGACACGATCAGCGGCATCAAGATCACCGAGCGGTACGGCCCCAGCAACCAGCTGCAGCGCGACGTCACCGGCATGCTCGCCCCGAGCGTGACCGCGGAGTCGGCGCAGGCCTTCACCATCGACTACGGCATCGCCGATCCCGCATTCGCCTTCAAAGCGTCCGACTACCGGTACGTCATCACCTACACGACGTGCGTGAGCCAGGACGGTCTGCCCGCAGGCGGCACGGCCTACACCAACGAGGTCTCGGTCAACGGCCAGGTCGCCGGCACCGAGACGAAGGTGCCCGGCCGCTCCGAGGGCAAGGGCGGCTCCATCAACGGGAGCGCCGTGACGCTCGACGGCGTCGAGCACCTGCCGCAGACCACGCTCAACTGGAGCATCACCGTTCCGGGCGAGCGCGTCGCGGCGATCGAGAGCGATCTCGTCGTCACCGACACCCTCAGCGGCGCGCACGAGGTCTGCGTCGCGGGCGACCCGAGCGACGGCACCGCGGCGCAGCTCGGCCTGCGGGTGCAGGCCCGCGATCAGGTGAACGGCGGCGGCCTCGCCACCGTCGACCTGACCGACTCGGTGACCGCGGAGCACGAGGACGGGGTGCTCACGTTCACGATCCCGCGCCCCGAGCTGCCCCAGCCGGGCGGTGCGAACGCCACCGGATTCAGCGCCGAGTACCAGTACGTCATCAGCTACACCACCTGCACGTCGAGCGGCGGCATGGACGCACCGGGCACCGCGTACGGCAACGCCGCGGAGGTCGCCGGGAAGACGTACGAGAAGTCGGTCACGCAGAACAACCGCGGCAGCGGCACCGGGCAGGGCGTCTCGCGCGGCTCGGTGGGCATCAGCAAGTCGCTCGCCGACACCCCGGGTGCGGCGTTCGTGCCCGACGGCACCACCTTCCAGGTGCACGTGCAGGAGATCGACCCGCAGGGGCGGGTGCAGGTCGAGTACGACCTCGACGTGCCGCTGAACGGCGACCGCATCAGCGGCCCCAACTCCCGCGGCGCCGGCTGGACCGTCGTGCTCTCGGAGCCCGAGTTCCCGCAGATTCCCGGCGTCGTGTTCGGAGACCCCGTGTTTGCGGCCGAGGACGGCGTCACCGTGCGCGACGGCGGCAAGACGGCCGTCGCGGCCCTCACGCCCGGGCGCAACATCACCGTCGACCTCGAGAACCGTGCGCAGATGGGCGCCCTGTCGCTCGTGAAGCAGGTCGCGGGCGGCGCCGCGGGCGAAGTCGATGCCGCACGGGCCTACGAGGTCACCGCGAAGATCAACACGGCCGCGCTGGGCGCCGACTTCCCGGCGCAGGCGGATCGCACAGTCACCGTGACCGCGGGCGAACCCGTGCGCATCGACGACCTGCCGATCGGCGCGACCGTCACGCTGAGCGAGGCCCGGCCCGCCGACGACGACCGGTTCACCTGGGGCGATCCGGTCTTCTCGCCGCAGAGCGTGACGGTGACCGCCGCGCACGCGACCGAGCCCGCGGTGGTCACGCTGACGAACTCGGTCGAGCGCACGGTGGGCAGCTTCTCCGTCGCGAAGCGGGTGACCGG
The DNA here is from genome assembly GCF_900102345.1 of Leucobacter chromiiresistens. Classification (NCBI taxonomy): domain Bacteria; kingdom Bacillati; phylum Actinomycetota; class Actinomycetes; order Micrococcales; family Microbacteriaceae; genus Leucobacter; species Leucobacter chromiiresistens. The sequence goes on along the minus strand of NZ_FNKB01000001.1, from coordinate 549,237 downwards.
TGCCGAAGCCGACAACCCGGCCGTACCCGACGCGGTGACCGTCACGGCGAGCTGGGAGCAGGCCGGCGTGCCCGGCTCGAAGACGCTCACCGTGCCCACCGACGGCACGCCGGTCGCGCTCGGCGAACAGCTGCTGATCGGCACGCAGGTCGAGCTGACCGAGACCCCGCTGGCCGACGGCTCGGGAATCGCCTGGGGATCGCCGACCTGGTCGGGCGACGGCGTCGCCGTCTCCGGCGCGTCGGCGACCGTCACGATCGGGCGCGACGCCGAGGCGCAGGTGCTCCTGGAGAACCACGCCGCGACGTCCGTCGCCGGTATCAGCGTGCTCAAGGGGCTCGGCGGCGAGGCCGCGGGCGAGGTCGACTCCGACACCCGGTTCCCGGTCACCGCGACCTGGACCGACGCGAACGGCGAGCAGTCGAAGGAGCTCATGATCAGCGCCGTCGAACCGACACCGCTCGGCGTCGACCTGCCCGCCGGCACGGTCGTGACGATCACCGAGGGCGATCGCCCGGGCATCGACACGGTCGTCTGGAAGACGATCGCGATCTCCGGCGATCGGGTCACCGACCACGGCGACGGCAGCGCCGAGATCGTGGTCTCGGATCAGCAGGGCGAGATGACCCTGGTGACCGTGGTGAACGAGGCCGCATGGGCTCCGGGCACCTTCTCGATCGCGAAGCGCGTCGAGGGCGTGCAGCCGGGCGCCCCGGGCGTTCCCGAATCGGTCGCGGTGACGGCCTCGTGGTTCGAGGCGGGCGAGCCCGTCTCCGCCGAGCTCGCGCTCCCGACCGACGGCACCGCGGTGGAGTTCGGGAGGGATCTCCCGCACGGCACCGAGGTGACGCTCGCGGAGGCGCTGCCCGATGCGACGAGCGCGTTCACCTGGAACGCGCCGCGCTGGGAGATGGACGGCATCGTCGCCCACGACGACGGCACCGCGACGCTCACCATCGGTGCGGCGCAGACGCTCGCGGTCGACCTCGTGAACACCGTGACGCCGAAGCTCGGCAGCCTCACGCTGACGAAGTCGGTCACGGGTGACGGCGCTGCTCAGGTGCCCGCAGGCACCGTCTACCCGGTCAGTGCGAGCTGGACCGACCTCCTGGGCGAGCAGCAGCAGTTCGATCTCGAACTCGTCGCCGGAGAGCCGACCGTGCTCGACGGGCTCCCGCTCGGCACCGAGGTGACGCTCGCCGAGGCAGAGGCGGATCTGCCGAGGGCCGTGACGTGGGTCGGCGCCGAGTGGTCGACCGAGTCGACGGGAGCCGTGATCGACGGGTCGGGGCGGAGCATCGTGCTCACCGTGACCGGCGATGACGGAGCCGACGGCGCCGGCGGTGCCGGCGCTGCTGGTGGTGCCGATGCGAGCGTCGCCCTGGAGAACCGGATCGGAACCGCACCGGGCCTCGCGGTCACCGGCGGTGAGCTGCTCGGCGGCGGGCTGCTCGCACTGGGCCTCGCGGCGGGCGGAGTGCTCCTCCTCCTCGTGCGGCGTCGTCGCGTGCAGTGAGCCGCGTGCAGTGAGCCGCGCGGTGTGAGCCGCGCGGCTCGGCGGGGGCGGTCGGACGGGTTCGTCCGGCCCCCCGGCTGCATTCGCGGCGCCTCGAGCACGCAGGCGAGGCATTGCGCGGGGAACTGCCGGGGTGCTGCGCGGGGAACTGCCGGGGAGCGCGCCGCCCCGTGGACCGCGGGCGCGGCGGCGGGGTATCGTGGTTCGGTGAGTTTGGTAGATCCTCAAGAAGCCGCACGACGCGACCACGCACGACACCGCGGAACCGCCTCAGCGCTCATCGCCACGATCTGCTTCGGCGTTCTGGCGCTCGCCGCGGCCACCGTGCTCGGGTTCGCGGTCGGCGGCGTGTTCGAGCAGCTGCGCGTCATGAGCATCAACAGCGTCTTCGGGAGCTGGGAGACGGAGACCCCCATCGCGTTCCGGGCGTGGGGCCTGCCGCTCGGCATTCTCGGGCTGATCGTAACCCTCGGGCTGTACGGCACCTGGAACCACCGCTACAGTGGCCGCAGCGACTTCTTCGTGATCGTCGGGCCGTTGACGATCGTGCTGGCGGGGCTCACCGTGGGCACCTGGCTGGCGTCGACGATGTGGGCGGCGCCCGACGCGGTCGGCGTGGCCGTCGATCCCGTATTCGGTCAGAACGAGACGTGGGGCATCGGGGCGTGGGCGCTCTACGCGGGCACCTGGTGGCTGCCCGGGCTGTTCGCGCTGCTGACGGTGCTCAGCCTCATCGGGCGGGTGCTGGCGGCGCGGCGGCGCGAGCGCAACGGCCGCGTCGTCGAGCAGCTGCTCGCTCGGGGCGTGCGCACCGAGGCCGAGATCACGCAGGCGCCGCTGCCCGAGCCGAGCGCCTCTCGCATGATCGCGCCGCTCGTCGCGAGGTTCTCGGATTCCGAGGGCGTCAGCCGGTGGGTCGCGTGCACGGCAGCGCTCCGCACGCGAGACGTGCCGGCGGTGGGGGCGCGGCGGCCCCTCGTCTTCGACCCGGCGGATCCCGGCGACGTGCAGCGCATCTTCCTGTCACCGGCGGGCGGCACCGATCCGAGCAGTTTCGAACCGGTGCGCGCCGCGCAGTGACGCCTCGGCCCGCACCGAGTGCCGTCGCCCGGTGCGAACCCAGCGCCGCGCTCAGTACCCGCGCACGGACACCGAGAACTTCCAGTCGACGACCCCGCGATCGGTCATCGTGAAGCACTGGCTCGCGCGGGTCCACGTCGAGTTCATGGTGACGCGCTTCGCGTCGCAGTCCGCCTTCGTGGTGAAGTTCGTCGGGTACAGGTACGAGTAGCCGGCGGCCTGCGCGGGCGACGCGACGCCGAAGAGGCCTCCGGCGATGATCCCGATCGCGGCTGCGCAGCCGACCAGCTTCTTCCGGGGGGTCAGGGACATGTGACTCAGCTCCTTCGCTCGACAACAGTGGGCGTCCATCGTACTGCGCACGCACTTCTCGCCGCTGGCCCTTTCGTGTACGCTCTATTACTGGCCGAACGGTCGGTAACTTGGCCGTCCTTACGAACAATGGAGTTCACATGACCATGACTGCTGTCGACAAGCAGGCGGAACGGCGCAAGGTGCTCGCGGGCACCGTCGTCGGCACCACCATCGAGTGGTACGACTTCTTCATCTACGCGCAAGCGGCGGGCGCCGTCTTCGCCGCGCTCTACTTCGCGCCCGCGGGCGAGACCATCGGGCAGATCGTCGCCTGGGCCTCGCTCGGCATCTCCTTCCTCTTCCGGCCGCTCGGCGCGATCGTCGCCGGGCACCTCGGAGACCGGCTGGGCCGCAAGCGCATGCTCGTGCTCACGCTCGTGCTCATGGGTCTCGCGACCGCACTGATCGGCGTACTGCCCACCTACGCTCAGATCGGCGTCGCAGCCCCCGTGCTGCTCGTGCTGCTGCGCGTGCTCCAGGGGTTCTCCGCCGGCGGCGAGTGGGGCGGTGCCGCCCTCATGTCGGTCGAGCACGCCCCCGAGAACAAGCGCGGCTTCTTCGGGGCCTACCCGCAGATCGGCGTGCCGCTCGGCATGATCCTCGCGACGGCGACCATGTGGGTCATCACCACGACCCTCACCGAGGAGCAGTTCCTCTCGTGGGGCTGGCGCCTGCCCTTCCTCTTCTCGATCGTGCTGATCCTCGTGGGCTACTTCATCCGTCGGGCCGTCGAGGAGTCGCCGGTGTTCAAGGAGCTGCAGGAGCGCAAGGGAGAATCGGCCGCGCCGCTCAAGACGCTCTTCTCGAAGCATGCGAAAGAGGTGCTGCTCGCCGCCCTCATCTTCATCGCGAACAACGCCGCCGGATACCTGCTCATCGCGTTCTTCTCCGCCTACGCGACCCGGCCCGAGGCCGACGGCGGCCTCGGCCTCGCCCGACCCCCGGTGCTGCTCGCCACGACGCTCGCCTCGTTCGGCTGGCTCGCCTTCACGCTCTTCGGCGGCATCATCTCCGACCGCATCGGCCGCGTGCGCACCTTCCAGATCGGGTACGTGCTGCTCGGCATCTGGGCCGTGCCGATGTGGTTCCTCATCGACACCGGCAACATCTTCATGTACTTCGTCGCCCTGTTCCTCATGACCGTCGGGCTCGGCCTCTCGTACGGCCCCCAGGCGGCGCTGTACGCCGAGATGTTCCCCGCCGACGTGCGGTACTCGGGCGTCTCCATCGGGTACGCGATCGGGGCCATCTTCGGCGGCGCGTTCGCCCCGCTGATCGCCGACCTCGTCTTCGGCGCCACCGGGGCGTCGTGGACGATCGGGCTCTACATCCTCGGCGTCACGATCGTCTCGCTGGTGGCCGTGTCGGTCGTGAAGGAGCCGAAGGGCGTCGCGCTCAACACCCGCTCGAACGAGGTGGTGCCGGTCTAGCGGGCGCTGCGCGGACGCGGGCGGGCCCGCGAGCCTGCCCCCGCCCGCCCGCGCCCGCCTGCGGCGCCCGCCTGCGAAATGATGCGACAGAAGGTCCGCTCCCGGAGAGCTGGGGAGCGGACCTTCTGTCGCATTTCCCGTTGCTCCGGGGAGCGGAGGCGAGCCCGTCGGGCCGTCGCGGATCGGAGCGCGCGTTACGCGCCTGCGCCGTCGTTCCAGCGTCGCGCGCGCCGTTCCCAGAGGAGCACGCAGACGGTGAACACCACGAAGACGTAGATCCCGCTCGCGATGATCGAAATCGCAAGGCCGGCTCCGAACTCCGAGAGAGAGAGGAGGAAACCGAGCGGAAGCGCCCCGATTGCGCCGCTTCCCGCTCCGACGATCAGTGCATGGGGTACGGGAAGATCCCGGTTGAAGAAGCGTTGCGTGGCTCTGCTGCAGACGTACCCGATCAACCCGACAACAAGTCCCACTGCGGCGATGGGGAGGACGAGCAGTGCAAGCCCCCATTGCAGTCCGAAAAGCACCGATGAGAAGTCCGGAGCAATGAGAAGGAAGTAACCCAGCACATACAGGAAAATTGGCGCACCGCACACGATTGGGCCGAAACAGATCAGGGAAAGGGTGGACCGGTGACTCACTTCGTCTCCGCACTGTACTTGTTGATCACATTCCTGAAGTTTGCGGCTTGTAGTGACCAGGCAACGTAGGCGCCTGCGCCCGACTCATCCTGCTCATGGCGCGATCGTAAACGCAGCATCGAACGCAGTGAGTTCGTCGGGCGGAGAATGCAGCATCCCTGAGCGACAAATTCAGTATCTGCACCGCGTCCTTGCGGGGCTTCGGGCGTCGATTGCAGCATCGGCTCTCGGGAGAGATCAGTAGCAAGGATGCGACAGAAGGTCCGCTCCCCAGCTCTCCAGGAGCGGACCTTCTATCGCATTCCCAGGTGCTCCGGGGGCCGGGGCGGGCAGGAGTCGGGGCGGGACGAGGGGGGCTCCCGGCCCGCCTCACACGCCGGGGTAGGCGCGCAGCGGGTGCTCGAGCAGGTCGACCACGGTGCGCAGGAAGCCCGCCGCGTAGCCGCCGTCGCAGACGCGGTGGTCGAATACGAGCGACAGCTGCGCGACGCGCCGCACCTCGACCCGGCCGTTGACCACCCACGCCCGTTCGAGCACGCGCCCGATCCCGAGCATCGCCACCTCGGGATGGTTGATGATCGCCGCAGAGCCGTCGACGCCGAGGCCGCCGTAGTTGTTGAGCGTGAACGTCGAGTCGCGCAGCTGCTCGGGCGGGGTGCGGCCATCGCGGGCCGACGCGCTCAGCGCGCGCAGATCGGCGTCGAGGTCGGCGATCGACCGGTCGTGCGCCTCGCGCAGCACCGGCACCATGAGCCCGCGGTCGGTGTCGACGGCGATGCCCAGATTGACGCCCTCGTACACCTCGATCGCGTCGCCCTGCGGGGTGAGTCGGCCGGCGAGTATCGGGTACTGCCGCAGGGTGATCAGTGTGAACCGGGCGAGGATCGCGGTGAGCGACGGCGGCCGCGCGCCGTCGGCGGCCATGCGCGGTCGCAGCTCCCAGAGCTCGGTGAGGTCGACGTCGACCCACACGGTCGCCTCGGGAATCTCGGCGCGGCTGCGCGAGAGCTTCTGCGAGACGACGCGCCGCAGCGGGGTGAAGCGCTCGACGCGGGCGACGGGGAGCGGCGCACCGTGCCCGGTGCTCGACGGGGCGTCGTGCCCGGAGCTCGGCCGGATGCCGTGCCCGGCGGGAGCGATATCACCCGCGGCGCGCAGCACGTCTGCGCGGGTGACGGCCCCGTCGGCACCGCTCGGCTGCACGCGGCGCGGGTCGACGCCAAGGTCGCGGGCGAGGCGCCGCACGATGGGGGAGCGCACGGCGACGGTGCGCCGCAGAGCGGCGTCGGAGGGCTCCGCCGACGCGACCGCCCCCGTGGCGGGCGGGGTGCCGGGGCCGCTCCGCGCGCGGCGCCGGCGCCCCTTCGCGGGCCCGCGCCCGGTGCCGTAGCCGATGAGCACGTTGCCCGATCCTGCTCGCTCCTCGGTGCGGTAGGCCTCGTGCTCGTCTTGCGGCTTCCGAGCGACGGACCCTGCCGACCCGGCGGAGCGCTCAGACTCGAGCGCGCTCTCGGGGCCGGGGACGTTCTCGGGGTTGGGGCGTCGCCCCGACTCGGCGGAGTGCTCGTCACCGACCTCGATCACGGGTGCGCCCGTCTGCAGCGCTTCGCCCTCGGCGCCGTGCAGCTGCACCACCACTCCGGCGTAGGGCGAGGGCAGCTCGACGATGCTCTTCGCCGTCTCGACTTCGGCGATGGGCTGATCGATGGCGACGGTGTCGCCCACGGCGACCATCCACCTGACCAGTGCGGCCTCGGTGAGCCCCTCGCCGAGATCGGGGAGCATGAAGGTGCGGGTGGTCATCGCGACTCCTCCCAGTGCAGCGTCTCGATCGCGTCGAGCACGCGCTCGGCGTCGGGAAGGTACCAGTGCTCGAACTTCGGCGATGCGAACGGGGTGTCGAAGCCGGTCACGCGGCGCACCGGGGCTTCGAGGTACTCGAAGCACTGCTCGAACACCCGCGCCTGGATCTCGGAGGCGACGCTCGCGAACCCCGGCGCCTCGGCGATGACGATCGCGCGCCCCGTACGGCGCACCGACTCCATCACCGTGCGGTCGTCGAACGGCGTCAGCGTGCGCACGTCGATCACCTCGACGCTGCGCCCGTCGGCCTCCGCGGCCTCGGCGGCCTCGAGCGCGATCGGCACGGACGGGCCGTAGCCGATGAGCGTGAGGTCCGATCCCGGTCTCACGACCCGAGCGCGGCGCAGCTCCGCCTCGATGCTCGTGTCGACCGGCCCCGTCGACCAGTAGAGCTTCTTCGGCTCCATGAAGACCACCGGGTCGGGGGAGGCGATCGCGGCGCGCAGCAGCGAGTACGCGTCCTGCGGCGTCGACGGCGATACCACCGTGAGCCCAGGGGTGTGCGCGTAGTACGCCTCCGAGGAGTCGCAGTGGTGCTCGACGCCGCCGATGCCGCCGCCGTACGGGATGCGGATCACGAGCGGCATGCGCAGATCACCGCGGGTGCGATTGCCGAGCTTCGCCACGTGGCTCACCACCTGCTCGAAGGCGGGCAGCGCGAAGGCGTCGAACTGCATCTCCACGACGGGCGTCATCCCATTCATCGCCATGCCGACCGCGGTGCCCACGATCCCCGATTCCGCGAGGGGCGTGTCGAAGCACCGGGATTCGCCGAAGCGCTCCGTGAGCCCGTCGGTGATGCGGAAGACGCCGCCCAGCGCTCCCACGTCCTCGCCGTAGACCACGACCCGGTCGTCGGCCGCGAGGGAGTCGGCGAGCGCCCGGTTGAGCGCCGCCGCCATCGACATGGTCGTCGGCGTCGTCTCCCGCTGATCCGCGGGCCCGGTCACTGCGCCCCTGCGCTGCGCCCCCGCGGCCCCCGCGCCCGCGGCGCCCGCGTCCCTGCTCCGCGCGGTTCCGCCCCGCGCCATCGTCGTGCTCACGAGTCGACCTCCGTGCGTTCGATCTCATCGCGCAGCACGCCCCACTGCGCGTCGAGTGTCTCCGGGCGCTCGGCGTAGACGTGCGCGAAGAGCTCCTCGGGGTCGAGCTGCGGGTTCGCGTTCATCGCGTAGCGCAGCTCGCTCGCGATCTCCTCTGCGGCGGCGGCCAGCTCCGCCTCGTCGGCCTCGGTCAGCGCGCCCGTGTCGAGCAGATGCGTCCGCACGCGGGCGAGGGGATCGCGACCGGCCCACGCCTGCACGGCCTCTCGCTCGCGGTACCGGGTGTCGTCGTCGGCGTTCGTGTGCGCGAGCATGCGGTAGGTGTGCGCCTCGACGAGGCTGGGGCCGTCGCCGGCGCGAGCCCGATCCACCGCGGCGCCGAGCACCGCCAGCAGCGCGGCGACGTCGTTGCCGTCGACGCGCTCGCCCGGCATCCCGTACCCGATCGCCTTGTGCGCGAGCGACGGTGCGGCGGTCTGCCGGGAGAGGGGCACGGAGATGGCGAACTCGTTGTTCTGCACGAAGAACACGACGGGCAGGTGGAAGACGGCGGCGAAGTTCATCGCCTCGTGGAAGTCGCCCTCGCTCGTCGCGCCGTCGCCGCACATCGCGAGCACGACGGTGTCTTCGCCGCGCAGGCGGGCGGCGTGCGCGAAGCCGACGGCGTGGAGCAGCTGCGTGGCGAGCGGTGTCGCCTGCGGGGCGATGCCGTACTCGGTGGGATCGTAGCCCGAATGCCAGTCGCCGCGCAGCAGCACCATCGCCGCGGCGGGGGCGACGCCGCGCGCGATCACGGCGACCGAATCGCGGTACGTCGGGAACAGCCAGTCGCCGCGCTCGAGGCAGAGGGCGGCCGCCACCTGGCAGGCCTCCTGCCCCGTCGAAGCGGGGTAGACCGCGAGTCGGCCCTGGCGCACGAGCGCGTTGCACTGATCGTTGATGCGACGGCCGTTCACGAGGCCCGCGTAGGCGCGGCGCAGCGTCTCCCCATCGGGCATCGAGAACTCGGCGTCGGCGTGCACGACGCCCTCGGCGTCGAGCAGCTGCACGGGGGTGTCGCGCGGCAGCAGCGCGCTCGCTGATCGGGACACGGTTCCTCCTTGAATCCGTCCGTCAATATGTCGCCCATTGTGCTCCGAATCCGCTCGTCTGTGCGCGATCCAGCAGCACTTCTGTATGTTTGATCGCGAAAGCGCCGAAATGCTGGACGAGTGTATCGGCTCGCGATCCAGTCTCCGAGGGAGGACGACATGCAGGTGGACGACACCGACCGGGCCATTCTCGCGGTGCTCGCCGAGGACGCGCGAGTGTCGATGACCGCGCTCGCCGAAGCGGTGCACATCTCGCGCGCCGGAGCGCATGCGCGGGTCCGCAGGCTCGTCGACAGCGGCGTCATCATGAACTTCACGATCCGCACCGATCCGGTGCTCGCCGGGTCGCACGCATCGGCGTACGTGACGCTCCTGGTCGACCAGACGGGGTGGCAGGAGGTGCGCGCCCGGCTCGGCGAGATCGCCGAGGTCGAGCACATCGCCCTGGTGGGCGGAGACTTCGACGTGCTGCTGCTCGTGCGCGCCGCCGACAACAGTCACCTGCGGCGCGTGGTGCTCGAAGACATCCAGTCGATCCCGTGGGTGCGCAACACCCGCACCATTCTGATCTTCGAGGACTTCGCCGGCGGGCCGCCGCCCGCGCTCGCGACCGGCCGGTGATGCGGGAGGGCGGTGCTCTGGGAGCGACCGCGCCCGGGGAGGGCGGCGGCCGGGAGCCGGTCAGCTCTGGTCGGAGCGGGGCGCCTGCGGATCGGGGCTCGGGAACTCTGCCTCCCGCTGCGACGCGGGGTCGGGGTCGGTGATCGCTCCCGTCGGTGCCGACTCCTCGATCCGATGCTCGAGGTGGTGCTCGGCGGCGAGTTCACGGCCGGCCTGCACCGCTTCGTCTCTGTCGCGGTAGCTTCGCGAGAGGTGCGGGGCATCTGCTACCTCGTTCACCCACTGGCCGTTCTTCGACTTCGTGGTCACGGTCGACTGGCTCATAGTGCTGCCCTCCTGATGCGTGCTGCGTGCTGCGTTCCGGCGTGCTGGGTGCCGGCGTGCCGGGTTCCGGCGCGCTCCGCGCCGATCTGCGCTGATGTCGAGCTGATCCGCTGCGTCTCAGTCGCGAAAGGGTTCGACCGCCGGCGCGTCGTCCTGATCGAGTTCCACGGTGATCGACTGCTCGAGCGCGTCGGCGGAGTTCGCCTCGGATGACGAGGTGCGCATCGTGTCGTCGGCACTCGATTCGCTCTCGAGGCCGGCATCCCTGCGCTGCTCGAGGGCATCGGCCTCCGGTACTTCCGCCGAGAAGGGATCGCTCATGCTCATGGTCGCTCTGCTCCTGATCGCGTCGAACGGTGGGTGGGATCTCCACGGTCTCAACCGGCGCTCGCGAACGCGAGGGGGTTGCGCTATTGACCGTCTCGGGGTGGGCCCTGCATCTGTGCGGTGCGCAGCGCCGCAGCAATGTCGGTTGCCAATAAGGAAAGCCTCAATTAGAGTTGCCGCTATGGAAAGTCACTTCGGCGGTATGGCGTCCGGTCAAGATCCTGCGCTCACTTCTCGGGAAGCCCGTGCCGTTCTCGATGACCTGAAAAACGATGGTTCGCGACTTGCTGAAAGGATGATCACTCCGTGGTGGTATCACGTCTCGCTCGCCGGCATCGTCGCGCTGTTCGTCTGCTCTCAGGCACTTCCCGTCACTGCGAGCATGAGCCTGGTCGTCGCCGGGATCATCGCGCTTCCCGTGCTGACGAGCGCGTACAAGCAACGTAACGGCGTTGGCATCAGTCAGCCCGCGGGCCCGCGCAGCAGAAGCATCTTCATCGCCACGATGGTGATCATCGGCTCCTGCCTGCTCGCCGCACTCGTCATCAGGTTCAGTGAGCTGGTGCCGTGGTGGAGCCTGGCGCCGACTGCACTCGCTTTTGCAGCAACCGTCGCACTGGGCTATCGGTACGACCAGGCTCTTCGCAGCGAGGTCGCGGGAAGCGCGTCGCACGCATGAGGGATCCCGTGCAGCCCGCGTTCAACGATGTGATCCACTCACCAGTCCGTCTGCGCATCTGCGCACTGATGCGCCGAACTGACGAGCTCGAGTTCGCAGTCATTCGGGACACGCTCAAGCTCAGCGACGCCCACCTCTCGAAGAACCTGAAAGTGCTCGGCGACGCGGGTCTCGCCACGGTTCGCAAGGTGAGCTCTTCGAGTCGGGCCGATGCTCGTCGTCTCACCTGGGTCGCCCTCACCGCCGACGGGAAGCGGGCGCTCGAAGGGCATCTGGCTGCCCTCGCGCACATCGCAGACGGTACTCCCGAAACCCTGACCTGAGCGGGCCCATTACGACTGCGCATCGTGAGGTGCGGGCGGGTGACGCTCAGAGGCAGTGTCTGCCACTCGACCACGAGGAGCCGATGCGGCGCATCGGAGGGAACGCGAGTCCGAGCAGCCACCCAATCCGGCCGATCGGCGTAGGCTCGCAGCATGACCACGATGCGCGCGATCACCGTTGCCCAGGCCGGCGGCCCCGAGCTGCTGGCGTTCACCGAGATGCCCGCCCCGGAGGCGGGGCCGGGCGAGCTGCTCGTGCAGACCCGGGCGGTGGGGGTGAACTTCATCGAGACCTACCAGCGCTCCGGGCAGTACGCGGTGGAGTACCCCTTCACCCCGGGCGGCGAGGCGGCCGGCCTGGTGCTCGAGGTCGGTGCGGGGGTCGAGGGCTTCGCCGCCGGTGACGTGGTCACAACGGCGGAGGCCTCGGGCACGTACGCCGAGCGGTTCGTGGTCTCGGCGGACCGCGCCGTGCGGGTGCCCGACGGGATCGCCGCCGACGTCGCCGCCGCCATCCCCCTGCAGGGGCTCACCGCGCACTACCTCGCCACGTCGGCCGCGCAGCCGCGCGAGGGGGACACGGTGGTGGTGCACGCCGGCGCAGGCGGCGTCGGCCTGCTGCTCACGCAGCTCCTGGTCGCGCGCGGGGTGCGGGTGCTCACGACGGTCTCGACCCCCGAGAAGCGCGAGCTGAGTCTCGGCGCCGGCGCCGCCGAGGTCTTCGACTACGACGATTTCGCTCGGCGCGCGCGGGAGGCGACCGGCGGCGAGGGCGTCGCGGTGGTCTACGACGGCGTCGGGGCGCGCACCTTCGACGATTCGCTGTCGGCGCTCCGGGTGCGCGGCGAGCTCGTGCTCTTCGGCGCGGCGAGCGGGCCGGTGCCGCCCTTCGACCTGCAGCGGCTCAACTCCGGGGGATCCCTCTCGGTCACGCGGCCGTCGCTCGGCCACTTCGTGCGCACGGCCGAGGAGCGCGCCTGGCGCTACGGCGAGATCTTCGACGCGCTGCAGGCGGGGCGACTCGACTTCCGCATCGGCGCGCGGTTCCCGCTCGCGGAGGCCGAGGCGGCGCACCGGGCGCTCGAATCGCGGGCGACCACGGGCAAGGTGATTCTCGAGCCGTAGGTCGGGGTAAGGCGTCGGATCGCCCCGCCTTCGGAGAGCGATTCGGCTTCGGTGAGAGGATCGGGGCCCGGAAGGTGTCACCGAAGCCGAATCCCTCACCGACGTCGAGGCAGCTCAACCCGCCCACCCAGGCTCGCGCAGCGGATGCTCAGCGCGAGCAGCGCGAGCGCGGCCGCGTACGGCAGGGGCGACGCCAGCCCCGCGAGCAGCGCGACGGCGGTGCCGGCGATCCCGCACACCACGCTCAGCACCGCGGCCCACGTGCGAGCGGCACCGGCGTCGGGGTGCGCGGGCGGCGTCGCAGCGACCGCGTGGAGCAGGTCGAGCACCCGCCGTTCGACCGGGGCGATGAGCGCCGCCAGCGGGAGCACGCAGCATGCGATGGTGAGCAGCCACGGAAGGCGGGTCGCCCACCAGGCGGCGGAGTGGGGAGCGGGCAGGGGCAGCCCGGTCGCCCACATCACCGCCACCAGCGCGAGGATCACGGGCATGTGCCAGAGGTACACCCCCATCGCCGCGGCGTTGGCGCGTGAGATGAGGCGCGCGATGCGGGGCGCGCGCGTCAGTGCGTCGAGCCGCGGGCGCAGCAGCTGCAGGGCGCAGAACTGGGCGGCCCCGAGCAGCATGATCGCCGTCGTGGGCGGGTTGAGGTTCTCGAGCAGGTCGGGCGACCATCCGCCGCCGACCAGCGCGAGCAGCGCCGCGAGGGCGCCGAGGAGCCCGCAGACGAGGCGGCGCCGCGGCCAGACGGCGACGGAGATGCCGTCGCGCATCATGAATCCGAGCTGCTGCATGAGCGGCCAGACCAGCACGAGGTTCAGGTATCCGACGGGCACGCCGAATCGGGCGTTCGCCACGTCCACGCAGACGACGCCGATCGCGAGCGCGAGCACCGTGAGCCGCGGCGCGCGGTCGTGCAGGCGCGCCATCACCGGCACGAGGGCGGTCACAGCGAAGTACACGGCGAGGAACCACAGGGGTTGGCCGATCCTCAGGCTCGCCTCCGCGACGAGCGCTGCATCCGCGCCGACGGCGCGTGCGAGCAGCAGCGCCCCGCCGACCGACCCGATCATGAGCGCGGCGGGCACCGCGAGCCGGCGCGTGCGGGCCGTGATGTAGGCGACGGCGCCGTCCCCGCGGCGCTGCATGCGCCGCCACTGCGCGAGCGAGGCGAAGCCGCCCGCGATGAAGAACAGCGGCATGATCTGCAGCGCCCAGGTCATCGGCGCGAACCAGGGCTCGCCCGAGAGCGCGACGCTCGGGTGGAGCGACCCGGCGGGGGTGAGCTCCACGCCGACCATCAGCGCGTGCAGCACCACGACGATCAGCAGCGCGCCGGCCCGAACGGCGTCGATCGTCGTGTCGCGGTGCGGGGCTGCGGAGCGGTGCGGGGCTGCGGAGCGGTGCGAGGCTGCGGAGCGGTGCGGCGCTGCCGGGCGGTGCGGGGCGGGGGTGCGGCGCGAGTGTGTGAAGGGCGGGGCGAGGCGCGCGGTGTCGAGCGCGAGCCGGTCGGGCTGCGAGGGTGCGAGGGTCACGGGGGCTCCTTGTGTCGGGGACAAGGAGAGACGGTACGAGCGAGGCGATCCGCACCGCGTCACTCCGGCGGGTGAACCGCCGAGAACCTCGGAGGGAGCGGGGTCAGCGCCCCACGCCGACGAGCCCCGACTCGTAGGCCGCGATGACGACCTGCGTGCGGTCGCGCAGCCCGAGCTTGCCGAGCACCCGCGAGACGTGCGTCTTCACGGTCTGCTCGGAGAGGAACAGGTGCTCGGCGATCTCGCCGTTCGACTTGCCGACCGCGATGAGCTTCATGACGTCGAGTTCGCGCTCCGTCAGCCCCGACAGCAGCGCGGAGGTGTCGCGGGGAGCGGGGCGCGCGACGTAATCGGCGATGAGCCTGCTCGTGATCGACGGGGCGAGCAGAGCATCGCCGGCCGCCACGACGCGCACGGCGGCGACGAGGTCTTCGGCGGTCGCATCCTTCAGCAGGAACCCGCTCGCCCCCGCCTGCAGCGCCGAGAAGACGTACTCGTCGGCGTCGAAGGTCGTCAGCATGATGACCCGCGGGTGCTCGAGACCGGGCATCGCGAGCACGCCGCGGGTCGCGTCGAGGCCGTTCATCTCGGGCATGCGGATATCCATGAGGATCACGTCGGGCCGCGTGCGCCGCACCAGCTCGACGGCCTCGCTGCCGTCCGACCCGCTGCCGACGACGGAGAGATCGGGTTGCGCGTCGAGCAGCGCCCCGAAGCCCTGGCGCACCATCGCCTGGTCGTCGATGATCGCCACCCGGATGGGGGCTCGGTCTCGGTCGCGGTCTCGGTCTGTCGACGCCATGGCTCGATCGTATCGAGAGGACGGGCGACGAGGATCACCCGATCGTCTCACCCGGGTTCACCCCCGAGGGTGACGCGGCGGCGCGCGGGGCACTCGTACGGTGAGGCTCATGCTCATCATCCCCGTTCTCCTCGCCGTCTTCGGCGCCGTCGGTCTCGCCGTGGGAACGCACCTGCAGCACCGCGCGGTGCGGACGGGTGCGTCGCGGGCGTGACGGCAGCCTCGCTGGCTGCTCGGCGGCGCCGTGATCGCGGGCGCCACGGCGCTCAACGTCGTCGCCCTCGGGCTCGCGCCGATCTCCATCGTGCAGCCCGTCGGCGCACTGGCGCTCATCGTGGCGGTCGTCATCAGCGCCCGCTCGTCGGGTTTGCGCATCTCGGCGGGCCTGGCGGCGGGCATCGTGCTCACCGTGCTCGCGGTCGCCGCGTTCGTCACCATCAGCGCCGGTCACGCCCGCGATGCGCAGCCGACGGAGGAGCGGATGCTGCAGCTCGCCGCGCTGCTGTGCGGCTGCGTCGCGTTCGGGCTGCTGCTCGCAGCGGGTCGCGCGGGGCATCACGCCCGGGTGGCCGCCGCGGGCGTGGTCTACGGCGCCGTCGTATCGGCGATGCACGTCGTGGCGGTCGCGGGCGTCGCGACGCTGCGCCGAGACGGCGCAGACGGACCGGATGGCGCGCACGGCGCGCCGAACGGCGCGCTGATCCTGCTGCTGCTCGGCCTGCTGCTGGCCGCCGCCCTCGCCGGGCTCTGGCTGGTGCAGACCGCCTACGCGAGCGGGCCGCCCGAGACGGTGCTGGCGGGGCTGACGGTGCTCGATCCGCTCGTCGCCGTGGGCATCGGCATGCTGCTGCTCGGCGAGTACGCTCCGCTGCCGCAGGCGGCGGTGGCCGGGCTCGCGGTGAGCGGTGCGGCTGCGGCGGCCGGCATCGTGCTCATCGCGCGCCATCACCCCGAACTCACCGACCCCGCGGCGCCCATGGCGCCGCACCGCGACGCCGTTGGCGCCGCACCGCAGAATAGGAGAAGCTGACATGGTGAACCACTCCTCGGGCAGCACCCGACGCTCCGCTCGACTGCACCGCCTGGGGCGCGATTACGCCCTCATCATGCCGGGGTTCCTGCTCTCGCTCCTGGCGTTCGTCGTGCTCGTGCCGCTCCTGGCGCTCTCGATCGGCACGTTCGTCGTGTGGATCGGCGCCCTGCTGCTCCCGCTGACGCTGCGCACCGCCTCGGCAGCCGCGCAGCTGTCGCGCGCTCGGGTGCGCGCCTGGGGCGCAGACCTGCCCCCTGCGCACTACGCGAGCCCGTCGCCGGGCCTGCGCGGGCAGCTGCTGCTGCTCGCCGAACCGCGCCGCTGGGCCGACCTGGCGTTCGAGACGCTCATCGCGTTCCCCCTCCGCACGGTGACCGCGGTGCTGGCGATCACCTGGACGGCGGTCGCGCTCGGCGGCGTCACGTACGCCGCATGGGGCGTCTTCCTCCCGCCGCATGAGCAGACGTTTCCGGGCATCGCGATCGAAGCGGCGACCGGTGCCGAGGCCGGCACCTACACCCACTCGCACCTCGTGAACGCCGGGTTCAACTTCGTAGTGGGCGTCGTCTTCCTGCTGCTGCTGCCCGCGGTGCTGCGCGGCCTCGCCCGACTCGACGTGCTCGTGACCACCGCCGCGCTCGGCCAGGTGGCGCCGGGCGGCGGTGCGGATGCGTCTTCCGAGCTCTCAGCCGCTCCCGCCGGGGCGCCCGGAACCTCCGCGGGTGGGGCGCCCCAAACCTCCGCGGGCGGGCTCGCAGCAGGCCGCCCCGTCTCGTGGTCGGCCGAGAACTGGGCGTGGATCGCGGCGGCGTTCGTGGCGGTCGTCGCACTCGCGGTGGGCTGGCCGGTGCTCGCGGCCCTCTACGGGGTTCACGTCGCAATCGCGATGGTCATCGCGGCAGGGCAGGCGGTCGCCGTGGTGCTCGTGGTGCGCTGGCCCGCGGCGGGCATCGCGGTGCAGACGGCGGCGGCGGTCGCGACCGTGCTCGCGAGCGCGTCGACGCATGCCGCGTGGCCGTGGCCCTGGCCGGTCATGGCGCTGCTCGTGCAGGCCGTGCTCGTGCTGATCGTCGCGCTGCGCCGCCACTGGCTCTGGGCGGCGGCCGCGTGGGCCGCCCCGCAAGCGGCGGTGGCGCTCGCCGCGGCCGGCGTCGGCGTCGACGGCGCCGCGGGGGCCAGCATGATCGTGTCGGCGTCGGTCTCGGCCGCGATTCTCGCCGGGGGCGTGCTCGGGCGCCAGTGGCTCGCGAATCGCGGGGCGTTGCGCGAGGAGCGGCGCACGAGCGCGGGGCTGAGCGCTCAGCGGCGCGAGCTCGAGGAGCGCAACCGCATCGCCCGCGAGCTCCACGACGTCGTGGCGCACAGCATGTCGGTGATCAGCGTGCAGGCGACCACGGCGAAGTACCGCTTCCCCGAGCTCGGCGACGATGCGGAGCGCGAGTTCGCGTCGATCGCGGGGTCGTCGCGGCAGGCTCTCGCCGAGATGCGCGGCCTGCTCACGCTGCTGCGATCCACCGATGAGGATCACGGCGCCCCGCTCGCCCCGCAGCCCACGATCGCCGAGATCCCGGCGCTCGTCGCAGCGACTCGCCGCTCCGGCCTGCGCATCGCGCTCGTCGTGGAGGGGGTGCCCGACGCATCGGCGCTCGCCCCGGCGGTCGGCCTGACCGCGTACCGCATGGTGCAGGAGTCGCTCAGCAATGCGATGCGCCACGCGCCCGGCGCCGAGGTCTCCGTGTCGGTGCGGGCGGGGGCCGGCGCGCTCGAGATCGACGTGGTGAACGGCGCGGCGACGACGAGCGGCCAGCACGCCGCGCCCGGGTCGGGGCTCGGCCTCGCCGGAGTGCGGGAGCGCGTGGAGGCGCTCGGCGGCACCGTCGCGTTCGGCCCGACCGCAGAGGGCTTCGCGGTGCGGGCGCGCCTGCCGCTGGGGTGAGCGGTCTGCGCCCCGCCGGGCCGCGTCGAGGCTCGCTTCGGTGAGGGATTCGGCTGCGGTGAGATGCCTCAACGGGTCTTCGGCTCACCGAAGCCGAATCCCTCACCGACGGCGAGGCGCGGGGCGCCGCCCGGGCTCACCGGCGCCACCCGGGCTCACCGACGCCGGATCTCTCACCGACGGCGCGGGGGCCCCGCCGAGCGCCGCAGCGGCGCACCGCCTACGGCACCCGGCGGATCCACTCCTCCGTCAGGAACTTCTTCTCGACGAGCCGCTCGGCGGCGTCCCACTCGCCCTCGGTGACCTCGCCGTCGGTGCCGCCGTGCCGGCGCTTGAAGACCTCGATCATGCGCTCGATGATCTCCTCCCGGGGCAGGCCGGTCTGGCTGCGCAGCGGGTCGACGCGCTTCTCGGCGCTCGCGGTGCCCTTGTCTGAGAGCTTCTCCCGGCCGATGCGCAGCACCTGCGTCATGGCGCCCGCATCCATGTCGTACGCCATGGTGACGTGGTGCAGCACGGCGCCCGATCCGAGTCGCTTCTGGGCGGCTCCGCCGATCTTGCCCTGCGGGCTCGTGATGTCGTTCAGCGGCTTGTACACGGCGTCGATGCCGAGCGACTTCAGCGCTTCGAGCACCCACTCGTCGAGGTACGCGTACGAGTCGGCGAAGCTCATGCCCCGCACGAGCTCGCCCGGCACGTACAGCGCGTAGGTGATGCACGCCTCCGGCTCCATGTACATCGCCCCGCCGCCCGAGATGCGGCGCACGATCTGGGCGTGCCGCGCCTTCGCCTGCTCCTCGTCGACCTCGTTCTTCACCGACTGGAAGCTGCCGATGAAGACGGCGGGGGCGTTCCACTCCCAGATGCGCAGCGTCGGCCCGCGCAGGCCCTCGCCGACGGCCGCGGTGAGCACCTCGTCGAGGGCCGCGTTCAGCACGGGGGCGATGGGCGGCTCGTGCACGATCTGCCAGTCGTAGTCGCGCCAGTGCGCGGCGCCCGTCACGGCGCGGCGGATCGCGACGCCCACCGAGTCGGGCGTGAAGCCGAGCAGGTGCACCTCGCTGGGGAGGGCCTGTCGGATGGCGGTGGCGAACTCCTCGATCGTGCCGTTCGGGTGGTGGCCCTCGATGGCCGCGTCGATGCAGGCGAGCGCGTCGTCGGGCTCCAGGAAGAAGTCGCCCGACAGGCGGAAGTCGGTGATGCGGTCGTCGACGACGTCGAAGTCGACGACGACCAGCTTGCCGCCAGGAACCTTGTACTCGCCGTGCATGCTCATATCTTCAGCGTACGCCCGAGCGCGGCGTTTCCACACCGTTTCCCTCCCGGCGAGCGCCCGGTTCAGTCGCTGGCGACGCGCTCCTGGATCCACGTGGCGACATCGGCGAACACCTCGTCGCGGTTGGTCTCCTGCAGGATCTCGTGGCGTGCGCCGGGGTAGAGCCTCACGGTCACGTCGCGCACGCCCTTCGCGCGGTACGCCTCGGCGAGCAGTCGGATGCCGTCGCCGCGGCTCAGCGGATCGTCGGATCCGGAGACGATGAGGATCGGCACCTCGGGCGCGAGCCCCGAGCCCGGCTTGCCGAACAGTCGCAGACCGTCGGCGACCCCGAAGAGGCGGAGGATGTCGGCTTCGAAGCACAGCGGATCGTTCGCGAAGGCCTCGGAGACCGAGGGGTCGCGGCTCAGCCACTCGAACCCGTTCGCCTCGGGCGCATCCCACCGGGCGTTGAGGTTGCCGCTCTCCATGTGGCGGAAGGTGCGGAACGCCGACCCCGAGAGCACCACCGCGTCCCAGGTGCGCGGGTGCTCGTTCATGATGCGCTGCGCCATGAGCGACCCCCACGAGTGGGCGAAGACGACGAGCGGCAGCCCCGGATGGCGCTCGCGCGCGATCTCGGCGAGCTGCCGCACCCCCGCCTCGGCGGCGGGCAGCCCGCCGGTGCCGAGCCTGCCGAGGCGCGAGAGATCGCCGTCGTGCTGCCGCCGACCCGTCTCGCCGTGCCCGCGGTGGTCGTCGGCGACGACCGTGAAGCCGATGGCGGCGAGATGCCGGGCGAATGCGTCGTACCGGAGGGCGTGCTCGCCGATGCCGTGGGAGATCTGCACGACGCCCACCGCGTCGGCGGCGCGCCACTCGTAGCAGCGGATCTCGACGCCGTGTGCGTCGACGAAGTCGAACTCGACGCGCTCTTCCGTGATGCTCATCTGCCCATTCTGCTGGCTCGGTGCGGCGGACACCAGGGAAGCCGCTGAACGCGGGCGGGCGTCAGGATCCGTCGCCGACGCCCCAGCCGTAGGCGAGCTTGTGCGCCTTCAGCACGAAGAACGACTCGGTCGACACGACCCCGGGCACCTGCTGCAGGGTGCTGAACATCAGGTCGGTGTAGTGCTCGATATCGCGGCACACCACCTCGACCATGACGTCGAACCCGCCGCTCGTGAGCACGACGTAGCTGGTCTCCGTCAGCTCGGCGAGCGCCTCGCACACCGACGGGGCGGTGCCCGGCTCGCACTTGATGCCGATGAGGGCGAGCCGGTCGAACCCGATGTTCAGCGGGTTCGCGATGCCGACGATCTGGAAGAGCCCGCTCTCCTGCAACCGCTGCACGCGATACCGCACCGACGACGCCGACACCCCCAGATCCTGCGCCAGGCTGCTGAACGGCGTGCGGCCATCGACCTGCAGGGCGGCGATGAGCTTGCGATCCAGCTCGTCGAGATCGAGGTGGGATGCCGCGTGGTCGCGCTCCGTCATGAGGCCTCCTCGGCTGATCGATGGCGGATTCAGTCTAGGGGCGCCCTCACGGCGCAGCGGGCGCGGGCTCGCCGTCGACCACGGTGAGCACGGCCGAGGCGCCGAGCAGCAGCTCCGGGTTCTCGACGAGCGGGTTCGCCGCCCACACCACGAAGCTCGCACGGAACCCCGGCGCGATGGTGCCGAGCTCGTCGTCGCGGCCCGTCGCGTACGCCGTGCCGACGGTGAAGGCCTCGAGCGCCTGCGGCGGGGTGAAGACGCGCTCCGGCTGGTAGGGCGCGCGATCGCGCTCGAGCACCGACTGCGCGGTCAGCGCGATGAAGAGGTTGTCGGCCGCCTCGTGCGGCGCCGTCGGCGCGTCGGTGCCGAGCGCGAGCCGCACCCCGGCCTCGCGGAACTTGTGCCACGGGAAGCCGGTCACCGCGCGCTCGTCGCCGAGCACCGCCTGCCAGTTGTCGAGCACGGCGGGATCGCAGTGCACGGGCTGCATCGAGGCCGTGACGCCGAGCTCGGCCATGCGGGCGATGGTGTCGTCGGCGACGTACTCGAGGTGCTCGACGCGCGCTCGCCGCTCGGGGCGGGCGCCGTTGACCCGCTCGGCTTCGGCGACCATGTCGAGCGCGATGGTGCTCGCCTCGTCGCCGATCGCGTGCAGCGCGAACTGCAGCCCCGCGGCGTCGGCCGCGACGGCGACGGGCAGCGCGAACTCGCGCTCCCAGATCGGGCCGGGGAGCGCGCCGTTCGCGTACGGCGCGCGCATCGCGGCGGTGCACGCGTCGATGACGCCGTCGAGGATGAACTTGACGCCCGAGATGCGCAGCCACTGGTCGCCGTACTTCGCGGCGACCTCGTCGCGGATGCGCGCCACCTCGGCGATCTCGGCGAGGTCGGTGTCGAGGTCGCCCGAAGCCGTGAGCAGCCAGTGCGCGTTCACGGGGAACGGCAGGCGGCCGTCGCGGTCGAGCAGGCGGCTGTACGTCGACAGCTCGGCGTACCCGAACGACATCTCGGTCGCGCCGGTCACCCCGGTCTCGAGGTAGGCCGAGAACGCGTTCGCGAGGAAGCGGTCGCGATCCTCGTCCGTCGCCACCGACTCCAGATAGCTCCAGGCGTGCTTCACCGCCGCGGTCTCGAGGAGGAACCCGGTGGCGTCGCCGTTCGCGTCGCGCACGATCTCGCCGCCCACGGGGTCGGGGGTGTCGCGGGTGATGCCCATCGCCGCCAGCGCCGCGGTGTTCGCCCAGACGGAGTGCAGGTCGTTCGCGTCGAGCACGACGGGCACGTCAGAGATGACGGCGTCGAGCATCGCGGCGGTCGGCCGCTCGCCGGGGCCGAAGATGTCGAAGCGCCAGCTCACGCCCGTGATCCGCTGCGCGTCGGGGTTCGCCTCGCGCGCCGCGGCGAGTCGGCGCTGCACCTCGGCCACCGAATCGGCGTCGCGCAGCTGCACCTTGCCGAGCGCCTCGCCGAGCATGAGCATGTGGGCGTGGCCCTCGGTGATGCCGGGGGTGACGAACGCTCCCGCGAGGTCGATCTCACGGGCCTCCGCGCCGGCCGCCGCGCGCACCGATGCGAGGTCGCCGACGGCGATGAAGCGGTCGCCCGAGACGGCGAAGCTCTCCTGCGGGGCGGTTTCCGCGGGTCCGGTGAAGACGACGGCGTTGCGGTAGACGGTGGTGGGTGCCGGCATGGAGGGCTCGCTTTCGGTGCTCGAGTGGTGGTGGCTGGTGGCTGGTGCTGGTGCTGGTGCTTCGGTGCGGGGTGCGGGTCAGGCGTTCGCGGGGGCGGCGTCGCGGGCCGCGGCGCGGGCGAGCGCGCGCTCGGCCCCGGTGGAGACGCGGGCGACGAACACCATCGGAACGATCACTGCGAAGCTGACGATACCGGTGATGAGCGTGAACGGGGCGATGCCGAGCCCGTCGATCAGCACACCGCCGATGAGCGGCGCGAAGCTGGAGCCGACGAGGTACGCGCCGAGCAGCGGCCCCGACCAGCGCCCGCGCGCGTCGAGCCCCGCCGCCGTCGCGATGAAGAGCGCGAATGCGAAGGCGTAGATCGAGCTCACGGCGATGATGAGCACGGCGAAGGTCAGCGGATCGGCGGTGAGCCCGGTCCACACCTTGAGCGCGCCGCCGATCACGAGTGCGATGGTCAGCGGCCAGGCGCGCCCGAACCGGTTGCCCAGAACCGCGGCGATCAGCATGCCGAGGATTCCGCCTGCTGCGGAGAGGCTGAGCGTGAATCCGAGCGACTGCTCGTCGATGCCGAGCACGTCGCCGAGCACGGGGGCCATCGTCCAGATCGCGTCCTCGCTGGTGCCCCAGATCGGGAAGAGGATGAGGATCGCGATGCCGGCGAGCGTGATGCGGCGGGGCTCGGCGATCTGCAGGCTCTGGGTGACGTCGACGGGGGCGGCGTGCTCGGGCGCATCGGGCAGCCAGGCGGCGAGCACGAGCCCGACGAGCGAGATCAGCGCGAGCGTGCCGAAGACGCTGCCCTGCGTGATGCCGATGAGGGGGATGACCGCGAGGATGACGGTGATGAGGGCCCGGTTCACGAGTCCGCTGGTCGCCGAGATGCGGTTGGGATTGCGGAGGGCGGCGATGGCGGCGCCGGAGGTGGAGATCGCCGCGCCGACGCCGGCGCCTCCGACGATGAGGCCGGTCACGACGATGGCGGTCGCGGGCACGAGGGCCGCGGCGCCGAACGCGACGACGGCGATGACGAGGCCGGCGATGGCGAGCGGACGTCGCAGGCGGCCGGACGCGACGCGCCCGGTGCCGAGGCCGACGACGGCCGAGGCGAGCAGCGCCCAGGTGAGGATGTTGCCGGAGGCGACGGCGTCGAACCCCAGGGCGCCGAGCGCGGTGATGATGAACGGCGCGAGGTTCGCCATCATGAGGCTGGCGAGTGCGATGAGGAAGGTCGCGCTGCCGTTGCGGAGGGTCAGTGGGAGCCGAGGATCGGCGTCGATCTGCGTGCGTGACACGGGAACTCGTTTCTCCGGCTGCGTCGCCGGGTGGTGCAGCGTAACCGAATTCGTTTCGGTTTAGCCGCATACATGTTCCCCCGGTGTGGGAGGATCTGTCAAACGGATCTGTCGATTGATCCGCGGATGGGATCGGATCGGATCCGTCGATCGGACCCGTCGATCGGACCCGTCGATCGGATCCGCCGATCGAGTACGCGAGAGGGGCAGAGGTGGCGCGACCGAAGACCGCACGGCTGAGCCGCGAGATCATCGG
Organism: Leucobacter chromiiresistens; assembly: GCF_900102345.1. NCBI lineage: Bacteria > Bacillati > Actinomycetota > Actinomycetes > Micrococcales > Microbacteriaceae > Leucobacter > Leucobacter chromiiresistens. The sequence goes on along the minus strand of NZ_FNKB01000001.1, from coordinate 525,514 downwards.
GCGGGCGGCGATCGAGCTGGCCGAGTCCGGACGCGAGCTGCAGCTCGTGCCGCTCGCACGGGAGCTCGGGGTGAGCGTGTCGTCGCTCTATCATCACGTCGACGGGCGCGATGGCGTGATCCGGGCGATGCGCGAGGTGCTCGTGCCGCAGTACCTCGCCGATGTGCCGCAGGGGTCGGGGTGGGAGGAGCGGATCCGCCTCGAGGTGGAGCGCACGTGGCGCATGTACGCCGGCCACCCGCGCGTGCTGCAGTACATGGTCACCTCGGTCATCGACGAGCCCGATGTGATGCGCTTCTACAACGCGCTGGCCGATGCGCTGGCCGAGGCCGGCCTCCCGGCGGGCGAGCTGCTGACGACGATCGAGGTGATCGATGCGTTCACGTTCGGGGCGGCGCTCGACACGCTCTCGCCCGACACGATCCTCGACCCGGCGAGCGCCGGCGACGTGCTCGGCGGGCTGCTCGCCGACCACCCGGTGGGCGCCGAGCGCAACCGGCGCCTCTTCGACCGCGGCCTCGATCTGCTGCTCGCCGGTATCGCGGCGCGCGTGGCGAAGGCGACGACGTAACCCAGCCGCCGCGCTGATTTCGCCCCGCCGATGCAGCGGGGTCACTTCAGGAGTGTGTTGCGCCCGGAGCATCCGCCGACACGCTCCCGAAGTGACCCCGCTCGCAACGTGCGCGCGCCGCGCGCCGCGCGCCGCTCGCAAGGAGGTCGGCGAGTCGTGCGCCGATTTGTGCCTGATCAGTCACAGTGTGTATGGTGAGTCACGGGGGCAGTGTCGACGAAAGGTCCCCGTGCATCCCGCGCAATCGAAGCAGCCCGGCCTGCTGGCGAGCCTGGAACGCGCCGCGCAGCGCGACCGCGCCTCGGCCGTCAGGTACCCCATTCCTCCCGTGCTGTACGTTCCGGTGCGCGAGAGCGCCGCGGGCAGGATCGCCGAAGTGCGACCGACCCGCGAGGGGCGCCGGGCGCTGCTCGCGTACAGTGCGCTCGACCGACTGCTCGCGCACTGCGGAGACGCCCAGCCGTGGGTGCTCGTGCGCCTCGCCGATCTGGAAGTGATCATGGCCGAGCAGCCGTTCGATCTGGTCGCCTTCGACTCGGAGATTCCCGTGGGCTTCAGCGAGAACGGTCGACTGGTATGACGCAGATCTCCGTCGAGCAAGACGCCGTCGAATCCCTCCTCGGGAAGTACCGCTCGTTCATCGACGACGTGGATGCTGCGCTGGCGGCCTTTCCGGGAGTGGTCGACGGTGGCCTCGCATCGGAGAAGATCGGGATCATCGTCGAGAACGTCGTGCACCTCGGCACACTCGCAACGGTGGTCGAGGAGGCCCTGTGCCGGGCGACGTCGGAAGTCGTCGTGGCGCTGCTCGACAATGATCAGGACGCCGCCGACGTGTTCGCCGGGCTCGAGGGATACGGATCGCTATGACCGACCGCATCGACCTGCGCATTCCGGGTGACCCCTCGGCGATGTACGCGATGGGCGCGTGGCTCGACAGGCAGTTGGGGGCGGCTATCGACGACATGATCGGCCAGCTGAAGCGCGTGCAGAGCGACGTGCAGTACAGCTGGGAGGGCGAGTCGATGGAGGCGTTTCACACGACCGCGTCGGTGCACGCGATGGAACTCAGCGAGTTGCCGAGATTTCTGAAGCGTGTTCGAGAGACGCTCGAAGCTTTCGCGGACCGGCTCACGCGCGGGCGCGGGCACTTCGCCGGCTACGCTGAGGAGGCTGCGGCCGCGGGAATGGCGGTGGACGGCGCCGAGTACATCTCACCCCCCGAGCCGCCGCTCGATGTCGCTTCGACGGGATCGCTCACCCCCGCGGCCGAGCGCGAAGCGGCGAGCGCGCGACGCGCCTACGAGAGTGCCGCACTGCTCTTCGAGGAGATACGCGGCTTGGTCGACGACTGGAATGCCGACACGGTCGCATGGATCGACACGAACTTCGATCCGCTCATCGAACAGCTCGATTCCTTCGACAGAATTCGTGGGCTCGCCGACTATCTCGAACTGAACGGGTTCACGTTCGTGGGTGCATTGCTCATCATTGCGGAGGAGCATGCTCGTGCGAGGCTCGGGGACTTCCGCGACCGACAGACACTGCTGCAAGAGGAACATGTCGAGCAGCGGAGCAAGCTGCGTTCCGGCAACCCCGCACGCCGCGCGGAGGGGCAGGAGTATGAGAAGAACCGGCAGGATGCGAACCGGAAGGAGTTTGAGCGAGCGGCCCTGCACGTGAGTTGGCTCGACCCGACCGTGAAGGTGCTGGGGGCCGCAGGCCCTGTCAACGATCTCATCGAAGCCGGTGTCGACCTGTCGAGCGGGAGGTCGCCTTCGTCCGTCGCCGTCGATTTGGCGGGCGGGGCCGCCGGAGCCGCGACGGGGGCGAGAGTCGGGGCGGAGACAGGGCTGAAGCTTGCGCCGATGATAGGCCCGGTGAAAGCTGCCGTCGGCTCCGCATTCTTGAGCGCCGGAGGAGCGATTCTCGGAGGAATCGGGGGTAGCGGCGTGGTCTCGGGCGCGTGGGAGACAGGGGTGCCGCTGAAAGTTCGAGATGCCATTGACGAAGGCCTGCGGTATCGATTCACCGGCGAGTATCGGTTGGTGCGGCAGATTCTGCAAGACGAAGCGCAGGCTTCTCGATGATCATCGATCGATTCCGCCTTCCCATCGTTGGAGATCCGCCGCCGCTGAAACCCGAATCCCGTTCGCCGACGGTTCGAATTCTCGGCGCGTGTGCAGTGGGCATCTTGGGCGGAGTTCTCAGTATCGCCCTCATCGTCGGAGGTCAGCTGACGCCGAAACTCCTCTTCATGGGGACGGTGTACGGAGTGATCGCATATTTCTGCTGGGGCCGGGTCATGATGGCAGTGTGGCCATCGAAGCGGACCATGTATCTCCCCGGCAGTGTGAGCTACGAGCAGCAGTCCGGTCGGTTGAGAATGCGCACACCGCTCGCGGCGAAGACAACGTTCGTCGCCTTCTGGGCGTTGGGGTTGATCGGATCGGGCGCGAGCTCGACGGTCGCGTTGTGTTGGAGCGTCGCCGAGGCTACCGGATGGGAGAAGAGCTGGATTCGTATGGGGCTGGTGAGCCTGTTTCTTCCGTTGGGGATAGGCATCCTGATCTCGACGTTCTGGCGCGTGCGCACTACATGCGGGGTCTCGCTGGCGCCTACGAGCATTTGCGGGCAGGCAGAGGGGATGCGCTTGGAGGAAGTGCCCTGGGAGTCTCTCCGAGCGGCATCGGTGGGTGAAACGCCGGCGACGAAGTTCACGCCCCTGTTCACGTCGCTCAGGCTGACAACGGATCGCGGAGCGTTCCACGCGAGCTCTGCGGCACTCGGCTCCGACCCGCACAGTGTGCGGTGCGTCATCGAGTTCTTCCAGCAGCACCCCGAGCACCGAAACGCGCTGGAGGATCCACGCGCGGCGCTCGAACTGGTGCGGAATGCGATGCTGTCCGGGTGGCGCGGAACGGAGGCTGCCGCATGACCGTCGACCGATTCCTCCTGACGACGGCCGAGCGCCCGCCCTCGTCTCCGCAAGGCACGTTTCGTCGAGTGATCTGCGCGCTGGGCTTGGCGGCGGCGATCGCGCTGACCCTGTGGTACCGCGTGGAGGTGCTCGACGATTTCGTGCCCTGGCCCAGCGACATCTGGGAGCACGTGGTCAACCTGTCGATCGTCTACTTCTGCGTGCTCGCGCTCATCGCAGTACTGCGGCCCCGATGGCGTACGGACCCCGAACCCGGCGCGGTGAGTTACGAGCGGCGTTCGGGAGGCCTGACGATCCGCACTCCCGTCGCCTCGACGACGTGGTTGCTGGCGGCAGCCGCACTCGGCCTCATCGGCCTGGGCGCGTGCGCGCTGGGCATGCTGATCTGGTCTCGGCCTCCTGCGGTATGGCTCTGGGACTGGGGGCTGACCCTCATTGCCGTGGGCGTCGCGTGCTTGCCCGCCGGGATCGACCTCGCGATCAGGACGATCGCATACGCGATCACCGCCCGGGGGGTCACGCTGACGTCGACGCACATCAGCGCGCAGGCGGAGGGAAGTCGTCTCACGGAGGTGCCGTGGGAGGAACTCAGGTCGGTCACGGCTCCCCACGTCGCAGCGACGAAGCTCTCATCTGCGGGCGCATTCCTCATGCTCGCGACGGACTGGGAGGTGTTCACCGCGACAAGCGCGGCCTTCGACTCCGACGTGCGCAGCGTGCAGCAGATCATCGAGTTCTACCGCCAGCACCCCGAGCACCGAGGGGCGCTGGCGGATCCGCGCACGGCACTCGAGCTGGTTCAGCGCACGCCGACGACCCCTTCGTCGGGTGGCGATGCGAGCTCGCGGTAGGCCCCGCGGAAGAAGAGCAGCGGTGGGCGCCGCCGGTCGGTCGAGATCCCGGCGACTGCGACGAGGAGGATGAGGTGGTCGCCCGCTTCGATCTCCTGCACGATCTCGCCGGCGACCCAGCCGGTCACGTCGTCGAGCGTCGGCGCGCCGTTGACCTCGGACGGGCTCCACGTCACGCCGGCCCACTTGTCGGTTCCCGAGCGCGCGAACTGGCCGCTGAGCGCCTGCTGCGGTGCGCTCAGAAAGTTCACGACGACCCGACCGTGCGCGCGCAGGGCGGCGAGACTCTTCGAGGTGCGGGAGATCGAGAACGAGATGAGCGGCGGGTCGACGGAGATGCTCGTGAACGACTGGCAGGTAAATCCGACCGGCCCATCGGGCCCGTGCGTCGTGATGATGGTGATGCCCGAGGCGAACCCGCCCATCGCGTCGCGGAATTCGCGCTGATCGAACGCCGCGGGCTGCGCCGCGGGCTGCGCGGCGGACGCGGCGGGAGCCGAGGCTGCGGTCGGGGCGCCGGCGAATGCGAGAGCGCCGGCGCTCATGCGTGCACCTGCAGTCGCGCCTCGGCCGGGCGCAGGAGGCCGCCCTCGGCGGCGACCCACGCGTCGAGCAGCTCGTCGCGCCGGTCGAATCGCGGGGTGGAGAAGGCGACGCCGCGGGTGGGCACGCTCGCTCCGAGCTCGACGAGGAGCGGGCGCAGCGTGAACTCGACGGCGAGGGCGTGCTCGTCGGAGGCGGTGGTGAAGAGGGGGATCGCGGTCACGCCCTGGAGCCCGCCCGCGGGGTACCGGTCGAGGAACGCCTTCAGCAGGCCCGTGTAGCTGGCCTTGTAGGTGGGCGTCGCGATGATCGCGTAGTCGGAGTCGCGCAGCTGCGCGCTCCACGCGTCGACGTGGGGCGCCGGCCACGCGAAGAGCTCGTCGGCGTGGTCGACGAGGTCGATGGTGGGCAGCAGTTCGGCGCCTGTGCGCTCGGCGATGCGCGCTGCGAGGGCCTCGGCGATCAGGCGCGTGCGTGAGCGGGGTTTCGGGTTTCCGATGATGACGGAGAGTGTGGACATGACGTTCCCTTCTCGGCGGTCGGTCGTGATCCACGGTGTGGTGTCGCGGAGGCGCCCGTGATCTCATCCCGGAGCGTGGTGCTCAGTGTAGGGCGCGCGTTCCGGCGTTCGGCGGGCTGCGCGCAACAGTCCGTAACGGTCATCGTTCGTCATCTTTCTTCCGGGATCGAGATTCTGCGCCATAAGCTCACCGCATGTCTTCCATAACCGTACCGAAACAGACTGCTCCGCCGTTCACCGTCGGCATCGCCCTCGACGGCGCCGGCTGGCACCCGAGCGCCTGGCGCGACGATGCAGCGCGCCCCGCCGATCTGTTCTCCCCCGAGTACTGGTCGGAGCTCGTCGACACCGCCGAGCGCGGGGGCGCCGACTACGTCACCTTCGAGGACGCGCTGCGGCTGCAGGGTGCCCCGGAACCGGGCCCCGACGCCCCGGCGGGATCGCGCACCCTCGATCCCGCACGCGTCGAGGGCCGTCTCGACGCGCTGCTCACCGCCAGCTGGCTCGCCCCCCGCACCCGCAGCATCGGGCTCATCCCGACGGTCACGACGACGCACACCGAGCCGTTCCACGTCGCGACCGCGCTGCAGACGCTCGACCACGTCTCGGGCGGGCGGGCCGGCTGGCAGCTGCGCTTCTCCGCCGACCGGGCCTCGGCCGATGCGTTCGGGCGGCGCCCCGCACCCGAGCTCGACATCGAGCGCGTGTTCGCCGGCGAGCCGGAGGCGGGGCTCGACGCCCTCGTCGCCGACGCCGCCGACGCCGCCGAGGTCGCGCGGCGGCTCTGGGACAGCTGGGAGGACGACGCGATCATCCGCGACCTCGAGACCGGCCGCTTCCTCGACCGCGACCGCGTGCACCACATCGACTTCGAGGGAGACGGGTTCTCCGTCATCGGCCCGTCGATCGTGCCGCGCTCGCCGCAGGGGCAGATCGTCGTCACCCTGCTCGCACACGCGGCCCCGATCTTCGACCTCGCCGCGCGCACCGCCGACGTCGTATTCATCACCCCCGAGAACGAGGCGCCCGCAGCCGGAGCCTCCCGCGGCAAGACCGCGGCCGACCTCATCGCCGAGGTGCGCGAGGCCGAAGCCGGCGTCGATCGTGCCGCCCTCGGCCTGCACCCGCTCCGCATCGTCGCCGACCTCGTCGTCGCGCTCGACACCGACGCGGAGGGCGGCGCGGATCGCGTGGCGCGGCTCGACCGACTCGCGGGGGTCGCCGCCGCGGGCGACGCGCGCGTCGAGGCGGGGCCCGCCGAGCGCATCGCCGACCGGATCGCCGCGTGGCGCGACGCGGGCGTCGACGGCGTGCGCCTGCGCCCCGCCGTGCTGCCGCTCGACCTGAGCCTCATCGCCTCCGAGCTGCTGCCGCTGCTGCGCGCACGCGGGCTCGCGAACCCCGCCGCCTCCGAGCCGACCCCGCTGCGCGAGCGCTTCGGCCTCGGCCTCGCACCCAACCGATACGCCACCCGGCGCGCACCTCAGGAGGTCTCCGCATGACTCAGCGACAGGCGCGACTCGTCGCCCACTTCCCCGGCGTCAACAGCACCACGGTCTGGAGCGACCCCGATTCGGGCAGCCAGATCGACTTCGCGTCGTTCGCCCATTTCGCCCGCACCGCGGAGCGCGGGCTGTTCGACTACGTCTTCCTCGCCGAGGGCCTCCGCCTGCGCGAGCACGGCGGGCAGATCCACGATCTCGACGTCGCCGGGCGGCCGGCCACGCTCGCGATCCTCGCCGCGATGGCGTCGGTCACGCAGCACATCGGCGTCGTCGGCACGCTCTCCAGCACCTTCAACGAGCCGTACGAGCTCGCGCGCCAGCTCGCCACCATCGACACGCTCTCGGGCGGCCGGGTCGGATGGAACGTGGTGACCTCGCCAGACGCCTTCCACGGCGCCAACTTCCGCCGCGGCGGGTTCCTGCCGTACGAGGATCGGTACACGCGCGCCGAGGAGTTCGTGGCCCTCGCGAAACGCCTCTGGGATTCGTGGGAGACGGGCGCGGTGCTCGCCGACCGCGACTCGGGGCGCTTCATCGACGAGCAGCTCGTGCACCCCGTCGTGCACACCGGCCCGCAATTCGACGTGCGCGCGACCGGGTCCCTCCCGCGGAGCCCGCAGGGGTACCCGGTCATCGTGCAGGCCGGCGACTCGCCGGCGGGGCGCGACTTCGCCGCCGCCAACGCCGAGATCATCTTCTCCCGCCACGCCGACTTCGCGGCGGGGCAGCAGTTCTACCGCGACGTCAAGGGGCGCCTGCCCGCGGCGGGGCGCACCGAGGAGTCGCTGCTGATCCTCCCCGCCGCCACCTTCGTGATCGGCGACACCGACGCCGACGCGGCGGAGGCCTCACGGGCGATCGGCTTCGCGCAGACCACCCCGCAGACCGCGGTGGCGTGGGTGGAGGCGATCTGGGGTCGCGAGCTGCCGGGGCTCGACCCCGACGGGCCGCTGCCCGTGACCGAGCCGGGAGCGGGCGAGCAGCGTCTCGGCCAGGTCTCGACGCGGGTCGAGGATCGCGTCGCGCGGGCCGCGCAGCTGCGGGCGCGCGCCGCCGCGGAGGGGCTGACCGTGCGGCAGCTGGTGGCCGCCGAGACGGCGTCGCACACCTTCGTCGGCTCGCCCGAGACCATCGCTGCCGAGATCGACCGCCATGTGCAGGGCCGCGCCTCCGACGGGTTCGTGCTGGTGCCGCACCTCACGCCCGGCGGGCTCGATCCCTTCGTGGATCGCGTCGTGCCGCTGCTGCAGGAGCGCGGTGTGCTCCGCGAGCGGTACGAGACGGATCCCGAGACCGGATCCCCCGTCACCCTGCGCCGCACGCTCGGCCTGCCGCAGCCGCCCCGCCCCGCGCGCGACGCCGCGAAGCGGGAGGCGGCGGCGTGACCGCGACGGCGCCGCTCACGGCGGAGGCAGAGCGCGAGGCGGAGGCAGAGCGCGAGGCGGTCACTGCGGCGGCGCACCCCGAGGCCGCATCGCTCGCCGTGCGCATCGTGCATCCCGACGACGCCCTGGCGCGGCCCCTGCTCGCCGATCTCGAGCGCGAGTACGACGCCCGGTACGGCGTCGAGGTGTTCGGCGAGGCGGCCGCGGTCGAGTTGAACCGGTATCCGGTCGAGTCGTTCGTCGCCCCCACCGGCGCCTTCCTCGTGATGCTGCTCGACGGCGCACCTGTCTCGGGCGGGGCGTTCATGCGGTACGACGACCGCACGGCCGAGTTCAAGCGGGTGTGGACCCGCGCCGACCTGCGGGGCCGCGGCCTCGCACGGCGCGTGCTGAGCGCCCTCGAGCGGGAGGCGGCGCGGCTGGGCTACGAGCGCGTGTACCTCACGACCGGGCCGCGCCAGCCTGAGGCCGTCGCGCTGTACCTGCGCGCCGGTTACGCTCCGCTGTTCGACCCGCGACGCGACGCCGCCGACATCGGCATCCACGCGTTCGAGAAGCCGCTGCCGCCGGCGGCGGCGGATCCCGATCGCGCAGCCCCGGATTCCGATCGCGCAGCCCCCGACCCGGATCGCGCAGCCCCCCTCGATCTCACGCCGACCGCCCCGCAGGAGGACCGACCATGACGACCACGCTCGACGCCCCGCAGACCGAGGTGGTGAACCGCGCCGCCCGGCCGAAGACCCTCGACATCGTGCCGCTGCGCCACTGGTGGCGGTGGGCGTTCAGCGCCGTCGCCGTCTTCCTGCTCGCGCAGCTCATCTGGACCTTCTTCTCCAACCCCCAGTGGCGCTGGAACGTGTTCGCCGAGTACTTCTTCAACGAAGCCGTGCTGCGCGGGCTCTGGCTCACCCTCTGGCTCACCGGCATCTCCGCCGTCATCGGGTTCGCGCTCGGCGGCATCCTCGCCGTCGCCCGGCTCTCGGGCTCGGCGCTGCTCAGCTCGTTCGCCTGGGGGTTCATCTGGTTCTTCCGCTCCGTGCCGCTCGTGGTGCAGCTCGTCATCTGGTACAACCTCGGGTATCTGTTCCCGACGCTGGGCATCGGGTGGCCCTTCACCTACGACTTCTTCGTCGTCGAGTTCGACACGGTGCGGCTGCTCTCGGGGTCCGTCGCCGCCATCCTCGGTCTCTCGCTGCACCAGGCCGCCTACTCGGCCGAGATCATCCGCGGCGGGCTCCTCTCCGTCGACCAGGGGCAGCTCGAAGCCGCACGCGCGCTCGGCATTCCGCGGGGGCGGCGCTTCTTCCGCATCGTGCTGCCGCAGGCGGCGCGCGCGATCCTGCCCAACGCGTTCAACGAGGTCATCGGGCTCCTCAAGGGCACCTCGGTGGTCTTCGTCGTCGCCCTGCCCGAGCTCTTCTACACCGTGCAGGTGATCTACAACCGCAACCAGCAGGTGGTGCCGCTGCTGCTGGTCGCCGCGGTCTGGTACACGATCTTCACGACGGTGCTCAGCATCGCGCAGTACTACATCGAGCGCCGCTTCTCGCGGGGCACCGCCCGCGAACTTCCCCCCACGCCGCTGCAGCGCGTGCGTCGCCGGATCACGGCGCTCGCGGGCGACGCCCGACGCGGGCCCCGTTCGGGCCGTGAGCGGTCGCCGCGCGGCGACCGCACGGGTGCGGCGACCGGCCCAGTATCCGCCCATTCCGTCGCGGCGATCACCGCGCACGCCCAATAGGAGCATCGCATGTCCACCCTCACCGCAACCGCCGCCCCCCGCGAGACCCGCGCGAACGACCGCGCCGGGCTCGTCGAGATCGACGGCGTGCACAAGTCGTACGGTGCGCACGAGGTGCTGCACGGCATCTCGCTGCGCGTCGAGCCCGGGCAGGTGGTGAGCCTGCTCGGCCCCTCCGGCTCGGGCAAGTCGACCCTTCTGCGCGCCATCAACCACCTCGAGACCATCGACGGCGGCTCCATCACCATCGACGGCGAGTACATCGGGTACGAGCGCCGCGGCGACGCGCTGCACGAGCTCCCCGAGAAGGAGGTGCTGGCGCGGCGCACGCGCGTCGGCATGGTCTTCCAGAACTTCAACCTGTTCCCCCATCTCACCGCGCTCGAGAACATCATCGAGGCGCCCATCGGGCTGAAGCGAGCGCGTCGCAGCGAGGCGGTGGCGCAGGCCCGGGTGCTGCTCGAACGCGTCGGGCTGGCGGATCGCGAGAGCCACTACCCGCGCCAGCTCTCGGGCGGCCAGCAGCAGCGCGTGGCGATCGCGCGCGCCCTCGCGCTCGAACCCGACGTGCTGCTGTTCGACGAGCCCACCAGCGCGCTCGACCCGGAGCTCGTGGGGGAGGTGCTGCGGGTGATCCGCGACCTCGCCCACGGCGGCACCACGCTCATCATCGTCACGCACGAGATCGGGTTCGCCGCCGAGGTCTCCGACCACGTCGTCTTCCTCGACGCCGGCCGGGTCGTCGAAGCGGGCTCCCCGCAGCAGGTGCTGCGGGCGCCCGAGCAGGCCCGCACCCAGGAGTTCCTCGACTGGGTCATCTGACGCGGGCGCCCACGGCCCCGCGCGGCACCCCTGCCCTCCGCTCTCCCCCCTCTTCTCCCACTGCATCAGAAACCACCACCCGAAGGACGTCACCCATGCCCACCATCAGCCCCCGCATCCGCACCGGCGCCGCACTCCTCACCCTGACCGCGTTCGCGCTCGGCGGGCTCACCGCCTGCAGCGCGGTCGTCACCGAGGATCAGGCGAACGCCGAACCCGGCGCCACGGCCGGCGCCGACAGCACCGGCTCGCCCTTCGACCTCACGAGCGCGAACGCCGAGGAGCGCCTGCACATCGACCCCGTTCCCGAGGCGGTCGAGGCGCTCGAGCAGAGCGGCTTCGATCCCGTGCAGGAGGGCAAGCTCACCGTCGCGCACTCCGCGTACGAGGCGCCGCTCGGCTTCCTGGCCGAAGACGACAACGCGACCCTGCTCGGCATCGAGCCCGACATCGCGAACCTCGTCGCCGACGGCCTCGGTCTCGAGTACGCCCCCGAGAACGTCGCCTGGGCCGACTGGCCGCTCGGCGTCGAGTCGGGCAAGTACGACGTCGTGGTCTCGAACGTCACCGTCACCGAGGAGCGCAAGGATCTCTTCGACTTCGCGACGCACCGCAACGACGTGCTCGCGTTCTCGGTCGCCGCCGACAGCGAGATCGACGCCATCGACGGGCCCGAGGACGTCGCCGGCCTCACCGTCGTCGTCGGGAGCGGCACCAATCAGGAGAAGATCCTGCTCGACTGGTTCGCCGAGAACGAGCGGAACGGACTCGAGCCGGGCGAGGCGGTGTACTACGACGACAACGCCGCAGGTCAGCTGGCGCTCGTCTCGGGCCGCGTCGACGCCATCTTCGGGCCGAACCCCACCGCATCGTACGTCGCCGCCGTGAGCGGCGAGTCGAAGGTCGTCGGCACCCTCAACGGCGGCTACCCCGAGAACGCGCAGATCGGCGTCACCACGGCGAAGGGCAACGGCCTCATCGACCCGGTCGCGATCGTGCTCAACTCCATCATCGAAGACGGCACCTACGCGGAGGCGCTCGCGCGCTGGGATCTCGAAGACGAGGCGGTCGCCGAATCGCTCGTCAACCCGGCCGGCCTGCCCCGCCCGTAGCGCACGCCCCGCCGGCATCGGCTGCGCGCGCCGACGTCGGCCGCGCGCGCCGATGCGGCCGGGAGCGCACGCCCCGCACCGCACACCTCAGCCGCGCCGCATCGCGCGGCGCACCACTGGAGAACTCATGACCCACGCACCTTCCGCCACGCCCGAGTCGGGAGCCCGCTCCCCGCGCCGCCGCCTCGCCGCACTCGGCCTCCTCGCCGCATCGGCGCTCGCGCTCACCGCCTGCTCGGCGGTGATCAGCGACGACGAGCGATCCGGATCCGGGGCCGCCCCCGAGGGCGCCGGCCCCGCGACGGCCGAGGCCGCGTTCGATCTCACGACCGCGAACCTCGACACCCGCCCGCACATCGAGGCGATCCCCGAGGCCGTCGAGGCGCTCGAGGCGAGCGGGTTCGAGCCGGTGCAGCCCGGGCGGCTCACCGTGGCGATCCTCGGCGCCGGCGCACCGCCCACGTCGTTCTTCGCCGAGGACGACGCCCAGACGATCATCGGCAGCGATGCCGACTTCGCGTCGCTCATCTCCGAGGGGCTCGGGCTCGAGTACGCCCCCGAGAACGTCGCCTGGGCCGACTGGCCGCTCGGCGTCGAATCGGGCAAGTACGACCTCGCGCTCATCAACATCGGGGTCACCGAGGAGCGCAAGGAGCTCTTCGACTTCGCCACGTACCGCGATGCCGTGATGGCGTTCAGCGTCGCCGCGGGCTCCGAGATCTCGGAGATCGCGGAGCCCGCAGACGTCTCGGGCCTGCGAGTGATCGTCGGCAGCGGCACCAACCAGGAGCAGTACCTGCTCGACTGGTTCGCGCAGAACGACGCGGCCGGCATCGACGCGGGCGAGCCCGTCTACTACGACGACTCGGCAGCCGGGCTGCTCGCGCTCACCTCGGGGCGGGCCGACGCGAGCATCGAGCCGTACGCGCTCGCCGCGTTCCGGGAGCAGACGCTCGGCGAGACCCGCATCGTCGGCAAGTTCAACAGCGCCTACCCCGTCGACGGCCAGATCGGTGCAGTCACGGCGAAAGGCAACGGTCTCGTCGAACCCGTGCAGCTCGTGATCGCGTCGCTCATGGAGAACGGGCAGTACGACGCCGTGCTCGAACGGTGGGGGCAGACCGAAGAGGCCGTGCCCGAGTCGCTCATCAACCCGCCCGGGCTGCCGAAGCCATGAGCCCGTCGCAGCGATCCGACGCCGCAGCCGTCTCCGTCGTGTGCATCGGGGCCGGGCCCGCAGCGATCATGATGCTCGAACGCCTGGCGGCGAACCACGCGCACCGCGACCCCGAGCAGCGGATCGACGTGCGCCTCGTCGATCCGCATCGCCCCGGCGGCGGCCGCATCTGGCGGCGAGATCAGTCGCCCCTGCTGAAGCTGAACTCGATGCTCGAAGACGTCGCCTGCTTCACCGACGCATCGAGCAGCATCGACGGCCCTGTCGCGCCGGGCCCCTCGCTCGCCGAGTGGGTGCGCGCCGTGCGCGCGGGGAGCATCGCGGCGCCAGACTGGGCCGACCCCGCGCTCGAAAAAGAGATCGCGGAGATCGGCGACCGCGACTTCCCCACCCGCCGCCTCAACCACGCCTACCTCTCGTGGGTGTTCGCCGAGACGGTGCGGCGCGCCTCGGATCGGGTAGCGGTCGAGTGGGTGCCCGACACCGCCGTCGCGGTCGAGCCGGCCGGGCCCGCGCCCGGGTTGCGCGATGATGCGGCGGAGCGCGACGGCGGAGCGGAGCGCGGCGGCGGGGCGAAGCGCGGCGGCGGGGCGGAGCGGCAGATCGTGCGGCTGGCCTCGGGAGGCGCGCTCGCCGCCGACATCGTGATCCTCGCGCTCGGGCACAACGGCACTGATCCGTCTGACGAATCCGTGCGGCTCGCCGACTTCGCAGACGAACACGGTCTCGAGTACGTCGCCCCGGCGTTCACCGCCGACCTCGACCTCGACCACCTGCCCGCCGGTTCCGATGCGATCGTGCGCGGCCTGGGGCTTGCGGCGATCGACCTGGTCGTGATGCTCACGGGCGGCCGGGGCGGTCGATTCGAGACGCGAGCCGACGGCTCGCTGCGCTACCTGCCCAGCGGGCGCGAGCCCGTGCTGCACCTCGGCTCTCGCCGCGGCGTGCCCTACCGCTCCAAGGTCACGAGCCGAGTGCAGGGCGATCCGGTCGGGCTCGCCTACCTGGGAGCATCCTTCCGGGAGGCGACGGCCGCCCGAACCGAGCCCCTCGACTTCGTTCGCGATGCCTGGCCGCTGGTCGCGGCAGACCTGCTCACCGGCTACTACCGGGAGCTGTTCACCGGGCACCCGACGCGGGTATCCGCTTCGTGGAAGCGGTTCGAACCCCGGTTGCGCGCGGTGCTGGCGCGGCCGGGCGGGTTCGCATCGCCCGAGCTCGCCGAACTGGTGCGGGCGCACGTGCCCGATCCCGACGATCGCCTCGACCTCGCCGCCTTCGACCGGCCGCTCGCATTCCCGCCCGAGGGGTCGGAAGCGGGCACCGTGAGCGCGAGCGCCAATGCGGCCGATGCGGTGCAGCAGCGGGTGCTCGCGCACATCGCCGCCGACCTGCGGCTGCGCTCGCGGCCCGAGCACAGCGCGACGCAGGCGCTCTTCATGACCGGGCTGTACGCCTTCCTCGCCCTTGCCGAGGTACCGCCCGAGCGGTGGAACGCTCGCAGCCGCACGCGCGACCTCCCGGGGCGCTGGTTCGCGTACTTCAGCTACCTCGCAAGCGGCCCGCCCGGGCACCGCCTCGACGAGCTGATCGCGCTTGCGGAGGCGGGCGTCGTGCGGTTTCTCGGTGCGGATGTGCGGGTCGAAGCCGACGCCGAGCGCGGCGTGTTCACGGCGACCGGGTCTGCGGTGGTGCGCGGGGCGGGGGAGGGCGAGCCCGTCGCTGCGACCGCCGCAGTCAGCGCGCGTACGCTCATCGACGCGTGGCTGCCCGAGGCACGGGCGTCGCGGAGTGACAATCCGCTGCTGCGTCAGCTCGTCGCGTCGGGGCAGCTGCGAGAGCTCGCCGTCGTCGACGAGACCGGAGCCGAGGGCACGGGCCTGATCGAGGTCGGGCCGGGCGGGCGCGTGCCGGGATCCTCCCTCCAGTTCGCCCTCGGGCCGTTCGTCGCGGGCCTCACCGGGGGCGCGTTCACGCGGCCGGGCATCGACGCGCTGCCGTTCCGCGTGCACGACCGGGTCGCCCGAGCGGTGCTCGACGCGGTGACGGAGGTCGCCGCCGCGCGCACGCCCGCCTCGCGCCCCGCCGCCGCGCCGCACCCGCACCTGCCGCACCCGCCCCATCCCCACCCGCCCCATCCCCACCCGCCCCATCCCAACCCGCCCCATCCTGCAGCGGGGTCACTTGCGGAGCGTGTCGCGCGCCGAACGCCGGTCGACACCCTCCGCAACTGACCCCGCTCGCGCGGGGCGCGGCGGCGCGCGGGAGCGCGGCGGCGCGCGGGCGCGAGGGCGCGCGGGCGGGGCAGCGCGGCGCGGACCGCGGGCGGGCCGCGGCGAGATCGCCGACCCCGCTCGCGCGGGGGCGGGGGTTGCGACGAGAATGAGGAGATGGCACTCGATCACCCCGGCACGCTGAGCGGCCGACTCGTCACCCTCGAACCGCTCGACCTTGCCCATCTGGAGGGGCTCGCCGACGCCTCGCGCGACGGGGAGCTCTGGAGGCTCTGGTACACGGCGATCCCGGCGCCCGACGAGATGGAGGCCGAGATCCGGCGCCGTCTGCGCCTGCAGCAGGAGGGCTCGATGCTGCCGTTCACCGCGCGCCGCACCGACACCGGGGTGATCATCGGCATGACGACGTTCATGAACATCGACCCGATCACGCCGCGGGTCGAGATCGGCTCCACCTGGAACGCCGCCAGCGCGCACGGCACCGGCACGAACGCCGAGTCGAAGCTGCTGATGCTGCGGCACGCCTTCGAGGTGTGGGGGTGCCCGGCCGTCGAGTTCCGCACCGACCACAACAACCACCAGTCGCGTGCGGCGATCGCGCGGCTCGGAGCGAAGCAGGATGGCATTCTGCGCGGGCACCTGCGGCCCGCGGCCGGGTACCTGCGCGACACCGTCGTGTTCTCGATCACCGCACCGGAGTGGCCCGGGGTGCGGCTCGGGCTCGAGCACCGCCTCGCGCGACGGCTCGCGGGCTGACGCGCGGTACGCGGCGGGCGGGCCGGGCGCGTGGCGGCCCGCGACGTCGCGGGCGGCGAGCGCCGCGAGCACCGTCAGGCGCGCGGCGGTCCCACGGCGACGACGACGAGTGCCGCGATCGCGTGATCGTCGAGCGGTGAGCGGCTGAGGGCGCGCAGCAGCAGCGCGCCGACCAGCGCTTCCGAGATGTCGTCGATCGGCGCGCCCTCGGGCAGATGCGGTTCGCTGCCGATGGCCGCGGCGAGCCGGGTGGAGAGCGCTCCGGAGCCCGAGCCGGCGATCGCGTCGCGCAGGCGCTGACCGACATCGGCGTTGTCGGTCGCCGCGGCGATGAGCGAGCGCACCAGCCCCTCGCCCTGCGGGCTCAGCAGCACGTCGCCGACGGCCCGCAGCCATGTCGTGAGGTCGCGTCGCACGTCGCCCGTGTCGGGCACTTCGAGCCGCTCGCCGAGGATCATGCCTTCGAGCAGGGCCTCGGCGATGATCGCGCTCTTCGACTTCCACCAGCGGTAGATGGTCTGCTTGCCGACGCCGGCGCGGGAGGCGATGCCCTCGATGGCGAGATGGTCGTACCCGCGCTCGGCGAGCATCTCGATGGCCGCCTGCAGGATCGCCTGGCGTGCAGCCTCGCTGCGCACGGGGCCGCTCCGCGATGACACTGCCACGGGATCTCCATTCAGTAAAGACGAGACGGTCCGTGTTATCTTATCCCCTGCTGGTCGACGACGATGGCGGCCTCGCGACGCGGCCGCCGCGCAGAATGGGAGATGGCATGGCCGAGTTGCTGCACCGACTGGGAACCTTCGCGGCGAAGCGCGCCTGGACGGTGATTCTCGCGTGGATCGTCATCCTCGGCATCGCCGTCGGCGGCTTCCTCGTCGGGTTCAAGGGGCTGAGCTCGAGCTTCGACGTGCCCGGCACCGCCTCGGGCGACGTGCTCGAAGAGCTCGAAGCGTCGCTCCCCGACTTCAGCGGGGCATCGGGCACGGTCGTCTTCCACTCCGAGGACGGGGCGCCGCTCACCGAGGCCCAGCGATCCGACATCTCAGACCTCGCCGAGAGCGCGAAGGATCTGCCCGACGTCGCCGACGTGATCGACCCCTTCGATGCGCAGCAGCAGCTCGCAGACCAGCAGCAGCAGATCGTCGACGGCCGGCAGCAGATCGAGGACGGGCGCGCGCAGGCCGAGGCGGGCCAGCAGCAGCTCGACGCCGCGAGGGATCGGATCGCCGAGGGTCAGGCGCAGCTCGACGCAGCAGGCGCGCAGCTCGCCGCAGTGGAGATGCCCGAGGAGATGCGCGCTCCCCAGCTCGCCGCGCTCGAAGAGCAGCAGCGGCAGCTCGACGCCGGGGGCGCCGAACTCGACGCGCAGCAGGAGCAGCTCGACGCGGGCATCGCCGAACTCGACGCGAACCAGGAGAAGCTCGAGCAGGGCGCCGAGCTCGCCTCGTACGCCGAGGGCATCGGCGTCGTCTCCGCAGACGGGGCGACCGCGCTCGTCAACGTCTCCTTCACCGAACCGCGCCTCGACCTGTCGCAGGAGACCAAGGACGCCGTCGTCGAGCACTTCGAGAGCACCCCCATCGACGGCGTGCAGACGGCCATCTCGACCGACATCTCGCAGGGCGTTCCCGAGATCCTGGGCGTCGGCGAAGCGGTCGGCGTCGTCATCGCCGCGATCGTGCTCATCGTCGTGCTCGGGTCGATCCTCGCCGCCGCGTTCCCCATCGTCACGGCACTCGTCGGGGTCGGGATCGGGGCCATGGCGACGCTCGCCTTCTCCGGTGTCACGCAGATGGCCTCCGTCACGCCCATCCTTGGCGTGATGCTCGGACTCGCAGTCGGCATCGACTACTCCCTCTTCATCCTGTACCGCCACCGCAAGCAGATGCTGCAGGGCGCCGGCGTCGTCGAATCGATCGGCCTCGCGAACGGCACCGCGGGCAACGCCGTCGTGTTCGCGGGCGCGACCGTGATCGTCGCCCTGCTCGCGCTGAACATCACCGGCATCCCGTTCCTCGGGCTCATGGGCACCGCCGGAGCCGTCAGCGTCGCCGTCGCCGTGCTCATCGCGATCTCGCTCACCCCCGCGCTGCTCGGGCTCGCCGGCACGCGGCTGCTCGGCAAGAAGGCGCGGGCGCGGGCAGCGCTCGCCGCCGACCGCGAGCCCGGTGCGGCGCCCGCCGAGGGCCGCAGCGTGAAGCCCATGACGAACCTGCGCGCCATCGTCACCGCGGTCGTCGCGACCGTCGTGCTGCTCGTCATCGCGATCCCGTCGATGTCGATGCGCCTCGGGCTGCCCGACGGCGGCTCCGAGGCGGAGGGGTCCACCGCGTACGAGGCGTATACCCTCACGAACGAGGCCTTCGGCGAGGGTGCGAACGGGCCGCTGCTCATCACCGCCGACCTGCCCGAGGGGCTCGACGACGACGGCGTGCTCGACGCGCAGCTCACCGTCGCGCGCGAGCTGGCGTCGATGGACGACATCACCGCGGCCGCCCCGGTCGCCGTCTCCGACGACCACCGCCTCACCGCCTTCCAGGTGGTTCCCGCCGAGGGCCCGAACAGCGTGTCGACGGAGAACCTCGTGCGCGATCTGCGCGAGCTGCCGCCCATCGACGGCGACATCGCGCTGGGCGTGGCGGGGCAGGCCGCCATCAACATCGACATCTCCGAGGGCCTGCAGGAGGTGCTCCCGCTGTACCTCGTCGTGGTTGTCGGGCTCTCCTTCCTCATCATGGTGATGGTCTTCCGCTCCCTGCTCGTGCCGCTCATCGCGACCGGAGGCTTCGTGCTGTCGCTCTTCGCGACCTACGGCGCCGTCACCGCGGTGTTCCAGTGGGGGTGGCTCGCCGACTGGCTCGGCGTGCACAACCCGGGGCCGATCCTGAGCTTCCTGCCGGTGATCCTCGTCGGCATCCTCTTCGGTCTCGCGATGGACTACCAGCTCTTCCTCGCGACCGGCATGCGCGAGGCGTACGCGCACGGTGCACCGGCGAAGCTCGCCGTGGCGCAGGGGTTCCGTGCCGGGCGCACCGTCGTGATCGCGGCGGCGATCATCATGGTCTCCGTCTTCGGCGGGTTCATCGCGTCCGATTCGGTGATGATCAAGTCGATGGGCTTCGGTCTCGCGCTCGGCGTGCTGCTCGACGCGATCGTCGTGCGCATGCTGCTCGTGCCCGCCGTGATGCACCTCGTCGGCCGCGGGGCGTGGTGGCTGCCGAAGTGGCTCGACCGCATCATCCCGAACGTCGACGTCGAGGGATCGGCGCTGGAGCGCCGCCACCCCGTCCACCACTAGGGCCCCCCGGAGCGGGGCGGGCGGGGCGGGGCTGCGGCTCCGCTCCGCCCGCCCCGCTCCGCTCTTTGCGCGGCGCCCTGCGAGCGGGGTCACTTTCGGAGTGTGTTCACCCTCACATCGGCGCAACACGCTCCCGAAGTGACCCCGCTGATGCGGAAAGAGGGCGAGCTCAGCGAAGTCGCGAACGCGCCGACTGAATCGCTCGAGCGAGCGTCGTGAAGAAGCTGCGGGGATCATCGACGTCGGAATCCAGCGCCTGCAGCACCGTCCAGCCCGCTTCGATCATGCTGCGGCGCCGCTGCACGTCGAAACGCGCTTGCTCGGCGCTCGTGAAGTGGTAGCGCCCCTCGTACTCGATCGCGATGCGCAGCTCGGGGTAGCCGAGATCGGCGTGGAAGATGCGGCGGGCGGTCGGGACCGGGCAGTTCACCGTCGGCTCGGCGAATCCTGCGTTGATCAGCGCCACCCGGAGGTGACTCTCCGGTGGAGAATCCACGGGAGCCCGTATGAGCGCCAGCGCTCGAGTCCTCAACGGTGCCCCAAGAGTCGTGCGGTGCCGATCATGAGCCCCGCGAAGGTCTTCGATGGTGCAGAGCGGGGTCGTGCGGGCGCCGCCGGATCCGGGAATGCGTTCGCCCGAGGTGAGGAAGTCGCCGGCTGCGACGAGTTCAGGAAGGGTGGTGATGGCACCCAGCTGGCACCAGACGTCGCCGGCCGATGGAATGGTGAGTCCGGCCCTCTCGGTCCACTGCAGTACCCCGCTTTTCACACGGTGGCCGGCGATACGGCGGTGTCGGGGAGCGCGTTGGGGTGAGAACGATGCGACGTCGACGAGCCCCTGCGGGTGCGGGGAGCACGGGATTCCGTGAAGAACCGCTGCAGACCGGCGGGAGAGGAAGAACTCCTGCTTCAGCGTCATCCCGATCGCGATGCAACGATCGCGGTAGCTGAAGTCGTCGAAGGCGAGATCGGGATGCAGCAGGAGGCCGCGTCCCACCCGTCGGATGTCCTTGGCCCCGAGCCGCTTCGGATGAACACCGGCCTGAATGAGCTCTGCGGTTCGGTACGCCTGTGGGGGTGCGTGAATCGTGCGCCGAATTGACATGCAGCGAGTATCGCGGGTGCGCCGACGCGACCGAGGGCGTTCGCGGAGAACCGTGGATGCATGGCCGACACTGCACTCGGAAGTGCTCTGTGGACGAAGATCCCAGCCCGATCCCTCCACCACACCACGCCCCCCCTGGCAGCGGGGTCGCTTCGGGAGGGTGTCGAAGCGATTCGTCTCCCCAACACACTCCGCAAGTGACCCCGCTCGCAGAAATCGGGGCGGAAGCGGGGCAGGCAGGAAGCGGGGCGGGGCGGAAGCGGGGCAGGGCGGGGCGGGGCGAGCGGGGCGGGGGCGGGGCACCCCGCCCCACCCCGCCCGCCGCCTTACCGGGTGCGGGCGGGGGCGTCGTGCGGGCGCGGCGCGAGGCGCTGCAGCTGCGTCACGTGGGCGGGCTCGAGCTCCGCGATCGAGGAGACGCCGAGCAGCTTCATCGTGCGCTCGATCTCGTCGCGCAGGATCGCGATGGCGCGATCCACGCCGGCCCGTCCGCCGGCCATGAGGCCGTAGAGGTAGGCGCGGCCGATGAGGGTGAACTTCGCGCCGAGCGCCATGGAGGCGACGATGTCGGCGCCGTTCATGATGCCGGTGTCGACCATCACGGTCGCGTCGCGGCCGACCTCGCGCACGACCTCGGGCAGCAGGTGGAACGGGATGGGGGCGCGGTCGAGCTGGCGTCCGCCGTGGTTCGAGAGGATGATGCCGTCGACGCCGAGGTCGGTGAGCTTCGCCGCATCCTCCACGGTCTGCACGCCCTTTACCACGAGCTTGCCGGGCCACATCTCGCGGATCACGGTGAGGTCGTCGTAGCTGATGGTGGGGTCCATGGCGGCGTCGAGCAGTTCGCCGACGGTGCCGCCCGTGGTGGAGAGGGAGGCGAATTCGAGCTTCGGCGTGGTCAGGAAGTCGATCCACCACCACGGGCGGGGGATCGCGTTGACGATGGTGCCGAGCGTGAGCTGCGGCGGGATCGAGAACCCGTTGCGCTTGTCGCGGAGGCGGGCGCCCGCGACGGGGGTGTCGACGGTGAACTGGAGGGTGTCGAAGCCGGCCTCGGCTGCGCGGCGCACGAGCCCGTAGGAGATCTCGCGATCCTTCATCACGTACAGCTGGAACCAGTTGCGGCCGTGCGGGTTCGCCGCTTTCACGTCTTCGATCGAGGTGGTGCCGAGGGTGGAGAGGGTGAAGGGGATGCCCGCGGCGCCGGCGGCGGATGCCCCTGCGCTCTCGCCCTCGGTCTGCATGAGGCGGGTGAAGCCGGTGGGGGCGATGCCGAACGGCAGCGCGGAGGATCCGCCGAGGATCTGCACGGAGGTGTCGACGTCGGCGGCGGGCTTCAGAATGCCGGGGTGGAACTCGACGTCTTCGAACGCCTGGCGCGCGCGCCCGAGCGAGAGCTCGCCCTCGGCGGCGCCGTCGGTGTAGTCGAAGGCCGCTTTGGGGGTGCGGCGCTTCGCGATGGTGCGCAGGTCGTTGATGGTGAGCGCGGCGTCGAGGCGGCGCTTCTTGCCGTCGAGCTGCGGCTTCTTGAACTGCATCAGGTCGAGGAGTTCGGAGGGGTTGGGGAGCTGGCGCTGCATCGTGGTGCCTCTCGTGCGTGGGGTGCGGGGGTTCGGGGCCGGCGGGTTCGGGGCCGGCGGGTTCGGGCCGGCGGATCGCGGCGGCGGGTCGCGGTCGCGGCTCGGGATCGGCGGATGGGTGGGAGCGCTACACGGTCTGGCCCGCGGTGCGGTCGACGACCGGCGGCGCCGACTCGGTTTCGACATGCGCGACGCGCGTGATGAAGAGCGAGGCGATGATCGAGATCGCGGCGCAGATCGCGACGTAGAGCGCGATGGGCCACCACTGGCCTCCGCTGATCTCGAGCAGCCAGGCGCCGATGAGCGGGGCGGTGCCTCCGAAGATCGCGGCGCCGAGCTGGTAGCCGAGGGAGGCGCCGGTGTAGCGCACCTCGGGTGCGAAGTTCTCGGCGATGAGGGTGCCGAGGATCGCGTTGACGCTGCCCCACAGGAAGCCGAATCCGAGGATGGTCGCGACGAACAGCGCCCAGGTCTCGCCGGTGTTGAGGATGAGGTAGTAGGGCACGACGAGCACGATCGTGGTGCAGGCCGACCAGCGGTAGAGCGTGGCGCGGGAGATGCGGTCGGAGAGGCTGCCGAAGATCGGCATCCAGATGGTGGCGACGAGTGCGGCGGCGGCGATGGCGAGCAGCACGACGTTGTCGCGCGCGCCGAGGATGTCGGTGGCGTAGGCGACGACGTAGGTGCCGAAGATGTAGAACGGGCCGGTCTCGGCGGCCTTGGCCCCGATGGAGACGAGCACGGCGCCCCAGTGCTTCGTGACGACCTCCTTGATCGGCAGCTTGAGTCGGGCCCCGGTCTCCTGCACGCGCTTGAACTCGGGGGTCTCGTCGAGGCCGTTGCGGATCCACAGCCCGATGAATACGAGCACGATGCTGGCGACGAACGGCACGCGCCATCCCCACGTCAGGAACTGGCCGTCGGGCAGCTGGGTGAGGAGGGCGACGACGCCGGCTGCGAGCAGCATGCCGAGGCTGATGCCCATCTGCGGCACTGCGCCGTAGAGGCCGCGGCGGTGCTTGGGCGCGTATTCGTAGGCGAGCAGCAGGGCGCCGCCCCATTCGCCGCCGATGCCGAGCCCCTGGAGGATGCGGAAGCAGATGAGCAGGATCGGCGCGGCGACTCCGATGGCGGCGTAGTCGGGCAGCAGGCCGATGGCGACCGTGCCGCCGCCCATGAGCGTCAGCGTGATGAAGAGCGTCTTCTTGCGGCCGATGCGGTCGCCGATGTGGGAGAAGAGGATGCCGCCGAGGGGGCGGAAGAAGAAGGTGAGCGAGAACGAGACGAATGCGAGCATGGTCGACACGAACTCGTTGTCGCTCGGGAAGTAGAGCTTGTTGAAGACGAGCGCGGCGACGGTGCCGTAGACGAGGAAGTCGAACCATTCGATCACGCTGCCGCTGAGGCTGCCGAGGAGGACGCGGTAGTTGATGCCCGACGATTCGTCGGGCCGTGCTGCGGGGGTCGTCATGTCATCTCTCCCTTGAGATCGTCGGTCGTGAAGCTGTCATCTCTGCGAAACCAATGTGGTCAGACCATGTGGTATGACCACAAGTAGTGTAGGTGCGGCGTTCGCGATCCGTCAATCCGGGCGGGGGATCAGCGGGCGGTCTCGAAGTAGTACCCGCGGATGTGCGCGCGGATCCGCTCGACGGCGGTATCGCGGTCGCCGTCTCGCAGGCTCTCGAGGATGCCGCGGTGCTCCGCGCGCAGGCGCTCGGCCGTGCGCGTCCAGTCAGGCAGCGCCTGCGCGCGCTGCAGCGTGTGGTCGGCGATCGACACGCGCAGGGCGTCCATGAGCGTGCTCGTCAGCGGATTGTTCGCCGCGCGCGAGAGCAGCACGTGGAACTCGGCGTCGAGGGGCAGGAACTTCTCGACCGGCAGATCGGGGTCGTCCATGCGGTCGAGCAGGAGGCCCGCCTGCTCCCAGTCGCCACGCGCCGGGTCGGAGTGCTCGGCGGCCCAGCTCTCGAGCAGCAGGCGCATCTCGTAGACGTGGTGGTGCTCCACCTGGCTCGTCGCGAGCTGCAGGTTCAGCGCGAGCGTGAGCGCCTGCTCGGGGGAGGCCGTGATGATGGTGCCGGATCGCGGGCCCGAGCCCGTCGCCGTGCGGATCGTGCCCAGGGCTTCGAGCACGCGCAGCGCCTCGCGCAGCGAGCTGCGGGAGACCTGCAGCGCCTCGGCGAGCGCGCGCTCCCCGGGCAGGTGGTCGCCGATGTGCAGCCGCCCGCTGCGCAGCTCCTCGGTCACCCACTCCATGACCGCCTCGTGAGCCTTCATCGCTCTCGATTATCGCAGTCGGCGCTCATCCCCGCCGCACCCGCGCCCGCACCCGCACCCGCACCCGCGTCCGGGAGGCCGCGCGTCCGCCGGCCCGTGGCGGGGGTGTAGCGGATCGGGGCGGTGGATCGCGCCACGACCGCGCGCAGCTCGGCGAGACCGGGGCCGATGAGGCCGAGCGTCTGTGCCTGGATGAGCAGGTTGCCCATCGCGGTCGCCTCGACGGGGCCGGCGAGCACGTCGAGCCCGGAGCGATCGGCGAGGCGCTGGCAGAGCAGCGTGTTCTGGGATCCGCCGCCGACGACGTGGATGGTCGACACGTCGCGATCCGCCAGCCGGCCCGCGGTCTCGACGGCGTCGGCGAACGCGACCGCGAGGCTCTCGGTGATGGAGCGCACGATCTCGACGCGGCCCTCGGGGGCGCGCTCGCCGCGCGCCTCGAACCAGCGCACGATGCGATCGGGCAGGTCTCCCGGGGGGAGGAACCCGGGGTCGTTCGCATCGAACACCGGCACGTCCCCGGTGAGCTTCGCCGCCTCGGCGAGCAGCTCGCCGAGCAGGCTCGACCGCTGCGCGTTCGTCGCACCGGGCTCCCAGTGGCGCAGCGACTCCGAGAACAGCCAGGTGCCCATCACGTTGTGCAGGAAGCGGGTGGTGCCCTCGATGCCGCCCTCGTTGGTGAAGTTCGCGCGGCGGGCGGCGTCGGTGAGCACCGGCGCGTCGAGCTCGAGGCCGACGAGACCCCAGGTGCCGCACGAGATGTACGCGAAGTCGGATCGCGTGGCCGGCACCGCTGCGACGGCCGAGGCCGTGTCGTGGGAGGCGACCGCGACGACGTCGATCGCCCGACCGATGACCGTCGCCGCGTCGCCGGCGACCCGGCCGAGGCGCGTGCCGGCGTCGATGAGGGGCGGCAGGATGCTCGCGGGGATGCCGACCGCGTCGGCGAGCTCGAGATCCCACTCCCGGGTGCGCGGGTCGAGGAGGCCGGTCGTCGACGCATTGCTCCGCTCCGCGGCCTCCACGCCCGTGAGCCAGTAGTTCAGCAGGTCGGGCACGAGCAGCGCGCGGTCGGCGACGTCGAGCAGGCCGTCCTCGGCGGCGAGTTGGAAGATCGTGTTGAACGTGAGATGCTGCAGCCCGTTGCGCGCGTACAGGCGGTCAGCGGGAATGCGCGCATGCACCGCCGCGACCCCGGCATCGCAGCGGGCGTCGCGGTAGTGGTACGGGATGCCGAGCAGGCGGCCGCGGCGCAGCAGGCCGTAGTCGACGGCCCACGAGTCGATGCCGATCGACGCGATCTCGCCCGGCGCGCCGCGCTCGGCGGCCGCGAGCCCCTGCAGCGCCTGGTGGTAGAGCTCGAGGAAGTTCCAGTGCAGGCCGTCGCTCGTGCGCACGGGATCGTTCGCGAAGCGGGCGACGTGCTGGGTGCGCAGCTGCGCGCCCTCCGCGCCCTGCTCGATGCGCCCGACGATCACGCGCCCGCTCGTCGCGCCGAGATCGACGGCGGCGACCGCCGATCCCCCCGCCCTGTCGGTCATCGCAGGAACGCGGCGGCGACGCCGGAGTCGACCGGGATGTGGAGGCCCGTGGTGCGGGTGAGCTCGGGGCCGGTGAGCACGTACACCGCGTCGGCGACGTTCTCGGGCACCACCTCGCGCTTCAGAATGGTGCGGTTCGCGTAGAACTGGCCGAGATCCTCCTCCTTGACGCCGTAGGTCGCGGCGCGGTTCGCGCCCCAGCCGGCGGCGAAGATGCCCGAGCCGCGCACCACGCCGTCGGGGTTGATGCCGTTGACGCGGATGCCGTGCTCGCCGAGCTCGACCGCGAGGAGGCGCACCTGGTGGGCCTGGTCGGCCTTCGTCGCCGAGTACGCGATGTTGTTGGGGCCGGCGAAGACGCTGTTCTTCGACGAGATGTAGATGATGTCGCCCCCGAGCCGCTGCGCGATCATGGCGCGGGCGGCGGCCTGCGCGACGAGGAAGGAGCCCTTCGCCATGACGTCGTGCTGCAAGTCCCAGTCGGCCTCCGTGGTGTCGAGCAGGGACTTCGACAGCGAGAGGCCGGCGTTGTTCACGACGAGGTCGATGCCGCCGAAGGCGAGCACCGCGGCGTCGATCGCGCGCTGCACCGCGCCGGCGTCGGCGACGTTCGCCGCCACGCCGATGGCGACGTCGGTGCTCCCCAGCTCGGCCGCGGCGGCCTGCGCCTTCTCGAGGTCGAGATCGGCGACCACCACGCATGCGCCCTCGGCGGCGAGGCGCGTGGCGACCGCCTTGCCGATGCCCGACGCGGCGCCCGTGACGAACGCGATGCGGCCCTGGTGCGACTTCGGCTTCGGCATGCGCTGCAGCTTCGCCTCCTCGAGCGCCCAGTACTCGATGCGGAACTTCTCGGCGTCGCTGATGGGGGCGTAGGAGGAGAGCGCCTCGGCGCCGCGCATCACGTTGATCGCGTTGACGTAGAACTCGCCCGCGACCCGCGCCGTCTGCTTGTTGGCGCCGTAGCTGAACATGCCGACGCCGGGGATCAGCACGATGAGCGGATCGGCGCCGCGCATCGCCGGGCTCGACTCGTCGGCGTGCGCCTCGTAGTAGGCGCGGTAGTCGTCGCGGTACGCCTCGTGCAGCTCGTGCAGCCGGGCGATCTGATCCTCGACCGATGCGGTCGCCGGCAGGTCGAGCACGAGCGGCTTCACCTTGGTGCGGAGGAAGTGATCCGGGCAGCTCGTGCCGAGCGCGGCGAGCGGTGCGAGCTTCTCGCGCGACAGGAAGTCGAGCACCGCGTCGGCGTCGGTGAAGTGGCCGACCATCGGCTTGTCGGTGCTCGCGATGCCGCGCACGACGGGGGCGAGCTGCGCGGCCCGTGCGAGGCGCTCCTCCTGCAGCAGCGGCTCGAACCCGGCGACGACGCCGCCGAAGGGCTCGGGCGCGCCGTGCTCGGCGATGTAGGCGGCGGCGGTGTCGATGATCCAGAGGGAGTGCTGCTCGCTCTGCTCGCTCGTGTCGCCCCACGCCGTGATGCCGTGGCCGCCGAGGATGCAGCCGATCGCCTCGGGGTGCTCGGCCTTGATCGCGGCGATGTCGAGGCCGAGCTGGAAGCCGGGGCGGCGCCACGGCACCCACACGACCCGGTCGCCGAAGATCTTCGCGGTGAGCGCCTCGCCGTCGGCGGCGGTGGCGATCGCGATGCCGGAGTCGGGGTGCAGGTGGTCGACGTGCGCGGCGTCGACGAGGCCGTGCATGGCGGTGTCGATGGAGGGGGCCGCCCCGCCCTTGCCGTGGAGGCAGTAGTCGAGCGCGGCGACCATCTCGTCCTCCCGCTCGAGCCCGGGGTAGACGTTCACGAGCGCGCGGAGGCGGTCGACCCGCAGCGTGGAGAGGCCGGCGGCGGTGAGCGTGCCGAGGTCGCCGCCCGATCCCTTCACCCACATGAGCTCGACGTCGTCGCCCGTGACGGGGTCTGTCGCGACGCCCTTCGCCGACGTGTTGCCGCCCGCGAAGTTGGTGTTCTTCTTATCGGCGCCGAGTCGGTTCGATCGGGCGATGAGTGCCTGGGCGGTGGGATCGGTGTGCGTCATTGGCGGCCTTTCGAGCTCAGGGAATGCGCCCAGCCTAAGCGCAGTCGGTTTCGAATGCAATAGCGCAAAGTTGCGATCGAAACCTTGTTGGCTTTCGAAGCTCGACTCCGCGACGGGGATCGCGGTAGAGTGACCCACTATGACGCCAACGGCAGCGCAGCGCGACGAGCGCATCCTCGGGCTCCTCGAGGGGCGCGAGCTCGTCTCCGTCGGCGAGCTCGCCGCGAGCGTCGGCGTATCGGCCGTGACGATGCGCAAAGACCTCGACCGCCTCTCCCGCAGCGCCGTCATCGAGCGCGTACGGGGCGGCGCCCGGCTGCGGACCGCCGAGGAGGGCCCGCTCGCCGAACGGCTGGGCCACCGCGTCGGGGCGAAGCGGGCCGTGGCGCGACGCGCAGCCGACCTCGTCGGCGCGGACGCCGTGATCGCGATCGACTCGTCGTCGACCGGGTACTACCTCGCCCTCGAACTGGCCGACCGCACCGACCTCACCATCGTGACGAACTCGCTGCGCGTCGCGTCGCAGTTGGCCGAGCGCTCGGGCCCCGCGATCGTGGTGCTCGGCGGCACCGTGCGGCGCACCTCGCACTCGACGGTCGGGTTCCCCGCCGAACTGCTGCGGGGCTACGGCACGATCGACCTCGCCTTTCTCGGAGTCTCCGCGCTGTCGCCCGAGCAGGGGCTGCTGGAGCGCTCCTTCTCCGAGGCGGAGACGAAGCGCGCCATGGCGTCGGCGGCCGAGCTCGTGGTCGGGCTCTTCGACTCGACCAAGGCCTCGGGGTTCGGGCAGCACAGCGTCGTACCGGCCACCGCCGTCGACCGCCTCATCACCGACGACGAGTTCGCCGAGGCCGACGCGGCGCCGTGGCGCGCGCTCGGCGTGACCGTCGACCGCGCGGCGCAGGCCGCCCCGCCGTCCGCCGCCGCCCGCTGAGCGGCTGCCGCCGTCGCCCACCGCACTCCACCCGCCCATCCACCCGCGCACACCCGCCCATCCACCCGCGCACACCCGCAGCGGGGTCGTTTTCGGAGGGTGTCGGGCATCGAGAGCGCCGCAACACGCTCCGAAAGCGACCCCGCTGCGGGTTTTGGTGAGGGAGGGCGGAATGGGCGGCGGGGCGGCGGTAAGGGCGGCCGTGGCGCCCCTACGCGCCCCAGCTCGCCTGTGCGCCGCCCACGCGGTCGGCGTTGATGCGCTGCTGGTAGCCCGAGGCGGCGTACGCGGCCATCGGATCCGCGGGCAGGCCCCGCGACTCGCGCCACTCGGCGAGGGCCGGGCGCACGTCGGTGTAGAAGGCGTCCATCATGATGGCGTTCGCGCCGAGCACGTCGCCCGCGCGCTGCGCACCCGCCAGGGCGTCGCGGTCGAGCAGCAGCGCGCGGGCCGTCATCTCCTGCACGTTGAGCACGGAGCGGATCTGGCCGGGGATCTTCTCCTCGACGTTGTGGCACTGGTCCAGCATGAACGCCACATCGGGGTTGTTCAGCCCGCCGCCGCGCACCACCTCGACGAGGATGCGGAAGAGCTGGAACGGGTCTGCGGCCCCCACGATCAGGTCGTCGTCGGCGTAGAAGCGGCTGTTGAAGTCGAACGAGCCGAGCCGGCCGAGGCGGAGCAGCTGCATCACGATGAACTCGATGTTCGTGCCGGGGGCGTGGTGGCCGGTGTCGAGGCAGACCATGGCGCGGTCGCCGAGCGACACGACCTGCGCGTACGAGGTGCCCCAGTCGGGAACGTCGGTGTGGTAGAACGCGGGCTCGAAGAACTTGTACTCGAGCACGAGGCGCTGGTCGGCGGAGAGCCGTGCGTAGATCTCCTGGAGCGATTCCTGCAGGCGATCCTGACGGCCCCGCATGTCGGCCTGGCCCGGGTAGTTCGACCCCTCGGCGAGCCAGATCTTCAGGTCGCGCGATCCGGTCTCGTCCATGACGTCGATGCACTGCAGGTGGTGGTCGATGGCCTTGCGGCGGATCGCGGCGTCCTCGTGGGTGAGCGCCCCGAACTTGTAGTCGTCGTCCTGGAAGGTGTTCGAGTTGATGGTGCCGAGCCGCACCCCGAGGTCTTCGGCGTGCGCGCGGAGCGCGGCGAAGTCGTCGACGAGATCCCAGGGGATGTGGAGTGCGACGGTGGGCGCGAGCCCGGTGACGCGGTGGACCTCCGCGGCGTCGGCGATCTTCTCGAACGGGTCGCGGGGGGTGCCGGGCGTGCCGAACACCTTGAACCGGGTGCCCGAGTTGCCGTAGGCCCATGACGGGACCTCGACGGCCTGCTGCTCGAGGGCGGCGAGGATTTCGGGAGTCAGCTGGGTGCTCATGGTGGTGTGCGCTTTCTGTCTGGTGCTGCGCTATGCGCGATTCGAGCCCGCGTGGTGGCGCGCGAGTTGGTCTTCGAGGTGGAACACCTCGGTGAGTCTGGGGGCATCCTGGTCGGGGCGGCCGGTCGAGGCGACGAAGTAGTCGGCCATCTGCGCCTCCCACGCGGCGGTGCGGGGGTCGGCTGCGAGCGCCCGTTGGGCGGCGTCGTCGTCGTCGGTCTCGTAGTAGCCGATGAGCAGCCCGTCGGGGCGGAGGAAGAGGGAGTAGTTGCGGCGCCCCGCGTCGGCGATCGCCTGCAGCATGTCGGGCCGGACTGCGGCGTGGTGCTCGGCGTACGCCTCGAGGCGGTCGGGCTTGACCTGCATCTGGAAGCAGACTCTCACGGGGTTCCTCCAGGGCGGTCGGAAGCGGGGCGGGGCGGGTGCGCGGGTCGGGGGTGCCGAGGATCGGCGGGGCGGGGCGGTGGGGGATCCTGATCCTGCCCGGTCAGCATCCCCCGCCGCGACGACTCAGAAGTCGAAGTCGTCGATGTTCTCCGCGTTGAAGCGGAACGGGTCGCCGAGCAGCACGACGCCGTCCTCGCCGACGGTGTACTCGCCGAGGTCGCCGGCCTCGAAGGTGTCGCCCTCGGCGCCCTCGATCTCGCCGGTGGCGAGCGCGTTGGCGGCGTAAGCGGTGAGGTAGCCGAGATCCTCGGGGTTCCAGAGCGCGAACTCGGTGACGGTGCCGTCCTCGACGTACTCGCGCATCTGGTTCGGCGTGCCGAGGCCGGTCAGTGCGACCTCGCCCTTGGCGTCGGAGGTCGACAGGTAGCGCGCGGCGGCCGCGATGCCGACGGTCGTCGGCGAGACGATGCCCTTGAGCTCCGGGTAGGTCTGCAGCAGCGCGGCGGTCTTGTCGAACGACGTCTGGTCGTCGTCGTCGCCGTAGACGACCTCGACGAGCTCGACGTCGGGGTGGTTGGCCTCGAGCTCCTCCTTCATGAGGTCGATCCAGGCGTTCTGGTTCGTGGCGTTGGCGGCGGCCGAGAGCACGGCGATCTGGCCCTCGTCGCCGATCTGCTCGGTGATCATGTCGACCTGCACCTGGGCGATGCCCGCGGCGTCGGCCTGGTTCACGAACAGGTCGCGGCAGTCGGCGCTGGTGTCGGAGTCGAATGTGACGACCTTCACGTCGTTGTCGCGGGCCTCGTTGACGGCGTCGCAGATCGCCTTCGGGTCGTTCGCCGAGATGGCGAGCGCGCCGACGCCCTGCTGGGTCGCCGTGTTGATGAAGCTGACCTGCGCGTCGGGCGTGGCCTCGGTGGGGCCGACCTCGCTGAAGGTGCCGCCGAACGCCTCGACCGCGGCCTTGCCGCCCTTGCTCGAGGTGTCGAAGTAGGGGTTGCCGAGGTTCTTCGGCAGGAACGTGATGCTCGCGCCGGATCCCTCGGAGCCGCCCTCCGAGCCGCCGCCGGCGTCGCCGCCTGAGCAGCTCGAGAGCAGCAGTGCCGCGGTGGCCGCCAGCGCGAGCACCGCGCCGGCCTTCTTCTTATTGTTCTGGAACCACATCGTTCGTCGTTTCCTTTCATCGCCCCGCGGTGCGGGGTTGGGTGTGGGTGGTCGTGGAGGTCTTCTGGGGAGTCGGGTCGCTGATCGGGGAGACGGACCGGCGCGTCAGGCCGTCGTCGCGGCCCGGGCGCCGGCGATCTGCAGCTTTCTCCCGGTTCTCCGCCGGTTCTTGACGGCGGCGATCACGCTCGTCGAGATGACGGCGGCGATCAGCAGCGCTCCGGTGATGATGTTGATCACGTCGGAGGTGACGTTCGCGAGGCGCAGGGCGCTGCCGAGCACGCCGATCAGCACGACGCCGGCGATCACCCCGTGCAGGGCGCCGCGGCCGCCGAAGATCGACACGCCGCCGAGCAGCACGGCCGCGATGACCTGCAGCTCCATGCCGGTCGCGTTGTCGCCGCGGGCGCTGCCGTAGCGCAGCGTGAAGTAGATGCCGGCGAGGGCCGACACCGCGCCGCTGAGCACGTAGAGCAGCATCTTGGTGCGGGCCACGTCGACGCCCGAGAAGCGGGCCGCCTCGGGGGAGAGGCCGATCGCGAAGACGCCGCGGCCGAATTTCGTGAAGTGCAGCAGAATGGCGAACGCGATCGCCAGCACGACGAAGAGGATCATCACGACCGGGATGCCGGTCGAGCCGATCTTCTCCTTCGCCAGGTCCGTCCAGAACTCGGGGAACTCGGTGACGGCGGTGGTGCCGAGCAGGCCGACGGCGATGCCACGGAAGAGCGCGAGTGTGCCGATCGTCACCGCGAGCGAGGGGAGGCCCACGGCGGTGATGAGGAACCCGTTGATGACGCCCGCGAGGAGGCCGGCGGCGAGGGCGAGCACGATGGTCAGCCCGAACGGCACGCCCGCCTGCGTGAGCACCCCGGTGAGCACGCTCGACAGGCCCACGATGCTCGCGACCGACAGGTCGATCTCGCCCGTCACGATGATCGCGGTCATCGGCAGCGCGATGATGAGGATCGGGAAGATGTCGAGCAGCAGGTACGTCATCGTGATCTTGCTGCCGAAGTTCGGCACCACGATGCTCGCGAAGACGACGACGATGACGACGAGGGCGATGATCGCGCTCTCCCGGGTGAGGAGGAGGCGCTGCCACAGCGGGCGGTCGTAGTCCGCGATGGGGCGCAGGCTCGTCGTGGAGGTGGTGACGGTGGTCTGAGCGGTCATCGCTGCGTCTCCCGTTCTTCGATGAGTTTGCGGTGCTGCCGGAGCGAGAGCACACGGTCGAGCACGATGGCGCCGATGATGAGCACGCCGACCACGGCGCGCTGCCAGAAGTCGGGCACGCCGAGCACGGGGAGCGCACGGTTGATGGTCATGAGCAGCGCCGCGCCGATCGCCGCGCCCCACACCGATCCGACGCCGCCGAAGATCGCGACGCCGCCGATCACGGCAGCGCCGATCGCGTCGAACTCCCAGCCGGCGCCCGCCTGCGAGTTGATGGTGCCGTAGCGCGCCGCGTACAGCACGCCGGCGAACCCGGAGAGCGCGCCCGAGAGCACGAACGCGGTGAGCACGCGGCGGGTGACGGGCAGGCCGTAGAGCTGGGCCGCGTCGGGATCCGATCCGATCGCGTAGCACTCGCGCCCGCCCCGCGTGTTCTTCATCCACCAGGCCACCGCGATCAGCACGACGACGGCGATGATGGTGAGCACCGGGATGGTGAGCACCTGGGCGGTGCCGAGCGCGAGGAAGCCGCGCGGCATGTCGGAGGCGTTGATGCGATCCGACCCCGTCCACAGCACGTTGATGCCGCGGAACGCGTACATCGTGCCGAGGGTGATCACGAGCGCCGGCACCTTCGCGAAGGCGACGAGCGCGCCGTTGATCAGCCCCAGCAGGCCGCCGAACACGATCGCGATCACGACGACGACGATGGCGGGCACCCCCGGCAGGTCGATGAAGAGGCGACCGGTGAGGTACGCGCTCAGGCCGAGGATCGAACCGACCGACAGGTCGACGTTGCGGGTGATCAGCACGACCGCCTGGCCGACGGCGACGAGGAGGAGCAGCGAGGGCGTCAGCCACAGGTCGCGGTAGCCGTCGGTGGAGAACAGGAAGTTGGGGTTCTTGATCGTGGCAGCGGCGACGACGAGCAGTACGGCGAGCAGGATGCTCGCCTCCCGCGCCCGGGTCAGTCGCCCGACGATCGCGCCGAATCCGACGCCGGGGGCATTCAGGGTGGTCGCGCTCATGCGGCGTGCTCCGATTCCGTGCTCGAGCTGTGGGTGGCCGCGCGCATGACGTTCTCCTGCGTCGCCGCCTCGCGATCGATGGCCGCGGTGATGCGCCCCTCGTGCATGACGAGCACGCGGTCGGCCATGCCGAGCACCTCGGGCAGCTCGCTCGAGATCATGAGCACGCCCATGCCCTGGCTGGCGAGCGTCGACAGCAGCCGGTGCACCTCGGACTTGGTGCCGACGTCGATGCCGCGCGTCGGCTCGTCGATGATGAGCACGCGCGGGTCGGTGGCGAGCCACTTGCCGAGCACGACCTTCTGCTGGTTGCCGCCCGACAGGGTGCCGGCGATCGTGGTCAGCGCGTTCGCCTTCACCTCGAGCTTCTCCGACCAGGGGCGCGCGGCGCGGTTCTCAGCCCCCGTGGTGACGAGGCCGAGCTTCGCGATCGAGTCGAGGATCACGGAGGTCGTGTTGCGCCCCACGCTCGAGTCGAGCACGAGGCCCTGCTTGCGGCGATCCTCGGGCACGAGCGCCAGCCCGGCGCGCATCGCCGCGGTCGGCTTGTTCCTGGGCACGCGGGTGCCGGCGACGGTGACGGTGCCGCTGCGGTACGGGTCGACGCCGAACACGGCGCGGGCGACCTCGCTGCGCCCCGCGCCCACGAGACCCGCGAGCCCGACGATCTCGCCGGCGCGCACGGTGAAGCTGATGTCGCTGAAGACGCCCGGGCTCGTGAGCCCCTCGACCACGAGCAGCGGCTCGCCGACCTCGGTCTCGAGCTTCGGGAAGAGGTCGGTGATCTCGCGCCCCACCATCTCGGCGACGACGCTGTCGGGGTCGGTCTCGGCGATGGCGCGCGTCGACACGTAGCTGCCGTCGCGCATCACCGTGATGGTGTCGCAGAGCGCGAACACCTCGTCGAAGCGGTGCGAGATGAAGACGAGCGCGCGCCCCTCGTCGCGGAGCGCCCGGGCCACCTGGAAGAGGCGGTCGACCTCGACGCCCGACAGCGCGGCAGTGGGCTCGTCCATGATGAGCACGCGCGCGTCGAGCGAGATGGCCTTGGCGATCTCGATCATCTGCTGGTCGGCGATGGAGAGGCCGTCGGCGGTGCGATCGGGGTCCATGGCGACGCCGAGGCGGGCGAACAGCGACTCGACCTCGGTTCGCATGGCGCCGCGGTCGATGCGCCCGAATCGGCCGCGCGGCTGGCGGCCCATGAAGATGTTCTCGGTGACCGACAGGTCGGGGAAGAGGGTGGGCTCCTGGTAGATGACCGCGATTCCGGCGGCCTTCGACTCGGCGGTCGTCGAGAAGTCGACGCTCTCGCCGTCGTACAGGAACTCTCCGCTGTCGCGGCGGTAGAGGCCGGCGATGATCTTCACCAGCGTAGACTTGCCCGCGCCGTTCTCGCCGACGAGCGCGTGGATCGACCCGGGGTGGAGCGCGAGCGTGCTGTCGCGCAGTGCGATCACCTGGCCGAAGGCCTTGGCGACGCCGCGCAGCTCGAGCAGCGGTGCGCCGGTGGGTGGTTTCTTCATTGAACTCACGGACTTCCTGCCATCGGAAGGGCATGTCGGGGGTGGTGCGCGATCCTCGCTGTGAATCGTTTCAATCGCGGTTGAGGCGAGTTTATGGCGCGGGTCGCGAATGAGTCAAGTCGATGTCGAGTCGGTTTCGCAGTCGTTATTGAAGCGTTTCAAAAGGGTGGTGCGATCGGTAGACTGCTCCGAAACGCAGTGCTGTACGAATCTTGAGTGAAGGGTCACGCCATGGCCGCGAGCATCCGCGACGTCGCCCGCGAGGCGGGGGTGTCGGTGGGCACGGTCTCGAACGTGCTCAATCGCCCCGAGATCGTCGCCCCCGCCACCGTCGCCCGCGTCACGCAGGCGATCGAGCAGCTCGGCTTCGTGCGCAACGACGCGGCGCGGCAACTGCGGGCCGGCCGCAGCAGCAGCTTCGGCCTCGTCGTGCTCGACACCCGCAACCCCTTCTTCATGGACCTGGCGCACGGGGCGCAGCGGCGCGCCATCGACGACGGGTACACGGTGCTCATGGGCGGCAGCGACGACTCGCCGCAGCGCGAGCACAGCATCCTCGAGATGTTCGAGGAGCACCGCGTCGCCGGCGTGCTCATCTCGCCCGTCGACACCGACCTCACCCAGCTCTGGCGGCTGCGCCAGGCCGGCATCCCCGTCGTGCTCGTCGACCGCGGATCGAGCGACCGATCCTTCTCCTCCGTGTCGGTGGACGACATCGAAGGCGGCCGCATCGCCGCCCGCCACCTGCTCGAGCAGGGGCGCCGCCGCATCGCGTTCGTCGGCGGCCCGCTCGGCATCAAGCAGGTCTCCGACCGCGTGAACGGGGCCCGCTCCGTGGTCGCCGAGGTCGCCGACGCCACGCTCGAAGTGCGCGAGACGCAGGCGCTGAGCGTGCTCGAGGGGCGCCGGATCGCCGAGGAGATCCTCGCGCTCCCCGCCGAGCGGCGGCCCGACGCCGTCTTCGCCGCCAACGACCTGCTCGCGATGGGCGTGCTGCAGGCGCTCGTCATGACCGGATCGCTGCGCGTGCCCGAGGACATCGCGCTCATCGGCTACGACGACATCGACTTCGCGAGCGCCGCCGTGGTGCCGATCACGTCGGTGCGGCAGCCGGCGGTGGAGATCGGCGCGACCGCGGTCGGGCTGCTGCTCTCGGAGGCGCGGGCCGGTGCCGACGCGGTGCGCGAGCAGATCGAGTTCACGCCCGAGCTCGTGGTGCGCGCCTCGACGGTGGGCGGCGCCTGAGGCGCCGTCGCGTCTGCATCGTCGGCGTCGCGCCGCGCCGCGCCTCTCCGCCGCGCCGTGCCGCCGCGCCGTGCCGCCGCGTCGCTCCTCTCCTCCTCTCCTCTCCTGCGAGCGGGGTCACTTCGGGAGCGTGTCGCGCCGTACGTCGTGCCCGACACGCTCCGAAACCGACCCCGCTGCGCTCTGCCCCCCGCCAACCGTGCGAGCGGGGTCATTTTTCGTGCGTGTCGGACGCGCGACACCCACGAAAAGTGACCCCGCTCCGGAGTGCGGGCGGGGCGGGGCCGGCCGGGCGGGGCGGGCGGCGTCGGATCAGGCGACGGCGGGCGCCGCCGCGGGCTCGGCCGCAGCCAGGCGGCCGGTGCGGCGCAACCAGATCTCCATCGGGATGGTGCAGAGCGGCGGGATGGACGCCGCGAGGGCGAGCAGTGCGACGAACCACGACCAGCGCATTCGGATCGCCGCCGCGATGGTGATCAGGCCGTAGGTGATGAAGGCGGCGCCGTGCAGCGATCCGAAGATGGTGACCACGATGGGCGTCGTCTCCGTGATGTACTTCAGGAACATGCCGACGAGCAGCCCCGCCCACGTGAACGCCTCCACGAAGGCGATCCAGGCGTAGGCGCGGCCGATTCCCGAGGCGTTCGTCATGAGCCGAATCCTATCGACGCGCCCTCCACGAACGCCGTGCGCCGCCGGCCCCCGCCCGCCCCCGGACACCCGCGCGCTACGAGCGGGTGTGCGCCCACACGACCGCCTGAATGCGGTCGCGCACGCCGAGCTTCTGCAGCAGGTTCGAGACGTGGGTCTTGATCGTCGCCTCGCCGAGGAACAGCGCCGCCGCGATCTCGGCGTTCGACTTCCCCTCCGCCACGAGGGCGAGCACCTCGCGCTCCCGTTCGGTGAGCCCGGCCGCAGCCATCGCGGCGTCGGCGGCGTCGGGCACCGTGATCGGCGCCGGATCGCCGGAGCCCTCCAACGCCGCATCGTGCAGAGGCGCGGCGCCGCTGCCCGGGGCGGCCGAGACCCGTTCGATGACGGCGCGGGTCACGTCGGGTCCGAGCAGCGCGTCGCCCGCGGCGAGCGAGCGCACGGCGTCGATGAGCTGCTCGGCGCGCGCGGTCTTCAGCAGGAACCCGCTCACACCGGCGGCGAGTGCGTCGAAGAGGTACTGCTCGTGCCCGAAGGTGGTGAGCACGAGGATCGCGGGCCTCGGCTCGCTCGCGGCTCCCGGCCCGCCGTCGGGCGAGAGGATGCGGCGCGATGCCTCGATGCCGGTGAGCACGGGCATCTCGACATCCATGCAGATGACGTCGGGGCGGAGTTCGGAGGCGAGCGCGACTGCGACCTGCCCGTTCTCGGCCTCGCCGACGACCTCGATGTCGGGCTCCGACTCGAGGATGATGCGGAAGCCCGAGCGCACCAGCGCTTGGTCGTCGACGAGGAGGACGCGGATCATGGGCACCTTTCGGAGTGGAAGCGGGATCAGCCGACCGGGGTGGCCGTGGGCGAAGCGGAGGTCGCAGGCGCGATCGGCACGGCGGCCCGCACGAGGAAGCCGCCCCGCTCGCGCCGCCCGGCGAACACGGTGCCGCCGACGGCCCCGACCCGTTCGCGCATGCCGCGGAGGCCGAGGCCCGAGCCCCGCGAGCGCTGGCTCAGCTCCTGCCGCACGCCGTCGTCGGATACCTCGACCTCGACCGACTCCTCGCCGAAGCGGAGCCGCACCTCGGCGGCGGCGCCGCGCCCGGCGTGCTTGCGGATGTTCGTCAGCGCCTCCTGCACGACGCGGTAGAGCGCGACGTCGACGAGCATGGGAATCGGTCTCGGCTCGCCGGCGACGATGAGCGTCGCGGGGGTGCCCGAGCTCTGCGCGTCGGCGACGAGCTCGGCGAGGTGGGCCACGCCGATCGTCGTGGGCGCCGACGCCTCTTTCGCGGGATCGCACAGCGTGAGCAGGAGGCGCCGCAGCTCGTCGACGGCGGTGCCCGCGCTCTCCTCGACGACGCCGAGCGCGGCCGCCGAGCGGGCGGGGTCGCGCTCCAGGGTGCGCCGCGCCGCCGCGGCCTGGATGCCCATCACGGAGACGTGGTGCGCGACCACGTCGTGCAGCTCGCGCGCGATCGACAGGCGGTCGAGCGCGACGGCCTGGGCGGCGCTCGTCTGCCGCTCGAGCTCGAGCTCGCGCCCGCGCGCCTCGAGCAGCGCCTGGTTGCGGGCGGCGTGCCACGAGCGCTCGCCGAAGAAGTAGGCGCCGCCGAAGTACAGCAGGTTCGTGATGATCTGGATCACGGCGTAGGTGGCGTACGCGGAGAAGATGCCGGAGCGCGAGATGCCCTCGAACGCCTCGGTGCTCGACGATGCGACGATCAGGCCGATGATGAGCCACACCATCATGGCCGTGCCGATCCCGACCCGCGCCCAGAGGGCCAGGGTGCGCCGTCGCTCCCATGCGCCCACGGTGTAGAGCGCGCAGAAGAGGCTGATGTTGATGATGAGCACCTCGGGCACGCCGAACTGGCCGCAGATGAAGAACCCGGCCGAGACGGCGAGCGCGACGGGCACCGGGTAGCGGCGCCGCAGTGCGAGCGGCAGCGTCGTGAGCCCGAGCCCGACCGCCCACACCCAAGGCTCAGCCGCGCCCGGGTACATGCCGGTGCGCGCATAGAGCAGCGCCGTGGTCACCGAGGCGACCGCGAGCACCAGTGCGAGCACGAGGTCGGCCCGCCGCCCGCTCCGGCCCGGGCTCGG
The DNA here is from genome assembly GCF_900102345.1 of Leucobacter chromiiresistens. NCBI lineage: Bacteria > Bacillati > Actinomycetota > Actinomycetes > Micrococcales > Microbacteriaceae > Leucobacter > Leucobacter chromiiresistens. The sequence goes on along the minus strand of NZ_FNKB01000001.1, from coordinate 485,918 downwards.
CCGGCTCCACTCCGCGTGTTCGTGCATGGAACCAGCGTAGGGCGTACCGCCGACGCCGCGCCTCCGCCGCCGGGGGGAGGCGCCCTCCGCCGTGCGGAGCGCGAATCAGCCGTGCGGGGGAAGCGGCCCGACGCGCGCCGCGGCCATGCTGGAACCACACGACAGAAGGGATCGAGATGATCGACATCGCAGGCGTCTCCCGCAGCTTCGGCGAGCGGCGCGTGCTCGACGACGTGAGCTTCACCGTCGAGGGCGGTCGCATGACCGGCTTCGTCGGCGGCAACGGCGCGGGCAAGACCACGACCATGCGCATCATCCTCGGGGTGCTCTCCGCCGACGCGGGCACCGTCAGCCTCGACGGCACCGCCATCACCCCCGCCGATCGCGCACGCTTCGGCTACATGCCCGAGGAGCGCGGCCTCTACCCGAAGATGCAGGTGCTCGAGCAGCTCGTCTACCTCGGGCGGCTCCACGGCATGAGCGCGGCCGCCGCCAAGAAGTCTGCGGCCGATCTCATCGAGCGGCTCGGCCTGGGCGAGCGCGGCGGCGACACGCTCGAGAGCCTCTCGCTCGGCAATCAGCAGCGGGCGCAGATCGCGGCGGCGCTCGTGCACGAGCCGTCGGCGCTGGTGCTCGACGAGCCGTTCTCCGGGCTCGACCCCATGGCGGTCGAGGTCGTGCTCGCGGTGCTCCGCGACTACGCGGCCCAGGGGGCGCCGGTGCTCTTCTCCTCCCATCAGCTCGACATCGTCGAGCGGCTCTGCGACGACGTCGTGGTGATCGGCGGGGGCAGGATCCTCGCCTCGGGCTCGCGCGAGGGCCTGCGCGCCCAGCACGCGGGGAGCAGCTTCGAGCTCGAGCTGGAGGGGCCCGCGGCCGATGCGGGTTGGGTGCGCGACCAGCCCGGCGTCGAGGTCACCCACCTCGACGGCGGCTTCGCCCGCTTCGACGCCCCGGATGCGGCGGCCGCGCAGGCCGTGCTCGCCCGCGCTGTGCAGCAGGCGGCGCCCGGCGCCGCGGTGCGCCGCTTCGCCCCCATCACCCCCTCACTGGCCCAGATCTTCAAGGAGGTCGTGCGATGATCGCTCCACTCACTTCTCAGTCTCCGCGATCCGCGTCGCGCCCCATAACCGGGGTGCAGGGGGCGTGGCTCGTCGCGGAGCGCGAGATCACCACCCGGCTGCGCAGCAAGGCGTTCCTCATCTCGACCGGCATCCTGCTGCTCGTGGTGCTGGGCGGCGTGGTGATCAGCGGGCTCATCTCGCAGAGCGGCGGCCTCGGGAGCCCCACGCAGGTGGCCACCGTGGCCGGGGCGAGCAGCGCCCAGGGCGACGCCCTCGAATCGGCGGGCTTCGATGTGACCGAGGCCGGCGACCGCGCCGAGGCCGAGCAGCTCGTGCGCGACGGCGACGTCGAGGCGGCGGTCGTGCCGGGCGGGGATACGCCGCTCGATCTCACCGTGATCGCGCTCGACAGCGCCCCGAGCGACCTCGTGCAGGCGCTCTCGGCGGCGCCGTCGGTAGAGCTCCTCGAACCGCTGGGCGCGAACCCCCTGCTCGCGTACATCATCGCCTTCGCGTTCGGCATGATCTTCTACACGACCGCGCTCACCTTCGGCACGACCATCGCGCAGAGCGTGGTCGAGGAGAAGCAGACGCGCATCATCGAGATCCTGCTGGCCACCGTGTCGGCCCGCACGATGCTGGCCGGCAAGATCCTCGGCAACAGCGCCCTCGCCCTCGGCACGGTGGTGGCGATCCTCGCCCTCGCATCGGTCGGCATGCTCGCGACCGGGCAGGATCTGCTGCTCGGCGAACTCGGCACGTCGATCATCTGGTTCGGCATCCTGTTCGCGTTCGGGTTCGTGCTGCTCGCGGCGATGTACGCGGCGGCTGCGGCGCTGGTGTCGCGGCAGGAGGACATCGGATCGGTGACGAGCCCCGTGATGATGCTCGTGATGATCCCGTTCTTCGCCATCATCTTCTTCAACGACAACCCGCAGGCGCTCGCGATCATGAGCTACATCCCGTTCTCGGCGCCCAACGCGATGCCGATGCGCCTCTACCTCGGCATCGCCGAGTGGTGGGAGCCGATCCTGTCGCTGGGCATCCTGGTCGCCACGATCGCGGTGGTCGTCTGGATCGGGTCGCGCATCTACAGCAACTCGATTCTGCGCACGGGCGTGCGGGTGAAGCTGCGCGACGCGCTGAAGGACTAGCCTGCGCGGCGGTGCAGGATCGGAGAGCCCGGGGTGCGCGCCCCGGGCTCTCTCGCGTCTCGCGTCCGGCCGCGACCCTGCTGCCCCGGATTACGCTGGGGGCATGGCCGCCGACATCGACTGGACCGACATCGACTGGACCGCGCTCACCGACGCCGCGCTCGCCGCAGCCGAGCACGCGTACGCCCCCTACTCCGGCTTCGCGGTGGGGTGCGCCGCCCTCGTCGACGACGGTCGCGTGATCACGGGCTGCAATGTCGAGAACGCCAGCTACGGGGTCACCCTGTGCGCAGAGTGCGCGATGATCGGGCAGCTGCACCTCGGCGGGGGCGGGCGCCTGGTCGCGTTCGCCTGCGTGGGCGAGGGCCGGCCGATCACCCCGTGCGGGCGCTGCCGGCAGCTGCTCGCCGAAGCCGCCGCCCCGGGCATGCGGCTGCAGACGCCCGCCGGGATCCGCACGATCGACGAGCTGCTGCCCGAGCATTTCGGTCCCTCCGAGCTGCCCGCCGCCACCCCCTGACCGTGTCGGAGGCCAGGAGTAGTCTTCTCGGGTGACCTCCGATACCCCCTCCTCCTCGAAGCCCGAGATCCGCCCGTGGCCCGCCCTGTGGTCGCTGGTGCTCGGCTTCTTCATGATCCTCGTCGACACCACGATCGTGTCGGTCGCGAACCCCTCGATCATGGAGGGCCTCGGCACGACGATGGTGGCGACGCTCTGGGCCACGAGCGCGTACCTGCTCGCATACGCCGTGCCGCTGCTCATCACGGGGCGCCTCGGCGACCGCTTCGGCCCGCGCCGCATCTACCTCGTCGGCCTCACCGTGTTCACGCTGTCGTCGCTCGCGTGCGGCATGTCGGGCACCATCGAAGCGCTCATCGTGGCGCGCGTATTCCAAGGGCTGGGCGCCGCACTGATGACGCCGCAGACCATGGCCGTGATCACCCGCATCTTCTCGCCGCGCAACCGCGGCTCCGCGATGGCCGTGTGGGGCATCACGGCGGGCGTCGCGACGCTCGTCGGGCCGATTCTCGGCGGGGTGCTGCTCGACGGCTTCGGCTGGGAGTGGATCTTCTTCATCAACGTGCCCGTCGGCATCATCGGCTTCGTGCTCGCGATGCGGTTCGTGCCCCGTCTCGACACGCACGCGCACCACTTCGACTGGGTCGGCGTGCTGCTGAGCGCCGCGGGCATGTTCATGCTGGTCTTCGGCATCCAGGAGGGCGAGAGCTACGAGTGGGGCGTGATCTGGGGGCCGATCTCGGTGTGGAGCCTCATCATCGCCGGCGCGGTCGTGCTGGCGCTCTTCGTCGTCTGGCAGCGCGTGCAGCGCGGCGAGCCGCTGCTGCCGCTCGAGATCTTCCGGGATCGCAACTTCTCCGTCGGCACGGGCACGATCGTCACGGTGGGCCTCGCCGTCACCAGCATGGGCCTGCCCCTCATGTTCTACTACCAGCTCGTGCGCGGGCTCGCCCCGACCCAGTCGGCGCTCATGCTCGTGCCGATGGCGCTGCTCTCGGCGGGGCTCGCGCGCCCGGTCGGCCTGCTCATCGACCGCACCGATCCGCGTCGCATCGCGACGTTCGGGCTCACGCTCGTGGCCGTGGGCATGCTGCTCTACTTCTTCCTGCTGCGGCCCGAGACGCCGCTCTGGCTGCTGCTCGTGCCCAGTGCGGTGCTCGGCGTGGCGAACGCCTGCATGTGGGGGCCGCTCGCATCGATCACCACGTTCAGCCTGGCGCCGCAGCTCGCGGGCGCCGGATCGGGCGTGTACAACACCTCGCGCCAGGTGGGCGCCGTGCTCGGCTCCGCCGCGATCGCAGCCCTGATGCAGTCGCGCATCGCCGCCGAGCTGGGCGGAGCCGGCGGCGGTGCCGGAGCCGCGGGCGCCGCCGGCGGCGAGGCGGGCATGGGCGGAGGCCAGCTGCCGGAGGCGGCGCGCGAGGGGTTCGCCGCCGCGATGGCGCAGTCGATGCTGCTGCCGGTCGCGGCGATCCTGCTCGGCGCCATCGTGTCGCTCTGGTTCGCGCGCCGCCCGCAGAAGACCCCCACCACCCCCGTCGAGGTGCCGTCGGAGGTGTGATGCGCCGCCGGTGCCGACCCGCCGTTCAATGAAAGGAACTCCCGCATGATCCTCGCATTCTCCGTCGCACCGTCGGGCACGGGCGACGCCTCCGTGTCAGACGCCGTCGCCGAGGCGGTGAAGGTGGTGCGCGCCTCGGGGCTTCCGCACCGCACCTCGTCCATGTTCACCGAGATCGAGGGCGAGTGGGACGAGGTGTTCGACGTCGTCAAGCGCGCGACTGAAGCGGTGCTGCCGTTCGGCTCCCGTGTCTCGCTCGTGATGAAGGCCGACATCCGCCCCGGGTTCGCGGGCGAGCTCGACGGCAAGCTGGAGCGGCTCGAGGCGGCGATCGCGGAGTCCGGCGACTAGCTAACGCGGGGCCGGGGCCCTCCGGCCGGGCAGGCGCCGACCGTGCCGGGCGGTGCCCTGTCGGCGCCCGCCCGCACAATCCCCTTGCCCGGCCGCCGCGGCCCGGCCAATATCAGAGGTGCGGTCGGTGTTCCCGGCGCCGTCGACGTCGAGACTGCAGCTGCGGCGCAACGCGCGCGGCGCACGGAGAGGAACCACATGGAGCACCGGACGCGATCCGGCGAGTCGGCGCGCGTGCGCTTCGCGCCGCACGCCGAGCCGAGCGGCGACAGCCCCGACAGCGCGCACGCCTCGCCACCGCTCCCCGAGGGCCCGCCCGCAACGGTAGCCGATGCCCTCGCACACGCTCAGCGCATCGCCCCGGGCCTCCGCTCCCCGGGCCGCGGCCACACGCAGCGGCTTTGGGAGCACCTCGCCACGCTCGCCGCGCACGATCTCGGCATCGCCCGTGCCGTCGAACCGCACCTCGACGCGTGCGCGATCCTCGACCAGGCCGGCCTGCCCCTGCCCGACGGCGCATGGGGCGTGTTCGCCGCAGAGGGCGGGCCCGACCCCTTGCGCGCGACTCCCCACGAGACCCGGGCCGCAGCCGCACCCCCAACCGCGACGGCACCCCCGGCCGCAACCGCACCCGAGCCCGAGTGGTCGATCACGGGCGAGAAGCTCTGGTGCTCGCTCGCCGCGCAGCTCGACGGGGCGCTCGTCACCGCCGCGACCGACGACGGGCCGCGCCTGTTCGCCGTCGATCTGCGCGACCCGGGCGTGCGCGTGCGCCCCGACGCGTGGGCGGCGCGCGGGCTCGTCGAGATTCCGAGCGGCCCCGTCACCTTCGACCGCGTGCCCGCCGCGCCCGTCGGCGGCCCGCGCTGGTATCTCGAGCGCGACGGCTTCTGGTGGGGCGGCATCGGCGTGGCCGCCTGCTGGTTCGGCGGCGCCGTCGCGATGGCGCGCACCCTGCGAGACGCCGCAGCCGTGAAACCCGACCCGCACCGGGCCGCGCACCTCGGCGCCATCGACACGCTCCTGCACGCGAGCGGGCTGGCGCTCCGAGACGCGGCCGACGCGATCGACGCCGGTCGCGACGTCGACGGACCGCTGCTGGCCCTGCGCGTGCGCGGCATCGTCGCGCGCACCTGCGAGGAGGTCATCACCCGCGTCGGCCACGCCCTCGGCCCGGCGCCGCTCGCCCTGCACGCCGAGCACGCCAAGCGGGTGAGCGACCTGCAGCTGTACATCCGCCAGCACCATGCGGAGCGCGACGATGCCGCTCAGGGATCGCTGCTCGTCGCATCCGAGGCGCACCCGTGGTGACCTTCGACGCCGCGGCACCCGGCACGACGCGACGCACCTGGGAGCGCGACACGCGGCTCGCCGATGCCCCCGTGTTCGACCTCTCGGGCTTCTCCGCGGTCGTGGTGCTCGCCGCGCATCCCGACGACGAGACGCTCGGCGCGGGCGGGCTGATCGCCCGGAGCCGAGCGGCGGGCGTGCCGGTGCGGGTGATCTGCGTGACCGACGGCGCCGCCTCGCACGCGGAGCTGCCCGACCTCGCCGAGACGCGGCGCCGGGAGCTGCAGCAGGCGATTCACGTCCTCCACCCCGAAGCGGCGCTCGACTGGCTCGGATTCGCCGACGGCCGCACCGAGGAGCAGTACGCGGAGATCTCCGCGGCGATCCGGGCGGCACTCGACGCCGCCCCCGCAGACGCGCTCGTGGTCGCCCCGTGGCGCGGCGACGGGCACCCCGATCATCGGGTCGTCGGCGAGCTGGCGGTGCGGCACGCCGCGGACCGAGTCGTGCTCGAGTACCCGATCTGGATGTGGCACTGGGCGTCGCCCGACCACGCCGAGACCCCGTGGGATCGGCTCGTCGCCGTTCCGATCGACGCCGACGTGAAGCAGCGGGCCATCGCGAGCTTCGCCTCCCAGATCGAGGTGCCGGTGGAGGCCGCGGGAGCGCCCGTGCTGCGCGACGACTTCCTCGAGCACTTCCGACGACCCGTCGAGCACTTCGCGGCCGCCGCGGCGGAGTTCGGGCGCGAGTACTTCGACGCCCTGTACACGCGATCTGATGATCCGTGGAGCTTTCGCACGCGCTGGTACGAGTCGCGCAAGCGGGCGCTCACCGTCGCGTCGCTCACGCGCGAGCGCTTCCGCAGCGGTCTCGAGATCGGGTGCTCGGTCGGGCATCTCACCGAGCTCCTCGCCGAGCGCTGCGACGCGCTGCTCGCCGTCGACATCTCGGAGCGGGCGATCGCCGAGGCGCGGCGCACGTCGCGGCCGGGCGTCGAGTTCGCGGTCCGCGACGTGCGCGACGACCTGCCGGGCGAGCGCTTCGACCTCGTCGTGCTCTCGGAGGTGGCGTACTACTGGGACGAGGCCGAGCTGCGCGCGATCCGATCCCGCATCAGGAGCGCGCTGGCACCCGACGGCATCCTCGTCGCGTGCCACTGGCGGCACCCTGTCGCGGCGCACCGGCTCAGCGGCGACCGCGTGCACGAGATGCTGCAGGAGGAGGAGTGGGCGCGGGTGGTCGCGCACGTCGAGGAGGACTTCGTGCTCGAGGTGTACGCGCTCGACGGCGCGTCGGTCGCGCGCGCGGAGGGCTTGGCGTGATGCAGCACGTCGCCGTCGTCATCCCGGCGAAGAACGAGGAGCGGCGGATCGCGGCGTGCCTCTCCGCGGTGCTCGCCGCGAGCGCGCGCTGCCCCGTCGACGTGTCAGTGACGCTCGTCGCCGACGGCTGCACCGACCGCACCGTGCCCCTCGCGCGGAGCTTCGCGGGCGTGGAGGTCGTCGAGATCGCGGCCTCCAACGTGGGGGTCGGCCGCGCGCTCGGGGTGCGGCACGCGCTCCGGAGCCTCACCGTCCACCCAGCCGGGGTGTGGATCGCGAACACCGACGCCGACTCGATCGTGCCCTCCGACTGGATCGCGCAGCAGCTCCTCCGGGCGGAGGCCGGGGTCGACGCGGTGCTCGGATCGGTCGTACCCGATCCCGCCGAGTACCCGAGGGATCTGCAGCAGCGGTGGGCGCACGCGCACCCCGCCGGGCGGGCGACGCCCGAGATCTACGGGGCGAATCTCGGCGTCCGCGCCTCCGCGTACCTCCGGGCGGGCGGGTTCGCCGCGCTCGCCGAGCACGAGGACGTCGATCTCGTGCGCCGACTCCGGGCGCCGCGGGTGCGGTACTCCGACGCGAGCCCCGTGATCACGTCGGCGCGGCTCGACGGACGCACGCCGGGCGGGTTCGCCGGATACCTGCGCGCCGAACGCGAGGTCGAGGCCCCGATCGTCGAGTTGAGCTGAGCGGATCGCTCGCCCGGCGGGCGAGCCGCGGCTTCGTACAGGCGCAGCGGGTACCGCCTCGCCGGCAGCAGGCCGCTGGTGCGCGGGCGAACGGGAGCGCGTCCGAGGCAACCGCGTCGCTTCGGATGTCTGTCCAATCCGCGTGTCCCGTTCTCGACGTTTCCAGACGGCTCGCGCCGTTGATTCTGTGTTACTTTCTACGGACATTCCGACACTCAGTGTGGAGACCCAGGAGGTGCGCTATGACTGGCCAAGCGGTGGGTACAACTCGGCGCGTGCAGGAGTGGCGAGCTGCGGATCGAGCGAGAGACTCGATACTCGAATCGCTCAATGCCGAGATCCGCGGCGTGCGACCGATGATCGCCAGATCGTGGTACCGCAGCCGAGCCGCTGGCGTCGACGCCTCCGCCGACCGCGGCATGCTCGACGCCGGGCGGGTCGATGAGCATACGCTGAGCGCAGCCGAGCCGCATCTGCGGAAGCTCGACGAAGTGGCATCCGATCTCGGCGGCTACGTGAGTCTCACCGCCCCCAACGGAGCACTCATCCATCCGAGCTTCTTGCGTGCGGACGACAGCTTCCCCGAGGGCTACTCGCTGCTCGAGGAGAGCTGCGGGAGCAACGGCGAGGGCCTCGCTCTCGAAGAGGGACGCGGCGTGTGGCTCGCGCCCGAAGAGCACTTCCGCGAAGACATGCGCGGCAACTGGTGCTTCGGCTCGCTCGTGCGCGATCCGTTCCACAATCGCGTTCGCGCGGTCGTGGGCCTGACGTTCCCCGAAGCGCGCGTCTCCCACATCGATCCCGGCTCGACGCTGCTCATGCTCGAGGGCGTGTCGTCGCGCATCGAGCACGACATCGCCACCCGGACGTCGTCGAAGGAGCGCGCGCTGCTCGACGAGTACCTCACGGTGACCCGACGTCGCGGTGATACCCCGATCATCGCGATGGACGGCAAGAATTCGCTGATGAACTCGGCGGCGACGACGCGACTGCAGGAGAACGACTTGGCCATCGTGGAGGGTTATGCCAAGTCCGTGATGTCGACCGGTCGTTCGAGCACGGCGACCGTTTCGCTCAGCGGAATCGGCGCCGCAGAGCTGACGCTCACGGCGGTGCAGCTCTCCGGCGCGAGCGTCGGCGCGATCGTCACGGTGCGGCCGCGCCCCGAGCAGCGCGCTCTGCGCTCCGCGGCGAGCGGCATCATCGAGCTCGAGCCGGTGCCGCAGTCGTTCGCGCTCTCCCAGCTGCGGCAGCGGCTCGTGGGCGCGAGCAGCGAATTCGAGACCACGCTCGCCCTGGCCGCGCGCGCTGTCGAGCAGTCGCGGTCGGCCGTGATCATCGGCGAGGCGGGCACGGGGAAGCGGCGGATCGCTGGTGCCATCGCCGCACTTCGCGGGAGCAGCGTCTTCGTCGATGCGCGTCACCGCAACAATGCGCTGTCGCTCGCCGAGGAGGTGGCGCAGTCGCTCGGCGCCAACCCGGACACGATCGTCATCGGCCACGCGGATGAGCTCAGCCAGCTCGACGGCATCGACATCGTGCGGGCGATCGGAGCGCATCCGACAGCGAACGTGATCTTGACCGCGCAGCGGGCGACGCCCACGACGCTCCGCATCTCCGAGTTCTGCGGAGCGCTCGAACTCGAGGTGGCGCCGTTGCGCAACCGACGCGAAGACATTCCACTGCTGGCGCAGGCCATCGCTGCTGACCTCGGAGACAAGACGCTCTCGCGGAAGATGCTGTCGGCACTGATGAACTCTGATTGGGAGCGCAATATCGAGCAGCTGCGGTCGGTGGTGATCAACGCCGTCGAACGTGCGCGGGGCGGCGAAGCGACGATGGATGACCTGCCGATCTCCTTCCAGCGCGTGGCATCGACCGGGCGGCTGTCGCGTCTCGAAGAGGCCGAATACAGCGAGCTGCGCAGTGCGCTCCGCGAGGCGCAGGGCAACCGACGTCTCACGGCATCGATGCTGCAGATCGGCCGCTCGACGCTGTATCGGCGAATGGACTTCTTCCGGAGTCGGGGGCTCGACCTCTAACTCGTTGCGCACCAGCCGCTGACGCGGCGACACACACAGGCATACCGCTGAGACCGTGCATTCCACGGTCCCAGCGGTATGCCTGTTTTCGGCGACCCGGCGTGTACCGATCTGGGACGCTTCGAGTCGCGCGGCGGGCGATGGAATGGTCACACCCCGCGAACGGAACTCGAGTACGACTGCGGACGCCAACCGTCACAGACGAGAACAGGATTGCTGCACATGAATCGCGAAGGACAGGGGACCATCCTGGTCGCTCCCCACCACTTCCCCGACCTCGAGCGCGAGCACGCGCTCGCGAAGGAGCTCGGTTACGAGCTGGTCGCCGCAAGCGACGTCGACGAGTTCCGCGAGGGTCTCGCCGACGCCGAGATCGTGATGATCACGCCCTACGCCAAACTGACGGCGAACGACTTCCCCACCATGCAGCAGTGCAAAGCGGTGATCCGCTACGGGATCGGATACGACAACATCGACGTCGATGCGGCGTCGGCGGCGAACATTCCCGTGTCGATCGTTCCGGGTACCGCCTCGGAGGAAGTCGCCTCGCACGCCTTCTCGATGGGTCTCGCGCTCGCGCGCCGCCTCCCGGCCGGCGACGCCGCCATCCGAGATTTCGCTTGGGGCGGCATCATCGGCTACGACACTCCGGTGCTCTCGCAGCTCGAAGTCGGCGTCGTCGGGCTCGGCCGCATCGGCGCTCACGTTGCGCGCATGTACTCCGCAGTGGGCGCGCAGGTGCGCGCGTACGACCCGTTCGTCGTCGAGAGCGAGTTCGCCCTCGCCGAGCTCGACGACATTCTCGAGAACTCGGATGTCGTTTCGCTGCATCTTCCGCTGACCGACGACACCTGGAACCTCATCTCCGGTGACGTGCTCGGGCGCATGCGGCGCGGTGCCGTCATCGTCAACGTCTCCCGCGGAGGGCTCGTCGACGAAGCTGCGCTGGCCGAGGCGCTGACCCGCGGCCACATCGCCGGCGCGGGAATCGACACGTTCGCGCAGGAGCCGCTCGACCCCGAGCACCCGCTGCGCAAGGCGCCGAACACCATCCTGACGCCGCACATCGCCTGGCGTTCGAACCGCTCGACTGGAGCGCTGCAGGAGGGCGCGGTGGACCGCGTTCGCCGCGCGCTCACCGGTCAGCCGCTGATCGACCGCGTGGCCTGAGAACTGGGAGAGACTGACGTGAATACGAACACTGCCGCCGAGCGCGTCGCGCACGAGGTGCTCGCCGAAGACCCGCACCTGCGCCGAGGCCCTCGCGGCTTCCCGCTCCTGCCGGGCGGGTACGGGCGATCGACCTACTTCACCGGGGAGCCGAGTCCCTACGCGATTCGCGGTGTCGGGTTCCGCGTGTGGGACGACCGCGGGCGCGAACTCATCGACGCCAACAACAACTTCACTTCGCTGATCCACGGGAACGCACACCCGGAGATCACCGAAGCCGCCACGAAGGCGCTCTCGGCTGGAGCGAGCTGGGGGATCCCGAACCTCTGGGAGTGGGAGCTCGCCGAGTTGCTGCTGAAGCGCCTTCCGTCGCTCGACCAGGTGCGCTTCACTAACTCGGGCACCGAGGCCGTGATGTCGGCGCTGCGCATCGCACGCGCCTCGACGGGGCGCGACAAGGTCATCGTCACGAAGGGTGGATACCACGGGACATCTGACGTCGCGCTCGTTCCCGGAGGTCCGTCGTACACGAAGGGTGTGCCTCAGGGCGTCATCGATGATGTGACTGCGGTTCCCCTGAACGACATCGAGTTCCTGACGCGGGCCGTCGAGGCCGCGCCGGAGGCGTACGCGGCGATCATCCTCGACCTGCTGCCCAATCGAGCCGGCCTGATCAGCATCAGCGAAGAGTTCGTGCGAACTGCTCGAGACCTCGCGACGAAGTACGGAATCGTGCTCATCATCGACGAGACCATCAGCCTGCGTCTCGGCTACAGCGGCTTGAGCGGCGAGTACGGGGTGGAGCCCGATCTGCTCACGACCGGCAAGCTCATCGGCGGAGGGTTCCCCGTGGGCGCGGTCGCCGGGCGTGGCGAGCTCATGGCCGAGGTCGACCCGACCCGCAGCGGCAACCTGCCGCACGGCGGCACCTTCTCGGGCAACCCCGTGAGCATGGCCGCGGGGGCCGCTGCGGTGCGCCTCTACACCGAAGGCCAGGTGCGACGACTGAACCGGCTCGGGGATGCCGTGCGCACGGTGGTCAACGATCGCATCGCCGACGCGGGCTGGGAGGTGCGCGGCCGCGGATCCCTGCTCCGTGCGGTACCCGCCGGTGCGGAGAAGGTCGCGGACGACGTGCAGCACCGCCTGTGGTGGGCGACCTACGAGCGCGGTCTGCTCGGTTCCCCGGCGAACCTCCTCTCCCTGTCGACGGAGATGGACGAGAACGTCGGCGCGGACATCGCCGATCGGCTCGCCGACGCCGTCAATTCCGTAGCCGCCGGCACCGACCGCGCCTGATTCGAAAGCAGCGACCACTATGAAACTCGTCTCGTACAACCATCCCTACGGTGCGCGCGGCGGCGTGCTCATCGGCGACGCCGTCTACGATCTCGAGCGGATGCTCGCGGATACCGGCGTGGCCGACCGGGGCGCCCCGAGCTCGGTCAAGGAGTTCTTGTCCCTGTACGGAGATCGCCTGACCGAGCTCGGCGGAGTGTTCGACAGCGCCAGCGAGAACGCGATCGGCGCCCTGGTCGGTCCGATCGCCGAGGCCGGCCTCGTCGGGCCCGTACCGGATCCGGCGAAGGTGCTCTGCGTGGGCCTGAACTACAAGGACCACGTCGCCGAGACCGGGCGCGCGCTTCCCGAGTTCCCCGACGTGTTCACCAAGTTCGCGTCGACGCTCATCGGACCCTTCGCCGAGATCGGCGGTGCCGAGGTCAGCGAGAACCTCGATTTCGAGGGCGAGGTGGCCGTGGTCATCGGCCGACGTGCATCGAAGGTCAGCGCAGCCGAAGCGCTCGATCACGTCGCGGGCCTCGCGCCTCTGAACGACGTCACCGCGCGCGACCTGCAATACCGCGGTACGCAGTGGACCGCGGGTAAAGCGGTCGACGGTTCGACGCCGTGGGGCCCCGCGCTCGTCACGCTCGACGAGGTCGGCGACCCGCAGACCCTGGATCTCGTCACCCGAGTCAACGACGTGGAGATGCAGCGCTCGAACACGCGGCATCAGATCTTCCCGATCGCCGAGATCATCGCCTACCTCTCGAGCTTCCTGACCCTCGAGCCCGGCGACGTGATCGCCACCGGAACCCCGCAGGGAATCGGAGCCAAGCGCACTCCTCCCGTGTGGATCACTCCGGGCGACACCGTCGAGATCGAGATCGAGCGGGTGGGCACGCTGCGCAATCGCGTCGCCTCGGTCTGATTCGAATCTCGGTCAGTTCTTCACTCCGCACTACACACGAAAGACACACATCATGAGTCAAGTTCTCACAGGCGCCGATGAGGCGCGGTACCGCATCGCCGTCGACACGGGCGGCACGTTCACCGACGTCGTCGTCGGCTCCAGCACCGGCGGCATGGCCGTCGGCAAGGCCCTCACCACCTACGATCGCGTGTTCACCGGGTTCGAGGCGTCGGTGCGCCGCGCCGCGGAGTCCGTCGGCTGGGACGGCGACACGGTGCTGCGCAACGCGGACGTCATCGTCTACGGCACGACCCACGCCACCAACGCAGTGCTCACGGGCAAGGTCGCGAAGACCGCACTGCTGACGACGGCGGGGTTCGCCGACACCCTCCTGCTCCGCGAGGGCGGCCGTCGTGAAGCCTTCGATTCCAAAGCCGCGTACCCGCCGGCGTACATCCCGCGCAACCACACCTTCGAGATCACCGAGCGTCTCTCGGCCGAGGGGGAGGTGCTCGTCCCCCTCGACGAAGAGCGCACTCGCGACGTGCTGCGCGGGCTCGCCGCAGACGGCACCGAGGCGATCGCGGTCGGATTCCTCTGGTCGATCATCAACGACGCGCACGAGCGTCGCGTGGGCGAGCTCATCGAGGAGGAGCTGCCCGGTGTTCCCTACACGCTCTCGAACGAGGCGAATCCGACGATTCGCGAATACCGCCGCACCTCGGCGGCGGCGATCGATGCCTCGCTGAAGCCCTTGATGGCGGATCACCTCGGCAATCTGCGGGCAGACCTCGTCGAATACGGTTTCACCGGCGACCTGCTCGTCGTCACGTCGGAGGGTGCGGTGCTCGATGTCGCCGACGTGTTGAACCGACCGGTGCTGCTGCTCAACTCGGGCCCGTCGATGGCTCCGCTGGTCGGCGCCGCTGCGGCTCCCGACCGCGACACCGTCGTGGTGTGCGACATGGGGGGCACCACCTTCGACGTGTCGCTCGTCGAGAACGGCATCGTGCGGCACACCCGCGAAGCCTGGCTCGGAGAGCCGTTCGTCGGGCACCTCACCGGTCTCTCTTCAGTCGCTGTCACGAGCATCGGCGCCGGCGGCGGCAGCATCGCATGGATCGACGGCGGTGGCCTGCTGCGCGTGGGCCCGCAGAGTGCGCGCAGCACACCCGGCCCGGCCGCGTACGGCCGCGGCGGTGAGGAGCCGACGGTGACCGATGCGTGCGTCGCGCTCGGATACCTCGACGCTCAAGGCTTCGAGGGCGGGTTCACGCTCGACCGCGATGCCGCGACGCGTGCGATCGACAGTCGAATCTCGGGGCCGCTCGGCCGCGACACGCTGCAGTCGGCTCAGGCGATCCTCGACGTGTCGGCGAACCACATGGCGACGGCGATCCGCCAGTCCTCGCTCGAGCAGGGCGTCGACCCTCGCGGCGCCCTCATCGTCGCCGGAGGCGGCGCGGGCGCGATGGTCGCAGCTGCGATCGGTGCCCTGCTCGAAGCCGACACCGTACTGATTCCCGCGACTGCAGGCGTGCTCGCTGCATACGGCGCGCATCGCGCCCCGATCGCGACCGAGTTCCTCTCGCCGCTGCACAACGACACGCGTGCGTTCAACGTGGGGTCGGCCGCAACGGCGCTCCGCGACCTCGCGGGCAAAGCAGCGGTCTTCGCCGAACGTTTCAGCGGTACGGAAGCGGTCGTCTCCTACTTCGTCGACGCACGCTACCCCGGCCAGGCCTGGGACCTTCGCGTCATTCTCGACGAAGCACCCGCTCCGAGGGACGCGGCTGAGATCGTCGAGCAGGCCTTCCACGTCGAGCACGATCGCCGCAATGGCACCCACGATCCCGACAGCCGCGTCGAGATCATCACGTGGGGGGTGCGCGTCGAGATTCCGCGCCCCGAGCTCGTCGCTCTCGCCGGATCGAACGATTCGACGCCCGAGGTGCACCGCACCGACGACGTCGTGTTCAGCGGCAAGCCGTTCGCAACGCCGCGCTACCGCGGCGTCACGCTCAGCCCCGGCGATCGCATCGCCGGCCCCGCGGTCATCGACCAGCCGACGACCACCATCGTGGTGCCGCCGGAGTGGGACGCTCGACTCGACGACCGATCCAACATCTACCTCACTCGCAAGGAGGCGTGACATGACACGCGAATTCGACCCGGTGAAGCTCTCCGTTCTCGCCAACGCCTTCGACGGCATCGTCCGCGAAATGACGAGCGGACTGCTCCGCTCCGCACGCTCGTCGGTGATCAACACGGCGAGAGACTTCTCCTGCGCGGTGCTCACCGCCGACAACCAGCTGCTCGCAGCAGCGGAGGGCGTGCCGGTGCACGTGTTCGGAGCCGGCCCGCTCGGCGAGGACATGGTGGAGCTCCACGACGACATCCGCGAAGGCGACGCCTTTCTGCACAACGACCCCTACCGCGGCAACTCGCACGCAGCGGACCACTGCATCCTGGTTCCGATCTTCATCGAGGGCCGCCATCTCTTCACCGCGGTGACGAAGGCGCACCAGGCCGACTGCGGCGACTCGCTGCCGACGACCTTCTTCGCGACTGCACGCGACGTCTACGAAGAAGGCGCACTCATCTTCCCCTGCGTCCGGGTGCAGCGCGACTACACGGATATCGACGACATCGTGCGCATGTGCCGTGCCCGCATCCGCGTGCCCGATCAGTGGTACGGCGACTACCTCGCCTCGGTCGGCGCGTCTCGCATCGCGGAGCGCCGCATCCAGGAGCTCGCTGAGAAGTTCGGCGCTGATGACCTCGTCGACTTCGTCGACGCGTGGTTCAACTACTCGGAGCGACTCGCCCAGTCGACGATCGAGACGCTTCCCGCAGTGGAACTCCATGGGTCCACCGCGCACGATCCGTTCCCCGGAACCGGTCCCGATGGGGTGCCGCTGCAGGCGACCATCGCGGTGCGCCCGGAGGAGGGACGCATCTCGATCGATCTGCGCGACAACCCGGACAACCTGCCGAACGGCCTCAATCTGACCCGTGCGACGGCAACGGGCGCAGCACTCGCGGGCATCCTCTCGGGCCTGCCCGAGAACCTGCCGAGCAACGCCGGCACGTTCCGGCGCATCGAGGTGCAGTTGCGCGACGGCTGCGTCGTCGGCATCCCGAAGCACCCGTTCTCATGCTCCTCCGGCACGACGAACCTCGCCGACCGCGTGGTGAACCTCGTGCAGGCCGCCTTCGCGCAGATCGACGACGGCTACGGTGCGGCCGAGGGCGCTGCCGGGCAGGCTCCCGCGAAATCGGTCATCTCGGGAATCGATGAGCGCAACGGCAACGCCTACGTGAATCAGATCCTCGTCGGCGGCGTCGGCGGCCCGGCGACCCCGTTCGTCGACGGCTGGCCCACCTACCAGCGCCCGGTGTGCGGTGCGCTGCTGTACCACGACAGCGTCGAGGTCGACGAGCAGCGCTATCCGATCCTGGTGCACGAGCGCACGCTCGTAGCCGACACCGGTGGTGCAGGACGCCAGCGCGGCGGACTCGCAACGCGCGTCGTGATGGAGGCCCGAGACGAGGAGGTGACGCTCACCTACGGCATCGAGGGCAAGCTGAACCCGCCGCAGGGTGTGCGCGGCGGCCACGGCGGCTCCGAGCCTGAGGCGTGGGTCATCGATGCTGCTTCGGGAGAGCGCAAGGAGATCCCGGTCGTCGGTCGCTACGATCTGCGCCGCGGCGAGAAGGTCGTCTCGATCACTCCGGGCGGCGGCGGGTACGGCGATCCGCTGGAGCGCGAACCCGAGGCCGTGCTGGTCGACGTCGAGGATCAGCGGGTGACCGTCGAGACCGCGCGCGACATCTACGGTGTCGTCATCGCCGATGGCGCCATCGACACCGCCGCGACGACCGCTCAGCGACGCGACCTGTCGAACACCCGCTGATGGTGTGTCTCAGAATGGGACACGTTCTGCGCGTTCCCCTCTGAGAATGTAGAAGCACTGAACGGGCGAGCCGCTGCGGTTCGCCCGTTCGTTTCTCAGGGCGGCGATCAGTGCGCCGTCCGGTCCCCGGGCCGACGCGGATGCGCGGCTCACCGAGAAGAATGATTGACGGAGAGAGATCATGGAGCCCATTCGAGTCGGCATCATCGGCGTCGGAAATGTTCTGAACCAGTACCTCGACAAGATCGGCGTGCATCCCGACGTCGACATCGTGGCGCTGGCCGACGTGAACGAGGCAGCGGTCACCGCGCGCGCGGAGGAGTACGGCGTGCGCAAGGCGCTGAGCCCTGACGAGTTGCTCGCCGACCCCGAGATCGAGCTCGTGCTCAACCTCACCCCGCCGAAGCTGCACGCCCCGGTGAGTCTGCAGGCGATCGCCGCGGGCAAGCACGTGCTGTCGGAGAAGCCCTTCGCCACCTCGCTCGAAGAGGCGCAGCAGATCCTCGACGCCGCGAAAGCGGCCGGTGTCCATGCCGGGTCGGCCCCGACCACCTTCCTGGGCTCGGGAGCGCAGACCAGCCGTAAGTTGGTCGATGACGGTTGGGTCGGCGAGCCGGTCGCCGCCTTCGGCTCGTTCGTGAACCGCGGCTATGAGCACTGGCACCCCAACGTAGATCCCTTCTACAGCCCGGGCGCCGGCCCGATGCTCGATATCGGGCCCTACTTGATCACGAACCTCGTCAACATCTTCGGCCCGGTGCGCCGGGTGTCGGCATCCGCGGCGAAGTCTTCGGAGACCCGACCTCGTCCAGACGGATCCGGGGGGTACGACGGGGAGATCCCGATCCAGACCCCGACGCACATCTCGGGGTCCATCGACTTCGAGTCGGGGGCCGTGGCGACGGTCGTCGTGAGCTGGGATGTGTGGAACCACAACCTGCCGCACTTCGAGATCTACGGCACGGCGGGCTCGATCGCAGCCCCCAACCCGGATCACTTCGATGGGGCTCCCGTGCTGCGTCGGGGCGAGCCGCGCGATCTGTCGCTCGACATGACGCCCCCCGGTGGCGGCGATTGGCGCGAAACGGCGCTGACGCACCGCGACGATGCCTACCGCGGAATTGGGCTCGCGGAGTTCGGCCACGCGATTCGGGCCGGGGTGGAGCCGCGCACCGGTGGCGCGTTCGCCTACCACGTGCTCGAGGTACTGCTGGCCTTCGAGCAGTCGTCGAAGGAAGGGCGTCACATCGAGATCGCGAGCACCTGCGAGCGCCCGCGGCCGTTGCCGTCGGTCGGTCCGCATGAGCCCTATCGATTCGACTGATGCACGACCGCTGCGCCCCGGCTCCGCCCGGGGCGCAGCGGTATCTCGAGGATGAGAGTATTTCGATGCCGCAGCACATGAACTCGACCCGAAACGCTCGCGGGCAGCTGACGATCGCCGAACTGGTCTCCATGCCGCACCTCGGTCTCGAGCTCGCCGCGGGCGCGGCGGGGCTCGAACGGCGCGTGCAATGGACGCACACGTCTGAACTCGAGGACCCGGGTCCATGGCTCGAAGGCGGCGAACTGCTGATCGTCAACGGCTTCGGCATTCCCGAAGACGGGCCGGGGCAGACGCAGTATGTGCGTCGTCTCGCGCAGCATCGGCTCGCCGGTGTCGCCGTGAGTGTACGCGCTCCGGCGCTCACGCACGAAATGCTCGCCGTCGCCGACGAGCTGGGGTTCCCCGTCATGAGAATTCCGCGCCAAGTGCCGTTCATCGAACTCTCGTACCTCGTGGCCAATGCGAGCGAGCGCTCCGCTCGGGACCGCCTGTCCCGTCATCTCCGAATCTTCGAGACGCTCCGCCTGCGAAACACGAGCGACAGCGACGTCGCGGGCATCTACCGGCAGCTCGAGCAGATCGCCGGGTATCGACTGGCGCTCATCTCGCCGGCGGGGCAGGCGCTGCTCGCCGAGTGGCCGTGGGTGCCGGATGTCGACTGGGGAGACGCGCTGGAATCCGTCGACCTGCGAGTCGTGCCCGATGGGTACGTCGTGCCACTGTTCGTCGACGATCGAGTCACTGCGTATCTCGTCGGAATCGAACACGACGGGTCGTCCCCCGAGGGCCTCGCGGCGCTGCAGCACGTGAGCACGCTCGCGGCACTCGATGCGATCGAGGACCAGCGCCGGCGGGAGGCGGCGCATCGAACCGGAGCGTCGGCGTTCGCGAGGGCGTTGGAGGCGAGTGGGCCGGAGGGCGAAGCGGAGCAGTTGTTGCACGAGGCGGGCCTCGCGCGAGACACCCCGTTCCGTGTCGTGGCCTTCGGTCCGATCCCTCACGCACTTCCCGAGGCTCGGGCGCGCGACTGGCTCGCGGACCGCCAGATCCGCCACGCTCTGCTGCGACGGGATCAGCTCATCGGGGTGCTGCAGTGCAGTGACGAGCGGCTCGTCGAGCTCGGAGTCGCGCTCGACGTGCCGATCGGGGCGAGCCCGAGAAGCGCCGTGGTTTCGGAGATCCCGAGGCTGCTGCGGCAAGCGCGGTGGTCGTTGAGTCTCGCAGGGGAGAGCGCGACTGCAGAGGTCGTATTCACCGAGAAGCAGCTCGGGCTCGCTCGGTGGCTCAACCCCGATGCGCGCACCTTGGAGCGTCTTGCCGAAGACACGCTTCGCCCGGTACTGGAGCACGACGCGTCTCAGGGATCAGAACTCTTCCACTCGCTCGCCGTGTTCTTCCGTCACCACGGGCGGATGCGGGCGGCGGCGAGCGCCCTGTTCGTGCACGAGCACACGCTGAGATACCGCTTGAACCGGGTCGAGCAGCTCACCGGGAAGAACCTCAAGAACTATCGCGAGCTGTTCGAGCTCTGGCTCGCTGTCGAAGCTCACGCCCTGGTCGTGCGCGCCGACGAGGAGTAGTCGACGGGCGGTATCAAAGTGGGACACTTCCCGGTTCTGACCCGGTGGGAGCCTGAAACGGTACGCGACGGCCTCAGCCGTCGACCCAGCTTCGAAGTGTGAGGAGAACCCATGAGCAGCACGGCCGCTGCCGTTGCAGGTATTGGTGACCCGAAGGCGCCCGTGCGGCGTCGCACGGTCGCTCAGGCGATTGTCGAGTACCTCCAGGTCCAGTACAGCGAGTACGACGGAGAGCGCCGTCGCTTGATTCCCGGAATGTACGGCATCTTCGGGCACGGAAACTCTGTGGGGCTCGCACAGGGCATCGATGAATACGGTGTCGACTTCCCGCACTATCCGGGCAAGAACGAGCAGAACATGGTGCACGCCGCGATCGGCTTCGCCAAGGCGTCGAACCGCGCCGCGACGCTCGCATGCACCGCCTCCGCCGGCCCGGGCTCCACGAACATGGTCACCGGCGCGGCGACTGCGACGACGAACCGTCTGCCGGTGCTGCTGTTCCCCGCCGATATCATCAACAACCGCTTCGGAGACCCGGTACTCCAGCAGATCGAGCACCCGGTCGAGCGCGATGTCTCGGCGAACGACTGCTTCCGCCCGGTCAGTCGATACTTCGACCGGATCACGCACCCGGGTCAGCTGCTCTCCACGCTCCCCGAGGCGATGCGCGTGCTGACCGACCCGGTCGACACCGGCGCGGTCGTCGTCTGCCTGCCGCAGGACATCCAGGGCGCGGAATTCGACTTCCCCGAGGCGTTCTTCACCCCGCGCGTGTGGCACATCCGTCGCCGCTCCGCAGTCGAAGAGGAGCTCGCAGGGGCAGCCGAGATCATCGCCGCGTCGCAGCGACCCATCATCGTGGCCGGTGGCGGCGTGCGCTACTCGAACGCGCAGGAGGCGCTCGCCGAGTTCAGCGATCGCTTCGGCATCCCCGTCGTCGAGACCTATGCCGGGAAGGGGGCGGGCCCGGCCGGCGCACTCGGCCTCGGCGGCCTCGGCGTCACCGGAACGGTCGGCAGCAATCAGATCGCAGGCGAAGCCGATTGCGTCATCACCGTGGGCACCCGACTGCAGGACTTCATCACGGCATCGCACTCCGTCTTCCGCAATCCCGACGTGCAGATCGTCAACCTGAACGTCGGCGCGTTCGACGCGCACAAGATGGGATCCTTCCCGGTGATCGGCGACGCCAAGCGCTCGTTGCTCTCGCTGCACGAGCGCCTGGCGGAGGCGGGCTTCGCGCCGGTCGACACGTACGCCGATGAGATCGCTGCGGCGCAGGAGGAGACCCGGAAGGTGCGCGAGCACGACCTGCAGGACTTCGCCGACGAGAAGATGAGCCAGGCCCAGGTCATCGAAGTGCTCAACCAGCGCATTACGGCTCAGGACGCGCTCGTGCTCGGCTCGGGCGGCGTCGTCGAGGGCATCCACAAGGCGTGGGACACCTCGAACGGTGCCGAGATCCACTTCGAGTACGCGAACTCCTGCATGGGCCACGAGATCCCCGCCGGTCTCGGCTACCGTCTCGCAAAGCAGAACGCCGACGGGGAGGTGTACGTGCTGATCGGCGACGGCACCTACTTCATGCAGCCGACGGAGCTCGTCACGGCGGTGCAGGAGAACCAGAAGATCATCGTGATCGTCATCGACAACCGCGGGCACCAGTGCATCTGGCCGCTGCAGGCGGCGAAGGGCGGCGGGCAGGAGTTCGGCACGCAGCTGCGCGAGCGCAATCCCGTCTCGGGGCGTCTCGACGGCCCGATCGTCGACGTCGACATCGCGGCGAACGCGGCGAGCATGGGTGCCGCGGCGTGGTCGACCGACACGGTCGAGGAGTTCACGGCGGCGCTCGAAGAAGCGCAGTCGGTCTCGGGGCCTGCCGTCATCGTCGCGAATGTCGAGCAGTTCCGCTACCTGTCGGGCAACGGCGCGTTCTGGGACGTGGGGGTGCCCCTCACCTCGCAGCGGGAAGTCACCCGCGAGGGCGTGGCGAAGCACGTCGCCGGGCGCGAGCGGCAGCGCTTCTACAGCGCGACGGTTGCTCCGAGCGAGCGCTGAACCGGCGGCTGTCGCACACCAGACGGGCGGGATCTCCTCGGGATCCCGCCCGTCTCCTGCATCGGGCGCCGCCCGGCGCTCACCAGACATTCAACGACGAAAGAGAGACATCATGGGCGCATTCGCGGTCATCAATCCTGCAACCGGTGAGACGCTGGCGGAATACCCTGCGGCGAGCGACGCCGAGGTCGAGGCGGGGATCGCCGCCGCCGATCACACCTATCGTAGCTGGGCGCGCACCACCACACTCGAGGAGCGGACGGCCGCCGCAGCCCGGTTGGCCGAGCTCTTCGACGAGCGCGCTGAAGAGTTCGCAGAGATCATCAACCGCGAGATGGGCAAACCGTTCGCGCAGGGCGTCGGCGAGACCAGGTTCTCGGGTTCGATCACATCGGCATACGCGCGCAAGGCCGCGGACTGGCTCGCAGACGACGTGCTCGACGTCGACGACGGTCTGCGCACCTTCGTGCGCTACCAGGGTATCGGCGTGCTCCTCGGCGTCATGCCGTGGAACTTTCCGGTCTATCAGGTCGTGCGCTTCGCGGTGCCGAACCTCATTCTCGGCAACACCGTGCTGCTGCGCCACGCATCGCAGTGCCCCGAATCGGCGCTGGCGCTCGAGCGCATCTTCCGCGATGCGGGGTTCCCCGAGGGGGCCTACGTCAACCTCTTCGCGACGCACGACCAGATCGCCGACATCATCGCAGACGATCGGGTGCAGGGCGTCTCACTCACCGGTTCCGAGCGTGCCGGCGCGGCCGTCGCGGCGCAGGCCGGCAAGCATCTCAAGAAGTGCGTGCTCGAACTCGGCGGTGCCGACGTGTTCCTCGTGCTCGATACCGACGATCTCGATCATGCCGTGGAGCACGCTGTGCGCGGGCGCATGGACAACAGCGGGCAGAGCTGCACCGGATCCAAGCGCATCGTGGTGCTCGAGAAGTACTTCGACGAGTTCTCCGAGAAGTTCGCGCGCGCGCTGAGTGCGCAGACGTATGCCGCCGGCGACTTCGGACCGCTCTCGTCGAGCGCGGCCACTCGCGAACTCGCCGAACTCGTCACTGGCGCGGTCGACCAGGGCGCCGAGATTCTCGTCGGCGACGGCGACCCCGAGGGCAACGTCTTCACACCGACCATCCTCACAGGCATCACCCCCGCGATGGACGTCTACAGTCAGGAGCTCTTCGGTCCCGTCGCGCAGCTCTACCGCGTGAGCAGCGATGCCGAAGCCGTCGAGCTCGCGAACTCGTCGCCCTTCGGCCTCGGATCGGTGATCATCTGCGACGACCTGGAGCGCGCCGAGCGGGTCGGTTCGCAGCTCGACGTCGGCATGGTCTTCATCGGTGCGGCGGGACTCAGCGGAGCCGACGTGCCCTTCGGCGGCGTGAAGAAGTCGGGTTACGGTCGCGAGATGGGGCAGGCCGGCCTCCTGGAGTTCGCCAACAAGAAGCTGTTCCGTTTCGCAGGGGCGGCCGGTCGATGAGGGTCCGTCGCGGCGCGGGGCCGCGGCAACGGGGGAGCGGCGCGCGATGACCGCCGAACGGCTTCGGTTCGCGCTCATCGGTACGGGACGCATCGGTCGCGTTCACGCAGCCAACATCGCGGCGAACGCACGCACCGAGCTCGCCATCGTCGCTGATCCGGCACTCGGGAGTGCAGACGAGGTCGCTGCGCGTTTCGGGGGAAAGCCCGCACGTGACCCGCTCTCGGCGATCGCTCCCGAAAGTGTCGATGCCGTTGTGATCGCGTCGCCGACGCCGACGCACATCGAGCTCATCACGGCCTGCATCGACCAGGGCGTTCCCGTGCTCTCCGAGAAGCCGATCGATCTCGATATGAGCCGCATCGATGCACTTCGCCCCCGAGTGCGCAGGGCATCCAGCCCGGTGGCAATCGGCTTCAACCAGCGATTCGACCCCGCCATCGCCGAGGTGCAGCGCCGGGTCACAGCGGGTGAGGTCGGCGCACTCGAGCAGCTCTCCATCACGAGCCGGGATCCGAGCCCTCCACCCGCGAGCTATATCGGGGTATCGGGCGGCATCTTCCGTGACATGACAATCCATGACTTCGATCTCGCACGCTTCTTCGCGGGCGAGATCGAAGAGGTCACCGCAGTCGGATCGACGCTCTTTGATGCCGGCGCGCGCGAACACGATGACTTCGACTCCGTGGTGGTGACGCTCAAGGCGCGTTCGGGTTCCATCGTGACCATCACGAATTCTCGGCACAGCGCCTACGGCTACGATCAGCGCATCGAGGCTTTCGGAGCAGGCGGCCTGTTGAACGTCGAGAACGCTCCCGCAAGCCACGTCACCTCGTCGAATGCGACCTGCGCAGCCGCGAAAGCGCCGTACGTCGGGCAGTTTCTCGATCGGTACGCGGACGCCTATGCGAATGAGCTCGACGCCTTCGTGGAGTGGGTGCACCACGGTGCGTCGTCGAGCCCGACCTTCGAGGACGGGCGCGCCGCTCAGGTTCTCGCCGAGGCCGCGCACCTGTCCTCGCGTGCGGGCCGAACGGTGCGGATCGACGAGATCGACTGAGAGGATTCGAGTCGGCCGATGCGGGGAGAGCGCCACGCGGCCCTCCCCGTACCGACTCGTCGCCCTGTATCAAACTGGAACAGCCGATCCGATGGAGCTCTTGCTCTACTGGTCCGTGAGTCAAAGGCTGACAACGAGGGAGCGACCAGAAGATGCACCGACGATCGACCAAGATCCGGATCGAGGGGGCAAGAGTGCTCATCACAGGGGCCTCCTCCGGCGTCGGGGAAGCGACGGCCAGCCTCTTCAGCTCGCGCGGAGCGAGTGTTGCGCTGCTCGGTCGACGCACGTCGGAGCTGGAGCGGGTGCGTTCGCTGCTGGACGGCACTTCGATCGTCATGCCCGTGGACGTCGCGGACGAGGAGAGCGTGATCGATGCCGTGCATGGCGCGGCCAGGCAACTGGGCGGCATCGACATCGTGATCAACGCCGCAGGAGTCGCAGCCTCCGTGGAGGCGGAGCACATCACCGGTGACGTCTGGCGGATGATGATCGACACGAACCTCTCGGGAACCTTCTACGTGTCCCGCGAGTCGATTCCGTACTTGCGCGAAACGGGAGGATGCATCGTCAATGTGGCCTCCGATCTCGCGGGAATGGGAGCTCCAGGTCTCGTGCACTACTCCGCATCGAAGGCAGGCGTCGTCGGGCTGACTCGCGGGCTCGCGGTCGAGCTTGCCCCGCGCATCCGTGTCAATGCCGTATGCCCGGGGCCGATCGACACACCCATGATGCAGCAGGGTCTGAGGGCAACTGACGACCCCGGACGTGCGCGGCGGGTGAAGGAACTCAGCGTGCCCCTCGGGCGGCTCGCCACGCCGGAGGAAGTCGCGAAGTCGATCTACTTCCTCGCGGTCGAGGGCACCTTCGCCACCGGTGCCGCGCTGCAGATGGACGGCGGCACCACGGCCGCATAGACCGACTCGCCCCCGATCGACCGAGTATCACCCACACACAGGAGGAGCACCATGTCCCAACCACGCGCGATCCTGATCGTGCCCGAAGGCCGTCTGGTGCCACCGCTGGATTCGTTTGCAAGTGAGGCCGAGGTCACCGTCGTGAGGACGGCAGAGGAGTTCCGGGCGGCGTTGCCCGGCGCGGAGATCCTCTTCTTGAACGACTTCCGCACCCGCTTGCTCCGTGAAGTCGGGCCGGGCGACCTCAAGTGGATTCACACGTCGAGTATCGGTGTGGATGTGCTGCTCACCCACGAGATCGTCGACAGCGACATCGTGGTGAGCAACTCGCGCGGGGTGTGCGAGCGCCCGATCGCCGAGTGGATTCTCGGGGTCATCGTCATGTTCGCGAAGGATCTGCGTCGCACCGTGGAACTGCAGCTCGAGCGCAGGTGGCTCCACCGTGAGACGGAACCCATCCTCGGCCGCAAGGTGCTGGTGGTCGGGCCCGGACCCGTGGGGCAGGAGACCGTGCTGCTGCTTCGCGGTGCCGGAATGGACGTGACCGTGGTCGGGCGCACCGCCCGGATCGACGATCGACTCGGCGAGATCCACGCTTTCTCCGAGCTCGACGCGCTGCTCGACGACGTCGACGACGTCGTTCTGACGCTGCCGTTGACGGAGGAGACCCGGGGGCTGTTCAATCGCGAGCGGTTCGCGCGAATGCGCAAGGGGGCGCGTCTCGTGAACGTGGGCCGAGGCGCCGTCATCGCGGAGGACGATCTGCTCGACGCCATCGATTCCGGGCACCTCGCGGGCGCGGCGCTCGATGTCTTCGAGCAAGAGCCGCTGCCGGTCGAGCACCCGTTCTGGTCGCGGCCCACCATCCTCGTGTCTCCGCACGCGTCCGGCGACCTCGTCGGTTGGCGCGGACGGGTCGCAGAGTGCTTCGCCGCGAACCTGCGCAAGTGGAAGGCGGGCGAACCGCTGAACGATGTCGTCGATCTGACGCGTATGGGAGTCACTGCGGGGTGATGCGCCGTTCCGCGTGGCGTGGGCTGGGGGAGGGGTACCCGGCCCACGCGTGTTCCAGCCTGGGACACTCCGGCGCGAGTGGCCGAATCTAGGGTTTACCCTGCAAGCACGATCGTTCAATGACGAGGATTACATGACAAGCGCAACACACGATGTCTCAACGGATGAGACGGGTGCAGGAACGTCCGCTCCAGTCACGAGCAAAACCACGCTCAAGGGAAACATGGGGATAGGCGAGCTCGTGATGAGCGTGCTCGCCTTCTCCTCGCCGCTGACCACGGTCGCAGGGACCCTGCCGGTTCTGCTCATCTTCAGCGGGCAGACCGCTCCGGCGATCTACCTGCTGCTCACGCTGATGCTCGTGGTGTTCTCCGTGGGGTTCGTGCGGATGAGCCGAAGCGTGAGCAATCCGGGGGGCTTCTACGCGTTCGTGACCGCGGGGCTCGGAAAGCCGGCGGGTCTCGGTGGCGCCTTACTCGCGCTCGTCGGCTACGTATTCATCGGCTTCTTCGCGCCGTCGCTGTTCGCCATCACCCTGCAAGGGTGGGTGGTCGATGCGCTGAACGGGCCCGACATCGCGTGGTATTGGTATGCCCTCGCCATCATCGCCGTGACCACCTTCCTGGCGTACAACCGGATCGATCTCTCGGCGAAGGTGCTGACGACGGTGATGATCCTCGAAGTCGTCGTGGTCGTCGTGTTCGACGTCTTCGCGTTCGCGCATTCCGGGGGCGCGGCAACCGGAGGCCTGGGGCTCGCGCTGCCGAGCCTGACCGATGCGAGCATCGGGCTCGCACTGCTGTTCGCAGTGGGAAACTTCTTCGGGTTCGAAGCAACGGTGATCTACCGGGAAGAGGTGAAGAACCCCGAGCGCACCATTCCTCGGGCGACGTACCTCGCGGTCGTGGGAATCGGTGTGTTCTACGCGGCAGCGGCCGTCGCCTACATCGCCTTTCTGGGAGGCGCGAACGTGCAAGCCGCCGCCGAGGCCAACACCGTGAGCCTGTTCGACGATGCACTGCGGGAGTTCGCGGGGAGCTTGTTCGCCGACATCGCAGTCGTGCTGCTGATGACGTCGATCCTCGCCTCCATGCTCTCCATCCAGAACATCGCGGCACGGTACAGCTTCTCCTTGGCCGTCGATCGAGTTCTACCGCGGCGCCTCGCTCGGGTGCACCCGAAGCATCGATCACCGCACCTCTCCGCCCTCGCCGTCGGTCTGCTCTGGGCAGTGGCAACGATCGTCTTCTCCATCATCGGAGTGCCGCCCGAGAACATCTATCCCGTCGCGAGCGGAAGCGGTACCTTCTCCGTGCTGCTCCTGCTGTTCATCACGAGCATCGCCATCTTCGTATTCTTCCTGCGACGCGGATCGCAGAGCGGATCCCCGGTGTGGAGGACGGTTCTCGCCCCGGCGATCAGCGCGATCTTCTTCGGAGGCGTGACGCTCCTGGCGATCGTGAACTTCTCGGCGTTGATCGAGGGGTCGGTCCTGCTGACCGTGATCTTCATGTCGTTCACCTTCGCGCTCTTCCTCGGCGGCATCGCGTACGCGGTATATCTGCGCAGGCGGAAGCCGGAGGTGTACGCGCGTCTGGGGCGCCAGAGCGTGTAACCGCGGCAGCAGCGCAAGAGCGCCCCCGGGAGGACGATCAGGTCCTGCCGGGGGCGCTCTTGCGCGCCGGCAGCACTACGCGAGGTGTCTCAAAGCGGTACAAAGTCGCACGATCCGGGCGGCCGATAGTTGAGTAACCGCAGAGGCCGGGCGCACATCGCACAGTCTCAGCGGGGCCAGAGATCCATCAACGACGAGGATGACATGACCGACGCACCCTCAGCGACCACTCCATTGGTCGCCCTCAACAACATTCAGAAGACATTCGGTGCGGTAACCGCACTGCGTGGCGTCAGCATCGACGTGCTGCCGGGGGAGACCTTCGCCCTGCTCGGCGACAACGCCGCCGGAAAGTCGACGCTCATGAAAGTGCTCACGGGCGTGTACCAGCCCGATCGCGGCACGATTCGCATGGACGGGCAGGCCGTCTCCTTTCCGAGCCCCTCGGTGTCGCGATCTGCCGGCATCGAGATGGTCTATCAGGATTTCGCGCTGGCCGACAACCTCGATGTGCGCACCAACATCTTCCTGGGGCGCGAGCCGCAGAAGAACATCCTCGGTCCCCTGGTCCGGGTGATCGACAAGAAGAAGATGGAGCGCGAGACGAACCGCGTGCTCGAGCGCCTCGACATCCCGATCAATCCAAGGCTCAAGGTGAAGCGGCTCTCGGGTGGCCAACGGCAGGCGGTGGCGATCGGCCGAGCGCTCGCCTTCGACGCGAAGCTCATCATCATGGATGAGCCCACGGCGAACCTCTCCGTCGCCAAGGTCGACAAGCTCATCGAGGTGACGCAGAAGCTCAAAGATCTCGGGATCGCCGTCATCATCATCACCCACCGCCTCGACGAGGCCTTCGCCGTCGCCGACCGCTGCGCCGTCATGCGACAGGGAGAAGTCGTGGGCCGATTCCGCATGGATGAGGTGAGCGAGTCCGAGGTCGCGCACCTCATCTCCCAGGGCACGCTCGACGGCTACGAAGCCGACCCGACGGGTGTACCCGACGAGCGCCGTCGCATCGGCAGCACCTCGACCCCCTCCACCCCTGAGCAGGTTCCGACGATCGGGAGCGACGCATGAACACCAACACGGTCGCAGTGATGCTGCGCAAGACGAATCAAGATGGCCCGTCGGCTGCGACGCGCGTCAAGCACTTCGTCGGCGACTACGGCATCCTCATCATCTTCGCGGCAGTACTCATCTTCCTCTCGATCGCAGCACCGAACTTCCTGACCCTGGAGAACCTGGTCAATGTCGTGCGGCAGTCATCGATCATCGGCATCATCGCTCTCGGTATGACGTTCATCATGATCACCGCAGGCATCGACCTCTCGGTCGGCTCGGTGGTCGGCCTTGCCGGGATGGTGTTCGCGCTCCTCGCCCCGTCCAGCGGCAATGCGCTCTGGATTCCGCTGGTCGCCGGTCTCGGCGTCGGTCTTCTAGTCGGCTTTCTGAGCGCCGCGCTCGTGGTCTGGGGGAAGATCCTCCCGTTCCTCGCAACGCTCGCGACGATGGCGATCGCTCGGACGGCGGCGCTCGTCGTCACCGATGGGCAGGTGGTCTCGGGCCTCAGCGGTCCGGCGGAGTGGCTCGGCTCGGGGTTCATCGGCCCGATTCCCGTACCGGTCATCATCTTCATCGTTGCGGCGCTGCTCTGCGACTTCGTACTCAGTCGTACGAAGTTCGGATCCCATGTGTACGCGATCGGCGGCAATGAGGAGTCCTCGAAGAAGGTGGGCATCTCCGTCAACCGCGTACTCTTCACCGTCTACCTCATCGGCGGTGCGCTCGCCGCCATGGGCGGCCTCGTACTGACGGCTCGCCTCGACGGTGCCGCGCCGACCGCCGGCTTGACCTATGAGCTCCAGGTGATCGCCGCAGTCGTCATCGGCGGCACCAGCCTCTTCGGCGGTGTCGGTACGATCCGCGGCACTGTGATCGGTGTGCTCCTGCTCGGCGTGGTGATGAACGGGATGAATCTGCTGGGGGTCTCGAGCTACTACCAGCAGGGAGTCCAGGGCCTCATTCTCGCGCTGGCGGTGCTGTTGAACCGATGGAAGTCTGACTGACCCCTCTCCTCAACCCGCAGTAATCATTCTCGAAAGGAATACCCATGAATATGCGACGACGCATTTCCGCGGTAGCCACCCTCTTCGCCACTTCGGCACTCGTGCTCACGGGCTGCTCGAATGGAGGCACGGATCCCGGCTCGGGAGACGGTGGCGACGAACAGTACGACGTTGGTGTCGTCGTGCTCGATCTGCAGGATCCCGATCTGGCTCACATGGTCGAGGCCATGGAAGGGACGGCAGAGGAGGAAGGGGTGACCCTTCAGGTCACCGACTCCAAGAAGGACGTGGCGAGCGAACTCAATCAGGTCGAGGATCTGCTCACGCGACAGGTGGACGCCGTGATCCTCCAGCCACTCGACGGCGAAGCTAGCCAGAACGCGGCGAACCGCGTCATCGAGGCCGGAATCCCGCTCTTCATCCTCTCGACGGAGTTCGCGGAGGGTTCCGACGTGGAGTACGAGAGCTACATCGGAGTCGACGATACGCTCGCCGGTCAGATGCAGGCCGAGTATCTCAACGAGTTGATGCCGGATGGCGGCAATGTGGTCTTCGCCGCAGGAATCTACGGCGCATCGTGGACCGATCGGCGGAAGTCGGGCTTCGACGAGACGATCAACGACAACTTCGAGATCGTGGCGGAGTTCCAGGCGAAAGGCAGCCGCGACGAGGGGAAGCGCAACATGGAGGACACGCTCCAGCGTTTCGGGGCCGGTGAGATCGACGCCGTCGTCGCGAACAACGACGAGATGGCGATCGGTGCGGCGTCTGCGATCAAGGATGCCGGGCGTACGGGTGATATCGCTGCGGTCGTCGGCGTCGACGGCACGCCTCCGGCCGTATCTGCGATCGAAGCCGGTGACATGACGGCGACGGTGCGGCAGGACTCCGCGGGTCAGGGCGAGGAGGCCGTGCGCGTCGTGCACGCCTTCCTCAAGGGCGACGACATCGAGGATCGCTACACCCTCCCGTTCACCCTCATCACCGAGGAGAACGTCGCGGAGTTCGCGCAGTAAGTCGTCGACCTGCGCAACGGGGCGCCCTGCGTGAGCAGCGGCGCCCCGTCCTGTTCTGGCACATTCTGAGCGGCTGTGCGCCTGCGTACACTGCGGGGATGAACAGTGGTAGGGGGAACGCATGTCGGATCTGACACTTGCGGCGACAGATACGACGCAGCTCGTGGTCGACCTGCGGGAGCGCGGCATCGAAGTCGACGATGCGCCCCGCCGACGGTCGGAGTACTCGTTCGACGCGTCGAACTACCGCATCCGGCCGCAGGCCGTCGTCTTCCCGCGCACTGTGCACGAGATCAGGACCGTACTGCGGGCGGCGCAGGCGGCCGGTGTGCCGGTGACCACGCGCGGTGGAGGCACCTCGATGGCGGGCAACGCCGTGGGCCACGGGCTGATCATCGACCTTTCGCGGCGCTTCGTCGATGTCGACGAGATCGACGTCGACGAGCGCTCGGTATGGGTGGACGGCGGGGTGGTGCTCGGCGAATTGCGCACGCTCGTCGAGCACGCGACTGCCGGCGCCCTCACGTTCGCACCGGATCCCTCGTCGTTGTGTCGTGCGACGGTCGGCGGCTCGATCGGCAACGACGCGTGCGGCAATCACTCGGTCGCGTACGGCCGGATGCCGCAGCATGTGCGCGAGATCGAGGTCGTCACGCTCGACGGAGCGCATCTGCGACTCGGGCGCGGGAGCATCGTCGCAGTCGACCCGCAGGATGCGCAGTCGACCGCTCGCGCGGAGCAGCTCACCGCAGCACTCCGCGACCTGGCGCAGGCGCATCTCGCGGCACTGCGCGTCGAGCTGCAGTCCATTCCCCGGCAGGTTTCGGGCTATCATCTCGCTCATCTGCTCCCCGAGGAGGGGTTCGACGTCGCAGCGGCCTTGGCCGGAAGCGAGGGAACGGTCGCCGTCATCACCCGTGCGCGCGTCGGGTTGGTGCCGCGCCCGGCCACCACCGCACTCCTGTGCCTCGGGTACGCCGACACCGTCGACTCGGCGCGCGATGTGATGACGATTCTGGCGAGCAAGCCCACCGCGATCGAGGGGCTCGACCGCTCGATCGTCGAGATCATGCGGCATCGCCGCGGCCGGGAGAGCGTCGACGGTCTGCCGAGCGGAGAAGCCTTTCTCATGGTGGAGTTCTCCGCCGATGACGTCGAGGAGGCCCGCGAGCACTGCGAGGAGCTTCTCGTCGCTCTGAGCGCGGCCGGGCGCGTCACCGACTCCGCTGTCGTGACCGACCCCGTGGCTCGCGCAAAGCTCTGGCGCGTGCGGGAGGACGGGGCAGGGCTCTCATCGCGTCGGGTCGACGGCAAGCAGACGTGGCCGGGCTGGGAGGACTCGGCGGTGGCACCCGATCGCCTCGCCGACTATCTGTCCGAGTTGCTGCCGCTCGTCGAGAAGTACCGGTACTCCGCATTCATGTACGGGCACTTCGGCGCGGGGTGCGTGCACATGCGCCTCGACTACGATCTGCGCAGCGAACACGGCAGGCGCGACTTCGAAGCGTTCACTCGGGAGGCCGCGGCGCTCGTCGTCGCGCACGGCGGCTCGCTCTCGGGCGAGCACGGAGACGGTCGCGCGCGCAGCGAGCTGCTCAACGTCATGTACTCGCCCGAGATGCTCGAACTGTTCGCAGCGTTCAAGCGCACATGGGACCCCGAGAACCTGTTGAACCCCGGCATCATCGTCGGCCCCGACGCGTTCACCGCATCGCTCGCTCTGGCGGACACGCCAGCGCCCGGACCGACGGCCGGAGAGCCGTCGGTGATCACGGAGACGGTGACGATGGGCCTCTCCATCCAGTCCCGCACCCGGCTGCCGCTCGCGAGCCCGTATGTCGGCAATGCGCACGCCTGCATCGGAGTGGGGCGCTGCCGTGCGACGAGCGGCGGGTTCATGTGCCCGAGCTACCGCGCCACCAAGGACGAGAAAGACAGCACCCGCGGTCGCGCGCGCGTGCTCCAGGAGCTCACGCGCGCGAACACGAACAGCCTCGATGGATGGTCTTCACCCGAGGTGCGCGAGGCGCTCGACCTCTGCCTGTCCTGCAAGGCCTGCTCGAGCGACTGCCCGACCGGCGTCGATATCGCGGAGGCCAAATCCGAGCTCATCGACGAGCACTATCGCGGTCGGCTTCGACCGTTCACGCACTACTCCATCGGCTGGCTGCCGCGTTGGCTGCCGCTGATCGGACGAGTCGCCGGGATCGCCAATACGGGGGCACGGATCGGGCTGCTCCGTCGCATCGCCGACTGGCTCGGCGTCAGTGCGAAGCGACGACTTCCGGCCTTCCGGTCGCGCGGCGAGATCCGCAGACGGATCGCGGAAGCGACCTTCGACCCGGCCGGCGACATCCTCATCTTCGCCGACAGCTTCACCAAGGCGTTCCGACCGGAAGCGATTCCCGCCGCGGCGCGCGTGCTGGGCGATACCGGACGCACGGTCGGCTGCACCGCTGACGCGTGCTGCGGTCTCACCTGGATCTCGACCGGCCAGCGCGATGGCGCGCGGCGTCGCTTGGCGCGGCTGATCCGGCACCTCGACGACGGCACGGAGCGCGACATCGTCGTACTCGAGCCGAGCTGCGCGGCGGCGATCCGCGACGAGGGTCCGAAGATGGTGGGCGGAGACGCCGCAGACCGGGTGGCCGCCCGCGTGCGCTCGTTCTCGGTGGCGGTCGATGAGGCCGTGCAGCGCGGATGGGCGCCGACCGCACCCGCGCCCGACGCTGCCGTGCTGCAGACGCACTGCCACGAGCACGCGGTGTTCGGCTCCGGCGCTCAGAAGCGGGTGCTGGGAGCGTGGGGGGTATCTCGGATCGTGGAATCGTCATCGTGCTGCGGGGTCGCCGGAAACTTCGGGTTCGAGTCGGAGCACTTCGACATGTCGATGCAGGTCGCCGAGCACTCGATTGCGCCGGCCCTGCGCCAGGCGCCGGAGGGGGCACTGGTGCTCACCGATGGTTTCAGCTGCACCATGCAGGTGTCTCAGATCGACCCTGACCTCTCGGGTCAGCATCTGGCGCTCGCACTCGACCCCGCCCGAGCACCGAGAGCGGCGGAACAGGAGGCTCGCGAGTGAGTGGGAACGCCGTCTCCCGAGGCGTGCCGTCGCGGCCGCGGGTACTCGGCGACGTGCAGATCTCGGCTCAGGCGAGGGCGAACCAGTCGGACACGGTCTGCATGTCCTTGTCACCGCGGCCGGACAGGCACACGACGAGATCGCGACCCGGCCCGAGCTCGCGAGCCAGTGCCATCGCGCCGGCGATGGCGTGCGCCGATTCGATCGCGGGAATGATGCCCTCGAGGCGGCTGAGCAGCCGCAGGGCCTCCATCGCCTCCGCATCGGTGACCGGACGGTAGGTCACGCGACCGCTGTCGTGCAGCCACGCGTGCGCGGGGCCGACACCGGGGTAGTCGAGACCGGCCGAGATCGAGTGCGAAGCGAGCGTCTGACCGTCCTCGTCCTGCAGCAGATACGAATGTGCGCCGTGGAGTATGCCGGGGCGGCCGCGCGTGAGCGTCGCCGCCGACGCAGGCGACGACGGCGTCGGGGAGTCTGCCTCTCTTCGCGAGCACCTGGGCCCGCGTTTCATCGCCGATGACGCGTTGGAAATCGCGGACCATCGTGGGGAAGGGGTGCGGTCCGGCCGCTGTACCGAACACATAGTTCGTTCCGACCGCCGTGGCCACCCAGTCGCGATAGGCCTCGTTGATGGCATCGCGCAGCGTGGCGGTGCCGGTGCGCACCGGCACGACTGTTGCTCCGAGCAGACGCATACGGGAGACGTTCAGCGCCTGCCGTTCGACGTCGACCGCCCCCATGTACACGACGCACTCGACGCCGAGCAGTGCAGCGGCGGTCGCCGTTGCGACCCCGTGCTGCCCGGCCCGGGTCTCAGCGATCACCCGGTTCGTGCCCTGCCGCTGGGCGAGCAGCACTTGACCGAGTGCATTATTGATCTTGTGGCTGCCGGTGTGGTTGAGGTCTTCGCGCTTGAGCAGCACTGCGGCGCCTCAGAGGTGCTCGGAGAAGCGCCCGGCCTCGGTGAGCGGTGTCGGCCGCCCCGAGTAGTCGTGGAGCAGGTCCGCGAGGCGCTGCTGAAACACGACGTCCGATCGAGCGGATTCGTACTCCTCGGCAAGCGAACCGATCGCCGTCGCCAGCGCCTCGGCGACATAGCGCCCGCCGTACGTGCCGAATCGCGGACCCACGGTCCCCTGCAACATGCAGTCTCCTAGTACTTCTGCCGACCGAGTCGCGCATAGACATCGGGCCTGCGTGAACGCAGTACGCGTGCGTAGACGAAGCCGCCCACGAACAGCGCGAACGTGAGGCCCATGAAGACGACGGTGATCGCGCCCGAACCGCCGACGAGCTCGGGGAAGTTCGCGATCGCGATGACCGTGACCGCCCCCAGGAACAGCGCGCTGATGAGGGGCGCGACGAGCGACTTCCAGACCGATTCCGGTGCGTCGCGACGCTTGCGCACGAAGTAGACGAACACCGCCGCGCTCGCGATGAACATCAGCAGCAGCACCGAGAACGTACCGCTGCCACTCGCCACGACGTAGAGCTGCTCGGGAGGCAGCGCGAGCACCGCGAACACCGCAGTCGCGAGCGCCCAGACGACTCCGACCGTCAGCGCCGACAGATAGGGCGAGTTGTGCTTCGGGTGGACGTGGCCGAGGGCGCGGGGAAGCGCGTGGTCTCTCGCGAGCGAGAAACCGTAGCGGGCGGCGATGTTCTGGATCGACAGCATGCATGCCAGCGTCGACGTGATCAGCAGGATCGTCATGACATCTGCGAAGATCTTGCCGAGGAGCAGCACGATCGAGTTGTGGAACAGGTTCGCGGTGTCCGATGCCGCGGCGGATTGGACCCCCTCAGTGCCGAAGAACGCGACGTACGCGGAGGCGGTCGCCGCGTAGAAGAGGCCGATGCCGAGCACGGACAGGTAGGTTGCGCGCGGAATCGTGCGGGCCGGATCCTTCACCTCCTCGCGGTAGATGACGGTGGCTTCGAATCCGAAGAAGTTGCCGATGGCGAAGAGCAGCGCGAGGCCGAACGTCGCATCGCTCGGCCGGGGGAGCGACAGCGAGAAGTCTTCGCCGCTCGACACGTTATGCGCGAACGCAGCGACGTCGTACACGACGATGATCAGCACCTCGAGCACCATGACGATGGTCAGCACCTTCGCCGACAGGTCGATGCGGTTGTAGGCGAAGAAGGTCGTGAGCACGATGATCGCGAGCGCGTACCAATACCAGGCGATGTCGGGGCCGCCCAGCGTGTGCACGACGAAGCCGCTCATGGTGACCGCGAAGAACACGGGGGCGAAGTACCCGATGAAGAGGTAGCCGACCAGCGCGAGGAACGCCCCGCCGAGCCCTGCTGCCTTGCCGAGCCCGGCCGTGACGAAGGAGTAGAAGCCGCCCGGATTCTCGATGCGGCGACTCATCAGCACGAAGCCGACCGAGAAGATGAGCAGCATCGCCGTCATGATCAGGTAGATCGCAGGCGCACTGTTGCCGCCGAACATGAGCAGCACCGGCATGGTGCCGGCGACCGTCGCGAGTGGCGAGGAGAACGCCAGCACGCTCATGGCGAGTGTGCCCACCCCCATATTGCCTTGGAGCCGGTTGATGGTGGTGGTGTCGAGCGGGGGTTCGACCGCTTGCTGCTGAGGTGCCATGAGATTCGCTCACTGTCGTCGTCGTTGATGACCCGGCGCACTGCGATACGTGTGCGCGGTGCGCCAGGGGGAGAAGAACTGCTGCGTGTGTTCGGGCCGTGCAGGGTCAGGGGCGGCGGATCACCAACCGCCCTGCCACCCGGTGAAGAGGCCGTAGGGGAGGCGCTGCGGCTCCTCGTCGGGAATGGCGTGGAGGAAGTCGAAGTCGCACCCCTCGTCGGCCTGCGTGACATGGTCGAGGAACAGACGCCCGTAGCCGCGATTGTACTTGCGCGGCGGGAGCTTCAGGTCGGCGAGTCGTCGCTCCAACTCCTCGGCCGGAATGTCGAGATCGAGACGCTGCGTGGTCACGTCGAGCACGATCGGGTCCCCGTCGCGCACGACCGCCAGCGGCCCACCCGCAGCGGCTTCCGGCGAGACGTGCAGAATCGTCGTGCCGAAAGCAGTGCCACTCATGCGGGCATCCGAGATGCGTACGACGTCGCGGATTCCGCGCTTCAGCAGTTTCTCGGGGATGGGCAGCATGCCCCACTCCGGCATCCCCGGGGCGCCGACCGGGCCGCAGTTGCGCAGCACCAGCACCGAATCCTCGGTGATGTCGAGGTCGGGATCATCCACCCGCCTGCCGAGATCCGCCATGTCGTCGAAGACGACGGCAGGGCCGCGGTGCGTGAGCAACTCCGGGCTCGCGGCGCTCCGCTTGATCACGGCTCCCTTCGGAGCCAATGATCCGCGCACCACCGCGATGCCGCCGGAGGCGTCGAACGGAGTCTCGAGCTTCGAGATCACCTCGCCGTCGGGTTCGGGCGCGTTCGCGAACCCGGCCGCGAGCGATTCGCCGGTGACCGTGATCGCGTCGCCCTGCAGCAGCGGCGAGAGTTCCTTCAGCACCGCTCCGATGCCGCCCGCGTTGAAGAGCTGCTGCACCAGGTACTCGCCCGAGGGTCGCACATTGACGATGCGCGGCGTGCGCTCGGAGATCTGGTGGAAGCGGTCGAGATCGAGTTCGTATCCGACTCGCCGCGCGAGCGCGAGGAGGTGCAGCACGGCGTTCGTCGAACCGCCGACCGCCATGAGGAGCGTGATCGCGTTGTCGAACGCGTCGGGTGTGAGGATCTCGCGGGGCGTCGGCCCGCCGGTGAGCGCCATCTCCACGGCGCGGCGCCCGGTCGCCTCCGCCGCCTGCGCACGCCGAGCGTGCACGGCCGGAATCGCTGCCGTCGACGGCAGGCACATCCCGAGGGCTTCGGTGATCGAGGTCATCGTCGAGGCGGTGCCCATCTCGCTGCAGTGACCCGCAGTCGGCTTCGCAGACGCTTCGAGCTCATCGAAGTCGGCCTGCGTCATGCGGCCCGCACGCAGTTCGTCGGCGTATTTCCACGTATCCGTGCCGACGCCGAGCTGCTTGCCGCGGAAGACCGCGGGCTCCTGCGGGCCGCCCGTCAGCATGATCGTGGGAATGTCGGCGCTCGCCGCACCCATGAGTTGCGCGGGCACCGTCTTATCGCAGCCGCCGAGCAGCACGATCGCGTCCAGCGGGTAGGAGCGGATCGACTCCTCGACGTCCATCGCCATGAGGTTGCGGAACTGCATTGCTGAGGGCTTCATCAGGCTTTCGCCCAGTGAGATGGTCGGGAACTCGAGCGGCAGGCCGCCGGCCATCAGCACCCCGCGCTTCACGGAGTCGGCCAGCAGCTTGAAGTGGATGTTGCAATTGACGAGTTCAGACCAGGAGTTCGCGATGCCGATCACCGGTCGGCCCTTGATGGCGAAGCCTGAGAAGCCCTCCGCCTGAATCGCGGTTCGGTGCACGAAGCCGGTGAGATCGTGCGGAGCGAACCAGCGCGAGCTGCGGAGGTCGGCCTGGGGTGAGTCTTCCATTCTGGTGTTCATTCCTTCTCGTCCGAGTGAGAAGACGAATGCCGCCGAGGAGTCGACACCACGTTCGAACTCCGTTGTCAGCACTGCGTCGCTAATTGCACTCCAGTACAGCAATGCGTGCGTATCCCGACCTGTTCCAGATTGAGACAGCTGCGACTCCCCGGCTCGGTCGTAATCTGGCGCAGGCGTCGTTGGAGCAACGCCGCCGCATCGCAGGCGAAGACGAAGGAGTCGTAATGGTGAGCAGTGAGCGTATCGGCGTCGGGCTGATTTCGGTCGGGTGGATGGGGCGCCTGCACGCGCGGGCCTACTTGGCGACACGCCAGTTCTTCCCCGAACTCGCGCGGCACCCCGAGCTGGTGATCGCGGCAGACCCTGATGCTTCGGGCCGCGAGCACGCCGCAGAGGCGCTCGGGTTCCGGGAGACGACGGCCGACTACCACGAGCTGCTCGCGCACCCCGATGTCGACGTCGTCTCGATCTGCGCACCCAACTTCTTGCACCACGAGATCGCCCTCGCAGCTATTGCAGCCGGCAAGCCGTTCTGGATCGAGAAGCCGATGGGCATCAGTGCGACGCAGTCTCGCGAGATCGCGCAGGGCGCGGCAGCAGCCGGCCTGATCACGGCGGTCGGGTTCAACTATCGTCACGCACCGGCCGTCGCCGAAGCGCGTCGACTCGTGCGGAGCGGAGAACTCGGCACGATCACGAACGTCCAGATGCGTCTGCTCACCAGCTACGCGTCAGACCCGCAGCAGGTCTTCACGTGGCGATACGAGAAGGAGCGTGCCGGCACCGGAGTGCTCGGCGACGTGCTCTCGCACGGCTTCGATCTCGCGCAGTTCGTCGTCGGGCGTGTGGAATCGCTGAACGCGATCACCGAGACCTTCATCCCGCAGCGCCCGCTTCCGTCTGGCAACTCGGCGAACAGCTTCGCGAAGGGGGAGGCCTCGACGACCCTGCGTGATGTGGAGAACGAGGATTATGCCGCGGCATTGGCGCGTTTCGAGAACGGGGCGGTGGGGTTCTTCGAATCGACCCGGGTCGGGATCGGTCCGCATGCTGAGTACATCTTGGAGGTCTACGGCACTGAGGGTTCGATTCGATGGAACTTCGAGCGCATGAACCAGTTGGAAGTCGCGAAGGATCTGCGTGGATATCAGACGGTGCTGACCGACACGACCTTCGGCGAATTCGGTCGCTTTCAGCCGAACGCCGGCCCAGGCATCGGTTTCAACGATCTGAAGACCATCGAGGCGGCGCTCTTCATCCGATCGGTCATCGAGGGCACGCAGCTGGCTCCGTCTGTCGCCGACGGCTGGTCGGCATCGGAACTCGTCGACGCGTCACTGCGCAGTGCGGAGTCGGGGGCCTGGGTCAGCATTCCCGAGGTCGACGGCGTCACCACCTACGACCGGTAGCGGAACGCAGGGGTTCACCGTTCGAGCGGCCACCCCGTGTACGCCTCGGCCAGGTAGCGCCGGCCCGCCTCCGACTCCACGACGCTGCGCAGCTCGCCGAGCTGCCGCTGCCGGTCGAACGCGTCGCTCCCGGGCGCCGCGTGGAGCATGCTCGTCATCCACCACGAGAAGTGCTGCGCCTTCCAGATGCGGCGCAGCGCCCGCTCGGCGTAGGCGTCGACGCCGCGCTCGTCGCCCTCTACCAGCAGCCGCCGAAGGGCGTCGCCGAGCAGCAGCACGTCGGCGACGGCGAGGTTCATGCCCTTGGCGCCGGTCGGCGGCACCGTGTGCGCCGCGTCCCCGACCAGCGCGGCGCGCCCCAGCCGCAGCTCACCCGCGACGAAGCTGCGGAAGCGCAGCACGTCGCGCTGGAAGACGGGGCCCTCCGCGAGCCGTGTGCCGGGAACGCGGCGCTGCAGCGTCTCCCAGATCTCGGCCTCGGAGAGCGCGTCGGGGTCGGTATTCGGGTCGCACTGGAAGTACATGCGCTGCACCGTGTCGGATCGCTGGCTGATCAGCGCGAACCCGTCGGCGGAGTTGCTGTAGATCAGCTCGCTCGCACTCGGCGGGGCGTCGCAGAGCACCCCGAACCAGGCGAACGGATACTCGCGTAACGACCCGGTCTCGCGGCCGCCGGCCACGGCGCGGCGCACGACGCTGCGCGATCCGTCGCCGCCGACGACGAAGTCCGCGCGAATCTCGAAGGGGGCCCCGTTCTCGTCGGCGCCCGTGATGCGCGGCTGCGCCTCGATGTCGTGCACGCCCGAGACGGTGGTGC
The DNA here is from genome assembly GCF_900102345.1 of Leucobacter chromiiresistens. Classification (NCBI taxonomy): domain Bacteria; kingdom Bacillati; phylum Actinomycetota; class Actinomycetes; order Micrococcales; family Microbacteriaceae; genus Leucobacter; species Leucobacter chromiiresistens. Next base: position 444,690 of record NZ_FNKB01000001.1, on the reverse strand, counting down.
TGAAGCGCAGGTCCTGGCCCGCGGCGAGGCGGGCGGCGATGAGGTCTTTCAGCACCTCGTGCTGCGGGTACAGCCACACCGATCGGCCGACGAGCGCGGGGAAGTCGATGCGGTGCCCCTCGCCGGCGAAGCGCAGCTCGATGCCGTCGTGGCGGTGGCCCACGGTGCGCGCCCGGCTTCCGCTGATCCCGTCGAGCACCTCGACGGTGCCCTGCTCGAGGATGCCGGCCCGGATGGTCGTCTCGATCTCGGCGCGGCTCCGCGCGTCGACGACGATCGACTCGATGCCCGCCTCCGCGAGCAGGTGCGAGAGCAGCAGGCCCGCGGGCCCCGCTCCGACGATGGCGACGCGCGTGCGGTCGACGATCATGTGGTCTCCTGTGACGGTTCGAAGGCGGGGGGCGGCCCCGCGAGCGAGCGAGTGCTCGCGGAGCCTCGATCAGTGTGGCCCGGGCGCGCCGCCGCGCCCTCGGGATTTCTCACTGACTGAGAATCGCGGATCCGGCCGTTCGTGCGCGCGCCCGCCCGCCCTTCCTCCCTACGGCTGCTCGAGCGTTCCGACGCCGAGGCCGAGGGTTCGCACCGACCCGGAGGGTTGCTGCGCTGCGAAACCCCTCGTGCTCGCGCCGAACCCTCGGTCTCAGCGAGAACGTCGCGCGCGCCCGCTACGCTCGTCCCCACATGCCGACGTGACCGCGAGGAGGCAGCATGGCAGCGCGATCGACACCGCACGCGGGCCCCGACGAGGGTTCGCATGGGAGCCCGGATGAGGACCCGTACGCGGACCCGCACACGGGCCCGCACGAGCACCCCGACGAGAGCCCGCAGGAGTACCCGGGTGCGGACCCCGATGAGGGCCCGCACGCCGGCGCACCGCAGTACCCCGGCGTGCTCGACCGCGCGCTGGCGGTGCTGTCGTGCTTCACGGAGGACGAGCCCGAGCTCACCGCGGCGGAGCTCGTCGAGCGCACCGGCCTCGCCTCCTCCACGCTGCACCGCCTGGTCACGATGCTCGTCGAGCGGGAGCTGCTCGTGCGGCTGCCCGGTCGCGGCCTCGCCATCGGAGCGCGTCTCTGGGAGATCGGGGAGCTCTCCCCGTTGGCGGTGCGGCTGCGCGAACGCGCGATCCCGCACCTCATGCGGCTGTACGAGGTGACGGGCGAGAACGTGCACCTCGGGGTGCTCGACGGGCCGCCCGAGCGGGCGACCGTGCTCTACGTGGGGCGCGTGACGGGGCGCCGCTCGATCCCGACGGTGAGCCGGGCGGGCGGGCGCGGGCCGTTGCACACCACCGGCGTGGGCAAGGCGCTGCTCGCAGGCTGCGAGGAGGCGTGGCTCGAACGCTACTTCGCCGCGCGCCCGCTGCTGCGGGAGACGACGCACTCGATCACCGACGAGGGGCGGCTCCGGGCCGACCTCGCGGCGGGGCGCGCCCGCGGGTACTGGCGCACGCAGGAGGAGATGACGCTCGGCAACGTGTCCATCGCGGCGGCGCTGCCCGGGGTGCTCGGGCTGCCGCCCATCGCTCTGGGAGTGGTGGTGCACCTCGAGCGGGCCGACGAGCGACTGCTCGCGATGCTCGTGCAGCAGGCGGCGAGGGAGATCTTCGCCGAGGTGCGCAGCCTCTGAATCCCGCTCAGTGGGAGCGGTTCGGGGGCGCGGCGGTGCGAGCTGGCACGCTGATGCGCAGGCACGACCTCGAAGGAGAGCCCCGCAATGCCACAGCACCCCACCGTCGCCCCCGCGCCCGCCCCTGCGCCCGAGACCCTGCTCGCGGCGCCCGATCAGGCGTCCCAGCAGCAGATCTCGGATGAGATCGCGGCGCTGCACACCGATTTCTCGAACCGCGTCGCCGATGGCGAGCGGCTGCCGCGCACGATGTACGACTTCCCGCCCTACCGGTCGAGCCTGCTGCGGCACCCGACGAAGGATCCGCAGCTCGTCGACCCCGAGACGATCGAGCTGTGGTCGCCCGCATACGGCCAGCGCGATGTCGCCGCCATCGAATCCGACCTGACGCTGCAGCACACCGGCGACCCCCAGGGCGAGCGCATCACCGTGACCGGGCGCCTGCTGGACTCGTGGGGGCGCCCCGTGCGCGACCAGCTGATCGAGATCTGGCAGGCGAACGCGGCGGGCCGCTACATCCACCAGCGGGATCAGCACCCGGCCCCGCTCGACCCGAACTTCACCGGTGCGGGGCGCGCGATCACGAACGACGCGGGCGAGTACACGTTCACCACGATCAAGCCCGGGCCGTATCCGTGGAAGAACCACGTGAACGCGTGGCGGCCCGCGCACATCCACTTCTCGGTCTTCGGGCGATCCTTCACCCAGCGGCTCGTCACCCAGATGTACTTCCCGGGCGACCCGCTCTTCGCACTCGACCCGATCTACAACTCGATCCGCGATCAGCGCGATCGCGACCGGCTCATCGGGGTCTACGACCACGACCTGACCGTGCCCGAGTTCTCGATGGGCTACCGCTTCGACATCGTCATCGACGGCCCTGCGGCGACCTGGTTCGAGCCCGAGGAGGGAGAGCACTGATGTCGAGCACCGCACCCGAGAAGACGCACGAGCCCACGCCCGGGCAGACCGTCGGCCCGTTCTTCGCGTTCGGCACCGCCTTCCCGAAGCAGCGCGAGGTGGCCTTCCCGCACTCGCCGGGCGCCATCGTGCTCGCCGGTACGATCTTCGACGGAGCGGGTCTGCCGATTCCCGACGCGATGATCGAGATCTTCGGCGCCGACATCGACGGCTCCGTGCCGCGCGCTCGGGGCGCGCTGCGCCGCAACGACCACGCGTTCACGGGCTTCGGCCGCGCGTTCACCGACGATGAGGGTCGCTACGAGTTCTGGACGCGCAACCCCGGATCGGTGGCCGGCGAGGCGCCGTTCTTCTCGGCGATCGTCTTCGCGCGCGGCCTGCCCGACAAGCTGCACACCCGCATCTACCTCCCCGAGGATGGCACTCGTCTCGACGCCGACCCCCTGCTCTCCGTGCTCTCCGCCGCGCAGCGCAGTACGCTCGTTGCAACGCGAACGCCCGACGGGCATCTCGCGCACGACATCCACCTGCAGGGTGCGAAGGAGACCGTGTTCCTTGCCTACTGACCCGCAAGCGCAGCCGCTCGGGCGGCCGAAACCCCGCGCGTTCGACACGGGGCTCCTCGCCCCGGTGAGCTCGGGGCGGGATGAGGCGCTCGCCGACGCCGAGGTGCTCGCCGCCCTCGTCGCGGCGGAGGTCGCGCTCGTGCGAGCCTGGGCGGAGGTGGGGGTCGCACCCCGTGAAGCCGCGGACGCCGTCTCGGCCGCCCTCGGGTGGCGGGGTGCGGGTCGCGGGTGCGCGGGTGTCGACGACTGGCTCGCGGCCGTCGTCGAGGAGGCGCCGCAGGGCGGCAACCCGGTGATCGGGCTCGTGCCGCGGCTGCGGGCGGAGGTCTCACCCGACACGCGCCACTGGGTGCACCGCGGCGCGACCAGCCAGGATGTGCTCGACTCGGCCCTGATGCTCGTCGCGCACCGCGCGGGTCGCGAGACCCTCGAGCACGCGCGTCGCACGGAGGCCGCGCTCGCGCAGTTCGCTCGGGCGGAGCGGGATCGCATCGCCGTCGCCCGCACCCTCACCCAGCACGCCGTGCCCACGACCTTCGGGCTGCGCATCGCCGGGTGGGTGCGCGCCGTGCGGCGCGCCGCCGAGCGCCTCGCGGAAGCGCTCGCGGCACTGCCGGCGCAGCTCGCCGGCGCGGGCGGCACCCTGGCGGGGTACGTGGCCGTCGCCGGTGCGGAGCTGGGCTCTGCCGAGCGAGCCGAACAGGCTGCCGCCGAGCTGCCCGCAGCGTTCGCCGCCGAGCTCGGGCTCGCGGCGCCCGACGGCCCCTGGCACACGTTGCGCTGGCCCGTCACCGAACTGGGCGACGCGCTCGTGCAGCTCGTCGACGCGCTCGGAGTGATCGCCGCGGAGGTCGCCACGCTCAGCCGAACCGAGATCGGCGAGGTCGCCGAGGGCCGCGGCGGAGGCTCATCGGCCATGCCGCAGAAGCAGAACCCGGTGCACGCCGTGCTGATCCGCTCAGTGGCGATCCGCGCCCCGCATCTGGGCGCGACCCTGCACGCCGCCGCAGCGCTCGCCGTCGACGAGCGGCCCGACGGGGCCTGGCACGCCGAGTGGCCCGCGCTGCGCGAACTGCTGCGGCTCGCCCTCGGCGCGAGCTCCCACGCCGCCGACCTCGTCTCGGGCCTCCACGTCGACGCCGAGGCGGTGCAGCGCAACGTCGAGCTGACGCGGGGGCTGATCGTCGCGGAGCGCCTCTCGCTCGTGCTCGGCCCCGTGATCGGTGCGGAGCGCGTGCGCGAGATCGTGTCGCGCGTGCGCGGAGGCGCGTCGTTGCGCGATGCCCTCGCGGCCGAGCCGGGGCTGGTCGACGCCCTCGCCGCCCGCGGCGGGCCCACGATCGACGAGCTGGCGGATCCGGCGCGCTACACCGGCCTCGCCCAGCAGCTCGTCGATGCCGCCCTCGCCGGCGAACCCGCCGGCGGCCCTGACGCGGCAGCGCCAGACGGCGCACCCGGCGGCGCAGCACCCGGCGGCGCAGCACCCGACGCCGGCGAGCCGACCGGCCCCACCGCACCACGACAGGAGCACCGATGACCGCACCAGGAATCGCACTCACCGAACCGGTCGGCCCCGCCGGCGCGCCCCTCGTGGTGCTCGCGCACTCGCTGGGCACGGGCCCGCTGATCTGGGAGCCCGTCGTGCCGCAGCTCATCACCGACTACCGCGTGACGCTGCTGTCGCTGCCGGGTCATGGAGCCGCACCCGTGCCCGGCGGTGCCTTCTCGATGGAGGAGCTCGCCGACGCCGTCGCCGCGAGCGTGCGCGACATCGCAGGCAGCGCGTACGTCGCCGGAGTATCGATCGGCGGCGCGCTCGCGCTCACGCTGGCACTGCGGCACCCCGACCTGGTGGCGCGGGCGGTGAGCATCGCGTCGGCGGCGTCGCTCGGCTCGGCGGAGCACTGGAACGCGCGTGCCGCCACCGTGCGGGCCCAGTCGACCTCCGTGCTCATCGCGGCGTCGGCGGCGAACTGGTTCGCGCCCGAGTCGCTCGAACGCGAGCCCGAGCTGATCGGGCGCATTCTGCACGCGCTGCAGAACACTTCGGACGAGGGCTACGCGCGGTGCGCCGAGGCGCTCGCCGGCTACGACCTGCGCGACCGGCTCGGCGAGATCCGCGTGCCCGTGCTCGCGATCGGCGGCGCCCAGGACGCGGTGGCACCCGAGGACCGGCAGGACGAGCTGGTCGCGGGCATCGCGCGGGCCCGCAAGGTGATGATCGAGGACGCCGCGCACCAGCCCCCGGCCGAGAGCGGGGAGGCGGTCTCCGCGGCGCTTCTCGCGTTCTTCGGGGAGGAGCGGGCATGAGCGCCGACGAGCGCGACGCCGCGGCAGGCGAAGGCCTGTCGGATGCGTCGCGCTACGAGCAGGGCATGAGCGTGCGCCGCGCCGTGCTCTCGGACGCCCACGTCGACCGGGCGAACGCGCAGACGACGGCCTTCACCGCCGACTTCCAGGATTTCATCACCCGCACCGCGTGGGGCGACATCTGGTCGCGCCCCGGGCTCGACCGGCGCTCGCGCTCGATCGCCGTGCTCACCGCGCTCATCGCGCACGGGCACGAGACGGAACTCGCGATGCACCTGCGCGCGGCGCGCACGAACGGACTGACCGTCGAGGAGATCAAGGAGGTCATTCTGCAGGCCGGGCTCTACTGCGGAGTGCCGGCGGCGAACTTGGCGTTCGTCGTCGCGCAGCGCGTGTTCGAGGAGCTCGGCGACCTGTAGCGATCCCGCGCAGCCGGGCGAGGCGCCGCGCAGCCGGACGAGGCGCCGCGCAGCCGGGCGAGGCGGCGCGCGGCCGAACCCCGGCCCGGCCGGGGAGACGCCCGCCGCTCAGCCCTCTGAGCCGAGCCCGCCGCTCAGCTCTCTGTGCCGAGCTCGCCGCTCAGCCGCGTGTGGAACGCCGCCGACTCGGCGTTCATCCCGATGAACTCCACCGAGATGCCGCGCTGGCGGTACTTCGTCTGAATCGCGTCGAGTGCGGCGACGGTCGAGGCGTCCCAGACGTGCGCGCGGCTGAAGTCGATGACGACGCGCTCGGGGTCGTTCGCGTACTCGAAGAGCGTGGTGAGGTCGTTGCTCGACGCGAAGAGCAACTGCCCCGAGACGGTGTACCGGGCCACGGTCTCGCCGCTCTCGACGGTCACCTCCCGCTGCACGCTCACGAGGCGCGCCACCCGCCGCACGAACATGATCGCCGCGGCGAGCACCCCCACGATCACCCCGATGGCGAGATTGTGCGTCGCGAGCACGACCGCGACGGTGATGATCATCACCGCGGTCTCGCTCTTCGGGAGCCTCCGCAGCGTGGCGGGCGAGACCGAGTGCCAGTCGAAGGTGCCGATCGACACCATGATCATCACGGCGACGAGCGCCGCCATCGGAATGACCGCGACGATGTCGCCGAGCAGCACGATGAGGATCAGCAGGAACGCGCCCGCAAGGAAGGTCGAGATGCGTGTGCGCGCCCCCGACGCCTTCACGTTGATCATCGTCTGGCCGATCACGGCGCAGCCGCCCATGCCGCCGAAGAAGCCCGAGACGATGTTCGCCACGCCCTGCCCCCACGACTCCCGGGTCTTGTTGGAGTGGGTGTCGGTCACATCGTCGATGAGTTTCGCGGTGAGCAGCGACTCCATGAGCCCGACCATCGCCATCGCGAGCGCGTACGGGCCGATGATGGTGAGCGACTCCCAGGTGAGCGGCACGTTCGGCACGAACAGCTCGGGCAGGCTGCGGGGGAGCTCGCCCTGGTCGCCCACGTTCGGCACCTGGATCGCGAACACGAGGGCGACGGCCGTCACGAGCACGACCGACACGAGCGGGGCGGGCACGATGCGGGTGAGGCGCGGCATCGCGATCAGGATGAGCAGGCCGAGGGCGACCAGCGGATACACGGCCCACGGCACGTCGATGAGCTGCGGCAGCTGGGCGCTGAATACGAGGATCGCGAGCGCGTTGACGAAGCCCACCATCACGCTGCGCGGGATGAAGCGCATGAGCTTCGCCACCCCGCAGACGGCGAGCACGATCTGCAGCAGGCCGGCGAGGATCACCGTCGCGATGAAGTACTCCATGCCGTACTCGCGCGAGACCGGCGCGATGACGAGGGCGACCGCTCCGGTCGCGGCGGTGATCATCGCGGGCCGACCGCCGACGAAGGCGATCGTGACGGCCATGATGAACGAGGAGAAGAGCCCGACCTTCGGGTCGACGCCGGCGATGATGGAGAATGAGATCGCCTCGGGGATGAGCGCGAGGGCGACCACGAGGCCGGCGAGCGCCTCGCGCGTGAGGAGTCGCGGCGACCGGAGTGCGGTCAGCACGGACGGATCGGGGCGGTAGCGCGCCGTATCGTCGGTGCTGCTCGGTGCGATGGACATGTGTCTCCTCCTGCGAAGCGGCGGGGCCCGCCCGATAACACTAACGTAGCGTTAGGGTTGAGGGAACGGAACGAGGAGCGCGCATGCCCGAAGACGGAATGATGCACATCGGAGAGCTCGCGGATCGCACGGAGCTGTCGATCCGCACCCTCCGCCACTACGATCAGATCGGGCTGCTCGTGCCGAGCGGGCGCTCCGAGGGCGGCTTTCGGCTCTACACCGAGAGCGATTACGACCGGCTGATGCTGATCCGGCGCATGAAGCCGCTCGGCTACTCCCTGGATCAGATGGCCGACCTGCTGCGGGCCATCGACCGCACGCACGGGTCGACGGAGGCGCATGCGGCGCGGGCGATCGGCGACTTTCTCGCCGACGCCGAGGAGCGGCGCGAGAAGCTCGCGCGGCAGCTCGCTGCGGCCGACGAGTTCATCCGCCAACTGCGCGAGACGCCGCTGCGCTGAGTCGCGGCGGCTGGGGTCGGTTCACGCGCGCCGCTGCGGCGACCGGCGGGCACTCCTACAGTCGCAGCTGCCGCACCTGCAGCTCGAGTGCCGCATCACTCGTCGCCCAGCTGACCGTCTTTCCCTCACCCTTCTTGCTGATGCCGACGCCCGGAACACCCCAGTTGACCATCGTGTACTCGGGCCCCGCCTCGCCACCGGGGCCGAAGGCCTGCTGGGAGGAGGTCGACCCGACTTCCCCGACAGTGATCGCGGTGGCGTCGGGCAGAACGATTGTCGAGCCCCGCAGGTCACAGCCCGGTTCGCCCATGCGATCCATCGTCTGAGCCTCGATCACGCTGGCGTCGCATTGCACGAGATCTTCCCATCCCGGCGGAATCGTCACGCCCTTCGGCGCACAGGAGCTCACCGCGAGACCCATGAACAGCATCGCGGCGCCTCCCACGATTCGCATCATGCGTCGAGCCTATCCGCGCCGCCCCGCACGGTGATGTCGCTGCGCGAGACGCCGCTGCGCTGAGTCGCGGCGGCTGGGGTCGGTTGCCGCGTGACACCGGCGTCGGCGGTTCGTATCATGAGAGGCGTCAGCGGGTGCGAGGCCCCTGCGGGCGCAGAGCTGCGGATCGAACATGGGGTGAGTGATGGCGCGAGAACTCGTATGGACCGGTTTCGTCACCGTGGACGGCGTGATGGATTCGCCGGGCGGGTCGAGCGAGGGGCACCCGAACGGCGGGTGGGTGATGCGCACCCCGTTCGACGAGGCCGCGTTCGCGCTGAAGGGCGAGGAGCTGGGCGAGACCACGGCGCTGCTGTTCGGGCGGCGCAGCTACGAGGCCTTCGCGCCGGTCTGGCGGGATTCCGAGGATCACGCCGCGTACCGGGATCTGCCGAAGTACGTCGTGTCGTCGACGCTCGACCCCGATGCCCTCGTCGAGGGGTGGGGTCCGACGACGCTGCTGCGCTCGAGCGCCGACGTCGCCGCGCTGCGGGAGAGCGCGGGCGGCGCGATCTTCATCCATGGAAGCGGCGAGCTCGCTCGGCGGCTGGCCGCGGCGGGGCTCATCGATCGGTACCACCTGCTGGTGTTCCCGGTGCTGCTCGGCAGCGGCAAGCGGGTGTTCGCGAGCGATCAGCCCGGCGAGCAGCGCCTCGTGCTGCGGGAGTCCGAGGCCTACGGCAACGGAGTGGTGAAAGCGATCTACGACGTCGCGCGTTGACGCGAGATGGGCGGGCGACGACTCCTGCGCCGCCGGCGGCGATCCCGCGGCCCCGAGTGCGGAGACGGGGCCGGAAAACCCAGAGGCTCCTGGTCCGGTTCTCACCGGGCCAGGAGCCTCTGTTCGTTGCGGGGGCGGGATTTGAACCCACGACCTCCGGGTTATGAGCCCGGCGAGCTACCGAACTGCTCCACCCCGCGGCACACCTCCACCGTACCGCGGGGGCGACGCGAGTTCGAATCGGGCCGATCCTCCGGCGCGTCGGGGTTGTATGAGGGGGACTCCGCCATGCGGCTCGCGCCTCACCGCCCCGACGGGGGGAGCTTGTCGATGCCGTGCCGGTTCGGCTCGGTCGGCTCGGCCGCGGTGGCGGGCGACGCCTGGGCGGGGCCCGAGGGCGTCGCGTCTGAGGTCGGGTAGCTCGGCTTGTCGGCTTCGGACGCCTCGCCCACCTCGTCGCGCTCCTCCTGCGGCGGCAGATGGTCGAGGGGCTGCTTGATGTCGTCGTGATTCGTCATGCCACCCACGACCGCGCGCGGTCGGGCGGCGGGCCAGGGGATTGCAGGCGCGTGCGCGATGTGGTGGGATGCGCCGGCCCGGCGCGCGGCTGCCCGGCGCGCGGCTGCCCGGCGCGCGGAGCCGGCTGCGGTGGCTACGATCGAGTGAACGGACGCAATGAGGGAGGGCCCAGGGGTGCTTGACGTGCTTTCCGAGCTGGATCGCCGCATCGTCGGCGCGCTGCAGGTCGACGGCAGGGCGTCGTGGAGCGCGGTCGCGCGGGCGCTCGACGAACCGCTGCGCACCGTGGCCCGGCGGGGCAGGGTGCTGCTCGAATCGGGGATGGTGTCGGTGGTGGGGCTGCGCAACCTCGGCCCGACCTGCGTGATCGAGGTGACGTGCAAGCCGTCGCGCCTCGAATCGCTGGCGCGGGAGCTGGCCGAGCACCCGGGTGTCGTCTACGTCTTCGTGCTCGCGAACCCGTCGAGCGTGCTGGTCGAGGTGCACGAGCAGTTGTTCGATCTCGGCACGATGACGCTGTCGGTGATCCCCGCCTATGCGGGGGTGCTGGAGGTCTCGGCCACGCCGGTGCTGCACTACTTCAAGACGAACGCCGATTGGCAGCCGGGGCTGCTCTCCGCGGCCGAGACGGCGCTCCTGGGGGCGGGGCCGCGGGTAGAGGAGTCGACGGCGCTTCCCGAGCAGCTCGACGCGGCCGACAGCGCGATCGTGCAGGCGCTGGAGCGCGACGGCCGGGCGAGTGCGGCCGAGCTCGCGGAGGTTGCGGGGGTGACGGAGCCCACGGCGCGGAAGCGGCTCGGCGATCTGCAGCAGCGGGGTGCGCTCGCCACGCGCGTGCTCGTCGATCCGCGGCTGCTCGGCTTCCGCATCGAGACGTGCGTGCGAATCGACTGCGCGCCCGCGCAGGTGCGCGAGGTGGGCGAGGCGATCGCCGCGCTGCCCGAGAGCCGTTACGTGGCGGAGCTGCTGGGGGAGCGCTCGCTGATCGCGCACTTCGCCGCCGATGACCTTCCGCACGTGCGCCGTCTGCTGCACGACGAGTGGACGAGGCTGGCGGGCCGCCTGCATCCGGCGCTCATCACGCGCGTGGTGAAGCGGAGCGGGCGCCTCGTCGACACGGTGGAGGCGTAAACCAAAAATCCTACGCAGGTTCTTGGCATAACTCGCAAGTCGTGATTTACTTACTGACCGTAGTCGTAAGTCAATGACGATGGGAATCACGTATGGCCGATCCGGCCGAACTCACCGAGCTCTCCGCGACCGAACTGCGAGCGGCGCTCGGCGCACGCGAGATCAGCGCCGTCGAGGCGGTGACCGCCCACCTCGACCGCATCGAGCGCGGCTCCGCCGTCAACGCGATGGTCACGGTCGACGCCGACGGTGCGCTGCGCCGCGCCGCCCGCCTCGACGCGGAGGGGCCCGATCCGCGCCTGCCGCTCTTCGGCATCCCGGTCGGCGTCAAAGACACGCACGACACGGCGGGCCTGCGCACGACGTACGGCTCGATCCGGCACGCCGAGCACGTTCCCGAGCGCGATGCCGCGCACGTGCGGCGGATGCGCGACGCGGGCGCGATCGTGCTCGGGAAGACGAACGTGCCCGAGTACGCCGCGGGGTCGCACTCGGTCAACCGCGTCTTCGGCGCGACCCGCAACCCCTACGCGCTCGACCGCTCGGCCGGAGGCAGCAGCGGCGGCGCCGCAGCAGCGCTGGCGGCGCGGCAGGTCGCGCTCGCCGATGGGAGCGACATGGGCGGATCGCTGCGCAACCCCGCATCGTTCTGCAACGTCGTCGGCCTGCGGCCCTCGCCGGGCGTCGTGCCCGAGGCGGAGGCGACGAACCTGCTCACGCCGCTCACGACGGCCGGCCCGATGGGGCGCACCGTCGACGACGTCGCCCTGCTGCTCTCCGTCATCGGCGTGCCCGACCCGGGCACGCCCGTCGCGGCGCCGGCGCTCGGCGCCGCACCCGCGGTCGCCGATCTCCGCGGGCTGCGCGTGGCCTGGGCGCCGACCCTCGGCGGCCAGGCGCCGCTCGCGGCCGACGTCGCGGCGGTGCTGGAGGAGGCCGTCTCCCGATTCGCCGAGCAGGGGGCGAACGTCGAGATCGCGTGCCCCGACCTCGCCGGTGCCGCCGACGCCTTCCTCACGCTGCGGGCCGCGGAGTTCGAGATCGCCTGGGGCGATCAGCTCGACGTCCACCCCGATGACTTCAACGATCGCCTCACCTGGAACATCGAGCAGGGGCGCACACTGACCGGCCGCGACGTCATGCGCGCGCAGGAGCGCCAGACGACGCTGATGCGCGAGGCCGCGCGGTTCTTCGAGCGCTTCGACGTGCTGCTCGCACCGGCGGCCACGGTCGCGCCGTTCCCCGTCGAGTGGGACTACCCGCGCACCGTCGCGGGAGAAGCGCAGGCCCACTACCTCGACTGGATGCGCGCGGCGACGACGATCACGATGCTCGGCACCCCCGCGCTCTCCGTACCCGCCGGGTTCACCGCCGAGGCGCTGCCCGTCGGCCTGCAGATGGTCGGCCCCTTCGGCAGCGACCTCCGGCTGCTCGGGATCGCCAAGGCCTTCGAGACCCTCACCGGGTTCGCCCGTCGCACCCCCCACCTCCCCGCCGAATCACGCCATTGGAGCAACGAAGCACGATGAAACCACGACTGTTCACCCCCGGAAGGCTCGCGATCGTGAGCGTTCCCGCCCTCGGATTCTTCGCGATGCCCTTCCTGCCGTTCGCGCAGGAGCCGACCCTCTGGCTCGGCCTCCCCGCAGTGCTCGTGTGGAGTGCGCTGATGGTGCTGCTCTCCGTCGCCGCCCTGCAGATCGTCGAGACGCTCTACCTCCGGGCGGGCGGCCGTGAGGCCGACCAGCAGGAGGCGGAGCGCTTCGCGACCCGGCAGATCGAGCAGATCCGCGCCGCGCGCATCGCCGCAGAGGACAGCGAGGGCGTGCGATGACGCTCTCCATCATGATCGTGGCCGGCATCGTGCTGATCGGCGCGCTCGGCATGGCCAGCCGTCGGCGCCAGAAGAGCATGAGCACCTGGACCGTCGGCGAGCGCAGCAACCCGAAGTGGACCTCGTGGTTCCTCCAGGCCGGCGAATCGCTGACCACGTTCAGCTTCCTGGGTCTCGCCGGCATCGCGTTCGGCGGCGGCGTCAGCGCCACCTTCGCCGTCGCGTACCTCACCATCTCGTGGCTCGGCCTCTACTTCGTGGCGCCCCGCATCCGCGAGTTCGGGCAGCGCCGCGGCTACCTCACCATGGGCGACTTCTTCGAGGATCGCTTCCGCAGCAGGTGGCTCGGCCGCGTCGTGTCGGTGATCGGCGCCCTCGCGCTGATCCCGTACCTGCAACTGCAGATCACGGGCCTCGGGCTGATCGTCGAGCTCGCCACGGGCAGCGAGGGGGCGCGCGGCCTGAGCATGGTCGTCGCGAGCATCCTCGTCGCGCTGTTCGTCGCCTGGTCGGGGCTGCGGGGCATCGCCCGCGTGGCGATCCTCAAAGACGTCATGATGGTGGTCGCGATGATCGTCATCGCCGCGGGCCTCATCATCTCCTTCGGCGGCATTCCCGAGATCTTCGCGCAGATCGCGCGCGAGGCACCCGTGCTCCTCACCATGCAGGTCGACGGATACGACCCGGTGTTCTTCATCACCGCCACCCTCGTCACCGTCATCGGCTCCAGCTTCAACACGCTGCCGCATCTCTGGCCGCCCGTGCTCGCCGCGAAGAGCGGCGAGGTGCTCCGCAGCAACGCGAAGTGGCTGCCGATCTACCAGCTGGTGCTGTTCCTGCCCATCACCGTCGGGCTCGCCGCCGTACTCGTGCTGCCCGCCGACACGACCGGCAACACGGTGCTGCTCACGATGTCGGGGGCGATCCTGCCCGACTGGCTCGTCGGCGTCGTGGCCATCGCGGGAGCCTCGGCGGCCATGGTGCCCGCCTCGGCGATCGTCATGGGCATCTCGACGCTCATCACCCGCAACGTGATCGGCAGCATGCCGGCCGGGCGCCAGATGACCGGCAACTACGCCGTCATCGTCGCCGCGACGGGGCTCGCGCTCGCCTTCGGGCTCGTGCGCTCCGACATCGGCGCGCTGCTGCTGCTCACCTACGGCTGCTCCACGCAGTTCGCACCCGCCATCGCCATCGCACTCGCCGATCGCGTGCGCGTCGGCGCGTGGCCGATCGGGCTCAGCATCGTGACGGGCTCGCTCACGGTCGCCGTGATCACGTTCGCGGAGATACCGATCGGCAGCTGGGACTCGGGGCTGATCGCGCTCGCGCCGAATCTCGCCGTGCTCGTGGTCGCCGAGGCCGTCCGTCGCGCGCGGGGCGGGCGCGACGTCGAGCAGGTCGCGATGCCGTCGCCGGATCGCGTGGCAGCCGCGGGCTCGGTGTCCGCTCTGAGCTGACTTCGGGCGAGTATCGGCACGGCGTCAGCCGATCGGCGTAGCCTGCGAACGTGGCAGGCACGAGCGCCCGCCACTGAAAGGGGAACTCATGAGCATCATGTACACCGCTGAGGCACTCGCGACCGGCGACGGGCGCAACGGCCACGTCAGAAGCGTCGACGGCCTCGTCGACACCGATCTGCGCGCTCCGAAGGAGATGGGCGGCCCCGGCGGCGCCCCCAACCCCGAGGTGCTGTTCGCCGCCGGCTACGCGGCGTGCTTCCACGGTGCGCTGCAGGCGGTCGCGCGCGAGCAGAAGGTCGACATCTCGGATTCGAGCGTGGGATCCCGCGTCAATCTGGCCAACGTCGACGGCGGGTTCGAGCTCTCCGTGGAGCTCGAGGTCGTGCTGCCGCACCTCGACCACGAGCAGGCGCAGCAGCTTGCCGACGCCGCCCACCAGGTGTGCCCGTACTCGAAGGCGACGCGCGGCAACATCGACGTGAAGGTCACCGCCTCGGACGACTGAGTCTCTTCGGGCGTCGAACGCCCGCCGACGCACCGAGCCCCTGCCGAGAGAACGTGTTCTCGGCGGGGGCTCGGCGTCTCGGCGGGGGCTCGGCGTTCCGGGCGGGGCGGGGCGGGGCGCGCGGCGGGCCGAGGCGGGGCGGGGCGGGGGCGCGGCGCCCGCCTAGCGGCGCTCGTACCGGCGGGCGCTGCCCGAGATGCCGGCGAAGCGGAAGGGGGCCTCCGTGACGCGCGGCGTCTCGACATCGGTGCTGCTCGGCAGTTCACGGGCGTGCAGCTCGCGGTACTCGGGCACGCTCAGCGGCACCCGCGCGTCGAGCACCGACGTGAAGCGGTCGCCGCGCGACGCCGCGGCGGGCTGCACGATGCCGGTCAAGAACTCGCTCACGCTGCCCGAGCCGTAGCTGAACATGCCGAGGCGCTTGCCGACGAGGTCGGGCTCGTGGTCGAGCACCGAGGCGACGCCGGCGTACAGCGACGCCGTGTACGCGTTGCCGAGCCGGCGGTTGTAGATCGCGCCCGGCACGAGCCCGTCGTCGCCGAGGTCGACGCCGGTGTGCTCGCCGAGGCGGGCCTGCGCCTTGCGCGCCATCTTCGTGTACGGCTGGTGGTAGACGAGGCGGTCGATGTCGGTGATCGCGGGCCCGCCGTGCGCCGCCAGATCGTCCCAGGCGCCCGTCATGGCGTCGAGGTACGCCGAGATCGACAGGGCGCCGTCGACGATCGCTGTCGACGAGTCGTTGGGGCGCCAGAAGTCGTCGACGTCGGCGGAGAAGAGCCCCGATGCGGGTTCGATCTCGACGAGCGCGGGGTCGGCGGCGATGAGGATCGCGGCGGCGCCCGCGCCCTGCGTCGGCTCTCCCGGCGAGTCGAGCGCGTACCGGGCGATGTCGCTCGCGATCACGAGCACGCGCTCATTCGGGTTGCGCTGCACGATGCCGACCGCCGCCTGGATCGCGGCGGTGCCGCCGTAGCAGGCCTGCTTGATCTCGGCGACGCGCACCTGCGGCGGGAGGCCGAGCAGCTTGTGCACGAACACGCCGGCCGCCTTCGAGTGGTCGAGACCCGACTCGGTGGCGAAGAGCAGCGTGCGCACGCCGTCGAGTCCGTTGCGGTCGAGCAGCGCGAGGGCCGCGGTGGCGCCCATGGTGACGATGTCCTCATCGGCCGCGGGAACGCTGAACTCGTCCTGCCCGAGGCCGATCCGGTACTTCGCCGGGTCGACGCCCGTGGTCTCGGCCAGCGTGCCGAGGTCGAGCAGGTGGTGCGTGCTCGCCAGTTCGATGTCGTGAATGCCGATCGAGATCATGCGTTCGGCGTCTCCTTCCGCTCGATGCGCAGGTGCGCGGCCATGAGTTCGCCCGGGTTCGTCTGCGCCGCGATGAGCGAGAGCTCGCCGCAGAGCACGGTCGCCGCCATGAGTTCGGCGAGCCGGCGCGCGTTCTCGCCGGGTTCGCGATCCTCGCGGCAGCCGATCCGGGTCAGCGCCTCCTCGATGTGAGGCAGGTGCTTGCCGTTGCCGACGGTGCCGACGATGAGGTGGGGCACGGTGCACGAGAAGTACAGGCCCTCCTCCCGGTTCTCGGCGTAGGTGATCCCCTGCGATCCCTCGACGATGTTCGCCGCATCCTGCCCCGTCGCGAGGTAGAAGCCGAGCAGCATGTTGGCGTAGTGCGCGTTCGCCGAGCGGATGGCTCCGGCGATGGTGCTGCCCACGAGGTTCTTGCGCACCACCATGTCGGTGACCCGCTGGGCGTCGGTGCGCAGCCCGCTGGCCACGAGCTCGTGCGGGATCAGGATCTCAGCGACCACGCTGCGGCCGCGCCCCAGGATCCCGTTGACGGCGGTCGCCTTCTTGTCGGAGCAGTAGTTGCCCGAGATGGAGCCGTACTCGAGCTCGAGCCCCCACGACAGGATGCGCTCCATCAGCGCGTCGGCGGCGTTCGTGACCATGTTGTGGCCCGACGCGTCGCCGGTGGTGAAGGCGAAGCGCACGAAGAGCAGATTGCCGACGATCTCGGGGTGCGCCTCGAGCAGCTTCGCGTGGCGGCTGCCGCCCGTCACGACCTCCTGCAGCTCGCCGAAGCGCGCCTCGATGGTCTGCGCGGCGATCTGCGCGCCGACGGCGCCGCGCGCGGTGAACAGCACGGAGCGCGTCATGCGCTCGCCCGTGACGACGGTGCGGATGCCGCCCTCCACGGCGCGGGAGACGCGCGCACCGCGCCCGACCGAGGGCCAGAGCGGCGTCTCGTACGTGGCGAGGGGCACCGAGATCTCACCGGAGACCGAGGTGCCGGTGATCCTGATGGGGCCGACCCAGCTGGTCGGGATCTCGGTGACGGTCTCGCAGTGGGCGTGTTCGGGAACGCTCATGGCTTCCTTCGTGAGTGAGTGCGTGCGTGCGGGGTGGGGGTCGGCGCGGCGCCGCAGATGCGGGGCGGCGCGATGCAGCGGAGGCGCTGGCGCTGGAGGTGCGTGCGCGGGCGGGTCATGGGCGCGGCGCCTCCGATCGGAGAGCGAGTGCACTGAGGTCAACGCCGCGGTCGGCGCAGAATTCCCGCAGCCGCCCGCGCAGGATGAGGTCGGTCGCGAGCAGATCGTCTCGCGTCGCCGCCCCGAGCAGTGCGTAGACCGCGCGGGTGCGCAGCTTCCAGTCGTTCACGAGGGCGATGAGGCGCTCGGCGCCGCCGGGCTCGCCGTTGCGGCCGATCGCCGCGAGGAACGCGCCCGCGACGCCGACGGCCTGGGCCCCGGCCGCCAGCGCCTTCACCACGTCGAACGGGGAGCGCACCCCGCCGGAGGCGAGCAGCGCGGGGGCGCCCTGCGGGGCGTCGAGGAGGCACGCGAGGGCCGACTGGCCGAACCCGGCGAGCATCGCGTACTCGCCGGCCGGGCGCCGGGCGTTCTCGATCTTCAGGAAGTCGGTGCCGCCGCGCCCGCCGACGTCGGCGATGCCGACGCCGATCTCGGAGAGGTGCCGCAGCGCGCTGCGGCTGAGGCCGAATCCGACCTCCTTGACGATCACGGGAACGGGCGAAGCGGCGGCGAGCTGCTCGATCGACGCGATCCACGACGAGAAGTCGCGCGAGCCCTCGGGCATCGCCGTCTCCTGCACCGCGTTCACGTGCACCTGCAGGGCGTTCGCCCCGAGCAGCTCGACCGCCCGCGGCGCGTCGGAGGCGGGGCGCCCCACCCCGAGGTTCGCCATGACGAAGCCGTCGGGGTTCTCGTCGCGGATCACCGAGAAGCCGCGCGCGGCGTCGGGCTCGTCGAGCGCGACCGAGACCGAGCCGCACGCCATCGGCAGCCCGGTCTCGCGCGCCGCGATGGCGAGCTCGCGGTTGATGCGGGTCGTGCGCTCGGTGCCGCCCGTCATGCCGTTGACGTAGAAGGGCGTCTCCCAGCGCCACCGTCCGGCGGCGTGCTGCGGCCCGGCGCCGAAGGCGATGCCGACGCCGAGATCGACGCGTTCGGCGTCGACGCCGTCGAGCGCCTGGTGCACGAAATCGAGGTCGTCGAACTCGTTGCGCCCGGCGTCGCCCTGCTGACCGAGCGCGAGGTCGACGTGCTCGTCCTTGCGCGCGGCCCGGCTGCCGTCGATCGCCTGCGGCGCGGTCTCAGAATGCATCGACGCCTCCCGACGCGGGGTGCGGGGCGAGGCTGAGGCGCCGGATGTCGTTGGCCTCCCACTCGCGCAGAATCGGTTCGGTCGCGAGATCCGCATCCGCGAGCACGATGCCGCAGTCGCCGCCGCCCGCGCCCGAGGGCTTGCCGCCCGCACCGTGGCGCTCCGCGATGTCGCAGAGATCCCGCAGCTGCGGCGTCTCGATTGTGATGCCCGACGATGCGCCCAGGCGCTGCAGCACCCGGCGCGCCCGCCCCAGCACCTCCGGAGCCCCCGCGCCGCCGCGGGCGAACGCGTCGACCAGCGCGTCGACGCAGGCGCGGCTGTCGGCGATGAACGTCGGATACGGCTGCAGCGGGGTGCGGCTCTCGGAGGTGCGCACCTGCTCCACGAGGCGCTCGGTCGATGCCGGGGAGCCCGTCCAGCCCACGAGCAGCTGCAGCGCATCGGGATGCGCGAGGCGCGTGACGCCGCTGCCCGCCCACTCCTGCCGCGCGGCGAGCGTCGCCGACACGCCGTGCGCGGCCCGGTGCGCGCGCAGCGCACCGCGGTCAGGGGAGGCGTAGCGGATCCACCCGCCGAAGGTGCTCGCCGCCAGATCGCCGCCCGACGCCGTCGGGGCGACCTCGATGGTGGCGAGCAGGGCGAGCTTGAAGCGCTCGAGCTCGCCGAGGCCGAGCCCGTAGAACTCGTCGAGCGCGGCGACGACCGCGACCGTCACCGCCGCCGACGAGCCGAGGCCGAACTTGCGCCCGCTCACGTCGTCGAGCTCGCTGCTGATGTCGAGATCGTAGTAGCGCGGGGGCAGGCTGCGCTCGGAGCGCAACTGCTCGACCGCGGTGATCGCGGCGAACACGTAGTCGTAGGGCTGGTGCTCGAGCACGATGCGGTCGCTCGCGTCGTCGCGCACCCACACGAGGGGCGAGCGGCCGTACGCGCTCGAGCGCACGCGGCCGACCTGCGATCCCTCGCTCAGCTGCACCGTGATGTACCGGTCGACCGCGACGATGACGGCGGGCTGCCCCGGATCGACGACGGCGTACTCGCCGGCGATGTAGAGCTTGCCCGGCGCGCGCTGCTCGATCATGCGGTCGCCCCCGCCGGGGCCGCCGAGTCGGGGGCGACCAGCTGCGCGCCGGCGCCCGCGCCGACGAGCCGCACCGAGCCGAAGCCCTGCAGCGCATCACGCAGATCCTCCGCCTGATCCGGTCGCACGATCACGGCGACGTTCGGCCCCGCGTCGGCCGTCGCATACGCCTCGAGACCCTGATCGCGCAGCGCGACGACCGCGTCGAAGACGGCGACGCTCGTCGGGGCGAGATACCTGATCGGCGGATCGCACGACTGGATCACCGCGTGCATGCGCAGCGCATGCGACTCCGTGATGCGGCCCACCCGCGTGAAGTCGTCGGCCGCGCAGGCCTCGAGCATCGCGGCGAGCGACTCCTCGGTCGACGAGATCCAGGCGGGGAAGAAGGGGGACGTGAGTGCGGAGCGGCGCATCGCGGCGCGACTCGACACCGCCTTCTGCGCCGTATCGACGGTGACGATCACCATCCGCATGTCGGGGCCCGAGACCCCCTCCGCGTACGAGTGCGCGTCGTCGCCAGCGTGCCAGACGGCGAGGCCGTCGACGAGGCTGCGCGATGCCGAGCCCGACCCGCGGCGCGCCAGACGGCTGAGGTCGCGGCGATCCAGGTCGAGCCCGTACGCTGCGGCCGCCGCGGTCGCGAGCGCCGCGAACCCCGACGCCGACGACGCGAGCCCCGCACCCGTCGGAGCCTCGTTGGTGGAGGTGACAACGGCGCGCGCCTCCGAACCCGCGAGCTCGCGCACCCGGTCGAGGAACCGGGTGACGCGCCGCGTCGCATCGTCGCTCGCCTCGGCGCCGTTCAGGGCGAACGCGTCGGAGCGGGCGCCCGCATCGAGCGCGACGGTGGTGGTCGTCGCGAACGCGTCGAGCGTCAGCGACAGGCTGCCCGCGACGGGCAGGATGAGATCCTCGTCCTGCTTGCCCCAGTACTTCACGAGGGCGATGTTCGGGAACGCCCGAGCGGTTGCGGTCGTCATGCGGCGGGAACCTCCACTGTCCAGGTGCGTTCGGCGCCGGCGTCGCGCATGGCGGCGCCGATCTGCTCGGCGTGCGCCGTCGAGCTCGCGACCGCGATGACGCAGCCGCCGAGCCCCCCGCCGGTGAGCTTCGCCCCGCTCGCGCCCGCAGCGCAGGCCGCGGCCACGATGGCGTCGAGGTGATCCGAGCTGACCCCCACGCGGTGCAGGATCGCGTGAGCTTCGCTCATGGCGGCGCCGACCGCGGCACGGTCGCCCGCCGCGAGATCCTCGATCGAGTGCTCCGCGATCTCGGCCAGCCGGGAGAGCAGGGCGTCGGTGGATGCGGGCTCGCGCTCGCGGAGCGCCTGCACCGAGCCCACCGCCTGCGCCGTCGACCCGGGGTGGCCGGTGTCTGCGAACGCCAGAATCAGGGGCGCTCCGATGCGGATCGGCGCGACCGCGCCGCGGGTGAACCGGATCGCGCCCGTCGCCGCCACCGTGCGGGCGTCGATGCCGCTCGGCTTGCCGTGGGCGACGCGCTCGGCCGTCTGGATGAGGTCGAACAGCGTCTCGCCGTCGAGCTCCGCGCCGGCGAGGTCGAACGCCGCGCGCGCGATCGCCGCCGCGACCGCCGCGCTCGACCCGAGGCCGCGCTCGTGCGGGATGGAGCTCGCGATGGTGACGAGCGCGCCGTCGGCGACCGCGGGTGCGTCTGCCGCGCTCGCGCCTGCCGCGCCGTCGGCGACCGCGCCTGCGCCTGCGTCTGCCGCGCCCGCCTCGCTGCGCGCGAGATCGGCGAGGCCGGCGCGCTCCAGCGACGCGCGGATCGCGGTCACCACGGGGGTGAGCCGCGCGGGCGCGCCGTCGACGGGCCCCGTGTAGAGGGAGCTGGCGATTCGGAGCCCCGCCGGGCCGCCGCGCTCGATCGTCGCCTCCGCCGTCAGGCTGTCGACGGGGATGGCGATCGCCGGGGCGCCGTAGACCACGGCGTGCTCGCCGAAGAGGATCGCCTTCGCGTGCGCGGCCCCCGCCCCTCGGCGGCCGCCCGCAACCGGAACCGGGGACGCCTGAACATCGTGCGGTTCCACGCGGGGGGTCTGGGACATTCGGATCCGTTTCGGTCGACTCCCGGGAGCGAAATCCGCGCTCGGGCACGCGTGAAGGGGGCCGGACACCCCCGTCCCCTGCACGTCAGATCTCTTAGGGTATTCGCAACCGCCTGAAGATGCGACCCGGGCACCCT
Source organism: Leucobacter chromiiresistens (assembly GCF_900102345.1). Lineage (NCBI taxonomy): Bacteria > Bacillati > Actinomycetota > Actinomycetes > Micrococcales > Microbacteriaceae > Leucobacter > Leucobacter chromiiresistens. Next base: position 423,138 of record NZ_FNKB01000001.1, on the reverse strand, counting down.
CCCGGCGGCGCCCGCGGGGAGTGCGGAACTCCCGATGAGAAGGAGGTTCGGCGACGAAATCCGCTGTCGGCGGACGCGGTGGGGGTTGCGCAAGGGGGGTGCGCTGGGTGTTGCGCTGGGGCTGGTGCAGGGGGGGTGCGCGGTCGTGGTGCGGGGGCGGTGCCGGGTCGGTGCCGGGGGTGCGCACGAGTGGGCAGGCGCGCGGTGCGGCTGTCGAGGTGCACAGCGGTGCGGCGCGTCGCCGACGACCGCTTGCGGCGAACACGGCGCCGCAGCGCCCCGCGGCGCGCTATTCTCCGAAGCATGAGCGCGGGTGAAGCATGAGCATGGGCGGCGGGCCGGTCGGCCGGGGATCCCGCATCTCCGCCGGCGACGCCGAACTCCAGCGCAAGCTCAACCGCGACGCGCCCGCGGTGCCGGGGCTCGGGCGCCGCATCGCCGCGCTGTTCCGCCCCTACCGCGCGCAGCTCGTCGTCATCGTCGCGCTCGTGCTGGTCTCGGCCGCGCTCGCGATCCTGCCGCCGCTGCTCACGCAGCGCATCTTCGACGACGGCCTGTTCCCCCTCGACGGCGGCGGGCCGCACCTCACCGTGCTCGCCTGGCTCGTCGGCGCGATGATCGCCGTGTTCGTCATCTCCTCCGGGCTCGGGATCGTGCAGACCCTCTTCACCGCGCGCGTCGGCAACCGCGTGATGGGCGACCTCAGAGTGCGACTCTTCTCCCACCTGCAGTCCATGGAACTCGGCTTCTTCACCCGCACGAAGACCGGCGTGATCCAGTCGCGCCTGCAGAACGACGTCGGCGGCGTCGCGAACGTGCTGACGAACACCGTCTCCAACATCATCGGCAACACGGTCACGGTCGTCGCCGCCATCGTGGCGATGCTGCTGCTCAGCTGGCAGCTCACCCTCATCGCCGTCGTCGTCATGCCCGTGCTCGTGATCGCGCAGCGACGCGTCGGGCAGATCCGCGCGAAGATCGCCGGCCGCACGCAGGAGTCGCTGTCCGAGATGAGCGCGATCACGCAGGAGGCCCTCTCCATCTCGGGCGTGCTGCTCGCGAAGACCTACTCGCGCCAGAGCGCCGAGACCGAGCGCTACTCGGCCGAGAACCGCAACCAGATCGACCTGCAGGTGCGGCAGACGATGAGCGGGCAGCTGTTCTTCGCGCTCGTGCAGGTGTTCCTCTCGGCGGTGCCCGCGATCGTCTACCTCGTCTCGGGGTGGCTCATCGCGCGAGGCCAGAGCGAGGGGTTCGACCCCGGCATCACGGCGGGCACGATCGTGGCCTTCACCACGGTGCAGTCGCGCCTGCTCTTCCCGCTCGTCGCCCTCATGCGCATCGCGCTCGACCTGCAGACCTCGCAGGCGCTGTTCGCCCGCATCTTCGAGTACCTCGATCTGCGGCCCGCCATCGTCGACGCCGACGATGCGCGCGAGCCGTCCGACGCCCCGGGCCGGGCCGGTCGCATCGCGTTCGAGTCGGTCTCGTTCCGCTACCCCGACGCCGGCCCTGACGATCGCCCGACGCTCGACGACGTGTCGTTTCACGTGGAACCGGGGGAGTTCGTGGCCTTCGTCGGCGCCTCCGGATCGGGCAAGACCACCATCGGCTCGCTCGTGCCCCGCCTCTACGACGCCTCCTCCGGCACCGTGCGCTACGGCGACGACGATGTGCGCGAGCTGCGACAGGAGGCGCTCATGGACCGCATCGGGGTCGTGACGCAGGAGCCCTACCTGTTCCACGCCTCGGTGCTCGCCAACCTGCGGTACGCGAAGCCCGACGCCTCGCTGCACGAGGTGCAGGCCGCGGCGCGCCTCGCGAACATCCACGACACCATCGAGAGCTTCGCCGACGGCTACGAGACCGTCGTGGGCGAGCGGGGCTACCGCCTCTCGGGCGGCGAGAAGCAGCGGATCGCGATCGCGCGCGTGCTGCTCAAGAACCCCCGCGTGCTCGTGCTCGACGAGGCGACGAGCGCGCTCGACACCGTCAACGAGCGCATCGTGCAGCACGCCCTCGAAGACGCCCGCAGCGGCCGCACGACCATCGCGATCGCCCACCGCCTCTCGACGATCGTCGACGCCGACCGCATCTACGTGGTCGGCGGGGGGCGCATCCTCGAGCACGGCACCCACCAGCAGCTGCTCGAGCGGGGCGGCGCCTACGCCGAGCTCTACGCCCAGCAGCAGTAGCGGGGAGTCGGCGGGTGCGGCGGCGGCGGCGGCCGCGCCGCGCCGGTGTCTGCGTCCGCGTCGGCGTCTGCGTCGGCGTCCGCGTCGGCGGCCGTGCCGAAGCCCCTGTGCGAGCGGGGTCACTTCGGGAGGGTGTGGGCGACCGTTTCAGGCGCGACACCCTCCCAAAGTGACCCCGCTCCGATGGCGGAGGCAGGGTGCGTCGGCGATGCGTCAGTCGGTGTCCGCGACCATCGGCGTTCGCCCATCCGCGTCGTTGCCTGACCGACACCGCCCCTCTCTCCGCTCGCACGACCAGCGGGGTCACTTCGGGAGGGTGTCGGCGGTGGTTTTCGGTGCGACACGCTCCGAAAGTGACCCGGCTCGCAAAAGTGGGAGGGTGCGGGGTGTGGAGGTGCGTGGGTGGGACCGCGCTCTCGACCGGGACGTTCGACTCAGTATGGTGAATGCATGACCGAGTCGCGCCAGCCCGAGCCGCCTGCGCAGCAACCGGAGGCGCAGCAGCAGCCCGGTTCCCCGCAGCAGCAGCCACCTCAGCAGCAAGCCGGGTACCCGCAGGGGCCCGGAAGCCCGCAGCAGCCGGAGGGCTGGCCGCAGCAGCCGGGTCACGCGCATCAGCAGGGGTACCCGCAGCAGCCGCCCGGCCAGCCGATCCAGCAGCCATTCGGCCACCCCGCCCAGCCGCCCGGCGTCCCGAATCGGTACCCCGGCCACCCCGTCCAGCCGCCCGGCGTCCCGAACCAGCAGCCGGGTTACCCGATCCAGCACAGCGGCGCCTCAATCCAGCACGTCGGCTCCCCGAACCAGCCGCCGGGCTTTCCGCCGACGCATCAGGGCCTGCAGCAGTACGCTCCCGGTGCTCCCCATCCGCAGCACCCGCAGCACCAGCACCAGCACCCGCAGCACCCGCACCTGCCGTCCCCGCCCCCGGCCGCACCGCCGGCGCCGCGCAAGATCAACGTCGGCAAGACGCTGCTGTTCGTAGCGCTCGGGGTCCTGCTGGTCGTGGGGATCGTCGTCGGACTGCTGTTCGCCGCCGTCAATGCGCTCGGGAAGTGGGGCAGCTCGGTGGTCGACGGCGCGATCAGCGGGCAGTCCACCGCCGCGACCGTGTACGTGATGAACGAGCGGCCGGGCTGGGACGCGATGGAGACGTACGTCGTCGGCACCCTCGACACGTACTCGCAGGCCGCCGAGGACGGCACGATCTTCGACATGACGCCCAACGGGCGGAGCGTCTCATCCGACTACTACGCGGCGCTGCTGTACCAGCTGACCGACCTGCGCTCGGCACTGCGATTCGCCGGATCGACGATGAGCACCGACGCCGCCGAGCTCGACGACCGCATCCAGGCGTACGTCACGGAGGTCGAGGAGATCGAGCGCAGATTCGCCGCGGGTGAGGATCTCGACGTCACGGTGCAGATCACCGACGAGAACGGCGAGGTGCGCGAGTACAGCGGCGATCGCGCACCGGCGGAGGGGCCCGACGGCGCGCCGCTCGCCAGCGATCCCGAGACGTACGCGCGGGGGTTCGCGGCTCAGCCCGACGCCGATGGCAGTTACGCGAGCGCCGCGCAGCTGCTCGCCGCCCAGTTCGGGCGCGAGGTGAGCTTCGACTACTCGGCGGTGCGGCAGTACTGCATAGAGTCGGATCCGACCGGCATCGCGGAGGCCGGTTTCTGCGCCGCCAACCCCTCGGTGATCTACGTCAACGACACGGCGCCGGGGTATCCGCAGAATCTCTCGAGCCCCGCATTCATCGACGTCATGAAGCACGAGCTCGCTCACGCGGTCACCTTCGACACGTGCGGAACGCCGCGGCCGCCCATCACCGGAACGCTCACGGAGGGCGTCACGAGCTCGTACGCGGTGCTGTTCTTCGGGGCCGATTTCGATGAGCTGCAGAGCCGATCGGAGACGGCTCCCGAGTACACGATGACCGAGGAGACCGACCGGATCGCGCGAGCCCTGCACGACGGTCAGTGCTCCTAGGCGGCGTGCTCGCGGGCTGAACGGCCCCCGCCCCGCCCCGCCCCGCCGCTCCGCCGCTCTGCCGCTCCGCCGCTCCAAATCTGCGAGCGGGGTCACTTTCGGAGTGTGTCGGTGTGTGCGACCGCTGCAACTCCCTCCGAAAGTGACCCCGCTCGCGAGGACGCGAGGAAGGTGAGGGGAGCGGGGCGGCGGGGCGGGGCAGCGGCGGAGAGGGGGAGCGGAGCGGCAGAGCGGGGCAGCGGCGGAGAGGGGGAGCGGAGGCGCGGCGGCGGAGCGGCTCGGGGCAGCCGCGATCCCTACGGGCGGCCCGCGAGCAGATTCGCGCCCGTCAGCGACGACGCGACCGACAGGGAGACGCGCAGCGCATCATCCGCCGGGAGGCGGCCCGCGGTGACCGGAATCGCGATCCCGTCCTCGACGGCGAGGATCGCCCGGGCGGTCTCGAGAACGTCGTACTGCAGCCGCATCGCGCCCGCGCGGGCACCCGATTCGAGGATCTCGCTGAACAGGTCGAGCTGCTCGGCCTCGAACTCCACGCCCGAGGCGAGGATGCGCTCCTGCCGGAGCGCGAGCGCCGAGAGCTCCATGAGCAGCACGGTGGCGGCGTGCGAGCTCGTGCCGGTGCGGGGTACGCCGAGCGCGATGCACTCGGTGAGGCGCTCGACGGGCGAAGCGACGTGCGCGACATGCTCCCGACGCCGCGTCGAGTATTCGGCGATCGCCGTCTCGTACGTGTCGGCGTAGAGGTCGGCGAGATCGGGGTAGTAGTAGCTGACCGCCGCCGGCGTGAGCGAGGCGGCCTCAGCGATGTCGACGAGACGCGCGCCGCCCTGCCCGCGTTCGATGAGCAGCCGCGACGTGACCGCGATGAGTTCGCGCTTGCGGGCTTCCTGGTTGCGGGGGCGGGCCATGCGCTCATTCTTTCAGAGCGGAGGGGGCGCCGCGCGCAGCCCGGTTGACACGTCCAGCAATAGTTATTTAAAGTTTCATTAACCAATGAAGGGAAGGCCCATGAGCCGATCACTCGGTGTTGCACTGGTGCAGCACCACGCCACAACACTCTCCGCGTTCGCAGAGCACCTCCGCGCGAGCGCCGCCGCCCACCCGCAGATGCGTCTCTGGGTCTACCCCGAGCTGCACCTCGACACCCCGGTCGGCACCCCGGATATCGAGAGCATCGCCCGCCCGCTCGACGACGAGCGCTTCGCCCGGCTCGCCGCGCTCGCCGCCGAACTCGGCATCTGGCTGGTGCCGGGCACCTTCTTCGAGCGCAGCGACTCCGGTCGCGTGCACAACACCGCGCTGGTGTTCGGCCCCGACGGGGAGGTGCGCGCGACGTACCGCAAGATCTTCCCGTGGCGCCCGGCCGAGACCTGCGCTCCCGGCGCCGAGTTCACCGTCTTCGACCTGCCCGGATACGGGCGGATCGGCATCTCGATCTGCTACGACATCTGGTTCCCCGAGCACGCCCGCCACCTCGCGTGGGCGGGCGCCGATCTGATCCTGAACCTCGTGCAGACGAACACGAGCGACCGCGAGCAGGAGCTCGCCATCGTGCGCGGCAACGCCATCATGAACCAGGTATGGATCGCATCGGTGAACGCCGCCGCACCGACCGGCCGCGGCCGGTCGCTCGTCGTGGATCCCGACGGCGCGATCCGCATGCAGTCGTCGACCGCGGAGCAGCAGATCCTCACGAGCGTCGTCGACTTCGACCAGGTGAGCGCGGTGCGCCGGTTCGGCACGGCGGGGGTGTCGCGGCCGTGGGCGCAGCTCCGCCCCGACGACGCGCCGATCGAGCTGCCGCTGTACGCCGGGCGCATCTCGCCCGAGACGTGGGCGCCGCGCGGAGCGGAGGCGGGCGAGTGAGCGCGCCGACCTCCGCGCAGGGCGCGCAGGCCGCGCAGGGCGCGCAGGGCGTGCAGGGCCTGCAGGGCCTGCAGCCGACGAAGCTGCTGCCGCGACTCGGGCTGCTCGGGGTGGTCTTCTTCGGGCTCGCCTACATGGCGCCGGGCATCGTCACCTCGACGTTCGGAGTCGTATCGGGGGCGAGCCGCGGCGCCGCCCCGACGGCGTACCTCATCGCCACCGCGGCGATGCTCCTCACGGCGATCGCCTACGCGGTGCTCGCTCGGGCGTACCCGAACGCCGGATCCGCCTACACCTACGTCGGCAAGACGCTGGGGCGCGTCGCGGGGTTCTTCGCCGGGTGGGTGATCCTGCTCGACTACCTCTTCCTGCCCATGGTGGCGTGGCTGATCCAATCGACGTACCTGCACGCGCAGTTCCCGGGCATTCCGCTGTGGGTGTGGCTGGTCGTCAACGTGGGCGCGACGACCGCGATCAACCTGCTGGGCATCGCGCTGGCGGATCGCGTCAACATCGTGCTCACCGTCGCCGCGATGGCCTCGGTCGCGGCGCTCGTGGTCGTGCTGCTCCTGTTCCTCGGCCGCGAGGGCGGCGCGCCCGTCTCGAGTGCGCTCTGGAACGAGGAGACAAGCGTGGTCGCCGTCAGCTCCGCCGCGGCGGTCGCGGCGTACTCGTTCCTCGGGTTCGATGCGATCAGCACGCTCAGCGAGGAGACGAAGGAGCCGAAGCGCGACATTCCGCGGGGGATCGTGCTGGCGGTGCTCATCGGCGGATGCATCTTCGTCGGCGTCTCACTGCTCATGCAGCTCGTGCACCCCGGAGGGGCCTTCGACGATCCCGACACGGCCGGGTACACGATCTCCATCTTCGCCGGCGGCGCCGCGTTCACGAACATCAACAATCTCGTGAGCGTGATCGCCGGCTTCGGGTCGGGCCTCGCGATCCAGGCGACGTCGAGCCGGCTGCTCTTCGTGATGGGGCGCGACGGCGTGCTGCCGCGGGCGGTGTTCGGGCGGCTCAGCAACGCGTTCCGGGTGCCGTGGCTCAACATCCTGCTGATCGGCGCGATCGGCATGTTCGGCATGCTGCTCGACATCGGCACGGCGACCGCGTACATCAACTTCGGCGCGTTCCTGGCGTTCGCGCTCGTGAACATCGCGTTCCTCGTGTGGATCTGGCGGCGCGCCGAGCGGTCGCGCCCGGTCGCGGCGCGGGCGCTGCTGAGCCTCGTCCCCATCGCGGGCTTCGCCGTCGACCTGTACCTGTTCTCGCAGCTGCACCCCGAGGCGTACGCGGTGGGCGGCGTGTGGCTCGCGCTCGGCGTCGTGATGCTCGCGGTCGCGACGGGCGGCTTCCGGCGCCCCGTTCCGGTGCTCTCGGAGCGCTGACCGCGATCCGGCCCCGCGGCCGCTCCACTGCTCCGCCGCCCCGCTGCTCCGCCGCTCCGCTGCTCCGCCGCTCCGCTGCTCCGCCGCTCCGCCGCTCCGCCGCGCCGCCGCTCCGAATCCGTGAGCGGGGTCACTTTCGGAGTGTGTCGGTGTGCGCAACCGCTGCAACACCCTCCGCAAGTGACCCCGCTCTCGAAAGGGGAGAGGAGAAGAGAGGAGAGGCGGCGGCGCGGCCGCAGGAGAGGCGGGCGGCGGCGCGGCCGCAGCGGAACGGGGGCGGCGGCCGAGCGGCCGCGCGACGTAGGATCGTGACCGTGCGCACTATTACCCAGTCACGGAAGCTCGCGGGGGTGCGCTACGACGTGCGCGGCCCGATCCTGCAGGAGGCCGAGCGCCTCGAGCGCGAGGGCCATCGGATCCTCAAGCTGAACATCGGCAACCCGGCGCCGTTCGGGTTCGAGGCGCCGCCCGAGATCGTGGAGCGGCTGCAGGAGGCGCTCGCCGAGGCGCAGGGGTACAGCGATTCGCGCGGCATCCTCCCCGCCCGCGAGGCGGTCGCGCGCTACTACACGGAGGAGGGGGTCGCGGGCGTCACCCCTGACGACGTCTTCATCGGCAACGGCGTGAGCGAGATGATCTCGCTGGTGGTGCAGGCGCTCGTCGACGAGGGCGACGAGGTGCTCGTGCCGTCCCCCGACTACCCGCTCTGGACGGCGCAGGTCACCCTCTCGGGCGGCCTCGCCGTGCACTACCCGTGCGACGAGGCGAACGGATGGATGCCCGATCTCGACGCGATCGAGCGCCTGGTGACGCCCGCCACGAAGGGCATCGTGCTCATCAACCCCAACAATCCGACGGGGGCCGTGTACTCGGCGGAGCTGGTGCGCGGGTTCGCCGCGCTCGCCGAGCGGCACGGCCTCGTGCTCATGGCCGACGAGATCTACGAGCGCATCCTGTACGACGGCGCCCGGCACGAGCATGCGGCGCTGCACGTGCGCGACACCCTCTGCCTCACCTTCAGCGGCCTGTCGAAGGCGCAGCGCGTCGCGGGCTACCGGGCGGGGTGGCTCGCGATCTCGGGCGACCGGGCCCGGGGCCGCGACTTCTTGGAGGGGTTGCAGCTGCTCGCGAACATGCGCATGTGCGCGAACGTGCCGGCGCAGCACGCGATCCCCGTCGCCCTGTCGCCGGCGTCGAACTGGTCGGGCATCGCCGAGCTGTGCGCCCCGGGCGGGCGGCTGCGCGAGCAGCGGGACGCGGCGCACCGGCTGCTCACCGAGATTCCGGGGGTCGGCTGCGAGCTGCCGGGCGGGGCGATGTATCTCTTCCCGCGGCTCGACCCCGAGGTGTACCCGATCGTCGACGATCAGCGGTTCGTCATCGATGTGCTGCGCGCCACGCACGTGCTCGTCACCAACGGCCGCGGCTTCAACCTGCCGACGCCCGATCATCTGCGGTTCGTCACCCTGCCGTCGGTGCCCGTGCTCACCGAGGCCATCGGGCGCATCGCGGAGTATCTCGAGACGAGGCGGGCGTGAGCGTCCGGGTGCTCGCCGTCGGCAAGAAGCACGAGAGCTGGGTCTCGGAGGGCATCGGCCGGTACGAGAAGCGCCTGCGCAAGCCCTTCGACACGGCGTGGCAGCTGCTGCCGCACTCCTCGCGCGAGGGGGAGGCGGCGCGCGCCGAGGAGTCGGATCGGCTGCTCGCGAAGCTGGATCGCGACGCCTTCGTCGTGCTGCTCGACGAGCGCGGGCGGGGCGTCGATTCGCCCGAGTTGGCGCGCACGCTGCAGCGGGCGTTCGACGGGGGCCGGTCGGTGACGGTGATCATCGGCGGGGCGTACGGCGTGGACGACCGGGTGCGGGCGCGCGCCGATTTCGTGTGGAGCCTCTCGCGGCTCGTCTTCCCGCACCAGCTCGTGCGTCTCGTGCTCGTCGAGCAGCTGTACCGTTCGCAGGAGATATCGGCGAACCGCTCGTATCATCACGTGTGATCCGATCCGGATCGCCCGCAGTCCGCCCGCTCCAGGAAGGCCCGCAGTGACGCGTTCTCCCCGTCTCGCCGTCGTCGGCAGCATCAACCTCGACCTCATCGCCCGCACGGCCGCCCTGCCCCGGCCGGGGGAGACGGTCGGCGGTGGCTCGTTCTCCCGGCTTCCCGGGGGCAAGGGCGCGAATCAGGCGGCCGCGGCGGCGGCGCTGGGCGTCGCGACGCGCATGATCGGGGCGGTCGGCGACGACGCCGATGGGGCGCTCGCCCGCGACACCCTCGTCGCGGCGGGCGTCGACGTGTCGGCGGTGCGCACGGTCGACGAGCCGACGGGGGTGGCGCTCATCGGCATCGACGCGTCGGGGGAGAACCAGATCAGCGTGTGCCCGGGGGCGAACGCGGCCGTGACGGTGCCGGGCGACGCGTTCGCGCCGGGCGAGGCGGTGCTCGTGCAGCTCGAGGTGCCGATGACCGCCGTCGCCGCCGCGGCGCGTGCGTGCACGGGGTTCTTCGCGGTGAATGCGGCGCCCGCGGCGGAGCTGCCGGAGGCGGTGCTGCAGCGGGCGGATCTCGTGATCGTGAACGAGACCGAGTTCGCGGCGCTGCCCGCGCTGCACGGGGCCGGTGCGGGTGCGGTCGATGCGGGTGCGGGTGCGGGTGCGGTCGATGCGGGTGCCGATGCCGGTGCGGGTGCGGGTGCGGGAGTCGGGCACGGCGAGGGCGCCGGCCCGCTCGTGGCGGTCAGCCTCGGTGCGGAGGGGGCGAAGCTGCTGCGGGGCGGCGCGGAGGTGGCGCGCGCGGCGTCGCCCGCAGCCGCCGTGGTGAGCACCGTGGGCGCGGGCGACGCGTTCTGCGCCGCGCTCGTGGCGGCGCTGATCTCGGGCGTCGCCGAGGCCGACGCGCTGGCCGCGGCCTGCGCCGTGGGCGCGGCAGCGGTCGCCGACGAGCGCTCGCAGCCCGCGCTGCAGCCGCTGGAGGCGTATCTGCCGTAGCGGTCCGTGAATGTCGGCGGTCGGCGCGACGATCGAGGCATGATCCCGTTCCGCCTCTCAGCGCGGCTGCAACCGCGGTCGCGCTCCGGAGCTCCTGTCGCTCCGGTCGGCCGCGCCCCGCGCGACGCCGGTGGGCGCGGCGCGGGCACCGCCGGCGACGCCCGCGACCGCGATGCCGGTGGCGCGATCGTGGTGCCGTGGCGCATCGCGCAGCGTTCGGGCAGCGGGGTCATCGAGGTGGAGAACACGGGTGCCTTCGCACTGCACGCGGTGCGGTTCTCGTTGGCGGGCGACGGCCTCCTCGGGCTGTCGCTGCCGCGTACGGTGCTGCCGGGCGAGCGCCTGCGCGTGGCGGTGCGCGGCACGCGGGCGGAGGCGGCCGCCGAGGCGCCCGATTCGCTGCTCGTGCTGCGCTGGTTCGCGGCCGACGGGAGGGAGCTGCTGTGGCCGGTTTCGCTCACGTGAGACGCCCTCCCCCGACACGCCGAGCAGGGTGTGGAGGGAGGAATTTTTCGCGCCCTGCGGCGTTGTGGATAAGTGGGCGAGAAGTGCGGGAACGCGCCGAAAGTTCTCCCCAGTCCGGCCCCCGGATGCGGGAAAAGTCGGTGCAAAACTACATTGGTGTAACTACTGCATGTTGTGGTCGGTCCCGGTGTGGTTCACTAGATGTAGTGCCTCGGACGAGGCGGCACAGTTTTATCGAAGGGCGTGAAATGGCGATCACCGTATACACCAAGCCGTCGTGCGTGCAGTGCACCGCGACCTACCGGGCGCTCGACAGCAAGGGCATCGAGTACGACGTGCTCGACCTCTCGCAGGACGAGACGGCGCTCGAAGCGGTGAAGGAGCTCGGCTACCTGCAGGCTCCCGTGGTGGTGACCGACGACGAGCACTGGTCGGGCTTCCGCCCCGACAAGATCTCGGAGCTCGCGGGTCGTCTCGCGTAGCAGTGCGGTGACGGGGCGGGAGCACATGCGGTTCCCGCCCCGCGCAGTACCCCGGGGCTCCGGCGGGCCCCGCCGGTGGAGCGGCGAACGAGCGGGCTGAGAGGAAGAGGAGAGTATGGCGGATCTCGTCTACTTCTCCAGCGTCTCCGGCAACACGCACCGATTCGTCGAGAAGCTCGGCCGGCCGGCCGAGCGGATCCCGATCCGGACCGGCGACGAGCCGCTCCGGGTCACCGAGCCGTACGTGCTGCTGCTGCCCACCTACGGGGGAGGCCCCGAGACGCGGGCCGTGCCGAAACAGGTCATCAAGTTCCTCAACGACGAGGAGAACCGCATGCACCTGCGCGGGGTGATCGCCGCGGGCAACACCAACTTCGGTGAGGCCTACGCGATCGCCGGCGACATCATCGCCAGGAAGTGCCGAGTGCCCTTCCTCTACCGATTTGAACTCTTTGGAACACCGGACGACGTCACCGCCGTCCAAGATGGATTGGAACAGTTTTGGTCCCGACAGCAACAGCCGCCGACACCTCGAGCGCAGTGATGGAGCCCGGACTCGAATCGTCGAAGATCAGCGAGATGGACTACCACGCGCTGAACGCGATGCTCAATCTCTACGACGCCGACGGGAACATCCAGTTCGACCGCGATCGCGAGGCGGCGCGCCAGTACTTCCTGCAGCACGTCAACCAGAACATGGTGTTCTTCCACAACTTCGAAGAGCGCATGCGGTACCTCATCGACAACGACTACTACGAGCGCGAGCTCATCGAGCAGTACGGCGTGCCCTTCATCGAAGAGCTCACCAACGAGGCGTACGCGATGAAGTTCCGCTTCCCGACGTTCCTCGGCGCCTTCAAGTTCTTCACCTCGTACGCCCTCAAGACGTTCGACGGCAAGCGCTACCTCGAGCGCTTCGAGGATCGCGTCGTCATGTCGGCCCTCGGCCTCGCCGAGGGCGACCGCGAACTCGCCCGCGGCCTCGTGCGCGAGATCGTGTCGGGCCGATTCCAGCCGGCGACCCCCACCTTCCTGAACCTCGGCAAGGCGCAGCGCGGCGAACTCGTCTCCTGCTTCCTGCTGCGCATCGAAGACAATATGGAGTCGATCTCGCGCGGCATCAACTCGTCGCTGCAGCTCTCGAAGCGCGGCGGCGGCGTCGCCCTGCTGCTGTCGAACATCCGCGAGACCGCGGCCCCGATCAAGAAGATCGAGAACCAGTCGTCGGGCATCATCCCCGTGATGAAGCTGCTCGAAGACAGCTTCAGCTACGCGAACCAGCTCGGCGCGCGACAGGGCGCCGGCGCCGTCTACCTGTCGGCGCACCACCCCGACATCATGCGCTTCCTCGACACCAAGCGCGAGAACGCGGACGAGAAGATCCGCATCAAGACGCTGTCGCTCGGCGTCGTGATCCCCGACATCACGTTCGAACTCGCCAAGAAGGGCGAGGACATGTACCTCTTCTCGCCGTACGACGTCGAGCGCGTCTACGGGGTGCCCTTCGGCGACATCTCGATCTCCGAGAAGTACGCCGAGATGGTCGACGACGCGCGCATCAAGAAGACGAAGATCAACGCGCGCCACTTCTTCCAGACCATCGCCGAGCTGCAGTTCGAGTCGGGCTACCCCTACATCGTGTTCGAAGACACGGTGAACCGGGCGAACCCGATTAAGGGCCGCATCAACATGTCGAACCTGTGCTCCGAGATCCTCCAGGTCAACACCCCGACCACGTACAACGAGGACCTGAGCTACGCCGAGATCGGCAAGGACATCTCGTGCAACCTCGGCTCCATGAACATCGCGGCCGCGATGGACGGCGGCAACCTCGGCGGCACCGTCGAGCTCGCGATCCGCGCCCTCACCTCCGTCAGCGACCAGAGCCACATCTCGTCGGTGCGGTCGATCGAGGACGGCAACGACCAGTCGCACGCCATCGGCCTCGGCCAGATGAACCTCCACGGCTACCTGGCCCGCGAGCACGTGCACTACGGCTCCGAAGAGGGCATCGACTTCACGAACATCTACTTCTACACGGTGCTGTTCCACGCCCTGCAGGCCTCCAACCGCATCGCGATCGAGCGCCAGACCGTGTTCGGCGGCTTCGAGGACTCGCAGTACGCAACGGGCGAGTTCTTCGACAAGTACACCGAGCAGGAGTGGGCGCCGGCCACGCCGCGGGTCGCCGAGCTCTTCGCGCAGGCCGGAATCGCGATCCCGAACCAGGCCGACTGGCGCGAGCTCAAGGCGAGCGTCATGGAGCACGGCATCTACAACCAGAACCTGCAGGCCGTGCCCCCGACCGGCTCGATCTCGTACATCAACAACTCGACGAGCTCGATCCACCCGATCGCGTCGAAGATCGAGATCCGCAAGGAGGGCAAGCTGGGCCGCGTGTACTACCCGGCGCCGTTCATGACGAACGAGAACCTCGAGTACTACACCGACGCCTACGAGATCGGCCCCGAGAAGATCATCGACACCTACGCCGCGGCCACGCAGCACGTCGACCAGGGCCTGTCGCTCACCCTGTTCTTCAAGGACACCGCGACGACGCGCGACATCAACAAGGCGCAGATCTACGCATGGCGCAAGGGCATCAAGACGATCTACTACATCCGCCTGCGTCAGCTCGCACTCGAGGGCACCGACATGTCGGAGTGCGTCAGCTGCATGCTGTGATCCTCGCGATCACGGCATAACGACACAGAAACCACCGGAGTAGAGAGAACCCGATGAACTTCAAGCTGGGCCACGCCGTGCAGGCGATCAACTGGAACCGGATCCAGGACGACAAGGACCTCGAGGTCTGGAACCGACTCGTCAACAACTTCTGGCTGCCCGAGAAGGTGCCGCTGTCGAACGACGTGCAGTCGTGGGCCACCCTCACGCCGCAGGAGCAGCTGCTCACCATGCGCGTGTTCACGGGGCTCACCCTGCTCGACACGATCCAGGGCACCGTCGGCGCTGTGTCGCTGATCCCCGACGCGATCACCCCGCACGAGGAGGCCGTCTACACGAACATCGCGTTCATGGAGTCGGTGCACGCCAAGAGCTACTCGTCGATCTTCTCGACGCTCTGCTCCACGCAGGAGATCGACGACGCGTTCCGCTGGTCGATGGAGAACCCGAATCTGCAGAAGAAGGCGCAGATCATCACCGACTACTACGAGGGCGATGATCCCCTGAAGCGCAAGGTCGCCTCGACGCTGCTCGAGTCGTTCCTCTTCTACTCGGGCTTCTACCTGCCCATGTACTGGTCGAGCCACGCGAAGCTCACCAACACGGCAGACCTGATCCGCCTCATCATCCGCGACGAGGCCGTGCACGGCTACTACATCGGCTACAAGTTCCAGAAGGGTCTCGAGAACGAGACCGAGGAGCGCCGCCAGGAGCTCAAGGACTACACGTTCTCGCTCATGTACGAGCTGTACGAGAACGAGGTCAAGTACACCGCAGACCTCTACGACCCGGTGGGCCTGACCGAGGACGTCAAGAAGTTCCTCCACTACAACGCCAACAAGGCGCTCATGAACCTCGGCTACGAGCCGATGTTCCCGAAGGAGATGACCGACGTCAACCCGGCGATCCTGTCGTCGCTCTCGCCCAACGCCGACGAGAATCACGACTTCTTCAGCGGGTCGGGCTCGTCGTACGTCATCGGCAAGGCCGTCGCCACCGAAGACGAGGACTGGGACTTCTAAAAGCCCAGATAAGAGGCGCTATTTACAGAAGAGGCTCGGGTTGGTAGTTTCGCATGAGCGAAGCTCCAGCCCGGGCCTTTCTTAGGTCGGCGTACACGTCAAGAGTCATCGCTGCGGAAGCGTGACCAAGCATCCTCTGCACGGCCAGGTCACGTCATCAGAGACGGCCCATTACCTAGGGGCCGACCGCACCGTCCGGGCATGCTCGTGAGCTGCAAAGCCATTTGGTCCTGCTATTCACCGTGCCTGAAGCCGAATGGATAGAAGCCGTGAATCACCCCATCGATGTAGCGGTGCTGCGCTACATTCGCGAACTCCAGTGCTTCTTCCTGCGTGGCACAGATTGCAAGAATCTTGAGGTCCGGAGTGGAGTCCTCCTGGACGACCCACACTCCGTCTGTATAGGCGTTCCGATCCATCATTGAAAGCTCCCCTCTCAGATACGGGAAGCCGTTGATCTGCGGACGCTCGTATGGAGATTCTAAGGAACAGCTCGCCTGCAGCGAGAAGCCGTGGAAGTGCGCAGAAAGCCCCCTCTGAAGTCCGTTCGTAGATTCCCGAGGGGCTTTTTACTGCGCCCGCTTTCGGTCGGGGAGAGCTGGGAGGGTGGCCGTTCCCGTCCCGACCCTCAGCCTTCACGCGGCTCGCCTCACCGAACGACAGCGCGCACGCCGCCGCGCTCAGCGGGCCACAATGGAGGGATGTCGACTCCGCTGATCCCCGAGATGCCCGAACCCGTCTACGTGATGTCGGAGGAGGGATTCCGTCTCGCGACCTACACGTGGGGCGACGAGGACGCGCCCGTGGTGCTGGCGGTGCACGGCTTCGCGTCGAGCTGCCGCGACAACTGGGTGAGCACCGGCTGGGTGGGCGGGCTGCTGCGCGAGGGCTTCCGGGTGCTCGGCATCGACCAGCGCGGTCACGGCATGAGCGAGAAGCCGGTCGAGCCCCGCAACTACCAGATGCCGCTGCTGGTGTCTGACGTCGAGGTGATCCTCGACACCTACATGATCGACCCGGTGCGGTACCTCGGCTATTCGCTCGGCGCCCGCGTCGGCTGGCATGTGGCGGTCGACCTCGCCGATCGCGTCGAGCGCGCCGTGCTCGGCGGCATCCCCGACGGCCGCCCGCTCGGGCGCCTCGACCTCGCGCAGGCGAACGACTATCTCGCCAACGGCACCCCGGTGACGGATCGCGCCACCCAGAACTACGTGAAACTCGCCGAGCGAGTGCCCGAGAACGATCTCGCCGCGCTCATCGCGCTCGCCGGCGGCATGCGGTTCGGCGACGAGAACCCCGACCTGGGGCGCCCCCCGCAGCAGCCCGTGCTCGTCGCCACCGGCACCGAGGATCTCATCTTCGACGACTCGAAGCAGCTCGCCGCGCAGCTGCCGCACGGCGCATTCGCCGAGATCGAGGGGCGCCACCACTTCAACGCCCCCGGTGCGCGCGACTTCAAGCGGATCGGCATCGACTTCCTGCGCGACGCGGGGGAATAACGCTCGGCGCTGCCGGCGCCGGCATCGGCACTGGCGCCGGTGCCGGAACCGGCGCCGTCGGCCCTGCTCGCCCCGGCTTCGTGCAGGGGATCCGGCGAAATGCAGTGCACTTTCGCGCTGTACGCCCGTTGGACGCCGGATCTCCTGTGCGACGGCGGGGCCGGGCGGGCGGGGGGATTGGCCTGAGCGCGGCGGAAGGGCGACAGCCGGGCGGGGCCCGGGCTGGGCCGGGCCCGGCCCGGCCCAGCCCGGGCCCCTACGCGGCCTGCTGCCAGAGCGGCGCGGGCCGCGAGGTGATGAGGCGCTGCGTGTACTCCTCCTGGGGGTCGGTGAGGATCTGCGCGGTGCTGCCGTACTCGACCACCTCGCCGCGCTGCATCACGAGGGTCTCGGTGCAGATGCGGGAGACGACCGCGAGGTCGTGCGTCACGAAGACGATGGAGAGGCCGAACTGGTCGCGCACCTCCTCGATGAGTTCGAGCACCTGCGCCTGCACCGAGACATCGAGCGCGCTCGTCGCCTCGTCGAGCACGAGCAGCTTCGGCCCGGCGGCGAGAGCCTTCGCGAGCGCGACGCGCTGCCGCTGGCCGCCCGAGAGCGCCTTCGGCCGCGCCGCGAGCTGGTCGGGGCGGAGGCCGACGCGTTCGAGCAGCGACGCGGCCACCGTCTCGGCCTCGCGCCGCGCTCCGCCGCGATGCAGACGCACCACGTCGGCGACGGCCCGCCCGATCGGGATGCGCGGATCGAGCGACAGGTACGGATCCTGGAACACCATCTGCGTGGTCGCCGCCAGCTCGCGGCGCTCGGCGCCCGACATAGCCCGATCGGGGCGCGCGACGCCGCCGAACGACAGCTCGCCGGCGTCTGCCTGTTCGAGCCCGACGAGGATGCGGGCGAGCGTCGACTTGCCCGACCCCGATTCGCCGACGATGCCGAGCGATCCGCCGCGTGCGAGCGCGAAGCCGACGCCCGAGAGCGCCGTCACGTCGTCGCGGCCCGGCACCCGGTAGCGCTTGGTGAGCCCGGACGCCGCGATGAGCGGAGGCTCGGCGGCGGACGCGCCGGCACCGTCGGCACCTACGGCACCGTCGGCACCGGACGCGCCGGCGGCGGGATCCGGATCGCCGAGAGCGTCGGCACCAGCACCAGCACCCGCATCCCGCACCTCGATGCGCGGCGTCGCGGCCAGCAGCTCCTGCGTGTACGCCTCCTGCGGGGCGCGGAACACGGCCTCGGTCGCCCCCTCCTCGACCACGCGCCCGCCCCGCAGCACGACGACGCGCTCGCACAGCGAGGCGGCCAACCCGAGATCGTGCGTGATGAACAGCATGCCCATGCCGCGCGCCGCCTGCTGTTCGCGCAGCAGCTCGACGATGCCCGCCTGCGTGGTGACGTCGAGGGCGGTGGTCGGCTCGTCGCAGAGCAGCAGATCGGGGGAGTCGAGCAGCGCAGCGGCGATCATGACGCGCTGCAGCATGCCCCCCGAGAGCTGGTGCGGGTACTGGTCGAGCAGCGCCGCGGCGCGGGGCAGACCGACCTGCTCGAGCTGCGCGACGGCGCGGGCGGCGGCGTCGGCGCGGCTGAGCCCGTGCCAGCGCACGAGCGTCTCGGTGAGGAAGTCGCCGAGGGTGCGCACGGGGTTGATGCCGGCTCGCGGATCCTGGAAGATCATCGACGCGCGGGTGCGGCGGATGGTGCGCAGCTGCGCCTCCGTCGCGGTGACGGTGTCGATGTCTCCGACCCGCACCGATCCGTCGAGCGAGGCGTGGTCGGGGAAGAGGCCGAGGGCGGCCCGGGTGGTGAGCGACTTGCCCGATCCGGATTCGCCGACGAGCGCCACCGATTCGCCGGAGGCGACGGAGATCGAGACCCCGTTCAGCAGCGGGCCACGGCCCGGAACCCGCAGCGAGAGGTCTGCGATGTCGAGGAGCTGGGTCATGAGAAGTTGCCTCCGATGCGGTCGGACAGTTCTTCGCCGATGATGTTGATGGCGACCACCACGAGCACGACGACGGCGGCCGGCACGAACGTGGGCAGCAGCGCCCCGCTCATGAGCGCTCCGCGGCTCTCGTTGATCATGGAGCCCCAGTCGGCGGTCGGCGCCTGCACGCCCAGGCCGATGAACGACAGCGCGGCGAGGTCGGCGAGCACGTAGCCGAAGTTCAGCGTCGACTGGGCGCCGACCGTCGGCACCACGTTGGGGAGCACGCGGCGCATCGCGATCCACGATCCCCGGAAGCCGAGCACGCGGTACGCCTGCACGTAGGGCCGCGTGCGCTCGGCGACGACGAGACCGCGCGTGAGCCGCGCGACGTAGGGGATGTAGGCGATCGTCATCGCGAGCACGGGGGCGAAGAGCCCCTTGCCGAAGAGGGCGACCGCGAGGATCGCGAGCAGCATCGCCGGGAATGAGAACAGGAAGTCGAAGACGCGCGACAGCACGGCGTCGATCCAGCCGCCGCGCCACGCCGCGACGAGACCGAGCAGGAGGCCCAGCACGGTCGAGCCGATGACGACGATGAGGGGGCCGATGAGCGAGGTGCGCGCCCCGTACATGAGGCGGGTGAGCAGGTCGCGGCCGAGCGCGTCGGTGCCGAGCCAGTGCGCCCAGCTCGGGCCCGAGAGCACGTTCTGCAGGTCGACGTGATCGGGGTCGTACGGGGCGATCAGCGTGGCGAGCGCGGCCGCGAGCACCACGACCGCCACGAAGACGAGCGACACCGTCGCCTGCACGGAGAAGCGCCGGCGCCGCAGCGATTTCGGTACGGCGAGGGCTCGGGTGGCGTTCGGCGGCCCGCCGGGGGCGGGCGCGGAAGCGCGGGACGCTCCGGCTGCCCCGGGGGCGCCGGACGCGCTGGACGCGCCGGATGCGGACGGCCGGGGCGCGGCCTGAGAGGCAGAGGTGCTCATCGGGTCTCCGATCCTGCGGCGATGCGGGGGTCGATCAGGGGCTGAAGGAGATCGACGATGGTGTTGATGGTGACGAAGGCGACGACCACGACGAGCACGATCGCCTGCACCACCGGGAAGTCGAGGCGGTCGACCGACTGCACGAGCAGCGAGCCCATGCCGGCGAGGCCGAACGTCTGCTCGACGATCGCGCTCGACACGAGCAGGCCGGCGACGAGCACGCCGCTGACGAGCAGGATCGGCCCGATCGCGTTGCGCAGCACGTGCCGCAGCACCACCGACGAGCGGGTGAGGCCGCGGCTCGTCGCCACCTCGACGTGCTCGCGCACGAACTGCTCGTTCATCGACGAGCGGGTGACGCGGGCGATCAGCGCGACGAACGCGAGGCCCAGCGCGAATGCGGGGAGGATGAGGTGCACGAAGCGATCCCACCCCTCGTCGCCGCTGCCGAACGACGGGAACCACCCGAGCTGCACGGCGAAGACGGCGATGAGCAGGATCGCGATGACGAAGGCCGGCACCGCCCCGAGCGCCGTCGACGTCATCAGGATCACGCGATCCGCCGCCCTGCCGCGCCGCAGGCTGGCGAAGATGCCGGCCGCGAGCCCGAGGAGCACGATGATGACGGCGGCGAGCGCCACCAGCTCGAGTGTGACCGGCAGGCGGGCGAGCAGCACGTTCGACACGTCGTCGCGGTACTGCAGCGAGCGGCCGAAGTCGCCGCGCACCACGCCGCCGATCCACGAGAGGTACTGCTCGATGGGCGGCTTGTCGAGGCCGTACTGCTTCGTGACCTCGGCGATCGCCTCGGGGCTCGGGCTGCGGCCGCGCAGCAGGAACCGGGCCGGGTCGCCGGGTACGACGAAGCGTGAGAAGAACACGACGAGGGAGGCGGCGAACAGGGTCGCCACGAGGCCGACCACACGCCCGAGCACGAAGCGCGCCGTCGCCCCGCCGCGGCCCGCGCGGGTGCGGCGCGCCTCCGGTCCGTCCTCGCGCAGGCGCACGGCCCGCGTCTCGTTCGCTCCTGACGGTGCGCGCATCACTCGGCCCTCCCGATCGTCGCTGCCCAGGGGTAGTACATGTAGTAGATCGACGGGTCGACGCCTGTGATCCGCTCGCCGAGCCACAGCGTGGTCGGCACGTCGAACAGCGGAATCCAGGGGAGCTCCTCGCTCGTGAGCCGCTGCGCCTGCGCCGCGAGGTGCGAGCGCGCGTACGGGTCGTCGGTCTGCAGCGCCTTGTTCACGATCGCGTCGAACTCCGGGTTCGACCACTGGCCGTAGTTCGAGAACTCGCCGGTGCGCAGCACCGCGTACATCTCGAGCGGGTCGGTGCTCGAGAGGTACCAGCGCGTCGTCAGCAGATCGACGCCCTCGAGCGCCGTCGGGTCGGAGAAGAGGAGCGTGTAGGCGTTCGGCGTGCGCGTGTCGATCTCGATGTCGAGCCCGATCTCGGCGCCCGCCGAGGCGACCGCCTGCGAGATCACGTCGAACGAGGCATCGAGCGACGCGGTGGCGTAGGTGATCTTCGCGCCCTCCGCGCCCGCCTCGCGCACGAGCCGGCGCGCCTCGTCGAGGTCGTAGTCGTGGTTCGGCAGATCCTCGAACGCGGCGTCGGTCGCCTCGGGGTCGCCGTTGATCCACACCGACTCGGGCGTGAGGGCGTCGGTCGGCGTCGCGTAGCCCTGCACCGCGGCGCGCACCAGCGCCTCGCGGTCGAGCGCCATCGTCAGCGCCTGGCGCACCCGCACGTCGCCGAGCGGCCCGTCCATGTCTGAGACGATGAGGCTCTGCACGGTCGCGTTCAGGCCGAAGTGCACGCTGCCCGTGTCGCTGGCGCGCAGCACGTCGATGGCGTTGCTCGGGATCGTCCACGCGCCGTCGATCTCGCCCGTCTGCAGCGCGTTGACGCGCGCATTGGCGTCGGTGAGGATCACGAACGTCAGCTGCTCGGCCTTCGCCCGCAGCTCCGGATCCCAGTAGTCGTCGAAGCGGTTCAGGGTGATCGACTCCCCCGAGCGCCACTCGCCGAACGAGAACGGCCCGGTGCAGTTCACGCCCGTCGACTGGTTGCCGTAGTCGGCGCCTGCCGCCTCGGTGCTGGCGGCCGACTGGATGACGCCGGGGGCGGCCGACATCAGCTGGTTGAACTGCGAGTCGGGCACGACGGTGCGCACGGTGACCTCGTGCTCGCCGGTCTGCTCGATGGTGTCGACGTTCTTGAACGTGTCGTACCAGAACGAGGCCACCTCGGGGTCGAGATGCCGCTGCAGCGACACGACGACGTCGTTCGGCGTCATCTCGGTGCCGTCGTGGAACGAGACGCCCTCGCGGATCGTGTACACCCAGGTGAGCGGGTCGGGATGGTCGAACGCGGTCGCGAGCCCCGGCGAGACCGACAGGTCGGAGTTCCACCGCAGCAGCGAGTCGCAGACGTTCGAGAGCACCGTGTTGTCGTTGTAGTCGAACGCGTAGGCGGGGTCGAGGGAGTAGGGCTCGGTGCCGAGCGCCCACGTGAACGAGTCGATGTCGCCCACCGGCGCCGGGGTGGTCGCCTCGAGCTCGAACGTGCCCGCATCCTTCCCGACGGCGCTCTGCCCGCACCCGACGAGACCCGCGGCGAGCAGGATCGCGGTGCCCGCCGTGGCCGCTCGGCGCATGCGGCGCCCGGTCACGCTGCGCCCTCCGCCCGCGCGTACACGCGCTCGCCGCCGATCCACGTCTCGTCGACGCGCGCGGTGTGCAGATCCTCGCGAGCGAGTTCGAAGAGGTTGCGGTCGAGAATGGCGAGGTCGGCGTAGTACCCCGGCTCGATGCGGCCGGTCGCGTGGTCGAGGTGGTTCACCCGGGCCGTGCCCTGGGTGTACGCGTCGAGCGCCTGCGCCAGGGTGAGCTTCTGCGACTCGGGGCCGAGGGGCGGCAGGTCGCTGCCGGGCGAGCGGCGGTTCACGGCGATGTGGATCGCCTGCACCGGGTCGGGGCTCGACACCGGCCAGTCGCTGCCTGCGGCGAGCCGGGAGCCCGACGCGACGAGCTCGCCGAAGGGGTAGTGGTGGTCCTCGGCGTCGTCTGCGAGGAAGGGGAGGGTGAGGGTGTCGAGCTGATCCTCGTGGCAGGCCCACAGCGCCTGGATGTTCGCGGTCGCCTCGAGCGGCGCGAACCGCGCCACGTCCTCCGAGCGCACCACCTGCAGGTGCGCGAGGTGGTGGCGGTTGCCGCTCGCGCCGTTCTGCTCCCGCGCGTACTCGACGGCGTCGAGCGCGTCGGTCACCGCGCGGTCGCCGAGCGCGTGGAAGTGCACCTGCATGCCCGCGGCGTCGAGCGCGGCGACGAAGCGCGCCATGTCTCGCGGATCGAAGAACGAGATGCCGCGGTTCTCGGTCGCGTCGCCGTGGTGGTCGCGGTAGCACTCGTGCATCGCCGCCGTGAAGTTCTCGGCGACCCCGTCGACCATCACCTTCACCGACGCCAGCGAGAGCCGGTCGGGGTGGCACTCGCGCGCCACCTCGTCGCGGCGGGCGAGGATCGGGCCGAGCTGCGCGTCGCCGTCCTCCCGGTTCCACCACTGCGCCCCCCGCACCCGCACCTTGAGGGCGCCGTCTCGGGCGGCGCGCAGGTAGACGGGCACCGTGTCGGGGCTTCCCATGAACTCGCCGACGGCCGCGTCCTGCCAGGCCGTGATGCCGAACGAGACGAGGTGCTGCTGGGCGGCGAGCAGCCCCGCGTACGCCTGGTCGAGCGTGGGGCGCGGCCGCACCTCGCCGAAGAGGCTCATCGCGCCCTCGTGGGCCGTGCCCGCCGGGGTGCCGTCGGCCTCGCGCTCGAAGCGGCCGTCGGCCGGGTCGGGCGTCTCCGCGGTGATGCCGGCCAGCGCGAACGCGCGCGTGTTGGCCCACGCGCCGTGGTGGTCGCGGTTCTCGAGCAGCACCGGCCGGTCGGGCACGATCTCGTCGAGCATCTGCCGCGTGGGCGTGCCGCCGGGGAACGCGTCCATCGACCAGCCGGCGCCCTGGATCCAGGCGAGGTCGGGGTGCGCCGCGGCGTAGGCTGCGACCGCGGCGAGCGTCTCCTCGGCGGTGTCGCAGCCCGACAGGTCGCAGCTCAGCAGTTCGACGCCGGCCATCACCGGGTGCGCGTGCGCGTCTTGGAAACCGGCGATGAGCAGCCGGCCGGCGAGGTCGACGCGGGTGGCCGCCGTCTCGGCGAGGCGGGCCACCTCCTCGGCGTCGGTGGAGAGGATGCGCCCGTCTGCGACGGCGATGCCGCCGAAGACGGGGGAGCCCTCGGTTCCGGTGTAGATCCAGCCGTGCTCGAACACGGTGTCAGCGGTCGGGGTGTGCGTCACCGCAGCCTCCTTCGGCGTATCTTCTTCGATGCGTAGGAGTTCACGGTAGGCGAGATCCGCCGCCGAGTCAACGTCGATGACATGGACGTTGACTATTCGTGATCCGCGCTGGCTACACTGAGACCACCGCGAGACGCGGGAGAGACGCAGCTGACGACGGAGGCCGAGGGTGGCGAGTGGTGCCGGGGTGAGACGCGTGCGACTGGATCAGCGCACGATCATCGACGGGGTGCTCGAACTCGCGCGCACCGAACCCACCTCCCGCGTCACCTTCAAGCGCCTCGGCGAGCACCTCGGCGTCGACGCGTCGGCGATGTATCGGCACTTCCGCAACAAGGACGAACTGGTGCGCGCCTCCCTCGACCGCCTCAGCGGTTGGGCGGCCGAAGCGGGCCGGGCGGCGAGCGGCACGTGGCGCGAGCGGGTCGAGGTCGTCGTGACGCGCACCGCCGAGCTCAGCCTCGAATACCCCGCGATCGGCAAGGAGGGCGCCGTCACCGACCCGGCGGGCCCCGGCGACGCGTCCGCCGTCGAGTTCCTCCTCGAGATGCTCGTCGAGGCGGGGCTCTCGGGCGACGACCTCATCCGCTTCTACGCGGCGATCTCGGGCTTCATGCTCGCCCACTCCTCGGCGATGGCCAACGAGACCTTCCAGCGCGGGCCCCTCGCCCGCGACGGCTCGATCCCCTGGATCAGCACGTTCGGGCCCATCGCCCTCTCGGAGTACCCCCTCGTCGACGCGCATCGCGACGCGCTGCTCGCCGTCGACGGCATGACGGTGTTCCGCGCGGGCGTCTCGGCGATCCTCGACTCCGTCGAGCGCGCCGTGTCGGCCTGAACCCGCCGGTGCACACGTTTCTCGCCGGTGCACCGCCCTTCCCCCCGCGCCGCGCCCGCCGGTGCACACGTTTCTCGCCGCGCCGCGCCCGCCGGTGCACACGTTTCTCGCCGACGCACATGCGAAACACGGGTGGATCGGCGAACGCGGTGTGCGCCGGCGGGCGCGCACGGGCCGCAGCGGCGGGGGAGCGCGGAGCGGTGCGCGGCGTCACCCCGCTCGACCCCGCGCCGCGGCACCCGAGTAGGCTGGACGGGTGACCCGGGCGCGGCCCGAGAAGAGGAGGTGGCAGCCGGTGTCTGAACGCGGCGAGGAATCGACGGCATCGACCCCGGCTGCACCGGAATCGGCCCTGCAGCCGTCTGCGACCGGCTCGGCCGCAGACACGATCGCGCTGCTGCGCGCACTGATCCGCGAGGCGTGCGTCAACGACGGCAGCGTGGGGTCGGGGCAGGAGATCCGCAGCGTGCGCGTGCTGCAGCGCTTCCTCGCCGACGCCGTGGCCACCGGCCGCGTGGAGACGCACGTGCTCGAATCTGCGCCCGGCCGCGCCTCGCTCGTCGCGCGCCTCCGCGGCACCGGCACCGACCCCGACGCCCCGTCGCTCGGTCTGCTCGGCCACCTCGACGTCGTGCCGGTGGACCCCGACGGCTGGACCCGCAACCCCTTCGGCGGCGATCTCATCGACGGCGAGATCTGGGGGCGCGGCGCCGTCGACATGCTGTACCTCACCGCCGCGTTCGCCTGCGTGCTGCGCGACGCCGCGCTCGCCCCCGAGCCGCCCCGCGGCGACCTCGTGCTGATCGCGGTCGCCGACGAGGAGGGCGGCGGCGAGTACGGCATCCACTGGCTGGTGCGCCAGCACCCCGAGGTCGTGCGGGTGACCGAGGCGCTCTCGGAGTCGGGCGGCATGCGCATGGGCCGCCACGTGGCCATCGAGGTGGCCGAGAAGGGATCCGCCGGGCGGCGCCTCGTGATCCACGGCAAGCCCGGCCACGCGTCGATCCCGTACGGGGCGAAGAGCGCGTCGTACCGCGTGGGCGAGGTGCTGCAGCGCCTCGGCGAGGTGATGCCGGCCGCCCAGCTCGGGCCGCTCTGGAACGCGTTCGTCAGCGCGCGCATTGAGGATCCGGCGCTCGCCGAGCGGCTGCGCGACCCGGTGCGGCTCGACGCCGCGCTGCCGCACCTCGGCGGCATCGCCGGGTACGCGCATGCGGTGTCGCGCATCACGATGTCTCCGACGGTGCTGCGCGCCGGCATGACGCACAACGTGATCCCCGCGATGGGCACGATCGACCTCGACATCCGCACCCTCCCCGGCACCACGGACGCGGAGGTCGACCACCTGCTGCGCGTCGTGCTCGGGCCGCTCGCCGATGACATCGAGATCGAGCACCTGCGGGGCTGGGCGGCCACGACGTCGCCCTCCGACACCCCGCTCTTCGCCGCGATCGAGCGCGCGGTCGCCGCGGTCGCCGACGCCCCGGTCGTGCCGATCATGGCGGCCGGCGGATCGGATGCGCGCGTGCTGCGCGAGCTCGGCATCCCGGCGTACGGCTTCGGGCTGCTCGGCCCCGACTGGAGCTACGAGCGGTACCGCGAGGGCGTGCACGGCAACGACGAGCGCATCGACGTGGAGTCGGTGACGCTCTCGCTCGCCGCGCTGCAGCGCATCGTCGCGGATCGCCTCGCCTGATCCGACCCCGATCACCCGGCGCCGGTCACCCCCGCCCGACTGGGCGCCCGCCGGTCGCCGCCCGACCCGGCCCCCGCCTGATCAGGCCCAGCCGACGACGAGGCGCGCCGCGTCCGCGGGCACGAGCGGGTCGACGCCCGTGAGGTCGGCGAAGCGGCGCAGCCGGTTCGCGAGGGTGTTGCGGTGGCAGTAGAGCGCCTCGGCGGCGGCGCCGATGCTGCCGGTGTCGAGGTATCGGCGCACCGCCTCCTCGAGCCGTACGCGCTCGGCGGGGGTGCAGCGCGCGAGCGCGTCGTGCACGTCGGCGAGGATCGGGCTGCCGGCGTCGAGCAGGCTGCGGGCCGCGAGCCGCGCCCAGCCGCGGCTCCACGTCATCGCCCCGGTCTCGTCGGCGGTGAACGCCAGCGCCAGCGCCCGCGCGGTGGCGGCGGCCTGTCGCAGGTCGGCGACCCCGGCGAGCGCTCGCGCCACGCCGACGCGCAGGTCGAGCGCGCGCGCCGCGACCTCCGCGAGCCGGGTTCCGGGGAGCGGCGTCTGCCGCATGAAGGCGATGAGGGTCTCGCCGAGGTGGTGGGTGTAGACGCGCCCGCCCGCGCGTTCGAGTTCGGAGATGTGCACGCGCAGCGCAGCGATGTCGTCGCCGACGGCGGCGACGACGTGCAGCGGGGCGGTCTCGGCGAGCCCGAGGTCGGCGGCGATCGTTTGAAGGCGCTCGGGGCCGGGCTGCGCGTCCTGGAAGAGCGCCGCGATGAGCCCCTGCCGCACCGACGCCCGCTCCTCGTTCATGCGCTGCAGCTCGTCGAGGTAGGCGGCCTCGGTCTGGTGCACGTAGTCGTCGACGGTGCGCAGCACGATGTTCGTGTGCCGCACGATGAGCTCGGCGTCGGCGGCCGAGGCCGCCCGGGTGAGCGCCTCCCACAGCACGGTGAAGTCGTGGCGGATGGCGGTCATGAGCGAGGTGAGGGGGATCCCGGCGCGCGCCCGCGAGACGCCGACGTCGGTGGCGACGGGTACGGGGGCGGCGAATCCGCCCGCCCGCAGCCCTTCGATCAGGGAGATGAACGAGAGCGTGCCCGTGCGGCGCAGCTCGGAGACGGGGATCGGAGCCGGGTCGTAGCCGGGCACCGCGCCGACCTGCGAGAGGAAGCGGTCGGTGAGCGCTTCGGGGTCGAGCTGTGCGAGCAGCTCCAGCCACCGGCCGCGGTCGTCGGGGGTGGGGGTGTCGCTGAGCGCGGCGGCGGAGCGGGCGTCCATGCCTCCAGTGTATGTGCACATGCACTGAAATCTGCGCGTGTTCGGGGGCGATATGGCACTCCGGATGTGCGGATTCCCTGCGAAAATCGAGTACCGACGCCCGCGCAATCGTGCGCGTGCCGCACGCCCGGATCCCGCATCCTCGACGGAGAGAACGCATGAGCGAGACAACCCACACGGCATCGATCGAATACGGTGCCACGCAAGAACTGAGCGTCAAGGACGCGAACAAGGTCGCGATCGGAGCCCTCATCGGCACCGCTCTCGAATGGTACGACTTCTTCCTGTTCAGCGCTGCCGCCGCTCTGGTCTTCAACGTCCAGTACTTCACGAGCGAGAACGCGACGGCGGCGGCGCTCGCCTCGTTCGCCACCTTCGGCGTCGGCCTCGCGGCGCGCCCGATCGGCGGCATCATCTTCGGCCGCATGGGCGACAGCATCGGCCGCCGCAAGGTGCTGATGATCACGATCGTCGGCATCGGCGTCGTCACCGGCCTCATCGGCCTGCTCCCCACCTACGCGGCCATCGGCATCGCGGCCCCGGTGCTGCTCGTGCTGATGCGCGTGCTGCAGGGCCTCTTCGTGGGCGGCGAGTGGTCGGGCGCCATGACCATCGTCGTAGAGAACGCCCCGCTGCACCTCCGCGCCCGGTACGCGGCGATCCCGCAGATCGGCTCGCCCATCGGCACCATCTTCTCGTCGGGCGGCTTCTTCGTGATGACGCTCATCCTGTCGCAGCAGAGCTTCGACTCGTGGGGCTGGCGCATCCCGTTCCTCATCGCGTTCCCGCTGCTGCTCGTGGCCGTGTACATCCGCTCGAAGCTCGAGGAGTCGCCCGTCTTCCGCCAGCTCGAGGAGTCGGGCGAGGTCGACAAGACCCCCGTCGCCAGCACCTTCAAGCACAGCTGGAAGCAGATCATCGTGGGCATGGCGGCGGCCCTGCTCGGTGTGGGCGGGTTCTACCTCGTCACCGCGTTCTGCGTGTACTACGGCGTGAACGTGCTCGGCTACGACTCGTCGCTGATGCTGCTCGGCAGCATGGTGGCCGCGTTCGTCGAGATCTTCATGCTGCTGTGGGGCGGCATGCTGGGGTCGAAGTACGGCGCGAGCCGCGTGATCCTGTGGGGCGGCGTGGCTTCGGCGATCGTCGCGATCCCGGCCTTCCTGATGCTCGCGTCGGGCAACCCGGTGCTCGTGGTGCTCGCGATGACGCTCGCCGTGGCCGCGCTCTCGCTGCCCTACGCGGCCTCGGGCACGGTGCTCACCGGGCTCTTCCCGGCGAAGACGCGCTACACCGGCGTGGGCCTGGCGCAGAACACCGCCGGCATGCTCTCGGGCTTCATCCCGCTGCTCGCGACCGGCTTCGTCGCCGCCGCGGCAGATCACTGGTGGCCCGCCGCTGCGATGCTCATCTTCCTGAGCCTCTTCTCGGCATTCGCGGGCGCCGTCGCGCCGCGCCTCAGCGTGAAGCTGCCCGGCTTCAAGCACTGATCGACGGGGCCGGTGCGGACCCTCGTGTCGAGGGCCCGCACCGGCCTCTCCCGTTCCCGCCCCCTCGTTCTCGGAAGGATCGCACCACATGTCACAGTCGGCCGGCCACCTCATCGTCCGCACCCTGGAGGCGCACGGCGTGCCGCGCGTCTACGCCGTTCCCGGCGAGAGCTACCTCGACGTGCTCGACGGGCTGCACGATTCGACGATCGAGACGGTCGTCTGCCGTCAGGAGGGCGGGGCGGGCTTCATGGCGCTCGCCGAGGGCCGGCTCACGGGGCTGCCGGGCGTCGCGATGGTGACCCGCGGGCCGGGCGCCGCGAACGCGATGATCGCGATCCACACGGCGTGGCAGGATGCGACGCCGCTGGTGCTCTTCGTCGGCCTGATCCCGGTCGCCGATCGGGAACGCGACTCGTTCCAGGAGTTCAGCCTGACCGGCTGGTTCGGCTCGACCGCGAAGCGGGTCGTGACGATCGACGACGCCGACCGGGCGGGCGAGCTCGTCGCGGAGGCGTTGCGCGTCGCCGCCGCCGGCCGCCCCGGCCCGGTGGTCGTCGGGCTCCCCGAGGACGTGCTGGTGGAGCTCACCGACGCGGCCCCGAGCACCCCGATCCCGGTGCCGGATCCGCAGCCCTCGGCGGGGGAGATCGCCGCGATCGCGGATCGCCTCGCCCGCGCCGAGCGCCCCGCGATCATCGCGGGCGGAGACGGCTGGCACACGGGAGCGGGCCGGGCGCTGCTCGACTTCGCGGCCGACGCCGGCGTTCCGGTGTTCGCCGACTGGCGCGCCTACGACGCCGTTCCCCACGAGGGCCCGGCGTGGGCCGGCTGGCTCGGGTACGGCCGCGCCGACGCGGTCGCCGCGGGGTACGCCGCGGCCGACCTCCTCGTGTTCGTCGGGTGCGGCCGATCCGACGTGATGAGCGACGGCTACCGTCTCGGCTTCGCGGCGGAGACCGTGCTCGTGTCGATGGACCCGGAGGCCGCGATGCACGCGGGGCGCATCGACCAGCAGGTGCTCGCGACTCCGGCGGCGTTCGTCGAGGCGCTCGGCGCCATCGATCGCGCATCGGCGCGCGGCGGGCGGGGCATGGAGTGGATGGACGCACGTGCAGCCGCGCAGCAGCGGTTCGCGGCCCACCGCCCCGACGCCTCCGTGCCGGGCGTCGCCGGCGTCTCGGGCATTCCCGCGGGCGTCGAGCAGCCGGGCGTCGACCTCGGCATCGCGTTCGGCGAGCTCGACGACCGGCTCGGCGGCCGAGCGGTGCTGACGTTCGGGGCGGGCAACGCGACCATCTGGGCGCACCGCTTCGTGCAGCACCGCACGCCCGCGAGCCTCGTCGGGGCCCGCAACGGCGCCATGGGGCTCGCGGTGCCCGCCGCCGTGGCCGCCTCCCTCGCCTTCCCCGAACGCCCCGTCGTCGCGGTGTGCGGCGACGGCGACTTCATGATGAACGGGCAGGAGCTCGCCACGGCCTTCGCCCACGGGGCGGCACCGCTCGTGATCGTGGTCGACAACGGCATCTACGGCACCATCGTGCAGCACCAGGAGCGGCACTACCCCGGCCGCCCATCGGGCACGCGGATGGCGAACCCCGACTTCGCCGCCTGGATGCGCTCGTTCGGCGGCCACGGCGAGCGGGTGGAGCGCACCGAGGAGTTCGCCGCGGCCCTCGACCGCGCGCTCGCCGCCGAGGGCCCCGCACTCATCCACCTGCTCATCGACGAGAGCGTCATGCCGCCCGCCGCGGGCGAGATCGCAGCCTGAGGAGACACCCATGCAACTCGACCTGATCCTCACCGCACGTGAGATCCTCACCATGCACCCCGAGCGCCCCACGGCCACTTCGGTCGGCGTCATCAACGGGCGCATCGTCGGCTTCGACGAGGAGATCGCGGGGCTCGACGCCGCCGAGACCCACGATTTCGGCGACGCCTGCATCACGCCCGGCCTCATCGACGCGCACTGCCACACCGCCTGGTGGGGGCTCGGGCTCACCTCGATCGATCTCAGCGCGACGCGCGGCCTCGACGCGCTCTACGCGCAGATCGCCGCCGAGGTGGAGCGCCTCGACGCGCTCGGCGATCCCGAGGCGTGGGTGCACGGCACGGGGTTCAACCAGGCGCATCACGGCGGCGCCTTCCCCGACATCGCCCGTCTCGACGAGATCACCGGGGAGCGTCCGCTCTACCTGCGCCACACCTCGGGCCACGCCTCCATCACGAACACCGCCACCCTTCGGCTCGTCGGGGCGCTCGACGCGGAGTTCGAGAACCCGACCGGGGGCGTGGTGGTGCGCGACGCGCAGGGCGCGCCGACCGGCCTGCTCGAGGAGGCGGCGCAGGGGCTCGTGCAGGCGCTCCTGCTGCCCTACGCGACCGAGCGCCTCGTCGAGGCCCTGGAGGCGGCGACGAGCCGATACGCCGAGCAGGGCATCACGAGCTTCACGGAGGCGGGCGTCGGCGGCGGGTGGATCGGCCACAGCCCGATCGAGGTCGCGGCGTACCAGGCGGCGGCCGAGCGCGGCCGCCTGCACTCCCGGGCACAGCTGATGCCGGCGATCGACGCCCTCAGGCCCCTCACCGGGCACGCCGCCGACTTCTGCCGCGAGGGCGAGGGCGCCGGGCTCGACCTCGGCATCCGCGCCGGGTTCGGCGACGACGCGGTGCGCTTCGGGCACGTGAAGGTGTTCCTCGACGGGTCGCTGCTCGGCGCCACCGCCGCGGTCACCGAGGACTACTGCGGGCACGACCACAACACCGGCTACCTGCTCGACGAGCCCGAGGTGTACCGCGAGCGGGCGCTCGGCGCCTACCGCGCGGGCTGGCCGCTCGCCCTGCACGCGATCGGCGACGCCGCCATCGATCTGGCGCTCGACCTCATCGAGGAGGCGCAGGATCGCTACGGGCGCCGCGACGTTCCGTGCCGCATCGAGCACTTCGGCATCGCCCGGCCCGACCAGGTGGAGCGCGCGGGGCGCCTGCGGGTCGCCGTCACGCCGCAGGCGGGGTTCATCAGCGCCTTCGGCGACCAGATGGCGGATCGGGTGGGCCGCGACCGCGAGGGCTGGCTGTACCGGGGGCGGTCGGTGATCGACGCGGGCATCGTGCTCGCCGGATCCTCTGATCTGCCGGTCGCCGACAACAACCTGCGGCGCGGCATGCAGGCCGCCATCGACCGGCGCACCGAGAACGACACCGTGCTCGGCGCGGCCGAGGCGATCACCCCGGAGGAGGCGCTGCGCACGCACACCGAGTGGGCGGCGCGGGCGACCGGGCAGATCGCCGACAAGGGCACGCTCGAGCGCGGCAAGCTGGCCGACTTCACCGTGTTCTCCGCGTCGCCGCTCACGGCGCCCCGCGTCGCCGACCTCGACGTCGTCGCCACGGTGCTCGGCGGCGCGCTGAGCTACGACTCGCGACGCTGAGCCGCCCGGGATCGGCACGAGCCGCAGCGCCCCGATCCCGCCGGCCTCGGCACCCCGCCCCGGCACCCGTCCCGCAGCCGCACCCGCGCCGGCACCCCGCCCCGCAGCCCCGGCACCCCGCTCCGCAGCACAGCACACCACGTAAGGATGACCATGACGCAGCAGCACGATGAGGCCTTTCTCGCCGACTGGGCCGTGCACTCGCAGTTCGGCGCCGTGCCCGGCACCAACGGCGTCGACCGCCAGGCCGCGACCGCGGCCGACGGGGAGCAGCGGGCGTGGTTCGCGCAGCTGCTCGAGCAGCACGGGTTCACCGTCGAGCGCGACGCCGCCGGCAACCAGTTCGGCCTGCTCGAGCTCGTGCCCGGCGCCCCCTACGTGGTGACCGGATCGCACCTCGACTCGCAGCCGACCGCGGGCCGCTTCGACGGCGCCTACGGCGTGATGGCTTCGGCGCACGCCTGCTTCCGGGTCGCCGACGAGCTGCGGGCCGACCCCTCGGCGGCGCGGCTGAACCTCGCCGTCGTCAACTGGTTCAACGAAGAGGGCTCGCGCTTCAAGCCGTCGATGATGGGCAGCTCCGTCTTCACCGGCAAGATGGCCCTCGACGCGGCGCTCGCGACTACCGACCCGCTCGGCACGACCGTTGCTGACGCGCTCGACGCCATCGGCGAGCGCGGCACGGGCGATGTGCTCGGCGGCGATTCGGGCCGCGAGGTGGCGTCGTACGCCGAGATCCACGTGCAGCAGGGGCGCAGCATGGAGGAGGACGGAGTGACCATCGGCCTCGTGAACGCGACGTGGGCGGCGCACAAGTTCGAGTTCTCCGTGACCGGGGCGCAGGCGCACAGCGGCTCGACCCTCATGACCGATCGCCGGGACGCGCTGCTCGGAGCCGCCCGGCTCGTGGTGGCGGCGCGCGAACTCGTCGACGAGTTCGAGCCGGGCGCGCTCCACACCGCGTGCGGCGAGCTCAACGTCTACCCCAACTCGCCCGTCGTCGTGGCGAGCCACGTGGAGCTGCTGCTCGACCTGCGCTCGCCGAGCGCCGACGTGATCCGCGCCGCGCACGCCTCGCTGCAGCGCACGATCGAGCGGGTGCAGCGCGAGGATCGGGTGGAGATCACGGTCACCGCCGAGCACAGCTGGGATCAGAACCCCTACTCCGAGGCGGGCGTCGAACTGGCGCGCGAGGTGGCCGCCGAGCTCGGGCTCCCGCACGATCGGGTGATGACGGTGGCCGGCCACGATTCGACGAACATGAAGGACGTCGTGCCCACGGTCATGCTCTTCGTGCCGAGCGTGGCGGGCATCTCGCACAGTCTCGACGAGTTCACCGAGGAGGCCGACCTCGTCGCGGGCGCGAACCACCTCACGGGCGTCGTGCGCCGGCTCGCCGCCGGCGCGCTCGTCGACTGAGGCTTCGCGGGCGGCGCGGCGAGAGACGCGCGGCCCTCCCCTTCGCTCGCCGGAGCCTCAGCTCCAGGTGAACAGTTCGCGCGGGTGGGTGAGGCGCCAGCCGTAGCTCGGCGCGACCACATCGGCTCCGGTGACGAGGTCGACCGTGCGGTCGGCCGGCGCGTCCGGCTCTGCGGGGTCTTCCCGCTCCGCGGGGTCTCGCGGCTCCCCGGGACCGGCGACGCGGATCGCGCCCACGCTCCGCCCGGCCGCGGCATCGGCGCCGGTGAGCCCCGCATCGGGCTCGCCCGCCTCCGAGAACCCGCCGGATCGGAGCGACGCCGTACGCGTCGCCTCCTCGCCGGGCAGCAGCACGGCGTCGGCACCGCCGTCGGCGAGGATCGGGATCTCGGCGCCGTCGACGGTCGTGGCGGTGCCCAGGCGCTCGCCGGGCTCGACGATCGCGAGTCGCCGGGGCGCCGCGTCGAGCGCCGAGAACAGGTCGAGGCTCGAGCGCAGGCGATCCTCGTCGGAGTCGCGCCCCAGCACCACCGAGAGCTGCACCACCTCGCGGCTCAGCGCGTCGCTCGTGCGCGCCGCCGCGAGGTTGTACCCGGCCGCGTTCGTGCGCCCGGTCTTCACCCCGACCACCCCGTCGAGCACCCCGTGCAGCGGATTCGTGCTCTCGACCGTGCCGATGCCCCAGGGCAGGTCGACGCGGGGCAGCGCCACGATCTCGGCGACCGTCTCGTTCTCGAGCGCAAGGCGCGCGAGGCGCAGCACGTCGGCGGCAGACGCGGCGTTCCGCTCGTCCATGCCGGTCGGCTCGTGCAGTTCGAGCGATGCGAGGCCCGCGCGCTGCTGCCAGTCGCGCACCGCGGCGAGGAACCCGGCGTCGTCGCCGAACACCGAGTACGCGTACGCGGCGGCGAAGTCGTTGGCCGATGGCACCAGCGCGAGCTGCAGCATCTGGCGGGCCGTCACCTCGGTGCCCACCGGGATCGGGAACGCGACCCCGTCCTCGGCCAGGTACTCGGCCTGGCGCGCGGCGTCCTCGGCGGTCCAGATGTGCGTCGGGCCGTCCGATCCGGCCTCCACCGGTTGCGCGTCGAGCACGACGAGCGCCGTGACGAGCTTCGAGATGCTCGCGATGGGCGCCGCGCGCTCGGAGTTCGTCCACACCGCGTCGTCGTGCAGCCAGCCCACCGCCGTCGGATGCTGCTCGGCGTCGACGGCGCGCTGCACCCCCGCGGCGTCTGCCGAGAAGCGCGCCGTCGCCGGCTCGTCGAGGCGCACCACCGGCTCGGGCAGTGGCGCGATGGCGCACAGCACGGCGTAGGCGAGAGCGAGCAGTGCCGCGAGGCCCGCGGCGCCGAGGCCGACGAGGCGGCGCGTGCGCGGGCGCGGGGCGCGGTGCGGGGCGCGATGCGGGGCCGAGGTCGAGCTCACCCGATCCACCCTAGGGCGCTTCGGGACCCCGTCGCGTCGGTGAGAGATTCGGCGCGCGTGAGGCGATTCGCCCCCGGGGCCTCGCACCGACGCCGAATCTCTCACCGAAGCAGGGGGGGGGGAGCCGGCGCACCGCCCGGCCGTGCCGCACACCTGCACACTCCGGGCCGCACCGCCCGTGCAGGTGTGCGGCGCGCCCGTCGGCCGCATGCGCGATGATGGGTGCAGTTCGCCGCACCACCGAGGAGTCAGCCGATGACCGCACTCATCGCGGGTTACGCCCGCACGCCGTTCACCCGTTTCACCGGTCAGCTGGCCGCGCAGCCCGCCACCGTGCTGGGCGCTCACGCCGTGCGCGCCGCGCTCGCGCGGGCTGGGGTGGCCTCATCCGACGTCGACGCCGTCGTGGTCGGCCAGGTGCTGCAGGCGGGCGCCGGGCAGAATCCCGCCCGCCAGACCGCGGTGGGCGCCGGCATTCCCCTCGGCGTGCCCGCGATCACGCTGAACGCCGTGTGCCTCTCGGGCGCCGAGGCCGTGTCGCAGGCCGTGCGGCTCATCGCGAGCGGCGAGGCCGAGGTGGTGGTCGCCGCCGGGCAGGAGTCGATGTCGCTCGCGCCCCACGTGCTGCCGCTGCGCGCGGGCACCAAGTACGGCGACGCGACGCTCGTCGACACCGTCGACCGCGACGGCCTGTCGGATGCCTTCGATCAGGTCGCGATGGGCGCGCTCACCGAGACCGGCAACGCTCCGCTCGGCCTGACCCGCGCCGAGCAGGACGCCTTCGCGGCGGCCTCGCATCAGCGCGCGGCCGCCTCGGCGGAGTTCCTCGCGGGCGAGATCGAGCCGTTCACCGTCTCCTCCCGCCGGGGCGACACGGTGGTCGCGAGCGACGACGGCGTGCGCGCCGACACCACGGCGGAGACGCTCGCCGGGCTGCGCCCGGCCTTCTCGCGGGAGGGCACGATCACAGCCGGCAACGCCTCGCAGATCACCGACGGCGCCGCCGCGCTCGTGATCGTGAGCGCGGCGGCCGCCGAGCGCCTCGGCCTCTCGCCGCTCGCCGCGGTGGAGGCGACCGCGTTCGTCGCGGGCCCCGACACGCACCTGCACTCCCAGCCCGCTCGGGCCATCGAGGCCGCCCTCGCGAAGACGGGCGGCGCCACGGCCGCCGACCTCGCCGTCGTCGAGATCAACGAGGCGTTCGCCGCGGTCGGCGTGCAGTCGAGCCGGGAGCTTGGGCTCGATCCCGCCGTCGTCAACCCGCACGGCGGGGCGATCGCGCTCGGCCACCCGATCGGTGCATCCGGCGCCCGCATCGTGGGCACGCTCGCGCGGCAGCTCGCCGAGCGCGGCAGCGGGTCGCTCGGCGCCGTCGGCATCTGCGGGGGCGGCGGGCAGGGCAGCGCGCTCGTGCTCCGCGCCGTCTAGCGGGGCCGACGCCGCTGCCGATACACTCGCCGCTATGGGAGTGCAGCACGCAGCCATCGGCATCGACGTCGGGGGCACGGGTATCAAGGGCGCCGCGATCGACGTGGCGACCGGCGACAAGATCACCGCTCGGCACAAGGTGGCGACCCCCGCGGGCGGGGCTCCGGCGGACATCGCGGCGGCGGTCGGCCGAATGGCGGCGGCGATCCGCGCCGAGCTCGCAGCAGGCGGGTTCGCCGGCGCCGAGACGCTGCCGGTCGGCGTCACCCTGCCCGGGGTGGTGCGCGACGGCGTGATGCGCACGGCGGCGAACATCGACCTCAGCTGGATCGGCACCGACGCCCACGCGCTGCTCTCCGCCGCCGTGGAGGCGCCGTGCACCGTGGTCAACGACGCCGACGCGGCGGGCATCGCCGAGGTCGCGTTCGGCGAGGTCAGCGGGCTGCCCGGGGTGACGCTGGTGCTCACCTTCGGCACCGGGATCGGCTCGGCCCTCGTCGCAGACGGCGTGCTGGTGCCGAACTTCGAGCTCGGGCACCTGGAGCTCGACGGCTTCACCTCGATCGAGCGGCACACCGCGGCGAAGGTGATCGAGCGGGAGGGCATCACGCTCGCGGAGTGGGCGTCGCGGGTCGCCCGGTACATCGGCCATCTCGAGAAGATTCTGAACCCCGACCGGTTCGTGCTGGGCGGCAGCATCAGCAAGGCCTCCGACAGCTACCTCCCGTTCCCGGGCGTGACGGTGCCGGTCGTGCCGGCGCGGTTGCGCAACAACGCGGGCATCATCGGCGCGGCGCGACTCGCCGCCGAAGCGCTCGACCCCGCATCGGCCAACTCCGCACCGTAGGCGGCCTCCGCCCGCGCCGACGTGGCGGCGCCAGCCGCTTCGCCGCATGCGCCGGCCCATGCGCCAGCGTCGCCGCATGCGCCAGCGTCGCCGCACTCGCCAGCGTCGTCGCACCATCCGCACCCGCGCGGTCACGCGCACCCGCCGCACCTGGAAGAATGGGTGGGTACGAAGGGCGGAGGGCGAGCATGGCGGAAGCGGTCGGCGACGGCGATCCCGCCCGACCCGACCGGCGCACGCCGCCGACCGCGGTGATCAAGGCGGTGCGCAGCCTCTTCGAGATGCCGGCGGGCCCGGGCCCGCGGCTCTGGATCGCGCTGCGCGCCGCACTCTCGATCGGGGTGCCGTTCGGTGCGCTGACGGCGCTCGGCTACGAGGGGGTCGGCCTGCAGACCGCCGCGGGCGCCTTCGTGGCGCTGTTCGCCGCGGGCCTCGCCGCCGCGGAGCGCGCGAAGGTGCTGCCGTTCGTCGCGCTCGCCCTGATCGCGTCAGCGGCGCTCGGGGCGGCGCTCTCGCCGTGGCCGGTGCTGCTGGGCGTCGGACTCGTCGTCGTCGCGGGGGCGACGTCGGCGCTGTCGTTCGCCTTCCGGCTCGGGCCGCCGGGCCCGGTGTTCTTCGTGCTGAGCTACGGGCTCGCCGGCAACATCACGGCGGTGGTCGACGGGCAGCGGGTGAATTCGCCGCTGGTGCTCATCGCGGCCCTCTCGGGCGGTGCGCTGTTCTCGTATCTGCTCGCGCTCGCCCCCCTGCTGCGGGGGTCGGAGCGGGCGAAGCCGGTGCGCCCGCTCGGGGAGCTCCTGCCCGGTCCGTGGCTGGGGTCGGGCGAGCTTCGGCTGATCCTGCGCATTCTCATCGTCTCGGTCGCGGGCACGGCGGTCACGATGCTCTGGATCGACCCGCACCGCGCCTACTGGACGGTCTCGGCGGGCGTCGCGGTGATCGGTCTGAGCGCGGTGCGGCGCCACTCGCTCGCCCGCGGTCTGCACCGCACGGTGGGCACCCTCGTGGGTGCGGGCGTGTACCTCGCGATCGCCCCGCTCGGCGCGATCCCGTTCGCGCTCGTGCTGCTGCTCACGGGGCTGCAGTTCATCATCGAGCTCGTCGTGGTGCGCAACTACGCGCTCGCGCTCGTGTTCATCACGCCGCTCGTGCTGCTGCTCACCGGGGCCGCCGCCGGCGGGGGCGATCTCATGGGGGCCGCCGCGGAGCGGGTGCTCGACACGCTCATCGGCTCGGCGATCGCGGTGGCCACGGCGCGGCTGCACCGGCGGGTGACGCAGGATCGCCGCGAGTGATGCGGCGATCCGCTGCGCCGCCCGGTTACACGAAGCGGTAGGTGGCGTAGCGCACGGAGTCGGCGGTGCGCGCGGCGACGGCGAGGTGCAGCGAGCGCTCGAGGTGGGCGAGCGCCGGCGCCGACGTCTCGATCGTGACGAGGGTGCGGAAGTAGTACTCCGACGGGTCGACCGGCTCGCCGGCGAGCAGCGATTCGAGCACGTGCGGCTCGCCGCTGCGCACGCCCGTCGCCTGCAGGTAGAGCAGTTCGCCGGCGTCGGTGCGGGCCGAGTAGCGTCCGTCGATCTCGATCGACCCGTCGGCGCGCACGATCTGCCAGTCGGCGCCGCCGGGGAGAATCTCGGCGTTCACCTCGCCGGTGATGCTGCCGCCGAGAATGGGGATGATCCTGCGGTGGCCGGCCCGGGTGGCGCCGTGATCCTCGATCGCGCCGAGCGCGACCGAGACGTCGAACACGTGCTCGAGGCCCGGAGTGGGCAGTGCCGGGTGGGGTGCGGGTGCGCGGCTGGTCATGAGTGCTCCGATGCTCGGTCGTTCGCGGGGTGGGGTGGTGCGGGCAGCGCGGGATCGGCCGGCTGCTCGGGATCGGCCGACTGCTCGGGCTCGGCCGACTGCTCGGACTCGGCCGATTGCTCGGGCTGCTCGACCCCGCGGTCGGCGAGGAGGGCGTCGAGCAGCCGTTCGAGTGCGGGAAGCGCGGTCTCGATGGCGTGCGCATCGCGGGCCGGCAGCGCCGCCAGGGAGGCGCCGAGGATGCGCGTGCTTGCCCGGTCGTAGGCGGCGAAGAGCATTCGGGCCTCTTCCGAGGTCGACACCAGCACGCGCCTGCCGTCGGCGGCGTCGGGTCGGCGCTCGATCAGGCCGGCGCGCTGCATCGCCGCGAGCACGTTGCTGACGGTGGACCGGTCGAGGCGCAGGGCGTCGGCGAGGTCGCTCGGCGCGAGCGCCACCCCGTCGGGCAGGGCGCGGATGATCTGGATCTGCGAGTCGGGGATCTCGGGCAGGTCGCCGGCCGCCCGCGCGGCCGCGAGCAGGGCGCGGCGCAGGGGCGAGATGACGCCGGCGAGGCGGGCGGGGTCGACGGCGGCGCCCATCGTTCAGCGCACCACCGAGAGCGACGCGCGATCGTTCAGCGATGTGGGGTGGAAGCCGGCGGCCCGCTTGTAGGCCGTCGCGACCTCCTCGAGCTCGTCGGGGCCGATCACGTCGTGGATGTGGGCGAAGCCCTCGGGGGCGCGCTCTGCGGCGAGCACCATCACCTTCTCTGGGCCGGCCTGCCGCGTCTGCTCGAGCAGGGCCGCGGTCGCGGGGCGGCGATCCGCCTCGTAGGCGCGCAGCCCCGCTTCGGGCGAGGCGGCGGTCGCGAGGTGGAAGGCGAGGGTGCGCGCGTCGAGCGTCGCCTGCGAGCCGCCGTTCGACCCGTTCGGGTACATCGCGTGCGCGGCGTCGCCGACGAGGGTCGTGCGCCCGAACGTCCACCCGGGCAGCGCATCGCGGTCGACCATCGGGTACTCGAGGATCTCATCGGCGCTCGCGATGAGTGCGGGGATGTCGATCCAGTCGAACGACCACTCCCGGAAGAGGTCGACGATGGGCTGCGGGTCGATGGGGTGGTTCCAGTCGACCTCGCCGGATCCCGCCCCGCGCCGCTCGGCGATGAAGTTGATGGGCATGCGTCCGTCGGGCCCGACCGGCCCGAGCGGGTACGCGACGAACTTCTGCTCCCCGTCGCCGACCATCACCATGGTGCGACCGTCGAGGAACGGCTCGGCGGTCGCGACGCCCCGCCAGAGGGTGAGCCCGCTCCACGGGGGCGCCCCCTCGTCGGGGTAGCGCTCCGCCCGCACGGCGGAGTGGATGCCGTCGGCGGCGATCACCACGTCGGCGTCGACCGAGACCGGGCCGCGCGCCGTCTCGAAGTGCGCGGTGCTGCTGTCGGCGCGATCCTCGACCGACACGACCCGGTGCCCGGTGCGGATCACGTCGCCGATGCGCCGCTCGACGAGGTCGCGGAGGGTGAGCTGCAGGCGCCCGCGGTGCACGGAGAGCTGCGGCCACGCGTAGCCCGCGGCGAGCCCGCGCGGCTCCTCCCAGATCGACTGGCCGTGGCGGTTGAAGTAGGCGAGCGCCGAGGGTTCGACGCCGAGGGCGGCGATGTCATCGACGACGCCGAGTTCGGTGAGCTCGCGCACCGCGTGGGGCAGCAGGTTGATGCCGACGCCCAGGCCGCGGATCTCGGCGGAGCGCTCGTACACCTCGATGTCGGTGAGGCCCGCGTCGTGCAGGCTCAGCGCGGTGAGCAGGCCGCCGATGCCGGCGCCGATGATGACGATCTTCATTGATCACTCCCGTTCGCGGGCGGCCGGTGCCGGCCCGCCCGATAGTTTTGCGGCAAAACTAACACGGTGGGTGCGGGGGCGCAAGGGCGGGGGCGGGGCGGGGCGCGTGAGCGCAGCGCCCAGAGGCGCGCCGCCGCCCCTCCCCGCCCGCCGCGCCGCCCCGCCCCTCCCCGCGCGAGTGCGAGTGTTTCGCCGAGACGGAGGGAATCCCGCGCACAGAAACCCTCGTGCTCGGCGCAATCCCTCGTGCTCGGCGAGAGAGGGGCGGGGCGGGCGCAGGCGAGGGGCGGTGCAGGCGAGGGGCGGTGCGGGCGAGGGGCGGCGCGGCCGCCGCCCCCGCCCCCGCCGCCGCCGGCTAAACCAGGCGGGTCTTCGGCGAGACGCAGTAGGTGTCCTCCGCGTCGCGGTTCGGGATATCGCCGAGGGCCGCGTCGATCGCCTCCAGCGCGTCGGCTTCGAGCACGACGCCCGACGCCTTCACCGTGTCGGCGAGCTGCTCGGGGCGCGAGGCGCCGACGAGGGCGGCGGCGACGTTCGGGTTCTGCAGCACCCACGCGATGGCGAGCTGCGGCATGGTGAGGCCCGCCTCCTCCGCGATCGGCTTCAGGCGCTGCACGGCCTCGAGGATGCGGTCGTCCAGGAACTTCTGCATGAACTCGGCGCCGCTCTTGCCGTCGGTGGCGCGCGAGCCGGAGGGGACGGGCTGACCGGGCAGGTACTTGCCCGAGAGCACGCCCTGCGCCATCGGCGACCACACGATCTGCGAGATGCCGAGCTCCTCGGACGCGGGCACGACCTTGCCCTCGATGACGCGGTGCAGCATGGAGTACTGCGGCTGGTTCGAGACGAGCTGCACCCCGAACTCGCGGGCGAGCCGGTGGCCCTCGCGCAGCTGCTCGGCCGTCCACTCCGAGACGCCGATGTAGAGCGCCTTGCCCTGCCGCACGACGTCGGCGAACGCCTGGAACGTCTCCTCGAGCGGCGTCTCGTAGTCGAAGCGGTGCGCCTGGTAGAGGTCGACGTAGTCGGTGCCGAGGCGTCGCAGCGAGCCGTTGATCGACTCGAGGATGTGCTTGCGGCTCAGTCCGGTGTCGTTCGGTCCCTTGGGGCCGGTCGGGAAGTAGACCTTCGTGAAGATCTCGAGCCCCTCGCGGCGCTGGCCGTCGAGCGCGCGGCCGAGGACCGCCTCGGCCGCGGTGTTCGCGTAGGTGTCGGCCGTGTCGAACGTCGTGATGCCGGCGTCGAGCGCCGCGTGCACCGTCTGGATCGCCGCGTCGTCGGCGACCTGGGAGGCGTGCGTCACCCAGTTGCCGAACGTGATTTCTGAGACCTTGAAGCCGCTGTTTCCGAGATACCGATAGTTGACCATGGCCCCAGACTATGCCCGCTGCTCGGGTGCGGGCAGTGAATCGGGATCGGGCGACGGGCGGCCCGGCGGGCCGTGTGGGTCGGTGATTCGGCATCGGCCGGCGCCCGGCGAGTGCGCGTCGAGCGCCGTCGCCGGTGTCAGTTGAGCGCGCCGTCGTTGGTGGTCGAGGCGCGTTCGAGCAGCCGGTCGGGCAGCAGGTGGGTGAGCGGAGCCAGCAAGCGGTACCTCCAGTCGGAGACGACGACGCTGCGCCCGCGGCGCACCGCCGAGATGCCCTCGTGCGCGACCCGGGCGGTGCTCGCCCAGGCGATGCGGGGCAGGCGCGGGAGGTGATCCTCGCCCATGCGAGCGTGGAACTCGGTGTCGAGGAGGCCCGGGCAGAGGGCGGTGACGTGCAGGCCGCGGCGCCGGTACCGGGCGTTGAGCGAGCGTGAGAGCGACACGGTCGCGGCCTTCGCGGCGCCGTACGTGCCGGTGGGGGTGAATGCGGCGACGCTCGCGACGTTCAGGATCCAGCCGTACCCCCGCTCGAGCATTCCGGGTACGGCGGCGTGCGAGAGGTGCAGCGGCACCCATGACAGCAGCTCGTGCAGGCGGCGCTCGTCGTCGAGCTCGCTCGTCTCGAAGCCGGCGGCGACGCCGAATCCGGCATTGTTGACGAGGATGTCGATCGGGTGCGCGCGGTCGGCGAGACGCGCCGCCACGCGTTCGAGGTCGGGAGCTCGCGTGAGGTCGGCGGGGAGTGCTTCGGCCTCGATCCCGTGCCGGCCCCGCAGTTGGGCGGCGAGCCCCTCGAGTCGATCGCCGTCGCGCGCGACGAGCACGAGGTGCACCCCCTTCGCCGCGATCTGGCGGGCGAGCTCCGCCCCGAGTCCCGTGGAAGCGCCGGTGATGAGTGCGGTGAGAGCCATGGCGACAGTCTGGCACCGGCGCCCGAGTGCGACCCGGGGATGCGCGATGACGGGAACCGAAGTAGCATGTTCGCATGATGAAGAAGATTTCGCTGAGCGAAAAACCGCGCGGATGATCGACAAGATCGTGCAGGATCCCGCTGCCGCCGTCGCGGGAATCGCCGACGGCGCCACCGTGATGATCGGGGGGTTCGGCCGTGCGGGCCAGCCGGTCGAGCTGATCGACGCGCTCATCGAGCAGGGAGCTCGCGAGCTCACCATCGTCAACAACAACGCGGGCAACGGCGACGTCGGCCTCGCTGCGCTCTTGGCCGAGCGGCGGGTGCGGAAGATCATCTGCTCGTTCCCCCGCCAGAGCGATTCGTGGGTCTTCGACGCCCTGTAC
The DNA here is from genome assembly GCF_900102345.1 of Leucobacter chromiiresistens. Taxonomy (NCBI): domain Bacteria; kingdom Bacillati; phylum Actinomycetota; class Actinomycetes; order Micrococcales; family Microbacteriaceae; genus Leucobacter; species Leucobacter chromiiresistens. The sequence goes on along the minus strand of NZ_FNKB01000001.1, from coordinate 379,169 downwards.
CGCGAGGGCGCCATCGAGCTCGAACTGGTGCCGCAGGGCAACCTCGCGGAGCGCATCCGAGCGGCAGGCGCGGGGATCGGCGCGTTCTACACGCCCACGGGCGTCGGCACCGAGCTCGCCGCGGGCAAGGAGACCCGCGAGATCGGCGGCCGCACCTACGCGCTCGAGTACCCGATCAGCGCCGACGTCGCCCTCATCAGCGCGCTGAGCACCGACCGGTGGGGCAACCTCGTGTACCGCGCGACCGCGCGCAACTTCGGGCCCATCATGGCCGCGGCGGCCCAGCTGACGGTCGTGCAGGTCGACGGCGTGGTGCCCCTCGGCGGCATCGATCCCGAGGTCGTGGTGACCCCCGGCATCTACGTCGACCGCGTGGTGGCGGTGGGGGAGCGCCCCTGGCTGCGCGACGGCGCCTTCGTCGGCGGCGTCGATCTCGCCGGCGACCCCGTGCCCGCGTCCGCCGTACCCGCCGAGGAGGCCGTCCGATGACCACGCGCATCAGCCGCCGGCAGCTCGCCGCGCGCATCGCCGCCGACATCCCCGAGGGCTCCATCGTGAATCTCGGCATCGGCGCCCCCACCCTCGTCGCCGACTACCTGCCCGAGGGCGCGGAGATCATCCTGCACACCGAGAACGGCATGCTCGGCATGGGGGCCGCCCCCGCCGCGGGCCTCGTCGATCCCGATCTCATCAATGCGGGCAAGCAGGCGGTCACCGCCGTCGCCGGTGCCGCGTACTTCCACCACGCCGACTCCTTCGCGATGATGCGGGGCGGCCACCTCGACGTGTGCGTGCTGGGTGCCTTCCAGGTGGCGGCCAACGGCGACCTGGCCAACTGGTCGACCGGAGCTCCGGGCGCGATCCCGGCGGTGGGCGGGGCGATGGATCTCGCGATCGGCGCGAAGCACGTGTACGTGATGACCGACCTGCTGACCAAGCAGGGGGAGTCGAAGCTCGTCGAAACCTGCACCTATCCGCTGACCGGGGCCGGCTGCGTCTCGCGGGTGTACACCGATCACGCGGTCTTCGACGTCACCGCGAACGGATTCGCCGTGCGCGAGACGTTCGGCGAGCACACGATCAGCACGCTCGAGGCGGCCACCGGGCTGCGCCTCGTCGACGCGACCGCGGAGGAGCGATCATGACCGGAGCCTACATCTACGATGCGGTGCGCACGCCGTTCGGTCGGGCGGGCGGAGCGCTCGCGGGCGTGCGCCCCGACGATCTCGCCGCCGTCGTCATGCGCGCGACGGTCGAGCGCGGCGACTTCGACCCGGCGCGCATCGGCGACGTGATCTTCGGCGACGCGAACCAGGCGGGCGAGGACAACCGCAACGTGGCGCGCTTCGGCGCCCTGCTCGCCGGCTTCCCCACCACCGTGACCGGCACGACCGTCAACCGTCTCTGCGCGTCGTCGGTCGAAGCGGTGGTGCAGGCTGCGCGGGCGGTCGAGACGGGCGACGCCGGCATCGTGCTCGCCGGCGGAGTGGAGTCGATGAGCCGCGCCCCCTTCGTGGTCGAGAAGTCGCCCAAGCCGTGGCCGGCCGCCGGCAACCCGACCATGTGGAACACCTCGATCGGCTGGCGCATGGTCAATCCGGCGCTGCCCGCCCACTGGACCATCTCGAACGGAGAGTCGGCCGAGCAGATCGCGCGGGAGTGGGGCATCACCCGCGACGCGCAGGATGCGTTCGCCGTGCGATCGCACGAGCGGGCCGCGGCCGCATGGGCCGCGGGCGTGTTCGCCGACGAGATCGTGCAGGTGCCGGGGGCCGAGCTCGCGCGCGACGAGGGCATCCGCGACGGGTCGACCGTCGAGAAGCTCGCGGCCCTGCGGCCGCTCTTCGCGGCGGAGGGCACGGTCACCGCCGGCAACTCCTCATCGATCAACGACGGCGCCTCCGCGGTGCTCGTCGGCGGCGAGGGGGCGCTCGACGCCGAGCCCCTCGCGCGCATCACCGGCCGCGCGGCGCACGGGGTCGACCCCGATCGCTTCCCCATCGCGCCGGTCGAAGCCGCCAACCGCGCCCTCGAACGCGCAGGCCGCACCTGGGCCGACGTCGACGTCGTCGAGCTGAACGAGGCCTTCGCATCGCAATCGCTCGCCTGCCTCGCCGGGTGGCCCGAACTCGACCCCGAGCGGCTCAACGTGCACGGCGGAGCCCTGGCGATCGGGCACCCGCTCGGCGCCTCGGGCGGCCGCATCATCGGGCGCGCCGCGCATGAACTGCGGCGCCGCGGCTCGGGCGTCGCCGTCGTGGCGATCTGCATCGGGGTGGGCCAGGGCCTCGCCGTCGTGCTCGAACGCTGATCGGGTGCCGCAGCGGAAGCGCCGAGCCGCGCCGCCTGCCGGTAGTGTGGGCGCGTGAACGCGCACGCAGACCCCGCCGGCGAGTCGTCGAGCAGCGACTTCGTGCAGTCGCTCGCACGCGGTCTCGCCGTGATCCGAGCATTCGACGCGGAGCACCCTGAGCTGAGCCTCAGCGAGGTCTCCCGTCGCGCCGGAATCCCGGCGGCCGCCGCGCGCCGCTTCCTGCGCACCCTCGAGACCCTCGGCTACGTGCGCTCCGATGCCCGCGCGTTCGCGCTCACCCCGCGGGTGCTGGAGCTCGGCTTCAGCTACCTCTCCGCACTGTCGCTCCCCGAGACGATGCAGCCCCACCTCGAACGTCTCTCGCGCGAGACGGGCGAGTCGGTGTCGGCGGCGGTGCTCTCGGGCGACGAGATCGTCTACGTCGCCCGCGTGCCGACGCGGCGCATCATGACGGTCGGCATCACCATCGGCACCCGCTTCCCCGCATACGCGACGAGCATGGGGCGGGTGCTGCTCGCCCCACTGCCGGAGGCGCAGCGCGACGAGGTGCTGGCGCGGGCGCCGATGGAGGCGCTCACCGACCGCACGACGACCGACGCCGGGCGGCTGCGCGCCGAGCTGCAGCGCGTGCGCGAGCAGGGCTGGGCGATCGTCGACGGCGAACTCGAGCCGGGGCTGCGCTCGGCCGCCGCCCCCGTGCGCCGCCGCGACGGCACGGTCGCCGCCGCGGTGAACGTCTCGACGAGCGCGAGCCGTGACACACTCGCGCACCTCCGCGACGCGCATCTGCCGCGGCTCCTCGAGACTGCTGCGGCGATCACGGAGGATCTGCGTCACGTCTGACCGCCTCGGCCCCCGCAGCGCACACGGAGCCGATGCTCAGCGGCGCCGTGAGCGCCGCACGGCCTGGAGTGCGCCGCACGACCACAGCGCCCACAGCACGAGGAGCGGCTGGAAGACCAGTCGGATGCCGCGCGCCGCGTCGCTCTCGAGTCCGAATGCGTCGGTGCGGGTGACGAACTGGGAGATGTTGCCGGGGAAGACGGCGACGAAGAACGCGGCGATCACCCAGCCCACCGGTACGCGCAGCCTGCCGAGCACGATCGCGGCGCCGCCGAGCGTGATCTCGACGACCCCCGAGGCGATGACGACGAAGTCCTTGTCGGCCGGAACCCAGTCGGGCACCTGCGCCTGGAACTCGCGGCGCGCGAACGTGAGGTGCGCGATCCCCGCGAAGAGCAGGGCGGCGCCCAGCAGCACGCGCGCGACGTGCTGCAGGGGCGTGGCCCGCGGGGGATCGGCGGTGATCAGTGCGCTCATATGCGGCCTCCCGGTGCGTGTCGGATGACGCCAGGGTACGCGCGCCCGGCCCCCGGGGGCCACCCGCCGGCGCCGGAAGTCGCCCGGCCCCCGGGGGCCACTCGCCGGCGCCGGAAGTCGCCGGCGCCGGGCGGCGCGTCAGTGCGCGTTGCGCACCCGCACGGAGAGGCAGGTGGGGCAGCCCTCGAGCTTCTCGTACTCGGCGAGGGCGACCTCCGTCACCGTGTAGCCGAGGTCGCGCAGCATCTCGGCGGTCTTCGGGGCCGACGCCGAGATGATGAGCTCGGATTCGCTCAGGCAGACGACGGCGGTGCCGTGCGGCTCGGGCACCGGCAGGAAGCGGTCGAAGAGGTCGGCGTTGTCGACGAACTCGGGGTAGCCGATGACCGTGCCGTCGGGGAGCGCGGTGACGGCGGTCTTGAGGTGCAGCACCTTCGTGACGGGAACGCCGACGACCGTGGCCCCGAGGGGGCCGAGGATGCGGCGCAGCTGGGCGATGCCCTCGGCGTTCGTGCGGCCGCCGCGGCCCACGTAGACGGTGTCGCCGATCTTCAGCACGTCGCCGCCGTCCAGCGTGCCGGGCTCCCGGATCTCGGCGATGGGGAGGCCGAGCTCTTCGAGCGCCCTGCGGGTGCCCGCGGTCTCGGGCTTGCGGCTGTCGGCGCCCGGGCGCGAGATCACGGCGACGTTGCGGAACATCACGACCGTGTCCTCGATGAACACGGAGTCGGGGCAGTCGTCGGCGGCTTCGACCTCGATGGTCTCCCAGCCGTGCGCGCGGAGGGCGGCGACGTAGCCGTGCCACTCCTCGAGTGCGCGCTCGAGGTCGACCGTCACCTTCTCGATGTGGTCGACGATGCCGTCGTCGAGGCGGGGGCTGGGCTTGCGCACGAGGGCGATCTTGGACATGTGAGGCGTTCCTTCGCGGTCTGATGATGGTCGCTCCCAGGCTAGCGGGCGCGAGCGGGGCCGGATCGCGCAGCGGTTCTAGCGCAATCGCATCGAAGGCGCTAAACTTGAGTCATATTCACTCAACTTTGCGGGAGCGCCTGATCAGGGCGCGCATCACCCGCGACCGGCATCGACGCAGAGAGGACCCCAGATGCAGGCAAATTGGACGCCCGCCCAGGGCGAGGGCGAGCAGCAGTCGGCGCTCGAGCAGTTCGGCGTGAACCTGACCGAGGTGGCCCGCTCGGGCAAGCTCGATCCGGTCATCGGCCGCGACTCCGAGATCCGGCGCGTGAGTCAGGTGCTCACCCGCCGCACGAAGAACAACCCCGTGCTCATCGGCGAACCCGGCGTCGGCAAGACCGCCGTCGTGGAAGGGCTCGCGCAGCGCATCATCGCCGGCGACGTCGCCGAATCCCTGAAGGACAAGGAGCTCATCTCGCTCGACATCTCCGCCCTCATCGCCGGGGCGAAGTACCGCGGCGAGTTCGAGGAGCGCATGAAGGCGGTGTTGCAGGAGATCAAGGACTCCGACGGCAAGTTCATCACCTTCATCGACGAGCTGCACACCCTCATGGGGGCCGGCGGCGGCGAATCGTCCGTGGCCGCCTCCCAGATGTTGAAGCCGATGCTCGCGCGCGGCGAGCTGCGGCTCATCGGCGCCACCACGCTCGACGAGTACCGCGAGTACATCGAGAAAGACGCCGCGCTCGAACGCCGCTTCCAGCAGGTCTACGTGGGCGAGCCGTCGGTCACCGACACGGTGGCGATCCTGCGCGGCTTGAAGGAGCGGTACGAAGCGCACCACAAGGTGACCATCGCCGACTCGGCGCTCGTCGCCGCAGCAGCGCTCTCCGACCGCTACATCACCGCGCGGCAGCTGCCCGACAAGGCCATCGACCTGATCGACGAGGCGGCGAGCCGGCTGCGCATGGAGATCGACTCGGCCCCGGTCGAGATCGACGAGCTGCGACGCGCGGTGGATCGCCTGAAGCTCGAAGAGCTCGCCCTCAAGAAGGAGAAGGACGAGGCATCGAAGGAGCGCCTCGCGAAACTGCGCGACGACCTCGCGGCCAAGCGCACCGAGCTCGACGCGCTCGAGGCGCGGTGGGAGCGCGAGCGCGACTCGCTGAACCGTGTCGGCGCGCTCCGCGAGAAGCTCGATCAGCTGCGCATGGAGGCCGAGGTCGCCCAGCGCGAGGGCAAGCTCGAGAAGGCGTCCAAGCTGCTGTACGGCGAGATCCCGGTCATCCAGAAGCAGCTGACCGAGGCCGAGGACGCCGAGGCGCAGGGCGCGGTGGGCGACGAGGATCGGATGGTCAACGACCAGGTCACCGACGAGGACATCGCGGGGGTCGTCGCCGCCTGGACCGGCATCCCCGTCGGGCGTCTGCTGCAGGGGGAGACCGAGAAGCTGCTCGCCCTCGAGCACGAGCTCGCGAAGCGCCTCATCGGGCAGGGCGACGCCGTGCGCGCCGTCGCCGATGCGGTGCGGCGCACCCGGGCCGGCATCGCCGACCCGAACCGGCCCACCGGATCCTTCCTCTTCCTCGGCCCGACCGGCGTCGGCAAGACCGAGCTCGCCAAGGCGCTCGCCGAGTTCCTCTTCGACGACGAGCACGCCATGGTGCGCATCGACATGTCGGAGTACGGCGAGAAGCACTCCGTCTCCCGCCTCGTCGGCGCCCCTCCCGGGTACGTCGGCTACGAGCAGGGCGGCCAGCTCACCGAGAGCGTGCGGCGCCGGCCGTACTCGGTCGTGCTGCTCGACGAGGTCGAGAAGGCGCACCCCGAGGTCTTCGACGTGCTGCTGCAGGTGCTCGACGACGGCCGCCTGACCGACGGGCAGGGCCGCACGGTCGACTTCCGCAACGTCATCCTGATCCTCACCTCGAACCTCGGCAGCCAGTACCTGATCGACCCCGACATGGTGTGGAGCGAGAAGGAGAGCGCGGTGCGCGAGACCGTGCGGCGCGCATTCAAGCCCGAGTTCATCAACCGGCTCGACGAGATGGTGATCTTCCACCCGCTCAGCGAAGCCGACCTGGCGCAGATCGTGGAGCTCTCGATCGACCGGCTGCAGCTGAGACTGGCGGATCGCCGCCTCACGCTCGCCGTCACGCCCGACGCGCGGAGCTGGCTCGCATCGCGCGGCTACGACCCGATCTACGGCGCCCGGCCGCTCCGGCGGCTCATGCAGAAGGAGATCGACGACCGGCTCGCCCGGGCGATCCTCTCGGGCGAGGTGCGCGACGGCTCGGCCGTGCGGGTCGACGTGGCGGGCGACGGCGACGGGCTGGAGCTCTCCGTGATGCCGGGGGCGTAGGGCGCGGTTCAGCCGGCGCGGTTCAGCCGGGCCCTTCCGCCGGGTCGGTCCGCCGGGCCGGGGGGCGTCTCAGTAACCGAGGCGCCCCCGGCTCACGCGCGATCGAGGCGCACCCCGGCGAGCAGCACCCCCGCGGCGAGCGCGCCCAGCGCGCCGACGGCCATGTCGCTGATCGTGTCGTGGTACTCCACGAAGATGTCGTCGCTGATGAACACGAAGCCCGCCCACTCGATCATCTCCCACACCGCGCCGAGCGCCAGCCCGAGCACCGGGTACAGCACGATCGGCACGCGCCTGCGGAAATCTGGGGACGCGGTCGCCGGAACCACGCCCCAGTGGGCGAGCAGCAGATACGCCATCGGCACGAGAGCGGCCATGCAGACGACGTGCATCACGATGTCCCAGCCGTCGACCGTGCGGTAGAGGTCGATCACGTTGCTCCACGCCGCGAGCAGCACGATCGCGGAGAAGGCGATGTCGAACGACGCGCGCGCGCCGAGGAAGCGCGGCGCGACGAGCGCGGGCAGGGTCAGCGCGAGAATGCCCGCATCGGTGGGCTGCAGTCGGATCGCGGCGAAGACGACCCCGAGCAGCCCGAAGACGCGCAGCGCGTCGGCCGCGTACTCGGCCGGGCCTCGGGGCGGGCGGAGGAAGTTCTCTTTCATGCGGGGTCGGAGCCTTTCGGGAGGCGCACCTCGGCGAGCACGGGCAGGTGATCCGACGGCCATCCGCCGAGAACGGGTTCGGCGACGATGCGCACGCGATCCACTACGACGTCGGCGGTCGCGACGATCCAGTCGAGCCTGCGGCCGGGGCGCGGCGCGCGGTAGTTCGCGTACGTGGCGTACTCGGGGGAGCCGCGTTCGCGAGCGGCGCGCCACGCATCGCGCAGGGCCCCGCCGGCGAGCAGGGCGTCGAGGGCGGCCGACCCCGGCCCGGTGTTGAAGTCGCCGGTGAGGATCGCGGGGCCCGGTTCGGCGGTGATCGCATCGCGCAGGTGGGCGAGCGAGCGCTCCCTCGAACGGGCGCTCACCGGGTCGAGGTGGGTGTTCACGCACCGGAACTCAGCACCGGTGCCGCGGATGCGGAAGCGCGCGGTCACCGCGACGCGCGGGAACGGGTTGCCCCAGCTGCGCGAGCCGGCACGGTGCGGCGCATCGGACAGGGCCGTCTGCCGCCAGCCGAGCAGTTCGAGGCGGGTGCGGTCGAAGAACACGGGGCAGCCCTCGCCGCCGCCATCCGCGTCGCGCCCGTGGCCGACGAAGCCGTACCGGTCGCCCAGCGACTCGCGCACCCAGCGGGTCTGGCCCGGCAGCGACTCCTGCACGCCGAGCACGTGCGGGGCGATCGAGCGCAACTGCGCGCGCAGCCGGTCGCGGCGCACCGGCCAGCGATCCGCCGGTCGCAGCGCCCAGGATCCGAGGTCGCGGCGGATGTTCGCGATCATCACGCGCAGGTCGTGCGCCTCGTGGGCGTCGTGCGCGTCGTGCGCCTCGTGCGCCTCGCGCGCCTCGTGCGCCGTCACGAGCGGGCCCCGCGCGGTGTCGGCACGCCCAGACGGTGGAGCAGTCGTCGCAGGGCCAGGCGGATCCAGCGCACCGAAGGAAAGTCGGCGGGCCAGTGCATGAGCACCGTGCGGATCGCCCACTCCGTGCGCCGGGCGAACCCGCGCGCGGAGCTCAGGGGCCGCATCGACATGCCCATCACCGCTGCGCGCACGCGGCGGATGCGATGCCGTTCGCCGAAGTGGTACGCCAGATCGAGGTCGTCGTGAATGTCGGCGCGCAGATGCACCTCGTCGCGCACCGCCTCCCACGCCGACCGGCGGAACCCCAGGTTCGAGCCGAACACGGGGGTGTGCCCGAGCGCCGGAGCGGTCGTCGCCACGTACATGCCGAGGTAGACGGCGGCGGCGACGCGGCGCAGGGGCCGGGGACCGTCGATGAAGTGCGCGCTCCCCGTCACGACGGCGATGTCGGGCCGGGCGTCGAGCACCGAGGCGAGTGCCGCGATCCACGTCGCGTCGGGCACGCAGTCCGCGTCGAGGCGGAGCACGATGCTCCCCGACGCGGCGTCGTAGCCCGTCGCGCTCGCCGCCGGGATGCCGGGTGCGGGGCACGGCACGACGGCCGCGCCGGCTGCGCGCGCCACCTGCGCGGAGTCGTCGCGCGAGTTGTTGTCGACGACGATGATCTCGTCGGCCGCCCGCGTCTGCCGTCCGAGCGCGTCGAGGCAGCGCCGCAGCAGGGCGGCGTCGTCTTTGACGGGGATCACGACGGAGACGGTCGAGTGATGATCCCCGCTCACGCGCCACCCCCAGGTCTTCCGCTCGTCTCTTCAGCGTAGCGGCCCGGGCCGGTCGGCCCGCGCTCGGCGTCACGGCCCGGGCGCCCGGCCGCGCTCGGCGTGGCGGCCCGCGCCGCGATGCCCGCGCTCGGCGTCGCGCAGGAGATCCTGTGAAATGCAGAGCGTTCTCGGGGAATGCGTCCGCGCGACGGCGGATCCACTGCACGAGGAGCGGCGGGCGGTGGGTTGTGAGTGGCGGGCGAGGCGCCCCGCAGACGGCGCCCGCGCCCAGCGTCGTACAGGAGATCCTGTGAAATGCAGGGCGTTTTCGGGGAATGCGTCCGTGTGACGGCGGATCCACTGCACGACGAGCGGCGCGCGGTGCGCGGGCGGAGCGCGGCGCGGTGCAGCGCGGCGGCGTGCGCGATCCGGCGGAATGCGGGCCGGGCCCGCGTTGTTGGGGTGGGTGGAAGCACCGCAGGGTGGCACGCATCGCGAAGGAGAGCTCATGACTCAGGCTGCACAGACCGCACGGACCCGCATCGGGAACTCCGATCTCGAGATCGCCCCGCTCGCGCTCGGAGGCAACGTCTTCGGGTGGACGGCCGACCGGGCCACGTCGTTCGACGTGCTCGACGCGTTCACGCAGGGCGGCGGCGACTTCATCGACACGGCTGACGGGTACTCGGCGTGGGCGCCGGGCAACTCGGGCGGCGAGTCCGAGACCATCATCGGCGAGTGGCTCCGCGAGCGCAGCAGCCGCGACGCGGTGGTGATCGCGACGAAGGTGTCGACGCACCCGCAGTTCTCGGGCCTCGCCGCCGCGAACGTGCGCGCCGCCGCCGACGCGTCGCTGCAGCGCCTGCAGACCGACCGCATCGACCTCTACTACGCGCACTTCGACGACGCCGATACGCCGCTCGAGGAGACGGTCGCCGCCTTCTCCGAGCTGGTGGACGCGGGCAAGGTGCGCGCGATCGGCGTATCGAACTACACGGCGGATCGGGTGGCCGAGTGGTTCCGGATCGCGCGAGCGGGCGGCTACCACCTGCCCGTCGCGCTGCAGCCGCACTACAACCTGGTCGAGCGCGATTTCGAGACGAACGGTCTGCGCGCGGTCGCCGAGGAGGAGGGGCTCGCGGTGTTCCCGTACTTCTCGCTCGCGAAGGGCTTCCTGGCCGGCAAGTACCGCGACGCCGAAGACGCGACCGCGGCGGGCGCGAGCCCCCGCGCAGGCGAGGCGGCCGAGTACCTCGACGATCGGGGTCGCGCGGTGCTCGCCGCCCTCGACGCGGCGGCCGACGCCCACGACGCTCCGGTGGCGGCGGTATCGCTCGCCTGGCTGCGCCAGCAGCCCACGGTGGCCGCACCGATCGCCAGCGCGCGCAACCTCGATCAGCTGCCGGCGCTGCTCGCGTCGCTCTCGCTCGAGCTCTCGGCGGACGAGGTCGCGAACCTCACCGCGGCCTCGGCGTAGGTCCGCTCCGTCGGCGCCGGGGCGGCGCGCGCGGTCTCTGCCGCGCCGCTGCGCCCGGGCGCCGCGGCGCGGCGCCCGGTAGTGTGAGGCGCATGCGCACGATCACACTGCCGGGCACCGAACTCTCCGTCTCCGATGTCGTGCTGGGGTTGATGCGCATCCAAGACAAGTCGGACGACGAGGTGCGCACCCTGGTGAGTGCGGCCCGCGACGCGGGCATCACGCTGCTCGACCACGCCGACATCTACGGCGACCGGCTGCACGGGTGCGAGCGGCGCTTCGCGGAGGCGCTGCGGTTCACGGCGTCGGAGCGCGAGCAGTGGGTGATCCAGTCGAAGGCCGGCATCGTGAAAGACGGGCCGTACTTCGACTTCTCGTACGCGCACATCATGGAGTCGGTGCACGGCTCGCTCGAGGCGCTGGGCGCCGACTACCTCGACATTCTGCTGCTGCACCGCCCCGACGCGCTCGTCGAGCCCGAGGAGGTGGCGCGGGCGTTCGACGAGCTCTCGGCCTCGGGCAAGGTGCGGGCGTTCGGCGTGTCGAACCACACGCCCCGGCAGATCGACCTGCTGCGCAAGTACGTGGCGCAGCCGCTCGTCGCGAATCAGCTGCAGCTCTCGATCACGCACGCGCCGATGGTCGCCCAGGGCATCGCCGCGAACATGCAGGGACTGCCGCAGTCGGTCTCCCGAGACGACGGGGTGCTCGACTACTGCCGCCTCCACGACATCACGGTGCAGGCCTGGTCGCCGTTCCAGGCGAACTTCTTCGACGGCCCCTTCCTCGGGTCGGATCGCTATCCCGAGCTCAACGCGGTGATCGACCGCCTGTCGGCCCAGTACGGGGTGCCCGCCGAGGCGATCGCCGTCGCGTGGATCACGCGTCACCCGGCGCGCATGCAGGTGGTGCTGGGCACGACCTCGCCCGACCGCGTGGCCGCCGCCGCTCAGGGCTCCGATGTCACGCTGACGCGCGCCGAGTGGTACGAGCTCGTGCGGGCCGCCGGCTACACCGTGCCGTAGGCGCCGCCGAGCGCACCGCCGCTGCGGCGGGTGCGCCCCGCTATCCGCCGAGGGCGGCGGCGATGCGCTCGGGTGCGAGCGCGGCGTCGATCGCGAGCTGCGCGGCGCCGTAGATCGCGGCGTTGCCGGCGGCGAGCGAGGGGGCGATGGTGAGCTGCTCGGTGGAGAGCGGGATGGATCGCGCGTAGACCACTTCGCGCACGCCGGCGACGAGGTGCTCCGCCGCTTGCGCCATGGTGCCGCCGATGACGATGGCGGAGGGGTTCATGATCGAGACGCAGGCGGTGAGCACTTCGCCGATGTCGCGGCCGGCCTGGCGGATCAGCTGGATCGCGTGCACGTCTCCGGCTTTCGCGAGCGCGACGACTGCGCTGGGGCGGTGGAGGGGCGCCTCCGGCGTGCTCAGCGCGCGGGCGAGGGCGCGCCCGGAGGCGACGGCTTCGAGGCAGCCGCGATTGCCGCAGGGGCAGGGGGTGTCGGCGGCGCGGGCGAGTGCGATGTGGCCGATGTCGCCGGCGGCGCCGTTGGCGCCGCGGCGGAGGCTTCCGCCGGACACGATGCCGGCCCCGATGCCGCTCGCGACCTTCACGAAGATGAGGTCGGTGACTCCGTTCCACGCGGTCGCGAGTTCGCCGAGCGCCATGATGTTGACGTCGTTGTCGACGAGCACGGGCGCGTCGATGCGGGAGCGGATGGCGCTCGGGATGTCGAAGCGATCCCAGCCGGGCATGATGGGCGGGTTGATGGGGCGGCCGGTGGAGAACTCGACGGGGCCGGGTACTCCGATGCCGACTCCGGCGACGTGCGACAGGTCGTAGCCGAGGCCGGGGAGCAGTTCTTCGGCGGAGTCGAGGATCCAGGAGATGGCGGCCTCGGGCCCCGATGAGATCTCGCGCGGCGTCGAGATCTCGGCGAGCAGTTCGCCCCGCAGGTCGGTGACGGCGACGCGCGCGTGCAGGGCGCCGAGGTCGGCCGCGAGCACGACGCGTGCGCGCGGGTTGAAGGCGAGCTGGGCCGACGGGCGCCCTCCGGTGGAGGCTGCGTCGGCGACGGGAGCGATGAGGCCGAGCTCGATGAGCTGGTCGATGCGCTGCGCGACGGTGGGGCGGGAGAGTCCGGTGACCTGGGCGAGGTGGGCGCGCGTGCGGGGTGCTCCGTCGCGGAAGAGCTGCAGCAGTCCGCCGGCGGAGGAGGCCGGGGGCTCGGAGGGGGCGATGATCGCGGTCACGCTTTCAGTAAACCACACCCCCAACTTCGGTAACGGTTTGATTACTTATGAAGAATACTTGACAAAAGTGTGGAGTCCGGAAACACAATGGACCCATGTCCCCGCAGACGATGGAGTCTCGCCGGCCGCCCAGCATCGGAATGCTCGGCGCCGGCTTCATGGCTCGCACCCACACGCACGCCGCCCGGCTCGCCGGCGCCCGCCTCGCGACGCTCGCCGCGTCGAGCCCGCAGAGCTCCGAGCGCGCCGCGGCCGCGCTCGGTTACGAGCGCGCGGCGACCGCCGAGCAGCTGCTCGCCGAGGCGCACACGGTCGTGCACATCTGCACCCCGAACACGAGCCACGTCGCTCTCGCGCGCGCCGCACTGCTCGCCGGCTCGCACGTGATCTGCGAGAAGCCGCTCGCCACATCGGCGGCGGACGCCCGTGCGCTCGTCGACCTCGTCGAGGCCGAGGGGCGGGTCGGCGCGGTGCCCTTCGTCTACCGCTACCACCCGATGGTGCGCGAGGCTCGGGCCCGCATCGCGGGCGGGGGCCCCGGCGCCGTCGTCACCATCTCGGGGCAGTACCTGCAGGATTGGCTGCTCGGCGCGCACGACGACAACTGGCGGGTGGCCGCCGACGCCGGCGGTCCGTCGCGCGCCTTCGCAGACATCGGATCGCACCTCGTCGACCTCGTCGAGTTCGTCAGCGGAGACCGCATCACCCGCCTCGTCGCGACCACCCGCACCGTGCACGCGGAGCGGAACGGTCAGCGGGTGAGCACGGAGGACGCGGTGGCGCTGACCCTCGAGCTCGCAGGCGGCGGCATCGGATCGCTGCTCGTCTCCCAGGTCGCGCCCGGCCGCAAGAACGGACTCGTGCTCGAGATCGCGAACGCCCGCGAGAGCGTGCGCTTCGAGCAGGAGGACCCCGAGCGGCTGTGGGTGGGGCGCCGCGACCAGTCGCTCCTGCTGCGGCGCGATCCCGACGCGCTCTCGCCCGACGCGGCGCGCCTCTCGAACGTTCCCGCCGGGCACGCGCAGGGGTATCAGGACGCGTTCGACGCGTTCGTCGCCGACGCGTACGCGGCGGTCGCGGGCGAGCGGCCCGAGGGGCTCCCGACCTTCGCCGACGGCCTGCGCGCCGCGCAGATCACCGACGCCGTGCTCGAATCGGCCCGCGCCGGGCGCTGGGTGGAGGTGGCCTCGTGACCACCGCACCCGTGCTCAGCGTCACCGGCATCCGCAAGCAGTTCTTCGGCAACGAGGTGCTGCACGGCATCTCGCTCGATCTCGTGCCCGGCACGGTGCACGGTCTCGTCGGCGAGAACGGCGCCGGCAAATCCACGCTCATGAAGATCGTCGCCGGCGTGTACCGCCGCGACGCCGGCGACATGCGGCTCGACGGCGCGAGCGTCGACTTCGCGCACCCGGTCGAGGCCGCGGCCGCCGGGGTGGCCACCGTGTTCCAGGAGTTCAACCTGCTGCCCGACCGATCCGTCGCGCAGAACGTCTTCCTCGGCCGCGAACCGCGTCGCCGCGGCCTCATCGACACCGCCGCCATGCGGCGCGCCACCGCCGAGCTGCTCGACGACCTCGGCATCGCAGGCATCGACCCCGGCGCCCAGGTCGGCAGCCTCACCGTCGCCGAGCAGCAGATCGTCGAGATCGTGAAGGCGCTCTCGATCGACGCGAGGGTCATCTCGATGGACGAGCCGACGGCGGCGCTCGCCGATCACGAGGTCGCGATCCTCGCCCGCGTGATCCGGCGCCTGCGCGACCGGGGCGTCGCCATCCTCTACGTCTCCCACCGGCTCAAGGAGATCTTCGAGCTCTGCGACACGATCACCGTGATGAAGGACGGCGCGCTCGTGTCGAGCGATCCGGTGGGCGCGCTGGATCAGCCGACGCTCGTGCGCCGCATGGTCGGCCGGCCCATCAGCGCATTCTTCCCCGATCCCGAGCCCGGCACCGAGACGGGCGAGGTCGTCGTGCAGGTGCGCGGCGGCGGCAACACGCAGCTCGACGGCATCGACCTCGACGTGCGCGCCGGCGAAGTCGTCGGCCTGTCGGGGCTGCAGGGATCCGGCCGCACCGAGCTCGTCGAGGCCGTCTTCGGCGCCGCGCCCTTCACGCGCGGCACGCTCAAGATCGCCGGAGCGGCGCGAAGCGTCCGCAGCCCGCGGCAGGCGGTGCGACTCGGCATCGCCCTCGTCACCGAGGACCGCAAGCGCACGGGCCTCGCGCTGAACCAGTCGATCCTCGACAACGCACTGCTCGCCATCCGCAGCGTCTTCCCGCGGCGCACGCGCGCCGAGCGCGCGCAGATGCCCGGCATGTTCGAGGCGCTCGAACTCGTGAGCCGCGGCCCTCAGCAAGAGGTGCAGGCGCTCTCCGGCGGCAACCAGCAGAAGGTGGTGCTCGCGAAGTGGCTCGCCACCGAGCCCCGCGTGGTGCTGCTCGACGAACCGACCCGCGGCATCGACGTCGGCGCGAAGGTCGCCGTGTACCGGCTCATCCGCGAGCTGGCGAAGCGCGGCGTCGCGATCCTGCTCGTATCGAGTGAACTCCCGGAGGTGATCGGCATGTCCGATCGGATTCTCGTGATGCGCGACGGGCGCATCGCCGGCGAACTGCCGGCCGGCTCATCCGAGGAGACGGTGCTGGCGCTCGCCACCGGCGCCGTCTCGGAACGGGGCGCGGCATGAGCATCGCACTCCCCGAGCGGCTGCAGCACCTCAAGCGGCTCGACACCACCGCGATCGTGTTCCTCGCGCTCATCGTCGTGCTCGTGCTCAGCGCGATCCTCGTCGCCACGGTGGGCCGCAACCTCTTCAGCCCGGGCAGCATCCGCGACATCCTCACCGGGATGAGCGTGCTCGGGTTCGTCGCGATCGGGCAGACCCTCGTCATCCTCGGCGGATCGCTCGACCTCTCCGTGCCGTACGTCGTCAGCCTCACCAGCCTCATCGCGGCGCAGACCATGAACGGGTCGGCCGGCATGGTGCTGCCCGGCGTGCTGCTCGCGCTCGCCGTCGCAGCCGTCATCGGGCTCGCGAACGGCCTCATCGTCACCGTCTTGAACGTGCACGGCTTCGTCACCACGCTCGGCGTCGGCCTCATGCTCAAGGGGTACCTCGACACCAACTACCAGGGCACCGCGGGCTCGGTGCCGTGGGCGTTCCAGCTCTTCGGCGCGACCGGCGTCGGGCCGGTGCCCGTCTCCACGATCGTGATGCTCGCCCTCGCCGGCCTCGTCGCCTTCCTGCTCGCGCGCAGCAGCTTCGGCCACCACCTCTACGCGGTCGGCGGCAGCACCGAGGTCGCCCGGCTCTCGGGAGTGCGCACCCGGCGGCCCCTCATCTGGGCGCACGTGCTGTGCTCGGTGTTCGCGGGCCTGGCCGGCCTGCTCCTCGCCAGCCGCCTCGGCGTCGGCAGCCCGACCGTCGGCGTGCAGGGCGGCTACGACCTGCTCTCGATCGCCGCCGTCGTGCTGGGCGGCACCCTGCTCGCCGGCGGGCGGGGAACGATCTGGGGCACCATCGGCGGAGTCGCGATCTTCGCGGTGCTCGACAACCTCATGAGCGTGCTGCAGGTCAACCCGTTCCTCAAAGACGTGGTGCGCGGCGCGGTCATCGTCGTCGCCGTCGCGATCTACTCGCGGCGCCGACTCATCGCCCGCCGCGAGCGCTTCACGCGCTCGGGGGAGGCGGCGTCCGTGCCGGCAGACGTCACGACAGCAGGAGGATCGCGATGAGCGCCACCGACCCGAGCCGCACCGACCCGAGCATCACGCGCCCCGTCGACACCCCGGCCGCGGCGCCCGCCCCCGGCGGCATCGCCCGATTCGTCCGCGCGGCGATCAGCCCGCGCGGCGCGGTCTACCTGCTGCTGCTCCTGCTGCTCGTCGCCGTGGCGATCCTGAACCCCTCGTTCGCCGAGCCCGGCCAGCTCGTGCGCTACATCCAGCGCGTCGCCCCCATCGCCCTCGTCGCCATCGGCCAGTACTTCGTCATCGTCAGCGGCGAGTTCGACCTGTCGCAGGGCTCGCTCGTAACCACCCAGGTGGTGCTCGCGGGCACGCTCATCGGGCAGGACGACGCGAAGGTGCTGCCCGTGCTGGCGCTGCTGCTCGTGCTCGGCGCCGTCGTCGGCGTGGTGAACGGCCTCGTCACCACCTTCCTGAAGGTGCCCTCGTTCATCGTCACCCTCGGCATGATGCTCGTGCTCTACGGCGGCGTCATGTGGTGGACCGGCGGAGCGGCGACCGGCAACCCGGCCGACTCGTTCCGCCAGGTCGGCCGCGGCGGCATCGAGGGCGTGCCCGTCATCGGGCTGCTGCCGTGGGCCGTGCTGGTGCTCGCCGCCGTCGTCGCCCTCGCGGCCTGGCTCTCTCGGCGCCCCTTCGGGCGCACGCTCGTGGCGATCGGCGACAACTCGGCCGCCGGCGTCTTCGCCGGAGCCTCGGTGTGGCGCACCAAGACCGCCGCGTTCGTCATCTCGTCGCTCTGCGCCACCGTCGCCGGCGTGCTGCTCGTCGGCTACGCGGGCGTGCACCCCTCGGTGGGCCGGGGCTACGAGTTCATCGCGATCACCGCGGTGGTGCTCGGCGGCGTCGTGCTCGGCGGCGGACGCGGCTCCGTCTGGGGAGCGCTCGCCGGCGCGTTCGCGCTCGAGACGCTGTTCACGCTGCTGAACTTCACCTCCGTGCCGTCGACGATGCGCGACGCCATCCAGGGCGCCATCATCATCGCGGCCGTCGCCTACTCGGGAGCCGCGTTCCGCGCGCGGCGCAAACGGCCCACCAGCGGTCTCGGCGCGGTGGCCGACGCGGGCGCCCCGGGGCCCAGCACCCACGAACCTCCCGGGCTCACCGGGACAGATCCGACGGGGAGCACCCCGTCACCCGATCCCGCCGGCACCGCTGCCGCGCGGGGCGCACAGAAGAAGGAGAACCGATCATGAAACGATCGCTCAGCATCACGGCGAGCCTCGCCGGTGCGGCATCGCTGATCCTGCTCGCGGGGTGCACCACCGATCCGTCGGTGGAGAACTCCGCGGAAGAGGCCCCGGCCGAGACCTCCGAGTCGACCGAATCGACCGAGTGGTTCGACCAGGAGCTCTTCGACAGGCAGGACGAGGAGCGCGGCGTCACCCCCGTAGGGCCCGAGGACGAGCCCTACCTGCAGATGATCAACGCCGAGATGAAAGACACCTCCGAGTTCGCGTCGGACGGGGCCAAGAAGGTGTGCTTCGCGAACGCCTCGATCTCGAACCCGTGGCGTCAGACCGGGTGGATCACGATGAACGAGCAGCTGAAGGTGCTCCAGGAGTCGGGCGCGATCTCCGAGATGGAGACGCGCGACGCGAAGGACAGCGACGACACCCAGATCGCCGACATCGACTACTTCATCGCCGAGGGCGACTGCGACGGCTTCATCATCTCGCCGAACTCGACCGCGGCGATGACCCCCGCCGTCGAGCGCGCCTGCGAGACCGGCAAGCCCGTCGTCGTCTTCGACCGCGGCGTCGAGACGGACTGCGCCGTCACCTTCATCCACCCCATCGGCGGGTTCGCGTGGGGCATCGACACCGCCGAGTTCCTGATCGACAACCTCGAAGAGGGCGACAAGGTGATTGCGCTCCGCATTCTGCCCGGCGTCGACGTGCTCGAGCAGCGCTGGGCCGGCGCCGAGAAGCTCTTCGAAGAAGCCGGCATCGAGGCGGTCGACTACTTCTCGGGCGGCGACCCCGCCGAGATCAAGAAGATCATCTCCGACGAGCTCGCCAAGGGCGACGTGCAGGGCGTCTGGATGGACGCCGGCGACGGCGCCGTCGCCGCGATCGAGGCGTTCGAGGACGCGGGCAAGGAGTACCCCGTGATGACGGGCGAGGACGAGCTGAGCTTCCTGCGCAAGTGGAAGGACACGGGCCTCACCGGGCTCGCACCGGTCTACTCGAACTTCCAGTGGCGCACCCCGCTGCTCGCGCTCGAGAAGATCTTCGACGGCGAAGAGGTGCCCGCCGAGTGGGTGCTGCCGCAGAGCCCCATCACCGCCGACGAGCTCGACGAGTACCTGGAGCGCAACGACGGCATGCCCGACGGGCACTACGCCAAGTTCGGCGGCGAGAACCTGCCCGGCTACCCGAAGGTCTGGCAGGATCGCCAGATCCCGTAAGCGGTCGGAGCGCCGGGGGAGGGCGCGCGCGGCGCGCGTCCCCCGGCGCCTCCGGCTTCTCCGGCTTCTCCGGCTTCTCCCGCTTCTCGGCCACGGCCCGCTCGCCCGCGATCTCCGATCGCCCCGCGATGCACGCCGCATGAAAGGACGCACATGCGCAGAACGCTCGGCGTGAACACCTGGGTGTGGACCTCGCCGCTCGACGACGCGTCGCTGGTCGCCATCGCCGAGCGCGCGCGGGGCATCGGGTACGAACTGCTCGAACTGCCCGTCGAGACCCCGGGCGACTGGTCGCCCGGCCTCGCCGCCGAACGCCTCGCCGCGCTCGGCATGGGCGCGCGCGTCGTCGGGGCGATGGGGGAGGGGCGCGACCTGCTCGACGAGCGGTTCCGCGCCGCCACCCAGGCGTACCTGCGGCACTGCGTCGACGTCGCGATCGCGGTCGGATCCCCGACCGTCGCCGGCCCCTTCACCGCGCGCACCGGCCGCGTCTGGCGCATGGACGCCGCGGAGCGGGCCGCGGTGATCGCCGCGTGGCGCGAGGCGATCCGGCCCGTCGCCGACTACGCCGCCGAGCGCGGCGTGACACTCGCGATCGAACCCCTCAACCGGTACGAGACGAGCCTCCTCAACACGGTCGGCCAGGCGCTCGACGCCCTCGATCCCCTGCTCGGAGACGGGGCCCCCGGCGGCGCCGGCCTCGGTCTCGCGCTCGACGCCTACCACCTCAACATCGAGGAGCGCTCGCCGGCCGCGGCGATCCGGGCCGCCGGCGATCACCTCGCCGTCGTGCAGGTGTGCGGCAACGACCGCGGCCCCGCAGGGCCCGACCACACCGACTGGAGCGCCTTCTTCGACGCCCTCGACGACGTCGGCTACGCCGGCCCGCTCACGCTCGAGAGCTTCACCGGAGACAACGACACGATCGCGACCGCGGCGTCGATCTGGCGCCCGCTCGCAGCGTCGCAGGATGCGCTCGCGCGCATCACCTACGATTTCCTCACCGACCACCAGCTGCAAAGGAGCGGCCGCCCATGAACCCGGAAGCCTCGCACCCCGTCACCCTCTTCACCGGGCAGTGGGCCGATCTGCCGTTCGAAGAGGTCGCCCGCCTCGCCGCCGAGTGGGGGTACGACGGGCTCGAGATCGCCGCCTCCGGCGACCACCTCGACCTCGCGCGCGCCGACGAGGACGACGCCTACCTGCGCTCCCGGCTCGAAGTGCTCGACCGCTACGGTCTCAAGGTGTGGGCGATCTCGAACCACCTCGCCGGGCAGGCGGTCTGCGACGACCCCATCGACTTCCGCCACCAGGCCATCGTGCGCCCCTACGTGTGGGGCGACGGCGACCCCGAGGGCGTGCGGCAGCGCGCCGCGGCAGACATGCAGCGCGCCGCCCGCGTCGCCCGCAAACTCGGCGCCGACGTGGTCACCGGCTTCACCGGGTCGAAGATCTGGCCCTACGTCGCGATGTTCCCGCCCGTGCCCGAATCGGTGATCGACGAGGGGTACGCCGACTTCGCCAGGCGCTGGGCGCCGATCCTCGACGTCTTCGACGGGGAGGGCGTGCGGTACGCGCACGAGGTGCACCCCTCCGAGATCGCCTACGACTACTGGACGACCGTGCGCGCCCTCGAAGCCGTCGACCACCATCCGTCGTTCGGCATCAACTGGGATCCGAGCCACCTCGTGTGGCAGGGCGTCGACCCCATCGGGTTCATCGTCGACTTCGCCGACCGCATCTGCCACGTCGACTGCAAGGACACGCGCCTGCGCCCGCAGACGGGGCGCGCGGGCATCCTCGGATCCCACCTCCCCTGGGGCGATCCCCGCCGCGGGTGGGACTTCGTGTCGACCGGCCACGGCGACATCCATTGGGAGGACGGCTTCCGGGCGCTCGCCGGCATCGGCTACACCGGCCCGATCTCGATCGAGTGGGAGGACGCCGGCATGGACCGCCTGCACGGCGCGGCCGAGGCGGTCGAGCGGATCCGCGCCCTCCTCTGGAAGCGCCCGACGGCCTCCTTCGACGCCGCCTTCTCGAACCAGTAGGTGGGGCGCGCGGCCGTGCGGCGCGGCCGTGCCGCCGTGCCGCCGTGCCGCCCTGCCGCCGCTGCTTCTCTCGGAGCGGGGTCGCTTCGGGAGCGTGTCGGCGTCGACCCTGCGTGCGACACCCTCCCGAAGTGACCCCGCTTCGAGGGGAGGGAGGGGGAGAGAGCGCGCGTGCGAGAATCTACGGGTGAACGACGCAGCGCCCCAGGCCGTACCGACTCCCGAGCGCTCGACCTCCGGAGTGGGTCCTTGGCCGGGCGGGCGCGACGCGTGGCCCGCCGATGCGCACTACGATCCCGAGCTGCTCGAGCACGGCGACACCCGCAACGTGATCGACCGGTACCGGTACTGGAGCATGGCCGCGATCGTGGCCGACCTCGACGAGCACCGGCATCCGTTCCACGTCGCGATCGAGAACTGGCAGCACGACATGAACATCGGCTCGATCGTGCGCAGCGCCAACGCGTTCGCGGCCGACACCGTGCACATCGTCGGCCGGCGGCGCTGGAACAAGCGCGGCGCCATGGTGACCGACCGCTACCAGCACGTGGAGCACCGCCAGGACGTCATCGCGCTCGCCGAGTGGGCGCGGGGTGAGGGGATCCCGATCATCGCGATCGACAACGTTCCCGGCTGCGTACCCATGGAGACCTTCGACTGGCCGGAGCGCTGCGTGATGCTGTTCGGGCAGGAGGGGCCCGGTCTCACCGCCGAGGCGATCGCGGCCGCCGACGCGGTGGTCGAGATCACGCAGTACGGATCGACGCGATCGATCAACGCGTCGGCCGCGGCGGCGGTGTCGATGTACAGCTGGGTGCAGCAGCACTCGCTGCTCCGCCCGCGCTGAGGCGCCGCCCCGCGCCCCGGGCGCCGCGCCGCATCGCCGCCGTGCGCCGCCCCGCCCCGCGCCTCATCCGCGCGAGACCGAGGGTTTCGCGCGAGACGGTGCGTTTCACGGGCGATGTTCCCCTCGCTCTCGGCGCAAACCCTCAGTCTCGCGCGTGTGAGCCCGCGACGCGCAGAGGAGGGGGCAGTGAGGGGCGGATCGACGGAGGCAGACTCATACTGCAGACCGGCCCGGATCATGCGGAAGCGGACCCCGAATCCGCGTAAAACGGTGAGCTCACTACTCAAATCGCGTCGTACCGCAACTGAACCATCGCGATTCCGCAGTTCGAGCAGTTGGCGAGGGGCAGTGTGGGGACTGCAAGTGTGCACCCGGCGCAGAGGCGAACGATCCCACCCCGCCGCAGACCGCACGCTTCGCGACACCGAACAGGCACGCCGCAGTGTCGGCGACGGAGGGAAGGCGATGAGTGAGATGAACTGGCCGGTATGGATGGGCGATATCCCCACCTGGGTGACCGCGGCGGCAGTCGTGTTCGCGGCAGGATCCTACAATCTCGACCGCGCGCGTCAGCGCACCGAGACCGAACGCGAAGCCCGGGAACAGGCGAATCGCCTGACCGCGTGGATCGTGACGGATCCGGATGGGCAGAAGCGGAAGTACGGTGTGGTGCTCGACAACAGTTCCGGATCGGCCTTCCGCGACGTCTCCGTCATGGTGAAGATGCACAGCGCCCTGGTCGACAAGCCGATTCGTCTCGTGATGCTGCCCCCTGGTCGGTACTACGTCGAGTTCGACAGCGCGAACGACGCGTTCCCCTGGAAGTTCGCCACGGAGGTGCCGAACACGGTGGACGAGTGCCTGCGGCCCATCATGCACTCGATCAAGTACCAGGTGCGGTCGGTGACGTTCACGGATACGCGGGAGCAGCGCTGGGTGCGCGACGCGTCGTTCGTTCTCGGCCGCGGCGGCGGTGTCGATGTACAGCTGGGTGCAGCAGCACTCGCTGCTCCGCCCGCGCTGAGGCGCCGCCCCGCGCCCCGGGCGCCGCGCCGCATCGCCGCCGTGCGCCGCCCCGCCCCGCGCCTCATCCGCGCGAGACCGAGGGTTTCGCGCGAGACGGTGCGTTTCACGGGCGATGTTCCCCTCGCTCTCGGCGCAAACCCTCAGTCTCGCGGGGAAAGGCGGCGGGCGGGCCGCGGCGGGCGGGCCGCCCGCCACCGCCCCGCGTGCGGCGCACCGCCCCGCGCCCTAGTTGCGGAAGATGCCCGACACCTCGTCGAGGCTGCCGACGAGGTGCGACTCCAGCAGCGAGGTCGCGGTCTCGAGGTCGAACTGCTCGATCGCCTGGGCGATCTCGAGATGCTGGTCGACGGCCGAGCACCGCCGTGAGGGCACCGCCTGGAACATGGCGATGCCGATCCTCACCTGGCGATCGTGGATGGAGTTGTAGAGCTGCGCGAACTCCGTGTTGCCCGTCGCCTGCACGAGGGTCCAGTGGAACTCCTTGTCGGTGACCACCATGTCGACGACGCGCTCGGGGTCGTCCTCGAGGATCGTGCGCTGCTCGTCGATGAGGTGGAACAGGCGCTCGGCGATGGGCACGCGATGCTCGCACACCCACTTCACCCCGTGCCCCTCGAGCACGACGCGGGTGACCGCCTGTTCCTGGATCGCCCGCAGCGTGATCTCGGGCACGAGCGCCCCGCGATGCGGGATGAGGGTGAGGAGCTGCTCGGATTGGAGGCGGGAGAAGGCCTCCCGCACCGGGGTGCGGGAGACTCCCGTGGCCAGCGCGATCTCGTTCTCCGTGATGACGGTCTGCGGCGCGAGCTCGAGCGTGATGATGAGGTTCTTCAGGTATCCGTAGGCGTAGTCCGCAGCTTTGACGCCGGGCGGCCGCACGCCCGGCGGCAGCGGCGCCTTGACCGACCAGCCGCCGAACCGGGCGTGCGATACATCCGGGATGAGCTGCATGCGTAGATCGTAGCTCAGGCCTGCGGGCCGACGACGAAGCGGCGGTTCTCGAGGCACGGGTTGGTGCTGCGCACCTGTGCGACGCGGTCGGAGCTGATGACCGCGGTGGCGAACGCATCGGCCTCCTCGCCGGCCGAGGCGCGCATGATGCCGAGCGGGTCGATGATCTGGCTCTGGCCGGTGCAGTGCGGACCGGTCTGGCCGGCGGCGGCGACGTACGTCGTGTTCTCGATGGCGCGGGCGCGCAGCAGCGACTCCCAGTGCAGCTCCTTCATCGGCCCGACGGCCCACGCGGCGGGGTAGACGAGCACGTCGGCGCCGTGGTCGACGAGCCAGCGCGCCATCTCGGGGAAGCGCAGGTCGTAGCAGGTCGCGGCGCCGACGGTGATGCCGTTCACCGCGAAGGTGAGCGGGGTGTCGGCGCTCGCCGCCGTCACCGAGTCGGATTCCCGGTATCCGAAGGCGTCGTAGAGGTGGATCTTGCGGTAGATGCCGTCGAGTTCGCCCGTAGGGGCGATGTGCACGAGCGTGTTGTAGGGGTGCCCGCCGGGGTTCGTCTCGGTGAATCCGGCGACGACGTGGGTGCCGCCGCGCTCGGCGGCTTCGCGCAGCGCGGTGACGAAGTCGCCGTCGAGGGCTTCGGAGTACCCGGAGTCGGGCTGCTCCTTGGCGGGATCGGAGTACATGGCGTTCTCGGGGATCACGACGAGGTCGGAGCTGGGCGCCGCCTGCGCGATCAGCGAGACCGAGAGTTCGCGGTTGCGGGCGACGTCGAGGGTGGCGGAGAACTGGGCGACGGTGAGGCGGAACTCGCTCATCGTGCAGCCCCGCTGGTCTCGAAGTACTGGGCGGCGCCGCTCCACTCGGAGAGCTTCAGGCCCGCGGAGATCTCGGCCTTCTTCGCGGGCTCGGCGTTCTCCTTGCTGCGCAGATCTGCGACGATGTCATCGATCTCATCCTCGGTGAGCACCGCGATGCCGTCGGAGTCGGCGAACACCGCGTCGCCGGGGGTGACGACGACTCCGCCGACCGTGATGGGAACGTTGATGGCCCCTTCGATGCCGAGGATCCGCGTGGTGCGCGCGGAGACGCCGCGCGAGTACACGGGCAGCCCGAGTTCGAGCACCTCGTCGAAGTCGTTCATGGCTCCGGAGAGCACGACGCCCTCCGCTCCGCGGGTCTTCGAGGTGAAGGCGACCATGCCGCCGAAGCTGGAGCGCTCGTCGCCCGACTGCTCGACGACGAGCACGTCGCCGGGGCGGAGGTGGTCGGCGGCGACGTGGAGGGCGCTGGAGTCCATGTGGGGGAGGCGCACGGTGACGGCGGTGCCGGCGAACTGGATCGGGCGACGGTTGGGGGTGAGCCCGCGGATGAAGCCGAAGTCGCGCAGGTGGCCGAGGGTCGACGTCTGTACGGTGAGGAGCGCCCGGCGGCGTTCCTCGGAGATCTGCTGGGGCATGGGGAGGAATTGGAACACGGTGTCGTGCCTTTCCGGTGCGGGTTCCGCGAGGGTTCGCACACCTCTTCGTGTGGGATCGTGCAGAGCTGACCAGGCCTGTCGCACGGATTGTGTACGTGTTGTATACACGTGCCATGCACTGTAGCAGGCGTGGGCCGCTCGCGAAACCCTCGGGGTGAGGATCGCGCGAAATCCCCGATCAGCGACACGTGGCGACGCCACCATCGCCCGAAGCGCCCCGAGCAGCGTTACCGAATCGCGTCTTGCGCGATCGGGCACCGCCGCGTATCGTCGCTCTCGACCAAGCCTGTCGACATGGGTGAACGACGCGGGAGCCCCCGCATCAGACTTCAAAGGAGAAGCACCATGTCGAAGAAGACCGCACTCGGCGTATCCGCCGTGATGATCTCTGCGCTCGCGCTGACCGCCTGCAGCGGGTCGGGCGGGTCGGGCTCCGCGAACCCCGACGCCGTCGAGATCAACGTGCTCGGCTACGCCGCGCTCTTCGAGGATCAGTACACCGCCGCCGTGATCGACGAGTTCAACGCCTCGCAAGACGACATCGTCGTGAACTTCGTGCCGGCGCAGCACAGCGCCGAGATGCTCGGCAAGCTCCGCAGCGAATCGGCGAGCCCCACCGTCGACCTCGCGATCATGGACGCCTCGGTCGCCCACACCGGCAATCAGGAGGGGCTCTTCTCGAAGGTCTCCGCCGACGAGGTGCCGAACATCGCCAACGTCGTCGAGCTCGGCCAGAGCGCCGACGGCTTCGGCCCGGCGGTCACCTTCGACAACCTCGTCGTGCTCTACAACACGGCCGAGGTGAAGAATCCGCCGAAGGGCATCGAAGACCTGTGGGATGCGCCCGAGAACTCCGTGTCGATCCCCGCCCCGCCCGACATCCAGGGGCACACCCTCACCATTCTCACCGCGAACAACCTCGGCGACGACTACCAGGAGAGCATCGAGCCCGCCATCGAGAAGCTCTCCGAGCTCGCGCCCCTCGTCAATACGTGGGAGCCGGTGCCCGACGTCTACCAGCCCGTCATCTCGGGCACCTCGCAGTACGGCGTCGGGTGGAACGCCCGCGCGCAGTACTTCGCAGACGACTCCGACGGAGCCATGGGCGTCGTGCAGCCCGACGACGGCATCGGGTTCCAGATCAATACGATCAACCTCGTCGAAGGCAGCGAGAAGGCCGACGCGGCCCGCGAGTTCATGGACTACGCCCTCTCGAAGGAGGCGCAGGAGTCGTTCGCCGAGGCGCTCTTCTACGCCCCCGTCGTCTCCGACGCGGAACTGCCCGAGGAGATCACCGATCGCGTCGCCGATTCGGCCGATCCCAACATCGTCGACATCGACTGGATCTGGCTCGCCGACGAGCGCGACGCCTGGACCGAGCAGTGGCGACGCAACGTCATCGGAGGCTGATCATGACGCAGCAGCTGGACCCGGAGTACCTGTCGATCCGCAACCTCCAGAAGACGTACCCGAAGACCACCGCCCCCGCGGTCAACGATGTGAACCTCGACGTGCAGCAGGGCGACCTCGTCGCCCTGCTGGGCCCCTCGGGGTGCGGCAAGACCACCACCCTGCGCATGGTCGCGGGCCTGCTGGAGCCGACATCGGGCGAGATCCGGGTGAACGGCGAAGACGTCGTCTCCACGCCCGTACACAAGCGCGGCATGGGCATGGTCTTCCAGTCGTACGCTCTGTTCCCGCACCTCACGGTCGAGGAGAACGTGGCCTTCGGCCTGCAGATGCACAAGGTGCCGCGGGCGCAGATCGCCCCGCGCACCGCCGAAGCGCTCGACAAGGTGCAGCTCGGGCACCTCAGGGCGCGCAAACCCGCCGAGCTCTCGGGCGGCCAGCAGCAGCGCGTCGCGCTGGCGCGGGCGCTTGTGATCCACCCCACCCTGCTGCTGCTCGACGAGCCGCTCTCGAACCTCGACGCGAAGCTCCGCGAGGCGATGCGCCGTGAGATTCGCGGCATCCAGCAGGAGTCGGGCACCACCACCCTGTTCGTCACGCATGACCAGGACGAGGCGCTCGACATGGCGGATCGCATCGCCATCCTCAACAACGGCGTCATCGAGCAGTACGACCGCCCGACCGCCATCTACGAGAGCCCCGCCACCAAGTTCGTCGCGAACTTCGTGGGCAAGGCGAACTTCCTCGAGGTCGGCGCCGTGTCGGGCGGCTCGGGCGGATCCGGCAGCACGTACCAGGTGCACTCCGACCTGTTCGGAAGCTTCGCCGTGGCGGGGGCGCCCGGCGTCACCGGCGCGGCGTCGCTCGTGGTGCGGCCGCACCGCGTCACCGTCGAGCCGAGCGGCGAGCGCCTCGGATCGCTCCCCACCGCGCGGGCCCGCGTCACCGCGTCCAGCTACACCGGCAACGTGCGCAGCTACGACCTGCGGCTCGACAGCGGGCAGGAGATGCGCGCCGACAAGCTGAGCTCCGCGCGCGACGAGCTGCGCATCGGCGACGAGGCGTACGTGTCGTTCGAGCCGGGCGACGCGCACCTCGTGCCGGAGGGGTGAGGCGATCCCTATGGCTGCAACGCACACCAACACCGAACTCATCAGCGTCGGCATGAAGTCGAATCGGGCGCGCAACCGCTCCCGACTCTCCGCCTACGGGCTGGTGCTCCCCGGGGTGATCGGGCTCTTCGCGAGCTTCCTCGTGCCGCTGTTCGTGATGATCCGCATGTCGCTCAACGAGAACGGATCGGGCGGCCAGCTGATCGAGACGTTCACCCTCGCCTCCTACCACAAGGCGCTCGCCGACCCGTTCTACTGGGAGGTCGTCGGCAACACGCTGATGCTGGGGCTCGTCTGCGGGCTCGCCGCGGTTGTGCTCTCGTACCCGATCGCGCTGTTCCTCACCCGCACGACGTCGCGGTGGAAGGGGGTGCTCATCGCGCTCGCCATCGCCCCGCTGCTCACCTCCGCGGTGGCGCGCACCTTCGGGTGGATGGCGATCCTCGGCGACCAGGGCGTCATCAACGCGGCGCTGATGAACACGGGGCTCCTCAGCAGTCCGCTGCGGCTGAGCAACAACTTCCTGGGCACGTCGATCGCGCTGGTGGAGATTCTCATGCCGTACGCGATCCTCGCGATGATCTCCGGGTTCGGCCGCATCAACAGCTCCCTCGAAGAGGCGGCCGGATCGCTCGGCGCCTCCAAGGTGAAGGTGTTCCTGCGGGTGACGCTCCCCCTGTCGCTCCCGGGCGTCTTCACCGGGTTCCTGCTCGTCTTCGTGCTCGCCGTGAGCTCGTTCGTGACGCCCAAGCTGCTCGGCGGCGGGCGCGTGTTCATCCTCGCGACCGAGGTGTACAGCGAGGCGACGCAGACGCTCAACTGGCCGTTGGCCTCCGCCCTCTCGGTCATCCTCCTCGTCGTCTTCGGCGCGATCGTGGCCGTCTATCAACGACTCATCAAGCGATTCGAAGGGTGACGCCCATGGCCAAGATTCTGAACCGCATCATCGTGACGATCGTCTACCTGTTCCTGCTCGCGCCGATCATCGCGGTCGTCATCATCTCGTTCAACGACTCGAAGAGTCTCGCCATCGAGTTCGGGGCGCCCTCGTTCCAGTGGTACCAGAGCATCCTCGAGAACAGCGAGCTGATGGACGGCGCCCGCGTCAGCCTCATCACCGCGGTGATCACCGCCGTCGTCGTGCTGCTGCTGGGCGTTCCGGTGGCCCTCGCGATCGCGCGGTACGAGTTCCCCGGCAAGGCCGCGATCTCGGGGTTCTTCCTCTCGCCGCTCCTCGTGCCGGGCGTCGTGCTCGGCCTCGGCCTGCTGCTCGTCTTCCAGCCGGTCGGGCTCGTCGGCACCTACCCCGGCATCGTGCTCGCGCACTTCGGGGTGACCGTGCCGTACGTGATCCGCACGACGCTCTCGAGCCTCACCACGAGCGACATGCGGTGCGAGGAGGCGGCGCGGGTGCACGGCGCGAACTCGTTCACCACGTTCCGCCGCGTGACCCTGCCGATCATCGCGCCGGGCATCCTCGCCGGCGGCGTGATGGCGTTCATCATCTCGTTCGACGAGGCGGTCATCTCGCTCTTCGTCGCCGGATCGGGGCACACCACCCTGCCCGTCGAGATGTTCCGCTACCTGCAGTACCGCTCGGACCCGGGCCTCGCCGCGCTGTCGGCGATCCTCATCGCACTCTCGGTGGTCATCGTGTTCATCGTCGAGCGCGCCGTGGGCCTGCGGAAGGTGGTGAACTCGTAGGGGGGCGGGCGCGTGCGCGGGGCGCGGGCGGGCGGGCGGGCGGGCCGCGCGCGCCGCGCCCGGCCCGCCCCGCCCGCGCCCCGGGCCCGCCCTGCCCGCGCCCGGCCCTGCCCGCGCCCCGGGCCCGCCCTGCCCGCCGAGACCGAGGGTTCGCCTCGACTCGGAGCGTTTCACCGCCGAGAAATCCCTCCGGCTCGCGGAGAACCCTCACTTTCGGTGGGGAACGCCGCACTGACTGATAACGCCGCCGCCGCACCCCGCCCCTAGTGCCCGCCGCCGGTGTAGGGGCCGGTGACCGCGAGCCTCTCGAGGTGCGCGGGGAGGGCGAAGCGCGGGTCCCACCCGGCGATCGCGTCGAGGTCGTCTCCCGCCGCGAGCTGCGCCGCCCACTCGCCGAGCTGCGGCGAGAACTTGAACCCGTGGCCCGAGAGCCCGGTGACGGTGACGACGCGCCCGCTCGGGCTGCGGTCGACCACGGGCAGGCGATCCGGGGTGTAGGCGCAGTGGTGCACGCTCTGGCGCACCGGTTCGGGGCTGATCTCGGGGAAGAGCTCGGCGGCCCGCTGCCCGATCTTGATGAGTTCGGCGCGCGTGTGCGACGTCGGCACCTGGTCGACGTCGCGGGCGACCGGCCACTCGGGGTTGGTGCAGGCCTTGAACGAGTATCCGTCGAAGCTGGGCGCTCCGAAGAAGTGGATCGGTCCGGCGTCTCGCAGGAACGCGGGGAAGTGCGCGGGCGCGTACCGCTCGGGGTGCTTCGGCATGAACCAGGTGAGCCCGAGCACCTGGAGGCGGAGCAGGTCGTGCAGGGCGGGGGAGAGCCGCGTCGACCACGATCCCGATGCGACGACGACGGATCGCGCGAGCCACGCCCGCTGGGGGGTGCGCACGACGACGCCGCCGCTCCGCTCCTCGATCTCGAGCACGGGGGTGTTGACATGCAGCTCGGCGCCGTTCGCCTCGGCGAGGTCGAGCGCCGACATCACGGCGACTTCGGGTCGCAGCCCGCCGCCGTGCGCGTCGAGCAGCCCGACGTCGCCGTCGGCGATGCGGTGCTGGGGGTATTCGGCGCGCAGCTCTTCGGTGCTGAGCAGTCGGTGGGGGAGGTCGAACTGCCGCACCGTTCCGATGGCGGTCTCGAGGTCGGGGAATCCCTCGGGGGCGATGCTCAGGCAGCCGACCTCCGCGTAGATGTCGCGGCCCGATTCCCGTTCGAGCTCGCGCCAGAGCGCGCGGGATCGTTGGATCATGCCGACGTAGGTGCCGCCCTCGTGCACGGCGGTGCGGAAGACGCGCGATTCGCCCGCGTACGAGCCGTGCGCGTGCACACGCCCGTACTGCTCGATGCCGACGACCCGGAGGCCGGGGCGCTTGCTGAGCTGCCAGAGGGCCATCGAGCCCACGGTGCCCGCTCCGATGACGATCACGTCGGTGTGCTGCAGTTCCATGTGTCCTCTATCTCGTGTGGTGCTGCGGGCCGCGTCGCTCAGGCGAGCGCGGGCGCGTCCCACAGGTTCAGGGTGGTGCCGATGCCGTCGCGCACCGCGTTGCGGTAGACGCGGGTCGCCCAGGCGACGTCTTCGACGGGCATGCCGCCGACCGAGTAGATGAAGATCTCGTCGTCGTGGCGCCGGCCGGGGGCGACGCCGCGGATGATCTCGCCGACGTCTTCGAACTGCTCGGGCGTCATGCGTCCGTCGCGCACGCGGTCGACGAGGTGGATGCCCCAGATGCCCACGGTCTCGTGGGCGGGTTCGGGGAGCTCCTCGGCCCATGCCTGGTAGATCTTGCGGGCGTCGGCGACGTGGCGGGAGCGCTGCACGAGCGATTCCTCGACGGCGAGGTGCGCCGAGCAGCAGATGAAGGCGCCGGGTTTCACCCATTCGTCGCACACGAGCGGGTAGTGCTGCGATCCCGATTGGCTGGGCACGGCGATGCTGACGATGTCCGATCCGCGCACCGCGGCCTCGAAGCTGTCGACCTGCTCGAGCGCGAGCTGAGGAAACCGGTCGGCGGCCCAAGCGATGAAGGTGTCGACGCCGCCCTGGCTGCGCCCGAAGACGCGCACGGTCTCGATGCCGGGCCTGACGGCGACGAACGATTCGAGCGAGGTGCGGTTCATCGGGCCGGGCCCGACGATGCCGACCACGCGGGCGTCTTCGCGGGCGAGGTAGCGGGCGCCGACGCCGGGGATCGCGCCGGTGCGGTACGCGCTGAGCAGGTTCGCCGACATGATCGCGAGGGGCGCGCCCGTGTCTTTGTCGCTGAGGGTGAACATGAGGATCGAGCGCGGCAGGCCGCGCTCCTTGTTGGCGACGTTGGAGCCGTACCATTTGCAGCCGGCGGTCTGGTAGTCGCCGCCGAGGTAGGCGGGCATCGCCATGAAGCGCCGGTCGGGGCCGTCGACGGGCATGCCGGGGAAGGTCTCGGTTTCGGGGAAGAAGATCTGCGCGCCGTGCGAGTTGTTCTCGGTGCCGGCCATGCGGTAGTCGCCGGCGGCGAAGAGGCCGAGCATGTCGGACATCGTGTCGACGCATGCGGCCATGTCGGTGACGCCGGCGCGGATCATGTCGGGCTCGCTGAGGTACAGGAAGTCGATGCGGGTGTCGCTCGCGGGTGCGTCGGCGGGGTGGGGGTGCGGCACGTCGGTGTGTCCCTTCGTTCGTTCCGGGCTGCGGCGCTCGGGGCCCTCGGCGGGGCCGGTGGGGTGCGTCCACCCTAGAACTATCCATTTGGATAGTCAAGCGCGCGGGTGATCGAGCAGGCGCCGGATCGCGATCCCCGCAGTCAGTCCGCGCTCTGGGCCTGTGCGACGAGAGAGCGCAGGCGAGCGAGCGCCGGCGCGACGCTCTCGGGCAGCACCAGCTGCTTGAACACGATGCCGTCGAGCGCGAACCAGATGAGCTCGGTGAGCCCGGCGTCGCGCACCCCGAGACGCGCGAGCTGCCGCGAGATCGCCTCCCGGTAGGCGAGGTAGTGGCGCTCGGCGAGCGGCCGTAGCTCGGGGCGCCGCCGCGATTCGAGCAGCAGCTCGTACTGGAACGCCTGCGAACCGCTCTCGCGGTCGGCCAGCGATTCGATCCCCGCCGCGAACGTCTCGGCGGTCAGCGCGTCGCCCACCATGTTCGATCCCTTGAGGCTCTCGTCGATGGCGTACTCCATCGCCTCGGCGATGAGCTGATCGCGAGTGCCGAAGTGATGGCGCACGAGCCCGTGCGAGACTCCGGCCTCCGCGGCGACCGCGCGATAGGTGAGCGCGCGCAGCCCGCCGGCCGCCACGACGACCACGGTGGCGCGCAGCAGCGCCTCACGGCCCGAGAGGTCTTTCATGCTGTCGAGCGTACTCGCCGCACCGCCGTGTCCGATTTCGGCGTGCGCGGCCGCCCGCCGCCCGCGATGATGGTGACGTGCCCCCGACGACCCCGACCCCGCACCCGACGCCGACCCCGACGCCGACCCCAGCCCCGCCGACGCCGGTCCCCGCGCTGCCCCTCGACTTCGACGCGTGCTATCGCGCGGCGTCGGGCCGCGACAGCCGGTGGGACGGGAGGTTCTACCTCGGGGTGACGAGCACCGGCATCTACTGCCGGCCGTCGTGCCCGGCGCGGAAGCCCCTGCCCGAGAACTGCCGGTTCTTCCCGAGCGCGGCGGCGTGCGTCGCCGCGGGGTTCCGGGCGTGCAAGCGGTGCCGCCCCGAGGCGGTGCCCGGCACCCGCGACTGGGACGCCCGCGGCGATCTCGTCGGCCGGGCCGTGCGCCGCATCCGCGACGGCGCGATCGACGCGGTCGGCGTCGCCGGGCTCGCGCGGGAGCTCGCCGTCAGCGAGCGGCACCTGCGGCGCATGCTCGTCGACGAGGTCGGCGCCGGGCCGCTGCAGCTCGCCCGCACGCGGCGCGCGCACGCCGCGCGGGCGCTCATCGACGAGACCGATCTGCCGCTCGCCGACATCGCCTTCGCCGCGGGCTTCGGCAGCGTGCGGCAGTTCGGCGAGGTGATGCGCGGGGAGTTCGGGGCGGCGCCGTCGCAGCTCGCGCGCCGCACCGGCGCATCGGTCGCAGGCCCGAGCTCCGACGAGCGGCCGGCCCTCGCGCTGCGGCTGCGCACCCGCGCGCCCTACGACGCGGCCGGGCTGCGCGCCTCGCTCGTCGCGCACGCGATTCCCGGCCGCGACATCATCCACCCCGACGGCACGACCGAGCACGCGCTCGATGTGCCCGGCGGTACGGCCGTCGTGCGCGTGCACTGGCCCGAGCTCCCGCCGGCGGCCGCCCTGCCCGAAGCGCGGGGCACGACGATCGCGATCCCGGTGTCGCTCGCACTGCCGCGGCTCTCCGATGCGATGCCCGCGATCGAGATCGTGCGCCGCATGCTCGATCTCGACGCCGACCCGGCGCAGATCGCCGAGGCCCTCGGCGCCGATCCGCGGCTCGCCCCGCTCCTCGCGGCGCGCCCCGGGCTGCGCCTGCCCGCGGCGCGATCGTCTGCGGAGACCGCGCTCGGCACGGTGCTCGGGCAGCAGGTGTCGCTCGCCGCGGCGCGCACCCTGCAGGGCAGGCTCGCGGCCCGCTTCGGGCGCCCGCTCACGGGTGTGGCCGAGGCGCCGGGGTTCTACGGTGCGCTCGATGTCGCCGCGATCGCTGCAGAGTCGGTGAGCTCGCTGCGCGAGACGCTCGGCCTCACGAACAGCCGCGCGGCGACCCTCCAGACCCTCGCCGCGGCGCTGTCGAGCGGGCTCGACCTCGGGAGCGGCGCCGACCGCGACCGCGCCCGTCGCGAGCTCGCTGCGCTGCGGGGCATCGGGCCGTGGAGCGTGGAGATGATCGCGATGCGCGCGCTGGGCGATCCCGACGCGTACCCGGCCGGCGACCTCATCCTGCGCCGGGCGCTCGGCGATCCGGCACCGCGAGCAGCCGAGCGGATCGCCGAGCCCTGGCGCCCGTACCGCGGCTATGCGACTCAGCACCTGTGGGCCGACTTCCTCGCCGCGTCCGCACGAAAGGACCTCCCATGACCCGCGCTCCGCACGACCCGACCCGCGCTCCGCACGACCCGACCCGCGCTCCGCACGACCCGACCCGCGCTCCGCACGACCCGACCCGCGCTCCGCACGACCCGACCCGCGCTCCGCACGACCCCGCTCGCGCTCCGCTCCGCCGCACCGTCGTCGACATCGTCGGGGCGCCGTTCCACGCCATCTGGTCGCCGGAGGACGGCGCACTCCGGGCGGCGGGGTTCGCCACCGAGGCCGACCCCGAGGCGCGATCACTCGAGGCGCGACTGCGCGCCGCCGACCCGACTGCGGCGGAACGCGGGATCGCGGACGCCTCGGCGGGCGCCGCAGCGCCCGCCGATCCCGTCGCCGAGGCGCTGCGCGCGTATGCGTCCGGCGAGGTCGCCGCCATCGACGCGCTCGCCGTGCGGCAGGTCGAGACGCCGTTCCGCGGCGACGTGTGGCGGGCGCTCCGCGGGGTGCGGGCGGGTCGCGCGGTGACGTACACCGAGCTCGCCGCGCTCGCGGGGCGCCCGTCCGCCGTGCGCGCCGCGGCTTCGGGGTGCGCGAACAACCTCGTCGCGCTCGTCGTCCCCTGCCACCGGATCGTGCGCGCCGACGGCGGGCTCGGCGGCTACCTCTTCGGCGTCGGTCTCAAAGAGCGCCTGCTGCGTCACGAGGGTGCGCTGCAGCACGAGCTGCCGCTCGGCTGACATCGCGATCCGTCACTCGACGCAATGGAGCGCTGCGGCTCGCCGGCGTTCGCGATCCGCCGCTCGCGCGCACCGATCGCAGACCGGCCCGCGGGTCAGGCCGGCGAGAAGCGGTTGCGCAGCTCGGCCGCGCGGCGAATGTCGCCCTCGAGTGCGGCGGTCTGCTCCGGAGCGAGCGTGCCGTCCTTCTTCGCGTTGTCGAGCCGCTCGAGCCCGGCCTGCACCTCGTTGTCCAGGCCATCGAGCACCATCTGCTGAATGCTCTGCGGAAGGCGCTGAAAACTAGTCGTATCCATACTTAAAAACGTACAGGGTGTCAGGCGGTTACGTCACATCGTGATAATGGGATTTTCGCGTTTCGCGCGCATTTTTCGCGTCGCGGCCGCCTCGCGCGAGCACCGCGGTCCAGATGACCCCGGCGACGAGCAGCAGCCCGCCGGCCGTGTTCCACGCGATGTCGTAGGGCAGCAGGTCGACGCCGTACCGAATCTGGTGCAGGCGCAGCACCTTGTGGTCGACGACGCCGTCCCAGAGCTGGAAGAGGCCGAGCCCCGTCGCGAACCCCGCCCAGGCGGCCGACGCCCAGAGCGTGCCGCGGCGCCGCGCGTCGAGCATCAGGAAGAATCCGAACGCGAAGGCGAACAGCTCGGCGGCGTGCAGCAGTCCGTCGGAGAGCAGGGCGATGCGCGGCGTCGCGGCGTCGTAGAAGTGGTGCCAGGCGAGAATCTGGTGGAACACGATCTCGTCGATCGCGGCCATCGCGGCGACCCCGAGCAGGAACGCCGCCCAGTACGAGCGGTTGCGCAGCGGGTCGGCGGTGCGGCGGCGAGACGTGCGGGTCATACGGAGGCTCCTCTCGGGCGACGGGTCGCGTCGGCAGGGCGAATCGGGGGTGCGGGGGCGGCGCGGCCGGCGGTCTCGCGGCGCATCCGCCTGCCGGTGACGCGGTACCACTCCGCGCAGAGCAGCACGATCAGCACGAAATCGACCGCGTCGCCGCCGTAGAACATGAGCTGCGCGCCGGCCTCCGCTTCGGCAGCCGAGATGCCCGGGGGCGGCTCCGCCACCAGCAGCTTCGCGAGCACCCCGTGCGCGGCGAGCGACACCACGAGCACCCCCGCGCGCAGCGCGAACCCCGACCGGTGCGGTGACGGATCGACGCCGACCAGTGCCGCGGTGTAGAGCGTGCCGGCGAAGATGAAGTGCAGCATCACGAGCCAGTGCACGAGCAGGTCCCGCTGCATCGCGTCGTACAGGGGCGTGCGATAGAGCACCCACATGCCTCCGACGTTCAGCACCGCGGCGACCACGGGATGCGCGAGCACGCGCGCGACCGGGCTGCGCAGCACGCGGCTGAGCCGACGGGCGGGATCGACGCTCAGCGCGCGGAGCGCCAGCGTGATCGGCGCGGCGAGCACGAGGAGCAGCGGGGCGACCATTCCCACGAGCAGGTGCGCGCCCATGTGCGCGACGAAGGAGCCGTGGGAGGCCGCGGCGAGCGGCCCGACGAAGCCCGCGGCTGCGCACAGCGCTCCGGCGATCCAGCAGGCAGTGCGATGCCAGGGCCAGGGGCGCCCGCGGCGCGTCTCGATCACCGCAGCCGCGACGTAGACGGTCACGGCTGCGAGGGCGGGAACGGCGAGGATCAGCTCGGCGCCCGGCGCGCTCGCCTCCCCGCCGTGCACGTGCGCAGGCGTCATAGCGCCCCGATTCGTGAACTCATGCCACGAGGCTAGGCATCGGCCGGCCGCCGCGGGGGAGGGTTGACGCGCGCGCCGGGCGCTCTCGTCGCACGTCCTCGTGCTCGACGAGCTGCGAGCGACTCAGCCGGTCTGCGTGGCGACGGCCCGATCGCGCGCTCCCCCGCGCTTGACGAGGAAGATCGCGACCACCGCGACGAGCACGTACACGAAGTTGAAGACTCCGGCGATTCCGAGCAGGCCGGCTGAGCCGCCGAGCGCCGCCGAATGCGCATCGATGCCGCCCGTCGCGAGGATGGTCGTCGGATCGGTGGCGGCGTGCAGCAGAATCGCCCACATCAGTTGCCCGGTGACGCGTACGACGAGGTACATCATCGCGCCGAATCCGAAGGTGTAGACCACGGTGAGGGCCACCGTCGCGCCGGCCTGGCCCTGGAGGATGTTGCCGGCGTGGAGCAGCGCGAAGTACGCGGACGACAGTACGAGCACTGCGCGCTCGCCCGATCCGCCGTGGCGCAGCATCTGCACCACGATGCCGCGGGTCGCGACCTCCTCGGTGAACCCCACGCACAGCCCGAGCAGGAGCAGCGAGAGCACGAGCGCGACCGACCAGGCGTGCCACTGCGTCGCGAAGAGGCGCAGCACGATCGGGATCGCGACGAGGGCGACTGCGATCCACATCCAGGCCCGACCGCTGTCCGGCTGCCGGGCGAAGAGCGCGCCGAACCACCCGACTGAGCGGGCGAACACCAGCAGCAGCGCGCCCGAGAGCAGGATCGGCAGCGCCATGCCCACGACGACGCCGAGCGGCGACGTCAGCGGGTCGTCGCCGAGCGCGGGGCCTGCGGCAGCGGTCACCGCGAGCGCGATGAGCTGATACGCGCCCCAGTAGGCGACGACGAGGAGGAGGGCCTTCCACCACGTGCCGGCATTCCAGAACCGCGCCCAGCGCGAGTCCGAGCCTGTGCCCGTGCCCGTGCCCGTGCCCGTGCCCGAGCCCGTGTGATCGTGCTCCATGCGGTCGCCTCCTCAGCGGCATCCCGCCGGTCGAGATCCGCTTCGAGACTACGACGGGGGGCGCTGCTCGCACCAGTGCTTCCGGCGGTGCGTGTGCGTACGCTCGCGCCGACCACGAGGGGTTGCGCCGACCACGAGGGTTTCGCTTCGTCGCGAACCCTCGCTCTCGGCGCGAACCCTCGCGCTCGCGCTCGATGCAGAGCTCGCGCTCGATGCAAGCTCGCGCTCGAGGCGCCCTCGCGCTCGAGCGCTCCGGAGAGTCGGGAGCGAGGCCCGTCACAACCCCATGAAGACTCGGGTGAGGCGCACGATGAGCAGTCCGAGCGAGAGCAGCAGCATGAGGTAGCTCAGCACCATTCCCGTGATCGCCGTCCACAGCAGGTCGCCCGGGCGCGCCACTGCGCGATGGCAGTACGCGGCCGCGATCAGGCTCACCGCGGCGCTCACGAGGTACGAGAGAAGGCCTCCGGGCAGCGTGAAGGCTGCGACGACCGAGGCGGTTCCGAGTGTGAGCGCGATGAGGTGCATCACGCGAGCATCCTGGTGGGGCGTGGACATACGAGGCAGCCTAGCGAGGCGCCGCGACCGACCAGGTGTGCCACTGCGTCGCGAAGAGGCGCAGCACGATCAGGATCGCGACGAGGGCGACCGCGATCCACATCCAGGCCCGACCGCTACTGGCTGCCGGGCGAAGGCCGCGCAGAACCACTCGGGGGCGCCCGCTCACGCCGACCACGAGGGGTTGCGCCGACCACGAGGGTTTCGCCTCGTCGCGAACCCTCGCTCTCGGCGCGAACCCTCGGGCTCGCGGCCGCGATGCCTCAGCGATCTCGGGTGGGGAACAGGAACAGCCCGGCCATCCCCGCCGCACCGGCCATGATGATCGCCGATGTGAAGTTGTCGAACGACAGCCATGCGATCGGCAGGATCATCCCGAACCCGATGAACGCGGCCCACCAGTTGAGTCGTTTCTTCTCGGTGCTGTTCATGCCATCCACGGTAAACGGCGAGCTCCGTGGCCGCTTCCCCCGTGCGGGGGATATCCGGGCGATGGCGGTTCGCGAAGGATGATGGATCCGCCTGCTGCGGGTCGAACCCGAGGGAATGGCGCGAGACCGAGCGCATATTCTCACGCAATGCCCTCGGTTTCGCCGTGAACCCTCGGTTTCGCGCGGTGGGGCGCAGGCCGCCGAAAACAAAGAACGGGCCCAATCGTGGAGGAAAGGGCCCGCTCGGAGGGGATGACGGGAATCGAACCCGCGCTATCAGCTTGGGAAGCTGAAGTTCTACCATTGAACTACATCCCCGCGTGGGAACCGCGAAGATTCCGACTCATCAACCGTAGCAGAAAGTCGCGGCCCCGCGCCCCGCTACTGGCAGACGGCGGTGTTCGCGAGCGCCTCGTCCTGCTGCTCCACCGTCCACGTGAGCTCGGGGGCAACGCCCTGCGCCTGCGCGAGCGCGGCGAGCTTGAGGGCGAGCGACTGCACGAAGCCGGTGCCCGCCGACGAGTTGTTCAGCGCGACGACCACGGAGAAGCCGCTCTCGGGATCCGTGTAGGCGGCGGTCAGGGTGCCCGTCATCGCGCCGGTGCGGCCGTAGAGCGGGCCGATCTTCTCGACGCCGAAGCTCCACAGGCGGCCCTCGGCGGCGATCTCCTCGGTCGGTTCGCCGTTCTCATCGCGCGCCGGGTTCTTCGTGGGGAAGGCCTCGGTGATGAGACCGGCGCTGTCTTCGCCGAAGGCCCCGTCGAGGTAGCTGTCGTAGAACTTCTTGAGGTCGGTGGCGGTGGTGACGGTCGCTCCCGCGCCCGCGAGCATCGACGGCGACACCTCGGAGACCTCGACGGGTTCGGCATCGCAGACCGCCTTGCCGCCGCTCGACGGGTACGTGAGGCCCTGCAGCGTCTCGCCGTTCACCGTGGTGCTGCTGAGGTCGGGGAAGTAGGTCGATCCCATGCCCGCATCCGAGTACACGTGGTTGCGCAGCAGGTCGGGCAGATCCTCACCCGTCTTCACCTTGAGTGCGCGCGCCAGCAGCACGATGTTCGTGTCGGACTGGTGGAAGTCGAGGCCGGGCCACGAGCCGGGCGACTGCGAGAGCCCCTGCGCGATGAGCTCCTGCTCGGCCCACGGCCGCGTCGGGTTGTTCGCGAAGATGTCGGTGAACGCGCCCTTGTAGTCGATGAGGCCGGATCGCATGTCGCACAGCTGGCGGTAGGTGACGTCCTCGATGTCCGACTGGCGGGTGAGGTCGTCGGAGACCTTCCCGTCGAGGTCGATCCGGCCCTCGGCCGCGAGATCGAGCATGAGGGCGCACATGACCGGCTGAGTCGCCTGCGCGCCGCGGATGAGCGTGGAGCCGTCGACCCCGCTGTCTCCGTAGCCGCGCAGATACTCGCCCCCGGCGTTGTCCCACACCCCGACGATCGCCTCGGTCGATCCGCTCTGCTGCATCGCCGAGGCCACCGCGTCGTCGATGCCGGTCGCGAGGGCTTCGTCGACGGTGTTGACGTCGGCCGCACTCGTCACCGATCCGCCGCCGGTGCACGCCGTGAGACCGAGCGAGGCGACGATGATGGCACCGACGGCCAGCAGGCGAGTGCGAGGGGCAAAGCGCGGAATCAAATTCGACCGCCAATCTCGAGGGTGAATTGGACACAGAACACACGGGAGTCTAGTGCGTGCGACTGAGAAGTTCGCGGCGGGGTGGAGTGAAGTGAGGCAACCCTTACTAGACTGACCTGGTGACGATTTTTTCGGATGACGTGATCTCGGGAGTGACCGGGCACATGAACGGCGACCACACGGACGACAACCTCCTGATCGCGCGCGCTTTCGGGTATCCCGGCGCGACGGCGAGCACGATGGTCGGCGTGACCGAGGCCGCCGGCCTGTGGCGCGTGACCGACGCCGACGGGGAGCACGACCTGTCGGTGGCGTGGCCGGGCGGCCCGATCGCCGAGCGGCCCGAGATCCGCCGAGAGGTGGTCGCGCTGTACATCGCCGCGTGCGCGAAGCTCGGGGTTCCGGCGCGCGGCGAGCACGAGGAGCCGGCGACCTCGCACCCCGGCGCGGGGCACGCCGCCGACGAGACCCACGGGGGCGGCTCAGCCCACGGCGCCGAGGCAGCCGGAGAAGGCGCCGACGCGGCGGCCGATCGCCCGTTCTCGGTGATCATCCGCGAGAGCTCGTGGTCGGATCACTCCGACAGCGAGGGCGCGACGTTCATGGAGGACATCATGCGCGGCAAGGGGTCGCTGCAGGACTACGTCGACCTGGTCGCCCAGCACTACTTCATGTACGAGGCGCTCGAGGCGGCAGCGGATCGGGTCGCGGGCGACCGCCGGTTCGCCGGCTTCCACACGCCCGCGCTCGTGCGCCTGCCCGCCCTCGAGGCGGATCTCGCGCACCTGATCGGCGCGGACTGGCGGGATCGGATCGTCGCCGTGCCGGCGACGCTCGAGTACGCGGCCCGCATGCGCGAGGTCGCCGCCGAGGGCTGGGTCGCCGGCGTGGTGGCCCACCACTACACCCGGTATCTCGGCGACCTGTCGGGCGGCCAGTACATCGCGAAACGCGTGGCGAAGCAGCACGGGCTGCCGGGCGCGGGCATCGCGTTCTACGACTTCGCCGAGCTGGGCGATCTCGCCGAGTTCAAGAACCGCTACCGAGCCGCGCTCGACGTGCTCGGCGCGCAGCTCGACGCCGACGAGCGGGCTCGCATGCTCGACGAGGTGCGCACGGCGTACGCGTTCAACACGGCGGTGTTCCGCGACCTCGGCCAGGCGAAGCTCGCGGCGGCGTAGCCGGGAGCGCAGCCCACGGCGGCAGCGCCCGGGCGATGCTCACACCGACAGCGCCCGGGCGACGTTCGCGATGGCAGCGCCCGGGCGACGCCCGCACCGCTTACGCCGTCTCCTCCTTGCCGCGCATGAAGCGCACGACGTTCGGGTCGACGATCACGTCGCGCGGCTGCAGGGGCCGCTGCAGGTAGAGCCCGTCGAGGGAGCGCACGCGGCTCAGCGCCACGTAGGTCTGCCCGGCGCTGAAGGCGCGCGGCCCGAGGTCGACGATCGCGGCGTCGTAGGTGTGGCCCTGCGACTTGTGCACGGTCACGGCCCAGGCGAGGCGCAGCGGGAACTGCTCGAACTCGGCGACCACTTCCTTCTCGAGCTTCTTCGTCTCCGAGTCGTACCGGTAGCGGTACCGCTCCCAGACCATCGGTTCGACCTCGAACTCCTCGCGATCCACCTCCACCCACACGGTGCCCGAGACGCGCGACACCGTGCCGATGGTGCCGTTCACCCACCGGCCGTCGGGGTCGTTGCGCAGAAACATCACCTGCGCCCCGGGCTTCAGCTCGAGCACCTCGTCGGCGGGGTAGGTGTTCTCGCGGAACTCGCCGTTGATCTCGGCGACGGCGCGCAGCGACGATCCCTTGATCTCGGCGAGGCGCTGCGCGTTCAGCCGGTTCACGGTCGCGTTCGTGGTCGCCAGGGTGATGACGTCGCGGGGCGCGGGGCGGGCGCCGGCCGCATTGAGCTCGTTCGCCTGATCCTCGGCGACGACTCCGTGGCGCACCGCTCCGAGAATCTGCTTGAACCGGTCGTCGCGCTGCCGGTGCACTTCGAGCAGTTCGAAGGTGGAGAGCGGCGCCGACTTCCACACGTTCGCGTCGAAGAACCACAGCGAGCGGTAGGTGTCGGCGAAGTAGGCGCGCTCGTGCGGGTCGCGCGGCGGCACGGGGGGCAGTTGGTACGGGTCGCCGAACATGATGATCTGCGCCCCGCCGAAGGGGTCGTGCCGCTTGCCGCGCGCGAGGCGCAGCGAGCGGTCGATCGCGTCCATGAGGTCGGCCGACACCATCGAGATCTCGTCGATCACGAGGGTGTCGATGGCGGCGAGCATCTTCTTGAGCTCCGCCGGCTGGTCGAGGTCGTGGTCGGCGATGATGCCGGTGGGGAGCCGCAGCAGGGAGTGGATGGTCTGGCCGCCGACGTTCAGCGCCGCCACACCGGTCGGGGCGCACACGGCGATGATCTTGCTGGTGTTCCACGACAGGTGGTTCAGAATGGTCGACTTGCCGGTGCCGGCGCGACCGGTGATGAACAGGTGCTCGCGGGTGTGCTCGATGCGCTCGTAGACGGCGCGCTGCTCGGCGGAGAGTTCGGGACGGGGCACCCGAACAGGCTACTGCCCCGGGCGCGCCGCCGGGGCGTGCCGGCTCACCGCGTCGTGCGCACGGGCAGGAGCAGCAGCAGGCCGATGAGCAGCACGGCGCCGATGCCGATGATCCCGAAGATGGTCTCGCCGCCGATGGCGATCGCGATGGTGAAGCCGGCGGGGGCGAGGAACGAGACCGCGCGGCCGGTGGTGGCGTAGAGGCCGAAGATCTCGCCCTCCCGCCCGGCGGGGATCAGCCGTGCGAGGAAGGATCGACTGGCGGACTGCACGGGTCCGACGAAGATGCAGAGCATGAGGCCGAACACCCAGAACACCCAGGTGCCGGCGTCGTGCAGCGCGAAGACGAGCATGGCGCAGATCACCATGAGCACGATCGACGAGACCATGACCCGCTTCGCGCCGAGGTGATCCTCGAAGAACCCGACGACGATGGTCGCGAGCCCGGCGACCACGTTCGCCGCGATGGCGAAGAGGATCACGGTCGTGTTGTCGAACCCGAAGCTGCGCGCGGCGATGACGCCGCCGAAGGTGAACACGCCGGCGAGCCCGTCGCGGAAGACGGCGCTCGCGATGAGGAAGTGCAGGGTCTGGCGGGCGTCGCGCCAGAGCCCGGCGATGCTGCGGAACACGTCGGCGTACGCGCGGAGGAACCAGCGCCCGGTGTGCTCGGGGTGGGCGGCGGCGGCAATCTCGGGGACCGCGAAGAACACGGGGATCGCGAACACCGCGAACCACACGGCGGCGAGCAGCATCGCGATGCGCACGTTCCAGGCGCCGTCGGAGGTGACGCCGAACCAGCCCACCTCGGGGAAGATGAAGCCGACCAGGATCAGTGCGAGGAGCACGATGCCGCCGAGGTAGCCCATGCCCCAGCCGATTCCGGAGATCTTGCCCACGTTGCGGTTGGTGGCGATCTGGCCGAGCATCGCGTTGTAGCTGACGCTCGCGAACTCGAAGGCGACGTTGCCGATGGCGAGCAGTACGAGGCCGAAGATCAGGAATTGCTCGTCGGGCGCGACGAAGACCATGAGCAGCGTCGCGGCGACCACGATGCCGGTGTTGATCGCGAGCCACGTCTTGCGACGGCCGGCCTGGTCGGTGAGCCGGCCGATCACGGGGGCGAAGAGCGCCACCACGATGCCCGCGACGAGCAGGGCGATGCCGAGCTCGCGCGAGACCTTCTCCTCCGGGCCGAACGGGGCGCTCGTGATGTAGACGCTGAAGACGAACGTCGTGACGACCGCGTTGAACGAGGCGGAGCCCCAGTCCCACAGCGACCAGGCGAGCACGGTTCGCCTCCGCACG
This sequence comes from Leucobacter chromiiresistens, assembly GCF_900102345.1. Lineage (NCBI taxonomy): Bacteria > Bacillati > Actinomycetota > Actinomycetes > Micrococcales > Microbacteriaceae > Leucobacter > Leucobacter chromiiresistens. Next base: position 334,592 of record NZ_FNKB01000001.1, on the reverse strand, counting down.
GATTCGGGGGCGCCCGTGCCCGGGGCGGCGGGAGCAGGCAGCACGTGGTCGCTCATGGGATCAGCGTAGCCCGGCCGGGGGTGCCGCGGTGGTCGTGTTCGCGCGTCGTTCACCTCGGGCCCGGCCGTTCGGTGCGCCGACCCGCGCGGGCGTCAGCGCACCGAGACGATTCCGCTGCGCCACACGTAGACGCCGGCGACGAGCGCGCCGCCGCCCAGAATGGCGGCCCACCAGGGCGCGTCGCTCGCGTGCGGGTCGGCGAGGCCCGCCTCGCGGTCGGCCTTCGGCGTCGGGTAGATGCGCTCGGCGGTGACGAGGATGCGCTGCGAGTTGATGCCGAGCGGGGTGCAGGTCACCAGGGTGACGAGGTCGCGGCCCTCCTGCGCCTGCAGCGACTCGGTCTGATCGGGATCGACCACCGTCGTCGACACGACGCGGTACGCGAGCACCTCGCCGAAGGTGGTCAGGGTGAGGGTGTCGTCGACCCGCACCCGGTCGAGGTCGGTGAACATGCGGGCGTCCGCGAGCCCGCGGTGCCCCGTGATGACGGCGTGCGTGCCCGCACCGCCGACGGGGAGCGAGGTGCCCTCGAGGTGGCCGAGCCCGCGGAGCAGCGTCTCGTCGGAGGTGCCGTGGAAGGTCGGCAGGTCGACGTCGATGCGGGGGATGCGCACGCGCGTCATCACTCCGGTCGCGTCGTCGTCGAGCACGGCGCGGTAGTCGAGGGCGTCGTCGGCGATCTCGCCGCCGCCGAGGGGGAGGCGCTCGTTCGCCTCGATGCGGGCGCCGGCCCGCAGGGCGTCGTTGTACTCGCGGGCCTGGGCGATGCTCGCGGCGTTGCGCTCCGCGTGGGCGTCGGTCACCTCACCCGCCTCCCCGAGGAGCCGCGACTGCTCGCGCTGCGCGAACCAGGCGGCGGCCGTCGGGTAGACGAGGATCGTGAGCCCGATCAGCGCGACGAGTGCGATGATCAGCGGCGCGATGGGAGCGCGCCAACGCCGGGCGGGGGTCGTGCGCCCCCGCCCGGCGTCAGCGGCCGTCACCGGACGCCGGTGCCGCGTGCGGTCGCGTTTCAGCGGTGCTGCCGACGCTTGCGCGCGACGACGAGCGCCGCGCCGACGGCCGCGGCGAGCACGGCGACGCCCGCGACGGAGAGCCACAGCTGCCCCTGCGCGCCGGTGAGCGGCAGATCGGGCCCGGTGCGCTGCGCGTTCGCCACGGCGAGCACGACGGGGTCGGCGGTGCCGCTGGCGGGCACCACGATCTCGCGCAGCTGCGCGTCGAGGATGAAGCCGGCGGGGGCCACCGTCTCGCGGATCCAGTAGGAGCGCTCGGAGGTCGCGTCGTTGCCGGTCCACAGGGAGATGTCGGCGGTGCCGGTCTCGTCGGTGGTGAGGGTCGCGATCTGCTCGGTCGCCTCGGCGTCGCTGAAGACGGCGAACTCGGCGTCGGCGAGCGGGTCGGTCTGGTCGCCGGCGACGTGCTTGAGGATCTGCAGCGCGCCCCAGTTGGTGCTGGAGACGCCGGTGAGCGCGGGCGCCCCGTTGGTGCGCACGGTCGCCTGGTTCGTCACGACGCCGTCGCCTCCGAGGCTGTCGACCTCGGTGACGACGCCGATGTGGAGGATCGCGCCAGCGACGAGCTGTGCACGCCCGGTGGCGGTGAGCGCGATCGTCACCGTTCCGCCCGTGTTCGTCACAGTGTAGTCGGTGCCCTGCGCGAAGCCGGGGGTGCGGATCGTGGCGCTCACGAACGACAGCCGCGGGTCGAGGGCGTCGATGATGGTGAAGTCGGTGTACGTGCCGCCCTGGTTGAGGGCGGGCACGGGCGCCGTGATCGTCCAGGTGACCGGTGCGCCGAGCACGAGCGTGTCTGGGGCGGCGACGGTCTTCTGGGGCGTGGTCGCGTTGAGCTGGTTCTTGGGGTAGACGTGCACGTCGTACGTCCACTCGCCGCCGCCGGCCGGGGTGGGCAGCGTGACGAGGAAGGGATCGACGGGCGACACGACGTTGTTGCCGCCGGGATCGGTCTCCTCGACCAGGTACAGGCCGATGGGCAGTGCGGAGCTGATGCTGCCGTCGGCGCCCGTCGTGACGACGGTCGGGGTGCCGAGCGTGAACCCGCCGCCCCGCACGTCGGCGGGCGTCAGGTTGCTGGCGCGCTCCCAGCCGGCCGGCGTCGTGAGCGTGATCGGCCCCGACGCGCTCGCCGTCACCGGGGTGATGGTGAACTCGACGCCGGCGAGGGGGGTGCCGAGGCCCGAGGGGTCGGCGATCTCCGAGCCGTCGCCTTCGGCGCCCTCGCTGCCGGCGTACTTGTGGATGGTGAGCGAGGTCGGCGCCGCGGGGTCGATGTTGTCGGCCAGTGCGGGGGCCGCCGGCGCGGCGACGATCGCCGCCGCGGCGATGGCGCCGACGGCGAGCAAGCCCCAGAGGTGGGAGGCGGTGCGTCTCATGGTGTGTGGGTCCTTTCCTGCAAGGGAATCAGCGTGAGTGCGTGAGTTGGTGGGTGCGTGGTGCGTGACGGGCGGTGATGCGTGCGTCTGCGAGTCATGGAGTGGCGCGGGGTGCCTGGCTCACCGCCCTTCGTCGAAGCCCGAGCGCGATGGCGGCGATGACGCCGCCGCCGAGGATCGATGCGCCGATGAGCGTGAAGGCGTCGGATCCGGCGCCTCCGGTGAAGGGGAGCTCTGGGCCCGTGACCTGCGCGTTGGCGTAGGCGCCGAGGCCGACCGTGCGCTGCGTCGCGGTGATGGTGAATCGGTGGACGGCGGGGTCGCGCACGAACCCGGCGGGCGGGGAGGTCTCGGTGAGCGTGTAATCGCCCCAGGCGAGGCCGGTGACGCGGAAGCCGCCGGCGCTGGGGTTCGCGTCGCGGCCCGTGCAGGCCGCGGCGGAGGCCGCGGTGCAGTCGTCGATCACGACGGCGGTCGACCCCGGGCCGGTGAGGGTCCATCGGGATCCGGCGAGCGCGTCGCCGTCGGGCCCGACCTTCGACCAGGTGACGTCGCCCGGCAGGTCGCGGTTGGTGAGGGTGCACGTGGCCTGCTGCCCGCGCGCGATGGTGAGCGTGCTGGTAGCGGCGGAGAAGGCGGCGCCCTGGCAGGCCACGCCGGTGAGGTCGTAGCCGTCGAGCTGGCGCTCGCTGATCACGTAGGCGCCGGTGGCGACGGTGCGCGTCTGGCCGGTGGTGAAGTCGAGCCGGGGCGATCCGGTCTGCTGCGCGTGCAGCCGCCCGTTCCACGCTGCCGGCGCGAGGGCGCCGCCGAAGCTGTTCGTCACCTGCTTGACGAGCGTCAGGGTCTGCTCGCAGGTGACGGTGTTCGTGATCGTGAGCTCGTTCGCGGCGGCGGGGAGGGTGACGGTGGTGGGTGCGCCGAGTGCCGGCGTTCCCGTGATTCCGGATCCCGAGATCGTCGCGGCGGTGAGCCGGCAGCCGGGCACGACCGCGGGATCGAGGGTCACCTGCTCGGAGACGGCGACGTTCTGGCCCACGGCGAAGCCGCTGCGCTGCTGCCCCCACTGCGGGGCGCCCGTCGTGGTGCCCTGCGGTGAGAGGCCGAGGGTCGCGTTGATGCCGGCGGGCTGGCTGCCCTGGGCGAACTGCTGGCCGTCGACCACCCAGACCTTGTTCACGCGCAGGGTCGCCGGCCGGGTGGAGTTCGTGAACGTGCACACGATCGACTGGCCCGTGGTGGGCACGGTGAGGGTTCCCGAGGTGCCGGTGCCGGAGACGAGCGGGGTGGTGGAGCCGTCGACGCGGCACTCGTAGGCGGTGGTGTAGTCGGAGAGTCGGGTCTGCCCGGCGGCCGTCTCGGTGAAGGTCAGCGTCGCTCCGCGGCCGGTGGGCACGGGCCCGACGCGCTGCGTCTGCACGCCGACGGCGTCGCCGCTCGTGGTGGCGGTGCCCACCGTGGTGGCTCCGTTGGTGAGGCTGAGCGTGAACTGATCCTCCGCTTTGGCGCGGGCGTTCACGCGCTTCTCGACGGTGACGGTGGGAGGGGGGGAGCACGAGGCGAGGTCGGTGCTGTCGGTGAGCGTCGAGTTGACGACCTGGCGGTTCGTGAAACCGGGCATCGTGTACGCCTCGACGGTGGTCTGCGAGCCGAGGAAGAGGCGCCCGCTGGCGTCGAACGCGATGCCGTTGACGTTCGACTGCGAGGCGAAGCTGCTGAGCGCCGACGAGGGGATCAGGCCGCCGTTCGCCGCCGCGAGGTTCGCCGCGGTGACGGAGTGCAGGGTGGCCGTGGTGCCCGTGCCGCGCAGGATGAACATGTTGCCGTTGGCGTCGAAGTCGAGGTCGCCGTTGGCGCCCTGGCCCGAGTCGGCGCCCGCATTGATGTACCCGAGGTAGGTGAACGCGCCGGTCGCGGGAACGTATCGCCAGATCTTGAACTGCAGGGTCGCGGTGCCGCCGACGGTCACGGACTGGAATCCGCCGAAGTTGAAGTTGCCGGTGCTCTGATTCACCGCGCCGGCGATGAGCGTTCCGGTGTAGGCGCCGTTCGCCGCGGTGGTCGTGTTGTAGGTGTGGCCGGTGTTCGTCCAGGCGTTCGTCGTGGTGTTGAACGACCACATGGTGGCGGTGCGCCCGGTGTTGGTGCGCTCGTAGGCGTAGACCCGTTCGCCGCCCGTTCCGACCCCGAGGCCGTTGAAGCTCGTGACTCCGGTGGCGGGCGGGCTGATGTTGGTCACCGTCTGGCCGGTGACGGATCGCAGCTGGCCGGTCGACGACACCGAGTAGTAGGTGCCCGCGACGCAGGCGAGTGCGGCCTCGGCGCTCGCGTCTCCCGTGAACCGGGGCGGGCCGTTGGCGTTCGGATCGGGCGTCTCGGGTGCGGGGGGCTCGGCGCTCGGGTCGGTCGGCTCGGTGGGTTCGGGCGTCTCGTCGGCGGGCTGCGGCGTCGGGGCGGGGTCGCCCGCGTCGGCGGTCGGCTCGGGCTCCTCGGCGTCAGCCGGGGCCTCGGGCGTCGTCGTCTCGGCGGGCGCTTCGGCGGTCGACTCGGCCGGTGCCGCCTCGCCGGTCGCGATCGCCGCCTGCGGGGCGAGCTGGGCGCCGGTCGCGCAGAGCAGCGCGGCGAGCACGGCGGTGGTGCATCTGCGCAGCGCGAGCGCGCTCCGTCGGGGATCCGTCGCGCTGCGCGGGCGGGTTCTCCAGTACATCGTCAGTGCTCCGGCGGGGAAACGTGGTGCGAATGCTTTCGGCAGCGACTGGCGGTGTCGCGCCGAATGGACGATGCGGAAGCGCTGCGATCCCCCTCGCAGTTCTGTGATACCCATCCCCCAAATGGACGATCCCAGCCTATGCAGGTTCCTCTCAGACTTTCAAGGGCGACGCGCGAGGTTGACGTCACCCGCCCGCATGTCGTAGGCATAGGCGACTCCGAGGCGCAAGCTGAGAGTTGAGTGGGTTGGGCTCAACTTTCGCGCCGCAGACTTGACCTGCGGCGGAGCCCGAGTAAACTTGAGTCCATCAGGCTCAACATCGTGCATCGCCGCGAGCCGCGGGGGTGCGATCGCGAGTGCAGACCCGGGCAGGCGCCCCGCCTCCCGACCCGATCGACAGAAGGAGCACATATGTCACGCGCAGTAGGCATCGACCTCGGCACCACGAACTCGGTGGTCGCGGTTCTCGAGGGCGGCGAGCCCACGGTCATCGCGAACGCCGAGGGCCTCCGCACCACCCCCTCCATCGTCGCATTCACGAAGGACGGCGAGGTGCTCGTCGGCGAGACCGCGAAGCGCCAGGCCGTCACGAACGTCGACCGCACCATCTCCTCGGTCAAGCGCCACATGGGCACCGACTGGAAGACCGACGAGATCGACGGCAAGCGCTACACTGCGCAGGAGATCAGCGCCCGCACGCTGCAGAAGCTGAAGCGCGACGCCGAGACCTACCTGGGCGACAAGGTGACCGACGCGGTCATCACCGTGCCCGCCTACTTCAACGACGCCGAGCGTCAGGCCACGAAGGAGGCCGGTGAGATCGCGGGCCTCAACGTGCTCCGCATCATCAACGAGCCGACCGCGGCCGCTCTCGCCTACGGGCTCGATAAGGGCAAGGAGGACGAGCTGATCCTCGTCTTCGACCTCGGCGGCGGCACCTTCGACGTCTCCCTCCTCGAGGTGGGCAAGGACGACGACTTCTCGACGATCCAGGTGCGCGCCACCGCGGGCGACAACCGCCTCGGCGGCGACGACTGGGATCAGCGCATCGTGCAGTGGCTGATCCAGCAGTTCAAGAACTCCACCGGCGTCGACGTGGCCAAGGACAAGATCGCGCTGCAGCGCCTCAAGGAGGCCGCGGAGCAGGCGAAGAAGGAGCTCTCGAACTCGACGAGCACCCAGATCCAGCTCCCGTACCTCTCGCTCACCGAGAACGGCCCGGCGAACCTCGACGAGACCCTGTCGCGCGCGAAGTTCGAGGAGCTCACGAAGGATCTGCTCGAGCGCACCCGCAAGCCGTTCAACGACGTGATCGCGGAGGCCGGCGTCAAGGTCTCCGACATCGCGCACGTCGTGCTCGTCGGCGGATCGACCCGTATGCCCGCCGTCACCGAGCTCGTGAAGTCGCTCACCGGCGGCAAGGAGCCCAACAAGAGCGTCAACCCCGACGAGGTCGTGGCCGTGGGCGCCGCCCTGCAGGCCGGCGTGCTGAAGGGCGAGCGCAAGGACGTGCTGCTCATCGACGTGACGCCCCTGTCGCTCGGCATCGAGACCAAGGGCGGCATCATGACGAAGCTCATCGAGCGCAACACCGCCATCCCGACGAAGCGCAGCGAGACCTTCACCACTGCGGAGGACAACCAGCCGTCGGTGGCCATCCAGGTGTTCCAGGGCGAGCGCGAGTTCACCCGCGACAACAAGAACCTCGGAACGTTCGAGCTGACCGGCATCGCGCCGGCTCCGCGCGGCGTGCCGCAGGTCGAGGTCACCTTCGACATCGACGCGAACGGCATCGTGCAGGTCTCCGCGAAGGACAAGGGCACCGGCAAGGAGCAGACGATCACGATCTCGGGCGGCTCGACCCTCTCGAAGGAGGACATCGAGCGGATGGTGCGCGAGGCCGAGGAGCACGCTGCTGAGGACAAGCAGCGGCGCGAGGCCGCGGAGGTGCGCAACAACGCCGAGCAGCTCGCCTACTCGGTCGAGAAGCTCATCTCGGAGAACGACGACAAGCTGCCGGAGGACGTGAAGACCGAGGTGCAGGGCGACCTCGACGCGCTGAAGCAGGCGCTCGCGGGCGATGACGACGAGGCCGTGAAGAACGCCTCGGAGAAGCTCGGCCAGAGCCAGACGAAGCTCGGCGAGGCGATCTACGCGGCGGCCCAGTCCGAGGCGCCGGCCGAGGGCGGCGCCGAGCAGCCGTCGAACGACGACGACGTGGTGGACGCCGAAGTCGTCGAAGACGATGAGGAGAAGAAGTAACCATGGCGAACGAGGAACAGCGCACGCCCGGGGAGGACCCGAACGCTGACGAGGTTCCTGCTCAGGAGCCGGAGTCGCAGGACTCCGGCTCCGCGCCCCAGCCCGATCTCACGGTCGAGGACATCCTGGAGGCGGAGCAGAGCGACGCCGCGGCAGATGCCGACAGCGCGGACGCCGGAGCGTCGGCGGATGCCGACAACCCGTACCTCGACGACCTGCGGAGGCTGACGGCCGAGTACGCCAACTACCGCAAGCGCACCGAGGCGAACGCCGCCATCGAGAAGCAGCGCGCCATCGCGGCGGCGGTCTCCCCGATGCTCACGGTGCTCGACGACCTCGATCGGGCCGAGAAGCACGGCGACCTCGCCGAGGGCTCCGCCTTCGCGACGATCGCGCAGAAGATCCGCGGTACGTTCGAGCGCATCGGCGTGCAGAGCTTCGGAGAGACGGGCGAGGTGTTCGACCCGCAGATCCACGAGGCGATCGCACAGGTCCCGGTTCCCGGCACTGAGCAGCAGACGGTGCTCGACGTCATCGAGCGCGGATATCGCATCGGCGAGGTCGAACTGCGCCCCGCCAAGGTCGCGGTGGCGGTGGGAGCGGATGGCTAGTCAGGATTGGCTCGATAAGGACTTCTACCAGCTCCTCGGCGTCTCGAAGGATGTCGGCGACGCCGAGCTGAAGAAGACGTACCGCAAGCTCGCACGCAAGTACCACCCGGATTCGAACCCGGGCGACACCGTGGCCGAGGCGAAGTTCAAGGAGATCAGCGAGGCCTACTCGGTGCTCTCCGATCCCGAGCAGCGCGCGGAGTACGACCAGATCCGCGCGATGGGCGCCGGCGGTGCCCGCTTCACGGCGGGCGGCGGCGGAGGCCAGGGCTTCGAGGACGTGTTCGGCGGCATGTTCGGCGGAGGCGGGCGCAACACCCACTTCCAGACCGGCGGGCCGCAGGGCTTCGAGGACATCTTCGGGGGCATGTTCGGCGGCGGGGCCCCGCAGGGCCCGCAGCGCGGACGCGACATCCAGGCGACGACGACGCTCGACTTCGAGACCGCCGTGCAGGGCAAGACCGTCACGCTGCAGGCCTCGACCGGTTCGGTCAAGGTCAAGATTCCCGCAGGCGTGGCCGACGGCCAGAAGATCAAGGTGCGCGGCAAGGGCGAACCGAGCCCGACGGGCGGGCCGGCAGGCGACATCATCCTCACGGTGAGCGTGCGCAAGCACCCCGTCTTCGAGCGCGAGGGTCAGAACCTGCGCGTCAAGCTGCCGGTGACGTTCTCCGAAGCCGCGCTCGGCGCGACGGTCGAGGTGCCGACGCTCGGCGGCGCCCCGGTGAAGCTCAAGGTGCAGCCCGGTACGCCCAGCGGGCGGGTGCTGCGCGTCAAGGGTCGCGGGGTGTCGAGCTCGAAGGGCACCGGCGACCTGCTGGCCGAGGTGCAGATCGTCGTCCCCTCGCACCTGTCGCCCGAGGCGACGGAGGCGCTCGAAGCATTCCGGGCCGTCGAACCGCAGGAGAACCCGCGGGCCGATCTCCTGGCTCGCGCGAAGGGGTGACCCACCCCTGATCGATCGGGGAGCGGAGCGCGGTGCATCTGCCGCTCCGCTCCCCGCCCAGTCTCACGAAAGCAGGTCAGCATCATGGCGAGTCCTCAGATGGACCGTTTCACGCCGGTGTTCGCGATCGCCGCGGCCGCCGAGCTCGCCGAGATGCACCCGCAGACCCTCCGGCAGTACGATCGGGTCGGCCTGGTCTCGCCGCAGCGCACCCGCGGCAACACGCGCCGCTACTCGCTGCACGACGTCGCCCGGCTGCGCGAGGTGGCGCGGCTGTCGGCGGAGGGGCTCAGCCTCGAGGGCATCAGGCGGGTGCTCGATCTCGAGGATCAGGTGCGTCAGCTCGAAGGCCGGGTGCGCGACCTGGAGCGGGCGCTGACCGAGGAGCGCCTGCAGCGCCCCGACCGACGCGTCTTCGCGGCGGGCTCGGCCGGCGGCGAGGTGGTGACGCTGCGCCGGGGCACGCGCATGCGCCGCAACGCCGAGGTCGTCGTGTGGCAGCCGTGAGCGCAGACGCCTCCGGTCGGGGAGGCGGCTCCGCACCGGCAGGCGCCCCCGCAGGGGGAGACGGCTCCGCACCGGCAGGCGCCTCCGCTCCGGGAGACGCCGACGAGCGGCTCGCCGACCTCTTCGCGCAGCTGACGCGCGATCCCGATTTCGACGCCGAAGAACTGCAGGCGCACGACACGGCCGATCAGCTCATCCTGCGCTCCGCGGTCGAGGATCTCGCCGAGCGCCCGCCCGCCGAACCGGTGCACGGCGCCGACATCGCGGTCATCGGAGATCGCCACGGGGCGCTCACCCTCGGGGCGGCGACGCTGTTCGGCGCCCGGGGCATCCGCACCCACCAGGACGCTCTGCTCGGCGAGCGCGCGCTCGACCAGAACGCCGCGCGTCTGCAGCTGACCGCGCGCTACACCCACCACCCGCTCGATGCGGGCCTGCTGGCCGGCGCCCGCGTCGTGCTGCTGCAGCTGCCGCGGGGCCTCGAAGCGCTCGCCGAGGTGTCGGAGGCGATCGCCCGCTGGGCCGCGCCCGAGGTGCGCGTGTTCGCGGGCGGCCGGGTGAAGCACATGACGCGCGCGATGAACGAGGTGCTCGGGCGCGACTTCGCGAACGTCACGGCAGGGCTCGGCTGGCGCAAGTCGCGCGTGCTGCGCGCCGAGTCGCCGCGGGATCGAGCCGACGAGCCGGCGCGCTTTCCGAAATGGGGCGACGACCCCGACCTCGACTTCTCGATCGCGGCGTTCGGCGCCACCTTCGGCGGCCCCGTGCTCGACCACGGCAGCAGACTGCTGCTCAGCACCCTGAGCGACGTGCGCCGCGACCCGGCCGCCGTCGTCGACCTGGGCTGCGGCAACGGCGTGCTCGCGGTCTCGGCTGCGCGCCGCTTTCCGGGCGCGCAGGTGCTCGCGACCGATCAGTCCGCCGCCGCCGTCGCGGCGACGGCGCTTACCGCGGAGGCGGCCGGAGTGGCGGATCGCATCGCGGTGCACCGCGCCGACGCCCTGGAAGCGGTGCCCGACGGCTGGGCCGATCTGATCCTGCTCAACCCGCCGTTCCACTCGGGTGCCGCCGTGCACGCGGGCGTCGGCCACCGGCTGATCCGGGCGTGCCGCCGCGCGCTCGCGCCGGGGGGCGAGCTGCGGCTCGTCTTCAACTCGCACCTCAGGTACCGGCCCCTGGTCGAGCGCGAGGTCGGCCCGGTGCGGCAGCTCGCGCGCACCTCCGCGTTCACGGTGCTCGCGGCGACGCGCGACGCCTGACGCCGCCCGAGCCCCCGACGACGCGCTGCGTGCCGCGCCGCACCGAGCCGCGAGGCTTCGCGGCCCGCCGCGAGTACTGTGGAACCGACATGACCACCTCCGCCCCCGCATTCCTGTGGCGCCTGGCCCCGAGCATCTACGGGCCGTCGGTGCTCTTCTCGCTCGGCGAGTACGCGATCCTGCCGCTCGTCGCCGTCATCGCCGTCGACATGGGCGCGAACCTCGCGCTCGCCGGGGTGATCGCCTCGGCCGCGGTCGTCGGCCAGGTGCTCGGCAACCTCCCCGCCAGCTGGGTCGTATCGCGGGCGGGCGAGCGCGCGGCGATGCTGATCGCGGCGGCGGTCGCGCTCGTCGGGTGCCTCGGGCTCGCCTTCGCCCCGACGCCCGCGCTGCTCGGCGTCGCCGTGCTGCTGATCGGCTTCGCGGCGGCCGCCTTCGGGTTGGCGCGGCACGCGTTCATGGCGACCCGCGTGCCCCTCCGCTTCCGGGCGCGTGCGCTCTCGCTGCTCGGCGGTACGAACCGGCTCGGGCGATTCGTCGGCCCGTTCCTCGCGGCGGCCGTGATCGCGGCGACCGGCGATCCCGAGGCGCCCGTCTGGGCGTTCGTCGCGTGCCTCGTGCTCGCCTCGGGGCTCGTCGCGTGGGCGCCCGATCCCGAGCGCCGAGTGCCGGGCCCTGCGGGCGAGCCGGGCCCTGCGGGCGAGCCGGAGGCTGCGGGCGAGCGGGAGGTTGCGGGCGTCGCGCCGCGCACCGGCGTGCTGGGCGCGGTGCGCGACGGCGGGGCGGCGCTGCTGCGCGTGGGGGGCGCCGCCGCGATCCTCTCGGGCATGCGATCGATCAGAGACGTGCTGCTGCCCCTCTGGGGCGTCTCGATCGGGCTCGACGCCACCCAGGTGGCGCTCGTCGTCGGCATCTCGGGCACCGTCGACTTCCTGTTCTTCTACACGAGCGGCCAGATCATGGACCGCTACGGCCGGCTCTGGGCGAGCCTCCCGGCGATGATCGTGATGGCCGCCGGCTTCCTGGTGCTCGCCGGCACGCACGACCTCCCCGGGGCGGCGGTGTGGCTGCTCGCCATCGCCGTCGTCGTCGGGCTCGGCAACGGCCTGTCGAGCGGCATCAACATGACCCTCGGCGCCGATCTCGCCCCCTCCGAACGGCCCGCCCCCTTCCTCGCAGCCTGGCGCACCCTCACCGACTTCGGCGGCGCCGTCGCGCCCCTCGCCGTCTCCGCGCTCGCCGCCGTCTCGCTGCCCGTGGCGAGTCTCGCCGCCGGGGCGCTCGCCGTCGTCGGAGCCGTCGGATTCGCCCGCTGGATACCGCGCTACCTGCCGCACGTCAGCAGAACGCCGCCGCGATCCGGCGACTGAACGTGCGCTGAGCTGCGCTTTGTAGACTGGAGGCGCTTCGCGCACCGCACGCGCGAACCCGCACTCATCTCCGACCGAAGGACTCCCGCGCACCGTGAGCACCACCGATCGCCAGGCGCCCCTGCGCATTCTGCAGGGCTGCGACACCTTCTCGCCCGATGTGAACGGAGCCGCACGGTTCGCCGAGCGGCTTTCCGCCGGTCTCGTGCAGCGGGGGCATGACGTGCACGTCGTCGCACCGTCGAAGCGCCACAGCCAGCACGGCAGCTTCGTCGAGACCATCGAGGGCGAGCAGATGACCGTGCATCGGTGGGCGAGCTGGCGCTGGTACCCGCACGACTGGCTGCGGTTCGTGCTGCCGTGGCGGGCGCGCGGCTACGCCCGCACGCTGCTCGACCGCGTGCAGCCCGACGTGATCCACATCCAGTCGCACATCGTCATCGGCCGCGCGCTCGCCATTGAGGGCGCGAAGCGGGGCATCCGCATCGTCGCCACCAACCACGTGATGCCCGAGAACGTGCTCGACTTCACCCTGCTCCCCGAGAAGGCGAAGCGGCTCTTCGTGCGCTGGGGCTGGAACGCGGCCGATCGCGTGCTGCGGCTCGCCGCGGCCGTCACCACGCCCACGCGCCGCGCCGCCGACTTCCTCGAACGCAACACGCACCGCCGCGGCGTGCGGCCGGTGAGCTGCGGGCTCCGCGCCTCCGACTACACCGCCGACCTCACGCCCCGCACCGCGAACACGCTCGTCTTCGTGGGGCGGGTCACGCTGGAGAAGGAGATCGACGTCATCCTCCGCGCGATCCCGCGCCTCGACGCCGACCTCGACGTGCACTTCACCGTCGTCGGCGACGGCGACCAGCGCAAGCACCTCGAGAAGCTCGCCGCAGACCTCGGCATCTCCGACCGGGTCGAGTTCACCGGCCGCGTCACCGACGCCGAGCTGCGCGCGCACCTCACGAGCGCGAGCGTGTTCACCATCGCATCCATCGCCGAGCTGCAGTCCATCGCCACCATGGAGGCGATGGCGTCGGGCCTGCCCATCGTCGCCGCGAACGCGATGGCGCTGCCGCACCTCGTGCACGACGGCGAGAACGGCTACCTCTTCCAGGCCGGCAACGACCGCGAGCTCGCGAGCCGCATCACGCAGGTGCTGCGGCAGACCCCCGAGGAGTACCTGCGCATGCAGCAGGCCTCGCTCGAGGCGGTGACGGTGCACGACATCGACCGCACCCTCGACACGTTCGAGGAGCTGTACCGCGGCGAAGCCGACGCGCGCTGACGATGCACATCCTCGTCGTCACCGACCAGCACCCGGAGTCGCTGGGCGGCGTGCAGGTGGCGATCCGCATGCAGCGGCGCGCGCTCGAGCGGCTCGGGCACCGGGTCACGGTGGCGGCCCCGGCCCTGCACCGTCGCGGGCACGCCACGGCGGCGGCGGATCGCGAGGCGTACATCGACCTCCCCTCTCGGCCGATCACCCGCGATCGCGAGTACGGGATCACGTGGCCCGGGCGGCGCACCGACCGCGCCCTCGCCCGCGCGCTCGCGGAGCGACCGCCGGTCGATCTGGTGCACGTGCAGGGCGACTTCTGGGGCGCGATGACCGGGGTGCGCGCCGCGCGGGGCCTGCGCGCGCCGATCGTGCACACGATGCACAACCACGTCGACGAGGGCACGCGCGCCGTCACGCCGCTCGCGCCGCTCGCCTTCGCCGGGCTGCGCGTCTGGCGGCGCCTCGCCCTCGGCGGCGCACGCGGCGCGGTGGATCGGGCGTCGCGCGGCGCCTGGCGCTACCTGGCGGAGCTCGCGGCCGAGGCCGACGCGGTCACGGCGCCGTCGCAGCACTTCGCCGACGCGCTGCAGCGCCACGGCGTGAGCACGCAGGTGCTCGTCACCCCGAACGGCGTCGACGACGAGGCGATCAACGCCGCTCGGCGCGTCGCCCGCTCCGAGCGGAGACGGCCGAAGCTCGTCTGGCTGGGGCGCATGAGCCACGAGAAGCGGGTGCTCGAGTTCATCGACGCGATCGGGCGCGCGCAGATCGACGCCGATGTGACGCTGCACGGGGCGGGGCTGCTGCTGTCGCGCGTCGAGGAGCGCATCGCCGCGCTCGGCCTCGCCGACCGCGTGACGGTCGCCGGGCCCGTGCCCTACGCGTCGGCCCTCGCCGCGCTGCGCGACGCGGATGCGCTCGTGCAGACCTCCATCGGGTTCGAGACGCAGGGGCTCACGCCGTTCGAGGCCGCCGCGCTCGGCACGCCGACCGTCTTCTCGGATGCGGAGATCGCCGAAGACGTGGACGTGGCGCAGAAGTGGGTCGTCGCAGACGGATCGGTCGATGCCCTCGCCCGTACGCTGCGGCAGGCCGTGTCAGATCTCGCGGCCCGCCCCGGAGCGCTGCGCGTCGACGAGACGGCCGCTCCGCGGTTTCTGCAGTCGGCCCGCACCGCCGAGATGCTCGCGGTGTACGAGGCCGTGCTGACGGCCGGCGACTGGCGCGCGGTCTAGAACCGCCAGACGGCGGCGGTGAAGCCCTCCGGCGGTGCCGGGGTCCAGTCGGTCTCCTCGGTGACGAGACCCGATCCGCCCGGGCTGTTCGACTGGATGATGGTGAAGGTGCCGTCGTCGTTCACCTCGGTGATGAGCACCGTGTGCACGCCGGTCACCCAGGAGGTGGGGGAGGCCGTGTACTCGTACTGGATGATGTCGCCCGGCTCGGCGTCGGCGAGCGACATGCGCGTCGCGCCCGTGTAGTTCGCGACCGGATCGCCGCTGCCCGTCCAGGCGCCGTTGCCGGCCTTGACCCAGCGCTGCGCCGACATGATGCACTCGCCCGGGGCGTTCCAGCCCGTGGGGCGGCTCGTGCCGATCTCGCTCTTCGCGAGCTCGATGGCCGCCTCGACGTCGTATCCGTGCGGCACCGATGCGACATCCTGCTCCACCTGCAGCACCGATTCGATCGAGGCGCCGGCGAGGGCGTCCTCCGTGGTGTCGAGCTGCTGAGCGACGGTCGTAACGGGCTGTACGGCTGCGGCCGGCGAGGAGAAGCTCTCGAGAGGCACCTCGGCCGCCGCTGGTGCTGCGCCGACGGCGAAGGTTACTGAAGAAACCAGGCCGACTACGAACACCTTGGCAGATACATTCACGCGATAAACTCCGGACTTTCCAACACAAAGCGCCGGGCGGATGGCCCGAGCGCCTCACCTAGTATGCGTTACCGTTCCGTTACTTTCAAGTCCGGTAGTCAGCTCGCGTACATCTTCGGCGTGATCGCGCGCGAAGCTCGGGGCTCGCGGCCGCCCGGCTCGACCCCTGGTTCGGTGTGTCAGCGAGAACCCGCTAGACTGGTGCGCGCTGGCTTCGGCCAGTGAGGAGGATTCGCCTAGCGGCCTATGGCGCACGCCTGGAACGCGTGTTGGGTTCACGCCCTCGGGGGTTCAAATCCCCCATCCTCCGCCATTCGGGGCCCGTCGCACTGCGGCGGGCCCCGCTGCGTTTCAGCGGCTCACTCGCCCGAGCCCGCGAGCAGCGACTCCCGCACGCTGCGGCGCAGCACCTTGCCGATGAGCGAACGCGGCAGCTCGTCGACCTGCACGAAGCGGCGCGGCACCTTGTACGGCGTCAGCCGCGCGCGGCAGAAGTCTCGCAGGGCGCCGGGGTCGAGCTCGGCGCCGTCGCGCAGCACCACCGCGGCCACGACCTCCTCGCCGCCGTCGGGTCGGGGGAGCCCCACCACGGCGGCCGCGTTCACGTCGGGGTGGGCGAACAGGGTGTCTTCGACCTCGCTCGGCGACACGTTGAAGCCGCCGGTGATGATGAGCTCCTTGAGGCGGTCGACGATGGTCACGAAGCCGTCCTCCGAGACCTCGGCGATGTCGCCGGTTCTGAGCCACCCGCCGGGCAGCAGCGCCTCTGCCGTCTCGATCGGACGGCCCCAGTAGCCCTGGAAGACCTGCGGCCCGCGCAGCAGCAGCTCACCCGGATCGCCGAGGGCGACGTCGACGTTCGGGTCGTCGGGGTCGACGACGCGGATCTCGGTGCTCGGAAACGGCACGCCGACGGTGCCCGGTCGCCGGGTCGGCCCGATCGGGTTGCCGAGCGCGACGGGCGAGCTCTCGGTCATCCCGTACCCCTCGACGAGCAGGCCTCCGGTGGTCTCCTCCCACCGCTCGACCGTCGCCACCGGCAGGCTCATCGCTCCGGAGATCGCGAAGCGCACGCTCGAGAGGTCGAGAGACCCCCGGGACGCGGCGCGCGCGAGCTGATCGTAGATCGGGGGCACGGCGGGGAGGAAGGTGGGCGGGCTCTTGCGGGCGGCCGCCGTCACGAGCCCGACGTCGAACGTCGGGAACAGCACCAGCTTCGCGCCGATGCTCATCGCGAAGGTGAGGCAGAGCGTCATGCCGTAGGCGTGGAACAGGGGGAGCACCCCGTAGAAGGTCTCCTCGCCGCGCTGCAGGCCGGGCACCCAGGCCTCGCCCTGCATGGCGTTCGCGCGGAGGTTGGCGTGCGTCAGCATCGCCCCCTTGGGGGATCCGGTGGTGCCGCTCGTGTACTGCAGCAGAGCGAGGTGGTGCAGTTCGGGGGCGGCGACGCGCCGCGACACGCGTCGGTGCCGCAGCAGCTCCTTCCAGTCGAGGAGATCCTTCGCCCGGGGCGCGGCGGTCAGCTTCGCCCGCGAGGCGCGCGCGGCGGGGAGCGGCAGGCGCAGCAGCAGGCGCTTCGACCGCGGCATGGCCGCGGTGAGGTCGACGCTGATGATGCGCTCGAGGGCGAGATCGGCGGGGAAGCCCGCGACGGTGTCGGCGACCTTGTTCCAGACGATCGCGAAGCGCGCCCCGTGATCCTCGAACTGGTGGCGCAGCTCGCGCGCGGTGTACAGCGGATTGTGCTCCACGACGACGGCGCCGAGTCGCAGCACCGCGTAGAACGCGACCACGTGCTGCGGGCAGTTGGGCAGCACGATCGCGACGCGATCGCCCTTCGCGACGCCGATGCGGCGCAGGCCCTCGGCCACGCGGTCGACCTGCTCGCCCAGCTCGCGGTAGGTCGTGCTCGCCCCGAAGAACTCGAGCGCGACGCGGGAGGGGAAGGCGCGCACGCTCGCCGTCAGCATCTCGGGGAGCGTCTGCCACGGATCCTCGATATCGGCGGGCACGCCGTCCGCGTACGAGGCCAGCCAGGGTCGAGCAGCGAAGGGAGCGGCGTTCATGCCTCCATCCTGCCGCCTCCCCCCTCGGCGCGACAGCATATGGCGCTCGGCCGCGCGAGGCACTATAGGGCAGCCGGGGCACTGGCGCGACCCCGATGACGCCCGCCGGGGCCCGTACTTCACTGGAGACTCCGCACCTCGAGCCGGCACGGGAAGGAACACCCCATGAGCACCCAGAAGACATCGCAGGCCGACCGTCGGGGGCACGCCCCCGATCCCGATGACGATCGGAAGCCGGACGGGCCGACCGATCTCGAGAAGCGCTCGTGGAAGTACGTGCTGCGCAAGACGATCCGAGAGTTCTCGGCGGATCAGTGCACCGACATCGCCGCGAGCCTCACGTACTACGCGGTGCTCGCCCTGTTCCCGGCCCTGATCGCGATCTTCTCCCTGCTGGGGGTGTTCGGTCAGGGCCCGGCGGCGACGGACGCGATTCTCGGCATCGTCGACGAGGTCGCCCCGGGCGGCACGGCCGACGTGGTGCGCGGCCCGATCGAGCAGTTCGCGGGCTCGCCGGCGGCGGGCTTCGCGCTCGTGAGCGGTCTGGTCGTGGCCATCTGGTCGGCCTCGGGCTACGTCACGGCCTTCAGCCGCGCGATGAACCGCATCTACGAGATCGAGGAGGGCCGGCCGTTCTGGAAGCTGAAGCCGGCGCAGCTGCTCGTCACGATCATCGCGCTCGTGCTCATCGTGATCGCCGCCGTGATTCTCGTGGTCTCGGGCCCCGTCGCCGATGCGGTCGGCTCGACGCTCGGCATCGGCGAGACGGCGACGATGATCTGGTCGATCGCGAAGTGGCCCGTGCTGCTGGTCGTCTTCGCACTGATTCTGGCGATCCTCTACTACGCCACCCCGAACGCGAAGCAGCCGAAGTTCCGCTGGATGAGCATGGGGGCGTTCCTCGCGCTCATCCTCCTGGCGATCGCGACGGCCGCCTTCGGCTTCTACGTCGCGAACTTCTCGAACTACGACAAGACCTACGGATCGCTCGCCGGCGTCATCATCTTCCTCCTGTGGCTGTGGATCGCGAACAACGCGATCCTCTTCGGAGCGGAGTTCGACGCCGAGCTCGAGCGCGGGCGCGAGCTGCAGGCCGGCATGCCGGCAGAGGATCGCATCCAGCTGCCTCCCCGCGACACGCGCAAGAGCGACAAGGCCGCGCAGAAGGAGCAGAAGGACATCGCGGAGGGGCGCCGCATCCGCGAGCGCAACAGCGACGACGGCGTCGCGACCGGCGATGGGGCGGATCGCACGCGCTCGGATCGCACGCGCACCGACCGCCCCCGCAGCGATCGCAGGGAGTAGACCCCGCGGCGCAGGCCGCGCAGACCCCGCGGCCCACACCGCGATCCGATGGTCGAGCGCCCCGGCTGCATATCGCACTCCGGGGCGCTCCGCCATGCCCTGTTCGGGCGGTGCGCCCGCCGACAGGCTGGGGCCGAGAGATAGGAGAACCATGTCCGTCACCGTCGACACCCCCTCACCACTGCTCGCCCTGCAGGCGCGCGGGCCGCTCAGCGAGGCCCTGCTGCACGGCCTCTCCGGGGCGGGAGACACCGCCGACGCTCCAGACGCGGCGCGCCAGGCGGTCGCCGCGTCATCGAACGTGACCCGCGACGACGACGTGCAGCTCGCCCTCTTCCTCCTCTACGCCTGCTTCTACGGCTCGCTCGACGGCATCCCGGCGGAGGCGGAGTGGAACACGGCGCTCATCGAGACGCGCGCCGTGCTCGAGGCCGCATTCGAGGCCGAGCTGCGCGCGAGCGTGCCGGTGCCCGACGCGCCCGAGGCGCGGGCGCGCGACGTGGCGAAGGCGCTCTTCGACCTCACCTCCGCCGACTCCGGCCCGAGCCTGTCGCGGTACTTCGCGAAGCGCGCGACCGAGGAGCAGGCGCGAGAGTTCCTCATGCAGAAGTCGATCTACACCCTGCGCGAGGCCGACCCGCACTCGTGGGCGATCCCGCGGCTGTGCGGGGGCGCGAAGGCGGCGCTCGTCGAGATCCAGGCCGACGAGTACGGCGGGGGTCGGCCGGATCGGGTGCACGCAACGATCTACGCGAAGACGATGCGGGGGGCCGGCCTCGACGACGCGTACGGCGCCTACCTCGACGACGCTCCCGCGATCACGCTCGCGTCGCACAACATGATGTCGATGTTCGGCCTGAACCGGAGGCTCGTCGGCGCGATCGTCGGGCATCTCGCCGCGTTCGAGATGACGTCGGCGATCCCGAACCGCCTGTACGGCGACGGGTTCCGCCGCCTCGGGTACGACGAGCAGGTGACCGACTACTTCGACGAGCACGTCGAGGCCGACGCGGTGCACGAGCAGATCGCGGGGCGCGATATGGCGGGGGCGCTGGCCGAGGATCGGCCGGAGCTGCTCGCAGACATCATGTTCGGGGCGGCGGCCTGCCTCACCGTGGACGGCTGGATGGGGGAGCACATGCTCGAGTCGTGGACCGAGGGTCGATCTTCGTTGCGCGCGGGAGCGGCGTCGTGACCGGCGAGGAGCCGACGGTGACGCCGTACCCCGACGGTCCCCTCATCGTGCGCGGGGAGATCGCCCTGCAGACGGTGGACGGCGAGCCGATTCCGCAGAAGCGGCGCACGGTGGCCCTCTGCCGTTGCGGGCTGTCGACCATCAAGCCCTTCTGCGACGGCACGCACCGGCTCTCGGGCTTCCGCACCGACGACTGAGCGGCGCATGAGCGAGCGGGAGCCTGCGGAGGTCGTCATTCCGCTGCGGTGGAGCGACGACCACGCGCTGGCGGAGTTCACCGCGTATCTGCGCCGGCTCGCCGCCTGGGTCGACGTCACCGTCGTCGACGGATCGGACGCGGCCCGCTTCCGCGTGCACGCCGAGGCGTGGCGGGGGATCGCGCGGCACCTGCCCGTGCGCCCGCCCGCAACCGGAAACGGCAAGGTGGTCGGCGTGATGGCGGGCGTCGAGGCCGCCCGCCACGAGTTCGTGGTGCTGGCCGACGACGACGTGCGGTACGACCGGGCCGCGCTGCGCGCCGTGCTCGCCGCCCTGCACGGGGCCGATCTCGTCAAGCCGCAGAACGTGTTCGAGCCGGCGCCCTGGCACGCGCGGTGGGACACGGGGCGCAGCCTGCTGACCCGGGCGCTCGGCGACGACTTCCCGGGCACGTACGGCGTGCGCCGGGCGACGTTCAGCGCGATGGGCGGGTACGACGCCGACGTGCTGTTCGAGAACCTCGAACTGGAGCGCACGGTGCGGGCCGCCGGCGGCAGGGTCGTGTCGCGCCCCGACGTGTACGTGGTGCGGCGCCCGCCCTCCGCCGCCCACTTCCGCTCGCAGCGGGTGCGGCAGGCGTACGACAGCTGGGCGCAGCCCGCGCGCATGCTCGCGGAGGCCGCGATCCTCCCCGCACTCGTCCGGGTGTGCGCGAAGCGACGGCGGGCCTCCGGGCCGCTCGTGGCGGTGCTGCTGCTCGCCGCGGTGCTGCTGCTCGCCGAGCGCGGGCGCCGGGCGCACGGCGGCTCGGCCGTGTATCCGCCGACGGCCGCACTCTGGGCTCCGCTGTGGGTGCTCGAGCGCGGGGTGACGATCTGGGCGGCGATCGGGCTGCGGGCCCGCGGCGGGGTGCGTTACGGGCGGGTTCGCCTCATGCGCGCGGCGCACTCGGAGGCGCAGCTGCGTCGCGCAGCGTCGCGAGGCGCGCGATCGCGGTGCGCAGAGTCTGCTCGTCTTTGACGAACGTGAAGCGCACCCACGGCGCGAGCGCCGGGGCGGTCTCCGAACCGGCGCGGCAGAACGCCGAGACGGGCACGCACGCCACGCCGACCTCCCAGGGCAGCATGCGCGCGAACGCGGCGCCGTCTGGCACCGCCTCGCTCAGGAACGGCGTCGCGTCGGCGCACACGAAGTACGTGCCGCCGGGAACGACGAGGTCGAAGCCGGCCGCGCGCAGGCCCGCGATGAGCAGGTCGCGGCGATCCGACAGCGCATCGCGCAGCTCGCGGATGTCTGCGTCGCCATCGGTCAGCGCCCGGGCGATCGCGGGCTGGAACGGTGCGCCGCCCGAGTAGGTGAGGAACTGCTTCACCGAGGTGATCGCCTCGATGAGCGGGGCGGGTCCCACTGCCCACCCGATCTTCCACCCCGTCAGCGAGAACGTCTTGCCCGCCGACGAGATCGTCACGGTGCGATCGCCCATTCCGGGCAGCGCCGCGATCGAGTGGTGCCGGGCGCCGTCGAAGACGAGGTGCTCGTACACCTCGTCGGTCAGCACGATCGCATCGACGCGCTGCGCCGCCTCGGCGATGCTCGCGAGCTCATCGGCGCTCAGCACGGCGCCGGTCGGGTTGTGCGGGGTGTTGATGAGGATCACGCGCGTGCGCTCCGTGATCGCCGCGGCGAGGGCGGCCCGATCGACGCGGAACGTCTCGCCGTCGTGCCGCAGCGGCACCGTGGTGTGGGCGGCGCCCGACATCGCGATGAGCGCCGCGTACGCGTCGTAGAACGGCTCCAGGGTCACCACCTCGTCGCCCGGCCCCGCGAAGGCGAGCAGCGCCGCAGCGAGCGCCTCGGTCGCACCCGCGGTGACCAGCACCTCGGCGGCGGGGTCGACGTCGAGGCCCGTGCGGCGGCGTCGCTGCTGCGCGATCGCCTCGCGCAGCGGGGCGATGCCGCGCCCCGGCGGGTACTGGTTGTCGCCGGTCAGGATCGCCTCGGCGGCGATGCGCCGAATCCACTCGGGGCCGTCGGCGTCGGGGAATCCCTGGCCGAGGTTCGCCGCGCCGGTCTCGTTCGCGAGCGCCGTCATCTCGGCGAAGATCGTGGGGCGGGTGGAGCCGTCGGCCGCCGCCAGCCCCGCCGCGGCCGCCACGGATCGCCATCGTTCGCTCATCCGCCCAGTCTAAGCGCGCACCCACCTGGCATGCGGCGGGCTGCCAGCGTCGCCCCGTAGCCTCCCCGTATGCCCGCATCGCACCCGCACGAAGCCGCCCCCGACGGCGGGCGCCGTCGTCACTGGCAGCGCGCGGCACGAGCGTCGGCGCGCGTGCGGGCGCTCATCAGGCGCCTGCCCTGGCTCGACGCGCTCTACCGCATCGCGCTCACCGCGTTCGGCGCGATCATCGTGATCGCCGGGCTGATCCTGGTGCCGCTGCCCGGGCCCGGCTGGCTCATCGTGTTCTTCGGGCTCGCGATCCTCGGCACCGAGTTCCACTGGGCGCGCCGCCTGCTGGGCTGGGTGCGCATGGCGGTGGCGCGCGTGACGGAGCGCTGGCGCGCCTGGCGCGCGCGCCGCGCCGCGTACAGCACGTGACGCGCCGCCCCTGAACGACCGCGGCGCCCCGGATCTGCGTGTGCAGGTCCGAGGCGCCGAGGCCCGAGCGCGGTGCGCTACTTGACGAGCGGGATGTTGAAGATGAAGCCCGGCTGCTCGCCGCGGCGGAAGCCGTCGCTCGCCTTCACCGCTGCGATGATGTGGAAGATGAAGAGCACGAGCGACCCGATGCCGAGCAGGAACCCGAAGATGAACCCGATGTAAGGGATCAGGGCCAGGATCCACGTGACCACGCCGACGCCCACGCGCAGCAGCGAGAAGTTCAGGTTGTCGCGCTGGTACGCGTACACGCGCTGATCGCCCTTGTCCTTGTCGATCAGGTAGAAGATGAGTGCCGGGATCCAGGAGAAGAAGACCGACAGCCAGTAGTTCAGCACTACGTTCGTGGCGGGGTCGGCGGCCGGCTGACCGTACCCGGCGGGCGGCTGCTGGTAGCCGCCGGGGGGCGGCGTCTGGCCCGGAGCGCCGTAGTGCGGGGGCTGCTGCGGCTGCTGGAAGCCCTGCTGCGGCTGCTGCGGCTGCTGCGGCTGCTGGTACTGCGGAGCTTGCGGGGGGACCGGCGGTGCGGCGGGCGCCTGGTACTGCGGCGCCTGGAACTGGGGCGCTGCCGGGGGAGCCGTGGGAGCGGCCGGGGGAGCCTGCGGCACCGTGGGCGGTGCGGGCGGAGCCGGTGGCGTCGTCGGCGCGGGATCGCCTGAACCGTGGCCGGCGGGCTCGCGGCCGGGCTGATCCTCAGGGGGCAACGTAGTCATGTTCGGTCTCCTTCAAGACGTAGGATGCGCCTTTGAGGCTACCGCAGGTGACTCGCGTCGCGGTAGCGCCTTGCGCGGCAGGGGAAACGCCGTGCGCGGCGCGTGCTGGCCGCGCGAGTCGAGTCGCGCGTGCGGCGCGTCGCGAGCTGCGGCGCGCGGCAGGCGCATCGCCTAGAACGCGTCGGGGCTCGGCGCGGCGGTGTGGAGGATCGCCACGTCAGCATGGCGGTCGAAGCGGTAGCCGGTGCCGCGCACCGTGCGCACGATGTCCTGGTACTGCGCGAGCTTCACGCGAAGGCGGCGGATGTGCACATCGATGGTGCGCTCGCTCGGCACCTCCTCGTCGCTCCCCTCGCTCCACAGCGCGGCGATGAGCTCTTCACGGCTGATGGTGCGACCCTCGCGCAGCACCAGGTACTGCAGCAGCTCGAACTCGCGGAACGTGAGGGCGGCCGTCACGTTGTCGAGCAGCACGCGCTTGCGCGAGAGATCGAGGATCACCCCGGAGGCGGCATGATCCTGCTCCTCGGCCTCGTGCTGCTTCTGACGGGCTACCGCGGCCGGGTCGCCGAGCGCGAGGCGCACGACGTCGACATCGCGACCGCCGGTCTGCTCGGGGGCGAGGGCGACGGCGGCGTAGGTCTCGGCGGCAGGAGCGAGTTCGGCGACGAGCTGCTTGATGCGGGTGACGATGGCGCCGAGCTTCGGATCGCCGTCGGCGATCTTGTCGTCGGCGAGGCCGACGTAGAGCGCGAAGCCGCGCACCTCGGTGCCCTCGGGAACACGGCGTTCGGGGGCCGACTGCGGAGCGAGGTCGGCGGCGAGGTCGGGGCGGGCTGCGCGGAGGGTCTGCGTGGTGGCGTTCATGATGATGTCCTTGCGTGGTGTCGAATGCGATCGGCGCTGCGGTGCGCGACGCTTCGGCCGGTGATCGGCCGGTGGTGCGGGCGATACGGTGCGCGGCTCTCGCAGATCGGAGAGAAGCGGCGCTCGGTGCGGAGGGCACCCCGTGATCACGGCGACGGGACGTGTCGCCGGGTGGACGTACTGCTCAGAAGACGTTCACATGCACATTCGACAACGCATGACACTCTGCCCGGCCATCATCATGCCGGGGTTCCCAAAGTTCACCTCGAAGGCGGACTGGGGACGAATGGTCTCATGCATAACCGCAAGTTAAGCAAAGCATTGCTCCGGGTGTCAAGCGCCAGCCGGAGCAATCGCTCGATCGAGGCGCCGTCAGTCGCCGGCGGTGCCGTACAGGCGGTCGCCCGCATCACCGAGGCCGGGCACGATGTAGGCCTGCTCGTTCAGCCCGTCGTCGAGCGCGCCGAGCACCAGCGTCACCTCGCGATCGCCGGCGGCCTGCTCGATCGCCTCGACGCCCTCGGGGGTGCCGAGCACGCAGATCGCCGTGACATCGTCGGCTCCGCGGTCGAACAGGAACTTGATGGCAGCCGCCAGCGATCCGCCCGTCGCGAGCATCGGATCGAGCACGAAGCACTGGCGCCCCGCGAGCGACTCGGGCAACCGCTCGGCGTACGTCGTGGGCTGCAGCGTCTCCTCGTCGCGAGCCATGCCGAGGAACCCGACCTCGGCCGTGGGCACCAGCTTCACCATGCCCTCGAGCATGCCGAGCCCGGCGCGCAGAATCGGCACGATGAGCGGCAGCGGCTCGCTCAGCTTCACGCCCGTGGTCGGAGCGACCGGCGTCTCGATCGCGTGCGGCTCGACCCGCACCTCGCGCGTCGCCTCGTAGGCGAGCAGCGTCATGAGCTCCTCGATCAGAAGCCGGAACGTCGGCTGGGAGGTCTTCGTGTCGCGCAACACGGTGAGCTTGTGGGTGATGAGGGGATGATCCGCAACGAAGACTCGCATGCGCCTATTCTATTGGCGTGACCCCCATCCCCCCATCTCGCTCGGAGCTGGCGTCGATGGCCCTCGCCCTCGCCGCGGCGCGCGAGGCGGGCGACGCGGGCGAGATCCCGGTCGGCGCGCTCGTGCTCGACGCCGACGGGGCGGTGATCGGCGCGGGCCGCAACGTGCGCGAGGCGGTGCCGGATCCGACGGGCCATGCCGAGGTCATCGCGATCCGCGAGGCCGCCGCAGCCCGCGGAAGCCGGGTGCTCGACGGGTGCACCCTCGTGGTGACGCTGGAGCCGTGCGTCATGTGCGCCGGCGCCATTCTCGCGGCCCGCATTCCGCGCGTGGTGATCGGGGCGTGGGACGAGAAGGCGGGCGCCGCGGGCAGCGTCTACGATCTGCTGCGCGACGGGCGTCTGCCGCACGCCGTGCCGGAGGTGGTGGGCGGAGTGCGCGCCGACGAGTGCGCCGCCCTGCTCCGCGCCTTCTTCGAGCACCGCCGCTAGTGGTCGGCGCTGCGGGCGCCGCTCCGCCGCCGCGCCGCTCCGCCGCTCCGCCGCTCGGCTCCGCTCCGCCCCGCTCCTCCGCTCCGATTCTGCGAGCGGGGTCACTTTCGGAGGGTGTTGCGCCGCATCGGAGCCTCGACACCCTCCGAAAGTGACCCCGCTCGCACTGGTGGGCGCGGGCGCGCAGGCGCGCAGGCGCGCGGGCGCGCAGGCGCGCTCCGAGCCGCGCGCCTCCTCCGTGCGAGCGGGGTCACTTCTCGTGCGTGTCGGCCGCGCGACACCCACGGAAAGTGACCCCGCTCGCAGGATGAGCAGCGGGCGGCCGATCAGCCGCCCGGTCAGGCGCGCGGCGCGACCGTCACCGGCTCGGGGGCGAACGAGACCACGACGCGGTCGCCCGCGCGGAACAGCTCATCGGCGGCGTGCTGCGACGCCAGCTCGGCGCCGTCGTCGAACTGCACCACGGTGCGCCGGATCGGCCCGAGGAACCCGCTCGACAGCACCGTGCCGCTCAGCGGCGAGGCGAAGGTTCCCGGAGCCTCCGCCGCGAGCCGCACGTGCTCGGGCCGCACATACGCCGTCACGGGGGCGCCCGAGACGCCGGTGGTGCCCGCTGCGGCCGGCGCGATCAGCGGGAGCAGGGCGCCGCGCACGTTGACGCGATCCTGCTCGCGCGTGCCCGCGAGCCGGTTCGAGAGCCCCACGAAGTCGGCGACGAAGGGCGACGCAGGCCGTCGGTACAGGTCTTCGGGGGTGCCGAGCTGCGCGATCCCGCCGCCCTCCATCACCGCGACGCGGTCGGAGACGGCGAGCGCCTCCTCCTGGTCGTGCGTGACGAAGACGGTGGTGATGCCGAGCTCCGTCTGGATGGCGCGGATCTGCTCGCGCAGCCGCACCCGCACCTTCGCGTCGAGAGCGGAGAGGGGCTCGTCGAGCAGCAGCGCCCGGGGCCGCGTGACGAGCGCGCGGGCGAGCGCCACGCGCTGCTGCTGGCCGCCCGAGAGCTCGTGCGGGAACCGCTCGGCGAGGTGCGAGAGCCCGACGATCTCGAGCATCTCGCCGATGCGCGACGCCCGCTCGCCCTTCGGCACCCGACGCATGCCGAGCCCGAACTCGATGTTGCGGGCCACCGTCAGGTGCGGGAAGAGGGAGTACTGCTGGAACACCATGCCGATGTCGCGTCGGTTGACCGGCACATCGGTGACGTCGTCGTCGCCGATGCGCACCCGGCCCGAGGTAACGTCTTCGAGGCCCGCGATGCAGCGCAGCGCGGTGGTCTTGCCGCACCCCGACGGGCCGAGCAGGCACACGAGCTCGCCGGGTTCGAGCGCGAGGTCGATGCCGTGCAGCACCGTGGTCGCGCCGTACGCCTTGGTCACCGCTTCGAGGCGCACCGCCGCGCCGGCTCGGGTCTGGGTCGTGGTGGCGTTCATGATCGGGGCTCCTGAGGGGTCGAGGGGCGGGAACCGCGCCGTGCGCTGCGGCGCGGCGCGCCTTCGGTGCTGCTCACGAGCAGCAGCACGAGGAAGGCGCCGACCAGCGAGAGCAACGATACCGCGACGGCGACGAAGGGGTCTGACTTGGAGATCTGCAGCAGTGCCGTCTGCAGCGTCATCCGGTTGAGCAGCGACGAGACGGTGAACTCGCCCAGCACGATCGCGATGGTGAGGAGCGACGCGGCGAGGATGCCGCGGCGCACGCCGGGGGCGATGACGCGCAGCAGCACGGCACCCCACCCGGCGCCGAGCGAGCGAGCGGCCTCGGCGCGGGTGCGCGCGTCGATGCCCTGCAGGTCGGCGGCGATCGCGCGGTACGCGAAGGGCAGCACCAGCACGCCGTACGCGAGCGAGAGCGTCCAGGCGCCCGAGCCGACCATCGCGCCGAGCGCGCGGTAGATCGGCGCGAAGCCGACGACGAGCACGATGGCGGGGATCGCGATGGGCAGCACGGTGAGCAGGTCGAGGGCGCGCTCCAGTCGTGGGAAGCGCAGGTGCACGAGCACGATGGTCGGGGCGAACACGCCGAGCACGATGACGAGGGTGAGTGCGGCGAGCACGAACGAGTTGCCGAGCCCCTGGAAGAGGGGCCGGTAGGCGCGCGCGTTCTCGGGGTCGAGCAGCCCCGCCCAGTGGTCGAGGCCGTACCCGCCCGAGGTCTGCCGGAGGGTGAACTCGAGCATTGCGGCGAGCGGGATCAGGAAGACGAGGCCGATGAGCGAGATCACGGCGTACGCGACGCCCCGCGACGGTCGGCCGGGCACGCGCGCGCTCATCGCTGCCACCGCCCGGCCCGGGCCATGAGCCTGCTGTAGGCGAGCATCACGACGGTCATGACGAGGATCATGCCGAGGGCGAGCACGCCGGCGGTGGCGGAGTTCGACCCACCGGTCTCGCCGATCAGGGCGGCGCGGATCTGCAGCGGCACGATCTGGGAGCCCTGGCTGATGAGCGCTGCGGCGGTCGCGTACGACGAGAAGGCGTTGGCGAAGAGCAGCAGCAGCGAGCCGACGAAGGCGGGTGCGAGCACGGGGAGCCCGACGCGCCGCCAGTAGGCGACGCTGCCGCCCCCGAGCGTCGCGACGGCCTCCGCCCAGCCGGGCTTCAGTGCGACGACCGCGGGCAGGAAGGTGATGACCATGAGGGGCACCTGGAAGTAGACGTACGGGAGGATCAGCCCGGGCAGCTCGTACAGCCACACGCCCTCGGCGTAGATGTCGACGCCGAGCCGCTCGCGCAGGCCGACGGTCACGAGGCCCTGGATGCCGATCGTCGCGACGAAGGCGAACGCGAGCATCACGCCGCCGAACTGTGCGAGCACCGAGCTCGCGGCGTCGATGACGCGGCGCAGCGGCCCCCGCTCGGGGAGCGCGGCGAGCGCCCAGCAGAGGATCGCGCCGATCACGGCGCCGATGACGGCGGTGATGCCGCTCAGCCACACGCTCGCGCCGAAGGCCCCGAGCGTCGCCGGGGCGGCGAGCACCTGCAGGTTCGCGAGGGTGAAGCCGTCGGCGTCGGTGAAGCCGCTGCCCACGGCGAGGGCGGTGGGCACGGCGAGGAAGAGCAGGATGTACGCGGTGAACGGGACGAGCCCGATCACCGATGCGAGGCGTTTCACGTAAGCTCCGGAAGTGTCGGCAGAGCGGGATCGGGAAGGCGGGTGCGGGCGCGGTCCGGCGCGGGCCGGAGCGGGTGCAGGCGGGTGCGGGTGCAGGCGGGTGCGGACGCACGCGTGCGGTGGGGGCGGCTCGCGCCCCCACCGCACGGATCCTGCGCTACTTGATCGCGTCGGCCCAGCGCTCGGCGAGGAGGGCGTTGGCGGCCGCCGTGTCGTCCTCGGTCGGGGTGATCCAGTCCTCACTGCTCGTGCCGAAGGTGGCGGTGTCGAGCAGGGAGGCGTCGACCGAGCCGGCCTCCTGCAGCGCGTCGGCCCGCACGGGCACGGCGTTCGCCTCGAGGAACAGCGTCTGCACCTCGTCGGAGAAGATCCACTCCTGCCACAGGCGGGCGGCGGCCGGGTTCGGCGCGTCCTTGTTGATGGCCTCGTTGTAGAACGAGACATAGGCGGGGCCCTCGAGCACCGTCGTCTCCCAGCCGGGCTTGTCGGCGGCGGCCGCGATGTTGTTGAACGACCAGTCGAAGACGAGGGGGGTCTCGCCCGACGCGATCGTCGCCGGCGTCGGGTCGACGGTCAGCAGGTTGCCCGCATCGCGCAGCTCGGCGACGAAGTCGACGCCGGGCCCGAAGTCGTCGACGCCGCCGCCGTTCAGCGACGAGATCGAGCCGACCGCGGCGAAGGCGGCGCCGGCCTGGGTCGGGTCGCCGTTGAGCACGACGGAGCCCGTGTAGTCGTCGCCCAGCAGGTCGTCGATCGCCTGCGGCTCGGGCAGCTTCTCGGAGTCGTAGCCGATCGACATGATGCCCGAGTAGTTGTTCACCCAGAGGCCGGTGGCCTCCTTGTTCGCGTCGGGGATGTCGTCCCAGGTCTCGACCTGGTAGGGCGCGAACTTGTCGACGTTCTCGAGCGCCACGGCACTGCCGAGGTCGAAGACGTCGGGCGCCGTGTCCTGCCCCTGCAGGTTCTCGGCGGCCTGGATCTCCTCGGCGCTCGACGCGTCGGGCGATGCGGAGTTGACGGTGATGCCGTACTTGTCTTCGAAGCCGGTGATGATCTCGCCGTAGTTGGCCCAGGTCTCGGGGAGCGCGATGACGTTGAGCTCGCCCTCCTCCTGAGCGGCGGCGACGAGCGCGTCCATGCCGCCGAAGTCTGCGGCGCTCGTGGCGGTGGCGGCGTCGGTCTCCGAGCCGCCCTCGGCGTTGCTCGCCGTGGAGCAGGCTGCGAGCGAGCCGCCCATGAGCAGGGCGGTGATCACAGCGGCGGAGCGCAGAATGGCGCGAGAGGTCACGGGTGTTCCTTCCAACGTATGGGGTTCGGATCGCCGGGAGGCGCGTGCGGACTCGCCCCGTGAACGGGCGGCCGATCCGAGACCCCACGCTAGAAGTGCGCGGTGACCGGGAAGGAGCGGTGCGGTGGCTGCACGGTGAACGGTGCGTGCACCGCGCACGGCGTGAGCGTCGGCGGCGTCAGTCGCTCGACAGCATCACGATCGAGCTGGTCGACGGCGTGTCCGCGTTCGGGTCGAGGTACACGTCGGGCTCGATGTAGATGACGCGCGCTGCGGGCACGGCCTCGCGAACGCGCCGTTCGGCGAGGTTGATGATGACGGAGACCTCGTTCATGGTCTTGGTCGGGGCGATGTCGATCTTCGCGCCGACCATGAACTCGTCGGGGCCGAGGTACAGGGTCTTCATGTGGATGATGCGATTGACGTCCTGCGACTTGAGCAGGGCGGTCTCGATCTTGGCGACGTCGTCGTCGTTCGCGCCCTCGCCGACGAGCAGGCTCTTCACCTCGACGCCGAGCACGATGGCGACGGCGACGAGCAGCGCGCCGATGGCGACGGTCGCGATGCCGTCGAACAGCCCGTTGCCGGTGAGCACGGTGAGGCCGACCCCGATGAACGCGAAGACGAGGCCGAGCAGCGCCGCCATGTCTTCGAGCAGCACGACGGGCAGCTCGGGCGCCTTCGAGCGGCGGATGAACTGGAACCAGCTCGACGTGCCCTTGTGGGGGCGGCTCTCGCGGATGGCCGTGCGCAGCGAGAAGCTCTCGAGCACGATCGCGATGGTGAGCACGAGCAGCGGCAGCCACCACACCTCGAGGGCGTGCGGGTGCTGGATCTTGGAGATGCCCTCGTACACCGAGAACACGCCACCGATGGAGAAGAGCACGATGGCGACGACGAACGCGTAGACGTAGCGCACGCGGCCGTACCCGAACGGGTGCTCCTTGTCGGCCTTCTGCTGCGCGCGCTTGCCGCCGATGAGCAGCAGCACCTGGTTGCCCGAGTCGGCGAGCGAGTGCACCCCCTCGGCGAGCATCGAGGAGGAGCCCGAGAAGGCCCAGGCGATGAACTTCGTCACCGCGATCCCCAGATTGGCGAGTAGTGCCGCGATGATCGCCTTGCTGCCGCCTGTCGCGCTCATTCCAGATGCCTCCCGTGTTGGACCCCGTGTGCCCGAATTGCTGGCCCAAGTCTATGACGCGCGTCGGATCGGAACGGCACGGAAGCGAACAAGGTCGGGGCCCGCATTCTGTCGGCGGCCCTCCATACACTGGGGGAATGGACGAAACGACTGCTGACGGCACCCGCGCGCCGGGCCGCACCCCCGACCATTCCCGACTGCCCCGCACCGCGATGATCGGGGTCGGCTCGATGGGCGGTGCGATCCTGGCCGGTCTGCGCGCGCCCGAGGTCGACATCGAGCGCCCCATCGCCGTGACCACCCGGTCGGAGGCGAGCGCGGAGGCGTTCGCCGGTGCGGGCGACGTGACGGCGCTGTCGTCGGAGCGGGATCCGGAGGCCAACCGTCGGGCGGTGCGCGGCGCCGCACTGGTCGTGCTCGGCGTGAAGCCGTGGATGGTGCGCGACGTGGTGCGCGAGATCGCGGGCGACCTCGCGCCGGGCGCCGTCGTGGTGAGCGTCGCCGCGGGCGTGACGAGCGCGGCGATCGAGGCTGAGCTGCCCGACGGCGTGGCGGTGGTGCGCGCGATGCCGAACACGCCGTCGACCATCGGCCTCGGCGCGACGGGCATCGCCGGCGGGGCGTCTGCGAGCGAGGAGCAGGTCGCCCTGGCGCAGCGCATGTTCGCGACCGTGGGCGAGGCGCTGATCGTGCGCGAGGATCAGATCAACGCGGTGGCCGCGGTCTCGGGGTCGGGCCCCGCCTACCTCTTTCTGTACGCGGAGGAGATGACGGCGGCGGCGGAGCGCGCCGGGTTCGATGAGGATCAGGCCCGCACCCTCGTCAAGCAGACCATCGTCGGGGCGGCGCAGCTCTGGGCGCACAGCGACGAGACCCCGGAGACGCTGCGGCGCAAGGTGACGAGCCCGAAGGGCACCACCGAGCAGGCGGTGCTGGAGCTGCAGCGCGGCGGCTGGGCGGAGTTGTTCGACCGCGCGCTCGCGGCGAACGTGCGCCGGTCGGAGGAGATCGAGCGGGGGGAGTGAGCGGCGGTTCCGGGAGCGGCCGTTCCGGAGACGGTGGTCCGGGGAGCGGCCACGCCGCGTCACGATGGGTCGTGGCGGTGGGTGAGGAAGCAGCGAATCGCCTGCTGGGGGTCGGCGAGCGCGCTGCGGTGCTGGGGGCGGTGCAGGAAGAACTGCAGGATCGCGGCGACCGTCACCGGGTCTGAGCCGAGCTCCAGAGCTCTGACGCTGCTCCGCCGGCCGCTGCTCTCGACGATGACGAGGTGCGGTTTGCCCGCCTCGACTGCCTCGATGGCTGCGATCTCCTCCCATGATGGAGTCCGCTCGAAGGACGAACTCGCGAATGTCAGTCCTCGCTCCTCGAGGTGCACGCCCGGGGGAAGGCGCAGGTGCCGTGCGAGCTGAGCCAGTCCGTACGCACTGAGGGGAATGACCGCCAGGACTCCCCAGGCGAGCCGCGGGAGATCGAGCACGCTTCTCCCCGCGACGACGAAGAACTCCCAGGTGTACACGGCGTTGGCGATGCCCAAGAGGAGACCGTTGAGGAGCAGGAGGGCCGCGATGCAGCGGTGCATCCGCTGCGGATAGCCGATCCACAGGCCGGTCGCGCGCGTGAAGTAGCGAATGCGGTGCGGCCGCGCGGCCACCCGGTGCGTCGCCCAGGTCAAGGCGAGCACAATCGCTGCATTCACGACGAAGTACGGAGCCACCGCGAAATGCCAGCCTTCGGGATCGCTGAAGAGCCATGCCGCGGCCCAGAGACCGGTTGCGATCACGAATGCTGCGGAGAAGAAGCGCAGAGCTCCGAAGACTCCGCCGCCGGCTATGGTCGGAGCATCGGTGCCGACAGCGGGGAACTGCAGGAGGCGCGATGCGCCACGGCAGGTGCGCGCGCTCATCGGATCAGCGGAGGGCGTAGGTTCGGGTCGTACCTCGCCCGCAGTCGGTACTCGTCGTGCAGGCCGGCGTCGACGGCCTCTCTCGTGCGCAGGGGGATCCAGGCTCCCCACGCCGCTTTCGAGGCCGCGCTTCCACCCGAAGATCCGATAGCGGCAACGAGTGGAACGATGAGTGGGCCCACGTACGGAACGGCTACAGCGAGCCCCCCGATCGCCGCTCCGACTGCTCCGCCGACGGCCCCGCCCACGACACCAGCACCGACTTCGCCCGGCGAGGCGCCGCCCGCGAGCTCTACTGCGGCGCCGATGACGCCCGTTGCGGCGCCGCCGCCGCGCAGCAGCAGCTTGCCCGGTTCGAGCCGGGCGATCTGCTTTTCGACCTCTTCGAGCGCGGTGCGGTTGCCCGCCTTGTCGAACTCGTCGACTCGTGCTTGGCGGCGCGGGTCGTTCGAGCGCGTGTCCTTGCGGTGCTCGTCGGAGGCTTCCTCGAACGACCGCTGGCGCTCGATGAACTCATCGAGTCGGGAGCCGACCCGCCGCTCCGCGTCAGCCAAGAGCGTTTCCAGAAGATCGAACCCGTTGAGGTCGAAGTGCTGCAGAATTCGATCGAGGCCGGTGATGCCCTGCAGCTTGCCGATGAGCGGAACGATGTTGTCGGTGATCCACGCAGTCGTGTCGTCGAACCAGAGCGCGACGAGCCGGCGAATCTCGAGGAACATCTCGATCCGATCGGCGTATGCTTTCGCCGAGGCCGGGTCCGGCGTCAGGCACTCGCCGGTGGGCGCGAACTCCACCGGTGACTCGGGCGGTGCCATGAAACGGTCCGCGATCACGGGAATGCCGGCGGCTGCGGCGTAATCCGCGTGGTCCGCGAACGTCGACCTGCCCCGAGAGATGCGCTCCGCGAACGCCGTGAACACGTCTGCGGCTTCGCGAGCGTAGGCTGCAATGGGCTCGCAGGCGAGCTGCAGCTTCGTCGCCGCCGCCTGAAAACTCAGCACCGCGTCGCCCTGCCACGAGTACTGGATGTCGCTTCCCAACCTCGCAAGCCCATCGGCCAGTTCGTCGACCCCTGCCGCTGCTGAGGTCATCCAGTCGACGACGTCCCAGATGGAGCGCCTGTCCCCGGGAATGTGAAGATCGATCGCCGGCATCATGAGAGCGAGAGGCCTTCCATCTGCGTGAAGACCTCCGCGGCGTCCTCGTCGCCGGCGAGCAGGTCGTCGACGGCTGCGATGCCGAGATCGAGGAGGCCCGTGAGTGCGATCTGGGCCTTCTCGGCGAGTTCGTGGATCGCCACGACGATGACGCCGAGGTCGGCGGACGCCTCGCCCGCATCCGCAGCGGCTGGTACCGCGGAGAGCGCTGCGCTGAGATTCTCACTCCGATGCTCCATCTTCGCGAAGAGCGATACCACCGCGTCTCCGTCGATCGACAGGCTCGTCATGACAGGCGCCCTCCCCCGAGCAGCTCGATCGGGATGTCGGGGTCGAACGCGACGAGGTCGAACGGCTGCTCGGCCTGCAGCGCATCGAGTGCGACGACCTCGACGACGGCCCAGGCCTGCGACGGGCCGCAGGAGCCGACGAGCCGATCGAGCGCCGTGAACGCGAGGAGGGCGACGCGCTCGTCGGTGGTGCGCAACCGCTCGGCGATCCGCGAGCCATCGGGCAGCAGTCGCACGGGGAGGTACAGCAGCGGCGGGACGATGCGCTGCGGATCTCGCCCTCGTGCGTTCGCGGCGGCTGCGCGCCCGGCTCTCGCTCGGGCGCCGCGCAGGCCGCTGGTGTCGTGCAGGGGGTCGTTGAGCATTGCGCACTCCGGTGGTTCAGTAGGAAAACCACCCCCCCGCGGGAGAACCTACCCGGTTCGGCGCCCGAGTGCCAACACGCCCGGCGCAGCGGTGCGCGCGGCGCCGGCAGCCCTAGCCGATGGCGGCGAAGCGCTCCACGTCTGCGGCGGTGCCGCTCACGATGATGAGGTCGTGCCGCGAGACGACCGTCTCCTGCGTCGCGTGCGTGAAGGGCTGCCCCGGCGTCTTCACGCCGACGACGGTGACCCGGTACCGGGTGCGCACCCCGCTCTCGCTGAGCGAGCGGCCCCGGATGGAGCGCGGCGGGTACATCTTCGCGATCACGTAGTTGTCGTCGAATTGGATGAAGTCGAGCATGCTGCCGCTCAGCAGGTGCGCGACGCGCTCGCCCGCCTCGCGCTCGGGGTAGATGACGTGGTGCACGCCGATGCGCTCGAGAATCTTGCCGTGCGAGATGGAGATGGCCTTCGCCCAGATCTGCGGCACCCCGAGGTCGACGAGGTTCGCGGCGATCAGCACGCTCGACTCGATCGACGCTCCGGTGGCGACGACGGCGATCTGGAACTCGTCGGCGCCGATCTGCTTGAGCGCCTCCATGGAGCGCGCGTCGGCCTGCACCGCATGGGTGACGCGGTCGGCCCACTTCTGCACCAGGCCCGAATCGGTGTCGACGACCAGCACCTCGCGATCCTGACGGTCGAGCTGGCCCGCCGTTGCGGCGCCGAAGCGCCCGAGGCCGATGACGATCACGGGGGCGTCACTGCGAATATCAACCAACGATCGGCCTTTCTTCAGGGAGGCGGAACATGCGCGACCGGCTCGTCGCTGCGACCGCCGCCGCCAGCGTAACGGTTCCGACGCGGCCCGCCCACATGGTGGCGGCGAGAATGTACTTGCCGGGGTCGTCGAGCTCGCCCGACAGCCCGGTCGAGAGGCCGCAGGTGCCGAAGGCCGAGATCACCTCGAACAGCACGATGTCGAGCGGCTCGCCGGTGAGATGCATGATGGCGACCGAGGCGGCGAGCACGATCGTCGCGCCCCAGATGAGCACGGAGACGGCGACGCGCAGCACCTCGTTGGGGATGCGGCGGTCGAACGCCTGCATGTCCTTGTAGCCGCGCGCCTCGGCGTACGCCGCGAGGAACAGCACGGCGATGGTCGTCACCTTGATGCCGCCCGCCGTCGACGCGGAGCCGCCCCCGACGAACATGAGCATGTCGACCACGAGCAGCGTCGACCCGTTCATGTCGTTGGGATCCATGACGCCGAGCCCGCCCGAGCGGGTCATCACCGACATGTACACCGAGCTGAAGAGCGTGTCTCCCAGATTCTGCGAGCCGAGGGTGCGCGTGTTGTTGAACTCGAGCGCCGCGATCGCGATCCACCCGAAGACGACGAAGAGGAGCGTCGTCGTCAGCGTGAGCTTCGCGTGCAGCCCGAGCCGCTTGTGCGCGCGCCACCCGCCGCCGATCACGTACCGGTAGAGCGCGAAGATCACTGGGAAGCCGATGCTGCCGAGGAAGACGCCCACGGCGAGCACGCTGAGCAGGTAGGTGTCGGTCGCGAATGGCTCCAGCCCGCCGGGCAGGGGCACGAACCCGGTGTTCGTGAACGCCGACGCGGCGAGGTAGAACCCGTTCCAGAGGGCGTGCCAGAAGTCGTAGCCCTCGGCGATGAGGCGGGGCGTGATGAACACGGTGAGCGCGAGCTCGATCACGACGAGGCTCGTCGCGACCGCCGCGAGCAGCCCGCCGATCTCGCCCAGCCCCACGGCCTGGCTCTCGGACACGTCGCGGCCCATCCGCATCGGGTTCGTGTCGCCGGCGGCGAGCAGTCGCGAGCGCAGGCCGAGCCGTCGGGTGACCGTGAGGCCCAGAATGCTGGCGAGGGTGAGCACGCCGATGCCGCCGATCTGCAGGCCGGCGAGGATCAGCAGGTCTCCGAAGAGCGACCAGTGCGTCGCCATGTCGACCGTCGAGAGTCCCGTCACGCAGATCGCCGAGACCGCGGTGAACAGCGCGTCGGCGAGCGGGGTCACCTCGCGCGCGCGGCTCGCGATCGGCAGCGAGAGCAGCGCCGTCCACACCAGGATCAATGCGGTGAAGACCAGCAGCGCCACACGTGCGGGCGACGAGTGGATCATGCTGCCGATCCATGACTTCAGCGAGAGCAATCCGGTGAACCGGACGCTCGCAGCGCGTGTCCTCACGACTCCTGCTTTCGGGCGATGGCGAGAACCGAGGAGCGTACCGGCCTCGATTCGATGCTGTCATGCTACACACGCGCGGCGGCCCGCGCGTACGAGGGCGCTCCGCGGCGCCGGGATCGAGCGCGGAACGGGACCGCTGCGGCTACTCTGGTGGCTATGCCAGATATCTTCGGAGTCATCGCCGACGCCACGCGTCGCGACATTCTGCAGGCGCTGCTCGAGAAGCACGTGCAGAGCGCTGAGATGAGCGTGTCGGAGATCGTGAGCCGGCTCGGCATCAGCCAGCCCACGGTGTCGAAGCATCTGAAGGTGCTGCGCGAGGCCGAGCTCGTGGTCGTGCGCGAGAAGGGGCAGCACCGCTACTACTCGCTCGATCCCGAGCCGCTCGAGATGATCGAGGATTTCGTGATCCCCTTCCTCTCGGCAGGTTTCGAGACGGAGGTCACGGTCGAGTACCTGTCGGAGAGCGGCGAGCGCGTGCCCGGGCCGGGCATGGACGACGAGTTCGACGAGGTGCTGCCCGAGGAGGCGACCGCCGCCGCCGAGCGGATCGGCCGCGCCGCCGCTCGCGCGGAGCACCGGGTGAAGGAGCTCGTCGCCCGCTTCAAACTGCGCGGCTGACGGGCTGCGCGCACCGGCTCGCACCGCTCGGTTCGCATCTGCGACCGACGCCAGCTAAGATGTATGTTTTATGGGCCCCGACTCCCAGCGGCCCGAGAGACGTTGTGAGGTTAATGTGGGTTCAGTAATCAAGAAGCGTCGCAAGCGCATGTCGAAGAAGAAGCACCGCAAACTGCTTCGGAAGACGCGTCACCAGCGCCGCAACAAGAAGTAATCGGAGCCGTCGCGAGACGGATCGCCGAGGAAAGGCGCCGACCCCGCGGGGTCGGCGCCTTTCGCATGCCCGGAAGACGGGGCCGGCGCGGTGAACGTAGAATCGGAGCATCATGTCTCCCGTTCGCCTGACCCTGATCGGCAAGCCCGGCTGCCACCTCTGCGACGACGCACGCCTGGCGGTCGACGAAGCGCGGCGGCGGCTCGACGCTGCGGGCATCGCGGTCGCGGTCGAGGAGCTCGACATCACACGCGATGCGGCGCTCGCCGAGGCGCACGCCGAGCACATCCCCGTGGTGCAGATCGACGGCCGGCGGCACGCGATCTGGCGCGTCGATCCGGATCGCCTCGTCGCGGCCGCGACGAAGGCCGCCCGCAACCCGCTGCGCGCCCTGCGCCGCCGATAGACCGCCCGCCCCACCCCGACACCGTCAAGGAGCCCCCATGGCACTGCGCCACATCGTCAGCTGGAAGTTCGCCGGAGAGACCCGCGAGGAGCGCGACGCGCACGCGGCACGAGCGATCGCCGCGCTCGAACCGCTGCAGTCGCTCGTGCCGTCGGTGCGGGCGCTCTCCGTGCACCGCAACGAGCTCTTCGACGGGGCGAACTACGACCTGACGCTGATCGCCGATTTCGACGACGAAGCGGGTCTCGCCGAGTACGCCGCCCACCCCGACCACCTGCCCGTGATCGACCTCATGAAGAGCATCACCACGGCGCGAGCGGCGAGCGACTTCACCGTCTGACGGGCGGGCGCGGCGGCCGCGGCGTCGCACGCCACGCCCGCCACGCCCGGGGGAGATTCCGCCGAGACCCTGCGGCGGAGCCGAATCCCTATCCGGCGTACGCGATTTCGGCAGGGGCTCGGCCGGCGGGCGGGGGCTCGGCGCCGGCGCCCGCCGCGTACGAGTTGCCCGCGTACGCGACGTACCCGCGCTGGATGTCGATCTGGTCGGCCACGTACTTCGCATCGTGCCAGACGCCCCAGATGAAGCTCGACCCGCGGCGGGACTGCCACGGGATGCCCAGGAAGTAGACGCCCGGCTCGACCGAGACGCCGCGCTGCTGCAGCGGCCGCCCGCGCTCGTCGAACGCCTCGACCTCGAGCCACGAGTAGTCGACGGTGAACCCCGTCGCCCACACGATCGACGTGATGCCGCGCTCGGCGAGGTCGAGTTCGAGCAGCGGGTGCGACACGCACTCGGGCGTGGGGCCGAACTCGCGGGCGGCGGGCTCCTCGGGCAGGTCCAGCCCGTTCCGCTCGATGTACGCGTCGGCCTCGTCGAGCAGCGAGAGGTAGTTCTCATCGCCGCGCGCGATGTTCGCGGCGAGGTCGGCGCCGAAGCGCAGCACCCCGTTCGCGTACGCGTTCGCGCGACCCACGAGCGTGATGCCGGATGCGGCGAGCTCGCGGAAGTCGATGGTGCGGCCGCCGTTCGCGCCGCTCACCGCGATGGTCACGTGCTCCGCGCCCTGCGGGGGAGCGGCCGCCTCCCACTTGCCGAGCACCCCCAGCCACCAGACGAAGTTGCGGCCGCGGTAGCGCTGCGGCGGCCGGTCGTGCGGGCCCACGGCGAGCACGACGTCTCGGCCGGATCGCCGCAGCTCGTCGGCGATCTGCACGCCGGAGGAGCCGGCGCCCACGACGAGCACGCCGCCCTCGGGCAGCTGCTCGGGGTTGCGGTAGGCGCTCGAGTGGAGCTGGTGCACGCCCGCGTCGGCGGGCACCAGCGGCGGGATGGAGGGGTTCTGGAAGGCGCCGGTCGCGGCCACGACGTAGCGTGCGCGGATGGCCCCCGAGGTGGTCTCAGCGAGGAAGCCAGGTTCGCCGGCGACCTTGCGCACGCGGGTGACCTCGACGCCGGTGCGGATCGGCAGCGCGAAGCGGCGGGCGTACTCCTCGAAGTAGGCGGCGACGCGATCCTTCGGTGCGAACGCGTCGGGGTCGACGTCGTCGAACTCCATGCCGGGGAAGCGGTCGTGCCAGGCGGGGCCGTTCGCGACGAGCGAGTCCCACCGCTCCGACCGCCAGCGCTCGGCGATGCGGCGGCGCTCGAGCACGATGTGCGCGATGCCGCGCTGCGACAGGTGTTCACTCATGGCTACGCCGGCCTGGCCGGCTCCGACGACGAGGACCTCCGTGTCCTCGATCTGCTGGCTCGTCATACGTCACTTCTCCACTCGCGTCGCTTCGCTGCTGACGCGCCCCGGGCGATGCCTCGGTGCGCTCCGGGCGTTGGGGCGGCCCGGTGCAGTTCAGACAACCGCACGAGGGGAGTGCTGCGCCAATACACGTTCGCGGTGCACTCGATCGCTCAGGCAGATCGCGCGCCGACGAGTGATCGCTTTTGCGGATCGTCAGGCGGGTGCGAAGAGCGTGCGGATCGCCTGCTCGACGGCGCGCCCACGGCTCGTGCGCCGCACCTGCGCGAGCGACGAGACCTCCAGGGTGAGGCCCGGGGCGTCGTCGGAGATCTCGACGGCGACCGTCTCGGCGCCCGCGTACGTCTGCGCGGTGCGCGGCCGCTGATTGAGGATCGAGAAGCCGAGCCCCATCGCCACCATGGAGCGCACGGTCTCGTAGCTCCGGCTGCGGTAGCGCAGGTTCGGGGTGATGCCCGCCTCGGTGAGGATGCGCACGAAGTAGTCGGTGCTGCTCGGGAGATCGAGCAGCACGAACGGCTCGTCGGCGAGCTCGGCGAGCGCGAGGCGCTCGCGGGAGGCGAGGGGATGCGAGCGCGCGAGGATCACGTACGGCCGGAACTCGGCGACCCGCGTGTTCTCGATGCCGTCGCCGCTCGGGAGGTCGTACGTGACGGCGAGCTCCGCGCTGCCGTCTCGCAGCGCGGCGAGGCACTCCGCGTGGTCCCCCTCGCGCACCGTCACCTCGAGCTCGGGGTGCGCGTCGCGCAGCTCGCTGAGCAGCCGCGGGAGCACGAACGGAGCGAGCGTCGTGAAGCAGGCGATCGTGATGGCGCCCTGCACGTGGCTCTGATCGGCTCGAATCGTGTCGATCGTGCTGTGCAGCGACCCGAACAGCTGGTGGGCGTCGCGCAGCAGGGTCTCGCCGGCGTGCGTCAGAATGAGCCCCTTCGAGTGCTGGCGGATGAAGAGCGACGCGCCGAGCGAGCGCTCCAGTTGCGTGATCGCCGTCGACACGGCCGATTGGGCGACGTGCAGCTCGGCGCTCGCCGCCGTCATGTTCAGGGTCTTCGCGCATTCGGCGAAGTACACGAGCTGCGTCAGCGTGATGGGGAATCGTTGCGCCATGCCGGGCCTCCTCGCTCGATCGCGCGCCGTCGAGACGCGCTCGGCACGATCTGATCGACAGATGACGTGCGTAACTTTTAGCTATTTTACAGATGCCGAGGGCGCTTCGAGAATGAAGT
Organism: Leucobacter chromiiresistens; assembly: GCF_900102345.1. NCBI lineage: Bacteria > Bacillati > Actinomycetota > Actinomycetes > Micrococcales > Microbacteriaceae > Leucobacter > Leucobacter chromiiresistens. The sequence continues at coordinate 293,129 of NZ_FNKB01000001.1, read as the reverse complement.
GAAGCCGGGCGCACGAGCGCCACTCGACGAGGAGGAACCCGTGACGGAAACGACCCACGTGCGTCTGCGCAAGTTCAACACGAAAGAGACGTATCCCGAGCAGAACCTCGACAACGACCTGTGCCAGGCGGTCGTGGCGGGCGGCGTCGTCTACCTGCGCGGGCAGATCGGGCAGGACCTCGACACCCGCGAATCCGTCGGCATCGGCGACGTCGCCGCCCAGACCGAGCAGGCGATGGCCAACATCGAGATGCTGCTCGCGGAGGCGGGCAGCCGACTCGCCGACATCGTGAAGGTCACCATCTACATCGTCGATCCGCGCTACCGCGAAGACGTCTACCGCACCGTCGGCAAGTGGCTGCGCGGCGTCTACCCCGTCTCGACCGGCATCGTCGTGCAGGCCCTCGCCCGCCCCGAGTGGCTCGTCGAGATCGACGCGACCGCCGTGCTGAGCGAGCGGTGAGCGCATGACCTTCTCACTGCTGCTGCGCGACCCCGAGTCGGGGGAGTTCGGATCGGCCATCTCGTCGTCCTCCCCCGCGGTGGCGGCGCGCTGCGTGAACCTCGCCGACCGCGTCGGCGGAGCCCACTCGCAGAACGTCACCGACCCGCGGCTCGGCCACCGGCTCCTCGACCGCCTGCGCGCGGGCGACGCGGCGGCGCAGGCCCTCGAAGCCGTGGTCTCCGCAGCCGACGACGCCTCGATCGCCTACCGTCAGCTGCTCGTGATCGACGCCGAGGGGCGCACCGCGGTCCACTCGGGTGCGCAGGCGCTCGGCGTCTTCGGCTCCGCGGAGCGGGAGAACGCCGTCGCGGGCGGCAACATGCTCGCGAGCCTCGACGTGCTCGACGCGCTGGTGGAGACGGCGCTCGCCTCGGAGGGCCCGATCGAGCAGCGGCTCCTCGCAGCGCTGGAGGCCGCGATCGACGCGGGCGGCGAGGCGGGCCCCGTGCACTCCGCCGGCATCTCCGTCGTCGCGAACGCCGGCTGGCGCGTCACCGACCTGCGCGTCGACTGGTCGGAGCACCCGATCGTCGAACTGCGCCGAGCGCTCGACGTGTGGCTGCCGCAGCGCGACGCGTACGTCGACCGCGGCCTCGACCCGTCGGCCGCGCCGTCGTACGGGGTGCCCGGCGATGAGTGACGCGCTGAAGGAGCGCATCGCCGCCGAGCGCGAGCGCATCGACGCCGACCTCGTCGCGCTGTCGAACCGCCTGCACGGCGACCCCGAGCCGGGCTGGCGGGAGCACCGCTCGTCGACTGCGGTCGCCGCGCTGCTCGCGTCGCACGGATTCACGGTCGAGCGCCCCTACCTCGGCCTCGACACCGCGCTCCGGGCGACCTTCGGCGATCCGGGCGCTGCGCGCTTCACCGTCGGGCTGCTCGCCGAGTACGACGCCCTGCCCGGGCTCGGCCACGCCTGCGGCCACAACCTGATCGCCGCCATGTCGACGGGGGCCGCCATCGCCCTCGCCGCCGTCGCGAACGAGGTCGGCGTCGCGGTCGAGGTGATCGGCACGCCCGCCGAGGAGGGCGGCGGCGGCAAGATCGAACTGCTGCGACGCGGCGCATTCGCCGAGCTCGACCTCGCGCTCATGGCCCACCCCGCCCCCGTCGACGTGGCCGAAGCCCGCCCCTTCGCCGTGGCGCACTGGCACGTGCAGTACGACGGCGTCGCCGCTCACGCCGCCGCCTACCCCGAGCGCGGGGTGAACGCGAACGACGCGTTCATCATCGCCCAGACGGCCATCGCGCTGCTGCGGCAGCAGCTCCCCTCCGGAGTGCGCGTGCACGGCGTGCAGACGCGCGGCGGAGAGGCGCCCAACGCGATCCCCGAGCGCACCGAGGGGCGCTGGTACGTGCGGGCCGAGACCACGGAGCAGCTCCTCGCACTCGAAGCGCGCGTGCGGCGCTGCTTCGAGGCGGGCGCGCTCGCCACGGGCACGACCCTCACCATCACCCCCGAGAGCGAACGGTACGCCGAGATGCGCACCGACGTCGAGGCGCTCGAGGCGTACCGCCGCAACGCGATCGCGCTCGGGCGCGACTTCGACGTGCCGCCCGAGGCGGCCACCATGAACCGCGCCTCGACCGACATGGGCAACGTCTCGGCGGTCGTCGACGCGATCCACCCCTACATCGGCGTCGGCGGCACCGCGTCGAACCACCAGCCCGCCTTCGCCGAGGCCTGCGTCGGCCCCGCAGCCGAGCGAGCGCTGCGCGACGGCGCCACCGCGCTCGCCTGGACCGCGCTCGACGTGGCCCGGGCGCGCGGCGGATCCGGGTAGCCGCCGCCCGCAGCCGCCGAGCCGCCCCCGCGGGCCGCGGAATGCGGAGGCGCGCCGCACGCCGAGCGCGGTGCGCCGATCGCACGCGCGCGATCCGCGATGCCCTCGCGACCCATCACTCCTCCCAGCAGCAAAGGAATCGTCGATGTCGACCTCCGAACCCATCCGAGAACTCAGCGAACTCGTCGACCGCAAGAGCCTGCGCAAGAGCGTCGCCGCCGGCGCCATCGGCGTGCTCGTGCACTGGTTCGACTGGGCCGTCTACGCGTACCTCGCCGGCACCATCGCGTCCGTGTTCTTCCCCGAGGAGAGCGCGACCGCGGGCCTGCTCGCGACCTTCGCCGTCTTCGCCGTCTCCTTCCTCGTGCGACCGATCGGCGCGATCATCTTCGGGCGCCTCGGCGACCGGCTCGGGCGCAAGCAGACGCTCTCCATCGTGATTCTCGCGATGGCGCTGTCGACGCTCGTGCTCGGCATCCTGCCCGGCTACTCCGCCATCGGCATCGCCGCTCCGATCCTGCTCATCATGACGCGCATCGTGCAGGGCCTTGCGGCCGGGGGCGAGTTCGGCAGCGCCGCCGCCTTCCTCGGCGAGTTCTCGCCCGCGAAGCGCCGCGGCTTCGGCGTCAGCTGGCTCGAGTTCGGGAGCCTCCTCGGGTTCCTGCTCGCCTCGTTCGTCGTCTTCCTGCTCAACCTCGCCTTCGACCCGCAGCAGATCGCCGACTGGGCCTGGCGCATCCCATTCCTCGTCACGGTGCCGCTCGGCTTCATCGGCCTCTACATCCGCCGCAAGATCGAGGACACCCCCGAGTTCCAGCAGCTGCAGCAGCTCGAGACCGTCTCGCACGCCCCCGTCGCCGAGGTCTTCCAGCGCAACCTCAAGGAGTTCATCCAGACCTGCGGCATGGAGATCTTCATGAACGTGACGTTCTACGTCGTGCTCGTGTACCTGCTCACCTACCAGGAGGTCACCGTCGGCATCGACGCCGGCAGTGCCGCGCTCCTCTCGACGCTCGCCTCCGCGCTCGGGCTCATCGTCGTGCCCCTCGCGGGCATCCTCTCGGATCGCGTCGGGCGCAAGCCCGTGCTGCTCACGGCGGCGATCGCGCTCACCGTGCTCTCCGTGCCGCTGTTCATGCTGATGAACGATCCCGCGCCGTGGGCGACGTTCGCGTCGACGCTCGGTCTCGCCCTGATCCTCGCGATCGTGCTCGGCACGCACGCCGTCACCGTCGTCGAACTCTTCCCGACCCGTACGCGTCAGACCGGCCTCTCGATCGCCTACGCCGTCACCGCCGCGCTGTTCGCCGGCACCGCGCCGTACCTGCTGACCTGGCTCATCGACGCGACCGGCGACCAGCTCGTTCCCGGATACTTTCTGGTCGGCGTCGGCCTCGTCGGCTTGGTGACCGTGCTCAGCCTGCCCGAGACCCGCGGCATCTCGCTGCTCAAGGCGCAGGATCTCGAGACCGCGACCGTCACGATCCCCGACCTCCGCACTGCGCCGGGCACCCCGGCCGCCGCGGCCTCGAAGACCACCAGCACCGACACCCCCAGCACCAGCACCACCAACACCACGAACACCCTCGCCGAAGGAGACCGGTCATGACCCAGACTCACGCAGAATGGCAGGCCGCAGCGGCCGCGCTCCCCTTCGACGGCAGGCCGGTGATCGACGGCGCCCGGGTCGACGGGAGCTCGGGGCAGACCATCGCGAAGACCAACCCGGCGACGGGAGCCGTGCTGTCGCAGATCCACGCCTGCACCGAGGCGGACGTCGACACGGCGGTCGCATCGGCCCGGCGCACCTACGCATCCGGCGCCTGGTCGCGCGCGGGCGCCGGCCACCGGCGCGAGCGCCTGCTCGAACTCGCGCGGCTGATCGAGGCGCGGGCCGACGAGTTCGCGCTGTACGACTCGCTCGACATGGGCAAGCCGGTGCGCGAAGCCGCGACGATCGACGCTCCCGGCTCCGCGGCGCTCTACCGGTTCTACGGCGAGGCCATCGAGAAGCAGGAGGATCTGATCCCCGTGACGCCGCCGGGATCGACGGCGCTCGTCACGCGCGAGGCGCTCGGCGTCGTCGCGGTGATCGTGGCGTGGAACTACCCGCTCGAGATCGCGACCTGGAAGCTCGCGCCCGCCCTCGCCGCAGGCAACTCGGTGGTCGTCAAGCCGCCGGTGGAGGCATCGCACTCGACGCTGCTGCTCGCCGAGCTCGCGATCGAAGCCGGAATCCCGGCGGGCGTGCTGAACGTGGTGACGGGGCGGGGATCCACCGTGGGCCGCGCGCTCGCCCTGCACGACGACGTCGACATGCTCGCCTTCACCGGATCGACCGAGGTCGCGAAGCAGCTGCAGCAGTACGCGGGGCAGTCGAACCTGAAGCGGCTCGCCCTCGAAGCGGGCGGCAAGAGCGCGAACCTGATCTTCGCCGACTGCGACGACCTGCGAGCCGCCGCCGAGAAGGCGGCCTTCGGCAGCTTCTACAACCAGGGCGAGGTGTGCTCGGCCAACTCGCGCATCTTCGTCGAGCGCGAGGTGTACGAGGAGTTCCTCGCGCTCTACGCGGAGGCGGCGCGGGCCTACGCGCCCGGCGATCCCCTCGACCCCGCGTCGGGCATCGGCGCGCTCGTCTCCGAACGGCACGCCGATGAGGTGTGGGCGACGATCGAGCGGGCGCGGCGCGACGGCAGGATCGCCGCGGGCGGCGCCCGGCCCGAGATCAACGGTTCCCGCGCCTTCATCGAGCCGACGATCGTGACCGACGTACCGGCCGACCACGAGCTGCACACCCGCGAGATCTTCGGCCCAGTGGCCGTCGTGGCCCCGTTCGACACGGAGGAGGAGGCGATCGCGCGCGCGAACGAGACGCCGTACGGCCTCGCCGCGTCGCTGTGGACGGGCAGCCTCTCGCGGGCGCACCGCGTCTCGCAGCGGCTGGTGGCCGGCACCGTCTCGGTGAACACGGTGGACGCGCTCGGCTTCACCACGCCGTTCGGCGGCTTCAAGCAGTCGGGATTCGGGCGAGACCTGTCGGTGCACGCGCTCGAGAACTACACCGACTACAAGACGACGTGGCTGCAGTGGGGGTGAGCCCGCCGGCGACCGCCGCCCCGCACCTCCATCACTTCAGGTGATGGCGAACACCTCGAAAGACTATTTTACCGATCGAGCGGGCGCTGGGACACTGGGATCCGACCCGGCTTTCCCTCCCTCACCGCCCAGTCACCGCCGACTGAAAGGACCAGAGAACATGACGCTGCAGCCCGAGACCATCGCAGAGCGCGCACCCGAGAGCGAGGTGCCGAGCGGCATCGCCGAGATCGCGAAGCGGCACCTCGTGATGAACTTCACCCCCGCCGGCAAGTACCGCGACGACGAGCTGCCGGTCTTCGTGCGCGGCGAGCACTGCTCCGTCTTCGACGAGAGCGGACGGCGCTTCTTCGACGGGCTCGCCGGCCTCTTCTGCGTGCAGCTCGGCTACACCCACGGCGCCGAGGTCGGCGACGCGGTGCGCGAGCAGCTCGCGGCGCTGCCCTACCAGACCACCTGGAGCGTCACCCACCCGCCGGCCGCCCTGCTCGCCCAGAAGATCGCCGAGCTCGCGCCCGGAGACCTGAACCGCGTGTTCTTCGCATCGGGCGGCGGCGAGTCGAACGAGGCCGCGATCAAGCTCGCCCGGCAGTACCACATCACCCGCGGCGACCACGCGCGCTACAAGTTCATCGCCCGACGCGTCGCCTACCACGGCACGAGCTTCGGGGCGATGTCGCTCAACGGCATGACCGACGTGCGCAAGATGTTCGAGCCGCTCATGAACGGGGTGCGCCACACGCACAACACGAAGCGCTACCGCCGGCCCGAAGGCGAGACGGCGGAGCAGACCACCGCGTTCCTGCTCGCCGAGCTCGAATCGCTGATCGTGCAGGAGGGCGCCGACACGATCGCCGCGATCATCATGGAGCCGCTGCAGAACGCCGGCGGCAGCCTCACCCCGCCGACGCCCGAGTACTTCGCGGGGGTGCGCCGCCTCTGCGACACCCACGGCATCCTGCTCATCGCCGACGAGGTGATCACCGGGTACGGTCGTCTCGGATCGTGGTTCGGGTCGGCCCACTACGGCTTCCAGCCCGACATGATCACGTTCGCCAAGGGCATCGCCTCGGCCTACATGCCGCTCGGCGGCGTGATCGCGAGCGACCGGATCATCGAGACCGTGCTCGACGGGCCCGTCGGCATGTTCAACCACGCCCTCACCTACGGCGGCCACCCGGTCGCGTGCGCCGCGGCGCTGAAGAACCTCGAGATCATGGAGCGCGAAGGGGTGGTCGAGAACGTCGCCGCCCTCAGCCCCTACCTCGGGGAGAAGCTCGGCGAACTCGCGGAGAAGCACGCCGGGATCGTCGGCGACCTGCGCGGCGACGGCTTCCACCGCAGCTTCGAGCTCGTCACCGACCACGCCGCGAAGCGGTGGAGCGCGGAGGCGCTCCCCGCCGCGGACTTCGTGAGCGGGCACCTGAACCCGGCGCTCGCCGAGGTTGGCCTGCTGTGCCGCGTCGCCATCGACGCGGAGGGCAACCCGCTCGTGCAGGTGTCGCCGCCGCTCGTGATGACGCGCGACGACATCGACGAGCTCGCATCGCTGCTCGACCGGGCGTTCACCCTCGCATCGGATCGCGCGGGGCTGTAAGCCCCGCCGCCTCTTCGGGCGGCTCACGCGTGCGTCACCGAGGACGCACGGGGCGAGCCGCCCGCGTCGCCTCGCACGCATCGCGCGGGGCGATCCCGCGCTGCCCGGAAGCATGCGCACGCGATGAGCACTCGAAGGAGAGAGAACCATGTCGCAAGAACCCCCCGTCGTCACCCAGACGTTCGTGCGCTTCGAACAGCAGCACATCATGCCGATCCCCGAGAACGAGCGCACCGGCACCAACTGGTCGCTGTTCGCCATCTGGGTCGGCCTCAACATGATGCCCCTCACCGTCGTCACCGGCGCGGTGGCGAGCGGCGCGTACGGCCTGCCGATCGGCTGGAGCATCGTCGCGATCCTCGCGGGCAACGTGATCGGAGCGTTCGGATCGGCGCTGCACGCGTCGCAGGGGCCGCACCTCGGCATTCCGCAGATGCTGCAGGCCCGCGCCCAGTTCGGCTACCTCGGGGCGAGCCTCTTCGCGCTGATCGCGTTCGTGATGTTCATGGGCTTCTTCGCGAGCATCCTGATCGTCGCGAAGGACGCGCTCGCCGCCGTCTTCCCCGAGTTCGACGGCACCGTCGCGATCCTCGCGTTCGCGGCCATCGGCATCGTGCTCTGCGTCTTCGGCTACGACCTGCTGCGCAAGACGATGGTGTGGCTGTCGATCGTCATCGCCATCGCGGTGACGGTCTCGATGATCATGTTCTGGACGAAGCCCGAGGTCACCTCGCAGCGCGCGGAGGCGGCGTTCACCTTCGAAGGGTTCTTCGCGATGCTCGCCATCGGCATCGTCTGGCAGCTGGCGTACGCGCCGTACGTCTCCGACTACTCGCGATACCTGCCGAAGACCACCGGCCCGAAGACGGCCTTCTGGAGCACGTACCTGGGGCTCGTGGTGAGCTCGGTGTTCGTCATGACGCTGGGCGTGCTGCTCGGCGCCGCGAACCCCGAGAACCCGCTCGCGGCCCTCGGCGACTTCCTCGGCCCGGTCGGCATGATCGTGCTCATCGTCTTCGCGGTGAGCTCCGCGCTCATCAACGGCGTCGAGCTGTACTCGGCCGTGATGAACGCGCTGACGGTGATGCAGTCGAATTTCAAGACCGTCATCACCTCGGCCACCCGGGTGTGGACGACGATCGCGTGCGGCGTGCTCGCCACGCTGATCGCGATTCTCGGCCAGGGCGACTTCATGACGATGTTCGAGAGCTTCCTCACCCTGCTGCTGTACGTGCTGATCCCGTGGTCGGCGATCAACCTCGCCGACTACTTCATCGTGCAGAAGGGCCACTACGCGGTGGCGGATCTCTTCGACCCGACCGGCGGGCGGTACGGCAAGTGGAACGCCGTGGGGCTCGCGAGCTACGGGATCGGGCTGCTCTCGCAGGTGCCCTTCATGATCACGCCCCTGTTCACCGGCCCGCTCGCGGCGCCGCTCCAGGGCATCGACATCGCGTGGCTCGTCGGGTTCGCCGTGACGGCGGCGGTGTACCTGCTGCTCGTGCGGCGTCGCGCGGGCAGCAGCGCGCTCCCGGCCGAGCGCGAGACCGCCGCCGCCTGAGCGGCCCGGCGCCCTCGGCCCCGCTCAGCGGGCGTGCGCGCGCAGCCGGAAGCGATCCGGCGGCGTCGCACGCCCCTGTGCGGCGTCGGCGAGCACGCGGCCGATCGCGGGCGTGAACTTGAACCCGTGGCCCGAGAACCCGGCGCCGACGGTGATCGGCCCGACCGTGTCGAGCACGAACCGGCCCGAGGCGGTCGAGGTGTAGGTGCAGCTGATCTCCGCCGGTGCGTCGCCGTCGAGCCCCGGGAACCACTCGGAGACGTAGCGGCGCAGCCGTTCGCGCTGCGCATCGCTCGCGCGGTAGGTGCGCTCGTCGGGGTCGACGACGTCGCCGACCCGGTGGAAGCCGACCTTCACGCCTTCGCCCGGGCTCGGCATGCCGTAGACGGGCGCGCCGAACTCGGCCGCGAGCTCGGGCGGCAGCATGTGGTTGAAGGAGGGCCACGCGAGCGAAGCGGATCGCGGCGGGAAGTGGGCGGGGTGCTCCTCGGTGACCACGAGCGGCGGCAGGTCGATCAGGTCGCCGAGCAGCGCCTCCGTCCAGGCGCCCGCGGTGACGGTGACGTGGTCGGCGTCGAGCGCGCGCTCGGCTCCGTCGGCGCCCCGAGCGGTCACCCGCACGCCCGAGCCGCCCGCCTGCGGCTCGATGCGCAGCACCCGCTCGCAGCGCTCCACGAGCGCACCGCAGCGGATCGCCGCGGCCTCGAGCGCTGCGAGCGCCCGCGCGGCGTGCACGATGCCGGCCTCCGCGCTGAACAGCACATCGCCCGCGAACCGCATGCCCGCCCACCGGGCGGCGGCCTCGTCGGCGCTGAGCAAGGCGACTGCGGCGCCTCGGGCGACGAGCGCGTCGTGCGCCGACGTCACGACGTCGGCGTCTCCGTGCGTCGCGAGTCCGTGCAGCCCGAGCAGTTCGGTGCGCGACTCCGCCTCGAGCGCGCGCCACAGCGCCACCGCCTCGCCGAAGAGGTCGAGGTACTCGTGCTCGGCGTAGGCGTTGTTGAGGTTGCGCGTCGATCCGTGCGAGGCGCCGCGGGTGTGGTGCGCCTCGAAGCGCTCGAGGAGGCGCACGCTCGCGCCGCGCGCGGCGAGCTGCCAGGCCGTGGCGAGACCCATCGCCCCGCCGCCGACCACGAGGTGCTCGGTGCGCTCGCTCACAGCCGTGCGATCTCCTGGCGCGGCCGCACGGCGATGTCGGTGAGCTGCACGTCGGCGGGCGCGTCGACGACGAAGCGCACCGTGCCGGCGACCGACTGCGGGCGGATGTAGCGCTCGGGCGTGTACCGGTCCGCCGGAATGCCCGCCCGCAGCATGTCGGTGTCGGTCTGGCCGGGGGCGATGGTGACGACGCGCACGCGGTGCGGCTCCTCGTCGATGCGCAGCACGTCGGCGACGCCGCGCAGTGCATGCTTGGTCGCGGTGTAGACGGCGCTGCCCGCGACGGGCCGCGTGCCGGCGCCCGAGCCGATGAAGACGACGGTCGCGGCGGCGGCGCGCAGGAGGGGGAGCGCGGCGCGGGTGAGCAGCGCGGGGGCGGTCACGTTGACGGCGAGGTGGCGCTGCCAGTCGGCGGCGTCTGCGGCCTCGACCGACCGGTGATCGCCGATGGCCGCGGCGTGCACGAGCACGTCGAGTCGGTCGAGCTCCGCGATCCTGCCCGCGAGCTCGTCGTGGTCGGTAACGTCGAGGCGCCACGCGGTCGCCCCGGTCTCGGCGGCGATCGCGCCGAGCCGCTCGGGGTTGCGACCCACGGCGATGACGCGGTGGGTGCGGGCGAGGTCGCGCACGATCTCGCGGCCCATGCCGCTGGAGGCGCCCGTGACGAGGGCGACGGGTCGGTCGGTCGAGTGCGGTTCAGGCACGGAGGGCTCCTTCGCGGGGGCGGATGGGGGCGGCGGCGCGGCGCGCGACGGCGATCAGGCTGCGCGCCACGCGATCGGTCTCGCGCAGCATGGGCGGGTCGGTGCCCGGCATCGGGCTGATCACGGTGTCGTGGAGCGCCGCGTCGACCGGGATGCCGGCGACGTGCACGGCGTCGTCGAGCGAGCCGTCGGCGTGCACGAGCAGCCCGGTGCCCGGGTCGATGTCGAAGGCGCCGGTCTCGCACGCCTCGCCCGTGCGCGTGCGGATGCGGAAGGGTCGCGCGCGCCCCTCGGCGACGAGGCCGCGCGCGAGCGGGTCGGCGGTGTCGGCGAGGTGGTGGAAGTGCATCCAGGAGTCGATGAGCGCATCGGCGGTCACCTGCGAGTCGGCGACGAACGGGGACACCGCCGTGAAGCCCGCCTCCGTGATGGTGACGCGGGCGCGCGGGCCGATGCAGCGCACGAGGCCCGCGTCGGCGAGCGCGAGCAGCTGCCGGTTGCGGAACGCCGGTGGCCCCGATCCGGCCATGCCGCCGACGGCCATCAGCATCGCGAAGCCCGAGCCCCGCGATTCCGCGTCGAAGCCGCCGAGCGAGCCGACGCGGTTCGCGACGCCGCGGGCCGAGCTCACCGACCACAGGCCCGCCTTGAAGGCGCTGTCGCGGCCGAGCGCGGCCTCGTCGAGGTCGTGGGCGACGCGCCGCTGCACCCAGGCGTCGAATGTGGCGGCGCTGTCGAAGACGTGCTGCACCGGCCGCATCTCGCCGAGCAGATCGAGCCGGTCGGCGGGGGCGGGCACGAAGGGGGCGATCGCGTCGGCGACGTCGGCTGCGACCGCTTCGAGCGGCGTGTCGGCGCCGTGCACGGGGTCGCCGTCGAGGTGGGGCCGGATCGCGGCGGCGATGACCGACTCCACGTGATCGGCGGGCGCCAGCGTGGCCGTCGGCCGCACCCGCCGGAGGGTGCGGTAGTGGTCGAAGTGGGCGTCGGCGACGACGCGCGGCCAGAACTGCCGGTCGAAGTCGATGGGGCGGGGCACCGCCGCCCAGTCCACGCCGAGCAGGAACCGCTGCTCGGGGCGCGGCGGCAGCGATCCGTAGAGCGTCTTCGCGCGGAACGGGACTCCGCGCCCCGAGGTCACGTGCAGCACGGGCTCCCGGCCGGAGGGCTCGTAGCGGAGCCCGCCGCGCGCACCCGGGTCGTCGACGAACGCGCCCCCGCGTTCGAGCGTGAGGAGCGCCATCGTGTCGAAGAACCCCATGCCCATGCCGCGCACGATGACCGGCGCGCCGGCGCGCACGCCGCTCAGATCCTGCTCCACGGGGCTGGCCGGCCGCACCCAGGTCAGCTCGGGGCGCTCGGCCAGCACGGCGGCGAACTCGCGCTCCTCGGTGGTGTCGATGCCGGGCATCCACCCGGTCGCGAGCACGACGGCGTCGGCGACGACGGGCGCCCCCTCGCGCAGCTCGATGCGCTGCCCTCCGCCCGGGTGCGGTGCGACGCCGACCGCGCGGTCGCGGTGCCGCACCACGCGCACGTCGTCGGGCAGCTCGGCGATCGCCCGGTCGAGGCACCACTGCAGGTACTCGCCGTAGAGCGCGCGGCTCGGATGCGATTCGGGGCGGAACGCCGCGAGCTCCTCGCCGTACGCCTCGGCGAAACCGGGCCGGATCGGGTGGGCGTCGACCGCCGCGGCGCGCTCGGCCGGGATGCGCGCGATCGCCTCGGCGGCCGCGGGGGGCGGCGGAGGGCCCGCCGATCGGGTCGCGAGGGCCAGGAGGCCCCACTCGTAGAGTGTCGGGCCGACGCGCACGGGGCCCGTCACCGTGCTCCCGGGTTCGGTGAAGAGCGTGACGGCGTCGGCGAGGGTGTTCATGCAGAGCTCGCGGGTCTGGTCGGTGCGCCAGATGCGTCCGGCGCCGAACTCGGTCTCCTCGACGAGGTGCAGTTCGAGGGCGGCGGCGCCGCTGCGGTCACCGGCGCCGAGCAGGTGCGCGCCGATCCGCTCCACGAGGGAGGTGCCGCGCGGCCCGACTCCGATGATGGCGATCTTCGCGGCCGTCGGAGTGGGGGTCATGCTTCCGTTATACGCCGCCCGCTGCGGGGCGGCGCGATCGGATGACCGTTTATGACGCGTGGGGTTCATGAAGTTCTGTGACACCGATGACTTCCGCTAGCTTATGAGAGCTATAACCTTAACCGGATCGCCCGGGCAGCAAGAACGGGCGCCGTCGAATGTGCCACGAGCAGCAGAAGGAGCACCATGAAGAAGCACCGCATCGCCTGGATCGCCACGATGGCAGTAGCCGCGATGGCGATCACCGGGTGCTCGGCGAACGCGGGCGGCGGCTCCGGCGACGGCGCGGCGCAGGAGGGCGGCACGCTCACCTACCTCGAGCCGCAGACCTGGAACACGCTCTACCCGCCGGCCGCGGGCTTCTACCCCAACGGCGGCGTCGTCAACCAGGTGACGGATCGCCTGCTCTACCAGAACCCCGAGACCCTCGAGCTCGAGCCCTGGATCGCGAGCGAGCTGCCCGAGGTGAACGCCGACGCGACCGAGTACACCTTCACGCTGCGCGAGGGCGTCACCTACTCGGACGGCACGCCGCTCGACGCGGAGAACGTGGTGAAGAACTTCGACCTCTACGGCAAAGGCGATACGGATCGCGCGCTCTCGATCTCCGAGGCGATCAACAACTATGAGCGCGGCGAGGTCGTCGACGAGCGCACCGTGAAGTTCCACTTCAGCGCGCCGTCGCCCGGCTTCGCCCAGGCGACCTCGACCATCAACTCCGGCCTGCTCGCCAACGCGACACTCGACCGCACGAACGAGGAGTTCGGGCCCGGCAACGCCACCGAGATCATCGGCAGCGGCCCCTTCGTCATCTCCGACGAGCAGATCGGCAAGGAGACCGACCTGGCCGTGCGCGAGGACTACGACTGGGCGCCGGAGTCGCGCGAGCACCAGGGCCGCGCCCACCTCGACGCCGTCAACATCATCGTCGCGGGCGAGTCGAGCGTGCGCGTCGGCACCGTCACGTCGGGTCAGGCGCAGATCGCCCGCTCCATCCCCGCGCCCGACGAGGCGCAGTTCACCGGCGACACCCTGTCGCTCGTGCACGCAGCGACGAACGGCGTCAACAACAGCCTGAGCTTCCGCTTCGCCCACGCCCCGCTGAACGACATCAAGGTGCGCCAGGCCATCATCGCGGGCATCGACCGCGAGGCCATCGTGAGCACCCTGTTCACCGAGAACTACCCGCTCGCCACCGGCATCCTCGCGAAGACCGCGCTCGGCTACACCGACACCTCGGAGTTCTACGAGTACGACCCGGAGCAGGCCGAGCAGCTGCTCGACGAGGCCGGATGGAAGCCGGGGTCGGACGGCATCCGCGAGAAGGACGGCGAGCGCCTGTCGATCACCTTCAACGAGGCGCTGCCGCAGCCGCGCTCGAAGGAGGTCGTGACGCTCATCCAGGAGCAGCTCGCGGAGCTCGGCATCGAGGTCGAGCTCTTCCCCGGCGACCAGGCGGCGCAGGACGAGGCGCGCCTCGACGCCGACACGATCCAGGTGTACCACTCCATGGTCGGCCGCGCCGACTACGACGTGCTCAAGTCGCAGATCTTCTCGACCAACCGCAACGCGAACCTCAACCTCGACACCGCCACCGGCACGATCCACGACCCCGAACTCGACGCGGCGCTCGCCGAGATCGCGTCGGTGCCCACCTCGGATGAGCGCGCGGCCGCGTCGGCGAAGGCCCAGCAGATCCTGGCCGAGCAGGCCTACGTGCTGCCCCTGTTCGAGGAGCCGCAGGTCTTCGGCCTGCAGGCCTCCGTGCAGGGCTTCCAGACCGAGTCGATCGGTCGGCCCTCGTTCTACGACGTGCAGCTCGGCGAGTGAGCCGGGCGGCGCTGCTGCGGCGCGTGGGCCAGGCGATCCTGGTCCTCGCGCTCGCCTACACCGCCGCGTACGTGCTGCTCGCGGCGCTGCCGGGAGATGCCGTCATGGCGCGCTTCGGCAACCCCGACCTCGGGCTCTCGGCCGAGCAGCTCGCCGAGATCCGGGCGAGCTACGGGGTCGACCGGCCCTTCCTCGTACGGTTCTTCGACTCCGTCGGCGCCTTCCTGCAGGGCGACCTCGGCTACTCCGTGCAGAGCGGAGCGGCCGTCTCCACCCTGCTCGCCGAGGCGCTGCCCTCGACGCTGACCCTCGCGGTGGTCGCACTGATCCTCGCCGTCTTCCTGGCCGTGGTCATCGCGTTCACCGCGAGCTACGGCGCGGGCAGCTGGCTGCGGCGCCTCTTCCGCAACCTGCCGCCGCTCTTCGTCTCGCTGCCGGTCTTCTGGATCGGCATCGTGCTCATCCAGGTGTTCTCCTTCCAGCTCGGCCTCGTGCCGACGATCGGGGCGACTGACGTGCAGGCGCTCATCCTGCCCGCCATCACCCTCGCGATCCCCATCGCGGCGCCCCTCGCCCAGGTGCTGCTGCGCAGCATCGACGAGGTCAGCGAGCAGCCGTTCATCGCGGTGGTGCGGGCCCGGGGCGCCAGCACCAGCTGGCTGCTCTGGCGCAACGTCGCCCCGAACGCCCTGCTGCCGGCGATGACGATGGCCGGCCTGCTCTTCGGCGAGCTCGTCGGCGGCGCGATCGTCACCGAGGCCGTCTTCGGGCGGGTCGGCATCGGCGCGCTCACCGCGCAGGCGGTCGCCAACCGCGACACCCCCGTGCTGCTCGCCGTGGTCGTCATCGCGACCGTCGTCTTCGTCACCATCAACCTCGTGGTGGATCTGCTGTACCCCGTGCTCGACGCGCGGCTCAGGCAGCGCACCGCGCGAACGCAGAACGGAGTGCCCGCATGACCGCGATCGACGTCTCGGCCGCGCGCGCGGTGCCGCCGGCCGCCCGGCGCGGCTTCTCGTGGCGCGCGCTCCTGCGCCCCGGCCTCATCGTGCCGGTGCTGATCCTGCTCATCGCCCTCGCCTGGGCGGTGGCGCCCGGGCTGTTCACCTCGGTCAACCCGACGGCGAACGTCGGCCCCGCCCTGCAGGGCCCGAGCGCCGAGCACTGGTTCGGCACCGACGCGACCGGCCGCGACCTGTACGCGCGCGTCATCCACGGCGCCTCGCAGTCGATCAGCGCGGCGCTCATCGCCGTGCTCGTCGGCCTCGTCGTCGGCTCGCTCATCGGCATCACCGCGGGCGCCGTGGGCGGTTGGGTCGACGAGGCCCTCATGCGCGTGGTCGACGTGCTGCTCGCGATCCCGACCCTGCTGCTCTCGCTCAGCATCGTGATCCTGCTCGGCTTCGGCACCGCGAACGCGGCCATCGCCGTCGGTGCGACGTCCATCGCCGTGTTCGCGCGCCTCTCCCGCTCCCAGGTCGTGAGCGTGCGCGCGAGCGAGTTCGTCGAGGCCGCCTACGGGTCGGGCGGCGCGTTCTTCGGCGTGCTGTGGCGCCACATCCTGCCGAACTCGCTCACCGCCGTCATCGCGCTCGCCGCGCTGCAGCTCGGCTCCGCGATCCTGCAGATCTCCACCCTCGGGTTCCTCGGCTACGGCGCCCCGCCGCCCACGCCCGAGTGGGGGCTGCTCATCGCCGAAGGGCGCAACTACCTCGCCACCTCGTGGTGGCTGACCGCGCTCCCCGGCATCGTAGTGGTGCTCGTGGTGCTCGCGACCAACCGGCTCAGCCGTGCGATCGGCGATGGAGGACGCGCATGACCGCCGCACCCCTGCTCAGCATCCGAGACCTCGCGGTGCAGTACCGCACCCGCCGCGGCACGGTCGACGCGGTGCGCGGCGTCGGCTTCGACGTGCGCGCCGGCGAGGTCACCGCGGTGGTCGGGGAGTCGGGATCGGGCAAGACCACGGTCGCGCAATCCGTCATCGGCCTGCTCCCGTCGAACGGGCGGGTCACGGCGGGCAGCGTCACGCTGAACGAGCGGCGCCTCGGCACGACCGAGCTCGTCGGGCTCCCCGAGCGGCGCTGGCGCGACCTCCGCGGTCGGTGCATCGGGCTCATCCCGCAGGATCCCGGCAACTCGCTCAACCCCGTGCAGCCGGTCGGCAAGAGCATCAGCGAGTCGCTGCGCATCCACGGCCGGCCGAGCCGCGACGAGGTGCGCGATCGCGTGCACGCGCTGCTCGAGCAGGTCGGCATCGACCAGCCCGTCAAGCGCGCCCGGCAGTACCCGCACGAGTTCTCGGGCGGCATGCGGCAGCGCGTGCTCATAGCCGCGGCCCTCGCCAACGACCCCGAGCTGATCATCGCCGACGAGCCCACCAGCGCGCTCGACGTCACCGTGCAGCGCACTGTGCTCGACCTGATCGATCGCCTGCGCGAGGAGACGGGAACCGGTGTGCTGTTCATCACGCACGACCTCGCGGTGGCGGCCGACCGGGCCGACAGCGTCGTCGTGATGCGCGGCGGCGAGGTGCAGGAGTCGGGGCCCGCGGCGCAGGTGCTCGCGAACCCCGCCTCGGCGTACACGAAGCAGCTGATGGCCGACGCCCCGTCGTTCGGCAGGCTCGTCGACCGTGAGACCGTCGTCCTTGCAGCCGAGCCCGCCTCGGCGACAGCCGAGCCCGGCTCGGCGACGGCCGGGCCCGCATCCGCGGCCGCCCTCGTCGAGGTGCGCGACCTCCGCCAGGTGTTCGGGCGCGGGTCCGACGCGTTCGTCGCCGTCGACGGCGTCTCGTTCGCCGTCGCACCCGGCACGACGCACGCGCTCGTCGGCGAATCGGGAT
The DNA here is from genome assembly GCF_900102345.1 of Leucobacter chromiiresistens. Classification (NCBI taxonomy): domain Bacteria; kingdom Bacillati; phylum Actinomycetota; class Actinomycetes; order Micrococcales; family Microbacteriaceae; genus Leucobacter; species Leucobacter chromiiresistens. The sequence goes on along the minus strand of NZ_FNKB01000001.1, from coordinate 275,972 downwards.
CCGGCAAGACCACGACCGGCCGGGCGATCGCGGGCTTCGCCGCGCCGACCTCCGGAAGCGTGCGCGTCGCGGGCACCGAGGTCACCGAGCTGCGCGGCGGCGCGCTGCGCCAGTTCCGCCGCACCACGCAGATGGTGTACCAGAACCCGTACGGCTCGCTCGATCCGCGCCTCTCCGTGGGCCAGACCCTCGCCGAGCCGCTCGCCAACTACCGCATCGGCACCGGAAGCCGCGCCGATCGCGCCGAGCGGGTGGCCCACGCCCTCGAGGTCGTGTCGCTGCCCGCGGAGTTCTCCCAGCGCCGCCCCCGCGAGCTGTCGGGCGGGCAGCGGCAGCGCGTCGCCATCGCACGCGCGCTGATCGTGGAGCCCGAGCTCGTCGTGCTCGACGAGGCCGTGTCGGCGCTCGACGTGACCGTGCAGGCGCAGATCCTCCGGCTGCTCGCGCGGCTGCAGCAGGAGCTCGGCCTCACCTACGTATTCATCTCGCACGACCTCGCCGTGGTGCGGCAGATCTCCGACACCGTCACCGTGCTGCAGCGCGGCCGGCAGGTGGAGCACGGAGCCACGGAAGACGTCTTCAGCAACGCCCAAGACCCCTACACCCAGCGCCTCATCGAGGCGATTCCCGGCGCATCGCTGACGTCGGGCCACTGGGAGATCTGACGCAGAAGGAGCACCCGCTCATGACCACCCCCGCATCCCGCGAATCCGGCGCGGTCGCGCCGCCCGTCGACGTCATCGCCGCGCTCACCGGCATCGCCCCGGGCGACGCGCTCGATCAGGCGCGCGATCGCCGACCCGAGTCGCGCCAGCACGCCCAGGGCAGTTTCGAGGCGCTCTTCGTGCCCGTCGACGCCTCCCAGGTGTCGCTGCCCGAGCGCGCGGCGGTCGCCCTGTTCGTCGCGCGCCTCCACCGGGAGCCCGAGGCGGTCGCGTTCTACGGCGCGCTGCTGCGCGAGACGGGCGACGGGGCGGGGCTCGAACCGCTCATCGTCGCCGAGGCCGAGCGCGCGGCGGGCAGCGGCCCGTACGGATCCTTCCGGGCCGAGAACGCGCCCGAGAGCGTCGCCGGCCCCGAGTACGCGGTGGAGTCGGTGGAGGCCGCCTACGCGCTCGGCGACCGGCTCGCGGCGGCGCTCGAGCACGCGCACATGCTGGTGCTGCACCCGCGCGACGCCGACCGGGAGCGGCTCGGCCGCCTGCTCGACGCGGGCTGGAGCAGCACGGGCATCGTCACCCTGTCGCAGCTCGTCTCCTTCCTCGCCTTCCAGCTGCGCGTGGCGCACGGTCTGCGCGAGCTGCGCGAGAGCATCGGCGGCGCCGCGGCGGCCGACTCCGACGCGCTCGCGTCGTTGCCCGCGCACGTCGCGGTGGCGGCCCGCGAGCGAGCGGGCGCGACGGCGGAGCGCGATCCCGCGATCGCGACCGAGTCGCTGCCGCCGGCGCCGCGCGTCGACGAGCCGCAGCGGTTCACGCAGGACGTGCTCGGCTGGAAGCCCTGGATCGAGCCTCTGCCGGTCGCCGAGTTCACCGAGGCCCACTACGAGGCGCTCGTGCAGCGCGACCGGGTGCACATGCCCTACTTCCGGCTGCTCGCACGCGACCCCGAGGCGCTGCGCGAGCGCACGCTCACCGACCTCGACATCTTCTTCAACACCGATGCCGGGCTGCCCCGGGCGGAGCGCGAACTCGCGGCCGCCGCCGCGTCGCGCCTCAACGGGTGCGTCTTCTGCGCATCGGTGCACTCCCGCTTCGCCACGGAGCAGGGCGCGGATCGCGGTGAGGTGCAGCGCCTGCTCGACGAGGGGGTGGGCGCTCGCATCTCGGCGAGGATCGACGCGATCGTCGACGCGACCGTGGCGCTCACGGCGACCCCGCCCCGCTTCGGGCAGCAGGAGATCGCGGCGCTGCGCGCGGTCGGGCTCGGCGAGCTCGAGCTGCTCGACGCGATCCAGGCCGGAGCGTTCTTCAACTGGGCCAACCGCCTGATGCTCTCGATCGGCGAGCCGAGCGTCTGACCGCGTCATCGGATTGGTCCATCGCAAGTCGCAAGTCATGGACCTTGAGGTGGACCATCTGGGCCGGGCAGGGTGGTGCTCATGACTGCACAGACTGCCTCCGCCGCCCACCACGATGCCCCCGCCGTGCCCGACGCCCCCGGCGAGCATGACGCCCCCGCCGCGCCCGGCGCCACCGTCGGCTCGCCCCTCGTCAAGCGGGGGCTCGCCGACATGCTCAAGGGCGGCGTCATCATGGACGTCGTCACCCCCGAGCAGGCGCGGATCGCCGAAGACGCGGGCGCGGTCGCCGTGATGGCACTCGAACGCGTTCCCGCCGACATCCGCGCGCAGGGCGGTGTGGCGCGCATGAGCGATCCCGACCTCATCGACGCCATCCGGGCGACCGTCTCGATCCCGGTGATGGCGAAGGCGCGCATCGGGCACTTCGTCGAGGCGCAGGTGCTCGAAGCGCTCGAGGTCGACTACATCGACGAGTCGGAGGTGCTGTCGCCCGCCGACTACGCGCACCACATCGACAAGCGCGGGTTCACGGTGCCGTTCGTGTGCGGTGCGACGAACCTCGGCGAGGCCCTGCGGCGCATCGCGGAGGGAGCGGCGATGATCCGCTCCAAGGGCGAGGCCGGCACCGGCGACGTCTCGGAGGCGACGAAGCACATCCGCACGATCCGCGGCGAGATCGCCCGGCTCTCGGCGCTCGGGGCCGACGAGCTCTTCGTCGCCGCGAAGGAGCTCGCGGCCCCCTACGACCTCGTCGCCGAAGTGGCGGCGAGCGGACGGCTGCCGGTGGTGCTCTTCACGGCGGGCGGGGTGGCGACGCCCGCCGACGCGGCGATGATGATGCAGCTCGGCGCCGACGGGGTGTTCGTCGGATCCGGCATCTTCAAGTCGGGCGACCCCGCGAGGCGCGCCGCGGCGATCGTGCGGGCGACCGCCCGCTTCGACGATCCCGGCGCCATCGCCGATGCATCGCGCGGGCTCGGCGAGGCGATGGTGGGCATCAACGTCGCCGACCTGCCCGCACCGCATCGTCTGGCAGATCGGGGATGGTGACCCGCCCCCGCCCGGCGCCCGTGGTCGGCGTGCTCGCGCTGCAGGGCGGCGTGGCCGAGCACGGCGGGATGCTCGAGCGGCTCGGTGCGCGCGTCGTGCTCGTGCGGCGCGAGCGCGACTTCGCGGGGGCCGACGGCCCGCGCCTCGATGCGCTCGTGCTGCCCGGCGGCGAGTCGAGCACGCAGGATCGGCTGCTCCGGCTCTTCGATCTGGCGGACGGCCTGCGTGCGGTGATCGCGGAGGGGCTCCCCGTGCTGGGCACCTGCGCCGGGCTGGTGCTGCTCGCCCGGGACGTGCGGGATGCGGCTCCCGGGCAGCGCTCGCTCGGCGTGCTCGATGTCGCCGTGCGGCGCAACGCGATCGGTCCGCAGACGGCCTCGCGCGAGGTCGAGCTCGCGGTCGATGCGGAGGACGTCGTGGGCCAGCGCGACGGCCGGGTGCGTGCGGCGGTCATCCGCGCGCCCGAGGTGGCCTCGGTCGGGCCCGGCGCGCGCGCCATCTGCCGGGCGGGCGGGCGCGCGCTCGGTGCGACATCGGCGCCCGCGTTCGCGCATGCGGGCGACGATGGGGGCGTGTCGCGAGGTGCCCGGCCCCGCCTCGGTGCGGTCACGGGGATCGCGGTGCACCCGGAGCTGACCGGCGATCCCGCGTTCCACCGGGCCCTCCTCGCGCAGGTTCGCTGACCGCCCCGCCGATCAGGTGCTGTGCAGGTGCAGGCGCTCGCCCACCGTGTTGAAGATGCTGATCACCTCGCAGGGCGTCGATCCCTCGGCCCGCATGCGGTGCGGCACGGAGGTGTCGAACTCCGCCGCCTCGCCCCGCCCGAGCACGTGCTCGCGGTCGGCGAGGGCGAGGTGCAGCCTGCCCGAGAGCACGTAGAGCCACTCGTGCCCCTCGTGCACCTGCAGCTCGCGCTCGGCGGCCTCTGGTGGCCGGGGGTGGTAGGTGATCTTGAAGGCGCGCACCTCCGAGGCCTCCCGGGTCAGCGGCGCGATGGTCATGCCGTCGCGGCGGATCGCGGTGCGGTGCACGCGGGGGTCGCGATCCGGCGCATCGAGCAGGTCGTCGACGCGGATGCCGAGCTGCCGCGTGACGGGCAGCAGGAGTTCGAGGCTCGCCTGCCGCTTGCCCGATTCGAGGCGGGAGAGCGTGCTCGGGGACATGCCGGAGCGTGCGGCGAGCTCGTCGAGCGTCCACCCGCGCTCCTGGCGGGCGGCGCGGAGGCGGGGGCCGAGGCGCTGCAGTTCGTCCATGACCACTCTTTGCTGTTTTTGCAAACTGAATTGCAAGTATCGCATACTGACCCGAAACTGGACGCATGACAGACACCACCTGGGATGCAATCGTGATCGGCGGCGGAGCGGCGGGCCTCAGCGCCGCGCAGGCGCTCGGCCGCTCGCTGCGCCGCACGCTCGTGCTCGACGGCGGCGAGCCGCGCAACCGCTTCGCCGCGCACATGCACAACGTGCTCGGCCTCGACGGCACGCCGCCGCTCGAACTGCTCACCCGCGGCCGCGCCGAGGCCGAGGCCTATGGCGTGGAGTTCCGCTCGGCGACCGTGCGCTCGGTGCGCGACGCCGATGGCGGCGCCGGTGATGGCGACGGCGATGGCGACGGCGATGCCGGTTCGCCCCGGGCCGGAGCGCCCCTCGCCCCCGGCGGATCGGTGTCGATCGAACTCGACTCGGGAGCGGTGCTCCGCACCCGGGCGCTCATCGTGGCCACCGGCGTGACCGATGTGCTCCCCGAGATCCCGGGGCTTGCGGAGCGCTGGGGGCAGAGCGTGCTCCACTGCCCCTACTGCCACGGGTGGGAGGTGCGCGGGCAGCGCATCGCCGTCGTCACGACCGCGCCGATCGGCCTGCACCAGGCCAAGCTGCTGCGGCAGTGGAGCGACGACGTGACGGTGTTCACCGCGGGGCTGGTCGGGCCCGACGGTGCGAGTGCGCTCGATGCGGCGACCGAGCGGGCGATGCTGGCGCGGGGCATGCGTCTCGCGCTGGCGCCCGTCGCCGAGGTGCTGGGCTCGGGAGCGCAGGTCACCGGGGTGCGCACCGCCGACGGTCGCGAGTACGGCGTCGACGCGATCTTCACCGGCTTCACGATGGTGCCGCACGACGCCTTCCTCTCGAGCATCCCGCTCCAGCGCACCGAGACCCCGATGGGCTCCTGCATCGCGGTCGACCCGATGCAGTGCACGAGCCACCCGCGCATCTGGGCGGCGGGCAACGTGGTCAGCCCCGCCGCTTCGGTGCCGCTCGCGATGGGTGCCGGCAACATGGCCGGCGCAGCGGCCAACGCCGCGCTCGTCGACGAGGATTACGCGCTCGCCGGGGCGGTGGCGTGATGCACGCGGACCCCGAGGCGTCGACGGACCCGGTCGTGTTCTGGGAGCAGCGGTACGGATCGTCGCACCGCGTCTGGTCGGGAGCGGTCAACCGGGCGCTCGCCGATGTCGCCGAGCACTGGGCTCCGGGCCGCGCGCTCGATCTCGGAAGCGGCGAGGGCGGCGACGTGCTCTGGCTCGCGGAGCGCGGGTGGGATGCGACCGGCATCGACCTCTCCGAAACCGCGGTCGCGCGCGCCAACGCGGTCGCGGCCGAGCGCGGTCTCGCGCGTGCGCGGTGCATCGCGGCCGACCTCGCGGTGTGGAGCGATGACCCCGCGGCGATCGAGGGCGACGCAGCGCCCTACGATCTGGTCGCCGCGAGCTTCTTCCAGTCCGCGGTGGAGCTGCCGCGCGAGCGCATCCTCCGGGCTGCGGCGCACCGCGTCGGCCCGGGCGGGCGACTGGTGCTGATCGCGCATGCCGCCGCCCCGCAGTGGTCGTCGCACCACGGCGAGGAGTTTCCGACGCCCGAATCGGAGTTGCGCGCGCTGGCGCTCCCCGATGCCGACTGGAGCGTGGAGGTCGCCGAGGTGCGCGAGCGCGCGGGGCGCGGGCCCGACGGGGAGGTGCACCCGCTCAGCGATTCCGTCGTGGTCGTTCGGCGGCGCTGAGCGGAACGGTCGCCGCCGGGCGGCCGCCCCTATCGTGACGCTCGTCTTTCACGTACCCTGTCACCATAGATTCGTCATAGGAAGATTGGCGAACTCGCTACAGGGGGGTAGACGACATGACGATCGAGCGCGCGGAAACCGCACCGAGCACACGGCAGGGCTGGACGAAGGCGCGCGCGATGCTCGCCGGGGGGCTGGTGCTCGGCGTCGGCGCCGCCATCACGCTCGCGGCCTGGACGGACGACGAGTGGGCCACCGGGCTCTTCGGCAGCGGCACGTTCGGCATCGAGGGGTCGACCGACGGCACTGCGTTCGCCGATCATCCCGCGGAGGCCGACGCCGCGGACCTCGACTTCACGGTGGCCGCCGAGAACCTCGCACCGGGCGACGTGGTCTACGCGCCGTTCGCGGTGCAGCTCGAACGCGACTCGACGTACGACGCCGAGGTCACGATCGCCCAGGCGGTCGACCCCGCGCTCACGGGCGTCAGCGCCGACTACGTCTTCACCACGGCGCTCGGGTGCTCGGAGGCGGCGTACGCGGCCGGCACCGACGAGAACGCGGCGACCTTCGCCCTCGACAGCCTCGCCGACGTGCAGAACGTGTGCTTCCGGGTGACCGCCGGCGACGACCTGGCGCAGGGCGTCACCGGCGGGATCACCTGGAACTTCGCGGCGGTCTCGGGCGACGCCCTGTAGGCCCGCCGTGGAGCTGGGAGGCCGGCCGAGCCGCGCGCGGCGGCACGGCACGGGGTCGGGAGGCCGGTTCGCGAAGACGCGGGCCCTGCTGGCGGGCGCGCTCGTGCTCGGGGTGGGCGGATCGCTGACGCTCGCGGCGTGGACGGACACCGAGACGGCGCGGGCGACGTTCACGGCGAGCACGTTCGGCATCGTGGGGTCGGCGAACAACGGCGCGAGCTACGTCGACAACACGGCGGCGGCGCCCGCGGCGCTCAGCTTCTCGGTGACGCCGGCCGCGATGTCGCCGGGAACGGTCACGTACGCGAAGTTCCTGGTGCGGACCACCGATGCGACGAACGTCACCGGAACGGCGGCGCTGAGCGCCGCGACCACGACCACCAGCTCGGCGACGAGCCTCGCCGGCTTTCTGACGTACGGGGTGCGCGTCATCCCGTCGGGGCAGGCCTGCGACGCGACCAGCTTCGCAGCGTCCACGAGCATCGTGGTGCCGAACGGGAGCGCCCTGACGGTGGCCGGGAGCAGCACGACCGCGCTCGCCGCCGGTGGGGCGTCGCCGGTCGCGTACTGCTTCGCCGTCACCCTGCCCGCGGACACCTCCAACGCCGCGCAGGGGACGAACACGACCGCGACGTGGACGGTGACGGGCGCATCGACGTCGTGATCGTCGCGGGAGCGGGGACGCCGGGCGGCGTGCGCGCGATCCCGAGCGACGACCGATGCACGAACGGGCGAGAGGGGAAGCGATGAGGCGGGGCGACGCGGCACGGGCGGTCGGCAGCGCGCTGCTGAACCTCGCCGCGCTCGGAGGGCTCGTGTGCATCGTGCTCGTCGTGCTCTCGGCGCTGTGCAACGTCTCGCTGATCATGTTCAAGACCGGGTCGATGTCGCCCACCATCCCCGCCGGTTCGCTGGCCGCGGTGCGCGAGATCCCCGCGAGCGAGATCGAGGTCGGCGACGTGCTCACCGTCGACCGCGCGGGCGAATTGCCCGTGACCCACCGGGTCACCTCGGTCGCCGGAGCGGGCGAGAGCCGCACGATCACGATGCGCGGCGATGCGAACGCCGCCGACGACCCGATGCCGTACACGGTGACGAGTGCGCGCGAGGTGCTGCTGTCGGTGCCCCACCTCGCGAAGGCGGTGGTGTGGTTCTCGAACCCGTGGGTGCTCGGAGCGCTCACGCTCTCGGCGTCCGCGCTCGTCACCTGGGCGTTCTGGCCGCGGGGCGGCGGCGATCGGCGGCCGCGCCACGGATCCCGGTCGTCTCGCGAGCGCGGTCGCACGCCCGCCGGGGCGGTCGCCGTCGGAGCGATCGTCTGCGGCATCACCGCGTCGGCCCTGGCGCCGAGCGGCGCCGAGGCGGCCGCCGGCCCCGGAGCCGCCGCGCACGCTCAGGCCGCCCCCGTGGTGATCGAGAGCGAGCACATCACGCTCACGTCGATCGGCGACGACGACGCGATGCGCACGCTGCGCCCGGGAGTGCCGGTCGCCTGGCAGGTCGGGGTGCGGGTCGACGCCCCCGAACCCGGGCTCGTGGAGGTGCTGCTCGAGGCCACGGGGTCGCGCGACCTCGGGCTCGAGCTCGACGTGCGCAGCTGCGACGTCGCCTGGGAGGGGGCGGCGTGCGCGGGCGACGAGCAGGTGCTCGACGGGCGCGATCGCGTCGCCGTCGGTGCGGCCGCGACGCCGCTCACCTCCCTGCGGCCGTCGGAGGAGCGGTGGCTGCTGCTCACCGCCGTGATCCCGGAGCCCGCGACCGGCATGGTCGCCCTCACGCTGCACGCGACGGGCGGCGGCGACGCCGTCTCGACGCGCCCGCGCGAGGTCGCACCGCTGCCGACCACGGGCGCCGGTCCGGGTTGGGCGCTCGGCGTCATCGCCGTCGCGGCGGGGCTCGCCGCAGCGGGCATCGCGTCGCTGGTGCGCGGGCGACGGACGGCGGCGCAGCCGTGATGCGCCGCGTGATCCGGCACCGCGGGCTGCGGGGCGCCGCCCACCGCCCGCGGCAGGGGGCCGAGCGCCCGCGGCGGATCCGCACCCGCCTCTGCGCCGCCGCCATCGCCCTCGGCATCATCGCGACCGGGCAGCTGAAGCCCCCGCAGCAGACCGAGGCGCTCTGGACGGACGGGGAGGTCGGGCGCGCGACCCTCACGGCCATCAGTGTGCCGATCCCGCCCTACGGCGGAGAGTGCGGGATCGTCGGCTCGTTGCTGAACCTGGGGCAATCGTCGCTGACGATCCGATGGCGTCTGCCCGCCGGGTACACCCTCGCCGACGCCCGAATCGGATACACCGGTTCGAACGGCCTCGTACCGGCGGTCGACACGCTGCTCGGCACCGGCCTGCGCACCACGCAATCGAACGGCGTGCTCACGACGGAGCTGACCGGGGCGCTGCTGAACGCCGCACTCGGAGCGTCGCGGAGCATCTCCGTGCTGGTCGTGCACCCCAGCGGATGGACGTCGCCGACGCGAACCGTCGTCGGAGACTGGCCGCTGCTGGGTCTCGGGGCCGCCACGTGCACGATGACACCGGCGACGTGAAACGCCGACGGCGCCCGTCCGCAGCAGCGGAGGGCGCCGTCGGCGAGACCGGCCGGGTTACGGCAGCAGGCGGTTCGGCCCGCGGAACAGGTACGTGACCTCGCGGATCGACTGCTGCTGCAGCATGAGCATCAGCACGCGGTTCAGGCCCATGCCGAAACCGCCGTGCGGGGGAACGCCGTAGCGGAAGAAGTCGAGGTAGAAGCCGAGCTCCTTCGGATCCATGCCCTTCTCGACCGCCTGCGCCTCGAGCACATCGATGCGGTGCTCGCGCTGCGCGCCCGTCGAGATCTCCGTGCCGCGGTAGATCAGGTCGTAGCTGCGCGTGAGCTGCGGGTTCTCGGGGTTGCGCATGTGGTAGAACGGGCGGATCGACGCGTCGTAATCGGTGAGGAAGACGAAGTCGTGCCCGTACTTCTGCTTCACGTGCGCGGCGATGCGGCGCTCGCCCTCCGGATCCATGTCGGCGTCGGCGCGGGGCACCTCGTAGCCCTCGGCCTTCACGATCTCCTTCGCCTCGGCGAGGGGGATGCGCGGGAACGGGCGCGACGGCACCTCGATCTCGATGCCGAAGAGCTTCTCGATCTCGGCGCCCAGCTGCTCCTTGACCGCCGTGAGTCCGGCGACGAGCAGCTCCTCGTGCAGCTCCATGACGTCTTCGGGGGAGTCGATCCAGCTCAGCTCGGTGTCGATCGACGTGAACTCGGTCGCGTGACGCGACGTGAACGAGTGGTCGGCGCGGAAGGCGGGGCCCACCTCGAAGATGCCGCCGAAGCCCGCCGCCTGCGCCATCTGCTTGAAGAACTGAGGGCTCTGCGCCAGGAAGGCCTTGCCCTCGAAGTACTCGACCTCGAAGAGCTCGGCGCGCGACTCGGAGGCGCTCGCCATGAGCTTCGGCGTCTGGATCTCGATGAAGCCGCGATCCACCCACACCTGGCGCAGCGCGTGCAGGAAGGCGGTCTGCACGCGGAACACGAGGTTCTGCTCCGGGCGGCGCAGGTCGAGGAAGCGCCAGTCGAGGCGCACGTCGATGTTCGAATCGCCGGCGACCGGGTTGTCGGGGAGCGACGCCGCGACGACCTCGATCTCGTCGATCTGCACCTCCACGCCGCCGAGCTTGACCCGCTCGTTGTGCTGCAGCTCGCCGGTGACCGTGACGAACGACCCCTGCGTCAGCTCCGAGATCGTGGTGGTGCGGGGCACCAGCACATCGGATCGGGGGTTCTCGGGATCCGGCTCGCGCAGCACGCCGCCGTTCACGAGCTGCACCGCCCCGGTCTCGTCGCGCAGCACGACGAACTGCACGTACCGCTGGTCGCGTACCTTCTCCACCCATCCGGAGACTCGCACAGTGCCGTCTTCGCGGGCGGCCAGGTCCTTGATCAATACACGCTCAGTCACCCGGACAGTCTAGCCGTCGCGGTGGATCGCGCCGCACGGGCCTCCCGGCGTGCGGGCAGCGGGCCCGGGCGCCGGCGCCGCGCCTCACGTCGCCGGGCAGCGGACCCGGGCGCCGCCTCCGAACTCCCAGACACCCCCTCCGTACAATGGAGGCGTGAGCGACAAACTGCTGCATCTGGTGCGCCACGGCGAGGTGCACAACCCGGATCGCGTGCTCTACGGCCGCCTTCCGGGCTTCCGCCTGTCCGAACGCGGGCACCAGATGGCCGAGGCCGCCGCGCTCGAACTCGCGGGCAGCGACCGCCTCGTCTCCCGGCTGCTCGCCTCGCCGCTCGAGCGCGCGCAGCAGTCGGCGCGGCCGATCGCGAGCGCGCTCAGCCTCGAGATCGTCACCGAGGAGCGCATCATCGAGCCGACCAACTCATTCGAGGGCATGGTCAGCTCGGGCGCCGATGCCGCCTTCTCGAAGCCGCGGTACTGGCACCGCTACTGGAATCCGTTCCGGCCGAGCTGGGGCGAGCCCTACCGCCAGATCGCCGACCGCGTGCGGGCCGCCATGAACGACGCGTGGGAGTCGACCCGCGACGGCGACATCGTCATGGTGTCGCACCAGTCCCCGATCTGGATGGCGCACCTCGACATCGCCGGCAAGCCCCTCTTCCACAACCCGTCGTCGCGACGCTGCGAGCTGTCGAGCATCACGACCTTCGAGCAGCGCGGAGAGCGCTGGTTCGAGGTCGACTACCGAACCCCCGCCGCCGGGCTCACCGACGACGCCGTAGATGTAGGAGCCGTATGAGCCTGCGCCGCACCGCAACGACCATCGCCCTCACCCTCTCGGCCGCGCTCCTGCTCTCCGGGTGCACGGGCGAGGGCGCCGACCTCGCGTCGCAGTTCGAGGAGGGCAGCGACAAGGGGTACGTCTCGGGCGACGGATCATCGCTCAGCATCTCGGAGGCGGAGCGCACGGAGCCCGTCGAGTTCTCGGGCGTCGACGAGAGCGGTGCCGAGTTCGGGTCGGCCGACACCCGGGGCGATGTCACCGTCGTGAACTTCTGGTACGCCGGGTGCGCCCCCTGCCGGGTGGAGGCCCCCGATCTGGTGGCCGCCCACGATGAGTACGCCGATCAGGGCGTGCAGTTCGTGGGCGTCAATACGCGCGATCAGGTCGCCCAGGCGCAGCAGTTCTCCCGCGAGTTCGGCATCGAGTACCCGTCGATCATGGACAACGCCGGCGGCCGGTCGGTGCAGCGCGCGTTCGCGGGCGAGGTGCCCCTCAACGCGGTGCCCACGACGCTGGTGCTGGATCGCGATGGGCGCGTGGCGCACCGCGTGCTCGGGCAGCTCGCGAGCGCCTCCCAGCTCACCACGCTCATCGACGAGACGCTGGCCGAGTCGAGCGACACCGCCGGCGAGCAGTAGCAGTGGAGCACATCGTCGCCGACGGACAGCTGCTCGTCGCTTCGCTGATCGCCATCGCCGCGGGGCTCCTCTCCTTCCTCTCCCCGTGCGTGCTCCCGCTCGTGCCCGGCTACCTCGCGTATGTCGGCGCGACGGCAGGAGCACCGCAGGGCGGTGCGAACGGTCGCGGTGCCGCGTCAGCGGCAGCCCGCGGAGCGCAGCGAGGGGTGGCGACCGCAGGAGCGCCGCAGGGCGGTGCGGTCGAGCGCGCGCCGCGCGGGCGCGTGCTGCTCGGCTCGGTGCTGTTCGTGCTCGGCTTCACCGTCGTGCTGGTCGCGTTCCTCGCCGCTGCGGGCACGGTCGGCGTCTGGCTGCTCGAGTGGGAGCCCGTCATCACCCGGGTGATGGGTGCGGTGATCGTCGTCATGGGGCTGGTGTTCATCGGCCTCTTCACCCGGATGCAGACGACGATGAAGATGCGCATCAAGCCGAGGCTCGGTCTGGCGGGCGCTCCGCTGCTCGGCGCGGTCTTCGCGATCGGCTGGACCCCGTGCATGGGCCCGACGCTGAGCATGATCATGACGTTGAGCCTGCAGCAGGGGTCGGTGGGCCGATCCGTGGTGCTCGCGATCGCGTACTGCATCGGACTCGGCGTGCCCTTCGTGCTCGCCGCGCTCGGCTTCGGCTGGCTGACGCGCACGATGACGTTCTTCAAGCGGCACATCCGTGCCGTGAATCTGATCGGCGGCGGGCTGCTGATCCTCATCGGTCTCCTCATGGTGACCGGCCTCTGGAGCAAGATGATGTACGCACTGCAGGCGGTGATCGGCGGATATGTCACGCCCCTCTGATTACGACGACGGAAGCGGCGCGGGCGGCGCGATTCGCGCCGAGTCGCCCGAGCTCGGGCTCACCGGCTGGTTGCGGTGGTTCTGGCGGCAGCTGACCAGCATGCGCGTCGCGCTCGTGCTGCTCCTGCTGCTAGCGGTCGCGGCGATCCCGGGATCGCTCGTGCCGCAGCGCAGCGCCGACCCGAACGGCGTGGTGCAGTACGAGGCCGATCACCCGAAGCTGTTCCCCATTCTCGACGCCTTCCCCATTCAGGCGTTCGACGTGTACGGCTCGGTGTGGTTCTCGGCGATCTACCTGCTGCTGTTCATCTCGCTGATCGGCTGCGTGATCCCGCGCATCGCCCACCACTGGAAGGCGTGGCGCGGCCGCCCGCCGAAGACTCCGGCGCGGCTCGAGCGCATGGCCGGCTTCTCCGAGGTGCGGCTCAAGAACCCCGAGGCGAGCGACGAGGATCGCGCGGCGTTCGCCGAGCGCGCCGTCGAGGAGGCGGCTCGCGTCTTGCGGAAGCTGCGGTACCGCACGGAGATCCAGCGCGTGACGCGTCGCGGCGTGGAGACGGTGTCGGTCTCGGCTGAGCGGGGCTACCTGCGCGAGACGGGCAACCTGCTCTTCCACATCTCCCTGCTGGGGGTGCTCATCAGCGTGGGCGTCGGCGGCGTGTTCACCTTCAACGGGCAGAAGGTGCTCGTCGAGGGCGAGACGATGGTGAATCAGCTCATCGACTACGACACCGTGAACACGGGTCGCGCCTTCGACTCGTCGAGTCTCGACCCGTTCGGGCTGAAGCTCGACTCCCTCGACGTGACGTACGTCACACCCGACGACGGCAACACGGCCGCGATCGGGCAGGTGCGCGACTACACGGCGAACCTCGAACTCATCGACCCCGAGAACGGCGAGGTCAGCGACGAGACCATCCAGGTGAACCACCCGCTGCGCGTGCACGGCTCTCCGATCTACCTGATCGCGAACGGGTACGCGCCCCGCATCACGGTGAAGAACGCCGCGGGAACGGTGGTGTACAGCGAGGCGATGCCGTTCATCCCGCAGGACAACATGACGATGACGTCGCTCGGCGTGGTGAAGGTGCCGTACGGCATCACCGACGGCGCCGGCGAGCAGGTGCAGGTGGGCCTGCGCGGCTTCTTCTACCCCACGAAGGCCGATCTCGACACGGGCGCCTACACGTCGAACTACCCCGACCTCGAGAACCCCGTGCTCACGCTCGACGTGTTCGTCGGCGATCTCGGCATCGACGACGGGGTGCCGCGCTCGGTGTATTCGCTCGACACCTCGAAGATGGAGCAGCTGACGGGTCGCGCGGTCGACGCCGAGTCGATCGAGCTGGTGCCGGGTCAGACGGCCGACCTGCCGAACGGCATGGGAACGATCACGCTCGACGACGTGCCGCGGTACGCGTCGTTCGACGTGATGCGCAACCCGGCGCAGACCTTCGTGCTCGTCTTCGCGCTGCTCGCGCTCGGCGGGCTCGTGTGGTCGCTCTTCGTCGCGCGCCGGCGCATGTGGGTGAAGGCCGTGCCCACCGACGACGGCCTGGTGCTGCAGTACGCGGCGCTCGCCCGCGGCGACGACCCGGCGCTCGAGCGCGCGGTCGAGGAGCTGCGCGACACGCACCGCGACCGCCTGTAGCGCGCCGGCCCGCGCGGGCGCGCGCCGGGGCCGCGCGCCCGCCCGCACGCGCCGGCCCGCGCGGGCGCGCGCCGGGGCCGCGCGCCCGCCCGCACGCGCCGGCCCGTGCGGGCGCGCGGCGCGGCGGCCCGCCCGCCCCTCCCCGCGAGACTGAGGGGTACGCGCGAGACCGAGGGAATACGCGGTGCGGATTCCCTCGGTCTCGGTGCGAGTGCTCGGTCTCGGTGGGGCGGAATGCGGGCGCGCGCCCTCGCCCCCGCCGCCTCGCTACTTCGCGTCGGTGACGGCCGACACCCGCTGCGAGATGTACACCGGGATCAGCGAGAGCAGGATCATCACCGTCGCCACGACGTTCACCTGGTTCACCTCGTTGGGGCGGGCCATCTGGTTCATGATCCAGAGGGGCAGCGTCTCGACTCCGGGGGGAGCGGTGAAGATCGTGACCACGATCTCGTCGAAGGAGAGCGCGAAGGCGAGCAGGCCGCCGGCGATGAAGGCGCTGCGGAACTGCGGGAAGGTCACGAGCCTGAACGTCTGGCCGATGCCCGCTCCGAGATCCATCGACGCCTCGTCGAGGTTCGGGTGCATGCGGCGCAGTCGCGCGATCACGTTGTTGAACACCATGACGACGCAGAAGGTGGCGTGGGCGATGATCATGCCCCAGTAGCCGACGTTGATGCCCATCGGCTTCAGCACCTGGAAGTAGGTGTTCGACAGCGCCACACCGGTCACGATGCCGGGGAGGGTGATGGGGAGCACGATGAGCAGGTTGACGGTCTGCTTGCCGAAGAATCGGAAGCGCTGCAGGGCGAACGCGGCGAGCGTGCCGAGGAGGAGCGCGAACGCCGTGGCGACGGATGCGACGATCACGGAGTTCAGCAGGGCGGCGTGTACTGCCGGGTTCGTGAGCGCCTTGCCCCACCACTCTAAGGAGAAGCCGGGGATCGGCCACCCCGAGACCCGGCTCGAGTTGAACGAGTTCATCACGATGACGAACAGCGGGATGTACATGAATCCGAGTGCGATCACCGTGATGACGGCGAGCGCGACGCGCGTGGTGCGGTTCAGACGTAGCATGGCGGTCTCCTGCGGGTCTCGGATCAGAGGTTGTCGAGCGCGCCGGTGCGGCGCACGGCGCTGAGGTAGATGATGACGAGCACGATCGGCACGAACGAGAACGCCGCGGCGAGGGGCGGGTTCAGGTTGATGTTCTGGGCGATGATGCTGCCGATCATCTGCGTCGATCCGCCGACGTACATGGCGGCGATGTAGTCGCCCAGGCTGAGGGAGAACGTGAAGATCGATCCGGCGATCAGCGCCGGCAGCAGCAGGGGTGCGACGACGGTGCGAATAGTGCGCGCTCCGCTCGCGCCGAGGTCGGAGGACGCGTCGAAGAGGTTGGTGGGGATCTGTGAGACGGCCGCGTAGACGGGGATCGCCATGTAGGGGAACCAGAGGTAGACGAGGGTGAGGATGACGGTGAGCGTGCCGAAGCCGGGGCCGGTGATGCCGAAGGGCGAGAGCGCCCAGTTGAAGAACCCCTCATCCGTCCAGACGAGGCGCATAGCGATGATCTTCACGAGGTAGCCGGCCCAGAGGGGCAGCGTCACGAGGATCGCGAGCACGGCGCGGAGTCGCGGGCCGGCGACCTTCGCCATGAAGACGGCGAGCGGGATCGCGACGGCCGCGCAGATCGCGGTGACGGCGAGTGCGATGCCGAGGGTGCGCAGCGCGGTCGACAGGTAGGCGGGAACGGTGACGAGCTGCTCGAAGTTCTCGAGGGTGAAGCCGGGTTTCACGCGGGAGGTGAACGGATCGGTCGTCCAGAACGCGGTGAGCAGCAGCAGCACGAGCGAGAGGATGTAGACGCCGAGCAGCCAGGCCATCGGCAGGGTCAGGAGCGACGCGAGGCGGCCGCGCGGGTGGCGGTAGAGCGCGGTCGAGAGCGGCTTGGTGCGACGCTCGAGGGTCGGCGGGTGCGACACGATGGTTCCTCACTGACGGATGGTGGTGTGGGGGGAGTGGTGCGGTGCGGGTGGCCGGGGCGCGGCCCCGGCCACCCTGCGGGCGTCAGCCCTTGACGGTCGCCCAGGCGCTGGTCCAGTCCTGGTAGTTGGTGCACTGCACGTCGGTGCGGCCGTCGAGGCACTGATCGATGGGCGTGGTCCAGAACCACACCTTCTCGAAGTACTCCTCATCGGTCGCGTTGTAGTAGTCGCAGTGCTCGCGCGCCTCGTCGCTCGTCTCGCAGAAGGCTGCGTTGGCGGGCGCCATGCCGAAGTTCATCGCGATCTGGCCGTTGACCTCGGGGCTGCTGGTGTAGTCCATCCAGGCGTAAGCGCAGTTCGGGTGCTCGGATTCCGCTGCGAGCATCCACGCATCCGACCAGCCGGTCGAGCCCTCCTCGGGCAGCACGCTCTGGAACTTCTCATCCTGCGTGGCCTTGCGCAGCACCTCCCATGAGGTGCCGACGACGGAGTTGCCGCCGGTGAACGAGGTGACGTTGGTGGCGGGCGACCAGTACTCGGAGACCATGCCGTTCTGCTGCTGCAGCAGCTCGACGGCGGCGGCCAGCTGCTCCTCGTCGAGCGCGTAGGGGTTCTCGATGCCGAGGTCGGGCTGCGTCGCCATCAGGTAGATCGCGGCGTCGGCGATGTAGATGGGGCTGTCGTAGGCGGCGATGTTGCCGGCGTAGGGGCTGTCCTCCTCCCATACGACGTCCCAGCTCGTCGGCGCTTCGGTGACGACCTCGGAGTTGTACTCCAGGATGTTCGCGCCGCGGCCGATCGGGATGCCGTAGACGTTGCCGTTCAGCGTGTCGTAGAGCTGCCCCTTCATGCCCTCGACGATGTCGTCGCCGAAGTTCGGGATCAGCTCGGTGTTGAGCGGCTGCACGTTGCCGTCGACGATGAGGCGGAGGCTGGCGTCGCCGGAGGCGGAGACGAGGTCGTACTCTCCGGTGCGCATGAGCTGCACCATCTCGTCGCTCGTGGCGGCGACCTTGCGGTTGACCTTGCAGCCGGTGTCGGCGGTGAACTGGTCGGCCCAGGCGGGCTCGACGAAGCCGGACCACGCGACGATGTTGACCTCCGACTCCATGTCGCCGAGCGACTCGACCGCGGGGAGGTCGGGGACGTCGATCTCGATCTCTCCGGGCGCCGAGTCGCCGCCGCTGCTCGAGCAGCCCGACAGGGCGAGTCCGGCTGCGGCGATGAGCGCTGCCGGGATGGCGAGTTTCTTGTGCATCGTTACTCCTTCGTAGGCGATTGGGTGGTGCGGGTGGTGCGGGTGGTTCGGGTGGTGGTTCTGCGGGGGTCGCGCACGGGGTGCGCGTGCATCGCGGGGGATGCGGATCCGGGGGCGGTCAGACGCTCGGCACGGCGACCGCATGGTCGCGCGCGAACCGCAGACTCACGGTGTCGCCGCGGGAGATGCTGGGGGTGGTGCGCGGGGTGTCGGTGTTCTGCGTCTCGGAGATGAAGCGCGTGCCGCCGTCGGTCTCGACGAGGTAGCGCGTGTGCGCGCCCGCGTACACGGTTTCGACGATGGTGCCGGGGAGTGCGACGTCGGCGGCGTCGACGGGCGAGGTCGGGTCGACGAGCCGCACGCGCTCGGGCCGCACGCTGTGCGCGGCGCCGGTTCCGAGGATGCGCTGGGCGGTGGCGTCGGCGAGCAGGTTGGTGACGCCCAGGAACTTGGCGACGAACTCGGTGCGGGGGAACTCGTAGACCTCGCGCGGGCTGCCGACCTGCTCGATCTTGCCGTTGTTGAAGACGGCGACGCGGTCGGAGAGGGTCAGCGCCTCCTCCTGGTCGTGGGTGACGAAGACGAAGGTGATGCCGACGTCGCGCTGGATCTGCTTGAGCTCGAACTGCATCTGCTCGCGGAGCTGCTTGTCGAGCGCTCCGAGCGGCTCGTCGAGCAGCAGCACCTTCGGGCGGAGGATCAGGGCGCGCGCGAGCGCGATGCGCTGGCGCTGACCGCCCGAGAGCTGGGCGGGGGATCGCTCGGCGACGTGGGCGAGCTGCACCTGCTCGAGCGCTTCGGCGACGAGGCGTCGGCGCTCCGCCGCGGGGACGCCGCGGACGGTGAGGCCGTAGGCGACGTTCTGTGCGATGGTGAGGTGCGGGAAGAGGGCGTAGTCCTGGAAGACCGTGTTGACGTCGCGGTCGAAGGGCGCCGACTTCGTCACGTCGGTGCCGTGGAGGAGGATCGTGCCGGCCGTGGGCTCTTCGAAGCCGGCGATCATGCGCAGCACGGTCGTCTTGCCCGAGCCCGATGGGCCGAGCATCGAGAAGAACTCGCCGGCGCGGATCTCGATGTCGAGATCGTTGACGGCGACGAGGTCGCCGAACTCCTTGCGCACGCCGCGCACCGATACGGCGGTGTCCCCCTGCAGATCTGGGGCGGGGACTGAATGTGTCATGCGGATGCTCCTCAACGTCGTTGTCGGCCCGATGAGAAGAACCATAACATATGGGTTTATAGGTTTAAATACGCGGGGCGTCCCGCAGGTTACAGTTCGATCACGGAGCGGTGGCGGCAAAATCTCAGACCAGTCGTGACACACTCGGTACGTTCGTGAGAATCGGAGGAGAACGGTGAGCGCACACACGCCGACCTCGCCTCCGAGTCGCCTCCGCACCGCGGCCCTCGCCCCGATCGGCGACGAGGGGCGCATCGAACTCGTCGAATCGCGGATCGTCCAGGCGATCTCGGTCGGAGCCTTCACCGAGGGCGAGCGCCTCCCCAGCGAGACCGAGCTGTCGGCGCTCCTCGGCGTCGCCGTCGTCACCGTCCGCGAAGCCCTCGGCGGGCTCCGCCATCGCGGGCTCATCGAGACGAAGCGCGGCCGCAACGGCGGCAGCTTCGTGCGGCCCAGCCACGGCTCGGTCGAGGAGGTCAATGCCCGCGCGCTGCAGGCGATGCCGCGCGTCGCCCTCGCCGATCTCGGCGTGCACTACGAGGCCATCTGCTGCGCCTGCGCCGAGTACGCGTGCCAGCGCGCGACCCAGGGGGAGATCGATGTCGTCGCCTCCGTCGCCGAACGCGCGCGCGACCTCGACCGCGTCGCCTGGCGTCGGCGCATCACCGAGATCCAGCTCGAGCTCGCGGCGCTCAGCCAGTCGGTGCGGCTGACCAAGGAGCACGTGCGCGTGCAGACCGAGTTCACGCCGCTGCTCGCGCTGCAGGACCTCGACGAGGGGGCGCGCACCGCGACGCAGCAGGCGCTCATGGCGCAGATCCGCGCCACACGCGCACGCGACGTCGATGCGGCGCGATCCGCCATCCGCGAGACGGTGCGCGCGTCGACCCGCTGGCTCGTCAGCCTGCGCAGCGAGTTGATCGCGACGCCGCGCGATGCCGATCTTCGTGGCACACTGGAATCGCGTCGTCGGGAGAGGTGACCCTCCGGCGACCTCGAAGAAGAGGAAGAGAGTGCCGTGACCGTCGCGCCCGAACCCGCAGATGCCCCGCTCCGCGAGGCCCTGCGCCACGTCGATGAGTTCTTCGACGGCGTATTCGCTCCGCTCGACCGATGGGTGCCGACGCTCGCCTCGGCGCTGCGCCGCCAGTCCGAGCGCGGCTCGCTGACCGGCAGGCACCTCGCGGCCCTCGCGAAACCCGGCGCCTACGAGGTGCTCGACACGGAGGGGCGCCCGCTCTACGGCGCGGGGTTCTGCGCCAGCGACGAGCTCGTGGGCGAGGGCAACCCGCTCGCGTGGTGGCAGGGGCCCGACCGCGCCCTGCTCGCGTCGTCGACGTTCGGCCCCGGGCAGGCGGCCATCGACCTGATGCGCCTCGAGTGGTACCGGGTGCCCGAGGCGACGGGGGATCGCCACGTCGCCGGCCCCTTCGTCGACTACCTCTGCTCGAACGAGGTGACCATCACCTCGGCGGTGCCGCTGCTCGTCGGCGGCGACTTCTGGGGCGTCGTGTGCGCCGATGTGCTCGTCTCGTCGCTGGAGGAGGCGCTGCTGCCCGTGCTCGACGGGCATGCAGGATCGACGCTCGTCAACGCGAACGGGCGCGTGGTGCTGTCGAACGACCCCGACTTCGAGACGGGCGACCGCTACCCGGGCGCCGACCCCGACGACGGGCTCGGGGCGCTCGAACGCTCGGAGGGCGCCGTGCGCGTGCTGTCGTCGCAGCGGTACCCGTTCTCGCTCGTCGTGGCGGCGTGACCGCCGGGCGCCCCCGCTAGAGCAGGTGGCCGCCGCCCGTCACCTTCATGCGGCTGACGAGGTGCTTCACGTCTTGCGCGCGGCTCTTCGACGTGACGAGCAGCACGTCCGCGGTGTCGACCACGACCACGTCCTCGACGCCGACGAGCGCCACGAGGCGGCTGCTCTCCGAGACGACGATGCCGCTCGACGCGTCCGAGAGCACCTGCGCTCCGTCGCCCAGCACGGCGAGGTCGCTGCCGCGGCCCCGCGTCAGCAGGTTCGCGACGGAGGCGAAGTCGCCCACGTCGTCCCAGTCGAAGTGCGCGGCGACGCACACCATCTTGCCCGCGGCGGCGGCCGGCTCGGCCACGGTGTAGTCGATCGCGATCTTCGGCAGGGTGGGCCACAGGCGCTCCCGCACATCGGCGCCCCGCTCAGTGTCCCAGGCGGCGGCGATCTCGCGCAGCGCCGAGACGAGCGCGGGCTGCTGCAGCGCCATCTGGTCGAGCAGCACGGTCGCGCGCGCGATGAACATGCCCGCGTTCCAGAGGTACCCGCCGTCGGCGAGGTAGCGCTCGGCCTGCTGCGCGTCGGGCTTCTCTACGAACTCGGTGACGTCGTAGACGTCGAACGGCGCCAGGTCGCGCCGCGCATCGCCCGTCGAGATGTAGCCGAAGCCGGTCGCGGGGTGCGAGGGGTGGATGCCGATGGTCGCGATGTACCCCTGATCCGCCGCCTGCACCGCGGTGGTCACGGCCCGCTGGAAGAGCACGTCGCCGCGGATCACGTGGTCGGCGGCGAAGGAGCCGAGGATCGCGTCGGGGTCGCGCAGCTCCAGGATCGCGGCGGCGAGGCCGATGGCCGCCGACGAGTCCTTCGGCTCGCTCTCGGTGACGAGGTTCTCGGCCAGCAGGTCGGGCAGCTGCTCCGCGACCGAGTCGCGGTGCGAGCTGCCGGTCACCACCATCGTGCGGCCGGCCGGCGCGAGCGGGGCGAGCCGATCCCACGTCGCGCGCAGCAGCGAGTCCCCCGAGCCGGTCAGATCGAGCAGGAACTTCGGCGCGTTCGCGCGCGACAGCGGCCACAGGCGCGACCCGACGCCGCCCGCGGGGATCACGCACGTGAGACGTTCGATGGCTGGGGCGTGCGCGGAGCTCTCGGTCATGCGTTCAGCCTAGTGCGCGGCCCCAGGAGATCGACTCACCGGCCGCGCTGCGCCTCTGGGGGATCCCGAGGGGGTTGGCGTCGCGCAGCGCCGCGGGGAGATAGGCGCTCGGCGCGTTCTGGAAGGCGACCGGGCGGAGGAAGCGGCCGATCGCCGCCGTGCCCACCGAGGTGCTCGAGTCGTTCGTCGTCGCCGGCCAGGGCCCGCCGTGCTGCTGAGCGGGGGTCACCGCGACGCCGGTCGGCCACCCGTCGAAGATCACGCGGCCCGCGTGCTCGGCGAGCGCGGAGACGAGCGCGGCGAGTGCGGGATCGGCGCCGGCGTCGGCGGCGGAGGCGGCGTCGGACGTGCCGTCGCGCTCGCTGCGGCTCAGATGGAGGGTGCCGGTGAGCGAACCGGTGATGAACTCGCCGACGAGCGGTGCGAACGGCTCGCCCGCGGGCACGTCGACGATGACGGAGCAGGGGCCGAAGTGCTCCTCCGCCAGTACGTCGGGGTGCGCGCGCAGCGTGTCGAGCGAGACGCGCACGATGGTGGGCGTGACCCAGCCGTCGTCCTCCGCATCGATGCGCGTCGTGCCGCAGACGACGGGGTCGACGCCGTCGGTGGCGAGCACGGCCTCGAGCTCGGCGCGGTAGGCCTCCGCGATGCGCGGGGCGAGGAGGCGGTGCTCCGCCGCGCCCGCGGCCGCGCCCGCCTCGGCCAGGGCGTTCAGGAAGGCGTCGTCCGGGGCGGCGAACAGCAGCCCCGGCTTCGTGCAGAGCTGGCCGGCCGATCCGGCGACGCTCGCGACGTAGTCGGCGGCGAGCGCCGGTCCGTTCTCGGCCATCGCGGCCGGGGTGATGAACACCGGGTTCACGCTGCCGAGCTCGCCGTAGAACGGGATCGGCGCCGGTCGCGCGGCGGCCAGGTCGGCGAGGATGCGCCCGCCGCGCGTCGAGCCGGTGAACGAACCGGCGCGCACGCGGGCGTCCTGCACCGCGGCCACTCCGGCCTGCTGCCCGTGGATGAGCTGCAGCGTTCCCGCCGGGAGGCCGAGATCCCGGACGATCCGCTGCGCGACCCCGGCCGTCGCCTCGGAGAGCTCGGGGTGGCCCGAGTGGGCCTTGACGATGAGCGGGCACCCGGCGGCGAGGATCGAGGCGGAGTCGCCCCCGAGCACGGAGAACGCGAACGGGAAGTTGGATGCGGAGAAGTTGAGCACGGGGCCGACGGGGATGCGGGTGCGGCGCAGGTCGGGCCGCGCGCCGAGCACGAAGCCGGGGTCGGCCTCGTCGATGCGGGCATCCGCGCCGTCGCCCGCGCGCACCGCTTCGGCGAAGAGCCGGAGCTGCACGGCCGTTCGCGCGACCTCGCCGTCGAGGCGGGCGCGGGTCAGCCCGGTCTCCTGCTCCGCGATCGGGACGAGGCGATCCCGCGCGGCTTCGAGCGCGTCGGCGAGGGCGATCAGCAGTGCGGCTCGGGCGCGGGGCTGCTGCGCGGCGAGCGCGGGCGCGGCGGCGGCCGCTCGGTCGAGTACCAGTTCGAGTGCGTCGGGCGTGGTGTCCATGGTGTGCTCCGATTCGGTCGGGTTCAGTGCGCGGCGGGGTGCAGGGCGAGCTCGAGGTCGATCTCGACGGTCGCGTTCTTGGGGAGGCGCGGCACGCCGATCGCGGTGCGGGCGTGCCGCCCGGCCTCTCCGAGTGCGGCGCGGAGCAGCCGCGAGGCGCCCTCGGCGACGGCGGGCTGGTCGGCGAAGTCGGGGCCGCTCGCGACGTACACCTGCAGCTTGAGCAGTTGGGCGACGCGGTCGAGGCCGACGGCGCGCTCGATCTGGGCGAGCGCGTTCAGCGCGCAGAGTTCGGCCGCCTCCCGGCCGCGGGCGGCCTCGGCGTCGGTGCGCACGGGCCCCGTGAATGCGATGTCGCCGTCGCGCCGGGGGATCTGGCCCGAGACGTGCGCGAGATCTCCCCGCACGAGCACGGGATCGTAGGAGTACGCGCCGGCCGCGGGCGTCGGCAGCACGTGCCCGAGGTCTGCGAGGCGCTGCACGGGCGTGATCGGCGGTGCGGGAGTGGTGCTCATCGCGGTGCTCCTGTTCTCTGCGGAGGGGATGGTGATGGCGGGCGGGCGGTGCGCGGCGCCAGTGCCAGTGCCAGTGAAACCGGCGCATCCGTTCGTGTCCAGTATCAAAAGGGGTTCGACTGATGCCATCGGGGTATCGATCCCTCTGCGAGCGAGGTGCCCGCTGGTCGATACCCCGAAAGACTCAATGGATGCCGAAAGAGTGTTAGACAGGTATCTTCGATCGCTTTGATACTGAGGGTCATGCTTCGTCCGCCTCATCGTCGAGGACTCGTCGAGAGTGGATGCGCTGTCAAGATGACTCGCTCCGTGCCGGTCACCGCACCTTGAACTTGGGAAGGCCATGAACATCGATACTTCGAAGCACACTTCCGTCAGAGATCCGCAGAGCATCGCCGCTCCGTCCAGTCTCACCCAGACGCTCGCGATCGCCCCGGCCGCGCGCAAGCGCTCCCTCCCATCCGGCGTCGACAAGGCGGTCAAGGCCGCGGTCGGCATGCTCGCGATCCTCGCGATCTGGGAACTCGTCGTCCGGGTCTTCCAACTGCCGGCCTACCTGCTCGTTGGCCCGATCGCGGCCTTCGAGAAGCTCTTCGCACAGCCCGACTACTTCGCGCACCACGCCTGGGTCACGGTCACCGAAGCCCTCGCCGGCTTCGCGCTCGGCACCGGTCTCGGAGTGCTCTGCGGGGCGACGCTCTTCTACATTCCGGCGGTGCGGCACTTCCTCTACCCGGCGCTCATCGCCGTCGACACGATCCCGAAGGTCGCGCTCGCCCCGCTGTTCATCGTCTGGTTCGGCTTCGGATTCGAATCGAAAGCGTTCGTGGCGATGGCGATCGCGTTCTTCCCGCTCGTCATCAACACCTTCGACGGGCTCTCCGCCGTGCCCAACGAGCTGAAGGAGCTCGCCCGCATCAACAACGCGAGCGCGTGGATGCGGATGCGCAAGATCGAGTTCTGGTACGCCCTGCCGTCGATCTTCTCCGGAGCCAAGATCTCGATCTCGCTCGCCGTGGGCGGCGCCGTCGT
Organism: Leucobacter chromiiresistens; assembly: GCF_900102345.1. NCBI lineage: Bacteria > Bacillati > Actinomycetota > Actinomycetes > Micrococcales > Microbacteriaceae > Leucobacter > Leucobacter chromiiresistens. The sequence continues at coordinate 250,924 of NZ_FNKB01000001.1, read as the reverse complement.
CGGCGAGTTCATCGCCGGCACCGACGGCCTCGGGCAGGTGATCCTCCGGGCGAACGCGCAGAGCGACCTCGCCACGATGTTCGCCGCGTTCATGGTGCTCGCCGCGATCTCCCTCCTGCTCTTCTACCTCATCACCCTCATCGCCGCCCGCCTGCTTCCCTGGCGCAACCACGTCAAGTAGCGCCGGCGCACCACACCCCCAGCATTTCCGTTCGAGAAAGGACGCCCGCACATGCGCGCACAGAACACCACGGTCGCGGCGATGCTCGCCGCCACCGCGCTCCTCGCGACCGGCTGCGCCGGACCCGGGGCCGCCGGAGCCGGAGGCTCCGACCAGGTCGACTTCATGCTCGACGTCGCCGTGCTGCCGAAGCACGCTCCCTTCTACGCCGCCGTCGACGCGGGGTTCTACGAGGCGGAGGGCATCGACGTCGAGATCATGCCCGGCTCGGGATCCGCGAACACAGTGGCCTCCGTCGACACCGGCCGCGTCGACTTCGGCTGGGCCGACTACAACGTGTCGATCCTCAACCGCGCCCAGGGGGCCTCGATCCGGCAGGTCAACCTCGTGCAGGCGAAATCCGCCTACGCCGCCCTCGCGCTCCCCGACTCCGGCATCGCCGACTGGGACGACCTCAAGGGGAAGACGGTCGCGACCGAGGGCAACGGCGCCATGGTCGCGATGTGGCCGGCCGTGCTCGACAAACTGGGATGGAACGAGGGCGACGTCGAGATCGTCTCCGCAGCCGGCGAGGCCAAGATTCCGGGGCTCATCGCGGGGCAGTGGGACGCCAACCTCGCCCTCTCGGTCTCGGACGGCCCCACCCTGATCGCCGAGGGCTACGACCCGGTGGTGCTGAACTGGGCCGACCTCGGTCTGCTCTACTACGGCAACGGCATCATCACCTCCGACCAGACCATCGACGAGGATCCCGAGCTCGTCGAGCGCTTCAACCGCGCCACGCAGCGCGGATTCGCGTGGGCGTGCCAGAACCAGGAGGAGGCTGCGGCCTCGTTCGACGCGGCGGTGCCCGGCTTCGACGCGGCAGCGGTCGCCGACGGCATCTCCGGCCAGTGCGACCTCATGTGGGACGACGAGAACGTCGAGTCGGGCTTCGGCACGATGAGCGACGCCGGCGTGCAGCGGCAGATCGACCTCGCCGCCGAGTTCCTCGGCCTCGAGAACCCCGACGACGTCGACCCCTCGGACATCTACACGAACGACTACCTCGAGCCGCTCGGCCCGGACGAGCAGATCGAGGCGCCGTCCGCGTGAGCGGAGGGCGGAAAGGATACGCATCATGACGATCACCGAACCGGTCATCAGCGTCCGCGACGTGGGCATGACCTACACCGCGCGAGACGGAGCGAGCAACACCGTGCTGCGCGGGTGCGACTTCGACATCGCGCCCGGAGAGTTCGTCTCCATCGTCGGGCAGTCGGGCGGCGGCAAGACCACGCTGCTCAAGATCATCTCGGGGCTGCTCGAGAACACCGAGGGCGAGGTGCTCGTGCGCGGCCGCGGGGTGAAGGAGGCGCTCCGAGACATCGCGATGGTCTTCCAGAGCCCCACGCTGCTGCCCTGGCGCAACAACCTCGCGAACGTGCTGCTGCCGATGGAGTTCCGGCGCCGTTCCACGGCGGAGGCGAAGGCGCACGCGCTCGAACTGCTCGAGCTCGTCGGCCTCGGCGACAAGGCGAAGAACTACTCCTACGAACTCAGCGGCGGTATGCAGCAGCGGGTGTCGATCTGCCGCGCCCTCGTGTCGCACCCCGAGATCCTGCTCATGGACGAGCCCTTCGGCGCGCTCGATGCCATGACGCGCGATCAGATGAACTTCGAGCTGCAGCGCATCTGGCAGGAGACCCGGCGCAGCGTCCTGTTCGTCACGCACAGCATCCCCGAGGCGGTCTGGCTCGCGGATCGCGTGCTCGTCGTCGGCGACCGCCCCGGGCGCATCATCGCCGCCATCACGGTCGATCTGCCCCGGCCCCGCTCCAAGGACTCGCGGTACGCCGACGAGTTCGCCGACCTGGTCGCCCGGGTCGAAGGGCTGCTGGGCGTCGAAGCCGGCATCAGCTGAACCAGTACACGAAGAAGTGAGGAAGCAACGCACCATGGCAAGAATCATCTGCGACCCGCAGGCAGTCGCCGAGCGCTACGGCTTCGTGCCGAACGAGCGACTCCTGTTCTCGGCGATCCGCCTCGACTCGTTCCCGTTCGTCACGCCCCTCATCTTCGAGGATTCGGGCACCGAGGTGATGCTCGCGCGCCAGCAGGAGCAGGGCAACATCGTGACGGGAGGCGGCGTCGATCCCGAACGCATCCGCTTCTACGAGCCGTGGGTCACGATCGATCCGCGCCCGGTGGCCGACTTCCCGGCCGCGCCCAACCTTCCGGCGCTGGTCAAGGAGCTCGTGGGGGAGGGGCCGGTCGACCTCGATCCGCGTGCGCCCTACACGCACTACCTCAAGCTGAGCGGCGAGGTGGACGTGCGCGTCGAGCTCCCCGAGGCCGCGCCCGTGCGGGTGTACGAGATCGATCAGGCCGCCGTGCTGGCGCGCTTCTCGGGGTGGCGCTCATCCGGCATCCCGGTCGCGCAGCGGCTCATTGCGGAGGTCGACCACCTCGCCGGGCTCGAGCGCGAGCTCTCCGCCGACGCCGACACGCGGTTCTCGGCACTGGCCGATGTCGCCGAGCAGCTGGGCGTCGACGCGATCCTGCTCTCCTCCGCACCCAACTACTCGGAGGTCACCGGCACGGTCTGGCAGCCGGGAGCCGTCGCCCTCTGGGCGGACGGACGCGTGTTCGCGATCGCGGAGCAGCGGGTGGAGGGCGTCGAGGGAGCGCTGCACGGCGCCTATGGCTCCGCAGCAGAGGCCGTCACCGCTCTGGCGACCGGGCCGCGACTCGCGTTCGAGGAGCAGTGGGAGCACAGCTCCCTCGGCATCCGGCTCACCGACGCGGGCGTCGTGCTGGTCTCCGCATCGCGAGCACTCGGATCGTGGCGCGACGAGCGCGACGCCGAGGATCTCCCGTTCCAGCTCATCGCGGCGCGCGCGTCGACGACGGCGATCGAGCAGACCGTCGCGTGGGCACACGAGCACCTCGACGCCGGCGAGGCGTTCACCGAGAACGAGCTGTACGCGCGGTACCTCGAGTTCCTCGCGCGTTTCCGCACGGAGCACGAGATCCCGTTCGACGTCGAGCCATACTTCACGAACCTGCACTCGTCGCAGCGGATGCTCTTCCCCGGGCCCCCCACCGACTTCAGGATCGACGAGACCACCACGTGCGTGCAGCTCGACGCCGGAGTGAAGGTCGTGATCGACGGCGTCGTCGTCGCCACGAGCGACATGGCGCGCTCGGTGCTGCGCACCCCGGAGGGGCGGGAGGCGTACGAGCTGCTGACGCGCGCGGTGCGCGAGGCCATCATCCCCCAGCTGCGCCCCGGCGTGGTCTGCGAGGACGTGCATGCGCAGACGCTCGAGCACCTCGCCACGATCCGCCCGCGGATGCGGGAGATCGGCCTGCTCGGCGACGAGGTCGACTTCGACGCCGAGTACCGCAAGCGCAACGTCGGGCACCTCATGGGCAAGCAGGAGTCGTTCGCGAACGAGCTCAGGCCCGGGTACCGCTTCGTCCTCCGCGAGGGCTCGTACGGTGCGGCCGAGATTCCGTGGCGGTACGACCGCCACGCGATCGGAGTCGAGGATCTCTGGTACATCGGCGCGGAGCGCACCTACAACCTGACGCTGCGCGAGCACTGAGGGGCGCGGATCGACGCCCGACGCCCACGGCGCGCTGAGCCCGACCTCCGCGTCGCGCTCAGCGCGCTTCCGCGGCCCTGCGGAGCTCGTGCACGATGCGCCGCGTCAGCGGCCGGGCGTCGTCGGCGCGCCACACCGCGTGCAACTCGACGGGCTCGGGCTCGCCGGTGACGATGGGGGCGTAGGTGACCCCGGCGATGCCGAGCGTCGCCGCCGATTCGGGCACCAGGGCGACCCCGGTGCCCGCGGCGACCAGGGCGACCATGGTCGACACCTGGCTGACCGTGAACCGGTGCTTCCAGCGGGAGATCGGCATCATCCGGGTCGCGATGTCGTAGAAGTAGCGCGCCTCGACCGGCGAGTGCATGATGATGTCCTCGTTCGCCAGATCCTCGACCCCGATGGGGCTGGTGCGGCGCGAGAGCAGGTGCCCCTCGGGGAGGGCGACGAGCAGCCGCTCCCGGTGGATGCGCTGCGAGCCGAAGTGTGCCGGGTCGAAGGGCGGTCGGCCGATGGCGACGTCGATCTCGCTCTTCGTGAGCGCGTCGAGCTGGTGCTTCGTCACCATCTCCTGCAGCTCGATCGTCACGTCGGGGAGCGCCTGCGAGATGCGGGCGAGCATCGGGCCGAGCAGGGTGAACGCGCTGGAGGCCGTGAACCCGATGCGCACGACGCCCGACAGGCCGGCCGCAACGGTGCGGGCGATGTGGGGCGCCCCGTCCGCGATCGCGAGGATGCGGCGGGCCTCGTCGAGGAACGCGCGCCCCGCGTCGGTGAGTTCGACGCGGCGGTTGCTGCGGTGCACGAGCTGCACGCCCACGATGGCCTCGAGGCGCTGGATCTGGCGGCTGAGCGGCGGCTGCGTCATCTGGAGGCGCTCGGCGGCGCGGCCGAAGTGCAGCTCCTCGGCGACGGCGACGAGCGCGCGCACCTGGTCCAGGGTGTAGGTCATGGTCGCTCCCGGGTTCGACGGTCTGCGTTCGCGGTCGCGCGCGCGTCTCCTCCACCATACCTTTGCGGCATAAAACGATCCAGAAGGAATGTTGGACAGGTATCGCACGCGGAACTTAGCGTGAAGCCATCGGATCACCGGCATCCCGATCGCCCCATCGCAACGGCGCGTTTCCCATAGTCACTGGAGGTCGCACATCGTGCCCAACTTGGAACCATCAGCACTCGCGAGTCAGGTCGGCTCAGGCCTGCTCTCATTCCCCGTCACCCACTTCGACGCCCAGCAGGAGTTCGCGGAGGACCCGTACCGCGAGCACATCGAGTGGCTGAGCGACTACCCGGTCGCCGGCCTCTTCGCGGCCGGCGGAACGGGGGAGTACTTCTCGCTCACCCTCGACGAGGTCTCGCAGGTGGTGGCCGCCGCCGTGCAGCAGGTGAACGGACGCACCGCCGTGCTGGGCCCCGCCGGCGGCTCCGTTCGCAGCGCGATCGCCCAGGCGCGCGCCGTCGAGGCGGCCGGAGGCGACGGCATCCTCCTCTTCCCGCCGTACCTCACCGAGGCCGGCCAGGCAGGCCTCGAGGCGTACGTGGAGGCCGTCTGCCGGGCCACCCGGCTCGGCGTCATCGTCTACCACCGCGCCAATGCGCAGTACTCCGCCGAGACGCTGCAGCGCCTCGCGGATCGTCTCCCCAACTTCATCGGCCTGAAGGACGGCGTGGGCTCGATCGAGCAGATGACCCACATCTACTCGACGCTCGGCGACCGGCTCACCTACGTGGGCGGCCTGCCCACCGCGGAGACGTTCGCCCTGCCCTACCTCGAGCTCGGCGTCACCACCTACTCGTCGGCGATGTTCAACTTCGTGCCCGAGTTCGCCATCGACTTCTACAACGCCGTGCGGCGCCGCGACCACGCCGCCGTGTTCGCGGCGCTCCGCGACTTCGTGCACCCGTACCTCGACGTGCGCAACCGGGTGCCCGGCTACGCGGTGTCGATCGTCAAGGCGGGCCTCGACGCCGTCGGCCGCACCGGCGGACCGGTGCGACCGCCGCTGCAGGAGCTCACGCCCGCGGATCGCGACGACCTCGCGCGGGTCATCGAGCGCGCGGCGGTGCCCGCGCTCGTGTGAGCCCGTATCGGCCCATTCGCGGCGACTACTGCGGAGTCGAGCGCCTGTCCGGCGCTCGGCTCCGTTCGCGTTCCGCGCCCGTTCGGCGATGAATCATCGGACGAGAAGCGCTCCGCCGCAGCGATCCGCCGCGTTCGGGAGCGCTCCCGAATGGTGTCATAATGGTTCCGCAGTGGATTCTCAGCCACGCTCTCTGTCGGAACGACCCGCGCGTGGCGAGATGGCTCTGTCAGCCGCCGGGCGTCGCCCGGCGAAGCACGAAGGAGGAAGCCTGTGTCAGCCCAAACGGCAGCAGCCGCACCCGTGGCGAAGAAGAAGGTTCGCCCCGGCGGCACCCTCTACCGCGGCAACGAGGGAATGTGGTCGTGGGTGCTGCACCGCATCACGGGTGTCTCCATCTTCTTCTTCCTGCTCGTGCACGTGCTCGACACCGCCCTCGTGCGGGTCAGCCCCGAGGCGTACAACGCCGTCATGAGCACCTACAAGACTCCCGTCATGGGCCTCGGCGAGGCCGTGCTCGTCGCGGCGATCGTCTTCCACGCCTACAACGGCATCCGCATCATCCTCGTCGACTACTGGAGCAAGGGCGCCAAGTACCAGCGCACCATGTTCTGGGTCGTCATGGGGCTCTGGGCGGTGACGATGGCCGGCTTCCTGCCGCGCCACCTGATGAACGTTTTCGGACACTGAGCGCGAGGAGCACAGACATGTCATTGACCATTGACACTCCGCGCGCTGCGACGCCGGCGAAGAAGCGCACCAACTGGGAGAAGTGGGGTTGGGTGTACATGCGCGTCTCGGGCGTGCTGCTCGTCGTGCTGGTCTTCGGCCACCTCTTCTCGAACCTGATGATCGGCGACGGCGTGCACGCCATCGACTTCGGCTTCGTCGGGGGCAAGCTCTCGCAGCCGTTCTGGAAGGTGTGGGACACCCTGCTCCTCTGGCTGGCGCTCATCCACGGCGCGAACGGCATGCGCACGATCGTGAACGACTACGTCGCCCGCCCGCGCCTCGCGAAGGGGTTCAAGCTCGCGCTGTTCCTGTCGGCGGCCCTGCTCATCCTGCTCGGCACCATCGTGATCTACACGCTCGACCCGTGCCCCGCGGGTGCAGACCCGGCGCTCGTCGCCTCGTTCTGCCCGACGCCGTAACCCCCGCGCGCAGCACCGGTTTTCGCAACGAAGAATAGGATTCACGTGACCACAGACACCCACCAGGGCGAAGACGTCACCGTCAAGGACGGCGTCACCTATCATCAGTTCGACGTCGTCATCGTCGGCGCCGGTGGCGCGGGCATGCGAGCCGCGATCGAGGCGGGGCCCAAGGCCAAGACCGCCGTGATCACGAAGCTCTACCCGACGCGCTCACACACGGGCGCGGCGCAGGGCGGCATGGCCGCAGCGCTGGCCAACGTCGAGGAGGACAACTGGGAGTGGCACACCTTCGACACCGTCAAGGGCGGCGACTACCTCGTCGATCAGGACGCGGCTGAGATTCTCGCGCGCGAGGCCATCGACGCGGTCATCGACCTCGAGAACATGGGCCTCCCGTTCAACCGCACGGCCGAGGGCAAGATCGATCAGCGGCGCTTCGGCGGTCACACGCGCGATCACGGCAAAGCGGCGGTGCGCCGCGCCTGCTACGCGGCCGACCGCACCGGCCACATGATCCTGCAGACCCTCTTCCAGAACTGCGTGAAGCTCGGGGTGAACTTCTTCAACGAGTACTACGTGCTCGACCTGGTCATGACCGAGGTCGACGGCGTGCGCAAGCCGTCGGGCGTCGTCGCCTACGAGCTCTCGACCGGCGATCTCCACGTGTTCCAGGCGAAGTCGATCGTCTTCGCCACCGGCGGATTCGGCAAGATCTTCAAGACCACCTCGAACGCGCACACCCTCACCGGCGACGGCGTCGGCATCGTCTGGCGCCAGGGCCTGCCGCTCGAGGACATGGAGTTCTACCAGTTCCATCCGACGGGCCTCGCGGGTCTCGGCATCCTCCTCACCGAGGGAGCGCGCGGCGAGGGCGCGATTCTGCGCAACGCGTCGGGCGAGCGCTTCATGGAGCGGTACGCCCCGACGATCAAGGATCTCGCGCCCCGCGACATCGTCGCCCGCTCGATGGTGCAGGAGGTACTCGACGGCCGCGGCGCCGGCCCGCACAAGGACTACGTGTACCTCGACTGCACCCACCTGGGGGCCGAGGTTCTCGAGACGAAGCTCCCCGACATCACCGAGTTCGCGCGCACCTACCTGGGCGTCGACCCGGTGACCGAGCCGGTGCCCGTCTTCCCGACCGCGCACTACGCGATGGGCGGCATCCCGACGAACAACGACGCCGAGGTGCTCTCCGACAACACGACCGTCGTGCCCGGCCTGTACGCCGCGGGCGAGTGCGCCTGCGTCTCCGTGCACGGGTCGAACCGCCTCGGCACCAACTCGCTGCTCGACATCAACGTGTTCGGCAAGCGCTCCGGCAACAACGCCGCCGACTACGCCAATCGCGCCGACTTCGTTCCGCTCCCCGAGGATCCGGCGAAGATGGTGCGCGAGATGGTGGAGGCGTTCCGCAATGGCACCGGCACCGAGCGCGTGGCCGACCTGCGCCGCGAACTGCAGGAGGCCATGGATCGCGGCGCACAGGTGTTCCGCACGGAGGAGTCGCTCACCGAGGTGCTCGGTGTGATCCACAACCTGCGGCAGCGCTACCTCAACGTCGGGGTGCAGGATCGCGGCAAGCGGTACAACACCGACCTGCTCGAGGCGATCGAGCTCGGCTTCCTCCTCGATCTCGCGGAGGTGCTCACCTACACGGCGCGCAACCGCAAGGAGAGCCGCGGCGGCCACATGCGCGACGACTACCCGAATCGTGATGACGAGAACTACATGCAGCACACGATGGCGTACCTGTCGGGCGACCCCCACTCGGCAGACCCCGAAGATCACATCCGCCTCGACTGGAAGCCGGTCGTCGTCACCAGGAACGAACAGGGCGAGTTGCGCTACCCGCCGCTGGAGAGGAAGTACTAGGTCATGAGCACTGCAACCGCTGAAGCTCCCACGGCTGAGGCTCCGGAAGCACCGAAGCCGTTCACCGTCACCCTGCTGATCCGCCGCTTCGACCCCGAGTCGGGCCGGGACGCGTTCTGGGAGGACTTCGACGTCGAGATGTACCCGACGGACCGCATCCTCGACGCGCTCCACCGCATCAAGTGGGACCAGGACGGCACCCTGTCGTTCCGCCGCTCCTGCGCGCACGGCATCTGCGGGTCGGATGCCATGCGCATCAACGGCCGCAACCGCCTCGCCTGCAAGACACTGATCAAGGACCTCGACATCTCGAAGCCGATCTACGTCGAGGCGATCAAGGGTCTGCCGCTCGAGAAGGACCTCATCGTCGACATGGAGCCCTTCTTCGCGGCCTACCGCGAGGTGCAGCCGTTCCTCGTCGCGAGCTCCGCTCCCGAGGGGGGCAAGGAGCGCCTGCAGACCATCGAGGATCGCGAGCGCTTCGACGACACCACGAAGTGCATCCTCTGCGCCGCGTGCACGACCAGCTGCCCGGTGTTCTGGACGGACGGGCAGTACTTCGGGCCCGCCGCGATCGTCAACGCGCACCGCTTCATCTTCGACTCGCGCGACGACAACGCCGAGGTGCGCCTCGACATCCTGAACGACACCGAGGGCGTGTGGCGCTGCCGCACCACCTTCAACTGCACGGATGCCTGCCCGCGCGGCATCCAGGTGACCAAGGCGATCGCCGAGGTCAAGGCCGCCATCCGCTCCGGCAAGGTCGCGTAGCGCGCACCGAGGCTCTCCCCTCGCTCGCCGTGACCGAATGACGTCGCCCCGGAACCCTTCCGATCGCTCGGAGGATTCCGGGGTGACGCTCGTCTCCGAGGTCGTCGAGCGCGGCCGGCGGCGCTGGGCCTGGGCGCAGCGGCTCCGGCCGGTGCGCACCTACCTGCACTTCTCCGACGTCGGCGGCGTCGTGCTCTCCGGCGGCATGAGCTACCAGGCGCTGTTCGCGGTGTTCGCGGCGCTGTGGCTCGGCTTCGGCATCTTCGGCATCGTGCTGCGGGGCCGACCCGAACTGCTCGACTCGATCATCGCGCAGATCAACCTCTTCATCCCCGGCCTCGTCGGCGCCGGCGGCGCGGTGTCGATCGACGAGCTCATGAGCGCACGCGCGTTCGACTGGTCGAGCGCCATCGCCGGACTGGTGCTCGTGTGGGTCGCGCTGAACTGGTTCACGGGCACACGTAGGTCGATCCGGATCATCTTCGGACTGGAGGTGCGGCTCTACCGCAACCCGGTGCTGCTGAAGCTGCGCGACTTCGTGCTCGCCATCATCTTCTTCGCCGCGATCCTCGTCTCCGCCGCGCTCACCGTGCTGAGCTCGAATCTCGCCGACCACTTCCTCTCCTGGATCGGGGCGAGCGAGACCAGCTGGTTCGTGAGCACGCTCGGCATGATCGTGCGCTACGCGGCCGTGTACGCGTTCGACATCGTGCTGCTCGTCGCCATGCACCGGTACCTCGCCGAGGTGCGGGTGCCGCGCATGCGGCTGATCGTCGGCTGCGGCATCGGCGCGCTCGTGCTGCTGGGCCTCAAGGCGCTGGGCGGCGTGCTCATCGGGGGCGCGACGAACAACCCGCTGCTCGCGACGTTCGCGGTCTTCGCGGGGCTGCTGCTCTGGTTCAACCTCATCTGCCGCGCGCTGCTGCTCACGTCGTCGTGGATCGCGACGGGCCTCGACCCGGAGCTCGGACGCCTGCCCGAAGGGACTACCGAGCCCGACAGCCGGGCCCCGCTGGAGCGCCGCTCGTCGCGCTGAAGTCGATGGGCGTCCAGCGAGAAGCCTGACCGGCGCTCGTGCTGAGCTGCACTTCGATCGTCGCTCCGTCACTCGGATCGGGCAGCGAGATGGGCGTGCTCGTGTACCAGATGCCCAGGCCGTTCGGGCCGGGGATGACTTGCATCCGTTCGAAGTGCTCGACCGCCTGGTCTCCCGAGACCACTCGGGCGACGACGAGCGAGCCGTACAGCTCGGAGCGGCCCTCGATGTAGACCCGCCCGTCGAGGCACTGCGCCCAGCGCAGATCGGTCGGAGCGAACGGGTCGGCTTCGGGCTCGGGCTCGGGTTGCGGTTCGGGCTCGGGCTGCGGTTCGGGCTCGGGGTGCGGGCCGGGGCCCGGCGCGGGTTCGGGCTGCGGAGCGGGCGCGGGCTGCGCACCCGACCCGGGAGCCGGCTCGGGCCGCGGTGCCGGAGGCTGCGGAGCCTCGCCCGCGGGCGCGGCCGGCTCAGCGGGCGGGGCGACCTCCGTCACCGGAACCTCGACGAAGACCGGGTCTGCGCCCGCGCCCGGATCGGCCCCGCCGACACCGCCCCCGTCAGCGCCGCCCGCGTCGCCGCTCGGCTCATCATCTCCGAGCTCGCGCTGCTCGCCGTCATCGGGACCCGCATCGGCCCCGTCGTCCGCATCGGTCGCGTCCGCCGATCCGGCGTCGACCGATTCGGCGGCGACCGCAGGCGTGCTCGCGGCGTCGGCGGACCGCGAGAGCACGACGGCGCCGCCGCCGATCACGAGCGCTGCCGCCGTCGCCGTGGCGATGAGCAGCGTCGCCGATGCGCCGCCGAAGAGGCCTCCACCTGCGACCGCGCCCGCCGGCGCCCCGGCCGAACCCGCGCTCGCGCTCGAGGAGCCCGCCCCGGCGGCTCCGCTCGCGCCGTCGGCGCCCGCGGGCCCGGCCGAGGCGCCCGACCCGGCACCGTGCTGAGGGGGTCCGACCGCCATCGCCGGCGCCGCCGCACCCGCGCCGCCGAGGAACCCGTAAGCCGTGCCGCCGCCGAGCAGAACGCCGATGAGCACGAGCGCGAGCCGGCGGTTGAGCACCGTGTACTCGGCGGCGACCCGGGCGCACGTCTCGCACGAGTCGAGATGCGCCTCGACCTGACGGCTCACCGCGGCCGTGAGCTTGCCGCGCTGGTAGCGCTGCAGATGCCCGAGCGTGGAGCGGCACTCCGCGTCGCGCAGGTCCCGATCGACGTGCGCCTCCACCCAGGCCGAGCGCAGCGCCTCGCGGGCTCGCTTCGCGAGCGCGGAGACCCCGTTCGGGGTGAGCCCGAGTATGCGGGCCACGTCGCGCCGCGGCAGGGTCTCGACCTCGGTGTACCAGAGCACCGCCTGCCACCGCTCGTTCAGCGTGCCGAACGCGCGAGCGGCCGCGGCCCGGTCGAAGGCGTCGTCGTGCCACGGCGCGACCTCCGCGTCGTCGGGCAGGTGATCGAAGTCGTCTCGCGCGTCTTCGGGTCGGCGCCACGTGTCGGCCGCGATCGACTGGATCGTGCGGTAGAGGTAGGGGCGGAACGCTCCCTGCGGGCCGCGGCCCGACAGTACGAGCTCGAGGATGCGCAGGTACGCCTCGGAGACGATGTCGTCGGCCGAGGATGCGGAGCCGAGGTGCCGGGCGGCGACCAGACCCGCTCCGCTGTGCCGCTTCCAGAGCACGGCGAAGGCGGAGGTGTCTCCGCCGCGCGTCGTGTCGAGCAGTTCAGCGTCGGTGAGATCGGCGAGTACCGGGTCGAGCATTCGGGGTCTCCTCGTGGTGCACGTACCCCAATGATCGAGACCCGCGCGCACGCGTTCCCGTGACGCCGCAGACATGCCGCGACGAAACCCCCGACACATAGTATGCGCCGAATCGGCCGAAAAACCGAGTCGAGGGCTCAGGTGCGCAGAAGATTCGGCAAACGCGCGTCACGATTCGGGGGTTCTCGCGTCTCATATGCAAGCCCGGTTCTCGCCTCGCCCCCAACCCAGTAGTACCCCGAGGCGGGAGCCGGGCGATCCCGCAGCGCTCGCCGCACTGCCCGCCACCCCGTTCGCCCTGCCCGCCCCGCCATGGAACCCACACGCCCGAAGCACCCGCACGTCCCCTGGAGCACCCCCATGCCGCTCAGCCGCGACCATCGCACGCGCCGCATCGCGACCTGGGTGCGCAGCGTCGTCGCCGCGCTCGCGATCGCCGCAGCGCTCCTCGGCTCCGCGGCGCTCGCGATCGCGGCGCCCGCCGCGGAGGAGACACCGGCGCCGGCGGAGACGGGTGGAGCGCTCATCTGCCTCGGCGCGATGCTGACGCTCGGCACCGCGCTCGCGAGCCGGGCCGGTCTACGCTGGAGGCATGGAGCAGCAGCGCGCGGTGGAGCCGCACGACGTCGTCGACCTCATCACCGCGAAACGGCACGGGAGGCCGCTCGCCCCTGACGAGATCGCGTGGCTCATCGACGCGTTCACGCGGGGAGTCGTCGCCCCGGAGCAGATGAGCGCGCTGCTCATGGCCATCGTGATCCGCGGCATGGATCGCGACGAGATCCGCGCGATGACGGAGGCCATGATCGCGAGCGGTGAGCGGATGGACTTCACCGAGCTCGGCCGCCCGGCGATCGACAAGCACTCGACGGGCGGCGTCGGCGACAAGATCACCCTTCCGCTGGTGCCGCTGCTGGCGTCGCTGGGCGTCGCCGTGCCGCAGCTCTCGGGGCGCGGCCTCGGGCACACGGGCGGCACGCTCGACAAGCTCGAATCGATTCCGGGGTGGCGGGCGTCGCTCACGAATGACGAGATGATCGCGATGCTCACCGACATCGGCGGGGTGATCTGCGCGGCGGGCTCGGGCCTCGCTCCGGCGGATCGCAAGATGTACGCCCTCCGCGACGTGACGGGCACGGTCGCCGCCGTGCCGCTCATCGCCTCCTCGATCATGAGCAAGAAGATCGCAGAGGGCGCGAACGGCCTGGTGCTCGACGTGAAGTTCGGCTCGGGCGCCTTCCTCCCCGAGGTGGATGACGCCCGCGAGCTCGCGACGACGATGGTGCGACTCGGGGCGGACTCGGGTCTGCGCACGGTCGCGCTGCTCACCGACATGGATGCGCCCCTGGGGCGCGCCGTCGGCAACGCGAACGAGGTGCGCGAAGCGGTGGAGGTGCTCGCCGGCGGCGGCCCGGCCGACGTCGTCGAGCTCACCCTCGCGCTGGCGCGGGAGATGCTCGCGCTGGCCGGGATGCCGCACGTCGACCCGGCTCCGGCGCTGCGCGACGGGCGAGCCATGGATGCGTGGCGGCGGCTCATCGCGGCGCAGGGCGGCGATCCGCTCGCGGCGCTCCCCGAGGCGGGGGAGCGCGAGATCGTACGAGCCGAGGCCGACGGCACGGTGCAGCGGGTCGACGCGCGATCCGTCGGCGTCGGAGCGTGGCGGCTCGGCGCGGGCCGCGCCAGGCCGGGGGATCCCGTCGATCACGCCGCGGGCGTCGAGGTGCTCGTGCGGCCGGGCGACCGGGTGCGCGCGGGCGACGCCCTCTTCGTGGCGGCCTGCGACAACGCGGGGCGCATGGCGCGGGGGCTCGAGGCGCTGCGCGGCGCCGTGGAGCTGGGAGCCGGCGCGCCCGCCGCCCGGCCGCTCGTGGCGGGCCGCATCACCGCCGACATGTGAATGCGGCGCCGCGCGCGGCGGCGGTTCGGTCAGCTGCAGTGCGGTCAGCTGCAGTGCGCTCAGCTGCAGGGCAGTCAGCTGCGCTGCGCGGCGAGATCCGCGAACGCGCGGGGGATCGCGGCGGCGACGTCGGCGGCCGCGATCGGCCGGCCCGACCCGTCGGCCTCCGCGTCTCCCGAGGCGCAGCGGGCCGCGTGGTCGTGCAGCAGCGCGGCGGTCGCGCCGAGGCGGCCCAGCAGCTCGGGCTCGTCGCGGAGCTCCGCGGCCCGCCCCGCGACGAGCGCTCCGAGCAAGCCCGCCAGCACGTCGCCCGTGCCCGCGGTCGCGAGCCACGGCGTCGCCGGGCCGACGAGCCGCGACCAGCCCGCAGCCGACGCGCACACCGTGACCGAGCCCTTCAGCAGCACCGTCGCGTCGAGCGCTTCGGCGAGCCGTGCGGCGGCGCGGGCGCGGGGGGCGGGCTCCGTTCCGTGCGCGTCCCAGTCGTCGGGGAGGTCGCCGAGCCGGGCGGATCGCCAGAGGCGCTCGAACTCGCCCGCGTGGGGGGTGAGCACCACGGGGGCGGTGCGGCCGTCTCCTGCGGCCACGAGGTCGAGCGCACCCGCATCGATCACGATCGGGGCGTCGCCCGCGAGCAGGGCGCGCAGGTCGCGCAACTCCGCCGCGGAGCGCGTCGCCGCGTCGGTGCCCGATCCGACGACCCAGGCATCGCACGGTCGCCCGGTCGACGGGCCGAGCACCGTCTCCGGCCGCACGGCGAGCACCGCGGCGGCGGGCGTCGGGAGCCCGAACGGGGGAGCGGCGTCGTCGACGGGCGGCACGTAGCGCAGCATGCCGACTCCGGTGCGCCAGGCGGCGCTCACCCCGAGCACCGCCGCGCCGGGGTAGTGCGCCGCGCCGGTGCGCACCCCGAGCACGCCCCGCCGGTACTTGTCGTCGCCCGGGCCGGGCCGTCGCAGCGTCGCCGCGGCGTCGAGCTCCGCCCAGCGCTCGGTCACGCCGATGCCGCTTCCGCCTGCAGCCCCTCCAGGTACGCCCGCACCGAGCGCTCCAGATCGCCCAGTGCGCGCTCTGCGCCGGCTCGCCGCTCCGCCGCGGCGCCCGCATCGCTGAACGTGTCGAGGTAGACCTTCAGCTTCGGCTCCGTGCCGCTCGGGCGGATCATGACGCGCGATCCGTCCGCGAGGTCGTAGCGCAGCACGTCGGCGGGCACCTCCGCGGCGCCGGGCACGAGCAGATCGCGCGCGTCGGCGACCCGGGCGCCGCCGAGCTCGCGGGGCGGATCGCGGCGCACCCGGGCCGCGAGCGCGGATGCGGCGGCCATCGACGGGAGCCGCAGCGTCACCTGACCGCTCGCGAAGTGGCCGAACCGCTCACTCGCCGCGTCCAGGCGGTCCCAGATCGTGCGCCCCTCCGCGGCGAGCTCGCGCACCATCGCGATCGCATCGGCGCTCGCCGAGATTCCGTCCTTGTCGCGCACGACCGCGGGGTGGATCAGGTAGCCGAGCGCCTCCTCGAACCCGAAGACGAGCTCGGGCACGCGCGACACCCACTTGAACCCCGACAGCGTCTCGGCGTAGTCGAGCCCGTAGGCGTCCGCGACCGCGCGCAGGGCGGGCGACGAGACGATGGTGCAGGCGAGTGCGCCGCGCACCGCGACCTCGCGCTGCCGCGCCTCCGCGACCGCCCGCTCGGCGGCGCGCCACCCGAGCAGCAGGCCCAGCTCGTTGCCGGTCAGGCGACGGTATCCGGAGGCCTCGGCCGGGTGCGGGGCCGCGAGGGCGAGGCGATCCGCATCGGGGTCGTGGGCGACGATGAGGTCGGCGCTCGCCGCGCGCGCGGTGCGGTAGGCGAGGTCGAGCGCGCCGGGCTCCTCGGGGTTCGGGAAGTCGACGGTCGGGAAGCGGCCGTCGGGCAGGAGTTGCTCGCGCACGGGCGTCACCCGCGGCAGGCCGCAGGAGAGGAAGACGCGCTGCGCGAGCTCGGCGCCCACGCCGTGCATCGCGGTGTAGACCACGCGGAGATCGGTGTCGGAGCCGAGGGCCACCCCCGGTGCGTCGGGGCGCTGGGGCAGGCCCGCGAGCACGGCGGCCGACGTCTCGGCCACGTAGGCGTCTGCGACGCCGGAACCCAGCACCGAGTACCCGTGCGCCCGCGGCAGCTCGCCCACCGGGGCGGCTGCAGCGCGCTCGATGTGGGCGGCGATCGCGGTGTCGGTGGGCGGCGCGATCTGCGATCCGGCGTCGGCGTCGCCGAGATAGACCTTGTAGCCGTTGTCTCGCGGGGGATTGTGGCTCGCCGTGATCATCACGCCGGCCGACACGTCGAGGTGGCGCACCGCGAACGCCGTGAGCGGCGTGGGGCCCGACTCGGGCAGCAGGTACGTCGAGATGCCCGCGCCGCTCATCACCTCGGCCGTGTCGCGGGCGAACACCGCGGAGCCGACCCGGCCGTCGTACCCGATCACCACGGACGGGGCGTCGGCGGCGCCCCGCCGCTTCGCCTCCTCCCACAGGTAGGCCGCGAACCCGGCGGAGGTCTGGGAGACGACGACCCGGTTCATGCGCTTCGGGCCCGCGCCGAGGCGCCCGCGGAGCCCTGCCGTGCCGAACGCCAGGCGGCCGCCGAACGCGGAGCGGAGCTCGGAGACGGCGGCCGCGTCGCCGGCGGACGCGCGCTCGATCAGCGCTCGCGCCTCGGCACGCGTGCCCGCGTCGATGTCGGCATCCGCCCACGCCGCCGCCTCGGCGAGGATCGCCTCCAGCTCCGCGCTCGTCGGCGCCTCCTCGGCCTGCGCGTGCTGCGACGCATCCGACGCCCGCGCTCTCCGCGGCGATCCCATCCCGGTCTCAGCCATCTCGGCAGCTCCCTTCCCCTGGTACAGCAGGTCTCAAGCTACCACTCCCGGGTGCGGGTCATGCTGCCGTGCGATGATGGTGCACGCGCTCGAGACCCGGGCGCTCCACGACGAGAGGACGCCCGCATGTGCTCACCGGTTCGCTGTTCCACCTGCAACAAGGCGACCTGGTCGGGGTGCGGGCTGCACATCGAGGAGGCCCTCGCCGGCTTCGCGAAGGATGAGCGCTGCACCTGCGAGCGCTAGCCGCTCACGCTGAGCACTGAGCGCTGAGCGCTCACGCCTCGAACTGCCGACGCAGCGCGGCGGCGGCTCGGTACCCGGAGGCCACCGCGCCCGAGAGCGACTGCGCCAGGCCGGTGTGCTCGCCCGCGATGGCGACGCGCCCCGCCGAGCGGTCGAACGCCGGCACGTCGGCCGGATCCCAGTCGAGGCCGGCCGCCGTGTACGACCCGCGGGTGAAGGGGTCGTCGGCCCAGGTGGTGAGCAGCACGTCGCCCTCGATCTCGAGTTCGGGGCGCATGCGCCGCAGCTCCCGCACCCAGCTCGCCGGGCCCGAGGCCACATCGAGCGCGTCGAGCGCGAACGGACCGCCCGCGAACGATGACAGGGCCTTGATGCGGTGCTCCCCGTCGACCGACAGCGATCGCCACGACCACCACGTGTGCTCGGCGTTCTGCAGCGCGATGTCGTCGTCGACGCGCGAGAACGGCACGCCGAGCTTCGCGGCGACGGCCATGAAGCGGTGGTCGAGGGCGCGCTGCTGATCGTCGGGCAGCGAAAACCCGAGCTCGAGATCGCGCAGCACCGGCAGCGGCACCGCGAGCACCGCCGCATCCGCGTCGATGCGTGCGCCGTCGGCGAGCGTCACCTGCACGCCCTCGGCGGTCTGGTCGACCCCGGTGATGGGATGCTCGAGGCGCACCCGGTCGCCCATGCGGCGCGCGATCTCGATCGACAGGCTCTGGTTGCCGCCGACGAGGCGGCCGCCGTCTTCGACGTAGCCGCTGAACGTCGACTCGTCGCGCAGCAGCACGGCCTCGGCGCTGATGAGGTTCGGGTCGGCCGCCGCCGACGTGGTCGTGCGCCGGTAGACCGGGTCGAGGCGGTAGTCGGGGCCGAGGGCCTCGGCGAAGGCGCGCTCCAGCGGCACCCGCGTCTCCCCGTCGGCGATCATGTCGCGCAGCGTGTTCGCCACCAGGGCGACCGTCGCGCCGAGCTCGGCGAACGTGATCACGCGGCCGTTCACGGTGCGGCGCCCGTAGCGCACGTTGTGCGAGAGGATCGGCACGCCCACCTCTGCGGCCAGGCGCCTGATGGCGAACTCCGTGGGGAAGATGTACTCGCCGCCGCGCTCCGTGATCTCCCCGTTGCCGAGACGCGCGGACCACGTGCGACCGCCGACGCGATCCTTCGCCTCGAGCACCGTGCACCGATGACCGGCCTTCTCGAGCTCCCATGCGGCCGTGAGGCCCGCGAGACCGGCTCCGATGACGACGACGTTCATTCCCTGTTCCTCCTCGAACCCGGCTCGCGCCTGACCCCGCTGAACGCTGCGTTCAGTGATCTGCCGCTCACTGTACAGTCGCCGCATGCGTCGCGCAACGGCGACGGCCCGCGCGCATCGGGGTGAGCGATGCGCGCGGGCCGTCGGAGGACTCGGCGGGCTGACGGGTCAGGCGTCGATGTCGACGTGCTTCGTCTCCTTCGTGAGCAGCAGCGCCACGAACGTGATGAGACCCGCGCCCGAGAGGTACAGGCCGACGAGCAGCGGGCTGCCGTCGGCGAGACCCCACAGCCAGACGGCCACGATCGGGGCGAGCGCCGCACCGAGGATCGACGACACGTTGTACGCGACCGCCGAACCGGTGTAGCGCACGTTCGTGGGGAACATCTCGGGGAGGAACGCGCCCATCGGGCCGAACGTCAGCCCCATCAGGGTGAAGCCGAGCGCGAGGAAGAACATGACCATCGGCGTGCTGCCGCCGCCGAGCAGCGGTACGAACAGCAGGCCGAACAGCACGATCGCGCCGGTCACCACGAGCAGCGTCTTGCGGCGGCCGAAGCGGTCGGCCAGCGGCCCCGAGACGAGCGTGAAGATGCCGAAGAACACGACGCCGAACACCAGCATCAGGATGAACGCGTTGTAGGTGTAGCCCGCGCCCGAAACGTCGGCGTCGGTCGGCCGCGTGCCGTACGTCAGCGTGTACGACGTCATCAGGTAGAACAGCACGTAGGTGGCGAGCATCGCGAACGTGCCGAGGATGAGGCCCTTCCAGTGGAACTTGAAGGCCTCCGCGATCGGCATGCGCTTCACGCCGCCCGACTGCTTCGCCTGCTCGAACGCGTGCGACTCGACGAGCTTGAGGCGCACCCAGAGGCCGACGATGACCATCACGGCCGAGAAGAGGAACGGGATGCGCCAGCCCCACTCGAGGAACGCCGCCGAGGGCTGCCCGGGGGTCGCCGGGTCGGCGAGCAGATGGTTGATCAGGTAGAAGAGCATGTTGGCGATGATGAAGCCGATGGGGGCGCCGAGCTGCGGGAACGTGCCGTACCAGGCGCGCTTGCCCGCCGGCGCGTTCTCGGTCGCGACGAGCGCCGCACCCGACCACTCGCCGCCGAGCGCGAAGCCCTGAGCGAGGCGCATGATGAGCAGCAGCACCGCAGCCCAGACGCCGATCTGCGAGTGCGTCGGCAGGAGCCCGATCGCGAACGTCGCGATGCCCATCGTGAGCAGCGAGGCGACGAGCGTGGTCTTCCGGCCGAGACGGTCGCCGAGGTGGCCGAAGAAGATCGCGCCGACCGGGCGGGCGAGCATCGCCGCGCCGAAGGTCGCGAACGAGGCGAGCAGCGCCGTCGTCTCGTTGTCGGACGGGAAGAAGAGGTGCGGGAAGACGAGCACCGCCGCGGTGGCGTAGACGTAGAAGTCGTAGAACTCGATGGTCGTGCCCACGAGGCTCGCGAGAATCACGCGCGAGCGCGAATTGCGGGGCTGGGTCGACGGAGGGGAGGTGGTGGCTGACACAGTGCGGCTTTCGAGAAGGAGTGCGTGTGTGCGAGCAACTCAGACCCGGATCGGGCTCAGTGCGCGACGTCGGGCGTGTCTGCTTGTGGCGGACCCCGTAATGATACGCGCGTTTCGCGCACGATTCACACCGGGTCTCCGCGCAGCGGGCTTGAGGTCGCGTGGGAGGAGCCGCGCCGCGAACGTCAGACACGAGCGGTCGGTGACGTGCAGTATCGGGGCGGATAGCGCACGCTACTGACCTTCCACGGGCGCGGCCCTTCGGCAGAGGTCACGAACGCGTATCGCCCGTTGCGCGGCGCGAAGCGAGACTGTACGGTGGGACGAAATCGACTGAACGCACTGTTCAGTATCCGCACTGGTGCGGTACAGCGGTTCGAGGAGGAACCCATGTCGGCAGATGACGCGCTCGAGCTCGGGCGACGAGTGGCGGCGCTGCGCGAGGTGCGCGGCATGAGCCTGCGCGCGCTCGCCGCAGGCGCCGGAGTCAGCTCCAGCTTCCTGAGCCAGCTCGAGAACGCCCGCACGAACGCGAGCGTCGCCTCGCTGCGCAAGATCGCCATCGCGCTCGGAGTGTCGCCGGCGCAGCTGCTCGACGACAAGCTCGCCCACACCCGCGGCGTGCTGCGCGCCGCCGACCGGCCGACGCTGCCCCTCGAAGGCGCCGACAAGTACGTGCTCTCGCTGCCGCCGCTGCGCAACCTCGAGGTCTACGCCGGCCACTTCGCGCCCGGCGGCTCGACCGGGGCCGACTTCTACACGCACGGTCAGTCGCAGGAGATGCTCGTCGTGACGGCCGGCGAGATCGTGCTCGAACTCGGCGACGACCGGTACACGCTGCGCGCCGACGACTCGATCGAGTTCCTGAGCTCGGTGCCCCACCGCGTCGTCAACGAATCGAGCGCCCCGGCGAGCGTGATCTGGATCAACAGCCCGCCCACGCCGGTGGAGGACGCGCACACGACCTGAACGACCACCGCCCCGGCGACAGGACGCGCCGGCCCACGGCCTCAGGGCCCGCCGGGCCGTGCCACCCCTGCGCCGAGGCGCGAACCGCATGCATGACCCATCAACGGAGAGGACGCATCATGAACACACGAACCGCCCGCACACTGACGTCGGGCCTGGCGCTTCTGGGAGCGGCGGCGCTGCTCGCCGGCTGCTCGGCTCCCGGGCCGGCCGCCGACATCGACCTCGGCAGCGGCCCCGCCGAGGTCGGCACCGTGAAGGAGGGCGCCCTCGACGGGATGAACCTCACCTTCGTCTCCTGGGGCGGCGTGTTCCAGGAGGGGCAGATGGAGGCCGTCGGTCGCCCGTTCGCCGAGGAGTCGGGCGCCAACGTGCTCGAGGACGGCCCCACGGAGTACGCGAAGGTGAAGGCCCAGGTCGACAACAACGCCGTCACCTGGGACGTCGTCGACACCGACATCATCTGGGCGCAGAAGCAGTGCGGCGAAGAGGGTCTGCTCATGGACATCGACACGTCGATCGTCGACACGTCGCACGTGCCCGAGGGCCTCGTCGGCGACTGCTACGTGCCCGCCATGCAGTACGGCTACGTGATCCTGTACAACGCCGACACCTACGCGACCCCGCCGACCGGCTGGAAGGACTTCTTCGACACCGAGAAGTTCCCCGGCAAGCGCGCGATCGCGGGCTTCGAAGACGTCGGCCCCGGCGTCTACGAGGGCGCCCTGCTCGCAGACGGCGTGGCCGCCGACGAGCTGTATCCCCTCGACATGGATCGCGCCTACGAGCGCATCGACACCATCCGCGACGACCTCATCTACTGGAAGACGGGCGCCGAGTCGCAGCAGATGATCGAGTCGGGCGAGGCCGACATGGCCCTCGTCTGGTCGGGCCGCGGGTACGCCGCCGTCGCCAACGGCGCCAACTACCAGCCCATCTGGAACGAGTCGCTGCAGATCGTGGAGGCGCTCGGCGTGCCGAAGGGCGCGGCGAACCCCGACGCCGCGATGGCGTTCATCAACTACTACCTGGGCAAGGAGCAGCAGGAGAAGCTCACCGAGCTCACCTCCTACTCGCCGGTGCACGACGAGGCCGCGCCCGAGCTCGACGAACTCGGCAAGGAGTTCCTGGTGACCGACCCGGCGATCGCCGACCAGATGGTCGCGACCGACGCGCAGTGGTGGGCCGAGAACTACGACTCCGAGCTCGAGCGCTGGACGGCGTGGCTGCAGGGATGAGCTGGTAACCCGTGACCACCACGAACCTCCCCGTGGTGCGCGCCGCGAACACCTCGCGGCGCGCACCCGCCCGGGCGCTGCTGCTCCTGCTCCCCGCCTACGCGCTGCTCCTCGGCGTGTTCGCGTACCCGGTGTTCGAGAGCATGTGGCGCAGCGTCAGCGAACCCGAGCTCGGCTTCGGCAACTACACCTGGGCGCTGCAGAACCCGCAGAATCTCGAGATCCTCGGCCGCACCTTCGGCAACGCGTTCCTCGCGACCGTCATCTGCCTGCTGCTCGCCTACCCGTACGCGTTCCTCATGACCGTGGTCGGGCCCCGGGCGCGCGCCGCGCTCGTGGTGATCTCGCTGATCCCGTTCTGGACCTCGCTGATGATCCGCACCTTCGCCTGGATCGTGCTGCTGCAGGATTCCGGCGTCGTGAACACGTTCTTCGAGTTCCTCGGCATCGGGCCCTTCCAGCTGCTGCGCAGCAACACGGGCGTGCTCATCGGCCTGAGCCAGGTGCTCATGCCGTTCATGGTGCTGCCGCTCTACGCCGTGATGAGCGGCATCGACGGCCGGCTCGTCACCGCGGCCCGCTCGCTCGGCGCGCGCCCGTCGGTCGCGTTCCTGCGGGTCTTCCTGCCCCTCTCGATCCCGGGCATCGCGGCGGGCTCGCTGATGGTGTTCATCCAGTCGCTCGGCTTCTACGTCACCCCGGCGCTGCTCGGGTCGCCGTCGGACAGCATGCTCGCGCAGGCGATCTACGCGCAGGTGAGCAGTCTGCTCGAATGGGGCCGCGGCGGAGCGCTCGGCGTGATCCTGCTCGTCGCGACGTTTTTGCTGCTCGCCGTCGTCGGTCTCATCGTGAGATCGGCGCGCCGCAAGGGCCTCGCCGTGGAGGTGTTCTGATGATCAAGATCCATCCCGTCACGCGTGTGGTGCTGTGGGCCTTCAGTGTGCTGGTGGCGTTCTGGCTCATCGCGCCCACCCTCGTGGTGATCCCGCTGAGCTTCACCGGCAAGGCGTCGTTCGCGTTTCCGCCCGAGACGTGGTCGCTGCAGTGGTACGAGTCGTTCTTCTCGAACCGGGCGTGGACGTCGGCGCTCACCAACTCGCTGCTCGTCGGCCTGCTCGTCGCCCTGCTCGCGACGGTGCTCGGGCTCCTCGCGGCCCTCGGGCTGCGGGCGCTCACGAGCAAGCGGATGTCGACCACGCTGCGCATCGGCCTGCTCGCCCCGATGGTGGTGCCGGGCATCGTGGTGGCGATCGGCATCTACGCGGTCTTCTTGAAGCTCGGCCTCGTCGGCACGGTGATCGGCTTCGTGCTCGCGCACACCGTGCTCGCGCTGCCGTTCACGGTGATCGCGATCACCGCGGGGTTCGCGGGCTTCGACGACCGGCTCGAGCTCGCCGCGCTCAGCCTCGGGGCGAGCCGACTGAAGACGTTCCTCACGGTGACGCTGCCGAACATCGTGCCCGGCATCGTGTCGGGGGCGCTCTTCGCGTTCGTCACCTCGTTCGACGAGGTCGTGCTCTCCCTCTTCATCAAGAGCCCCTACCTGAACACCCTCCCAGTGCTCATGTACGCGAGTGTCACTCGCGATACCGACCCGACGCTCGCCGCAGCCGCGACCGTCATTCTCGTGTTCACCACCGTGCTCGTGATCGGCGCGCTGGTGCTGACCGGAAGGAAAAACCGTGCCCGACGAGCGTAACCAGCGCGGTGCGGAGATCCTGCTCGCAGGAGTCTCGAAGCACTACCCGAAGTCCATCGCCCTCGACGACGTCTCCCTGCGCGTCGAGGCCGGCGAGTTCATGACCTTCCTCGGGCCATCGGGATCCGGGAAGACGACCACGCTCAACCTGATCGCGGGATTCACCGATCTCACCGAGGGGTACGTCGAGATCGACGGCCGGCGCATGGACGACGTGCCCGTGCACAAGCGCGGCCTCGGCATCGTGTTCCAGCACTACGCCCTGTTCCCGCACCTCTCGGTGCTCGACAACGTGCTGTTCCCACTGAAGCAGCGCAGAGTGGCGAAGGCCGATGCCGCCGTCCGCGCCCGGGCGGCCCTCGTCACCGCCGGCCTCGAGGGGTACGAGGAGCGTCACCCCAAGGAGCTGTCGGGCGGGCAGCAGCAGCGCGTGGCGCTCGCCCGCGCGCTCGTCTTCGAGCCGAAGGTGCTGCTGCTCGACGAGCCGCTGGGCGCGCTCGACAAGCAGCTGCGGGAGCGCCTGCAGCTCGAGCTGCGGCGCGTGCACCGCGAGGTGGGCCGCACCTTCGTCTTCGTCACCCACGACCAGGAGGAGGCGCTCACCCTGTCCGATCGCATCGCCGTCTTCAACGAGGGCCGCATCGAGCAGGTCGGCACGTCGGAGGACCTGTACGAGCGCCCCGCCTCCCTCTTCGTCGCCGGCTTCATCGGCGAATCCACGAAGATCACGAGCGATGACGGATCGACGATCACGGTGGTGCGCCCCGAGCACGGCGAGCTCCACGCGACGGCCGATGGCGCGGCGCCCGGCCGCCCCGCGGTGCCGGTGACCGTGCGGCAGGCGATCTACCTGGGCTCGGGATGGAAGTACGAGATCGTGCTGCCCGACGGCTCGACCGGCGTCGTGCGCGGCGACCGCGGGCTCGACTGGCTGCACGGCGAGAACGAGTCGGCCTGGCTCAGCTGGAACCCCGGCTCGGCCTCCGTCTTCCCGCTCTGACACCCGGGTCGACGCGCACCCGGCGCGGCGCGCGCCGATCCACCCCACTCCACCCGCCCGCTCTTCTCCCACGACGCCCGATGCGGCAGAAAGACCGATACTCATGATCAACGGCAACGTCTCCCACTGGTGGCAGCAGATCGGGGCACCGACCCCGCGCCCCGCGCTCCCCGGCAACCTCACCGCCGACGTGGCCATCGTCGGCGCGGGGTACACGGGCCTCTGGACCGCGTACTACCTGAAGCAGCAGCGCCCCGAACTGCGGGTCGTCGTCATCGAGCAGCGGCACGCCGGCTACGGCGCGTCGGGCCGCAACGGCGGCTGGCTGACGAACTCGGTCACGGGCGGCCGCGAGCAGTACGAGAAGACCCACGGGCGCGACGCCGTCGAGCGGTTCCAGCGCGCCATGAACGAGACGGTCGACGAGGTGATCCGCGTCGCCGAGGCCGAGGGGATCGACGCCGATATCAAGCGCGGCGGCGAGTTCGGCGTCGCGTACACGCCGGCGCAGGAGTCGCGGCTGCGAGCCTTCGCCGCGTCGGAGCAGCGGTGGAAGCACACCGACCTCGAACTCCTCGAGCAGCCCGAGGCGCAGGCCAAGATCAACGTCGCCCACACCCGGGCAGCCGTCTGGCACCCGCACGCCGCGCGCATCCAGCCGGCGAAGCTCGTCGCGGGCCTCGCCGCCGCCGCGGAGCGCCTCGGCGTCGAGATCTACGAGCGCACCCGCGTCGTCGAGATCGCCCCCCACCGCGTGCACACCACGCACGGCACCGTCTCCGCCGAGTACGTGGTGCGCGCCACCGAGGGGTTCACCGCCAACCTCAAGGGGCTGCACCGCCTCTGGCTGCCGATGAACTCCTCGCTCATCGCCACCGAGCCGCTCGGCGCCGACGTGTGGGACGAGCTGCGCTGGAACCAGGGCGAAGTGCTCGGCGACTTCGCGCACGTCTACATGTACGCGCAGCGCACCGCCGACGACCGCATCGCGATCGGCGGCCGCGGCGTCCCCTACCAGTTCGGGTCGAAAACCGACACCGACGGCCGCACGCCCGAGGTGACGGTCGAGACGCTCAGCGAGATCCTGCACCGCTTCTTCCCAGTGACCCGCAACGCCGCCATCGACCACGTGTGGTCGGGCGTGCTCGGCGTGCCGCGCGACTGGGCGGCGACCGTGGGGCTCGACCGGGCGACGGGCATCGCCTGGGGCGGCGGGTACGTCGGCACGGGCGTCACGTCGACGAACCTCGCCGGCCGCACCATCGCCGACCTCATCATCGGCAACGACACCGAGATCACCGGGCTGCCCTGGGTCAACCACCGGGTGCGCAAGTGGGAGCCGGAGCCGTTGCGCTGGCTCGCCACGAAGGGCCTGTACGCGGCGTACGGGCTCGCCGACCGCTCGGAGCTCGCGGGCCGACCGCAGACCTCGCCCATCGCGCACATCGCCGACGTCGTCACCGGACGGCACTGACCCCATCACCCTCAGAGGAGCAGCACGCATGACCACCACCACCGTCCGCACGCACGCCGCGCACGGCACCGACACCCTCGACCTCGGCGGCCACGCGCCGAAACCGACGGCGCTGACCCCGGGCCAGACCGAGGCCTCCGCCACCGTCTGGGACGACGCCCGCATCACGACCGGGCTGTGGGAGTGCACCGCGGGCGACTTCACCGCCGAGCGCCTCGGCTACACCGAGATCTGCACGATCCTCTCGGGCCGCGTGACCGTCGAGGTCGCCGGCGAGGAGCCCGAGGAGTTCGGGCCCGGCGACGTCATGGTCATGCCCTCCGGCTGGGTCGGCGTCTGGCGCGTGCACGAGCCGCTGCGCAAGCACTTCACCACCATCGCGGACTGACCGCATGACGACGAGAGCGGGTCGCCCGACGGCGATCGTGGTGGGGGCGGGCGCCTGGGGGCTCCCCGCCGCACTCGGGCTGCAGGATCGCGGGTGGAACGTCACCCTGATCGAGCGCTTCGCGCCGGGCGGCCCCGAGGCGTCGAACGGCGGCAGCACGCGGCTGTGGCGCCTGGCCGACACGCAGCCGTGGCGGGCGCGCTCGCTGCGCGGCACGCTCGACGCGATGGAGCGCCTCGGCGAGCGGCTCGGCGAGGCCGTGCACCGCCGCACCGGGCTGCTCTGGCGCGACGACGCCTCCCTGCCCGCCGTCGCCGCGTCGCTCACCGCGATCGGCGAACCCGTCGAGCGCATCGCCGCCGACCGGGTGGGGGACGCCTTCGCCGGGCTGCGCCCCGACGGCCGCGACGCGCTCTACGTCGAGCAGGCGGGCGTGGTGCACATCCACCGCCTCCTCGACCGAGCGCTCGCAGCCTTCGTCGACGCCGGGGGAGCCTACCTGCCCCAGACGCGCGTCACCGCGATCGAGCCGGGCGACGGCTCCGCGACCGTGCGGTTCGCGGACGGCGCGAGCCGCACCGCCGACCAGGTGCTCGTCGCGGCCGGGCCGGGCACGGCGGAGCTGCTGTCCGGCCTCGGCATCGCGCTGCCGCTCACCCCCTACATCGAGCAGGTCGTCTACGTGGGCGACCCAGCGGCCGCGCCCCCCGCACCCGATCTCCCCGGGCTCGTGGACTGCCCGCAGGCGGTGCCCGCCGCCGACGGCCCCGACTCCGCGGGCGTGTACGCGATGCCCAACGGAACGGCCGGGTACAAGATCGGGCTCGACCGCCCGCTGCGCGCCCTCACCGGCGGCACGCTCGGCGACGACCTCGACCGCGCCCCCGATCCCGCGCGCACCGAGACGATCCGCGCCAGGGTCGAGCGCGACCTCACCGCCATCGCACCCCGCGTGCTCGGCGCCCAGGTCTGCACCTGGACCGACTCCGGCGACGGCGACTTCATCATCGGGCGCACCCACCCCTCGGTCGTGCTCGCCTGCGGCGACTCCGGCGAGGGATTCAAGTACGCTGCGTTCATGGGGGAGTACCTCCCCGCGCTCGTGGCGGGCGACCCCTCCGACGCGGAGTTCGACCGGCACTGGGATCCGACCCGATTCGGAGCGGAGACGGCCCCGCGCCGCCACTACAGCCCAATCGGCCGGCACTGAGCCCGCCGCCCGCACCCCCGGCGGTGGGCACTGAGCCCGCCCCCCGCACGGCCCGAACCGCCCACCGATCACCACCAGAACGGAGCACCATGGAGCACACCGGAGGCGACCTCGCACTGATCGGCGCGTCGCTGCGCAGCAATACCGAGGAGGATGCCGACGCGACCGCGATCCTCATCCGCGCCGGGCGCATCGAGCTCGTCGGCACCGACGAGGAGGTGGCCGAAGCCGCCGCGCAGTTCGGCATCGACACGCGCGACGTCGGCGGGGCGACGGTGACGCCCGGCCTCTTCGACTCGCACACCCACCCGCACTGGGCGGCGTCGGTGACCGCCGGCCTCGACCTCGGCGGCCTCGAGACGATCGAGGAGCTGCGCGCCGCGCTGGCGGCGGAGCACGCGCGCCTGCCCGAGGGCGCCTGGCTGCGGGGCTGGAACCTCGAATACGAGGCCTTCGAGCACACCGGCCTGCGCGGCGACCTGATCGCCGACGCCGCCCCGGGCCGGCCCGTCGCCCTCATCTGCTACGACCTGCACACCGGGCTCGCCACCGCACCCGCGCTCGCCGCAGCCGGCATCACCGGCGCCCGCGACTTCGACGATGCGAGCGAGATCGTCGTCGACGCGGCCGGCAACCCGACCGGAGAGCTGCGCGAACCCACCGCCTACAACCTCGTGTTCGACGCCGCGCCTCGGCCCGCGCACGACGAGGAGCGCGACGCGCTGCGCGACATGTTCCGCCGCCTCGCGTCGGTCGGACTCACCGGCGGGGCGATCATGGACGGGAAGGACGCCACCGTCGAGCTGCTCGCCGAACTGGAGGAGCGGGGCGAGCTGGATCACCGCTTCACCGTGCACCACTGGCACGCCGTGGGCGACACCGACGCCGACGTGGAGCGCGTCATCGCCGCGAAGGATCGCGCCGGCCGCCTCTGGCAGACCGGCGCCATCAAACTCTTCAGCGACGGCGTCATCGACACCGGCACCGCGTGGCTGCACGAGCCCGACGCCTGCGGCGACGGGCGCGCCGCCTTCTGGCCGTCGTGGGAGCGATACGGCGAGGTGGTGCGCGCCTACCACGACGCGGGCATGCTCATCGCCACGCACGCGGTCGGCGACTACGCCGTCAGCCGGGTGCTCGACGTCTACGCGTCGCTCCCCGAGCGCGACGGCCTGCCGTTCCACTCCATCGAGCACCTCGAAGTGCTCTCCGACGCCGACGTCGAGCAGCTGCGCGGCAGCCGCACAACCGCCTCGATGCAGCCCCTGCACATGCAGTGGCGATCCTCCGACGGCAGCGATACGTGGGCGAAGCGGCTCGGCGAGGGCCGCAGCAGCACCGGCTACCGGGTGCGCGACGTGCTCGACGCCGGTGCGACGCTCGTGCTCGGATCGGACTGGCCGGTGGCGCAGTACGATCCGCGGATCGGCATGGCGTGGGCGCGCGGGCGGCACACCCCGGGCGACCCGTCAGCGAACGTGTTCGAACCGGCGCAGCGGCTCACCGCCGAGGAGGCGCTGCTCGCCTACACGCTGTGGCCCGCGCGGGCGCGCGGTCACGCCGATCGGGGCGTCATCGCGATCGGCGCGGTGGGGGATCTGACGGTGTGGGGCGCCGACCCCGTCGCGACCGACGCCGACGCGCTGCCCGCCGTGCCCATCACGCTGACCGTCGTCGACGGCCGCGTGGTGCACGAGGCGTAGGGGGCGCCACTCCCGCTTGCGAGCGGGGTCGCTTTCCGTGCGTGTTGCGCGCGCGACACGCACCAAAAGTGACCCCGCTCCGTAAGGAGGAGGGGGAGGGTTGGGGCGGGGCGGGCTCGCCGGTCAGGCGAGCGCGGCCGCGATCCTGCGTGCCTCCCGCAAACCGCTCTCGATCGCGCCGTCGACGAAGCCGCCCCACAGGTCGGCGTTGTCGGTCGTCGCGAAGTGCACCGCACCGTGCGGGCGCTGCAGATCGGCGAGGTACCGGGTGAGCTGGCCGGGCCGGTGCGTCATCCACGTGTTCTGCGACAGGGGGTCGGCCATCCAGTCGTGACCGGTGGCGGCGGTCACCTCGATGCCCGGACGGAAGGCGTCGACCGCCGCCTGCACCGCCGCGACGTCGTCGAGGTCGAGGCGCGTGTGATCGGGGCCGAACGCGACCAGCAGCGTGAACTCGCCGTCCTCGTCGACGCCGTAGTACTCGGCCTTGAGCACCGACAGCGGGTCGTGCTGACTCGCGTAGGCGAAGAACCGCCGCACATGGCCGCGCGCGCGAATCCACGCCTTCGTGCCCTGCGACGCGACCCGCTCCTCGCCGAGCCGCCGCCACGCCTCCGGCAGCGGCGGGTCGAAGGCGATCGTCGATAGGGCGTTCGCCGGGAGCGTGGAGACGACGCGGCGGGCGCGGATCCGCGACCCGTCGACCAGCTCGACCTCCGCGCCGGGCTCCGCGCCGGCGGCGACCTGCGTCACAGCCGCCACCGTCGCCCCCAGGCGCACGTCGCCCCGCACGTCGCGCGCGATCTCGGCCGTAAACGCGCTCATGCCGCCCACCACCCGGTACGTCGCCGACGCCTCGTGCATCAGCTGCCAATGGCCACCCGTCGCGGCCACCCAGCGGAGGGCGCTCGACAGGCCGACCTGATCGAGCGGGGCGTTCACGTGCCCCACCCACACCGACTCGTTCGCGGCGCGCGCCTCGGGGGCGAGCCCGAGGGCGTCGATGCGATCCTGCACCGTGAGCGCGTCGAGCTCGGCGATGCCCCCGCTCGTGGGGTCGACGCCGCGGGGGATCGCGGTGCGCACGTCATCGATGATGCCCTGCTGCCCGTCGGCGATCACCGCCATGAACTCGGCGATCGTGCCGGTTCTCGGGGTTCCGTCGGCGTCGCGCCAGTACGCCTCCTCGGCGCTCGGGCTGCGCTCGATGTCGCGGCCGTACCGGGTCATCTCGGCCCACGTGTGCGGCTGCACCCAGTGCACCCAGGTGCCGCCGAGCTCGAGGTCGTGCCCGAAGCGGCGGTCGGTCCAGGTGCGCCCGCCCACGCGATCGCGCGCCTCGAGCACGACGACGCTCAGGCCCGCCGCGCTCAACTCCCTCGCGGCGATCAGCCCCGCGAACCCCGCTCCGATGACGACGACGTCGACCGACTCCATGCGCTCCTCCTCGAGTGCTCGTTGCCCCGATCCTATCGGCGCGCATCGGGGGCGCTGCGCGCGCCCCGCCCACCGCTCCGCCGCTGCTGCCGCTCCGCCGCCGCTGCGCCGCCGTCCCCCCCCCTTTGTGCGAGCGGGGTCACTTTCGGAGAGTGTCGCGGGGCTGCACCGCTTCGACACCCTCCGAAAGTGACCCCGCTGCAGAGTGGCGGGGCGGCGGAGCGGCAGCGGCGGTGCGGCGGCGCAGCGGCAGCGGCGGCGGGGCGGCAGCGGCGGAGCGGTGCGGCGGCGGGGCGGCAGCGGCGGAGCGGCGGGGCGGGCGCCGGTCAGAGCTGGGCGACCACGCGGGAGAGGAGATCGGCGAGGCGCGGCTCGGCGGCCCTGCCCTCGGCGAGCACCTCGGCGTGGCTCAGCGGATCCCCCATGCCGGCGGCCGGGTTCGTGATCAGCGAGAGCCCGAGCACCTCCATGCCCGCCTCGCGGGCGGCGATCGCTTCGAGCGCCGTCGACATGCCGACGATCTGCCCGCCGATCGTGCGCAGGTAGTGGATCTCCGCGGGGGTCTCGTAGTGCGGGCCCGGCAGCTGCACGTACACGCCCTGCTGCAGACTCGGCTCCACCGAGCGCGCGACGTCGCGCAGGCGCGACGCGTACAGGTCGGTGAGGTCGACGAAGTTGGCGCCCTCGATGGGGGAGACGGCGGTGAGGTTCAGGTGGTCGCTGATGAGCACCGGCTCGCCGGCCCGGAACGCCGGATCGACCCCGCCCGCGCCGTTCGTGAGGATCATGATCTCAGCGCCCGCGGCGGCGGCGGTGCGCACTCCGTGCACCACGGCTCGCACGCCCCGACCCTCGTAGTAGTGGGTGCGCGCCCCGATGATGAGGGCGTGCTTGCCGTTCGCGAGCCGGATCGAGCGCAGCGTGCCCGAATGGCCGGGCACCCCGGAGGCGTGGAAGCCGGGCACCTCGTCTGCGGAGACGACCGCGACGGTCTCGCCGAGCACGTCGGCCGCCTTGCCCCATCCGCTCCCGAGGGTCAGCGCGATGTCGTGACGCTCGACCCCGGTGAGCCGGGCGATCGCGGAGGCGGCGTCGGCGGCGAGGGCGCCGGGTGAGGTCGGCGCGCCCGGTGCGGCGGAGTCGGATGCGTGGGCGGCGGGTGCGGCGTCGGATGCGCGGGCGTCGGGTGCGGCGGAACTCATGCGCACCAGCTTAGAGCGCCGGGTCGCCGGCGCGCCGCCCAGCGCGAGCACGAGGGTTCGCGCCGAGACCGAGCGTTTCCACCGTGCAGAAAGCCTCGGTCTCGGCGCAAACCATCCGGCTCGGCCCGGGGGGGGGGGCCAGGCCGCCGCGCACGGCCGAGCCCAGCCCGCCGCGCACGGCCCCGCCCCGCTCACTCCTCCGGGCGGAGGATGCGGTATCCGCGGCGCACGTCGTAGCCGTGGATCTCGCGGGTGTCGAGCACCGCCATGAAGTCGAGCACCTCGGCCGAGATGACCTGGCCGGGCACGAGCACCGGGAACCCCGGCGGGTACGGCGTGACGAATCCCGCCGAGACGGGCACGTCGCCGCGCGAGACGCGCCGGAGCAGCTCGGCGTGCGAGACGTGCTCCACCGCTCCCCGCTGCTGCCCGCGGAAGAACGCGGCGCGCATGTCGCCGTCGGGCAGTACGCCGTCGGTGGCGTAGCGGGGGGAGAACGCGCTGAAGTCGGGCAGCGGCGGCATGTCGGTCTCGGCCCCTGCGAGCAGGTCGGGATCCTGCTGCGCCCGCGCCTCCTCGAACCGTTCGGCGAGTTTGACGAGCACCTCGATGAGGTACGCGATGGCGCTGCGCGACGTGCCGATGTTGGTCATGAACAGCACCGTGTTGCGGCTGGTCTTGTTGACCTGGATGCCGTAGCGGTCCATGAGGTGCTCGTGCTTGAAGGTGTCGCCGTCGACGCCGGTGCGGCTGATCTCGATGGTGATGCGCGAGGGGTCGACGACGAACTCGTCGGTCGCCCACGCCTCCCACATCGACGCGAGCCCGTCGCGCAGCGGCATCGGCCGGCCGGCTTCGCGGTTGGCGGCCGGCACGAGGTCGTGAGCGGTGAGCACGCGGAAGGTGCGGCGCAGCAGCGGGTGCCGGGCGATCGCCTGCGAGAGGCTGGTCGCGAGGTCGAGCTGGCGCTGCACGAGCTCGAAGCCCTCGAGCTCGACCTGCCGGCGGCCGATGTCGAGGGAGGCGAGGATCTGGTAGTTCGGCGAGGTGGAGGTGTGCGTCATGTACGCCTCGTGGAAGGGCTCCTCGGCGTCGCGCACCCAGTCCTGGTCGTAGACGTGGATCATGGACCCCTGCCGCAGGGCGGTGAGCGTCTTGTGGGTGGACTGCGTGGCGTACACGCGGATGCGCGCGTCGGGTGCCGGGATGAGGCGCTCGGAGAGCCACACCTCGTCGCTCGCCGGCGATCCGTCGGCCTCGTAGAGGCGCTCCCGCTGCGCGCGGTGGGCGGCGGCGTGGGCGGTGGTGCCGAGCTGCTGCTCGAGGCGCTTCGCGGCGGCCATCGCGGTGCGCCGCCGGGTGACGGGGTGGAACGCGGCGAACGCGAACCAGGCCTCGTCCCACAGGAAGACGAGATCGGGTTTGATGGCGAGGCACTCGGCCATGACGCGCTCCGGGTCGTACACGATGCCGTCGAAGGTGCAGTTCGTGAGCGTGATCATGCGCACCTCGTCGAGGCGGCCCTGGGCGCGGTAGTCGAGCAGCAGCTGCTTGATGCGGTCGATGGGCACGGCGCCGTAGAAGGCGAAGTCGTTCAGCGGGTACGCCTCGAGGTAGGCGGGGCGCGCCCCGGTCAGCATGACGGCGTGATGGTGCGACTTGTGGCAGTTGCGGTCGACGAGCACGACGTCGTTCGGCGCCATGAGCGCCTGGTGCACGATCTTGTTCGCGGTCGAGGTGCCGTTGGTGACGAAGAACGTGTGCTTCGCGCCGTATGCGCGGGCGGCGAGATCCTGCGCCTTCTTGATGGCGCCGGTGGGGGCGAGCAGCGAGTCCAGGCCGCCCGAGGTGGCGGAGGTCTCGGCGAGCAGCAGGTTCAGGCCGTAGAAGTCGGCGAGGTCGCGGATCCACTTCGAGGCGACGACGGAGCCGCCTCGCGCGACGGGCAGGGCGTGGAAGACGCCCACGGGCCGCCGCGCGTGATCCTGGATGGCGCTGAAGAAGGGGGTGTCGTAGAGGTGTGAGACGCGTCGCAGCAGCGTGAGGTGCAGTTCGAGCTGGTCCTCGCGCCTGAAGACGCGGCGGAAGCGGCGGGTGAGCGCCCCCGCGAGATCTTCGATGTGGGCGCCGGCGACGAGGTAGAGGTCGAGTTCGGGCCGGATCGCGGCGAGCGTGTCGGCGAGGCCCAGCACGCGCTGCACCGAGGCGAGCGAGCTGCGCGCCGGGGCCGAGCCTCGGACGACCTCGGCGCGGGCGAGCCGGATCGACTCCTGCAGGTCGCGGCTGAGCTTCTGCCGGGTGCGCTCGCTGAAGCCGGGGCGCACCAAGCAGGCGAGGATGTTGGGGTTCGTGAGCACGGCCGCCACCGCGTCGTCGGCCGAGGGCACGACGACGTAGTCGTAGACGAAGTCGTCGGCGGGGCCGCGCAGGCGGAGGAGCTCGGTGCGGAGGCCGTCGCGATCCTGCGCCGTCGTCTCGTCGACGACGAGCACTTCGAAGCGGGGGCGCGGGTCGGCGTCGATGGTGAACTCGGCGCGCTCCGCCTCGTCGAGGTATTCGTCGCGCGGTTCGTCGGGCACGGTGTCGTGGCGCAGCCGGTGCACGACGCGGCCGATGCGGTCGAGGGCGGTGCGGTAGTCGCCCGCTTCGAGCAGTTCGCTGATCGCGGCGACGTAGCGCTGGCCGAAGCCGGCCCAGTACAGCTCGATGGTCTCGAGCGCGCGCAGGTTGCGGTGCACTTCACCGTCGGTGGCGAGCGCGTCGGCGGTCTCGGAGTCGGTGGCGAGCCGCTTCACGGCGAAGCGGAGGTACTCCCATGCATCGCTGCGCAGCCGCCAAGAGGAGGCGGGCATGCCGGGGTCGCGTTCGAGGGCGGCGGGCGCGTAGGCGTTGCGGCGCCGCAGGGTGCGCGGGGGCAGGCCGCCGCTGATGGCGTCTCTGCCGGCGTGGGCGTCGATCGAGGTCGCGGCGGAGGATTCGATCCTCGTCATGTGTGGCGGTCCTTCCAACTTCATCGTGTGGTGTCGGCGCGGGCGCGCCGACCGGCCCGGATCCCCCGGCTGCGCAGGCTCGTAACTGTCGATCTTAGGCGACCGCAGATGCGGCTCCGGGCACGCGGCCCGCTGGGCGGGGCAGCCCGCGCGGACGGGCGACGAATTCGCTGTGAGATCTTCCGACCAAGGTTAGGTTGACCTAAGATGAGGGTGTGAACTTCTCTGAACCATCCGATTTCCCCGAGGCTGTCTCGGTCGTCGACCCCGACGGCATCGACTGCGTGGTGGCTGCCGGCGACGCTTCGGACCTGCCCCAGCTCGGGGAATGGCTCCGCGAGCTGCCCGACACGGCGTACGGCCGCGTCTTCATCGAGGTGTTCTCCGAGATTCAGATCGAGACGCTGCCGGCACCCCCGAACGTGGGCATCACGTGGCTGTGCCGCGAGCAGCGCGAGCAGAGCCCGCGGCCGGGCCTCGGGCGGCGGCGCGGCGAAGCGCTCGCCGGCGCCGTGGACGCCTGGTTCGACGAGTGGCTGTGGGCCGACGGCGAGGCCGTGCGCAACATTCAGCTCTGGATGGGCGCGCGCACGAGCTCGGTCATGCAGACCTACTGGATGGGGCTCGACCGGCGCCTCGAGAAGCGGTGGCCCGGGTACTGCGATCGCGACTGCCGCACGGAGTGCCAGCGGGGCGAGTGACGCCGCTGAGCGCAGCGCAGACGCGGCGGGCTGGGGCGGAGCGCGGGCGCGAGGGCCCCGCGTAGACTTGCAGCATGGCGAAAGCGAATGAACGGAAGCATCGGATCGCGATAGTCGGCGGCGGCCCCGGCGGCTACGAGGCGGCGCTCGCCGGAGCCCAGCTCGGCGCCGAAGTCATTCTCATCGAGCGCGCCGGAGTCGGCGGCGCGGCCGTGCTCACGGATGTCGTTCCGTCGAAGAGCCTCATCGCCACGGCGAGCGCGGCGCAGAGCGTGCGCGATTCGGGGCGGCTGGGTGTGCAGGCCTTCGTGCCCGGCGGCGACGGCAAGCCGGTGCGCCCCGAGATCGCCGTGAACCTGGCGGCGGTGAACAAGCGCCTGCTCGCGATGGCGGGCGCGCAGTCGGTCGACATGCTCCGCTCGCTCGAAGACGCCGGCGTGCGCGTGGTGCAGGGCGAGGGCCGGCTCGACGGGCCGAACGCGGTCGTCATCTCCACGGCGGCGGGCGGCGGCGGCACCGACTTCGACCGTATCGAGGCCGACACGATCGTCGTCTCCGTCGGGTCGAGCCCGCGAGAGCTCGACTCGGCGAAGCCCGACGGCGAGCGCATCCTCACCTGGAAGCAGCTCTACGACCTGCCGAGCGTGCCCGAGCACCTCGTGGTCGTCGGCTCCGGGGTGACGGGCGCCGAGTTCGCGAACGCGTACCGCACCCTCGGCTCCGAGGTGACGCTCGTGTCGAGCCGCGACCAGGTGCTCCCGGGCGAGGATCGCGACGCTGCGGGCGTGATCGAGCGGGAGTTCACCCGCCTCGGCATGCAGGTCATGTCGAAGTCTCGCGCCACGTCGGTGTCGCGCACGGAGACCGGCGTGCTCGTCGAGCTCGAGGACGGGCGCACGATCGAGGCGACGCACTGCCTGATGGCGGTCGGGTCGATCCCGAACACCGCCGGCCTGGGCCTCGCGGAGGCCGGGGTCTCGCTGACCGACAGCGGGCACATCCGGGTGAACAAGGTCGCCCGCACGAACGTGCCCTCGATCTACGCGGCGGGCGACTGCACCGACTTCTTCCCGCTCGCCTCGGTCGCGTCGATGCAGGGCCGCACGGCCATCATGCACGCGCTGGGAGACTTCGTGCGCCCGATCGATCTGCGCAACGTCGCGGCGAACGTCTTCACCTACCCCGAGATCGCGACGGTCGGCTGGAACGAGAACTCGCTCGCCGAGGCCTCCGACGTGGCGAAGGCCGTATCGCACACGATCCCGTTGAGCGTGAACCCGCGCGCGAAGATGATCGGCTTCACCGATGGCTTCGTGAAGCTGTTCGCGTGGCAGGCGTCGGGCACGGTGATCGGTGGCGTCGTCGTGGCGCACCGCGCCAGCGAGCTGATCTTCCCGCTCGCGCTCGCCGTCGAGCACCGGCTCACGGTCGACCAGGTGGCCTCGGCGTTCGCGGTCTACCCGTCGATGACCGGCGCGATCACGGATGCGGCGCGTGCGCTGCATCAGCACT
The DNA here is from genome assembly GCF_900102345.1 of Leucobacter chromiiresistens. Lineage (NCBI taxonomy): Bacteria > Bacillati > Actinomycetota > Actinomycetes > Micrococcales > Microbacteriaceae > Leucobacter > Leucobacter chromiiresistens. Next base: position 213,172 of record NZ_FNKB01000001.1, on the reverse strand, counting down.
GAGCGGGACGGCATCGTGGATCGCAGCACCGTGGATCGCAGCACCGTGGATCGCGGCATCTCGCGGCGACGTCTGCTCAGCGGGGCGGCCGGCGTCTTCGGCGCCGGCGCCGCCGCCGTGCTGGCGGGCTGCGCGCCCGCGGGCAAGCCCGATCCCGTGCCGTCGGATGACGACGTCAAGGCGTACGCGACCGTCACCGTGGTCGACAACCGCTTCGAGCCCGCCGAGGTCGAGATCGCGCCGCAGCAGGCGGTGCGGTGGGTGTTCGTCGGGCCGGGCGAGCACGACGTCGTCGCCGACGACCGCGGCTTCGTGAGCGAGCTGCTCGTCGAGGGCAGCTACACGCACCAGTTCACCGAGGAGGGGGAGTACCCCTATCTCTGCTCGATCCACCCCGAGATGCGCGGCGTGGTGCGCGTCGTCGCACCGTAGCGCGCCGACGCACCGGTGCGCGTCGCCTCACCCGAGCGTCGCGTCGCGTCGCGCCCCGATCTCGATGGGGAACGGCGGTGCGGCGACGAGCTCGGTGATCGCGGAGCCCGCGCGGAACACCATCGCCTCGTCGAAGGGGTGCCCGACCACCTGCACGCCGATGGGCACGCCGACCGGTGAGAGGCCGCTCGGTACCGAGAGCACGGGGACGCGGTTCGCGATGTTGAACGGGCTGGTGAGGTGGGCCTCCCAGTAGTGCTCCAGGTGCCGCGTCGTGCCGTCGGCGTCGCGCACGTCGATGCCGTCGAGGTACGCGCCGTCGGCATCGAGCATCTCGACGGCCTGCGTGGGCGTCAGGAGCACGTCGACGCCCGCCATGGCGGCGGCGAGCTCCGACTGCACCGCGGCGTCGAGCGCGAGCGAATCGGGGAGGCTCACCTGCGACGCGGCGCGGGCGGCGTCGGCGATGAAGCGCCGCGTGTAGTCGGCGAGCTCCGCCTCGGTGCCCGCGGTGAGCCGCGACATCGCGGGGCCGAGGATGTGGCCGAAGTGGGCGAAGGCGGTGCGGCGCAGCCGGTCGGTGGTCCAGGGGAGATCGACCTCGACGATCTCGGCGCCCGCGGCTTCGAGCGCGCGGGCCACGTGCAGGGTGCGCTCCCGGATCGAGGCCGCGACGGGGTAGTCGCCGAGCGTGAGCGAGAGCCCGACCCGCAAACCCTGCGCTCCCGCAGCGCCCTGCAGCGCGGAGGTGAGCGAGCCGATCGCCTGCGGTCCCCACGACGCGTGGTCGCCGGGGTGGCGCCCGCTCATCACCTCGGCGAGCAGCGCCGTGTCGGCCACGGTGCGCCCCATCGGGCCGTCGCCGCGGTACCAGTCGGCGGAGAGCGGGGGCGCTCCCGGAATGCGGCCGTAGGGCGCCTTGTACCCGACGGTGCCGGTGAACCCGGCCGGAATGCGGGTGCTGCCCGCGATGTCGGAGGCGGTCGCGAGCACCGCCATGCCCGCGGCGAGGGCCGCACCGGCCCCGCCCGATGATCCTCCCGGCGTCGCGTCGAGGTTCCACGGGTTGCGCGTCACGCCCCACATGGGGGAGTGCGTCGTCGTGGCGCACGAGAACTCGGGCGAGGTCGTGCGGCCGTGGATCACACCGCCCGCGGCGAGCACGCGCTCGACGACGGGGTGGTGCGCGGCCGCGATGTCGCCGCGGCAGGCCGCGAGCCCCTGTTCGAGGGTGAGCCCCGCGATCCCGTGCTTCTCCTTCGTCGCCACGGGGATGCCGAGGAGCGGCGGGAGCGGCGCGTCGCCCGGGCGGGCTGCCGCGTACGCGGCGTCTGCGGCCCGCGCCGCCGCCCGCGCGGAGTCGGCGAGGATCTCGGTGAAGGCGTTCACGCCGGGGTGCTCGCCGTCGCCGTTCACCGCCTCGATGCGGGTGAGCACCGCCTCGAGCAGCGCGGACGGGGCGAGGTCTCCGCTGCGGAAGCGGTCACGGGCGGTGTGCGCGTCGAGCAACGCGAGCTCTGCGTCGCCGCTGATGACGGCGCGGCGGGTATCGGGGGTCTCGGGCGCGCTGATGGCGCCGGTGCCGCCGGTGCGCTCGGCCGCGGGTGCGGCCGTCGATGCGGATGCCGTGCTCATGATGCCTTCTCGGTCACGCGCTCGCCGCGAGTGCGGATGCGGTCTCGGGCTGCAGGGCGCCGTGCACGAGCCGCCAGCCGACCTCGGCCAGCATCTCGACGCCGGCCACCATGTCGGCGTCGCTCGTGTACTCCCGCTCGCAGTGGCTCACGCCGTCGACCGAGGGGATGAAGAGCATCACGGTGGGCGCGATCCGGTTCATCGCGACCGAGTCGTGCCCGGCCATCGTGCGGATGCGACGGGCGCCCAGCCCGAGATGCGCCGCGGCCTCCTCCGCGAGGGCGAGCCCGGCCTCGGGGTAGTGCTGGTTGTCGCGCACGTCGAAGTCGCGGGCCGTGATGGTCAGCCCGTAGGCGTCGGCGATCTCCGCGATGTCGGTGCGCAGCCGGTCGCGGGCCGCGAGCACGACGGCGGCGTCGTCGGCGCGGAGGTCGGCGACGAGGCGCACGCGGCGGGCCACCACGATGGGCGAGTTCGGCTCGAGGGTGAGCTGACCCACCGACGACACGAGCGTCTCGGGCGGGAAGAGCTCGGTCACCTCGTGCACGCGGGTGATCACCTGCGCGGCGCCCAGCAGCGCGTCGTGCCGATCGGCCATCGCGGTCGCACCGGTGTGCGACTGCTCCCCGAGCACCTCGATGTCGAGCTTCTGCGTGTACCAGCTGCGATCGACGGCGCCGATCGGCAGGCCGTCGCGTTCGAGCAGGCGCCCCTGCTCGATGTGGATCTCGGCGTACGAGGCGATGGCGGGGCGCTCGTCGGCGCCGAGGTACCCGATGGCGGAGAGCGCCTCGCGCACGCTCGTGCCCTCGAGATCGCGCACGTCGAGCATCTCCGCCTCGTCCTTGATGCCGGCGAACACGGAGCTGCCCATGATGGAGGGGGCGAAGCGGCCGCCCTCCTCGTTGAACCAGTTGACGACGGCGAGGTTGAACGGCGGCCCGTCGGCGGCGGCGCCCGCACCCGAGACGCGAGCCGCGATCCGCTCCGCCGCGTGCAGGGCGGCGATCACGCCGTAGGCGCCGTCGAAGCGGCCGCCGAGCGGCTGCGAGTCGAGGTGCGAGCCCAGCAGCACGTAGGGGGCTCCGGGCACGAGCTCGACGAGCGCGAACTGGTTGCCGATGCCGTCGACGCGGGTCTTCCAACCGCGCCGGGCGGCGAACGCGCCGAACCACTCGCGCGTCTCGCGATCGGCGGGGGTCGCGGCCTGGCGGTCGACGCCGCCGGCGGGCGTCGCGCCGATGCGGGCGACGGCGTGGAAGTCAGCGAGAAAGGCATCGGGGGTCATCGGACAACTCCTGTCAGGGGCTTCCGCTTCAGCGGATGGGTTTCGGGGATGCGGGTGAGCACGAGCACGAGGAACACGATCGCGGCCGCTGCCGCCATGTAGACGCCGGGGCTCGCACCGAACCCGGTGGTCTCGACGAGCCACGTGCCGATGAACGGCGCGGTGCCGCCGAAGATGGCGTAGCCGACGTTGTAGCTGACGGCGGCGGAGGTGAACCTCGTGCGGGTCGTGAAGATCTCGACGAAGAAGGTGTAGCAGCCGCCGCCGTACACGCAGACGGCGCCGACGAAGAGGAACTGGCCGAGGATCGCGAGCGGCAGCGACCCTGACGTGACGAGCATGAAGGCGGGCACGGCGAGCAGCGCGATGACGGCCGCGCCCGCGATCAGCATGGGCTTGCGCCCCACGCGGTCGCCGATCATGCCGCCGACCGGCAGCAGCAGCGCGTACAGCAGCATGGCTGCGGCGTTGGCGAGCAGCGAGCTCTCGCGCGAGAGATCGCCGGCGGTCTGCACGTAGGAGACGAAGTAGCCCGACAAGAAGTAGAAGCCCATCGCCGTGAGCCCCATCACCATGATGACCTGGAGCATCTTCAGCCAGTTCTCGCGGAAGGCGTCGCGGATCGGCGTCTGCCGCTCGGTCTGCTGCTGCTCGGCCTGCACCTCCTTGAACGCCTCCGACTCGTCGGTGCGGGAGCGGATCCACAGCCCGAATGCGGCGAGCGGCAGGGCGAGGAGGAACGGGACGCGCCAGCCCCAGCCCTCGAACGCGTCGGCGGGGAGACTCTGCGAGAGCGCGAGGATCAGCGCGCCGCCGATGACGGAGGGCAGGGCGGTGGCGGCGAGTGTGATGTTCAGCCAGAGCCCGCGCCGATGCTTGGGGGCGTGCTCGAACACGAAGGCGGGCGCGCCGACCGACTCGCCGCCGGCCGAGAAGCCCTGCAGCAGGCGGCAGAGCACCAGCAGGATGGGCGCGGCGATCCCGATCTGCGCGTACGTGGGGAGGAGCCCGATGCCGGCCGTCGCGATGCCGATCGTGAGCAGCGTGATGTACAGCACGGGGCGGCGGCCGTAGCGGTCGCCGATCGCGCCGAAGAACAGCCCGCCGAGCGGGCGGATGAAGAATGCGACGCCGAAGGCGGCGAACGTCGAGAGGAGCCCGACCGCGGGGTTGTCGCTTGGGAAGAACAGGGTGGCGAGGGTGAGCGCCGAGAGGCCGTAGAGGCTGAAGTCGTAGAACTCGATGAACTGGCCCACGCTGCCGGCGAGCAGCACGCGCAGACGCTTCTTGTCGAGCCGCTTCCGCTCCGCGACGGGCAGCGGCCCGGTCGGGAGGTTGACGGGGTCGGTGGGCGGCTGGGCGGTGGCGGTCGGTTCCGCGGCGCGCGACGACGCGCGCTCGGGGGCGACGGGATGGGCTCGGTCGGAATTCAGCGTCATTGCGTCCTCCATGGATGTCCCGGTCGGGTCAGGTCGATGTGCCGCAGGGCCGGTGACCGGGTTCCCCAATCCTCGAAGACGGGGAGCGCGGCGTCTAATGGGAAGGTTCGTTGCGGCCGATCGACGCAGTCGATGCCCCCGCGGAACCCTGGTAGATGTCGCGGCAGACCTCGACGAAGGCCTGCGCCTTGCGGGTGGGCGAGATGTCGCGCCGCTGCACGAGCGACACCTCCGTGGGCGGGAACTCGTCGGAGAGGCGCAGCGGCACGACCCGTTTGCCCGAGTAGGTGAGGCTCTGATCGAGCCACTGGTTCAGGATCGAGTAGCCGTGGCCGCGCGCCACGTACGAGCGCACCGTCTCGTAGCCGAGGGAGACGTGCCGGATGCGCGGCTCCAGCCCGAGCTGGCGGAAGAGCCGGAGGTAGTAGTCGCCGGTGTGGGGGAGGTTGAGCAGGATGAAGGGGTCGTCGGCGAACTCTCGGAGACTGACGACGGATCGCCCGGCGAGCGCCTGGGCCCGCGCTTCGGGCACGATGACGTGGGGCGGCACGCGGTCGATGACGGTGCGGGCGAAGCGGTGGTCGACGCCGAGGTCGTACATGAGCGCGACCTCGCAGCGCCCGTCGTGCAGCGCCTCCTGCAGGCTGCCCTGGTCGCCCTCGAAGAAGGTGAGCTGCACCTCGGGGAACGCGGCCTCGAACCGGTCGAGGATCTCGGGGGCCCGGAACGGCGCGAGCGGCGCGTAGATGCCGACCGACAGCTCGCCCGAGAGGGCCTCGCTCGCCGAGCGCACCGACGACGCGAGCAGCTCCGCCTCTTCGAGCAGGGCAGGGCCGCGGGCGAGCAGCGCCCGGCCGGCCGGGGTGAGCTGGAGGCCGCGCCCGCGATCCCGCGTGAAGAGCTCGACGGCGAGTTCGCGCTCCAGCTGCGAGATGGCGCTCGAGAGCGTCGACTGGGTGACGCTCAGCTCCGCGGCCGCGGCCGTCATATTCTCGAGGCGCGCCACCGCGCTGAAGTACGAGAGCTGCACCAGGGTGAACGCCGTTGTCATGCATCCATGATCGCAGTGCACGATTTCAGCGAGGTTGCGCGCCCGCCCTCACGGGCGCGACGCCCGCCCTCGGGCGCACGGCGCGCCCGCCCTCCCTCACGCGCGCTGGAAGACGGCGAGCGATTCGAAGTGGTGCGTGTGCGGGAAGATGTCGAACGCGCGGAGCCCGGTGAGCTCGTACCCCGAGTCGCGCAGCGACTTCGTGTCGCGGGCGAGCGACACCGGGTCGCAGGCGACGTAGACGATGTTCATCGGCGCGAGCTCGGCGAGCTGCGCGGTGACGCCGTTGCCGGCGCCCGCCCGCGGCGGGTCGAGCACGACGGTGCCGCGGCGCAGGCGCTCCCGCACGGGCCCCGAGGCGCGCAGCAGATCCGCGAGGTGCCGGTCGACCCGCGCGGTGTGCGCGAGCGCCCCGACGATCGCGGAGAGGTTCTCGGCCGCGTCCTCCGTGGCGGCCGCCTCCGCCTCGACTGTGGCGATCTTCACGCCCGGCCCGGCTGCCTCGGCCACGGCGGCGGCGAGCAGCCCCGCCCCGCCGTAGAGGTCGAGGTTGCCGGCGACCGGGTCGAACCTGCCGTCGTCGATGAGCTCGCCGATCGCGTCGCGCACGGCCGTGAAGAGCACGGCGGGAGCGGCGCGGTGCACCTGCCAGAACCCGCCGGCGCGCACGAGGAACCCGCGATCCTCGACCCACTCGTGGATCGGATCGCTCGCGCCCGACCGCTGCTTCTCCCCGGCGAGGGTGAGCAGCATGCGCGGGTCGTCGCCCGACGGATCGACGAGGTCGACGGTGTCGACGCCGGGCATGGCCTCGGCGAGGGGCGCGATCTGGTTGATGCCCTCGGTCGCGAGCGGCAGCGACTCGACGGGGATCACGCGGCGGCTGCGGGCGGCGTACGGGCCGACGGCGCCGGTCTCGGGATCGACGTGGAGGCGCACGCGCGTGCGGTAGCCCAGGCCCGAGTCGGCGGCGGGGTCGGGATCGGCGTCCTCGTCGTCGACGAAGACGGGAGGCGGCTCGACGATGTCGGCGAGGGCGTCAGCCGCGTCGTCCGCGCCCTCGGCGGTCAGCTGCACGCCGCCGAAGCGCTGCATCGCGTCAGCGAGCACCTCGGCCTTCAGCGCCCGCTGGCGCTCGAGCGAGATGTGCCCGAATTCGGCGCCCCCGGCCCGGTGCTCGGGATCCCGCGCGATGGCGGCCTCCGCCCAGACGTGCTCGCGGCGATCGGGGGAGGCGTCGAGCACCTCGACGGCCGTCGCCCGGGCGAACGACTTCTTCTTCGCATCGGTGACGCGGGCCCGCACCCGTTCGCCGGGGATCGCGTCGGCCACGAAGACCACGCGGCCCTCGTGACGCGCGACACCGACACCGCCGTGGGCGATGCCGGTGACGACGAGGTCGACCTCGACGCCGGGTTCGAGCGGGGCTGAGCTGTGCAATGCAGTCATGCCCTCATTCTCCCACTGCGCGAGGTCGACCTCGGGAGGCGGCGCGTGCGCGCCGCGGTACTGCGCCGGGATTACGCGGCGCGGTTGCCCTTGCGACCCGTGATCAGGCCCCAGACCAGCAGCACGACGATCGCGCCGCCGATCGCGACCAGCCAGGTCTCGATCGAGAAGAACTCACCGAGGTCAGCGCCGAAGAGCAGGCCTCCGAGCCAGCCGCCCACGAGGGCGCCGATGACGCCGAGGATGAGCGTAGCGATCCAACCGCCGCCCTGACGGCCCGGCAGGATGGCCTTCGCGATCGCCCCTGCGATCAGCCCGAGCAGCAAAAATCCGAGGAAACCCATGAGAACTCCTTCCGTTCACGGGGAGGCACGGTGCATCCCCATGACCACAAGGTACGTCGGATCGCTCGAGACGGAATAGGGGGTTGTCGCCGTCGAAGGTGCTGGTGTAGCGCGCGCACGAATATCAGCCCTCGTCGCTCCACTGACGCACGGCGCCGGCGGCGGCGCCTCGGGCTGATCGGCAGTCGATCCCTTCCTCCCCTCGGAGTGTATGCACGCGAACTGAGTGTGTACAGAGGCTGACTCGGGAATCCGCCGTGAACGCAATGGCGAACCCGCTCGCGCCCGGGCCGTACACTGCTGAGCATGCGTCTTCACCTCGCGTCCACGTCGCCCGCCCGGCTCTCCGTACTGCGCGGAGCGGGCATCGAGCCGGTGTGCTTCGCACCCGACGTCGACGAGGAGGCGGAGGTCGCCGCGCGCGAGACGGAGCTCGGGCGCGCGCTGACCGCTCCGGAGCTCACCGAGTATCTCGGGCGGCTCAAGGCGGAGGACGTGGTGCGGCGCCACGGCCCCGACGGCACGGGCGAGATCGACGGGCTCGTGCTCGGCGGCGACTCCATGTTCCTGCTCGACGGCGAGATTCTCGGCAAGCCGCACCTGCCGGAGGTCGCGCTCGCACGCTCGCGGCAGCACCGCGGCCGCACGGGCGTGCTGCACTCGGGGCACTGGCTCATCGACTGCACGGGCGGCGCGACGCGCGGCGCCGCGGGGGCGGTCGACACGGCGACCGTGACGCTCGCGAGCGACCTCGCGGACGCCGAGCTCGAAGCCTACGTCGCCACGGGCGAGCCGCTCGAACTCGCGGGCGGCTTCGCCATCGACGGCCTCGCCGGGGCGTTCATCGAACGCATCGAGGGAGCGCCGAGCTGCGTGATCGGGCTCTCGCTGCCGGCTCTGCGACGACTCGTGATCGCACTCGGTCACCACTACCCCGATCTCTGGAGCGATTGAGCCGACGCGCCTCAGTCGGTGCGCGCGAGCAGAGCGACGGTGAGCGCCGCGATCGTCGTTCCCGCAGAGAGATCGACGTCGAGCAGCTCCTCGATGAGCGCGAGGCGCTGGTAGAAGACGGATCGCGAGAGCCGCGCCCGCTGCGCCGCCAGCGATCGGTTCGCGGGGTGCTCGAGGTACGCCCGCAGCACGAGCAGCAGGTCTCCGCTGTGCCCGGGCCCCGACTCGGCGTCGTGCGCGATGAGGGGGCCCAGCGCATCCGATGCGAACTCCTGCACCTCGGGGGTCGCCGCCAGGCCGCGCACCAGATACGCGAGCGCCTGCCGCTCCGCCTGCTGCACCGTCACCCGGCCGGTCGACGCCGTCGGACGCAGGCGCCCGGCGGCGCGCACCCGCTCCAGCGAGGTGATGAGCGAGCGCACGCCGCGGCCCGGGGCGCCGAGACCGAGGTGGGCCCGCCATGCCGGAGGAGTCGTCGAGGGGATGAGCATGTCGAGCTCGCGCGCCAGGCGCACCGCGAGCGGCGGCGGCGATCCGGAATCCGCCGCGGCCGCTACGCGCGGGTCGTCGGCGGGGAATGAGAGCAGCGCGAGCAGCAGAGGGCGATCGTGATGGGCGACGCCGTCGTCGGCCGGCTCGGGGGCGATGATCACGCGGCCCTCGGGCGCGACCGCCCGACGCAGCGCCGTCTCGAGCACCGCCCGCTCGAGCGACGTGTGCGCGCCGAAGCCGTCGGTGCCGCGCAGCGTCGCGCCGAGCAGCGTGCGCCCCTCGATCGTCAGGCCGGCGGCGGCGAGCTGTGTGGCGAGCTCGCCGTCGCTGCGGTACCGCCCGTTGAGGAGGGCGTCGAAGAGGCGCTTCGCGCTCAGCCGCAGCCACTGCTCGCCGTCGGGGTCGGCCAGCTTGCCGAGCGCGAGCGCGAATGCTCCGAGCTCGAGCACAGTGCACCGGCCGGCCGGGTGCGGCGGCCCGGGGAGCGCGGAGAGCCGCCCCCAGCGCCTGCCCTGCGCTTCGACGGCGACCGAATCCGATCCGTGGGGCAGCGCACCGGGCTGCGGCGCCGACCACGGGGCGAGCGCCGTCTGCGGGAGGAGCTCCGCGCCGGTCCAGGCGACGACCCGGCCGGCGGAGTCCTCGAGCACCACCGGGGCGTCGAGGGTCTCGGCGAGGCGTTCGACGACGTAATCGACGGGGCTGCGGTTGAGGCCCAGCTCCGTGAGCATCGTGTGCACCTCGGCCCGCGCCGCGAGCGCCTCCGTCTGCGCCGCGAGCACGCGCTGGTGCACCCGCTGGGTGATCTGCACGAACCGCACCTCGCGATGCAGCACGATGAGCGGAATGCCGTGCCGCTCGCACGCGTCGGCGAGCTCGGCCGGAGCGGCGTCGAAGTGCGGCCCGAGCTCGAGCACGGCCGCGGCGGGGCCGGCGGCGACCACGGAGGCGGCGAGGGCCGAGAGGGCGGGCGCGTCCGTCGGCCAGCCGGCCCCCGTCGTGAGGATCAGCTCGCCGCCCTCGAGCAGCGGGAGGGCGCCGGCCCCCGCGACGACGTGCGCCCATCGCACGGCGCGGTCGAGCCCGGCGCGGCCGGCGACGAGCTCGGGCGACCCCGCGCGCAGCTCGGGGAGGGCGAGGGCGTCGGCGACGGTCACGGGCGGTGCGTCGGCATGCATGTCAGTCATATCGAACAGAGTGTACGGGAGCGGGGCCAATCGTGGATGGAATGCGGTCGATCAGCCGACACTCGCCTGTCACACTGGGTCGTGGCGGAATCGACGATTCCGAACAGATTGCCCGAAGAGCGGCGATCCCCGTCACGAACGCGTACGCGCAGGCACGCGCACTCACGAGAAAGCAGGCGAAGCATGGCACGGATCCCCCACGTCATCGGCGGCGAGAAGGTCGACACCGCGGAGCGCACCCAGCCGGTGTACAACCCGGCGACCGGCGAGGCGCAGCACGAGCTCAGCATCGCATCGGTCGAGACCGTCGAGCAGGCCATCGCCGCCGCGCAGGAGGCGCTGCCGAAGTGGCGCCGCACGAGCCTCACGAAGCGCGCCGACGTGTTCTTCAACCTGCGTCAGCTGCTCAAGCAGCGCACGCCCGAGCTCTCCGCCATCGTCACCAGCGAGCACGGCAAGGTGCTCTCGGATGCGGCCGGCGAGATCGCGCGCGGCCTGGAGAACGTCGAGTTCGCGTCGGGCCTGCTGCACCTGCTGAAGGGCGAGCGCGACGAGCAGGTCTCGACCGGCGTCGACGTGCACTCCATCAAGCAGCCGGTGGGCGTCGTCGCGGCGATCACCCCCTTCAACTTCCCGGTCATGGTGCCGCTCTGGATGATCGCGAGCGCCATCGCGTGCGGCAACACCGTCGTGCTGAAGCCCTCCGAGCGCGACCCCTCCGCCTCGGTCTTCATCGCCGACCTCTTCCGCGAGGCCGGCCTGCCCGACGGCGTGCTCAACGTCGTGCACGGCGACAAGGTCGCCGTCGACACCCTGCTCGACAGCCCCGACGTCAAGGCCGTCTCGTTCGTCGGCTCGACCCCCATCGCCAAGTACATCTACGAGCGCGCAGCCGCCAACGGCAAGCGCGTGCAGGCGCTCGGCGGCGCGAAGAACCACATGCTCGTCATGCCCGACGCCGACATCAACGTGACCGCCGACGCCGCGATCTCCGCCGCCTACGGCTCGGCCGGCGAGCGCTGCATGGCCGTCTCGGTCGTCGTCGCAGTGGGCGACGTCGCGGATCGCCTGATCCCCGAGCTCACGAGCCGCATCGCGAACCTCAAGATCGGCGACGGCACCGATCCCGCATCCGAGATGGGCCCGCTGATCACCCGCGAGGCCAAGGAGCGCGTCGAGGGCTACGTCGCGGGCGCCGAGGCCGAGGGTGCGACCGTCGTCGTCGACGGCCGCGAGGCGCAGTTCGAGGGCGACGGCTTCTTCACCGGAGTGTCGCTGATCGACCACGTGCAGACCGACAGCAAGGTGTACCGCGAGGAGATCTTCGGGCCCGTGCTCGCCATCGTGCGCGTCGACAGCTACGAGGAGGGCCTCGAGCTCATCAACTCGCACCAGTTCGGCAACGGCACCGCGATCTTCACGCGCGACGGCGGCGCAGCCCGCCAGTTCGAGTTCGAGGTCGAGGCCGGCATGGTCGGCATCAACGTGCCGATCCCGGTGCCCGTGGGCGCCTTCTCGTTCGGCGGCTGGAAGGACTCGCTCTTCGGCGACTCCCACATCTACGGCCCCGAGTCGATCAACTTCTACACGCGCTCGAAGGTCGTCACCACCCGCTGGCCGAACCCCGACCAGTCGAAGATCGACCTCGGCTTCCCGAGCAACCACTGAGGAGCGACCGCATGAGCGACTACATCGATCTCACCGGCGCCGAGCAGAGCTTCGGCGACACCGACGCCCAGCGCGAGGTGCGCGAGAACGACCGCCAGTACGTCTTCCACTCGTGGTCGGCGCAGGGCGCGATCAACCCGCTGCCCATCGCGAAGGGCGAGGGGGTGCGGTTCTGGGATTACGACGGCACCGAGTACCTCGACTTCTCGTCGCAGCTCGTCAACCTGAACCTCGGCCACCAGCACCCCGGCCTCGTCAAGGCGATCCAGGATCAGGCGGGCCGTCTCGCGACGATCCAGCCCGCCATGGCGAACGACGTGCGCGGCGAACTCGCCAAGCGCATCGTCGAGCACTCCTTCGAGGGGGCGCGCTCGGTGTTCTTCACCAACGGCGGCGCCGACGCCGTGGAGTACGCGGTGCGCATGGCGCGCCACCACACCGGCCGTCAGAAGGTGCTGGCCCGGTACCGGTCGTACCACGGCTCCACGTCGACCGCGATCACGCTGACGGGCGAACCGCGGCGCTGGGCCAACGGCACGCTCGATGCGGGCGTCGTGCACTTCCACGGGCCCTACCCCTACCGCTCGGCGTTCTACGCCGAGACCCCGGAGCAGGAGACGGAGCGCGCGCTCGCCCACCTGCGGGCGACGATCGAGCTCGAGGGGCCGGCGACCATCGCGGCCGTCATCCTCGAGAGCGTGACCGGCACGAACGGCATCCTCATCCCGACGCCCGGCTACCTCGCCGGCGTGCGCGAGCTGTGCGACGAGTTCGGCATCCTGCTCATCGCCGACGAGGTGATGGCGGGGTTCGGGCGCACCGGCCATTGGTTCGCCTACCAGGCGTTCGACGTGAAGCCCGATCTGGTGACGTTCGCCAAGGGGGTCAACTCGGGCTACGTGCCGCTCGGCGGCGTCGTCATCTCCGAGGCCGTGCACCAGACGTTCGATCAGAAGCCGTTCCCCGGAGGGCTGACCTACAGCGGGCACCCGCTCGGCGCTGCGGCGGGCGTCGCGACGTTCGACATCTTCGCCGAGGAGGGCATCCTCGAGCGGGTGCGCGACCTCGGCGAGCGCGTCGTCGGGCCGCGTCTGCGCGAGATCGCGGAGCGGCACCCGTCGGTCGGCGAGGTGCGCGGCACCGGGCTGTTCTGGGCGATCGAGCTCGTGAAGAACCCCGAGACCCGCGAGCCCCTCATCCCGTTCAACGCGTCGCGGGAGGCCGCCGCGCCGTTCAACGCGGTCGTCGCGGCCTGCAAGCAGGCGGGCCTCTGGCCGTTCGCCGCGGGCAACCGCCTGCAGGTGGCGCCGCCGCTGATCATCTCCGAGGAGGATCTCGTGCGTGGTCTCGACATCATCGACGAGGCCCTGAACGTCGCCGACGGGTACGTCGGCGCGTAGCCCCTCCGTCAGCGCACCGCAGCAGACCCGCTCCACCGTCGGTGGGGCGGGTCTGCTGCTGCATTCGGGGCCGTGCTAGCATCGCCGTATTGCAGGGTCAGACACTGTCTGCATATGCAAGACGGCAAGCGATCACGAGGAAGTGCGATGACCGAAGCGACCCCCGGCCCCCGTTCGGGCGAACCGCAGCGCGGAAGGGGCGCCCGCCGCGCGACGGGCACCCCCGTGCTGCAGACCGGCATCAAGATGCTCACCGTCATCGACGCGCTCGCACGAGCCGAAGCCGGGCTCTCGGTCTCCGCGCTCGCCGAGCGACTCGACTGGGCGCGGGCAGCCGCGCACCAGTACCTGCAGACCGCGGTGGCCGCGGGCTGGGCGTTCCAAGACGAGAACGCGGTGTACCGGGTCAGCCTGCGCGTCGCCGACCTCGCCTCGCGCGTGAACCCCGCGAAGGAACTGCGCCCGATCCTGCTCCCCGTCATGCAGGAGGCCGTGGCCGAGCTCGGCGCCCCAGTGTCATTCGCCGTCATGGAGCAGAGCACCCCCGTGATCGTCGAGCGGGTGGAGCCCGCACGGGCGAAGTTCATCAGGCGGGGCTACGAGGCCCGGGTGTCTCCGAGATCTTCCGCATCCGGCCAGGTGCTGCTCGCCTTCTCCGATGAGGCGCACCGCGCCGCGGCCCGCGACTCCGGTGTGCTCGACGACGCCGTCTACGCGCGCATCAGGCTCCAGGGCTACGCGCTCGTCCACTCCGAGTGGCTGGGCGACCGCATCACCGCCGTGGCCGTGCCCATCGCCCACGAAGGCGCCGGCATCGGGGCGCTCAGCGTCATCACGGAGCAGGGAGCCCTGCCCGACGACCGCCTCATCGACGCGATGCTCCGCGCGGCCGGGCGGCTCCACGACGCCTTCGCGTCGCGGCAGCCGTAACCGCACGGCGCCCCTCACCAGAACCCCCGCAGCACGCCGCCCGACCGCGAACGAAGGATGAACCCGCATGACCGACACCGTCGCCAGCACCATCGTCACCCACCTCGAGAGGCGCGGCATCGCGCGGGTCTACCACGTTCCGGGCGAGAGCTTCCTCGGGCTCCTCGACGCCCTGCACGACTCCCCGATCCGGCTGGTGACCGCCCGGCAGGAGGGCGGCGCCGGGTTCATGGCGCTCGCGGAGGCCCGGCTCACCGGCCGCGCCGGCGTCGTCGCCGTGACGCGGGGGCCGGGGGCGGCGAACGCCTCGATCGCGATCCACACGGCCTACCAGGACTGCACCCCGCTGGTGGTGTTCGTCGGGCTCATCGCGACCCACGTGCGCGACCTGCAGGCGTTCCAGGAGTTCGATCTCGCCTCGTGGTTCGGGAGCACGGCGAAAGCGGTGTTCACACTCGACCACCCCGAGACGGCGGCCGAGCGCGTCGCCCGCGCGTTCGAGATCGCGGAGTCGGGCAGGCCCGGCCCGGTGGTGATCGGGCTGCCCGAGGAGGTGCTCGTCGCCCCGGTGGCGCGCACGCGCGACCTCGCGCCGGCCGAGCGGCCGCCCGCGCGGTACGGCGACGATGCGCTCGCCGCAGCGGCCCGCGCGCTCGACGCCGCCGAGCGGCCCGTGTTCGTCGTCGGCGGCGACGGCTGGGACGAGGCGAGCGCCGCGCGGCTGCGCCGTATCGCCGAGCACGCCGCGATCCCGGTCGTCTCCGACTTCCGCAGCCATGACGCGTTCCCGCACAGCTCGCCAGCCTGGGTCGGCAGCCTGGGGTTCGGTCGCAACGACGGCGCGGCGGAGGCCTACGGTGAGGCCGACCTCGTCTGCTACCTCGGCACGACGCGACGAGACGTGCTCTCAGACGAGTACACCCTCGGCGGCGGCGAGGCCACGACGATCGTCGTCGGCGACGACGCCGACCTGCTCGCGCACGAGGGGCAGACCACCCTCCACTACGTCGCCCCGCCCGCGGCATGGCTCGACGGGCTGACGCAGCTGGGCGCGGGCTCGCCCGAGCGCCGCGCGCGCCTGCAGCGCGAGCGGAAGGCCTACGTCGCCTGGAGCACCCCCGCTGCATCGCGCGCGGGCGAAGACGTGTGGCGGGGGGAGGTGTTCGGTGCGATGCAGCGGCTGCTGCCCGACGACGCCATCATCACCGCGGGAGCCGGCAACTACGTCATCGGCGCGCTGCGCTACCTGCACCACGAACGGCCGCGCACCTTCGCGGGCCCGCGCAACGGCGCGATGGGCATGGGGGTGCCCGCCGCGGTCGCCGCGTGCCTCGTGCACCCCGACCGCACCGTCGTCGCGCTCGCCGGCGACGGCTGCTTCGGGATGAACGGGCAGGAGCTCGCCACGCTGCAGGCGACCGGGGGCCGCGCCATCGTCGTCGTGATCGACAACAGCGGATACGGCACGATCCGCTCGCACCAGGAGCGCCACTTCCCCGGCCGCCCCTCGGGCACGGAGCTGACCAACCCCGACTACGCGATGCTCGCCCGAGCGCACGGCATCGCCGGGCATCGCGTGGACGACGCCGCCGAATTCGCCCCCGTCTTCGCCCGAGCGCTCGACTCGGGCGCCTCCGCGTTGATCTGGCTGCGCCTCGACCCGATCGTGCCGGGCCGCGCGGCATGAGCGAGCAGAAGAGCGTGCGCACGAGCGCGGGTGCGAGCGCGGGTGTGAGCGCGAGTGCGAGCGCGGGTGTGAGCGCGAGTGCGAGCGCGGGCTCGTCGCGCGTCGACGAGGTGCTCGAGCGCGCGTCGCGGGCCTTCGCCGCCTGGAGGGGGGAGCCGGTCGCCGCGCGGGCGGAGATGCTCGCGCGCGCGGCGGAGGTCTACGAGCGGCGCGCCGACGAGATTGCGCGGCAGATGGCGCGAGACATGGGCAAGCCGGTCTCGCAGGGGCTGGCCGAGGTGCGCTCGTGCGCGGCGATCCTCGCCCACTACGCAAGCGAGGCGGCTCGCGTGCTGCAGCCCGAAGCCGTCGCGCTCGATGACGGAGGCCGCGCCGAGGTGCGCCTGCAGCCGACCGGCGTCGTGCTCGGCATCATGCCCTGGAACTACCCGCACTACCAGCTCGTCCGCTGCATTGCGCCGAATCTGCTGCTCGGCAATGCGGTCGTGTTCAAGCACGCCGCCGTCTGCGCGGGGAGCGCCGCGATCGCGGAGCGCATCTTCGCGGAGGCGGGCGCCCCCGAGGGGCTGGTGGCCCACTCGGGGTTCTCGCACGACGAAGTGTTCGCGGCCATCGCGCACCCGCTCGTCGCCGGGGTGTCGTTCACCGGCGGCGAGGCGGTCGGCGCCGAGATCGCCCGCGCCGCCGGGGCGTCGCTCACGAAGGTGGTGCTCGAGCTCGGGGGCAGCGACCCGTTCATCGTGTTCGACTCCGAGCGCTGCGACGAGCTCGCGCGGCTCGCGGCGGCGATGCGGCTCTCGAACGCCGGGCAGACGTGCGTGTCGCCGAAGCGCATCATCGTGCGGCGCGACCTGCTGCCCGGGTTCGTGAACACCTTCTCGGCGGAGTTCCTCTCGGCGCGCGCGGGCGATCCGCTGCTCGCCGAGACCGTGCTCGGGCCGCTGTCGAGCGCGGCGGCGGCCGACGAGCTGCGCGGCGCGGTGCGGTCGGCGCAGCGGGGCGGCGCCGAGGTGCGGGGCGACCTGACCCGAGACGACGCGGATCCGCGTCGCTTCGCTCCCGTCGTGCTGCTCGAGCCGCTGCGCGATCAGCCGGTGTGGCGCCGAGAGCTCTTCGGGCCGGTGGCGATGATCGTGGGTGCGGACTCGGTGGACGAGGCGATCGCGCTCGCGAACGATTCGCCGTACGGTCTGGGTGCCACGGCGTTCGCGGATACCGAGGAGGCGGCGCAGCGCTTCGCCGCCGAGATCGATGCGGGCATGGTCTCGGTCAACCGCGTCAGGGGCGGGAGCCCGGCGCTGCCGTTCGGCGGGGTGAAGCGATCGGGCTTCGGCCGGGAGCTCGGCGTGCAGGGGGTGCGCGAGTTCGCGAACCAGCAGTTGGTGGTGATCGACGAGGGGCGTTCGGCGGACGGTGCGCGAATTGCATAGCAATACGATGTAATCGCTGGTAGCATGGTCGCCATGACCGCCCAGCGCTTCTCGAATGCCCAGGGCACCGATGCTTCGGGTGCCGATGCTTCGGACTCCGATGCACTCGCCCGCGACCTCACTCGCGTCTCGGGGCGCTTCGCGCGCATCGCCGGGCGCGTCGCCGGTCGCGGATACTCCCTCATCGCCTGGCGCGTGCTCCTCGGGCTCGAGCAGTCGGGCCCCGCGCGCATCAGCACGCTCGCCCACGAGCAGCGCGTCGCGCAGCCCTCGATGACCGGGCTCGTGCAGCGGCTCGAGGGGGAGGGGTGGGTGGCGCGCGCACCCGATCCCGCCGACGGCCGCGCCACACTGGTCTCCATCACCCCCGCCGGCAGCGCGGCGCTCGTCGACTACCTCGGCGCCGCCGCCGAGCGGCTGCGCCCCCACCTCGAGGCCCTCTCCGAGTTCGACCGAGCCACCCTCGCCCGCGCCGCCGAGCTGCTGCACCAGCTCGGCGACCGCATCGACGATCCATCGGGGGAGCGCCGGGAGCGCCCCGCCGCCGGATCGCCGTAGAGCCGGATCGCCGGAGGCCCGCGGTGCCGCAGCGCCCGCGCGGCGGCACCGGGCCGCCTCGCAGTGCCGCATCGGCCCGGCGCACCGGCCCCACCGCCGAGCAGCCCTCCCCCTCACCACGCAGAACCGCGCGCACCTGCGCGCACGACCCAGGAGCAGATCACGTCCACGACAGCCGAATCCCGACCAGACACCGGTTCCACCCCGGCGACCTCCAGTACGCCGAAGGCGTCGATCCTGCGCCAGCCGACCGCCGTGTGGGCGATCGCCTTCGCGTGCGCGGTCTCCTTCATGGGCATCGGCCTGGTCGACCCGATCCTCCCCGCGATCAGCCACGAGCTCGGCGCGAGCCCGAGCCAGACCATGCTGCTGTTCACCAGCTACCTCTTCATCACGGGCGCGGCCATGTTCTTCACGAGCTGGGTGTCGAGCCGGCTCGGCGTGAAGCGCACCCTGCTCGCCGGCCTCGTGCTCGTCGTCGTCTTCGCGGCGCTCGCCGGCGCCTCGGGATCGGTCGACGCGATCATCGGATTCCGCGCCGGGTGGGGGCTCGGCAACGCGCTCTTCATCTCGACGGCGCTCGCCGCGATCGTCGGCGCGGCCTCGGGCGGCTCCCGTCAGGCGATCGTGCTCTACGAGGCGGCGCTCGGCGTCGGGCTCGCCGTCGGCCCGCTGGTCGGCGGCGTGCTCGGCTCGCTGTCATGGCGCGGCCCCTTCTTCGGCACCGCGGGCCTGATGGCGATCGCGCTGATCGCGATCCTCGTGCTGCTGCGTCAGCCGATGCGCGGCGCCGATAGCGCCGCCGGAGCGACCGCCCCGGCTCCCGAGAAGCTCTCGATCCTCGCCGGATTCCGCGCCCTCCGCAATCCCGCCCTCCGCTCCCTCTCGCTCGTCGCGCTCTTCTACAACTTCGGCTTCTTCGTGCTGCTCGCCTACAGCCCGTACCCGCTCGAAGCCGCGGCGTCAGCCGTCGGCAGCGCATTCGGCGCCCACGAACTCGGCCTCGTCTTCTTCGGGTGGGGGCTCGCCCTCGCCATCACCTCGGTGCTCGTGGCGCCCGCCCTCACCCGCCGCTTCGGGCTGCGCCCCGTGCTCTTCACGATGCTCGGCGGGCTCACCGCCTGCCTGGCGCTGCTCGGCTGCCTCACCGGCTCGCTCGTCGGCCTCGTCGTGATCGTGATCGTCAGCGGACTGCTGCTCGGCGTCATGAACACGGCGCTCACGGAGGCGGTGATGGAGGCGACCGATCTCCCGCGCAACGTCGCCTCGTCCACCTACTCGGGCGTGCGATTCATGGGCGGCGCCGTGGCCCCGGCCGTCGCGGGCCCCATCTCCGAGGCGCTCGGCGCGGGCGCGCCCTACTGGTTCGGCGCGGGCGCGATCGTCGTCGCCATGGTGATGCTCGGGATCGCGGGGCGCCACCTCGCGCACATCGGGCGTCCGCACGAGAGCGCGACCGAGGAGGCGCAGAGCATCACGGCGGGCGACGCGTAGGGCCGGTCGGTCGGGCCGGGGTGGTCGCCCCGGTGCCCGCCGCCCGCCGCGGTCCGCCACAATAGAACCATGGCAGACACCGCGATCCCGCTCTTCCTCGACTGCGACCCCGGCATCGACGACGCCATAGCGATCGCCTACCTGCTCTGCCAGCCCGACGTCGACATCGTCGGCATCGCGGCGAGCGGCGGCAACGTGTCGACCGAGCAGGTCGTGCGCAACACCCTCGGGTGGCTCGCACTCGCCGGGCGCCCCGACCTGCCGGTCTTCCCCGGCGCCGTGCACCCGCTCGCGCAGCCCGCCGATGAGGCGCGGGCGGAGGCGGCGGAGGCGGCGGGCGATCCCGGGCCTGACCCCGAGTACGCGGAGGTGACGCACGGCGACACCGGCGCGGGCTACGCGGCGCTCCCCGAACCCGCGAGCCCGGTGCGCGACCTGAGCGCTGCGCAGGCGTGGGTCGATGCGGCGCGGGCGCACCCCGGTGAGCTGATCGGCGTCATGATCGGGCCGGCCACGAATCTCGCGCTGGCCCTCGACATCGCACCCGAGCTGCCGCGGCTGCTGAAGCGGCTCTTCGTGATGGGCGGGGCGTTCAACTACCGCGGCAACACCCAGCCGACCACGGAGTGGAACGTCAGCTACGACCCGGAGGCGGCGGCGCGGGTGTTCGCCGCGTTCGGCGACGCCTACGTGGCGGGAGACGCCCCGTTCCCGCCGGTCGTCGGCCCGATCGAGGCGACCGAGATGGTCGAGATGACGCCCGAGCGCCTGAACCGCATCGTCGGCGCCGCCGATCCCGCGCCGGCGCCCTGGCCCGCTCTGCTGCACGAGCTCGGCGAGGCGCTGCGCTTCTACTTCGAGTTCCACGAGGCCGACGGGCACGGGTACCTCGCCCACATCCACGACCCGTACGTGACGGCGACGGCGGTCGAGTGGGCGCGCAGCGCTCGCGGGGCGGCGGCCGAGCGGCTCCGCGGCGACGGCGCGCGCGACGCGGCCGAGGTGCAGGCCGAGTCGCGCGGATCGGCGACGGCTGGCAGAATTCCGTGGGCGGAGACCGCGTTCGCCCCGATCGACGTCGAGCTCACGGGCACCCTCACTCGCGGCGAGACCATCGCCGACTGGCTCGGCCGGTGGAATCGGCCGGCGAATGCCGAGATCATCCGCCGGGTCGACGCGACGCGTTTTCTCGACCATCTCACCGACACCCTCAGGGAAGGACCGCAGTATGACCGCGCAAGATAGCGTCTCTGGGCAGGGGCTCGCCACCACGACGAGTCCCGGAGAAGCCCGCACCACCGCCCCGAAGTGGGCGTACCTCCTCACCGCAGCCGGCGCGCTCGTGATCATCGCGACGTACGTCGCCGTGCTTTTCACCCAGCCGGCCACCCTCGGGCAGGATCTCGGCAACACCACCCTGTGGGTGATGGTCGGCTACCTCGCCGGTGCAGCCCTCATCGCCGCCGGCACGCTGCCGCTCATCCCGCGCAGCATCTTCGCCCTCATGCCGATCGCGATCGCCCTGAACATCACCGTCGGGCAGATCGTCGGCACACTGACTCCCATTCCGCTGTACCTCGACTCGCTCGGCTCCGTCATCATCGGCGTGCTCGCGGGCCCCGCAGCCGGTGCGCTCACCGGCATCCTCGGCAACGTCATCTGGGGTGTCACCATCAACCCCACCGTCATCGCGTTCACCGCGGGAGCCGCGTTCGTGGGCGCCGCCGCAGGGTGGGCGGCCCGACTCGGCGCATTCCGCGCTCCGTGGTGGGCGGTGCTCGCCGGAGCCATCGCCGGCATTCCCGGCGGCGCACTCGGGGCGCCCGTGGCCGCGTTCGTCTTCGGCGGCGGCCTCGGCGTGGGCACCGGCGGCATCGTCGCGACGCTGCAGGCCGCGGGCCTCGAGATGCTGAACGCCACTACGGTGCAGAGCCTCGCATCCGACACCGCGGACAAGGCGATCATCTTCCTGCTCGCCTTCCTCGTGCTGCGCGCGCTGCCCAAGCGCATCGTGCGCCGGTACCCGTTGGCCATGCGGTCGCTCGCGCCCGCGCGCTCGCGCTCGGGGCGACCCGTCGGCGGCGCGTAGGGCGCCGCGTGCCGGTGCGTCAGCTCAGCTCGGCGGCGGGTGCGGGGCCGCGTTCGGCTCCGCGTCCGCGGCCGGCGGCTGCAGCCCTGCACCCCGCCACCGAGCTCGTGCTGCTGGTGTGCGCGCTCGTGCTGACGTACGGCATCCCCTCGCCCCTCGTGCCGGTCGCGCTGCTCATCGCCGCGGCCGGGGTTGCAGCGCGATCCCCGCGGGTGCGCTTCGGACGGTGGATCGCGACCCTCGCGGCGCTCGCGGTGCCGATGCTCGTCATGGTCGGCATCGTGCAGGGCCTCTTCTACCCCGGAGATGACGTCGAGGTGCTGTGGCGCTGGGGGGCGGCAGCGGTGACCGTCGAGGGGCTCTCCGTCGCCCTCCAGCTCTGGCTGCGCGTCGCGGCGATGGTCGCGGTGTGCGCGCTGTTCGCGTTCGGCTCCGATTCGGCGCGCACGTTCGACGGCATGATCCGACTCGGCATGCCCCTCGGCATCGCGTACGTCTGCGCCACCGCGCTGAGCCTCATCCCGCTGCTGCGCGAGCAGGTGTCGCGGGCGCTCGCCGCGCGCGCCGCGCGCGGCTGGGACACGGCGCGCCTCGGCACGCGGGTGCGCCTCATGCCGGGCATCATCGCGGGGCTGCTGACGGCGTCGCTCGTGCAGCTCGACCAGCGGCACGACACGCTGGAGCAGCGCGGGTTCGGTCGTGCGCGGCGCCCCGCAGAGCTGCAGGATCACCGCGACGGCGCCGCGCAGCGCGCGCTCCGGTGGGCGGCGCCGCTCGCGACCGCGCTGCTCGTGGCGTCGGCGCTCACCGGTGCGCTGCACCTGCCGACGGCCTCCGAGCTGCTGAAGGTGCTGCGTGGCTGAGGCGTTCGAGCTCTCGCTCGCGGGCGCCGGGTTCGCGTTCCACGACTCGGAGGAGGCCGCGCTCTCGGGGATCGATCTGCGCGTGCGCGCGGGCGAAGCGGTCGCGGTGCTCGGGCCCCAGGGGTCGGGCACCTCGACGCTCTGCCGTCTCGCGGCGGGGCTGCTCGACGAGCGGGGGGTCGGTTCGGGCGCGGTCGACGCCCCGGCGAGCGTCGCGATGCTCGGGGAGGATCCCGAGGCGCAGCTGACCGGGATGACGAGCTTCGTCGACGACGAGGTGCGGCTCCCCACACGGCTCTCGGGCAGCACCCGACCGGTCGACGTCGGTGCGGCGCTGCACGCGTTCGGCATGCGCCGCCTTCTCGGGCGCCGCCTCGACACGCTCTCGGGCGGCGAGCGGCAGCTAGTCGCGCTCACGAGCCTCATGACGCTGCGGCCGGCGCTACTGGTGCTCGACCAGCCGGGCCTCTCGCTCGATCCCGGGGCGCGCGGCCTGCTCGCGGTGGCGTTGCGGCGCTTCTGCGCGCGCGGCGGGGCGGTGCTGCTGGCCGGCCACCAGCACGACGAGCTGACGGCGGGGGCGGATCGCGTCGCGTTTCTGCGGGGCGGGCGTCTCACGGCCGGCCCGCGACCCGGCGCGCTCTCCGACGCGGTGCTCGGCGAGCACGGCGTGTGGAGCGCCGTCGGCGGGGATCCGCATCGGGAGGCTCCGGTCCGGGAGACCTCGGGCCGCGCGGGCGACGCGCGCCTCGATGTGCGTGCGCTCACCGTGAGCCGGGGGCGGTCGACGATCTTCGCCGATGTCGACTGCCGTGCGACGCGCGGCGAGGTGGTCGCGGTGGTCGGGCCGAACGGGGCCGGCAAGTCGACGCTGCTCCGCGCGGTCGCGGGCCTGCTCGACGCGGAGGCCGACGTGCGCGTCAACGGGGCGGTGCTCGTCGACGGGGAGCACCTGACCGGCATGCCGGTGCATCGGCGCGCGCACCGGGTCGCCTGGGTGGGGCAGGATCCCGGCGCCCAGCTCTCGGCGTCGACCGTGCGGGCCGAACTCGATCGCGCGCTGCCGCTGCCGCCGCACCGGCGCCGCGAGCGCGCGGGGCTGCGGGCCGCCCGCGCCGCGGAGGTGGAGCGCGTCTTGGCGCGGACCGGTCTCGCCGAGCACGCGAATGAGCATCCGTACGACCTCGATCCCGCTCAGCAGAAGGATCTGGTGATCGCCTCGGCGCTGCTGCTCGGGGCGGGGGTGCTGCTGTTCGACGAGCCGACGCTGGGCCGCGATCTGGCGGGCATGCGCCGCCTGGAGCGCGTGATCGCCGAGGTCTCGGCGGCGGATGTATCCGTGGTGCTCTCGACGCACGACCTGCGCTGGGCCGGGCGCATCGCCCACCGCACCCTGCGCCTCGGGTGAGAGATCCGGCTTCGGTGAGACCG
Organism: Leucobacter chromiiresistens; assembly: GCF_900102345.1. Lineage (NCBI taxonomy): Bacteria > Bacillati > Actinomycetota > Actinomycetes > Micrococcales > Microbacteriaceae > Leucobacter > Leucobacter chromiiresistens. The sequence goes on along the minus strand of NZ_FNKB01000001.1, from coordinate 189,351 downwards.
AATGCGGCCCGGACGCCTCACCGAAGCCGAATCTCTCACCGAAGCGGCGGGCTGACCGAACTCAGCGTTCGAACTCAGCGCCCGCCCCGCGCTTCGCTCCGTGGGCTGGCGCTGTGGCGCCACCGGGCGCGGAGTCCGAACGCGGTGCGTTCGAACTCAGCGCCCGCCCGTTGCGAGCTTCATGAGGTCGCTGTCGAAGTCGATCCCGAGCTCCGTGCCGCCCGCGCTGCCGTAGGAGTGCTGGTACGCGCCCCACGATTCCCCGCGCACCGACTCGCGGAATCCGCCGTCGACGAGGGCGATCAGCTCCGTCGCGGCGCGTTCGATCCGCTTGCCGAACTCCCGGCTCGTCCAGTCGTCGGGCGCGGCGAAGAGGCCGGTCGGCACCGTGATGGTGCGGAGGTACGAGAAGAGCCCGCGCAGCTGATCGTCGACCACGAGCGCGTGCCGCGCGCTGCCCGCCGTCGCGCCGAGCACCACGGGCGTGCCGATGAGCAGGTCGTTGTCGAGCACCTGGAAGAAGGCGGTGAACAGGCCGCTCGCGCCCGCCTTGTAGACGGGGGTGGATGCGACGATGGCGTCGGCGTCGCGCATGATGTCGCTGGCCGCCTGCAGAGCGGGCGAGACGTGCTGGGCGACGAGCGCCGTGGTCACATCCTCGGCGAGGGCGCGCAGGTCGACGAACCTGATCTGCAGTGCGAAGCCGCGCTGCGCGGCGATCTTCGCGGCCGCGTCGGCGACTCGGTTCGCGAGCATCGTCGTGGTGGAGGGGTCGCTCGTGCCGGCGCTCACCACGGCGAGGGTGCGGGTCGGGGCGGCTGCGGGTTCGGTGACGGAACCGTCGAATGGGGTGGTCATGGGGTGCTCCTCGAGCGTGTCGCGGTGAGAACGGGATTGGGGATCAGGCCGCGCCGCCCCCGCCGGTCAGCTTGCCGGCGAGGCTGCGCAGATCCTGCATCTCCTGGGGGGTGAGTGCGGCGCCGAGCTGACGGGCGACGCTCTTCGCGTGCGCCCGCCCCACCTGCTGCTGCAGGCCGCGGCCCGCAGGGGTGAGGCTCAGCAGCACGGCGCGGCCGTCGTTCGGGTCGGGTTCGCGCGCGATCAGATCGCGGGTCGCGAGCCGCTCCACCATGCGCGAGAGCGCGGGCTGGCTGAGCAGCACGCCGCTCTGCACGTCGCACATGCGCATGGGGGCGTCGTGCTTGGCGAGGGTGTAGAGCACGTCGTACTCGCGCATGCTGATCTCGGACCACATGTGCTCGGCGGCGAAGGTGTGCATGAGCGCCGAGTGGGCCGACATCACCGACTCCCACGCCTCGTTGGCGAGGCGCACATCGATACGAGCGGGCTGATCCATCTCGCGTTCTCCTTCTCATGCTCTGACGTGGGTGCGTGCTGCGGTGGGCGAGTGCGCCCGGCGGCTGTCGGCGGCGCCGGGTGCCGGGCGCACTCGCGGGTTCTCGGTTCAGGCGAGCCCGAAGGCCGCGCCCTGCTTCGCCGGGGAGTCCTGGTACGGCGAGCCACCCGTTACATTGTCTCCCCGGTTGGCGTTCGGGCGGGGCTGGCGCGGCGCGGCGTCTCCGTACTTCGCGGTGACGAGGCTCGCGTGAGAGGGCGCCTCCGCGGCCCGCGGGTCGCGATCCTTCGCCATCTCGGCCCGCAGCACGGGCAGCACCTCGGAGCCGAAGAGGTCGAGCTGCTCGAGCACGGTCTTGGTGGGGAGGCCCGCGTGGTCGATGAGGAACATCTGCCGCTGGTAGTCGCCGAAGATGTCGCGGAATCCGAGCGTCTTGTCGATCACCTCCTGCGGGCTGCCGACGGTCAGCGGGGTCTGGCTCGCGAAGTCCTCGAGCCGCGGCCCGTGGCCGTAGACGGGCGCCTCGTTGAAGTAGGGGCGGAACTGCGCCACCGCGTCCTGCGAGTTCTTCGCCATGAAGGCCTGCCCGCCGAGGCCGACGACGGCCTCCTGCTGCGTGCCGTGGCCGTAGTGCTCGAAGCGCTCGCGGTAGAACCGCACGAGGCGCAGGGAGTGCTCGGAGGGGGCGAAGATGTGGTTCGAGAAGAACCCGTCTCCGTAGTAGGCGGCCTGCTCGGCGATCTCGGGGGTGCGGATCGAGCCGTGCCACACGAACGGGGGCACGTCGTCGAGCGGCCGCGGCGTGCTGGTGAAGCCCTGCAGCGGGGTGCGGAAGTTGCCGTCGTAGTCGACGACGTCCTCTCGCCAGAGGCGGTGCAGCAGGTTGTAGTTGTCGAGCGCGAGGGGCAGTGCGGAGCGGATGTCCTTGCCGAACCAGGGGTAGACCGGTGCGGTGTTGCCGCGGCCCAGCATGAGGTCCATGCGGCCCTGCGCGAGGTGCTGCAGCATCGCGTACTCCTCGGCGATGCGCACCGGGTCGTTGGTGGTGATGAGCGTCGTGCTCGTGGAGAGCTTGAGCGTCTTCGTCATCGCGGCGATGTAGGCGAGGAAGGTGGTGGGGCTCGAGGAGAAGAAGGGGGCGTTGTGGTGCTCGCCGATCGCGAAGACGTCGAAGCCGACCTCTTCCGCGTGCACGGCGATCTCGGCGAGCCCGCGGATGCGCTCGGCCTCGCTCGGCGTTTCGCCGGAGACCGGGTCGCGGGTGACGTCGCTGACCGAGAAGATCCCGAATTCCATGATGTGCTCCTGTGTCTCGCGTGCGCGGAGTCGGGCTCCGCACGTGGTGTGCGCCATTTATATGCGCTTGCATACAAATCTAACACGGCGGCGCACGATTCATTCCCGGTAATCTGAACCGCGATGCCCGCACCCCGCCGATACCCGAGATCTCCCGCCGTGACGGGCCAGCGCGCGGTCGATCGGGCGAACGATCGGGGGAGTGCGGGATCGCCGCGCCGCGCGCTTCGATACGCACTCGGAGGGTTCGCGCTCGCCGCGGTGCTGATCGCGGCCGCCGTCGCGGTGCTCCTGACGGGCGCCCAGCCCGTTGCGCCCCCCGTTGCTCCCGCTGCGGAGCCCGAGGCCGCGGGGGAGCCGCATGCGGAAGCCGACTCCGCCGATGCGCCCGCCGCCGCGGACGACGCCGCGGGTGATGCGGCCGGCGCCGATTCCGCCGATGCGCCCCTCGCCGCGGATCCGGAGTGGCTCGCCCGCGTCGCGGCCGACACGGGCATTCCGAAGCGGGCGCTGAGCGCCTATGCGAGCGCCGCGCTGACCCTCGCGAGCGAGCAGCCGGGGTGCCGCCTCGGGTGGAACATGCTCGCCGGCATTGGCAGCGTCGAAACGGATCACGGGCGCATCAACGGCTCGCGCCTGCTGCCGAGCGGGCAGACGACGCCGCGCATCATCGGCGTTCCGCTCGACGGCACTCGATTCATCGCGACTCCCGATACCGACGGCGGGGCCATCGACGGCGACGCCGAGTGGGATCGAGCGGTCGGCCCGATGCAGTTCATTCCGCAGACCTGGGAGATGTTCGGCCGCGACGGGAACGGCGATGGCCGCGTCGAGATCGACCAGATCGATGACGCGGCGCTGTCGGTGGCGGCGCTGCTCTGCGACCCCGGGCTCGATCTCACGATCGGGGAGCACTGGATCGCGGCCCTCGACGGCTACAACCCGAGTGCCGCCTACAACAACGATGTCGCGGATGCCGCCGAGCGCTACGCGCGGTACGGGTAGGCGTCGTGGCGGGGCGATGCGCGGAGGGCGCCGCGCCTACGGCTGCTGCGCGGGGCCGCGCATGAGCGAGTCGAGATCGAGTCGGATCTGGTGCGAATCGCGCCGACCGGTGTCGAGCCCGGGCGCGAACGGCGCCTCGATGCCGCTCGGCGCGGGGTGATCGAGCGGGTCGCCGCGCGGCCGATCGGCGACGATGTGCTCGAGACCGGCGAGGTACTGGTTCAGCTGCCGCATCACCTCGGCCTCGTTCGCCGCGAAATCGTCGACCACGAGATTCAGCTGCACCGCACCGTCGAGCACTTCGGCCGCGAGATCGTCGAGCAGGTCTCGTATGTAGCGGTCGAGGCTCTTGATGTGCTCCGCGGGCCCCGTCGCCCCGAGGCCGATCGCCGCGTTCCGCGTCACCGCGAATGCAGTCGAGCACGACTCGTTGAGGTCGGCGATCTCGGCGAGCTCCCGCGCGAGGGCGGGCAGCGTGTGGTCGGCGATGTGATTCAGCGATTCGGCGTCCATGCCGATGGCGGCGGTGGGCCCGAGCGCGACATCGTCGAGGTCGTAGTCCGCGCGATTGCCTGCGCGCTGCGAGTCGTCGATGTGGGCCTCGATCGTTCTGCGGATCGTCGTCTCCTCGGCTCGCACATGCTCCGAGAGCGCGTCGAGCGCCGACCGCAGCTCGCTCAGCACCGCTGCATACGTATCCGCTCCGATCGTGACGGTTGCGGACTGGGTGCTCTGCACGGTCGCGAGACTGGCGCTCACGAAGTCGATGGCTTTGCCCACCACTCCCGGGGCGAATGCTTTGATTGCCTGAGCGGCGACACCGATGAAGCCGAACGTGTGCGTGAGCTCGTCGCCCTCATCGGTCACGACCGCCCGCATGGCCGATGTCGTGAGCGTGATGACGCTGATGAGTTCGGTGCGCACGGCAGCCCACAGCTGCTGCTGCGCGAATACCGACCCGCCCCGAGTGAGCGTCAGCGCGAGGTGGCTCTCGATGACGGCCGGGATGCGGAACAGGTACGTGCTCCGGAAGTTCCTCGCGGTCGCCCCGGTGAAGTCGGCGCTGTCGGCGGCGATCGCCGACAGCGAGCTGTCGATGACCGCTCCGGCGCCCCGATGTGCTCCGGAGCCGTCGGTCCAGTGCTCGCGGATGAGGCGGGTGGTCACATCGCGACAGGCGGCGATCGAGCGGTCGAGGTCTTCGGGGTCGGGCAGCTCCCGCCAGGGATCGAGCAGCTCGCTGATCGTGCTTCTGACCGCTGCGAACTGCGCCGTGTAGTCGATGTTGTGCTCGGGCGCTGCCGCGAACCCCGTGTCCATCGCCGGGGTGAACGTGCCGAGGCCCCCGCCCGAGCCGGTGGACGGATCGGGGCGCTCGATGCGCTCCACGCCGTTCGCGAAGGTGAGGTGGTACTCGCCGCCGCGAACGGCGAAGCTCGTCAAGGGGTCAGCGCCCGCGAGCTCCTGCATGCGCGCGTCGATCGATGCGACGATGATCTCGCCGATCACGTGATCGCTGATCGCCTTCGACGTCATGGGTCATCCTCTCGACCCCCCGATCGCGCTGAACAGTTTCGCGAGTCCGCGCCACTCGCCTGCTCGGCGCGTGGTGTGACTCATCATCAACATAGTGCATGCTCGACACGATCGCCAACCCGGGTCTGCCCGGGCCGGGTGCGCCGCTCAGTCCATGCCAGCCCCGCCCGGGCTCTCGCCCTGCCCGAGGCGCTGGAGCGTCGCCGACTGCCGGTGCTGCGCGAGCCTGATCACCCCGAGTCGGCGCAATACGAGTCCGAGCAGCGCGGCGATCCCGCCTCCAGTCACCAGGACGAGGGTCGTGTGCTGATTCAGTCGAGCGACGCTGCAGCGTTCCGCAACGCCGAGCTCTGCTTCGAATCGATCTTGGTCGGTCACTTCATCCGCCCGGTTGTCAAGATATTGATCGACTGCTGCGTATGCGGGCGCATAGCTTGGCAGGCCTCCGATGAGTGTGCCGCCCTGCAGCAGCCCCGCGGCCAACGGGCGGCAGCTCGCCGGTGCCCCTGCGTACGAGATGAGCGGCGGCGCCAAGTACAGCCACCCCGTGACGATGACGAAGACGGCGGCGATCGCGATGGTTCGGCGCCGGCGCCTCCGTGCGCTGCTCGTCCGCCTGCGTGCCGGGGTGGTGGTGTCTGCTCGCGTCATGCGCTGCCTGCTTCGCTCTCGGTGCTGCTGGGCCCACCCCGCCCGACTGGTGACCGATAGTCTACACGACGAAGCGGGTCGCATAAGCGCGGGGAGCCGCGGCAGACGACAGCGGGCGGTGCAGGATCCCGTGATCCCGCACCGCCCGCTCGCCGGCGGCCGACTACTCGCCGAGCAGCGCCTGAATGCGGCGCACGCCCTCGACCAGCGCCTCGTCGCCCAGGGCGTAGCTGAAGCGCAGGTATCCGCTCGGCCCGAAGGCTTCGCCGGGAACCGCTGCGACCTCGGCCTCCGAGAGGATGAGGTCGGCGAGTTCGAGCGACGTCTCCGGGGTGACCCCGCGATACGTCTTGCCGAGTGCGGCGGTGACGTCGACGTAGGCGTAGAACGCGCCCTCGGGGGTCGGGCAGGCGAAGCCCGGCACCCGGTTGAGCTCGGCGACGATGAGCTTGCGGCGGCGGTCGAACGCCTGGCGCATCTCCTCGATGGGCTCCTGCGGCCCGGTGAGCGCGGCGATGGCGGCTCGCTGGGCGATGTTGTTGACGTTGGAGGTGAGGTGCGACTGCAGGTTCGACGCGCCCTTGACGATGTCGGCGGGCGCCACCATCCAGCCGAGCCGCCAGCCGGTCATGGCGTACGTCTTCGCGACGCCGTTGACGAGGATGGTGCGCTCCTGCAGTGCGGGAACGGCCTCGACGATGGAGACGGCGCGCACGCCGTCGTAGGTCAGGTTCTGGTAGATCTCGTCGGCGATGATCCAGAGGCCGTGCGATTCGGCCCACTCGCCGATGGCGCGGGTCTCCTCGGGGGAGTAGACGGCGCCGGTCGGGTTGGAGGGCGACACGAAGAGCAGCACCTTCGTGCGCTCGGTGCGCGCGGCCTCGAGCTGATCGACGGTCACCTTGTAGTGCTGCTCGGCGCCGGCGAACACCTCGACGGGCACGCCGTCGGCGAGCTGGATCGCCTCGGGGTACGTCGTCCAGTACGGCGCGGGCAGGAGCACCTCGTCACCCGGATCGAGCAGCACCTGGAACGCCTGGTAGACGGCCTGCTTGCCGCCGTTGGTCACGACGACCTGCGACGGGTCGACGGCCCAGCCCGAATCGCGAGCGGTCTTGTCGGCGATCGCGCGCTTCAGGTCGGGCAGGCCGGCGGCCGCCGTATAGCGGAAGTTCTTCGGGTCGTCGAGCGCGCTGCGAGCGGCCGCGACGATGTGCTCCGGGGTCGAGAAATCGGGCTCGCCTGCCGCGTAGCTGATGACCGGACGGCCCTCGGCCTGCAGGGCTTTCGCCTTCGCGTCGACCTTGAGCGTCGCCGACTCGGCGATTGCGGAGATCTTCTTTGATAAACGGGAGATGTGGCTCACGCTCCGATCCTATCCCGGGCCGGCAGGCCGTGGCGGGCGGTCTCGCGCGATGCGCGAGTCGCGGCGGGGAACGGGGCTTGCCGCTGCAGCGACGCGCCCGGGCGGTCGGCGCTCGGTTCGACACGGGCGTGCGGATCACGTAGAGTGTCTCTCGGTAGTTGACTTCTGCCAGAATTTCCTATGCCTGGCGGCCACGGATCTTCCGGCCGAGAACTCCATAGGGCAGTGGCGCAATTGGTAGCGCAGCGGTCTCCAAAACCGCAGGTTGCAGGTTCGAGTCCTGTCTGCCCTGCCACACCCGTTCGGCGCGAGAGCGCCGAACGGGGGCAACGGAAAGGACATGCCAGTGAGCAGCACCGAAGTTGAGGAGAGCGGCGGCCTCGTCGAGCGCGCCAAGGCCGATCGCGCCGCGAAGCGCAACTGGTTCAGCCGCATCGTCCTCTTCATCCAGCAGGTCATCGCAGAGCTGAAGAAGGTCGTCACCCCGACCCGCAAGGAGCTCATCAACTTCACCCTCGTGGTGATCGCCTTCGTGTTGATCATGATGGCGCTGGTGTGGCTACTCGATCAGGCGTTCGGATTCGTGACGGTCTTCCTATTCGGAACGACGCTCGGCTGATCGGCCGACGAACGAACCGACCGCAGAGCAAGGAAAGCAAGTAGAGATGACGAGCGAGAACAACACCCCCGAGGCAGACCTCGACGCGGCACTCGACGCACTGGTGCAGTCGACGGACCCCGATGTGGACGCCGCGGTGGAGGATGCGCTCGATATCGACAGCGCCGAAGAGGCCGAGGCGGCCGCGGCCGCCATCGTCGACGAGGAATCCGAGGAGGAGACCGGCGAGGACGGCGAAGCCGCGGTCGATCCCTACAAGGCCTTCAAGAAGGACCTCCGCCGCCGCCCGGGCAAGTGGTTCGTGATCCACACGTACGCGGGCTACGAGCGCAAGGTGAAGTCGAACCTCTGGAACCGTCGCGAGACGATGGGCGCGGTCGACGACATCTTCGAGATCCAGGTGCCCATGGAAGAGGTCATGGAGGTCAAGAACGGCCAGCGCAAGATGGTGACGCGCGTGCGCATCCCCGGCTACGTGCTCGTCCGCATGCACCTCAACGAGACCACCTGGTCCGTTGTGCGCCACACCCCGGGCGTCACCGGCTTCGTCGGCAACGCGCACAACCCGGTCCCGCTGCGCATCAACGAGGCGTTCGAGATGCTGAAGAGCACGGTCGAGCTCGAGCCGGCCGCCACGGCGAAGGGCAAGGCCGCCGCCAACGCCGCCGCGCAGGGCAACGTCGAGATCGACTTCGAGGTCGGCGAGACCATCACCATCAAGTCGGGCTCGTTCGAGGGGCTCCCGGGCACGATCAGCGAGATCAACCCGGCGTCGGGCAAGCTCACGGTGCTCGTGTCGCTCTTCGAGCGCGAGACCCCGGTCGAGCTCAGCTTCGACCAGGTCACCAAGATGGTCTGAGCGCCGCGCGCGCTGCAGTGCAGAAGAGCCCCGCTTCGGCGGGGCTTTTCGCATGTTCGGGGGGTACGGTGACCGCATGCATTCGGGTCGGGCGGTCGCGCGCGTGAGGGCCGCAGCGGTCGGCATCGCGGCGGCGCTCGCGGTGCTCGGCGTCGCCGAGCTCGTCGCCGTGCTCGTCGCACCCGGCTCCTCGCCGCTGTTCGGCGTCGGCGCCCTCGCGATCGACCTCGCACCGAGCTGGGTGAAGGACGCCATGATCGCGCTGTTCGGCACCGCCGACAAGATCGCCCTCTTCGTCATCCTCGGCGTCGTGGTGCTCGGCCTCGCCGTGCTCGCGGGCATCGCCGAGGTCGTGCGCCGGTTCGCGGGCATGGCGGTGCTCGCCGCGGTCGCGCTGGTCGCGCTGGTCGCGATCCTCACCCGCACCGAGGCCACCCCGCTCTGGGCGCTCCCGACGATCGCCGGAACGCTCGCCGGCCTCTGGGTGCTCGGGGTCGGCCGCCGTCGCGCGCTGGCCTGGAGCGCCGCCGAAGGATCGGGGGCCGAGGGGGCGGGAGGCGCCGGAGCGGTCGGAGCCGCTGGCGTCGCGAGACGCAGCTTCCTGGTCTTCGTGGGCTCGACCTCGGCGGCGGCGATCCTCGTCGGCGTCGGCGCGCGGGTCAAGAACGCGGGCAGCGCCGCCTACACCGCGGTGCGCGCCGCGATCCGCCTGCCGCAGCCCGCCAAGGCCGCCGCCCCGGTACCCGTCGGCGCGCAGCTCGACGTGCCGGGCATCAGCCCGCTCATCACCCCGAACGCCGACTTCTACCGCATCGACATCGCGCTGCAGGTGCCGCGCATCGACCCGTCGACGTGGACGCTCGAGATCACCGGGCTCGTCGATCGGCCCCTGACGCTCACGTACGAGGAGCTCCTCGCGCTGCCGCTCGAGGAGCACATCACCACCATCGCGTGCGTCTCGAACACGGTGGGCGGCGACCTCATCGGCAACGCCACGTGGCTCGGCTACCCCGTCAGGGAGCTGCTCGCCAAGGCGGGCGTCGCGCGCGGTGCCGACATGGTGCTCTCCTCGGGGCCCGACGGGTTCACGGCCGGCACGCCGCTCGACGCCCTCACCGATCCGCGTCGCAACGCGCTGCTCGCCGTCGGCATGAACGGCGAGCCCCTGCCCGAGCAGCACGGCTTCCCCGCTCGCCTCATCGTGCCCGGCCTGTACGGGTACGTGTCGGCGACGAAGTGGGTCACCCGTCTCGAGGTGACCCGGTTCGCCGACGCGGAGGGCTACTGGACGCCGCGCGGGTGGTCGGCTCGCGGGCCGAACAAGACCGCCTCGCGCATCGACACCCCGCGCTCCGGCGCGGAGGTCGCGGGCAGCACCATCGCCATTGCGGGCGTCGCCTGGGCGCAGCACACCGGCGTCGCAGGGGTTGAGGTGCAGGTCGACGACGGCGAGTGGCAGCAGGCGACCCTCGCCCCGGCGATCTCCGACGACACGTGGGTGCAGTGGTCGCTCGAATGGGCCGCGACCCCCGGCCCCCACACCGCTCGCGTGCGGGCGACCGATGCCTCGGGATACACTCAGACCCCCGACGAGGCGCCGCCCGCGCCCGACGGGGCGACCGGCTGGCACACCGTCGAGTTCACCGCGTAGCGCGCGCCCCACCGGGCCCGCTGCGAGGACGGCGGTCGGACGTGCGCGATCCCGAATTCTCGGGTAGACTTGCCTGGTTTGCGTCTGCGAACGCCACTGGCGTGAGCCGAGGTGAACGAGTACCGCATCCGGAACGGCCGGACTCGCGGGAGAGCTCGCACCACCGTGCGAGTTCGAAGGAAAGGAAACAATCATGGCAAAGGCCAAGAAGGTTACCGGTCTGATCAAGCTTCAGATCCCGGCCGGTGCAGCCAACCCCGCGCCCCCCGTGGGCCCGGCGCTCGGTCAGCACGGCGTCAACATCATGGAGTTCTGCAAGGCGTACAACGCTGCGACGGAATCCCAGCGCGGCAACATCGTGCCGGTGGAGATCACCGTGTACGAGGACCGTTCGTTCACGTTCGTGCTCAAGACCCCTCCGGCAGCCGAGCTGCTGAAGAAGGCGGCGGGCGTGCAGAAGGGCTCCGGCACTCCGCACACCGTCAAGGTCGCCAAGGTCACCGCAGAGCAGGTTCGCCAGATCGCCGAGCAGAAGCAGGCCGATCTGAACGCGAACGACATCGACGCTGCGGCGAAGATCATTGCGGGCACCGCTCGCTCCATGGGCATCACGGTCGAGTAAGGGGCATCGGACATGGCACAGAAGTCGAAGGCGTACCGCGCCGCTGCCGAGAAGATTCAGGCAGACAAGTTCTACACTCCCGCCGAGGCAGTCGCCCTGGCGAAGGAGACCGGTTCCACCAAGACCGACACGACCGTCGAGGTCGCCGTCAAGCTCGGTGTGGACCCCCGCAAGGCCGACCAGATGGTGCGCGGCACCGTGAGCCTGCCTCACGGCACCGGCAAGACCGCGCGCGTCATCGTGTTCGCCGTGGGTGCTGCCGCTGAGGCGGCCATCGCAGCCGGCGCCGACGAGGTCGGCGGCGACGAGCTGATCGAGAAGGTCGCCGCGGGCTACACCGATTTCGATTCGGCAGTCTCGACCCCCGAGCTCATGGGCAAGGTCGGTCGTCTGGGCAAGGTGCTCGGCCCGCGCGGCCTCATGCCGAACCCGAAGACCGGCACCGTGACCCCGGATGCGGCGAAGGCCGTCACCGAGATCAAGGGCGGCAAGATCGAGTTCCGCGTCGACAAGCACTCGAACGTGCACTTCATCGTCGGCAAGGCCTCGTTCTCGGCCGAGCAGCTCACCGACAACCTCAACTCGGTGCTCGACGAGATCTCGCGTCTGAAGCCGTCGTCGGCGAAGGGCAAGTACGTGCAGAAGGGCGCCGTCTCGACGACCTTCGGCCCGGGCATTCCGCTCGACGTCTCCGGCCTGTAATACCCGCCGGATCCAGTGCAGCCCCCGACCGCTCCGCGGTCGGGGGCTGCACTGCTCTCGGGGTGCTGCGGGACGTGCCCGCGGCACCCCGATTCCGGGGCTGTGGATAGGGGTTTCGCACCCCCTCCCCTCGATTAGGATGATCACGTGACACTCTGTTCCCGCGCCGCGCAGGCGCCCGCACGCGCACTGCGCGCGGGCGAGCGCGAGCCCGTCGCACGGGGAGCCGTTCGTGGTTGAGCGTGCACCGGTGGGCGCTCCGGCGATCCCCGGGTTCAGCTACGTGCGCCCGCTCGGCTCGGGCGGGTTCGCGCAGGTCTTCCTGTACGAGCAGGACATGCCCCGCCGCCTCGTCGCCGTGAAGGTGCTGAACGGCGCGGCCCGGGGCTCATCGGCCGTCGACGAGCTGCGCGAGGTCTTCGAGAGCGAGGCCGACGTCATGGCGCGCCTGAGCAGCCACCCATCGGTGGTGTCCATCTACCAGGCCAGCATCTCGCTGGAGGGGCACCCGTACCTCGCCATGGAGTTCTGCCCCGCCTCGATGGGCGCCCTCACGAAGGGCCAGCCGGCGCGCCTGCGCGACGTGCTCGACGCGGGCGTGCGCATCGCGGGCGCCCTCGAGACGGCGCACCGCGCCGGAGTGCTGCACCGCGATATCAAGCCCTCGAACGTGCTGCTCACGACGCTCGGCCGCCCCGCGCTCTCCGACTTCGGCATCGCGCAGGTGCTCGGCCGGCGCGAGCTCGACGGGGAGATGGCGATGTCCATCCCGTGGTCGGCGCCCGAGGTCGTGGGGCTGCAGAGCACCGGCAGCGTCGCGACCGAGGTGTGGTCGCTCGGCGCCACGCTGTACTCGTTCGCCGCCGGCCGCTCTCCGTTCGAGCTCGCCGACCGCGCGCAGAACTCCCGGTCGAAGCTCACGGAGCGCATCTCGAAGGCGGTCTACCAGGCGATACCCGGCGCGCAGGGCTACGAGCGGTTCGACGAGGTCGTCTCGCGCGCGCTGCGCAAGAACCCGCACGAGCGGTACGCCTCGATGGCGGAGTTCGGCGAGGCGCTGCAGCAGCTGCAGCGCGTGTTCGGCTACGACGTGACCCCCCTCGAGATCGTCGCGGAGGCCTGGCTGCCCCGCGCCGAGGCGGTGCCCGCGGGCACGCGCGGCCCCGTCGTGAGCACCGTGGGGCGCGTCACCCGCGCCGAGGCCCGCGCCGAGATGCTCGCGCAGCGACGCGGCACCGACGATGACGGGCTCATCCTCGACCGGCCCGCCTCGCCGTGGCGCGCCGGGCTCATCGGGGCGGGCGTCGCGCTCGCCGTGGTGGCGGCCGCCGCGGGCGTGCTGTGGGCGATGAGCGGCGGTGCCGGGTGAGCGCGCCGCCGAGCGCCGGGCGCGAGCGGTTCCGTCGGCTGCAGTGGTGGATCGCGGGGGCGGTGTCGTTCGCTCTCATCGCGACCGTGGCGGTGATCGCCAACGGCTACGACGCGCGGGAGACGCCGCGGGCCGAACCCGGGGTGTGGGTGGCTCGCGAAGCCGGGCAGTACGCCCGTGTGAACACCGACACCGGCGAGCTCGACCTCGTGCGGAAGGTCGCCGATCCGAGCGGGGTGCTGCAGTCGGGAGCGCGCGCCGCGGTGCTGTCGCACGGCAACGGCCGGGCCTGGCCGCTCGACGCGGGCGACCCCGTCGATCTGGGCGACCGCGCCCCCGCCGCCGCGAGCGGAGACGAGGCCGCCGACGGAGACGCTGCGGGGGAGGGAACCGCGACCCCCGTCTCCGACGCGGAGGAGGGCGCGGGCGACGCGGCGAGCGCGGCCGGTGCCGCGGCGGGCGGCGCCGAGGCGGTGCGTCTGCCCGACGGCACGCGCGAAGTCGTCAGCGCCGGCCGCTTCGTCGCCGTGCGAACGGAGTCGGGGGCCGTCTACGCCGGGGAGATCGCCGCCGACTCGGCGAGGCCCGCCCTCGGAGGCGCGGCCGCGGCGTCCACCGATCTCTCGGGCGACGACGGCGCGCTCGCCGACCTCGAATCACGCCTGGCCTCCCTCGAACGCGTCGACCCGCTCGCCGGCGAGGACGACGCGGCGGGCGGCGGTGCCGCCGGCGGCGACGCGGACGATGACGGCGGGGCGGCCGGCGGGGCGGCGGCGGAGAGCGTCGACGGCGGATCCTCATATCGCGCATCAGCGATCGCCCTCACCGAATCGGGCCGCGTCGCGCTCTTCTCCGGCGACGACGACGCGGTGCGGGAGTACGACCTGACCCGCCGCGAATTCGTCGGCGGGCCGCTCGACGTACCCGCCGAGGCCGGCGACGCACCCGCACCCCAGCTCGCGCTCGTCGCGGGCGACTGGGCGCTGCTCGACCCCGAGAGCGGCGCGCTCTGGCGCGAGGGCGGCGCTTCGACCGAGCTCGACCTCGACGGCTCCGCGCGACTGCAGGCGAGCGGCGGCGACGGCGCTCGCGAGGGCCGCAGCGTGCTCATCGCCGACACGAGCGGGCTGACCGTCGTCGACGCCGAGGGCGAGGCCGAGCGCGTCGTCGAGACGACCGGCACGCCCGCGCAGCCGGTGTACATCGGCGAGGTCGCCTACGCCGCGTGGGTCGGGCAGAACTCCGGCGCGCTCTGGACCTCGGAGGAGGGCGAGAAGCCCCTCGTCATCGACGACTCGGCGCGCGAGGCCGGCGACCTGCTGCCCGTGATCCGGTCGAACGGGGAGCGCGGCGTGCTGAACGAGATGCGCACCGGCATGCTGTGGACGCTGCCGGGCGGCGATCTCATCCCCCTCTCGCAGTGGACGATCTCCGACCCGCCGAAGGAGGATCGCGGCACCGTCGTCGTCGAGGACGTGACCGAGCAGGTGCCGCCCACCGCCGTCGACGACGCGTTCGGAGTGCGGGCGGGCGAACCCGCGCCGCTGCCGGTGCTGCTCAACGACTACGACGCGAACAAGCGCGATGTGCTCACGATCGTGCCCGACTCGATCGGCGACCCCGGCCTCCCCGAATCGTTCGGCGCCCTGCAGCTCATGCCCGACGGCCAGTCGCTCACCGTTCAGCCGGCCGCCGACGCGAGCGGGAGCGCCACCTTCACCTATCGCGTCACCGACGGCGCCCTCCTCTCGGAGCCCGCGACCGTCACGCTCACGGTGGTGGGCGACGAGACGAACACGGCCCCCGCGTGGTGCCCGGTCGAAGGCTGCCAGCGGGAGTGGCGAGTGCCGTCGATCGCGCCCGGCGGCACGCTCGTCTACCCGGTGCTCGAGGGCTGGGTCGATCCCGAGGGCGACGTCATGACGCTCGCCGCGGCCGAGGCGGTGCGGTCGGAGGATCCGGTGCGCGCGATCGTCACGGCCGACGGCCGACTCGGGATCCGGCACACCGACCCCAACGCCGGCGCGTCGGATGTCGCGCTGCGGATCACCGTGCGCGACGGCCGCGGCGAGGAGGCGCAGCGCGAACTGACGCTCGTCGTCGACCCGAGCGCGACCCCCGAGTTCACCGCGACCGCGACGACCGTGCAGGTGGGGCGCACCGCCACGGTGCGACCGCTCGACCGCGTCGCCGGCGGGTCGGGATCATTCGCGCTGCTCGACGCCACCGACCCGAGCGGCACCGTGCAGGTCACCCCGAAGCCCACGAGCGGCGCCGTCGAGATCGCGGCCTCGGCGGCGGGCACGGCGGCCGTCACCGTCACCGTGCGCGACACCGTGACGGGCGGCGAGATCACCGGGCAGGTGCGCGTCACCGCGACTCCCGCGGGGCCGCCGCTCGCACTCCCGGCCCTGCGCGCCTTCGTGCGCCCGCTCACCGATGCGACGGTCGAGATACTCGATGCGATCCCGGGCGCCGCCTCCCGCTCCCTGTCGGTGGCGGGAGCGGACGTGGCGGACGGAGATCTGCAGGCCGACCTCATCGACCACGCCCAGGTGCGCGTTGCCGGCAGCACCCCCGACGGCGGCACCGGCCGCATCGGGTCGGTCGACGTCACCGTCGCCGAGGGGGACGCCCGGGCGACCGGCAAGCTCACGGTCTTCCAAGTGCCCGACACCGGGGCCACGGGCGCGATCGCGGTCGCCGACACCGCCACCGTTCGCGCCGGATCCGTCGTCGACATCCGCGTGCTCGACAACGACGTCGCCGCTCCGGGCGAGCGCCTGCTGCTCGATCCCGAGATCGTCGGATCGGGCACGAAGGGCGAACTCGCCTTCGCCTCCGGCAACGTGCTGCGCTACCTCGCGCCCGATCAGCCCGGCACGTACCGGCTCAGCTACACCGCGTACGGCGCCAGCGATCCCGCAGCCGGCGACGTCGGCTCCGTGATCGTCACCGTGCTGCCCGAGGGATCGAACCGCGACCCCGAACCGGCCGCGGTGACCGCGCGCGTCAGCCCCGTATCCACGACCCAGGTGCGCGTGCCGCTCTCGGGGGTCGACCCCGACGGCGACCGCGTGCGCCTCGTGAGCGTCGAGGGCGACGCCGACGCGGGCATCTCGGCGACGGTGAACGCCGCCGCCAACGGCTTCGACGTCACGGCGCTCGCGGACGCCGCGGCCGGAGCCGTGGAACTGACCTACAGCGTGCGCGACGCGGAGGGGGCGACCGGCACGGGCCGGCTCTCCGTCATCGTCGTGCCCGCCGCCGAGTCGAGCGCGATCGTCGCATCGACCGATTACCTGCGGCTCACCCCGCAGAGCGAGCCCGCCGTGGTGCGCCCCCTCGACAACGACGTGGACCCCGCCGGAGGCGAGCTCTCCATCGAATCGGTCGTGCCCAACGTCGTCGGAGGTGCGAACAGCCCCGAAGCGCGGCAGCTCGCCGAGCGACTCGACCTCTCCCAGCTCGAGGAGGGGCGCATCTCGGTGCAGCCCGGCGACGAACTCGGCGCCGTCTCCTACCGCTACACGGTGCGCTCGGCGGCGACGAAGAGCACCGCCGACGGGCTCATCGTGGTGCACACCTCCGAACGGGTCGGCGCCCAGGCGCCCACGATCACCGACACGGTGCTCAACGTGCGCGACCGCGCCGAGCTCGCCGCTGGCGGCGTCGACGTGGTGACCGACAAGGTGCGGTGGGCGACGGGCGACGTGTCGAAGCTGAAGCTCTCGCTCTGGTCGGGAACGCGCGACGGGTATCGCGTATCGGGCTCGAAGATCGCGGGGGAGTACCGACCGGGCGGCGACACGGTCGTCTTCAAGCTCACGGGAACGGACGCCTCGGGGCAGGAGGTCGCCTCGTACGGCCTGCTCGTCGTGCCGCCGCTCGACGAACTGCGGCTGACGCTCAAGCCCGACCTGCAGCCCATCAAGGTCGACGAGAACGAGCAGCGCGAAGTCGCGGTCTCCGATCTCGTCGACAGCGGAACGGGCGACCGCGTCGAGCTGCGCCGCGAATCGTTCGCCGTGGGGCGCGCGCAGGCCACCTGCGAGGCCGTCTCGGCAGACCGCCTGCGGTACTCGGCGGGCCGCGAGGCGCCGTGGAACGACTCCTGCCTGATGCAGGCGCGACTCGTCGGCCAGAAGACGTGGACCACGCTGCCCGTTCCCGTCGTCGTCGTACCCGACGAGCCGGCCGTGCAGGCCGCGCCGCTCACACGCACCGTCGACCCCGGCACGAGCGCGACGATCGAGCTCGTCGACATGGTCACCTGGCAGGGCGGCCGCGAGGGCGACGCCTCGAAGCTGCGGTTCGAGGTCTCGGGCGGCAGCTCCCTGTTCTCCGTCGTGCAGAAGGGGGCGACCCTCTCGGTCGAGGCGCGCGCCGACGCGGTGCCCGGTAGCCAGGAGTCGGTCTCGGTGGCGGTGAGCGGCGCCGGCGCCTCTCGCGCCCCCCTCACGCTGCGCGTGGGGCAGGCGCCCCGCGACCTGCCGAAGGGCGCGACCGTCGCACTGCAGTGCACCGTCGGCAGCTCGTGCCAGACGCAGCTCGTCGGCGTAGCGGGCGAGCACGACCCGTTCGCGGGCAAGAGCGGCGGCGGGCTCAAGCTCGCGGCGGTCAGCGGGGCGGGCTGCTCGTACGGCAGCTTCACGCGCGTCGGCGACTCGGGCGTCTCGGTCTCGTGGCCCGGCGGGCCGGAGATCGGCGGCACCTGCCGCGTGGGCTTCACCGTCGTCGATGCGCAGGGCCGCACGGGCGAGGGCGTCATCGAGTTCGACGCCCAGGGGCTGCCGAGCCGGCCGAGCATCCAGCAGACCGGGTATACCGCCGACAGCGCGAGCTTCACGGTGACGCTGGGCGGTCGCCCGGCGCACCCCGCCGTCTCGGGCGTGAACCTCTCGGGCGGCGGATCGACGAGCTGCACCGCGGTCGGCGGCGCATCGTTCCAGTGCGTCGCCACGGGCCTCGCGAACGGGCAGAAGCACCAGTTCACCGCGCAGGCCGTGAACGCCGTCGGCTCCTCCGCGGCGTCCACTGCGGTGACCGCGTGGGCGTACGCGGCGCCCGCCGCCCCGAAGGTCACGGTCGAGCCGATCAAGAACCCGCGCAACACCGACCAGAGCACCGGGGGCGTGCGGCTCTCCGTCAGCGGATCGAGCGATACGCGAAGCTTCGCAGTCTCGTACCGCGGCGTCGACGGCGGCACGATCGACGGCGCGCAGGGCAGCCGCGAGTACACGGGGCTCGCGGTCGGAGCGGTGTCGTTCACCGTGACCCCGACCACCCGCTTCGACGTGCCCGAGATCGGCGGCGGGTCGAACACCGGTGCTGCGGCGCAGGGCGACGGGTTCGTCTACGGGGCGCCGCACCTTTCGCGAGCATCGCTGACAACAACAGGGGACAACTCGGCTGTCGTTGGCCATGACGGCACGAGCGACGGGGTGACGTCGAGGTACACCATCAGCGACCCGTACGGGCAACCCGGGGACTGCTTCGCGGACGGACAACTCAACGACCCGAATTTCAAGGCGTTGAAGAAGTATCGCGTCTACACCGCCAAGGTGTGCTTGAGTAACGAATTTGGCCGAAGCGAAGTGACGACGAATCCAGAACTCATTGGGGGGTCCGTCCCCCGACCGACCGCGTCGTTTACAATCGGTCCTGATCCTCGAGCTGCGGAGACAGGCTACGACTATGCCTTGTCGTCTGCAGAGATTGCGACCGTCGAGGGCGCTGTCGGTCAGTGGTCGGTAGGCAACGCTGTCGTAGCGGCAGACCAATTGGGTAGCGCACTCCGTGCGGATTCCGCGCAGAAGGTGCGGGCGCGCCAGTGTATCGACACTCGCAATGAGAGCTCCTGTTCGGATTGGGCCGATGCTCGCGTGAACACCGCCCCGACAGTGGTGACGGTTCGCGAGCAGGGCACGTGTTGGGTTGCAGCCTCCCCGCCGCGAACAGCGGAGGAGAAGCGCGCGCTGCTGAGCATCTCCGCTGCGGCGAGGGAGTCTGCGATTGTGACGGAAGGCGTACCAGAGGGTGAGCGGATCCCGCTGACGATCACGTGGACAGGCGATTACAGAAATCTCGCTCCCGTCACCATCAATGTGTGTTACCAGCCCGAGACGCCGACAGCACCGGAGCCGGGCGGCGATCCCGATCCCAGCACCCCGCCGCAGACCCCGTAGCGCACGCACGCACCACGTTTCGACCAGCCCCGCCGAAGGAGCCGCATGACCGCACAGCCGCAGACCTCGTCCCACGCCATCACCCCCGATCAGGCGCAGTGGGTGGCGCAGCTGTTCGCGACCACGGCTGATGCGATGGAGCAGGCGATCCACGGGAAGCGCCGCGTCGTCGAACTGGTGATCGCGTGCGCCCTCGCGGGCGGGCACGTGCTGCTCGAAGACGTGCCCGGCACGGGCAAGACGGCGCTCGCCCGCGCGCTCGGCCAGGTGATCCAGGGCACCTCCTCGCGCGTGCAGTTCACCCCCGACCTGCTGCCCGGCGACATTACGGGCATCACCGTCTTCGACCAGCGTGTCGGCGCCTTCGAGTTCCATCCGGGCCCGATCTTCGCGAACGTCGTGCTCGCCGACGAGATCAACCGCGCCAGCCCGAAGACGCAGTCCGCGCTGCTCGAGGTGATGGAGGAGGGGCGCGTCACCGTCGACGGCACCAGCCACGATGTGGGCAGCCCGTTCCTCGTGATCGCGACGCAGAACCCGGTCGAGCAGGCCGGCACGTACCGCCTGCCCGAGGCGCAGCTCGACCGCTTCATGGTGAAGACCTCGATCGGGTACCCCGACCAGGCGGCGATGACCCGCATCCTGCAGGGCGACCGCGCCCCGCAGCAGCCCCTTTCGCCGGTGGTGACCACCGGAATGGTGACGCAGGCGCAGGATCTCATCAGCCGCGTGCACGTCAGCCCCCTGGTCGCCGACTACGCCGTGCGCCTCGTCGAGGCCACCCGGCGCGCGAGCGAGGTGCGACTGGGGGCGAGCGTGCGCGGCGCCCTCGCGCTCGTCCGGCTCGCATCGGCGTGGGCTGCGGCGAGCGGCCGCCACTACGTCACCCCCGACGACGTGCGCGACCTGGCGATGCCCGTGCTCACGCACCGCCTCGTGCTCGAGCCCGAGGCGGAGTTCGACGGGGTCACGGCGGCGCAGATCCTCGGCCAGATCCTGCTCGACATCGCGGCTCCCCAGGAGAACGGCACCGCGTGAGTCTCGACACCTCGCGCGCCCCGGTCTCGAACACCGGGACGAACACGCGCGGCAGCACCGCCACGCGGTTCGGCGACACCGTTGCGGGCACGGGCCGTGCCGGCACGCGCCGTCGCCGTGCCGCGCGGCGCTGGTGGCGCCGCAACCGGCGCAGGGTGCGGCGCCAGTGGCGGCGCGTGCGCGAGACCGTCACCCCGACCGGCTACTTCGTGCTCGGCGTCGCCGTGCTCTCGCTGCTGCTCGGCGTCGCCTTCGGGTGGGTGGAGGCCTGGTTCGTGGCGATCGGCTTCGGCGTGCTGCTGCTCGTCGGCCTGCCGTTCCTGCTCGGGTCGCGCGCCTACCTGATCCGCATCTCGCTCGACCGCATGCGCGTCGTCGTCGGCGGCGAGGTGGCGCTGCGGATCGATGTCGAGAACTCCGGCGCCCGCCCCGCGCTCCCGGCCACGGCCGAGCTGCCGGTGGGCGAGGCCCTCCGCGAGATACCGATCCCGTTTATCGGGCCGCGCGGCACCGCGACGGTGCCGGTCGGCATCCCCGCGGTCTCCCGCGGCGTCATCGAGGTGGGGCCGCTCACCCTCGCGCGCCGCGACCCGCTCGGCCTCGTGCGCCGCGAGATCACCTGGCGCGACCGCCATCTCGTGCACGTGCACCCGCGCACCGCGCTCCTGCCGCAGGGATCGGCCGGGCTCGTGCGCGACCTCGAGGGCGCTGCGAGCCGCCGCCTCACCGACTCCGACCTCTCGTTCCACGCGGTGCGCGAGTACGTGCGCGGCGACGCGATGCGGCACGTCCACTGGAAGTCGACGGCGAAGACCGGAACGCTCATGGTGCGCCAGTACGAGGAGTCGCAGACGGCGCGCGCCGCGATCCTCTTCGACGCCGTGCGAGCGGAGTACGCGAGCGACGAGGAGTTCGAGCTCGGCGTGAGCGTCGCCGCATCGCTCGGGCTGCAGGCCGTGCGGGAGGGGCGGGAGCGATTCATCGCGTCCCAGTGGGCGCCCGGCCGCGTGCGCCCCAGCATCGACGGGCTCGAGGAGCTGCCGTCGGGCACGCCTGCGCAACTGCTCGACGCGTGGGCCGAGCTCGAAGCCGCCGAGGATGCGCTGCCCATCGAGCGGCTCACCCGCGGCCTCGCCGAATCGCGGCGCCCGCTCTCGATCGTCGCGGTCATCACGGGCTCGGTTCCGGATCCGTCGCGGCTGCGCCGCGCCGCCGCCGCGTTCACCGAAGACGTGCGGGTGCTCGTGGTGCGCGTCGAAACCCTCGCCGATCCCGCAGCGCACCTCGTCGACTCCTGCACCATGTTCACCGTCGGCGCGATCGGCGACCTGCCGCAGCTGATGGTGCGGGGAGGGCTGACGTGAGCGCGCCGGCAGAGCCGGGGCGCCGGCGGCGGCCCGCGCGGGGCGGTCGCCCGTCGTTCGAGCGACGCCGTCGGCGCGGCGCGCCCACCAGCCCCGCTCTGGTCGTCGGCGCCGCGATGCTCAGCGCCGTCGCCCTCGCCGCCGGTGCGTTCTCGGCGATGCCGATCTACCGCACCGGCTGGGTGTGGGTCGTCGCCGGCATCGCCTGGGCCCTCGCGTTCGGCGTCGTGTGGGCGGGCCGGCGCCTGGGATGGGGGGTCGCCGCCATCGCCGCCCTGGTCGCCGCGTTCGTGGTGGCGGTCGTGCCGCTCGGCGTGCCGAGCGCGCTCGGCACCGGTCCGCTCGGAGTGCTCGGGGGCCTCATCGACGGACTCGCCACGGTGACGCTCGGCTGGAAGCAGCTGCTCACCCTCACCCTGCCCGTCGGTACCTACCAGGCCGTCATGGTGCCGTGGCTGCTCGTCGCCATGTGCACGACGGCGATGATCGCGGCGCTCGCACTGCGCGGGGGCCGAACTGCGCCCTTCGCCGCGGTGCCCGCGCTGCTGCCCGTCGCGTTCGGCGTCGTCTTCGGATCGTCGGCGGTGAGCGCTCCCGCCCAGATCGGACCGGTCACCGTGTCCGCGCCGCGCGAGCTGCTGCTGTG
Source organism: Leucobacter chromiiresistens (assembly GCF_900102345.1). Classification (NCBI taxonomy): domain Bacteria; kingdom Bacillati; phylum Actinomycetota; class Actinomycetes; order Micrococcales; family Microbacteriaceae; genus Leucobacter; species Leucobacter chromiiresistens. The sequence goes on along the minus strand of NZ_FNKB01000001.1, from coordinate 167,082 downwards.
GGCCGTCATCTGCGTGGCGGGCGCCGTCTGGGTCGCCTGGTCGTCGGGCATCGGCCGGCGCCGGGCGCTCCGCCTGGGGCGCTCCGCGCAGCCCGCCGAAGGAGCCGGCGGGGTGCGCCGCAACGCCGTCGTTCGCGCCGTCAGCGCAGTCGTCACCGCGGCCGTCGCCCTCGGCGTCGGTGCGGCGGTCGCACCGCTCGCGAACGCCGACCGGCAGGTGCCCCGCGACCGCGTCGACCCCGAACTCGTCGTGCGCGAGCAGACCAGCCCGCTCGCCGGATACCGCGCTGCGAAGCGCGACGCCGCGTTCGCTGCGCCCATGTTCAGCGTGCAGAGCGACGGCGCGATGCCCGAGCGCCTGCGCATGGCCGTGCTCGACGGCTACGACGGGGTCGACTTCTTCGTCGAACCGGGAGCCGACGGCCGCTTCACCCGATTCCCGAGCGGCGAGGCGGTGCCCGAGCCCGTCGACGTGTCCGTCGAGATCGCGGAGGGGTACGACGGCATCTGGCTGCCCATCGCGCCCCCGCTCGCGGCGCCGCCCGTGTTCGAGGGATCGCGATCCGGCGCCCTCGGCGACGCCTTCTACGTCAACCGCTCGAGCTGGGCCGCGATCGCGGTGCCCGGCGGGCGCGGGGTGCGCGCCGGAGACGCCTATACGGCGGAGATGAGCGCCGCCGACGGCGCCGACCCGTCGGGCGACCCGGTGCAGGACGCGCCGCTCATCGACCTCGAGCGCACCCCGCAGCTCGCGCAGTGGCTCGCCGCCCAGCAGCTGCCGACAACGGTGGACGGACTGCTCGAAGCGATCCAGCGCCTGCGCGACCGAGGCTACCTCAGCCACTCCCTCACCGACGGCGACGGGGAGCGCGCATGGTTGGAGGCGGCGGCCGAGGCGCACGGGGTGAAGTTCATCCCGAGCACCGGCGGGCACTCGATCGCCCGGCTCGAAGCGCTCTTCCTGCAGCTGAACGAGCAGCAGCGCGCCGCCGGCGACGGGGCGGATGAGCGGGCGCTCGTCGCGGGCATCGGCGACGACGAGCAGTTCGCGGCCGCCGCCGCCCTCATCGCCCGCGCGATGGGATTCGACTCGCGCGTCGTGCTCGGCGTGCGACTCGGCTCCGCAGACGACGCGGGAGTGCCCGGAGTGCCCGCCTGCACCGAAGTATGCACCGGAGAGCATCTCGCGGCATGGATCGAGGTGCGCGGCGACGACGGCGCGTGGGCCGCCGTCGACACGAGCCCGCAGGTCGAGACGCCGCCCATCACTCTCGAACGCGGCGAGCAGCTGCCCGAGTTCCCGTCAGTGCCCGAGGAGCGCGACGCGAGTCAGGCCGATCCGCCGTCGGGCACGAGCGGCGATTCGAACGAGCCCTCTGAGACGCAGGATCGCGACGCGTTCGCCGCGCTGTGGCCGATTCTGCGCGCCGTCGGGCTCTCGCTGCTCGCCCTCGCGCTGCTCGCCCTCCCCCTGCTCTTCCTCCCGGTCGCCAAGCGGATGCGCAGCACCCGACGCCGCCGTGCATCGACCCCCGAGGAGCGCGCGCTCGGCGCCTGGGACGAGCTGGTCGACGGGTACGCCGACATCGGCCGCGTCGCCGCGATGCCCGGAAGCCGGCGCGACATCGCGGAGCAGCTGCGCGTGCCGTCGGGGGAGTGGCTGGCCGCGACCGTCGATCGGGCGGTGTATTCTCACGAGGGAATAGACGGCGACGACGCCGAGCAGCTGTGGGCCGCGGTCGATGGTGAGATCTCGGCGAGGCGCGCGGAGCTGGGATTCTGGAAGCGCCTGCGCGCCCGATACTCCCTCCGCTCGCTCATGCCGCACACACGTACACGACGCGTCGCTCGCCTGCCGCGACGCGCGAACGCAGGAGGACGATGATGCGAATCGGAATGGCGCCGGAGGTGAGCGCCGCAGTGCGCACCGACCCCGGCATGCTGCGAGCGGTGAACGAGGATTCGGCGCTCCTCGAGTTCCCGAGCTACCTCGTCGCCGACGGCATGGGCGGGCACGAGGCCGGCGACCAGGCGAGTCGAGCCGCGGTCGACGCGTTCGCCTCGGTGATCCGCCCGGGCGAGCTGTCGACCGTGCGCGACGTGGGCCTCGCCCTCGACGCCGCGCGCGAGGCGGTCGGCGCGGTCGCGGCGCACCGGGAGCGAGGGGCCGGCTGCACACTCACGGGAGCCGTCATGGTGCGGCACGAGGACCGGGCGTGCTGGCTGGTGCTCAACGTCGGCGACTCGCGGGTCTACCTGCACCGCGGGGCCGAACTCCACCAGGTGACCGTCGACCACTCGCTCCGCGACGAGATGATCGCGGGCGGCGCTCGGCCCGACGCGCTCCCCGGCCGAAACGTCATCACGCGCGCGCTCGGATCGGCCGACACCACCGCCGACAGCTGGTTGCTGCCCGTCGAGGACGGGTCTCGCCTGCTCATCTGCTCCGACGGGCTCACCACCGAGGTCGACGACCAGCAGCTGCGCGCCGCACTCACCATGGGAGGCCAGCCCGATGCGGTCGTCGAGGAGCTCGTGCAGCGCGCCAACGAGGCCGGCGGGCGCGACAACATCACCGTGCTCGTGGTCGATGTGCTCTCCGGCGGATCGGCCTGGCACGTCAGCGCGGAGCCCGAGTCGAGCATCGCCACCGAGAGCGAGAACGATCACACCCTGACCGCGACCGTGCCGAGGCGCGGGCAGTGAACGAGCCGCAGGGGGCGGGTGGATCGGGCGGGCCGGGCGGATCGGGCGGATCGGGCGGGCCGGGCGGGCCGGGCGGGCCGGGGGTTTCACGGGAAACGGTTGACGAGACGATCGTGACTCCGCGGGCCGTGGAGCCTGCGCCCGGGGCTCGACCCGGGGCCGGGGCCGGGTCCGGGCCGGGGTCCGAGTCCGGGTCCGACGCTCCGCCGGTGGACGAGACGATCGTGACGCCGCGCGCGGCTCCGCCCGCGCCGAAGCCCGACGCCGCCCCCGTGGACGAGACGATATTCGCCCCGCGCGCGGCCTCGCCCGCTCCCGCGCCCGCTCCCGCTGCTTCCGCGCCTCCCGCGACCGGTCGAGCTGCGGCCAGGCGTGCTGCAGCGTCGTCGTCCACGCCCGACCCGAGTATCCCGGGCGCGGGCGGCTCCGGCTCGGGCGGCTCCGGCGGGGCGGACGCGGCGGCCGACGCCACAGCAGTCGCAAGCGCGTCAGTGCCGGAGGTGGCATCGCGGGCTTCCGGCGGTTCGGGGTCGACGAGCTCGGATGACGCGGCGCGCTTCAGCCCCGCGCGATCCGACTCGGCTCACGCGCCCTCGGCGGGCACCGCCTCCGCGCGCAATCCGGCGCCGCCCATCGAGGAACCCGCATCGCTCGAACTTCCCCCCGAGCTCGCGGCGCGCATGTTCAAGTCGCCGCTCGACGCCCGCTACCGGGTGCCCGAGGCGCCCACCCCGGCGCCCGAGCACGCGTTGCCCCGCCGCGGGGTCAGCCCGGCGCTTCCGGTGATCACGTCGCAGCGCACCGGGCGGCGCGCTGCCGCTGACATCGACCCGGAAGCCCGATTCGGCCCTCCGCCGGAGTCGCGCCCCGCCCCGCCTGCGGCGGACCGCTCGGCTGTGCGCTCGACGCTCCGCGCCAATCGTCGCTTCGGTACGGGCGCCCTCGTCGGGTTCGCCGCCAGCCTGCTGATCGCGGTGGGCGGGCTCTGGGGCATCGCCGTGCTCGCGTTCGGCTAGAACGCCGCGGCGCGCTCCGCCCGCGCCGAGCGCGGCGCCCGGCGCTCCGCGCCCCGCTTTTGCGCCGAGCACGGGCTTGGAGCGGAAGGGGCCGTCGGGGCCCAGCACGCCGGGTGTCGGTACGGGGCCGGGTGCGCCGTCGCCGAGCGGGTGGACGCCGCCGGGGTCGGGAGGGCCCGGGGGCTCGTCGGGCCCGGATGGGTCGGGCCCGGGCGGAAACGGTTCGGGGCCGGGCGGGCAGCAGCCGACGGGCCCGGGCGGCTCGCAGGGGCCGAACGATCCGCCGTCAGGGGGCCCGGATTGGCCGCACGTGATCGCGGACCCGCCGATCGTCGATCCCAACCGGCCCGGAGGCGATTCCCCCGGATCCGGTGATGATCCGCACTGGACGGACCCCGGTCGTCGGCCGAGCGTGGACAGCAGCCTCGACGGGTCGACCATGCGCAGCGGGCTGGGTGCCGCAGGGCTGGGTGCCGCCGGGCTCGCGGCCGGCGCGAAGCTGGCGGGAGCGGGTGGCGGCGGCGGGCTCGGAGTGGGCCTCGGCGCCGTCGGGCCGGGCGGATTGGGCGCTGCGGGCGGCCCGGCAGCGGGCGGTGGCGGCCTGCGCGGCGCGGCGGCGGCGGCAGGCACCGGTGGCTCGGGTGCGTCGAACGCGTCGTCGAACTCGTCGGGCTCGGGCCGGGGCGCTCGCCCCGGCGGCATGATGATGGGCGGCGGCGGTGCCGGTGGAGCGGCCGAGAAGAAATCGCCGAAGTCGGGCCTGGGCGGCTACATCGCCCCCAAGCTCGAAGACGAGGGCGACGGCGGCCCCGCGGCACGCGCGTCTCGCGCGGGCTCGCGCACGACGGAGGAATGAGCGCGAACCGCCGGTGAAGCGGGCCCGGAACGCCGCCGGCGTTCCGGGCCCGCATCAGCGGCGCGTGCGTAGTGGAGGCGGGAGACCGCCACGGCTCGGGGGAGCAGATCAGAAAGCAGGAGTTCATGAAGCACCCCCGACGGCACCCAGCAAGCAGGCGTACCCCCGCCCGTGCGGCGTTCACCCGATGGAGCACCGCTCTGCTGGCGGCGGTCAGCGTGACGGCGGTCGCGCTGTCGGCGGCGGGCCCAGCTGTTGCGGCTCCCAACTCGGATGATAGCCGCGAGTCGGGGTTGTGGCACGCGGAGAAGTTGGGGTTCGATAGTCTGCGGGATTCGGGTGCGGCGGGTGCGGGTATGAAGATCGCGGTGATCGACACGTTCGTGAATCCGGATGCGCCGGAGTTGGCGGGTGCGAATCTGCAGGTGCGGGGGACGACGTGCGTGGATCCGGATTCGGGGGAGCCGCATCAGATCGTGTCGGATGATCCGGATCAGGCTGCGCATGGCACGAATGTGGTGTCGATGCTGGTCGGCAATGGGGTCGCGGGTGATGGTGGGCTGGGGGCGCGTGGGATCGCGCCGGAGGCCGAGGTGTGGTTCTACGGGGTCGGCGATCTCGATCAGGCGGGGTCTGATCAGTGCAAGCTGCAGGATCCGACGGTCGAGGAGGGCGGCATCGACCTCGCCCACGACATCACCTGGAGCGGTAGGAAAGTTGAAAACAATACGAGTGGGCTTGGGGATTCAACGGCCCTCGCGGCGCGGGCCGCGATTCGCGACGGCGCCGACGTCGTGTCGGTCTCTGTGCTCGCCGGCGGACCTACGGATTGGGATCAGGTCATCTTCGAGTCGTTGATCGCTGAGGTGCCGATCTTCGTCGGGGTGCTAAACCCTGATGATTTATTTGCACTGCAAGGCGGTCCGTACATGCACAACGGTGCGTTCGCGATCAACGCAATCGAAGAGGACGGTTCGCTGTTGACCGACCGGGAGACGGGGATGACGTCTGGAGCCAGCGGAACCATCGCGGTGGCAGCGCCGGGGGGCCGGTTGCTCGGGGTCGGCGATGACGAGGGGTGGGGGCCTCGGCTGATCTCGGGGACGTCGTATGCGACGCCGCTCGCGGCGGGTGCTGCGGCGCTGGGGATGCAGAAGTATCCGGATGCGTCACCCTTCCAGGTGACGCAGGCGATGTTGCGCACCACGGGTTCGGGCGGGGTGCACGAGATCGAGTGGGGGCTCGACGAGCTGGGTGCGGGGTACCTCAACGTCATGGAGATGCTCAAGGCCGATCCGAGTCAGTTCCCCGATGAGAATCCGCAGTGGGTCACCAGTCTGGATGACCCTCGGTGCGAGCAAGACGGGAAGCCGGGGTACATCGCGGACAACGGCCAGGTGATGTGCGGCTGGAGCGCGAGCCCGTTCGTCGAGGGGTACGAAAAGTATCGTGCGGCGTACGTCGACGGTGAACCGATCGCGCCGTTCGGCGAGCTCGAGGCGACGCCGTACACGACGCAGCCGCTCGATGAGGAGCCCGCGCAGGTGGCGGAGTCGGCGGGCGTGTCGCCGTTAATGGTGGCCCTCGCGGTGGTCGGGGTGCTGGTGCTGCTGGGCGGTATCGCGGTCGCGATCGTGCTCGTGGTGGTGTCGCGTAAGCGCAGGCGCAACCGCGAGCAGACGACGACCTACTGACCGGCCACCCACTGCTGCCACTTCTCGGCAGTGAGCGCGGGCGACATCTCGGCGGCCACCTCGGCGATGGGCCGCCCCTCCGTCATCGAGTCGACGGCCAGGGCCCAGGGGTCTCCGCTGTTCTCCGCGACGAAGAGGTAGAACGATCCCGCCGAATCGTAGGCGACTCCCGCGGTGGCCTCTTGCAGAAGCCGGTCGTCGGTGAACACTTCGACACCGAGCGACGCGACGGCAGACGTCAGCTCCGGGTAGGCGACGAACTCCGACGCGCCGGATGCGTACTCGGCATACCGGGCGAAGCCCTCCAGCGCCGCGCGCGACGTGCCCCAGTTCTGCGAGGGCGCCGCGGTGTAGTGGATCGCGTGCGCGAACTCGTGGATGAACACGGCGCGTCGGTCGTAGTCGGCGCCCGGGCCGAGGATCACGGTGGTGCCGCCCGTCGCGTTGCCGGTCGCGATGGTCGGGTCGATCAACTCCGAGGTCTGCGAGGGCCGGTAGAGGGATCGGGCGAAGCCTGCGGCGTCGATCTCGCCCTCCGGCTGCTCCCTGTTGCCGTACCGCCAGTGCTGGAGGCGCTCGTTGCTCGCCGTGATGCCCGACGTGAAGCCGGTCTGGGGCACCTGACCGCCCATGCGGGTGGCGAGCTCGAGGGTCGTCGCCGCCGCCTCCTCGGCCTCGTCGATGGAGCGGGTCACCAGTTCGCGCTCGTCCTCCAGCGCGAAGAGCACCACGTGATCGCGGCGCTCGACGTAGATCTTGCCCTCGTCCCACGGCTGGATGATGTCGCGCGGAACGAAGGAGGTGATGCGCAGCGCATCGTCGCTGCCCGATGTGGTGATGCGGTAGTAGCTGCCCTGCGTCAGAATGAGGCCCGCGTCGGCCGTGCCGCTGCCGCGCATCTCGTTGGCCGGGAATCCGAGGTCGACGCCGATGTTGACGAGTTGCGATCCGTCCTCGTCGGTGGTGGGGGTGATGAAGCCGGTGGTCCAGCCGATGGCCGAGAGGTTGTCCCACCACAGCGCGAGCTGCTGCTGCGCGTCGCCCTCGGCGTACGACAGGAAGAGCTCGCGGTCGTGCGTCTGCAGCGCGGTGTTGAGGTCGAACCACGCCTGCTCGTAGGTGCTCGACTCCGCGGCGTAGTCCTCTTCGATCCACAGGGGCGTCGTGTCGCCGATCGGCACCGCCGCCGCCTCCCCGGCCGGAAAGGGGCGCGGCCAGACGACGGCGGCGACGGCGCTCGCGCCGGCGAGGCAGAGCACGGTGACGCCCACGATGATGAGCTGGGCGACGCGCGCCCCGCGGTTGCGCGGGGGGCGCTGCGCGACCTGCCCGGTACGGGTCTCGGGTGCGTTCATGCTCCTGCCACCTCCGCGACCTGGATGAAACGGAGCGTCTGCCCGGGGATGCTCGACTCGTCGGGCGGGGTGGCGGCGACGGTGAACACGTACTCGGAGTCGCCCACGGTGATCGGATACTGCGAGAGCGGCGGCAGCGAGGAGAACCCGGCCCGGGCTCCCATGATGTCGTTCGGAATCTCGCTGAACTCGTTCATGACGGGGAACTGCTGCGCGACGGCGGCCGGGTCGAGCGCTTCGGGCCGCAGGCTCGCGTCGCCCTGGCGGAAGAGGCACGAGCTGCGCAGCATGCCGTCCTGCCGTGAGAGCCGCGACATCTCGAGGATCATCGCCTCCACATCGAAGCACACGGTCTCGTCGCTCTCGACAGCCGCGTCGGTGAAGGTGGTGGCGAACTCCTCGCCCGAGGAGTCGTAAGAGATGGTCGATCCGGCCGCGAAACCGGCGACCCGCCACGGCCCGACCGCGCTGGGGGTGCGCGAGGCCTGCGAGGCGCTCGGCTCGTCGGAGCCGTCGTAGTAGAAGGGGCGGGTGAGCCACACGGCCTGCGTCAGCTCGGAGGTGAACGTCTCGCCGTCGACGGTATAGGTGTAGGTGAAGTCGACGGGCACGGAGGCGGAGTCGGCGGTCTCGGGCTCGCCGCCGATGTAGCTCTCGGTGGCGTTGGCGTAGTCGAGCTCTGCGAGGTCGTACCGGTAGTCGATGGCGAGATCGAGCTGCTGCGCGGAGGCGAGGTCGCCGTACAGGGGCGTCGCGGTGTCGTCCGTCTCCGGGTGCAGCGCGGGGTCTGCGGCGTCGCGCCATGCCGGGTCGCCGACGGTCGTCGCGGCGAGGAACTGCTCGAGGGCGGCGCCCGGGTCGCCCCGCAGGGCCTCCGCTTTCGCGCCCGCCATCCAGGCGAGGGCGGGAACCGTCGCGACGACGAGCACGGCGCACACGATGAGGGTGGCGACGGTGCCCTTCGTCCAGGCGCGCTCGTGCGGCGCCTTGCGGCGGCGCTGGTACGCGGGCGCGGTCGCCTGCGTCGCCGCGTACGGGGTCTGCGGGGCTGCGGGGGCGAGATGCTCGGTCCAGGCCCGCCCATCCCAGTAGCGCAGCAGCCCGCTGCCCGCCGGGTCGGCGTACCACCCCGCGGCCGGTGCTCCCGTCGATCCTTGCCCGAGCTCCATGGAAACTCCCCTGCATTGCACGTTGACTCTTGTCTGCGCCCGGTTGCGAACCCGTTCGCGTCCCCGGCCGCCGTGCTGACAGACCGTTCCCCCGCACACAGTGTACCGGGCGTGGGCCCGGGAGATGCCGCATCGCGATGTCGCACGTCGTTGATAGTCTGAATCGGCGGCCGCAGGCACGGGCCGCGCGCAGCGCCGTCTCGAAGGAGCACATCGATGAGCAGTCGACTCGCGCCGCCGCGCATGCCCTCCGGCAATGTGAATGTGCAGGCGCCCCCCGAGATCGAGCCCTCCGAGGGCGGCAGCAGCCTGCTGACCTCGGCGCTGCCGATGCTCGGCAGCGTGGGCGCGATCATCATGGTCTCCGTCAGCAACGCCGGGCCCACGGGCTGGATCACGGGCGGCATGTTCCTCATCTCGGCGCTCGGCTTCGTCTTCGTCAACGGGTGGCGGCAGCGCGCGACCCGCCAGGCGTCGATCCTGAGCTCGCGGCGCGAGTACCTCGCCTACCTCGCCCAGCTGCGCGACACGGTGCGCACGGCCGCGAAGGCGCAGCGGCGGGAGCGCAACTGGAGGTACCCGGCGCCTGAGACGCTCAGCTATCTCGTCGAAGACGGCACGCGGGTGTGGGAGCGCTCCGCGTCCGACGACGACTTCCTGACGGTGCGCGTGGGCACGTGCGCGCAGCCGCTCGCGCTCACGCTCGTGCCGCCGGAGCTGCCGCCCGTCGCCGACCTCGATCCGGTCGCGACGACGGCGGCCCACCGCTTCATCGTCACCCACGAGACCCAGCCTGATCTGCCCACGTACCTGCGGATCTCGCAGTACCGCAGCGTGCAGCTCGTCGGCGATCGCGTCGCGGGCATCCGCGGTCTTGCACGCGGCATGCTCTGCCACCTCGCCGCCCTGCACAGCCCGGAGGACCTGCAGATCGTGATCGCGGCGAGCCCCGAGTCGCTCCCGCAATGGGAATGGGCGAAATGGCTGCCCCACGCGCAGTCGACGCGCCTGCACGATGCGCTCGGCCCGGCCCGCATGATCGGCTCCGACCTCGACACGCTGATGCGCATGCTCCCGTCGGATCTGCGCGAGCGCCCCCGCTTCTCCGCCGAGGGCTCGGCTCCGGCACCGCGCCCCCATCTGCTCGTCGTCGTCGACGGAGCGACTGTGCCGCCGAGCGACTCGGTGTTCGCGGGCGGGCTGCAGGGGGTCACGGTGCTCGACCTCCCGAACACCTGGGACGACAACGACGATGCCAGCACGGCGCGCATCTACGTGGGCTCGCACACCGCCGAGGTCGCGGAGGGCCGCACGCAGGCGGAGTCCATCACCCCCGACGACATGAGCCTCGTCGAGGCGGAGGCCGTCGCGCGCCGGCTCGCCCCGCTGCACCGGGAGGGAGGCGGCGGATCGGTGGCGCGCGCGAGCAAGCGGCAGCAGGAGCTGCTCGAGCTGCTCGACCTGCCCGACGTGCGCGACCTCGACCTGGAACGGCGGTGGCGGTACCTGCCGGAGCGGGATCGGCTGCGCGTGCCGATCGGCCAGGACACCCACGGCGCCCCGCTGATCCTCGATCTCAAGGAGTCGGCCTCGCAGGGCATGGGCCCGCACGGTCTCATCATCGGCGCGACGGGCTCGGGAAAGTCGGAGGTGCTGCGCACGCTCGTGCTGTCGCTGGCGCTCACCCACTCGCCGGAGCAGCTCAACTTCGTGCTCGTCGATTTCAAGGGCGGCGCGACGTTCGCGGGCATGGCCGAGATGCCGCACGTGTCGGCGATCATCACGAACCTGGGCGAGGAGATCAGTCTCGTCGACCGCATGCAGGATGCGCTGCAGGGCGAGATGAACCGCCGTCAGGAGCTGCTGCGAGCGGCGGGCAACTTCGTGAACGTCGGCGAGTACGAGAAGGCGCGCAAGAACGGCCGCACCGATCTGCCGCCGCTGCCCGCGCTGCTCATCGTCGCCGACGAGTTCTCGGAGCTGCTGAGCGCGAAGCCCGAGTTCATCGAGTCGTTCGTCGCGATCGGCCGCCTCGGCCGCTCCCTCCACGTCCATCTGCTGCTCGCCTCGCAGCGGCTCGAGGAGTCGCGGCTGAAGGGCCTCGACACGCACCTGTCGTACCGCATCGGCCTGCGCACCTTCTCGGCGGCCGAGTCGCGCACCGTCATCGGCGTGCCCGACGCCTATCACCTGCCGCAGGAGCCGGGCGGCGGCCTGCTGAAGGTCGGCAGCGACGACCACCTCACGCAGTTCCGCGCCGCGTACGTCTCGGGCCCGCCGCCCGCGCGCCGCGTGATCGCTCCGAGCGACGACGCCTCCGCCGCTCCCGGAGCGGCGCGCATCACCCCGTTCACGGCCGCCGCGAAGCAGCTGGCCGACCCCGCCGATCAGGCGGCCCGCGCCGCCGCCGAAGCCGAGCGCCGCGCCGCCGAGGCCGCGGCCGCCGAGCCGGAGGAGACGCGGAGCACCTTCGAGCTCGCCGTCGCGCGCATGTCGGGCATCGGCCCGGCCGCGCACCAGGTGTGGTTGCCCCCGCTCGAAGAACCCGCGACGCTCGATCAGCTGCTCGGCAAGCTCGTCGTCAGCTACGAGCTCGGCCTGCACGCCCCGCGCTGGCGCGAGGGAAGGCGGCTCACCGTGCCCGTCGGCATCGTCGACGTGCCGCTCTACCAGCGCCGCGACCTGCTCACCCTCGACCTCTCGGGTGCCGCGGGCAACGTCGCCATCGTCGGAGCGCCGCTGTCGGGCAAGAGCACCGCGGCGCGCACCCTCGTCTCCGCGCTGGCGCTCACGCACACGCCGCACGAGGTGCAGGTCTTCGTCATCGACTTCGGCGGCAGCTTCACGGGTCTGCGCGATCTGCCGCACGTCGCCGGGCTCGCGACTCGCGGCGAGCCCGAGGTGATCCGCCGCACCGTCGCCGAGGTCACGTCTCTGCTCAACGCGCGCGAGGCGTTCTTCCGCGCCCACGGCATCGACTCCATCGACACGTACCGCCTGCGGCGCGAGCAGGGCGTCGTCGACGACGGGTACGGCGACATCTTCCTCGTCATCGACGGCTGGGCGACGCTCCGCAGCGACTACGAGAGCCTCGAGGCGGCCGTGCAGCAGATCGCGGCGCGCGGCCTCAGCTTCGGCGTCCACGTCGTGCTGACGGCGAGCCGCTGGCTCGACATCCGCCCCAACGTCAAAGACCTGCTGGGCGCGCGCATCGAGCTGCGCATCGGAGACCCCTCCGACTCCGAGATCGATCGCCGAGCGGCCGGCAACGTGTCGGCGCTGCCGGGGCGCGGCCTCGATCCCAACGGGTTGCAGATGCTCACCGCCCTGCCGCGCATCGACGGCGACACGACCGCCGAGACGCTGGTCGACGGCGTCGACGACCTGGTCGCCAAGGTCGGCAGCGCCTGGCAGCGCGAGCACGGCCCGAAGCTGCGCCTGCTGCCCGAGCGCCTGCCGCTCGACGAGTTGCGCGCCCACCCGGCCGCCGACCCGGAGCACCTGCTGCTCGGCCTCGACGAGGCGGAGCTCGCGCCCGTCGGCTTCGACCCCGAACGGGAGCAGCACCTCTTCCTGTACGGCGACTCCGGCTCGGGCAAGTCCTCCATGCTGCGCGGCATCGTCCACGAGATCACCCGCCGCTACGAGCCGGGCCAGGCCCGCATCTTCATGATCGACTACCGCCGCGCCCATCTCGGCGAGATTCCCGACGCCTACCTCGGCGCGTACCTGACGACCGCCGAGCAGGCCTCCGGCGCGGTGACGCAACTCGTCGAGTTCTTCCGCAGCCGGCTCCCGGGGCCCGACGTCACCGCCGAGCAGCTGCGCTCGCGGAGCTGGTGGACGGGCGCCGAGGGGTACATCCTCATCGACGACTACGATCTCGTGGCGACCCAGCAGGGCAACCCGGCGGCGCCCCTCGCGCAGCTGCTCGCCCAGGCGGGCGACCTCGGTCTCCACGTGATCGTGACGCGGCGCTCGGGCGGTGCCTCGCGCGCCGCGTACGATCCGATCCTCCAGGGCATGACCGATCTCGGCGTCACCGGCATCCTGCTGAGCGGCAACCCCGAAGAGGGCCAGCTCATCGGCAAGGTCAAGGCGATCCCGAGCGCGCCGGGGCGCGCGCAGGTCGTGTCGCGGGCCCGCGGGTACCAGGTGGTGCAGCTCGCCTACGCACCCTCGACGCAAGACGACGAGGCGCTGTAGGCGGGCTCACCCGGATTCTCGAATGCGCCCCGGAACGGTACCCTGTCAGAGGCACGCCCGCGTCGCCCACCGCTTGCCCGCATCGCCGCCCAACGGAAAAGAGTGATTCATGGACTACGAGACCTCGACGCAGCTGGGTGCTGGGTTCTTCCTCGTCTTCGGTGTCTGGTCGCTCGTCGGCCTTGCGGTGTACGTCTGGTACCTCTGGTCGCTCGCGCGCCTCTTCCCGTACCTGGGGCTGCCCTCGGGGTGGGGGTGGATCCCGCTCTGGAACCAGTGGCAGCTGATCCAGCGCGGCGGGCTCCCCGGGTGGCTCGCGATCTTCTTCCTCGTTCCCGGCCTGAGCATCGTCGCGCTCGTGGTCTCCATCATCGCCATTCACCGCATCAACACCGAGTTCGGCAAGGGCGGCGGCTTCACCGTGCTGGGCGCGTTCATCCCGCCACTCTGGGCGACGCTCTTCGCGTCGCAGCTGCGGGATCGCGAGTACGGCGCCCCGGGCTACGCCTCGGGCGGTTACCCGCAGGCACCCGGCGCGGCCGGCCCGGGAGCGAACGGCTTCCCGGCCGCTCCCGGCTCCAGCGGCGGTTTCGCGCCCCAGCCCGGTGTGCATGATCAGCACGATCCCGCGTGGCAGGGCCTCCCGCCCGTGCCGCAGCAGGCCGCTGCCCACGACCCGTGGGCCGTGCCGCAGCAGGCGCCGCAGCAGCAGGTGTCTCAGCCCGCGGCTCAGCCCGCGCCGCCCCACGCGGCTCAGGGGCAGTACGCGCCGGGCGCCGCCCCGGCGGCGCAGCCCGCGGCCCCCGCCGACCCGTGGCAGCAGCAGGCCGCAGCGCCCGCGCCGGCTCCTGCGCCGGCGCCGGCACCTGCGCCGAACAACTGGGGCTTCAGCAACACCACGGAGGGCGACTTCGAGCGCCTCGCCGCCGAGGGCGCCCCGCCCCGCCAGCCCGCGCCGCTCGGAGCGGTGGCACCGCCCCGGCCGTTCTCATGGCCGGCCGTCGAAGACACGAACGTCGAGCACGAATCGGGGCCGCTGCTCCTCCCCGAGCCGTCGGCGGAAGCGCTCTCGCAGGGGCAGGGCGTCGGCGCCGCCGACGCTGCCGCAGCGGGGCCCGCGGCTCCCGCGGCCGAGCCCGAGCCCGAGCCCGAGCCCGCTCCGGCTTCCGCTCCCGCTGCGGAGCCGGCGCCCACTGCTGCGCCCGACCCGGCCGCCGAGCCCGCCCCCGCCGTCGATCCGGTCGCCGCCGAGCCGTCGATCTTCGAGCGCGGGGCCCCGGCCGCACCGCCCGCCGCCGCACCGCCCGTTGCCGTTCCCGCGCCGCCGGCGCAGCCCGCCCCCGAACCGCTCGCGCCGCAGCCGCCAGCCTCGACCCCCGCCGCCCCCGAACCGATCGCCCCCGAACCGATCGCACCGTCCGTCGTCGCCCCGCCCGGGGCGCTCGGCGGCCTCGACGAGGATCACACAGTGGTCGTGTCGCGCCGCACTCGCTGGGGCATCGAACTGCCCGGCGGTGAGACGCTCGAGCTCGAGGGCGACGACATCGTGATCGGCCGCAAGCCCGAACCCCGAGACGGGTCGACGGTGCTGCAGATCAGCGACCCCACCCGCACGACGTCGAAGTCGCATGCGCGCCTGCGCCGCGACGGCGACTCGTGGACGATCGAGGATCTGCAGTCGACCAACGGCGTCTCGCTCGTCGGCCCCGACGGCGCGGCGACGCAGCTCGAGCCGGGGCGCACGGCCGAGGCGACCGAGCAGATGATCATCGGCACGCTCGAGGTGCGCCTGCGAGAACTGTGACCTGCCACGCGAAGCTGAGCGATTTGTCAGCAGCGACACGTCGGCTCCACAGCCGCCCCGGCGTAGGGTGTGTTCTGCTGGGCTGAGCCGGCCCGCACGACCCCATGGAGGAACGCGATATGAAGGTCATCAGCTACAACTTGCGGAAGAACCGCGCCGTCAGCGAGCTCGACGCGCTCGCAGATGACCACGGCGTCGACGTGCTCTGCCTGCAAGAAGCTGAAGCCGTCGCGCTCCCCGCGCGTCTCGGGCATCTCGAACTCGTGCACGCGACCGAGCGCAACCGACTCGGCCTCGCGATGTATGTGCGCGGCGACCGCTTCCACACCCGCTCGGCGCACACGTTCCAGTTGAAGAAGTCGCTGCACGACCGGCTGCTCGCCCCCGCCCACGAACGCCTGCTCGGCGTGCGGCTGCACGACGCCGAGCTGCAGCGCGACCTCGTCGTCGCCTCCTTCCACGCGGCGCCGCTCACGGCGCTCAACTCCCTGCGCCGCCATCAGATCCACGCCGCGCTGGCCGAGCTGCGGCACCTCGGGCCCGGCCTCCCCGCCCTCATGGTGGGCGACTACAACTACCCCGTGTTCAAGGGGCGGCTCGACACCGAGATGCGCGACACCGGCTATGAGCTGAGCCTCAGCGACAAGCGCACGTACACGCGCTACAAGATGTTCCGCGGCCACTTCGACTTCGCGACGTCGATGGGCCTCGACATCGACAGCGTGCGCACCCTGAAGCGCGGAACGTCGGATCACCTGCCCATCATGGTGACCGCCTCCATGTCGGAACTCGCCGCCCTGCAGACCTCCGCGGCCTAGCACCGTCGCAGACGCGCCGCCGCCGCGCGACGCCGGCAGAGGCGCACCGCGGCCTAGCACCGCCGCGCTACACGGAGAGCAGGCCGGAGGCGGGCGTCGCCGTCTGCCGCGAGAGGTGGTTGCGGTGCTTCGCGCTGTTCTCGACCACGAACGTCGCCATGGTGGGCAGGTACCGGTCGTCGGCGCTCTCGATGACGGTGCCGAACTCGTTGTAGGCGAGCCGGCGCACGCGCAGCAGCGGACTGCCGGGTGCGATGTGCAGCTGCTCGACTTCGAGCGGGTGGGCCGCGATCGCGTCGATCACGTGGCGGGCGCGCATTGGCACGATGCCGACGTTCGCGAGCGCCTGCGTCACGCTGCCGTGGTGGAAGTCGGTGCCGAGCAGGTGCTTGCCGATCTCGTACGGGAAGAGTGAGCGCTCGAGCATCGCGGGCTTCTCGTCGAGGTAGCGCACGCGGATGATCTCGATCACGGGCGAATCGGGCGCGATCTGGAGTTCGCGGGCGCTCTCCTCCGTCGCCGAGCGGCGGCTCGCCTCGATCACGCGCTGGCCGGGGGTCAGCCCGAGCTCGCGGGCCCATTCGCTGAACGAGATGAAGGTGTCGAACGACTGCGGGGGAGCGGTGTGCTGCACCCGAGGCGGGGTGCCGCGGCCGCCCACGATCATGCCCTCCGCGCGCAGCGCCGCGAGCGCCTGGCGCACCGGCCCGCGCGACGTGCCGAACTCCGCGATGAGCGACTTCTCGCTCGGCACCTTCTCGCCGGGCTGCCACGCGCCCGTGCGGATGCGGTGGATCATCTCCTCGTACAGCTGCACGTGGAGCGGCGAAGTCGTCGTCATGGTGCCACTGTATAAGTCACAACTTGGTTACGGTCGCCCGGGCGGTAACGGGTGCGTGAACGGTCGGCGAACGGCGGGTGAGCCCCCGCTACTCGGCCGCCGAGGCGTTGAAGCGGTGGAGCGAGGCGCGCAGTTGATCGAGTTCGCCGGGGCTCCAATCCGCGAACCGCTCGTGGTAGGCGTGCGCCCACTTCTGGCGGATGGCGCCGAGCAGCTCCTCGGCCTTCGCGCTCGCGGTGAGCAGCAGCACCCGCCGATCCTCCGCTGCGGCGCGCGTGTCGACGAGCTCCAGGTCGCGCAGCTTCGCGATCTGCCGGCTCACCATCGCCTTGTCCATGTCGAGCAGCTGGCTGATTCCGGTCGCGCTGATGGGCCCTTTGCGCAGGATCAGCTGCAGCACCATGATCCCGACGCCCTTCAGCTCGGGATCCACTTCTTCGGCGTAGCGCGCCCATCGCGTGCGCGCGAAGGCGAACACCTCCGAGAACTCCGCGATGATCTCCGAGATGCCGTCGTGGTTCACGGCATCCCGCGCGGTCTCGTTGGCGTCGTGCATGGGTACTAGTGTGCCGCAATGCGGCAGAATGGAGGGTGGCCGGTGCGGCAACGCACGGTCGAGGCGAACCCGAGAGGCGAGACGTGACCCAGAACGGCAGCATCAGGATCGGCGTGATCGGCGGCGGGCAGCTCGCCCGCATGATGGTGCCCCCCGCCATCCACCTGGGCCTGCGCATCAGCGTGCTCGCCGAGAACGAGGGGTCGAGCGCCGAGCGCGCGGCCGACGCGGTCGGCGACTACCGCGACCCCGAGACGGTGTACGCGTTTGCGGAGGCCGTCGACGTCGTCACCTTCGACCACGAGCACGTGCCGCAGGCCATTCTGCGCGAGCTCGAGTCGCGCGGCGTCGCCGTGCACCCGCGCCCGGAGGCGCTGCAGTACGCGCAGGACAAGATCGTGATGCGCGAGAAGCTCGCCGAACTCGGGGTGCCGATTCCCGACTGGGCGGCCGTCGCCGATGAGGCCGAGCTGCAGGCGTTCCTCGAGGCGCACGGGGGCCGCGCCGTCGTGAAGACGGCGCGCGGCGGCTACGACGGCAAGGGCGTGCGCGTCGTCTCCGACGCCGCAGAGGTGCGCGACTGGTTCACGGCGCTCGCCGAAGACGGCAACGGCGGGCACCTGCTCGTCGAGGAGCTCGTCGACTTCGTGCGCGAGCTCTCCCAGCTCGTCGCGCGCCGGCCGAGCGGCGAGACCCGCACCTGGCCGGTGGTCGAGACGATCCAGCGCGACGGCGTGTGCGCGGAGGTGCTCGCGCCGGCGCCGACCGACCGGCCGGCCGTGCTCGACGAGGCGGCGCGCATCGGGGCGACCGTCGCCGAGGGCGTCGCCGTGACGGGCGTGCTCGCGGTCGAGATGTTCGAGACGCGCGACGGCCGCGTGCTCGTCAACGAGCTGGCGATGCGCCCGCACAACTCGGGGCACTTCTCGATCGAGGGATCGGTGACGAGCCAGTTCGAGCAGCACCTGCGGGCGGTCGCCGACCTGCCGCTGGGCGACACGTCGATGACGGCGCCCGCGGCGGTCATGGTGAACGTGCTCGGCGGGCCCGCCGAGGGCCCGATGCCGGTGCGCTACCCCGAGGCCCTCGCCGCCCATCCGCGCGCGAAGTTCCACAGCTACGACAAGCAGCCGCGCCCCGGGCGCAAGGTCGGCCACGTCACCGTCACCGGCGAGCGGCTCGACGAGGTGCGCGCGGAGGCGACCGCCGCCGCGCGACGCTTCGCGTGATCCGGCGCCGATACGATGGGACGCATGGCTGAAACCTCCGCGCCCCTCGTCGGCGTCATCATGGGCTCCGATTCCGACTACTCGGTGATGGCCGACGCCGTGCAGGTGCTGCGCGAGTTCGGCATCGCGCACGAGGTCGAGGTGGTGAGCGCGCACCGCACGCCCGAGAAGATGGTGCAGTACGCGCGCGAGGCGGCGGGCCGGGGCATTCGCGTCATCGTCGCGGGCGCCGGCGGCGCGGCGCACCTGCCCGGCATGGTCGCGTCGATGACGACGCTGCCCGTGATCGGCGTGCCCGTGCCGCTCGCGAAACTCGACGGGCTCGACTCGCTGCTCTCGATCGTGCAGATGCCGGGCGGCATTCCGGTGGCGACGGTCTCGATCGGCGGTGCGAAGAACGCGGGGCTGCTCGCGGCGCGCATTCTCGGCGCGGCCGACCCCGCTGTGTCGCAGCGCCTCGCGGAGTACGCGGAGGGCCTCACGGCCGCGGTGGGCGAGAAGAACGCCGCGCTCCAGGCCCGTGTCGCAGCCGAGGCGAGCTAGCGCCGCGGCACGCAGGCGCCGAGACACCTGGGCGCCGAGGCGAGCTGACGCCGAGCGACGCTCGGCCGCCGATCCCTACAGGTTGGCGTGCGTCTCCCACAGGTGCCAGGCCGACGCCCGCCAGCTGAAGCCGCGGCTCCGGTCGCATGCGAGCACGGTCAGCGTCGGCAGCGCTCCCGACTGCTCGGTCAGGCTGCGGTACTCGTGCGAGAACGCCTCGGCGGTATCTCCCGACACCCCGGCGTCGAGCACCAGCTCCTCGGTCGCGGGGTGCCCGGCGTGCACCACCGGTACGGCGGCGTCGAGCGCCGCGAGCAGGGTGTACCCGGTTCCGGCGAACGCCTGCGGCTGCAGCAGCACCACGGCCGCCGCCATCGCCGCGCCGATGTCGGAGAGATCTTCGATGCGCACCGTGCGCACGCGGTCCGCAAGGTCATCGGGAACCTCGATTCCCGGATCCCGCTCCTTCTCCCGGCCCACGGGCCCCTGCGGGTCGACGCCCTCGAGCACCACGAGCGGCGGCAGCTCGGGGTGCGCGCGCATCGCGTCGAGCACCCACTCGAGACGACCGTGCTCGCCGGGCCGCGCCGTGGTGAGGGCGTAGCGTTCGGGCAGCCCCCACGCGGCTCGTCGCTCGGCCGCGTCGGCCGGCGCCGCGAGCGCGGAGGGCGTGGCGAGGGGGAACACCTGCACCGGCAGATCGCTGCCGTACTGCTGCTGCAGCACGCGGGCGGTCGCGTGGGTGGGGGTGAGGATGATGTCGGCGTGCTTCACCGCGCGGCGCACGAAGGCCCGGTACAGCCGGGCCTGCGAATTGCCGAGCAGTGCGGGCGCCTCC
Organism: Leucobacter chromiiresistens; assembly: GCF_900102345.1. Taxonomy (NCBI): domain Bacteria; kingdom Bacillati; phylum Actinomycetota; class Actinomycetes; order Micrococcales; family Microbacteriaceae; genus Leucobacter; species Leucobacter chromiiresistens. Next base: position 147,451 of record NZ_FNKB01000001.1, on the reverse strand, counting down.
CACGCGATGCTGTGCGGAATCGTCACCGAGGTCTGCGAGCCGTCGTCGTCGCCGCGTGCTCGCAGCGGCATCATCGGCGTGAGCGCGTGCACGAACTCCCCGTCGAGGGGTCGCGCCGTCGCGCCGTTCTGCCAGACGAGGGGCAGCACGCTGGCGCGGAGCGGCAGCACATCGGTGGCGAGCCTCGGAGATGCGAAGTCGGGCATCTCGCCGCCGCGGGCCAGCAGGTACCGGGCACTGCACCCGCGGGGCGCGGTCTCAGCGACGGCCTGCGCGAGATCGCGGGCCGCCGACGCGTGCGCCGCGGCCTCCCAATCGGGGAACGGGTCTGCGATGAGGGTCAACGTCGCCAATCGTTCCCCCTCAAATATCCAGACGCGTGCGCGCGGTGCAAGTTGCGCTCTCCACATTGTATGGAATGCGAAGCTGTGAGCGGCTGAGCGCCACGGGGGAAAGCGCCGGAGTGAGACGCAATCGCAACAATTCGGGCCGCGCTCCGAGTTTTCTGCGCCCGGTCGCCGTCGAATCCGCGTACGCGAAACGCGCGCATCGCGGTGCGGCTTGAGCATTCCCCCACGAACGGCGAAGTACCCTGTCCGCATGCGTGTTTTGTTGACAGGCGGCGCCGGCTACATCGGCTCGCACACCGCCCTCGTTCTGCTCGAGCGCGGTCACGAGGTGATCGTGATCGACGACTTCTCGAACAGCAGCCGCGAGGCGGTGCGCCGCGTCGAGGAGCTGAGCGGCGCGACGGTGCGCCTCGTCGAGGCCGATCTCGCCGATCGCGAAGCCGCTCGGAGCGCGCTCGCGCACGTCGAGTTCGACGCCGCGATCCACCTCGCCGGGCTCAAGGCCGTCGGCGAATCGGTGGAGCAGCCGACCCGCTACTACAGGGTCAACCTCGACTCGACGATCGTGCTGCTCGACCTGATGCGCGAGCGCGGGGTCACGAACTTCATCTTCAGCTCATCGGCGACGGTCTACGGCGACCCGCAGTACGCGCCCATCGACGAGGCCCACCAGGTGGGGGTCGGCGTCACCAACCCGTACGGCTGGTCCAAGTTCATGAACGAGCAGATCGTGCGCGACGCGCAGCGGGCCTGGCCCGAACTCGGCGCCGTGCTGCTGCGCTACTTCAACCCGGTGGGCGCGCACGCGTCGGGCCGCATCGGCGAAGACCCGAGCGGGATCCCGAACAACCTGATGCCGTTCATCGCGCAGGTGGCGGTCGGCAAGCGCGAGCGGCTGAGCGTCTTCGGAGACGCCTACCCGACCCCCGATGGCACCGGCGTGCGCGACTACATCCACGTGATGGATCTCGCGGAGGGCCACGTCGCCGCGCTCGAGCACAACGCCCCCGGCGTCTCGGCGTACAACCTCGGCTCGGGCGTCGGCTCCACCGTGCTCGAGGTCGTGCGCGCGTTCGAGTCGGCCTCCGGCCGCCCGATCCCATACGTCATCGAGGCCCCCCGATCCGGCGACGTCGCCGAGACCACCGCCGATCCGTCGCGCGCGAACGCCGAGCTGGAGTGGCGTACGACGCGCACCCTCGCCGACGCCTGCCGCGACTCCTGGAACTGGCAATCGCTGAACCCGGCCGGATACGGCGCATGACGCTCGACCTCGAGCGGCCCCTGCGACACCCGGACCTCGCATCGGAGCCGCTCATGAGCAAGCGAGCCCGCTGGCTCGTGATCCTCGGGTTCCTGCTCCCCGGCACCGCGCAGGTGGTCGCCGGCAACCGGCGGCTCGGACGCTTCGGCCTGATCGCGACCGCGATCCTCGTCATCGGCGGCGCGATCGCGGGCGTCGGCCTCCTGCTCGCGCGCACCGCCACGCTCACGTTCTTCACGAACGGCATCGTGCTGCTCATCGTGCAGTGGCTGCTCTTCGCGTACGCCGTGCTCTGGGTGGTGCTCGGCATCGACACGCTGCGCCTCACGAGGCTCGTGCGGGTGCAGCGCGGCTGGCGCGTGCCCGTCGCCATGCTGTCGGTGCTGCTCACCATCGTTCCCGCGGCGGGCGCCGCCTGGGCGGGCAACGCGGTGGGCGCGGGGCGCGGGCTCATCAGCGACCTCTTCCGCAGCGCCCCCGCGGTGGCTCCCGTCGACGGGCGCTACAACATCCTCCTGCTCGGCACCGACGCGGGATCGGACCGGGAGGGCCTGCGACCCGACAGCATCTCGCTCGTGAGCATCGACGCCGAGACCGGGCAGTCGATGATCGTCGGGCTGCCCCGCGAGCTCAAGGACACGCCGTTCCCCGAGGGGTCGCCGCTCGCCCCCGTCTACCCCGAGGGGTACTGCGACGAGGTGAACAACTACGAGGTGGTCGACGGCGGCGGCTACTACTGCTTCACCACCGGAAACCTGAACTCGCTGGTCACCGAGCTCGAGGATTCGGGGTCGCCCTCGTACGAGGGCATGTACGCCGACGCCGTCTCGCAGGGCTCCTCGCCCGGCATCGAGGCGACCAAGGACGCCGTGTCGGGCGCGACCGGCCTCGAGGTGCAGTTCTACGTGCTCGTGAACATGGACGCCTTCGAGAGCCTCATCGACGCGCTCGGCGGCATCACCATCAATGTGCAGGAGCGGCTGCCGATCGGCGGTCAGATCGACGAGATGTCGGGCGAGCTCGTCGGCGTGGAGGGGTGGATCGAGCCCGGCGAGCAGCAGATGGACGGCTTCACCGCCCTCTGGTACGCGCGCTCCCGCTACGGGTCGGCCGACGGCGACTACGCCCGCATGGAGCGGCAGCGCGAACTGCAGTCGGCGATCCTCGCGCAGATGAACCCCCAGAACGTGCTGGCGCGCTTCCAGGAGGTGCTCTCGGCGGGATCGCAACTCGTCGACACCGACATCCCGGATTCGATGCTCGGGCGCTTCGTCGACCTCGCCGCCGACGCGCGCGGATACGAGCCGGTGAACGTGGAGCTCGTGCCGCCGGCCGTCGATCCCGAGAACCCCGACTGGGCCGCGATCCAGCAGCTCATCGCCGACGGCGTCGCCGCCGCATCGCCGGCCGAGGAGGACGCGGGCTAGACTTGCCGGGTTTGCTCGAAACGTGAAGGAGACGCATCACATGCGCGTGACCGCGGTGCTGGTGGCCTACAACCGACGCGAGCTGCTGAGGGAATCCCTCGCGGCGCTCGCCGCTCAGAGCCGACCCGTCGACCGACTCGTGGTGGTCGACAACGCCTCGGACGACGGCTCCGTCGAGGCGGCGGCCGAGATGCTCGAGGCGTGGGGGGAGCGGGCGCGGCACATCCAGCTCACCGAGAACACGGGCGGCGCCGGAGGATTCGCGGCGGGGATCGCGGCCGCCGTCGTCGAGGAGGACACCGACTGGGTGTGGGTGATGGACGACGACACCGTGCCCGGCCCCGACGCGCTCGCCGGGGCGCTGGCGACGCACGAGCGGTACCGGGCGACGGGCCCGGACGACCTGGCGGTGATGGGATCCCGCGTGGTGTGGACCGACGGCGAGGACCACCCCATGAACACGCCGAAGCCGAAGATCCGTGCGTCTGCGGCCGAGCGCGCCCGCGCGGCCTCGGTCGACGCGATGGAGATCCGGTCGATCTCGTTCGTCTCCGCCTTCCTGCGGGCCGCCCGCGTGCGGGAGCAGGGGCTGCCGATCGCCGACTACTTCCTGTGGAACGATGACTTCGAGTACTCGGCGCGCCTGCTCCGGGGCGCGCGCGGCCTGTACGTGCCCGCCTCCGTCGTGACGCACCGCACCGAGAAGCGCGGCTCCAGCGATCAGGATCCCGGCGCGCGCTTCTTCTACGAGGTGCGCAACAAGCTCTGGGTGTTCCGCTGCAGCCCGGCGCTGTTCCCGTGGGAGAAGGCGCTGTACTCGGCTGCCACCGCGCGACGCTGGTTCCGCACCTTCCGCGCCTCCCGCGATCGCGCGCAGCTGCGGGACTGCCTGCGCCGCGGCTGGTCGGAGGGGTGGCTCCGAGCCCCGCGTTCGACGCGTGACGTGCTGCGCGGCGCGGGGGTGCCCGTCGACGTGATGTACGAGGTCGAGCGGCTGTCGCGGCTGAACGGACGATAGCCGTCGCGGGCGGTCACAGCACCGTGATGTCGGTCGCCCGCCAGCGGTCCCTGAGATGCTCGAGGCGGATCGCCGCGACCGTCGACCGGGTCTCGAGGTGGAGCACCACGGTGGCCTCGATGACGTGGGGGAGGGGTGCGGTGAGATGCGCACGGCCCGGCATCGCCGTGCGTCTTCGGCGGTCCCGTGTGAGCGTCGCCCGCTCGGCGTGCAGCGCGCGCCGGGCGGTGAGGGCCGCGGCGACCTCGGGCGTGATCCAGCTGCCGAACTGCGCGACGGAGCGCACGCCGTCGATCACCTCGAAGGCGTAGACGGCGAGGCGCTGCACCAGCGCATCGGGCGGCGGTGGAACGGCCGGCGCGTCGAGCACTGCGCCGCGCGCGTCGGGCATCGGCGACGACCGGCTCGGGGCGGAGGGCGGCGGAGCGGCGTCGGCGCGCATCGGCGGCATGGCGCGCAGATGGGAGCGCTGCGTCGCCGCACGAGCGGCCTGCGATGCGGCTCGGATGGCACGGCGATGCTCGGGGGAGGGTGCGGAGGCGGGCATGACGGTCCTTTCGAACGGATCCGCGCGCCGCTCCCTCTGCGACTCACCCTCACTGCACTGCCGGATTCGAGATGATGTGGGGTTCACCCTATGACCTCCGCACTATGCGCTGTCAAGACGGTCGGAGCGCCGGCTCGGAGCGCCCTGCGGGCCGCTCCGAGAGCCGTTCCGCCGGCTCCGGAGTCAGCTCTCGGAGGTCGTGCTCTAGTCTGGGGGCGTGGCCACACTGCGCAGTCTTGCAACGAAGTACTCGTCCCTCGACGAAGAGGAGATCGAATGGCTCGAGCTGCTCACGCTCGACCTGCGATTACTCGCCGACCTCGCCCTGGGCGACGTCGTGCTCTGGGTGCCGACGAGCGACGAGAACTACCTCGCCATCGCCCATAGCCGGCCCGCCGGATCGGTGACGCTCTTCTACCGCGACGTCATCGGCGACCTGCTGCGCGCCGACTGGCGCGAGCTCGTGGACGAGGCGATGACGAGCACGAACCCGATCGTCTCCACCTCGCCCGCCTGGTACGAGGAGAACCCGATGCGCCTCGCGGCGTTCTCGGTGAGCCGCACCGATGCCGAGGGCGAGGTGCGCGGCCCGTTCGCCGTGATCACCGTGCACACGAGCGTCGCCGACACGCAGCCGGCGTCGCGCATCGGAGCCGCGTTCCGCGAGGTCGCCGCCGACCTGCTCGGCATGATCCAGAAGGGCATGTTCCCCGTGCCCGGCAGCTCGCGCGGCGGAGAGCAGGGGGCACCGCGCGCAGCGGACGGCCTCGTGCGCATCAACCTCGACGGGGTCGCGACGTTCGCGAGTCCCAACACGCAGACCACGTTCTCCGCGCTCGGGTTCCGCGACGAGATCGAGGGCGAGAACTTCAGCGAGGTCGTCGCCGACGTCGTGAAGGGGCAGTTCGACACCAACGAGTCGCTGCCGCTGATCGCGCAGGGGAAGATCGCGAAGCGCACCGAGATCGACACGAACGGGCACACGATCACGCTGCGCTCGATCCCCGTGTTCCGCGACGGCGCCCGCGTCGGCGGCATCGTGCTGACCCGCGACGTCACCGAGCTGCGGCAGCAGGCGCAGGAGCTCATCACGAAGGATGCGACGATCCGCGAGATCCACCATCGTGTGAAGAACAACCTGCAGACCGTGGCATCGCTGCTGCGCGTGCAGGCGCGTCGCGCGCGCAGCGAGGAGGCCAAGCAGGTGCTCGGTCAGGCGATGCGGCGCGTCGCGGCGATCGCCGTGGTGCACGACACCCTCTCGGCGGGGCTCTCGCAGATCGTCGACTTCGACAAGGTGTTCGACCGGGTGATCGGGCTCGCCGCCGAGGTGGCGAGCCTGCACAACACCACGGTGCACCCCCACAAGGAGGGCGAGTTCGGCGAGCTGCCCTCGGAGTACGCGACGCCGCTCGCGCTCGCGCTCACCGAGATCGTGACGAACGCGGTGGAGCACGGTCTCGCGGGGCGCGAGGGCGAGGTGTTCGTCACCGCGCGCCGCACCGACGAGCAGCTGACCGTCGAGGTCGTCGACACGGGCACCGGCCTGCCCGGGGGCACCGTCGGCGACGGCCTCGGAACGCAGATCGTGCGCACCCTGATCGAGGGGGAGCTCGGCGGCAGCATCACCTGGGGGCCCGAGTCGGGCGGCGGCACCCGGGTGTCGATCCAGGTGCCGCTCCACTGGATCTCCACGCAGACCCGCGAGATTCCCCGGGTCACGGGGTAGGCGTCACGGCCTCCGCCTCGTCTCGCGGCGGCTGCGGATGAGCACGGCGAAGCCGACCCCGAGCAGCAGCACGCCGAGGCCGATGACGGTGGCGGTGATCCACCCCGCCGCGTCGAGACCGCCGCCGCCGAGCACCTGCTGCGACACGTACCCGCAGAAGACGAGGATGAGCGCGCCCCACACGATCGGCCCCGTGCGCGGGCTCGGCCGTGCCGAGGGCGCATCAGCCGCGGCGGGGGCAGGCGCGGCTGCCGGATTCGCGGGCTCGGTGCGACCGGCCGCTGCGGGCCGCGGCGCGGTCGGGGGTGCGTCGGCTTCCGCGCTCGGCTCCCGCGGTTCGGGATCGGCGGCGGGCTCGTGCGGCGGTGGCGGAGTGAGCGGGATGCGCGTCGTCGACTCCTCGGCCGTCTCCGGTCGTGCGGGTTCGTCGCTCGGCGGCCCGGGGCGCGCGGCATCGGTGTTCATCGGTTCATCTCCAGTTCGAGGTCTTCGAGTTGTCGTGCGAGGTCGTTCTGCTCGGCTTCGAGACTGCGGCGCTCCGACGAGCTGAGGCCCGGCTCCGAGAGCCTCCAGTCGATGACCGCGAGTTCGTCGTTCAGCTCGTCGCGCTGCCGCTCGAGGCGCTGCTCCGAACTCCGGTCGGTCGTCGTCTCCCGGTCGCCCGCATCGTCGGTCGACGCCTCATCCGAGACGCTCCCGCCACCGCGCACGTCGACGTTGCCGGCCAGCAGGGTGACGGTGACGACGCTCGCGGTGTCGACGTTGCCCGGCGTGACGTTCGAGCGGATCTCGCGCGAGATGAACGGGCCGCTCGTCATGACCTGCTGCTCGCGGGAGGCGTCGAGGTCGGTGCGCCCGGATTCGTCGATGCGGCCCGCGAGCATGCGCACATGGGCGATCACGGGGCCTGAATCGGGGAGCTCGACGGTGACGCGCCCGGCGATCACCCAGACCTCGAGGCCGTCGTCGCCGGTCGAGGCGCCGGCGGCGTCGCGGTCGGCGGCGCCGATGCCCGTGAGATCGACGGTGGTGTTGCCGGCGAGCACCACGGCGCCGGTCTCGGATCCGGTCACGTGGAGGTCGCCGAACGGCTGGAATCGGGTGCCCCACGGCAGCACGACCGTGACGAGCAGAGCGACCACGCCGCAGGCGGAGAGGAAGCCGACCCAGCCGGTGTAGCGGCCGCGCGTGCCCGCGACGATCAGGGAGACGGCGAGCACGGCGAGCGCGGCGATCAGGCCGGTGATGAGCGCGTCGGGGGCGGCGCTCTCGATCACGAGCGGCCCGTGCACGGCGGTCGTCCAGAGCGCGGCCAGACCGCCCGCGAGCAGGGCGAGCGCCAGGGTGATCACGGTGTGCGCGGTGCCGAGGCGATGGGCATCGTGGTGCTCGGCGTACCGGGCGCTCCACGCCTCGGTCTGCTCGCCCACCTCGCGGCCCCACTTGTCGGCCGCGGCGCCCGCCCGGCGACCCCACTCCGCCGCGTCTCGAGCGACGCGGTCGGCGCTCTCGCTCGCCCGCGCGGCGAACGAGGCCGCCGAGTCGCCGGGCTGCGGGGTGTCGCGCTCGGGCTGAGGGGCATCGCGCTCGGGATCGCCTGCACGGGAATCGCGTTCGCCGCGAGCCGGGCGCGGCTCCCGCTCGCGATGCTCGCGGCCCCGCTGCAGCACCACGTGCCGGATCCAGAAGAAGGCGAACCCGAGAATCGCGATCCACGACACCCACGCCACCGTCGTCGAGAGCCACCCCGGGATGCCGAGCCGCCCCCACACGTCCCAGCTCCAGACGCTGAGCATCGGGAAGCCGAGGCCCGGGCTCGCGAGCCCGATGACGCCCGGGATGATGACGACCGACGTCAGTACGACGGCGACGACGATCGTCCCGGTGTCGGCTCGCCCCCGCACGATCTCCTCCACGTGGATGCGGCCCGAGGCATCGGGCAGCAGGAGCCAGCCGGCGAGGTAGAGCAGCAGACCCGGCCCGCCGAGCAGCGCGAGCACGATGAAGACGCCGCGCACGATGATGGGATCGACGCGCAGGCGCTCGGCGATCCCGGCGGCGACGCCGGCGAACCATCGATCGGCGCTCCGGGTGATGCCGAGCCCGCGAATCCAGTCGAAGAAGCCCTGCCCGGCGGGCGGCCCAGCCGGGCGACTCGCGGAATCTGCGGGGGGAGGTGTCGTGTGCATGCTTCGAGTCTGGCCGAGGGGGTGACGGCGGGCTATGGGGGATCCCCCTGATCCGCCCCTGAATTCCGCGCCCCGAACCCCCGAGCGCGGCCCCGACCTGCTTGGATGGGGGCATGACCGATGCTCCGCTCACCCGATCGCGCAGCGACCGGGTGCTCGCGGGCGTCTGCGGCGGACTCGGAGCCCACCTCGGCATCTCGCCGCAGACGGTGCGCGTCGCGGTGCTCGTGCTCACCGCGCTCGGCGGAGCGGGCGCGGTGTTCTACCTGTGGCTCTGGGCGACCGTGCCCTGGGAGGACGCGGAAGACGGCATCGTTCCGCTGCGCCGCGCGCTGACGCGCCCCGCGGGTGCGGGTGCTGAATCGGGCGCCGGTGCGGGATCGGAACCCGCGGAGGCGGGGTCGCCCGTCGATGTCGCGGTGCCGCCCGCGGCGGCGGTCGAAGCCGGGGCGGGAGCCGCCGGGTCGTCGCAGTCGCCCGCGCCGCCCGCATCGCCGGCATCGGGCGACCCCGCGCCCGCCCGCCGCCGCGTGCGCTGGCCGATCGCCGAGCTCCTGCTCGGGTTCTGCCTGCTGCTCGCCGGGCTCGGGCTCGTGCTCGAACGCGCTGGCGTGGAGCTGCGCCTCGAGCTGCTGCTGCCGGCGCTCGCGGTGCTCGTCGGCGTCGGCCTCACCTGGTGGCAGATCGCCGACCGCGATCGGCCCGACCGCAACGCCCTGCCGCGCGCGCTCGGCGCCCTCGCCCTGGTCGCCGTCGGCGTGCTCATGTTCTTCGTCACCGCCCGCGAGCCGAATACCTGGACCGTGATCGGCGCCGCGCTCGCCGTGCTCGGCGGGGTCGCCCTCGCGGTGGCGCCCTGGCTGCTGCGCATCAACCGCGAGCTGATGGCCGAGCGCTCCGCCCGGGCGCGGGAGGCCGAGCGCTCAGACATCGCGGCCCACCTGCACGATTCGGTGCTGCAAACGCTCGCCCTGATCCAGCAGCGCTCGGAGCCCGGCAGCGAGGTGGCGCGGCTGGCGCGCGGCCAGGAGCGGGAGCTGCGCGAGTGGCTCTTCCGCACCGCCGACGGCGCGGTGCCGCAGGCGCGGGAGGCCGTCGATGCGGAGCTGCGCGCGCACGCGGCGGCCCTGGAGGAGCACCACGCGGTGCGCTTCGAAGTCGTCGCGGTCGGCGCGGGGGAGGGGCTCATCGCCCCGGCGCCGATCGTGGCCGCGGCCCGGGAGGCGATGCTCAACGCGGCGCGGCACGCCGGCGGAGACGTGACGGTGTACCTCGAGGCGACGCGGGATCGCGTGATGATCGACGTCACCGACCGCGGCCCCGGGCTCGACCCGAGCCGGCTGCCGGAGGGCAGGATGGGCGTGCGCGAGTCGATCCTCGGCAGAATGGAGCGCGCGGGAGGCGACGCGCGGATCGTCCGGGGGCCGGGCGGCGGCACGTCGGTGCGCCTGGGCATGCCGAGGCACGTCTCCGCCGACGCCCAGGGGGCGCCGACCCGAGACACCGCGCCGAACGAGGAGAAGCGATGAATGCTGCAGCGAACCCGATCCGGGTCGTCATCGTCGACGACCACCAGATCTTCCGCACCGGCCTCCGGGCCGAGCTCGGCCCCGAACTCGAGGTGGTGGGCGAGGCGGCGAACGTCGACGAGGCCGTCGCCGTCGTGACGGCGACCGTTCCCGACGTCGTGCTGCTCGACGTCCACCTTCCCGGCGGCGCGGGGGGCGGCGGCGCGGAGGTGCTGCAGCGCCTCGCCGGCCGATCCGACACCCGCGGCGTCCGCATGCTCGCCCTCAGCGTCTCCGACGCCGCCGACGATGTCGTGCAGGTGATCCGCGCGGGCGCTCGCGGCTATCTGACGAAGACGGCCTCCGGCCCCGAGGTGACGGCGGCGGTGCTGCGCGTGCACAGCGGAGACGCCGTGTTCTCGCCGCGACTCGCGGGCTTCGTGCTCGACGCCTTCGGCACGGGCGGCGGGGAGACCGCGGTGCAGGACGACGAGCTCGACCGCCTCTCGGCGCGGGAGCAGGAGGTGATGCGCATGATCGCCCGGGGGTACGCCTACAAGGAGGTGGCGGCCGAGCTCTTCCTCTCGATCAAGACGGTCGAAACGCACGTGTCGAACGTGCTGCGCAAGCTGCAGCTCTCGAATCGGCACGAGCTCACGGCGTGGGCGCTGTCGCGGCGCCTGCTCTGACGCGAGCGGGTCACTGCCAGCCGGGAAGCCACAGATGCGCGCGCCAGAACCACTCGGCCATCGGCGCTCCCGACCACACCGGGAAGAACCAGGCGGCGAGCGCGACGCATGCGACGAGGAAGATCGCGGTCGCGATGCGGATCCCGAGCAGCGTCTCCGCCTCCGGCTTCGTCGCCGCCGCGGCGTCCTCCGCACCCGCCTCCGCACCCGCCTCCGACCGGCGGCCGCCGCCCGCGACCGCGGTTTCCGGCACGCGGGCGGCGCCTCCGATGCGGGGGCGGATCGCGATGCGGCACAGCAGTGCGAGCGCGATGGCGAGCGCGAGGGCCGAGAACGGCGTCAGCACGACCGCGTAGAACTGGAATACGGCGGAGCGCGAGACGGTGAGCACCCAGGGCAGCCACCCCGAGAGATAGCCGACGATCACGAGGGCCCCAGCGGTCGCGATCGGATCGGGGCCGCGTAGCGCTCGCACGATGACGACGGCGACGAGGGCGATGAGGGCCACGACCCCGCCCCAGGTCACGAGCGGGTTCGGCAGCGGCGAGACGGCCGCCGCGCACGCGGCCCACGGGCACCCCTCGCCCGGCCCCCAGTGCGTCTCGTACATGCCGGTGGGGCGGAGCGCGAGCGGCCAGGTCAACGGGTGGGAGGCGTACGGGTGCGGTGCGCTGAGCGACCGGTGCCAGTCGAGCATCTGGGCGTGGTAGCCGACGAGCGCGGGCCACCACCCATCGCCCGACGCGCGGTTCCACCCGCCGGAGGTGAGGATCCACCCCGCCCAGCTCGAGAGGTAGACCAGCGCCGCCGCGGGCAGGGCGATCGCAGCGGCGATGAGCGCCTGCAGCGCCGAGCGGACCACCGCGCGGCGCTCCCGCAGCCGGACCCGCAGCACGAGGTCGCGCACCGTCACGAACACGAGGAAGGCGGCGAGCGGGTAGAGCCCCGACCACTTGATCGACGCCGCGGCCCCGAAGGCCGCCGCCGCCGCGAGCAGCCAGGGGCGACGCCAGAGCAGAGGGACGCGGGGCGGGGCGGGGCCGGTCGCGCCCCCCGGATCCGGAACCGGCGACCGCGCACCCGTCCATTCGACGTCGCGCCACACGCACAGCGCGCCCACCGTCACGGCGAGCGTCAGAAACCCGTCGAGCAGCCCGACGCGCGTGAGCACCACGTGCACGCCGTCGACGGCCAGCAGCAGGCCCGCGGCGCACGCCACCGTCAGGCTGCGCGTGATGCGCCAGCCCAGCAGCATCGTGACGCCGACGGTGAGCACGCCCGCGAGCGCGACGGCCGCCCGCCAGCCCCAGCCCGAGCCCGGCCCGAACACGAGCACGCCGAGCCCGATGAGCCACTTGCCGAGCGGCGGATGCACCGCGTTCGACGCCGCGTCTGTAAAGCCGTACGGGCGCGACCCGCTCATGCCGGGGTCGTCGTCGGGCCACGCCGTCGGGTACCCGTGGGCGAGCTGACTGATGGCGTCGCGCACGTAGTAGAGCTCGTCGAACACCAGCACGCCGGGCCGCCCCAGCGCCCAGAACCGGAGCGCAGCGGCGAGCGCGAGCACCGCAATCGGTGCGAGCCCGTGCAGCCAGCGGTTTCGCGTCACGGGACCAGCGTACGGCTCGCCGCCGACACGCGCCGCGGGGGCTACGATGGTGAGGTGATTACCCGGCTCAGCTCCTACTTCCTGAAGACCCTGCGCGAGGATCCCGCCGATGCAGAAGTGGCGAGCCACCGACTGCTCGTGCGCGCCGGCTACATCCGCCGCCAGGCGCCGGGAATCTTCGGCTGGATGCCGCTCGGGCTGCGGGTGAAGGGCAAGCTCGAGCAGATCATCCGCGAGGAGATGGTCGCCGCCGGTGCGCACGAAGTCCACTTCCCCGGGCTGCTGCCGCGCGAGCCCTACGAGGCGACCGGTCGGTGGGAGGAGTACGGCGACGCGCTCTTCCGCCTGCAGGATCGCCACGGCGCCGACTACCTGCTCGCGCCGACGCACGAAGAGGTCTTCACGAACATGGTGAAAGACATCGTCACGTCGTACAAGGATCTGCCGCTCACGCTGTTCCAGATTCAGGACAAGTACCGCGACGAGGCCCGCCCCCGCGCCGGCCTGCTGCGCGGTCGCGAGTTCACGATGAAGGACGCGTACTCGTTCGACGCGACCGACGAGGGGCTGAACGCGAGCTACGAGCGGCAGCGGCAGGCCTACGAGCGCATCTTCACGCGGCTCGGCCTCGAGTACGCGATCGTCTCCGCCGATGCGGGGGCGATGGGCGGATCGCGCAGCGAGGAGTTCCTGCTGCCCACGCCCATCGGAGAGGACACGTTCGTCCGCTCCGCGGGCGGGTACGCCGCCAACGTCGAGGCGTACCGCACGCCGGCGCCGGAGCCCGTCGCGTTCGCGGACGCGCCGGCGGCGATCGTGTACGACTCGCCCGACACCCCGACCATCGACACGCTCGTCGCGCATACCAACGCGGCGCTGCCCCGCGAGGACGGGCGCGAGTGGACCGCGGCCGACACGCTGAAGAACCTCGTGCTCGCGGTGACGCCCGTCGGCGGCGAGCGCGAGATCGTGGTCGTCGGCATCCCGGGCGATCGCGACGCCGACATGAAGCGCGCCGAGGTCGCGTTCCCCGGCGCCGAGGTCGAGGCCGCGACGGCCGCCGATCTCGCGCGGCACCCCGGTCTCGTGAAGGGGTACATCGGCCCCGCACAGGTCGGCGAGGCGGGCGAGACGACCGCTGTGCTCGGGGAGGAGAGCGCCACCGGGCTGCGGTACCTCGTCGATCCCCGCGTCGCCGAGGGCACCGCCTGGGTCACCGGAGCGAACGTCGAGGGCCGGCACGTCGCGCATCTCGTGTACGGGCGCGACTTCCACGCCGACGGGATCGTGGAGATCGCGAACGTGCGCGACGGCGATCCCGCCCCCGACGGATCGGGCCCCATCGAGACCGCGCGCGGCATGGAGATCGGGCACATCTTCCAGCTCGGCCGCAAGTACGCCGAGGCGCTCGGCCTCAAGGTGCTCGACGAGAACGGCAAGCTCGTCACCGTGACCATGGGCTCGTACGGCATCGGCGTCACCCGCATCATGGCGATCCTCGCCGAGCTGCACCACGACGACCGCGGCCTGATCTGGCCGGAGGCCGTCGCCCCGTTCACCGTGCACGTGGTCGCCACCGGCCGCGACGCAGCCGTGCACGAGATCGCCGAATCGCTCGTCGAGACGCTCGACGCAGCCGGAGTCGACGTGCTCTTCGACGATCGCCCCAAGGTCTCGCCGGGGGTGAAGTTCGGCGACGCCGAGCTGCTCGGCGTGCCGCGCGTCGTGGTCGTGGGCCGAGACGCCGCCGAGGGGTTCGCCGAGGTGTGGGATCGCGCCGCCGGCACCAAGGAGAAGGTCGCGCTCGCGGAGGTTCCCGCCCGGTTCGGGGCGTAAATCTCACTGACGCCCACCGGCTGCTGCCGGTCGAGGCCGACGGGGTGTTGCTGCATGAGCAGCGGCACCCCGTTCTGCGTTTTCGGGGCGGGGCGGGGCGGTGCTGGGGTGCGGCGGTGCTGCGGGGGTGTTGCGTTGCTGCGGCGGTGCCAGGCGTGTACGGCGGCGGAAGCGCGATGAGGGGTGTGCGCAGGCATCGGGCTCTTGCTGCTGCAATCCGGGCGATCCGTGCGCAAAAGACATCCGCTCATACTGCATTTCGCCCACGCGCATACTGCAACTGGCCGCATTCCTGCGCAAACGGCGTTTCGACGCTCCGCCGTTGCGTACCGTGAAGAGCGTCTCCCGGAGCACCGGGCGACGTTCATATGCAGTGTCGCGAGCCGGGGGGATCGCGCGAGAGAAGGGATCCCCATGGCCAACATCACCGTCACCTACGCCGAGATCGAGCAGGCTGCGTCGCAGCTGGGTTCGGGGCGCGACGAGATCACCGAGAAGCTGCGACTGCTGCAGTCGCAGATCAACAACCTCGTCGCCTCCGGCTTCGTGACCGATCAGGCGTCGGGCAAGTTCAACGCCGCGTACACCGACTACACGACGAGCGCGAACACGGTGGTGCAGAAGCTCACCGAGATTCAGAACTTCCTCACGCAGACGGCGAACGCGATGCGCGATATGGACGCGCAGATCGCGGCCCGGATCAACTGACGCCGGGGGCGCGGCCCGCTGGCGCGCGCAAATCCCACCTGAGGGATCGCGACCGACGCTGCGGGCCGCGCCGCTCGTACGCGTGCTCGTCGCCTGGGGCTTCGATCTCGGGTGCACGGTGCCGCGCCGCCGACTCGACGACAGCAAGCGAGGACGCTTGCCACAGAAAGGACCATTCGTCATGCATGAACTTCGCGATTCCGCTCAGAAGCCCACGCCCGCGTTCATCGGCGCCTCGTGGGTCGCACTGCTGCTCGGAATGACGACCTACATGATCGGCCTCTTCAACGCGCGCATGGAGCTCAACGAGAAGGGCTACTACTTCACGCTGCTCGTGTTCGGCCTGTTCGCCGCGGTATCGCTTCAGAAGACGGTCCGCGATCGCGCCGAGAAGATCCCCGTCACCAACCTCTACTACGGCATCGCATGGAGCGCGCTCATGATCGCGCTCGCGCTGCTCGCCATCGGGCTCTGGAACGCGGGGAGCATCACCCTCAGCGAGAAGGGCTTCTATGGCATCGGCTTCGCGATGAGTCTCTTCGCCTCCGTGGCGGTCCAGAAGAACGTGCGCGACCTCGCCCGCTTCCGGGGTGAGTCCGCCGAGGAAGAGGCGGCGCCCGTCGACACCGACAGCCCGGTGTACCGGTTCACCCAACAGACGGCGGAGTGAGCGCGCGACCGTTCGGGGCGTACGAGACGCTACGGAACCGACATCCAGAAGGGATCACCGAATGAGCGATCGATTGACGCTCTCCGATAGTGAGCTGTCACTTGCAGGCTCGACGCTCGGCACCGCAGCCCGCACGATGGAGGAGGGCAGCGAGGGTCGGCCTTCGGCCCAGTTCCCGAGCCTGACCGGCATCGGCGATGAAGCAGATGAGTTTCTCCGCAGTATCGAAGTCGCGCAGAACGCTCTCGCCGACGCCGCCAAGTCGGCGAGCCATGCAGTGAACGGATTGATGGAGGACAGCTCGGCGCTCGATGCGCGGCTCGCGGCGTCGCTGTACTCGGGGTACGCGGTCGGAACGGGTGCGCAATGACGTGGATTCCCGCTGACGCGCTCGAGAGTGGCGTGCTTCCCGCACCGTCCCCGATTCTGGGCAGTGTCGACGACATCTCTCCCGTTGCCGACTACCTGCGCCGAGCGGACGACAACGTCGACATATTCTCGTCACTCGTGCGCGATGCGCACGTGAGGTTGGGAGCGGGCTCGGGGCGGGCGGTGACCCGGCTGAACGCGAAGCTGGCCGACAGACTCCTCCCGGGAGCGCGCAAGCTGGAGGAGAGTTCCGCCGCGGCGAAGCGAGCGTTCGACGACTTCGCGATGGAGATCGATCGTATTCACGCGCGAGCGCGCGGCACGGTAGACGACGTGGAGAGCAGCCTGGCGAGCATTCGCACCCAGGCGGGCGCGATCGACGAGATCGCCCAGGTGATCGGGGCCGAAGCGCCAGGTGACTGGGCGACGGTGCCGCCGGGCGAGATGCCGACTCCTCGGCTGGGTGCAAATGCGCAGAGCCTCAGCGCGGTGGAGCAGGAGGGGATCAGGAGCACGCTGCATGCCCAGCACTCCACGCAATGGCTCAATGCCGTCGTGGTGTGGAAGCAGGCCCTCGACGATATCGAGCGTGCTCGCGCACAGTGGAAGACGCTCGTGGACGATCGGAGGAGCGCGGAGAAGCGGCTGCTGAGATCGCTGCGCGACACGGATCTCGGAGTGCTGATCGCGGCAAGCGCAACGGGCGGATGGTCCTCGAACGAGAACGTCGCCTTCGGCATCGCCGGCGAAATGCGCGGCGTCGAGATCCGCGATGACGGCACGCCGAACCCGGCCGTCGACGCCCTCCTGGAGGAGGGGCTCAGCGGCGCGGCGCTCGGGGAGGCGTGGCGAGCTCTCGGTCTCAGCCGCGAGGAGGTCGAGGCGCTGCCGATGCGTACGCTCGCCCAGCTTGCGACCTGCGACGGCCTGTCCGCCTGGGTGCAGGACATCGCCTCACGCGAGCTGCTGCACTACGCACTCATCGCGCCCGACCAGGCGCGGGGCCTGCTGGGGCTCAGCGAAACGGATATGACGGTCGCGGAGGTGCAGACGCAGGTCATGGGGCTGTACAAAGCTTGGCAGGACGCGAAGAAAGATGCGAGGACAATGGACGGCGCACCAGTGATTCAGCTGCTCGCGGTCGGCAGCCACGACGGGGCGCTCACCGCCGCCATCTCGCACGGTGACCTCGACGCCGCGTCGCAGGTAGCGGTCAATGTCTCAGGGATGAACTCGAGCGTCGGTGACATTGCGTATGACGCGAAGGGTGCGCGTGCGCTGTACCGCGAGGCGCATACGGTGAATCCATCAGAGACTTACGCGGCGGTGACCTGGATTGGCTACCACTCTCCGGGGGTCGCAGACGTCAACCGGATGACGCGCGCTGAGGCTGGCGCTCCTGAACTGGCCGGGTTCATCGACGGCGTCTTCGAGAGCCGTACTGCGAACGGGGTTCCGGTGCCCGCCGTTTCGGTGTTCGCGCACTCGTACGGCTCCACCACAGCGGCGGTCGGGCTGACGCAGACGGTGCACCCCATCGACTCGTTCGTCATGTACGGCTCGGCGGGTCTCGCGTCAGACACCTCGATCGAGGCGATCAACGCCGAGTCGGTGTACGCCGCGTTTGCGGCGGGCGATGACATGGCGCAGTTCGGCCGCTTGGGTGCCCATCCCCGGGATCCGGGCGAGCTGGAGGGCGTGCAGAACATCACGATCGACGGTGTCGAAGGGTACCTCGATGTGACCGTGCACGACATGTTCAGGGACGGCACTGGTCCGAACGAGCCCGAGCAGTCGGGTGAGGTCGGGTACTTGTCGAAGGGAACCTACTTCGCCGCTGCAGCTGGTGTGATCTTCGCGAAGGGCGGTCGCTGATGCCGCGTCAATGGAGAATGACGGTTCGAGTGGTGATGGCCGCAATGGTGGGCGCTGTGCTGGTGTTGAGCGCTGCGGGGTGCAGCGGGAGTGGAGGCAAAATGGAACGAGATGGTGCGGGCATGACGCAGGCAGAGGCTTCGTTGTCGCTGCGTGAGCAGTTCGAGCTGGTGCGGGAGCGGGACGCGCGCATGCAGGAGTTGATGACCGACGCGCAGGTGCAGGTCAGCTCTGATGTGTGGGGGTGGGGTCAGAAGGGCGGTGCCCCGATCGCCGACGTGAATGTGTGGTCGGTTCCGGGGATGACGTCGGACAACAGCTACTACCTGAACATGGGGCGGTGGATCCGGCCGGAGGGGGCGACGGGGGCGAAGGCGGATCTTGACCCGATGATCGCCTACTTCGAGCAGCAGGGCTGGGAGGTGGAGGTGACGACGCTCGAACTGGAGGGGGTGTTCGGCCCCGACCACCTCGTTCGGGCGGACACGGGTGACGGGTATCTCGTGAGCTGGAAGGTGCAGGCGAACGGCTATTACAACATGGACGTGACCAGCAAGACTTTCTGGGGGGAATCTGATGCGCTGCTTGACGAGGTGAGCGGTCGTACTCCCGATGAGGCGCTCGATATCGAGGAGTCGGTTCCTGGGGTGTACGTCCCGTTCCCCGAATGGGACGACCCTATTGTGTACGTACCCGATCTGCTCGATCACTCGGGGAAGGGCGGGTAGCCCGATGCGCCCGACGATCCCATGAAGCTGAAGCTGACGCTCGTCGTGCCGCGCCTCGAGCTCCACGACGTGACGCTCTCGTGCGACGTCACGGCCACGGTCGCCGACGCCGCGCGAGCGCTGCTCACCGCCGGCATCACCGACGACCCCCGCCTGCGCGACGCCGCGCGCGATCGCCTGGCGCCGGTCACGCTGCGCGGGCGAGCGGGTGGTTCCGGTCCCGTGCTGCTCCTCGACCCGATGTCGCCGATCGGCGCGTCGGGCCTGCAGTCGGGATGGATCGTCGAACCGGTCGCCGAGTTCGGCACCCGCAGCGGCGAACGACGCGTCATCGAGATCGGCGGCTACCTCGAAGTCATGACCGGCGCGCACGCCGGCGCGACGTACAGCCTCATCGCGGGCGTCAACACGGTCGGCCGCGATCAGAGCTGCCGCGTGCATCTCGGCGACCGGAGCGTCTCGCGGCGGCACGCCGAGATCGAGATCACCGCCGGGAGCGGCGCGGGCATCGTCATCCGCGATCTCGGATCGGCGAACGGCACGAACCTCGGCGGCCCCGACGGCCAGCCGATCGCCGAGCACCTCATCCGACGGTCCACCGAGTTCGCGCTCGGCGAGGTCGTCGTGAGAATCACACCGGGCCCGCCGGTGCCACCCATCCCCGCCCTCTCGCACCGCGTCATGCACACCCGCGCACCGCGACTCGCCCCCGTCTTCCCGGCATCGCTGCGCGAGCTGCCCGCCCCGCCGGCGCCCGCGCAGCCGAACCGCATCCCGATGCTCGCCATGCTGGCGCCGATGATGATGGGCGGAGCGATGTTCGTCATCACCCAGTCGCCCATGAGCCTCATGATGGTGGCGTTCTCCCCGATCATGATGATCGGGTCGTGGCTCGACACCCGGATCGGCGGCAAGCGCAAGCAGAAGCGGGATCGCGCGAGGTTTGAGGAGTCGCTCGCGGCCGATCGCGCAGCCCTCGCAGAGCTGAGACGCCGCGAGATCGAAGCACGGTCGGCCGAAACCCCGGCGATCGCTGAGATCGCGGATGCGGTGGAGCGCCGATCCGGCCTGCTCTGGACCCGTCGGCCCGAGCATCGCGCCTTCCTGGAGGTGCGATTCGGCGACGGCGTGCTGCCCAGCCGCACGCAGATCGAGCTGCCCGCGCGCGGCGACGCCGATCGCGCCCAGTGGGACGTGCTGCAGCGCATCGCCACCGAGTTCTCGGAGGTCGCGCCCGTGCCGCTGCTCGAACGGTTCGAGCGCTGCGGCTCGATCGGTGTGGTCGGCGACCCGATCTGGGCGGAGGGCATGGCGCGATCCCTGCTGCTGCAACTGGTCGGCCTGCACTCGCCGACCGAGCTGGTGATCGCCTGCTTCGCGTCCCCGCACCACGCGGCGGAGTGGGAATGGCTGAAGTGGCTTCCGCACGTCGACGCGGTGACGAGTCCGATCGGGTCCTGGCAGCTCGCAGACGACGAGCGCAGCTCGATCCGTCTGATCGCCGCACTCGAAGGTCTGCTGGCGCTCCGGCGATCCGCGGCGTCGCGTCGAAGCTCGGTGCGGTCGCATCTCGATGGTGAGACGCGCAACGACGAGCAGCACGGGGATGCGATCGACGACCTCCCGACGATCCCGGCGGTGATCGTGCTCGTGCTCGACGCCGTGCACGTCGACCTCTCGCGCATCATCGCCCTCGCCGAAGATGGGCCCGACTTCGGCATCCACGCGTTGTGGGTGGCCCGTGCGGTCGACGACCTCCCGGCGGCGTGCCGCACCTACGCGGAGCTCGGCAGCGCCGAGGGCGCCGTCAGCTTCGTCCGCTCGAGCAGCCGAGCGCCGCTGCAGCGGCTCGAACCGGTCGAATCGATGCGCGCCCTCGAACTGGCGCGGCGTCTCGCGCCCGTCGAGGACACGAGCGCGCGGGCGCTCGACGAGAGCGACCTCCCGAAAGCGGTGCATCTGCGAGACCTGCACGCCGTCGACCTGCTGGGCGGCGCGCAACCGGTGCTGCGGGCCTGGCATCGTTCGGGGAGCGTGACCGCGACCTGGCGGCTCGGGGAGGAGCGCGAACCGATCTCGCTCGCTGCAGTCGTCGGGCAGAGCCCGGACGGCCCGGCGATCGTCGATCTCCGCCTGCAGGGGCCGCACGCGCTCGTGGGGGGAACCACGGGCGCGGGCAAATCCGAGTTCCTGCAGAGCTGGATCATGAGCCTGGCGGCGACGGTCGGTCCGGATCGCCTCACCTTCCTGCTCGTCGACTACAAGGGCGGAGCCGCGTTCGCAGAGTGCGTCGACCTGCCGCACACCGTCGGGCTCGTCACCGACCTCAGCCCGCATCTCGTGCACCGCGCGCTCGCGTCGTTGAGAGCTGAACTGCACCACCGGGAGGAACTGCTGGCGGCGCACGGGGCGAAAGACCTGATCGCCATGGAGCGGCGGTCGGACGCCGCCGCCCCGCCCGTGCTCGTCATCGTCATCGACGAGTTCGCCGCGCTCGCCGCAGAGGTGCCGCAGTTCATCGACGGCGTCATCGACATCGCGCAGCGCGGGCGCTCGCTCGGCCTGCACCTCGTCATGGCGACGCAGCGGCCCGCAGGGGTCATCTCCGACAACCTGCGCGCCAACACCAATCTGCGGGTCGCGCTGCGCATGGCGGATGCAGCGGACAGCAGCGACGTGCTCGGCGTCGCCGACGCGGCGTCCTTCGCCGCCGAGACGCCCGGCCGCGGCGCCATGAAGGTCGGCCCGGGGCGTGCGCGGCACTTCCAGACGGGGTACCTGGGCGGACGCGCTGTCGACGATCGTCCGGGCGCGCTCGTCGAAGTGCGCTCGCTCGGATTCGCCGAGGGGGCTCCCTGGAGCATTCCTCCTCCCGGGCGCGCACCGCAGCGCCGCCGCGCGAAACCGCCGCGCGATATCGAACGGCTGCGAGACGGCATCGTCGCAGCGGCGCGGGAGGCCGGGATCGCCGCTCCCCGCCGACCGTGGCTCGACGCGCTGCCCGAGTGGGTGGGGCTCGATGCGCTCAGAGCACGAGCGCTCGAGCAGCTCGGCGATACGGGCGACGCCGCGATCCTCGGCCTGCGCGATCAGCCGACCGCGCAGGCGCAGCGGCCCGTGCCGATCGATCTCGAGGAGGCGGGGAACGTCGCCTTCGTCGGCGCGAGCGGCACCGGGAAGACGTCGGCGCTCGTCGCGCTCGCCGCGTCGCTCAGTGCGAGCGCCGATGCGCATCCGGTGCAGCTCTACGCCATCGACGCGGGCGGCGGCGCGCTCGACGTGATCGATGCACTACCGACGGTGGGCGCGGTGGCTCAGCTGGCGGACCGGGAGCTCACCGTGCGCGTGCTGCGCCATCTCGTGGATCTCGTCGCCGAGCGGTGTGCGCGGTACGCGGCGGCGCGCGCCTCGGGGCTGCGCGCGTTCCGGCGCACCCCCGGCGGCAGCGGAGAGGCGCGCGTGGTGCTGCTGATCGACGGCTTCGCCGCGTTCAGGCAGAGCGCCGAGACCCGCGCGGGCGCGGATGCTCCGATGCATCTGCTGAGCGAGATCATGTCGGCGGGGCGCTCGGCGGGCGTGCACGTCGTCATGACGAGCGACCGGGCGGGTGTGATCCCCTCCGCCATGTCGTCCGCCGTGCAGCAGCAGTACGTGCTCCGTCTGGCGGGCCAGCACGGCTCTCACGCGTTCGGGGTGCGCGCCGACTTGCTCGCCGACGCTCCGCCCGGCCGGGCGGTGCTCGCCGGCACGGACGAGGAGATTCAGATCGCCTGCGTGGGCGATGGTCCGGGCTCCGCCGCGCAGGCCCGCGGGCTCGAACGGCTCGCCGACGAGCTCCGCGCCGGGCGCGTGGCGGAGGCGGTGCCGGTGCGCAATGCGCCGACCCACCCGGCTCTGACGGAACTCCCGGTCGAGGTCGCCGGGCGCCCGGCGTACGGCATCGACACCGACGGCTTCGCGCCGCTCGGCATGCCGCTGGCGGGTCTCGGCGTGATCGCGGGCCCGCCGGGCTCCGGTCTGTCGACGGCTGCGCGCACCTGCGTGCACGCGTACGAGCGCTGGGCCGCGGGCCGCGGTGCCGGGGTCGAGCGGGTGCTGCTGACGTGCGTTCCGCACGGGCTCCGCGCAGCGGAGGAGTGGGATCGGGTGGCGTTCGGAACGGACGAGGTGCGGGATCGGGCGCGTGCCCTCACGCGGGCGCTCGGCGGGAGACCCCCGTCGCGCCGGGCCGCGTCGCCGACGATCGGGTCGAACGTGATCGGGGGCGGCATCGGCGATGCGCCGGTACCCGAGGCGGAGGGTTCGGCTGCGGCGTTCCCCTCAGCGGGCTGGCGCGGGGTGGTGGTGATCGAGCGCCCGGCCGACACGGAGGGAACGGAGGCTCTGCCCGAACTCGTCGCGCTCGCGCGGGCGGCCCGCCGATCCGACGTGCTCGTGCTCTTCGAATGGGAGCAGGGGAGCGGCGCGGGGGTCTGGGATCTGTTCACCGCCCTCCGGCAGCCGACCTGGGGGCTCGCCCTGCAGCCCGACGACTCGGAGGGGCAGACGCCGTTCCGAGAATCCCTGGGTCGCGTGAAGCGCGCCGACTTCCCGGCGGGGCGAGGTGTGGCGATCGAGTCGGGGCGCGTGACACCGGTGCACGTCGCGCTGCCCGGGGGTCGCGCGCCGGAGCACGGATCCGCCGCGGCGTCGAGATGAAGCCGCGGCGGGTGCGTTACCCTGGTGATTCGCCCGCCGGTGCGGGCCATATCTGAATAGACATCTCAATACCCAGGAGGCCACTCGTGAAGATCGAACTCGTCACGCTGCGACAGATCGAGCGTGAGAAGGAGATCCCCTTCGACGAACTGATCGAGATCATCGAGCAGGCGATCCAGTCGGCGTACCTGCGCCACGCGGAGAACCAGAAGCTCCCCGTTCCGCGGGAGAGCGACGTGCGCGTCACCCTCGATCGCAAGACCGGCGAGATCTCGGTGCTCATCCCCGAGCTCGACGACGACGGCCAGGTCATCGGCGAGGCCTACGTGACCACCGACGAGTTCGGCCGAGTCGCGTCGAGTGCCGCCAAGCAGGTCATCAACCAGCGCCTGCGCGACCTCACCGACGACGCGGTGCTCGGCACCTTCAAGGACAAGGAGGGCCAGATCGTCTCGGGCGTCGTGCAGCAGGGCCCGAACCCGCGCATGGTGCACATCGACCTGGGCGAGCTCGAGGCGATCCTGCCCCCCGAGGAGCAGATTCCGGGCGAGAGCTACGCGCACGGCACGCGCCTGCGCGTCTACGTCACCAGCGTCTCGAAGGGGACGAAGGGGCCGCAGGTCATCGTCTCGCGCACCCACCCGGGCCTCGTCCGCAAGCTGTTCGAGCGGGAGGTGCCCGAACTCGCCGAGGGGCTCGTCGAGATCGTCTCCCTCGCCCGCGAGGCCGGCCACCGCACCAAGGTCGCGGTGCGCGCGAAGCAGGCCGGGATCAACGCGAAGGGTACGTGCATCGGCGAGCTCGGCAGCCGCGTGCGCGCCGTGATGAGCGAACTCGGCGAGGAGAAGATCGACATCGTCGACTACTCGCCCGCGCTGCCCGCGTTCGTGGCGAACGCGCTGTCGCCCGCGAAGGTGACCGACGTGTTCATGCTGAACGAGTCGCTCAAGCAGGTGCGCGCGCTCGTTCCCGACTTCCAGCTCTCGCTCGCCATCGGCAAGGAGGGGCAGAACGCGCGCCTCGCGGCGAAGCTGACGGGCGCGAAGATCGACATCCAGCCGGATTCGATCATGAACGACTGAGCGAGGCACGGGCTGCGCGGCGACCGATTCACCGATCGAGTGTTCGCTCCGCGCGGATTCGGCCCGGCCCCGCGCCGGGCCGCATCTGGGAGTGTTGCAAGAAGGAAGCTGGTAGGATGGTTCCGGTTCGAACCTGTGTCGCGTGTCGCGAACGCGCAGCGCGCACAGAGTTGCTGCGGGTGGTGGTGCACGAGGATCGGCTTGTCGTCGATGATCGTGCGGTGCTCCCGGGGCGTGGAGCGTGGGTGCACCCCACGGTTCACTGTTTGGACCGTGCGGTGACGCGAGGATTCCTCCTCCGTGCACTGCGAGTGTCGGGTAAGCCCGACATAAGTCCCTTAGAGAACAGGCTGAAAAAACTCATGGACAACTAATGAGCGGCTCACAATGATGCCCGTCGGCTAATTTATGGTTCTCGCCTGTCTGGCGTGAACCCAGACAGGAGAAAAGTGGCAAACCCACGCGTACACGAGATCGCTGCGGAGATCGGTGTCGATAGCAAGGTCGTTCTGGCCAAGCTCAAAGATATGGGCGAGTTCGTCAAGGCGTCCTCGTCGAGCATCGCGCCCCCGGTGGCGCGAAAGGTCAAGGCTGCCCTCGAGGCAGAAGGCGTGACCAAGTCCCAGGGCGACGGAGGCGCGGCTGCGAAGCCGGCCGCCAAGAAGCCCGCCGGCAACGGCCCCAAGCCGGGCCCGAAGCCGGCACCCAAGCCCGAGACCCCGGCACCGGCCGCGGAGCAGGCCGAGCCGAAGAGCTCGCCCGCAGCCGATGCCCGTGCTGAGGTCAAGCCCGGAGGGCCCAAGCCTTCGGCGAAGCCCGCCGACGCCAAGCCCGCTGCGGCGAAGCCCGGCACGGCCGAGAAGCCGGCCGCTGCGAAGCCCGGCTCCGCCGCTAAGCCCGGCGCGCCGAAGCCCGGCGGCCCCCGTCCCGGCAACAACCCCTTCGCGTCGAGCCAGGGCATGGGCATTCCCCGTCCTCCCCGCCCGGGCAACAACCCGTTCGCCCCGAATCAGGGCATGGGTCGTCCCGGTGGCGGCGCGGGTCGCCCGAACCCCGGCAACATTCCCCGGCCGGCTCCCCGCCCGCAGGGCGGCGCCGCAGGCGGCCGCGCAGGCGGCCCGGGTCGTCCCGGCGGCGGTCGCCCCGGTGGCGGCGGCGGCTTCAACCGTCCCGGCGGCGGCGGTGGCGCTCCCGGTGCGGGCGGCTTCGGCGCGCCGCGCCCGGCGGGCGGTTTCGCCGGCCGTGGCCGCGGTGGCCGTGGCGCCGGCACCGCCGGCGCGTTCGGTCGCGGCGGCTCGAAGAGCAAGGCGCGCAAGTCGAAGCGGGCGAAGCGGCAAGAGTTCGAGATGCGGGAGGCGCCGTCGCTCGGCGGCGTGAGCGTTCCCCGCGGCAACGGCTCGACCCCGGTGCGTCTGCGCCGCGGCGCGTCGCTCTCGGATTTCGCCGACAAGATCGACACCAATGCGTCGAACCTCATCACCGTGCTCTTCCACCTGGGCGAGATGGCGACGGCGACGGAGTCGCTCGATGAGGCGACCTTCCAGATCCTCGGCGACGAACTGGGCTACAAGATCCAGATCGTCTCTCCCGAGGATGAGGATCGCGAGCTCCTCGAGGGCTTCGACATCGACATCGATGCCGAGCTCGAAGAGGAGGGCGACGACGTACTGCAGCCGCGACCCCCGGTGGTCACGGTCATGGGCCACGTCGATCACGGCAAGACCCGACTGCTCGACGCGATCCGCAAGGCGGACGTGGGCGGCGGCGAGGCCGGCGGCATCACCCAGCACATCGGTGCGTACCAGGTGCACACCGAGCACGACGGCGTGGAGCGCGCGCTGACCTTCATCGACACCCCGGGCCATGAGGCGTTCACCGCCATGCGCGCCCGTGGTGCGCAGGTCACCGACATCGCGATCCTCGTGGTCGCGGCCGACGACGGCATCATGCCCCAGACGATCGAGGCGCTGAACCACGCGCAGTCGGCGAATGTGCCGATCGTGGTGGCGGTCAACAAGATCGACAAGGAGGGCGCGAACCCGGAGAAGGTGCGTCAGCAGCTCACCGAGTTCGGTCTGGTCTCCGAGGAGTGGGGCGGCGACGTCATGTTCGTCGACGTGTCGGCGAAGAACAACGTCGGCATCAACGACCTGCTCGACGCCGTGCTGCTCACGGCCGACGCCGGTCTCGACCTGCGCGCGAACCCCGACAAGGATGCTCGCGGCGTCGCCATCGAGGCGAAGCTCGATAAGGGCCGCGGCTCGGTCGCGACCGTGCTCATCCAGTCGGGTACGCTCCGGGTCGGAGACGCGATCGTCGCCGGCACGGCTTACGGTCGCGTGCGTGCGATGAGCGACGAGAACGGCGACCCCGTGATCGAGGCGGTTCCGTCGCGGCCGGTGCAGGTGCAGGGTCTCTCGAGCGTGCCGCGCGCGGGCGACAACTTCATCGTCACCTCCGAGGACCGCACGGCGCGTCAGATCGCCGAGAAGCGTGAGGCGGCGGAGCGCAATGCGATGCTCGCGAAGGCTCGCAAGCGCATCAGCCTCGAGGAGTTCACGAAGGCGCTCGAGGATGGCAAGGTCGAGTCGCTCAACCTCATCATCAAGGGCGACGTGTCGGGTGCGGTCGAAGCGCTCGAGGAGTCGCTGATGAAGATCGAGGTCGACGACTCGGTGCAGCTGCGAATTCTGCACCGCGGCGTCGGCGCGATCACCGAGTCGGACGTGGATCTCGCCACGATCGACAACGCGATCGTCATCGGCTTCAACGTGCGCCCCGATGTCAAGGCTCGCGAGCGCGCAGCGCGCGAGGGCATCGACATCCGGTTCTACAACGTCATCTACAACGCGCTCGATGACATCGAGAACTCGCTCACGGGCATGCTCAAGCCGGAGTACGAAGAGGTCCAGTCGGGCGTCGCCGAGATCCGCGAGGTGTTCCGCTCCTCGAAGTTCGGCAACATCGCGGGCGTCATCGTGCGCAGCGGTACGATCACGCGCAACGCGAAGGCCCGCGTCATCCGCGAGGGCGTCGTCATCGCGGACGGTCTGGCGATCGAGTCGCTGCGCCGCTTCAAGGACGACGTCACCGAGGTGAAGACGGACTTCGAGGCCGGTATCGGGCTCGGCAAGTTCAACGACATCCAGATCGGCGATGAGATCGAGACCACCGAGATGGTGGAGAAGCCGCGCGGCTGACGCGCGGTCGCCCAGCAGGGGCGGGGAGGATCGGCTTCGGCGGATCCGCCCCGCCCCTGCGGCGTTTCACTGTGCCGGGGCTTCACCCGTGCCGGGGGCGTGTCACCCCGTGCCGGGGCGTTTCGCCCCGGGCGTCATGCAGGAGATCCGGCTTCGAGCGGATGCCATCGCGCGAATTGTGCACGCGGGAGCGAGGATCTCCTGCATGAGGAACGCTGCGGAGGGGCGTGGGTCGAGCGGGGCTCGGGTGGAGCGGGCTCGGGCTGTGCGGGTGCGCGTGCGGTGCGGGTGCGCGTGCTGCGCGGGTGCGGGTGGAGCGGGCTCGGTTGGAGCGGGCGGTGCGCGTGTTGTGCGGGTGCGCGGGTGCGGGTGCTGTGCGGGTGCGCGTGTTGTGCGGGTGCGCGGGTGCGCGCGTGCGTGTCGGGCTCCTGGTCCCTGGTGCGCCAGTCGTGCAGGAGATCCGGCGTCGTGCGGATGCGATCGCGCGTTCGCTCCCTGCGCGAGCGAGGATTCACTGTGCGAACAACGGTCCGCGACGGCCCGCGACGGCCCGCGACGGCGAGCTGCGGTGAACCACGGCCCACGACGGCACGCCGTCCCACCACCGCCCGGGAACGCCGCAGGCCCGCGCCGCCGAAGCGGGCGCGGGCCTGAGAACTCGATGCGAGGAGCGGTCAGAAGCGGTCGAACCGCCGTCCGAGTGGGCTCGACGGGAGGAACATGAAGACGAGCACCACGAGGCCGCCGACATAGGGGATGAAGCTGAGGAAGTAGAACGGCCCCGCGAAGTTCGCATCGTGGAAGCGGCGCCACGTCACAGCGATGGTCGGCACCAGCAGGCCGAGGCCGACGGCGAGCAGGAGGATGACGCCGACGATGAGAATCGTGATCCCGAGGCCCGCGGCGGGCGCGGACGAGGTCGATCCGAACTCGTCTCCGAAGCCGTCGTTGTAGGCCGAGGAGGCCGCGCTGGCGGAGGCGAGCATCACGGCGCCCGCGATGTAGAACGCGAGCGGGATGAGCGACGCCAGGAAGCTGAAGAGCACCGTCCACCAGTACTCGCTGCGCGACGCGCGACCGCTGAAGCCGGCGTAGTTCTTGAGGAACCGGCGGATCGCCTGCCCGAAGCTCGCTCCGTAGAGCGGGCGGCTGAGATCGTCGGGATCGGTCGCTCCGTCGAACGGCTCACCCGGGCCCGGCGTGCCGGCAGACCCTGCGGCATAGGCGGGCGCCGCGGCGAACGCCGGCTGCTGCGGGTATGCGGAGGGCGCGGGAGCCGCGAACGGCGCCGGCGGCTGCACGGGCTGCTGCGGTGCCGAGTACTGCGGCGCCTGGGAATCGGGTGCCGAATACTGCGGTGCCGAGTACTGCGGCTCCGAGTACTGCGGTGCCGAGTACTGCGGCGTCTGGGAATCGGGTGCCGGGTACTGCGGCGCGCCGTACGGCGGCGTCTGCGGCTGCGGCGCTCCGTACTGGGGGGCCTCATTCAGCGGCGCCGCATACTGCGGAGGGGTGCCGCCTGCGGGCGGCTGCTGCTCGTCGGGCGCCGCTGACCCGGTCTCGGCCTGGCCCGGCTTCTCGTTCTCGGGCTGCGCCGGGTTCTCGGGGGTGGGCGGGTACGTCATGAAGACGCCTCCTCAACTGCTCGTCGCGTACGTCTGACTGCATCCATCGTAGGGCCAGCTCCGCGCGGCGCCTGGGAACGATCCGGCGGTAGTGTGGTGCTATGAGCAATCCACGGGCGGGAAAAGTCGCCGAGCGCATCCAGCAGATCATCGCACGGCGCCTCGAGAAGGGGCTGCGTGATCCGCGCCTCGGCTTCGTCACGATCACCGACGTGCGGGTGACGGGCGACCTGCAGCACGCCAGCGTGTTCTACACGGTGTACGGCGACGAGCAGGAGCAGGCCGACACGGCGGCGGCGCTGCGGGCGGCGACCGGCATGCTGCGCACTGAGGTCGGCAAGCAGCTCGGCACGCGGCTCACCCCGGTGCTCGAGTTCATCCACGACGAGCTGCCCGAGAGCGCGCAGCATCTCAACGAGCTGCTCGCCGAGGCGAAGCGCCGCGATGACGAGGCTGCGGCGCTCGCGGCCGATGCGCAGTACGCCGGCGACGAGGATCCGTACGTGAAGCCGCGCGAAGAAGAGGATCGCTGACGCCCCGCCGCGTCAGGGCAGTCGCGCCCGACCGTCGACCTCGATGATGAGGCCGTCGGCGATGAGCGAGTCGTAGGCGCGTCGCGGCTGCTCCGGATCGGCGACGCCCCCGAGGGCCGCGGCTTCGAGGGCCGCGGCGTGTGCGACGGGGTCGGCGGAGCGGCGGAGGAGCGCCATGATCCGGCCTCGCACCTGACGATCGCTGCCGGCGAATCGTGCCTGCTTGGGCCGCTTCTCGGGCGCGTTGTCGGGGTAGCCGGCTCCGCGCCACTCGCACCATGCCGCGACGGGGCATGCGTCGCACCGCGGCGCTCGCGCGGTGCAGACGGTCGCCCCGAGCTCCATGGCCGCGGCGTTGAACACGGCGGCGTCTTCGGGCGGGTGCGGCAGCAGCGACTCCATGTCTGCGAGGTCTGCGGGCGCGGGCATGCCCGCCGCCGCTCGTCCGTGCACGAGCCGGGCGAGCACGCGTCTCGTGTTGGTGTCGACGACCGGGTGCCGCTCGCCGTACGCGAAGGCGGCTACGGCGCGGGCGGTGTAGGGGCCGATTCCGGTGAGTGCGAGCAGCGCGTCGACGCTGCGGGGCACGACATCGCTGTGGCGCTCCGAGATCTCGACGGCGGCGCGATGCAGCCAGAGGGCTCGGCGCGGGTACCCGAGGCGATCCCACGCGCGCACCGCCTCGCCGGGCTCGTCGGCGGCGAGGGCGGAGGCGGTGGGCCAGCGCTCGATCCAGGCGAGCCAACGGGGGAGCACGCGGTCGACCTGCGTCTGCTGCAGCATGAACTCGGAGACGAGGATCGCCCACGGCGTGACCTCGGGGCCCCGCCAGGGCAGGTCGCGCGCCGAGTGGGCGTACCACTCGTTGAGCGCCGTCGAGATCTCTGCGGCGGTGGCGGCGGTCGGCTTCATCGGCTCCAGTGTAGGACGCTGGTGCGTCGGGCCGGCCGCGGTGGGGCGTCGGCCGACGCGCTCGGAGGGGGCGCCGCGCCGCCGCCGGTAGGCTGAGTCCGTGACGAACGACCCAGCCATTCTGCCCGCGCAGGGCGCCATCTTGCTCGTGGACAAGGCGGAGGGGTGGACGAGCCACGACGTGGTCGCGAAGGCGCGGCGCGCACTCGGCACCCGCAAGGTGGGTCACGCGGGCACCCTCGATCCCATGGCGACGGGTCTGCTCGTGCTGGGGGCGGGGCCGTCGACCCGGTTGCTCACGCATCTGGTCGGGCTCGACAAGACGTACTCCACCACGATTCGCCTGGGCGCTGCGACGGTGACGGATGACCGCGAGGGGGAGCGGATCAGCACGGCGGGCGCGGACGCCATGGCGCTGGTGACCGCCGACCGGATCGCCGCCGCCGCGGCCGAGCTGACCGGAGCGATCGAGCAGGCCCCGAGTGCGGTGAGCGCGATCAAGGTGGACGGCCGACGCGCGTACGATCGCGTGCGCTCGGGGGAGACGGTCGAGCTGCGGAAGCGGCCCGTCACGGTGCACGCCTTCGAGCTGGGCGCGCCTCGCATAGGGATCGACGAGACGGGCGCGCCGGTCGTCGACGTCGACGCGACGATCCGCTGCTCGACGGGAACGTACATCCGCGCACTCGCGCGAGACCTCGGTGAGGCGCTCGGCGTGGGAGGTCACCTCACGATGCTGCGGCGCACACGGGTCGGGCCGTTCGACGTGGCGGATGCGGCGCCGACGGAGGCGCTCGCGCTCGGCGACCCGCTTCCGCTGCGCGCTCCGGCGCGGGTGGCGGAGCAGCTCTTCCCGCGTCTCGATCTGAGCGAGGCGCAGGCGCTCGATCTGAGCAACGGCAAGAAGCTCGACGTCGATGCATCGATCGCCGATGCTCCGCTGGTCGCCGCGGTGGGTCCGGGCGACCGCCTCGTCGGGTTGGTGCAAGTGCAGCGGGGCCGGGTGCGCGCCGTGACGAACTTCCCGGCGGAGACGGGGGTGCGCGCGTGATCGCCTGGTACGGCGCCGCGGTGATCGTGGTCGCGCTCGCCGCCGCGGTGCTCTGCAGCGTCGAGGCGCTGCGCAGGCGATCGCCGAACGACTTCACGATGGGGGCGACGCTCGTGGTCGCGCTGCTGCTGGTCGCGCAGATCGTCGTCTCGATCGTCGCGCCGTTCGCGGGCAACGAGCCCGTGGGCGACCCGCTCGAGTTCTGGATGTACCTCGTCGTCGCGCTGCTGCTGCCGCTCGGCGCGGGTTTCTGGGCGTTGATCGACCGCACCCGGTGGGCAAATCTGGTGCTCGCGGTGGTGCACCTCTCGGTGGCGGTGATGACGTACCGGATGCTCGTGATCTGGGGCTGACGGCGGTGGAGGCGCGGGGAACGGTTGCGACACGCTGGCGTGTCCTCCACCCTCAATGCGTTATTGAGGGTTTAGAATCCTCAGCTTGACTTGAGAGAATCACACCGGTGTAATTATGTGAGCGCGGTTGCGAACACGCGCCGCTGAAGTCGAGGAAGGGACGGGATGTTGAGCGATACTTCGCACACGCCGGTACCCGGTAACTGGTTCGTCGATCCGGTGTTCCTCGGTACTCCCGGGATTCGGCGCGACGACGAAGAGGGCCTCTCGTGGCAGAGCGATGCGCTCTGCGCGCAGACCGATCCCGAAGCGTTCTTCCCGGAGAAGGGCGGCTCGACGCGCGAGGCCAAGCGCATCTGCGAGGGGTGCGAGGTGCGCTCCGAGTGCCTCGAATACGCCCTCGAGAACGACGAGCGCTTCGGCATCTGGGGCGGGCTCTCCGAACGGGAACGCCGGAAGCTGCGTCGCGAAGCGATCTGATCCGCGAGCGGCATGGCTCCGGGGTGCGCACAACAACCCCGCCTAGACTTGCCGAGTGATGCGCACCCGAGTTACCGCCATTCTGGTCGCCCAGCGGGGCGGCGAGTGGCTCGATCAGACCATAGCCGGCATCGCCGGGCAGACGCTCGCGCCCGCGAACATCATCGCGGTGAACAACGGCGGGTCGGACGGAGTGCGCGAGCAGCTGCTCGCGAGCGGAGCAGAGCGCGTCGTCGGCATCCCCTCCCGCCTTCCGTTCGGGCAGGCCGTCGCACGAGCGGTCGCCGCGATGGCGCCGCTGCCCGACGAGGGCAACGCCGGGGTGCGCCCGGACGCGGAGCTGACGCGCCAGGGCGAGGGCCAGCCGCGCCTGCTGCCGGGCACGGCCCCCGACGAGTGGATCTGGCTGCTCAGCGAGGATTCCTGCCCCGAGCCGGAGGCGCTCGAGCGGATCGTGAGCACGGTGCAACGCTCGCCATCGGTGGTCGTCGCCGGGCCGAAGGTCGTCGACTGGGATCGCCCCGACCGCATCATCGAGCTCGGCCAGAGCCTCACCCGCTACGGATCGCGCTGGGTGCTGCGACGCCAGGAGCTGGATCAGCAGCAGTACGACCACATGCAGGACGTGCTCGCGGTGGGCCCCGTCGGCATGCTCGTGCGCCGCGACGTCTGGCAGGAGCTCGGCGGCTTCGACCCGGCGCTTCCCGTCTACGACGACGGCCTCGACTTCTGCGTGCGCGCACGCCTCGCCGGGCACCGCGTGGAGGTGGCCCCCGCCTCGCGCGTGCGCTTCGCGCAGAGCGGCGTCGCCGGGCCGCGCATCGATCGCAAGCGCTCGGTGCTCCGCCACGCGCACCGCCAGGCGCGCACCTCGCACCTGCATCGGCGCATCGCGTACGCGCCCGCCGTCGTGGCCTGCGTCGCCTGGCTCGGACTCCCGGTCTATGCAGTGCTCCGCGTGCTGTGGGCCCTGATCCGCGAGCAGCCGGGATACATGCTCGGCGAATTCGTCTCGGCCTTCGCCGTGTTCTTCCGGCCGCACGCGATTCTCGCGTCTCGGCGCCGCATCAAGCAGCACTCCTCCGCCGGGTGGTCCGCCGTGCGGCAGCTGCGGGTCGACCCGAAGAGCGTGCGCACGGCGCGCATGATCGATCGCGAGGCCATCCTCGCCTCCTCCGGGCGGCAGCGCCGGGAGATGCACTTCATCTCGATGGGCGGCCTCGCCGTGCTCTCCGCCGCCGCGGTCGCCGCGGTCGCCCTCACCTGGTGGGCGTTCCCGCAGACCAGCCTGTTCGGCGGCGGCCTCGCCCCTCTGAGCCCGCTCGACCAGCTCTGGGCCAACACCCGGCCGGTCGACGGGGTTCCCGCCGACCCCTTCACCTGGGTGCTCGCCCTGATCGGAACGCTGACGTTCTGGAACCCTTCGCACGCGGTCGTGCTGCTCATGATCGTCTCGATTCCGCTCACGGCGCTCGGCGCATGGATCTGGGGCGCCCAGCTCACCGAGTCGAAGGCCGGGCGCGCGCTGCTCGCGATCGGCTTCGCGCTCAGCCCCGTGCTGCTCGGCTCGCTCGAGGCCGGCCGCCTGCAGACGCTGGTGCTCGCAGTGGTGCTGCCGTGGCTGCTGCTCGCCGCATCGCGCTGCCGCGAATCGTGGAGCTGGGCCGGCACCGCCTCGCTGCTCGCCGCCACGGCGCTCGCCGCCGCGCCCATCCTCATCCCCGCGGCAGTCATCATGCTCGTCCTGGGGCTCTTCACCACGCTGCGCGGCGTCGCCCGGGTGCTCACCACGGCGCTCGTGCCCGCGATCCTCTTCGCACCGAAGATCTTCACGAGCATCGTCGCCGGCCGGCCGCTCGACGTGCTGCTCGACCCGGGCATCAACGCCCCCTTCCAGCCCGGCACGACGTGGCACCTGCTGATCGGCTACCCGGAGTTCGGGCTCGAGGGCTGGGCCGGCATTCTCGACGGCATCGGACTCGGCGGCCCGCCCGCCACGCTGCTCGTCGGCGTGCTGATGCTGCCGCTCGCGCTGCTCGCGCTGCTCGGACTGTTCACCGGGCGGGTCGCCGTCACGCTGCTGCACTCCGCGCTCGGCGCGCTCGGTCTCGCCACCGCCGTCGCGGCGGGCCAGCTGCAGCTCACGGCCGCGGGGGAGTCGAGCATATCGGTGTGGACGGGCTCGGGCCTCGCGCTCTACTGGATCGCGATCCTCGGGCTCGGCGCCGTCGGAGCGGAGGCGCTGCGGCGCGGTGCGGCGCCCGTGGTCGCGGTCGCCCTCGCCGCCGCGATCGTCGCCGTGATCCCGGTCTCGTCGCAGCTGATGCTCAATCGCGCCCCCTTCGTCTCGGCCTCCGATCAGATGCCCGCGCTCGTGCAGGCGGCGGGCGAGACGGATCCCGGAGTGCGCACGCTCGTGATCACCGCGGAGGGGGACCACGCAGTGCGCGCCGAGCTCGTCACCGGGTCGGGCCTGCGTCTCGACGAGATTCGCACGGCGCTGACCACGCCGGTCGAGCGGGAGGCGGATCGGCAGGTCGCCGACCTCGTCGCGGGTCTCGCCAGCATCGGAGGCGCCGATGTCACCGACGCGCTGCGCGCGGAGGGCGTGGGCTTCGTGCTGCTGCCGAGCGGCGGGGACGACGTCGAGCGCGCCGAACTGCAGCGCGTGTTCGATCAGCACGAGGCGCTGTCGAGCGCCGGGCTCACGGAGCAGGGGCTGCTCTGGCGCGTGCAGCACGCGGACGCGCAGGAGGCCGAGGTGGGCGATTCCGCGACCCGCCTGGGCGGCACCTCTCTGAGCGGCACCACGATCTGGGCCGTGCAGCTCGCGGTGCTGTTCGGGGTGCTGCTGCTCGCGCTGCCGACCGCGGAGGTCACCTGGCGGCCCGAGAAGCGGAAGCGCCCAGCGCGCCGGAAGCCCCGGCGGGAGCGCGTGCGCGTCGGCGCGGGCCGTCAGAGCAGCGCTCCGGCAGCGGAGGCGGCCGAGGAGCCGGTCGCCGCCGCCGACGCGCCCAACGCTCCCGGCCGGCCCGATGCCGCCGCTGATCAGCCCGAGGGCGATGCACCGGTGACACCGGCGGCCGATACGCACGCGGCCGACGAGACGGACCCGGCCGCTGGGACGGACCCAGCCGCCGATACGCACCCGACTGCTGAGACGGACCCGACTGCTGAGACGGACCCGACCGACGAGACGAACGGAGAACGGCGATGACCGATCGTTCACGACTGCTGCGCGGCGGAGCCCGTGCGGTCACCGGGCTCCTCGTGGTCGCCGCAGCCGCGGCGGGCGTCGTGCTGCTCGGCAACGTCCCCCTGCCGGCCGTCGCCCGTGAACCGCTCGCGCTGACCGTGGATACGACGCAGAACACCAACCGCTCGCTCGTCTGCGCCGGATCGTTCTCGGAGCTCGGCGCCGACCCCGAGCGGCCGGGAGCGGCGATCCCGGTCGGCGAGGCGACCGTGGCGACGTCGGGCGCGGCTGCCGAGACCGCGACGCTGGCGCGCAGTGCTGGATCCGGCCTGCCGGTCGTCGTCTCGGCGCCGATGGCCGATCCCCTCGCCGGCGCCCAGGTGCAGTCCGTCGACTCGGAGAGCCTGCGCGGAACGGCTTCGAGCAGCTGCTCCGAGCCGAGCAACGAGCAGTGGCTGGTGGGCGGCGCCACGTCGCTCGGACTCGCCACGACGCTCAGCCTCGGCAACCCGGGCACGGTGCCCGCCACGGTCTCGATCACCGTGTTCGACGAGAACGGCGAGGTCGACGCCGTGCAGACCGCCGGCGTGATCGTCGCCCCGGCCACGCAGCAGACCGTGTCGCTCAACGGCTACGCCCCCGACCGCGAGCGGCTCGCGGTGCGCGTCGAGAGCACCGGCGCTCCAGTCGCCGCGCATCTCGGCGTCGCGCAGAGCTCGGGCATCACGCCGTTCGGCATCTCGGGCGTCACTCCGCAGACCGACCCCGCCACGTCGCTCGTCATCCCCGCCGTCGAGAACGCCGACGGCGACGGTCGCGGGCCGAACGACTCGGGGGAGGGCGATGCGTTCCCGGCGATCGTGCGGGCGCTCGCGCCCGGCGACGCGGGCGGCACGGCGACGGTGCGCGCGCTCGACCAGAGCGGCAAGAGCACCGATGTCGGCACGATCGAACTGGCGCCGAAGGCGGTCGGCGAGCTGAGCATCGCGACGCTGCCGGCGGGCACGAACGCGCTCGTCGTCGACGCCGACGTGCCGGTGATCGCGGGCGCCCTCGGCTCGGCCGAGGATCCCGACACCCGCGAGCACGACTTCGAGTGGTTCGCACCCGCTCCGGTCATCGCCGCCGACACCGAGGTCGCCGCGCCGGTGGTCTCGGGAGGCCGGTTGGTCGTCGTGAACCCGTCGGACGCGGAGGCGGAGATCACCATCGCGCGCGCCGATGGGAAGGGCAAGACCACCTCCGCGGCGGTCGCCCCGGGCGCTGCAGCCGTCATCTCCGCTCCCGCGGGAGCGACGATCACGAGTTCCGAGCCGGTGCACGCGGGGGTGCGCTCCGTCACCGAGACCGCGATCGCGGGCTACCCGATCCTCGCCCCCGATCCGCGCGACGGCACGCTGACCGTCTACCCTCGGTAGGCGACGTACACTGAAGGCATGTTCGGTCGTCGACGCTCCTCCCCCCGCGGCGTGCCCGCGGCGCCCGCCCGCGCGCGGGCTTCGCGTCACGGTCGGCGGCCGATCCGGTCCTCGCTCACGGGCCCCACGCTCCCCGATCCCGAGGGCAGGTTCCGCAGGTTCGAGGCCGACGCCCGCGCCGCGGTCGAGGTGGTGCAGGGGTACCTCCCCGACGAGCTGCAAGGGGTGCGCTTCGGCTTCCAGACCGCGCCGTCGGGCGAGGGCGAGAGCCAGCTCCCGCTGCTCTACGCGATCGATCGGCCGTCGAAGAGCATCGTGCTCTACCGCATGCCGATCCAGCGGGCGAAGACGCTCCACGTCGACGATGCCGAGCACCGGCGCGCGTTCCTCGAGTTCTGCGTGTATCGCGCCGTGTGCGAGTACCTCGGAGCCGACCCCTGGGATCTGATCCCCGGCCGGTTCGAGCACTACTGATCCCCGCCCGCCCGATCCGGATGCCGGTCCCGGCGCCGCGGCGGCGACTGCGACGCCGCAGCGACGCCGCCGGTGCGGCGCCGGGGCGCGACCGCGGCGCGACACTCCGCGGATCCTGCAGCTTTGCCGACATAATGGAGCCATGAGCGCGCGCATCTTGGTGGTTGACGACGACAGGGCTCTGGCAGAGATGCTGGGGATGGTGCTGCAGGCCGAGGGGTTCGTCACGGAGCACTCGGCCGACGGGGCCGATGCGGTCGAGCGCTTCCGCGAGATGCGCCCCGATCTCGTGCTGCTCGACGTCATGCTGCCGGGGCTCGACGGCATCGAGGTCGCCGAGAAGATCCGGGCCGAGTCGGGCACCCCCATCATCATGCTGACCGCCCGCACCGATACGCGCGACGTGGTGCGCGGACTCGAGGCGGGGGCGGACGACTACGTCGTCAAGCCGTTCAATCCGGCTGAGCTCATCGCACGCATCCGCGCGCGTCTGCGCGAGCCGCAGCAGGAGAGCGCCGAATCGCTGCGCATCGGCGACCTCACCATCGACGTGTCGGCGCACGAGGTGCGCCGCGGCTCGCAGCCCATCCCGCTGACGCCGCTCGAGTTCGATCTGCTCGCGATCCTGGCCCGCAAGCCGCAGCAGGTGTTCACCCGCGAGGTGCTCCTCGAGAAGGTGTGGGGCTACCAGTACAAGGCCGACACCCGACTGGTGAACGTCCACGTGCAGCGGCTGCGCGCCAAGATCGAGCAGGATCCCGATCACCCGACCATCGTCACGACCGTGCGGGGCGTCGGGTACCGGGCCGGCACCGCCGTCGAGTAGGGGGCGCCATGACGCGCGCCCGCCGCTCACGCTTGATCACCGCGCTGCGGCGGTTGCGCCTGCGCTGGCTGCGGTTCTCCGAGCCGGTGCTGGGCGGGTTCCGCGCGCGCTGGCGCCGCTCCCTCATGGTGCGCACCATGACGGTGACGGGTCTCGTCACCGGGTTCATCGTGCTGACCGCGGGGCTCTTCATCCTCGGCAGCGTCGCGAGCGACCTCTACTCGTCGCGGCAGGAGCAGGCGCTGCAGGACTCCGCGCGCGCCACCCTCGCCGCGCAGCGGCAGATCGACGCCTCCGAGGCGTCGGACCGGGGCGCGCTGTCGACGCTCGCGGCGTCGGTGCGGCGCACGGTGCGAGACACCACCTCGAGCCAGATGATCTATCTGCGGAGGCAGGCCGGGCAGGAGCCGTTCGCAGACGCGCCGCCCCCGTCGTTCACGAGTGCGCTGCTGCCGGAGGCGGTCACCCCCGAGCTCTCGCACGCCGTCGAGGAGGGCGGCGCGGCGCAGCACTGGCAGCCGGTCACGTTCATCGAGGAGGACGGATCGCCGTCGCCGGGGATCGTCGTGGGGTCGAGCGTCACCTTCCCCGCGGGCGCGGGAACCTACGATCTCTTCATCGGCTACAACCTCGCCGATACGCAGGACACGCTGTCGTTCGTGCAGCGCACCCTGCTGATCACGGCGGCCGCGATGATGGCCTTCATCGGCGTGCTCGTATGGATCATGTCGCGGATCGTCTTCCGGCCCATCCGTTCGGCGGCGGCGGCGAGTCGCCGTCTCGCGTCGGGGGAGAGCGATGCGCGCATGCCGCTGCAGAACGACGAGCACTTCGACGTGCTCTCGGAGGGCTTCAACGACATGGCGGAGACCCTGCAGATGCGCATCGGCGAGCTCGATCAGCTGTCGGAGATGCAGCAGCGCTTCGTCTCGGACGTCTCGCACGAGCTGCGCACCCCGCTGACCACGGTGCGCCTCGCCAGCCAGGTGCTCCAGAGCAGCACGCAGGGACTCGAACCGGGCCAGCAGCGCGCCGTCGAGGTGCTCGGCGCGCAGATCGACCGCTTCGAGTCGCTCCTCGAGGACCTGCTCGAGATCTCGCGATACGACGCGGGGCGGGTCACGCTCGAGACGGAGCCGACGAACCTCGTCTCGCTCGCGACCGAGGTGGTGGAGGGGCTGCAGCCGCTCTCGCGCGGCATCATCGAGGTGCGCGCGCTCGGCGGCTACGCCCCGATCGATGTGGACGCCCGGCGCATCCGCCGCATCGTGTCGAACCTGGTCGGCAACGCCATCGAGCACGGCGAGGGGCGCAGCATCCTGGTCTCGATCGATTCGAACGCCAGCGCCATCTCGCTGTCGGTGCGCGACTGGGGCATCGGGATGCGCGAGGAGGATCTGGCGCACGTGTTCGACCGCTTCTGGCGCGCCGATCCGTCGCGCAAGCGCACGCTGGGCGGCACGGGCCTCGGGCTCGCGATCGCTCAGGAGGATGCGGCGGTGCACGGCGGCATCCTGGAGGCGTGGTCGCAGCTCGGCGTCGGAACGAACTTCAGACTGACGCTGCCCCGCGGCGAGAGCATCACCGACTTCATGTCGCCGCTGCCGCTCATCCCCGACGACATCGCCGGCGACCAGGGCGATCCCCGGGTGACCGGCGGGTGGTTGCGGCGGCCGGGGCGACGCATTCGGAAGGAAGGCAGAAGATGAAGCGTTTCCGGAGCCGCGCGCGGGCGGCGGCGGTCATCCTCGCCGCCGCGTCGCTCATGCTCACGGCGTGCAACGCGATTCCGAGTTCGGGGCCGGTGCGGGCCGGGGCCGAGGATCTGCAGCAGGCCGAGCAGCCCGTGCAGTTCAACGCGGCGGGCCCAGCGGCCGGCTCGTCGCAGGAGGACGTCGTGCGCGGCTTCGTGCTTGCGGCCGTCTCGAGCGCCGACGACTACGCCACCGCCCGCGAGTTCCTCGCGCCCGACTACGCGAAGCAGTGGGACCCGTCGTCCAACGTGCTCGTCGACGACGGCAGCCGGCCGTACACCGCGAACGACGACGGATCGGGCACCCTCGAGATCTCGGCTCAGGCCAAGGTCGACGCCGAGGGCTTCATGCTTCCGGTCGAGCCCGGGGCGAACACCGAGCTGCGCTTCGAGCTGGAGCGCATCGGAGGCGAGTGGCGCATCGCATCGGCGCCGAACGGCATCATTCTCGACACCACGACGTTCACCACCATCTGGGCCCCGCATCAGCTGTACTTCGTCGGCCCGGGCGAGATCATGGTGCCCGAGACCCGCTGGTTCATGACGCGGGCGGCGCTGCCGACCGAGATCGTCAGCGCACTGCTCGGAGGGCCGGGCGAGCGCATGTCGGGCGTGCTGCACAGCGGCTTCCCGACGGGCACGACGCTCGTCACGGGCTCCGTGCCGATCGAGAACGGCCGAGCGCAGATCGATCTCTCGGGCAATCTGCTGGAGGCGAGCCCGACGGCGATGGCGGAGGTGCGGCAGCAGCTGCGGCTGAGCCTGCAGACGGTGCAGAGCGTCAACGGCTACGACCTGTCGGCGGAGGGCACGGAGATCCGCTCCGAGGAGCGGAGCGATGCGGGCGTGCCGCGTCTGCTCAACGACGTCACCGATCCCGCCCTGCTCGTCGGCGATCAGTTCGGCACGATCGTCGCGGGCCAGTTCGTGGCGATGACCGGGTTCGCGACGTCGCTGGGCGAGTACGAGCCGAGTGCGATCACGCTGAACGCCGACGCGTCGGCGGCGGCGCTCCGCAACGCCCAGGGCGTGACCCGGGTGGATGCCCTCGGCGTCGTGCCGATCGACCCGCGCGCCGGTCTGCTCGCGCCGATGTTCGACGTCTTCGACTACGTCTGGACGGTGCAGGCGTCGTCTCCGCAGACGCTGCGGGCGACGACGCGCGACGGCACGGCGACGGATGTGCCGGCCCCCTGGCTCGCCGGGCGCACCCCGGTCGCGATGCGACTCTCGCCCGACGGGATGCGGGTGGCGGCGCTCGTGAGCGACGAGCAGGGGAGTCAGGTGCTCGTCGCAGGCGTCGAGCGCGACGCCGAGGGAGCCCCGGTGCGCACCACTGACGAGGCCGACGTGCAGCTCTGGACGAGCGGGGCCCCCGTCGACCTGGACTGGGTGGGGCAGACGCGCTTCGCCGCGCTCTCGAAGGTCGATGCGACCAGTCGGGTGACCATCGGGGGCGTCGGCCTGATCCCGGTCGAGCAGGGCGGCGTGCAGGGCGGTGCGCAGGTCGCGGGCGGCTCGGCGCGCTCGCAGCTGCGCGTGCTGAGCGCGAAGGGCGATCTCTACGCCTCGCAGGGGAGCGGGTGGCAGCGGGCGCTGACGGGCATCGAGCTGCTCGCCAAGCACGGCTGAGTGCTGCGCTCCGGCGGCCTCCGAGTCGCCGGCGGCGCCCGGATCACCGCGCACAGGTCTGCCGCCGCCGCTCACCGCCGCAGTTGTCCACCGCCTCCGCGCAACGGCTGGATCGGGCGGCGCGGCCCGCGATGCTGGAGGCATGACCGCTCGCACCCCGCCACCGCCTCCGTCGTCTCCCCTGTCGCCGACCCCGCTGCGGCCCTCGCTCCGGCTTCGCGAGCTCGCGCTCGATCTCGCCGCCCTCGTGTGGCCGACGGCGTGCGTCGGCTGCGGCGCGGCCGACAGGGAGTGCTGCCGATCGTGCCGGGCGCGCATCGGGGAGCCTCCCGAGATGCTCGCGCGCGAGCTCGACGGGTTGCCCTGCATCGTGCGCGGCCGGTACGAGGGGCCGCTTCGCGCCGTGCTCGTCGCGTTCAAGCACGGGGGCCGCGAGAGCTTCCGCCGCATGCTCGGAGAGGCGCTGCGCGCTCCGCTCCTGCGCGCCATCCGCCTCGCCGCGCCCTCGGCGCCGGCCGGCGCGCCAGGGGAGCCGGGAGCGCCGCTCGTCGTAGCGATGCCCTCCCGCCCCCGCGGGGTGCGCGAGCGCGGGTACCGGCACCTCGACCTGCTCATCGCCTCGGCCCTCCGCCGTCAGCGCGCACCCGCACTGCGCGTCCGCGCGCTGCGCACTACCCGGGGCCGGGTCGGCCAGGTCGGCCTCCGCGCCGCGCAACGGGAGCGCAATGCGCGGCGGATCGCCGTCCGCCGCGCTGCCCGCCGGGTCATCCACGGCCGGCGCGTCGTGCTCGTCGACGACATCATCACGACGGGCGCCAGCGTGCGCGCGGCACGAGACGCGCTGGAGCGCGCGGGCGCGAGCGTCGCGGTGATCGTCGCGCTCTGCACGGCCGAACGGCGCGATGCCGCGGGCCTACCTGCGAAGTAGCGGATGAAGTTCTGCCGAGGTGGAAACGCGTCGCGCGAGTGGAGTAGAGTTCGAGAAAGGCGTAACGGTGCGCCAGATGGCACACCCGCCCGAGTACTCAGGGAGGTCACCATGGACGTGAACATCCGCGGCAAGAACGTCGGAATCACCGATCGCTTCGAGAGCTACGTCGAAGCGAAGACGGACAAAGTGGAGGGGCTGCTGCCCCGCGCGCAGGCGTTCGAAGTGAGAGTCTCTCGGCAGAGCGACCGGAGCCCCCAGCACGGTGATCACGTCGAGATCACCCTCATCGGGCCGGGCCCCGTGATCCGCGCTGAATCAGCCGGAGGAGACAAGTACTCGGCGTTCGACATCGCCTACGGGCGCGTGCTCGAACGCATCCGTCGCATGAAGGACAAGCGACAGGATCGCCGAGGCCGCGGACGCACCTCGCTGGCGGACGCCGCCGCGAACGATTTCGAGATGATCGACGTCACCCCCGCCCCCCTCGAAGTGCTCGAGGCCGTCGCCACCGGCGAGGTGCCGGTGGTGAACTCGGAGGAGCAGGACTACTCGCCGGTCGTCATCCGCACGAAGGAGTTCCCCGCCGAGCGCATGGCCGTCGAAGACGCCGTCGACCGCATGGAGCTCGTCGGCCACGACTTCTTCCTCTTCATCGAAGAGGAGGGCGGGAGCCCGAGCGTGGTGTACCGCCGCAAAGGCTGGAACTACGGCGTGATCTCACTCTCTGAGACCGCCTAGCGCCGGCCGAGCCGCCGCACCACCGCATCACCGCACCGCCGGAGGGCATTCGGAGCGGGGTCGCCGACGGCGACCCCGCTCCGTCGCGTTCAGCGGGCCGTGCTGCGCTGCCGCCTCGCCCGCCAGCCCCACCGCACGACATTGCCGAACGCCTCGAGCACGATGCCGAGCGTCATCTTCGACCGGCCGTCGGCGCGCTCCACGAAGGTGATCGGCACCTCCGCGATCGGGCAGCCGAGCTGCTCCAGCCGCCAGGCGGTCTCCACCTGGAAGCCGTACCCCTGCGAATCGAGCGCGTCGAGATCGATGCGGCGCAGCCAGTCGAGCTCGATCACGCGGAACCCGCTCGTCAGATCGTGCAACTGCGACCCGAGCACCGCGCGCGCGAACCCGGTGCCGCCCCGCGAGATCCATCGGCGGATGAGCGGCCAGTTGACGATCCGCCCGCCCGCGATCCACCGCGTGCCGATCGCGAGGCCCGCGCCGGAACGCGCGGCGGCCATGAGCGCCGGCAGATCCTCGGGCCGATGCGATCCGTCGGAGTCCATCGCGACGACGAACCGGTACCCGCCCCGCTCGGCGGCGCCGAACCCGTGCACATACGCCGATCCGAGCCCCAGCTTGCCGCTGCGATGATGCACGGCGACGTGCGCGTCCTCGGCGGCCAGCTCGTCCGCCGCGTCGCCCGTGCCGTCGGGGCTGCCGTCGTCGACGATGAGGATGCGGGCGCTCGGCACGTGCGCGCGGATGCCCGCCACCACCGCTGCCAGCGATGCCCGCTCGTTGTACGTGGGGAGCACCACCAGTACCTCACC
Source organism: Leucobacter chromiiresistens (assembly GCF_900102345.1). Taxonomy (NCBI): domain Bacteria; kingdom Bacillati; phylum Actinomycetota; class Actinomycetes; order Micrococcales; family Microbacteriaceae; genus Leucobacter; species Leucobacter chromiiresistens. The sequence continues at coordinate 103,218 of NZ_FNKB01000001.1, read as the reverse complement.
CGCTGCAGGCGGCATGGCGTCCTTCCTTCCGAGATGCGCGACGCGGGCACTCGCGCTCCGAAGGGCGGAAACGAATCCCGCCTCCATATTGGCATCTCCTCAGCCGGGGAGGAGCATGCCGTTGCTAAGCTGAGGAGTTGTCACATTGTGGCAACGGCGGTGACCCCGAACCATGGGCAACCACACCGCGCGGAACGTACAGGAGAGACAACGTGGCGACAGTTCTCGAGAAGCTTCTTCGCGTCGGTGAAGGACGGATCCTGAAGAAGCTCGAGCGGCAGGCGAAGCTCGTAGCGAATCTGGAGAGCACCTTCGCAGACCTCAGCGATGAGGAGCTTCGCGAAGAGACCACGGAGTTCCGCGAGCGACTCGAGAAGGGGGAGACCCTCGACGACCTGCTCCCCGAAGCCTTCGCCGCCGTGCGCGAAGCCGCCAAGCGCACCATCGGGCTCAACCCGTTCCCCGTGCAGATCATGGGCGGCGCGAACCTGCACAACGGCAACATCTCCGAGATGAAGACCGGTGAGGGCAAGACCCTCGTCGCGACGATGCCGGCGTACCTGAACGCCCTCGCCGGCAAGGGCGTGCACATCGTCACCGTCAACGACTACCTCGCGACCTACCAGAGCGAGCTCATGGGCCGCGTCTTCCGCGCCCTCGGGCTCACGACCGGCTGCATCGTCTCTGGCCAGGATCCCGCGACCCGTCGCGAGCAGTACAACGCCGACATCACGTACGGCACGAACAACGAGTTCGGCTTCGACTACCTCCGCGACAACATGGCCTCCTCCGCGGCGGAGCGCGTGCAGCGCGGCCACTTCTTCGCGATCATCGACGAGGTCGACTCGATCCTGATCGACGAGGCCCGCACCCCGCTCATCATCTCGGGCCCCGCCTCGGGCGAGGCCAACCGGTGGTTCGCCGAGTTCGCGCGGATCGCGCGCAAGCTCGAACCGGGAGTCGACTTCGAGATCGACGAGAAGAAGCGCACCGTCGGCGTGCTCGAGCCCGGCATCGAGAAGGTCGAGGATCACCTCGGCATCACCAACCTCTACGAGTCGGTGAACACCCCGCTCATCTCGTTCCTCAACAACTCGATCAAGGCGCGGGCGCTCTTCACCCGCGACAAGGACTACGTCGTGCTCAACGGCGAGGTGCTGATCGTCGACGAGCACACCGGCCGCATCCTGGCCGGGCGCCGCTACAACGAGGGCATGCACCAGGCGATCGAGGCCAAGGAGGGCGTGCAGGTCAAGGCCGAGAACCAGATGCTCGCCACCGTCACCCTGCAGAACTACTTCCGCCTCTACGAGAAGCTCTCGGGCATGACCGGTACGGCCGAGACCGAGGCGAGCGAGTTCATGTCGACCTACGGGCTCGGCGTCGTGCCGATCCCGACGAACCGCTCGATGCAGCGCAAGGACCAGCCCGACCTCGTCTACAAGAACGAGGAGGCGAAGTTCGCCCAGGTCGTCGTCGACATCGCGGAGCGCTACGAGAAGGGGCAGCCCGTACTGGTCGGCACCACGAGCGTCGAGAAGAGCGAGTACCTCTCGCGCCTGCTGGCGAAGGCCGGCGTGCGCCACGAGGTGCTGAACGCGAAGAACCACGCGCGCGAGGCCGCGATCATCGCGCAGGCGGGCCGCCTCGGGTCGGTGACCGTCGCCACGAACATGGCCGGCCGAGGCACCGACATCATGCTCGGCGGCAACGCCGAGTTCCTCGCCGTGCAGGAGATGGCCTCCCGGGGCCTCTCGACCGACGAGGATCCCGACGCCTACGAGGCCGCCTGGGACGACGTCTTCGCCGCCGTCAAGGAGACGGTGAGCGCCGAGGCGGAGAAGGTCATCGAGGTCGGCGGCCTCTACGTGCTCGGCACCGAGCGCCACGAGTCCCGGCGCATCGACAACCAGCTGCGCGGCCGCTCCGGCCGACAGGGCGACCCCGGCGAGAGCCGCTTCTACCTGTCGCTCGGCGACGACCTCATGCGCCTGTTCAACTCGGGCGCAGCGGCGGCGCTCATGAACCGCGACAGCTTCCCCGACGATCTCGCCATCGAGTCCAAGGTCGTGTCGCGCGCCATCCAGAGCGCGCAGAGCCAGGTCGAGCAGCGCAACGCCGAGATCCGCAAGAACGTGCTCAAGTACGACGACGTGCTCGACCGCCAGCGCAAGGCGATCTACAGCGACCGCCAGCAGATCCTCGACGGCGAAGAGATCGAGCCGCGCATCGACGCGTTCCGCGAGCAGACGATCGACGCGATCCTCGACTCCCACGGCCGCGACGGCGAATGGGACTTCGACGCCCTGTTCAACGACCTGCGCCAGGTCTACCCGGTGGGCCTCACCATCGACGAGCTCGTCGCCGAGGCCGGCGGGGCGCGTCGCGTGGATCGCGCGTTCCTGCGCCGCGAGATCCTCTCCGACGCCGAGGTGGCGTACACCAAGCGCGAGGAGACCCTCGGCAGCGAGGCGATGCGCGAACTCGAGCGCCGCGTCGTGCTGGCCACCATCGACCGCCGCTGGCGCGACCACCTCTACGAGATGGAATACCTCAAGGAGGGCATCGGCCTGCGCGCGATGGCGCAGCGAGACCCGCTCGTCGAGTACCAGCGCGAGGGCTTCACCCTCTTCGAGGGTATGATGGGGCAGATCAAGGAGGAGTCCATGGGGCTGCTCTACAACCTCGAGGTCAAGGTGCGGCCCGCCGAGGGCCCGCAGGATCACGTGCACCTCGAAGGCGGCGGCCTCGAAGCCGAGCAGGCGACCGACCAGTCGAAGCTCAGCTACAGCGCCCCGAACGAGGACGGCGCCCCGGCCGTCACCGGTGCCGACGAGCCGAAGGCGGGGGCCGGCAAGCCCGCGCAGCAGGCGCGCGGCGCATTCGGCCAGCAGTCGGGCAACGGCTCCACGAACCGCGCCGATCGCCGCTCCGCCAAGAAGAAGTAGGGCGCTCGCGCCCCCGATCTGATCCGTGATCCGCTCCGCCGGACCGACTGAGAGAACACCCATGGCACACGAGACGAACCCCCGTCCCACGAAGAACGAGCGGCGCGCCCAGGCGCGCGCCGAGGCCGCCGCAGCGCGGGAGCAGGAGAAGAAGCGGGAGAAGCGCAATCGCCTCTTCCTGCAGGGCGGCATCGCCGTCGGCGTGATCGCGGTACTCGCGATCGTCGCCCTCGTGCTGACGCAGTCGATCAAGCCCGCCGGCCCCGGCCCCGAGAACATGGCGTCGGGCGGCGCAGTCTTCGGCAAGGACCTCAAGGTCGTCACCGGCCCGGCGCTGCCCGCAGGCGAGGAGCGCGTCGCGCCCGAGCAGAACTTCGACGAGCTCCCCGTCGAGGTCACCGTGTACGCCGACTACATGTGCCCCTACTGCGGCCAGTTCGAGCAGCAGTACGGCACCATGCTCGAGAACTACGTGGGCGCGGGCGACGTCGAGATGACGATCTACCCCCTCAACTTCCTCGACAACGCCTCACTCGGCTCGAAGTACTCGACGCGCGCCGCGAACCTCTTCGCCTGCGTCGTCGACCAGCAGCCCGGCTACGCGTTCAAGCTGAACAACGCGCTGCTCAGCGCCGAGGTGCAGCCCGCCGAGAGCACCACCGGCCTCACCGACGAACAGCTCATCGAGCAGGCCGAGGCCGCGGGCGCGGAGGCCGACACCGAACTGCGCCAGTGCGTGAAGGATCGCACCTTCGGCAGCTTCATCTCCGCGAACTACAAGCAGGTCAGCGAAGTGGGCATCCAGGGTCTCGCCAAGGGAGCGCAGCTGCTCGGCGCCGACGGCGTGACGCTGCAGGACGCCGACGAGCCGCAGCGCCTCGTGAGCACGCCGACCGTCATCGTGAACGGTCAGCAGTGGAGCCAGAGCCGCGACGGCGACCTCGAGTCGTACCTGCTGAAGGTCAAGAGCGAACTCGAGCAGCAGAACGCATCGGCCGAGGCTCCGGCCGACTCCGAGTAAGATTGAACGGGGCGGTCGAGCGATCGTCCGCCCCCACGCCGCCTTAGCTCATCTGGTAGAGCAGCGCCCTTGTAAAGCGCAGGTGGTCGGTTCGAGTCCGACAGGCGGCTCCACTCGCTCCGCTCGCGGCGCCGCTGTTCGGCCTGCGAACCGACTCCGATGTCGCAGGCTCCATCGGCTCGCCGCGCGCAACGCTGGCGCGTTGCTCCGAGCGCGGCGGGCGAGTCCGACAGGCGGCTCCACTCGCTCCGCTCGCGGCGCCTTCCCGCCGAACCCCCGCTCGTTCACCGAACCCTTGTCGGGCGGACGCGATCCCGACAGGGGCTGGGCGTTTCGGCGGGGAATCGGCGGAGGAGTCGGCGCTCGGGCAACTGCGTCAGAGGCCTGACCGCAGTCGGAGTAAGGTGGGAGGAGTGCCGAATTCCTCGATTCCCGTCTGGGCCGCCCTCATCGGTTCGGGGCTCGCCGGCGTGCTGGTCGCCGTGCAGTCCCGCATCAACGGAGGGCTGAGCCAGGAACTCGGCAACGGATACGTCACGGCCGCCGTCTCCTTCGGGTCGGGGCTCATCGTCATGTGCATCGCGGTGCTCATCACGCGGAGGGGTCGTACCGGGCTCGTCCGCCTGCGCGACGAGGTGCGATCCCGCTCGCTGCCCGTGTGGACGCTGTTCGGCGGCGCGGGGGGCGCCTTCTTCGTGCTCGCCCAGGGCCTCGTCACGCCGATCATGGGGCTCGCGCTGTTCACCGTCGGCATCGTCGCGGGCCAGGTGCTCGGCGGACTGCTGCTCGATCGCGCGGGTCTCGGCCCGGGCGGACGCATCGACCCCACCCCGATGCGCGTGATCGGAACCGCGCTCGCGATCGTCGCCGTGGCGCTCTCGGTCGGATTCGGGGGCGTGCACGGCGCCTGGCTCATGGTGTTCCCCGTGATCATCGGCGTCGGGGTCTCCGCGCAGTCCATGGTGAACGGCCTCGTGCGGGCCGCGGCGCAGAGCGCGGTCACCTCGACGTTCGTGAACTTCGTCGTCGGCACGGCGATCCTCGCAGTGATGGCGGTGATCTCCGTCGCCGTCGACGGCTGGCCGACCGCGTGGCCGACGGCGCCGTACTTCTATATCGGCGGAGTGATCGGCACGCTCTTCATCGCCGTCGCCGCGATGCTTGTGCGCACGGCAGGCGTGCTGCTGCTCAGCATGTCGAACGTCGCCGGTCAGCTGATCGCCTCGGTCGCCTTCGAAGCGGGCGCTCCGCTCGCGGGCGGGCTGACGCAGGGCATGATCGCCGGATCGGCGGTCGCACTGCTCGCGGTGGTCGTCGCCGCGCTCCCCTCCCGCCGCCGGTCGACGGAGGGCTAACCCGGTCCGCTGAGATGCCGCGAGAGATCCAGCGGCTTCCGAGGCTTCTCCGCCCGATCGCGCTCGGGGATCCCGCCCACGTGCAGCCAGCCGAGCAGATACTCGGGCTTCCGCACGCCCAGGGCTTTGCGCACCGCCTTGCTGCGCGTGTGCGTGCCGCTCTTCCAGATCGAGCCCCACCCCGACTCGTGCAGCAGGAGCCCGAGGAGATGCGCCACCCCGCTCGCGACGGCCTCCTGCTCCCAGAGCGGCACCTTACGGGTATCTCCCGGGCTGACCACGATGACGAGCACCAGCGGGGCGCGCGTCATCTTCGCGATGTACTTGCCGCGATCCTCACCCGAGGCCTTCGCCAGCCCTTTCGCGAGTTTCTTGCGATCCTTGCCCCGCAACTCGATGATGCGCCACGGCCGCATGCGGGAGTGATCGGAGACGCTCGCCATCGCCGCGACGTACGCCTCGAGCTCCTCGCGGCTCGGCGCCTCCTCCGTGACCTTCGAGTGAGAGCGCCGGCGCCGCAGCGCGCGGTACGCCGGCCCCCCGTACTCGCTCATGCGTCGTCGCGCTCCGCGCCAGGCTCGCCGGGCTGCGCGCCGGGCTCGAAGCTCAGCGAGAGCGAGTTCATGCAGTAGCGGTCGCCCGTCGGGGTGCCGAATCCGTCGGGGAAGACGTGGCCGAGGTGCGAGCCGCAGCGAGCGCAGCGCACTTCGGTGCGCACCATGCCGAGGCTCCGGTCTTCGAGGAGTTCGACCGCGCCGGGACGCACGCTCTCGTAGAAGCTCGGCCATCCGCAGCCCGAGTCGAACTTCGTGCCCGCGACGAAGAGCTCGTTGCTGCAGGCGCGGCAACGGTACAGGCCGTCGCGCTCCTCGTCGAGCAACTCACCGGTGCCCGCCCGCTCGGTGCCCTGATTGCGCAGCACGGCGTACTCATCAGGCGCGAGGCGTTCGCGCCACTCGCTCTCGCTGAGCTGGAACGGGTAGTCGGCCGAATCGATGGGCTTGCTCATGGCGACCTCCGGTGTCGTAATTGGCTCGGCCAGTGTACGCCCGCGACGTGTGCAGGCGCAGGGCGCGTCGTTCGCCCTGCGCGGAGCGAAGCGGGGCGGAGCGGGGCGGCGGGGCGCGCCGGGATCCGTGCGACCGGCGGGATGGGAGCGGAAGATAACGCAAGAGTTGCAACGTCTGATGAAAATCGTCAGACTATATGCGGTACTGCAGGTTAGGGGAGCCTCAGTTCAATCCGATGAGCGGGTTGCTGTTTGCGCGGTGGCCAATACCAAAACAGATAAGGAGTGCACTCTTCATGACTGCACAGAAGAACTGGCGGCGTGTGCTCGCCACCGCGACGACGGGCTTGCTCGTCGCCAGCGGCCTGGCGCTCGCACCCGTGGCGGCGAACGCCGCTCCGGGCGACGGAGTCGTGGCAGACGCGACGCTCAGCTGGGGCGTGAAGTCGTCGTTCCGCAACTACATCACTGGCACGATCGCCAACGGCAAAGTGACGAACCTCGGTGCGACCACCGGATCGGGTCCGTACGCGTGGGCGGGCGGATCAGGCACCGCGAACCTCGACGGTTCGGGTCTCGAGATCGCCTTCGGAGAGAACGACGGGGTGCACTTCCAGGGCCACGCGAGCGGTGACGATTACAGTCTTGACCTCTCGCTGACGCAGCCGCAGGTCAAGGTGACGTCGGCATCGACCGCCGAGCTCTACTTCGATGTCGACGGCCGCGAGTTCGCGGGCGCTCAGGCGGGCGCCGTCGGCGAGCGCTACTCGCTCGATGACGTGCACTTCGCGGATATCGCGCTCCCTGCACCGAGCGCTTCCGGTTCGACGTACACCTGGACTTCCGCTCCGACGACACTGACAACTGAAGGTGCTAAGGCTCTCTCTCAGTATCCGGCTGGCACAGCGCTCGATCCGATCACCTTCACCGCACCCGTCAGCGCGGTTCCCGCAACGGAGACCACCACGTCGATCGCCGCGAGCGCGTCGAAGGTCACCCAGGGCGACAGCGTCGAGTTCACGGCGACCGTCGCACCGGCAGAGGCGGCGGGGTCGGTCACGTTCACGAACCGCACCGCCAACGGCGTCGGCGAGATCTCGCCGGCGATCCCGGTCGCGAACGGCGTCGCGAAGTTCAGCATCGACACACTTCCGGTCGGCGCGAACGCGGTCGAGGCGAAGTTCACGCCCACCGACGCTTCGGCGTTCGCCGCATCGACGACGACGACGAGCGCGACCGTCACGGTCGAGGAGCAGAAGGTCTGGGCTCCGAAGATCGACGTCTACCTCGAGGACGGCGTGACGCCGGTCGGCGACACCCGCGTCTCGGCGGGCGACAAGCTCGTCGTCAAGGGCCAGGGCTTCGATCCCGAGGCGAACGTCGGCGGCCGCGGCATGCCGATCCCGAACACGCTGCCCCAGGGCACGTACGTCGTATTCGGCGAGTTCGCCGAGAACTGGAAGCCCTCGGCGGGCGCCGCGTCGACGCAGCGACTCAGCGCGACTCAGGGCTGGGTGCTGACGGAAGACACGCTGAACGCGATTCCGACCCAGTACCAGGGCGCCGTGCGCGGCCAGTGGGTCGAGCTGAACGCCGACGGCTCGTTCGAGTGGACGGCGACGCTGCAGGATCGCGACGCTGCGAAGCCCGCGCCGGTGGACGGCAGCTACGGCGTCTTCACCTACGCGGCAGGCGGCGTCACCAACGCGGCGCAGGAGCAGGAAGTGCGCCTGAACTACGGCGCTCCGATCGTCAAGACCTCGACGACGCTCCAGGCCGACGTCGAGAGCGTGCGCGCAGGCGCCGAGGTCACCCTCACCGCCGACGTCACCCCCGCTGACCAGGCGGGCACCGTGCAGTTCTCGAACGGCTCCGCCGCGCTCGGCGAGCCCGTCGAGGTCGTCGACGGCGTCGCGACGCTGACCACGACCGAACTGCCGCTCGGCGCCAACAAGATCACCGCCGAATTCGCGCCCGCGAACGCCGCGGACGTCATCGGCTCGAAGTCGGACGCCGTGACGGTGACCGTCGCCGCGCAGCCCGCGATCACGATCGACGGCGAGAAGCCCGCCGCAGTGGCGGTGCGCCAGGGCGAGCCGATCGAGTTCGCCGGCGGCCCGTTCACGGCTGGCAGCGAGTTCGAGGTGTGGATCGATGCGGCCGGCGCGATGCAGCCGGTCTCGCTCTCGAGCGTCGCCGCCGAGGCCGCTGAGGATGCCGTGCCGCTGAAGGTCGGCGATGTGACGGTCGACGGATCGGGCATGGCCGCGATCACGTGGAACGTGCCCGCCGACTTCGCGCCGGGCGAGTACGTCGTGTCCTTCCGCGGCACGAACGTCGACGAGTACCTCGACGCGGACTTCACGGTTTCGCAGTACGTGCTCTCGACCACCACGCTGACCTCTTCGGCCGGTGTCGGCGGAAGCCCGAACGGCGTCGAGTTCGTCGCGACCATCGCGCCGGAGACGGCGACCGGTGAGGTGACGTTCACCAACAACGGCGTCGCCTTCGCGACGGTGCCGGTGGCGAACGGCACGGCGAGCGCGACGGCGGATCTCGCGGTCGGCTCGAACGAGATCGTGGCGACCTTCGCGTCGAGCGACGCCACCGTCTCCGACTCGGTGTCGGACGCCCTGGTCATCACGGTCACGGGCAGCGGCTCGGGTGCGGGCGGCGCTGCCGACGGCGGCGCTGACGGATCGGGCTCGGCGGGTGCCGGTGCGAACGGCGGTGGCACCGGTGCGGGCACCGGCACCATCGATGCCGTGGTCACGAAGCCGGCGGCCGGAGCGAAGGGTCTCGCCTCGACGGGCGGCGCCGACTTCGCCGGGCTCCTCGCCGGCGGTGCGCTCGCGCTCCTGCTCGGCGCCGGCTTGATGGTCGCGCGTCGTCGCATCACGGCGAACTAAACGCGAACGCCTCGAACGGCCCCTCCTCGCGCCGCGCGGAGGGGCCGTTCGTCGTGGCGGTGCGGCCGAGTGCAGCGACTCGCGTCGCGGGGCTCGCCTGTAGCGCGCGACCCTCATCTCTCCGGCCCGCACCGGGCGAGATGCCCCCGGGACTTGCATCATCAGATGATCAAGACCACACTAGAAGATGAAGAACTTAGGCAACCCTCACCATCGGCAGATCTGCGCCGGGTGACGCGGTTCCAGTATCCGATCGACGTCGTCTCACTGAAGGATTTCTCGTGTCTGCTCGCGCGCGCATTGCCAGGACCGGTTCGCTCGGACTCATCGGGATGCTCGTGCTCGGCGCCGTCTTCGGCGGTGCGTCGGCGGCTCAGGCTGCGGACGGCGCGACGATCGGATCGATCGGCGCGATCGAGTCGGTGCAGGGCGGGGCCGAAGGTACTGCGGCGGATGCCGCAACCCCCGGCGTCGCCGCGGGGGAGGGCGCGTCCACGACCGCGAGCCCGAGCGCCCCAGCGGCGGTGCCGGCTCCCGCGACGGAGGCGGCTCCCGAGGCGGCGCCCGCGGACGAGACCGGAGCGGCAGCACCGGCGATCGCGCCGGAGCCGCAGGTCGCCGACGCGTCGCCGAGCGCCGAGGCGGCAGCCGACCAGGAGCCCGCCGCGATCGCCGACGCGATGCTCAGCTGGGGCGTGAAGTCGTCCTTCCGCAGCTACATCACGAGCCCCATCGCGAAGGGTGCGATCACGCTCCTCGGCGCGGTCACCGGAAGCGGGCCGTACACCTGGTCGAATGGTGCGGGATCCGGCACGGCGCAGCCCGATGGGACGGGCCTCGAGATCGCGTTCGGCGAGAACGACGGCGTGCACTTCCAGGGGCACGCGGAGGGCGAGGACTACATCCTCGACCTCGCGTTCACGCAGCCGCAGATCACGGTCACCTCTGCGACGACGGCCGAGCTCACCCTCGACGTCGACGGCCGCAAGTTCGTCGACACGACGACGGTGGGCGAGACCTACTCGCTCGACGATGTGCACTTCGCCGACCTGGTGCTGCCGAGCCCGAAGATCGACGGCACGCGGTACACCTGGGAAGGGTCCTCCGCAACGATGACGGCGGACGGGCTGCAAGCCTTCGGCGGGTTCTACGACGAGTCCACCGCAGCACTCGATCCCATCACGTTCTCGGCGCAGGTGATCGCGCAGCCGGGCGAGCCGGAGGTGCCGGCCCCGGCGAACACGACGACCGCACTGACGGCGAAGGCCACCTCTCCCAATGTGGGAGCGAACGTCGAGCTGTCGGCGAGGGTCGCACCCGCGGGCGCCTCCGGTTCGGTGCAGTTCACGCAGAACGGCAAGAACCTCGGCGAGGCAGTGCCCGTTGCGAATGGATCTGCCGCAACGACGGCTCGGCCGACGGAGCCCGGCGCGTACACCTACGGTGCGGTGTTCACGCCGAGCGACCCGAAGGCGTTCCGCGGCTCGCAGGCGACTCCGCAGCAGGTCGACCTCGCCGACCCGAAAGACGCGGGCACGCTCCAATGGGGCGTGAAGAAGTCGTTCCGCGAGTACGTGCTCGGGCCGATCGCGAAGGGCAAGATCGTAGCTGAGGACGGCGCGAAGCAGGCGGCGAACAACGGCGTCTTCACCTTCCCGCAGTCGTCGACGACGCACTGGAACGGCACCTCGGGCACCGTGCAGTACGCGGGCAAGGTCAAGTTCTCCGGGCATCACGGCCAGATGGACGTCGACCTGCTCAATCCGGCCATCGTCGTGCAGAACGCGAAGAGCGCGGAGGTGCGCATTCCGCTCAACGGCAAGACCGTGACGCTCGCGCAGATCGACCTGACCCAGGCGAAGCGCGAGACGCTGCGGGGCGGGGCCGTGAAGTTCACACGGGCCACCACGAAGCTCGCGAAGGCCGGCGCGGAGCAGTTCTTCGTGAACGGCACCGGCACCGGGCCGGTCGGCACCTTCTACGAGGTGGGCACGGCCCTCGACGACATCACCTTCGTCATCGGCTCCGACAGCGGCGTGAAGCCCGCGGCGCCCACCGACCCGGCGTCGAAGCCGAAGCCGACGACTGCGCCCGAGAAGCCCGCGGCTCCGGCGTCGACGCAGGGCGCTGCGGCCGGATCCCTCGTCTGGAGCGTGTCGAACGCCTTCGCGGCGTACACCACCTGCACGAACAAGGAGGCGTTCGGCTACCAGCACTGCGCGAAGGGCAGCGTCGAGACGAACGGCGTGGGCGCCGGATACCTGTTCCCGCAGGCCGTGAGCTCGAGCTGGGATCGCGCGAGCCAGACCGGCACGGTCGCCTACAGCGGCTCCGTCGCCTTCACGGGCTACGGCATGACGATGTACAACGTCGCGAACCCGTCGATCACGGTGACGGGCCCGACGAGCGCCACGCTCAGCACGGGCAACTCGACGTCGTTCGGTTCGGGCACCTACCAGCTGGACCTCGCGAGTGGCAGCAAGTCGGTCGGCGCGAACGGCGAGGTCACGTGGAGCAACGTGCCCGTGCTCGGCTCGTTGAGCAGCGGCGGCGCGGGCGGCAGCGGCAGCCAGTCGATCGGGCTCGACCCGCTCACCTTCACCGTGGGCGCGGAGTCGCGGGTGAGCTACGGCGCCACCGCCGCCGGGAACGACAAGAAGCAGTACACCGCCGCCGCGACGCCGCCCGCCACGACCGGCGTGACGGTGCTCACCGATGCCGACAAGATCAAGCCGGGCGGCCGCATCGAGATCGAGGCCTCCGGGTTCGACCCCGACGACGAGGGCGTGCTGATCGTGCTGTACTCCGATCCGATCGTGCTCGACGACGAGGCGACCGCCGACGAGAACGGGGTCGTGCGCTGGTCGGGCACGCTGCCCGATGACGTCAGCGGCGAGCACACGATCACCATTCAGGGCAGCTCGAACGCGGGCGCCGTGATCGACATCGTCGAGCCGAAGGCGAAGAAGTCGGCGAAGTCGGCCGATGTCGAGACGCGCACCCTCGCCGACGGCGTCGCGCAGGATCGCGTCACCGCTGCGGGGCTCGCCCCTGCGGCGGGCATGGCGCTCTGGGAGTGGTGGGCGAGCGCTGCAGGGCTCGTCGCCATCGCCGCCTGCATGACGCTGCTCACCATCCGCCAGCGACGCTCCGCGGGGTGACGCGGCCCCGAAACCGCTCCGCCGATCCGCCATCCCAATTCCACGCACGCCCACCAGGAGGCCCCCACGTGAACCCCCGACTCCGCCGCCCCGGCTCCCTCATCGCGGGCGCCGCGATCCTCGGCGGCCTGCTGCTCGCCCCCACCGCGGCGCAGGCCCACCCGCTGCGCGCCGAGGTCGAGGCGGGCGCCTGCGAGGTCACCGGCGGCGACCTGTCGTGGGGTGTGAAGGAGAGCTTCCGCGCGTACATCAGCGGCAGCATCGCGAAGGGCTCGTGGGAGACGGCGGACGGCGCGTCGTACGAGACACCTGAGTTCTCCTGGAGCGGCGCGACCGGCAGCATCGACCCCGAGTCGGGGGTCGGCAGCGTCTCGTTCACGGGCAGCGTGCACTTCACCGGTCACGACGGGGTGCTCGATCTGACGCTCGCGAACCCCACGATCGAGTTCGAGGGCGGCGGCAAGGCGGCGCTGCTGCTCGACGCGCGGAGCACCGACATGGAGGGCGCGGTCGCGGTCGACGCGACCCAGGAGTGGGTCGGCGATGTCGTGGCGCCGGATCAGCTCCCCATCGCCGACGACGCGCTCATCGCTGACGATCTGCCGTCCACCCTCACGAACTCGGGAGCGAAGGCCTTCGCCGGGTTCTACGAGGCGGGCGAGGATCTCGATCCGATCTCGCTCGATCTTCAGTTCGCGAGCTGCGCCGACTCCGGCGCCGCCGCGGCCGAGCCCGCCCCCGAGGAGGGCGACGACGCCCCGGTCGCCCCCGCGCCCGAGTCGTCCGACACGGCCGCGACCGCGGCGGCGCCCGCGTCGATCCCGTGGCTGCCGATCATCATCGGCGGGATCGCGATCCTCGTGATCGGGGTCACGGGCGGCATGCTGCTCGCCGGGCGCACGCGCAAGCCGCGCAGCGGGCCCGCCCCGGCCGCCGAGTCGGCGCAGGACCCGGCCCAGGATCCGGCGCCGGAGACCGACCCGCGCGCGAACGACCGCCTCTTCGGGGAGGACCGGTGATGCGGCGCAGGATCGCGGCCGGCCTCGCGACGCTCCTCGCGGGATCGCTGCTGCTCGTCGGCTGCGCCGCGCCGTCATCCTCCGGCGACGCAGACGCAGACGGCGCAGCCTCGGCCCCGGCCTCGACCGAGCCGCTCGCAGACCTCGACACCCTCGACGATCCGAAGGCCTACGAGGGGCCGTCGACGGCGGTGCTGCAGCACACAGAGATCGAGCCCGTCGCGGAGAACCCCGCGCAGACGCTCCCCGCGACCGTCCCCTCGTACGCCGTCGACGGCTCGAGCACCGATGTGACGATCGAGCGCACCGACAAGGTCGTCGCGGCCGACCTCGGCGGCAACATCTCCGTGACGGTCGCCGGGCTCGGCTTCGCCGACAGCCTCGTGGGCGTCGACCAGTCGACCACCCTCGAGAGCCTCGCAGACCTGCCCCGCGTCACGAGCGGCGGCCACACGGTGAACGCCGAGGCGATCATCGACCTGCACCCCGACGTCGTCATCACCGACGGATCGGTCGGCCCGCGAGACGTCGTCGAGCAGCTGCAGGACGTCGGCATCACCGTCGTCTTCGTGCAGAACGACCCGTCGTTCGCCGGCGCCGAGGCGCTCGCGCGGCAGATCGCCGCGATCTACGGCAGCCCCGAGGCGGGCGAGCAGCTCGCCGAGCGCATCGCGGGCGAGGTCGAGGCGAAGATCGCGGAGATCGCCGCCATCGCGCCGCAGGCGGAGGATGAGAAGCTGCGCATCGCCTTCGTCTACCTGCGCGGTTCGGCCGGCGTGTACTACCTCTTCGGGAAGGAATCGGGCGCCGATCAGCTCATCGAGGCCGTCGGCGGCATCGACGTCGCCACGGAGATGGGCTGGGACGGGATGAAGCCGATGACCGACGAGGCCCTCGTGAAGGCGAACCCCGACCTGATCCTCGTCATGTCGCACGGCATCGAGTCGGTCGGCGGCGTCGACGGGCTGCTCGAGGAGAAGCCCGCGATCGCGGTCACCACCGCGGGCGAGCACCGCCGCTTCGTCGACATGGAGGACGGCACGGTGCTCTCGTTCGGCCCCCGATCCGCCGAGATCCTCGACGCGCTCGCGCGAGCCGTCTACGCGCCCGAGAGCCGCTAGCGGGCACCGCCCGAGCCGGGCGACGCCGGTAGACTGGGGGTTCGCGCCCGCCCGGATCCGGTCGCGAACGGCACCCCTCAGCCAGAGAGAGCACCACGTGACGCACCTCGTATCGAGCACCGCCGGTCGCCGCAGCGCGAGCCGCGGCGCCATCGTCATCACCGCAGCGGTGATCCTCATGGTCGTCGGCATCCTCCTCTCCGCCGGACTCGGCCAGCTCTCCATCGGACCAGCCGAAGTGGTGGGATCGGTGCTGCGGAGGATGGGCATCGACAACGCGTGGGCGCCCGCCGATGAGCTTATGGACCGCACGCTCTGGCAGATCCGATTCCCGCGCGTCGTCATGTCGCTGCTCGTCGGCGCCGCCCTCGCCGTCGCCGGTGCCGTGATGCAGGCGATCTTCGGCAACCCGCTCGCCGAACCCGGCGTCGTCGGCGTCTCCTCGGGAGCCGCGCTCGGCGCCTCGGCGTCCATCACGCTCGGCATCACCGCATTCGGCGGCTGGACCGTCGCGATCTTCGCGTTCCTCGGGGGCCTCGCGGCGACGTTCGTCGTGTACCTCACCGCGCGCGCCCAGGGCAGAACCGAGATCGTCACGCTGCTGCTCACCGGCGTCGCCATCAACGCGTTCGCGGGGGCGGGTCTCGCGCTCTTCACGTTCATCGGCGACACCGCCAGCCGCGAGCAGATCGTGTTCTGGCAGCTGGGATCGCTCAACGGCTCGCGCTGGAACGAGGCCGGCATCGTGGCGATCGTCTCCGCGGCGGCCGCCGTCGTCGCGATCCTGTTCGCCCAGCAGTACGACCTGCTCTCCCTCGGCGACCGCACCGCGTCGCACCTCGGCGTGCGCGTCGAGCGGCTGCGCATCGTGTCGATCGTGGTCGTCGCCCTGCTCACCGGCGTCGGCGTCGCGTTCGTCGGGGTGATCTCGTTCGTCGGCCTCGTCGTGCCGCACCTCATGCGCATGATCCTCGGGCCCGCCCACCGGCTCCTGCTGATCTGCTCGCTGCTCGGAGGCGCCGTGCTGCTGATCTACGCGGATCTGCTCGCCCGCACGCTCGTCGACGGGGCGGATCTGCCGATCGGCATGCTCACCTCGCTCGTCGGCGGCCCCTTCTTCTTCTGGCTGATCAGACGCAACCGACGCCGATCGGGGGGCTGGGCATGAGCGCCGCGAACGAACCGGCGACGGAGCGCGGCGCCGTCGCCCAGCGGGTCGCCGGCGTTGGCTTCCACGTCGGCTCGGTGCCGATCCTCGCGGAAGTGACGATGGACGTGCGCTACGGCGAGGTGCTCGCGCTCGTGGGGCCGAACGGCGCGGGCAAGTCGACGCTCCTCAGTGTGCTCTCCGGCGACGTCGAGCCGACCAGCGGCACCGTCGAACTCGCCGGGCGCGACCTCGCCGAGTGGCGCGCCCGCGACCTGGCCCGCGCGCGGGCCGTGCTGCTGCAGGCCAACCAGGTCGCGTTCTCGTTCACCGCGCAGCAGGTCATCGACATGGGGCGCGCCCCGTGGATCGGCACCCCCGAAGCGGACGACGACGAGCGGGCCATCCGCGAGGCCACCGCCGCCGCCGACGTCGGCCACCTCACCCAGCGCGGCTTCCCCCACCTCTCGGGCGGCGAGAAGGCGCGCGTGTCGCTCGCGCGGGTGCTCGCCCAGGAGACCCGGGTGGTGCTGCTCGACGAACCGACGGCCGCGCTCGATCTCAAGCACCAGGAGGCGGTGCTGCAGATCGCCCGCGGGCTGGCCGAGCAGGGGCGCGCGGTGATCATCGTGCTGCACGACCTGTCGCTCGCCGGCGCGTACGCCGACGAGATCGCGATCCTCGCACACGGTGCGCTCGTCGCCCGCGGAGCGCCGGGGGAGGTGCTCACCGAGAGCCGCATCGCCGAGGTCTACGGGGCGGCGGTGCGCGTGCTGCCCGACCCCGATACGGGGCGGCCGATCGTGATCCCGAGACGCGCACTCTGACGCTGTCACCCTTCTGGCAGGCGGGCCGCTGTAGGGTGTCAGTATCTCGCAGTGCGCGAGTTCGGCTCGATACCAGCGACATCTGAAGGGGCACCGCGTGACGCGACCGACTGACGACGAGGTCAAGCACTCCGCTGCCCGGCAGTCGTACCCGGAGGATCGCTTCGATCGCCTGCAGCAGTCCGGCCGCGTCGGCGCCCACCGCGTCACCGCGCGCCCCCGCTACATCTGGCAGTACCTCATCGCCGGCCTCCTCGGGTTCGCGGTGCTCACGACCATCGGCATCCTCGTGGTGCAGAACACCGGCGGATCGGGCAAGCTGCCGCTCACGTCGTCGGGCACCTCCTCGGGATCGGCGCAGCCGAGCGTGACAGCCGAGCTCGACCCCGAGGCGACCATCGCGATCCTCAACGGAACGCCCACCGAGAACCTCGCCGCCGCGCTCGACCAGATCGTGACCAGCGAGGAGTGGGGCAAGATCCAGTTCTCGGGAAGCGCGGCGACCACCGACGTCGACATCTCGGCGGTCTTCTACTCGAACCCCGACGACGAGGCGGCGGCGGCCGGCCTCGCCGAGAAGCTCGGCGGCGTGTCGACCTACACCTCCGACGAGTACGCGGAGTACGACGTGCGTCTCGTCGTGCTGCTCGGGGCGGACTACTCGGGCCCGGGGCTCGAGGAGGCGGCGCAGATGACCGAGGGCAGCGCCGACAATGCGACCGACGCCGACGCCGACGCCGACGCGGAGGCCGACGGCGAGGAGGCCCCGGCGCGGGAGACGAACCCCGACACGGGTCTCGAGATCAACCCGGAGACCGGCCTCGACATCGATCCCGCGACCGGCTGGGACATCGATCCCGCAACCGGATTCCCCATCGACCCCGCAACCGGCGCTCCGACCGACCCCGCGGTGGGCGGCTCCGTCTCCGGGTGACGGGGCGCGCACGAACCCGTCACCGCCCGTTCCCCGCGTGTTCGCTGCGCGCGAGCAGACACGCTTGCACTCGACGTGGCAGAGTGCCAAAATGAGACTTAGCAGTCGATCCGACTGAGTGCTAACCATCCGTGCGGGGGCGTCACGCGTCGGCACGGTGCTCACCACATCGAACACCTCCGGAGGGGCGAAATACATGGCAAAGATCATTGCGTTTGACGAGGAAGCGCGTCGCGGGCTCGAGCGGGGCCTGAACACGCTCGCCGACGCCGTCAAGGTGACGCTCGGGCCGCGCGGCCGCAACGTCGTGCTGGAGAAGAAGTGGGGCGCCCCCACCATCACCAACGACGGCGTCTCCATCGCCAAGGAGATCGAACTCGACGATCCGTACGAGAAGATCGGCGCCGAGCTCGTCAAGGAGGTCGCGAAGAAGACCGACGACGTCGCAGGCGACGGCACCACCACCGCCACCGTGCTCGCCCAGGCGCTCGTGCGCGAGGGCCTCCGCAACGTGTCGGCCGGCAGCGACCCCATCGCGATCAAGAAGGGCATCGAGAAGGCCGTCGCAGCTGTCTCGGCGAAGCTTCTCGACAACGCCCAGGAGATCGAGACCACCGACCAGATCGCCGCGACCGCGTCCATCTCGGCGGCCGACGAGCAGATCGGTCAGCTGATCGCCGAGGCCATCGACAAGGTCGGCAAGGAGGGCGTCGTCACCGTCGAGGAGTCGAACACCTTCGGCACCGAGCTCGAGCTGACCGAGGGCATGCGCTTCGACAAGGGCTACCTGTCGGCGTACTTCGTCACCGACACCGATCGCCAGGAGGCGGTCTTCGAGGATCCCTACATCCTCATCGTCAACAGCAAGGTCTCGAACATCAAGGACCTGCTCCCCGTCGTCGATCCGGTGATCCAGTCGGGCAAGCAGCTCCTCATCCTCGCGGAGGACGTCGAGGGCGAAGCGCTCGCTACCCTCGTGCTCAACAAGATCCGCGGCATCTTCAAGTCGGCAGCCGTCAAGGCTCCGGGCTTCGGCGATCGCCGCAAGGCCATGCTGCAGGACATCGCGATCCTCACCGGCGGCCAGGTCATCTCCGAGGAGGTCGGCCTCAAGCTCGAGAACGCGACGCTCGACATGCTCGGCACGGCGCGCAAGGTCATCATCACCAAGGATGAGACGACCATCGTGCAGGGCGGCGGCGACGACGAGGCCATCCAGGGCCGCGTCACGCAGATCCGCCGCGAGATCGAGAACACCGACAGCGACTACGATCGCGAGAAGCTGCAGGAGCGCCTCGCGAAGCTCGCCGGCGGCGTCGCCGTCATCAAGGCCGGCGCTGCGACCGAGGTCGAGCTGAAGGAGCGCAAGCACCGCATCGAAGACGCCGTGCGCAACGCGAAGGCCGCCGTCGACGAGGGCGTGCTGCCCGGTGGCGGCGTCGCCCTCATCCAGGCCGGCAAGGACGTCTTCGACGCGCTCGAGCTCTCGGGCGACGAGGCCGTCGGCGCGAAGATCGTGCAGACCGCGATCGAGGCTCCGCTGCGCCAGATCGCGCTCAACGCGGGCCTCGAGCCCGGCGTCGTCGCGGACCGCGTCGCGAACCTCCCGATCGGCCACGGTCTGAACGCCGCGACCGGCGAGTACGGCGACCTCGTCGCGCAGGGCATCCTCGACCCGGCGAAGGTCACCCGCTCGGCGCTGCAGAACGCCGCGTCGATCGCAGGTCTCTTCCTCACCACCGAGGCCGTCGTCGCCGACAAGCCGGAGCCGGCTTCCGCCGCTCCCGCCGGCGACCCGACCGGTGGCATGGACTTCTAAGTCCCGCTGCTTGCAGGGGTCGCGCCTTCGGGCGCGGCCCCTGTTCGCGTTTTCGGGCGCCTGTTGCCGCGCGGGTGCTCTGCGGGGGGTCTGCTCAGCGGGCGGCGCTCGCGTGCGCTTCATGCAGGAGATCCGGCTGCCAGCGGATGCATTTCCTCCTCAGGCCCTGCATCGGGCCGGATCCACTGCATGAGCGCGAAGAGGTGCGGCCGCGATGCGAGGATCGCGGTGCGTGGGGAGGATCGGTGGGCAGTGGTGCCGCAAGATCCGCTCACAGACCTCGACCGCCGGTCGGTCCGTTGCGTTGTTCACAGATGGGCTTCTCGCAGGGGAGATCGCTGCTCTCAGCGACCACGATGGAGCTATGAGCATGCGAGCAGAACTTCATCGGGCGGGCGGTCTGCTGCGATCGACCGATCTCATGCAGCGCGGGTATTCTGCGCACGCCATCGCCTCCGCCTGCGCAGCGGGAGCGGTCATGCGGCCGGCGCGCGGCTGGATCGCGCTGCCGGATGCGGATCGGGAGCTCGTGCTCGCCGCGCAGCGCGGCATGGTGGTGACGTGTGTGACGCTCGCGCGCAGACGTGACCTGTGGGTGCGTCGTTCCGGCGGGCTCCACCTCGCGACGCGGTCGCCGAAGCAGCACGCGCCCCGCGGGCCGCATCGGGTGCACTGGGGCGGGGCCGTCGTCCGACGCGAGCCGTTCGCGATCATCGACTCGATCGAGAACGCGCTCAATTACGTCGCCACCTGTCAGCCGCCGGATGAGGCTCTCGCGATCTGGGAGTCCGCACTGCACAGCGGGCTCGTCTCCCGCCCTGCGCTCGCCCGGCTCCCCTTCCGGGGAGCCGCACGGCGACTCCTGGAGCGATGCAGTCCGCACTCCGGGTCAGGAGTGGAGACGTATGTGCTGCAGCGACTGCGGCGGCTGCGCCTGCACGACGTTCCACAGGCGATCGTCAGGGGGCGCCCAGTCGACTTCCTCATCGAACGATGCGTGATTCTGGAAGTCGACGGCGCGACGCACACCGGGCGACAACGCGATCGCGACAATCTCAACGACGCGATCGAAGCCCTCGACGGGTACTTCTGCATTCGAGTCTCGTATCGACAGGTCTTCGAGGACTGGCCGGAGGTGCAGCGGCTCGTGATGATGGCCGTCGCGCAGGCGCAGCTCGCGGGAGGCCCGGGCGGCCGCGCATGACGGCCGTGCAGTGGATCCTGCGTCGAGCGGGTGCATTGCGGGCACGAAGCTCCGCTCGCGACAGGATCCACTGCCGGAGCGCGGCCCCAGCGCGCGGCAGCGGCTCAGGGGAGGCGGGGGACCGGGACCGTGTCGTCCGAGGCCTCCGCACTCGGCAGGTCCACGCGGAACGTGGCGCCCCCGCCCGGCGTCTCGTGCACGCTCACCGACCCGCCGTGCGCGTCGACGATCGACTTGACGATCGCGAGGCCGAGCCCCGAGCCGCCGGTCTCGCGGTTGCGGGAGGTGTCCGCGCGCCAGAAGCGGCCGAAGATCTTGTCGCGGATCTGCTCGGGCACGCCCTCCCCGTGGTCGACGATCTCGAAGCGCGCGAACGGCTTCGCGCCGGGCTCGGGGGTCGGGTGCGACACGACGAGCTCGATCGGCCCGCCATCAGGGGTGTGCCGCATGGCGTTGCCCAGCAGGTTCGTCATGAGCTGCCGCACCTTGTGCTCGTCGCCGATCACCGTCGGCTCCGCCGGATCGGTGACGACGGTCACCTCACGATCCGGGGCCTGCGCCCGCGCATCGAGCGCGGCGTCGGTGGCGAGCTGATTCAGGGGGAGTGCGGCGAGCGCCAGCGGGCGGCGCTCGTCGAGACGTGCGAGCGCGAGCAGATCCTCGACGAGCGAGGTCATGCGGATCGCCTCCTTCTCGATGCGCTCCATCGCCTGGGCGACGTTCTCCTCCTCCTGCAGCGCCCCCATGCGGTACAGCTCCGCGTAGCCGCGCACCGACACCAGGGGAGTGCGCAGCTCGTGGCTGGCGTCGCCGATGAAGCGCCGCATCCGCTCGATCGTGCGCGATTGGTCCTCGAGCGAGCCATCGAGCCGATCGAGCATGATGTTGAGCGACTGGCCGAGGTGCCCGACCTCGGTATGCGGGCTCGAGATCATGATGCGCTTCGAGTAGTCGCCGCGCGCGATCTCGAGCGCGGTGCGCTCGACCTCCGCCAGCGGCAGGAACGTGGCCGTGACGAGCAGGCGGGTGAGCGCGGCCCCGAGCAGGATCACCGCGATGCCGAACCCGGTGAAGATGATGATGTACTGCGCGACCGTCTGCGTCACCGGAGCGGTCGAGGAGGCGATGAGCAGCGTGCCGGCCGCCTGCCCCTCCTGATAGATCGGCTTGACGATCGCGTTCCACTTCACGCCATCAGCGGAACGCAGCCCGATGAGCGCCGACTGGTACTCCGACATCACCGAGTCGAGGGTGATGCCCGTCACTGCGGGCAGCGTCTTCCGATCCTGATCTCGCGTGTTGTCGCGGATCACATTGCCATCGGCGTCGAGCAGCGCCACGTAGTACCCGCTCGGCGCCTGCGTGATGTCTTCAGGGGTGAGCCCGTTGAAGTTGGCGTAGGGGCGCAGCGCCGGGGTCGGGTTCTCGCGCAGCCGCTCGAGCGCCTGAGTCTGATTCGACGTCAGCATCGGCTGCAGCACCGCGAGCGTGCCGACGCCCGCCACGATGAGCCCGAGGAAGAGGATGAAGACCGTGACGCCCGTGATCTTCGCCCGCAGCGAGACGTCGGCCCAACGCTCCGACCAGTTGGGCCGAGCCACGCTACTTGACTTCGGTCTTCAGCATGTAGCCGAAGCCGCGCTTCGTCTGGATCAGCGACTCCTCGGTCAGCGGATCGAGCTTGCGCCGCAGGTACGAGATGTACGACTCCACGATGCCGGCGTCGCCGTTGAAGTCGTACTCCCAGACGTGATCGAGGATCTGGGCCTTCGAGAGCACCCGGTTCGCGTTCTGCATGAGATAGCGCAGCAGCTTGAACTCCGTGGGGGAGAGCTCGACCGAGGCCCCCTGCACGGTCACCTCGTGCGTGTCCTGATCCATCGTGATCGGGCCGACGCTGAGCACCGAGTCCTCGTCCTCCTGGATGGTGCGCCGCAGCACCGCCTTGATGCGGGCGATGATCTCGTCGAGGCTGAACGGCTTCGTCACGTAGTCGTCGCCGCCGACGGTGAGGCCCTCGACCTTGTCCTCCGTGTCGTCCTTCGCCGTGAGGAAGATGATCGGGGCCGTGTACCCGGCTGAGCGCAGCCGCTTCGTGACGCTGAAACCGTTCATGTCGGGCAGCATGACGTCGAGCACGATGAGATCGGGCTCCTCCTCGAGCACCGCCGAGATGGTCTGCGCGCCGTTGCCGACCGCGCGAACGCCGAACCCGGCGAAGCGCAGACTCGTGCTGAGCAGCTCGCGGATGCTGGGCTCGTCATCGACGATGAGAATCCTGGGTCCTTTTGGCTGAGTGTTCATGATCCCAGTCTCTGATTGTTTGCTATGAAGTGGCTGGAAATGGAGCCGCCACCCAGCGAGACCTGCCGACGGCGCGACAGGCACCGCCGCGCACCGCCGAGCCCGGCGCGCACCGCCGAGCTCAGGCACCCCCGGCGAGCTCGCGCGTCCACGGCGGATTCGCGCCGGCCCGAGAAGCCGTGACGGCGGCGGCCCGCACCGCGAAGCGCAGCGCGCCCTCGACGTGCGCCGCATCGAGCGGGCGCCCGTCGAGCAGGGCGTCGCCGAGCGGCCCGTCGAGCACCGCGGCGAGCAGCGCCGCCATGAACGAGTCCCCGGCGCCGACCGTGTCGACGACGGTCACGCGTTCGGCGGGCACGTCGAGGCGCTCGCCGCCGAAGCGCGCGCTGCAGCCCGCGCCGCCGCGAGTCACGACGGCGAGCGGAGCGCCGAGGGCGAGCAGGCGCGCCAGTACGTCGTCGGGGTCCGTCTCGGGGTAGAGCCAGGCGGCGTCCTCGTCGCTCAGCTTCACGATGTGACTGCGGGCGGCGAGGCGCTCGACCCGGTCGAGCGTCGCGCCGTGATCCTGCATGAGATCGGGCCGGATGTTCGGGTCGTAGCTGCGCAGGCGGGCGCCGGGATCGTCGAAGGCGTCGGCCACGGCTGCGGCGCCGGGGGCGAGCACGGCCCCGAGCGAGCCGGCGTGCACCAGGTCGATGCCGTCGAGCGGCATGCGCGGCAGCTCGGAGTCGAGCACGAAGCGGTACCGGGCCTGCCCCGTCGCATCGAGCGAGACCTCGGCCCGCGACGTCTCGGCCCCGGCGACGGGCTTGGCGAACGCGACCGACGAAGCGGCGAGGTGCTGCGCGATGCGGTCGCCGTGCGCGTCGTCGCCGAACCGCGCGGCGAGGGTCGTGTCGACGCCGAGGCGGCTGAGCCCGACCGCGACGTTGAGCGGCGAGCCGCCGGGGAACGCGGTGCCGTCGATCACATCGACGAGGGCCTCCCCGAAGACCAGGGCTCGCGGCGCCGCGCTCCGTGCGTGCTTCACAGCGCCGTGTACCCGCCGTCGATGACGATCGACTGGGCGGTGAGGTAGGCGGAGGCGTCGGAGGCGAGGAAGGCCACGAGGCCGTGCAGGTCGGCGGGGTCGCCCATGCGCCCGAGCGGGATGCGCGAGGTCCACTCGGCGGCGAGCTCGGGGTTGCTCTCGGTGAACTGCTTGGTCATGTCGGAGAGGAAGTAGCCGGGGGCGATGGCGTTGACCCGGATGCCGGCGCCCGCCCACTCGACGGCGAGCGACCGGGTGAGGTGGTCGACGGCGGCCTTCGAAGTGTTGTACGCGGTCTGCTGCTGGGGCACGTTGATGATCTTCGCCGACATCGACGAGACGAGGATCGCGGATCCGCCGAGCTGCGCGGCGAGCAGCCGCCGCGCGAACTCCTGGGCCACGAAGAAGGTGCCGTCGACGTTGATCGCCTGGAGGCGGCGCCACTGCACGGGGTCGATGTCGACCGCGGCCTCGAGCAGCGTGATGCCGGCTGCGGTGAGCAGCACGCGCGGGGTGCCGAGTGCGGCGTCGATCCGGTCGAACGCTGCCGAGATCTGCTCGGGGTCGGTGACGTCGGTGGGGATGCCGATCGCCCGCACGCCGAAGCGTTCGGCGAGCCGCTCGGCGGTGGCCTCCACGTCGGGCAGCACGTCGAGCAGCGCGACGTCGACGCCCTGGCCGGCGAGGGCCTCGGCGAGCGAGAGGCCGAGGCCCCGCCCGCCGCCGGTCACGACGGCTGCGCGCCCCTGCAGATCTTCGAACTTCATGTATCGCTCCTTCGGTGCGGGTCGGTGCGGGAGGCGTCGGCGAGCAGCGCCTGGGCGGTGCCCGCGTCGCACGCGAGCGAGTGGATGAGCCCGCTGCGCAGTGCGGCGCGCACCGCGACGAACTTGAGCGGCCCGCCGGCGACGGCGAGCACGTGCGGAACGCCGCGGAGTCTGGCGGCGTCGATGCCGACGCTCCGCCCCACAGCATTCTCGACCACGGCGCCGTCGATGTCGAGCAGCACGGCGCCGAGGTCGGCGCGCACGCCCGCGTCGAGCAGGGATTCGCGGATCCCGAGCTGCCCGGCGAGCATCGACACCTGCGAGTCCTCGGGGTTCCAGCTGCCGATGCCGACGACCGCGGTGGTCACCTCCGCGAAGCGGGAGAACGTCTCGCGGGCGGCGGGCTCGTCGCGCAGCAGCGCGGCCGTCTCGTCGCTGCGGGTGAGCAGGGGTGCGAGCAGCGCGTGGGGCACGCCGCCGGACACGCGGGCGGCGTGGCGCACGAGTTCCACGCCGCTCTCCTGCAGGCCCGCGGCGACCCCTTCGAGCTGCACGACGTCGACCGGGGGCAGCGCGTCGAACGCCATGACCATCTGCCGCAGGGTGCGGCCGGCCGCGAGGCCGAGTACCTCGCCCGGCGTCATCACCTCTTCGACGAGGCGGGCGGCCGCGGCGCCGAGGCGCTGCTTCAGCGTGTCCTCCGCCCCGCTGGGCGCGTGTACAACAATTGCGTGTCGAAGTCGGAAGGCCTCGCGCAACTGAGCGGAGAGGGCGAGGTCGAGGTCGTCGGGGGAGGCGATCTCGAAGCGTACGATGCCGCGCTCTCTGGCCTGCTCGAGCAGGCGGGCGACGGCGAACCTCGAAATGCCGAGTTCATCTGCGATTTCGATGCGCGAGAGACCGTCGAGGTAGTGTCGGGTGGCGACGAGGGCCATGCGGCGTTCGGCTTCGCTCATGGGGCTCCTCCATCGGATTGGCACAGTGCGACAGACAGACTGTAGCATCGCTCAAATGTGCGGGCGTGTTTCTCAGATGTTACAAGTCGTGGTAAAAACCTATACGGGCCTCGATCGAAGCGCCCACATGCCGGGACGACGAGGAACCTCCGCTCGCCGTGGAGAGGGGTGAATGCAACATGAGTAACCAGCAGGCCGACGTGCGCGATTCAGCGCAGCACGCGCCGGCGACCGGAACGCTGCTCGAGTGCACGAATATCGTCAAGGGATTCGGTGGAATTCCGGTGCTGCGCGGCATCTCGCTCAGACTCGAGGCCGGTACCATCACGGCGCTCGCGGGCGAGAACGGCGCCGGGAAGTCGACGCTGATGAAGATCGCGTCGGGCCAGTACCGGCCCGACGGCGGCAGCGTCGAGGTGCAGGGCACGCCCCTCCCGGCCGGCAACGCGCAGGCCGCCCACCGGCTCGGCGTCGCCATCGTGCCGCAGGAGCTGGCGTCGATCCTCGAGCTCAGCGTCTACGAGAACCTCTTCATCGGCCGCGAACTGCGCGGCCCGCTCGGGCTCCGCCGCGGGGCGATGATCGAGCAGGCCCGGGAGCAGCTCGCCGTCTTCGGCCTCGAGACCGATCCCCGCAAGCGCATGGGCGACCTCCCCGTCGGCATCCGGCAGATCATCGAGATCGTCAAGGCGACGAACACCGGCGCCAGCGTCATCCTCCTCGACGAGCCCTCGAGCGCGATCTCGGAGCGCGAGGTCGGCCGTCTGCTCGAGGTGATGGGCCTGCTGCGCGACCGCGGCGTCGCGCTGCTGTTCACGACGCACAAGATGGAGGAGATCCGCGCCATCGCCGATCGCGTCATCGTGCTCCGCGACGGCGAGCTCGTCGAGGATCGGGCGCTCGCGCAGCTCACCGACGACGACATCGTCACCGCGATGATCGGCCGCGAGCTCGAAGACCTCTTCCCGGAGCGCGGGGTGCCCGCCGCCGACGTCGTGCTCGAGCTCGACGCGCTGCAGGTGCCGGGCGCGAGCGAGCCCATCTCGCTGCAGGTGCGCCGCGGCGAGATCGTCGGCCTGGCCGGCCTCGTGGGCGCGGGCCGCACCGAGCTCATGGAGACCGTCTTCGGCGTGCGCAAGGCCGAGGGCGGCGAGGTGCGCGTGCGCGGCAGCCGCGTGAAGCCGGGCGAACCCGCCGCCGCGATCACGGCGAAGATGGCGCTCGTCCCCGAGGATCGCAAGGGTGCGGGGGCGGTGCTGCCGATGTCGGTGCTCGACAACGGCACGCTGCCCGGCCTCTCCCAGTTCTCCGTCGCCGGCTTCCTCAAGCAGCGCGCCCGACGCGCGCGCGTCGGCGAGGTCATGGACTCGGTGCGTCTGCGCAGCCGCGACCTCGACCAGTCGCTCGAGACCCTCTCGGGCGGCAACCAGCAGAAGGTCGTGCTCGCGCGCTGGCTCACCGATGACGTCGACGTGCTGCTGCTCGACGAGCCCACCCGCGGCGTCGACGTCGGGGCCCGCAGCGAGATCTACCGCATCATCGTCGACCTCGCCGCGAGCGGCATGGCGGTGCTCATGGCGTCGAGCGACATGCCCGAGATCCTGAGCCTCTCGCATCGCGCGCTCGTGCTGCGCGAGGGAGCGGTGGCGGGAGAGCTCTCCGCAGCCGAGCTCTCCGGCGCCGAGGTGCAGGACCGCATCTTCCGCCTCGCCAGCGGACTCGAAGTCTCGGGGGCGGGCACGGCCGCCGCTGAACCAGCAGACGCTCCTCGAAAGGACGCATGACATGTCGAATCCGACGCAGACCGAAGTGATGCGGACGGTGTCCGAGAGCGGCGACCTCCGCCGCTTCTCCGGCCCGTGGTTCCGCGAGCTGGCCATCCGCTACGCGATGGTCATCGTGATGCTGCTCATCATCGCGTTCTTCCTGTACCGGAGCGCCCGCTTCGGCACAGTCGACAACGTGACGACGATCCTCGTCGCAGCGGCGCCCTTCGCCCTGATCGCGCTCGGGCAGACGCTCGTCATCCTGACCGGCGGCATCGACCTGTCGGTCGGCAGCGTCATCGCGCTGAGCGCCATGGCGGCGGCCGTCGCCGCGAAGGAGCTGCCGGATCAGATCTGGCTCGCGCCGATCGTCGCCGTCGCGGTGGGCTTCGCCGCGGGGTCGATCAACGGCTTCGTCGTCGCCGTGATGAAGGTGCCGCCGTTCATCGCGACGCTCGGCATGCTCACCCTCGCCAGCGGTCTCGCCTTCGTGCTCGGCGACGGCGCCCCGATCAACGGCCTGCCGACCGAGTACGGCCAGTTCGCGAACACCCGCGTATTCGGGCTCACCATCCCCGTGATCCTCATGATCATCATGATCGTCGGCTTCGGGCTGATGATGCGCCGCACCAGCTACGGCCTGCGGGTCTACGCGGTGGGCGGCAACCCGCTCGCCGCGCAGATCGCCGGCGTGAAGACGGGTCGGGTGCTCTACAGCGTGTACGCGATCAGCGGTGCGCTCGCCGGGCTCTCGGGCATCATGCTCTCCTCGCGCGTGATCAGCGGCTCCCCGAACCTCGGTCAGGGGTACGAGCTCGACGCCATCGCGGCCGTCGTCATCGGCGGTGCGAGCCTCATGGGCGGTCGCGGCACGGTCTGGGGCACGGCGCTCGGCCTGCTGCTCATCCAGACCCTCAACAACGGTCTCGACATCTTGACCGTGCCCGCCTACTGGCAGGACGTGATCAAGGGCGTGCTCATCGTCGCGGCGGTCGCCGTCGACGTCTGGGCCAGCAAACGACGACGATCTTGACGGCAGCCGCCCCGACCGGGGCGGCGCGCCCTCCCGAACCCCCCGATTCACCGATGAAATGGAGTACCCAATGAAGTTCACCTCCCGAATGAGCCGCGGATTCGCGGTCGCCGTGGCCGGCGCGGCAGCGCTGTCGCTCGCGGCTTGCGGTGCGGGCGATCCTGCAGCGCAGCAGGGTGCCGACGAGAGCGGCAAGGAGCGCGTCACCGTGGGCGTCAGCGTCTACGACATGTCCTCCTTCATCACCGAGGGCAAGGAGGGCATCGACCGCTACGCCGAAGAGAACAACATCGAGATCCTGTGGAACGTCGCGAAGATGGACGTCTCGACGCAGGCCACGCAGGTCGATCAGTTCATCCAGGCCGGCGTCGACGCCATCATGGTCGTCCCCGTGCAGGCCGACACCCTGCAGCCCCAGGTGACCGCTGCGAGCGAGGCGGGCATCCCCTTCCTCGACGTCAACGCGACGCTGAACAACGACGAGGTCGCGGGCAGCGTGCAGCCCGACGACGTCGCGGCGGGCGCTCAGGAAGCGCAGATGATGATGGACGAGCTCGGCGGCAAGGGCAACGTCGTCATCCTGCAGGGCCCCCTCGGCGGCTCGGGCGAGATCAACCGCGGCGCCGGCATCGACCAGGTGCTCGAGGAGAACCCCGACGTCAAGGTGCTCGCCAAGGACACGGCGAACTGGAGCCGCGACGAGGCCGTCAACAAGATGAAAAACTGGATCTCGGCATTCGGCGACGACATCGACGGCGTCATCTCGCAGAACGACGACATGGGCCTCGGCGCCAAGCAGGCGCTCCGCGAGGCGGGCATGGACGACGTGCCGGTCGTCGGCATCGACGGCATCGAGGACGGCCTGAACGCCGTCAAGAGCGGTGACTTCATCGGCACCTCGCTGCAGAACGGCACCGTGCAGCTCGCGACCGGCGTGGCCGTGGCCGCGGCGATCGCCCGCGACGAGGACGTCGACAACAACCTCGTCTACACGATGCCCCCCATCACGCAGGAGAACGTGGACGACGCGCTCGAGCACGTCGTCACCGACCGCCCGGCCTTCCTCGACGGCCTCAGCGCGCTGATCGCCGAGAACCTGAAGACCGGCGACATCGCGTACGAGGGCCTTCCCGGCCAGGAGTAATCGACGATGCGGCGGCGGCGATCCTCTCCCGGGCAGGGGAGGGGATCGCCGCCGTTTCGCGTCAGCGGGGGTCGGCGAGCAGCGACTGCGCCGAGTCGCGATCGGTGATGAGCGTGGTGACGAAGCCGGCGCGCAGCACCGCTCGGAGGGCCGCGTGCTTCTCGGCGCCGCCCGCCACGACCATGATCTCGGGAACGGCGCGCAGCTGATCGAAGGGGATCGCGATGGTGCGAGCATCCAGCGCCGAGATGCGGCCGCCGGTCGCGTCGAAGAGCGATGCGGCCACGTCGGCGCGCACCCCCGTCGCGATGAGCCCGCCCGCTGCGTCCTCCGCAATCGACTCGGCGAGCTGCGAGACGACCGGGTTCCAGCTGCCCACGGCGAGCACGGCCCGGGTCACCTCGCCCATGCGCGCGAGGGTCTCGGCGACGCCGGGCTGGCGGCGCAGCATGGCGGCGGCCTCGGCGTCGGAGGCGACGAGCGGAACGTACAGCGACGCCGGTTCGCCGCCCGAGATGGCGCTCACGGTGCGCACGAGATCGCCGGCCGTCTGCCCGGGCGGGCCCGCGAGCCCGGTCAGCTGCACCACGTCGCAGCGGGGCAGTTCGCGCAGGTGGTCGGGGATGGCCGCGAGGGTGCGCCCGCTCGCGAAGCCGAGCACTTCGCCGGGGCGCACGTGCGACTGGAGGTACTCGGCGGCCGCACGGCCGAGTGCGCTGCGGAGACTGCGGGGGTCGGAGTCGCCGTCGGGCATGGTGACGCAGCGGATGTCGCGGAGCCCGTATCGGCGCCGCAGCTCGGCGACGTCGTCGCGGCCGAGCGACTGGGGGGCGCCGACGGTGATGCGCAGCACGCCGAGGTCGCGGGCCTCGGCGATGAGGCGGGCGACGCGGAAGCGGGACATGCCGGTGCGCGAGGCCAGCTCGACCATGGGCACGTCGTTGATGAAGTGCTCTCGGGCGACGTGCGCCATCTCGACCAGTCGGTTCGGACCGGGTTCCATGGGCGGCTCCTCTCGATGGGTCATCCTCTCACACCGGTCGGGCGGGGGCCCGCGCCGGCTCCGTCCGGAGACCGCATCGGCGGGTTCCGGAGGTCGCTTCGCACCGCGCGAAGCAGTAGAATAAATGCAACAAATGAGAGATAAGGTCAATCATATGAGCGCAACCGCCGCTGACCTCGTGCAGCACGCGCGCGAGGCGATCCTCCGGGAATCGCAGGCACTCGCCAATCTCGCGGAGCAGATCGACGACGGCTTCGCCGAGGTCGTCGCCGCCGTGCAGCGCTGCACGGGCAAGATCGTGACCACGGGCGCCGGCACCTCCGGCATCATGGCCGAGCGCCTCGCCCACCTGCTCTCGGTCTCGGGCACCCCCGCCTTCTACCTCCCGTCGCAGGACGCCCTGCACGGCGGCATGGGCGCGGTGACCCCCGACGACCTCGTCATCGCGTTCTCCAAGGGCGGCCAGTCCGCCGAGCTGACGCAGCTCGCCGAGCGCCTCGTCGAGCGCGGCTCCGAGGTGGTCGCAGTCACCGAGCGCCCCGACTCCCCGTTCGCGGCGGCGGCATCGCGCGTGGTGCACCTCACGACCGACCCGGTTGAGGCCGACGCGGGCGGCCTCATCGCGCTCGGCAGTACCCTCGTCGCCGGCGCCTGGGGCGACGCCCTCACCCTCACGCTCATGGGCCTGCGCGGCTTCAGCTGGGAGGAGGTCGTGCAGATCCACCCGGCCGGCATCGTGGGGCAGCAGCGCGACCTGCCCGACACCGTGGCCGTGCCCACGCGAGGAGGCGCCGCATGATCCCCGTCGTCTGCGGCGTCGACACCTCGACGCAGTCGTGCAAAGTCGAGTTCTTCGCGCTCGAGGACGGGCGCCGGATCGCGGGGGCCTCCGCCGCCCACCCGCCGGTCGCGCCGCCCCGCAGCGAGCAGAACCCGCAGGCCTGGTGGGACGCGTTCGTGGGCGCGTTCCGCAGCGCGCTCGCGCAGGCCGGGCCGGTCAGCGTGCGCGCGATCTCGGTCGCCGGCCAGTGCCACGGCATGGTACCGCTCGATGCGTCGGGCGCCGTCATCCGCGACGCGAAGCTCTGGAACGACACCACCACCGACGCCGAGCTCCGTGCGCTCGTCGAACGCATCGGCCCGGAGCAGCTCATCGCCGCCACCGGGTCGCTGCCCACGGCGGCGTTCACCCTGAGCAAGGTCGCGTGGTTCGCCGCGCACGAGCCCGAGAACTTCGCTCGGCTCGCCACGATCCTGCTGCCGCACGACTACCTCACGTACCGACTCACCGGCGCGTTCGCGACCGACCGCTCGGAGGCGTCGGGCACCGGGTACTTCGACCCCTCGGCGAACCGCTACCTGATCGACCACCTCGCGCTCATCGACGACACCCGCGACTGGGCTGCGATGCTGCCGGAGGTGCTCGCGCCCGACGGCGTCGCCGGCACGACCACGGCGGTCGCCATGACCGAGCTCGGCCTCTCCGAGCCGGTGCTCGTCTCCGCCGGCGGCGGCGACCAGCACGCCTCCGCCCTCGGGCTCGGCATCGCGGAGGGGGACGCGGTGTTCGCGTTCGGCACCTCGGGCGTGGTCTTCTCGACCACCCCCGAGCCGGTGCGCGACCCGCGAGGGTTCGTGAACGGCGTCGCGAACCTCACCGGGGGCTTCCTGCCGCTCGTGTGCACGCTCAACGGCGCCAAGGTCATCGACACGTTCGCCCGGCTCATGGGCACGAATCACGACGAGCTCTCGGCGCTCGCCCTGCAGGCAGGGCAGGAGGGCCCGGTGCTCGCGGCCTTCCTCGACGGGGAGCGCACCCCCAACCGTCCGCTCGCCACCGGGCTGCTCGCCGACCTCACGACCGAGACCACCCGCGAGCAGCTGGCCCGCGCCGCCTACGAGGGCGTCGTCTTCGGGCTCGTCGCGGGGCTCGCGCACTTCGAGCGGTGCGGGGTGCGCACCGACGGCGAAGTGATCGCCATCGGCGGAGCCGCGCGCTCCGCGGCGACGCGCCAGATCCTCGCCGACGCGCTCGGCAAGCCGGTGCACCTCGTCGACGCCCCCGAGGCGGTGGCGCGCGGTGCCGCCGTGCAGGCCGCGGCCGTGCTCGGCGGCACGCCGATCATGGAGCTGGCCGAGCGCTGGAAGCCGGAGCGCCGCGTCGCCGCCGAGCCGGGGCGCGTCTCCTCGGATCGCTTCGCGCGCTACGCCGAGGTCGCCGCGGTCGACTCACTCGACCGGAGCCGCGCGTGACGGCCCCGCAGCTCGCAGCCCGCGACGCGGTGCGCGCGCTGCCGAACGCCGGGTGGATCGGGGAGCTGCCGGAGGGAGCCGTGTACGGGAGCCTGTACGCCGCGCCGCAGGGCGAGCGGGAGGCGGCCGCCGACCGCTTCGCGGACGCCGGACTGCCGATGCACCTCGACGTCATCCTCGACCGCGACGCGCACGGCGAGCCCGCGCACCGCGGCATTACGATCGCCGAGCTGCGGGCCTGCGGCGCCCGCCACCCCGATTCCCTGCTCGAGGTGCACCTCATCGTGCTCACCGGAGCGCAGCACGGCGCGGGCCCGGAGTTCGCGTCGCGCCTGCGAGCCGAGATCGCCGCGGTGCTCGAGGTCGCCGCCGCGATCGGCGCCCAGCGCGCGGCTCTGCCCGTCGACATCGCGTCGGACGCGGCGCTGACCGAGGCGTTCCGCGCCGCCGGCGGCGAGGTGTGGACGGTGCTCGCACCCGGTGACGATCCCGCTCCGCTCCGCGCCGACGCGACGGGCGCCCTCATCATGCTGATCGAGCCGGGCACCCGCGACGCCGCGCGCCCCGAGCTGCTCGACCGCATCCCCCGCCTCGCCCCGAACGTGCAGGTCGGCGTCGACGGCGGCGTCGACGCCGCCATCGCACGCCGCGCCATCGCGCTCGGCGCCCACCATGTCGTCGTCGGCCGAGCCCTGCTCGACCCCGAGCCCCCCGAAGCAGTACGAGGAGAACAGCCATGACCCACCCAGAGATCCCCGAGCGGATGCGCGCCAGCGTGCTCCTCGGCACCCGCGACCTCACCATCGAGGAGCGCCCGGTGCCGAAGCCCGCCGCCGACGAGGTGCTCGTGCGCGTCGGCGCCGTGGGCGTCTGCGGCTCCGACGTGCACTACTTCCGCGAGGGGCGCATCGGCGACTTCGTCGTCGACGCTCCGCTCGTGCTCGGGCACGAGGTCGGCGGCGTGATCGTCGCGGTCGGCGAGCGCGTCGATCCCGCCCGCGTCGGCCGCCGCGTCGCCATCGAACCGCAGCGCCCCTGCGGCCGCTGCCGCGAATGCCGCATCGGCAGGTACAACCTCTGCCCCGACATGGAGTTCTACGCCACGCCGCCGATCGACGGCGCGTTCACGGAGTTCGTGACCATCCAGTCGGCGTTCGCGCACGACGTGCCCGACTCCGTGACCGATGAGGCCGCCGCACTGCTCGAGCCCCTCTCCGTCGCCATCACCTCCGTGCGCAAGGCGGGCATCGTGCCCGGCTCCACGGTGCTCATCGCGGGCGCGGGCCCGATCGGCATCATCACCGCCCAGACCGCGCGCGCATTCGGCGCGGGCGAGGTGATCGTGTCCGACCTCGTCGAGGCCCGCCGCGAGCGCGCGCTGCAGTACGGCGCCACCCGCGTCATCGACCCGCGCACCCAGAACCCCGCGGACCTCGACGTGCCGATCGACGCGTTCATCGACGCGAGCGGGGCCGCCCCCGCCGTGCAGTCGGGCATCCGCGCCGTGCGGCCCGCGGGCACCGCGGTGCTCGTCGGTCTCGGCAACCCCGAGATGACGCTTCCGGTCGAAGACATCCAGAACCGCGAGATCACCGTCACGGGCATCTTCCGCTACACCGAGACCTGGCCCGTCGCCATCCAGCTCGTCGCGAACGGGCAGGTCGATCTCGACTCGCTCGTCACGGGGCGCTTCGGCCTCGACGAGGTGGCGCAGGCGCTCGAGAGCGACACCGACCCCGACAGCCTCAAGTCGGTCGTCTACCCGGCTCGCTGAGCCGCCAGCACGTCACGCGACCCGCGTCGCACCCGCACACCTACGAAAAGGACACGACACATGACTTCGTTCAGCCTCGAGGGCAAGACCGCCCTCGTCACCGGCGGCAACCAGGGGCTCGGCAAGGCGTTCGCCTTCGGGCTCGCAGAGGCGGGCGCGCGCGTCGCGATCGCCGGGCGCAGCGCCGAGCGCAACGCGCAGGTCGTCGCGGAGGCCGCCGAGCGCGGCTTCGAGTTCGTCGCGATCACCGCCGACATCACCGATGACGCCCAGATCACCCGCATGGTCGAGGAGGCCAAGGCGGGCCTCGGCCGCATCGACATCCTCGTGAACAACGCCGGCACCTGCTTCCACGGAGAGTCGTGGAGCGTCACCGATGAGCAGTGGGATGCCGTGTGGGATCTGAACGTGCGCGCGCTCTGGAAGGCGAGCGTCGCCGTCGGCGAGCACATGCGCGAGATCGGGGGCGGCTCGCAGGTGAACATCGGCTCGATGTCGGGTCTGATCGTCAACCGCCCGCAGTGGCAGCCGGCCTACAACGCGTCGAAGGCGGCCGTGCACCACCTCACGAAGTCGCTCGCGGTCGAGTGGGCGCCCCTGAACATCCGCGTGAACGCCGTGGCCCCGGGCTACGTGAAGACGGAGATGGCCCCGGTCGACAACCCCGAGTTCCAGCGCTACTGGATCGAGGACGCCCCGCAGCAGCGGTTCGCCCTGCCCGAGGAGATCGCGCCGAGCGTCGTCTTCCTCGCGAGCGACGCCGCATCGTTCATCACGGGCTCGGTGCTCGTCGCCGACGGCGGATACACGGCCGTCTGATGAGCGACGTGCAGAACGCGGTGCGGCGCATCGTCGTCAACGCGGCCGATGACATCCGCGTCGAGCAGGTGCCCGCCCCGGTCGCGGGCGCGAACGAGGTGCTCGTGCGCTCCACCATCGTGGGCATCTGCGGCTCCGATGTGCACGCGGCGCACGGCCGTCACCCCTTCATGTCGCTGCCGTTCTGGCCCGGGCACGAGGTCATCGGCGTCGTCGAGGCCGCGGGCGACGGGGCTCCCGCCGACCTGGTCGGGCGGCGCGTCGTGGTCGAGCCGAACCTCGCCTGCGGCGAGTGCACCCCCTGCCGGCGCGGGCGCTACAACATCTGCGCGACCCTCGACGTGTTCGGGTGCCAGACCCCGGGCGGCATGACGGATCGCTTCACCATCGCCGCAGACCGTGTCATCCCGCTGCCCGACGATCTGAGCGACCGCGAGGCCGCCCTCATCGAGCCCCTCGCGACGCCCGTGCACGCGGTGCGCCGCGCCGGGGACCTCACGGGCGCGCGCGTCGTGGTGCTCGGCGCCGGCCCCATCGGGCTGTTCGTCACCATCGCGGCGCTGCACGCCGGGGCCGAGGCGGTCGTCGTCGCCGACCTGCTGGAGTCGAAGCGCGCCCGCGCCGAGCGCCTCGGCGCCACCGGCAGCTTCGATTCGAGCGCCCCCGATGCCGCGGAGGCCGCGCTGCGCGAGCTCGGCGGCAAGGCCGACGTGGTGTTCGACTGCGTGTCGCGCGAGTCGACGGTGCGCCTCGCGATCGAACTGCTGGAGAAGGGCGGCACGGTGATGACCGTGGGCGTGCCCGCGGGGCCGACCACGGTCGACCTCGAGCTGATCCAGGATCGGGAGATCTCGCTGCTCGGCAATCTCATGTACGTGCGCACGGACGTGGAGGTGGCGATCGGGCTGCTGCGTGAGCGCCGTCTGCCCCTCGACGAGCTCATCACGGGCGTCTTCTCCCTCGACGAGGCGCAGCAGGCGTTCGACGCGTCGAACGACCCCGAGCAGGTCAAGGTGCTCGTGGAGATCGCGGGCTGACGGCTCGCCCGCCGTCACCCGCGCGCACTGAATCGGGGCCGGCATCGGAGGCGCCACGTCCGTGGCACGCCCCCGGTGCCGGCCCCGAGTCGTCGAGTGAGGGGCGCGGGTCGCGGTCAGGGCGAGGCGAGGGCGCCGGATCGCAGGCCGTGCGTCAGGCTGCGCGTCGCGGGCAGGCGCGCGAAGAGCGTCGCCTGCAGCGCGTGGTACAGGTCGGGCTTGCCGCTCCACGTGCCGTTCGCGGGGGCCCCGTCGGCGTCGAGCTCGTGGATCCAGCTGCCGTCGGCCTCGATGTGTCGGCTCGCGGCGTACGCCCAGAAGCGGGCGTACCATTCGGCGTACGCCGCGTCGCCCGTTGCGCGGAAGAGCACGGCGGCGGTGCCGATGGCCTCGGCGATGACCCAGTGGAAGCGGTGGTCGTTCAGCACCCGTCCAGTCCAGTCGGTGCTGAAGGCGAAGCCCCCGCGGCGCTCGTCCCACGCGTCGGCGACGGCGCGGTTGAAGAGGCTGCGCGCCGCGTCGATCAGCCAGGCGTCGGCCGTGCCCGTGGCGTCGCGCTGCGCGGTCTCGAGGGCGACGAGCAGGCGCGCCCATTCGAGCCAGTGCCCCACGGTCGCCCCGTACGGGCGGAAGTGGCTGTCGGGGGAGTCGGCGCCGTACTCGGGGTCGGGGGTCCAGTCCTCGCGGTAGTGCTCGGGCAGGCGCCACGCGTTGTTCGCGGTGACGTCGCCGATCAGTCGCCGCGCGATGGCGGTCGACCGCTCGACGTGGCGCCGGTCGCCGTCGGCCTCGTACGCGAGCAGCCCGGCCTCGACGAGGTGCATGTTCGGGTTCGCCCCGCGATACGGGTCGAGCACGGTGAAGTCGCGACTCCACGTGTCCGCGTACATCGACGCGTCGGCCTCCCACCAGCGCTCGAGCACGGCGAAGGCATCGGTGTAGAGATCGTCCGCATCGAAACCGGCCAGTTTCGCCGAGGCTGCGGCGAGCAGCACGAACGCGTGCCCGTAGCTCTCCTTGGCGTCGGAGTTCGCGGCGTCGTCGGCGGCGCCGGCCGTGACGAACCAGCCGCCGTGCACGGGGTCGCGCAGCGCGCCGGAGCGGAGGAAGGCGAGCCCGTGCTCCACCCGCTCGGCCTGGCCCGGCGCCCCGAGCAGGTGCCCGAGCACCGCGCAGTAGGTGTACCGGCCGGCGATCCAGAGCTGCGAGCCCGCGGAGGGTACCGGTGCACCCGCGTCGTCGAGCCAGCTGAACCCGCCGCTCGGGTCGAGTGCGGGCTCCGAGAAGGCGAGCAGCCGGTCGGTCTGCTGCTCGAGCCAGGCGCGGTGCGCGGGGGAGTCGATGGCGAAGCGCTCGTCGGCGCCGGCGGTGCGATGGTCGGTCATGTGCAGCCTTTCCAAACGGCGCTGCGCCGGGGAGCGGAGGAGGGATCCCGCCGCGCCCCGGCGCAGCTCAGTGCGTCGAACTCACGAGCCTCAGCGGTACTCTTCGACGATCTCCAGCAGGTTCGGCACGTTCTGGTACGCGTCGGCCGCGTTCTCCTGCGTGACGATCACCGGATCGAGGAGGTACGCCGGCACCACCTTCGAGCCGTTGTCGTACTGGTCGGTGTCGTTCACGTCGACCTCTTCGCCCTGCTGCAGCTGGCCGATCATGGTGATGGTCTGCTCGACGAGCAGCGCCGTGTCCTTGTTGATCGTCGAGTACTGCTTGCCCTCCATGATGGAGCGCACCGACTCGACCTCGGAGTCCTGGCCGGTCACCACGGGCAGCGGCTTGCCGGCCTGCTCGACCGACGTCAGCACGGCGCGCGCCAGGGTGTCGTTCGGCGAGAGCACGCCGTCGAGCTCCGTGTCGCTGTAGGCGGAGGTGAGGATCGTATCCATGCGGCTCTGCGCGTTCTCGGCCTTCCACCCGGCGGTGGCGGTCTGCTGGATGTCGGTCTGGCCCGAGGCGACGACGAGGGTGCCGTCGTCGATCTTCGGCTGCAGCACGTCCATCGCACCGTTGAAGAAGACGGCCGAGTTCGCGTCGTCGGTCGATCCCGAGAACAGCTCGATGTTGTAGGGCGCGTCGTGGTCGGTGCGCTCCTCGAGACCGTCGAGCAGCGCCTGGCCCTGCAGCTGGCCCACCTTGAAGTTGTCGAACGCCACGTAGTAGTCGAGGGCGTCGGTGTTCTCGATGAGGCGGTCGTAGGCGATGACGGTGGCGCCCGCATCCTTCGCGGCCTGCACCTGGGTGGCGAGCTGCTTGCCGTCCTTCGCGCCGATGACGATGACCTTCGCGCCGCCGGTCACCATGGCTTGGATCTGGTTCTGCTGCTCGGCGACCGTGTTCGACGCCGGCGCGTACTGCACGTCGGCCTTGTAGCCGGCCTCTTCGAGCCCGTCGGTGAACAGCTTGCCGGCGAGCACCCAGTTCTCGCTCGTCTTATCGGGGAGTGCGACGCCGATGGTGGCGCCCTCTTCGAACCCGGTCGATGCGGCGCCCGAGTCGGAGCCGCCCGAGCCGCCGGAGTCGCCGCCGCGCTCCGAGGAGCACCCGGTGAGCGCCAGGGCTGCTGCGGCGAGCAGCGCGCCCGTGGAGAGGAGGAGTCTGTGCTTCATGGTTGCTTTCACTTTCTCTGATCGTCGAACTCTCGTCAGCGAGAGCCGGGTTCCTTCGTCGCGCTGTCGTCTGCGGCGGGAGGAGTCTGGGTGGTGGTGCTGCGCGGGCTGGGCGCGGGCGGCGCGGCGGGGGGCGCCTCCATGGCGCGGGCGCCGATGGGGGTCGTGTCGATGCCGGCGAACTCGCCCGCGGGCCTCCGCCGCTTCGTGAGGAAGCCGAGCACGGAGGGGCGGCCCTGCTGCTTGTTGTAGGCGTCGATGCCGACGGCGACGAGCAGCACGGCGCCCTTCACCATCTGCACCGTGTCGGCGCCGAAGCTGAGCAGCTGCATGCCGTTGTTGAGGAACGCCATCACGAGCCCGCCGATGATCGAGCCGATCACCGTTCCGATGCCGCCCGAGACGGCGGCGCCTCCGATGAACACCGCCGCGATCGCGTCGAGCTCCCAGCCGTTGCCGTCCTGCGGGCCCGAGGCCTGCGAGCGGGCGACGAAGATCATGCCCGCCACGGCGGCGAGCACCGACATGTTCATCATGACGAAGAAGTCGACTCGGCGATCCTTCACCCCCGAGAGCTTCGCAGCCTGACGGTTGCCGCCGACGGCGTAGATGTGGCGGCCGAACACGGTGTGGTTCGTGACGAACGAGTAGAGGATCACGAGCGCCAGCAGGATGATGCCGGAGACGGGGAAGCTGGTGCCGGGGCGGCCGCTGCCGAAGAGCAGTGCGGCGCCGAGGATCACCGCGCAGAGGAGCACCACCTTGACGACGCTCACCCAGAGGGGAGCGCGCTCCGACCCCATCTTCTTCTGCTGCCGGCGGGTGCGCCACTCGAAGAACACGAGCCATGCCGCGGCCAGCACGCCGAGAATGAGGGTGGGCACGTTGTAGGGGATCGGGATCCCGGCGATCTCGGGCAGGTAGCCCGCCCCGATGGTCACGAACTCGCGGGGCACGGGAACGGAGATGGAGTCGCCGATCCACTGATTCGCGCCGCGGAAGAAGAGCATGCCCGCGAGCGTCACGATGAAGGCGGGAACCCCGACGTAGGCCACCCAGAGCCCCTGCCACGCTCCGACGAGCGCGCCGAGGCCGAGACCGAGCAGGATGGCGCCCCACCAGGGGAGGTTCCACTCCGACATCGACTTCGCGACGACGATGCCGACGAACGCCGCAACGGATCCGACCGACAGGTCGATGTGCCCCATGATGATCACCATCACCATGCCGATCGCGAGGATCAGGATGTAGGAGTACTGCTGCATCACGTTGATCACGTTGCCGGGCGACAGGGTCAGCCCGTCGGAGAAGATCTGGAAGATCAGGATGATGGCGATCAGGCTGCCGAGGATGCCGAACTGGCGGGCCGTGGACTGCCCGCCGCCGAACATTCCGCGGATGTCTGAGAACCGGAAGCCGTGCCGCTCCGTGGTCTTCGTGTCGGTCGAGGTCATGCGTGCGCCTTCTCGTTCAGCGACGTCATGCTGCGCATGAGCGTCTCGGGGGTGGCCCGGTCGGCCGGGATGCAATCGGTGATGCGGCCCTCGAACACCGTGTAGATGCGATCGCAGATGCCGAGCAGTTCGGGGAGTTCGCTCGAGATCACCACGACGCCCTTGCCGGCGTTCGCGAGCTCGTTGATGATCGAGTAGATCTCGTACTTCGCGCCGACGTCGATGCCGCGGGTGGGCTCGTCGAGGATCAGCAGGTCGGGGTCGGTGAACATCCACTTCGCCAGCACGACCTTCTGCTGGTTGCCGCCCGAGAGGCTGGAGACGCCGTTGTTGACGTCGGGCGTCTTGATGCGCAGCGAGGTGCGGTACCGCTCCGCGACGGTGCGCTCCTCGCGCGCGTCGACCATGCCGCGGTGGGTGATCTTCGAGAGCTTCGCCGAGACGATGGAGCGCTTGATCGAGTCGAGGAGGTTGAGCCCGAGCGATTTGCGATCCTCGCTCACGTAGGCGATTCCGTGCCGGATCGCGGCGGGCACGTCGGGCACCTCGATCTCGGCGCCGTCCTTCATGAGCGTTCCCGAGATGAATCGGCCGTAGGAGCGGCCGAAGACGCTCATCGCGAGCTCCGTGCGCCCGGCGCCCATGAGGCCGGCGATGCCCACGACTTCGCCGCGGCGCACGTTCAGGCTCGACCCCTTCACCACGTACCGCTCGGGCACGGTGGGGTGCTGCACCACCCAGTCGCGCACCTCGAAGAAGACCTCGCCGGGGTTCGGAGTGCGGTCGGGGTAGCGGTGCTCGAGCGAGCGGCCGACCATGCCGTGGATGATGCGGTCCTCGTTGATGCCGCCCTGCTGCACGTCGAGGGTCTCCACGACCCGGCCGTCGCGGATGATCGTGATGTCGTCGGCGATCTGCTCGATCTCGTTGAGCTTGTGGCTGATGATGATGGAGGCGATGCCGCGGTCGCGGAGGCCCCGGATCAGGCCGAGCAGGTGCTCGGAATCGGTGTCGTTGAGCGCCGCCGTGGGCTCGTCGAGGATGAGGAGGCGCACGTTCTTGTTGAGCGCCTTCGCGATCTCGATGAGCTGCTGCTTGCCGACGCCGAGCGCTTTGATCGGCGTATCGGGGTCTTCGCGCAGCCCGACCCGGTCGAGCAGCTCGACGGTGCGCGAGCGCGCGGTGCGCCAGTCGATGGCGGCGCCGCGGCGCAGCTCGTTGCCGAGGAAGATGTTCTCGGTGATCGACAGCTCGGGGATCAGCGCGAGCTCCTGGTGGATGATGACGATGCCGGCCTCTTCGCTCGCGCGGATGTCGCGGAAGCGCATCTCGCGGCCCTCGACGATGATGTCGCCGGTGTACGTGCCGTGGGGGTAGACGCCGGAGAGCACCTTCATGAGCGTCGACTTGCCGGCGCCGTTCTCGCCGCAGATCGCGTGGATCGTCGCCGGGCGCACGGTGAGCGAGACGTCGGAGAGCGCCTTCACTCCGGGGAAGATCTTGGTGATGTCGCGCATCTGCAGCACGGGAGCCTCGTCGGGCCGGTGCGTCGCTCGTTCCACTTGATTGACCTCGCTGTCATCCATGTCGTCACTCGTGTGACCGTTCACATCGTGGAACACGGGGCGCCCGCGTGTCAAGGCGTTGTGGGCTGATTACAGAATCGTTACCGGCGCGTTGCGGCGGCGTTTGTCGATTGCCGCACTATCAGCTGCGGACTGACCGGGGCGAACTGCGGGGCGGGCTCTCCGGCGATGGCGGCGAGCAGGTGCATGATCGCGCGCGTGCCCAGCTCCGCGAAGTCCATGCGCACCGTCGACAGGGTCGGCCACACGTGCGCCGCGACCGGGATGTCGTCGAAGCCGATGACGCACACGTCGTCGGGCACGCGCACCCCGGCATCGCGGAACCCGTGCATCAGCCCGATCGCCATCAGGTCGTTCGCCGCGAAGATCGCCGTGAAGTCGCGTCGACCCGCGAGCTCGCGCCCGGCGAAGTGCCCGAAATCGGCGGTCCAGTCCCCGCGGATCGGCGGCAGCGTGGAGAGGTCGGCCTCGAACATCGCGTCGAGGTACCCGTGCATCCGCGACTCGGCCTCGATCCAGTCCTGAGGGCCGGCGAGGTGCAGGATGTCGCGGTGCCCGAGCGACACGAGGTGCTCGACGGCGATGCGCGCGCCCGCCCGCTGATCGGAGGCGATGGTCTCCGCCGCGCCGCCCGCCCCGGTGTGGAGCGTC
Organism: Leucobacter chromiiresistens; assembly: GCF_900102345.1. Classification (NCBI taxonomy): domain Bacteria; kingdom Bacillati; phylum Actinomycetota; class Actinomycetes; order Micrococcales; family Microbacteriaceae; genus Leucobacter; species Leucobacter chromiiresistens. The sequence goes on along the minus strand of NZ_FNKB01000001.1, from coordinate 60,561 downwards.
GCGATCGGCACGCGCAGACCCAGCCCGCCGATCACGTTGAAGACGCGCACCTGCGGCGCGAGCACGATGATGCCGGCGACCTGCTCGTGCTCGAACTGCCGCACGGCCTCGCCGATCGCCTCGGGTGATGCGGCTGCGAGGTTGAGCGTGCTGATCGAGAAGCCCCGCTCGCGGGCCACCTGCTCGATCGCGACGATCGCCGACGTGGTGCCGTACTCGCCCACTGTCGTCGAGAGGATCCCGAGCACGCTGGGGCGGGCGGAGGCGAGGGCGCGCGCCGCCTGGTTGGGTCGGTAGTCGAGGGCGCGGATGGCGTCGAGCACGCGCTGCCGCGTGTCTTCGCGGATGCTCGGGTGATCGTTGAGCACGCGCGAGACGGTCTGATAGGAGACCGATGCGAGGCGCGCCACGTCGCGGATGCTCGCGGGCTTGGCCCGCGCTTCTCCGGGCATCAGGGCCTCCACGCCGAAAGTCGAATGTGTACGTTCACATTAGTGTACGCACGCCGCATTCGGGGAGGCGCGGAGCGAGGAGCGGGGGAGCGTGCAGCGCCCCGCAGCGCGGCCCTCAGAGCTGGTCGGCGTCGAGGATCGTGTACGCGTACCCCTGCTCGGCGAGGAAGCGCTGCCGGTTCTGCGCGAAATCCTGGTCGACGGTGTCGCGGGTGATCAGCGTGTAGAACGACGCCGTGGCGCCGTTCGACTTCGGGCGCAGCAGTCGCCCGAGCCGCTGAGCCTCCTCCTGGCGCGAGCCGAACGATCCCGAGATCTGGATCGCGACCGAGGCGTCGGGGAGATCCACCGAGAAGTTCGCGACCTTCGACACGACGAGGATCTTCTCCGCGCCGCTGCGGAACGCCTGGAACAGCCGCTCGCGCTCGTCCACCGGGGTCTGCCCCGTGATGAGGGGTGCGCCGAGCGCCTCCGCCATCGACTCGAGCTGGTCGATGTACTGCCCGATCACCAGGACGCTCTCGCCCGGGTGGCGGTCGATGATGCGCCGGGCGACCGGCTGCTTGATGAGGGCGCTCGAGGCGATGCGGTAGCGATCCTGATCCTCGGCGACGGCGTACTCCATGCGCTCCGCCTCCCCGAAGTCGACGCGCACCTCGAAGCAGGCTGCGGGGGCGATGAAGCCCTGCGCCTCGATGTCCTTCCACGCCGCGTCGTAGCGCTTCGGCCCGATGAGGCTGAACACGTCGCCCTCCCGGCCGTCCTCGCGCACCAGCGTCGCGGTGAGGCCGAGGCGGCGGCGCGCCTGCAGGTCGGCCGTGAGCTTGAACACGGGCGCGGGCAGCAGGTGCACCTCGTCGTACACGATCACGCCCCAGTCCTCCGCGTCGAGCAGGGAGAGGTGCGCGTACTCGCCCTTCCTGCGACTCGTGAGAATCTGGTACGTCGCGATGGTGACGGGCTTGACCTCCTTCACCTGCCCCGAGTACTCGCCGATCTCGTCCTCGGTGAGGCTCGTGCGGCGCAGCAGCTCGTCGCGCCACTGGCGCGCCGACACCGCGTTCGTGACGAGGATCAGGGTCTTCGCGCCGACCGCCGCCATCGACGCCGCGCCCACGATGGTCTTGCCCGCACCGCACGGCAGCACGACGACGCCCGAGCCGCCCCGCTGGAAGGCCTCGACGGCCTTCGCCTGGTAGTCGCGCAGTTCCCAGCCGTCTTCAGCCAGCGAGATGTCGTAGGGCTCCCCGGCGCGATAGCCGGCGAGGTCCTCCGCGGGCCAGCCGCGGGCCACCAGCTGCTGCTTGAGCTCGCCGCGGGCCCACGCCTCGACGGGGAACGTGTGCTCGTCGATCCGGTTGCCGAGCAGCGGGGCGATCTTCTTCGCGCTCGCGACCTCGCGCAGCACCATCGGATCCTCCGAGCGCAGCACGAGCTGAGTGGGGGCCTCCTCGGCGGAGGCTTCGCCGGGCACCGGTGCGCGCTCGATCGTGAGGCGCCCGTAGCGGCGCATCGTGTCGGCGATCTCATTCGCGACCCCGCTCGGCACGGGGAACTTCGCGTACCGGTTCAGCGTCTCGAGGATCTCCTCGGAGGTGTGGCCGGCGGCGCGCGCGTTCCACAGGCCGAGGCGGGTGATGCGGTAGGTGTGGATGTGCTCGGGCGCGCGCTCGAGTTCGGCGAACACGGCGAGCGCGTGCCGCGCGTCCTCGGCGTCGGGGTGGGCGACTTCGAGGAGCACGGTGTGGTCGCTCTGCACGATGAGGGGGCCGAGAGTCATAACGAGCGAGTCTACCGCGCATCGCTGTACCGGCGGAGTGCGTCGTGCGCTCAGCGCGGCCCCGCGCATGGTCCGGCGCAAGCCGGATCAGACCGACTCGACCGCCGTGATCAGGGTGATCGGCAGGGTGCGCTCGACGCCGGCCGACTGGTCGGCGGCCCGCAGCCGCCCCGCGCTCACGGAGACCGGCAGCAGCGTGAACGTGCGCACCTCACCGCGCGACTCCGCCGTGACGCGCACGGGGCTGCGGTCGCGGATCGCGAGTTCGAGCCGCCGCGTGAAGTCGCCGGTGCCCGGCTCGGAGCGCGCGGCGGTGAAGACGCGATCGACCAGCGCCTCCTGCGGAGAAGGCGAGTGATCCCGGTCGGGGGCCGCTGCGCTCGCCGCAGCGCCCGCTGCGCTGCTCGGCGCGGTGCCCGACCCGGTGCGCGGCGCGTTGCTCGGCGCGCCGTCCGCATTCGCGTCCGCGCCCGGCTCGGTCTCCGGCTCGTCCGTGCGCGCGGCCTCCGGCGGGGCATCGAGCGCCCCCTCCGCCTCGTGCAGCGCCGCCGCCCCCGATGAGGCGTGGTAGCGGGCGTCGGCGAGGGCGGCGAGCACATGGTCGGGGCTCAGGCGCGAGAAGAGCTCCGTCTCCGACGCGCGGGTGCGGTGCAGCTGCAGGTGCTGCAGGGTGCGATCGACGAGGATCGTCGCGGCGAGCTCGGCGCGCGCGAACGCCAGCCGTGTGCGGCCCTCGTCGCCGTGGTGCTCGCTCACGACGATGCCGCCGACCCGCTCCCCGAGGGAGCTGAGCAGGTACTCGAGCGGCTGGGGGATGCCGGTGAGCGAGATGCGCGCGAACGCCTCGCGCGCCGTGGCGGGGGTGAGGCCCCGCTCGTACGCGCCCGCGATGGAGGCCTCGCTGATGCGGCGGGTCGATGCGACCCCGATGTGCTCGGGCCGGGCGAGCGCCACCAGCACCGCTTCGTCGCGGGGCGGCAGCGGGCCCGGTACGACGACGCTGAGGTCGGGCTGCACGTACACGCCCGCGGCGGTCTCGGGCATGGCTGCGGCGACCCGGGCGACCACGTCGGCGTCGCCGGCGCCGCGGGGTTCGGCGACGCCGACGCCGTCCCGGGCGAGCAGCGCGTCGGCGACGTCGGTGCAGCGGCCGGCCACGGTGAGGCCGAGGTACTCGGCGAGCCGCGCGAAATCGGCGACCGCGGCGAGATCGGCCGCGGGGAGCAGGGGGTACTCCTCGGGCACGGCTGCGGCGAGCGCTCGCACGTCGCAGCTGGGCCGAGCCGCCGCCGCCCACTCGGCGCGCAGCGGGGCCGGCATGGAGAGCGCGGCGGCCCGGGCGAGCGCGATCCACCGCTCGACGTGGGCGCTGGCGAGCCAGGAACCGGAGCCGGATGCGGCGATGAGGAGCTGGTCGTCGGCGAGCGCGGCGATGAGGTCTGCGCGCAGCAGTGCGGCGAGCGCGAGCGTCACCTCGTCGGGTTCGATCGCCGTGGCCTCCGCGAGGTGCTTCACCGTGGCGACGGCGATGCTGCCCGACCGGTTGAGCTTGCCCGGGCGGTCGCGCAGCATGCGGAGGCACTCGGCCGCCTGCCCCACTGCGGTCAGGGCCGAGGTGAACCAGACGCTCGTGTCGGGGTCGGGGTCGGGATCGGGGTCGGGGCCGGCCTCGGCGCCGGTCGGCAGCGCGCCCGCCGCGCGCGGCGCATCACCCGATCCAGCCGCGGCCAGCGCATCGTCGAGCACGGCTTCGACCTCGGGCAGCGCGACGGCCGCGTCGCCGTCGCGACCGACGAGCCCGAGGCCCCGGAGCTGCTCGATGCGGGCCGAGTCGGCGGAGCGCGGGTCGCGGACCGCCGCCAGCTGCGCGCGATCGAGCGGGGCGAGTGCGCGGGCGATCGAGTCCGGCTTCAAGAGATCCGACGCGAGCCCGATCGGGTCGTTGATGCTCGCGTGCGCGTGGGGCCGTCGGCTGCGCACCAGAGCCGCAAGGGTGTCGCGATCCATCTCCGCGATGGCGGAGGCGAGCGCGAGTGTGCCGCTCATCAGCGCATCCGACCTAGCGGCCGGAGAGCTTCCGGGTTTCCGTGCGGCGGCGGCGCTGGGTCAGGATCAGCAGCGCGATCAGCAGCACGAAGCCGATCGGCAGACCGATCATCGAGATGCCGTACACGAGGGGCCAGAGGCCCTCGGCGAGCGCGAAGCGATCGTTCATCCCCACGATCAGGGTCGCGAAGAAGGAGAGGAGCGCCAGCGCGATGATGGAGAGCGACGCGTAGGCGAGGATCCGCTCGAGGATCGACGGGGTGCTGGGTTCAGTGGACATCCGCTCCATTTTATCGGCATCCCGGCTCCGCGCGAGAGCAAGTTGCTCCGCTAGAATTGGCTGAATGCTCGGGGAGCGCGCTCGCGAACGAGCGCGCGGGCTCCGCGGCGCATCACGAGGAGACGGAGGGGAACGAGGCATGCCGAACGGCAAGGTCAGGTTCTATGACGAGGCGAAGGGCTTCGGGTTCATCCAGGGGGATGACGGCGCACAGGTGTACCTGCACGCGTCGGTCGTTCCGGAGGACGCCGACATCCAGGCCGGAACGCGTCTGGAGTACAGCGTCGCCGATGGACGGCGCGGCCCGCAGGCGCTCTCCGTGCAGGTGCTCGACACCCCGCGCCTCGCGAAGCGCAGCCGCAAGTCGGCCGACGAGATGGCGGTGATCATCGAGGATCTGGTCAAGCTGCTCGACGGGCTCGGCGAGCGGCTGAAGCACGGGCAGTACCCCGAGCGCTCGCAATCGCGAAAGGTCGCCACGATGCTGCGACGGGTGGCGGATGATTTCGATGTCTGAGACCGAGCTCACGCCCGACGCGGTGCTGCTGGCCGCGCGCGACCAGGCGCGCGCCGCCCTGGCCGAGATCACCGACCCCTCGATGATCGGTGCCGACGCGGGATACGAGGTCGAAGAGGCCCACGTGCTCACCCTGCTGTTCGAATGCCGTCTGGCGGGCTACCCGGGGTGGCGGTGGGCCGCGACCCTCGCCCGCACGAGCGAGGACGCGCCGGTGACGGTGCTCGAGGTGGAGCTGCTGCCCGGCCCCGACTCGGTGATCGCTCCTGACTGGGTGCCGTGGTCCGAGCGCCTCGCGCAGTACCGCGAGGGGCACGCCAAGCAGGCGGATGCCGCGGGAGACCCGCATGACGACGAGGCGGCGGACGCGGAGGACGACGAGCTCGAGAACGATTTCGACGACGACCTCGACGGCGTCGACCTCGACGAGGACGCCGATGCGTTCGACGACGATTCGGACGACGACGATTCGGACGGCGACGACACGGATGACGACGATTCCGAGGACGAGGACATCGACGACGACTCCGACGACGCCGACCTCTTCGACGAGGACACCGACGACGTCGACGACGAATCGGACGACGACTCCGAAGACGACGACTCCGAGGACGACGACTCCGAGGAGTAGCCGCCCCCGCCGCGCGCGGAATACGTAGATCTCCCGGATCCGGTTCCGTGCGCCGCTGCATATCGTGGGTGCAGGGCCGGGGCGTCCGGGGTCTTCCTGCCGACGGGCGCCCCGGAACAGAAGCGGATGCGCGTCGCGATCGCTGCGGCGATGCCCGAGCGCTCGCGACCCCCGCTTCCCGTCGGGCCCGGAGCTTACCCCCTAGGCGCCCGGGCCCGACGGCCCGCCCCGCCCGGGCGGGCCGTCCCGGCGCCGCTCGCGCTCAGCCGAGGCGCTCGAGCACGTAGTCGATCGAGGCCACGAGAGCGCGTACGTCGTCGGGCTCGATCGCGGTGAAGGTCGCGATCCGCAACTGGTTGCGGCCGAGCTTGCGGTACGGCTCCGTATCGACGACGCCGTTGGCGCGCAGCGCGCTCGAGATGGCTGCAGCATCGACGGAGTCCTCGAAGTCGATCGTGACGACGACCTGCGAGCGATGATCCGGGTCCGAGACGAAGGGCGTGGCGACCGCCGTGCGCTCGGCCCATTCGTACAGCACGCCCGACGACTCGGCCGTGCGGGCGGCGGCCCACGACAGCCCGCCGTTGGCGTTGATCCAGCGCACCTGCTCGTCCATCATGCCGAGCGTCGCGAGCGCCGGGGTGTTGAGCGTCTGGTTCTTCCGCGAGTTCTCCACCGCCCCGGCGAGGTTCAGAGTCTCCGGAATGTAGCGGCCCGAGGCGGCGACGCGCTCGATGCGCTCGATCGCGGCCGGCGAGACCAGCGCGAACCAGAGGCCTCCGTCGGAGGCGAAGTTCTTCTGCGGGGAGAAGTAGTAGACGTCGACCTGGTCGGCGTCGAAGTCGATGCCGCCCGCGCCGCTCGTCGCATCGACCACGGTCAGCGCACCCGCATCGCCCGCCACGCGTCGAACGGGGGCCATGACGCCCGTCGAGGTCTCGTTGTGCGGGAAGGCGTACACGTCGACGCCCGCGACCGGCTCCGCGGCCGAGCGCGAGCCGGCGTCGGCCGAACGCACATCGGGATCCTCGAGGAACGGGGCCGCGCCCGCCGCCTTCGCGAACTTCGCACCGAACTCGCCGAACGTCAGGTGCTGGCTGCGGCGCTCGATGAGCGAGTGCACGGCCGAATCCCAGAACGTCGTCGCCCCGCCGTTCGCGAGCAGGATCTCGTAGCCCTCGGGCGCGCGGAACAGCTCGGCGAGGCCGGAGCGCACGCTCCCCACGAGGTCCTTCACCGGTGCCTGGCGGTGCGAGGTGCCCAGCACGCGCGGCTGCAGCGAGCCGAGGAAGGCGAGCTGCTCGTCTCGCACCTTCGAGGGGCCACAGCCGAAGCGGCCGTCGGCGGGCAGAAGCTCAGTGGGGATCGTGATGTCAGCCATGAGCGCAATTGTATCGAGCGCGGACCCCGCAGCCCGCGTCGCTCGGCCGCGATGGCCTAAGCTGGACGACGGACCCGAAAGGACGGCGATGACGGACCTGATCGACACGACCGAGATGTATCTCCGCACGATTCTGGAGCTCGAGGAGGAAGGGATCGTCCCCCTGCGCGCTCGAATCTCCGAGCGCCTCGGTCACTCGGGGCCCACCGTATCGCAGACCGTCGGGCGCATGGAGCGCGACGGTCTCGTCGTGGTCACCGACGATCGCCGCCTCGCACTCACCGTCGACGGTCGCAGCAAGGCGATCCATGTGATGCGCAAGCACCGCCTCGCCGAGCGCCTGCTCGCCGACGTGATCGGCCTCGAGTGGGCCTACGTGCACGAGGAGGCCTGCCGCTGGGAGCACGTGATGAGCGAGCAGGTCGAGCGCAAGCTGCTGGGCATCCTCGGCAACCCGACCGAATCGCCCTACGGCAACCCCATCCCGGGCCTCGAAGAGCTCGGCGCCGTGCGCGCCGGCTCGTTCCAGACCGGCGTGACCGGGCTCACCGAACTGCTCATCGACCCCGAGGCCGTGGTCGTCGCCCGCATCAAGCGACTCGCGGAGCCCCTGCAGGTCGATCCCGAACTGCTCGAACAGCTCGCCGCGGCGGGCGTGCTCCCCGGCAAGCGGGCGTCGTTCAGCCGCAGCGGCCACATCGTGCACGTCGAGGTCGAGGGATCGAGCGAAGCGATCGACCTGCCGACCGAGGTCGCCGCCCACATCTTCGTCTCGCAGTAGCGAACCGCCGCAGTACCCGAGGAGCCGACATTGACGTTGCTGACCCCTGACGCCCACCTGCGAGACATCGCCGACACCGTCGCCCGCCGAAGCGCGGCCGAGCCCGAGTTCCAGCAGGCGGTGCGCGAGGTGCTCGAGACGCTGGAGCCCGTGCTCGCCGAGCACCCCGAGTACATCGAGGCCGGCATTCTGGAGCGCCTCGTCGAGCCCGAGCGGCAGCTGATCTTCCGGGTGCCCTGGACCGACGACGCCGGGCGCGTGCGGGTGAACCGCGGCTACCGCGTGCAGTTCAACTCGGCGCTCGGCCCCTATAAAGGGGGGCTCCGCTTCCACCCGAGCGTGAACCTGTCGGTCGTGAAGTTCCTGGGGTTCGAGCAGATCTTCAAGAACGCGCTCACGTCGCAGCGCATCGGCGGCGGCAAGGGCGGATCGGACTTCGACCCGAGCGACAAGAGCGATGCCGAGGTGATGCGGTTCTGCCAGAGCTTCATGACGGAGCTCGTGCACCACATCGGCGAGCACACCGACATCCCCGCCGGAGACATCGGGGTTGGCGGTCGCGAGATCGGCTACCTCTTCGGGCAGTATCGGCGCATCACGCAGCGCTACGAGGCGGGCGTGCTGACCGGCAAGGGCATCGGCTGGGGCGGGGCGGAGGTGCGCACCGAGGCCACCGGGTACGGGGCCGTGTTCTTCGCCGAGGAGATGCTGCTGCGCGCCGGGCAGGGCATCGACGGCCGCCGCGCCATCGTCTCGGGCTCGGGCAACGTCGCGACCTACGCGATCGAGAAGATCCAGCAGCTCGGCGGCACCGCCGTGACGGCATCCGACTCGAGCGGGTACATCGTCGACGAGCGGGGCATCGACGTCGAACTGCTCAAGCAGGTCAAAGAGGTCGAGCGCGCCCGCATCTCCGCGTACGCCGAGCGCCGCCCGGGCGCGCACTTCGTGGCCTCGGGTTCGGTGTGGGATGTGCCGGGCGAGCTGGCGTTCCCGTGCGCCACGCAGAACGAGCTCGACGGCGACCACGCGCGCACGCTCATCGCCGGTGGCCTGCGTGCCGTCGCCGAGGGCGCGAACATGCCCGCGACGCCCGAGGCGGTCGCCCGCTTCCGCGAGGCCGGCGTGCTCTTCGCCCCGGGCAAGGCGGCGAACGCCGGGGGAGTGGCGACGTCCGCGCTCGAGATGAGCCAGAACGCCGCCCGCTCGCGGTGGGATCGCGACAAGAGCGAGTCGCGGCTCCGCGACATCATGCGCGACGTGCACGCGTCGACCTACGCCGCCTCCGAGCGGTACGGGCGGCCCGGGGACTACGTGCTCGGAGCGAACTCCGCGGCGTTCGAGACCGTGGCGCACGCGATGCTCGCGCAGGGCGTGATCTGAGTCGTGGTCGCTCGGCATCGAGATACTCCGAGGCCCCCGCAGGCGAGCGCGGGCGCTTGTTTCAGCGGTACTTGAAGGTTTCGTGACCTGAGCGTGACATATTCGTGATGTTCGGTTACGCTTTAACGGTCGCGGCCCGCAAGGGCTGCACCTGACGCAGACACCAGTTGGCAACAGTAAGGCAGATATACACGTGACTCAGCACTCCAGCACGGACATCGTGCTTCCGAGCGAGCTCGTCGGACGCACTCCGTCGCGAGCGAAGCGGATCGTACAGATGGCCGGCGCAGCTGCACTGAGCCTGGGCATGGTCGGCACGTTCTCCATCCCGGCGTACGCGACGAACGAGACGCCCGCCGGTGTCAACGAGGTTCCCGACGGGTTCCTGGCCGCGCAGACGCTCCAGACGAGCACTGCCGCGCCGGTGGCGAACGTCGTCGTCGACGCCGAGGGCAGCGAAGCCACTGCGGTCGCCGCCGAGAAGAAGAAGGCGGCCGACAAGGCCGAAGCGGACGCCGAGAAGGCCGAGCAGCTCGCCGAGCAGCAGGCTGCAGACGCCGCAGCTCCCGCCGAGGGCGGCGCACCCGCCGCTGCGGGCGAGGCTCCCGAGGCTCCGCAGGAGGGCGACGTTCCTCCCGGAAGCGGCGCTCAGGGCATCGTCGACGCGGCGCTCGCGCAGCTCGGCGTCAACCAGGACTGCACCGCGCTCGTCGAGAAGTCGCTGCGCGCAGTGGGCATCCCCGCCGGCGACCTCGGCACGCAGGTGCACGAGTACACCGCGCTCGGCGGCACGGTGGTCACGAGCGGCAGCTACGCTCCCGGCGACATCCTCGTCTTCCCGGGCCAGCACGTCGGCGTCTACATCGGCAACGGCCAGGCCGTGCACGGCGGCTGGGGCGGCACGACCCGCATCGGCCCGATCGCTCCCGGCGGCGAGACCGGCCTGACGGTGGTCCGCTTCTAACCCGAACGGGTACACGCGCTCAAGCGGGCGGGGTTTCGACCCCGCCCGCTTTCGCGTTCCCGCGCCGCCGACTCTAAATTGTGCGAGCGGGGTCACTTCGGGAGTGTGTCGGCCATGCGTTCCGCCGCGACACGCTCTCGAAGCGACCCCGCTCGCACTGAGTGAAGGCGGAGGGGGCGGTGCGCTAGACTCGCATGGGCCGGTCGACCGGTCCCGCGCCCCGGTAGCTCAGTGGATAGAGCACTTCTCTCCTAAAGAAGGTGTCGTAGGTTCGATTCCTATCCGGGGCACCGCAATCTCTTAAGCGATAATCGTTGCTATGACTGGGATCGCGGCGGCTTCTAACTGTCGCCGTTTGGGTGTTTGCCCACATTTTGCCCACACTTTTTCGCAGCCCTGGCTTCTGCTTCCGCATGAAAGCCGCGGATCTGGGCCTCGAGTTCTTCTACAGAGGGCGTGACGTTCGGGATGTAGGCGCCGAGTGCCGCTTCGTGCGGATCCATAGACATGGTTCGGAGGATGCCTTTGGTGAGAGCGCGACCTGCGACCTTGAGGCACTCAGCCTCGGTGGGTAGACGGTAACCGTATTCATCCTTCATCCGTCCATGCTGGCAGCCGCACAAAAGTGAAGCACCCCCTCGCGCGGAGCAAAAGCTCAGAACCAGGGGGTGCTTGTCGAGTGATGGGGCTGTGCGGCTCTAGAGACCGAGCAGCTTCCGCTTCGCAGCTTTGAACTCCTCATCGTCGAGAACGCCTTGCGCCTTGAGGGCTGCGAGACGCTCGAGTTCGCTGTTCAGATCACTCGCGCCTGATGCCTCGGCCACGGTCGTGACGGGAGGCGCGGCGGCCGGCGGGGCTGAAGTGGAATGCGGCTGACCATTGTAGGAGACCGTTGAGTGTGAGGTGCGCTCCCGCAGGCTATGCGAATGCCTGGCTTCATCGGAGACGCGGTTGATGATGTTCACGCCCTCCCGGAAGTTCGTGATGTCCTGCAGGGTGACCTTCTCCTCGCCAGACTCTCGTCGGGCCTGAAGGGTGATGTTCCCTACGCCTCGGGCCTTTTGCGCCATCGTCTGCGAGGAATCAACATCGAAGATCTCGCGTGTACGAATCTGCTGGCCGCGCGACGAGAGCGTGCCGACCTCGAAGATCAGGTATTCTGCGGTGAGCTTGTAACGTCCGCCGCCAATCCCAGTGAGCGGCTTGCCCACTGCCGTCCAGATCGCATCCTCATCGCCACTGAGGTCGTGTTTGTTCGTCATTTTGCGACCAAATGACTGCATCTGGGACGCGGCCTTCTGCATGGCGCTCGAGCGTTCAGGAGCGGCGGGCTGCTCCTCAGCGAACTGATCGGTCCATGCCGATCCGTCCCACCAGCGCTGTCGTCCCGAGCCGTCGTCGTACCAACCTGCAGCAATGTCCGCCATTGCGATTCCGATCTATTCAGAGGACCGCACCGACGCGATCCGACTTCTCCCTAGCGTGCCACAGACTGATGCGCAGACGACACGAGATCACCCGGAAGATCACCCTGCCGTCCCAGTGTCGACGGCACGACGTACGATGCTGCGCATGAGTAGACCTGCACCGGTCCGCCTCGACGCGGACACGTGGGTGATCATGCGCAGCGCGAAGGATCACCCGACCGCGATCGTGAACCGCGTCACGGACACGACGGGTGAGGCGCGGTTCCTGGTGCTGAAGTGGGCTCTCGATCCGGCGCAGCGGCGCATGACGGGTATCTTCCCGACGCTCGAGCAGGCGGACGCGTCGGTGCTGTACGACAATGCGGCGCACATTGCGCATGCGCAGCGGAAGACGTCGGGGCCGCCGAATGGAGGCGGGCCGTTGCACACGTGAGCCTATAGCTTCTGCTCCGCGGAGAGGTCAACGGCTTACTCAGACGGTGTGCAGTGTTGCACTCTGGTCGCGTCGCCCCGGGCTACCGTGTACCCCATACATCAACCGGGATACGACGAAGGACGGTCCCTCTCAGAACTCCGAGAGGGACCGTCCTTTTAGTCTTACGTCAGGTCGGGATTGTTCTTCACGAACCTATTGGCTTCGTCTTCGCTGATCGCGAGAAGCCCCCGGGGCGTGTGCGCCAGCGCGTTGAGCGCCCGAACCCACGCCTTGCTCAGCTCGGGCTCCCGGCTACCGGAGAAATGGAATGCGACGCCCGTGTAGGGCGACAACCATACCGACACCCTTCCATCGCCCTGATCGTGGGCCTTATTCCAGCTCAGGAAGAAGCTCTCCTGCTTTTTCAGTTTCTGCCCGATCACGAACTGCAGGTGCGCGAGCAACCTGTCTTCAAATTCGTATTCCCGTCCACCGTGTTTCAAATACCCCATACGCCAAATCTTGGCATTGAAAACAAAATAGGTCAGGGGTTGATTCACTTCAGGATATGGAGTATTGGCCAGCGAACGGGTTGCTTTCTGGTCTAAGCATCCGGCAGATTTCCCGGGTATGGAGTGTCTGCTGCTTCTGCGCGAGCCAACGATCCGTCTGCCTCAGTCACGATCATTCCCGTGTTCGAGTTCGCGGACTCGCCGAGGCGCTGCAACCACTCCTCATCCATGTCCGGCATCTCACTCTCCTCGAAGCTGAACGTCAGTCGCGTGCTTGGAGCTATCCAGATCGCGGTGCGGCCCTCGCCCGCGCTCGTCCCATTCTTCCAAGCCATGAGGAACGATTCCTCACGCATGATCTTCTGCACGATGACTACCTGCATGTGCGCAAGCAGGCGGTCGTTGAAGTGAATCGTGAGTCCGTCGTACCTGATCGATCCCATGAGTGGTCGTCCTTCCGTCGGTGGCCAGCGTCGGCCGTTGGCATCCTTCACATTCCAGTAGAGCGGGCCGAGGGAAGGAGATGCAGGCCTTGACACTAGAAGGGGCATCGGAGAACGACGAAAGCGCCCCCTCCCAGCCCGGAGGCTAGGAGGGGGCGCAATGTCTTGGGAGAGGGCGCTCAGTGCGCGCCGTACTTTCCTTCGATGTTCTTCGCGGAGGTCTTCAGTATGAGTGCGTAGGCGGCTTGCTGCACGACGATCGCGAGAAGCACGAACACGGGCCAGTGCGGCACGACGTCGCCCGTCATCACGAAGTACAGCACGAGCACGATCGCGGCGAGCACGACACTCACGACGATCGATACGATGCGCTTGGAACCTGAAGGCCAGCTCGGGTGGTTGATGAGCGCGATCGCGAACGGGCTGAAGAACGCGAGGAGCGTCAGTACGCCGGCGGGGATCGCGGGAATCTGGATCTCCATTACGGGCGGTCCTTTCGTAGGTCGAGAGTGTCCTCGATGTTGGTGAGACGGTCGGCTGCGCCGCGGTCGGCCGTTCCGAGCTCGTCGATCTTGACGTGCAGTTCGCGCATCTCGCGGCCGCGCTCGATGTCACGCTGGTCGAGCCGGCCGATGTCACGGCGGATGCCTCGAATCTCGCCGAGCACGGCCAACTGGTTGTGGTCGATGTTGTCGCGCAGGTTGTACGGCTCGCCGTTCGGGAGCACGTGCGAGTTCGCGACTTGCTCTTTGACGGCCTCAGTCGATCGCTTCGTGCGGCGCGCATCGATCGTGACCTTGCTGATGAGAGCGACTACGACACCCTGCATCGCGACGATGAGGGCGACCCAAATGGGTTCTGTCATTTGGACCGCCGCTCGAACCACTGCCGGACAGCGATGATGCCGCCGAGAACCACGAGACAGAACGCGGCGACCAGCAGCACCACCACCGTCGCGCTCATGAGAGCTTGTACTCCTTGAACAGACCGGCGATGATCGTCAGGTCGCTCAGCGTCGGGAAACCGCTCTGCTTCTTCCCTCGGTACGTGGCCTTGCCACCCTTGAACAGGTAGAGCCCGGCCTTGTGTGAGCCCGTCTTGCCTCGCAGATTGATGAGCATGTCTTCCTCCTCGTGAATCGTGGTGAGTGACTGTTGTGCGGTGAACGTCGTGGGTGCGACGCTGCGCGGGTTGATCCAGCGGCCGCCGTTCCATGCGCGGTCCCAGCGCAGCTCCCAGTGGATGTGCACGCCGGTCGAGTAACCGGAGTCACCCGCGTACCCGGTGACGTCGCCGGCGCGCACCTTGTCGCCCACGCGCACGTTGTATCCCTCGAGGTGGCCGACACGGGAGATGAGCCCGTCCGCGCGTTGGATTTCGACCGTGCGGCCTTGCCCGTTGGGGTACAGCCACCGATCACCGAGCCAGAGGCGACCGGATGCGCCGTCTCCGCCGACAAACACGACGGTCCCGTCAAACGGTGCAAGGACCGGATCTCCGCGCTCGGCAGCGAGATCGATGCCCGTGTGAGTGCCGTTGCGGGTGCCGGCTTCTTCGGTGACTCGCGGCTTGACCGCAGGCCAGATGACTCCAGTCATGCGCTACTCCTTTCTATGGGAACGAGAGTGCCCCGCTACTCGGCGGGGATCGAGGGTTCTTCGGGAGAAGCCGCTGGCGGGTGGGTAGTGACGATGTTGTGAGCAGCGACGCGGATCATTTCGTCTGTCACTCCCGCCTGGATGTTGCCGTTCGCACGGAGCACTGCCTCATCCCATCCCGGTTGGGTTGCGAAGGCCCAGGCTTGCGCGCGCGCCCATTCGCGGGGATCGGCTGCAGGCGGCCGGGCAAGTCCTTCTTCGAAAGCGCATGCTGCGATGCGCGCGAGAAGCAGTGAGTCCTCAGCGAGCGTTGCTTGAGTGAGATAGTCAGCCATGGGGCTCCTTCTACGAGTTCGGGACGATCTCCCAGCGAACGGTGAGCGTCTGAGCTGTGCCCGCCCCAACTTGTGTGAAGCGGATAGTCACGGTCGTGCTTGATACCCCAGGGGCTTGGCTTACGAGTGCGATGCTCCCGTATCCGGTGCCGACACGAAGGGCTTCAACACGGACGGCGCAGCCGGGTGGGGGGACTGCAGGGACTGTGAAGGTGAGCGTCGTTCCATAGGTGCCCGTGCCGCTGATGTTGGTGAGGGTTCCGGTGGAGACCAGTACCTCACCGCTCCGGTATACGGTCCCGCCGCCGCGGCCGACTACTGTCGCGCGGCGGTTCTGAATCATGACGAGCACCCGTTCACCGGGGGACAAGTTCGAAACGAGCCTTGAGGGGGTACCGAGCATCGGCTCGCTGTCGCCGTCGAGTTGCACCGTGAGCGGTGACGAAGACGCCACGGTGCCCCACTCGAAGTGAGGGGCACCGCGGACCGCTGCGGCGAGCGCGGCGATCCGATCGACGATCGGTGCGAGGACGTCGGGCATGCTCACACCTCCCTCCACTCGGCAGAGCATTGGCCGTCGAATGTGAGTCCGTAGGACATGCGCTGGATGGTCGCGCGGGCGGGGTCGGCGTTGCGTGGTCGGAAGTCGACGACGTCGTTGGGGTCGAGGGGGACGATCGCGTGGGATACGGCGAGCTTCGCGACGGGTGACATGGCGTCGCGGAGTCGGCGTTGCGCGAGGGCTTGCAGGACGGGCAGGGTGCCTTCGGCGCCGGTCTCGGAGCGGGTGATCACGCGGCCCCGGTTCTGCACCGAGTACGGCGATTCGGGGTCTTCGTTGATCGCCTCCGCGGAGAGCGCGGGCGCGCTGTCGGAGCCGGTGCCGACGACGATGTACCGGTTCGGCACGGAGGAGAGATCCTGCTCCTGATCCCATTCAGGGGAGTGGATCGACACCTCGCCGGCCTCGAACACGAACGACACCGCGCGGTCGGCCGGCGCGATGTAGGGCTCGACGCGGAACTGTCCGCTGCCGTCGCACCACAGCGCCCAGTAACCGGCGGCATCGAGCAGGTCGTTAATAATGGTGAGCTTCGACTCCGCCGGCTCCCACACCATCGCGTTCGTGAGCGTCGCATCGGAGTCGGTGACCGCGATGCGGGTCTCGCCGGTGGACTGGATGAGGCTCACGACCGCGGGGATGATGGGAGTTCCGGCGGCGAGGCTGAAGCGCGCCGCGACGGAGTCCTCGTCGATGATCGACATCTTCGAGAGCAGGTCGACCGTTTGGGTGACGATCATGCCGTGGCGGGTCTTCGGGGTGGTGAAGAGCATCGTGGCGATCGGCCACGCTTCGACGCCTCGGATGCCGGGATCGTAGGTGATGCGCACCCGGTGGCTCATCCAGTCGATATTCTGTCCGCGATCGTCGATCGTGAGCGATGCGGAGCCGCCGAGACGAGTGGTCGCGGCGACCTCGCAGCTGCCGCCCTTCACGCCGTCGAGCGCGCGCAGCGGCACGTCCGCGGCGTCGAGGAGGGTGTACAGCCACCGGGGGCGGCGCGCTCCTGTGAGGTCCATGCCGCCCCCTTCCTGTTATCGGTCGGTCTCTTCGAGCTGGAACGACCAGCCCCACATGATCGCCGCGGCGTTGCCGCCGTTGCGGGGGAGCGAGATCGAGCCGAGCACCCCGTAGATGCGGCGCCCGTCCGGGTCTCGGTACAGGTGCAGCGGTGACGGATCCTGCGCGAGCTCCTCGAGCAGCGCCACCGTCGCGTTCGCGTCATCGCTCTCGATGAGCGCCCCGGACGCGTCGACGACGCGCGTCACCTGCTCGCCGGCGTACGCAACGCCTCGGCTGCGCCCCTCGTAGCGCTGCACCGAGCGCTCCCGGCCGGCGTCGACCTTCACCTTGGGCGAGTACGGCAGGCGCGCCGTGAGGCCGAACTGCTCGCCGCCGCCGAGCCAGAGCGCCTGCGACTGCGCCAGAACCGTGATGTCGGCGTAGGCCGACGCCCCGGTGACGGTCGCGTACGCGATCGCGCGGTACATCGTCTGCCCGTTCGACAGCGCTTCGGGATCGTCCACGATCAGGTTCACATCGGGGCTGTCGGCGAGCACGGACTCCCACACCTGGCCGTTATCGACGGACCGCAGCAGGTCGATCGTGCCGGTCTCTGCGACCGGCGGCCCGCCAGGCACGGGGTCGCCGGCGCCGACGCTGAGGGTGACGGCGCCGGTGTCCTCGCTCCATTCGCCCGAGATGTTCGGGAGCGCGGGCGGCACGAACGAGACGGTGAAGGTGAACGTGTCCCAGTCGGACCAGAGCGTGCCCGTCGCGGCGCGCACCTTGACGGTGTACGTTTCGTCGTCGGTGAGCATGTCGGGGAACGTCACCGAGTTCGTTGCGCCGGTGCCGGACCGGCGCGCGACGAGGAGGTCGTTGCCGTCGTAGAGCTCGGCTTCCCACGAGGATTGCGGGCGGCCGAGATCCTGCGAGTAGTCCCACCGGGCGAGCGCCCGCGCCTGGTCCCACGGCGAGACCGGTGACGTGATCGAGACGTTGGGCGGTGAGGTGAGCGTGAAGGTCGCTGTCGCCGACCACGGGCTGTAGTCGGCGTGCTGCCCCTTCGTGCGCACCTGCCACTCGATGTCACCCTCTCCGAAGGTGGCCTCAGAGCTGACGAAGGTTGCGCTTTCGGAGTCCGTAGACACCGCGGTGAGCACCGTCCAGGCCGAGGTGCCCGCTTTGCGCCATTGAAGCTGACGCACCGTCTGCTCCGAGGCATCCACCGGGTTATGGCGCCAGCTCAGCAGCAGCACCGCAAGCTTCGATACCACCTGCCCGTTGGGGGACAGGTTTGTCGGAGCCTTCGGAGGTGCGGCGATCTCGACGACGTTCGACGCTACCGACCACCCGGATGCCAGCGACCCGATCCTTGCGCGCACCTTGTACACGTGCGCGGTCGGCGACGGGTTCGCATGCGTCCACGGCAGGGCGACGTTGGACGCCACCAAGGTCGAGCCGTCCATGATGTCGTACGACGCCGCGTACGGTGGACGGCCACCCTCTTCTGCGTTGACACGAATACCGGCAGCAACTCGGGTCGCCGTGATGCGCGAGGGGATTCGCGGTGTCGTGTATACCGGGCCCGCGGTGCCGGACACCGGCGACGTCCCGCCCGCATTCACGCCGTAGACGCGGTAGTAGTAGCGCTCGTTCGGCTTCACCGTGCGGTCGACGAATGTAAACGCGTTCCCCGAGGGGCGGCCAACCTGCGTCCATGTGCCGTTCCCAGTCGAGCGCTGCACGATGACACTCGTGTACGTGCTGTTGCGCGACCAGGTCAGCGTGATCTGCGAATCCGAGTTGCGAACTGCGCTCAGCCCAGAGGGGGCATTCGGGCGCGGCGGTGGCGCCGCCGGTCTCGCGGGGATCGTGAACCCCCGCGAGATCGACGTCGACCCGAACACATGCGACAACGTCGCGTTGAACGTCTGTCCCTGACTCGAGGATGAAGTGGCACGCGTGAACGTCGCAGTGTGGATCAGGGCGGACTGCCCTGGCCCCAGGTTCACGTTCACGGACGTGCCACCTGACCATGAGCCGGAGAACGACAGCGAGAGCCCGTTGTAGTAGATCGACGACGAGCCGTCCATCTGCACATAGGTGCGCACCGTCAGCGTCACCGAGCTGGTCGATGTACCGACCGAGCTCGGTGACATGATCACGTCGATGCCGAGGCGGACGTGATTCTGATACGGACCCCACGAGATAGCCACTATCGAACTCCCAATCTGTCGTTCAGGACGCGATCCGATCCCGCCGAAGAGGCGGCCGCGATGCGCCCGTCGATGGTGCCGAACAGCACACCGTCGGAGTCATACAGGTGGAATACGCCCTCGCCGTCGCCGCGCTCGGGAGCGTCGACGGCGGCGTGCAGCGTGGACCACTGCGAGGGGCTGAACACTGGCTCCGGCCTGCCGGTCTTGTTCTCCACGAGGGAGATACCGGTCGGCAGGAACCCGCCGTCGTCGTACAGCGCCGTGTGCCCGTCCGCGGCTGCGAACGGGTTGAATGCCTTCGACATGAGACCGGCGGCGTTCTTCGCCATAGCTGTCGCGACGTCGACCCAGAGGCCGCCGCCCGGGAACTGGCTCTTGATCTTCCCGACCGCCCAGTCGACAAGCCCGTCGAGAATGGACGCTGCACCGCCGGCTTCTCCGAGGTCTTTCCCGTAGATGCCGAGGTACGGTGCCGGGTTCACGTGGCTGCCGTAGTTTACGGCCCCGCCGCCCGGGTTGTGCACCATGTAGTGCAGGTGAGGGCCCGTCGACATGCCGGTCGAGCCGACATAGCCGATCACGTTGCCGGCCTTCACCTTCGTGCCGGCCGACGTCGCGAAGCGGGAGAGGTGCGAGTAGCGCGTTCCCAGCCCGTTGCCGTGCTGGATGTAGACCTCGTTGCCGCCCATGTTGACGGACCCGGCGAGCCCCACGACGCCGTCTGCCGCGGCGTAGACCCTGGTGCCGCTGGCGGCGGCGAGGTCGATGCCGTTGTGGCCGCCGTGGTACGGCTGCGATACCGAGTAGGAGCCCTTCGGCAGCGGGTTCACCAGCCCGCCGCGCGCGAAGCCCTGCAGCATCGACGCGAAGCCGACACCCTTCCGACCCGCCGCGTTGGCAGCGAGGAACGCGGCCTTGTCCGCCGAACTGCGGAGGGCCTCGGAGACCATGACACCCTCACCCGGCCGGGCCGCGATGAGCTGGCTATCGCCGTCGCTCATCCGCGACATGCCGGGGAGGATGCCGCCGACCGCGAACCCCTTCGGGAGATCGATCTTCGGGATCTTCATCCCCTTCGGGAGGATCTTGTTCACGGTCCCGATGAGGCCATTGATCACGGTGTCGATGACAAACCGGACCGGCTTCTTCGCGAGCTCCTGGATGCCCTTCCACGCTGAGCCGATCGCGTCGCGAGCGGCCTTGAACGCTTCGACGGGCTTGGTCTTGACGAAGTTGATCATCGTCATAAACACGGACTTGATGCCGTTCCAGATGTTCGAGAAGAACGTCTTGATCCCGTTCCAGATGTTCTGCCACGTGTCTCGCAGGATCGCGAGCGAGAGGCGGAACACGGTCTGCCAGAACGCGATCTTCTCCTGGAACCAGGACACGATGCCGTTCCAGATTCCCCGGAAGAAGCTCGTGATGTTGTTCCACGTGTTCGACCAGAACGACACGAACAGGTAGAGGCCGACCTTGAAGACGTTCTGCCAGAACAGGATCTTCTGCTGGAACCACGAGACGATGCCGTCCCAGATGCCGCGGAAGAAGCTCGACACGTTGGTCCAGACGTCGGAGAAGAACTGACCGACGCTGTTCCAGATGCCGTTCCACCAGGCAACGAACCCGTCGATCACGCCGGTGATCCAGGAGATAAAGCCGGACCACACCTCGGTCACCCACGCCACGACGTTGTTCCACACGTCCGTGAAGAACTGCGTGATGGCGGACCAGACGCCCGTCCACCACTCGACGAAGCCGTCGATGACGCCCGTGATCCACGAGATGAACCCCGCCCACACCTCACTGATCCACGCGACGACCGTGTCCCAGTTCGCAACCAGGAGCACGATCGCCGCGATGAGTGCCATGATGCCGAGGACGATCCACGTCATCGGGTTCGCGAGCAACGCGACCGTTGAGGCCCAGATCGACGCCGTCCACGCGACGAACGCCGCGACGAGCGTTACCCCGATCGCGGCCGCAACGCCGAGCAGCACCCCCTGGTTCTCGGAGAGCCACTGAAACACGGGCACGAGCCCGCTCATAAAGCCCTGCAGCGCGGGCATGACCGCACCCATAATGGTCTCGCCGAGCGTCCCGAACGAGTGCCCGAGGAGCTCCATCTGCCCGGCGTACGTCTTCGCGTACGCCTCGCCCGATCCGCCGAACTGTGAATTCAGCTCCTCGAGCATGATCTTCTGAGCGCCCGCGGTGTCGCCCATCTCGACCATCGACTTGATCGTGTTCTGCTGCTCTTCGGAGAACGTGACGCCGACGCGAGTGAGCTGGGTGATGCCCTTCACCGGGTCGTTGAGCGCCTTGCCGAGCTGCATCGCGGCTGCCTTCGGCTCGGTCCCCATCGCGCGCGACATATCGACGAGCGCCTTTGTCGATTGATCGAAGACGTCGTTGCCCTTCCCGACACCGTTTCGGATGTTCTTGAAGGTGAGGAGGAGGTTCGCGCCCTCCTGCGTGGCTTCGGCCTCGGTCGCGGTCGTATTCTCGAGCGCGCCCGCGAGATCTTCCACGTGCTTCGCGGATACCCCTGCTGCGTTGCCCGTGGACTTGATGACGGTCTCGGTCTGCGTGTTGATCTTCTCGATGCGCGCGAGCGAGTTCACGGACTCGGTGACAAACGACTTCACGCCGGCGGCAACACCGAGGAACACGGCGCCGGTGAGGAAGCCGCTCGCCGCGCCCTTGAAGCCGCTACCGAAGCGCTTCCCCGCATCCTTGCCCGCGGGCCCCATGCTCGGCACGACGGCCTTCGTGATGCCGTCGGTGATTCCCTCGACGGACGGCACGAGACGCACCCATGCTGTTGCCAGCTCGACCCCATCGGCCATGACCTACCTCCGGTTCCGTCGCTTCTTCTTGTCGGTGAAGCTGTCCCACCAGTCGGAGAACTTCGATACTGGGATCGGGTCAGACCCGAGCTTCTGGGCTTTCGCTTTCTCCCATGGGCGGGGAAAGCGCTTCGGTTTCGCCGCATGCTTGCGGCCGGCGCGCTGCCAGTTGCCGATGTTCAGGAGGTCGATGATTTCCGCGAGAAGCTGCTCTGCCACGCCCCAGTGCTCGCGGCCCTGTACGGCCGCGCAGGTGGCAGTGCCGGGCAGCGTTTGCCACCTGCGCGTCAGCACCCAGAGGTGGCGCCATGAGAGCGAGTGGCCGAGATCGTCGAGCGAGTAGCCCGCGTTGAGCAGGTCGTACTCGATTGCGTCCTCGTGCCGGTCGATCAGTCGGCAGAGGGCGAGGATTCCCCCAGGCCGATGTTCGACGCCTCCTGCCACGCTTCCTGGATCGCCTGCAGCTGATCGTCGGTGACGAGTTCGTACAGGCCGGGCGCGTACTTCTCGATGAGCTCGCGCTGGATTTCCGCAGCTTCGACCTGCAGTGCGGGGTCGACGGTCTCGCCTTCCTTCTGCAGGGCGTCGATCTTCACGCCGACTCGCTGCATGCGGTGGCGCACGTCCGACGACACGAACTGCATCTTCGGGAGCGAGAACTTGCGCTTCTTGGTCTTGCCGTTCGCCGCGGGGACGTCGAGTTCAAACTCGAATCGGTTCTGATTGATCGACGCTTTCGACGCCGGAACCTGGAACACCATGGGGAACCTCCTGGGGTATTGGGTGTTGTGGGTGGGGAACCGTGAGGGGGAAGCAGAGCGCCCGGACGGGTTCCCCGGTCGTCCGGGCGCTCTGGTCGGGGATCTACGCGCCCGATGCGGCGACCACGCCGTCGTCGGTGTAGATGTAGATCGACTTGCCGGCGGCGTCGGGGTAGGTCGACAGCGTGACCGGCAGGGTGATCGCGCCGGACGCGACGAGGGGGATCTCGCCGCGCTCGGTGATCTGGCCGTGAGGGATGAACACGATCGCGCGACGCGCGCCGTCCTTGATGCGGAACACCCACTGCTTGATGGGGCGCTGCTCGCCGGCGATCGCGGACCGCGTCTGCGTGCCCTTCGTCGCGGTCGCGTCGGTGACCTCGACGTTGTCGTCGCCCATGTAGTTCTTCAGGGCGCCCAGCGAGAGCTCGAGGTGCGACCACGCCACGGTGCCCTCGAACTCGGTCAGGATCTTGCGGATGGTCTTGAGCGACCAGTCCTTGATCGACTCGGTCGACTCCGACGGGGTGATGGTCACGCCGTCTTCGTTCACGTACCCGGAATCGGTGAGCTCATCGACGTCGAAGTCGTCGATCGTCGCCGGGATGGTGTCGGTCTCGGGACCGGACAGGATCGCACCGGTGACGGCCTGGTCCGGCGCACCGATAAAGACGTTCTTGGAATCCACGCTCATGGCGGGGTGCCCCTTTCAGGCAGAAACGGAAAACGCCCGACAGGGTTTGCCGGGCGTGTGGGTGGTTGGGGAACCTAGACCGACGCTCTTCGCAGAGCGGCGGAGACAGTGGCGGTGAACCGGAAGTGCGTGGTTACCGTCGGATGGGGGAGGTTCGCGGGGAGGCCGCCGACGCGCACCCCGTAACAAGGCACACCGCCGAGCGTTCCCACGCGCCCCGCTCGCTGCAGTACAGCGACAGCGAGGGCCGAGAGGTCGCGGGCGTGCTGTTCATCGACGGAGAAGGCGTCCAGGACGACAGTGGGGGTATCGGTAACGAGGTCGCGCTGTCCGCCGCCGGTCGCCGTGACGCGGATGAAGTGCGTCGGCTTCGGCTCGAGTGGGATCTTCGTGCCGACCTTCGCGTCCTGGAACTGGGTGCCGACGAGCGACGCGTCGATCTCACGCTTGATCGCGACTTCGACGTCGGTGGGGATGAGGAGCTCGGTCACGGTCACCGCCCTGCGTCGATCGCGCGCTGCAGTGCGTTGTCCGCCGCCTGCGCGCGTCGTGCTTCAGTGGTCTCCGCACGCACGAACACGACCGCGCGGTCCTTGTTCAGCTGCGGAGTCGCTTCGAAACCGGGGCCGGCCGCGTCGGCGATGCGCTCGCCGCGCTCCTTGAGGTGGTCTGCGACCTGCTGGGACTGCAGCAGGCGGATGATGCCCTTCTTGTTGAGCTTGATGCGTACACCGGTAGCCATCATCCGTCCCATCGTTCGAGTAGCAGGATCGTGTGCGAGGTCAACGGAGTCGGGCCCGGCTGACGGACCACCGCGCCGTTGATCTTGTACCGCTCACCGAACACGGTGATGCGGTCGTGCCGTTCGACGTCGGCGCCGAATGGGCCGCGCGCGGTCCACGCGATGAGCGCGCCGTCGCGGTTCTGGGTGTCCTTCGTCGTCGCGCCGGCATCGAGCGCCCACCCGAGCAGGTCGACGCCGACGACGTCGGTGAAGTCGGAGCGGTGCCCGCCGCGGCCGTCGTCAACGAGGAGCGGGCGCTCGCGGATGAGGGCGTGCCGGGAGGTGAGTCCCTGGATCACGGGAGCACCCCCAACCGGTACGGCTCGAGGCGCGCGGCGTCGGCACCGCCCGGGCCAACGAGCAGCGAGTTCGAGGTGCGGTTCAGCGTCACCGAGACGCCGCCAGCCTGCTCGCGCGAGATCCCGAGCGGGGAGATCAGCGCGCCGGCCGCGAGTTCGAGCGTGAGCGTGACGAGATCCGCCGGCACTTCTTCGAAGCCGGCTACGAACGAGACGTTGAACTTGCGCCCGGTGAGCGACGTCCACCCGGTCTGTGGGTCGAAGTCGATCGTGTCGACGTCGACCGCGGCCCCGTTGACGGTAGCTGAGGTGATGCTGACGATCTCCATCGCAGGTAGCCACACCGCGTCGTGGTAGGGCCGCACCCTCTGGAAGCGGCGAGTTTCTTGCCCCGCGATGTGCCAGCCGCAGTGCAGTCGGATAGCGCGCGTCGCCGATGCGAGCTCCTTCGCGAGGAACGGGTGGGTGGCGGCGATGATGCCGCCGGTGCGCTCTTGCATTTCAGCGGGTGTCGCGAAGCTCTCCATCGCCGCCACCTCCGTTACTCGCTCGCGCTCGGGTCGGACGCGTCTTCGACGCCGCCAGCCGGAGTGGCGGGCGCGGATGCCGCTGCGGCCTTGTCGGCTGCGGCCTTGTCGGTCTTGTTCGTGACCGGCTTCGCCTTGTTGGCGGGCTTCGGTGCGGCCTTGGACCCGACGAGCTTCGCGCCGCTGGGCTGCTGACCCTCCTCGTACTGCCAGGTCGAGCCGTTCACCTCGTACTCCTTCAGAGCCATGTGATTACCTCCGGGGTAGTAGCGGTGGGGCAGACCAGATCGGCCCGCCCCACCTGGATGGGTGGCTACGCGGTGGGCGCAGCGTTGGAGAGGGTGACCTTCGTGAAGCCGGACGGGCGCCGGTTCGCGAGGAGGAGGCGACGCTCGGCGCGCACCGTGATGCGGTTGTTGACGAAGTCGTCCTCGTTCGTGTTGACCGCCTCCACGGTGATGCCGCTCTTCGAGATCACCGACGCTGCCTGCGCGAACGCGCCGACGAGCGCGGTGCCCGCCTCGATCGCCGGCGTGACGACCGTGCGCAGACCCCACAGCGGGGGCTGCTCGACGATCGTGCCGTTGCCGTACTGGCCCGTGAAGAACCCGCCACCGAAGTACTGGCCGTTGTTGTCCTTCGACAGGCGCAACGACTGGTAGTCGGCGGGGTTGATGACGATGCCGTCGGCCTCGAGTCCGCTGTTGAGGGCGGTCTTCGAGATCGCCCGGAACAGCGCGTCAGCGTTGTCCGTACGGTCGGCGGCGGTCTCCGTCTGGATGCCGGACCGGTTGAGCAGGCCGCGGATGTTGGTGCCGGTGCCGTTCCCGTTGAGCAGCTGGTCCTCGATGAAGAGCGACAGCTGATACAGCAGGCGGCCGTCGATCGCGGACGCGAGCCACGGCAGATCGTCGACGATCTCGTCCGACTCCTTGATGTACGCCGCGACCTTGGCAAGCGCCTCGGTGACGGCGGTCGGATCGGCGAAGTGGAGCTGCGGCTTCTTGCCGTTCTCCGCGACGGTCGTCGGTGCGCCCTCGAGCGCGCCCTCCACGAAGTACGTGATCGCGGCCCCGCTGATCGTCTCCGTGCCGAGGAGATCCTCGACGGTGAGACGGCGACGATTGCCGGTCACGATGTTCGTGTCGACCTGCGTCAGGGCCGGGCCGAGGACGCCTGCGGCGCCTCCGGTGACCTGCACGTCGGTTGCGGCCTTGTACTCGGTCTGAGCCTGGAAGCGGGTGCCTCGCACGCCCTTGAGCTTCGGGCCGAGGTCGTTCTTCACGAACGCGCCGAGGCTCTTGGCGTGGACCGGGGCGCCGCCGGGCTCTTCGTCCGGCTGCACGCCGAGACCATCGATGGAGGCCGCGATCGCAGCACCCTTTTCCTGGCGCTCGATCTTGCCCTTGAGTTCGGTCGCCTCTGCGTTCTTCGCCTCGAGGTTCTTGATCTCCTCTTCGGTGAGTTCACGCTCGGACGCCTTCGCGCCGTCGATGATTGCCTGCATCGCCTTGAGCAGGGCTGCAAGCTGTTCTTTGAGATTCATGGGTGAACCCCTTTCCCCTACGCTCCGCGCAGGATCGTGATTTGTGCTTGTGCCAGTGCTCGGGCGGACGGGCTGACGCCGGGCTCCTCCGACTTGACCCCGGTGGGGCCCTCGTCGTTGAGCGCAGCTTGACCGCTGGCCTTCTCCTGGTCTTCTGTTGCTTCGGCCGCGGCGATTACCGTGCCGATAGCGTCCTGCGCGGCGCGCAGGGAGTCGATGTGCTTCGCAGCGAGCACGCGGCCCGCCTTGAGGTCAATCGCGATCGTGTCGACCGCGGCCTTCACCGCGACGACGCTCGTGTCGTCGTTCGCGGCGAACCCCTTCGGCAGGAACGAGAACTCATGCGGCATGAGCTTGCGCAGCTCATTGGCCTTCCGACCGTCCTCGAGCTCGACCGCGCCTTCCTCGAGTACGTCGAACGCGAACGACAGCGACGACAGGCGTCGCCCCTTGAGGAGTCGGTAGATGCGCTGCGCCTCAGGGTCATCGTCGAAGACGCCCTTCACCCACCAGCCGGTATCGTCCTCGCCCATATCGATCGCGCTCGCAACGATCTGGTTCGGGTCGTGGAGGTACATGCCGGGCATGACATCGCCCGACTCCTGCCACGCCTTGATGCCGTCGACGAAGGCACCCTTCGCGACCACATCGCCGTAACTGTCGGGCTCGCGCGTGAACGTGGACGGGTAGACGAGGAACTCGCCCTCGGCGAGCCCGTCCGCTTCGCCCGCTTTCACTCGGCCGAGAGCCACACTCTTGATCTTCATGTCGGCCCCTTTCAGCCGTAGATGATTTCGACATCGCAGGTGCATCCCGCGACTCCATC
Source organism: Leucobacter chromiiresistens (assembly GCF_900102345.1). NCBI lineage: Bacteria > Bacillati > Actinomycetota > Actinomycetes > Micrococcales > Microbacteriaceae > Leucobacter > Leucobacter chromiiresistens. The sequence continues at coordinate 33,544 of NZ_FNKB01000001.1, read as the reverse complement.
GGCACCGAGCACGGGATCTCCCGGCCACTTCGCGCCGTTCGAGAACAGGTCGTCGATTCCGACGGTCTCTCCGTCCATCTGCGCGTGTTCAGCGCGTGGGCGGCCGGAGGTGACGAGCCATGTCTTCGTCGCAGCGGGTGCCGTCTGCCGGGCGGCTTCCACGGTTGCGAACGCGACGAGCGTCGTCGTGATCGTGGCCGCAATCCCGCTCGAGCGTGACTCCTCCGCGACGTCGAACACGTGAGCCGGACCATCGGCGTCCTCGGGGCCTTCACCGTCGAGGATCGCGGCAATCTGGTCGCGCGTTGTCGAGTTGATCGCGCCCGCGCGCGATGCCGCAACCTCCTTGAGGAAAGCCTGCGTGCGGTCGACGTCGTACTCGTCCGGGTCGAAACCCATCTGTTCCGCCGTCGCAGTGCCGACGCTCGCAGTCACGGTGAGCGCGAGCGCATGTAGGTCATCGGCGAGCTCGCGATTCCAACGCTCTTCCTCCCACCAGTCCGCGTCCTTGGCCCCGAGTTCATCGAGCACGCTCTTGCGCTGTCGTTTGAAGAACGCGCGTACCACCTCGTCGGCCTTCGCCTCGTACGTCTCAGACGGGTGCGCCTTCGCGCGGATGCGACCGGGCTCGTGTTGTGACTTCACTCGCACGGGCGCAGCGTTCTGGTTCTGAGAGCCCGTGTCGCGCGGTGATGCCTGTCCTCCGATGAGCACGTTCAGTGGCACGACAGGTTCGTCCATGCCCTCGATGTACGGCATGTTCATGCGTGCACGAGCTTCGCTGCGCAGCATCCAAGGTGCCCCGGTCGATGTCGAGAGGATCGTCGCTTGCTCCTCGAAGTCGCCCTGCAGCTTCTCCGCGATATTGAACTCGAGATACGCCCCCTGAGCCTTCGTGACGCGGGGGACGAGGAATGTGTTCAAGCGGTCCTCGATCATCGCCAGGAGCGGCCCCAGCGTCTCGCTGTAGAGCATCTTCCGGAACTCCTTGGTGTTCGAGAAGTTCGCGTTGTCGAGGATGCCGACCATGACCGGGTTCACGTGATACACCGCGGCGACGGTCGAGAGTGCGACCTTCGCGACCTCAGCCCACTCGTCCTCGCGGGCGGAGAAACCGAGGTTGTTGATGGTCATGCCGTCTTCGAGGATTGGAGTACCACCGGCCTTCGCACCGTTCGCCCCGGTCCACCGGGCCTTCCAGTCGGTGACGAAGCGCTCGCGCGCGGAGTCTGACCAGTTGGCGCCGGCGGGGCGCGTGATGATCGCGCTGGCGCGGCCGCCGCGCTGCCATACCTGCTCGCGGTACGACCACGCCTGGATCTGCTCGGCGAGGATCTGCTTCAGAGTTTCCACGGGGGAGGTTCCCTGCTTCGGGCGGCCGGGATTCCAGCCGTGGAAGACGAGCATGTCCTCCGCCGAGATCTCCTCGGTCGTGTTCGTCGGCATACGCACCTTGTACTTGCCTGGTGCAAACGCGGTGCCGCCCGAATGGCCTACCACCCATGACGGCGGAATCGGCTGGATCCGCCACCCTGACGGCGAATCGGGCACCTCCAGCACCAGCCAGTACGCGATGTCGTAGAGCCCGAGGTCGAGCACGAGCGACTCGATCAGTTCATACCGCGTCATCGACGGGTTCGGGCGAGCGAACAGCTGCGCGAGCGGGTCGTCCTTGAGGCGACGCCGGTCGTTGTCATCGACGCGCTCGAATGCTGGAAGGCCCAGGTGCGCGACGTTCCGTGCCACGAAGTCGAGCACGATTCGCAGGTGCGGCTGCGTGCGGTACAGCTCCTCCGCGGTCAGACCGAGAACCATCTGCTGCAGCGAAGGGCCAAGCCACTCCACCGCACGACTGGTGTCCTGGCGGCCGAACAGCGCGGCCAGCGCATCACGAATAGCCACGTGGCCTCCTTCATCTAGACGACGAGGAGTCCCTCGCGTTCGTACGCCGATTCGAACTTCGGCTTCGGGTTGGTGAGCAGCATTCCGACGGCCGCGATTATCGCGAGCAGCGGGGACGCGTCGGCGGGCGACGCCTTCCGGTCGATCACCCAGCCGTCGCCGACGGCCTTGATCTGTGCGGATGATGCGGCGACGTCGAGCACGGGCTGTACGCCGTGCGAGAAGCCGACGCGCTGCCGGAATTGTTCGGGCGTCTCTTTCTTTGGGGCTTCGTCGGGGGCGGCGCGCTTCACGAGGTCGTACACCTTGCCGTGCCAGCCGGCGAGCTCGGACTCGCCCCACGGGTGCACCGTGAGCCCGGCGTCCTCGAAGTCCTTCCAGAGCGACGAGATCGGCGCGCCGCGCCGCTGGAATGCGAGGTGTGTCGGCGCGACCTTTCGGGCGGGGGATTGCAGCCAGGGGATGACCCAGTCGGGGCCGGCGCGGTGCGCGACGATCTCGGCGCGGATCCGCCCCTCGGAATCCCAGAAGGCGAGCGCGACGTACACCATCGTGCGGTCGTGTGACATGTCGACGCCGTAGCAGGCCGTCCGGGTCCGGTCGCGCACGACGCCTCGCGCGATGCGGTCGTCCTTCGCGTCGAGCGCGTTGGGCCATGAACCGGTCGGGAATGGGCCCGTGCCGGAGGTGTTCACGAACTGGCAGAGCACCTCCGTGCGGAACTCGACCTCGGGGTCGCTGTTCGCGGCCGCGGCGATCGCGCGCTCGTCGAGCTCGGTGTAGCCGAGCGACGGGTTCGCGCGCGCCCACCCTTCACGGTCCCAGCGGCCGACGGGCTGCCCGTCCTCGGTGCCGTCGACGGTGCCGGCGGACCACTCGAACAGGCCGATCGAGTCGAGATCGAGCTCATCCGCGAGATCTTCGGGGACGCCGTCGGGGATCTCGCCGCTCATGTTCGCGATCGCGACCTTGCGCAGGTGCCGCAGCACGACCGACGAGAGGTCGCCAGCGTTCGACACACCCCACACCTGCGCGCGCCGGCGAGCCATAGTCGTCTTCGACGTCGCCGACCACGCGCGCCAGTCCTGGTGCTCGCGCAGCTCGTCGAAGATGACGAGGTCGCCGCGGAACCCGCGCCCGCCGCGACGGTTCGCGGTGGCGATCTTGAACTTCTCACCACCGTCGAGCAGCATCAGCTCGGAGTTCTTGCCCTCCTGCACCTTCGCGATCTCGTCGGCGAGCTCCGGGATCGCCTCGGCGACCGCGACGACTTCCTCCCATGCCGCGCGCGCATGATCGTTCGACGCATGCGTCTCGAGCGCCATTCTCGCGCCGTCCTGGAACAGGCGCCACAGGAACAGCACCGTGAGGAGCGTCGACTTCCCGTTCTGGCGGGCGACGAGCAGCAGCACAGTGCGGAACCGAAACACCGCGCCCGGGCCGTCGAGAAGTTCGAGCGCGTGGATGAACAGCCAGCGCTGCCATTCGAGAGCGCGCGGAAGCAGGCCGAGGTAGTCGGTATCGTCCTCGACGGTTCGAGTCCGGTCGAGCTCCTCGAGGCGGTCCCGCATCCAGTCCCAGAACTCGATGACCTCGTACCCGAGGGACGTCTCCGGGGTCAGCTCGCGCAGCGGCGGGGTGAACAGGCGGGGAGTCTGGCAGCCGTAGAGCTTCTTACGCGCGCCGCTTCGGGGGCCGCTTGAGCTTCGTGACGTTGTCCGGCGTCGGGGTCGCGTCGTCGCGCTCATCGTCCCCCTCCGCTTCCGGTGCGTGCTTCAGTGACCGCAGCTCGCGCTGCATGCGCATGTTCGGGGTGCCGCCGAGGTCCGACAGCACGCGAGAAAGCGCACGGTGAGCGCTCAGCGCCTTCGTGCGCTCGCCCTCGTGAGTGAGTTCGTCGATCTCGCGCGCGAGCTCCTTCGCCTGCATCTTCGACGCGACATCAGACGCCACCAGCCACTTCATCGACGCGAGCGCCTCGTCGACCGCGTCACGCATCGTACGCGGCGCTGCGGACGCGTTCTGCGTCCGCGCCTCGGCACGCCCCGCATCCCGGCTCGCTGCAGCCTTCGCGCGCGCTCTCCGCTTACGCTCAGCGTCTTTCGCGCGCCGTTCCTCGGGAGACATCGCCATGAAGCAACCTCCGATTTTGCGGACGCGGACACGACGTCCGCGGACGGGCGGACCCCGGTGGGGGAAATCACTGCCGGCGAACTCTTCACCTGGTCGGGTTGCCAGCGATCCGAACCCCCTACCCCTTGGAGTAGTCGGTGCCGCAGTTCTCGCAGATGAAGTCGGTGGTTACGCGGATCGGCTTCATGCACTGGGCGCATCGACCATCGGCGGTGCGCTTGCAGGTGTTGCACCACGGTGGCTTCGCGTCGCGGTGTTGCACCGGACGATGCTCTGGGCACGGAGGCGGATCGGTAAGTTCGTCGATCCTCGGGAACACTTCGCTGCAATGCGCCGGCTTGGTTGCTGCGTTCGCCGCTGCATCGAGGATCGCAGAGACGATCGCGACGGTGTCCGGTGCGTCGATGTGCAGAGTGGAGCCGCGCATCGTTGCCTTCAGTGGAACGGGAACTTGGGTCTCGACGTGTCCGACCTCGGTGAGTTCGTCACCGATGCCAGCGTCTACTCGGATGCGCAGGTTCAGTTCGAGGCTGCCGAGGTTCATCACTCGCTCGCGTCTGCTGCGCTTGTCTGCTCTGCTGCGTCGGTGACTGCCGCTGTGGCAGTGTCGACTGGGGCGTCCGCGGGTGCGACCTCGGCACCGGGTGTCGGCTTCGGCTTCGGCTTCGTCTCGCGCTTGCGGGCCGCTCGGGCCTGTGCGGGCTTCGCTGCCTTCGTGGGTTCCCACTGCCCGGTCTTCGGGGTGAGACGGTAGGCGCCGCCGACGGCGGGAATCCGCACGGCGTTGTCGGGCACGTCGTAGGTCTTGCCGTCGAGCGGGCCGTCCTTGAGGGTGATGCGTCGCATGATCAGATCCTTCCGTTGAGGGTGAAGATGTCGAGCGCGAGATCCCAGAGCCGGAGGCAGGTGCGCGAGCGGTCGCGGTCGCGAAGAGCGAGGTGGCGCATGTTGCACCCCTGCAATACCTCGGCGACATAGCAGTCTTGCTGCCACCGCTGGCTCGCGGCTTCGCGCTTGCGCACGAGGAATCGTCTCAGCATCAGTAGTCCTCCGCGTTTTCGATGATGTGGATGAGTCGGCCCCAGAACTCGAGGTCGAGGAACTGATGGTCGGTGATCGTGAGGCACTTCGGCACACCGGGCTCGTAGTCGGTGAACTCGGCGAGCAACGCGCGCAGCTGCTCGATGGGGTCCATCAGTACTCCTCCGAGGTCTCTCCGATGGATGGGCGTCCGGCTCGGGCGCCGGCGCTGCGGTTGCAGCGGTGATGCGATGGTGCGCAGTTCGTGGGGTCGACGATAAGGTCGGGGCGGCCCATGCGTTTCGCGTCGCGCCGGCTGATGATGTGCTGCAGCTCGAAGCTGTCGGGCTGGTTCGCTTCCCCGTCCCAGTTGATCGTGGCTTGCCCGCAGAAGTAGCAGGCCGCGTTGATGCGCTGCCATGCCGCCTTTAGGGTGGCGCGCATGTCCTGGTAGGCGCGGGAGTGAATCAGGTCGGTGGCCACGCTGCCTCCGTCCTGGAACGACTGAGCCCCCACACTCGGTGAGTGCAGGGGCTCGATGCGAAGGGGCGGGAGCTACGGGGTGACGACGACGGGTTCTTCGTTGCCGGCGTACACCTCGAAGGTGCCGGTGGTGTCGGCGTCGATGAGGTAGAGCGCGTCGCCGGTCACTTCGCCGCCCGGCGTGAGGGTCTCGTACGTGAGCTTGTTCTCGCCCGGGGTGGTGCCAAAGGCTTCCCAGAGGCCGGCGGCCACGCCGTCGCTGTCGGGTACGTAGAGGATCTGCACGTTGGCGTTGTCGCCGGTGCCTTCCCCGTTGTACTTCATCGTGACGTTCATCACGGCGAATTGTTTGCCCTCGTCGGGCACGTCGACGCCGCCGGAGGCTTCGAGCACGGCGGCGTCGGCGTCGGCCGTCCACGAGTTGATGGTGACTTCCCAGTCGCCGGCGACGACGGGCGTCCCGATCTTCGCGGCCTCAACCTCCGGCTCCGCGGGCTCTGCTTCGGGCTCTTCAGTTTCGGTGGTCTCGGCCGGCGTGGTCACCTCGGTCTCCGACGTCTCTGGCGCTTCTTCGGGGTCCGAGGAGCATCCGGTGAGGGCGAGGAGGGCGATTGCCGCGGCGGCGAGGGTGCGCTTCATGGCTCCAACTTAGCGGAGAGCTATGCGTCGGGTAAGGTCGGTGCTCATGGACGCGACTGTCATTTCGGCGATGATTGCAGGGGCGGTCGGCCTCATCGTTCTTGCGGTAGGTGTGATCACTGACCGAGAGCTATCTCGCCGTATCGACCGGCTGACGAATGCACGGAACAATCTCCGTGATGACGCCCCCGGGTCGAGCCAGCTTGACGACGTCATCGAACACTTGGTGGGGAAGCTCCATAGAAGAACGGTTGCGAAGCCCGGCAAACGCACCTGGGCCGACCGGCTCGATTCGGCGGCGAAGGCATTGACCGCGGCTGCAGTGACGGTCACCGTCATAATGTTGCTGCTGCGTCTTGAAGACGTTCTCGTGAATTGAGGGTGCGCGGCACCACCGCCCGTGAGCCGCGCACCCCGGAAGGAATGAGAAAGGGCCGGTCGCTATCGCGCTCCGGCCCACTTGCTCAACACTCAAGGTAGGGGGTGACACTAGGGGGCGGTCAAGCCTCCGTGCCACCCGGCGTGTCGCGCATGATTCTGCGGAGCTTCGCCTGGTGTGCAGGCCACGCTTTGAGGTTCTTGCGATACCAGGCGAACAACGTAGTTTCGTGCACGATCCGTCGGCCCTCTGCGTCGAGCTGCATCGGCATCCCGTGTCGTCGCCAGCGCTGCAGGGCACGCTTAGAACGGCCGACCTGCTCGGCAGCCTCCCGGTAGGTCAGCCATTCGCTCATGCCTCGAGGTAGTCCTTCCAGGGCCAGGAGTCCCGGCATCCGTCACACCTCATGGTGGGTTCGTCCGCCGATTCTTCGTACGTGGGGTGAATCAGGCGCTCTCCGCAGGTTGGGCACGGTCTGCGCCGGTAGGCGCGGAACTTCGGCTCGGCTCGCGGGTAGCGTCCGCGTACTTCGCGGATGAGGTCGATGAGCGACTCGGGGGCGTCGTTCAAGGTCGCATCATGGGCGATCTGGTGTGTGCACGCGATGAGCCACCGGATGATCTCGGTCGACATCGCGAACGCATCGGACGGGGTGCAGAGCGGCAGCCCTTGCGGTTCGTCGCGTCCCGACCACATGCGGGCGCGGAGCGGGCGTGGGGAGGCGCCGCCGATCTTCTCCGCGACCTCGCGCCCGAAGATGATCAGGGTTGCGTAGAGCAGGTCGGCGTCGTCGGCGGGGTCGACGCGGTATGGAAGCCTGGCCTTCTCGCTCGTGCCCGACACGACGACGGCGCTCGTGTCCTGCGCTGCGAGGGTGTTCTCCGCGAGCTCGCGCATGTGCATGAGCTGGAACGGCACCTGCTCGAGGTGCCACTTGAACGAACCCGACCATGAGCTCTCAGTCTGCATGCGATTTCTCCTCGTATCCGGTGGCGCGGCGAGCGCGCTGCTCGCGACGGCGGGTTCGTTCTTCGCGGCGACGAGCGCGGCGGATCCAGGCGTCGCCGGCGGCCTTCGCCCACGCGGCGGTCGGACGCCAGAGGTCGACGATGCTGCGCGGGTTGTATCGCTCGATCGTGCCGTCCACGACGCGGGCCTCGTAGCCGAACGGGATGTCGCCGAACGGGGTCTGCGCCTCTGCCGCGTGCACGATCACGGCGAGCTCGCGGCTCATCGCCCCTCACCTCGCAGCCACTCGGCGACGAGTTCGGCTATCTGCCGACCGAGGGTGTTGCCGAACGTCGACCACGTCCACTCGCGGGAGTCGATCATGTCGGCCAACTCGGCGAGCTTCGCTTCGTCTACCTCGACCGGAGCGGCGAGAGCGTCAGCGGCTTCGCGCATCGTGTCGGCGCACTCATGCGAGTACCAATCGACCACCTCCGCGCCGTGCCGAAGTCGCGCGGTCAGCTTCTCGCGGTCGCCTGTTACCGTTGCCGCATGATCCTCGGACTCGGCCTCGCAGGCGGGGCATTTCGGTTCAGTCACACCGTCCGCGCCGTAGCACCGGCACTCGGCCTCGCGCTCCTCGGCATCGTGGTGCTCGCCCGCTGGATCGGCGGACGCCGACGCTGACACCGCCGTGGCAGCTTCCATAGCGGCCAGTGCTTGATCGCGCATGCGGTCCCGGTACTCGTCGTCGCGCGTGCCCGTCGGCGACCCGCCGAGCTCGCCGTTCGTAGGCCAGTCTTCGCCCGGCTCGAGGCACGCGAGAGCACGTGCAGCCGCCTCAATCTGTTCCTCGGGTACGCCACCCTGCACGGGGGCCTTCTGGTTCGTCATGGTGTCGCCTCTCGGTAGTCTGTGCGCATGGAAAATGCGCAGCTCTTGTTCTTCATCTACATCGCCGCCGGGATCGTCGGCTTCGTGCTGTTCTGGCTGCTGCTGTGGGCTGTCATTCGCGCCGGTGTTCTTTCTGCTCTTCGTGCTCACTCGGATGAGCAGCGGGAGCACGGCCGACTTCGATAGCTGCCGACCTCCGCTCCTTCGGGAGGTCGAGTGATGTTCGGGGGAGCCCCATGCGGGCGAGGGCGTCGAGGTCGGTCTCGGTGAGAGGCGCGTAGGTGGTCATCGTGCTGCTCTGACTTCGTCGAGTGCTGCGCCGAGGTCGGTGACGGTGGTGACGTGGCGCTTGAGGGGGTTGATGAAGATGCGGAGGCGGCCGCTGACGGTGTGGGTGCCTTCGCCGATGGTGGTGCCGTGGGTGTCGGTGATGTGTACGACGGTGCTGGCGCGGGTGATGCGGTAGCCGCTGGTGGTGACGGTTTCGTCGACGAGTTTCGGGCTGATCTTCGCCATGTCGGGTGCCTTTCTCAGAAGGGGGTGGTGTCGGTGGTGTCGGTGGTTTCGGTGGTGGCGGGTTCGAGGGGGTGGGGTGTGCCGGGGAGTGGTCGGCCGCATTCGTGGGCGGGGAGGATTGCGTTGGGTGGGCCGTGGTGGTGTCGGCGGTGCCATTCGGGGTCTCGGCGGGTGAGGTGTGGGCGGCCTGCTCGTCGGTGGAGGTTGTAGGTGGGGCGGCCGATGATGATGCAGGCGGCTTCGATGTCGGCGGGGATTTCGACGGGGTCGGCTCGTCGGGTGCCGTGGGTGGGCATGAGGTCGGAGAAGTCCCATTGGGTGGCGAGCACGGGGGCGTGGCATCGGGGGCATTCGGCGGGGAAGGCGTGGTGTTTCATGGCCGGCCTCGAGGGCCGTCAGGGACCGATTTCGCGCTTACTGGCATCGGCTGCGTATAGGTAGGGGCAGAACCCTCTGTTGCCCTGTTACCTATCAATGAGCTGGCGTACTTCGAAATATCGGTCCCTATCGGTCCCTGAGTCGCGTTCTGTCCCGTGATTTCAGCGAAGTTGGCAGGGCCAGTTGCTGATTTTGGTCGGTCCCTTTCGGTCCCTTTCTGTCCCTCGTTGGCCGCGGGCAGGGACCGATCGCAGGGCGCGTTACTCCGGTTGCTCATCGGTCGGCCCAGTGTGTGCCGAACAGGCCGCCCTGCGACTGGTCGTCGGATTCGGCTTCGTGCTCGGCGAGCATGAGTCCGGTGTAGTAGCGGCGACCGTTCGACTTCGCGACGTCGATGTCGAACTTCTGCCGCAGCTGTCGCCCGAACGACTGGCCGGAGAGCTCGCGCTCGTTCTCGTCGCGACACCACTGGTCGTAGACGCGGCGCAGTTCGGAGGTCTGGATGCGGGCGTGTTCGCCGCCGCCGAGGATGCAGCGGTCTTCGATGAAGCGGGCGAGGTGGTCCTCCTCTTGCTGGTAGGTGGCGGTGGCGGCGCGCACGCTGTCGGGTTCGCGGACGCCGTTGGCGACGTAGTCGACGCATCCTTGGATGAGCCAGGCGAGGATGCCGGGGCCTTCTTCGTCGACGAGTCGCTGCTGCAGGTTCTCGATGCGTTCAGATTCGGGGATGATGCGGGTGAAGGGGATGAGGCGTAGGCGGCGCCAGAAGCTGTTGCCGCCGGACTCGACCTTGGGCTGGTTGTTGCCCATGAGCCAGAGCGTGTGCGAGGGGTTGAAGGTGAAGAAGTCCTGCCGCATGAAGCGGGCGGTGATCTTGTCGCCGCCGGTGAGGGCTTTCACTTTGGCTTCGTCGAATCGGGTGCCCTCGTTGATCTCGGCGGCGACGACGAAGCGGCGGCCCTGCAGGGATGCGAGTTCGGTTTCGTGGCGGTCGCGGCCGGCGAGGAGGAACCCGTGGGGTGCTTCGGTGGCGTAGTCGCCGAGGAGGGTGGTGAGCGTTTCGAGGTAGACGGTCTTGCCGTTGCCGCCTGCGCCGTGGAGGAAGGGGAGGATGTGCTCGACGACGGTGCCGGCGAGCGAGAGGCCGGCGAGGCGCTGCACGTACGTGATCATGGGTTCGTCGTCGCCGAAGGTGGTGTGCAGGAACCGGGTCCAGAGCGGGGTGGGTCGTTCGGGGTCGGGTGCGACGCTGGTCTGCTTCGAGTGGTAGAGGTGTGGGGTGGCGGGGGTGACGGCGCCGGTGGTGAGGTCGACGACGCCGCCGGGGGTGTTGAGCTGCCAGGGGTGCGTGTCGAACTCGGCGGCGGCGGTGCGCATGGTGGGGAGTGCGCGGGCGAGGCGGACGACGTTGGTGAGGGCGCGAGTGCTGAGTGAGCGGACGCGGTGCTTGCGGATCTGGTCGTTATCGGTGGGGAGTCGGTCGGCAATGTCGAGTGCTGCCTGCAGGGCGGGGGCGTCGTCGGGCGCCCATTCCCAGCGGGTGCCGGTCCACTCGGCCCAGCGGCCGGCGTCGGGGATGAAGCGCAGCTGCGAGGTGTAGTCGGCGGCGAGGAGGCGGGCGTTGCCGGCGTCGGTGAGGTCGGCGGAGTCGGAGCCGACGAGCGGTGAGGGTGCGGGCGCGGTGACGGTGTTGCTGTGGTCGATGACGGCGAGCTCGCCGGCGCGCGGTACGGCGGTGAGGTGGCGGGCGGGTGCGAGCGGGCGGGGTGCGCGGTGTCCGTGCCCGTCGGCGGCGAGCTGCTTCGCGGCGGCGGCGTGGTCTCCTCCGTGCTCGAGGAGGGCGTACGCGCCGAACTTCGTGTACGGGGTTTCGGGTTCGAACGCGGTGCTCGACGTGAACACGTAGAGGCGGTCGCGGTCGTCGGCGCGGCCGGTGCTCGCGCTGATGCCGTCCTTCTTGCCGGGCCGGCACCAGTAGCGGAGGTTGCCGCGCTGGTGGATGAGGGTCCACCCGTGGGGGGTGAGGATGTCGGCCCAGTCGGTCTTCTGCTCGAAGTCGTCGCCGGGGGTGATGTCGCCGTCGTGCTGCTGGTAGGTGGACCAGATCGCGGCGACGGGCCCGTTGGGCTGGGTGGGGGTGGTGTCGACGGTTTCGTCGATGGTGCGGATGAGGGCGTGCAGCTGCTCGCGTTCGTCGCTGGTGATGGTGGGGACGGTGGCGGGGCCGCCGGCGAGCCGCATCCAGGCTTTCCCGGAGGGGTGCGCAGTGCCGCCGGTGGGTGCGGCGACGACGAACCCGCCTTCGCCGCGGGTTTCGGCGAGGGTGATGCGGTCGGGGCCGGCGGCGAGCTTCGTGTTGCCGGGCACGTCGGCGTTGGCGAGGCGGTAGAACCAGTGCACGCCGCCGGAGGGTGAGAGTTCGAACCAGCCGGTGGTGATGCGGTCCCAGAGCTCGGTGAGGCCGGTGGCGTCGGCGAGTGCTTTCAGTTCGGGGACGCGGTGCGCGGCGCGGCCTTCGAGCTCAAGCATTTCGAGGGCGCCGGAGATGCGTCCGGTGATGAGGCCGACACCGACGGTGGTGCCTTCGCGCATGAACCAGGCGTCGAGCTGGTCGATGTCGGCGCGCTGCTGCGTGTACTGCTTCCATGCGATGGCAGGTCGTTTCGTGCCGTCGGTGGCGACGGGAACGACCGAGATGCCAGCCTGGAACAGCTCTGCGACGGTGGCGGCGTAGGTCAAGGGGTTACTCCTGGTGTGCGAGGGTGGCGCGCGACGCTGCGATGGTGATGTCGACGCGGGGGTATGCGTGGAGGCTGGATGCGGTGATGCGGGTGCCGCCTCCCTGGGCGGGCATGGTGCGGGTGATCTTCCAGCTGCCGTCCTGGTTCTTGATGTGGACGATGTCGCCGGCGCGGATGAGGCGGCGGGGTGCGAGGTCGCGCATGGTGTTCCCTGTCTGGGGTGGGGCGTGGGCGCCGCCGGTGTGGTCGGCGCCCACGCGGTTCGGGTGGGGTTAGAAGGTGCCGGCGGCGATGTGCTGGACCTGCTCGGCGGTGAGGCCGAGCGCGGTCTGGATCAGCGCGCTCTCGCTGCCGATCGCGAGCAGCTGCTTCGCCTTGTCGTACTGCTCCTGGGTGACGCCGACGGGCAGCGACGGGGCGAACGCGGCGGGCGCCGGCGCGGCCTGCGGTGCGGGCGCAGGTGCTCCCTGCGGTGCGGGGGCGGCCTGCGGTGCCGCGGGTGCGGCTGCGGGCTGGGCGAGGCCGGTCGCGGGCGGCGAGTACTGCGCTTGGTACAGCTTCTTCGGGTTCGCGGGGTTCTGGCTCGCGGGGTCGTTGCCGGTGTACTGCACAGTGAGGGTGCCGCCGACCTGCACGTCCTGCGCGCCGGCGGCGCTGATCGCTGCGAAGATCGCCTTCTTCATCGCGGTCGACGACACATACAGGGTGCGGTCGCCGTCGTCGTTGCCGTCCTCGCGGGGCGCGTTCGTTTCGGTGAGCGGCACGACGACCTGCATCTTCGGGTCGCCGTTGGGCCAGTAGTCGGGTTCCTGCGACCCGAACTTCGTGGCCTGCTTCTCGAAGGGCAGCTGCGCGATCTTCCCCGTGATGCGGGCGCCGATCTCGTTGAACTTGACGCCCTTACCGGTGCTGGTTGCAAACAGTGACATGGTGTTTCCTCGTTTCGTTGTTGCGTTATTGGAAGAGGTTGAGGCGCTGCGGTTGCGGCGTCTGCGGTATCTGCCCGAGGCCGGGCAGAGGTTGGAGGGTGGCGGCCGGCGGCGCGGGCGCCGGGGTCGCCGGTCGGGAGATCACGGGCCCGGTGCCGGCTTCGAACACGCTGCGCCGCTCGGGCTGCGGGCGTTCGCGTGAGCACCACGGGCACCACTCGTCCGCGCACAGCTCCTTCGTGCGCAGCGCGGCCTCGAGGCCGACGATCTGCAGCAGCCCGTACAGCGCGTTGAGCCGATTGAGGGCGTCGAGCGCGAGGTGCGGGTTGTACGGCTCCTGCCACCAGTACGACTTCCCGAGCTCGCCGTCGCGGGGAAGGAACGAGATCGCGACGTGCTTCGCGTCTCCCCATCCGCCGGTCTCGGTGAAGCCCTTCCCGTAGAGGTGGGCCTGCACGCGGTACTGCTGCGATGGGCCGTGGAGGCGGTACTTCGTGAGCTGCTTCGGGCCGATGATCTTGTGGTCGATCACCGTGCCCGTGGGGACGTGGAACAGGTCGCTGTGCCCGGTGATCGGTGTCGCATCGGGGCCGGCGCCGAGCATCCCGACGGTGATCTCCCACTCGGTCACCCAGTCCGTCTTCGCGACGTCGCCGGATGGGTTCGTTGCGTCGAACCAGCGTTCGAGCTGGTCGTGCACGGCGGTCCCGACTGCGGGCTTCCACGCGGGCGGGCGCGGGGGTTCTTCGACGCCGGCGATCTTGTACAGGATGCGGCGGTCGCATTCGATGCCGATCTCGCTGGGCCCGATGCGCTTCTGCAGGGAGCGGGGGTGGGCGGCGATCGCGTTCTCGATCACCCCCTTGTAGAGGGCTTCGACGGGATGCTCGGTCATGGCGGCGGCTACTTGATCGTGACCGACGGGGCGGAGTACGTCTTGAACTCCTCGAGCGCGGTCGGCGCGAACTCCTTCTTCACCTGCGCGGTGTCGAGGCGCGTCGACGTCGTGTACAGCTGCGGGAACTGCTCGGCCGGGTAGGCGGCTTCGAGCTGCTTCGCGTCGAGCGTGCCGCGGCGCGCGATGACGACCTTCGCGTGCTGCGTCTCGTGGGTGCCGTCGCCGAGCTTCTCGATGATCTGCAGGTTGATGGTCTGCTTCTCCTCGGTGGCGCGGGCGATGAGGTCGTCGAGTTCGACGCGGCGGAGTACGAGGTTGTCGACGGTCTGCTCGGTGTGCGGGGAGGTGGTGGTGGTCATGGTGCTCATTCCTTCTCGTTGTGGGTGTCCTGGCCGAGGATGCGGCGCAGGGTGGGGAGCGTCATGGTGACGTTCCACGCTTCGGGGGCGGTTTCGTCGATGCCGGTGAGGCCGGCGGGGGAGACGACGATGCCGAGGTCGGCGTCGTTGTCGCCGCGCTCGAGTTCGGCGAGCTCGAGGCGCGCGTTGTCGTGCCCGTCGGACAGTGCGGGGGTGTCGAACACGGTCGCCGTGATGGTGTCGCCGAGCGGGCTGCGCAGCCCGGTCACGGTGGTGCTCTCCGGCGCGCCTGCAGGGTCGACGCCGAGGAGGTTCCGCACCCACGCCGCGGGGCTGCCGAGCGCGACGCTCACGACGTCCTCCCGGCCGCCGCGACCGGCTCGTCGACGATCTCCGCGTCAACGACGTCACCTTCGATCGCGAGCGACGGCGACGCGGGCACGTCGACGAATTCGTCAGCCGGGTCGGACAGGTCGAGCGTGTCCGGGCGGCGGCCGACGCGCTGCTCGAGCGCTCCCTGCAGCAGGTCGAGCGCCGCATTCTCGTCTTCGCCGGTGACGGGCTCGATGCGGACGACCTTCACCGCGGGGGTGCGCTCGCCGGCCTCGTCCGTTACGCGGAGCGATTCGAGCACGACGATCGCGGTGGTGCGCCCGCCGGAGTAGTAGCGGTCCGCGAGGGTGGACTCGATCGAGGCGAGCCCGTTCTTGTCGTCCTTCGGCAGGGCGGACAGGAGTTTGACGGTCATCGGGTGGTTCCTTCCTGGTCGGTGGTCGGCCACCGGACGGCGGCCGTGGCCTGCACCCGCTGCGGGGTGGAGGAGTCGATGGGGGCGCCGAGGTGTCGGGCGCCGATGCATGCCAGCGCGAACGCGTCGGCGATGTTGTCGTTGGAGAGGTGCAGGTGCGGGTGCTCGGCGGCGAGCGCGGCCACGACCTCGTTCTTGTCGGGGCCCTTCCGGGTGCTCTTCACGGGGAGGTGGCCGGCGGCGTACTTTGCCCGGGTGCGGGGATACGCCTGGGTGACGATGTGCCCGCGGGAGTGCAGCAGTCCCGCCGTCCGCCACCAGAGCCCTGCGCGCTCGTGCGACTTCCCGTTCTGCGAGCCGAGCGAGGGCGCTTCGATCACGATTACGCTGCGCTCGGCGGGCACGTAAGCGGCGATCCCAGCGAGCGCGACCTGCAACCGGTCGAGCGTCTGGTCGAGACGAGCCTTCGCAGTGCCCTTCGTCTCGACGAGGCCGAGGGCGACCTGCCCGGTGTGCAGGCTGATCACCGCGACACCGGAGCCGGTGAGCGAGAGATCGAGGCCGACCGCGTACCGCGGCGCACTACCGGCGCTCATTGCACGATCCCGACTGCTCGAGCGACGCGGCGGACCGCGGCGGCGAGTCGGCGGAGGAGGCGTAGTCCGCTAGCGCGATGACGAGCATGAAGATCACGAAGAGCAAGATCGCGACGCCCTGCACGACCGGGCCGATCACGAACCACGCCGCCGTGAATGGCAGCAGCGCTGACGTGCATGCGAGCAGGCACAGGATGCGCCACGCGACGGTGAGCGGGCCGCTGATCTTGCGCATTCACTTCACACCCGCCTCGGCCCGGCGCGGATCAGCCAGGTCCGCGTAGATGCGTCGCGCTTCGTCTGCGGAGATGGGTGCGTGGGCGAGCATGCCGGCGGTTTCGGCGTTGATGCGCACCGCGTCTGCGCGCTCGTCGCGCGCTTCGGCGAGCATGTTGGCCGCCTCGGCGCGGTGTTCGAGCGCCTTCTCGTACCGGTGAGTAGCGAGCCGCAGGAGCAGCGCGGCGATGAGAAACGCTGCGACGCCGGCGATGACGTTGATGTCCATGAGAGGGGAGTTCCTTCGTTTTCGGGTACGACAAATCGGCCCTCCACCAGGTCGGCGGAGGCGAGAACGGGAGCGGTGCGTTAGTGGCGAGGAGTGGACGCGGTCTCGCGTACCCACTCGTCGACTTCGCCCTGCTCGTAGATGACCGTCTTATTCGACGGCTTGAAGTAGCGGGGGGAGAGGTTGGCCTTGCGGCGTTCGGCGAGGATCGTGGTCGTCATGCCGGGAATGCGCTCACAGACTTGCTCGGGGGACAGCCACACCGGAGAGGGCGATGCTGCCGACTTCCGTATCGGCGTGACTGCGGCGCTCATGCTGCGGGTGCTTCCTGCGCTGCCTTGTTGCTACCGACTGCTTCAACTGGCACGACGTCGAACGCTTCGCTGAGGCCCAGTCCGAACGCTTCGTGAACCCCGGCCATGAAGCCAGCCGAGGGGGTGCTGCCCTTGTCGACTCGACGCAGGGTGACCCGATCAACACCGATCATTCGTGCTTGCACTTCCTCGCTCGGTATGGAGCGAATTTCGCGGATGCGCTTCAGAAGATCTTTTTTGATCTTGATCGTCATCGTCATTGCTGTTCCTCTCTGTTGCGTGAACGCTACGTGGTGAGATAACTATGCACGCAGGACGCAACGAATGCAACACGAAATGAACGCAAATTGCATCATTGTAATTTGGAACGGCGTAATTACGCGGCAGTTCAGCTTGCGCATGATGCAAAGATGCATCATTATGAACGTGTGAATGAGAACGCGTCTGACTACCTGAAGCGAATTACCGGAGAAAAGAGCGTGCGTGCGATCGCCCTGCGCATCGGGGTCGCGCCGACCACGATCGGACGACAGATCGAATCTGAACTGCGCCCTGAACTCCTCGTCCGCATCTGTCGTGAGTACGGCATCCCGGTGCTTCCAGAACTTGTCGCGATCGGCTTCATCACAGAATCGGAGGCGAAGTTCATGACGGGCGCCAATGCGCTCGTGACCGCCACCGATGAACAGTTGGCGAAAGAGATCTTGCGTCGGGTGCAGGACAGCTCTGCGACCTCGACCCTCACCGAGCCGATGGATGTTGATTCGCTCAGCGATCCGCTCCCGGGAAACGCCTCGAATGTCGGTGGTCAAAGTGAAGATGACATTCCCCACCTCGGGAAGGTCGAACTGGACGGATACGCGCTCGCTGCGCATGATGAGGCCGGCGTCGACGAAGAACAAGAACGATCACAGGAAACCCCGTAAGGAGAAGTCATGCAGGATCTGCTCGATGAGGCACAACGGCTCGGCGTCGGAGTTGCGTTCGCGTCGCTCCCCGCTCACCGCCGCGGCGCGTACCTCGACGACCAGCGACTGATTCTCCTGAACGACCGACTCGACCTCGTGCAGCAGCGGGAGTCGTGTGCCCACGAGCTCGGCCACTGCAAGTACGGCGATCGATGCAGCAGCCCCGAAGCGGAGGCGCGCGCCTGGATCTACGCTGCGAAGCTGCTCGTCAATCTCGAGGCGTACCGGAACGCAGAGCTCGAGGATCCCCACCCGCTGGCAATCGCTCAGAAGCTACGCACGACGCGACGGATCGTGCTGCTCTACCAGGAGCACCACCTGCAGCGCGATGCGCTCGCTGCTCCACGCAACATCTTCGGCGAACTCGAGGACGAAGACTACTTCGAGGACTCCCTGCGCCACAGCCTCAAGACCGAGCGACGCATGACATGCGGGCTCGCAGCAGTTTGAATTCGAAAATGAGCCTGAATGACGCATGGATGCGACATTCATCAGAAAGGACGTACAGTTGTCCCATGACCACGACCCCGAGCCACGCAGCAGTGACGGGCTTGAAGCGGGCCGTCAAGACGAGCTTCGCCCCGACTCCGCGGCGCCTGCGGGCCCTCAGCGAAGCGTCGAGGCGGAAGCCATACACGGCACTGGCGTGGCAGAGAACCGGCCGCTACATGAGCACGGCCGCGACGATAGCCAACAAGAAGATCGCTTAGTCGCACTCGTTCAGCAGACTGTTCAGCAGGAGATCACGCAGGTCTTTCTCGAGGCGCAGCCGCAACTCCATTCGCCCGAAGCCCTTGAAGGCTACAAGCGAGTGGATCCATCCATGCCTGGCCGAATTCTCGCAATGGCGGAGCGCGAGCAGAAGGCGCAGATCGATGCCGATCTACTCCCGATCCGCGCCGAAGCATACTCATATCGTTTCGCGGTTACCGTGGTTACTCTGTTGCCGACGTTGCTTGTGGTCCTCGGAATGCTTCTGCTGATCAATGGGAAAGATGCAGCTGGGTATATCGCTGCGGTAACAGGTGTCATCGGGGGCGGTGCACAGGTGATTAGCCAAGTCCGTCCGAGTAGGCAGGGGCGATCGAAAGACGCTGGCGAGTTCACAGCGCGGCACAAGAAGCCCCGGCAGAAATAGCCTCATGGCCACGATCACACCGTACGAAACAGCCTCGGGGCGCAGATACCGAGTGCGCTACCGGAAGCCCGACCGCACCCAGACGGACAAGCGCGGGTTCAAGACGAAGCGCGAGGCCGAGCTCTTCGCTGCAACGGTCGCCGTTTTGAAAGCGACCGGCGACTACGTTGACCCCTCGCTCGGGCGAACGACAGTCGCGGCGATCGGCGACGCGTGGATCGCAGCGCAGCTGCACCTCAAGCCAGCGTCGCGCGTCGCGATGGAAGGGTCTTGGCGCACACATGTGAAGCCGAAGTGGGGGACGCGTCAGATCGCATCGATCACGTTCTCCGAGGTACAGGCATGGGTGGCGGAGCTCTCGACCGGGATTCCCGGCGCGCGTGAAGGGGAGTGGGAGCGGAAGCCGAAATCAGCATCGACCGTCAACCGTGCACACGGGGTGCTCTCATCGATCCTCGACGTCGCCGCGCGCGATCGACTGATCTCGTCGAATGCAGCACGGGGTGTGAAACTGCCCAGGAAAGTGCGTCGCAGCCACGCTTACCTCACGCACGCGCAGGTCGCCCACCTCGCGCGCGAGAGCCGCGCCCACTCGACCCTCGTCAATGCGCTCGCCTACACGGGGCTGCGATGGGGTGAAATCACCGGCCTTCGCGTGATCGACTGTGACTTCATGCGCGGGCGCGTCCGTGTGACTCAGAACGCCGTCACAGTGTCCGGGCAGCTCGTGGTCGGCACTCCGAAGACTCACCGCGCCCGGTCCGTGCCGATCCCGTCATTCCTTCGCGAGGAGTTCGCCGAGCTCGCGGTCGGGAAGGAACTCGACTCACCGCTGTTCGGGACGGGCGCCGCTCACCTTCCAGTGTCGGCTTCGAAGCGTGGATGGTTCGCCGAGGCCGTGAAGCGCTGCCAGGCCGCAGACCCGACTTTCCCGAGGGTCACACCGCACGATCTCCGCCACACTGCGGCGTCGCTGGCAATCGCGAGCGGAGCGAATGTGAAGGCCGTGCAGCGCATGCTCGGGCACGCGTCAGCGGCGATGACCCTCGATGTCTACGCGGACCTATTCGATGACGATCTCGACCTCGTCGCATCGGCACTCGATCAGGCCCGCCGTGCCCACATTTTGCCCACACTCGAGCAACCCGGACCCCCTTCGACACCCCCTCACACTCCCTCAAAAGTGGCGTGATCATGCGGAAGTTGAGTGGCTGATTCGGTCTTTCTCGAATCGATTCCTATCCGGGGCACCGCAATCTCTTAAGCGATAATCGTTGCTATGACTGGGATCGCGGCGGCTTCTAACTGTCGCCGTTTGGGTGTTTGCCCACATTTTGCCCACACTTTTTCGCAGCCCTGGCTTCTGCTTCCGCATGAAAGCCGCGGATCTGGGCCTCGAGTTCTTCTACAGAGGGCGTGACGTTCGGGATGTAGGCGCCGAGTGCCGCTTCGTGCGGATCCATAGACATGGTTCGGAGGATGCCTTTGGTGAGAGCGCGACCTGCGACCTTGAGGCACTCAGCCTCGGTGGGTAGACGGTAACCGTATTCATCCTTCATCCGTCCATGCTGGCAGCCGCACAAAAGTGAAGCACCCCCTCGCGCGGAGCAAAAGCTCAGAACCAGGGGGTGCTTGTCGAGTGATGGGGCTGTGCGGCTCTAGAGACCGAGCAGCTTCCGCTTCGCAGCTTTGAACTCCTCATCGTCGAGAACGCCTTGCGCCTTGAGGGCTGCGAGACGCTCGAGTTCGCTGTTCAGATCACTCGCGCCTGATGCCTCGGCCACGGTCGTGACGGGAGGCGCGGCGGCCGGCGGGGCTGAAGTGGAATGCGGCTGACCATTGTAGGAGACCGTTGAGTGTGAGGTGCGCTCCCGCAGGCTATGCGAATGCCTGGCTTCATCGGAGACGCGGTTGATGATGTTCACGCCCTCCCGGAAGTTCGTGATGTCCTGCAGGGTGACCTTCTCCTCGCCAGACTCTCGTCGGGCCTGAAGGGTGATGTTCCCTACGCCTCGGGCCTTTTGCGCCATCGTCTGCGAGGAATCAACATCGAAGATCTCGCGTGTACGAATCTGCTGGCCGCGCGACGAGAGCGTGCCGACCTCGAAGATCAGGTATTCTGCGGTGAGCTTGTAACGTCCGCCGCCAATCCCAGTGAGCGGCTTGCCCACTGCCGTCCAGATCGCATCCTCATCGCCACTGAGGTCGTGTTTGTTCGTCATTTTGCGACCAAATGACTGCATCTGGGACGCGGCCTTCTGCATGGCGCTCGAGCGTTCAGGAGCGGCGGGCTGCTCCTCAGCGAACTGATCGGTCCATGCCGATCCGTCCCACCAGCGCTGTCGTCCCGAGCCGTCGTCGTACCAACCTGCAGCAATGTCCGCCATTGCGATTCCGATCTATTCAGAGGACCGCACCGACGCGATCCGACTTCTCCCTAGCGTGCCACAGACTGATGCGCAGACGACACGAGATCACCCGGAAGATCACCCTGCCGTCCCAGTGTCGACGGCACGACGTACGATGCTGCGCATGAGTAGACCTGCACCGGTCCGCCTCGACGCGGACACGTGGGTGATCATGCGCAGCGCGAAGGATCACCCGACCGCGATCGTGAACCGCGTCACGGACACGACGGGTGAGGCGCGGTTCCTGGTGCTGAAGTGGGCTCTCGATCCGGCGCAGCGGCGCATGACGGGTATCTTCCCGACGCTCGAGCAGGCGGACGCGTCGGTGCTGTACGACAATGCGGCGCACATTGCGCATGCGCAGCGGAAGACGTCGGGGCCGCCGAATGGAGGCGGGCCGTTGCACACGTGAGCCTATAGCTTCTGCTCCGCGGAGAGGTCAACGGCTTACTCAGACGGTGTGCAGTGTTGCACTCTGGTCGCGTCGCCCCGGGCTACCGTGTACCCCATACATCAACCGGGATACGACGAAGGACGGTCCCTCTCAGAACT
This sequence comes from Leucobacter chromiiresistens, assembly GCF_900102345.1. Lineage (NCBI taxonomy): Bacteria > Bacillati > Actinomycetota > Actinomycetes > Micrococcales > Microbacteriaceae > Leucobacter > Leucobacter chromiiresistens. The sequence goes on along the minus strand of NZ_FNKB01000001.1, from coordinate 12,096 downwards.
CCGAGAGGGACCGTCCTTTTAGTCTTACGTCAGGTCGGGATTGTTCTTCACGAACCTATTGGCTTCGTCTTCGCTGATCGCGAGAAGCCCCCGGGGCGTGTGCGCCAGCGCGTTGAGCGCCCGAACCCACGCCTTGCTCAGCTCGGGCTCCCGGCTACCGGAGAAATGGAATGCGACGCCCGTGTAGGGCGACAACCATACCGACACCCTTCCATCGCCCTGATCGTGGGCCTTATTCCAGCTCAGGAAGAAGCTCTCCTGCTTTTTCAGTTTCTGCCCGATCACGAACTGCAGGTGCGCGAGCAACCTGTCTTCAAATTCGTATTCCCGTCCACCGTGTTTCAAATACCCCATACGCCAAATCTTGGCATTGAAAACAAAATAGGTCAGGGGTTGATTCACTTCAGGATATGGAGTATTGGCCAGCGAACGGGTTGCTTTCTGGTCTAAGCATCCGGCAGATTTCCCGGGTATGGAGTGTCTGCTGCTTCTGCGCGAGCCAACGATCCGTCTGCCTCAGTCACGATCATTCCCGTGTTCGAGTTCGCGGACTCGCCGAGGCGCTGCAACCACTCCTCATCCATGTCCGGCATCTCACTCTCCTCGAAGCTGAACGTCAGTCGCGTGCTTGGAGCTATCCAGATCGCGGTGCGGCCCTCGCCCGCGCTCGTCCCATTCTTCCAAGCCATGAGGAACGATTCCTCACGCATGATCTTCTGCACGATGACTACCTGCATGTGCGCAAGCAGGCGGTCGTTGAAGTGAATCGTGAGTCCGTCGTACCTGATCGATCCCATGAGTGGTCGTCCTTCCGTCGGTGGCCAGCGTCGGCCGTTGGCATCCTTCACATTCCAGTAGAGCGGGCCGAGGGAAGGAGATGCAGGCCTTGACACTAGAAGGGGCATCGGAGAACGACGAAAGCGCCCCCTCCCAGCCCGGAGGCTAGGAGGGGGCGCAATGTCTTGGGAGAGGGCGCTCAGTGCGCGCCGTACTTTCCTTCGATGTTCTTCGCGGAGGTCTTCAGTATGAGTGCGTAGGCGGCTTGCTGCACGACGATCGCGAGAAGCACGAACACGGGCCAGTGCGGCACGACGTCGCCCGTCATCACGAAGTACAGCACGAGCACGATCGCGGCGAGCACGACACTCACGACGATCGATACGATGCGCTTGGAACCTGAAGGCCAGCTCGGGTGGTTGATGAGCGCGATCGCGAACGGGCTGAAGAACGCGAGGAGCGTCAGTACGCCGGCGGGGATCGCGGGAATCTGGATCTCCATTACGGGCGGTCCTTTCGTAGGTCGAGAGTGTCCTCGATGTTGGTGAGACGGTCGGCTGCGCCGCGGTCGGCCGTTCCGAGCTCGTCGATCTTGACGTGCAGTTCGCGCATCTCGCGGCCGCGCTCGATGTCACGCTGGTCGAGCCGGCCGATGTCACGGCGGATGCCTCGAATCTCGCCGAGCACGGCCAACTGGTTGTGGTCGATGTTGTCGCGCAGGTTGTACGGCTCGCCGTTCGGGAGCACGTGCGAGTTCGCGACTTGCTCTTTGACGGCCTCAGTCGATCGCTTCGTGCGGCGCGCATCGATCGTGACCTTGCTGATGAGAGCGACTACGACACCCTGCATCGCGACGATGAGGGCGACCCAAATGGGTTCTGTCATTTGGACCGCCGCTCGAACCACTGCCGGACAGCGATGATGCCGCCGAGAACCACGAGACAGAACGCGGCGACCAGCAGCACCACCACCGTCGCGCTCATGAGAGCTTGTACTCCTTGAACAGACCGGCGATGATCGTCAGGTCGCTCAGCGTCGGGAAACCGCTCTGCTTCTTCCCTCGGTACGTGGCCTTGCCACCCTTGAACAGGTAGAGCCCGGCCTTGTGTGAGCCCGTCTTGCCTCGCAGATTGATGAGCATGTCTTCCTCCTCGTGAATCGTGGTGAGTGACTGTTGTGCGGTGAACGTCGTGGGTGCGACGCTGCGCGGGTTGATCCAGCGGCCGCCGTTCCATGCGCGGTCCCAGCGCAGCTCCCAGTGGATGTGCACGCCGGTCGAGTAACCGGAGTCACCCGCGTACCCGGTGACGTCGCCGGCGCGCACCTTGTCGCCCACGCGCACGTTGTATCCCTCGAGGTGGCCGACACGGGAGATGAGCCCGTCCGCGCGTTGGATTTCGACCGTGCGGCCTTGCCCGTTGGGGTACAGCCACCGATCACCGAGCCAGAGGCGACCGGATGCGCCGTCTCCGCCGACAAACACGACGGTCCCGTCAAACGGTGCAAGGACCGGATCTCCGCGCTCGGCAGCGAGATCGATGCCCGTGTGAGTGCCGTTGCGGGTGCCGGCTTCTTCGGTGACTCGCGGCTTGACCGCAGGCCAGATGACTCCAGTCATGCGCTACTCCTTTCTATGGGAACGAGAGTGCCCCGCTACTCGGCGGGGATCGAGGGTTCTTCGGGAGAAGCCGCTGGCGGGTGGGTAGTGACGATGTTGTGAGCAGCGACGCGGATCATTTCGTCTGTCACTCCCGCCTGGATGTTGCCGTTCGCACGGAGCACTGCCTCATCCCATCCCGGTTGGGTTGCGAAGGCCCAGGCTTGCGCGCGCGCCCATTCGCGGGGATCGGCTGCAGGCGGCCGGGCAAGTCCTTCTTCGAAAGCGCATGCTGCGATGCGCGCGAGAAGCAGTGAGTCCTCAGCGAGCGTTGCTTGAGTGAGATAGTCAGCCATGGGGCTCCTTCTACGAGTTCGGGACGATCTCCCAGCGAACGGTGAGCGTCTGAGCTGTGCCCGCCCCAACTTGTGTGAAGCGGATAGTCACGGTCGTGCTTGATACCCCAGGGGCTTGGCTTACGAGTGCGATGCTCCCGTATCCGGTGCCGACACGAAGGGCTTCAACACGGACGGCGCAGCCGGGTGGGGGGACTGCAGGGACTGTGAAGGTGAGCGTCGTTCCATAGGTGCCCGTGCCGCTGATGTTGGTGAGGGTTCCGGTGGAGACCAGTACCTCACCGCTCCGGTATACGGTCCCGCCGCCGCGGCCGACTACTGTCGCGCGGCGGTTCTGAATCATGACGAGCACCCGTTCACCGGGGGACAAGTTCGAAACGAGCCTTGAGGGGGTACCGAGCATCGGCTCGCTGTCGCCGTCGAGTTGCACCGTGAGCGGTGACGAAGACGCCACGGTGCCCCACTCGAAGTGAGGGGCACCGCGGACCGCTGCGGCGAGCGCGGCGATCCGATCGACGATCGGTGCGAGGACGTCGGGCATGCTCACACCTCCCTCCACTCGGCAGAGCATTGGCCGTCGAATGTGAGTCCGTAGGACATGCGCTGGATGGTCGCGCGGGCGGGGTCGGCGTTGCGTGGTCGGAAGTCGACGACGTCGTTGGGGTCGAGGGGGACGATCGCGTGGGATACGGCGAGCTTCGCGACGGGTGACATGGCGTCGCGGAGTCGGCGTTGCGCGAGGGCTTGCAGGACGGGCAGGGTGCCTTCGGCGCCGGTCTCGGAGCGGGTGATCACGCGGCCCCGGTTCTGCACCGAGTACGGCGATTCGGGGTCTTCGTTGATCGCCTCCGCGGAGAGCGCGGGCGCGCTGTCGGAGCCGGTGCCGACGACGATGTACCGGTTCGGCACGGAGGAGAGATCCTGCTCCTGATCCCATTCAGGGGAGTGGATCGACACCTCGCCGGCCTCGAACACGAACGACACCGCGCGGTCGGCCGGCGCGATGTAGGGCTCGACGCGGAACTGTCCGCTGCCGTCGCACCACAGCGCCCAGTAACCGGCGGCATCGAGCAGGTCGTTAATAATGGTGAGCTTCGACTCCGCCGGCTCCCACACCATCGCGTTCGTGAGCGTCGCATCGGAGTCGGTGACCGCGATGCGGGTCTCGCCGGTGGACTGGATGAGGCTCACGACCGCGGGGATGATGGGAGTTCCGGCGGCGAGGCTGAAGCGCGCCGCGACGGAGTCCTCGTCGATGATCGACATCTTCGAGAGCAGGTCGACCGTTTGGGTGACGATCATGCCGTGGCGGGTCTTCGGGGTGGTGAAGAGCATCGTGGCGATCGGCCACGCTTCGACGCCTCGGATGCCGGGATCGTAGGTGATGCGCACCCGGTGGCTCATCCAGTCGATATTCTGTCCGCGATCGTCGATCGTGAGCGATGCGGAGCCGCCGAGACGAGTGGTCGCGGCGACCTCGCAGCTGCCGCCCTTCACGCCGTCGAGCGCGCGCAGCGGCACGTCCGCGGCGTCGAGGAGGGTGTACAGCCACCGGGGGCGGCGCGCTCCTGTGAGGTCCATGCCGCCCCCTTCCTGTTATCGGTCGGTCTCTTCGAGCTGGAACGACCAGCCCCACATGATCGCCGCGGCGTTGCCGCCGTTGCGGGGGAGCGAGATCGAGCCGAGCACCCCGTAGATGCGGCGCCCGTCCGGGTCTCGGTACAGGTGCAGCGGTGACGGATCCTGCGCGAGCTCCTCGAGCAGCGCCACCGTCGCGTTCGCGTCATCGCTCTCGATGAGCGCCCCGGACGCGTCGACGACGCGCGTCACCTGCTCGCCGGCGTACGCAACGCCTCGGCTGCGCCCCTCGTAGCGCTGCACCGAGCGCTCCCGGCCGGCGTCGACCTTCACCTTGGGCGAGTACGGCAGGCGCGCCGTGAGGCCGAACTGCTCGCCGCCGCCGAGCCAGAGCGCCTGCGACTGCGCCAGAACCGTGATGTCGGCGTAGGCCGACGCCCCGGTGACGGTCGCGTACGCGATCGCGCGGTACATCGTCTGCCCGTTCGACAGCGCTTCGGGATCGTCCACGATCAGGTTCACATCGGGGCTGTCGGCGAGCACGGACTCCCACACCTGGCCGTTATCGACGGACCGCAGCAGGTCGATCGTGCCGGTCTCTGCGACCGGCGGCCCGCCAGGCACGGGGTCGCCGGCGCCGACGCTGAGGGTGACGGCGCCGGTGTCCTCGCTCCATTCGCCCGAGATGTTCGGGAGCGCGGGCGGCACGAACGAGACGGTGAAGGTGAACGTGTCCCAGTCGGACCAGAGCGTGCCCGTCGCGGCGCGCACCTTGACGGTGTACGTTTCGTCGTCGGTGAGCATGTCGGGGAACGTCACCGAGTTCGTTGCGCCGGTGCCGGACCGGCGCGCGACGAGGAGGTCGTTGCCGTCGTAGAGCTCGGCTTCCCACGAGGATTGCGGGCGGCCGAGATCCTGCGAGTAGTCCCACCGGGCGAGCGCCCGCGCCTGGTCCCACGGCGAGACCGGTGACGTGATCGAGACGTTGGGCGGTGAGGTGAGCGTGAAGGTCGCTGTCGCCGACCACGGGCTGTAGTCGGCGTGCTGCCCCTTCGTGCGCACCTGCCACTCGATGTCACCCTCTCCGAAGGTGGCCTCAGAGCTGACGAAGGTTGCGCTTTCGGAGTCCGTAGACACCGCGGTGAGCACCGTCCAGGCCGAGGTGCCCGCTTTGCGCCATTGAAGCTGACGCACCGTCTGCTCCGAGGCATCCACCGGGTTATGGCGCCAGCTCAGCAGCAGCACCGCAAGCTTCGATACCACCTGCCCGTTGGGGGACAGGTTTGTCGGAGCCTTCGGAGGTGCGGCGATCTCGACGACGTTCGACGCTACCGACCACCCGGATGCCAGCGACCCGATCCTTGCGCGCACCTTGTACACGTGCGCGGTCGGCGACGGGTTCGCATGCGTCCACGGCAGGGCGACGTTGGACGCCACCAAGGTCGAGCCGTCCATGATGTCGTACGACGCCGCGTACGGTGGACGGCCACCCTCTTCTGCGTTGACACGAATACCGGCAGCAACTCGGGTCGCCGTGATGCGCGAGGGGATTCGCGGTGTCGTGTATACCGGGCCCGCGGTGCCGGACACCGGCGACGTCCCGCCCGCATTCACGCCGTAGACGCGGTAGTAGTAGCGCTCGTTCGGCTTCACCGTGCGGTCGACGAATGTAAACGCGTTCCCCGAGGGGCGGCCAACCTGCGTCCATGTGCCGTTCCCAGTCGAGCGCTGCACGATGACACTCGTGTACGTGCTGTTGCGCGACCAGGTCAGCGTGATCTGCGAATCCGAGTTGCGAACTGCGCTCAGCCCAGAGGGGGCATTCGGGCGCGGCGGTGGCGCCGCCGGTCTCGCGGGGATCGTGAACCCCCGCGAGATCGACGTCGACCCGAACACATGCGACAACGTCGCGTTGAACGTCTGTCCCTGACTCGAGGATGAAGTGGCACGCGTGAACGTCGCAGTGTGGATCAGGGCGGACTGCCCTGGCCCCAGGTTCACGTTCACGGACGTGCCACCTGACCATGAGCCGGAGAACGACAGCGAGAGCCCGTTGTAGTAGATCGACGACGAGCCGTCCATCTGCACATAGGTGCGCACCGTCAGCGTCACCGAGCTGGTCGATGTACCGACCGAGCTCGGTGACATGATCACGTCGATGCCGAGGCGGACGTGATTCTGATACGGACCCCACGAGATAGCCACTATCGAACTCCCAATCTGTCGTTCAGGACGCGATCCGATCCCGCCGAAGAGGCGGCCGCGATGCGCCCGTCGATGGTGCCGAACAGCACACCGTCGGAGTCATACAGGTGGAATACGCCCTCGCCGTCGCCGCGCTCGGGAGCGTCGACGGCGGCGTGCAGCGTGGACCACTGCGAGGGGCTGAACACTGGCTCCGGCCTGCCGGTCTTGTTCTCCACGAGGGAGATACCGGTCGGCAGGAACCCGCCGTCGTCGTACAGCGCCGTGTGCCCGTCCGCGGCTGCGAACGGGTTGAATGCCTTCGACATGAGACCGGCGGCGTTCTTCGCCATAGCTGTCGCGACGTCGACCCAGAGGCCGCCGCCCGGGAACTGGCTCTTGATCTTCCCGACCGCCCAGTCGACAAGCCCGTCGAGAATGGACGCTGCACCGCCGGCTTCTCCGAGGTCTTTCCCGTAGATGCCGAGGTACGGTGCCGGGTTCACGTGGCTGCCGTAGTTTACGGCCCCGCCGCCCGGGTTGTGCACCATGTAGTGCAGGTGAGGGCCCGTCGACATGCCGGTCGAGCCGACATAGCCGATCACGTTGCCGGCCTTCACCTTCGTGCCGGCCGACGTCGCGAAGCGGGAGAGGTGCGAGTAGCGCGTTCCCAGCCCGTTGCCGTGCTGGATGTAGACCTCGTTGCCGCCCATGTTGACGGACCCGGCGAGCCCCACGACGCCGTCTGCCGCGGCGTAGACCCTGGTGCCGCTGGCGGCGGCGAGGTCGATGCCGTTGTGGCCGCCGTGGTACGGCTGCGATACCGAGTAGGAGCCCTTCGGCAGCGGGTTCACCAGCCCGCCGCGCGCGAAGCCCTGCAGCATCGACGCGAAGCCGACACCCTTCCGACCCGCCGCGTTGGCAGCGAGGAACGCGGCCTTGTCCGCCGAACTGCGGAGGGCCTCGGAGACCATGACACCCTCACCCGGCCGGGCCGCGATGAGCTGGCTATCGCCGTCGCTCATCCGCGACATGCCGGGGAGGATGCCGCCGACCGCGAACCCCTTCGGGAGATCGATCTTCGGGATCTTCATCCCCTTCGGGAGGATCTTGTTCACGGTCCCGATGAGGCCATTGATCACGGTGTCGATGACAAACCGGACCGGCTTCTTCGCGAGCTCCTGGATGCCCTTCCACGCTGAGCCGATCGCGTCGCGAGCGGCCTTGAACGCTTCGACGGGCTTGGTCTTGACGAAGTTGATCATCGTCATAAACACGGACTTGATGCCGTTCCAGATGTTCGAGAAGAACGTCTTGATCCCGTTCCAGATGTTCTGCCACGTGTCTCGCAGGATCGCGAGCGAGAGGCGGAACACGGTCTGCCAGAACGCGATCTTCTCCTGGAACCAGGACACGATGCCGTTCCAGATTCCCCGGAAGAAGCTCGTGATGTTGTTCCACGTGTTCGACCAGAACGACACGAACAGGTAGAGGCCGACCTTGAAGACGTTCTGCCAGAACAGGATCTTCTGCTGGAACCACGAGACGATGCCGTCCCAGATGCCGCGGAAGAAGCTCGACACGTTGGTCCAGACGTCGGAGAAGAACTGACCGACGCTGTTCCAGATGCCGTTCCACCAGGCAACGAACCCGTCGATCACGCCGGTGATCCAGGAGATAAAGCCGGACCACACCTCGGTCACCCACGCCACGACGTTGTTCCACACGTCCGTGAAGAACTGCGTGATGGCGGACCAGACGCCCGTCCACCACTCGACGAAGCCGTCGATGACGCCCGTGATCCACGAGATGAACCCCGCCCACACCTCACTGATCCACGCGACGACCGTGTCCCAGTTCGCAACCAGGAGCACGATCGCCGCGATGAGTGCCATGATGCCGAGGACGATCCACGTCATCGGGTTCGCGAGCAACGCGACCGTTGAGGCCCAGATCGACGCCGTCCACGCGACGAACGCCGCGACGAGCGTTACCCCGATCGCGGCCGCAACGCCGAGCAGCACCCCCTGGTTCTCGGAGAGCCACTGAAACACGGGCACGAGCCCGCTCATAAAGCCCTGCAGCGCGGGCATGACCGCACCCATAATGGTCTCGCCGAGCGTCCCGAACGAGTGCCCGAGGAGCTCCATCTGCCCGGCGTACGTCTTCGCGTACGCCTCGCCCGATCCGCCGAACTGTGAATTCAGCTCCTCGAGCATGATCTTCTGAGCGCCCGCGGTGTCGCCCATCTCGACCATCGACTTGATCGTGTTCTGCTGCTCTTCGGAGAACGTGACGCCGACGCGAGTGAGCTGGGTGATGCCCTTCACCGGGTCGTTGAGCGCCTTGCCGAGCTGCATCGCGGCTGCCTTCGGCTCGGTCCCCATCGCGCGCGACATATCGACGAGCGCCTTTGTCGATTGATCGAAGACGTCGTTGCCCTTCCCGACACCGTTTCGGATGTTCTTGAAGGTGAGGAGGAGGTTCGCGCCCTCCTGCGTGGCTTCGGCCTCGGTCGCGGTCGTATTCTCGAGCGCGCCCGCGAGATCTTCCACGTGCTTCGCGGATACCCCTGCTGCGTTGCCCGTGGACTTGATGACGGTCTCGGTCTGCGTGTTGATCTTCTCGATGCGCGCGAGCGAGTTCACGGACTCGGTGACAAACGACTTCACGCCGGCGGCAACACCGAGGAACACGGCGCCGGTGAGGAAGCCGCTCGCCGCGCCCTTGAAGCCGCTACCGAAGCGCTTCCCCGCATCCTTGCCCGCGGGCCCCATGCTCGGCACGACGGCCTTCGTGATGCCGTCGGTGATTCCCTCGACGGACGGCACGAGACGCACCCATGCTGTTGCCAGCTCGACCCCATCGGCCATGACCTACCTCCGGTTCCGTCGCTTCTTCTTGTCGGTGAAGCTGTCCCACCAGTCGGAGAACTTCGATACTGGGATCGGGTCAGACCCGAGCTTCTGGGCTTTCGCTTTCTCCCATGGGCGGGGAAAGCGCTTCGGTTTCGCCGCATGCTTGCGGCCGGCGCGCTGCCAGTTGCCGATGTTCAGGAGGTCGATGATTTCCGCGAGAAGCTGCTCTGCCACGCCCCAGTGCTCGCGGCCCTGTACGGCCGCGCAGGTGGCAGTGCCGGGCAGCGTTTGCCACCTGCGCGTCAGCACCCAGAGGTGGCGCCATGAGAGCGAGTGGCCGAGATCGTCGAGCGAGTAGCCCGCGTTGAGCAGGTCGTACTCGATTGCGTCCTCGTGCCGGTCGATCAGTCGGCAGAGGGCGAGGATTCCCCCAGGCCGATGTTCGACGCCTCCTGCCACGCTTCCTGGATCGCCTGCAGCTGATCGTCGGTGACGAGTTCGTACAGGCCGGGCGCGTACTTCTCGATGAGCTCGCGCTGGATTTCCGCAGCTTCGACCTGCAGTGCGGGGTCGACGGTCTCGCCTTCCTTCTGCAGGGCGTCGATCTTCACGCCGACTCGCTGCATGCGGTGGCGCACGTCCGACGACACGAACTGCATCTTCGGGAGCGAGAACTTGCGCTTCTTGGTCTTGCCGTTCGCCGCGGGGACGTCGAGTTCAAACTCGAATCGGTTCTGATTGATCGACGCTTTCGACGCCGGAACCTGGAACACCATGGGGAACCTCCTGGGGTATTGGGTGTTGTGGGTGGGGAACCGTGAGGGGGAAGCAGAGCGCCCGGACGGGTTCCCCGGTCGTCCGGGCGCTCTGGTCGGGGATCTACGCGCCCGATGCGGCGACCACGCCGTCGTCGGTGTAGATGTAGATCGACTTGCCGGCGGCGTCGGGGTAGGTCGACAGCGTGACCGGCAGGGTGATCGCGCCGGACGCGACGAGGGGGATCTCGCCGCGCTCGGTGATCTGGCCGTGAGGGATGAACACGATCGCGCGACGCGCGCCGTCCTTGATGCGGAACACCCACTGCTTGATGGGGCGCTGCTCGCCGGCGATCGCGGACCGCGTCTGCGTGCCCTTCGTCGCGGTCGCGTCGGTGACCTCGACGTTGTCGTCGCCCATGTAGTTCTTCAGGGCGCCCAGCGAGAGCTCGAGGTGCGACCACGCCACGGTGCCCTCGAACTCGGTCAGGATCTTGCGGATGGTCTTGAGCGACCAGTCCTTGATCGACTCGGTCGACTCCGACGGGGTGATGGTCACGCCGTCTTCGTTCACGTACCCGGAATCGGTGAGCTCATCGACGTCGAAGTCGTCGATCGTCGCCGGGATGGTGTCGGTCTCGGGACCGGACAGGATCGCACCGGTGACGGCCTGGTCCGGCGCACCGATAAAGACGTTCTTGGAATCCACGCTCATGGCGGGGTGCCCCTTTCAGGCAGAAACGGAAAACGCCCGACAGGGTTTGCCGGGCGTGTGGGTGGTTGGGGAACCTAGACCGACGCTCTTCGCAGAGCGGCGGAGACAGTGGCGGTGAACCGGAAGTGCGTGGTTACCGTCGGATGGGGGAGGTTCGCGGGGAGGCCGCCGACGCGCACCCCGTAACAAGGCACACCGCCGAGCGTTCCCACGCGCCCCGCTCGCTGCAGTACAGCGACAGCGAGGGCCGAGAGGTCGCGGGCGTGCTGTTCATCGACGGAGAAGGCGTCCAGGACGACAGTGGGGGTATCGGTAACGAGGTCGCGCTGTCCGCCGCCGGTCGCCGTGACGCGGATGAAGTGCGTCGGCTTCGGCTCGAGTGGGATCTTCGTGCCGACCTTCGCGTCCTGGAACTGGGTGCCGACGAGCGACGCGTCGATCTCACGCTTGATCGCGACTTCGACGTCGGTGGGGATGAGGAGCTCGGTCACGGTCACCGCCCTGCGTCGATCGCGCGCTGCAGTGCGTTGTCCGCCGCCTGCGCGCGTCGTGCTTCAGTGGTCTCCGCACGCACGAACACGACCGCGCGGTCCTTGTTCAGCTGCGGAGTCGCTTCGAAACCGGGGCCGGCCGCGTCGGCGATGCGCTCGCCGCGCTCCTTGAGGTGGTCTGCGACCTGCTGGGACTGCAGCAGGCGGATGATGCCCTTCTTGTTGAGCTTGATGCGTACACCGGTAGCCATCATCCGTCCCATCGTTCGAGTAGCAGGATCGTGTGCGAGGTCAACGGAGTCGGGCCCGGCTGACGGACCACCGCGCCGTTGATCTTGTACCGCTCACCGAACACGGTGATGCGGTCGTGCCGTTCGACGTCGGCGCCGAATGGGCCGCGCGCGGTCCACGCGATGAGCGCGCCGTCGCGGTTCTGGGTGTCCTTCGTCGTCGCGCCGGCATCGAGCGCCCACCCGAGCAGGTCGACGCCGACGACGTCGGTGAAGTCGGAGCGGTGCCCGCCGCGGCCGTCGTCAACGAGGAGCGGGCGCTCGCGGATGAGGGCGTGCCGGGGAGGTGAGTCCTGGATCACGGGAGCACCCCCAACCGGTACGGCTCGAGGCGCGCGGCGTCGGCACCGCCCGGGCCAACGAGCAGCGAGTTCGAGGTGCGGTTCAGCGTCACCGAGACGCCGCCAGCCTGCTCGCGCGAGATCCCGAGCGGGGAGATCAGCGCGCCGGCCGCGAGTTCGAGCGTGAGCGTGACGAGATCCGCCGGCACTTCTT